>NZ_SBIT01000007.1 GCF_004765785.1 Halorussus ruber | reverse complement strand
GGGTGGGCAGTCAGCAAAGCGCCCGCGAGTGGCTTGTACAGTTTACACACTATTATAACGCACAACGACCGCATCAAGCACTCGATGGACGCACCCCGATTCAGGAGGTGCGTAACTAGACAGTGCCGTTTTGAGCAATTTTCTTGGAGATAGTGGACGGCGGTTAGCGGTGGGAAGTGGAGCAGAGCTAGCTATCGCCGAAGCCGAGGCGTTTACCGCACCGCAACCGCGACCGCACCTCACTCCTCCCCAACCTCGTCGGCCGCCAGAGGCGGCCGACTCCCTCGCGCGAGGGGTGCGCGCAGTTCTGCGCGCACCCCCGCGCGCCGGGAGTATAGTGCGGTTCCCGAAGCCGAAAGTACAGTGCGGTTCCCGAAACCGAAACCCGGAGAAATATCTACTGCTCTTCGGCCAATCGCTCGACGCGCTCCAGCGAGTCCGCGCTCTCGGGGGTCTTGTCCTCTCGAACGCCCAAGAATCGCGGGAAGCGCAGGGCGTAGCCCGACGAGTAGGTCGGCGACGCCTGAATCTCCTCGTAGCCAACCTCGAAGACGACTTCGGGGGCGATTTCGACTTCCTGCCCCTCTTGGGTCCGGATGTGGGGTTCGAGCAGTTCGGTCAGGTCGGCGAGTTCCTCGTCGGTGATACCGGTGGCGACCTTGCCGAGGGTCTCGAACTCGTCGCCCGACTCGCCGACGCGCGCCGAGAGCAGGAAGGTGCCGAGGAAACTCGCCCGGCGGCCCTCGCCCCACTCCGCGCCCGTGACCACCAAGTCCAGGGTCTCAACGTCGGGCTTTCGCTTGAGCCAGTTTTTCCCCCGACGACCCGGCGAGTAGTCCGAATCGGGGTTCTTGAGCATGATGCCCTCGTGGCCCGCGTCGAGGGCCTCGGCCTCCACGTCGGCGATTTCCTCGGGGTCGTCGGAAATCCAGAGCGAGGAGACGCCCGCGTCGAGGACCCCCTCCAGTCGCTCGTGGCGCTCGGGCAGGGGCGTCCGGAGCAGGTCCTCGCCAGCGGCGTGGAGGCAGTCGAAGGCGAACAGGTCCAACTCGACCTCCTCTCGGGCGCGCTCCACGTCGTGTTTCCGGCGGAAGCGCCGCAGGACCTCCTGAAACGGGAGCGGATCGCCGTCCTCGGTGGCGACGACCTCGCCGTCCAGAATCGCGGGGTCGTCGAGATGCTTTTCTACGTGTTCGACGACTTCGGGGAGCGCGTCGGTCACGTCCTCCATGTTCCGCGAGAAGACCGCGACCTCGCGCGACTCGGGGTCGCTCGCGCCGGTTCCGTCGCCTCCCGCCCAGTCGAGGCCCGCGGGGTCGTGGTGAATCTGGACGCGCGCGCCGTCGTACTTCCACTCGATTGCGGCCTCGTCCCAGTCGTCCAGCGCGTCGCCGACGGTCCCGGCCTGCGCGAGCATCGCCTGCACCGGGCGACCGAGTTCGAGGTCCATCGCGTCGAGGCCAGACTGGCCCTCCTCGCGGGCCACCCGAGCGACTTCGCCGTAGTCGTTCGAGACCTGCAGCGCGCGCTCGACCGATTCGGCCGGGACCTCGAACGCTTGGGCGGTGGCGTCGCGGACGGTGCCCTCGCCGACGCCGATGCGCATCTCCGAGAGGACGAGGCGGGCGAGATACCGGGCCTCGTCGCCGTCGGCGCGGTTGAACAGGCCGAACAGGATGTCGATTTTCTTGTCCTGACTCCCCGACCCCTCGGCGTCGGCGAGCGCGTCGAGTTCCTCGGCGACTTCGGCGACCGTGAGGTCTTTCCCTCCGCCGCCCGACCCGCCGCTTCCTGCTCCGCCGCCCCCTGCTCCGCCGCCGGTGAACGCCCCGAGGCCCCGCTGGCCGCCGAAGTCGTAGCTCGCGGCGACTTGGCCGATGTCGCCCACGTCGGCGAGTTTCTCCTCCACGTCGTCGGCCGAGACGTTGGTTCCGGCCGCTCGCGCGATGGCCTCGTAGCAGTAGTTCGGCCCGATGTCGAGCGTTCTGGACGACCACGCCGGGAAGACTCGACCCTGCACGAACCGGGCCAGCACGGGGAGGTCGTCGCTCGATGTTTCAAAGAGCGTCGTCACTCGCTGTGCGATTTCCGTGTCGGCGCTCAGTTCTTCGATTTCGGCCGCCGCGTCCGCGAACTCCCCGAATTCCATCGCTCGGGAGTAGTTACTGTTCGGATTTAAATAGTCCGACTCTCGGTGTGACTTGGGTTAGGGACAACTAATTATTTGTTTAGAATAGGTATAGTTGTTTCTAGCAACCCTCTACTGGTCTCTAGCCGGTAGTTTGGAGGCTGATTCCGGGACGAGGTGGAAGGCGGCGAGGAGGTTGCTGACTGTAAAAGAGGGAGCGCGGTGAGAGAGGAAGAGTGGTGAGGTAGGGAGAGCGGTGAGGTGGAAGACTGAAATAAGCTAGCTACTGCCGAAGCCTCGGAGTCTACCGCACAGCACCGGAAGACAAACCGCGTCTTCCGAGCCTGCGCTCACTTCGTTCGCGCAGACACCGCGACCGCGGACCTCACACCGCCCCAACCTCCTCGTTCACTCCCTCACTACGCTCGGTCGTTCACTCGTCCACCGGCAGACAAACCGTGTCTGCCGAGCAGTCGGTCGCTACGCTCCCGACAACCTCGCGCGCCGATGGCGCGGCACGGAAGCCGCGCCAGCGCGCGCCGACTTTACTTCAAAAACACCACGCGCGCCGGGTGAGTTCGAGAGGATTCTACGCCAGACCTCTCATCTCTCGTAGCTCTCCGAGGAGCAACACTTTTCGAGTCGAGGAGTGCTACTCCGAACGATGCCCTCCCTCCACGCCCATGAACCCGGTGCGGCCGCGAACCGCCCCGACAGAACCCGAGGAGCGGGTTTTATCGGCTCCGACGACCTCGCGGGAGGAGACCTGAATGCTCGCGGTTCGCCTGCTCCACGTCCTCGCCATGGCGCTCGCGGTCGGCGGCGCGGTCGCGGTCTGGTGGCTCGCCCGCCGGTCCGGCGTCGGCGAGTCGGCGGTCGAACCCGACGCCGCGGTCGAGATTGCGGGCGTCTACGAGGCCGGATTCTGGGCCGCGGCGGCACTCCTCGTGATGACCGGCGTCGGCAACCTCGGGAGCCTCGCGCCCGCCGTCCCGCCAGCCGAGACCGACTGGGGCACCGTCTTCGCCGTGAAACTCCTGCTGGTCCTCGGACTGCTGGCCTCCTCGTTGGTCCGGACGCTCGCGGTCGTCCGGTGTCGAAAGCTGAACGCCTCGACCCTGGCGAGCGCCACGACTCGCACGCTCCGGGTCGGCTACGGCGCGACTGCGGTGTCGCTGGCGCTGCTGGTCACGCTCGCGGAGGTGCTGGCCCATGGCTGAAAACGCCGACTCGCTCGCCGGGGAGTCTGACCTCCTCGCTCTCCACCGCGTCGGCGACGACCCACTCGTGGTCTGGGCGCTCGCCTCCTTCCACACCGCCGCGCTGGTCGCCCTGCTGGTCGCCGCGCTCTATCTCGCCGGTCCGCTCGGAGACCTCCTCTCGGCTCTCGACACGGCCGTCGGCCTCACGCTCTATCTGGGCCTCTGGGCGGCGACGTGGTGGACCAACCGCCGAGCGTTCCGCGCGATTGCCGACGCCGGGACCGATTCGGCGTCAGTCCGGGCGTCGGTCGTCGTCGGCACCGCCGGGAAGTGGGCCGGGGTCGACGGCGTCCTCTTCCTCTGGATGCTCCTGTTCGCGGCGGTGTTCCCGCCTTCGACGGTGACGATTGCGGGCGTCGCCTACTACCTCGCGTTCGGCGGCGTCGGGTCGCTTCTGGCGTTCGTCGTCGGGGCTATCGTCGGATGCCTGTTCGCGCTCCTCGACCTCGCGCTGTTCCGGGTCGCGCGGGGTCTCGGGCCGAGGCCAGTCACTCGTCAGCACGAACCGAGCGAGTCGGACGATACCGCGTAGCAAACGCTGGCCCGTGCTTTGAAGGGAACCGCGTTCGACGTACCGCGTATGCCTGAGTCCGACCTCGCAGGGCAGGTCGAAGACGTGCTTTCGGTGGACCCCGAACAGTTCCAAGCACGGGTCGAAGAGGACGCCGAGGTCATCGTCGAGGAGGTAGACGCCGGGACGTTCGACAACCCCCAAGCCATCATCGGCTTCGAGTACGAGTTCTACGCGGTGGACGCCGAGACGGCCGCGCTCCGGCGCGTCCCCCGACGCCTCCTCGACCTCATCGGCTTCGAGAAGGAACTCGGTCTGCACAACGCCGAGATGTCCACGAGTCCCCAACCGCTGAACACCCACGGACTCGCGGCCCAAGAGGCCGAGGTCAAGGCCCGCCTCTCGGCCGCCGAGGACCGGACCGCCGCCGAGGGGATGCGACTGGTCAGCGACGCCATGTGGACCATCCCGCCGGAGGGCGAGAGCGCCCGCCAGTACCTGACCACCAGCGTCGAGGACCGCGGCGTCCGCATCGCCTCGAACATGAGCGACTCGGTGCGTTACCACGCGATGGCCAACACCGACGCGCGGGCCGGGATGAAACTGGAGGCTCCTCACGTCGATTTGGAAGCCGACACGGTGATGCCCGAGAGCCTCATCACCTCGATTCAGCCCCACTATCAGGTCCCCCACGCCCGCGACCTGCCGACCTACTTCCAGTACGCCGTCCGCATCGCGGGACCTCTGCTCGCGCTCGGGGTCAACTCGCCGTTCTTCCCGCCGGACCTCTACGAACCCGACGCCGACCCCGAGGAGATTCTTGCCGACGGGTGGGACGAGCATCGCATCAGCGTCTTCGAGACGGTGCTGAACCGGGACGGCGACGACCCCGACAAGGTGCGGTTCCCCCGCGACGTGGGGAGCGTCGAGGAGGCCGTCGAGCGAATCGCCGCCGACCGGACCATCGTCCCGATGCCGGTCTCGACCACCGACCGCTTCGACGACGAGTTCGCCCACTTCCGGCACAAGCACGGCACCTACTGGCGGTGGGTCCGGCCCGTCTTCGGCGGGGCGACCCGGTCGGCCGCCAACGCCCGCATCGAGTTCCGGCCCATCGCGGCCCAACCCACCGTCAGGGACTCCATCGCGTTTCAGGCCGCCTTCGCCGGACTCCTCGAATCCATGTTCCGGCGCGAACACCCGGTCCGGCACCTCGACTGGGTGGTCGCCAAGGACAACTTCTACGACGCCATGCGGGAGGGTCTCGACGCCGACCTCTACTGGATTACCAACGACGGCAAGGAGACCACCGACCACGAGCGCGTCTACGAGGACATCTTCGCCCACGCCAAGGACGGTCTCCAACTGCGGGGCCTCAGCGACCAGCAGGCCGCCAAGTACCTCTACCCGCTCCGCCAGCGCGCCCGCCACCGACTGACTCCCGCGAGTTGGAAGCGAGAGCGCGTCAGGGAGCGATTGGAGGACGGCGAGAGCTTCGAGGAGGCGGTCCACGGGATGCAGAAGCAGTACATCGACAGGCAGTCCGAGACGCTACTGGAGGGGACCTTCGCCAACTGGGTCGGCCGCGGGGATACCGAGATGGAGCGCGAGGACTGAGCGGCGGCCCGATTTCCCAGTTTTCCCGACTTTCACGCTTTCCGACGTTTCCGCAGTCGCCACTACTGGTCGCGTGGACTGAGAAAATTTAGTGGGCCAGAACTGCCCGACCGACTCCAGATTACAGCGGCGCGTCGTAGTCCTCGTAGTCGCTAATCTCGGCACCGTCCTCGGTGATTTCGGCGAGCCACATGCCGTTCCCGGAGGCGGTGTCACGCTCGACCGCGCTCTTGAGTCCGCGGATGGCGACCTCGCGGCCCTCTTCGAGACTGAGGTCCTCGTGGTAGTCCTGTTCGAGGACACCGAGCGCGAACTGCGAGCCGGAGCCGGAGACGCTGTAGACCTCTTCGGTGACGCCGCCGAGGGCGTCGTAGGAGTAGATGTGGCTTCCCTCGTCGTCAACGCCGCCGAGGACCGGCACCGTGATGAGGAAGCCGCCCGAGCGCAGGAGGTTGCTCGTCAGCGTCGAGAGCGCCTGCATGCTCATGTCGCCGCCGCGGCGCGTCTCGTAGAGGTTGTTCTCGACCTCCAGCGTCCGGATGAGCGACTGGGCCGCCGAGACCGACCCGGAGATGGTGAGCGCTCCTCGCGGGTGGACCGCCTCGACCTTCTGGGCGGTCTTCGAGGAGACCATGTTACCGAGGCTGGCGCGCTTGTCCGTGACCATCACGACGCCGTCGGTGGTGGTGAGACCGATGGTCGTCGTTCCGGTCTTGAGTTCCTGGATGTCCTCGGTGTCGACCGACCGATTCGGGAGCGAGCCGAGTTCCGGCTCGTAGGGATTCGTGTCGGGTTCGAGACGCGAGGCGTTCTGGGAGAACTCGGAACCTTGCATTGGGCTAGGCATTACCGAACTGTTGTCCGCCAGCACTGATAAAACCCACTCTTGCGGACGACTTCGAAACGGTGTTCCGGTGGAAGAACGGGCGCGCTCCCATCAGCTATCCGAAACGGGAGGCTGAGCGAGTGGGTCCGCACGGGCAACCGAACTGGCGACAGCAGTCGCTCGGCGGGCGAGTGTTCCGAGAAAGAGTCGCCTCTACGCCGTCGCGTCGTACGCCTGTTCGAGTCGCTTCACCACCCGGTGGGCCGGGAGCGTGAGGCCTGCCTGTCTGGTCATGATTGCCAGCGGAAGCAACAGGATGCTTGCCGCGACGCTCGTCTGGTACAGGGCGAACAGTATTGCACGGGTGAGCCGTGTGGGCATCGGAGTTCGTACCTCAGGCGAGGGTGGGCCAACCGAGTATAAAAGCATTATTGAAATGTAGATTTCATAATGGTCTATAGAAACCTTTTACCCCGACGCCCGCTTGCGATTCAATCGAGGTTGCGTTATGTCCAACAGAGGACGAGTATCGACCCGCGCAGACGTAGGCACCGGTTTGGCGACGCCGGGCGTACGCATAACTTATGAGAATTATCCGGCTCACGTGCGCGGTTCGGGCGCACTTCCGGCGCGGTCGAATCGACGCCTGGGTCGTGGTATCCTGAGTCACGGTACTTCGAGTCTTGGCACCGCGAGTTGCGGTACCCCGAGTCGTGCTACTCGTACGCTCAGAACGGCCGACCGACCCGTTCGGAAACCGAAAGACACGAAACATCACGGAACGACCCCCAGATATGAGCAACTATCTCGTTGCGATGGAGGCGGCTTGGTTGGTACGCGACGTAGAGGACATCGACGACGCCATCGGCGTCGCGGTCAGCGAGGCCGGAAAGCGACTCAACGACCGCGAGATGGACTACGTGGAAGTCGAGGTCGGCGCGACGACCTGCCCGGCCTGCGCGGAACCGTTCGACTCGGCGTTCATCGCGGCCGGAACCGCGCTGGTGGGTCTCCTGCTGGAGATGAAGGTCTTCAACGCCGACAGCGAGGAGCACGCCCAGCGCATCGCCAAGAGCGAAGTCGGCGGCGCGCTCCGCGACGTGCCCCTCGAAGTGGTCGAGACTATCGAGTACGAGGAGGACGAGGACATCGAACTCGGCGGTAGCGAGTAGTCCGAGCGCGCTCCTCTTTCTGGCGAACCAGTTACTCACCAGTTTCGAGTAGCGCGTCCAGCCACCGGTTTCGGCCGGTGTATCAGCCTGCTAGTTTCGACTGGCAGAACAGCTGCCAGTCTCGGCCGGTGGAGCAACCGCCATCCTGGTGGACTGAAAGGGCGAGCGGGGTTCGCGTTTACCTTGGTCGCCTCAGCGTGGCCCTATGCTACGCGCGCAGTTCTGCGCGCGCCGCATATCCCGCTGAGCGACCGCCGGAAGACAACCCGCGTCTTCCGAGATCACACTCACTTCGTTCGCGTGACCGCGAACCGCGCGAGGGCTTTCGAAGCCTAACTGGCCGCTCCGACAGTTCATTATCCAACAGTCCGTCCAACACCAGCAACTGTCGATACCGAACCTTTATCTATAACCCGTAGTTATGCGTGGGCATGGAACTACCGACGCCCCAAGATATCCGGGAGCGCCGGAACGAACTCGGCCTGACCCAGAGCGAGTTGGCCGACCGGGCGGGCGTCTCGCAACCGCTCATCGCCCGCATCGAGGGCGGCGACGTGGACCCGCGGCTCTCGACGCTCCGAGAAATCGTGGACGCGCTCGACGAGTCGGAGGGCGACATCGTTCGCGCGGGGGACCTGATGCACGAGGACGTGGTCAGCGTCGGCCCCGACGACCCGGTCAGCAAGGCAGTCACGAAGATGCAGGAGGAGGGCTTCTCCCAACTGCCCGTCATCAAGGACGGCGTGCCGGTCGGCTCTATCAGCTTCGAGGACCTGATGAGCGTCGGCGAGGACGCCCGCGACCAGCCGGTCAGCGAGTTCATGGGCGAGAGCTTCCCGACCAAGTCCCGAACCGCGACCTTAGACGAGTTGAGTACCGACCTCGGCCACAACAAGGCCGTCATCGTCACCGAGCGCGGGAACACGGTCGGCATCATCACGGAAGCCGACATCGCGGCACGACTGTCCTGACCTGTTTTTTCAGTCAGCCTGATTTTCCGGTCAACCCCGAAACACCAACAATTATCGTTGGGGGCGCGTTTGTCGGACGTATGACGGACTTCTCCGACAGGGTCGAGCAGGTGTCGATAAGCGGGATTCGAGAAGTGTTCGAGGCGGCGGGCGAGGACGCCATCAACCTCGGAATCGGGCAACCGGACTTCCCGACGCCCGAACACGCCCGGCAGGCCGCGGTCGAGGCCATCGAATCGGGCGAGGCCGACGCCTACACCTCCAACAAGGGGACGGTGGAGCTACGAGAGGCCATCAGCGCCAAGCACGAGCGGGACAACGACTTTTCGGTCCCGCCGGAGAACCTGATTGCGACGGCGGGCGGGAGCGAGGCGCTCCACCTCGCCATGGAGGCCCACGTGGACGCTGGCGAGGAGGTCATCTTCCCCGACCCCGGCTTCGTCTCCTACGACGCGCTGACCCGCATCGCGGGCGGCGAACCCAAGCCCGTCGCGCTCCGCGAGGACCTCACCCTCGACCCCGCGGCGGTCGAGGAGGCCATCACCGACGACACCGCGGCGTTCATCGTCAACAGCCCTGCAAACCCGACCGGCGCGGTCCAGAGCGAGGAGGACGTGCGGGAGTTCGCCCGCATCGCGGACGAACACGACGTGCTGTGCATCTCCGACGAGGTGTACGAACACATCGTCTTCGACGGCGAGCACTACTCGCCGATGCAGTTCGCCGAGTCGGACAACGTCGTCGTGGTCAACGCCTGCTCGAAGACCTACTCGATGACCGGCTGGCGGCTCGGCTGGGTCGCCGCGAGCGAGCGCCGCATCGAGCGCATGCTTCGAGTCCACCAGTACGTCCAAGCCTGCGCCTCCGCCCCGGCGCAGTTCGCCGCCGAGGCCGCCCTCTCCGGCCCGCAGGACCCCGTAGACGAGATGGTGGCCGCGTTCGAGGAGCGCCGCGACGTGATTCTCGACGGCTTCGCCGACATGGGACTGGACTGCCCGACGCCGAAGGGCGCGTTCTACGCCATGCCCAAGGTGCCGGAGGGCTGGACCGACGAGGTCCTCGACCGCGGCGTCGTCGTCGTGCCCGGCGAGGCCTTCGGCGACCACGGCGAGGGCTACGCCCGCATCTCCTACGCGACGGACATGGAGCAGATAAAGGAGGCGCTGGAAATCATGCGCGAGGCGACGAACGCGGTTCGGTAATCTGGAAAGCAATCAAATTGTTTCTTTAAGAATTGTTTTTATTTTCTTAATAACTATAATTATTGCTTAGAACTCGCTCCGTCTGAACCACCGGTTCGGCGCGCGCTGGCGCGGCGTCTTGTCGCCGCGCCATTCCCGCGCGAGGGATGAG
Source organism: Halorussus ruber (assembly GCF_004765785.1). Taxonomy (GTDB): domain Archaea; phylum Halobacteriota; class Halobacteria; order Halobacteriales; family Haladaptataceae; genus Halorussus; species Halorussus ruber. Next base: position 335,972 of record NZ_SBIT01000007.1, on the reverse strand, counting down.
CATCGCAGCGAAGCGAGAAGCGCAATCGGTTGGGGAGGGTGTGGCCCGCGGTAGCGGTGCTGTACGGTTGCGGTGACCCCTAGGCTCAAGCCTGAAGTTAGCTTCCTGATAGGATTTCATCGTTGCTCCGGCCCGTCTGTTTTCAGGTACCCAGTTCTCGCTTGCTCCCCTAGCCGCCCTGAGATTTTATGCGTCTCGCTCCCGTCTAGGTGGACCATGCCCATCTCGCGCCGGGAGTCCGGCGTCGTCCCCGCGGCCCGCGCACTAGCTTCGCAGGTCCACCCCGTGTTCATGCTCCCGCCGGTCGCCTGCTCGCTGTTCGGCGGCGTGCTGGCCGGGCGGTTCGCGCCAGCGGTCGGACTCCTCCACGCGACGGCCATCTTCGCGGCGGTCTACACCGCCCACGTCAAGGACGGCTACGTCGACTTCTACGTCCGCGACGAGGACGACGACCATCCCCTCTCCGAACGGGGGTGCAAGACCGCGCTCGCAGGTTCGACCGCGCTCTTTTTGACCTGCCTACTGGCGCTCTGGGTCGTCGCCGGAGTCGGGACCGCCCTGCTGACCCTGCCGACGTGGCTCATCGCGTACCACCACGCGCCCCAACTGGACACCAACCCGGTGACCGCGACGACGGGCTACCCCCTCGGCATCGCGCTGGCGCTCGTCGGCGGGTTCCACGCTCAGGCCGGGGCGCTCGCACCCATCGCGGTCGCGTTCGCCGCGGTCTTCCTCGTCCTGCTCTCGGGCGTGAAGGTCATCGACGACGCCCAAGACTTCGAGTACGACAAGTCCATCCAGAAACGCACCGTCGCGGTGACGGTCGGCCCGCGCCGCGCCCGGACCGCGGCCTACGCGCTGATGGCGACTGCCCTGCTCCTCGTGGTCGCGTTCGCCGCGCTGGCGGTCTTCCCGCCGAGTAGCGTGGCCGCCGTCGCCGGGTTCGGTGCCGTGGCAGGCGTCGCGCGACGGGCCGACGCCGAACTGGCGACGATGCTGCTGGTCCGGGGGTCGTACCTCTTTCTGGCGCTTCTCCTCGTGGCCGTGTGGTTCCGGCCGCTCGCGTAATTTCGATTTTGCGTCGAGCGTTCCACGTCGTAACTTCGATTTCGAGCGCAACTTGTCGGACCACCTCCACCGTCCTCGACGCAATCGACCGATTACGGAAGTTCAGTCCGGACTTGGCGAGTGGTATGCTCCCGTTCGTCAGATAAACGATTGACACGTTCTTCCCCGAGACCGGCGTCGGTTCGTCCGGAGACACGATGACACGAAAAACAGCAGTACTGGCAGTCGTCGCACTGATGGTCGTCGGAACCGGCGCGGCGCTGGCGGGGAGCGTCGGGCCGACGGCGACCGACGACGCGCCGATGGCACAGGACACCACGACTGCGATGGATGGCAACGAGACCACGACCGAGGAGACGACGATGGCTGAGGAGACGACCACGATGGCGGGTGAGACGACGATGGCCGAGGAGGCCGAGAACGCGACCGCGAGCGTCATCTTCCTCAACCAGAGCGCGGGCTTCACCTTCACCGACGGTGAGCCGAACACGACGACCGTCGTCCTCGAACGCGTCGTCGTCCCCGAAGGCGGATTCCTCGTCGTCCACGAGGCCCGGAACGTCTCGGGCGACTACGCCTCCGCGGAGAACGTCTCGGTCGGTCCGGTGGTCGGCAACTCGACGTACCTCGAACCCGGCGAACACAGCAACGTGGTCGTCGAGTTGAACGAGACGATTAGCGAGAGCCAGACGCTGGTCGCCATGCCCCACCGCGACACCAACGACAACCAGCAGTACGAGTTCCCCGAGGCCGACGACCCCTACACGATGGACGGCGCACCGGTCGTCGAGACCGCCTACATCATCGTGGACTACGACGTCATCGACGCGACGCTCGGTGACGACGCCACGAACGAGACCACGACCGCGGGCGAGATGGCGAACGAGACCACGACCGAGATGTAGTCCGCGGACCGACATCGACCCGCTTTTTTCGACTGGGTGCCTCAAGGCTTACTTCCTCGTCTCCGTCACGTTGTGTATGGACATCGACGGTCCGTGGACCCACGAGCAGGCTATCGTCAACGACGTGCGACTCCACTACGTCGCGGCCGGAAACGAGGAGGACCCCCTCGTGGTCCTGCTCCACGGGTTCCCCGAGTTCTGGTACTCGTGGCGCGACCAGATTCCGGCGCTGGCCGAGGCGGGGTACCGAGTCGTCGCGCCGGACATGCGAGGGTACAACCTGTCGGAGAAGCCTCACGGAATCGAAAGCTACCGGACAGAGGAGTTAGTCGGCGACGTGGCGGGCCTCGTCGAACTCCTCGGCCGGAAGTCGGCCCGCGTCGTCGGCCACGACTGGGGCGGCGTGGTGGCGTGGGAGGTAGCGATTCGCCGCCCCGAGCTGGTCGAGCAGTTGGCGGTCCTGAACGCGCCCCATCCGGGGGCCTACCGCCGGGAACTCGGCCGAAATCCCGAGCAGTGGAAGCGGTCGTGGTACGCGATGGCCTTCCAACTGCCGTGGCTTCCCGAGGCGTGGCTCGGCGCGCGGGACGCCGCCAGAGTCGAGACGCTGTTGTGCGAGACCGCCCGCGCCGACACCTTCGGAGACGAGGACCTCCGGCGGTATCGGGAGGCCGCGGCCCGACCGGGCGCGCTCTCCTCGGCGATACACTACTACCGGGCGCTGTTCCGCGAGATTCTGGGCCGGGAGGTCAAGCGACTGGTCGGTCGCGGGAGCCGAAACCTCGACGTGGACGTGCCGACCCTACTCCTGTGGGGCGAACAGGACGACGCGCTCGGCGTGGAACTGACCGAGGGTCTCGACCGCTGGGTGTCGGACCTCCGAATCGAGCGATTTCCGGAGGCGACCCACTGGGTCCAGCACGACAGGCCCGAGGAAGTGGCCGAGTCGCTGGTCGAGTTCTTCGCGGAATGAGTCGCTCGGCACGAGCGACTCACTCACCTGTGGAGCGCAAGTGTGCGACTCACGGCTCAGGCGTACTCCTCACTCGCTATCTTCTCTGGGCAGTCGCACGAGTTCTTCGGGGTTCTGGAAGGCGTAGAGGACGAGGTCCCCGTCGAGGCGCTGGCGCTTCAGGATGCTCCGGGCCTCGCCGTGGTCAATCTCGCCGATGATTTCGACCGCGGTCAGCAGATCCTCTTGGGTGACTCCGAGGTCGTCTCGGTCGATTTCGATTCCTTCGGGGGCCTGCACGCTCTCCAGCATCACCTCGACGTACTCCGAGAGATCGGTCGTGTCGGCGAGCCGCTCGTGCCACGACTCGGGGTAGATGCTGACGTTGTCGCCGATTCGGTAGAGGCGGTCGCCGGGTCGCCACGACCGGGCGTCGGTGAGTCGGTCCTGAAGCGAGGTGTCGAACCGGTCGCGGTCGTAGTCCAACTCGTCGGCGTAGGCTTCCAGCAGGTCGCCGGGGATGCCCGGCCCCTCGACGGGGTGGTGACGTTCGAGGAACCGGACGAGTTCGCGGGCGGTGAAGTACTCGTCGTGGCGAGCCAACTGGTTGACGAGGTCCGAATCGACGGATGCCATAGACGCTATGAGACAGCGAAGGAGAAAAACGCCACGTAAACTTTCGGAATTATTTGAAGTGCTAAAGAAGACCGAAGCGTCGGAGCTACTCCTCGCCGCTACCAGCGTGATGCGGGCGATACGGTCGAACCCACGCCGGAAGTTCGCAGTCCAGCGCCTCGGCGCGGCGCTCGATGGAAGGGTGGGTCCCAAACACCGAGGAGACCAGCGACCGGTCGGCCTCCCACGGCGTCGGCCCGGTCACGTCCTCGTCGTTGTCCCCGGTTGCGATGGCCGCGATTCGATAGAGGGCCTCGGTCAGTTCCGCTGGCGAGACGATTCGCGCGGCGTAGGCGTCGGCCCGGTACTCCTCGAGGCGGTTGGCGTACCGACTCGCGGCCAGCGCCAGCGGTTCCGCGCCGAGACTCAGCACGGCCCTCCCAATCGCGGCGCGGCGGTCCGAGGAGTACGCCAGACCGAGGTACGCCGCGCTCCCGAGGGTGGCGGCGGTCGGGCCGCGCCCGGCGAGGACGGCCGCCCAGAACGCGGTGAAGCCGACGACTTGCGGGAGGTAGAGCCGAACCGCGTCGGTGTGGATGTCGTGCCCGAGGTGGCCGAGTTCGTGGGCGAAGATAGCCCGGAGGCCGACCGGCCCGACGACGATCGGCAGTCGGGGGTCCACCGCGAGCAGCGGAGTCCCGTCGTCGTAGCCGATTTCGGCCCCCGGTACGTCCATCTCGACCAAGACGGTCTCGGGGACCGGCCGCTCCGCCCGCTCGCAGACCTCGAACAGCGCGGTCTGGATTTCGGGGGCGCGCGACGTGGTTCGGGCCTCCGGGTTCCGAATCGCAGACTCGAACTCGAACCGACCGCCGGAGCGCCACGCCTGAACCGAGACGTAGCCGATGGCGAGCGCGCCGAACGCGACGTAGATGGGGGGTGCGCCGGTTCGGACGAGAAGCGGGAGGCAGGCCACGGCCACCGCGAGGAGCGCGAGGGTGACGGTCCAGATGCGGGCGGCCAGCGATGCCATGCTGTATCGGCGCGGACGCGGCGGGCAAAAGGATTGTTGTCGGGCAGTCGAAGCGGGCGGTTCCGGATTGACTCTACGTCGCCGTACTCACGATTTTCACCACGTCGCCCTCTTCCAGTTCGTAGTCGTCGCTTATCTCGCGCTTCGTCTTGGCGTTCACCGCGTGGAGGTAGCCGTCGCCGATGTCGCTGTGAACTGCGTAGGCCAAGTCCCTCGGCGTCGAACCGCGCCGCAGCAAGAAGGCGTCGGGCAGGACGTTGCCCTTCGCGTCGGTCCACTTGGTCTCGTTCTGGACCGGGTAGGCCGTAATCTGGTCCAGCAGGTCGTAGACCGCGGTGTTGAGGGCCGCTTGGACGCCCGTGCCGCCCCCTTCCTGCATGACCTCTCGAATCTGGTCGAGACCGGCGGCCTGTTCGTCCGAGAGGTCGCCCAGCACCTCGAAGTCCTCGTCCCCGGGGTCGTAGTCGATGGCTCCGGCCTGTTCGGCCTGTCGCAGGGCCAACTCGCCCTCGGCGGTGGCCGCGATGACGGGCTTGCCGGTTTCTCGCAGGCGCTCGATGTTCTCCGGGGGCGCGATGTCGGCCTTGTTCGCCACGAGGACGATGGGCTTGGTCCGGGCGCGAACGTCTCTGGCGAGGGCTTCGCGGTGGTCGTCGGTCCACTGAATCGGGTCCTCGGGGTACTCTATCTCCCGCAGGCTGGCGGCCACGTCGGCCTCGGTCGCGCCGAACCCGGTCAGCATGTCGGCCAGCGCGTCGTCGATGTCGAAGTCCGGCGAGCGGGACTTGCGCTCGACTGACTCCCAGTTGCGGTCGATGATGCTTGCCAGCCACTGGTCGAGTTGCTCCTCGATGAAATCGACCTCCTCGACGGGGTCGTAGGTGCCGACCTCGACCGGTTCGCCCTCCTCGTTGGTCCCGCCGGAGGCGTCCACGACGTTGACGATTGCGTCGGCGTTGGTCAACTCGTCCAAGAACTGGTTGCCCAACCCGCGGCCCTCGTGGGCACCGGGGACGAGTCCGGCCACGTCGAGCAACTCGATGGGGACGTATCGCTTCCCGTCGTGGCAGTTCTCGTCGCCGCAACGCTGGTCGCGTTCGAGACAGGGGCAGTCGGTCCGGACGTGGCTGACCCCGCGGTTTGCGTCGATGGTCGTGAACGGGTAGTTGGCCACGTCCACGTCGGCCATCGTGGCGGCCTTGTAGAAGGTGGACTTGCCCGCGTTGGGCTTGCCCGCCAGCGCGATGGAAATCATGCTAGGGGCTACCGGCGTCGAAGAAAAGCCCCTTTCGGTTCCGCGAGTCCGAAGTTCGGACGCAAACGTTCGGTCCGCTCCGGTTCTGCCCGGCGCTCACCGTCAGTTCAACGCGGCCACAAGACGCTACACGAATCCCGTCGTATCGCCGTTGGCCATGACGGCAGTAAAAATCATCAAAGTCCTCGGCACGTCCGAGGAGAGTTGGGAGCAAGCCGCCCACGAAGCGGTCGAACAGGCGAGCCACACCATCGACGACATCCACGGCGTCGAGGTCGAGGACTGGACCGCCGACGTGGAGAACGGCGAGATACAGAACTACAAGACGACCGTCGAGGTCGCCTTCCCGGTTCACGAACAGCAGAGCGAGTGACCGGCGTCGAGCGACCCACGCTCGCGCTATTTTCCGGCGAGGAAACAGCGGAAGTGCGACTACAGTTCGACCGCCATCATCACTTCGTCCACGTACTCGTCGTCTATCTTGTAGTGGTCCTCGCGCACCGCCTCGGTCTCCCAGCCGTGGTCTTTCAGGAACTCGATGGCGTACTCGTTGGTCGAGGGCGCGCTCTGGTAGACCTTCTCGTAGTCGTTCGAGGCGGCCCACTCCAGCCCGCGCTCCAGCAGGTGGCTCCCGATGCTGTGGCCCTGATAGTCGTCCAGCACGCCCACGGTGAGTTCCGCGGTGTGGGCCAGTTTGTCGAGTTCCGGCGCGTAGAGGTGGACCCATCCCACCACATCGTCGCCCACGGTGGCGACGAAGAACATCCGCGACTCGATTTCGTTGTGCCGCAGCAGCGCCTCGTCGTGGTCGATTTCGTCGGCCACGCTCTCGGCGACGATGTAGCTTCCCTGCTCGGCGACGCGCCGAATCGCGCCGACGATGCCCGCGAGGTCCTCCTGTCGCGCGGGCCGGACGGTGAACTCCACGCCGTCGACTTCGTACTCCTCGGCCGCGCCCTCCTCGAACGACGCCCGGAGCATCCCGTCGTGTTCCTCCAGATAGCCGTCGCGTTTGAGGATGGCGAGGTGGTGGCGGAACCCGCCGGGGTCGACGTGAAGCACGTCGCGGGCCTCTTCGAGGTCCACTTCGCCGTGGCTCTCGACGTACTCGTAGATTCGCTTGCGGTCCTCGTGGCCGAACTCCAGCGTTTCGGAGAACTTCATGGTCAATGATAACACACTCCGCGGCTACTTAGTCCTTTCTCGCGTTCGGGAGTTGATGTTAAGAGTAGTGCAGTCTGCTAACTAACTATACAATTTCTTAAACAATATCTATATTCTTCTACCTAATGTAATTATATGTCTAGTAGAAGGTGCGTCGAGGTGGGTCGCTTCGACGGTTCGAGTACCAAAAGCAGCGTCGAAACCGCGATGGCTTTGGAAGCCCCCGGTCGCTCGCGGTCGCTGGCCGACATATCTGCTCCTCTCCGCACAACCCGTCGCAGATAGGGATCGGCCAGACGACTACAATGAACGCGAGCGACCGGCCCCTTCATCCCACCCCGTGAGACGGTTCGCCGAGCGCACTCTCGGCGGCTAGTCGGCAAGGCGTAATCGCGGCAGTTGGTCGGCCGAGCGCCCGCCTACCGAACTCGACCCTGTGACCGCCACGCGACGCCGGAGTCGCGGTCCGCATCTCTGTCCGGAACTCCGGTCAGGAGGCGGGCGCTCTCGACCACGTCGCGGGTCTCGATGACCGCCTCGGCGGCTTCTCGGACGGTGCAGTCGAGGTCCACCTCGCGGCCGTGACACCGGGCGTAGAGCGCCAGCCAGTCGTTGAGCGCGCGCTCCATGCCCGACATCTCGGGGCGGTCGAGCGGCGCGAACTCGCCGGTCCGAGCCTCGACGTAGACCGCGACGACCTCGCCGACGCCGTCCCGGGCGAACTCGACGGCGCGCTCCTCGTCCGGCGGGTCCTCGGGCGGGTCGAAGCCCCGGCGGTCGGCTCGGGCGCGCTCGGCGAGGACTTCGATTCGGTCGCGGTAGTCGCTCATCGCGGTTCGGAGTCTGTCACGTGCGTTTCACCCCTCCTTGTACTCGACGCCCTTGCCGCCGCGGGGGTGTTCCCAGTCGGTGTCCGCCACGACGGCGCAGGTGCCGCACTCGACGCAGGGCTGGGTGTCGAGGCTGATGCGCTTCTCCTCGCTCCCGTTGGTCTTGACGGTCTCCTCGCGGTAGCACCCGCCGCCGAAGCCCTCGGCGCTGACCGGGCAGGCGTAGACCGCCGCGCCGCTGGCCTCCACCGAGTTGTCCCGCAGTTCGATGTGGGGGTTGCCAACGTCGGTATCGTAGGTCAGGTCGCCGATGCGCGTGACGAGGTCCTTGGGTTCGTAGTCGGCCTCGCCCGTGACCCGGTCGCCCAACTCCTCGGCGATGACGGTCGGCAGAGTGACGTAGGGCGTCTGGGTGTCGGGCACGATTTGGGAGAGATGGGGCGACGAGTAGAGGTCTTCGAGCAGGCCGCCCGCCACCTTGACCCCGAGGCGGCCGACCGAGGAGGTCAGCAGGGAGTCGGCCATCTCGGTCACGGCGTCGTGTTCGCCGAGGGCGCGAGCGACCTGATACCCCTTCGGCCTGAGCTTGCCCATGATGCCCTCGTTGCGGAGCTTCTGCTCGTAGAGTTCGCCAGCCTTGTCCGGGTCGCCGCGGAGTTTGGCCTCGGCGAAGGCCTCGCCAGCCAGCGCCCCGGCGCTCACGGCGTGGTTCATCCCCTTGATGATGGGGCCTTGGGCCTGCATCTGGCCTGCCGCGTCGCCGACCACCAGCAGGCGACCCTGATGGGGCGCGGGATGGGCGGCCTTCTTCGAGTCGGGCACCAGTTTCGCGCTGTACTCCACTTCGTCGTAGTGGCCCTCCAGCCAGTCGGCCATGAGGGGATGGGTGAGCAGGTTGTCCAGCAGCTGGTGGGGTTCGGCCTCCTGCTCGACGATGCTGTCGAGGTGGAAGACAGACCCGATGGAGAGGCTGTCCTCGTTGGTGTAGACGAACCCGCCGCCCCGAACGTCCTCGAACAGGTCGCCAGAGAACAGGTGTGCCTCGCCCTCCTCGTCGCCGACGCCGAACCGCTCGTCGATGACCTCAGGGGGCACGTCCACGACCGCTTTCACGCCTTGGAACCACTCCTCGGGGTCCTCCCAGTCCATCAGTCCGGCGTCGCGGGCCAGCTCCGAGTTCACGCCGTCTGCCGCAATCACGAGGTCGGCCCGGATGGGGTCGAGTTCGTCGCAGGTGACGCCCGCGATTTCGCCGCCCTCGCGGAGCAGGCCGTTCACTCGCACGTCGGTCAGGAGGCCGCCGCCGGTCTCGTTTGCCATCTCGTGAACCCGGTCGGCCATCCACGAGTCCATCTTCCGGCGCAGGACCGCGTCGGACCACTCGGTGTCGTGTTCGTGGAGGTCGGTGATGTCGAAGGTCTTGACCTTCTCGCCCGCCACGTTGTGCAGGTAGTAGTCGGTGACGGGGCGCTCGGTGGCCTCGCTCCGGAACTCCGGGAAGAGGCCGTCCACGGTGTATGGCGCGGACTCCTCGGCGTAGATGAGGCCGCCCGTCACGTTCTTCGACCCGGCTTCGACCCCGCGTTCGAGGACGAGGGTCTCCACGTCGTTTCGCGCCAGTACCGCCGCGGCGGCGGCCCCGCCGGGTCCCGCCCCGACCACGACCGCCTCGTAGTGTTCGTACTCGTCAGTCATCGCTTGCCTCCGTTGTGCTGGTCCGTCATCGCTCGCTTCCGTCCGCGGTCAGTCATCGCTCGCCTCCGCTCGCAGTTTCAGTTCGCCCGCCTCGATGGACTCGACGAGGCGGGGAAGCACCTCGAACAGGTCGCCCTCGATGAAGTAGTCGCTGAAGTCCCGAATCCGGGCGTCCGTGTCGGTGTTGATTGCGACGATAGTGTCAGATTCGTCCATCCCGACCTTGTGCTGGACCGCGCCCGAGATTCCGGCCGCGATGTAGAGGGTCGGTTGCACGATTTGCCCGGTCTCGCCGATTTGGCGCTCCTCGGACACGTAGTCGGCGACGTGGCCGTCCATATCGTAGGACGCCGTCACGACGCCCCGCGAGAGGCCGAGCGCGGCGTCCTCGAAGGCGTCTACCAAATCGAGACCCAACTCGATGCCCTCGGTCGGGTCGTCGCCGATGCCGCGACCGAGCGCCACGACGACTTCGTGGCCCGTCAAATCGACGCCCTCGTCCAGTCTGTCGAAGTCGGTCACGTCCACGCGGAACCAGTCGTCTCGGAGCGACAGGTCGTGTTCGACTACCTCGCCCTCCTTCTCGTAGTCGGGGTCGATGGGTTCGAAACTGCCCGGAATCACCGAACACCCCTGCGGGTGGAACTCTCGGCCGGGGTTGTCGAGACAGAGGATGGTCGAGTACTCGAATCCCGAGAAGTCCGGGCGCTTCATGTGGAGCACGCGGTCGAACTCGACCTTCTCGCCGGGTTCGCCGGTCTTGACGGGGTTGCTGATGAGTTCCTCTTGGATGGACAGCCCGGAACAGTCCGAGGCCAATCCGGAGTCGAGTTCGGCCTGCACCTGCGCCGAGAGGTCCCGGCCGTTGTTGGTCGCCGGGAAGAGGAAGTACCGGGGCTTGTCGTAGTCGCGCCACTCGGCGGTGGGTTCGGTGCCCGTCTCGCCGGTCGCCCAGTTCGGCGGTTCTGCGCCGCCGCGGGCCATGTCCGAGACGATTTCGGTGTAGGGCTTGTGGCGGAAGCGTTCCAACCTCGGGTCCTCGTGGTAAATCGCCACGTCCGCGCCGTAGGCGATTACGTCGTCCGTGAGGTCGCCGATGGACTCGTCGCCGACGAGGACGCCGACGACGCGCTCGTCGGTGGCGTACTCGTCGTTGTAGTCGTCCATCAGTTCGCGGGCCTTGCCGAGCATCTCCTTGGACACGTCCAGCAGTTCCCCGGCTTGCGTCTCGCAGTAGACCCACATGTCGCCGTACTCGCCGCCCTTCAGCGCCCGGACGTGCTTCTTGTCTCGGGTCTGGTTCTCGGCCTCGTAGCTGACCTGTTCGTCCGGCGCGGCCTCGCCCTCGTCGGCTTCCCCGGCTTCCTCGGGGGCGTCAGTACCTCCCTCGTCGGCGTACTCCTCCTCGTGGTCGGCGTCGGCCGGTTCCGTTTCGGTCTCGTCCTCCAACTCCTCGATTCGGCTCCGGATGGCCTCGGTCGCGGTCTTGCGGTCTTTGCCCTCCTGCTCGGCGGCCAGCACCGCGTCGAGTTCCGAGGAGTCGTCCAGTCCCGCGAGCTTCTCCTCCAGTTCGCTCACGGTGTGTTCGCTCGGGTCGAGGTCCGGGTTCTCGGGGGATTCGTCGGCCACGGTCAGTCACCTCCCGCGAGGGGTCGCATCTCGTCTAAAACCTGTTCCATGCCATCCTCGTCGCCGGGGGTCACCATCGTCGCCTCGCGCTCGGAGGGAGCCTTCGGAATCGGGTCCACGCCCGAGACGATTGTCGGCGAGCCGTCGAGACCGATGAAGTCGGGGTCCAAATCGAGTTCCTCGGCGCTCCACGAGGTGAGGTGGTCCTCGTACTCCTCGACGCGCTCTTCGGTCTCGGCCTTGAGTTGCTTGTGTCTGAGTCGGTGTTCGGCCCGCCGATACGACGGGTCGAACTCGGGGTCGGTGACGACGAACGCGGGCAAGGGGGCCTCGACGGTCTCGATTTCGTCCACGTCGCCCTCGACGAGGCGCTTGGCTCGGATTTTCTCCTCGTCCTCGTCCACGTCGAGCGCGATGACGTGGGTCACGATGGGCCGGTCGAGACACCAGCAGGTCTGAGGTCCGGTCTGGCCGGTCTCGCCGTCTGCGGTCTTGAATCCCGCGAATATCAGGTCTGGTTCGCCCGACTGGTCGGCCTCGGCGATTTGCTCGATACCGGCCGAGAGCGTGATGGAGGTAGACCACGTGTCCGCCGCCGCCATCTCGCGGTCCGACAGGAGATAGAGGTCGTCGGCGTAGACGCTCATCGCCTCCTCCAGCACGCTCTCGTAGCCCGGCGGCCCCATGCTCATCACGCTGACGGTCCCGCCCTGCTTGACCTTGGTCTGGAGCGCGGCCTGCAAGGCGTACTCGTCGTTGGGGTTCATGACCGTGGGGGTCGCACCGCGTTCGAGGTGGCCGTCCTCGTCGAACGACACCTGCCCCTCCCTGAAGTCGGGCACGCCCTTCGTCAGCACTACCGAGTGCATCGACACCACCGTCCAAGAGTGAGTCTCTCTCCCATACGTCGTCAGTATATCACCGTCAATGTTTATTACATTAACCCCGAAACGGTTATTTCGGGTTGTCGTCGTCTCGCCGAACCCGGCGAGCGACTAGCGAATCCGTCGAGAGTGGGGTACTGATTCTGAAAAAAACGCCGGAAATGACAGGTGGCTGTACTTCGGGAGGAGTCGAGTTACTCCGGGGTTTCGGCGGTGTCGGAGTCGGCGATAGTCACGTCGGGGATGTCCTCGTCGGAGAGGGACTCGCTGGACCGTCCGGTCGTCTCGTCTGCATCCACCGTCTCGCTTTCGTCGGTCGCACCGACCTCCTCGTCCGAGTCGCCGTGGAATCGCTTGCGGCCGCCGTCGCCGTCGGCCGCGATGTGTTCGTGGGTCCCGGCCTTGACCATCGACATCTCGCCGCTGGCGCGCATCGTCCCGTCGACGAGCGCCCCCTCGTGGAAGTGGAGGTCCTCGCAGGAGACGTCGCCCCTGACCTCCACGTCGTCGGCGAGTTCGACCGTCCCGTTGCGGGTGGTCACGTCGCCGTGGATGACGGTGTGTTCGCCGACCGAGATGTCGCCGCGGGCGCGGAGACTGCCGAACACGTCGTTTCGCTGGCCGACGTCGATGGACTCGGCGCGGATGTTGCCGTGGAGTCGGCAGTCGTCGCCGATGGTCGCGGGCGTCGAGACCCGCCACGAGTCGTCCGAGACGTGGCCGTTCCGCGGGATGACGACGGGTTCGGCGTCGATTTCCTCGCTGTCGAGCAGGTCCGAGACGACCTCCTCGGCGGCCTCCTCCTCGCCGATGCGCAGGAGTTGCTGGAGGTAGACGAAGAGGAAGACGATGGTCGGCATCGGGTTCCGGATGACGATCCAGCCGTTGGCCTCGAAGCCCCGTTCGATGTCCACGTCGTCGCCGATGTCCAAGTCGCCGCTGACCATCAGGCGACCGCCGACGTGGACGCGCTCGCCGAGGTAGGCGTCCCGGCCGACCAGCACGTTGTCCTGCACGTCCGACCACATGTCGAGGCGGCAGTCGGCCTCGGCCTCGATGTGGCCGCCGAACTGGACGCGCTCGCCAGCGATGACGTTGTGGCCCCGGACCCCGAACTCGACGGTACTCTGTCCGCCGACGATGATGTCACCGTCGGTCACCAAATCGTGCTCCTCGACGGTCGTCCCGTCGGGAATCGAGAGTTCGTCTAGGGGGTCCGAGCCGAGTGGCACACCGGTAACTTTCGTTTCACGCCTAATAAACTTCCGTCAGACAATCTCCAGAAATCGAACATTCGTCGTGTTCGTTCGGATGGGTTTTTAAATGGCGCGGCCAAACGGCGGGGTATGACGACGCTCGCCTTCGAAGAAGACGGCGTGGACGTGGTGTACGAGGGGACCGAGTTCCGACTCTCGAAGGACCTCATCGAGGGAGCGACCGGGAAGAACTACTTCGACGTGACCGACCACGAGGTGCTTCGCATCGTCGAGGAGGACCCCGAAATCACGGGCGAGGCCCGGCGTATCGGCGACATCATCCGGTAGGACGGTTCGTCGCGTTCAGGTAGGATTAAGGCCCGCTGGCCGAACGTATCGAGTATGAACCTGCCCGCCGACTTCGACCACCCCTCGTGGCTGACCGCGTTCGGAACGCTCGCCGGTTACGGCGTCATTCTGCTGGCGATGTTCTTCGCCCTCTTCGTCGTCCCCTACGCGGTGTTCGTCGCGCTCGGCTGACGCATCGGCAGAGAAATGTTCTGCTTTCTTTTCTGACCCAAAATATTTCTAAAGTAATTGTTTTGGTTGCTTAGAGACAGATGATAGTGTCCGAAGCCGAATACATAAGCGGTTCGCCGTCGCCCTCTCTGCGGGGGAATGGGAATGAGCGAAACGAAACCGTGGGCGACCAGAACCACGACAGATTACGACGAAATCCGCGAGTGGGCCGAGGAGCGCGACGGCGAACCCGCACGCGTCGTCGGAACCGGCGAGGGCGAGGACTTGGGCGTCCTCCGGTTCGACTTTCCGGAGGAGGAACCGGACAAGAACCTCGAAACGGTCGCGTGGGACGCCTTCTTCGAGAAGTTCGAGTCGGCGAACCTCGCGCTCCGCTACCAGCGCGAGAAGAAAAACGGCGAGCAGAGCTACTTCAACCGGTTCGTCCGCCGGGCCGAGACCGGCGTGGCCGACGCGCCCGAGGCCGACGTGTCGGTCGTCGCGGTGGGGTCCGCGCCGGTGCCCGGCGCGGACGAAGCATCCGAAGCGGGTGACAGAGGAGGGGAGGAAAGAGAAATCGACGCCGAGGAGAAATCGAGTCCCGACACCGACCCGGCGCGCGGTTCGACCGCCGAGGGCGTCCCCGACGAGGTGCTGGACAACCGACGCCGCCGGGCCGCGGCGCGACTCGCCGTCGGCCTCGCCGTGGACGAAATCCACGAGGACGCGCTGGGCTACGACCACTGGAACAAGAACGACGAGTATCTGGTGTTCCGCAACGAGGGCGACGAACCGCTGGACCTGACGGGGTGGACCGTCGAGAACAGCGACGGGACGACCTACGAGTTCCCCGACGAGTTCCTCCTCGACCCGCGAAAGCCGGTGACGCTCCACTCCGGGTCGGGCGAGGACACCGAGTTCCACCTCTACTGGGGCGCAGAGCGCGCGATTTGGAAGAACACGGGCGACGTGGTGACCGTGCGCGACGACGAAGAGAGGCGCGTGATTCGGGAGTCGTACTGAGAACGAGAAGGAGATCTTCCCCGTTGAGATGTGTAGTTTTTACTTGTATCGGTACGCAATTTGTGATGCGAATCTCTCGCTACGTCTTCGCTACGGCCAGTCGTCCGGCAACTCGTCGGCGTGGTTGTCCACGAGTTCGAGGAGCGGTGCGATGTCGTCGAAGTTTGGCCCCCGCCGAATCGTCCGCGTGTCGGGGCCCCAGTTGATGTAGCCTCGCTCGGCCAGTTTTGGAAGATGAGTGTGCTGGAGTGCTATCTTCAGTTGTTCGAGTCGCCCGTCGTCCGTGTTGTTCGGCGCAACCCCGCCCTGCGTGAGTTCGTCTTCGTCGCGGGGGTTGTGGTCTGCGACCGCCAGCAGGATACGGCGGCGATGGGTGTTACTCAGCATATCGAGCATGGCGTCGAGCGACGCCGAATCGGTGGTCTGTGACATTGTTTGGTGTCTCGTGATGCGGAACGCTCAGCGTCGGTGTTGCGTTCCGCGTGACGACCACGCGAAGAGAACGAGGGGGTATTCCCCTGCACGTCCGGTAGACCCGGTTCAAGCGGCCCCTTCATCGGTGGGGACAAACGCACAGCCTGTGATTCCGTGCTTTACTAGAAGGCTCCCAAGAGGATAAAGGTGGTTATTGATAGTAAACAATAAACGATACTGGCGTGCGAAGCCTAAACGAACACCCACGCTCTACATTCCGCATCGCCGGAGCAATCTTCTCGACGGAAGAACACTTCAACGGGGCCAATTTTCCGGACGCTACTGCCCGAACAGGCGTTCGAGGATGCCCCGGTTGCGAGCGCGCTCGGCCAGCAGGACCGAGCAGTTCACGTCCTCGACCACGTCGAGGACCAGCGACCCGCTGACGAGCCGCGAGAGGAGACCGCGCTCGGTCGCGCCGATGATGACCATCGAACAGTCGGCGGCGGCGCGCTCGATGGCCGACTCCACGTCGCCGGTTTCGACCCGGCGCTGGGCGTCCCCGAGGTCGTGTTTCTCGGCCCACTCTTCGAGGAAGGTCTCGCCCTCCGCGGCGTCGTCGGCGACGTGCAGGAGCGTGACCTCCGAGTCGTAGGCGTCTCTGAGCAGTTTGGCGATTTCGGCGCTCAGGTCCGAGTCGGGGCCGCCCGCGGTCGGCACCAGCACCTTCTCGGGGTCGAATCCGCGGTCTTTCAGCACGAGGAAGTCACAGGGCATGTCCATCCCGAGGTCGTCCACCGCGCTCTCGACCCGACCGGGCGACCCGTGAGCGTCCTCGCCCCACCCCATCACCACGAGGTCGGCGTCGTGGGTCTTTGCCGCCGAGAAAATCTCCTCGAACGACCGGTGGGAGACGATGGAGTGGGTCTCGACGTCCACGCCGAACGTCTCGGCGTCCCGCTGGGCCTCGTCGAGAATCTCGTGGTAGTTCTCCTCGTGTTCGTCGAGGTGGTCTGCGGCGTGGGCCAGCGGCGTCTGGTCGGGCACCGTGATGACGTGGACCGCGTCCAGCACTCCGTCGTGCTGTTTCGCCACGGCGCTGGCCAGCGTGATGAGGTCCTTCTCGTGTTCCGGATTCGCCAGCGGCACCATCACCCGGTACTCGCCGCCGTCGGGTTTGATGGACGTCGCGGCCGACACCGCCGGGTCGGGCATCTCGTCGCTCCGCGAGAGGACCAGATTCGAGAGGCGGCCCTGCTTGTCGGTCCGGGACTTGCCGTAGGCGAAGTACCAGACGATGCCGCCCCCGACGAACACCAGCGACAGCCCGATTTCGATCGGCTTCATGAACGCGATGAGGCCGAAGGAGGTCAGCGCGCCGAGTATCGGCACGACCGGGTAGAGCGGCACCTCGAAGTCGGGTTGATACTCGGGGTCGTCGGACTCGCGCATCACGATGAGCGCGACGTTCAGCAGTCCGTAGACGATGAGGTGCAGGACGCTTCCGGCCTTGGCGAGCGTCTTCACGTCGCCGACGACGATGAACAGCAGGATGAGACCGCCCGTGACCGCGATGCTCCGGTAGGGCGTGGCGAACTTGGGGTGAATGTCGTTGAGCTTCGCGCTGATGAGCTTGTCTCGACCCATAGCGAAGTTGATGCGCGAGGAGGCCAGAATCGAGGCGTTCGCGCTCGAGGCGGTCGCCAGCAGACCGGCGAACGTCAGCAGTCCGACCCCAATCGCGCCGAGACCGAACGCGCCGAACGAGATTTCGGCCACGTCGAGGACGGGCGTCTTGGTAAACTCGGGACTCAGCTGTCGCCAGTTGATGACGCCCATCAGGACGACCATGATGACGGCGTACATCACCGTCACGATGAGGACGCTTCCGACGACCGCCAGCGGCAGGTTCCGTCCCGGATTCTTCAGCTCCTCGGCGACCGTGGTAATCTTGGCGAACCCGAGGAAGGAGACGAAGACGAGTCCGGTCGCGGGGAGAATCGCGGTCGCACCGCCGGTCTCGGCCGGGAAGAACGGCCGGAGCGTCGAGAGGTCCGCTTGCAGGAATCCCAGCGCGGAGAACAGCGTGAGGATGCCCACGAGCGTGACGACGATGAACACCTGCAGGCGACCCGTCTCCTTCGCGCCGACGTAGTTGACCGCGATGAACGCCGACCCGGCGAGGAGCGCCCCGATTTGGAAGGACGAGAGCGTCATCACGCCGAGTCCGACGGCCGGAATCGGGAGGAAGGTGGCGAGGTACTCGCCGAACCCGAGGGTGTAGAACGCGCTGGCGAACGCCAGTCCCATCCAGTTGCCCCATCCGGCGACCGACCCGAACAGCGGACCGAGCGCGTGATTGATGTAGTAGTAGCCACCGCCAGCCTTCGGCATCGCGGTGCCGAGTTCAGACGCCGACAGTGCGGTGAACAGCGAGATGACGCCGCCGACCACGAACGACAGCGCCACGGCGGGTCCGGCGGCCGCGGCCGCCTGCCCCGGAAGCACGAAAATCCCTGCGCCGATCATCGTCCCGACCCCGATGGTCAGCGCGGCGAGGAGACCGAGGTCCTTGGCCAGTTCTTCGTCGCCCGATGTCATCCGTCCTCCCCTTGTGGTAGTGTGACCACCGGCCGGTCGGCCTTCGTCACCAACTTGGTCGTCCGGTCGCCCGTGAGGAGTCGGGTGAGTCGCCCGCTCCGGCGCGGCCGGAAGGCGATGGCGCTCACGTCCAGTTCGTCGGCCACGTCGAGGATGGCCTCGACGACTTTCCGCCGGTAGGCGGTCTCGTCCTCGGCGTCGGGGAAGGTCTCCCGAATCGCCTCGAACGCCTCGGCGGCGAGTTGTTCGGACTGCTCGACGGGCGTCTTGTCCGGCACGCCCTCGCCTTTCTCGACCACGTGCAGGACGGTCACTCGCTCGGGACTGTACGGTGCGAGTTCGCGCGCCGACAACCGCGCGTCCTCCTCGTCTGCCACGGGGACGAGGACGTGGGAGAGTAACTGGCGCTCTGATTCCGATTGAGTCATAGGTGGCCATTCCGCCGTGGAGGCTAAAACGATTCCCCATTTCTACCGCCCCGCGGGCGAGAATGTCTCAGTTTGTCACGGTAGCACGGCTATCGGTCGCGTCTGCGAGAAAGAAAAACGGTGACGAGGAGTCAGGCGAGGCCCGTCAGGCGAAGGTCTTCGAGACTTCGTCGTCGTCGTCCTCGGCCTCGATTTTGGCCTTAGCGTCCTCGAAGTCCTGCATCGTGATTTCGGTCCGGTCGTCGCGGATGGCGAACATCCCGGCCTCTGTACAGATGGCCTTGATGTCCGCGCCGGAGGCGTCCTCGACGTCCTCGGCCAGTTTGGCGTAGTCGAGGTCCTCGCTGACGTTCATGTCGCGGGTGTGGATGCGGAAGATCTTCTCCTTGCCCTCCTGGTCGGGCTTGGGCACTTCGATGAGGCGGTCGAACCGGCCGGGCCGGAGGATGGCGCGGTCGAGCATGTCGAAGCGGTTCGTGGCCGCGATGATTCGAATCTCGCCGCGGTCCTCGAAGCCGTCCATCTCGCTGAGCAGTTGCATCATCGTGCGCTGGACCTCGGCGTCGCCCGAGGTCTTCGAGTCGGTGCGCTTGGCCGCGATGGCGTCGATTTCGTCGATGAACAGCACGGCGGGTTCGTGCTGGCGGGCGACCTCGAAGAGGTCACGAACCAGCTTCGCGCCCTCGCCGATGAACTTGTGGACCAGTTCCGAGCCAGCCATCTTGATGAAGGTGGCGTCGGTCTGGTTGGCGACGGCTTTCGCCAGCATCGTCTTGCCGGTGCCGGGCGGGCCGTAGAGCAGGACGCCGCTGGGCGGGTCGATGCCGACCTCGCCGAACATGTCGGGATTTTCGAGGGGCATCTCGACCGTCTCGCGGACCTCCTGCATCTGGTCTTCGAGACCGCCGATGTCCTCGTAGGACACCTGCGGGGACTCGTCGACCTGCATGACGCGGGCGCGAACGTCGGTCTCGCTCTCCAGCGTCTTCACGATGGACAGGGAGTTGTTGACGGCGACCCGGTCGTCGGGTTCGAGGTCCTCGCGCATCTCGTCGGTGACCTCGGTGACGGCCTCCTGGTTGTTGCCGTGCTGTTTGATAATCACGCCGTCGTCGGTGATCTCTTGGACCGTGGCGACGAACAGCGGCGACTGCTTGAGTTTCTTGTTCTCGTGGGTCAGGCGTTCGAGCTTCTGCTGGTACTTGTTGTTCTCGGCGTTCGCATCCAGAAGCTTGTCACGCATCTCCTCGTTCTGAGACTCCAGAACCTCCAACCGCTCCTGCAGGGCCTCAATCTTGTCCTGCTGGGACGCGCTCTCCTCGTCGTAGGGGAGATCGACGTCTTCCACAGTATCGGTCATCACGACGGTCTAGGTCCCACCCTCATAAGAGGCTTCGGGTGGGGTGTGACGAGTGTCAGACAATCGCACGTTTCTCGCCCGGTCGTGGACGCGACTTGATGCTTTCAGGTTATATTTTAGAAAGGGAAATATTATTAGCCTGTATCTAGAAGTACGGGACACGATGAGCGCCTCAGAAACTGCTCAACGGGAGAAGAGTCGGCTCACGGGGGAGAATGCGTCGGAGGCGATACGGGAACTGCCGCCGAGCGCGAAACTCGTCGCCAAGGTACTCGAATATAACGACACGTTAACCCAGAGCCAAATCGCCGAGGAGTCCCTGCTCCCGGACCGGACGGTTCGGTACGCGCTGAACCGACTGGACGAGGAGGGCATCGTGGACTCGCGGTTCTCCTTCTCGGACGCTCGCAAGCGACTCTACTCGCTGGACCTCGACTGAAGGACTCCTCGGACCGCGGTTCGACAGGGGGACGGTGTTCGACGGGAGGACGGTGGACCTCGGGTGGGTCTAATTTTATATACTATCGCGCGTGACTCCGGGGTATGCCCGACAGACGCCTCCTGGTTTCCAACTCCCGCCGAGTCGCCGCGTCGCGGAATGCCTTTAGGTTCCGGATGCAAACCACGAATCAATGACACGGGTGATACACACGGGGGACACCCATCTCGGGTACCAGCAGTACCACGCTCCCGAGCGACGGGAGGACTTCCTCCGGGCCTTCGAGCAGGTAATCGACGACGCAATCGCCGAGGACGTGGACGCCGTCGTCCACGCCGGGGATCTCTTTCACGACCGCCGCCCCGACCTGAACGCCCTCCACGGAACCATCTCGATTCTGGGCAAACTACGGGACGCCGACATCCCGTTTCTCGCCATCGTCGGCAACCACGAGGGGACTCGCGGTCGCCAATGGCTCGACCTCTTCGAGATGCTGGGGTTGGCGACGAGACTGGACGACACGCCCGAAGTCGTGGGCGAGACGGCCTTCTACGGTCTCGACCACGTGCCCAAGTCCAAGCGCGACGACTTGGACTACCAGTTCGCCGACCACGACCGACCCCACGCTGCGCTGGTGAGCCACGGCCTGTTCAAGCCGTTCGACCTCGGCGACTGGGACGCCGAGGAGGTCCTGACCGAGGCCAACCTCGACTTCGACGCGATGCTTCTGGGCGACAACCACAAGCCCGACACCAAGGAGGTGGCGGACACGTGGGTCACCTACTGCGGTTCGACCGAGCGGTGTAGCACCGACGAGCGCGAGGACCGGGGCTACAACATCGTGGAGTTCGACGGCGAGACCACCATCACCCGCCGGGGAATCGACGCGACGCGGGACTTCGAGTACGTCCCCGCGGACCTCGCGGAGGGCGAGGGCATCGAGCGAGTCCGCGAGAAAATCCGCGAGCGAGACGTCGAGGAGGCCGTCGTGGTCGTGGAAATCGACGGCGAAGGCGAGCAGATTCCGCCCGCCACCGTCGAGGAGTTCGCGCTCGAAGAGGGCGCACTCGTGGCCCGCGTCAAGGACCGTCGGGAGATAGACGAGGACGACGGCGAGGTCGAAGTCTCGTTCGCCGACCCCGACGACGCGGTGCGAGAGCGCGTCCGCGACCTCGGCCTGAGCGAGGCCGCCCGCGGCCTCGACGAGACGGTCCGGGCGAGCAAAGTCGCCGACTCGAACGTCCGCGAGTCGGTCGAGAACCGGGTGAGCGAACTGGTCGAGGAGGGTGACCTCTCGGCGTTCGAGGCCGCGCCCGACGAGGCAAGCGAGGCGGGCGACGACCCACCGGACACCGACGAGCGCGAGGAGAAAGCGCCCGACCCCGACGACGCCGAGGCCGTGGAAGCAGTCGCGGAGGCCGCGGCGGAAGCCGAGACGGGTGACGCGGCAGAGGCCGAGACGGGAGACGCGGCGGAGGCCGACTCGGCCACCGAGGCGGGGACGGAAACCAATTCGGCCACCGAGCGGGAATCGGCCGCGGCCGATTCCGGTGGGACGGACACCGACGCTGACGACGGAACGCTGGAGGAGTACCTATGAAATTCGACCGAGTTCGCCTGCGGAACTTCAAGTGCTACGCCGACGCCGACCTGCGCCTCGACCGGGGCGTGACCGTCATCCACGGGTTGAACGGGAGCGGGAAGTCCTCGCTGCTGGAAGCCTGCTTCTTCGCGCTCTACGGCGCGAAGGCGCTCGACCGGACGCTGGAGGACGTCGTCACCATCGGCGAGGAGGAGGCCATCATCGAACTCTGGTTCACCCACGAGGGCGGCGACTACCACGTCCGGCGGCGGATTCGGGCGACCGGCGAGCGCGCCACGACCGCCGAGTGCGTGCTGGAGACGCCCGAGGATACGGTCGAGGGTGCCAGAGACGTTCGCGCAGAGGTCACCAAACTGTTCCGGATGGACTCGGAGGCGTTCGTCAACTGCGCGTACGTCCGGCAGGGCGAGGTCAACAAGCTCATCAACGCCTCGCCGACCCAGCGCCAAGACATGATAGACGACCTCCTCCAGCTCGGGAAACTGGAGGAGTACCGTGAACGCGCCAGCGACGCACGCCTCGGGGTCAAGTCCGTGCTGGACGACAAGCGCGGGAGCCTCTCGGAGTTGGACGCCCAAATCGAGCAGAAAGAGGAGAAGAACCTCCACGAGCGCCTGAACAACCTCAAGTCGAAGCTCAAGGAGACCGAGGGCGAAATCGAGCGATTCGAGGAGAATCAAGAGACTGCTCGGCAAACCCGCGAGCAGGCCGTCGAGGTACTGGAGACTTACGAGGAGAAGCGCGAGGAGTTGGAGACCCTTTCGGACGACATCGAGGAGTTGGAGTCCGAAATCAGCCAGACCGAGCAGCAGCGGTCCGAACACGGCGAGCGGGTTCGGGAACTCCGCGAGCGCGTCGAGGAGTTGGACGACGAGATTTCGGACCTGCTGGCCGAGACCGAACTGGATTCGGCCGACGAGGACGCCATCGAGGAGCGACTGGACGAACTCGACGCCGAGGACGAGGCCGTGGCCGACGAACTCAACGACGCGAAGACGCAGGCACAGATGTTCGGCAATCAGGCCGACAACCTCGCTCAGAAGGCCGACGAGACCGAACAGCGCGCGGCGAACAAGCGCGCCGAGGCCGACGAGCGCGAGGCCGAGGCCGACGAGGCCGAGGCCGACCTCGAAGCGCGCCGCGAACGCGTGGCTGAGTTGGACGACCAAATCGAGGCCGAGCGCGCGAAGTTCGAGGACGCGCCCGTCGAGTTCGGCGAGGCCGAGTCGCACCTCGGCGACCGCCGCGAGGCCAAATCCGACATCCAGAGCCGAATCGAGGACGCGAAGGCCGACCTCCAGAGCGCCCGCGACAGCGTGGCCGAGGCCGAGGAACTGCTGGCGGAAGGCAAGTGCCCCGAGTGCGGGCAACCGGTCGAGGACTCGCCCCACGTCGATACGATAGAGGAGGACCGCGAGCGCGTGGCCGAGTTGGAGACCGAACTATCCGACCTGCGCGACCGGCGCGAGGAGGTCGGCGAGGAAGTCGAACGCGCCCAAGCCCTCGTCGAGGCCGAGCGCGAGGTCCAGAGCCTGCGCGAGAACCGGAAGCTGGCGAAAGAGTCGGTCGCCGACCGCGAGGAGACGGTCGAAGCGAAGCGCGAAGAGGCCCGAGACCTGCGCGAGGAGGCCGACGAACTCGAATCGCAGGCCGAGGAGCGCCGCGAGGACGCCCAGAATCTGCGCGAGAAGGCCGACGACCGGCGCGAGACGGTCGAGGAACTCGAAGCCGAGCGCGAGGCGATTGCGGCCAAGCAGGACCGACTCGACCGGATTCGGTCGCTCCGGAGCGACCGGTCCGACGCCGAGGCCGACATCGAGCGCCACCGCGAGAAGCGCGCCAGCCTCGACGACCAGAACGACCTGCGCCGGGACCGACTCGAAGACAAGCGCGAGCGACGCCGCGACCTGCGCGAGAGCTACGACGAGCAGAAGGTGCAGTCGGCACGCGAGGACAGAAAAGAGGCCGAGGAGTATCTGAAGGACGTCGAGGTGAAACTGGACGAGCTTCGAGAGCGGCGCGACAACCTCCAGAGCGCCATCGGCGGCGTCGAGAACGAAATCGAGGAGTTGGAGAACCTCCGGAGTCGGCGCGAGGACCTGCTGGAGCGGGTCGAATCGCTCGAATCGCTCCGCGACGAGGCCGCCGAGCTACAGGAGATGTACGGCAACCTCCGGGCGGAACTCCGCCAGCGCAACGTCGAGCAGTTGGAGCAGATGCTCAACGAGGTCTTCGAGTTGGTCTACCAGAACGACTCGTACGCCCGCATCGAACTCGACGGCGAGTACGAGTTGACCGTCTACCAGAAGGACGGCGAACCGCTCGACCCCGAGCAACTGTCCGGCGGCGAGCGCGCGCTGTTCAACCTGAGCCTGCGCTGTGCAATCTACCGGCTCCTCTCGGAGGGCATCGAGGGGACCGCGCCGATGCCGCCGCTGATTCTGGACGAACCGACCGTCTTCCTCGACTCGGGCCACGTCTCGCAACTCGCGGAACTCATCGAATCGATGCGGGAGTTGGGCGTCGAGCAAATCGTGGTCGTGAGCCACGACGACGAACTCGTCGCCGCCGCGGACGACGTGGTGTACGTCGAGAAGGACTCGGTGTCGAACCGCTCGACGGTCGAGCGCCGGGAGAGCCTGCTGGAAGCGGCTGACTGAGGCAAAGAAAGAAAATTGTTTCTCTGAGGATTGTTTTTGAGGGCTTAAGAATTGTATAGTTATCTCTCTGTGAGAAAGCGGAGGCCCTCGTCCGCCGCGTCGGTCGTCGCGTAGCCGCGTTCGCCCATCACGGTCGTCTCCGCGACCAGACCGGCCGCGCGGAACTCGGTGAGCAGCCCCAGCAGGTCGCTCTCGCAGAGGTCGGTGGCGTCGAGGAGGTACCGAACCGAGTGCGGGCCGCGCTCGCGGAGGTCCACGAGCAGGCCGAGCGCCCGGTCGTCGGGCGCGGCGGTCAGAATCCGCCGGGCCGGTTCCGGCACGGCCCGCGCGGCGGTCGAAAGCGGCGACTCGCCGGAGACGGGTTCGAGCGCGTCGCGCTTTCGATGGGTCTCCTCGCCGGTCTCGGGGTTCCGGACCTTACAGGAGTCGCCCGACTCCTTGACGAGGACGAAGATATCGCCGGTATCGTCCCGAACGGTTCTCATGGGCCGTGGTAGGCGCGGGCCGGGGTTAGGCTTTCTGGACTTCGGGAACTCGTTTCGCAAGGCTTCGTCCGGTTGCTCTATCTTGGCGTGGTTAGGAATGCGAACAGCGGGATTGCGGTGGTGGTGTCTTCCTGAAGCCCCCGCCAGTCGCCTTGTTTTATTGGGGATTCAAGGGGGAATCGTGGCCGTGAACGTCTATTGAAGCCCCCGCCCGGTCGCGGTCACGTGAGCGAAGCGAACGTGACCTCGGGAGACGCGGTTTGTCTCCCGGCGGTCGCTCCGCGAGATATCCGCGCCTCTCAGCACCGCCCGGCGCGGATAGTTGCTCGCGGAGACGACCACGGCCTTCGGCCGCGACCGGGCGGCCCCTTCATCCCACCCGAGAGGAGTTCGGCCAAGCGTTCGCTGGCGGTTGGTCGGCCAAGCGTTCGCTGGCGGTTGGTCGGCCAAGCGTTCGCTGGCGGTTGGTCGGCCGAGCATTCGCTGGCGGTTGGTCGGCCGAGCGCAGTCAGTCGGGAAGTCGCGGGAAAGCAGTCGGTTATTCGTCGTCGCTGGTCACGGACTGATACTGCCGCCAGCCGCGCAGGAAGGCGAACGCGCCCGCCAGGAAAATCGCGCCGCCGACCTGCCAGCGACCGCGAAAACCGGCGACCATCAGGCCGAGGCTCATGCCGAACAGCGCGACGTTGAAGATGAGAACGAGCGACCAGAACTGCTTTTTGAGTTCGGTGTCGGCCTCGTCCTCCTTTTTCGACGTATCGGGCACCGACGGCGGCTCGGGCACGAGGTCGTCCGTACCGAGGTTGTCCGCGGGATTGTCCGGGAGGAGGTCTGTCTCGGCCTGCGGCGGGTCCTCGGGCAGAAGCTCGGCTACCGAGTCGTCGCTGTCGTCCGGCGTCGAATCGTCGGAGGCCACACTTCGAATCCGGAAGGAACGAGGAAAAGCGCTTCGTCCTCGTCGGCGTTAAATTTGCTCTTTAAGCGTGAGCGGTCGGCCCGCTTTCAACCACGCCAACGGGTTCTCCGCGTCGTAGAATACGACGCCGTCCTCTGTGTCGTAGGACTCGATCGTCGCTTCCGAGTCGGCGGGTTCGGGAAGCGCCGCTTCCGCACGATCCAGCTCGTCGCCAGGGTTGACGTGGTCGGACATAGGCGTCACCTCGTCCCGTGGTAAGTGTTAACACATTATATATCTTTCCGTCGCGGAAAGGTTTCCCGGACGAATCGTCCCGACTAGTCCCTGAAAAGGGAGGGTTTTTACCCGAAAGGGCCAAACTCCGGGCATATGAGCGATTCGGGGTCTGACGACGAACAATCTGGTCTCCACCAATTTTCTGAGGGCGATACCGAGCGCGACGTCGCGGCAGAGGCCCGCGCCGTCGCCGGAAGCGCCGACCAGTCCGCCGACTCGGTCGTGGACGAGGACGACTGGCTTCCCGCGCCCGACGGCGAAATCGAACTCTCTGTCATCCAAGTCGATTACACCATCGAAGGCTCGGGCGACGACGAGACGCCCATCGTCCACGTCTTCGGTCGCACGCCCGACAACGGCCTCGAACACGTCCACGTCCACGAGTTCGAACCCTACTTCTACGCGCCGACCTCCTCGCTCGACGGCCCGCCCGAAGAGCAGTACGACCGACTCACCGGCAGCGAGACGACCGACGAGAACGGCGACCCCTACGAGAGCATCCGGGGCGAAAAACTGACCAAGATATTCGGCCAGACGCCCCGCGACGTGGGGAACATCCGCGACGACTTCGACCACTACGAGGCCGACATCCTGTTTCCCAACCGGTTCCTCATCGACAAGGACATCAAGAGCGGCATCCGGATTCCCGAGCGCCGAGACGACGAGGGCGACCTGCACTTCCACGACGAGGTAGACGAGTTGGAGACCGTCGAGGTGCAGGCCGACCCCCGCATCCACTACTTCGACATCGAGGTCGACGACCGCTCTGGCTTCCCCGAGGACGGCGAGGAGCCGATTATCTGTCTCACGACGTTCGACTCCTACGACGAGACCTACATCGCGTGGCTCTACGACGCGCCGGTCGGCGACGCCGAGGCCCCCGAGGAACTCCCCGGCTACGACCCCATCGAGGACATCGACCTCGAAGTCCGGAGTTTCGGCGACGAGCGCGAGATGCTCGGAGCCTACCTCGACTACCTCGACACGACCGACCCGGACATCGTCACCGGGTGGAACGCCGACGACTTCGACGCGCCCTACCTCATCGACCGACTGGACGAACTGAACGGTCCCCACGAGTACGACCTCGATTCGGACCGCCTCTCGCGCGTGAACGAGGTCTGGGATTCGGACTGGGGCGCGCCGACGGTCAAGGGCCGGGTCGTCTTCGACCTGCTGTACGGCTACAAGCGCACCCAGTTCTCCGAACTCGAATCCTACCGCCTCGACGCGGTGGGCGAAGTCGAGCTGGGCGTCGGCAAGGAGCGCTACCCCGGCGACATCGGCGACCTCTGGGAGGAGGACCCCGCACGACTCCTCGAATACAACGTCAGGGACGTGGAACTCTGCGTCCAACTCGACCGCAAGCAGGACATCGTCTCTTTCTGGGAGGAGGTGGCCTCCTTCGTCGGGTGCAAACTCGAAGACGCCACGACGCCCGGCGACGCGGTGGACATGTACGTCCTCCACAAGGCCCACGGCGAGTTCGCGCTCCCCTCGAAGGGCAAACAGGAGAGCGAGGACTACGAGGGCGGCGCGGTGTTCGAGCCGATTACCGGGGTCAGAGAGAACGTGACGGTGCTGGACTTGAAGAGCCTCTACCCCATGTCGATGACCACCATCAACGCCTCGCCCGAGACCAAGGTGGACCCCGACGAGTACGACGGCGAGACCTATCGCGCCCCCACAGGGACCCACTTCCGGAAGGAACCTGACGGCATCATCCGCGAAATCATCGACGAGACGCTGGCCGAGCGCGAGGAGAAGAAGGCCCTCCGGAACGAGCGCGAACCCGACACCCCCGAGTACGAGCGGTTCGACCGCCAGCAGAGAGCTGTCAAGGTGATTATGAATTCTTTGTACGGGGTGTTGGGATGGGAACGATTCCGTCTCTACGACAAGGCGATGGGTGCCGCCATCACGGCGACCGGGCGAGACGTCATCGAGTACACCCAAGAAACTGCCAAAAAGATGGGGTACGAGGTGGCATACGGAGACAGCGTAACCGGCGATAGACCCATCGTCGTACGTGACCCGGACGGCGAAGTCCGGATTCGACCCATCGAAGAACTGTTCGAGTTGGCAACGCCGAGACCGAGCGACGAAATTCTCGTGACCGCCGACGGCGGCCCCGTCGCCAGCGTCGAATCACCGAAGGACTACGCCGCGCTCGACGGGTGGGAAGCACTATCCGTGAACGACGATGGAGATGCAGAGTGGAAATCCATCGAACGAGTCATTCGCCACGAGACGGACAAAGAGGTCGTCAAACTCCAGCACAAGTTTGGCGAGTCTGTGACGACGCGCGACCACTCTTACGTCGTCGAAGACGGCAACGAGTTGGTCGAGGCGACGCCCGAGGACGTAGATGCCCCCTTGCGGACTCCGGACCTACCCGAAGTCGAAGAAGTCGGAGAAATTGACGTCTACGAGGTTCTAAAGGGATACGAGCGAGAGTACGAAGACGGTCGTGGAACTGGCGGAACGACGACAAAAACGAAGCGAATACACGCCGACGACGAGTGTGTTTGGTTCGGCCACGAACACCACCACGGCCTCGACAAGACCGTCACCGTCAAGCGGCACATCGACCTCGACAGCGAGGACGGCCAAGCCCTGCTTCGACTTCTCGGTGCGTACGTTCCTGAAGGAAGTGCATCGACTGAGGAGACGACAGAGAGTCGATTCTGCGCAAGCATCGCCGAATCGAACCGCGAATGGCTCGAACAGTTGCAAGAGGATTATCATCGCCTGTTCAATGGGACCACCGCTTGCATCGTGGCGAGTGATGTGCGCGACGAGCGAACCGTCGAATACGGAACCCTCCGCGGCGACGATTCGGTGACGTACGACGACGGTACGCTAAAACTACAGATGATGAACGAACTCTCGGCAGTATTCTTCCGAGAGTTCGCCGGACAGACCTCCCGAGGGAAACGAATTCCGTCATTCGTGTTCCACCTCCCCGAAGAGAAACAGGATGTGTTCCTTCAGATGCTCGTAGAAGGTGACGGATCGCGCGAGTTCCCGAGGTACTCCGACGAGTACGCCGAGCGGAACTTCGACTTCGAGACGGTGAGCCGTGAACTGGCCGCCGGACTGTCGATGTTGCTCACGCAACGCGGGAAGAAACATTCGCTCAAGTACCGCGACTCGAAGGACTCGTACACGATTCGGACCTGTGATTACTATCGGTCTGGTCGAGAACCCGTGCTTACCGAGGTTGAACACAATGGGTACGTCTACGACTTGAGCGTCGAGGACAACGAGAACTTCGTGGATGCAGTCGGTGGTATTGTCCTCCATAACACCGACTCAGTCATGCTCGAACTCGGTGGTGGAGTCGACAAGGATGAAGCCATCGAACAGTCCTTCCAGATAGAGGAACACATCAACGAGGCGTACGGCGACTTCGCGCGCGAGGAACTCAACGCCGAGGAACACCGCTTCCAGATCGAGTTCGAGAAACTCTACCGGCGGTTCTTCCAAGCGGGCAAGAAGAAGCGCTACGCGGGCCACATCGTCTGGAAGGAGGGCAAGGACGTAGACGACATCGACATCACGGGCTTCGAGTACAAGCGCTCGGACATCGCGCCCATCACGAAAGAGGTCCAAAAGAACGTCATCGACATGATCGTCCACGGTGAGGACTTGGACGACGTGAAGGACTACGTTCACGATGTCATCGAGGACTACCAGGACGGAAACGTGAATCTGGACGACGTGGGCATCCCCGGCGGTATCGGCAAGCGCCTCGACGCTTACGACACCGACACCGCACAGGTCCGGGGCGCGAAGTACGCCAACGTCATGCTCGGGACGAACTTCCAGCGCGGGAGCAAGCCCAAGCGCCTCTACCTCGAAGGCGTCCACCCCGACTTCTGGCAAAGAATGGAGAACGAGAAGGGCTTCGACCCGAGCGGGAGCTCCCGCGAAGATAGGCTCTATCGGGAGTTCAAGAAGGACCCCGACGTGATTTGCTTCGAGTTCGCGGACCAGGTGCCCGAGGAGTTCGACATCGACTGGGACAAGATGCTCGACAAGACGCTGCAGGGTCCCATCGAGCGCATCCTCGAAGCCCTCGACATCTCGTGGGACGAGGTCAAATCCGGGCAGGAACAGACCGGTCTCGGCAGTTTCGTTTGAGGAATAGGCTACGTTCCCCTCGCGGTCTGCGTGATAGCTTTTCTCATTCCGGAAAGTTATTTTCCGGCGCGCGAAACCATTTACGTGGGAATGCGAAAGCATTATGGGTCGCACGACCCTTTCTCAGAACGACTTAGGTGAGCCTAACAATGGCAACGCTAGAACTCAAAAATCTACACGCTGAGGTCGTCGAAGCCGACGAGAAGATTCTCAACGGCGTCGACCTCGAGGTCAAATCCGGCGAAATTCACGCCCTGATGGGTCCCAACGGGAGCGGGAAATCTACCACGGCGAAAGTCGTCGCTGGCCATCCGGCCTACGAGGTAACCGAGGGCGAGGTCCTCCTTCACCTCGAAGAGAACGAATTCGGTGACGAGGTCGAGATTCCCGACGACATGCGAACGTGGAATCTGCTGGACCTCGAACCGAACGAGCGCGCCGCGCTCGGCGTCTTCCTCGGCTTCCAGTACCCCGCCGAAATCGAGGGCGTCACGATGGTCAACTTCCTCCGACAGGCCCTGAACGCCAAGCTCGACGAGCGCGAGGAGCTGTTCGAGGACGAAGACGAGGAAGCGGCCGACGAAGAAGACGAGGCTGGCTACGACACCAGTCCGATGGAAGGTCCCGCCGACGAGGGCGAGGTCGACGTCGCCGAGTTCCAGCAGATTCTCTCCGAGAAGATGGAACTGCTCGACATGGACGAGAAGTTCGCCCAGCGCTACCTCAACGCGGGCTTCTCCGGCGGCGAGAAGAAGCAGAACGAGGTGCTTCAGGCCGCCATCCTCGAACCGTCCATCGCGGTGCTGGACGAAATCGACTCCGGGCTGGACATCGACCGACTGCAGGACGTGTCCAACGGCATCAACGCCCTGCGCGACGAGCAGGGCACCGGCATTCTCCAGATTACCCACTACCAGCGGATTCTCGACTACGTCGAACCCGACCACGTTCACGTCATGCTCGACGGCGAAATCGCCATGAGCGGTGGCGCTGAACTCGCCGAGAAGCTCGAAGACAAGGGGTACGACTGGGTCCGAGAAGAAGTCTACGAGGCAGCATAAGGTGATAGCATGAGTTCGGAACAAGATCAACTAAAAGAGACAAACACAGAGGAGCGCTTCTCGTTCAAGAAAGAAGAGAGCGCGGCGGTCAAGTCCGACAAGGGCCTGACCGAAGAGGTCGTCCGCCTCATCAGCGAGGACAAGGACGAACCCGACTGGATGCTCGACCGACGACTCCGCGCGCTGGAGCATTGGCAGAACATGCCGATGCCGACCGACTGGCCCGGCCAGCCGGACCTCTCGGAGCTCGACATCGAGGAGATCGTCCCGTACATCCGTCCCGACGTGGACAAGCGCGAAGGCGCGGATAGCTGGGACGACCTGCCGGAGGACATCCAAGACACCTTCGAGAAGCTGGGCATTCCGGAAGCCGAGCGCAAGGCGCTGTCGGGCGTCGGTGCCCAGTACGAGTCCGAGGTCGTCTACCAGAACATGCAGGAGCAGTGGGAGGAGAAGGGCGTCGTGTTCTGCAACATGGACGAGGCAGTCCAAGAACACGAGGACCTCGTGAAGGAGTACTTCATGACCTCCTGCGTCCCGCCGTCGGACAACAAGTTCGCGGCGCTTCACGGTGCCGTGTGGTCCGGTGGCTCGTTCGTCTACGTCCCCGAGGACGTCACCGTCGAGATGCCCGTGCAGGCGTACTTCCGGATGAACTCGGAAGGCATGGGCCAGTTCGAGCACACGCTCATCATCGCCGAACCCGGCAGCGAGGTTCACTACATCGAGGGTTGTTCCGCACCCAAGTACGGCACCCACAACCTCCACTCCGGGGGCGTCGAGGTGTTCGTCAAGGAGGACGCTCACGTCCAGTACTCGACCGTGCAGAACTGGTCGAAGAACACCTTCAACCTCAACACCAAGCGCGCCATCGTGGAGAAGGGCGGGCGCATGGAGTGGGTCTCCGGGTCGATGGGGTCGAAGGCGACGATGCTCTACCCCTGCACCATCCTGAAGGGCCGCGGAGCCTCCGCGAACAACATCACCATCGCGTTCGCTGGCGAGGGCCAGAACATCGACACCGGCGCGAAAGTCTACCACAACGCGCCGAACACCAAATCGACCATCGAGTCCAAGTCCATCAGCAAGGACGGCGGCCGGACCAACTACCGCGGTCTGGTCCACATCTCGGAGGGCGCGACCGGCTCCTCCACGTCGGTCGAGTGCGACGCGCTGATGTTCGACAACGAGTCCACCTCCGACACCATGCCGTACATGGAGATCGACGAGTCGAAAGTGGACGTGGCCCACGAGGCGACCGTCGGCAAAATCGGCGACGAGGACGTGTTCTACCTCCAGAGCCGGGGCTTGGACGACGACGACGCCAAGCAGATGATCGTCTCCGGGTTCATCGAGCCGATTACGGAGGAACTGCCCATCGAGTACGCCGTCGAACTCAATCGACTCATCGAACTCGAAATGGAGGGGAGTCTCGGATGACTGCGACGCAGGTACACGAGACCATCACCGAAGAGACCGTCCGCGAAATCTCCGAGGAGCTCGGCGAACCCGAGTGGCTCCTCGAGACCCGCCTCGACGCGCTGGACGCGCTCGGTGAGTTGGAGATGCCCGACGTGATTCGGACGCCGGGCCGCGACTGGACCAACCTCGACGCGCTCGACTACGAGGAGTTCGTGGACCCGCTGAACGCCGCCGAACAGAAGGACCAAGTCGGTCCCGACGAGGCGGAAGTCCTGCCCATCTCGGAAGCCATCGAAGAGCGCGAGGACCTCCTGAAGGAACACTTCGGGTCGGTCATCGACCCGCAGGAGAACTACCTGACCGCGCTCTCGACCGCGCTGTTCAGCACGGGCACGCTGGTCTACGTCCCGAAGAACGTCGACGCCGAGGACGTGACCATCCGGACGACCCAGAACTCCCAGTCGCTGTTCAACTACACGCTGGTCGTCACCGAGCAGTCGAGTTCGGTGACGATTCTGGAGCGACAGGACACCGGTGACGACGTCGAGGGCGACCGCTACTACAGCGGCATCGTGGAGGTCGCCGCGGGCGAGAACAGCCACGTCCAGTACGGGTCGCTGCAGGACCTCGACGAGGAGACGTACAACTACACGCTCAAGCGCGGTAGCGCTTCGGACTACGCCACGGTCAACTGGGTCGAGGGCAACATCGGGTCGCGCCTGACGAAGTCCTCGGTCGAGACGAACCTCGACGGCGAGGGCTCGGAGACCAAGACGGTCGGGGCCTTTTTCGGCCACGACGACCAGCACTTCGACATCGCGGCTCGCGTCTGGCACAACACGGCTCACACCGCCGCGGATCTCGTGACCCGCGGCGTGCTCGACGACGAGGCCCGCTCGGTCTACGAGGGCGTCCAAGACGTCGGTCGTGACGCGTGGGACACCAACTCCTACCAGCGCGAGAACACCCTGATGCTGAGCGACGAGAGCGAGGCCGACGCCTCCCCGAAGCTCATCATCAACAACCACGACACCGAGGCCAGCCACTCGGCCACGGTCGGCCAGATCGACGAGGAGGACATGTTCTACATGACCTCCCGCGGTCTGGACGACGAGTCGGCCCGCAACATGCTGGTCGAGGGCTTCTTCGTGCCCGTCCTCGAAGAAGTCGAAGTCGAGGAACTCCGCGAGGACCTCCAGACCCGCATCGAAGAGCGACTGCACGAGTAGCGTCTTCCTTTCGGCTCTTCGCTTTCGTCTTCCTTTTCTCGCGTCGTTCGACCGAGAGCCGGGACCAAACCTGTTAAGTCGCCCAACTCCCGAAAATGTACCAATGATAGCCGCATCGCCGAGCAATCACGGGTGGTCGGGATGAGCGTCCACGACCGCGTCTCGACTGACAACCAACTCGCCCGCCTCCTCCAAATCGCCGTCGTGCTGGAGGAGGTCGTGGAAGTCCGCGCGGCGCGCCACTACGAGACGCTCTCGCCCGACGAGCGCGACGACGACATCGAGGAACTCCTCGAAGACGCCCGCGAGGAGTCGGCCGAACACCGCGAGCGCCTCGAAGCGCTCATCGACCAGTTGGACGCCGAGGCCGTGCCCCTCGAAGAGGTGGAGGCGCTGGTCGAAGCCACCTACGCCCAGACCGGGCCGGAGGACTTCGACGGCGTCCTCTACGACCAACTCCACGGCGAGGAGACCGCCTACAAGTTCTACGACGACCTCATCGAGGCCATCGAATCCAGCGACACCGACTTCGGTCTCGACCGCGAGGAGTTGCTCGCTACCTTGAAGGAGATTCGAGAGGAAGAGGCCCACGGCGTCGAGGAAGTGACCGCGGTGATGGAGGCCAGAGAATGAACACGGCAGACCAGTACCTCAAGGCGATTTACCTCGTGCAGAAGATGGAGAACGGTCCGGCCTCGACCGGCGCGCTGGCCGACCGCCTCGACGTGAGTCCGGCCAGCGTCAACGAGATGATAGGCAAGCTTCAGGACCGCGGGCTGGCCGACCACGAGAAGTACAAGGGCGTCACGCTCACCGACGACGGCATCGAACAGGCCCGCGAGGCCCTCCAGACCTACTGCATCATCGAGCGCTTCCTCCACAACGTGCTGGAAGTCGAGGAGTTCCCGAGCGAGGCCAAGGCCCTCGAAAGCGTCATCGACGAGACGGTCGCCGAGCGCCTCGACACCATCATCGACCGGGAACCACACTGCCCGGACTGCTTCGACGCCGAGGCCGACATGTGCGCCGAGCTAGTCGGGGAAGGCGAAGCGGACTAGGGTGTGAGTTCTTCTCGGTGTCTTTCGATTGCGATACGTTCAAGTGCCTCATCGCGTTAGAAACAGGTGAAGTCCCGTGATGGTGAGCGGTCCAACGGACCGCGAGCCTCGCAGGAGAACTCCTGCGGTGTTGAGAGAATCCGAAGGATTCTCGATGCTCACGGGACAAACGAGCGAAGCGAGTGTAGTCCCGTGGTGTAGCGGCCAATCATATGGGCCTTTGGACGTGTCGGGTTACGAGTCGTCACGGAAGCGAGCCCATGACGGCGGTTCGAATCCGCCCGGGACTATGACAAATTCCTTATACTTGTTCTAAATCTCAGCTACATCGCCGTCCGAGGAGTAACCGGCGTCCCGGCTTCCCGGCGAACTTGCAGCACCGCCGATTCGGAATCGATACTGATTCCTTCGTATTCTCCTCAGACTGGGTCCCTAGACAGTAGTATCCTTACGGACACAACTAATGTTGACGTCGTCCCCATCTGCTCACGATATGGCAACGATGAAAACGCTTATAGCCAATTCCTACGTTATTCCCTCGTAGGAACAGGCCTATGTCTCTCAAACATCCAACACTCCCTGAGGCTGTCCGTGTTGCCGAAGAAATCACGGACGAACCCATCGAGGGTGATGTCCTGAGGGCGGTTCGGTCGCAACTGACCGACCGTGACAAAGCCGATATCTACGAACTCTTCGACGAGGGAGAGATTTCGGAACAGGTAGCGAAACAGCTACTAGGAGAGACAGAGTTCGACGTTGCTGATGCGACGACGAAGGGGTCGCGGCAAGTTCTCTCAGAAGATAGTTCGCGGTACATATCGGACTAGCCGAACGCTCTTTTCGAGACGTATGCGAGCACCACCGACAGAGATGATGACTCGATCGCAGGAGTATAAATAACGTGACAGTACACCCTTTAGTTGCAGACACAGATGCGCTCATCGCCTATGCTCGGCTGGACTGTTGGGACGTATTCTCCAGACATCAAAATATTACGACGACAAACAAATGCGAATCCGAATTGCACACCCATAAACAAAGTGGTGAGAAAGACTTTGCAACTGAAGAAGAGGAGAGCAAAGGAGACGCTGCCGACCGTGTTCTCGATGCGCTTGATACCGAAGAGTCCCCGATGAATGTCGAGTTCTGTGGTGGGTCAACCCGGTTCGATACGGGTGAAGAGTCGATCAAAGTCCTCGTTGAGAAGAACGCTCGGGACATCGACGGTATCTTACTGATGGATAGTGGTGACGAGGAACTGTACGAGGGTGGGAGAGCATATCTGACACGAACACTCGATCTGGACGTCCTCAACGTTGGCCTTCTCTCACTCGGCGTACCGGTGGCGCTTCTCCGACAATCTGGGTACATCTCTGAAGAGACGGCGTGTGCCGCTATTGACGATATTTCTGAAAAGGAAGGCTGGACGAGTAGAAAAACGCTCAAACATCTCTGGGACGAAGTTCCCTTAAACTGCGACGAAAAACCCTCATTCTGTCGGTGAGCCTAACAACAGAAATCAGATACTAACACGTCCGACCCGCACAGAGCTACGATAAAATTTCCCACAGTAAGAGTATCTCCCAGCTACATCGCCGTCCGAGGACCGACCGGCGTACCGGCCTCCCGGCGAACTTGCAGCACCGTCGCCAAGTCCGCGCCGGTAATCGTCCCGACCACGTCCCCGTCTGCTTCGACGAGCGCCACGCTCGCTCTCGACTCGTTCATCAGGCTCAGGACCTCGAACATGGGCGTCTCCTCGGCCACTCTCGGGACGGTCTCGGCCATGACCTCGCGGACGGTTTCGGCGTCGCGGCGGCGGCCGCGGCGGAGTTGGTCCAGCGAGACGACGCCGACGATCGACCCGGAGTCGTCCGCGACCGGGTAAGCCGTCTGTCGCTCCTCGAACATCCGGGTGCCAAGTTCCGAGAGCGGGGTGTCGGCGGAGACGGTCCGCACGTCCGCGGTCATCACGTCCGCCGCGATTACGCCGTCAAGAAGCGTCTCCAGCGCGACCAGTCGGGACTCGCCGTTGGCCGCCGCGAAGACGAACAGCGCCAGCAGGAACAGCATCGGGCTGAACGAGAGGACGCCGAGGATGGCGAAGCCGATGGCGAACAGCGAGCCGACTCGCGCCGCGGTCCGGGTCGCCTCCGCGTAGGGTCGGTTCCGGGCCAGTAGCGCTCGGAGGACTCGACCGCCGTCCATCGGGAACGCGGGCAGGAGGTTGAAGATGGTGAGGACGACGTTCGTGACGACGAGCCAGCCGACGACGAACACGAGCGTCGGGGCCGACGCCGGAAGCGCCACGACGAGACCGTAACAGACGGCCGCGACGAGGACGCTCGCCGCCGGACCGGCGAGCGCGATGACGAGTTCGCGCTTCCACTCGCGGGGCATCGACTTCAGGTTGGCGAGGCCGCCCAGCAGCCAGAGGGTGATGGACTCGACCTCGATGCCGTAGCGTCGGGCGGCCCACGCGTGGCCGAGTTCGTGGAGCGCGACGCTGACGAACAGGCCGACCGCCGCAGAGATGCCGATGAGCCACGGCGTGTTTCCGACTTGCAGGGCCGCGGCGTCGAGCGCGACGATGGGGAACCCGTTGATGATGTCTGTGTAGAAGTCGATCTGCTCGCCGCTTCCGATCAGCCACGCCAAGACGGGCAGGACCACTAACAGCGAGACGTTGATTTGGATGGGGATGCCCCAGACCGAGGTGAGCCTGTAGTTCCTCACGTCGAGAGTGTAGGATTGCGCGAGATAATAACTTTCGGCGCTCGGAGGTTTCTGAGAGTCTCGGAGCAGTCTCCGAGCGAATGTCGCCGGATTTCCGTCACGGACCCGTTCGCAGGGTAGTGAGACAGTAAGTTAATTCTTTAGCATTTAGAAATATTTCTTTAGAACTTATGTATGGTTGTCAACGCCTCTGAGTAACCTATTTCTTGTTCCACGTTGACTAGTGTCACTCGAATGCGCGTCCCCGTGAAACTCGCCGTCGGCCTCCTGCTTCTGGCGTGGGGGTTCGCGGACTTCCTGTTTCCCCAGACCGTCCTCGAAGTGCAGTCGGACCTCCTGAACGTCCCGCCCGAACCCGAGGAGGCCCTCGCCGACCACAAGCGCCGGGTCGGCCTGCTCTGCATCCTCGCGGGCCTGCTGGCGGTCGTGATTGCGTTCGGGTGAGTCGTTTGGGACCGATTACCGACCGTTCAGGCGTCGTTTACCGGTAGATGCGTTATTTACAATAGTCTCCTGCGGGAACCTAAAACCGCGTCAGGGAACACATAACAAAACCAATGCGTATCGTCTGTCCGCTCGCATGGTCCCCACGCATACGTATCGATTGGATGAACGCTCCCAATCCGGAGAGAGATGGAACCGACAGTACTGGTAACGTCCTCACTCGTCTGCGTCGGCCTCGGCTACGCCCTCCTCCGCCGAGCGATGCGGTTCTGGGCCGTCCGCTGGGCGTTGCTGGGCGCGTCGCTGTTCGCGCTGGCGACCCGCGACCTGTTTCGGTCCCGCGAGCGGAGCCGACCGACCGCCGCGGCGACTCCTCGCGGAGCGGCGAACAGAGCGACCGACCGCGCCGACGACGAGCGACAGCGCGCCCCGATGCTGAAGCGCCTCCGGCGGCGACTGGGTAGCTGGCTCGGGTAGGTTCCGCCAACCCACAGGTTAAGCGCCTCGACTGCCTTTGGCCGAGTGTGACAGAGCAACGCTACCTCCCCGACGAAGACGACGTGACGGCGTTCGAGGCGACCGTGACCGAAACCGGCGAGGAGTACGTCGTCCTCGACGGGACGTA
This sequence comes from Halorussus ruber, assembly GCF_004765785.1. Lineage (GTDB taxonomy): Archaea > Halobacteriota > Halobacteria > Halobacteriales > Haladaptataceae > Halorussus > Halorussus ruber. The sequence continues at coordinate 297,301 of NZ_SBIT01000007.1, read as the reverse complement.
CTTCTACCCCGAGGGCGGCGGCCAACCCGCCGACCGCGGCGAACTGTCGTGGGACGGCGGGAGCGCGACCGTCACGAAGGTTCGGAAGAACCACGGCGACGTGCGCCACTACGTCGAGGACGTTGCGGGCGACATGCCGGAGCCGGGCGACGAAATCCGGGGCGAAATCGACGCCGAGCGCCGCGAGGCCCACCGCCGGATGCACACCGCCCAGCACGTCGTCTCGCGCGTCGTCTTGGACGAGTACGGCGCTGAGACCGCCGGGAACCAGATTCACGCCGACCGCTCGCGCATCGACTTCGAACCGGCGGAGTTCTCCGAGGCCGACGTCGAGCGAATCGAGCGCCTGTCGAACGAGGCCGTAGAGCGCGACCTCGAAGTCACCAAGGCCGAGCGCCCCCGCGAGGAGGTCGAAGCCCGGACCGACGAGGGCCGCGCGCTCCTGAATCTCATCCCCGACCACGTGGACCCCCTCCGCGTGGTCGAAGTCGAGGACTTCGATTACTGCCCCTGCGGCGGCACGCACGTCGATAGCCTCGGCGACGTCGGGCGAATCGAGATACTCGACCGGACCTCGAAGGGCGAGGACACCGAGCGCATCGAGTTCGCCCTTCAGGACTCGTCGGCAAATCCCGCACGGGAAAATCGAACTGTCTGACTGCTGATTCGGCCCGCCGCCACCGGTTTCACGGCGAGCGACCGCCGTTCCGGACGAACGCGCAGAAACGGACCAGCAGTTCTGAGTGTCTTCGTCGTAAGTCTAAAGAGTCAATCATACGTTTATACGAGTAAGAATGAGTACGGACATCTGCGAATCGAGGTGGTTCTGTGGGCGTCGAAATTAAGGAGTCGCCCGTCTCGGAGGCCGAATTCGAGGAGATGAAGGACTTCGTCTACGAGTACCTCGCCGCCAGCGTCGAGAACGAAGACGGCGGCGGTCGGATGCGGTGGTACCCGTGGCACTCTGCCGAATACCGGTTCAACCACATCCTCAACGTGGTGGACCTCGCGGGCACCATCGCCGAGAAGGAGGGCGCGAACGTGGACGTGGCGCGGGTCGCCGCGCTGTTCCACGACATCGCCAAGTTGGACGCCGACCAGGAAGTCCACGCCGAGGAGGGCGCGCGAATCGCCCGGAAGTACCTCGAAACCCACGGCGACTTCCCCGAATCGTTCGTCGAGGAGGTCTGCAAAGCCGTCGAGAACCACTCCTATCAGGGCGACGTGACCGACCTGCCCAAGGAGACGCAGTGTCTCATCGAGGCGGACCTCCTCGACAAGGTGGGCGCGAACGGCACGGCCCTGATGCTGTTGCGGATGGGCTACGAGGCCCGGACCCACATGGACGCCGCCGAGATGGTCGATAGGGTGATGGAGCGCGGTAAGGACGCCGCCAAGCGCGTCCAGAGCGAGACCGCCGAAGGAATCGCCCACAAGCGTCTCAAGCGCGTCAAGTGGTTCCGCGAGTGGCTCGAGGGCGAGGTCCCCGAGATGGACCGCGAGACCTCGGCCGACCGTCGGACCCAGCGTCGGCCGTAGCCGGAGACGGTATAATCACGCTAAAATCCCGGTCGCCTTCGAGAGGAAGGACAGGCCCGCCAGCGCCAGCACGATTGCGCTGAGGTACGCCACGATGGGGGCGAAGGCGTCCACGCGCCGCCCGACGGTCACCAGCGCGGCCGGGAACCCGGTTATCCACAGCCCGATGCCGCCGAAGAAGCCGACGACGATGATGGGACTCCCGGTCGAGATGGCGAGACCGCCGAGCGCGTCGATGGTGAAGGTGCCGGGGTCGAGCAGGCCGACGCCCGCCGTGAGCCACCAGAGAATCTGGTAGGGGTTGGTCAACGCCAGCACGAACGCCTTCCTGAAGCCCTTGCTGTCCTCGCGGTCTGCTATCTCACCGGCCCCGTCAGCGGCGGCGTCGCCGCCGAACGCGGCGTTGGCGTCGGTGGCCGCGCCGTAGGCGAAGTACAGCATCAGGAGGCCCCCGAAGCCGAACAGCACCTGCTGGACGACCGGCACGTCCCTGACCACCGTGACGACTCCGAGCAACGCGAGGACGAAGAAGCAGGCGTCGGCCGACATCGCGCCCAGTCCGGCCCGGAAGCCCGACCCCCACCCGCGGAGGACGCTCTCCTCGGCGATGATGGCGTTCATCGGACCGGGCGGGGCCGCCAGCGAGAGGCCGAGCGCGACGCCAGCGAGCGCCGAGACGACGAAATCGAGCATCGGTCGGAACTACTGATTTCTGCCGAGAAAAAACTGTCTCTCCGACAGGACGGGGTCGGGTTAGGGATGAGGTCGGGTCAGGCCTCGATCTCCTCGCTGTTGCCCTCGCCGTCGCCGCCGTCGCTCTCTGAGTCCGAATCCGGGTCCGAGTCGTCATCTGCGGGCCGGACGCGAATCGACCGAGCGACGTTCTCGGGGAGGCTCTGGTCGCGCTCGCCGTCGTCCGCGAACCGGACCGTCACCATCCCGAAGGGGGCCACGTCCGCGACTTCGAGTCTGGTTCCGGGGGCGATGCCCGCGTCGGCGAGGTAGCGCAGTTCCTCCTCGTCGCGGTCGCTGACCCGCGAGACGACCAGCAGGTCCCCCGCGTCGTGGTCCGAGAGGGGCGTGGTGGTGTCGTCCTCGGGCGGCGTGAGGTCGGCGCTCGGGATGGGGTCGCCGTGGGGGTCCACCGTGGGGTCGTCCAGCACCTCGGCGACCCGGCGCTCGAACTCCTCGCTGATGTGGTGTTCGAGCGTGTCGGCCTCCTCGTGGACCTCGCTCCACGAGTAGTCCAGATGCTCGGTCAGGTACGACTCCAGCAGGCGATGGTGGCGAAGCACTTCGAGCGCGACGGTCTCGCCCTCTTGGGTCAGTTCGACCCCCTTGTACTTCTCGCGCTCGACCAGCCCCCTGTCTTCGAGTTTCTCGACCATGCTGGTCACGGTCGGCGAGGTCACCTCGAGGTACTCGGCGATGGCCGAGGTTGCGACCGGCCCGCCGTCCTCTTGCTGGAGGGCGTATATCGACTTGAGGTAGTCCTCCATCACGTCGCTCAACATTCGATACCGGATTTAGCCGCGTCTAAAACTTATATTTGTCTGTGGTGGGGTCGTGGTGGTCGTGGGAGTTTTCTTCCTCAGAAGCAGTGGGAGTAGACTGGACAGCAATGTCCTCGAAAGCCCTCGCGCGGTTCGCCGCCGGTAGACATTCCTGCTCGGCCTGCGGCCTGCGCGGGCCGTGACTACCGAGGTCACCCTCGCTTGGCTCACGTGACGGCCGCTCAGCGACATATCCGGGCGCGCAGTTCTGCGCGCCCGGATAGGGGTCGGCTGAGACGACCACGCCCTTCGGGCGCGAACCGCGCTCGGTGCAGTGTTATCGAGAATCTAATAGCGAGTTAGCACCCGGCACTCCTCGCGCTGGCGGCCGACTAGACGGTGTATAACTAACCGTCGCAGGGGTGACTTCGAAGGTATGTCGCAAGCAGACATGAGTATCGGGTGTCCGAACTGCGACGACAGGTCAGTCGAAGTCGTCACCGACGGCGGCGAACCCGACCCCCAATTTCGGGACGCCGACCGACTCACGGGCGCAGTCGTAGACTGTAGCAGCTGCGGCGACGAGTTCGAAGTGTACTTCTACTGACCTCGACCCCCGCGTTCGGGCCCGTTTCGAGTCCCATTTTTCGCAGTCCGGTCGGGCTTACTCGCCCGTAGACGCGGCGTATCCCGGCGTAGACCGCCTGTACTCCGCCCGTAGACGGCGTATAGTAATAGCCGACTCTCGCGTAGCGACGACTACGATGTCAGAGTCCGAGACGAGCGAGCGAATTACCGCTCACTTCCACGACGGGAGCCTCGAACTGCGGTCGAAGGAGTCGCCGGACGCGTGGCTCATCGCCGAGGAGCCCGTCAGCGTCGAACGCTAGATTCCTTTACTCATCAGGTGGCTTCGGAGGACGTCGTCGTCCTTGTTGCCCGCGCCGGTGTTGAGCAGGACGATGGTGTCGTCCTCGCCGAACTCGCCGCGGCGGGCGAGTTCCCACGCGCCGCTGGCGGCCGCCGCGCAGGTCGCGCCCATCTCTAAGCCCTCGTGCTGTGCGACCGTGATTGCGCTGTCGAGGATGTCCTCGTCGCTGGTGGCGACCGCGCCGCCGTCGCTCTCTTCGAGCGCGTCGAGGACGAGCGGACTCGCGCCGGGGTCGGGAATCTCGATGCCGCCGCAGATGGTGTCGGGCGTCTCCCAGACCTCGTGGACCTCCTCGCCCTCCTCGAACGCCTCCACGATGGGCGCGCATCCGGACGACTGGGCCGCGTACATCGACGGAACCTCGTCGATGAGGCCGAGGTCTCTGAGTTCCTTCGCCCCCTTGTGCATCCCGACGAGACCCACGCCGCCGCCGGTCGGGTAGACCACCGCGTCGGGGACCTCCCAGTCGTTCTGCTCGACGATTTCGTAGAGCATCGTCTTCTTGCCCTCGTGGCGGTAGGGCGTGACGAACGTCTTGACCGAGTACCAGTCGTCGTGGTCTTTCATCGCGTCCTCGTAGGCCGCCCCGGCGTCGCCGATGCGACCCTCCACGACCTTCATATCGCCGCCGTGGACGTTGACCATCGCTTTGTTGGTGAACCCGGCCCGCGAGGGCAGGAAGACGTGCGAGTCGAGTCCGGCGCGGGCGGCGTAGGCCGCGGCGGCCTGCCCGGCGTTGCCCGCGGAGTTCAGCGCCACGTCGGTCGCGCCGTGTTGGACGGCCGCCGTGATAGCGGCGGTCTGACCGCGGTCCTTGAACGTCCCGGTCGGGTTGCGCCCCTCGTCCTTGAAGAGGACGCGCTCGACGCCCAACTCGTCGGCGAGTCGCGGGCACTCCACGAGTTGGGTCGCGCCCTCGTCCATCGAGACGGCGGCGCTCTGCGGGAAGGGAAGCAACTCCTCGTAGCGCCACATCGACTCGAAGGGCCGGGACTCGAGGTCCTCGCGCGAGATGTCGATTTCGTCGTAGTCGTAGTCGGGGTCCAAGATTCCGTCGCAGTCGGGACACCGATGCGTGGTCTCCTCGGCGTCGAACGTCTCGCCGCAATCGACACACGTCAGGCCGACGAAGGCGTCGGTGGTTTCCATGCGCGCAGGTTCGGAGTCGAGCGACTAATCGTTGCCCCTTTCTCACTCTCGCAGGTCTTCTGTACTCCGGTCGAGTGCGAACCGACGGGCCGCAACTGGTCCTGTAATCCGAAATACCCTTTTAACTGTGGGGGTGCCACGACAACACGTGAATGAGCGAATCTGACCAACCGAACCCCGCCGACGTGTTCAGGGTCGTGGCCGACGAGACCCGGATGACCATCCTCCGGGCGCTGGCCGAGGCCCCCTACGACGAGTACGAGGAGGTACTGACCTTCTCGCAACTCCGCGAGCGCGCCGGGATTCGAGACTCCGGCAAGTTCAACTACCACCTCGACACGCTGGTCGGGCAGTTCGTCGAGCGAACCGACGAGGGCTACAGTCTGACCTATCCCGGCGAACTCCTCTACCGGACCATCGTGGCGGGTCTGTTCACGCGGGAGACCGAACTCGAACCGCGCGACATCGACAGCGACTGCCTCGACTGCGGGACCTCGCTCGAAATGTCGTACGACGAGGCGGTCCTCCGAATCACCTGCCCGGAGTGCGAGCGCGAGTACATGACCGTGGAGTTCCCGCCGAGCGCGGTCGAATCGCGGGACGCGGACGCCGACCGCTTGGAGACGTTCGACCAGTGGGTGCGCCACCACGTGATGCTGATGAACCGGGACGTCTGCGTCTGGTGCGCCGGACGGATGCCCGGCGAACTCCGATACCGCAGCGAGGAGGACAGAATCCCCTACGTCGCCCACACCTGCGAACACTGCGGCGGATTCATGTGGACCACGCCCGGCGAGACGGTCCTCAACCACCCTGCGGTCGTCTCGTTCTTCTACGAGCGCGGCGTGGACGTGACGAGTCGGCCGCTCTGGGAACTTCCATTCGTCGTGAGCGACGACGCCGTCGAGGTCCGGTCGGAGGACCCGTGGGACCTCGCTGTGACCGTCGCCTGCGAGGGCGACGAGATGCGGGTTCTTCTGGACGGGGACGCGAAGGTAGTCGGAATCGAAGGCAAGGAGTGAGAGGGAAGTATTTGATTATTAAATATAGAAAAGCATTTCTCAATAAATTGTAATTATTTCTCCTCTGCTTCGACCGACTAGCCGCCTCCTGCGCCAAGCGGCGTTCAGCGCCGCCACGGCAGGCCGGTCGAGCGCCGGACGCGCCCGGTGCGTCAACCGCCAGCGAACGTCGGCCGACCAGACCACAAGCGAACGTCGGCCGACCAACCGCCGTGGGATGGATGAAGGGGCCGCCCGGTCGCGGTCACGCGAGCGGAGTCTCACCGAACGAAGTGAGGTGACGGCTCGGGAGACGCGGTTTGTCTCCCGGTGCGAGTGTGACCTCGGGAGACGCGGGTTGTCTCCCGGCGTACACTGTAGTCGCTGAGCGACATATCCGACGGACGTAGTTGCGACGGATAGGGGTCCCTCAGCGACCGCGACCGGGCGGGGGCTTCAAAAAGACGCCAGCACTCCTGGCTCTGCGGTTCGTGTCCCGTTTCCGGCGGCTCACACTCGTTCTCACCCCGAGGCGAGGTCGAGAAATAGTCAATCCCATGGTCGCCGAACTACTTGTGTCCGGCCCCCGAACCCACCAGTATGCAACCGACACACGTCCTCGTCCCGCTGGACGGGTCGCCGCTGGCCGACGACGCGCTGGTGTTCGCGCTCGAGACCTTCGACTGCGAGATTACGGTCCTGAACGTGGTCACGCCGATTGACGAGTCGATGAGCGAGGGCGGTCTCCTCGAACCCGGCGAGAAGCGGCGCGAGGCGGCCCGCGAGCGCGCCGAAGGAATCATCGACCGCGCGAAGCAACGCGCCGTCGAGGCCGACCGGCGCGTCGAGACCGCCATCGAGACCGGCGACCCGGCCGAGACCATCGTCGGGTACGTCGAGGAGTCGGACGCGGACCACGTCGTCATGGGCGGCCACGGCGGCGAACGCGGCGAGATTGCTCGGCGGTTGCTGGGGACCGTGGCGACGAAAGTGGTCGGGGAGGCTCCCGTCTCGGTGACTGTCGTTCGATGAGTTGGTTTGCGAGTTCCCGTCACCGGCCAAACTGACCGCAGAATCGGTCTGATGAAGGTCTCTTGAATCCGCTGCTCAGTCGCTCTCCTCCTTAGTGTGATCGGGAACGAGAACCGCAGGATTGCGGTGGTAGTGTCTTCTTGAAGCCCCACCCGTGGTGGTTTGGTCGGCAGACGCGTTCTGGTGGTCTGGTCAGTCGAGCGTTTGCTGGCGGTTGGTCGGCCGAGCGCCTCCCGGCGGCCGGTCGGCCGCCGTCGCAACCCCAAAAATGGGTCATTCAGCCTTCTCCTCACCCGAGAACCTGCGCGAACGCCCAGTAGACGCCGTAGCCGACCGCGACCGACGAGACCAGCGTGATGACCCAGAACGCCAGCGTCACCCCGATTTTCCGGCGCGAGACGCCCGCCGACCCCCCGGCGAGACCGCCGCCGATGACCCCCGAGATGATGATGTTGTTGAACGAGATGGGGATGCCCAGCGCGATGGCGGCCTGCGCGATGACGAACCCCGGCACCAGCGCGGCGATGGAGCGCCGAATCCCGAGTTGGGCGTACTCCCGCGAAGTCGCCTGTAAGAGCCGAGGAGCGCCCATCCACGCCCCGGCCAGAATACCGGTCGCGCCGATGGCCAGCAGGACGATACCCGGCAGGCCGAGTTCCGCCCGGTAGAGGTTCTCAAGCGGTCCCGTGGCGAGGCCGACTTGGCTCCCGCCGCTGGAGAAGGCAACGACGCTCCCGAGCGCCACGAGGAAGGTCTTGACGCCCGCATCGACCGAGACTTGCGTTCGACGCCGGATAAACAGGAAACTTCCAGTTGCGAACAGCAGCGTGGCGAGGCCCGCGGCGACCTCGACGCCCGCGACTGCTGGCGTGTTCACGAATCCCGCGAGATAGGCCGCGAGCGACCCCTGCTCGGCCCCCGAGGGCGAGGGAATTACACTCAACTCGACGTTCGCCACGATGGCCCCGACCAGTCCCGCCAGCAGAGGGACGCTCACCGTCTCGGGGATGTCGTCGCGCCGGAGGATGGTGGCGGTGAGATAGGCCAGTCCGCCGGAGACCGGCGGCACGAGCGCCCAGAAGGTGGCGATTCGCCGGTAGGTGCCGAACGCGGGGTCGCCACCGAGCGAGAGGCCGACGCCGACCATCGCCCCGGTCGTGGCGAACGCCGCCGGGACGGGATAGCCGGTGTAGACGCCGAACGCCATGAACGCCGTCGCGGTGAGCAGGCCCGCCGTCGCCGCCAACGAGGAGATAGCCACGCCGTCGATGAGGCCCGCGCCGACCGTGTCAGAGATGCTCCCGCCCTGCGTCAGCGCCCCAATCGCGGCCAGAATCCCGATGAGGAAGGCGGCCCGCATGGTCGAGATGGCGTTCGCGCCGATAGCGGGCGCGAAGGGCGGCGAGTTGCTGTTCGCGCCCAGCGTCCACGCCGTGAACAGGCCGGTCAGCGTCGCCAGCGCGACCAGCGCCCAGAAGACGAGTCCCGCCACTATCGCCGTCGCCCTCCGCGCTCGCCCGCCGATTTTGGTGTGTTCGTCGTCATGGAGCGTCCTCGTGAGCCTCGGCACTCGCCGAAGCCCGTCTGAGACTGCCGGATAAGACAGTAGCGCTGATAAATCTACCCACGACCCGCGTGACCGAAACCGTGTCAGAGAGTGTCGGGGCGTGCTGGCGGCTGTCGAGGTCGTGCTACCAACTACCATAACCGACTTGCGGGCGGAACCCCATCTTCCGACGATGGCGCTGTTGGGAACCGACAGGCGCGTGTTGACCCTCGCGTTCGCCCGGATGATAGACGCGGTCGGCAACTCGTTTCTCATCGTCGTCCTGCCGCAGTTTCTCGACGACGTAATTTTGGACACGCCGGGCGGCGGCGCGGAGTTTCTGGGCGTCGCGGTCGCCCAGTCGATTCTCATCGGGGTCGCGCTCTCGCTGTTCGGCTTCCTCAACAGCTTCGGCCAGCCGTTCACCGGGCGGCTCTCGGACCGGACCGGCAAGCGCAAGGCGTTTATTTTGGTTGGACTGGCCCTGCTCGGGATTGCCAGCGGGGCCTACGTCTTCGCCGAGAGCTACGCCGCGGTGCTGGGCCTCCGGATGTTGCAGGGCGTCGGCGCGGCGCTGGCGATTCCCGCGACGGTGGCGCTGGTCAACGAACTGGCGACCGACGCGACCCGCGGCGGCAACTTCGGCGTGTTCAACACCTTCCGGCTCGTCGGCTTCGGGTTCGGCCCGCTCGTCGCCGGGTTCCTCATCGAGTTGGGACCCTACGCGACTCCCGCCGGGACCGTCTCGGGGTTCACCGCGGCGTTCCTGCTCGCGCTCCTCGGTGCGGCGACGAGTTTCGGCTTGGTGGCTCTCTTCGTCGAGGACCCCGAGCGGACCCGGGCCGCGGCGGGCGACGAACTCGCGGTCTCCGTGACGGACCCCGAGGACTCGGGTCTCGACCCGGTGTTCACCCTCGGCATCGCCACGCTGTTCATGGCCATCGGCATCGGCCTGTTTGCGACGCTGGAGCCACAGCTCTCTGACCGACTCTCGCAGGGGTCGGTGCTGTTCGCGCTCGAATTCGCGGCGGTCGTCATCGCCAACGTCGTCTTTCAGGTGCCAATCGGGCGGGCCAGCGACATCTACGGGCGGCGACCCTTCCTCGTCTGGGGGTTCGTCCTGCTCGTCCCGGCGCTGTTCGCGCAGGGGTTCGTGACGACGCCGGCGGGAATGGTTGGGGCGCGATTCGTGCAGGGCGTCGCGGTGGCGATGGTGTTCGCCCCGTCGCTCGCGCTGGCCGGAGACTTGGCGAAGGAGGGCGAGTCGGGCACCAAGCTCTCGATTCTCACGATGGCGTTCGGGCTGGGGACCGCCATCGGCCCGCTGGCGTCGGGATTCCTCGTCACGTTCGGGTTCGTCTGGCCCTTCACGTTCGGCGGAGTACTGGCGGCGCTGGGGTTGGTGCTGGTCTACACGCAAGTCGAGGAGACGGTTTCAGATGCCGAGGAGATAGTTGGGGCCGCGCCGCAGGATTGACTACTCGAACTCCGGTTCGCGGTCTTCCAAGAACGCCTCCATCCCCTCGCGCTGGTCGTGGGTGCCGAAGAGGCCGCTCCAGAGGCGGCGCTCGTAGCGCAGGCCCGCTTGCTGGCTGGTCTCGTGGGACTCGTTGATGGCCTCCTTGGCGGCGGCGAGCGCGTAGGTCGGCTTGTCCGCGAGGTCGGCGGCGAGTTCGGCCACGTGGTCGTCCAACTGGTCGCCAGCGACGATTTCGCCGACGAGGCCGTGTTCGTTGGCGTCTTGGGCGTCGATGCGCTCGCCAAAGAAGATGAGCCTGCGCGCCATCTCGTCGCCGACGAGGCGGGGGAGGCGCTGACTGCCGCCCCAGCCGGGGATGATGCCGAGGTCGATTTCGGTCTGGCCGATGACCGCGCTCTCGGCCGCGACGCGGAGGTCGCAGGCCAGCGCGAGTTCACAGCCACCGCCGAAGGCGTAGCCGTTGATGGCCGCGATGACCGGTGCAGGGAACTGCTCGAGTTTGTCCGCGACGCGGTGGCCCAGTTCGGCGTAGGCCTGGGCCTCGGGCGTCGAGAGGTCCTGCATGTAGCTGATGTCCGCGCCAGCGACGAAGGCGTCCTCGCCCGCGCCGGTGAGGACCAGCGCGCCGACGCCCTCGGATTCGGCCTCCGCGAGGGCCTCCTCGATGGCTTCGAGCGTCTCGACGTTGAGCGCGTTGAGTCGGTCGGGTCGGTCCACTGTCAGCGTCGCCACGTCCTCGTCGTAGTCGAGCGTGATGGTCTCCCAATCGGACATACGTACCACGTCGGCCGCCGCGGGAATAATCCTTCCGAGACGGAGAGAGGTTTCTGCGAGGTTTCACTTTTCGATTTCGGCGCTATAGATGTTGACTTCTCTCCCGGCGCGCGCTGACGGGTCGCTCTCGTGCGACCCGTCGGCCGCGCGAGGGACGAGTAGCGCAGGGTGTAAGCGAAGCGAACCCCGAGCAACGCAGTCGGTTGGGGAGGGTGTGGTCCGCGGCAGCGGTGCGGTCGCGGTGTCCCCTTGGCTTCGGCAGTAGCTAGCTTCTCGTCGCATCCGCCGTCGTTTCGCCAAGACAACTAAATAATTCCAAAAGAAAATCCTATATTTTCATAAAGAACCTATACTTATCTGGGAAGACGAACTGGACGAACGTCCACGCACTTTCTTCCTTCCGGAAAGTGGAAATATCACCCCGCCGTAGCGCCGACCGATGACTCTCTCTGAGGAGGCCCGCGAGAGACTCGCCGACCTCGTGGAGCTACAGCCGACCAAAAATTCGGAGCTACAGGAGCGTTGGGGGCTCGAAAGCGGTAGCGAGGTCCACCAGTACCTCGAAAGCGAACTCAAGGACTACTACTACCGGGACGACAACAGCCTGATTCGAGCGAACAAGGATGCCGCTGAGTTGGTAGACGTCGAACCCGGCGTGGTGGACGACGAGGGCGAGGGCACGCCCGCGGCCATCCGGGTGCCGGAACTCCAGCAACAGGTGTTCTCGGTCGTGGCCGGACCGGACGAGGACTCCGAAAGCGTGGTGTCGGTCCTCCAGAAGTTGCGCGCCGAGTACGACATCGACCCCGAGGCCGGGGACGTGCGGAGCGCCCTCCAGTCGCTCCGCCGGAAGGGCGTCGTGGAAGTCGTCTACCGGACCGTGCCGACGTTCAGGCTGACCGTCGAGCGCGATTCGGTCGAGGTGTCGGTCGCGGAGTAAGCATCGACTTCCACCCCGAGGCGAAAGAAAAGCGGCCTGAGACGGCGTTACTGCCCCGTGCCGTTCGTCGGCTCCCGAATGATACGACCGATGATATCGCCGATGTCGGGCGCGCTTCTGTCGCCGTCGCGGTCGCTCTCCGGAAACGGCGGTTTCTTTGGCATGCGCTTTACCCCCACGTTACTATCCACCGACTCGGGGTGAAAGCACTTTCCGTGTCTTTCACGGCGGTGGGGCCGCTCGAAAACCGGCGCGTGTCGGTTCGACTCTGCCGTCGGCTCGACTACCCCGGGCGATTGCGCTCTCGACGCTTCTCCAGCAGTTTCCGAATCCCCTTGCCCGGCCCGCCCTCGATGGGCCAGCCGTTCGTCCGCCACTGGGGCGGCTCGGGCGAGAACTCCGGGCATGACCCCGAGCACTCCGAGCTGGTCTGGTGGCACCCTTTCGCACCGCAGTACGGCAAGAGGGTCCGGCCTTCCCGGCGCAGCTGGAAGTGCCGACAGTCCGGGCGCATCGTCTCGGCGAACGACCGCCAGCCCTTCTCGTAGGCGCGCTCGGCGATTTCGAGGCGCTTGTCGGCTTTCCACTCGGGGTCGGCGTACTCGAAGCGGGCCGCCGCCGAGCCGTACTCGCCGCCGCTGTCCCCGCGTTCGAGGATTCTGGTTCCCGGCGCGTCGGCGTCGAGGCTCCGGGGGAACCACTCGACTGCGGCCGAGCGAGAGTCCGCATCGACTGTCAGGATTCCGGCCTCGACCGGGACGCTTTCGAGCAGGGCGGGTTCGACCGACTCGCCGGTCGCGCGCGTGGCGACCCAGACCTCGTCGGCCAGCGCGAGCGCCACGTCGTACTCCAGTTGCTGGCTGAGGTTCCGGGCCGCGCTGGCGTCCAAGTCGGGCTTGTTCTCGACGGCGACGATGCGCTCGACCCAGTCGGGGTAGGCCCACTTGCGGCGAATCTGGATGCGGTTGTTGCGCTTTCGCACGTCGAGAATCCCGCGGTCGTCGGCGCGGTGGATGGACTCCCGAACGTAGCGCCACGGGTAGCCGGGATTCGGGAGGGCGTCGCGGTAGTACTGCCAGTCGGCGGGTGCGTGAGGAATCACGTCCAGCAGGTCCGAGTCGAGTCGCCGAGGGCCGAAGTTGGCCCGCTGGCCGAAGGCGTCGGGGTTCACCTCCACGACGATGGTGTCCCAGCGTCTGCGCCCGGTGCCGAGTTGCCGGGCCACGATGGCAGGCCGGGAGTTCGAATCGCCGTCGGTGTCCGAACCGGGCGGCCACTCGCGCTCGGCCCACCGGCAGGTCCGCAACTCGAAGAGGAACTCCGGGTCGGCCTCGGCGCTCGCGTCGGCCCCTCTGTTTCGGTCCGCGTCGCTCACGATTGAAGTTGGAAGCCGTCCGGCCTAAGTAATTCGGAATCGGAGGCGGCGTTGCTGGCGAGTCTGCGGTAGACCGTCGAAAAAAGACGAACCGGACTGCGAGTAATCGCTCGGACCGCTGGCGACTACACGTCGCCGTTCTCCTCTTTCTCGTTCAGGAACTCGTGGGCGTCTTCGAGAATCTCCCGCGGGCCGTCCTGCGTGATGGTGTTGATGGCCTGGTCGTAGTCGCGCCACTGGTGGTCGCGGTGTTCGTGAGAGAGTTCCGCACTGGCCTCGTAGGACTTGGCGATGAACAGGTGGACCGTCTTGTGGATGGTGTTCCCGTTCGCCTCGAAGACGTAGTCGTAGTCGTCCCGAAAGCCGTCGAGCAGGCGGAAGTCCTGGATGCCCGCCTCCTCTTTCACTTCGCGTATGGCTGTTTGCTGTAGCTCTTCGTCCCCCTCCACGCCGCCTTTGGGGAACTCCCAGTCGCCCGGACGCGACTTGAGGAGGAGGTATTCCCGGCGACCGCGGGTATCCCGATAGAGGATCGCGCCCGCGGACGTAGCTTCAACCGTCATTTACCGGAGTGTATACGGCGGTGCGTTAAGAGAATGTCGGAGAATGGCGCGCAAGCGACGATGGCTTGTCGCGTGCGAACGACCGACAGCGTATCGCGCGCAGAGAACAGACGTTTTACGTACCTCGATGCTGAAGCACTTCGATACCCAACTCCCAGCCATGACCTTCGTAACCAGAATCCGGCTTCAGAGCGGGAATCGCCCCGCGCTGGAGAACGTCGTAGACGAGATTCGCTCGACAGCAGAACGAAAAGGCGCGGAACTCCGCGGCCCGCACTCGGCACCTCCCGAGCGCCTCAGCGTGCCCCAGTACAAATCGACGGCGGGCGACGAGACCCGACAGTTCCGGTCGTGGGACTACACGGTCTACACCCGCCAACTGGAAATCGTCGGCCACAACAAGTTGGCCCGACAAGTCGCGGAGTTCGACTTCCCCGACGGCGTCCACATCGAGGTGGAGTTAGAGCAGATCGAGCAGATGGCCTAATCCCTTCGGGTCTTCTCGGGTTCGGCTCTTCTCGGATTTCGCTTGTCTGACGCCGGTTCACGGATTTCCGGCTTCACGGCCGGTGTCACCGGCTTCGGGGAAGTAGAGAATTGAGGAGGTTAGCTTCGGGTTCGAGCGACGAGCGGTTTCGAGCGGCGGATGGTTTGAGCGGCGGGTTTCGGAGAGGGAGACGGTCGGAGGAAGCTAGCTTCAGGCTTGAACACAGGAGTCTCCCGCACAGCACCGTCAGCGGCACGCTCTGACGGGCCGTGACTCGCTTCGCTCGCGCAGACCTCGCGCGACGATGGCGGACCCTCTTGTGGTCCGCCAGCGCGCGCCAAAGCATGAGTTACAATCATCTAAACGACGTTTTAATTTCCTAAACAATCGTGGTTCATCTGCTTCTCGAAAAGAAAAACCGCGATTCCGGACTCAGAACGACGACTCGCCGACCGTCTCCAGATACGTCGCGGTCCCGTCGTGGTCGTTTCGGTCGAACTCCTCGACGCGGAGTCTGACGCGGGTGTCGAGGGCGTCTTCCGGCGCGCCCTCGACGCGCAGGATGGTGTCGCCGACGCGGACGATTGGGGTGTCGTCCTCGTAGCCCGTCACGAACGCCGAAATCTCCTCGCCCGGTTCGAAGTCGGGCTTGTTCGTCCGGAAGCCCAAGCCCGCGAAGTACTTTTTGCGGAGGCTCATTGTTTCACCGTGAGGGAAGACTTTCGTCCGTCAGTACAGGACGGAGTACGTTTCGTGGTCTGTGCTGGTGTACGAATCGGTGATTTGAAACTCATCGGTGATATAGTCACATCTACACGGCTGTGCCGTGTGCGACTTGCTGTTGGTTTCGGACGGTGTTCGACCGTTCGACTTCGGCGGTGAGAGTCCCATCGAGAAACCGTGGGTCGATGACACGGCCGGAGATGGGTGCCCCAGTGGCAGGGCCGCGGAACACCACGGTTCCGACGGAGCAGACCGCTCCGGTCGAGGACTGTGACGATTCGTTCCGGAACCGCCGTGACGGGCGTTCCTGCTGTGCAGGGAGCCACGCCGAATCTGGCTGGCGAGGATGTCACACGCGCGCCACCTCCTCGGACTCGCGGTCGGTGGTGTACTCCAGCCCGAACCCGGTCAGCGCAGAGATGATGAACACCGCGAAGAGGAGCCAGCCGTGGAAGACGAACGGCCAGACCTCGGCGGGGTTGACCAGCATCGCCTGCGTGAACCAGTCGAACTCCTCGACCAGCCCGCGCATCTCGGTGTATCCCACGAGGACGCCGCCCGCCCACGGGAAGATGTAACCGAGCGCCGAGGTGTTAGCGTCGAGGATGTTCGCGCGCCGGTAGCCGTTGACGTTGAACCGCTCGCCGATGCGTGCGACGTAGGGCGCGATGGCGATTTCGGCGGCGGTGTTGATGGTGATCATCGCGTTGACCGACGCCGTGCCCAGCACCATCGTGGTCTCGGCCCGTCGGACGCTGGTGGCGACCCTGTTGAGCAGGAAGTTCTGGACCGCCTCGAAACCGCCGCCGCGAATCATGATGCGCGCTCCCGCCACGATGAGCAGCGTCAGGACGATGAGCGGGAAGAACCCGGCCGCGCCCGAGTAGATGGTCCCCGAGACGCCGATGTCCGAGGAGGTCGCCGGAACGGTCGTCACGATGGGAAGGAACTCGAGCGCTTGGGCGAAGCCGGAACTCGCGGGCGCTCGGAACAGCAGCATCTCCGAGAGCGGCGCGAGGCCGAAGACGACGTTCGCCACGACCGCGACGACGAGGCCCCACGAGATGGCCTCGACGATGTGCCGACCGCTCACTGCGGTGGCGATAACGACGCCGATGGACGCGAGGTGGACCAGACCGAGCGCCTCGGCCTGTCCGCCGAGGATGTTCGCGCTTCCAGCCACGTCGACGCCGGACATCGCCGACCCCGCGACGAGGTAGGCGGAGAACGCCAGCACCGCCGCGACGATGGCGTACTTGAACCGCGAGGCGACCACGCCGCCGATGTCGGCGTCTTGGGTGACCGCGCTCACGATGGTCGTGTCCGAGACCGGCGCGAGGTTGTCGCCGAAGACCGCGCCGGAGAGAATCGACCCGAACAGCAGCGTCGGGTTCGCGCCGAGCAGCACGCCCGCCGGGAAGAACAGTCCCGTGAACGCGATGGTGGTCCCGTAGCCCGTGCCGATGCCGGTCGCCAGCAGGGCCGCGAGGATGAACGTGATAGCCGGGAACAGCGCCGCGCCGACTTCGAGGGCTTGGGCGGCCCAGACCAGACCGCTGACGAACTCACCGGCCTGTATCGTGTCGGCGAACATGCCCGCCCAGAGCCACGCCACGATGGCGGTCGCGGCGACGCGCTGGGTCATCCCCTCGAAGATGGTGTTGGCGTAGGTCTTCCAGTCGCCCTTGGCGAAGAACATTCCGACGACGAGCGAGATGAGCATCCCGGCGACCAGACCGGTCGTGTCGCCGATTCGCATGAGACCGCTCTGGAAGACGGCCCACGCGATGAACAGCGCGATGGGGATGGCGCTGGCCGCGGGGCCGCCGTAGAACTCGATTCGGGGGCCGCTCCGGGCCTGTCTGGCGTCTGCCAGCTCCTCTGCGACTGACTCTTCTGGTGACTCCTCGTCTCCCGTATCTACCATACTGTCGGTGGAATATATTCAGTACCAGTATAAGTAATCACTCGCTAAGGCAAACCTGTCTTGCCGGGCCTCCAGAACTTAAGCCCCCTGCGCCCCTCCGAACCCACATGAGCCAACAGGCAGAACGCGACCGACTGGTCGAGATTCGACGCGACCTCCACCAGCGCCCCGAACCCGCGTGGCGGGAGTTCTACACGACCGCCCGAATCGTCGAGGAGCTAGAACGAATCGGCGTAGACGACCTGCACGTCGGCCGGGACGCCATCGCCGAGGAGGAACGCATGGCGGTCCCCGACGACGAGGAACTCGCCGAGTGGTACGAACAGGCCCGCGAAGCTGGCGCGGACGAAGAAACCCTCCAGCAACTCGAAGGCGGCTACACCGGCGCTGTCGCCGTCCTCGACGGCGAAAACCCCGAAGACGGCCCCACGGTCGGCCTCCGCGTAGACATCGACGGCCTCCTCCGGGCGGAATCGACTGACGACGACCACGCCCCTGTCCAAGAAGGTTTCCGGTCGAAGCACGAGGGGGCGATGCACGCTTGCGGTCACGACGCCCACGCCACCATCGGCCTCGGCGTCATCGAGGCCGTGAAGGACAGCGACTTCGAGGGCACGCTCAAGGTCTTTTTCCAACCCGGCGAGGAGATGATTGCTGGCGGAAAGTCGATGGCCGAGAGCGACCACCTTCAAGACGTGGACTACCTGCTGGCGGCCCACATCGGCCTCGACCACCCGACCGGCGAGGTCGTCGCGGGCCTCGACGGCTTTCTGGCGGTCAGTCACTTCCGAGCCGAGTTCGAGGGCGAACCGTCCCACGCTGGCGGCCGACCCAACGAGGGCGAGAACGCGGTGCAGGCGATGGCGACCGCGGTCCAGAACCTCTACTCGATTCCGCGCCACGAGGAGGGCGCGACTCGGGTCAACGCGGGCAAGGTCGGCGGCGGCACCGCGACCAACATCATCCCCGAGGAGGCCTTCGTTGAGGGCGAGGTCCGGGGCGAGACCACCGAACTCAAAGACTACATGAAGGCGAAGGCCGAGCGCGTCATCGAGTCGGCCGCCGAGATGCACGGTTGCGAGGTCGAACTCACGACCAACGGCGAGGCCCCGAGCGCCGAGAGCGACGACGCGCTGGTCTCCATCGTCGCCGACGTGGCGGGCGAAACTGGCGGCGTCGAGAACGTGGTCGAGCGCGACGAACTCGGCGGGAGCGAGGACGCGACCTACCTGATGCGGACCGTCCAGCAGAACGGCGGCAAGGCGGCCTACGTCGGCGTCGGCACCGACCACCCCGGCGGCCACCACACCGCGACCTTCGACGTGGACGAGGACTCCCTGCCGATTGGCATCGACGTGCTGGCCGACGCGATTCGGACAATCGCGTCGGAACGGCCCTAATCGGGGCAACAACTTTGCCCGTCGCGGTAGAGATACCTCTCGATGGAGGAAGACAGTTCCACAGCAGTTTCTCGGCGGGGATTTCTCGGTGCGGCCGCGGGCACCGTCGCGTCGTCCTACGCCGCGGGCAGGGCCGAGGCACAGGGCAACCAGCGCACCATCGACATGACCGACAACCTCGTCTTCGACCCGGACGAGGCGACTGTCGCACCCGGAACCACCGTCGTCTGGGAGAACGTCGGGACCGTCGGTCACTCTGTGACTGCCTACGAGGACGAGATTCCCGACGAGGCCGAGTACTTCGCCTCCGGCGGATTCGACAGCGAGCAGGCCGCGCGGGACGCTTACCCGGAAGGTGACGTCGCTGGCGGCGAGTCCTACCAGCACACGTTCGAGGTCGAAGGGACCTACGGCTACTTCTGCATCCCGCACGAGACGGCCGGGATGGTCGCGGAACTCACCGTCTCGGCGGACGCGGGCGGCGGCGGTGAGGGCGGCGACGGCGGCGGTGTCCCCGCCATCCCCGAGAGCGCGAGAGTCATCGGCATCGTGACGATGGCCGCGATGGTGTCGATAATCGCGCTCGCCTACTTCTTCCTGAAGTACGGCGGCGACTACGAGACCGAGTAGCCGACCTCGTCGTTACTATTGACACGATTCCAACTTGTTCAAATGGTATACGGTGAATTTTTATACCTTGATGGGGCAAAGTTGAGTAGCTTCGATTGCACGGAGGCAGATGACAAATGAGTGAACACGCGACCGAGAATCCTAACGAGACCCACGGTATTACCGAGAGCGAGACCTACGACCGGGACCAACCGCTGAGCGCCGCGGTCGTCGACGCGGTCGCGGACGCCGCCGGTGTGGACCCCGCCGAGATCGGCACTCCGCTCTACGAGAAAATCGACCCCGACGCCCTCGACAACTTATTCAGCGACCGACACAACGGAATGCCTCGCGGTAGCGGCCACGTCGTATTCTCGCTCCTCGATTACGAAGTCACCGTCTACAGCGACGGCCACGTCGTCGTCCGAGAGTAACCCGACCGCGGTTATCCGCGCTATCAGGCGCACCGGCTCACGACCAGCGCGACCACGACCAGCGAGCGACTGCTCGAAAAGGTCTTTCCGAAAGCACTAATCCCTCGGGATTCGAATCGCGGCGTATGGCTGAGGACAACGAGGAAGAAGCAGAACCTGCCGTCGAACTCGGCGAGGGCGAACCCGTCGAGGGAGCGCCGCTCGCGCGCGTCGCCTCGCGGCTCTACTGGCCGATTCAGAAGAGCGAAATCCTCCGCAAAGAGGAGGGCGCGGTCATCCGGACGCCCGACGGTCCGCGCGAGCTGGCCGACGTGCTGGAGTCGGTAGACGAGACGTACTTCCAGAGCAAACACGAGTTCACCAACGAGGTCCGGTCGGTCGTCGGCACCGGACCCATCCCGACCGCCGACGAGTAGCGTGTCGGTCGCTCGGTCGGTCCGCCGGGGCGTCGCCCGGCTGAGTTGGGTCCAGCGCGCGCTCCTCGCAGGGGCCGTCCTGACCGCCGTGTGGATGTCGTGGGACGTGCGCGGACTCGACGAGCGACTCGTTCGAGACACGATTGTCTACATTCTCGCACCCCTCGCATTGGCAGTCCGGCACGGCCGCCACCTCGGATACCGCGTCGATGGGACCGCGATTCGCAACACCATTCTGCTCTCGCTGTTCGTCGTCCCGTTCTACGTCGTCGGCTCCTCGCTCCCGACGATTCGGGCTTACTACCCGATGTGGGAGACCAGCGCCGCGCTCGGGGAGTTTCTCCCCCACGCGGTCGCCCAGTTCGTCGTCGCGCTGGCGGCGGAAACCTACTACCGGGGTCTGCTCTGCGTCGGCGTGCGCGAAATCGGGTTCAAGAGCGTGTTCATCAGCCCGGTGGTCTACGCCTTCCACCACATGTACAAGCCGCCCATCGAACTGATGCTGTCTGGGCCGACCGACGTGCTGTTCGGCGCGGTGGACTACAAGAGCAACTCCATCCTGCCGTCGGTCGTTGCCCACGGCGTCGGTCTCGGCGTGCTGGACTGGCTGGTGCTTCACCCGCCGTTGATCGCCCCTGAACGGGTCGTCCGATGGCTCTCGTGGCTCCCGATTCCGATTTAGTCGGTCGGCCCGCTCGGGCGAGAAAGAAACCAGAACAACTCTTTGAGCAACAATCAAATATCCTTAAGCAACATTTTAATTTCTTACGTGCGAGCGCCAACTCCACTACCGGGAACGGAGTTTATCATCGTCCGCGGCGAAGCGAGTCAGGCATGACGCTTCCGATCGACCCGACGGCACTCGACGACGAGGACATCGGCGAGGAGCGCGCGACGCTCGAAATGGACCACGACGAGGCGGTCGAACACGTCCGCGAGGTGTTCACCGACGCGGGGTTCGGCGTCGCCACCGAGTTCTCGGCGTCCGACCTGCTGAACGAGAAAATCGACGCGGGCCGCGACGACTACTACGTCCTCGGGGCGTGCAACCCGAACATGGCAGACCGGGCGCTCGACGCCAGCGACAACCGCATCGGCGCGCTGTTCCCGTGCAACGTGGTCGTCTGGGAGGAGGAACCCGGCAGGCAAACCGTCTACCACGTCAGCATCATGAAAATCGCCCGCCTCGTCGGCATGGCTCCCGACGACGACGAGTGGGAGACGATTGTGAGCGACACGGGCGAGTTCGTAGACGAGGCGTTCGCCAACCTCGACGCCGCGTAGTCGTCGATACCTATCGTTCGTCGTCGGACTCCCGAATCTCCTCGCGGAGCTGCCGGACCTCCTCGCGGAGGGCCTCGATTTCTTCGGCCGGTGCGCTTTCGGACTGACTGGACCGGTAGAGGTAGAGGCCGCCGCCGAGCAACACCAGCGGGATGCCGAACAGGATGACGGCGACGAGGAGGACGACCAGCAACTCCATCCCGCCGGGCAGGCCGAGGAACAGGGGGACCATGTGCGGAACTGGTTCGACCAGCGGAATAAGTCTTCTCACGCGCGAGGCGGTTTCGATTAGGGAGAACACGACTCGGATTTACGGGCGTCGTGTCACGAACGGACAATCGAACGTTTCCGTCGGGACGACTGATTCGGAACGGGATTCGCCGTGACAGACGACACCGACCCCGCGAGCGCACAGAAGGACCGCGCACAGAAAGGCCGCGAACTCGTCGTTCGCGCGGCCGAAGGTGAGACCGTCAGCTACACCTTCCGGGTGAGCGGGTCGGTCGAGCGCGGCGAGGCCGCCGACGACCGGGACGCCGTCCTCGGCGGAACCGCGGCCAAGGGCGAGGTCTCCGACGGCGGCGAGGACTCGTTCCGGTTCACGGGCGAACTCGTGAGCCTCCGCCTCGACGGTCCCGGAAAGGTCTACGTGGACGACGAACTGGTGCGAGACACGACGGAAGGCGACCTCTCGAACGTAATCACGCTCGAAGCCCCAGACGAGCGCGTCGGCTACGAGTTCCGCGTCTCCGGGCGCGTCGAGGCGGGTGAGGAGGCTGGCACGCTCGGCGTGGACACCATCGAGGACAACGTCGTCCGGGGCAAGGTCGGCGGCACCATCCAGGGCTACGAGGACCCGGTGGACGACTACCGCTACTCCGGGGGTATCGAGATAGCGGAGTCGGACGGACCGCTGACGATTACGCTGGACATCGACGGCGACCCAGAGGGCGAGGAGTGACGAACGAGACAGGCGTCAGGAGAAGTCCGCGAGGTTCGCTTGCAGGCCCGAGAGCATGTGGGACTTGCGCCGGAGTGCCGCGAGCGAGACCGGTAGCTGCGGCGCGATTTCGCGGACCGCGCCGTGGAAGGTCTCTGCAACGCCGTGTTCGCCCTCGAAAGCGTTGCGGACGCTCTCGCGGATCTGCCAGACGCCGACCGGTGCCCAGTAGTCGTCCGAGACCTCCCGCAATACGAGGCACTTGGCCTGCCTGCCGATGGATTCGAGGTGTTCCAGCACCGCGAGCCGGGAGGCGTAGTAGGCCCCGGCGGTCTCCTCGACGTAGCCGGTTCGGCCCTCGTAGCCCTCGTGGGCGCTCCCCATCCACGTCTCGCCGTTGGGGTCCTGATTCCAGATGCTCCCCGGGGCCTTCATCTCGACCAGTTCGTACTCCCACTGGCCGGGCGTGAGGACGACCCAGTAGCGGTTGCCCATGTACTCGTTGACCCAGACCCGCGTCTGGTCGACGCTCGGCCGGTCCCGAATCTGGCCCCGGAGGAACTGGCCGATGGTGTCGTCCACGGCGGTAATCGACCACCGCGTCGGGACGAGTCGCCGGTTCTGGCCTCTGCCGAGCGCGCCCGCCGAGAGGATGTCGTTGATCTCGTAGACGTCGAAGCCTCTCCGGTAGAGGTAGGTCATCGCGCCCTGCGCCTGCCAGTCGTCGTCCTCCAAAGTCTTCTTGACGGGCCGGGGGACGTGGGGGTTCTCGGTGAGGTCCGCCGACGTGGCGCGGGCCGAGGGGCCGGTCGGGGTCGTGATATCGTCCACGTCCAAATCGAGGTCCAGCGAGTCCGAGAGGCCGATTTCCACGTACACCGGTCGGTCGGCGATTGCGACCTCGCGCTGGGTGCCGACGAACCCGTCCCACGCGTCGCTGACGTTGTCCACGTTCGCGGAGTGGTTCGAGTTCAACAGGCCGGTCCGGTACTGGAGGACGTTGTCGATGTCGAGGCCGCGCTCGTACCACTCGCTGTCGGTGGTGAACTCCGAGGCGCGGTCCTCCTCGCCGACCGGCGAGAGGATGCCCGTCGAGACGTCGGGGTAGTTCGACCGCCCGACGAACACCGAGGGCGAAGTGCTGCCGACCAGCGAGTCGCCCTGCGTGACCTCCGAGAAGCGGTCCTGGAAGTCCTCGACGTAGTCGAGAATCTCGTAGGACTTCTCCTCGGCGAGGCGACGCTTGCGGTCGGATTCGTCCGGGCCGAGACCCTCGATGTACTCGTCGAGACGCATTCGTCGCTCTTTGGGACCCGAGCGATTTGAACCTTACTCGCGCGGTCCAGCAGTCGCTATCCGAATAGGGCTTGCAGGTGGTGCTGTCCGACCGCGAGGAGGTCGCACCGCCGATTTCGCTGGCCTCCTCGCGGCGACTCTCAGGTCACGGACAGGGTTGGCCGCGGCTCGGTATTTGAATCTACGGACGGTGCCAACCGCCGGGGACAGTTCATACGACGAACGGGAGTAACTTTAGCGATACCGGGAGTACGATGCTCCCAAACATCGTCCACATCTTTTCGACGTCTACCGGGTACGTCTCCGTCTGGTCTATCCAATCGAGGTAGACGTACAGTCGGACGCACTCGGCAGTCCCCTTCTCGGTATCGAACCCGTTCCCCGTAAACGCAGTCGGACCGCGCCCACACCGCTGAATCTCCCGAATCGTTCTGCTAATCTCGGCCTCTTTTCGTCTGCGAGTGTTCTTGCCGACAATATACAGCGAGAAGAGGAACAGGAAAATACCGGTGAACCATGCCACCACGAAGAAGGCGATAGATTCTCTACCCGGGGCTGAGTTAGTTGCACCGTAAATCCCGGTAAGAGGGCCGAGAACTGTCGTTCCGGTCCAAAGAGTCAAACCTAAGAAGTAGAAGTTAGTCCCCGTGAGGAGCAGCGAGCCGACGGGTTCCATCCCACCGAGCTTCTTCGGATCAGAAAAGTCGAGGGGAACGTCTCGCCGGTCGATGGCGAGCGGCAGAAAGAGGAGTCCGTGAACGTAGACGGAGAACAACTCCACGATTATCGTCACGTATCCGGCTGGAATGAGCACCACCCACTTGACCGCACCGATGATTTTCCCCTCCGAGAGTAACAACTGTGGAAGGTTCTGGGCGATGATTCCGTAGTACAGCACGAGTGCAAACACAAAGAGGGCGCAACGGAAGCGACGCGGGGTTGAGACGCGTATGTTGCCGTCTCCTTGACCCACCTTCTCGACTGCGTCGGTGAACTCCGACCGAATCCGGCGGATGCCGATGACTCCGACGACTAGTCCGAGCGGAACCAGAAACCACCACGAGTAGTCCAGTAGCGGGTGAACAGTTTCACCCTCGTGGACGAGATAGCCGATAGTCGAGAGTACCGGGACGTCGATAAAGACCAGAGTAAGGACGAACAGATATGGCGCGTACGATTCATCGTCGAGGAAACAGGCCGAGATTCGGTCGAACCGTAACCATCGAGAGACTCGTTCGACCCAGAGAGAGTACGGTTCGGCGCGAACCATGATAGTGAACGTGACAGAAAGAACGTAAAAAAGCGATGATGTGTGAATGCACGAGTTTCGTGTTTCTCGACGATAGAGCGATTCGCTGAACTGTAAACCCCGAAAACCGGCGTGTCGGGGGAGATACGACCCGCCAGTAGTTACGAACTCTCGAACGCCTCGAACAGCGCCTTTCGGGTACTCGCGTCGATGAGCATGTCGAGGGTCTCCTCGTGCTGGCCGTTGACCTGCGCGAAGAGGCCGAGCGGAACTCTCGCGGTCGCGGCGTCCGTGTTCCCGCCGGTGGTCTCGCTGGTCTCGAACGCCGAGTCCAGAATGTCGAAGGCGTTGGTTCGCACGTCCTCGGCCCGGCAGGAGACGACGATGGTCTCCTCGTGGATGCCGAAGACGGCGGCGGTCGAGACGCCTTCGAGGCGGAGCATGGTGTCGGCGGCCTCTTCGAGGGCGGAGACCGAGGGGACCGCGCCGACGTTCGTGACGGCGAAGCTCGCCCGGCGCTCGCGGTTGGCGATGGCGTCGCTGATGACGTCGAAGGTGTCGCCGCTCATGCCCGGCGACCGGAGGTCCTCGATGCGCCCGAGGTCGGCGTAGGTGTGGAGGAACCCGGCGGCCTCGTAGTCGTGAGTCCCGTTCGCGCGCCGGAACTCGCGGGTCCCGGCCCGAATCCCGTGGAGGAGCGCCGTGGCGACCCGCTGGTCGGGGACGACAGATTCGGATTCCAGCAGGCGCGTGACCGTGGTCGCAGTCGCGCCGTCGTCGGTCGGCGTCACCGTGAGGATGTTCTCCTCGGCGGTGGGCCGGTGGCGAACCACGGCGACGACCGGCGGGTTGTTCGAGAGTCGCGGGACGCCGCCACCGCCGCCGACCGCGATTGCGGCGTCGGCGTCGGTCAGTTCGTCGGCCCCGTCGCCGATGACCGTGAGTTCGAGGTCGAAGATGTTGCAGAACGTCTTGCTGTCCTCGCCCGTGACCGGTCCCTCGGCGAACAGGTGGGCGGTCACGCCCCACTCGGTGCAGAGCGTCTGTAACCCGACCGCCGCGGCTAAGGCGTCGATACTCGGGCCTTCCGGCACCACGAGGGCGACCCGGTTCTGGCCCGCGATTGTATGCTTGAGCGCGTCGACCGGTTCGTCGCCGTCGTCCCGTCGCCAGTCGGTGACCGATTGCGCGGCGTAGAAGACCAGTCCGCCCGAGAGCAAGAGCGTCGCGGCTACGATAATCATCTCGGCACCGCCGAGCGCAGACCCGAAAGCCATCGATTCGGCTTGTTCAGGCCACCGTGAAATAGTTTCTGGCAGTTATCCGGCGTCTGAGACTATCAGAAACCGGAAATGGCCGGAGAAATCCGGGGGTTAGGCGAAGTTCTCCTCGTAGAGGTCCATCGCGTGTTCGATGGCGTCCTGGGCGGACTGCTTGTCCTCCCAGCCGAGGGTCTCGGTCTGCTTGCCCGCTTCGAGGTTCTTGTACGTCTCGAAGAACTCCGAGATTTCGTCCTTCTGCTGTTCGGTCAGGTCCTCGACGTCCTGCACGTTGTCGTACCGGGGGTCCTCCGAGGGGACGGCGATGACCTTGTCGTCCTGCTCGCCGTCGTCGTCCATCTTCATGAGCGCGACCGGACGGGCCTCGATGACGCAGCCGGGGAAGGTCTGGTCTTCCACGAGGACCAGCACGTCGAAGGGGTCCTCGTCGTCGTAGTAGGACTGGGGGATGAAGCCGTAGTCGCTCGGATAGTGGACGTTGCTGTGGAGGACGCGGTCGAGGACGACACCCGGAATGTCCTTGTCGTACTCGTACTTGTTGCGCTCGCCTTTTAGACACTCGACGACCGCATAAATCTCCTCGGGCGGGTTCGGTCCAGTCTCTAAGTCTTCCCAGAGGTTAGCCATGTTGCAGTCCGAGAATCCGTCCGAAGTCCGGAAAGTCCTTTCGGCATCGGGCTATCGGTACTGCCAGTAAAAGAGGAAAACTGCGTGACAGCTAAAGCCAATTTTCGGCCGGGAACTTAAGATACATAAAAATCGGTGATACAACTCGCCGATAAACTACGGAACCTCCGACCGAGTGAGGAAGGATTAAATACCATCGTGACAAATCGCAGGGTGTCAGAGTCTATGTCAGAGGCACAGACACTCACAGAGACGAGTACCGCGCGCAACCTCACCGCCTTCCAGAAGAACATCCTCACCATCCTCTCCGAGGAGCCGATGTACGGTCTCGCCATCAAGCGCGAGCTGGAGGACTTCTACGGTGAAGAAGTAAACCACGGCCGCCTGTACCCCAACCTCGACACGCTGGTCGAGAAGGGATACGTCGAGAAGAGCGAACTCGACAAGCGGACCAACCAGTACGAACTCACCGACGAGGGCCTCGCCGTCGTCGTAGACGCCCTTCAGTGGACGCTCTCGAAGTTCGTTACCGGTGAGGACCGCGGCGACCAGGTCCGCGACCTCGTCGCAGACAACGAATAGTACCGACTCCCGACGATACAGCGACGACTACTCGTCGGCGGCCTCGAACACGAGGTCGATAGACTCTTCGACGACCGCACGTTGCTTTTCTGACGGCCACGCGTTCCGGGGGAAGTACTCGTCGAGGAACTCCTCCACCTCGCCGCTGGTCGCCGCGTCCATCGGCCGAGCGTAGTGGTTGCCCATGAAGTCCGCGAACGCGGCGGCGTTGTCGCCGTGAACGTCGCCGTGTGTCTCTCGGACGCGCGCCGCGAGCTCTCGATTGTGTTCGTCCACGTCGTCCCACTCGTCGGGGTCGCCCGGCCCGGACAGCGAAATCTCGACCGCGCGAGTCGTGTCCTCGATGCGCTCGGGCCGGATAGTACCGTCTTCCTTCCACTCGGCGGGGTGGAGGACGAGCGTCGCGCCCGTGTCGTCGTCTCGGACGCGCGCCCTGAAGTCGTGGTCCGCCAGCAGTTCCGCCCGCTCCTCGCGGTAGGCCGCGGCCTCCGAGTCGTCCACGGCGTCGCGCGCGAGTCGAGTGAGCCGTTCGGCGCGCTCTACGGTCGATTCTGGAAGCTCTGCGTCGGCGTCGTCGGTGTCGTCGGATTCGGACTCAGGCATCGTCGAGCGCCTCGTTTGCGAGGTTGTCGGCGCGCTCGTTTATCTCTCTCGGGACGTGCTGTAGCTCCCACGAGTCGAAGTCGGTCAGAATCTCGCGGACCGTGACCCTGTGTTCGCGGAGTTCCGGGTCGTTGGTCTTCCACGCGCCAGTGACCTGCTTGACGATGAGTTGGGAGTCGCCCTTGACCTCGACCGAGTCGAAGCCGTAGTCTCGGGCCGCGCGCAGGCCGCGGATGAGGGCTTCGTACTCGGCCTGATTGTTGGTCGCGCGCCCGATGGTCTCGCTTCCCTCCGCGACGATGCCGTCGCTGGTGACGATGACCCAGCCGACGGCGGCGGGGCCGGGATTCCCCCTGCTCGCGCCGTCGAAGTAGACGTAGGCGTGACCGCCCTCGTCTCGCAGAATCGTCTCGATGTCCTGGGGGTTCGACCCCTGCACCACGACTTTCTCGTCGTAGGCGACCGCGTTAGCGTCGCCGTACTCCGCGCGCCACTCCTCGTGTTCCGAGTTGCCCGCCGACACGTCGGCACCTGCGGCAACCAGTTTTTCGCGGGCAGCGTCCACGTCGCACTCGATGACGGGCATGGCGTCTGTTCCACGATACCCGCTTATACACTTTCCGATGGCGATTTCCGCGGGTCATTTTAAATATCGGCCGGATTCGGAACGAAGGACGCTCGTGGCTTATTTTGACCTTCGAGAAAGGAGCTATTACCGGGCGAGGGTTTAAGTGCGTCCGCACTACTACTATAAAAGTGCGATGACACGGTCCACTCGCCAGCGGGAGCGCCAAGCCGAGGCGGAGCAAACCGAGGATGAGTCAGAGGGTGTACGGGAATGCCCCGAGTGTGGTTCTGACAACCTCGTAAAGAGTTCCGACAGGGCGGAACTTGTGTGTGACGACTGCGGCCTCGTCGTCGAAGAAGAACAGATCGACCCCGGTCCTGAGTGGCGCGCGTTCAACCACCAGGAACGGCAGGAAAAGTCCCGCGTGGGTGCCCCTACTACCCAGACGATGCACGACAAGGGGCTGACGACCACCATCGACTGGAAGGACAAGGACGCGTACGGTCGGTCCATCTCCTCGAAGAAGCGCAGTCAGATGCACCGCCTGCGCAAGTGGCAGGAACGGATCCGGACCAAGGACGCGGGCGAGCGTAACCTCCAGTTCGCGCTCAGCGAAATCGACCGCATGGCCTCGGCGCTCGGCGTCCCGCGGTCGGTGCGGGAGGTGGCCTCAGTCATCTATCGACGAGCGCTCAAGGAGGACCTGATTCGAGGACGCTCCATCGAGGGCGTCGCAACCTCCGCGCTCTACGCGGCCTGCAGGAAGGAGGGCATCCCGCGAAGCCTCGAAGAAATCTCGGAGGTATCGCGCGTCGAACGAAAGGAAATCGGTCGGACCTACCGCTACATCTCCCAGGAACTCGGCTTGGAGATGAAACCGGTGGACCCCAAGAAGTACGTCCCGCGATTCTGTTCTGAACTCGAACTCAGCGAAGAAGTCCAGACCAAGGCCAACGAAATCATCGAGACCACCGCCGAGGAGGGCCTGCTGTCGGGCAAGTCCCCGACTGGATACGCGGCCGCCGCCATCTACGCCGCCTCGCTGCTCTGCAACGAGAAGAAGACCCAGCGCGAGGTCGCCGACGTGGCCCAAGTCACCGAAGTCACCATCCGGAACCGCTATCAGGAACAGATCGAGGCGATGGGCATCCACAGCTAACGCCTCGACAATCGGGTTCGACCGACTCCTCGCGGCCTTCTGCCAGCGTCGAGCGTCGGCCGATTCGACCAGCCGCGCCGCCGGAATCCTTCATCATCGTTCACGTCGAAGCCCGTGCCGACGAAAAGAAATTTCTTGTAGCGCCCCGTCGTATCGGGGTACATGGGTCTCTTCGATAGGATTCGTGGCGACGACAAGCCTCGCGTTGCCTTCTTCGGTATCGACGGCGTTCCGTACAGCTTCTTAGAGGACCACTTCGACGAGTTCGAGCATCTCGGCGCGCTCGCCGACGAGGGGTCGTCGGGCGCAATCGACAGCATCGTTCCCCCCGAGTCGTCGGCCTGCTGGCCCGCGCTCACGACCGGCGTGAACCCCGGTCAGACCGGCGTCTACGGCTTCCAAGACCGCGAGGTCGGCTCCTACGACACCTACGTCCCGATGGGCCGCGACGTGCAGGCGACCCGCCTCTGGGACCGCGTGGCCGACGCGGGCCGGGACGCGACCGTGATGAACGTCCCCGTCACCTTCCCGCCCCAGCGCAACGTCCAGCGCATGGTCTCGGGCTTCCTCTCGCCCGGCGTGGACAAGGCATCCTACCCCGACGAGATGCGCGAATACCTCCAGTCGACCGACTACCGCATCGACGCCAACGCCAAGTTGGGCCACGACGAGGACAAGTCGGAGTTCATCGAGAACGCCCACAAGACCCTCGACGCCCGCTACGAGGCGTTCAAACACTACATCCAGGAGGACGACTGGGACCTGTTCTTCGGCGTCTTCATGACGACCGACCGAGTCAACCACTTCCTCTACAAGCACTACGAGGAGGACGGCGAGTACAAAGAGGAGTTCCTCGACTTCTACAAGAAGGTCGACCGCTACCTCGGCGAGATTCGCCAGAACCTCCCCGACGACGTGACGATGATGGTCGCCTCCGACCACGGGTTCACCAGCCTCGACTACGAGGTCCACTTCAACGAGTGGCTCCGACAGGAGGGGTGGCTCTCCTACGAGGACGACGACCACGAGGAGCTGGGCGACATCTCGGACGACACCGAGGCCTACTCGCTGATTCCCGGCCGGTTCTACATCAACCTCGAAGGCCGCGAACCCCGCGGGAGCGTCCCCGAGAGCGAGTACGAACAGAAGCGCGCCCAACTCAAGGAGGCCCTCGAAAACCTCGAAGGCCCCAACGGCGAGAAGGTCTGTGACCGCGTGGTCGAGAAGGAGGAGGCCTTCCGCGGCGACCACGAGGACATCGCGCCCGACCTCGTCGCCATCCCGAACTACGGCTTCGACCTCAAGGCCGGATTCAAGGGCCACGACGGCGTCTTCGGCCACGGCCCCCGCAACGGGATGCACAGCTTCGACAACGCCTCGCTGTTCATCGACGACCCCGAGGCGACGGTTCGGGACGTGGACCTCTACGACATCACGCCGACCATCCTCGACCTGATGGAGATGGAGTACGACGCTGGCGAGTTCGACGGGAAGAGCCTGGTCTGAGGCTACGACAGGCCAGCGGACCGTCCGCCGAGGTCCGGGTTCCTGAGCGAGTACCGGACCTCGATTTCGTCGTACCAGACGACAGGTCGCTTCGCACGTCCGTCCTGTTCGAGTTCGAGGACGCCGAGTTCGGCGAGTTCGTTGACCGCAGTCGAGACGTTCTTCACGTCGCGCTCGACAGCACGGGCCAACTCCCTGACGCTCGTTGGCTCTTCGTTGACCGTCGTCCGAAGCAATTCCAAGTTCTTCGGACTCAGCACTCGGTCGAGGGCCTCCTCGTCGGGGAGGCTGAGGACGTGAGTCTCTGAAACTTCGTCGTCACCGAGTCGTTCGAGGTCGTCTAAGGCGTCTTCGAAGAACGATTCGGCCGACTCGACGCGAATCGTAAGAGTCGTGGGTTGGGTTTCTGGTTCGGTCATACTGGCGTGGAAGTGTCCTTTCTGACTCCTGCGACCGAGTTAGCGGCGCAAATCGAGGTGGACGGGAATTTCTCGAGCGAACTGCCGGAGCAACGCTTCGTATCCCGGAAACTCGATTTCTTCGACGTGTTCACCTTCGTGTCGTTCGTGTACTCCATGGTGATTATCGTACCGGAGATACGGGGCGTCTGCTCCTTTCTCTGCGTAGTGGTATGCGTACTTGACTCCCTCTGGGAACTTCTCCGAGCGCGGAACCCGAAGAACGCGGAGTTTCACGATTTCGGTACCAAAGTCACGGCGGCGGTCGAAAACGACGACGACATCGTCACGGTCGCTCGGAGCCATCGACGTATGATGGTACTACTGCCAACAACATTAATGTTGGCATCGGAGCCAACAGAACTTGGTTAGAAACCGGTTCCGCTAAATCAGGTCGTCTAACTGCTCGTTGCGGAACTTCTCGGCCGGGTCCTGCTTCGGTTCGTCGGCCTGCTCGCTGGCCTCCTTGGCGCGTTCGAGGAACTCCTCGATGCGGTCCGAACGCTCGACGCCGCCCAGCAGGACCAGCGAGGCCAGCCGACCGCTGTCGAGCGGGAAGTCCCCGCCCCGGACCTGCAGACTGCCGGTCTGGTCTTCGACCCACTTCCGGGCGCGCTCGACTCCCTTCCGGGGGATGGCCTCGGGTTGGCCCGCCACGACGAGCAGGCCCGAGTCGGCCTCCACCGCGTTCGGGAGACTGAGATTGCTCAGGAGCGCCTTCCGGGTGATGGAGGTCACGGTGTTGACGTTCGCCTCGGCGTCCTCGGCGGCCTCGGCGCTGGCGAACCCGAGCGTGGCGATGCCGCCCGACCGGAGGGTGTTGATGACCTCGCTGGAGTCCACGACGCTCTCGCCGACGCCTTCGACTGCTTCGCCGGAGGCGAACAGCAGGCCGACGCGCTGGGCGATGTTCTGGTTGATTTTGTCGAACGCTTCGCCGACGCTCTCGCCGGAGGTGTGCCAGGCGTCGTTGTCGATGAGGAGGGTCGCGTCGGCTTCGCGGACGAGGGTCTTGAGCGAGCGCCCGGCGTTGGCCTGATACATCGCGCCTTCGCCCCGGCCGGGGAGGACGCCGAGGCCGTAGACGGGAATCTCGTAGACGCGGTTGAGTTCTCGCGCGAGGACCGGCGCGCCGCCAGACCCGGTGCCGCCGCCGAGTCCGGCCACGACGAAGATGGCCTCGGCTTGGGCGGTGATGCGGCCGTCCAAGGCGTCCATCACTTCCGTCGCGTCGCTCTGCATGACCTCGGCACCGAGTTCGTTGTCACCGCCGACGCCGTGGCCCTTCACGCGGTCCTGTCCGACGAGGACGGTATCGAGGTCCAACTCCCGGAGGTCCGCCTCGGCGGAGTTGACCGCGAGCGCTCCCTGTACCGCACCGAAACCCATCTGCTGGTCGTACTGGGCCAACCGCTGGGTTAGCTTCCCCCCGGCCTGTCCGACGCCAATCAGGACGACTTTCATGGGCGTTGGGTTGAATTGACGGTTAATCAACCTTCCGGCGTCTGCGTGATTCGGTACCCGTAACCTCTGAAATCGGGTATTTCCGGTTACGTTACGGACATGACGGAAGTATTGGATATTTATCACTATTTCGGCGGACGTAGGTTTAAATCCGAAGGCGAAGCCAACGGTCGTATGTCCGACCGCGACACGCTCGACCGGCGACTCCGCGCCGTGGAGCGCGCGCTGACCGACGACGACAGCGACCTGACCGACCTGCGGGACGCCGCCGAACTGACCCGCGAGGTCGAACGACTCGCCGGGCGACTCGACGACGCCGAGGAGCGCCTCGCTGACCTCGACGCCGCGACCCAAGCCCTCCGGGGCTACGTCGGCAATGTCCGCGCGGTCAACGAGTCGGTCGAGCGCCGGGCCGACGCCGCGCTGGCGAAAGCCGAGTCGGTCGAGGCCCGATTAGACGAGGCCGAACCGGGCGAGAGCGGGCCGGACGACAGCGCGGCGGAGAAACCCGCGAGTCGCCGCCTTCGAACCTGCAAGTGCGAGTGTCGGTGCGACCGCGAGCGCCGGAGTCGCACCGGCGAACGCGCGTCCGACACTCCCCCCGAGAGCGACGACTCCGGCCTCCTCGTCCGCATTTCGAGGAGGCTCTCGTGATACGGGTCCTCCTCGGGGTCGCGCTCGCGGTGGCGCTCGTCGCCGTCACGACCCCGGCGCTGGAGGAGGCCCGCGCCAGCAGGACCGAGCGACTCACCGAGCGCGAACTCGACCGAGTCGGGACCGCCGTAGAGGAGTTGGCCCGCGAGGAGGCCCCCGGCGCGCGCCGGACGCTCACGCTGTCGCTCCCCGGCGACTCGGCGACCGAGGCCCCGCTCTCGTTCGTCGCGCTCGGCGGGGTGCCCGACGGCGCGTCGGCGGACGAACGGGGGTCGGTGTCAGAGGCGGATACCGCCGCGCGCGACATCCTCGTCTTCCGAGTCGCTGGTGGCCGTCGTCACGTCCGCCGGGTCGGGGCCGACCTGCGAGTCGTTCGTGGCGGGACGGGGCGAGGCGTTCGGGACGGAACTCGCTCGACTGCGGACTCGCGGGCGCTGGTCCTCCGCGGCGGCGCGACCTACGAGGTGACGCTTCGACTGGTCCGCGCGGACGGGCGTCGAATCGTCGTCGTCGCGGTTCGATAGCGGCTTCGGAATTGTAGAGCTATTCTTTGAAATTATGTTTATTTTCTTAGCACCTATAGAGATTGCTTTGCGTGGCAGAGCTAGCTTCAGGCTTGAACACAGGAGTCACCGCCGCCGCACCGCGACCGCTCCGCAACTGCCGCCGCACCGCAACCGCTCCGCAACCGCAACCGCTCCGCAACCGCCACCGCACCGCGACCGCTCCGCAACTGCCGCCGCACCGCGACCGCACCGCGCCCCGTCCCTCCCCGCTGGTAACTGCGCTCGGCCGCGACAGCACCGATGCGGCCGAGCGCAGTTCCGGCGCATCCGGTCGGCTGATTGGCCGAGTGCACTCCGTGGCCTGCGTTCTCGGGCGCGAAACCGCCCCGAAGCCGCCTCACACCGCAAACCCGGCCCCGACGAACCCCGCGAGGAACGCGCCGACCGCCGAGCAGAGCGCCAGCCCCACCCGATAGCCGACGAGCGCGCGGTCGAAGCCCCGCTCCAGCCCGGTCGCCAGCGCGGTCAGAATCCCGGCGAGCAGGAGGACGTAGCTCCCGACCGCCAGCCCCAGCGCGGCGGTCGGGAGCGGCTTCCCGAGCGTCCCGGCGGCCATCCCGTCGGCGAGCGCGACGGTCGCGCCGCCGACGAGCGGTCCGAAGACGCCCGCCGTGTTCCGCAGGGTGCCCGTCACGCTGGCGAGTTCCCGCCGGGCCTCGCGCTCGACGCGCTGGAGGTCCTCGACGTGGTCGGCCATCGAGACCACCGCTCGGCCCGCGGGCCGACCCTCTCGCGCCGCGATGGCCAGCAGCGCGGCCACGCTCCGGGCCTGCGGACTCGGCACGTCGGCGAGCGCGCCGTACTCGCCCAGAAACGCCGCCCGAACCCCGACGCGAAGCCGCCGTTGGACGCCCGCCGTCTCGGCAAGCATCTCGCCGGTCCGGCCCGCGACCTCCGGCGCGGCGGCGGCAATCGCCGACTCGACGGCCTCGCCGTCGCTGACGCGCCGCCCCACGAGGTAGAGCGCGTCGGTCAGGTGGGCCTCCACGGCGCGAGCGTCGTCCCTGACCAGCTTCACGGGCCGGAACCGGACCACCAGTCCCGCGCCGACCGCCAACCCGACCGCGGCGGGCCAGCGCGTCCAGTCGGGGAGCGGCGCGGTCCCGAGGAGCGCCGCCGCCCCGACGCAAGCGCCAGTTCCGAGCGTCAACAAGCTCCTCTCGGGCACCTCGGGATGCTCGCGCGAGACCTCCGGCGGCGGAAACGCCGCGGGTCGCCGGACCAACAGCCACGCGCCCGCCCCGACCAGCACCGCGGGCAGAACCACGTCGTACAGCGCCACCAACACCGGAATCGAGAGCGGAAGTCCGGCCACCCGCGCCGCGGGAAGCACCGCGACCAGCGCGAGCGGGAGGAGGACTCCGAAGGCGTAGAGCGCGGTCGTCGGCCCGCGGACCTCCTCGGCGAACGCGGCCATCCTGTCCCGCGTGCCATCCAGAATCGCGTCCATCGCCCGGTCGAGCGTGGCCTCTCGCTCTCCCGCCGGAGCGTCCGCCGCGGCCTCGACCAGCAACGCGGCCCGCCGGAGCGGCGGGTTCCACTCGGCCCAGGCCGACCCGAAGTCCCCGAGGCCCGACCGAGGAGTCCCCTCGGCGCGCCGGACGCGCTCGGCGAGGTCGTCGGCCAGCGCCCCCGGACCTCGCGCCGCGAACGCCGCCGCCCGCTCGCTCGCCGGTTCGACCCGCATCCGGAGGACGGCCCGAGCGACCAGCGCGGGGGCCGCGCCGAGCGCCGCAGTCCGCCGGGCAGTCGCCAGCGCAATCGGCCCGCGCCGGGAGACCTGAATCGCACCGAGCGCGACGGCGAGCGCCCCGGCCGCAGTGAGGGTGAGAGCGGGAGTCAGCGCGCGGAGCGAACCGGGAGCCACCGACGCGCCGAGGAGCCACGCAGTCCCTGCGATTCCCGCAATCCCCGTGATTCCGGCCAGCATCGCGGCCCCGTAGCCCGCCCGGACGATTTCCTCGGCGTCCGTCCCCCAGTCGAGGTAGGCCAGCGCCCGCCGGAGGTCGGCGAGTTCGTCGTCCGAAGTCGTGACAGCCCGGGGACAGCACCGCGCGAGGAGGGCGAGGACAAACTGAATCCGAGTCACGACGAATCTCCTCCGCGATTCGCGTAGGCCGAGACGACTGCTTTCGGCGAGGTCCGACCGCCATCTGCGAGTTCGCCGAGGAGGGCGGCGCGCTCGGCCACGGCCTCACGCACCTCGGCGTAGGACTCGTCGGGATCTGCCAGCGACGCGACCAGCGCGCTGTTCCCGCGGTCGATGCGGCCCGTGGCGGCGAGTTCGTCCCCGCGGATTTGGAACAGGCTTTCGAACCGGTCGCCGCCGACCACCTCCTCGATGGCTTTGACGCGGCGGCGCTTACCCGCGGGAGTCGAGACGGCTTCGGTCGTCACCACGAAGTCGGTCGTGGCGAACGACGAGGCCGGGACGCCGAGGTCCGAGACGACGCGCTCGCGGACTCCCTCGCCGCCGTCGCCGTGGATGGTCCCGAGGACCGCGTCACCGCTCGCGCCGACTCGCATGGCCTCGTAGAGGACCGCGGCCTCCTCTCCTCGGACCTCCCCGACGACGAGGGCACCTTCCCCCAATCGGAGCGCGGTCCGGAGGGCTTCGGGGGGCGCGAGGCCCGGCCCGTCGCCGGTTTCAGTCCGGAGGGGTTGGGCGTCCCGCCCTCTGCGCTGGAGCGCGGAGACGGGGAGTTCGGGCGTGTCCTCGATGACGACGGTCCGGGTCTCGGCGGGGAGTTCCCAGCAGAGCGCGCCCAGCAGGGTGGTCTTGCCAGCGCCGCGAGGCCCGGCCACGAGTCCGGCCCCGGCGCGCTCGACGGCCAGCGAGAGGAGTGCCGCGGCGTCAGGGGGGACAGTCTGGTTTTCGACCAGCGCGGGCAGGGTCCACGGCGTCGCGTCGTGAGCGCGGAAGGCGAACCCCGGCCCGTCGCTGACGGGATTGGTGACGCCAGCGACGCGAATCGTGCCCTCTCCGGTAGCGACCTCGGCGGTCGCGTCGAGCGTCGGCGCGGCCCGGGAGAAGGCCCGGCCGCTCTCGCGCCGGAAGCGCGAGGCGAGGGCCTGCGCGCCGGTCTCGGTCAGTCGGACGTTGGTCCCCATGCGCTCGCCGTCAGCCGAGACGCGCAGGGGGTTCTCGCCGACCGGTGCGGTGGCGAACACGTCCGAGACCGCGGGGTCGGCGAAGAAGTCGGCCAGCACGCCGTAGCCCCGGGTGTGCTTGCGGAGCGCGCTGGCAATGGCTTCGACCGGTGCGTCGGCATCCCGGTCTTCACCTGCACTTTCATCCACGACGCGCCGGACTGCCCGGCCCGGCGCGCGCTCGCCGGAGGAGACCGCCCCCTCGGCGAGGAGTCCGTAGGCGTCGGCGAGGACCTCGCGCGCCGCGGCGTCGAAGCCGTGTTCGACCGGTTCGAGGTGGTAGGTCCGGAGCGCGCGCTCGTCGTCGTAGATTCGGACCGTCGCGCCCGTGTCGAGTCGGCGGGTCTCGGCGAGCGCGGCGTCTGGCGGCGGGTCGGCGGCCACCCGCGCTTTTGCAATCGGCGGACCGAGGAAGGGCCGGAGTGCCTCCTCGTAGTCGTCCACTCTGCGGGCGCACTCGGCGAGGCCGGTCTCGGCGACGATTCGGCCGACCGGTCCCGCGCGACCCACCGCGGCGCGGGCGGCCCCGAGCGGGTCGGACTCGCCGTGCGCCGCGAGGGTCTCGTCGTAGAAGGCTGCGCGCTCGACGAATCGCCCGGCGGCGACGAGGAGCGCCGCGGCCTCGTCCTCGTAGGTTCGTTCCAAGCACTTCGTCCGGGTCACGACCGCCTCGGCCTCTCGGTCGGCCAGCGCGCGGACGGCGGTCGCTCGGCAGGTCGGTTCGGCCCCGAGGTCGCCCGCGCCGGGGCAGTCTGCGGCGTCGAGGAGCAGGGTGTCGTCCTCGATGGTCGATTCGCAGGCGCAGTCGGGGGCCTCGTCCTCGCGGAATCGCGCCAGTAGGTCTCGCATGGCCCCGGAGTCGTCGCCTCCTCGGATTTAAACTCTCGCGTGATGGGTGGTCGCATCGATTATTTCGTGAATTGTCACAATCCACGGGACGCGCCGCCCCCGCGCAGTTCTGCGCGGGAGCGGCGGGGAGGTTCGGGGCGCGGTGCGGTGGCGGTGCTGTGCGGGGCGGTCTGGGCCTCGGTGGACTGAAAG
The DNA here is from genome assembly GCF_004765785.1 of Halorussus ruber. GTDB lineage: Archaea > Halobacteriota > Halobacteria > Halobacteriales > Haladaptataceae > Halorussus > Halorussus ruber. Next base: position 259,055 of record NZ_SBIT01000007.1, on the reverse strand, counting down.
GGCGACCGCGAACCGCGCGAGGGCTTTCGAGGCCCTAACCATCCCGCTGACGGGGTATCGGCACAGCTGAACACTACGGCTCACAATTCTTCACGGAACCCGAGAACCTAACCCCCGCGCCGACGTGTCGCCGGTCATGACCGAGACTGAAACCACGGCCAACGCCCCAGATTCCGAAACCGAACGCAGGGACGCCATCGTCGTCGGCGTCGGCGGAATGGGGAGCGCGGCCGCCTACCACCTCGCGGACCGCGGCCTCGACGTGCTGGGCGTCGAGCGATACAACATCCCGCACTCGCAGGGCTCCTCGCACGGCTTCTCTCGTATCATCCGCCTCGCGTACTACGAGCATCCCTCCTACGTGCCCCTGCTGCGGTCGGCCTACGACGAGTGGGCGGCGCTGGGCGAGGACCTGATTCACGAGACGGGGTCGATCGCGGTCGGGCCGCCCGAGAGCGACATCTTCGAGGGCGCGCGCCGGGCCTGCCGGGAGCATAGTCTCGACCACGACGTGCTGTCGGGCGCGGCGTTGAACGACCGGTTCCCCGGCTACGACGTGCCCGAGGAGTACAGGGCCGTCTTCCAGCCGCAGGGCGGCTTTCTCGTGCCCGAAGACTGCATCGTGGCCCACGTCGAAGGGGCCTACGACCGCGGGGCCGAGATTCACGCCCGGACGAAGGTTCTCGACTGGACGCCGCTGGACGACGGCGGGGTCCGAGTCGAGGTCGAGCGCGGTGAAAGCACGGAAACCCACGAGGCCGACTCGCTGGTGGTTGCGGCGGGCGCGTGGACCGGCGACCTCCTGCCGGAACTGGCTCCCGTCCTCGAACCCGAGCGCCAAGTCCTCGGGTGGTTTCAACCCGAGGAGCGCGACAAATTCGACCCCGGTTCCTTCCCCGTCTTCTCCCTGCGGTGCGACGACGGCGCGTACCTCTACGGCTTCCCGGTCCACGGCGTGCCGGGGTTCAAAATCGGCAAGTACAACCACCGCGAGGAGGTCGTAGACCCCGACGAGATGGACCGCGAACCGACTCCGACCGACGAGGCAATTTTGCGGGAGTACACCGAGGACTACTTCGCCGACGCCGCGGGGCCGACGACGCGCTTGGAGACCTGCCTGTTCACCAACTCGCCGGACGAGCGGTTCATCATCGACACCCATCCCGAATACCCGCAGGTCGCCGTCGCGTGCGGGTTCTCGGGCCACGGGTTCAAGTTTTCGAGCGTGGTCGGGGATATTCTGGCAGACCTCGCGGCCGAGGGCGAGACCGACCACCCAATCGAGCAGTTCGCCATCGACCGGTTCGACAATCTATATATTTCTTAAGGAAAACAAAATATTGCTTTAGAGCAGTTATTTAATCCTTTGATTCTCCAGCGCGGCCTCACTGCTGGCGACTGGCGATGAAGTGATAGATGGTCGCGTACTCTCCGAGGGTCATCGGCGCGCGGCCCTCGACTTTCTGGTGGACCTGCTTGCCGTCCATGTCGGCGTCGATTTCGGCCGCGATGGTGTCAACGTCGAGGACCGCCGTGGTCATCCCCATCAGGAGGTTGTCGCGGACCTCGGCCACGATGGCGTCCTGCGGCGGCGCGTCCTCGGCCAGCGCGGCGACGGCGGCGGCGTCCTCCAGTTGCACGTCACCGGCCTCGCCCGCGGCCAGCGCCTCGACCGTCTCGCGGTCCACGCCGGTCCGGTCGGCGACCGCATCGACGCCCTCCGCCTCGACGATTGCGGCGAGTTCGGCGGCGTACTCCTCGCGGAGTTCGTCGGGCGACGTGGCCTCGGGCTCCTCGATATCGTCGTAGAGCATACCCGAATCGACGTGACCGCGATTGAAAGGGGTTTCACTTCGATAGCGGTGACTCGTCGGGAGAGTGTTTAGAGACGAACCGCCATCTACGTTTTTCGCTCGGTGAAATAGCCGACTCCTGGCGGACTGAAAGGGCGAGCGCGAACCGCGCGAGGGCTTTCGAAACCTTGACTCCAACTGCTTGGAATGGATGATTCGAGGGAGCTAGCTTCAGGCTTGATCCTTGGAGTCACCGCCACCGCACAGCACCGCGACTGCGAGCCTCACGCCTCCCCAACCGCCTGCGGTCCTCGCTTCGCTGCGGTCCTCGGCCCTCGCACGACGATGGCGGACCACAAGAGGGTCCGCCAGCGCGCGCCGGAAGAAAAGACGAGTCAGCACGCGCCGGGTGGAAAATCAACCGGCGAGTTCCGAATTCCAGGTCACCCCGATGTCCAGCCCGGCGAGGTCTCGTCCCGGTTCCCGCCCCGGTCGCCGACGCCGGGCGGCCCCGGCGGCACGACAACCACGACGGTCGTCCCCGTCTCGAAGGCGACCGGCGCGGTGCGCCCGAGGAGGTCCTCCTCACCATCACCGTCCACGTCAACCCTGACCGTCGCGTTCTCCCTCACGTATCGGACCGCCCCGCCGGGCGGCCCCTGCGGCGCGCTGACCGCGAACCGGGCGTACTGGCCCGAGATTTCGACCGTCCAGACGTTGACCGTGGCGTACCAGTAGCCCGGCACCGGCGCGACCGGCAACCCGGCCGGGACCGACCCGAGGACCTCGCCGAACCACCGCTGGCTGGCGTACTCGGTCGCGTTCTCGACGCCGGACGTAATCGCCTGCTTGAGCGCGGTCTCGGCGAGTCGCTGGGTCGCGGTCGTGGTCCGGTTGACTGGCCTCCGGCGCGGCCCCTCGACCTGCCGACTCGCGGCTTCGACCGCCAACTCGGCCCGGAGCGCGACCCAGTCGCGCCTGTCGGCCCGCCGGAGCGCCGGGCGACGCCGAACCACCTCCTCGGAAATGGCCGCGGCCGCAGAGCCGTTCGCCACCGCCAGCGTCCGGCCAGCAGTCGTGTTCCACCGCGCCAACCCTGCCCGGACCGCCGCCCGGCGCTCGCTTCGCGGGAGGTCGAACCGAGCCAGCGCCAGTTCCGCGACCAGAATTGCCCTCGCCTCCGCCATCGACTCGGCGAGCGACCGCTGAAGCCGGTCCCGCCGACGCGCCAGACTCCGGTTCTCGCGCTCGGCCAGCGTCCGGTTCGCGGCCCGCAACGCCACCGCCCCGGCCCGGAGGCTGACCCGCCTCGAACTTCCCTCGCCCACGACTTCCGACGCCACCCTCTCGGCGGCGTCCCCGAAGGGCATTGCGAAGACGTTCCGGTTCCGCGCCGCGAGGAGTGCCCGACGCTCGCCCTCGGGTATCGCCCGGACCTCCTCGTGTTCCAACTTCGCCAGCGTGAGGTAGGGCGGCGCGCCCGTCACGCTCAGGTTGACCGGAGCGCCCGGCCCGTCGGCATCCATCGGCCGAGGCGGCGGCGTTGCTGGCGTCGTCCGAGCGCGGAGCGTCCGGCGCGCCCCGTCGAGTGACCCGCCAGCATCTGCCAGCGCTTCCTCGACGCCGACTCGCGTCCGGTTCTCCCGGTCGGCGCGTGCCTCCAGCCTCGCCGCGACTCGGTCGAGGTAGGCCGCCCGCGCCGCGACTCTCGCTCTGTCCGCCACCCCGTCGTAGCGCGCCGGAGCGTCGAGGAGGTCTGCCCGGCGCGCGCTGACTTTCCGGGCCAGTTTCGCGGCAGGCGGGCGCTCGCCGAGGGCCTTCCGCCGGGGCACCGCGACCGAGAGGTTCCGGACCTCCTCGCGGAGGGCCGCCACGTCCCGGTAGGCCCACTCGCGGAGGTCCGGCGGCCGCCGACCCGCGACCTCCTCGGACCGGGTGTCGAGCGTTCCGGCGACTGCTCGCCGGGCCAGCGCGTCGTAGCCGCCGCGGTCGGCGACCAACTGCTGGGTGGCGCGCTCCGGTATCCCCGCCAGATTCGGGCCGTCGAGCGCGCCGCCTCGTTCGTGGACCTCCGCAACCGGGTTCGAGGGCGGTGAAACGTCTCCCTCCTCGCCACCGACGCCGTGGTCGCCTGCGACCCCCACTCGGACCGCGAACGTCTCAGACCAGCGCTGGACCGTCCGGCGAGATTCGTTGCCCCGCGACCAGTTGGCGACCAGCGCGCGGGTCCGGACGACTCGGCGCGTTTCGTGGGAAAGGAGATGCCACTCCTGCGGCGTCTCCGACAGTGGTCCGCTCGCGGCCTCGACCCGAGTCGTCGTCTGGACCTCGGTTCCCGCGAGCGTCCAGTTCGCGCCCGGCGAGGCCGGTTCCGGGCGCGGTTCGCTCTCCTGCTCCTCCCGCCGGACTGCGGCGACGACCCGGGCATCGACCGCGTAGGACGACCGCAGAATCTCGTCGAGGCTCGGCCCCTGCTGGCCCCTCACGAGGTCCGAGAAGGCCCGGTCCGCGGTCCGGTTGACGCCGACCGGGAGGGCGGCGTTTCGCTTCCTCCTCGCGGCTTTTCTCGACCGGTCGGCCGTCACCCCGCCGGGCACGGGATTCTCCTTCTGGTACTGCTTTGCGGCGGCGAGGAGTTGGTCGGTCCGGGCCGAGCCGTGGCGATGGTTCGCGGCCGTGAGCAGGTCTGTCGCGCCGACTCTGGCGGTGGCCCACCCGAGCGCCCGCCGACCTCGGGGGTCGCTCCGGCCGAAGACGGCGCGCTGTTCGCGCAGGAGGCCGCCGTTCGCGGCGAGTTCGACGTGGCGGTTGGCCACCACGTTCTGAATCGGCGCGCGACCGTACTGGGCGTAGCCCCGGACCCACCCCACGGCGTAGAGTCGCGCCGTGAGTCGCCTGCCGAGGCCGGGCGCGAGCGGACCGCGGTTGAGCCGAGACTCGAACCGCTCGGTGCGCTCGTGGAGCGCCAGCGCCGGGGTCGCCACGACCAGCGTCGGCGAGAACTCCTCGCGCTCGACGATTCGATTTCCGTGGGTTGCGGTACTGCGGCGAGTCGCGGTCTCGCCGCGAGTCGCGGTGCTACCGCGGGTCGCGGTGCTACCGCGGGTCGCGGTGACGGTGATATTGCTGATTCGGACACGCAGACCCGAACTCTCGGCGGCGTCGGCGCTTCTGTTTCCGCTGGCCGGTTCGATGCTCACCCGGCGCTTGGCCCGCCGGAGTTCGGTGGCGTTCGAGACGGGCGGGAGCGAGACCGAGGCTTGCACGTCGCTTGCTTGGATGGCCACCGAATCCAGGGCGTCGCGGGCCGCGAGGTAGATTCGAATCCGAAGGGAGTCCCGATAGGGCGTCGAGTCGTTCAGGACGCGCCCGAGGGTGGTGTTCGCCGGGGCGGTGACGGGTTGGCGGGCGGCCTGCCGACCGGCGCGGGCGACTGCTCCTCGGAGCGCGGTCGAGGAGGCCGCGGTGGCCCGCTCGACTGCGACGCCGACCGACTCGTCGGTTCGCGGGGCGGGGTTCCCCGCGAGCGAGGCGCTGAGGGCCGCGCTTCCGACCAGCAGGAGGACCCCGACCAGCGCGAAGGGGACCCGAGCGCGGCGGTCCTCGGCGAATCTCACGCCGACCACGTCCTGACGGTGAATCGAGTCTCGCGGAGGGCGAACCGCGCGGCGTGAACGTCGATTTCCGGCGGCGGCTCGCTCCCCGCGGAAATTCGGTCGCTCGACCCTACTCTGGCTTCGCTGGCGACCACCTGCACGCCGAGGTCGGGCGAGGTGTAGCGCCGGAGCGTGGCGGTGACCTCGTCGGCGACGGCGCGAGTGAAATCGGTGGCGTTGGTTCGAGCGTCCTGTCGAGCGTCAGCCCGGAGCGCGCTGGCGAGGAGTCCCGCCAGCGTGTCGTGGATGGTCTTGGTGGCTTCGTGGTCCTCCTCGTAGGTCACGCGGGCGGTGCTGGTCGCCACCAGTTCGGCGGTCTCGTCTGCCGAGTCCGGACCGGTCGCGGAATCCGGGCCGACCCCGGTTTCGGCGTCTCTCGCCGGCGTCCCGGCCAGCGTCATCGCGCTCGCCGAGACCAACAGGAGGCACAGCGAGGCGTCCAGCACGGTACTGATGGCTCTCACGACCAGACCTCCGCGCGGAGTTGCCCCGGGCGAATCCGACCGGGAGCGACGCGGACGCTGACTGTGCGTCGGGTAGAATCAGGGGCGTCGGCGGAATCCGAATTTTTTGGTGGGACTGGCCCGGCGTGCCACGTCCGCCCGCCGGTTTGGAGCGTGAGATTGAGTCGGTAGCCGTCGGGACCGGCGCTGAGGCCCGAGGAGAGCGCATCGGGAGCGAGGACGCCGCTCTCGTCGCCGACCGCGCGCTCGGCTCGCTCGACGGTCGGTTCCGCGAGATTCCGGTCGGGCGTCGGCAGAGCTGCGTTGAGGACTCCAGTGTAGGCCGTCAGCGCGACTCCAACGGCGAAGACCGCGACCAGCGCCGCCAGCGGTTCGACCTGCGCGCGAGGATTCTCCTCATCCGACCAGCGTGACATCGACGCCCTCCCACGTCACGCGCCGGACGGTCAGTCGGTCGGTCGAGCGCCACTCGGGCGTCCTGTCGCGGGCTTCGGCCGCGGCCCGACGGAAGTCGGCGGGCGTGCCGAACGCCGCTTCGGGCGGCGCGCCCCGAAGCACGTCCCAGAGCGCGGTGTCGCGCCGAACGGGCGTCACGGGACCGTAGGCCAGCGCCGCGTGGCCCGACCGGCCGTCGTCCCGAAGCCAGATTCGATACGGACCGATTCGCGCGGCGTCGGCCGACAGCGGGTGGACGCCGGTGGTCGAGTGGGCGCTCGCCGCGACGGAATCGACGGTCTGGGCGGCGCTGGCGGCGTCCGGCGGCGGCGCTCGGGGCAGGGTGGCCGCGAGACCGACCGCGGCGGTGCTGGCGATAGCGAGGCCGACCCAGAGGTACCACGTCTCGACTGGTGCGTCGAACATGGGCCGGGTTCGTCCCGTCTTCGGTCTTAAAGTTGAGGTTCGGGGAGTCGGTTTGAGAGGAGTAGATGATGGTCAGGAACTCGTTACGGAAGTGCAAGGAGAAAGCCCCGCCCTTTAGCGCGGGGAGGATGTCAACTACCGCAACTGAACCGTGATGTTGTCTTCTGAAGCCCCCGCCCGGTCGCGGTCGCTCAGCGGGATATTTCGCGCCTCTCCGCACAGCCCGGCGCGAAATAGGGCCACGCTGAGACGACCACGTAAACGCGACCGGGCGGCCCCTTCATCCCACCCGAAGAAAGTTCAGCCGAGCGTTCGCTGGTGGTTTCCTCAGTCGAGCGCCCGCTGGCGGCTGGTCGGCCTGCCATCGCGGAGGCGAAGCCATCTGATTGAAAGAAACCAGAATATTGGCTAAAGAAATAAATACGTTTCCCAAACAATTGTTCTATCGTCTCTGTTCTCACTCGCTGTCGCGGGAGTTATCCCCGCTCGCGCAAAGATTCGAACATGAACGTGGTGATACTCGGATGCGGCTACGTCGGACTCGAACTCGGTCGCCAACTCGCAGCGGAGGACCACCGCGCGGTCGGCGTCCGGCGCTCGGAGTCGGGCCTCGACGCCATCGAGGAGGCCGGATTCGAGGCGGTCCGGGCCGACGTGACCGACGGCGAGACGCTGGCGGCGGTGCCGGACGTGGACGCCGTCGTCTTCGCGGCGAGTTCCGGCGGGAGAGACGCCGAGGCTGCCCGCGAGGTCTACGTCGAGGGGCTTCGGACCGCCGTCGAACACTTCGGGGCGCGGGAGAACCCGCCGGAGCGACTGGTGTACACCTCCAGCACGGGCGTCTACGGCGACCACGGCGGCGACTGGGTGGACGAGGAGACGCCGTTGAGTCCCGAAACCGACAAAACCGAAGTGCTGGCCGAGGCCGAGCGCGTGGCGCTGGAGGAGGCACCCGAGAACGGCCTCGACGGCACCGTCGCGCGGTTCGCGGGCATCTACGGTCCCGGTCGGACCCGACTGGAGCGGTATCTGGAGGGGCCGGTCACCGAGGGCTACCTGAACATGATTCACCGCGACGACGCGGCGGGCGCGGTGCGGTTCCTGCTGGAGCAGGACCTCGCTCGCGGCGAGGTCGTGCTGGTCGCGGACGACGAACCCGTCTCGCGGTGGGCGTTCGCCGATTGGCTCGCCGACGAGTGCAACCGAGAGCGCCCCCCGAAGCAGACCGTCGAGGAGCGACTCGACGCCGACGACCTCTCCGAGCGGGCCAGACGCCGCCTGCTGACCAGCAAGCGATGTTCGAACGAGAAGCTACGAAGCCTCGGTTACGATTTCAACTATCCGACCTATCGGGAGGGGTACCGCCCGGAAATCGAAGCGTACAGGAACCAACCGGAGTAAACCCCTCAATTTCCCACGTATCGGGAAAATTTCTTGTTCGTCGGGGTTGTCGGTGGGGAACATGCAACTGCCGACCGTTCCGGAACTCCGGATTCGGGAGGTCGTCCGAGCCGTCGAGACCTACGGCCTGAGTTCCCCGGAACTCGTGGGAGCGGCCGCCCTCGCCACGTTTGCGCTGGTGGCCTCGCTGTGGCTCGTCGTCCGGTGGATTCGGCGACCGATGGGGGCGCGACTCAAGCGCGCGCTGGCCAAGCGCGACGAGATTGCGGTCCTGATGCACCCGAATCCCGACCCCGACGCGATGGCGTGTGCAATCGGCGTCGCGCACCTCGCCGAAGCGGTCGGCACCGACGCCACGCTCCAGTTCGCGGGCCAAATCCGCCATCAGGAGAATCGCGCGTTCAGAACCGTCCTCGACCTCGAACTCGGCCAAATCGACCACGTGAGCGAACTCGCCGCCGAGGACGTAGTACTGGTGGACCACAACACGCCCCGGGGCTTCGAGGGGGCCGAGCGCGTCGAACCCTACGCGGTCGTGGACCACCACCCCGGCAACGGGACCGGCGAGCAGTTCACCGACCAGCGCACCGAGTACGGTGCCTGCGCGACCATCATCGCCGAGTACCTCGAAGACGTGGGCGGGACGCCGGTCGGCCCCGACGCCGAGAACGGGAGCGACGGACTGGTCGTCCCCTCGGAGGTCGCCACGGGCCTGCTCTACGGCATCCAGTCGGACACCAAGCAACTCACCAGCGGGTGTACCGAGTCGGAGTTTCAGGCCGCGGCCTTCCTCTACGAGGGCATCGACGAGGACCTGCTCGACCGCATCGCCAACCCGCAGGTCAGCGCCGAGGTGCTGGAAGTCAAATCCCAAGCCATCTCGGGCCGGGACGTCCGCGGGTCGTTCGCGGTCAGCGACGTGGGGCGCATCAACAACGCCGACGCCATCCCGCAGGCCGCCGACGAACTCCTCCAACTGGAGGGCGTCACGGCCGTCGTCGTCTTCGGTCGGCGCGACGAGACGGTCCACCTCTCGGGGCGGTCGCGCGACGACCGAGTCCACATGGGCAAGGCGCTCGAATCGGTCGCCACCGACATCCCCGGCGCGAGTGCTGGCGGCCACGCTCGGATGGGCGGCGGACAGGTTCCGGTCGAGGGCGCGGCCTACGCCAGCGGGGCCGAAGCCGCGATGTGGTCCCAAGCCGAACTCGCCGACGACATCTTCGCCGCGCTGAACGGCGACGTGTAACTCCTTCTGGGAAATCTTACTGGTGGCGCAGATACGCCGCGTAGAGCGCAGGCAGGCCGAGCGGGAGCGCCAGCACGCCGAAGGTTGCCAGCGCGTACTTCGTCAGGTCGGCGTCTCGACGTGCGAGCAGGGTCGCGCCGAGGCCGAGCGCGGCGACGGCGTAGGCCGCGTTGCTCCACGCCGGGACGTACGACGAGCAGTAGAGCCAGCAGACGAAGGTGTACGACGGTGCGTTCCACGACGCCGGGGAGAGCTTCGGCCAGAAGAACCGACAGTAGGTCGTCAGCGCGAGCATCGCGGCGGCCGGGAGTCCGACCAGCCAGAGAGTCGAGCCGCGCAGGTCGCCGCCGACCCGCTTTCGTCCGTACCGCCGGTAGCCCGCCAGAAACACCGCCGGGAAGCAGAACACCCACAGCCAGACGGCGACGGTGTAAGTCACCGGCCAATGCTCGATTCGGGGTTGGGCGACCGGGAGTCGAAGCGAAGCGGGCAGGGTCGCCCACGGGAACGAGGGGTCCGGCACGGGGTTGGTGACGAACGCGAAGAGGCCCAGAATCGTCCCCGCGAGGAGACCGTACAGCCCCCAGTCGGCGTACCGGTCGAGCAGACCGGGGAGCGCGCTGTCAGACGGGCGGCCCGGGACTCCTCCGGAAGCGTCGGGAGTCGGCGAACGCTCGAACATGGATAATACGACACGCGGCTAACCTATTGGAATTTCCACTTCGAAATCGCCGATTTCGGTGCGGGTTTTCTCGGAAACCGAACCGCCCCGAATCCTGCGCGCTTATCCGCTTCGGGGCGCTACCCCCCGACATGGCCACCGACGACGGAACCTACGAGTACAAACTCGAACACGGCGACGACTTCGGTCGGACCTACTTCCGGCGGTTCGACGGACTGGCGATTTCGTCGGTCGGGGTCGGGACCTACCTCGGCGACTCGACCGACGCGGTCGATTCGCGGTACCGCGACGCCATCACGACGGCGCTAGAAAGCGGCATCAACGTCGTGGACACCGCCATCAACTACCGGTGCCAGCGGAGCGAGCGCGTCGTCGGGCGGGCAATCGAGGAGGCCGACGTGTCCCGCGACTCGGCGTTCGTCTCGACCAAGGGCGGCTTTCTCCCCTTCGACGGCGAGCGCCCGGAGAATCCCGGCGAGTACGTCAAGCGCGAGTTCGTGGACACCGGCCTCGTCGAGCGGGAAGATTTGGCGCGGGGAAGCCACTGCATCGCGCCCGACTTCATCGACACCCAACTGGACTGGTCGCTCGACAATCTGGGCGTCGAGGAGATCGACCTCTACTACGTCCACAACCCCGAGACGCAACTCCACGCTCGGTCCCGCGAGGAGGTCTACGACCAACTCGAAGCCACCTTCACCCGACTCGAGGAGCGCGCCGCCGAGGGCGACATCTCGAAGTACGGCGTGGCGACGTGGAACGCCCTCCGGGTGCCCGAGGGCGACGACCAGTACCTCTCGCTCCCCGAAATCGTCTCTCGCGCCCGGAAGGCCGCCAAGGCCGCCGAGAACACCGCGACGCACCTCCGGGCGATTCAGTTGCCCTTCAACGTCTTCATGGCCGACGGGTTCACCGTCGAGTCCCACGAGGGGCCGGAGGGTCCCCAGAGCGCGCTCTGGTTCGCCCACGAGGCGGGCCTGAACGTCTTCACCAGCGCCAGCATCGCGCAGGGCGACTTGGCGAGCGAGATTCCCGAGGACGTGGAAGACCGACTGGAGGGCGACACCACGGTCCAGCGCGCCATCAACTTCGCCCGGAGCGCGCCCGGCGTGACCTCCTCGCTGGTGGGGATGAGCCGACCCGAACACGTCGAGGAGAACGTCGAGGCCGGGCGCTTCGACCCCCTCGGCGCGGACGCCTTCGACGCGGTGTTCGAGTGAAAGATAGCTATTTATTTTGTTAGTTCGTCGGGCCGAACGTGAGGCCCATCATCTCCATCGAGAGCATCGTCGGGTTCTTTCTCGCGTGGGGTGCCGTCTGGTTCGTCCACTCGGTGGTGAACGGCAAGCCCCTGAGTAGCTTTCTGGTCGTGGCGACGTTCGTCGGCTTCGTACTGATTGCGTTGCTGTCCTACGGGTCGGTCGATTACTGAGAATGCGACGGCGACGCTCCGGCCGTCTCGCCACCCGCCTTCGACGCGGTGGCCGAGTAGAACGAGTTTCGCTTGCACCGCGGACGCCGTCTATCCGCCGGTCGTCCGCCAGCGAGGAGTCTGGCGCGACTTCCACGACCGGCCGCACTCCGGACACGACCGGACCCCGCCGTCGGTCTCTATGGACTCGTCTGCCGACTCGTCGGAGACCGCCGACTCGGGGACCGTCAGCGACTCACGGCAGATACCGCACGCGAATCGGCCCCGAGTGTCCTTCTCGACTTCGCCGTCCCAGAGGCCGCGACGAATAGATTTCATAGCGACTGGAGTACGACGGACCCGGGGAAAAGTTTGGGGGCCGTTCTCCGCAGTAGGGTCTGCCTACGCCGCGGGAACGGCGACTGTGGTCTCGAAGTATCGGACGCGACCCGCGGTCGTTCCCTCGGCAAAGGAATATTCACAATCGCTAAGAAAATAAAAATACGATCAAGAGAGGTGTATTTCAGTCGCTGAACGCCGCTACCTCGGCCCATGCGAACCCGCCACGGACTCACTAACACTCGGTTGAAACGTTCAGTTCGCCGGATTCGGAAGGTTTGACTGTGCCCTCGGAGTAGAGTCGAGCGTGTCTCGTGGTCGGGTCTTCGCTTCGATGTGTTCGGTCGTCTTTCTGGTCAACCTCGCCCGAATCGTGTTCGCGCCGCTGCTCGAACCGCTCTCGGCGGCGTTCGCGCTCACCGAGTCCACGGCGGGCCTCGTCGCCACGCTGGCGTGGTTGGGGAGCGCCACGCCTCGGATTCCGACGGGCTACCTGCTGACGCGGGTGGACCGCCACACGGTCGTCCTCGGGACCGGCGGGGTGCTGACCGGCGCGGCGGCGTTCATGTCGGTCGCCAACTCGGTGGTCATGCTCGGCGTCGGCGCGTTCCTGATGGGCGTCGCCAGCGGCGCGTACTTCATCGCGGCGAACCCCCTGCTGACGGAACTCTACCCCGAGCGCGTCGGTCGGACGCTCGGGATTCACGGCACCGCGAGTCAGCTCGCGGCCGTGATTGCTCCGCTGTTCGTCGGCGCGGTGCTACTCGCCGCGCCGTGGCGCGCCGTCTTCGGTATCATCGCGGTCGTGGCGGCCGTTGCGACCGGCGGATTCTACTGGGCCGCGCGCCAAATCGAGATGCCCGACGCCGGGACCGAGGACCGCAACCTGCTGACGGCCGCCCGCAGACAGTGGCCCATCATCCTGAGCGGCATCGCTATCCTCGGCGCGACCGGGTTCGTCTGGAACGGCCTGTTCAACTTCTACGTGAAGTACGTGACCGCGACGAAGGGTATCGACGCCGGGACCGCCAACACGCTCCTCACGGTGGTGTTCGCCGCCGGGGTCCCGGCGTTCTGGGTCACGGGCCGACTCGCAGATCGCCTGCCTCACGTCCCGCTGATGCTGTCGATTCTCGGCGGGTTCGTCGCCTGTCTATTCGCGCTCACCGCGGCGCAGGGACTGGCGATGCTGGCGGCCGTCACCGCGATTCTGGGCTACGTCGTCCACAGCCTCTTCCCCGCGCTCGACACCTACCTGCTCGACTCGCTCCCCGACGAGAACCGCGCCAGCGCCTACTCGCTGTACAGCGGGTCGATGATGATAGTGCAGGCCACCGGGAGCGTCGTCGTCGGCGCGCTGGTGGACGCCGGATTCGCCTACAACACGGTGTTCCGGACCTTCGGGGGGCTGCTGATAGCGATTCTGGCCGTGCTGGTCGTGCTGTGGGCCGGGAATAAGCTTCCGACCGGCGGTCGAGACCCGAGCGTGGCGCGTGGGGACTGAAACCGGACACTCCCACAGTTTTATATCGGTGTGGCAACATAGTCGAAGAAGACGACCGATGTCTCTCCAGAACGACGACCGACTGAGCGTCTCGGAGTTTCTCTCGGAGCGAACCGGGAAACCGAAATCGGAGTTCGAACCTCCAGAAGACGCCGAGTATCCGCATCCGGAAACGCTAGAGTGGGAACCAATCGAGGATTAGTCTGTCACTTGGCGAAGTCCGTGCCACTTCTCGAAGCGCGAGAGCAACCAGTCGCTGTGCCGACAGAGGTACTCTCGACAGTATCCCGGCGCGTCGTTGAGGTCGATTTCCGGAAAGTCCCACGCCCGGCGGTACTTCTCGCCGTTTCGATACACGTCCATGTGCAGTCCTCCTCGGTAACGTCGTGACCCTGCGCTTCCTCGGGGTCGTGGTCGAACCGAGCGACGACTCGCCAGTCCGAGTCTCCTCGTCCGTCGAGAGTCGCGTTCATGTCGTATTCTAACTGCATGACGAACCGCGTCACGTCGCCGCGCTCGGTCCGAACCTCGCGTCTGATTCTCGCGTACGGCCACGAGACCCACACCGGGTCGAGTCGAGTTCCCACTCGTCAGTCACCTGTTATCGGTCATGACGAACGTATAGTCAAAAAAGACTACTTTTCGAACCGGCGAGTTACTACTGTTTCCGATTCCACCTCCTTTTCAATCCTCCCTCCCAACTCCCACCCAATGGAGTACGGACAGGAGCGAATCGCCACGCTACACGACCTGACGGGCCGAGTGCCGGACGCGCCGACCGACCGGACCGCCGTGGTCGTACCGATGACCGAACGCGAGTACGCCGGACTCGCCGCCGAGCGCGTCCTCTCGGAGTTGGAGTCGGTCGCGCCCGAGGAGGTCGTCGTCCCGCTTCGCGCGCCGCCGGAGAAGGTCGGGCCGTTTCTGGACTGGTTGGGGGGATTCGACCTGCCCTTGTCGGTGGTGTGGTGCAACGGACCGGGCGTCACCGACCTGCTGGCCGAGCGCGGCCTGAACGGCGAGGCCGGGAAAGGCCGAGACGTGTGGCTCGCACTCGGGGTCGCCACCGCCGACAGCGAGTACGTGGTGGTCCACGACGCCGACGCCAAGACCTACGAGGCCGCCGACGTGTCTCGACTGTGCTACCCCCTCGCGCAGGGCTACGACTTCTCGAAGGGCTACTACGCCCGCGTCGAGAACGGGAAACTCTACGGGCGACTCTGTCGCCTCTTTTACGAACCACTCGTGCGCGCGTTGGCCGACGCCAACCCCGACGCGGCGGTGTTGGACTACTTGGGGGCCTTCCGGTACGCGCTGGCCGGGGAGTTCGGCGCGACCAGCGACCTCGTGCGCTCGCTCCGAGTCGAGCGCCACTGGGGGCTGGAGGTCGGCCAGTTGGGCGAGGCGTTCGCCCACGCCGGATTCGAGGGCACCGCGCAGGTCGATTTGGGCCGGTACGAACACGACCACCGGGCGGTGTCGGGACCGACCGGCCTCTCGGACATGAGTCGCCACGTCGGGACCGCGCTCCTCCGGGCGGTCGAGTCCCACGGCGTATCGCCGGACTACGACACCCTGCCAGACCGCTACCGGCGCGCCGCGGGAGAACTCGTCGAGCAGTACGCCGCCGACGCGGGATTCAACGGCCTCGACTACGACCCCGCCGAGGAGCGCGAGCAGGTGGACATCTACGCCGAGGCGGTCGTCTCGCCGGGCGCGGACCGACGGCTTCTGGCGTGGCGCGAGACCGATTTGACGCCGGGCGAGGTGCTTGCGGCCTCGGAGGAGGACGTCGCGGCGGTTCGTGACCACTGTTGATGCGCGACACGTAGCACTGAAAGCGTGGCGACGCTCGTTCGAGAATCGCACCAGACCACCTTTAGGCCGCCAGTGGTGAGACACAGGTATGGACCGTCGCAACTTTCTTCGGACCGCGACTGCGGTCGGCCTCGCGGGGAGCGTCGCGGGCTGTACCGGCATGCTCGACTCGGGCGGGAACTCGAACGTAACCCTCTCGGAACCGGACCGCGAGTTCGCCAGCGAGGACGTACCCTACCCGGCGTGGGGCCAGAAAGTCCCCGACGTGACGCTTCCGGCCCCGATGGAAGACCGGTCGGTCGAACTCCGGAGCGTGGACAAGCCGATGGTGCTGACGTTCTTCTACAGCCACTGTAACACGGTCTGTCCCGTCCTCATCTCGACGATGCGCAACGTCCACACTCACTCGCTGAACGAGGGGTACGCTGGGGACGTGGAGTTCTTCCCGACGACGTTCGACCCCCAGCGCGACGACGCGCAGCGTTTCGAGGCCTACGCCGAGGAGATGAACGTCGACGCCGACTCGAAGAACTGGCACTTCCTCCGGCCCGAGTCCAAAGACCGGGCGAAGTCGGTCGTCCAGGAGCAGTTCGGCGTGATGTTCGAGCGCACCCACCCCGACGACATGGACATGTACATGTTCACCCACAGCGCGCTCACCTTCCTCGTGAATGCCGACGGCTACGTCGAACGAGCCTACCGGTCGAAGTCACCGAAAGCGAAGCAGATAATTTCCGACCTCGAAACCGTTCGAACATGAACAGACGCCGCTTGCTGGTCGCGCTCGGCGGTCTCGGCCTGACCGGGACGAGCGCGTGGGTGCTAGGCGACGGTCTCGGGTCGTCGGGGAGTTCGCTCCCGCTGACCGTCGAGACGTTCGACGCGCCCGGTTCCGAGGCCGGAGAGATGCGGGTCCCCGCCGAGGGAACCGTGACCGTCGTGGACCTCTTCGCCACGTGGTGTAGCCCCTGCAAGGAGCAGATGGACGCGCTCGGCGCAGTCCGCGAGGAGTACGGCGACGAGGTGGCGATGATTTCGGTCACGAACGAGCGCCTCGGCGGCGGCCTCTCGAAGGGCGACATCCGCGACTGGTGGCGCGAGAACGACGGCGCGTGGACGCTGGGCCACGACCCCGACAGCGAACTCATGTCGGCGCTGGGCGCGGGCGGCATCCCGCACGTCGCCGTCTTCGACGCCGAGGGCGAGGTCGCGTGGGCCGAGACCGGCGTCACGGACGCGAAGACGCTCCGGAAACAGGTCGAGGAGGCGCTGGCGTAGGGATGGCCGCCTCGGAGTTCGCTGGCGCGCTGGCGTTCGCCGCGACGACCGGCGTGACTACCTTCTTCGCGCCCTGCGCGTTCCCCCTGCTTCCGGGCTACGTGGGCTACTACGTCGAGCAGGGCGAGGACTCCTCGGACTTGCTGGCGGCGGGCGCGGCCGCCGTCGGCGCGCTGGTGGCGCTGGGGGCCATCGCCGCGCTCGCGTTCGCCGTGGGCCAGACCGTCACCTCGGCGCTCCCGCTGTTCGAGCCTATCGTCGGCGTGGGACTGGTAGCGTTCGGCGCGCTGACGCTGACGGGCCGCGCGCCCGATTTGCGGGTCGCGCTCCCCGAGCGTCCTCAGTCGGTCGTCGGCTTCGGCGTGTTCGGCGCGGTCTACGCCCTCGCGGCCGCCGGATGCGTCGCGCCGCTGTTCCTCGGCGTCGTCACGCAGGCGCTGGCGTTCTCGCCCGCCCGCGGCGTCGCGGTCGTCGGGGTCTACGCCGGGAGCGTGGCCGCCCCGCTGGTTGGGGTGACCCTACTGACCAGTGTGGGCGTCGAGACGTGGCGTGACCTCGGGCAGTACTCAGGGACGCTGGAGCGGGCCGCCGCCGTGGTGATGATTCTCGCCGGCCTCGGACAGCTCTACCTCTCTATCGTGGTTCTGGACGTTCTGTGAGCGGAGTTCGAGGTGGCTGATTTTCGGGGATTTCGCTTCTTCGAGTCGGCTGTCCGGCGCGCGGGAGCGAGTGAGCGAAGCGAAACGAGTGACTCGCGCGAGGGACGAACGACCGCGCTCTGCGCGGGAGTGAGGAGGTTGGGGAGGTCTGAGGCTCGCGCTCGGTGGCGCAGGCTATCAGGATACGCTCGGGCGAGTCTGTGCGAATTGGCCTCAGAATAATTAATTATTTTCTAAAGCATTGCTTTTGTTTGCTTACCACACCTATAAGTTTCTCCCGCCAGCAGGCACTCGGTCGGTCAACCGCCGGACGCGCTCGACTGACCACTCCACCACGGGTGGATGAAGGGGCCGCCCGGTCGCGCAACGCTTGGTCGTCTGAGCGACCTCTATCGCGGGCCGGGCGGTGCGGAGAGGCCCGCGATATGTCGCTCAGCGACCGCGACCGGGCGGGGGCTTCAGGAAACGTTCACAGTTCCGATTCCTGCCGAGACTGTGCTGATGCAGAGCGACCGGGTGGGGGCTTCAAGAAGACATCATCACTGTCTCTTCTGCTGTCGTTCTCGAACCGACTCTGCCCATCAAAGACTCCGACCCAACATCAACCGAGAAAACAACCTCGCCTAGCCGCTTCCCGCAAACCTAACCGTCAGCGACACCTACACCCGCCCATGACAGACACCGAATTAGCCACGCTCGGCGGCGGATGCTTCTGGTGCACCGAAGCGGCGTTCAAGGAACTCGACGGCGTCGAGGAGGTCACCTCCGGCTACGCGGGCGGGGACACCGAGGACCCCACCTACGAGGAGGTCTGCTCTGGCGACACCGGCCACGCCGAGGTCGTGCAGGTCGAGTACGACCCCGAAAAGATGAGCTACGAGGACGTACTCAAGGTGTTCTTCACGGTCCACGACCCGACGCAACTCAACCGGCAGGGACCCGACGTGGGCACCCAGTACCGGTCTATCGTCCTCTACCACGACGACGACCAGAAGGAGGTCGTCCAGCGATTCCTCCGCGAGTTGGACGCCGAAGGAGCCTACGACGGCGACGAAATCGTGACGGAAGTGGAGGCGTTGGAGACCTTCTACGAGGCCGAGGAGTATCATCAGGACTACTACGAGAAGAATCCCAACGACCAGTACTGCTCGATTCAGGCCGAACCGAAGGTCCAGAAGGTTCGGGAGAAGTTCGGGGAGAAAGTAAAGCGGTCCGGCAGTTCTGAGTAGGACTGATGTCTCTGAATAACAGTCGTTGGTAGTATGGCTGATGGTGCGTTACGAGAAGGTGCATTTATCACGCACCACCGTCCACAGTTGAACAGCGAGAATGGCAAGTGTAAAGCCTGTATTGAAATGGGCGGGCGGGAAGTCTCAAATTCTCCACGAAATAGTCCCGCGTCTTCCGTCCGACTTTAATCACTATCATGAGCCGTTCTTCGGCGGGGGAGCAGTCTTCTTTGACCTCCAACCGCCGAACGGGACGATAAACGATCTAAACTCACGCTTGATGAACTTCTACCGCCAAGTGCGAGATAACCACGAGGAACTCATTGAGACGAACAAGAAACACCAACGCGAGATTGACGAGTTAGACGACGAGGCGACAGAAGAATATTACTATGATAAGCGGGACGAATTCAACAGTCTCCGACAGCATGGGCTTTGTGAGAATGAAGTATTGGAGGCGTCTTTACTGCTTTTCTTGAATCGAACCTGCTTCAACGGGTTGTATCGTGAAAACCAGTCTGGGAAGTATAACGTGCCGTTCGGAAGAAGAACAAGTCCTGATGTGGTACGCGAGGAACGAATTCGGGCGGCCCACGATGCACTCCAAAACACGGATATCCGAAATCAAGACTTTACTTACGTCAAACACGTTGTAGGTGAGAAGGACGCTGTTTACTTTGATCCTCCATACAAGCCGGTGTCTGAAACTGCGAACTTTGATGACTATCTAGCAGGCGGATTCGGTGCGGACAAGCAGAGAAAACTCCGCGACCTTGCTGTGGATTTACATGAAAAGGGAGTGTACGTCACCATTTCAAACTCGCCACCTGCCCGGCAACTCTACGAGGAAGATGACGTACCAGACGCATTTGAGGTTGAGTCAATAACAGCCAACCGCTCTATCAACCGCAATGGAGATGACCGTACGGGAGCAAAAGAAATCATCGTCACCAACGTTCCCCAACATATGCGGCAGGGGACTCTGAGTTCGTTCGGCCAAGAAGACGACGCTTAGAAGTCTGTCAACCCTTTTCGAAGGTACTCGTATGTGGAACCCTTGAGCTGATACTCCGGTGCGCCGTCCGGTGGATGACGCACCACTTCAGGGAGTCGTTCTATCCAACGACCTACCGTGTTTCCGCGGCGATACGACGTATCTTGTGATAGTCCTTCATCAAGTTCGCCGGGGAGCGTGTTCTCATGAACAAGTTCTTGCAGTTCCTCATGCGATATCGTGCCCTGAGATTCGAGTTTAACCAATACGCGCCTTGCAATTTCCATCTCTCGAATCCGTTCAAAGAGCAGGGCCTCTGCCGAGTCTGCATCGTTCGCGTTCAGATACTGGACGTACTCCTGACCGACTCTCGACAGCGTCCATTGCTGTCGCTCGTACCCAGCGTACTCAACTTTGGTATCTTTATGTACCAGTCCGAGTGCCCACGCGGCTTGGCAGTAGTAATCGGCCTGCCGGGGACGCCAACCCTCTCCCGTCTGCTCCTCCATGAACTCCTTGATGGTGGGCTTGACTGTGTTGTCCGCGTCAATAGCCAAAAGAACTACATTCAGAGTCTCAACGGTGTCTGCTTGAGGAATGGCGTCGGAGAGGAGGAGGTCATCGCGCTCGATCTCGAACAGGTTCCAAAACTCCCAGTCCGTGGCCCACTCGTTTTCACCCTCTTGGACGACACCCAGATTGCTCTGGAGCATTATCTCGGAGAGGCGATGGCCATCAACGAGGCGAATATACCGTTTTTTTGCACTATCAATAGCTGGCTGGGTGAAGTCCGCCGTCGTGACGAAGGTGCCTACGTGATACTCTCCCTCACTAAGTGACCCCTTGAATCTCCGCATAGTGTCCGAGGAGACGTTGTTTCCTTCGTCGTTCCGTTTGGCCTGTACGCCGAGACGCGCTTGGAACAAGTCTCGGTCAACGACCGCATGTACGTCAATACCTTGGTCTCCCGAGGTCGGCGTGAGCTTGAGTTCCCGTGTCTTTTCGGACTCTCGAATCAGGATACGGCAGAGTTGCTCGAATTGACTGGGACTAATGGAAAGCGCGTGGTCTAAGATGTCGTCTCGTGCCGTTGACGCCTGCATTGGTCGATTTGAGTAGTTCCCGTGATAAAAACCTTGACCGTTCGTTCCGTGTCAGTAATGATGAGGGTTGAGTAGTCTACTTCCTTCGAAACTCAACGATATCCTCGTTCGGCTCGTACTCCATTTTGGCCGCTTCCGGTAGCGAATCACCCACTTCCAAGTGGTCAAAGTTTTCTTGAACCCATTCTTGGAGTTGGCTTTCGAATGGTTTCGGCAAGTCAGGACGGTGTTCGCTGACAACGGCGAACATATCCTGTTCGCCATCGGTGTTGTCGCAGTATACTTCGATATTGGCGGTCTCAGTCATAAGCGAAGGTAGATACTTCGGTGATATTAATTTGAGGGATTACTCGGCCGTCAGAACTGCCCAGTAGATTGACCAACAAGCCCGTACGGGCCCAAAAACTAGTTCTATCAGTCGTCCCCTTCCCGCAACAGCGTCGGCTCCGGGTCGTAGGCCGTCACGACCCGAATCTCTCCTGTCCCTGTATCGAACTCGACCGTCCGACCCCTGCTCCCGCCAACGTCCTCCCCCTCGACTGGCACGTCCAAATCCGCGAACTCCTCGCGGGCGGTGGCGACGTTGTTGTCGCTGACCTCGCGGGGGAGCTTCTGCAAGTCCAGCAGGTCGCTCCCGCCGACGATGTACCCCTCCAGCGCGGCGTAACTTGCGCCCGCCGAGACCGCCTCGCGGAGCATGGTCTCGACCGCGGTATCGACGTACTTGCCCTCGCTGGTGCCGTCGCCGTCGGACTGGCGCGGGAGCATCGAGTGGGCCAGTCCGCCGACGCCGTTCTCGGGGTCGTAGATAGCGAGGCCGACGCAGGCACCGAGGCCGTAGGCGATTAGCGTCTCGCCGTCGGCGACGACTTCGTACTCCGAGACGCCGACGAAGCGCCGGTTGCGGTCGGGTTCGTCGGGATTGCCCTCGTAGGTCTTCACTCTATCACCCCGAGGCCGACCGCCGAGATTTTGGTGACGAACTCCTCCTTGCCGGGGAACATGTAGATGGTCGCGTCGATGCCGTGTTCCGGAATCCGCAGTCTCGACCGGATGAACAGGCCGACCTCGTACTGCTTGAGGATGCGCGCGACTAGCGTTCGCTCGGGGTCCTGAACTGCGACGGGCGACCCGGTGTCGATGGTGGTCTCGAACAGCGTGGCCCACTCGTCGACGAACCCGTTGGCCATCATGTTGCAGAGTTCGGTCAACGCGTCCCGGCCCATCTCGGTCGAGACCGACGAGAGGTCCTCGACCGCGCGCTGGAGCATCAGCGCCGCGGCCTTGTTCGCGCTGTCCATCGGGAAGGTGACCAGCACGTTGCCGACCAAGGGCTTGCTCAGGAGGACCCGCGCCCCGGCGCGCTGGTCGGTGTGGAACTGGCTGTCGAGGGTCTGCTGGTCCGCGTAGCCGATTTTGACCTGCTCGGTCGTGACCGTCAGGTCGTCGTCCAGCACGTCGTTGATGCGCGACTCGACCCCCGAAATCGCGGTGTCGCCCAGCCAGTTCAGCACCGCCAGCGTTTCGAGGGGGACCGTGAGTCGGTCGTCGCCCGCCGAGGGAGACGACTCTTCGTCCTGCCCGGCCGCGAACTCTTCGGGCGTCACGATTGCCCCCTCGCTTCGCGGACGATTGCGTCGAGGTCGAACACCCCGATTGGCTGGCCCGCCCGGTCCGGGTCGTCCACCACGGCGCGGAACCACCGCGGACCGACCGGGAGCGACCAGTCCTCGATGGTACCCGGCGGCGCGACCGTATCGACGTTGTGGGCTTCGATGCCGAGTACCTCGTCCACCAGCAGGCCGGTCGGCCGGGCGTCGTCGCGGTCCAGCAGGAGGAGGGTCGGCTCCGCCGCGGGCGGTCTGTCGGGCAGTTCCAACAGCGCCCGCCCCTCGACCACGACCGGAATCTCGCTCCCCAGATTTGTCACGCCCGCGATGGTCGGGGCGGTCTGGGGCACCTCGGTCACGCTCGGGTCGGGCAGAATCTGCTCGACGCGCCCGAGTTCCAGCGCGTAGACCTCGCTGCCGAGGTTGAAGTTGACGAACTCGACCCACTCGCGCCGGTCGCCGGAGGTCCGCACCGGTTCGACGCTGGAAATTCCGCCGCTCATCTCAGGCCTCCTCGCCTCCGGCGGCGTCGTCGGGTTCGTCGTGGGTCTGCTCTTCGCCGGTCACTTCACCGCCGTCGGGTTCCGGCGTCTCGGCCGGAGCGGGATTCTCGTCCCCGGGAACTTCGGACTCCGCGGTGTCCTCCTCGGAGGCGTCGGCCGCCGGGCCTTCGGTGTCGTTCGGAGCGTCGGCCGAAACCGCCTCGTCCACGACCGGCGTCTCGAAGTCCGCGCCAGCGACCTCGTAGTCGGCGTCGAGAGATTCGAGCGCGTTGCCGAGGCGAGTCGCCTGCTCGGCGAGGTCGGCGGCGGTCTCGGTGACCTCCGAGAGCGCGCCGGTCTGGGCGTCTGCCGACCCCGCGGCGGTTTCGGCCTTGTCGGCGATGCCCGCGCTGACCGCGGCGGCGTCCTCGACCATTTCGAGGGCCTCCTCTGTCGAGTCGGCTTGCTTTCGGGTCGCGTCGCTGATTTCCTGCACGCCAGCGTTGGTCTCCTGAGCGTAGCCAGCGATGTCCGCGAGCGCTTCCGCGGCGTTCTCGACCGAGTCGGTCTGCTGGGCGATGCGCGCGCTGGTGTCTCGGACCTCGTCCACGGTCCGGTCGGTCTGGCGGCGGATGCGTGTCAGGCGCTCCTCGATGTCGGCGGCGGCCTCCTTGGTGCGCTCGGCGAGTTCCTTGATTTCGTTCGCCACGGCCGCGAAGCCAGCGCCCTGCTCGCCCGCCCGAGAGGCCTCGATGTGGGCGTTGAGCGCCAGCATGTTGGTCTGCTCGGCGATTTCGCCGATGAAGTCGATGAGTTCGTCAACCTGCTGGACCTCGGATTCCAAACTCTCGATGGCCTCGACGGTCTCCTCGGACTCGGTCTCGATGTGGTTCATGCCGGAGACGGCGCGGTCGGCGGCCTCGCGGCCCTCGCGGCCGGTCTCGGCGGTCTTCTCGGCGATGGTCGCCACCTCGTCGGTGGACTCGGCGACCGCTTGGACCGCGTCCGCGAGGCGGTTCATCTGGACCGTCGCGGCCTCCAAGTCGTCGGTCTGGGTCTCGGCCTCGGCGGCGATAGCTTCGAGCGAGTCGGCCATCCCGTCGCTCCCAGTCGTGATCTCGGCGGTGTCGAACGCGACTTCCTGACCGTAGGTCACGACGTCGTCGGCGAGGAGCGTGAGGTCCTCGACGGACTCCTCGAAGGTCGAGAGCGTGGCGTTGAACTCGGTGGCGAGTTCGGCCATGGCCTCGCTGTCGGTGTCGGGAGTCATGCGCGCGTCGAGATTTCCGTCGGCGCACTCGGCAGCGACATCGGCGTACTCAGCGGCGGTGGCTTCGACGGTCTCGGCGCGCTCCTCGGCGGCGCGGCGCGCTCGGTGCTCCTCGACCAGCGTCTCGTGGGTGTCGGACATCGAGTCGGCGACCCGGCCGACGCAATCGACGCGGGCGGTGTCGAAGGCGGGGTCATCGCCCTCGGCCCGCCGGTCGGCGCTCTCGACCAGTCGGTCGAACGATTTCGCGGTGCGCCACGACGAGACGGTGGCGACGAATCCGGCCGCCAGCGCCCCGCCGAAGGTGGCTCCGGCGACCACTCGGTCGAACCGGCCGGTCGCGTACACTCCGCCTGCCGCAATCGCTCCGACGACTACCATCGTCAGGCCGACCTTGAGGGGTCGGCTTCGCCTGAGGAAAGTAGGGACGAACGCGCGCGGAAAGTTGGACATTGAGAGAACCCATTCGGCATGGCGTAATAAATCTTCACGCAACATGACCGGATAGTTATAAAACGAAAGGGATACGAAAAATCAATGCGAGGAGCTGTCCTTTAGAATCAACGAGTAGCGCGACGGCCCGGTGGTTCGGGGAACGGCGTGACGGCGCGGCGGCGCACAGAACTGCGCGCCGCCGCGCCCGAGCGACGAGTTTCACCGTCTCGTCTCGAAACGAGGGCCGAACCGAAGTGACCGAGAACCGAGGAGACTCGATTCGTGCGTTAATGTATGATTTTGTTTTCGTAGAAAACAAGACGATTGCTCACAGCTCGTCCCAGTAGTCCAAATCCACGTCCTGCTCGGAGAGGTCTGTCGAGGCCTCGGGTTGGGTCGCAGCGACCCGCGACATGTCGAACGCCCCCAGCGCCTCGCGCAGGTCCTCCTCGTCGGGGATGACGTAGATGTCCAAGTCCACCTCGGTATCGACCGCCTCGATTCGGGTGTCGAAGACGAAGGCGAACTCCTGGGAGTCGCCGAGGCCGACGACGAGGGGGTCCACGACCGCCGCGCCCATGTCGTGAGCGTAGGCCGGGGTCGAGTGGTCGATGGTGGTGTCGAGCAGATTGGCCCACCCGTCGAGCATCCCGCTGGCCATCACGTTCGAGAGTTCCTGAATCGCGTCGCGCTCGAACGACCCGAGATTCCGGGCGGTCTCGGTTTCGAGGCTCTGGCTCACGAGCCTGCGGGCCGAGTCGGCGTCGAACAGGAACAGCAAATAGCCGCTTGGCATCCCGGCGAAGCTGAACGCCACCCCGACCATCGGTTCGGCCGAGACCTCGCTGGGAATCGCGTCGAGCGAGATGAAGTTGATGCGCCGGATGTCCACGTCCATCTCGATACCGGTCATCTGGGTCAGGTTGTCGGCGACCTGCGTCGCGCCGCGCTGGGCGATGCGGTCGAAGCCGACCAGCTTCTCGAACTCGATGGCGCGCTCCTCCGAGCGGGCCTGAAACAGGTTCTGGACCGTCTCGGTGTCGGGTACGAGGTAGTGACGGAAGGTCAGCTCCTCGCCGACCGCTTCGAGGTTGTTCCGGAACAGGACCGCGAGTTCCTCCTCGTCGGGGGTCAGCTCGGTCTCTCGGAGGAACTCGTCGGGCCGGTCGGCGCTGACGTAGGTCGGGGCCGACACGTCGATGTTGGTGTCCAGCACGTTGGCCCACCCGTCAACGAATCCGTTGTTCATGATTTGGGCGATTTCGGTGACGGTACTCTCCTGCAGGGTGCCCTCCCTGACCGTCGGAATCCCGTCGATGACGGCCGTGGCGATGGTCTCGGCGCTCTCGGCGTCGAACAGCAGCAGCGAGGTCCCGCCGAACCCGTCCGAGAGTTCGACCCGGATGCCGACCCACTCGGTGCCCGAGAGGTCCCGCGCGATGGCGGCGTCCCGGGTGAAGTTGAGGTGGGTCACGTCCACTCTGGCCGGGATGTCGGTCATCGAACTCAGCCGGTTCGCGGCGAGTCCGGCCCCCTCGCGCGCCATCTCGTAGAACGTCCCGAGGGTATCTACGTCGAGTTTCATAGAGAACTCACGTCCAGCACGTTCACGGCCTGTCCGTCGCCGAGCGTGGTCGCGCCGCTGACGCCGGGCACGTCTCGGAGGAGGTCCCCGTAGGGCCGGACCACGACCTCCTGCGAGGCGACCACGCGGTCACACCGGACCGCGCGTCGGCCGGTCTCGGCCCGAATCCAGACGATTTGGTCGTCCGGTGCGCCCGGAGCATCGCGGTCGGCTCGCTCTTCTCCCCCGTCTTCGGCTTCGGACAACTCCAGCGCCTCCCGGAGGTCCACGTGCGGATAGGCGTCCTCGGCCTCGACGCCCTCGGGCAGTCCGCCCACGAGGTCGAGGTCCGAGCGCCGGACCACGTCCCGGCCCTCCACGGTCTCGACCGGCGGCGTGGGGGTAATCTGCTCGACCGCGGTCATCGGGATGCCGAAGGTCCGGCCCTCGACTTCCACGAACAGCACCTCGGTCAGCGCGATGGAGACCGGGACCGTGAGCCGAACCGCGGTTCCCGCGCCGGGGTCGCTCTCGACCGTCACGGTGCCGTTGAGGTCCGCGATAGTCCGGTTCACCACGTCCATGCCGACGCCCCGGCCGCTCACGTCCGTGACCTCCTCGGTCGTGGTGAATCCGGGTTCGAAGAGCAGGTCGTAGGTCTCCGAGTCGCTCAGTCGGTCGGCTTCGGCGGGCGAGACGACGCCGCGCTCGATTGCCCGCTCGCGGACCTCCTCGGGGTCCACGCCCCGGCCGTCGTCGGCGAGTTCGATGATGACCTCGTCGCCGACGCGCTCGGCCGAGATTTCGACGGTCCCCTCGCGGGGCTTGCCCGCCCGCTCGCGCTCCTCGGGCGGTTCGATGCCGTGGTCCACGGCGTTTCGCGCGAGGTGGACGAGGGGGTCCCGCAGGCGGTCGAGGATGGAGCGGTCGAGTTCCACGTCGGCGTCGTTGACCACGAGGTCCACCTCCTTGTCCTGCGCTCGGGCCACGTCGCGGACCGTCCGGGGAATCGTGTCGATGGCGGTCTCCAGCGCCATCAGTCGCACGTCCATCACGGTCCGGCGGTACTCGGTCACGATGCGCAGCAGGTTCGAGACCTCCTCGCGGATGGCGTCGTCGGTCTCGGGCGTGACCGCCTCGTCGAGTCGGAGGTGCGACAGCGACAGTTCCTCGGCGACGTCCAGCAGTTTGTCGGCGGTGTCCACGTCCACCGTCATCGCCTGCAGTCGGTCGAAGTCGCCGGTCTCGCCCGACCCCTCGACGGCGTCTGCGGTCGGGAACTGGTCGGCGTCGAGTTGGCTCTCCTCGATGGTCGAGACCGCCGACCGGAAGACCGCGCCCTCTTCCTCGTCGTCGGTCGGTCCCTCGCCGAGGAGGTCGCCGAATCGGGACTCGAAGGCCGCCATCTCCTCGTCCACGGAGACGTCCATCTCGGTCTCGCTGGCACCGAAGTCGTCGCCGACGCCGCCGGAGAGGTCGTCGGAGAACTCGTCGCCGACCTCGCCGAAGTCCCCCGAGAGGTCCACGCCGAGGTCGCCCTCGGGGACCGAGTCGGCGTCCGGCAGGGAGTCGGCGTCCGGCACGGTGTCGGCGTCCGGCAGGGAGTCGGCGTCCGGCAGGGAGTCAGCTTCCGGCACGGTGTCGGCGTCCGGTAGAGAATCATCCTCGGGCACGGAATCGGCGTCCGGTGGGGAATCGCTCTCTGGCAGCGCATCACCTTCCGCGGTCGAATCCGCGTCCGGGTCGGACGCGGACTCCGCGATGGATTCGGCGTCTGCGAGCGCTTCTGTGTCCAAATCGGAGTCGGAATCCGGCACGAAGTCGGCCTCCGGCACGTCGCCGAGGTCCGGAAGCGAGTCGGCGTCGGGGACGGAATCCACATCGGGAACGGACTCTGCGTCCGGCGTCGAATCGGCGTCCGGAACCGACTCCGCGTCGGGTGTCGAGTCGGTCGCCGAAACCGGGTCGGCGTCGGATTCCGCCGCGGCGGAGTCCGACGCGCCGGGTTCGAGTTCCGGCGAAACCTCGCCCGTTTCCGACTCCTCGTCTTCGGGCGAGATGTCCGCCTCGTCTTCGGGCGTATCGTCCGCTGGCGCGTCGCGTTCGGGTTCGCCGAAGACGAAGGTGCCGGTCTCGGTCTCCTCGCCGTCGGCATCGGCGTCTGCGCCGGTTTCTACCTGCTCGGCGTCAGCCTCCGCGATTTCGCCGTCTGCCTCGGTTCCTACCTGTTCGGCGTTAGCCGCCGCGATTTCGCCGTCTTCCTCCTCGGTCGGGGGTGACGTGTCGGCCTCGACCGAGAGCGAGTCGTCGTCCGCGAGGCCGAGCGGGTCGTCCGCGGCATCGACCGAAGACTCCGACTCGGCGGGTTCGGATTCGCTCTCGACGCCGGAGCCGGGGGCAATCACAGCGTTATCCGATGGACTGGTAGAGTTATTTGAAGAAATTATAGAATCATCTGAGGCGATTGCAGAGTTGTCTTTCGCTTCGGCGTCGTCAAACTCGCCGGACTCGCCCGACGCGTCGGGCGAGTCCGGCGACGGGTCGAGCGAGGCGGACGCGGGGTCGAGGCTCGGCTGGTCGTCCGGCGACGAATCGGGGTCCGCGGCGTCGGGCGCGAGCGCCTCGTCGGCGTCGGCCTCTATCCCCTTCGCGGACTCGTCGTCCGACGCTTCGGCGTCGGCCTTTTCCGCGGACTCGTCGGCCACTCCTTCGGGAGTGGCCTCTACCTCTTCCGCGAACTCGTCGGCCGACGCTTCGGCGTCGGCCTCCTCGTCAGGTTCGAGTTCCATCAACTCCTCGATGGTGTAGTTGTCCTCGTCGTCGAACTCGCCGAACTCGACCGCGTCGATGTCCTCCTGAAGCGAGTCGATGCTCTCGTCGTCGGACTCCACCTCGGCCTTCGTCCGCTCGAAGAACGACGCCGGTTCGTCGGGCGTCGCGGACTCCTCGGGTTCGTCGGGCACCGAGCGGTCCTCGGCGTCCGAGGCGTCTTCCTCCTCGTCCTCACCGAGCATGCCCCAGCCGTCGAGTTCCTCGTCCTCCTCGGGGTCGTCCATCCCGTCGAGGAGCGAGTCGAGGTCGTCGAACTCCGAGGTCTCTTCGAGCGCCGCGACCACGTCGTCGCTCAGGTCGTCGTCCGCCGGGTCCCAGTCGTCGCCCGAACTCGCCGATTCGGCCCCGGAGTCGCCGAGGAGGCCGGGAGTGGCCGACGCGTCGGAGTCGGCGTCGGCGGGCGACTCGGCGCGCACCGCATCGAGGGTCGCGCGGAGCGATTCCCGCGTCGCTTCCGGGTCGCCCTCGACGCCGCTCCCGACCGCCGCGTCGCGGACGGTCGCTTCCAGCACGTCCACGGTCTCCAGCGCGTCGTCTACCAGCTCGGGGGTCGGCTCGACCTCGCCCGCCCGGAGTGCGTCCAGCACGTCTTCGAGGGCGTGGGCGAGGTCCCCCGCCTCGGCGAGGCCGTGGGTGCGACACGACCCCTTCAGCGAGTGGGCGACCCGGAAGAGTTCGGCGACCGCGACACCGTCGTCGGCGTCGCCGTCCTCACCGCCCCCGCCGTCCTCGCCGCCCTCATCGCGGCGTTCGAGCGCCAGCAGGCCGTCGCTCAGCGCCCGAATCTGGGACTTGGCCTCCCGGAAGAAGGCGTCGTCAGTCGGGTCCATACCGGCACCCCCGCGACGTGGCTCGCCGTCGGCGGTCGCTCGCGTCCCGTGGTCGGTGGCTCGCGCCAGAGGTCGGTCGCTGGTCCATCAGGCGACCACCCCGTCGATGGCGTCGGTTAGCTCCTCGTCCTCGAACGGTTTCGTGATGTAGGCGTCGGCCCCGGCCCGCGCGGCCAACTGTATCTTCTGGCGCTGGCCGACGCTGGTACACATGATGACCCGCACGTCGTCGTCCAGTTTCTTGATGGCGGCGGTGGCCTTCAGGCCGTTTGCCTTCCGCATCACGATGTCCATCAAAATTAGGTCGATGTCGTCGGCGTTCTCCTTGTACTTCTGGATGGCCCACGCTCCGTTCGGCGCTTCGGCGACGATACGGTACTCGTCGTCCGCCAAGGCGCTCTTGACCCGCTGTCGCATGAACTCCGAGTCGTCCACGATAAGAATCCCGGTCTTCATCTTTCCGTAAGCAGGAACCCCCGCCGTTTACTGCGGGGAGGAATGTACTCAGCGGTCTGTACTCTCGTGCGTGTCGGTATTTTGAAGTATATTGGTGACATATCGGGAACTGGCACGGTTGCACTGTGTCGCGCAATACGGACCATCTTCGCCCGGTTCCTCGCTGGGCGACTTCGGCGGTGAGAGTCCCATTGAGAAACCGTGGGACGATGACATGGCCGAAGATGGGTGCCCCTGTGACAGGGCCATGGAACGCCTCGGCTTCGAGGGTGAGAACCACCCGTTCGAGAACCGAGGAGTGTGGTTCCGAAACCTCTGCGATAGGGCATTCCTGCTGTGCAGGAAGTCTCGCTCTGTAGGGCGGGTGAGGATGTCACGGCATTCTACCCATCATTTAGCGAATCCCGTGCATAGCATAAAACATTATTCCTCGTATCCGGTATGAAGCCACCGCTAGACGGGAAAGAACCTGTTACGCCGACGATATGCCAGTTTTCGGCCAATAAATTGAAGAGGCTTGATTTCCTTCGACACCGATTTTCTCCAACTATCGGCTGTGCAGTCCCGCGACACAACCGTAGAAGCGTTAACCTGACTCGTGGCCTACCGGCCCTCATGGAACGGAGTTCGAGGAGAGCGTTCGTAGCCGCGGCAGGGGTCGCGCTCTCGGGGTTCGCGGGGTGTCTCGGGAGAGGACAGCCACGGGGAGCAGGGGGACAGGACGGCGAACAGGCGACCACGAGCGAACAGACCACCGCGAGCGGACCGACTGAGCGGGGCCTCCCGCTGGCGGCCGACCGGCTCCCGGTCGAGTACGACTTCGGGACCCTCCGCGAGGAGGTCCTCTCCGGCGGGCCGCCGAAAGACGGCATCCCCTCCATCGACGACCCGAAGTTCTGGAGCGCCGACGAGGCCGACGACGAGTTGCGGGCCGAGGACGTGGTGTTCGGACTGGTCCGGAACGGCGAGGTCAGGGCTTACCCGCAGCGAATACTGGTCCACCACGAAATCGTCAACGACGTGGTGGGCGACGAGGCCGTGTCGGTGACCTACTGCCCGCTGACCGGGACCGCGATGGGGTTCCAGCGAGGCGAGACCACCTTCGGCGTCTCGGGCAAACTGCTGAACAACAACCTCGTGATGTACGACCGCGAGACCGACAGCCGGTGGCCGCAGGTGCTGGCGACCGCGATTTCGGGGACCTTCGAGGGCGAGTCCCTGCGGGAGTTCCGACTGGTCTGGACCCGGTGGAACCGCTGGAAGGAGGTCCACCCCGAGACGGCGATCCTCTCGACCGACACCGGCCACGTCCGGAACTACGACAACGACCCCTACGGCTCCTACGTCTCGAACCGGCGCGGGTACTACGGTCGGAACTCGACGCTGTTCCCGCCGCTGGGGTCCGACGACCGACTATCGAACAAGCGCGTCGTGCTGGGTGCCCGGACCGGGTCGGGCCGAATCGCCTTCCGCAAGGCCGCCCTGCGCGAGGAGGGCCTCCTCTCGGGCCAAGTCGGTGGGACCAGCGGAACCACCTATCTCGCGGTCTACGATTCGACGCTCGACACGGGGTACGTCTACCGGAATCCCGAGGGCGCGTCGTTCAGCCGCGAGGAGGGAGCGCAGGGGCAGGTCGTCGCCGACGACGGGACCAGCTACGACCCCGCGGACCTGCCGCTCGACCGGGTGTACGCCTTCGACGCGATGTGGTTCGCGTGGTCGGGGTTCTACCCGAGTACGGCGTTGGTGGACCCGACTGAGGAGGCCTCCTGATGGCGACCGAAACCGCCTCTCGCGGTCGAATCCCCCTGACTCTCTCGCGGACCCGATTCGCAATCGGCGCGGCGCTCGGGCGGCGCGACGGGCAGGCCGTGTTCGGGAGCGTCGCCCTCGCCTACCTGCTGGCGTACCTCTGGTTCAGCGACCTCCTCACGTTCGGCGGCGGAGTCGGTGGCGGCGAGTTCGGACTGACGGTGGCCCGAAATCCGCTGGGGCGGTTGTTTCAACCCGCGAACAGCGCCCTCTCCTTCGAACCGGTCGCGCTCGTGGAGTTCGGCGTCGGGACGTACCTGCTCTCGCTGAACACCGCCATCGGACTCGGAATCGCCCTGCTGGTGGGCCTGAACCTCGCGGTGA
Organism: Halorussus ruber; assembly: GCF_004765785.1. GTDB lineage: Archaea > Halobacteriota > Halobacteria > Halobacteriales > Haladaptataceae > Halorussus > Halorussus ruber. Next base: position 226,999 of record NZ_SBIT01000007.1, on the reverse strand, counting down.
CCTACGTCGCGTGGCGACAGCCGAAAGCCTGCGGCATCGGTTCGTCCTCGTCGGGCGTGCTGGCCGGGATTCCGGCCCTGCTGTCCGGGGCGGCCTGCTGTGGCCCCATCGTCCTCGTCATCTTCGGGATTCAGGCCTCCAGCGCCGTGCTGACCGTCTTCGAGTGGCTGATTCCCGCCGCGGTCGTCCTGCTGGTCGGGAGTCTGCTCTGGGTCGGGCGGCAGGTGGACCCGGCGCTGGTCCAGACCTGACTGCCACGGCCCTGACGCTCACCGGCTCAGTGCGAGCGTGAGCGGGACACCGAGGAGACCCGCGACCCCGGCGGCCAGCAGGAGCGGGCGGTAGCCCGTGGTCGCGGCGATTCCGGCGAACAGAATCGGACCGACCGCCCTGCCGAGGAAGGTAACGCTGTTGCGGATGCTCAGGGCTCCGGCGCGGTACTCGGCGGACACGAGGTCGCTCAGGAGCGCGTCCACCGAGGGCATCGTCAGGCCGATTCCGGCCCCGAGCGCCATCGCCCCGGCGACGACGAGGACGAGCGAGGCCGCCGCGCCCGCCACCAAGAGGCCGACGCCGTAGCAGACGTAGCCGAGCGCGATGAGTCGCTCGTCGGAGAACCGCTGTGCGAGGCGACCGTTCCCGGCGGCGACGACCGCCGAGGCGACTTCCGCGGCGGTGATGACCCCGCCGCTGAACACCAGCGAGACGCCGTACTCGCGGTCCAGCAGGAAGGGAAGCGTCGTGATGACGCCCCCGAACAGCAGGACCTCGGTGGCGAACGCGGTCACGTAGGGGACCACCGCGGCCCGCGGGCCAGCGTTCGGGCCGCCTCGCGGAGGTAGGCGGTGCCCCGGCTTGCGGTCCTAGCGTCGGCGTTTGCGACGTCGGCGTTTGCGGCGTCAGGGTTCGCGGCGTCGGGGTTCGCGGCGTCGGAGTTCGCGGTCCCGGCGTCGAGTCGCTCCTCGCCGAGCGCGACCCACGCGAACGCCGCGACCGGGAGTCCCAGCAGGTACGCGAAGAAGGACGTGTTCCACGAGACGAAGGCGTCGCGGACGACCGGGAGCGCGGGGCTGACCAGCGGGACGCCGAGCGGCGCGAGCGCGGTCGCCGCGAACACGACCCTGACGGTCGGCGAGTCCCACGGCACGGCGCGGATTCTCGCGCGGTCGAGTCCTGAGCGGTGGTCATGGCGGGCGAACAGTGGTCATGGCGGGCGAACGGTGGTCATGGCGGGCGAGGAGTCGAAGAGCGTGCGACGGCGAGCGAGGTAAACGTTTGCTCCGATTCCGCGGTAGCCCTGTCCGTGCGCGACTGCCCGTCTCGTAGCGGCCGACGTGAAACCGATTGAAACACAAGAATATTCGTTTAGTAAATGTTTTTAATTCTATAATTAGGGGGAATAATGCTCTGTTTGCCCGATAGACGCCGGACACCGCTGTATCCGAGACTGACGCGCTGTGCGGCGGACGCCGTGTTTCCGGCGCAACGGGTGTGTAACTCAGATGTTCGTTACAGTTATTTGCTCGGGCGTGAGAGTTATCGCTATGGCGGAGCATCGGCAACAGGAGGAGGCCGTCGAGGAGTTAGAGGCCGCGATAGAGGCCGAAGAGAACACCGAGAAGAACTACCACATCCGACAGGCCCTCCAACTCCTCGAACTGGACGGGGAGGCCGTTTCGGAGACCGGACAGCGGTCGTAGCTACTCCGCTCCGCGACGTGCGAGCGGTCTGCGCTCGGTTTCCGCTCGGACTGGCGACGGACCAACTCCCGCCAAAATAATCTTATCCTGCCACGCGCTATCCTCGTGTGAGGAAGTGAGTGAATGCGTCCCCGATTCCGCCCGCGGACGCCGTCGATGCCGTGGCACACGACGTACTTGACAGTAACCGCGCTGGGAGTCGGTCTACTCGTGGGAGTTTCCCGGCTCCCCACCCAGTTTGGCGTTGCTCGACTCGCTCCCGCCGCTCTCGTCGTCGGGCTGTTCACCGCGACGAGTCTGATTCACTGGTACGACGTGACCGACACGCTGCGGTCGTGAGGAACTCGCAGTCTGAGAACACTTTCCGTACCGCCCTACGGTCCGAAGTCGGGACTCGCTACTCGTCGCCACCTCGCTTGGCGGGGTCGTCGGACCGAATCAGTCCCGTCGCCATCAGCCGACGGACGATGACGACCAGACCGTTCGAGAAACCGCGACCGTACACCGCTCGCTCTTTCGAGGTCGTGGGGTCGATGGAACTGACCAGAATCGTGGAGTTGTCGCCCAACAGCACGCGGCCGATGCGCACCTCGTCGGCGTCGTCGGGGTCCGAGGAGGTGTTGAGCCAGTCCAACTTCGAGACGAACACCTCGGCGCGGGGAACTCGCTCTCGAATCGCGTCTCGAACCGACTGGTCTTCCGTGCCGACGATGACCGAGACGCCGCGGTCGGTCGCCTCGCTCAGACTCCCCATCAGGTCGTCGGTGACCAGACTCTCGTGGCCGACGAGCAGGAAGAGTTCGTCGGACGTGTTCTCCACGAGTTGCTGAGTCCGATTGGCGATGGCGGTCGTTCCCGAGAGCGACCACACCTCGTGGACGGAGTCGCTGTCGCTCTCGGCCGGTCGGTCGAGGTCCTCGATGGCGTCTTTGAGCGTGTCGAACCGCGACTCGTACTGGTCGCGGAGCGTCGAGATGGCCTCCTCGACCGGGACTGCCCGAAACAACTGGGGATTCCCGTGCTGGACCTCGACGAGGCCTTGGGCCTCTAAGATTCGAACCGCATCGTAGACGCGGGTTCGCGGCACCTCGGAACTCTCGCTTATCTCTTTGGCCGTCGCTTCCGGCACGCGCGACAGTGCGACGAAACACTTTGCTTCGTACTCCTTCAACCCGAGCTGCTGTAACAACTCGACCGCTTGATTGCGGTTTTCGTTTGAATCGCTCGAACTCATGTGTCCCAACCTCTTCCCGCGGAGACGGGAAGTCCAATAGACGTTATCGTCCGCAACCAATAGGACTTGTTCTTCGCACTACCTCTGCCCGGCGTCTCTGCGAGAGTCTCGCTCGGCCGATTCCGATTTCGCCAGCCGTGGTAATTCTGCGACGGTCGCTACAGAACGAATCTATCCTTGTAACCCAGTTAATCACACAAGCTTGATACCGGAGGGAATCGTAGTCTCAGACGGCACGGCTGTTGGTACGTGTCCCAACCACATTCCACAGCGTGCCCGCCTGCCACCTCGCGTGGCAGGTTTGTGACTAGAAATCGGCGGTGGGCCGCGTTCGTCGGAACCGGAGGTACTTGTTGTGACTTCGAGAGTGACAGCACCCGCTTCGCTCCGCTCGGAGGCCACGCTCGCTCTCTCGGCTTTGTTACTCAGATAACTCTCTCGGCTTTGTTACTCAGATAAGGTCGATAAACGAGGGCAGTCCGTTCGCGTCCGACTCGTTTCGAACCCTGCCCCGGAGCGAGGCCGAGCAGCGGGAACTCGACGCCTGCGGCCGGTGTTCGTCCATTGCCGAGAATCGGCCGGGCGAGGCTTCCACGACCGTCGATTGAACGCCCGCCGGATTAGGGGAAGATGCTCTCCGGCAGGTACGCCGAGACGGTCCAGTTCGGCGCGTCCACCACCTCGCTTATCTTCAAGTCCACCGCCGCGGAGCAGAGGAGGTACGCCTCGCCCCGCGAGAGGCCGCGCTCCTCGTGGAGGTGGTCTATCATCTGCCGGACCGCCTTCTTCGTCGCCTCCATCAGGTCGTCGCTGATACCGGTCGTGCCGTACATCGGTTCGTCGCGGCCCGTCGGCGTGAACGGCCCGCGCGTCTCGAACTGCGGCTGTTCGATGTCCATCCCCGAGCGCACGTCGAACCGGGCGGTCACGAACATCGGGGCCTCGACGCCCGTGACGCAGACCTCGCCGTCGCCCTGCGCGGCGTGGCAGTCGCCGACGCTGAACAGCGCGTCCTCGACCTCTACCGGGAGATAGACCGTCGAACCCGCGGTCATGTGCTTGACGTCCATGTTCCCGCCCACCGACCGCGGCGGGAGCGTGTCGTGTTCGCCCGCCTCGTCCGGCGCGACCCCGATGACGCCGGGGAAGGGGTCCAGCGGGACCTCGATGCCGTCAACGAAGTGGCCCACGTCGCCCTCCAAATCCCAGACGTGAAGCCCGGGGTCCTCGAAATCCTCCGGAAGCAGGCCTAAATCCATCTCTCCGGGCCAGAACGCGGTGTAGCCCCAGCCCTTGTGCTGGAGGTCCAGCAGTTCGACCTCCAGCACGTCGCCGGGTTGTGCGCCCTCGACTGCAACCGGCCCCGTCAGGGGATGCACCGGGTCGAAACTGATGTCGGGCACGTCCTCGGCGGTGGTCTGGACGCCCACCTGCCGGTCCACGGCGTCCCGGCACTCGAAGCGCACCACCTCGCCCGGTTCGACCGTCAGGACCGGGTCGAGGGAGTTGTCCCACGCGCTGTGGATGTTCTCGTCGTCGTCGCTGAGTCGGTGGTCGATAGCGTAGTCGCGTCGTCGTGGCATGTGCTACCGTTCCACGACGAGGAGCGCGATAAAATCGAGGGTCGGGAATCACTCCTCGCCGACGTACCGAACCTCGAACCGACCCCGGAGGTGGCCGACCAGCGCGAGGCCGAGGAGGGGGAAACCGTAGCCCACGATGCCGTCGAGGAGTCCCATCAGATTCGACGGGTCGGTCTCCCCGGCCTCGTACACCCGGTAGTAGGTGCCGTCGGCCAGTCGGACCGGTGACTCGGGGACCTCGATTTCGCGGTGGGACGTGGCGACTCCAGTCTCGGCGGCCCGCCGAATCGGGTCGGGGACGCGCTCGGCGGAAATCGAGACCGAGTGCAGGACCTCGTCGGCGGGTTCGGGTTCGAGCGCCAACTCGACGCGGTAGAGGCCCATGTCGTTCTGCACGGACTCGTTGGCGACGTAGCTCACCCTGTAGACCGACCCGTTCGGCGCGGCGTACCGGTACCGGTGGAACGTCGAGAGGTAGCTCTGGCCGGGGTTGGTCGTCCAGACGCCCGTCGGAATCGTGTGGCCCTCCGCGAGGTACTGCTCGAAGAAACAGCCCCGCGACTGCAAAAACGGCTCGGTGCAGGCGATTTCGTCGCTGACTGGCGCGCGGGTCGGCTCCCGCGACTCGTTGGCGTACTCGATAGTGCCGTTTTCGGCGGTGACTCGGGCGCGTTCGTAGCGCTGGGCGGGGTCGTCGAGGTGCAGGGCGGGTGCCCAGACCGGCGCGACGAGGAGCGCGAGCGCGACGAAAGCGAGGAGGGCGTCGCGGCGCGCGGGGGTGAGGAGGGGAAGGCGCGACATACCTGTGTCCGCAGAGGCGCAGGACAAAACTGTGGCGTTCTCTAGAAGTCTGACGAGAGGCGGGAGAATTCCGTGTTCAGACCTCGTCGAACAGTTCTTCGCCCTCGACCATCTTCTCTTCGACAACGTCCATGTCCAGCGTAATCCCCAGTCCGGGCTTCTCGGGAATCTCGATGTAGCCGTCCTCGATGACGTCCTCCTGCACGAGGTCCTCCCACCAGCCGAGCTGGTAGCTGTGGTACTCGACAGCCAGCGAGTTCGGGATGGCCGCGCCGACGTGGGCCGAGGCCATCGTGGCGACGGGCGACGAGACGTTGTGCATCGCCACCGGGAGGTAGTACATGTCGGCGTGGTCGGCGATTTTCCGGGTCTCGCGCATCCCGCCGGTCTTGGGCATGTCGGGGGCGATGATGTCCACGGCCTGCTCCTCGATGAGGCGGCGCTGGCCGTGCTTGCGGTAGACGTTCTCGCCCGCCGCGATTGGCGTGGTGGTCGAGTGGGTGACGTTCTTCTGGACGTCGTGGTTCTCCGGCGGGACGGGGTCTTCGAGCCACCAGACGTCGTACTCTTCCAGCGCGTGGGCCAGACGCTTGGCGCTCCCCGCCGAGAACGTCCAGTGACAGTCGAAGGCCACGTCCGCTCGGTCGCCGACGCGCTCGGTCACGGCCTCCACGATGTCCACCTTGTGCCCGATTTCGGGGTTCCGGAGGTGGCGGTTCGCGCGGTCCTTCTCGTGGCCCGAGGGCACGTCGAGGTCGAACTTCAGGGCGTCGTAGCCCAACTCCTCGACCACGCGCTCGGCCTCGTCGGCGTTGGACTCGGGGTCGGCCTCCTCCCCGGCGTGGCAGTCGCAGTAGACCCGAACTTCGTCCCGGTACTTTCCGCCCAGCAGCTGGTAGGCGGGCACGTCGAGAATCTTGCCCGCGAGGTCGTGGAGCGCCACCTCGATGCCCGAGATGGCGGTCACGGTCACGCCCTCGATGGACCCCTCGCCCGACATCTTCTGGACCAGATGCTCGAACAGGCGGTCGATGTCGAGGGGGTTCTCGCCAACCACGAAGGGCTTCATGCGTTCTACGAGTTCGGGCACCCCCGCACCCCAGTAGGCCTCGCCGGTTCCCACGACTCCGGCGTCGGTGTAGACGCGGACGAGCGTCCACGGGAAGTTACCGTCTATCATCGTCGTCTGCACGTCGGTAATCTCTACGTCCCGACCCTCGCCGCGCTCGCCCCCGCAACCCATCGTCTCCGCCGAGAGGTCCCGCATCGTGTACTCGGCGTTCGGGTCGTGGAGCGACTCGTAGTTGCGAACCATGCGAACTACTTACTCTGCACGGAGTAAAAATTTGAAGGTCTCAGCGCTCTCGACTCACGCGAGTACCGGTCTGACGAGGAGGTACACGCCGACTGCAATGAGTGCTACGGCCAGCAGGGGGCTTTCGAGGGCCAGCGCGCCCGCCGCGCCGACCAGTAGGTACTGTCCACCGAGGACTGTCCGTTTGTTGAGGGGGAGGGCGGTACTCATGGCTGTCGTTCGTTGCGAACACTCCCGTTCCCGATGCGCGACACGTCGGGCGGCTCGCGCTACCGCGGGGACCGTCGCACACATTTCGAACGGTGTCAATCAGAATAAAAGTTCCGACCGTTCACGGAGAACAAAATGGAACGGACGGAACGGTTCAGAGCAGACCGAGGTCGGCGAGGTCAGACTCCAACTCCGCGCGGTCGCCGTCGTCCATCTTCCGGAGCGGACTCCGGAGCGGGCCGGGGTCGAAACCGACGTCCCGCAGGTCGAGGGCGGTCTTGACGCCCGCCATGTAGGGGCCGCGCTTGAGGGCGTCGCGCACGTCGTAGACCTCGCTCTGCAACTCGCGGGCGCGCTCCTCGTCGCCCTCGTCGTAGGCCCCGTAGAGGTCCACCACGAGCTCGGGGAAGGCGTTGGCGACCGCGCTGACCATGCCCGCACAGCCGACCTCCAGACCGGGAAACAGAAGCGAGTCCGACCCCGCGAGGAAGGTCAGCTCGGGGTGGGCGTCGATGGCCTGCCCGAGCCACGGCACGTCCTTGCTCGAATCTTTCAAGCCGACCAGATTCTCGATTTCCGCGAGCGCGTCCAGCGTGTCCAGCGACAGCGAGTTGCCGGTCTTGCTCGGGATGTGGTAGACGTACACCGGCAACTCGACCGCCTCGGCGACCCGCCGGTAGTGGCGGACCGCGGCGTCGTGGTCCAGCGGGTAGTAGTAGGGCGTGACGACCACCACGCCGTCCGCGCCGACCTCCTCGGCGTGTTCGGCGTGGCTCACCGTCTCGCGGGTGCTGGCCGCCCCGACCCCGGCGATGACCGGCGCGTCGTCGCCGATCTCCTCGACCACGGCCTCGACCACGCCCTCGCGCTCGTCGGGGGTCAACAGCGGGAACTCGCCGTTGGTCCCGAGCGGGAAGACGCCGTGCGCGTCCCGGTCCACGACGAATCGCGCGTGGGCCGCGGTCGCGTCGTAATCGACCGATTCGTCCGCCTCGAACGCCGTGACTGTCGGCGGGACGACGCCGTGGACGGAGAGCGGGTCCTCCTCGCCGGGACTGGGTGCGTTGTCCACCATACCCGACTCGTCGGGAGCCGCGTCCTTAAGGGGTGGCACTTCGAGAGTACTTTTTCGAGTGTGAGTAAACTTTTAGTCAGTAGCGGTCCGAGAGGGAGATATGAACGTGACAGTCAAACTCACCGGAACCCTCGTCGCCCGCACCGGCACCCACGAGGCCAGAGTCGCCGTGCCCGACGACGCGACGGTCGCCGACGTCGTGGACGAACTCGCAGAACAGCACGGCCCGCAGGTCCGCGCGGGCGTCCTCGACGGCCGACGCCTGCGCTCGGACACCGTGGTCGTGCGCGAGCGCTTCGACTCGACCGAGACGCTCTCGACCCGGAGTTCGCTGGAGAACGGCGACACGGTCCGGTTCCGGTTGAACGTCTAACCCGTCTCTTTCCGCGTTTTCTCGATTCTCTTCCGCGTTTCTATCCTTTGCGTGCGTATCAACTATAATTATACTTGCTACGAGGAATTTCTGGGTCGAGTACGCGCTACGCCCGTCTTGACCTCTGCTGGGCGCGCTGGCGCGACCCTGTGTCGCGCCATCATTCGCGCGAGGTCTTCGGCGAAGCCGAAGGCTCGGCAGACGCGGGTTGTCTGCCGGTGGATGACCGAACGGAGTGAGAAGAGGCTGGGGAGGTGTGAGGCTATCGCGGGGCGGTTGCGGGGCGGTTGCGGAGCGGTGCGGAAACTCCTCGGCTTCGGCAGTAGCTAGCTTCTCGACACCAACCCCGAAGTTCCGGAGCCCCAAGCCAGCAACCAAAATCACGGGAGCCTCGCAAAACCCACGTTCTGCCTGCTACCCCAACTTCGCCAGCCGATTCATGGCGAAAATCGTGCGCAGGACCTCGCCCGCCTTTCCTCGGTCGAAGACCAACTCGTCGGTCTTGATGACGTGGTCCAGCACGTCCCGCGAGGAGTGTTCCGGCGCGGCCGCGATGCCCATCCCCTCCTCGGCCACCCACTTCATCACCCGCAGATCGCTCTTGCTGTCGCCCATGACGGCCGCGAACGGGTCGTCGAGACCAAGCACGTCGAAGGCGGCCTCGACGCCCACGACCTTGTTGAGTTCGAGGCTCCCGATTTCTGCGGCGTCGGCCTCGTAGTAGGCCACGTCGATGCGCTCGAAGATGTCGCTGACGGCGTCGGGCACGTCCTCGGGGTCGCAGTCGGGCGTCTCGCCCTCGCTTTCGAGGACGCCCCGGATTTCGGGGTCCTGACTCGCGTAGTAGGCCCGCGCCCAGTCGGGGGCTTGGGACTCGCCTTCCGCGCCCTCTTCTACCTCCTTGACCTCCTCCGCGACCACCTCCTCCGCGACCACCGTACCGAGGAGGTCGAGTTCGTAGACGAGCGCTCGGTCGATGACCTCGCGCGCGTCGGCGCTCCCGGTCTCGAAGTTGGGCTTGAGCGTGACGTTGAACTCGTTGCCCTGTAGGTGGCACCCGCGGCGGAGTCGCTCGGGGGCCTCCGAGAGGACCCGCGAGCGCACCGCGTCGAAGATGGCCCGCACGTCCGAGTCGAGATTCTCGTAGAGGAGTCGCTTGGTGTCCGCGCCGTGGCCCGGCGTGAACACCCCGGTCCCGGCCTCGTAGACGATGGAGAGGTCCCCTGAGTGGACGAGTTCGTTGCCGAGGCCCTGAATCAGGAAGCCCTTGACGTTTTCGAGGGTCTGGCCGGTGCAGACCACGATTGGCATCCCCGCCTCGTGGAACTCGGTCAGGAGGTGGAGCGTCTCGCGCGGGATTTCGTTGTCGGTCCCGCCAGCCGAGCGCAGGGTCTCGTCCACGTCGAGGACGAGGACGTTTACTCCTCGGTCGTACTTGGTGTGCAAGTCGAGCGCGGTGAACGCCTGGTCCCGAGAGGCCCGCGCGGCGAGTTCGGAGAACGTCCCGCCCGTCGCGGGGAAGGCGTCCCGAATCTCGGCCTTCCGGTCGTCGAGTTCCTCCTCGACTTCCTGCCAGTGTTCGAGAGCGACGCGCGAATCGACCGGGGGAAACAGGTCCACGAAGTCCTGCAAGGCCCGGAGGGTCGCGGCGTCGAACTCGTCGTAGAGTCGATAGAGTTGGTCGTACCGCTCCATGCCGGAACTGGGTCGTTTTCGGGGATAAAGTTCGGGGTCGACCAAGAACAGATTTCTAAATAACCAAAGTTAAACCTATCCGTCAAAGTAGCTGATATAGACGATACACCCGAAACCGAATCCGGGGAGTGATTACGAGGACCGACGATGATTCCAATACCGAGAATACTGATTCTGAATACAGTCTCGCCGAAGCCCGTAAATCACTTCGAGAGGCGTGGGATTCTGCAGGCGACAGCCTCGCTCACAGCTATTACGGTCTCAAAAACTGGTACGCGAAGTTACCGCTTTTTCTCCAGCTTTCCATTGCAGCGGTCGTCTGGTTCGTCACAAACTGGATTTACAATCAAATATCGACTCCAGTAATCAACTTGGCGACGACAGCAGCGAGTTCGATTCCGATTAGGATGCTTCTATCGCCATTTTTGGGTATGACTGGTTATCTCGGCGTCTCGGTCGAAACGCAACTTCTGGGAGTGCTAATCGGACTCGTCGTCGCCCAAAATCGGTTGCAGACCCGGAAACTTAATGACCTAGAAGTAGAACTAACGGGCATGACCCGCCCTGCGGTGGAGACAGACGGTGGTACCACTCGACACGAACCCGGTAGTGGTGCAGGCGTCGGTGGGGCTATCGCAGGCGGCTTTGCAGGTATCTCCTTCGGACCGGGAGGCGCTCTTGCGGGTGCGTTACTCGGCTTTGCGATTGCTGAGAACCTCACACGTGAAAAAGAGAAATCGGGGAGCGCAGACAACCACAGAGATTCTAGCGAATCAAGCGATACAGGTGTCGATTTTGACGTTACGGGTGGCTCAAATCGACGGTGGTCCGAAGAGGATGCGAATAACGACGACGGTAGCTAAACCTGACTCACGTAACTGAAATCCTTATAACCCTCCCAACTCTTCTTAGAGTATGACCTACGATACCGTCATCTTCGACAACGACGGTGTCCTCGTCGGTCGGACCCACTTCGAGGTCCTGCGAGACGCCACGGAAGCGACGTTCGCGGACTTCGGCGTGACCGATTGCGACCCCGACCACGTCGAGGACATGACGATTGGTGCGACGCCCTCCTCTGTCGATACCGTCTGCGACACCTACGGTCTCGACCCGGACACCTTCTGGCAGGCGCGGGACACCCGACTCGCCCGCGCTCAGCAAGTGGAGGCCCGCACGGGACGCAAGACCCCCTACGGCGACGTGGGCACGCTGGCCGACCTCGACGTCGAGATGGGCATCGTGAGTTCCAACCAGCAGGCGACGGTCGATTTCCTGCTGGACCACTTCGAGATGCGCGACCACTTCTCGACCGCCTACGGCCGGGAGCCGACCATCGAGAGTTTGGACCTGCGAAAGCCCGACCCCCACTACATCGAGCGCGCGCTGTCGGACCTCGACGCCGAGAACGCGCTGTTCGTCGGCGACAACGTCTCGGACATTCAGGCCGCCGAGAACGCCGGTATCGACTCGGCGTTCATCCGGCGACCCCACCGTCAGGACTGGGATCTGAACGTCTGGCCGACGTGGGACATCCAGTCGCTCGACGACCTCCATCGGGTCTGTAGCGCCTGATCGGAAAGAAATATTTTGATATATTTTAGCAATATTTTCATTGTTTAGCGGAGCGCCGGAACCCGTTACGCCGTTCGCCGCACCTTAGGTCCCCGACCACCGAGAGGGAGATATGATAGGCAAACTGGACCCCGAGGACCTCGCGCGGGTCCTCGCGCGGACCGGCGCGGACGACGACGCGGTGGAGATGGGACCGGCCTACGGCGAGGACGCCGCGGCGATGCGACTCCCCGACGGGAGCGTGCTGGTGGCCAACTCCGACCCGCTCTCGCTGGCGGAGGAGCGCCTCGGCACCCTCGCAGTCCACGTCGCGTGCAACGACGTGGCGGCCTGCGGGGCCGACCCGCGGTGGCTCACGAACGTCATGTTTCTGCCCGACGACGACCCCGAGACCGTGGACGCGCTGACCGGCCAGATGGACGAGGAGGCCCGCGAACTCGGCGTCGCCATCGTCGGCGGCCACTCGGAGTACACCCCGGCGTTGGAGCGCCCGATGGTCTCGATGACCGCGATGGGACTGGCCGACGAGTACGTCCCCACCGGCGGGGCAGAGCCGGGCGACCGCGTCCTCCTGACCAAGGGCGCGGGCATCGAGGGGACCGCCGTGCTGGCCTCGGACTTCCGCGACGACCTCGACGTTGACTCGGCCCTCCTCGACCGCGCCGAGGGCTTCTTCGGCGACATCAGCGTCGTGCCCGAGTCGCGGATTCTGCGGGACGCCGCGACCGCGATGCACGACCCGACCGAGGGCGGGTTGCTCAACGGGATGCTGGAGTTGGCGACGGCCTCGGGCGTGATGCTGGACATCGACCGGAGCGCGGTTCCGGTTCGGGAGGAGACCGCCGAACTCTGCTCGGCGATGGGCGTGGACCCGCTCCGGATTTTCGGCTCCGGGGCCTTGCTGGCGACCGTTCCGGAGGACGAGGTGGCGGACAGACTTGATGCGCTTGAAGCCGAGGGGATTGACGCGAGCGAAATCGGCGTGGTTCGGGAGGTCGGTGAAGATGGGGATTCGGGTGTCGAAATCGACAGTCGGGTCGTTCGAGAGGCGATTCGGGACGACCTCTACGACCTCTGGGCGTAGGGGAATTTTGGATTTGGAGTACGGGCCGCGGGAGACGGATTTGGACGAACGGTAGGAGAGTGGTTCCGACGAACCGCAGGAGACGCAGTAGGGTTGTTGTTTTAGAAAGCCCCCGCGCTGTCGCGGTCGCTCGTCGGCATATCCGACGGACGTAGTTGCGACGGATAGGGGCCGACGAGTGACTAAACTGCACGCGACAGCGCGGCCCCTTTCATCCACCCAGACAGCAGGAAGATACGCCGAGCGCGTCCTCGTGGAATGGTTCACCAAGCCCATCCCCGTGGATAGTGCCACCGAGCGCGTCCAGTCGAGTCGGCTGGCGCGCGCAGTTCTGCGCGCCAGCCCCGCCGGTATCGGTCGTGTGAAGCCGAGGAGCGCCGGAATGTGCGCGGTGGGCGGGACGCTGACAGGCGTTCGGGTTCGACCGGCCCACCCAACCACAGATGTTTACTCGGTATAGAATAAATCTTTTGTCCCCTCGCGTTCTACCACCTGTCATGCAAGCAATCGCCATTCGGCGAGGCGAGACCTCGCCCACCGTCGCCGACCTCCCGCGCCCGGACCCCGGACCCGGCGAAGTGCTGGTCCGGACGCTCCGGGTCGGCGTGGACGGGACCGACCGCGAGGTCATCGAGGGGAGCCACGGCGGGTTCCCCGAAGGCGAGGACAAACTCGTCCTCGGCCACGAGGCGGTCGGCGTGGTCGAATCGGCCGAGGGGACCGCCTTCGAGGAGGGCGACGTGGTCGTGCCGACCGTGCGCAGACCGCCCGCCGAGGGGCCGAACGAGTACTTCGAGCGCGGCGAACCCGACATGGCTCCGCCCGACGAGTGCGTCGAGCGCGGCATCGACGGCGCGCACGGGTTCATGGCCGAGTACTTCACCAGTCCCGCCGAGTACCTCGTGGCCGTGCCCGACGAGTTGGCCGAGTGGGGATTCCTGGTCGAACCCATCAGCATCTCCGAGAAGGCCATCGAACACGCCTACGCCTCGCGCTCGGCGTTCGACTGGGACCCGGAGACCGGCCTCGTGCTGGGCAACGGGAGTCTGGGCCTCCTCACGCTCGCCATGCTCGAAGCCGAGGGCTACGACCGGACCTACTGCCTCGGCCGCAGGGACCGGCCGGACCCGACCATCGACATCATCGAGGAACTGGGCGGGACGTACATCGACTCCCGCCAGACCCCCGTGACCGACATTCCCGACGCCCGCGAGGAGATGGACTTCGTCTACGAGGCCACGGGCTACGCCCGCCACGCCTTCGAGTGCATCGAGGCGCTCGCGCCCAACGGCGTCGGGGCACTCCTCGGGGTGCCCGAACCGTGGGAGTTCGAAATCGACGGCGGACGACTCCACAAGGAGTTCGTGATGAACAACAAGGCGCTGGTCGGGAGCGTCAACTCCAACGTCTCGCACTTCGAGGCGGCGGTCGAGACGCTCGCGGACCTCCCCGAGTGGCTGTTCGACGACCTCGTGACGGGAGTCCATACTCTCGACGACTACGAGACCGCATTTGCTGACGCCACCGCCGAAGGAACTTCGGCGAGCGCCGAGACGCAGTCTCGGCACGACGAAACGACAATAAAGACCGCAGTCCAATTTAGCCAGATATGAAGAACGTAGACGACCTCATCGAGAGCGCGGCACACCTCGCAGAGCAAGGCCGGTCGAAGGGCGAAATCGCCGACGAACTCAACGTCTCGCGCGAGACCGCCAGTTGGCTGGTCGAGCGTAGCAGTTCGGGAGCGAGCGCGACGACCACGCCCTCCCCGAAACCCTCGGGCGGGCCCCACGACATCCACGTCGATTGGTCGGCGTTCGGCCGGGACAGCAACCGACTCTACCACGCCGGGGCCGCGATGGCCGACCTCCTCCAGAAACAGGGCGAGGAGGTCGATTTGACCATCGGCATCGAGAAGGCGGGCGCGCCCCTCGCCACCGCCGTCGCGCGCGAACTCGACACCGACCTCGGAACCTACGCGCCGAGCAAACACCAGTGGGAAGAGGAGGGCGACATCGACGAACTCGGGGGCACCTTCTCGCGCAACTTCGCCCAGATTCGGGACCGCGAGTGCTACGTCGTGGACGACACCATCACCAGCGGGACGACCATGACCGAGACGGTCGAGGCCATCCGCGAGGAGGGCGGCGAACCGGTCGCCTGCGTCGTCCTCGTGGACAAGCAGGGCGTGGACGACGTGAACGGCGTCCCGGTCCACTCGCTCATCAACGTGGTCCGCGTCGGCGACGACGAGTAAAAGTTAGCCTCCCAATACGAGTGTAGCTATTTAAAAGAACCATATCTTCCAGTAATGATTTACCCACTCATGTAGTTATACAACTAAACTTGCTTAACTCGATTCGCAGGATTATGTCATCTAGAGACTCTGTAAAGCTATTACTATCTATTCGGAAAGTTATTTTAAGATACACCACTAACCTTAGTTACCAAAACCAATAAGTAAGACGCCATCTTCATTTTGAGTAGACGTACGCGATAAGTACAACTGGCACGTGAGTAGGACGTATTGGGTGGCAGACCGTTAGGGCGGTCCGTCACCATCCCTTGATGAGCCGGCTCTTACGGCAGAGTACGCGTACATTGGCTACGCTTCACTCTGTTGTATTAAAACCACCGGTGTAATCTAGGAGAAGTGTCAACTCTAGAAAACACAATGACGCTACGAGACCTCGAAGACAAAATTCGAGACGAACGAGGAGGAATTCCGAGTACGGACAGCATTGCGGCCCTTGCTTTGACCATGTACTTGGATGCGATGGTCCCCACCGAGGAGAACAGTCTAAAAAAGCGCCATATCAAGCGAGTTTACGGTGACATCGTAGAGGTGAAAATAGGAACTTGTCTTAACCATCTCCACGAAATCGACATCGTCCGTCGCTGGTTTAATGGCGGACGTTGGTTGGTCATTCACGACCGGCGAGACGAAATTGTGAATGATGAGGACTTAGAGGAACTCTTGGAGGACGAAACTGACAGGTTGCTTGATGACTTGGAGCCTCTTGCTCTCGCAGATGGCGGTACTGATGACCTAACTAAGCGGGAAGTCGTCGCTGAGGCACTAGGTGTCGGGTTGGACGAGATAGAAGAAGAAGTGAAGAAGGAAGATCTTACGGAGGATGGTGAGATTTGGGACTGGCGGGAAAACCTCGAGACTGCGATTGAGGCAATAGAGGAGGAAGAGAAAGTCAACAAAGGGAACGACTATGAACCGATTCGGATACTCCGGAACCCGTATCGGTACGAACTGACCGAAAAAGCAGTTGAAATCGCTGAACAATAGCTCCTCAAAGAGGAGTCTTTAGCGACGAGGAGTAACACAACTTCTTTGCGCGCCGGGTGCGTATCGGACGGTATGACCTTTCAGCCGGGAAGTGACTTGACGGAGGAAGAGGTCCGCGAGCGGGTCGATTCCGCCATCGAGGACAACGAAGTCGTCCTGTTCATGAAGGGCAACGAGCTGATGCCCCAGTGCGGCTACTCCCAGAAGGCGCTCGAACTGATTCAGTCCCACCGCGACGAGTACGAGACGGTGGACGTGCTGGAGGCGCTCGCGGAGCATCGGGCCGCGCTGGAGGACCACAGCGGATGGGAGACCATCCCCCAGACGTTCGTGAACGGCGAATTCGTCGGCGGGAGCGACGTGCTGGCCGAACTCGAAGAGCGAGGCGAACTCGCGGACGAGCTGTCGGCGTGAATCGTAATTTCGGCGATGAAAATGAGGACCAAAAGAGTAGACCATATATGTACGGACCGCCTACACTCCCGTGTACCGTGTCGTCAGCCGGGAACCTGCATGTAAATCACAAATGACGGGGCAAGTATATCGACTTCACTCGACGCTCGAACTGCCGCTCGAAAACGTTTACGACCACTTCGAGGAGGACCCTGACCTCCCGCCGGAAATCGCCAGCGTCGACATCACCCGGCGCAAGAACACGCTCATCATCAGCGCCGTCGCCGCTGACGACAGCATCAGCAAGTACACGCCGACCGCGCAGTTGAAGGCCAGCATCTCCGAGACGCGCGTCTACACCGAGGAGGAACAGAAGATGCGCGAAGGACCTCGATGGGGCGACGACGCCGAGGAACTCGACGAGGAGGAAGACGACGAACCCCTCGGCGAACTCATCGAAGTCGCCGCGTTCAAGGGCGACCGCGAGACGGTCCTCCAGAACACGGCGCTCCAGTACCCGATGTTTCTGGTCCTCTGCGACCTCGCTCGGCTGGCGGAGAAGGGTACGCTCACCGCGATTACCGAGCAGGACGGCGAACTACAGGCGACCCGCATCGTGGACGGCGAGGACCGCCCGGCCTCCATCGAAGTCGTGGAAGGACCGGACTCCTCGAACTCCGGGTCCAGCGGCGTCGATTGGCGGGACAACGAGTTTATCTAACCACCTTTTGACTACGACCTTTTTTCGTCGTCGGGTGTCTTCGGGCGCGGACTTCGTTCGCGCCCTGCGGGCACCGCTCTCTGCTCGCGGCTTCGCCGCTCGCACGGTACGAGAGACGAAGTCCCTCGCTACTCGAAAAGATGTCGAACAAAAAAGAGCTGGTCGCTCGTCGCTATCGCTCCTCGCTCGCGGTACAAAAACGGTGTGGCGCGAAGCTGGTGCGCGAGTCTTCGGCTCGCTGTCAAATCTAGATTTTGGGCCGAGCGCGAGGAGTCGTGCGTCGTTTTACCGTGCTACTCTATATCACCAAAGACGGACTGAGACCGCGGTAACGGGAGCCTTCGAGTGATTGTGGTCGTCCTGCTCGATTGAAAAGCCGAAAAGCACTTTACCCTGGTAATTAGATGTAATTACGAACGATGCCCGAAGACTTCCCAGACTACGTCGACGTGGACTACACCGACGGCGAAGGCGAAGACCCCGAGGACTACCCCTCGATGGAACACAAAATCGAGAAGGCAATCGAAGTGACTCGGCAGGGCCTCGAACAGTACGAGAACCCGGCCGTGATGTGGACCGGCGGCAAGGACTCGACGCTGACGCTGTACTTCATCAAGGAGGTCGCCGAGAAGTACGACCTCGAGACCCCCACCGCGGTCTTCATCGACCACTTCCAGCACTTCGACGAGATTCACGACTTCGTCGCCAAGTGGGAGGACGAGTGGGACCTCGACGTCGTCTACGCCAGCAACGACGACGTGGGCGACTACGCCGAGGAGAACGACCTCGAACCGGGCGACGACATCCCCATCGACGCCCTGAACGAGCACAACCAGCACCACGTGCGCGACATTCTAGAGTACGAGGAGGACACCTTCCCCTTCCTGCTGGACACCTACGTGGGCAACCACCTGCTGAAGACGGTGGCGCTCAACGACACCATCGAAGACCTCGACATCGACGGCATCATCTCCGGCGTCCGCTGGGACGAACAGGAGGCCCGCGCCGACGAGACGTTCTTCAGCCCGCGCCACGACCCCGACATCTATCCGCCCCACGACCGCGTTCAGCCGATTCTCCAGTTCGACGAGCGCGCGGTCTGGGACACCTTCTGGCACTACGTCGTGCCGGACACGGTCGAAGACTACCCCGACGAGGGCTACGTGCCCGAGGCCGACGACGACCTGCCGAACGGTCTCACGCAGGACGACATCCCGGTCAGCCCCAAGTACTTCGCCGGATTCCGCTCGCTCGGTAGCGAGGTCAGCACCGAGAAGTCCGACGAGGAGCCTGCGTGGCTGCAGGACCTCGAAGACACGACCGAGCGCGCGGGCCGCGCCCAGGACAAAGAAGACCTGATGGAGCGCCTGCGCGACCTCGGCTACATGTGAACCTTTTCCTGTCTTTGCGAGCGTAGCGAGCAAAGGCTCGGAAGACGCGGTTTGTCTTCCGGTGCGGTCGAGCGCGCCGTAGGCGCGCTCTCCCTGGGAAAACGTTCATGAAAAACACGGCGTCACCCCCTCAGGCCGTGCCGGAGGCACGGCCTTCGAGGGATTCCTTGGTCCGCTCGCTCGTCGCTAGCGCTCCTCGCTCGCGGTAGAATTTCTAGCGATTCCGTTCTTTTTCAGACGAGCGCCGACGCGAGGAGGAACCCGCCGATTGTGAACCCGGCGAGCGCGCCGAGGAGGACGAGCGTCACCTTCCACGTGGCGGGTTCGACCTCGTCCCAGCGGCGCGTGCTTCCGATAGAGTCGAGTCGCTCGTCCCACCGGGCGAGGACGTGGGCGTAGCGGGCACCGACCGCCCCGCCGACGAGGAGGGCGACTCCGACGAGCGCGCGAGACTGTTCCATATTGCTGTGGGGTCACCCGGACGACATGAATCTTCTGTCGCAGTTAGCGCGCCGCGCGGTACTCGCCGTGCTTGACGCCGAGGAACAGCGCGATTGCGCCGAACACCAGCATCGCGGGGGTCACCATCATCAGCACCGTACTCGTGGCCATGAATTCCATCGCAATGAGCGCGACGGTGCCGAGAGCGACGATTCCGAGCAATGCCGCGGCGGTCACGGGCAGATTGAACTCCATGTGCCAACCTCAGGACGAACAGAGCAAAAGCGTTGTTCTCCGCTCGCGGTCGAGTCGCTCCCGTTTCGTCGCCCGCGAACGTCAGTCGCCTTTCGGCCGAACGATGTCGGCCAGCGTCACCAGCAGGCCGAGGAACCACCCGACGGGCACCGAGAGGCCGAACCACATCGCCACGTAGTTGGCCCCTTCGAGGGTGAACTGCTCGCGCAGGAAGGTGTTGACCCCCCAGAGGTCCAGCGGGTTGTCGAGCAACCAGACCGCGAGGGTGTAGCTCTTGGGGAAGATGACCTCCGAGAGCGTCGGCGAGTAGAGCGCCGCCACGACCGGCGGCAGGAACAGCGCCGTCATCGCAAACGGGTACGCCAGCAGGACGGTGCTACCGCGCCCGCCCCGAGTTCCAGTGAGGTACGCCAGTACCGCGGCAATCGTGGCGACGCCGCCCGCCGCCCCGACCGCCAGAAAGCCGTCGGTCGAGAACCGAATCCGGGCGAGCGCGGTCAGTCCACCCCACACCAGAAGCGACAGCAGGACGACGCCGACCACGCCGAGTCGGGTCGCGGTCCCGTCTATCTTCCGGGTGTAGTACCGCGCCGCGAACCCGAACAGCGCGAGGGGGTAGAGGAGACCCACGACTGGCGTGCCGACCGCGCTCCACGCTCTGTACGCGACTTTTCCGGTCGTGGAGGAGGGTTCCCACTTGCCGAGGACGCCGCTCTGGGACCCCCGCTGGCGCGGGAAGAAAAGCGCCATCCAACTCTCGTGCAGTCGTCGCAAGTCGTACCGAATCGCCCCGACCAGACCGGTGCTACTTGTTCCGCCGTGCATCTGCGTTTTAATACGTTACGGCGAATATGAACTTTCGGGGTTGGATTCAGAACTATTAGCCGATAGAAATTTTGTTTCTATCGACTCGCCGAGGTCTCGGAGCGCACTCGGTCGTCACCGCCCTCGGATTCGACGCCTCGGGACGCCACCCCGGCGGATTCTCTTCCGCCGGAATCCATCACTTCGTTGAGCCGACGCTCGAACTCCTCGCGGGTGAGTTCCCCGGCGGCGTAGCGACGCTTCAGGACCTCCTCGGGAGTTTCGGGATTTTTGCGGGATTCGCGGAGGTCGCCCGGTTTCGATGCGCCCTCGGGGTACTCCTCGGGCGACTCGACGTTGCCGATGAGCGAGAGGTAGACCGGCCAGAGCGTGAGGACGCCGAGGAGGAAGGTCGGGACACCGAGGACAGTTCCGAGCAATCCCATAACGAAACTGATAAACGTGGCCCCGAGACCCACCAACCAGATACCGCCGAAGAACAGGAACGGCGCGAGCAGAATCGCTGGCGCGCCGAGCAGGGTCCGCCCGAGCGTTCCGTCGGGCGTGTAGTGTTCGACGAGTCGGTGGAGCGACCGGACGGTGGAGGGAGACCTATCGCGGGGACTACTCATCACTCTCGAAATCGAAGACGTGTGAGTAAAATGTTGTGTTCAGCGAGGTTCAGTTCCAGGGACCGAAGTCGGGGTCCACCTGCCGGTCGCGCTCGCCGACGCTCTCGATTTTCTCGACGTCCTCGTCGTCGAGTTCGAGGTCCAACGCGCCCCAGTTGTCGCGGATGTGGTCCTCGCTGGAGGCCTTCGGAATCGCGGCCACGCCGTCGCGCTGGAGGAGCCACGCCAGACTGACCTGCGCCTCGGAGGCGTCGTGCTTCTCGGCGACCTCCTGAATCTCGGGCACGTCGAAGACCTTGCCGCGGGCCAGCGGCGAGTAGGCCACGGTGTTGATATCGTTCTCCTGCCCGTACTCGACCAGTTCGTTCTGGGGAAGCATCGGGTGGCACTCGATTTGGTTGGCGAAGACGGGCGCGTCGAGGATTTCCTGCGCTTCGTCCAGATGGCGCGGCTCGAAGTTCGAGACGCCGACGTTCTCGATGAGGCCGTCGTCGTAGAGCTGGTCGAACGCGGGCAGGGTGTCCTCGGGGTCGTACTCGTTGGCGGGCCAGTGGACGTACAGCAGGTCCACGTAGTCCACGCCGAGCTTGTCGAGGCTCTCCTTGGCGGTGTGGATTACGTCGTCGTACGAGAGGTTGCTCGTCCAGATTTTCGTGGCGAGGAAGACCTCCTCGCGGTCCACGTCGGCGTCGGCGATGCCCTCGCCGACGTACTCCTCGTTGTCGTAGGCCTGCGCGGTGTCGATGTGGCGATACCCCATTTCGAGGGCCTGACGGACGCTGTCGGCGCAGGTCCCGGCGTCGGTGTTCTCCCACGTGCCGAGACCGAGGCGCGGCATCCCGTCGAGTAGCGACTGGTCGCTGGATTCCGGTGTTTGAGCCATAGCAACAGCACGTAGGGCGACAGCGAGGAAAGTGGTTTCGGCGTCGGAAACGCTCGGGGGTTCTCGACCGTTCGGGGTTCTCGGCCACTCGGAGCTCTCGACCGTTCTCGGCTCGAACTCGCGGCGGGCGACCGCCGATGCAGGTCTTCGAATCGGTGTTCTGCGTGCCGAGACCGAGGCGTGGGACGGTCGTGAGACCTTGACGCGTCATGGTACGGGTAGTGTGCCGAATGATAGAGAGATGAATTTCGATGCACATCGGTAATTATTTGGCGAAGGTTACCGGAATCGAAGAAAACTCTTTTATGCCACCTACCGTATGGGGTCCAATAGCAAGGGCAGGCCCATGATAGACATCACGATGGACATGGAGCAGTACGACTGCCCGTTCATAGACACTACTGACGACCACGCCGTCGGCTTCTCGGCCATCCAGTGGGACTTCGACCGGGTCAACGACCAATTAGAGACGCGCATGATGGTCGAGGGCGAGACCCGCGAGGAGCTTTCGAACGGCCTCTCGACCCTTCGGAACCACGACAACATGCGCGACTACAAACTCCTCACGCGCCGGGACAACGTCGCGCACATCCGGACGGTCATCGGCGAGACCGACGCGATGGCGACGATTCGAGACAACGGCGGCTACATCACCGGCCCGTTCTACATCGAGAGCGGGAGCGAGGTCTGGCACGTCGGCTTCGACGGCATCGGGGACGCCGACACCACGCTGGCAGAACTGGAGCGGGACAACGAGTACGACGTGCTGGAGCGGGACAACACCGAGCTGCCCGAGATGCAGGACTTCGTGCAGAACGCCGGAGCCGCGATGACGCTCATCGAGGGCTGTCGTGACCTCTCGGACGTGGAACGCGAGACGCTGGAGACCGCGGTCTCGGACGGCTACTTCGAGAACCCCCGAGGAGCCACGCTGGGCCATCTGGCCGACGAGTTCGACGTGTCGAAACCGGCGGTGTCGAAGAATCTACGGCGGGGTCAGCAGAAGATGATTCAGCGGGTCGTGGAGGCGCTTGAGGAGTTAGAATAACGGATTTTTGGATTTTCTACGAGCGAGAGTTTCCGAACGCCTATCGGTGCTTCTCGGTCGGTTCTCGGGAATCTTTGTCCGACGAGCGCGAACCGCAGAATCGACGTGTTGCTGTCTTCTGAAGCCCCCGCCCGCTCGGGGTCGCTGACCGACATATCCGACGGACGTCGTTGCGACGGAAAGTGGTCGGTCAGACGACCACGGTCCTTCGGACCCCGACCGGGCGGCCCCTTCATCCACCCCACGGCGGTCGATTCGTCGGGCGCATTCCGGTGGTCTGATTCGCCGAGCGCACGCACCGAAAGACAACTAGACAATCAGTAAAGAACGAATTACCTATTCGAAAGCAACTATCTAAATTCCGAGAGCACTTTTGGTAGTCTGTTCCACCGAGCGCGCCCGAACCGGCAGGCCGGGGTCCGCCGGTCCCGGCCTGCCGGAGACGCAAGCTTAACCGGACTCGCCTGCCAAGCGAGCGCAGGATGGATTTCCGAGTGCGACGGAGCGTTGTCGGGCGATTCCCGGCGTCGGTGAGGTGAACTCGTGGAGCGTGGCTGGAGACCGGTGGCGACCATCGCTGGCTGGCAGACGGCGGCGAGCCTCTGCTACTACAGCATCTTCGCCTCGACCGCGTTCGTCCGCGAGGAGTTCGCCCTCTCGCGCACCCTCGTGGGCGTCTTCCTGACCGCGGCGCTGGTGGGCTACACGCTGGCGCTGTTCCCGAGCGGTGCCGCCGTGGACGGGTTCGGCGAGCGCACCGCGATGGTCGCCAGCCTGCTGGTGCTGGCCGGTAGCACCGTCGCCGTCTCGCTCGCACCCGGCTTTCTGCCCCTCCTCGGCGCGGCGGCGCTCCTCGGCGCGGCCTACGCCACCGCGATGCCCGCCTCGAACAAGGGCATCGTCGCCTCCGCGCCCCGAGGTCGGGAGAATCTGGCGATGGGCATCAAGCAGGTCGGCGTCACCGCCGGGAGCGGCGCGGCCTCGCTGGTCGTGACCGGCGTCGCGGCGTTCGCGGCGTGGCGCGTCGGCTTCTGGGCCATCGCGGTCGTCGCCACCGCCTACGCGGTCGCCTTCCCACTAGCGTACTCCGGCACCGGCGGGTCCGGTCGGTGGGAACTCCCCGACCTCTCGGGGTTGGCCGACGACCGGGCGTACCTCCTGTTGGTCGCCGCCGGGGTGTTCGTCGGCGCGACCATCTTCTCGATGCTCGGCTACGTCATCCTCTACGTCGAGGACGTGGTCGGCGCGAGCGCCGCGGCGGGCGGGGTCGTCCTCGCGGCGACTCAGATTGCGGGGAGCGCGGGCCGAATCGGTGCCGGGTCGCTGGCTGACCGCCTCGGCGGCGCTGGCGGCGCGGCGACCGTCTCGCTCGCGCAGTTCAGCGCCGGAATCGCGCTGTTCGGGTCGCTGGCTGTCGGAATCACGGCGCTCCCGGTCGCGGCGGGCGTCTTCGGCGGCCTCGGCCTGACGGTCCTCGGTTCGACCGGGGTCTACTACTCCTGTCTGGGCGACATCGTGGCCAGCGACGAACTCGGCGCGGCGACCGCGGGCGGCCAGACCGCCATCAACGTCGGCGGCCTGCTGGCCCCGCCCGCGTTCGGCCTCCTCGCCGACACCGCAGGCTACCGGGTCGGCTGGGGCGCGCTGGCGGTCTGCTCGGCGGTCGGGATGGCGCTTCTGTGGGGCGTGCGCCGGGAGATAGCCGCGTAGGACCGCGGGCTGAGAACCGACCCGGCGGCACGTTTTTGTGACTCGGCTGAATCGTCCGAACTATGCCACGAGTCGAACGAACCGACGGCCCGAGCATCTCGTGCGACGCCTTCGAGGAGGGCCGCGAGGGACTGGTACTCAAGGACAGCCACGGCCGGAACGTCGGGTGGATTCCCTTCGAGAAGGTCGAACACGTGCTTCCCGAGAGCGGTGGAAAGTGATTCGAGGGCATCAAGCAGGGATCGTTAGCTGGTAATACGATTTCTTCATTTGCTTTTCGACAGGTGACTAGTTCGGTTAATTTACTCAGTACGTAATACTTACTGACTGGACAGAGACTTATATGCAAGAGGAAGATATAGCTGATAGAGAGATAAATGGGATTATCAAAACGAGAATTATATATCGAACGATTACTCGAAGTACTTGAGTGGGTGTACACGGTCGATCCGGACACGATTGAACCAGAAGGCGAGTACGAAATCGAGAGAGGAGAAAGTTGGAGAGCGGATACGCTGGATGAATGGAAGGACGTGTTCGGAGCAGATCTTAAGAAGAGGGGTCGGAGGAGCGTTATTGCTAACATTACATCGTATCTTGTTCAGTTTGCCGGAGATGAGCAAGATTTGCTGGTGTTCTTGCTTACTGAATTGAGTGAGACCGACTTGTGTTTAAAACAAAACCATGTCACGCCCGCTCTGATGCGGACTGGGTCATTCCTTCAGCAATGTTTCAATGAGAGAACGGGGTGTGATAAGCGCCTATACAACGTAATTGTGGAAGCGGAAGACAGTAGTGAAATTACTGAATCACAGGCGAAACTTGCGCAATTTATTCGACTCTGTCGGAATGACGTCGGCCATAATTTCTCGTACGATACCGAGTACGGTTTCAAAGTACACGACCACGCAGCTATTTGCACTGTGACCTTACTAAACTCCCTTTTAGCTTCTTGGTTTGACTCTCAGTGGTACGTTCAAACTCGACTATCGATTGAGAATTGTATTCGAGTGATTGAGAATGAGTTCGGATTTGAATGGGATTCTGGCGAGGTAACATACGTGAAGTACTCGCTGGATTCGGTGTACGACAATCGAGGCTAAACATGACCTCCATTGATATATTCATACTCTAAACTGAAGGGCAGTTACGTGGACGATTCCAAATAACGACAGCGGGTTGCCAACTCTGTTACTCGTAGGTCAGCGTCATCCCGTCGTCGAAGCGCAAATCTCCGCCGTTGAGGTGGCTGGCGTGCTTCGAGAAGCCGAAGACGAACAGGTTGGCGACCTCGGCGGGGGTCATCATCTCCGTGGTGCGCGACTGGCCGAGCATCACGTCCTCCACGACTTCTTGGACCGAGATGCCGCGCTGTTCTGCGGTGTCCGGAATCTGGTCGGTCACGAGCGGCGTCTCGACGTATCCCGTGCTGACCGAGAAGGCGCGGATGTCGGCGTCGTCGCCTCCGACCCCGCCCTCCGCGGCGATGGACTGGGTGAGGCCCCGAATCCCGAACTTCGCCACGTTGTAGGCCACCTTGTCGCTGGTGACGTAGTGGCCGTGGACCGAGGCCATGTTGCCGACGCAACCGAATCCGGTCTCCCGCATGTGGGGCAGACACTCCTTCGAGAGTTGGACCGGCGCGCGCACCATGACCTCCTGCATCCGGTCGTAGGCCTCCATCGGGAACTCCTCGATGGAGTCGATGTGCTGCATCCCGGCGACGTTGGCGAGGAGGGCGATGTTTCCGTACTCGGCCGCGGAATCCACGATCTCCGGGACGTCCTCGCGGAGGTCGCCCGCGACGGTCTCGACGGTTCCTTCGACGCCGAGGTCCTCGGCCTCTCGTTCAGTTTCCGCGAGGCCCTCCTCGTCCACGTCGGTTCCGACCACGGTGAGACCGTTCTCGGCGAGGACGAGGGCGGTCGCCTGCCCGATGCCGGAGGCCGCGCCGGTCACGAGCGCGACGTTCTCCGGGGCGAATCGGTCGTCGTCCACGACGAGCATGTCGTCGCTGGTCAGCTCTGGTGATTCGACTTCGTCCGTCATACCCGGTCAAACTCGCCCGGGAAGGGAAAAACCGAGGGTTAACGCGTGAAATTCGGCTCCGCTGTTCACATGTTAACCCCGCAGTATTTGCCGAGGGGAAGTAACTATTCCAATCTGTTATGGCAGATGACAGCGTTTCACGACGGCGATGGCTCACCGCGCTCGGCGCGACCGGAGCGGCGGGCCTCGCGGGATGTACAGGTGGCGACGGTGGACAGGAGACGACGACCGAAGGCGGCGACACGACGACCGAAAGCGGCATGACAGAAACCACGGCGAAGACGACGACCCAATCGAACGTCTCCGGAAAGGTCAAAATCGGCGTGCTTCAGCCGACCTCCGGCAGTATCAAGTACTACGGCCAGCAGAGCCTCTGGGGGTTCTACTCCGGGTTGGCGTACAAGGGTGACACGGACCCGATCGAGAGCGGGAGTACCGGCACCTACACCGCGACGGTCGGCGACGTGGACTACGAACTCATCGTCCGCGACACCGGCTTCAAGGCCAGCAAGGCTCAATCGCTGGCGACCCGCCTCGTGCAGGACGAGGAGATAGACATGCTGTTCGGCTGTGCCTCCTCGGGCGCGGCCAACCGCGTCATCAAGACGGTCGTCAAGCAGGCCCAAGTTCCGTACATGGTGGGTCCGGCCGCCTCGGCGGATATCACGGCGAGTTCCGAGACCTGCGGGAACCTCGTCTTCCGGGCGAGCGAGAACACCGCGATGGACGCCCGCTCCGGCGGGAAGTACGTCGCCAACCAGACCGACGTGAGCAAGGTCTACCTGTTCGGCGCGGACTACTCGTTCGGCAAGGCGGTCGTCAACAACTACGAGCAAGTGCTGAAAGACGAGGGCGTCGAAATCGTCGGCAAGAAGTTCGTCCCGCAGGGCCACTCCGAGTGGAAGGGCCTGCTCGACAACGCGTCGGAAGCGGGCGCGGAGGGCATCGTCGGCGGGTTCACGGTCAACACCCTGCCGAAGCTGTTCACCGCCTTCCTCAACGGTAGCTACGACTACCGGGTGTTCGGCGGCCTCGCAACTCGAATTACCAACGGCGTCGTGGGCCAGACCCTCCAGAAGGCGCTCGGCAAGCCCCTGACGAAGGAGAAGATTCAGAACGCCAACATGGGGCCGTTCACGACGCGCTACCACTGGAACCAGTACGACAACGAGATCAACAACCAGTTCGTGGACACCTACACCAGCACCTACGGCACGGTGCCGGACCTGTTCACCTCCGGGACGTTCACCGCGGCGTCGGCCATCGCGCAGGCGGTCACCCAGAGCGGTTCGACCGAGGGCGCGGACATCGCCGAGGCCCTCAGCGGGATGACCGTCACGGACACCCCGAAGGGCAAGAACGGCTACACCTTCCAGTCGTACAACAACCAGGCCCGGTCGGCCATGACCGTCGCCGACGTGGTGCCCACCACCGACGAGTGGAGCGACAGCTGGAAGGCGGCCGTCATGCCCAGCGAACCGCTGGCCACCATCGACGCCGAGGAAGCGACGATTCCCAAGGACAGCAGCCAGATGAACTGCTCGCTGTAGGCCATGTTGCGAACCTCGGGACTGACGAAGGAGTTCGGCGGCCTCACCGCCGTCGACGACGTCGATTTCGCGCTGGCGGAGAACGAACTCTGTTCGCTCATCGGCCCGAACGGCGCGGGCAAGACGACGTTCTTCAACCTGCTGACCGGCGTGCTGACCCCGACCACGGGGAGCGTCGAGGTCCGAGACGGCGAGGACGGATGGCGCGACGTGACCGACGCCACGCCCTACGAGACCGCCGACCTCGGCCTGCACCGGTCGTACCAGATTACGAACGTCTTTCCGACCAGCACGGTGCTGGAGAACGTCCGCGTGGCCGCACAGGCCGCCAGCGGCGACTCCGCGAAGTTCTGGCGCAACGCCGGGGCGTTCGAGGAGCACGTCGAGGAGGCCCACGCCATCCTCGACCGGGTGGGACTCGCCCCAGAGGCCCACACCCCCGCCGAGAGCCTGAGCCACGGCGCGAAGCGCCAGCTGGAGGTCGCGGTCGCGCTCGCTGGCGACCCCGACGTGTTGCTCATGGACGAACCCAACGCGGGGGTCTCCTCCGAGAGCGTGGACGAAATCATCGACCTCATCGAGGACGTGGCGACCGACCACGCAGTTCTGCTGGTCGAACACAACATGGACATCGTGATGAACGTCTCTGACCGCGTCGTGGTGCTGAATCAGGGCGAGGTCATCGCCGAGGGCGAACCGCAGGCGGTCCGCAACGACCCCACGGTTCAGGAGGCCTACCTCGGCGGCTACGAGGCCGGGAGTCTCGACGGCGAGAGAGACGCGGAATCGCCCGCGGGCGACTCCTCGACGGACCCGGAGGAGGGGACGGCGTGAGCGCCCGGCGGCCTCTCGCGGGGACCTCGGTGGACCAATCCACCGGGACGCGCTCGGCAAACCAGTCTACCGGGACGCGCCCGGCAGACCGGACAACCGTCTGGGTGGATGAAAGGGGCCGCCCGGTCGCGTTCACTGCAGTCGCTCCTCGACCCCTATCCGTCGCAACGACGTCCGTCGGATATGTCGAGGAGCGACCGCGACCGGGCGGGGGCTTTCTGAGCCTTCTTCCCTGTGGTCGTCGTGACCGTTTCGGCAGTCGTCGCGGCCATCGTGACGTTTCTCGCGCGAACAGTAGGAATCACGCCACCAATCCAGCGACTTTTTCCAGCGATACCGCCGAGCGGAGCCATACTATCACACAGAAACACAATCCTGTTGCTAATCGCAACGAAGACAGTTCTCAAACAAATATAGAGGAGGCTAAAACGTGACACTGCTACAGGTAGAGAACGCCCACACCTACTACGGCGAGAGCCACATCCTCGAAGGCGTCTCGCTCGAAGTCGAGGAGGGCGAGGTCGTCGCCTTGGTCGGTCGGAACGGCGTGGGCAAGACGACCACGCTCCGGACCATCCTCCAACTGACCGCGCCCCGCGAGGGCACCGTTCGCTATCGCGGCGAGGACCTGACCGGGCGCGAGACCCACGAGGTCGCCGACATGGGCGTCGGTTGGATTCCCGAGGAGCGACGCATCTTCACCCAGTTGTCGGTCGAGGAGAACGTCCGGGTCGCGGTGCCCAAGGACCGCGACGCCCGCGAAGCCATCGAGCAGGCCTTCGACACCTTCCCCGACCTGCGAGAGTTCGCCGACCGAGACGCCGGAACCCTCTCGGGCGGCCAGCAGCAGATGCTCGCGCTGGCCCGCGGGCTGGTCGGCGAGAACGACCTCCTGCTGGTGGACGAACCGAGCGAGGGTCTCGCGCCGCTCATCGTCGAGCGAGTCGCGGAGGCTCTCTCGAACGCCGCCGAGGACACCACGCTCCTGCTGGTCGAGCAGAACCTGCCGCTGGCGTTAGACCTCGCTGACCGGTTCTACGTCATCGACAACGGGCAGGTCGTGGACGAGGGCGACGCCGACGAGACCGCTGCGGACGACGAGCGACTCAGGAGGTATCTGTCGGCATGATGGAAATCGTCCTTGCCGGGTTCATCGACGCGCTCGGCCAGTTCCTCCGACCGGAGAACCTCGCGTCGGTCCTCGTGGACGGACTGGCGAAGGCCGCCATCTACGTCATGATTGCGGGCGGCCTGACCCTCATCTTCGGCCTGATGGGCGTGCTGAACTTCGCCCACGGGTCGATGACGATGATCGGCGCGTATCTGGGCGGCCTGCTGATGGTGTTCGCGGTCGGCGGCGCGTCCGGCGGCGCGACCCGCCTGCTGGTGTTCTTCCTGACGCTGGCCGTGACGTTCGCCCTGCTGGCGGGGCTGGGCGGCGTGGTCGAGGTCGGACTCATCAGACGCCTCTACGACCGCCCGCCGGTCTACCAGATTCTGCTGACGTTCGGGCTGACGCTCATCTTGGACGAACTGGTCCGCATCGCGGTCCTGTTCTACGGGATGCAACCCACCAGCGACTGGCAGGCCGCCTTGGGGACCAAGCCGTGGTTCCTCTCCGAGTCGGTCGACCTCGGCCTCATCTCGGTCAGCGGCCTCTCGCTGTTCGAAATCGTCGTCGGCGCGGCCACCGTCGCGGGCCTGTGGGCCTTCCTCACCCGGACGCGCTACGGACTCGTCATCCGGGCCGGGAGCGAGGACGCCGAGATGACCGAGGCGCTGGGCATCGACGTGCGCCGGGTGTTCACCGTGGTCTTCGCGCTCGGCGCTGGCGTGGCCGGCGTCGCCGGGACGCTCCTGATGTGGGACCCCGCGTGGGGTGCCAGCGTCCCGCTGGCCGCCGACACGCTCCTCCCGGCGTTCGTGGTCGTCATCATCGGCGGCCTCGGCACCTTCCGGGGCACGGTCGTCGCCGCGGTCATCGTCGGGATGGCCGACTCCGTGACGACGTGGTGGTTCGTCAACGAAATCGACTTCGCCAGTCTGCCCGAGATGACCATCTTCCTCATCCTCGTGGCGATGCTCATCCTGCGCCCGCAGGGTATCTTCGGCGTCGAGGAGGTGGGCGGCCATTAGCACCGAAACCGCTGACGCCGCGGCTCCCGAGTCCGAGACGGAAGGGGAGCAGGCGGCGTCGTGGCCGGTTCGCTACCTGCGCGAGCAGACGGTCCACGTCGCGGTCATCGCGTTCTTCGCGGCCTACCCCGCGCTCCACTCGGCGCTGACGAACTCGCCGGTCGGCGCGGAGATGGTGACGGTTCTGCCCGACGTGGAGACGATGATTACGGTGCTGTACTTCGGGCTGTTCGCCATGTCGTTCGACTTCATTAGCGGCTACACGGGCTACCTCTCGTTCGGCCACGCGGCCTTCTACGGCACGGGGGCGTACTTCGTCATCCTCGTCGCCAACGGGAAGATACCCATGCTCGGGACCGGCACGCCCTTTATCTACCTGCTGGTTCTCGCGGGACTCGTGGCGGCGGTCCTCGCGGTCCTCATCGGCGCGGTGTCGTTCCGCCTGTCGGGAGTCTACTTCGCCATGATCACACTCGGGTTCTCGCAGGTGCTGTACGTGTTCGTCCGCGACTGGGACTTCGTGGCGAGCAACCCGCGGGACGGCCCCGCGGTACTGGGCCGGACCGAACCGTTTAGCATCGGCGTGCCCGGGGTGGACTCGCTCAATCTGGCCATCGGCCAACTCGCGGGCGACAGCGTCGAGGGCTTGCTGGGATTCCTCTCGTTCGGGACGACCGAGGTCTCCTACTACATGATTGGCCTCGTGGTGCTGGCGTGCTACTTCGCCATGCAGCGCATCATCCACTCGCCGTTCGGGAAGGTGCTGGTCGCCATCCGCGAGAACGAGGAGCGCGCCGAGGCCGTGGGCTACAACACCTTCTGGTACAAACTCGGCGCGTTCGCGGTCTCGGCGTTCTTCGCTGCGGTCGCCGGGGGCCTGTTCGCGGGCTTCCAGCGGTCGGTCTCGCCCGAGAGCAGTTTCTACTTCCTCGTGACGGGCGACGCCCTGCTGGCGTCGATTATCGGCGGGTTCGGCACCCTCGCCGGACCGCTCTACGGCTGGCTCTTCGACGAGACGGTCACCGAGTTCCTCTCGAAGTCCGGGGAAGGCGGCGGTCTCCTCCCCTACCTCCGGGACCACCTCGGCGAGGCGACGATGACGACCGAACTCTACAACGGGCTGACCATCGGACAGGCCATCGACACCTTCCTCAACGGCCACGCCGAACTCTACGTCGGCGTCATCTTCGTGCTGTTCGTCCTGTTCATCCCGAACGGGCTGCTGGGGACGGTTCGGGACCGCCTCGGCGGCCCGGTCGGCAAGCAGGTCGCGGCGCGACTGCGAGGTGACGAGAAGTGACAGAACCAGACGAATCCACAGTCGGACTGACCGGATACGGAACCTACGTGCCCGAGGAGGTCGTCACGGGCGAGGAGATAGCCGCCCAGAGCGACATTCCCGAGGAGGTCGTGGTCGAGAAGATGGGCGTCCGCGAGAAGCGAGTCTGTCCACCCGACGCAGACCACGCGACGGACATGTGCGTCAAAGCCGCCGAGGACGCCCTCGATGACGCCGGAATCGACCCTTCAGACGTGGAGATGGTCCTCTACCACGGGTCGGAGTTCAAGGACTTCGTGGTCTGGAGCGCGGCGGCGAACGTCGCCGAGCGCATCGGCGCGGACGGGGCCTTCGCGGTCGAGAGCTACGCGCTCTGTGCCGGGGCACCCCTCGCTATCCGGCAGGCCAAGTCCCAACTCGTCGCCGACGCGCCCGAGACGGCCCTGCTGGTTTCGGCCAGCCGCGAGGAGGACCTCGTGGACTACGAGAACGAGGACTCGTCGTTCATGTTCAACTTCGGGAGCGGGGCCTGCGCGATGGTGCTGGAGGCCGACCCCGAGGAGAGCAGGACGCGGGCCACGATTCGGGAGAGCGCCGCGCTGACGGACGGCAGTTTCTCGGAGGACGTGGTCATGCCCGCTGGCGGGTCCCGGAACCCGGCGAGTCACGCGACGGTCGAGCAGGGCCTCCACGCCCTCGACGTGCCCGACCCGGAGGGCATGAAGGAGCGGCTGGCGGACGTGAGCCTCCCGAACTTCGAGGCGGTCGCCGACGACGCGCTCTCGCGGTCGGGCTACGACCGTGAAGACTTGGACTTCGTCGCGCTGACCCACATGAAGCGGTCCTTCCACGACCTGCTGACCGACCGCTTGGACGCGAAAAACTACTACCTCGACGAGTACGGCCACGTCCAGAGCGTGGACCAGATTCTCGCGCTGGACGAGGGCCTGGAGCGCGGCCTGGTCGATTCGGGGGACGTGCTGTGCTTCCTCGCGGCCGGAACCGGCTACACGTGGGCCGCGACGGTGCTTGAGTGGCAGGGCTGAGTCGCGGATTCGGGTTTTTCGTTTCTTCGGCCGTCGGTAGAGCCGAGCGTTCTGGTCTGTTTCCTAATTCGTCGGCAGAGTATCGTTTGTCGAGTATATCAATATCTCAGAACGAGAGTGGGAGGCGACGAGAAGCTAGCTTCAGGCTTGAACAACGCCGTCTACCGCAACCGCCCCGCACCGCTACCGCGGACCTCACACCTCCCCAACCTCGTCGGCCGCCGGAGGCGGCCGACTCCCTCGCGCGCGAGGCGCGGCCCGGCACGGACCGCGACCGCACGCGCCGACGCATGAGTTGATTCCACCATTTGCAACTTCTACCATTTGTAAAGACACATATATTTATGTTTAGAAAATGTATAGTTGTCTTTCCGTCAGAGCCGATTTCCGGAGTGCGAACTTCGACGGGGCGGGTTGCGGTCGGCGAACCCGGCAAAATAGGCCGCTGAACGCGGTGAAATCCGTCGCTGTTCCGAAACGGCTTTTCCGTCCCGAGGAGCCAATCCGGTGTGAACGACGAGAAACTCAAGTTCTACGCGCTCTACTTGACGCGGTTCGCCTCCGGGTTCGGGTTCGTCACGCTGCTGACGCTCCTGCCGAAGTACATCACGCTGTTCGGGGCCACCGGGTTCGTCGTCGGCCTGTTCACGACCGCATTCACGGGCGCCCAGACCCTCGCCACCATCCCGCTGGCGTGGGCGGGCGACCGAGGAGACAAGCGCCTCGTCCTCGTGGGCGTCCTCGGGGTGAGCGTGGCGAGTTACGTCGCGTTCGCGCTCGTCTCGAACCCCGCGGCAGAGTCGTGGCAGTTCATCCTCGTCCGCGGCCTGCAAGGCGTCGCCGTCACCGGGTCGGGACTGATGTCGCTGGCGCTGGTCGGCGAACTCTCGCCGCCCGACCGGCGGGCCAACCACATCGGCAAGGCCAACTCGTGGCGACTCGCGGCGGGCATCCTCGGCAGTCTCGCAGCGGGCGCGCTCTACCGCTGGGGCGGGTTCGAGGCGGTCTACACCGTCCTCGTCGCCCTCCTCGTTCCGGCGATGGTCGGCGTCTGGTTCCTGCTGGACGAGGACGAGACTCGCGTGAAAGGCAACCCCTTCGCGGGTCTGGCGTTCAACCGCCGACTCTGGACCCTCACGAGTTTCCGCGCCCAGTACGCCGTCGCGGTCACGCTGGTCCGGACGTGGGTCCCCATCTACGCTGGCGTCACCGCCGCGCGGGGCGGACTGGGCTACACCGCGCCGCTGGCGGTCGGCCTCGTCCTCACCGCCGAGAAGGTCACGAACATGCTTCTGCAGCCCTACACCGGCCGACTCTCGGACCGCGCCGGGCGCTCGCTGTTCGTCTTCGTCGGCGGCGGCCTCTACGGACTGGTCGCCATCGCGGTTCCGTTCACGCCCGCCATCGGAACGGCACTCGACTTGCCCGCCACCTTCCCGGTCGTCGGGACGCTCTCGGCCGCCTTCCTCCCCCTGCTGGTCTGCAACGGCCTGCTCGGGGTCGCCGACAGCATCCGCGAACCCGCCAGCATGGCCCTGTTCGCCGACGAGGGCACCGACGACGGGAGCGTCGCGTCGAGTTTCGGCATCCGAGAGTTGGTCTGGCGGCCGGGGAGCGTCCTCGCGCCGATGCTCGGCGGTGCCCTCATGACGATGCAAATCGACTGGGTGTTCTACGTCGGCGGGGCGTCGGCGCTGAGCGCGGTGCTGACGTTCTTGGGCGTCCTCTCTCGGAACTACGGGACGCAGGCGCTCACGGAATGGTAGTTTCTCTCGTTTCTCCTCTCCCGTTTCTACTCTCTCTCGTTGCTCTTCCCTCCCGTTTCTACTACTTTTGACCTGAGAGCCGATATTCCGATACTGTCGGAACTCGACGGTCGTTTCGGCGTTGAATGATGACTTAGGTAGTATAAGGATCATTATTGGACAATATCTTCCATTTATACATTCAGGAGTAGCCTCTTATAGGGGTTCGCGGATTGTTAGTCCATGACCGAGTACCCACCTTCCGACTCCGGAGACCAATCCCGACCGGGTGGTCGAACCGGCGTGCGAACCGACCAGCAAGCCGACACCGCTCTCCTCGCCGACCCCGAGGACTACCGCGCGAACTGCGGCGTCGGCGTCGTGATGGACCTCGCCGACGGCGGCGGCCACGGCGTCCTCGCCGACGGCCTCGAACTGCTCGAAAACCTCGAACACCGCGGCACGACCGGCGCAGAGGAGGACACCGGCGACGGCGCGGGCGTCCTCTTGCAGAAGCCACACGAGTTCTTCGCCGACGAGATTGGCGGCGACCTCGCTGGCGAGTTTCCCAACCCCGACGAGTACGCGGTCGGCACGGTATTTTTCCCGAAATCGGACCCGGCCCGCGAGAGACTCCAGACGCTCGCCGAGGACGTTCTCGCCGACGAGGGCCTCGACCTGTTCGCGTGGCGCGAGGTCCCGACCGACAACTCGGACCTCGGCAAGACCGCGCTCGACTGCGAACCCGCGATTTGGCAGTGCTTCGTCCGACCCGCGGGAGACGAGTCGCTCGACCCCGAGACCTTCGACGACCGACTCTACGTCGCCCGGCGCGTCCTCGAACGCTCCGTCGGCGGCGTCGATGTTGCGGGGGCCGACCGGTTCTACGTCTGCTCGCTCGACCGCCAGACGGTCGTCTACAAGAGCCTGCTCAAGGGCGAGCAACTGCCGGACTACTTCCCCGACCTGCGCGACGAGCGATTCGAGACCGCCTTCGCCATGGTCCACGCCCGGTTCTCGACCAACACCCTCGGCGCGTGGCACCTCGCCCACCCCTACCGCCGCGTCATCCACAACGGCGAGTTCAACACCATCCGGGGCAACGTCAACTGGATGCGCGCCCGGGAGAACGACCTCGAATCCGACGCCTTCGACGCTGACAGCGTGACCCCGGTCGTCGCCGACCCCGAGGGAAGCGACACCGCCGCGGTGGACAACTCGCTGGAACTCCTCCTGCGGGGCGGCCGCGAACTCCCCCACGCGCTCCGACTGATGGTCCCCGAGGCGTGGCGCAAGGACGACCAGATGGCCGAGGAGCGAAAGGAGTTCTACGACTTCCACGCTTCCCTCCTCGAACCGTGGGACGGTCCCGCGCTGGTCGCGGCGACCGACGGCGAGCGCGTCGGCGCGGTCCTCGATAGGAACGGCCTGCGCCCCTGCCGGTACGACGTGACGACCGACGACCGCCTCGTGATGGCCAGCGAGGCGGGCGCGCTCGACACCGACGAGAGCGAGATTCGGGACCGCGGCCGACTCGAACCCGGCCAACTGTTTCTGGCCGACCCCGAGGAGGGCCGCGTCGTCCCCGACGAGGAGGTCTTCGAGGACCTGACCGACGAGAAGTACGGCGAGTGGGTCGAGAGCGAACAGGTCGAACTCGACGCGGACGCCGACGACCCGCGGGCCTCGGCGACCCCCGACGCGCGCCTCGACGCCAGTCTCCGCGAGCGCCAGACCGCCTTCGGCTACACCCGCGACGAGTTGGACCAGCTGCTCGAACCGATGGCCGAGGACGGAAAGGACCCTGTGGGGTCGATGGGCGACGACACGCCGCTATCGGTCCTCTCGGAGTTCGACCGACCGCTGTTCTCGTACTTCAAGCAGCTGTTCGCGCAGGTCTCGAACCCGCCAATCGACTACCTCCGCGAGGACTGCGTGACCAGCCTCGAAAGCAGGTTGGGCAACCAGCGTAACCTCCTGTCGGAGTCCCCGGCCCACGCCCGCCAACTCGTGCTGGACTCGCCGGT
Organism: Halorussus ruber; assembly: GCF_004765785.1. Classification (GTDB taxonomy): domain Archaea; phylum Halobacteriota; class Halobacteria; order Halobacteriales; family Haladaptataceae; genus Halorussus; species Halorussus ruber. The sequence continues at coordinate 190,109 of NZ_SBIT01000007.1, read as the reverse complement.
CCTGACCGACGCCGAGACGACCGAAATGCGCGAGCAGGACGAGATTCCGACCGCGACCGTGGATATTACCTACCCCGGAAGCGACGACGCCGACCTCGAAGCCGCGGTCCGGCGCGTCCGCGAGGAGGCCAGCGAGGCCGTCGAGGAGGGCGCGGAAATCGTGGTCCTCTCGGACCGCGAGGTGGGTCCCGACCGGCTTGCGATTCCCAGTCTCCTCGCAACCGCCGCGGTCCACCACCACCTCGTCCGGAACGGCCTCCGGAACCGAACCGGCCTCGTCGTGGAGTCGGGCGACCCCCGGACGGTCCACCACCTCGCGTGCCTCGTCGGCTACGGCGCTGGCGCGGTCAACCCCACGCTGGCCTTCGAGTCCATCGCCGACATCGTGTCCGGACCCGAGGGAGCGAGCGAAGCCGACGCCATCGAGGCCTACGTCCACGCGCTCGAAGACGGCCTCCAGAAGACGATGGCGAAGATGGGCATCTCGACGGTCGAGAGCTACCGCGGTGCCCAGATTTTCGAGGCCGTGGGCTTGGACTCGGACTTCGTGGCCGAGTACTTCGCGGGCACTCCGGCCCGTACCGAGGGCATCGGCGTAGAGGGCGTCGAGGACGACCTCCGAGAGCGCCACCGGAAGGCGTTCGATGGCCGGGGCGGCGTCGGTGAGGGTGACGGCGAAAGCGAGGGTGACGAGAGCGATGACGCCCCCGAACCCGAACTGCAGGGCGAGTTCGAGCATCGGTCGAACGGCCGCCGTCACGAGTGGAACCCCGAGACTGTCGGCACCCTCCAGCGCGCGGTCCGGCAGGGGGACGAATCGACCTACGCCGAGTTCGCCGAGGCCGCAAACGACCACAACGGCGGCCCGCGGACCCTGCGCGGCCTGCTGGACTTCGACTCGGAAGACCGGGAGTCGATTCCGGTCGAGGAGGTCGAGGAGGTCGAGTCCATCGTGAAGCGGTTCTCGACCGCGGCGATGAGCCTCGGGTCGCTCTCGCCCGAGGCCCACGAGAACAACGCCATTGCGATGAATCGCTTGGGGGCCAAATCGAACACCGGCGAGGGCGGCGAACCGCCAGAGCGATTCGGCACCGAGCGCGAGTGCAACGTCAAGCAGGTCGCCTCGGGGCGGTTCGGCGTCACGAGCGCCTACCTCGCCAACGCCGACGAGATTCAAATCAAGATGGCCCAAGGCTCGAAACCCGGCGAGGGCGGCCACCTGCCGGGAAGCAAGGTCAACGAGATGATAGCCCACGTCCGGTACGCCACGCCGGGTGTCGGCCTCATCTCGCCGCCGCCACAGCACGACATCTACTCCATCGAGGACCTCAAGCAGTTGGTCCACGACCTGAAGGCCGCGAACTCCGACGCCGACGTGAACGTCAAGCTGGTGTCGGAGGACGGCATCGGGACGATTGCCGCGGGGGTCGCCAAGGCCAACGCCGACGTGGTCCACGTCTCGGGACACTCGGGCGGCACCGGCGCGAGTCCCCGGACCTCCATCAAGCACGCTGGCCTGCCGTGGGAGTTGGGCCTCGCGGAGGCCAACCAGATGCTTCGGGAGACCGGCCTGCGCTCCAGAATCCGGGTCAGCGTGGACGGCGGACTCAAGACCGGGCGCGACGTGGCGATTGCGGCGCTTCTGGGGGCCGAGGAGTACGTCTTCGGCACGTCCAGCCTCGTGACCTCGGGCTGCGTGATGGCCCGCCAGTGCCACGAGAACACCTGCCCGGTAGGCGTCGCCACCCAGCGCGAGGACCTGCGCAAGCGCTTCCCCGGCGAACCGGAACACGTCGTCAACTACATGACGTTCATCGCCCGGGAGCTTCGGGAGATTATGGCCGAACTCGGCTTCGAGTCGGTCGAGGAGATGGTCGGGCGCGTCGAGTGCCTCGAACAGCGCGAGACCGACCACCCGAAGGCGAGCAGACTGGACCTCTCGGGAGTCATCGCGGAACCGGCCGACCACGGGGCGGAACCCCAGCGGACGAAAACGCGGGAGCAGACTCACGAGATTGGGGACCTCCTCGACCGGGACCTGCTGGACGCCGCCGAGTCGGCAGTCGAGGACGCCGAACCGGTCGCGCTCGACGCCGACATCGCCAATCAGGACCGCGCAGTCGGCGCGATGCTCTCGGGGCGCATCTCGGAGATTCACGGCGAGGGCGGCCTGCCCGACGGGACGCTCTCGGTCTCGTTCCGGGGGACCGCGGGCCAGAGCTTCGGTGCCTTCCTCCAGTCGGGCGTGGACTTCCTCCTCGAAGGGGCGGCCAACGACTACCTCGGCAAGGGCCTCTCGGGCGGCCGCATCGCGGTCGAGACGCCCGACTCGGCGGCCTACGACCCCACCGAGAACGTCGTCGTGGGCAACGTCGCGCTCTACGGCGCGACCGGCGGCGAGGTCTACGTCAACGGCGTCGCTGGCGAGCGATTCGCGGTCCGCAACTCCGGCGTGAAGGCCGTCGTGGAGGGCGTCGGCGACCACGGTTGCGAGTACATGACCGGCGGCGTCGTGGCGGTGCTGGGCGACACGGGCAAGAACTTCGCCGCGGGAATGTCCGGCGGGATTGCCTACGTGCTGGACGACGGCGGCGACTTCGCCGACAGCCTCAACGAGGGAATGGTCGGCCTCGAACGCTCCCTCTCGGAGCGCGACGAGCGCGTCCTCCGCCGCCTCGTGGAGAACCACGCGGCCTACACCGACAGCGAGCGCGCCGCGGAGCTGCTGGACAACTGGGACGCCGCGCTCTCGCAGTTCGTGAAGGTGATGCCCGAGGCCTACGCTCGGGCCGTGACCGAGGAGGGCCGCGAGGACGTGCGGAACTCGCTGCCGCCGCAGGCGCAGGTCCGTGAGGAAGGCGGGCGGGCGGTGCAGAGCGGGGCGGACTAGCGGTTATTTTCTATCTCACGATAGTTGAAGGTCTAAGCAGAAGCGCTTCAGTTTCACTTCCACTCCGAATGGGCAACTAATATGTACCCCTCCGTGTCATGATTTGATAAGAGAAGACTTCAGTTCCCGATGCACATTCCAGATGACCAATATACACTACGTGAGTTCTGCCGGGTTATCATAGAGTCATCTGAATCTGTGCTAAAGGGCTATCACTATAATCAGATTAAATCCTTCTTCTATCTTTCTGAGGATGGATGGGAAGAATATCTAGAGGGGCATTATGAAGTTGAGGATTTCGGAGAGGTTACAAAGTTTGTGGGGGAATATGTGAATCGAAAAGGTGCGGAACAGATAGCTGAATTCTACGTTGGTGAGTACGAACAAGATCTCCAAATGATCATTACTGCCGAAACTGAAGAAGCAATAAGACAATCACTTCAACCTGTTTTTGAACGAAGTGAGCATCTCTCCCCAATGCCAATTATGACCGAAGACTTTCAGCAAATGAATGAAATTGTTCTTTCTCGGTATGAGGACATGCGTATATCAGAATTTAAATCTAAGCGAGTTCCTAGCTTAGCAGATGCAAGAATTCGTCCGGATGTTGACCGTGAAATTGAGTATAGAGGTATCGACGGAAGAGAGCGATTAGATGAGTTTCGGGATGAGTATGGAGTCGTTCCAACTCGAATTCAGTACGAACACGAAAATGTTCAAATCAAAATTGATACTTCTGGGAAGTTTACTCTCTTAACGATAAATAAAGAAAGCTTTGAGATTCTATTTGAACTAGTGCGCGAAGTTGTTCAAAACGTCCTTAACTTACGAGATGTTGCTAGAAGCATAAAATTCGAAAAAAAAGAGGTGATGCCGGGAAACTTGAAAATTACAGTACCGGAAGTTAGCTCGGGAGAAATTGTCTTCGATCAAGAGGTTACCCTGTTGCAAGCCGAGAATTTTCTTCGAGGGACTAGAAATAGCGATGAACTGAATTTTAGCTTTTCGGATGTCACAGCAGAAGCGGGTTCACTTGATTTTTCTGCACAGGTAGCTGATGAGACTAGAGGATCGCTTTTTAACGTAAGTGCTACCGAAGATTCAATGCGCATTGTTCCAAAGCAAGATTGTTCATTTCCCTCCCTCGTAGAGTTTTATTTAGCTATAATACAGCTGTTAGACGGCGGGGCAAAGATGCACCTCTACGAAACCCAGTCTGCCTCTTAATATGACTAACATTGATCCTCCTGAATCGGTGCCAGAGGGTCATGAGACTAAGTTTCGAGGTATATATGGAAAATGTATTGAACAGAAACTCAGGGAGTTTCCAGAGAAATCGAAGCGCGAAAACCTACGAAAAGAAATTGACACTCAACGTCAACATCGTAAACTAATCAGCTACGCGATCTTCCCCTTTGCTGAGGGTGCCCCAGCAGGATACAAATTCATTACTGCCGAACCACTTGAGGAATTAGGAGTTCAAAATGTTGACTTCCTTCTCTATGATATGGATGGCCATGTTATCTTGGGCGAAGCTAAATCATCCATTCCGAGCAATGCAACAAGGGTGGTAAATGAACTATCTGAACGAAAAGAACAAGCCAATCAGCATAAAGAGTATTTAGAAGAGGAGTATCTTGGAGATGATATCACCCATTTTGAATTCGTATTGGTGACATATGTCCAACACGGGGATAAAATTGCGAGAGAGATTGCCGCAGAGGGAGAAGATATCATCACATGGGTTATTGATCCTCACTCTGATACGTTATGGGTGAATCAAGCTAGACCAAAGACGTTCCCCGATAATCTCTCATCCGAACAACCAGATAAAATGCTAGCAGAACTTGATCGAAGACTTACCCATTCTGTACAAACTCTCAACTCCGAGTTAGACCGGATTAGGACAAGTTTCGGTCAGGCAGATATCTTACCCACTTCTACAATCGTTGATAGACTTCGGATCGTTGTTCAAGCACGTCGGGTTGAAGAACGGTATCCATGTGTAGACCGTAAAGATATCGCAGAATATGTATCAAATAGTACATTAAATTACCGGGAAGACCGTATTCAGAGAATCGTTGATGATTTGATTGAAGGTGGTAAGAATATCAACTTCTTGTCTGAATGGGAGGATGACCGTGCTGAGTACAAAATTGTCTCAAATTATACTGCTCGTGATGACCTTGAAAAAGCTTTAGAAAACAAATGGGTGAAATGGCGGATTAAAGGTCTAAAAGACGAGTTACGCGAAGACTGCAAACAAAAAGCTGTATCCGAAATCGGAAAGCAGACTGAACTCTCTGAGTTCGAAGAGTAGGTGTCGGTGTTAGCAGGCTATAGATACGAGGCGTCCCACCGAACCGGCTTCTTCGTATTCCCACAGTTATTGCACTCCAGTCGCTCCATCGAGTCCATCGCGGTGTCGAAGCTCTCGCAGTTCGAACAGAAGTAGCCGAAGAGGTCCTCGCCGCCCTCGTCGCTGTAGGCCGCGTAGAACGGGGCTTTCGACCCGCGGTCGCTCTCGACCCAGTTGACGTAGAGGGTCTGGCCGTCGTACTCGCGGGCCTCGAACTTCTCCTTGCCCTCTTGGACGTAGACGACTTCCGTGTAGGTCCCGTCGCCGATTTCGGTCTCGTGCTCGGTGGTCCGCTCGAAGCCGTTCGCCTCGTAGAACTGAGTCCCGTTCTCGTTGCCCGCCAGCACCTCCGCGGCGACGTGTTCGACGCCGCGCTCCGAGAGGACGGCTTGGGTGTGTTTCAGCAGGGTCGAGCCGACGCCCTGGTCGCGGTTGTCGGGGTCCACGTGCAACCAGAGGATGGTCCCGGTGGAGTCCTCGGAGGGGACCAGACTCTGGGAGAACCCCACGACGGTGTCGCCCGCGACGGCGACGAGGTAGAGCATCCCCTCCTCTTCGAGTTCGGCGTCCATCGCGTCGTCGTCGTACCACTTCTCGACCGCCGTTTCGATGACCTCCTCGTCGAGGACGTCGGCGTAGGACGCGCGGAGCGACTCCAGCGCGACGTTTCGAATCCCCTCGACGTCACCGGTTTCGGCTTCCCGAATTTCGATTCCGTCTGACTCGGCCTCTCTCTGTCCCATGCTACTCTTATTCGTGGTTTTCATTGATAAACGTTGTACCCGATTCGCGCAAATCAGGCGAAAGTAGGACGATGCGGTGGATTTTTCCGCGAGCCCGAAGCAATCGTTTCGGTTCTCAGAGAGAACTGTCGATTCGTCAAATTCGGTCGTCCGGGCGGATTTCCGACTCCAGTAGGCCTTTCAAACGGGGCGACCAAGCCCGGGCATGGACACCGCACTCGTCGTCGGCGGCACGCGATTCATCGGCCGCCACCTCGTCTCGGAGTTGCTCGACCACGGTTACGACGTGACCATCTTCAACCGCGGGAACCACGACAACCCCTTCGCCGACACCGAGGGCGTCTCTCACCACGAGGGCGACCGGACCAACGAATCGGCGCTCGAACAGGCCCGCCGCGAGGTCGAACCCGACGCCGTCTTCGACTGCGTGGCCTACAAACCCCGCGAGGTCCGGGCCGCGACCGAGATTTTCTCCGACGCGGACGCCTACGTCTACATCTCGTCGGGCGACGCCTACGGCAGAGAGGAGATTCCCAAGCGCGAGGGCGAGACCGAACTCCGGCCCTGCACGATGGAACAGGCCACCGACGACTCGGGTGAGACCTACGGCAACCGCAAAGCCGAGGGCGACCGAGCGATTCGGGCCGCGGCAGAGCGGGGCGTCAACGCCTACAGCGTCCGGCCCTGCATCGTCTACGGCCCCCACGACTACACCGAGCGACTGGACTACTGGATTCACCGAGTCGCCAACTACGACCGCGTGGTCGTGCCCGGCGACGGCGACAACGTCTGGCACCGCGCCTACGTCGAGGACGTGGCGAGTGCGCTCCGGACCGTCGCCGAGGAGGGCACGCCCGGCGAGTCCTACAACGTCGGGGACCGCCGCATCGTGACGATAGACGAGATGCTGGAACTCGTCGCGGACGCGCTGGATACCCAAATCGACATCGTCCACGCCGGAGAGCGCGAACTCGCCGCGGCGGACCTCTCGTTCGAGGACTTCATCCTCTATCGAGACTACCCCCACGTGCTGGACACGAACAAGTTGGCCGCCCTCGGGTGGGATTCGACGCCGCTCGACGAGGCGATGGAGAAGACGGTCGAGGAGTCCCTCGACAGCGACCGCGACGGGAGCGAGTACGACCCCGGCCGCGAGGCCGAGGAGCGCGTGCTGGGCGTGCTGGACACGCTCTGAATCGGGACAGACCGTTTCTCCTGGGAGTCAGACTGTCTCTCCGGCGAGCGTCAGACCGTCCTCTCCCTACAATCGTGTCGGGTGGAAATCGTATACTCGACTCTCGATTTCTGAAGCCGCCGAGCGGGGCGTTAATCCGGGTTTGAGACCGTTCGCAGGGCTGCGCTACCGCTTTCAGGCGGTTGATAACAAACACCCCTGCAATCGTTCGTCGGACTATGCTACTGTATCGTCGCCGCCGAACGTCTCCGTCCTCGCCGGTCCGACGATGATACGCGAGGCCATACGGGCGACCGTCAGAGGAGTCGGGGTGGTCCTCCTGACGGTCGTCGAGGTTACGGCGCTGTCGGTCTGGCTCGGGCTGGTGGGCGACGCCGAGCCGGTTTCCGCGACGGCGCTGGTCGGGGTGGTCGGCCTCTCAGCCGGGATGCTGGTAGAGGCGTTGCTGTCGCACGTCACGGTCAACGGATGGAGTCGGCCGATTCCGGCCCAAGCGGTCGCCGGACTCGCGCTCGCCGAGACCCTGCTGTGGGTCGGCTGGCTCGCAGCGGTCCAGTTCGCCGACAGCCTCCTCGGGGTCGTCGGGGCCGGACTCGCGCTCGCCGTCGCGCTGGTGCCGCGGCTCACCGCGGCGGACAACGTCGTCCGCGGTCGAACTCTGCGCGCGTCGCTGGTCCAGCGCGCGACTATCGGACTCGCGGTGTTACAGGCCGCGGGCGCGACGGCGTGGTTCCTCGTCGTCTCCGGCGCGGTGTTCTTCCCCGAGTGGTTCGTCGCGGGACCGATTGCGGGCTTCTCGCAGAACGCGGTCGTCGGCGCGGCCCTGCTGGCGGTCGCGGCGTTCGCCCGACACGTGCTGGCGGTCCGCCACGCGCTCCGGAAGGACCAGTGCCCGGCGAAGTCGGAGTGGCGCTCCTCGCGCGGGACGCTACGAGAGTAAGGCGCAGACGATTGTGCTGTTGTCCTCAGGAAACATATTTGAGCCTCTAACAAATATATTTGTTTCCCTCCGGAGCATTCTCTCGACGCCGCCTGCTCGCCCTGTCGGCCCATCATCGCCTGACACCACCGCCAGCCTGCCACCGCCTGTCGAGGGCACGCACACCCCGGCAGAGAGGTAAACTGTTTTCCCCGCCCGCAAGAGAGTAGCGGGTATGTTCGACAAATCGACGTGGATTCGTCTGCCACGCAACGTGGTAGTCGGCCACGGCGTCCTCGACCGCACCGTCGAGGCCGTCTCGGAACTCCACCTGCAGGGGCGGCCGCTGGTCGTGACCAGCCCCACGCCCCGCGAGGTCGCCGCCGAACGCGTCGCGGCGGACTTCGAGGAGGCGGGCGACGACCCCGCAATCGTCGAGATTTCGGAGGCGAGTTTCGAGTCGGTCCAACGCGTCATCGAAGTCGCCGAGGACGTGGACGCTGGCTACCTCGTCGGCGTCGGCGGCGGCAAAGCCATCGACATCGCCAAGATGGCCAGCGACGACCTCGGAACCGGGTTCGTCTCGGTCCCCACGGCGGCGAGCCACGACGGCATCGTCTCGGGGCGCGGGTCGGTCCCCGAGGGCGACACTCGACACAGCGTGGCCGCCGAGCCGCCGCTAGCGGTCGTCGCGGACACCGAGATTCTGGCCGACGCGCCGTGGCGACTCACCACCGCAGGCTGTGCGGACATCATCAGCAACTACACCGCGGTCAAGGACTGGCGGCTGGCCAACCGACTCCAGAACGTCGAGTATTCGCACTACTCGGCGGCGCTGGCCGAGATGACCGCCGAGATGCTGGTGGACAACGCCGACTCCATCAAGCAGGGGTTAGAGCAGTCGTCGTGGGTGGTCGTCAAGGCGCTGGTCTCCTCGGGCGTGGCGATGTCCATCGCGGACTCCTCGCGGCCTGCCTCGGGCGCGGAACACCTCTTTTCCCACCAACTCGACCGGATGGTCCCCGACGCCGCGCTCCACGGCCATCAGGTCGGGGTCGGCACCATCATCGCCGAGTACCTCCACGGCGGCAACTGGCAGGGCGTCCGACGGGCGCTCGAAACCATCGGTGCGCCGACCACCGCCGAGGAGTTGGGCATCGACCCCGAGACGGTCGTCGCCGCGCTGACCGCGGCCCACGAGATTCGAGACCGCTACACGATTCTGGGCAACGGGATGAGCGAGGACGCCGCCATCGAGGCGGCCGACACGACGGGCGTTATCTGACACACGCGCTTCGTCAGTCTTCCGCCGGAATCGGAAACTCGGCCAGTTCCGGGTACAGCAGGTCGTCGGGGCGCTCGCGCCACCACCGCACCTCGGCGATTTCGCCCTCCCGAGGACGTGTCTCCCCCGAGACGCGCTCGCCGTCGAAGATGACGATGAGTCGATGAATCGGCAACTCGTCTCCGCTCTCGTCTCGAATCTCGATGCGGTGGACCTGCCGGACGCCCGTGAGTTCGACCTCGACGCCGGTCTCCTCGCGGGTCTCGCGCCGGGCACCCGCCGCCAGACTCTCGCCGGGTTCCTGCTTGCCACCGGGGTCGCTCCACGCGGTGTCGCCCTCGTGACGGACCAACAGTACCCGGCCCTCCTCGTCGGTGGTCCAGACGCCGCCCCCGCCGAGGGTTCCGGCCTCGAATCGTCGGCGGACGCCTTCGTAGGCCTCCGGCGGATGGTGCCACGTCTTCTCGACTACGTCGATTTCCTCGTCACCGTACGCTCCCCGGAGGCGGTCGAGCGCGTCCTCTACTCGGCGGCGCGAGCGCTCGGTGACTGTCACGCTCGTGAATTCGACCCGGGGAGAAAAACCGCTTCTGCTTCCGCTTCTCGGGAGGAGGTCCCCGACCGACAGGAATTTACTGTCGGTCTCGGTACGTGTCACCGAATGGCTGATTCGGAGCGGCTCGACGGCACCGCGTTCGAGGGGCAGACCGACCGGTTCTACTGGCTCTGGATCGTCGCCGCCGCGACCTACGGCGTCGGCGACGTGGTGACCACCATCACGCTCCTGTCGTTCGATTCGTCGGTCGGCGAGGCCAACGCGCTGGTTCGGGCCGCCGTGGACACCTTCGGCCTCGCCGGACTCGTCGGCCTGAAAATCGGCGTGTTCGTCGTCTGCGTCGGGGTGCAGGCCCACGCGATGGACGACACCGACGACCCGGTGGTGGTCTACGCGCCGCCCGCGGTCCTCGCGGCGTTCGGCGGGTTCACGACCGCGTTCAACCTCCGACTCCTGCTGGGGTAGTCCGCCAGCGACGACGCCGAGGCGTTGCTCTCGGCGCGGACGCCTACCTCGGCGGGTCCGTTGCCCGTCTCGTCGTCGGGTTCGTCGTCCTCAGTCCCGTCCTCGGCAGTCCCGTCGGCAGTCCCCGCGGAGTCCGTCGTCAGCGTTCGCCCGGCCGTCCCGCCGTCGGACCCCGCGGTTCCGTCCGACCGCTCGGTGGTGGCAACTGACGCTGGCGTCTCGCCGCGCTCCGCAACTGTCCCGGTTCCGCTCTCCTCGCTCGCGGTTTCGGCGGTCTCACCCGACGCCGACGCGGTCGGCGTCGCCCCGTCCGCCGGGCCTCCGGGGTCGTCCGACCCGCCGAGGAGCGCCGGCAGGAAGCCGAATCCCGCCCCGAGGAGCGCGACCCCGACGACGAGCGCGAGGATGACGCCGCGCTTGGTGAGCACCGCCGAGAGGAACGCCCTTCGAGCCATCGACGTCGGTCACTCCCCGGTAGCGGACGCGAGCGAAGCGACAGCGTCGCTCCGCTCGCTGGCATTGTTTTTATTTTCTTCACTATATTTTCTATCTACTTTACTACTATTTTCCTTTTCTCCCCCACTGTTTTTATTTCTCCCGTCCTTCCCGCCGTCGTCTCCTCCGTCGCCCCTCTCGGTGGTCGCCTCGGTCGTAGTGGTCGCGGTGGTTTCGGTCGTGGTAGTCTCGGACGTGGTCGCGGTGGTTTCGGTCGTAGTGGTCGTGGTCTCGGCTGGGGTGGTTTCAGTCGCGGTGGTCGTTTCGGCAGTCGTGGTCTCGGTGGTGGTTTCCATCTCCTCGGTGGTGGTTTCCGTCTCCTCGGTGGTGGTTGTCGTCTCGGTGGTGGTTTCGGTGGGTCTCCCGCCGCCGTTCTCGGCCTCGCCGCCGGTGTTGGCCCGGCCGTCGGCCCCCGTCTCCTCGGGGCGGTTCTCGACCGTCACGTCGAACGTCGCGTCGGCGTACCCGGAGGTCAAGACCGTCTCGTCTGCGCCGAACACCGTGACGCCGAGTCTGAGTCGGACGGTCCGAGTCCGGCGCTCGCCGTCGTCGGGCGTGAAGTCGGCGGGCGAGAACCCCCGTCCGTCGAGGAGGTCGCGCGTCTCGAACCGAAATTCCGTCTCGCCGTGGAGTCCGGCGGCGTCGAGGCGCTGGCCGTCGAGTTCTCGGTACCGGAGCGCCGAGTCGAGTTTTGCGTACAGCACCAGCGCCGCGTTCTCGGCGGGCTCCTCGAGGCCCGACCACGAGACGGTCCCCGCGGGAGCAATCGTCAGCGCGCCCAGCGCGCCGTCGTGAGTCCGAACGGTCACGTCGCTCGCCGCGAAGGTGGCTCCGGCGTCGGCCCGGCCGGTGCGGGCGAGCGCCGAGGCACCAGCGCCGCCCGCCGCGACGCCCGCGAGGAGGCCCAGAAATCGGCGTCGGTCGGTGTTCATGGAGGACCCGCCGGGGGAGTCGAACCCCCGCGAGGCCAGCGCGGGTCGGTGGATGACAGCGAAACTGACTACCGTCGGTGCGAGGGACGCTTACGGCGCGTTCACGGTGAGGTAGTACTTGTCGCTCGCGTCGAACGCCGGTCCGTTGAAGCCCTTGCCCTCGGTATTCGAGACGCGAGTCGCGGGGTACTCGCCCCCGGCGGTCGCCTGTCCCATCACGCTGTAGGTGCCGCCGAACTCGCTGGCCGCGACCGAGACGGTGAGCGTCCCGTCGTCGGTCGCGCTGGCTTCGAGACTGCTCGGGGCGCTCCCCGAACCCCACCCGGAGCTACCCGCGGGGGTGACTTCGACCGACCCGTCGGGCTTGCGCGAGACTTGGAAGTTCGCCTTGTCGCTGGCCGCCGCGTTGAGGTTGATAGCGAGGTTCCAGTTGTCCGCGTCGTCGTTGAACCCGGAGGCGCTCGGGTCCTTCCACGTCGTCACGTCCAGATGGAAGGTGTACGTCTCGTCGCCGTGAGTGATGAGGAGTTCGTTCTCTCCGTCGTGCGAGGAGAACTTCTGGTCGTAACTCGACGCGCTCGCGTCGGACTCACCGTCGATGTTGGTGTCGGAGGCGGCGTTGTCCGCGCCGACCCACATCGTGTCGGCCGCGTTCGCGTCGTGGGGCGACCCGCCGTTGGTCGTAATCGTCACCGAAATCCGGAGGTCGATGCCCGTGGTCTTCTTCTCGCCGTCGGTGTCCGACTCGAAGTGGTCGTCGCCGAACTGCTCGGTGAGGTCCACCGTATCGAGTTGGAAGTCCCGCTCGCCCGAGAGGCCGTTGACCGCGAGGGACGTGCTCGTCAGCGGAGCGTAGTTGTTGGGGTGCGAGCCTTTCTCCTTGGCTTCGAGCGTCACCGTGGCGGTCTCCGCGGTCGCGTCGAAGCCGCTCCACGAGACGGTGCCGGACGTGTCCACCAGCACCTTCCGGATGCTACCGTCGGGCGAAGTGACCGTGCCCGCGTTGTTCGCGGTGAACTCCGTGCTGACTTTCGCCGCCGCACCGCCCGTGAAGGCCGCCAGACCGCTTCCTGCGAGCGCGAGGCCGCCGACTGTGCTCAGTACCTTCCGCCGGTCGAGTTCCAGATTCGATTTCATGGTTAGGTCGTGTTTTCGGGTGCTCTCCGAGGCCCGGTCGGCCGGGAGCACTCGTTTCACTACGACGACCTATCCCGCATTATCCATACACTCCGATAAGTCCTCCATACGAACCGAGAAGGTTGCACATGCCGACCCAGAAGGTCCGTTAAGGGGTGCTTATAGGGTGGAAAACCGCACCCGAGAGCGGCCTAGGAGCCTGATTACGAAAGCCGCCTTTCCGACAGAGATGGTTTCAGCGCCAGCGAAACTGTAACTCGTCGGAAGATAAATGGTGGCTGAAAATTATGGATAAGCTGTCGTTGACCGACCGTCCCGAACCGACAGGGAGAACTTACCGAGAAAATGTCAACCGGAACGCTCGAACGACCCGAGACCGCACCCGACTCGCCAGAGGAGTTCACCCAGGAGGTCGTCTTCGAGATGCTGAGCAACCGCCGTCGCCGATACGTCGTCCACTACCTGCTGGACGCCGACGGCGAGGCCGAGTTGCGCGACCTCTCCCGGACGGTTGCGGCGTGGGAGAACGACAAGCGACCCGAGGAGGTGACTTCTACCGAGCGCAAGCGAGTGTACAACGCGCTCCAGCAGGCCCACCTGCCGAAGATGGACGACGCCGGACTGGTCGAGTTCGACTCCTCGCGGAGTACGGTCGCGGCGACAGATGGACTGGTCGACTTGCAGGTGTATCTCGAAATCGTCCCCGGCGGCGAGATTTCCTGGAGCCAGTACTACCTGCTACTTGGGCTTCTGTTCTCCTCGGTCGCGCTCGCGGCGGCCGTCGGCGTCTCGCCCTTCGAGGAGGTTCCGGGCGTCGCGCTCGCCGGAGCGATGGCGGTTCTGCTCACGCTCTCGGGAGCGGCGCACGTCTATCACGGCCGGAAAACCCGACTCGGCGCGGACGACCATCCGCCGAGTGTCTGAGGAGGGCGTCCCTCAGACGTGTTCGTCGAGGAAGTCGGCCATCTTGGTGTAGGCCTCGATGCGGTTTTCCAGCTTCGTGAAGCCGTGGCCCTCGTCCTCGAAGATGAGTTTCTCGACCGGGACGCCCTGTTCGGCCGCGGTCTCGGCGATTTGCTCGGCCTCGCCGACCGGGACGCGGGGGTCGTTCGCGCCGTGGAGGACCAGCAGGGGCGCTTCGATGTTCTCGATGTTGTTGGTCGGACTGATGGATTCGAGGAACTCCCGGTCGTCTTCGAGCGACCCGTACTCGGCCTCGCGGTGTTCGCGCCGCCAGTCGCCCGTATTTTCGAGGAAGGTGACGAAGTTGGCGATGCCCACCACGTCCACGCCCGCCGCCCAGAGGTCGGGGTACTCGGTCAGGCTGGCCAGCACCATGAATCCGCCGTACGAGCCGCCGAAGGCGACGACCCTCTCGGGGTCGATTTCGGGGCGGTCGCGGAGCCACTTCACGCCCGCCTCGATGTCGGCCACCGAGTCCATCCGCTTCTCCACGTCGTCGAGGTGAGTGTAGGCCTTGCCGTAGCCCGACGACCCGCGGACGTTCGGCTCGAAGTAGGCGTAGCCCCGGTTGAGGAAGTACTGCTTGACGGCGTGGAAGGTCGGGCGGCGCTGGCTCTCGGGACCGCCGTGGATGTCCACGATGACGGGCATCCCGCCATCGTCGGCCGCGTCGTCTTCGGTCCCCGAGCCGTCGTCGGTCTGGGGCACCGAGAAGAAGGCCGGAATCTCCCGACCGTCGAACGTCTCGTAGCGGATTAGCTCCGGTTCCACGAACGACTCTTTCGGGAGGCCAGCGGTCGCGGCGTCGGTCCAGCGTTCCGACTCGCCGGTCTCGGCGTCCACGACGTAGACGTTGGTGTTCTCGGTGCTACCGGTGACGGTGACGGCGAATCGCTCGGCGTCGTCGTCGAACGTCCCGCCGCCCATCGCGCTCTTTGGCAGGTCGGGGTCGGCGAACTCCTCGTACTCGGTCTCGCCGGTGAGTTCGCCCACCGTGAGTTCGGTGTAGCCGTCCACGTTCCGACCGAGGACGAACCGACCGGTGTCCTCGTCCACGGTCAGGCTCTCGACGTTCCAGTCGCCGCCCTCCTCGACGGTCTCTATCTCGCCGGTCTCGATGTCGAGGCGCGCGGCGTACATCGTGTCCGCGCCGTCGTCAGTGGTGAGATAGAGGGCCTCGCCGTCCGGTCCCCAGTTGACGTTCTGAAATCGAACGTCGCCCTCGTGGGGCGTCAGGTGGTTCAAGTCGCCGGATTCGACGTCGAGGACGTAGACGTCGTAGTCGAAGCTAGAGTGCATCTCCGTGACCGCGAGGCGCTCGTCGTCGGGACTCCACCCGGTTGCGATGAACCAGCCGTCGCCCTCGCAGACGAGTTCGGCGTCGTCGCCCCGCTCGTCGCGGCCTTGGACGTACACGTCGAACACCGACTGGTCGCGCCGGTTGGCCGTGAACGCGAAGCGCTCGCCGTCGTGGCTCCACCCGCCCCAGTTGTGGATGGCGTCGAGTTGGTCGGTCAGGGGCGTGATGGTCTCGCCGTCGCCGTCGAGGCGGAACAGCTGGGTGTGTTCGTCGCCGCCCTGGTCCATCCCGAAGACGAGTTCGTCGCGCTCGGGCGACCAGTCGGCGAACGAGACCCGTTCCTCCTCGAACGTGAGTTGCTGGGGCCACGTCTGGGGGCTGTCGAGTCGCCACACCTGCGGGACGCCCGTGGTGTCCATCAGAAACGACAGGCGCTCGCCGTCGGGGCCGAACGACGGCGTGTTCGCGCTCCGCACGTTGAGATACCGCTCGAAATCGTATTCCGGCATGGGGCTTGCTTGCAAGCCGACAGCTAAAGCGTTTTGGACTCCGGAACCTCCAACCGGGTCGAAGGCGCGCCCTCGCCGCGACTCCCACCGAGTTCGAGGAGGCTCCGCCGACAACGAGGAGGCTCCCACCGAGGGCGACCGTCCGTCTCTGGTCGCTCTCTCGATAAACCGATGCCGTCCGGTGATTCGACTGAGTTTACACGGAGACTATATCTCGGTCTCGGTTGAAACCACCAATGGAAGGCGCGTAACGCCGGGTTCCCGAGCGGTGTCCGCCGACCGCCGCGAGGAGGCAGTCGATTCAGTCCTCCTCGGTCGGTCAGTTCGGTCGCGGGGGCCGCGGACGCCGACGGAGCGGTTCCGCCACCGGATTCGAATCGAAACCGGCCGCCAGAACGGCGAGTTTCCCCGGGCGGTCTCTCTGGCAACTTTCGGTTGAATCGCTGAACAATCCCGTTGGTTCGCTAAACGTTCAAACTGGTTTATCCGTCGTTTCGTACTCTGTATTGCCGATACGAATGGCTTCCGAAACAGCACGTCCGTCCCGCGAGGAGGTCTTCCACGCCGTGAAGAATCTCCGACGACGCTATGTCCTCTACTACCTTCAACGATACGGCGGGCCGGTCGAACTCGGTGAACTCGCCAAACAGGTCGCCGCGTGGGAGAACGACGCGACAGTATCGGAGGTATCGTCGAGCCAACGCAAATCGGTGTACAGCGCCCTCCACCAGACACATCTCCCGAAACTGGAGACCGCGGGGGTGCTTCACTACGACCCCGACGAGGGCGTGGTGCGAGCGACCGAGCGGGCGGCCCGCCTCGACCTCCAACTGGCGAGCGACCCGCAGACCTCGCTCCCGTGGCACCGACTGTACCTCGTCCTCTCGGCGGTCAGCCTCGTCGCGCTGGCGTCGGTCTGGATGGGGTTGTACCCCTTCACGCTCGTCTCTGGAGTTCAGTACACCCTGCTGGTCATCGCCGCCTTCGGCACGATTGCGCTGGCCCACACCTACGACCTCCGGCAGTGGCGACAGCGCGCCGACAACGCCGCGCCGGACTTCATTCTCCAATTAGAGGACTAACTTTGTACCTATTTGAGAACTCTGTCTATTTCTCAAATATATCTTTAGTTGTCTTTCTCTGGTCGAGACGGTAGCGGACCGAGCGATATCGGGACGGCGAAAATCGGTGGGACTCGACGGAAGCCAGCGGTCGAGAGGGAGAACCGGCGAGCGGCTAGCTTCAGCCTTGAAGACGGCGTCTTCCGAGCCTTGCCTCGTCGTCCGAGAGCGACGCTCTCGTGACTGAGCGGGACAACGTCCCGCGAGGGCAGCGAGAGCTGTGCTCTCGCGTGCTCACGAAAATCTTCGATTTTCGAACGACGTTGCTCGGCAAGACGCCAGCGCGCGCCACGGCGGAAAATCCACCGAGCGACGACCGGCGGAACAGTCCACCAGCGAACGCTTGATGGGCCAGTCCACCGCGGGTGGGATGAAGGGGCCGCCCGGTCGCGTCCAAAGGGCTTGGTCGCTCCGCGGCCCCTATCCGCGGCGGGCGGTGTTGAGAGCCGCGGATATGCCGCAGAGCGACCGCGACCGGGCGGGGGCTTCAAAAAGACACCATCACCTCACTCCTGCTGTTTGCGCTCGCAATTCCGTAAGACAGAGCGTCCGGACGGGGCTTCAAGAAGCGTTCACTACTCCATTTCTGCTGTCGGTCCCACCTGTCGTCTCTGAATCTGCTCTTCGTCTCGACGGAGAAGGGTTGGGTTTTTAGTGGGCCGCTTCGTGGCGGTTCGTATGCGCGTCGCGTTCGTCTCCGAGACGGTGGCCCAGCACCGCGAGACGGGGGCAACGCGGCGAATTCGGCGCACCGCCGAGGCGCTCGCTGGCCGGGGCCACGACGTGGTCGTCTGTTGCGCGCAGTGGTGGGACGGCGACCACGAGACGTTCGAACAGGACGGCGTGACCTACCGGGCAGTCACCAGCGAACCGCCCGGTGAGGGCCGATTCGCCGTCGCGCTCCTCGCCGAACTCCGGGCAATCGACCCGGACGTGATTCAGGCCACCGTCGCCGACCCGGTACACCTCCTCGCCGCGAAACTCGCCAGTCTCGTCCTCCGCGCGCCCCTCGTGGTGGACTGGTACTCCTCGCCCGACGCGGGCGACGCCGACGACCCCATCTGGCGACTCGCCGCGACGACGCCGGACCTCGTGCTGGCGCCCTCCGAGACCGTCAAGACCCGCGTCCGAGAACTCGGCGCAGAGGGCGAGGCGGTCTGGGTCGTGCCCAACGCCATCGACGTGGACGCCATCCGCGAGATTCAGCCCCGAGAGGTCGCCGACATCGTCTACTCGCGGCGACTCGACGCCGACGCCAACCTCGAAAGCCTGCTGCTGGCGCTCGCCGAACTCCGCGACCGCGACTGGTCTGCGGTCGTCATCGGCGACGGCCCCGAACGCGACGTCTACGAGCGACAGGTCCGGGACCTGCGAATCGAGGACCGCGTCTCGTTCGCGGGCGACCAACCGCTCGAAAACCGCCTCGCGGCGTTCAAGGGTGCCCACGTCTACGCTCAGACCGCCCGCCGGGAGGCCTTCCCGACCGACATGCTCCGGGCGCTGACCTGCGGCTGCGCTGGCGTCGTCGAGTACCACGTCGAGTCGAGCGCCCACGAACTGGTCGAACAGGAGGAGCGCGCGTTCAGAACCACCAGCGAGCAGGAACTCACCGACGCCCTCGTCGCGGCCAGCGAGATGGAGCGGCTGGACTTCAACGACAACTTCTCGGAGTACGACGAGGAGGCCGTCCTCGACACCTACCTGACCGCGTACGACGAGGCAAACGAGCGAATGAGTTGGCTCGAACCCGCCGCGGTCGCTGGCGGCGTCGTGCTGGTCGTGGCGGTCGTGGCGCTGTTGGTCGTCTTGCTGTAAGTACGTCGAAGGATACTTCCTCGGCTACTACGGTCCGGAGACCGAGAGCACCATCGAGGACTTCCAGACAAACGCCGGAATCACGGTTGACAGTGTGGTCAGCCACGACACGTGGCAGGCGCTGATGGATATTCCGAACTGAGCGACTGACTGCCTTTTTGCCTACTGGAAATGCAGTTTCCTGCAGTTCCACCCTCAATGAATCCAAATTTAGCACAGGTATGACGTTATCCGACCATACCTGAATACTACTATCAGTCTAAATCCTATCCTAATAATATAGTAATTTATTTAACTATAGTATTTATAATATAGTATGATGTCTGAGGATAGCAATCCCGAGACAAATCGGCGTTCGATGTTAAACAGCGTTAGTGACGGACACAACGTCTTTGACGGCGACAACGACACTTCTGCAGAACGAAGACCCCTTCTCAAAGGATTGGCCACCTCTTTCGCCTCTATTCTTGGCCTGAGTAGCACAGCTAGTGCAAGTTCCAAAGGAAAAGGCTCCGAAATGCGCCAGAAAGCCGAAAGAGCGATAGAATCTTACAAGGAGCCAGCTAGCATCAATAAAGTGGTAACAAAGCACGGTTCTGAATTACTTACTGAGCTTACTGATAACGGTTTTCTAACATCAGCAAATATCGCAGATGTTCGATCTGCCGGTGTCAAAATCATGACCGCTCCTGCTGAGAATGACCCCGTAGAGGGGACGTACGTGACTGCATCGGAGCAAAAGGGCGAGTTTACGGCTCACATTTCTATCGTGCGAAAAACACCGACACGAATTGTCCGAATCAACGTGCAACCCCAGCTCGGTCGGAGTTTCGCTACTGTGAAGAACCGAAGTGGCAATTTGATTACTGTTCTTGATCCCGCGGCCGAAGATGATCTCTCGACTCAAACCGTAGAGAGTAGCGACGACGACGTCTCAATCCAGAAGTCTTGTGGGACTGACGGATACACGTGTCCGCCGAGTTCCTGTTGTTACAACTGTGGCGCAATGCAAACGAAACACGAACGAATTTGTTGTGTTTACTCTGACGGGTCTACCAGTTGTTACGAGGAACCAATGGACAAGTGTTGTGACCCGATGTTTTGCTGTTAACTATCGCAAAACAAGAAAGTCACTGATTTTTTGGACGTAACAAGATATCTCCCCGATTCTCGGCAACTAACAGACTGAAAGGAGCCTCTTGTCTCGTAGTCGTAAACTTCGTTGTACACCTCGACGAACTCGTCCTTCTCACTCGAATTCTGCCACGTGACGCGCCAAGTGACGACAGCAGAACCGTCCGTCCGAAAGTAATCCATCCGGTCGTTCGTCCAACCATCGGCCGCAGTACTTGCACGCTCGAAACTTATGCCCTTACTGACGAGCGTCTCTCGAAGGAACAGTTCACCGATTCGGTCAGTTCGGACGTGTTCCAATGACCCTATTGGCAGGTCCGGACGTGATGGCAATCCTGTTACGCTCTGAGTCTCGTTCGGATGAAGAATTTGCGCCGTCGAATTCGGCCAGTCCGTCGTTGGCTCGGTTCGCTGGTCTGTCTGCTTGCTATACCGATATCCTGCAGAGTAAACCGATTGAATGACTCGGCGCTTCCAGTTCTGGGCGTCGGCGCTAAGTACAGAGACGTTTAGATAACCGCCATACTTTTGAACGTATAGGTCCGCAACGTACATAGAGACTCCATTTCCGAGGGCTTGTCGTACAAGTATTTCATCGGTCGTCTGGGGAGGAGCCACACGCTCGGTCGAAGTCGCATTACGGGAAGTTTGCTCAGCAATTTCGATTGCATGATTCAGTTCGTGAACGACGAGACCTTCGTAGGAAATCCACGAGACGTTCTCGACGACGGTTTCGTTCGCCAGAAAAATCTCGATTGG
The DNA here is from genome assembly GCF_004765785.1 of Halorussus ruber. GTDB lineage: Archaea > Halobacteriota > Halobacteria > Halobacteriales > Haladaptataceae > Halorussus > Halorussus ruber. The sequence goes on along the minus strand of NZ_SBIT01000007.1, from coordinate 169,532 downwards.
TCCGCCGCTCGGTGAAAACTCCGTGTGACCGAGTGACGACCGTTGCTGCGAGTTTGTCGTCGAGTTGAGGCCGAAGAACGAGAGACCGGGCTCCTCGATACGGGCAAACTGTCGCTGATTCGTGGTCGTGTCAATGCCATTCTCCTCCTGCTCGACGCAAATCGACAGATTCCGCTTCAGTTGCTCACCTTTTATATCCTCGACACGCTCGACCATTCGCTCGTAGTCGTAATCCGGCAACGAATCGCACGCTTCTATCACGACGTTCCGTTCGTTTTTTCCCGTATTCTGGCTTTCAGTAGCGTAGAATCCAGCGAGTACCGCGAGAGCTAGTACCGCGACCACGGCCAGCACGCGCACCTTACTATTCATTATTCTAATTTAAATTGGAGAAATATATACGCTTTTTGCAATAAGTTTGTAAAGAAATATCTAAAACGGAATGGAGCCGCCTACTCCCCGAATCGCTCCGGATTGTCCGCGGCTTCGACCGCGTTCACCGCCGCGACGTTCTCCGCCACGTCGTGGACGCGGACGATGTCGGCCCCGCGCTCCGCCGCAATCGCGGTCCCGGCCACCGTCGCCGGACCGCGCTCGCCTTCCTCCTCGCCGATGAGGCCGAACATCGACTTGTGGGAGTGACCGACGAGAACCGGGCACTCCAGCGCGTGGAACTCGTCGGTCCGGCCCAGTAGCTCGAAGCTCTCGGCGCTCTGCTTGCCGAAGCCGAGGCCGGGGTCCACGATGACCTGCTCGCGGTCGAGTCCGGCCTTCTCGGCCAGCAGGACGCGCTCCTCCAACTCGTCGATTACGTCCTCGACCACGTCGTCGTAGTAGACGTCCCGGTCCGGAACCACAGGGGCGTCGATGCTGTGCATCACCACGATGGGCACGTCGTACTCGGCGGCGACGAAGCGCATCTCGGGGTCTTCGAGGCCCGACACGTCGTTGAGGATGTCCGCGCCTGCTTCGAGGGCGGCTTCGGCGACTGGGGCCTTCCGGGTGTCGATGGAGACCAGCGGGTCCAAATCCGCGATTTGCTCGATGACCGGGACCACGCGGTCGATTTCGTCCTCGACCGAAATCTCGTCCGCGCCGGGTCGGGTGGACTCGCCGCCCACGTCGATGATGTCCGCGCCCGCCTCGGCCATCTCCTCGGCGCGCGAGATTGCGTCCTCGACGGCCTCGTACCGGCCGCCGTCGTGGAAGGAGTCGGGCGTGACGTTCAGGATGCCCATGACCGCGGTGCCGTCCTCCCACGGGTAGCCCCGGCGGTCGGGTGCGGTCTGGATTCCCAGCGCCTCGCGCACGTCGTCGGCGAACACCGACAGGCCGTAGGGCTGGCCGTCGAGTTTCCCGGCGAGGCGCTTGAACTGGGCCAGCGTGCCCATCAGCACCACGTCGACGTTCTCGTCGTCCTGCTCGTTGATGCCCGAGAGGGCGCACTCCCCGCCGAGGCTCAGCATCTCCTCTTTGAGGTAACGGGCCTGTCGGACCTGCACGCGAGTCTTGAGGACGCGATGGACCGACTTGCCGCGCATCCGCCAGACGCCCGGACTGGTCACGTCAGCGCCCTCCAAGGCCTCGCGGGCGTCGTCCAGATTCCGGATGCGCTTGGGAATCTCGGCGCGAGTCCACCGGGTCCGGGCCTCGGCGACGGCGTAGAGCGACCCCGTGACCACCACGAGGTCGTCCTCGTCGGCGGCGTCCAAGGCGTTCTCCAGCGCGCCCTCGACCGCGTTCCGAGTTAAGACCTCGCCTGCACCGGCCTCCTCGAAGGCGCGGGCGACGACCGCCTCGTCCTCGGCGCGGTCGAGATTCGGCTGGCAGGCGACGACTCGGTCAGGGGTCGGCAGGGCCTCGGCCATGCCCCGCAGGTCCTTGTCGTGCATCGCGCCGAAGACGAGGAGGAGGTCGTCGATTTCGTCCTCGAACTCTCCGAGGGTGTCGGCGAGGGCTTCGCACGCGCCGGGGTTGTGCGCCCCGTCGAGGACGACGACGGGGTCCCGGCCCATGACCTCGAACCGGCCGGGCCAGTCGGCCTTCCGGAGGCCGCGGGCCAGTTGCTCCTCGGTCACGTCGCCGACCTGCCGGGCCAGCACGGCCGCCACGCCAGCGTTCCGGGCCTGATACTCGCCGAGGAGGGGAGTCGCAGTCTCGACTTCCCAGTCGGGGCCGGAAATCGAGATGGCGGCCTCGGTGTGGTTGGTCCGGCCGCCGTACTCGACCTGTACGTCTATTTCGCCTTCGGTGTCCGCGTCGTCCTCCGCACCCACGCGAATCACGTCCCCGGCGTGGGCCCGAACGTTGTCGAAGGCCTCGCCGGTCGTCGCGGTCACGAGCGGTGCCTCGTCGGGCGCGACGTGAGCCTTGTCGTGGGCGATTTCCGCGATAGTCTCGCCGATGATGCCGGTGTGTTCGAGCGTGACGCTGGTGACCGCGCTGGCGACCGGGTCCACGACGCTCGTGGCGTCGTACTTGCCGCCGATGCCGACTTCGAGGACCGCGACGTCCACCTCCTCGCGGCCGAAGTGCCAGAGCGCGAGTCCGGTCATGACCTCGAAGAAGGTCGGCGACTCGCCGTCCGCGGCGCGGTCGTTGACGTACTCTCGGACCGACTCGACGTACTCCGAGAGCGCGGCTTTCGGAATCTTGCGGCCGTTGACCTGCACCCGCTCTCGCACGTCGTCGAAGTGCGGGGAGGTGTAGAGTCCGACGTCGAGGCCCGCCTCTCGCAGGGCGCGCTCGGCCATCCGGGCCGTCGAACCCTTCCCGTTCGACCCCGCCACCTGCACGAAATCGACCCCGTCGTGGGGATTTCCGAGGTGGGCGAGCAACTCCGCGGTCGACTCCGTCCCGGGCTTAGGGCGGAACCGCCGCAAGTCGAACAGGAAGTTCGCCGCCTCGTGGTAGTCCATGTCTGCGTGAAGAAACGCGGCGCGCTTTAGAGTATCGGAGTCCGACCTACGCGACCGAATCGAGAGTATTATCGACCGGGTCAACTGAACTGGGGCGTCGAATCGATCGAGCGGACGGTCGCGGTCGTCCGAGTGGGGAGACGAGACAACACCATCAAAATTGTTTTCTAGGAACTAATTAGGTTTCTCTAGCAAACAAATAGTTGTCTTCTCGCAGGCGGACCAGTCGTCCGTCACCACTCGTACTCGCGTTCTCGCCCCGTCCGGTCGGTCCGCTCGTACTCGCGCCGGACGCGCTCGTCGCTCACGCTGTCGTCGGCCATCAGGTCCTGTAGGCGGCGCTCGTACTCCAGTTCGGTGAGTTCGCCCTCGACGTACTCCTGTTTCAACTGGTCGATGCGGTCCTCGGTCGTGGGTTCGAGGCGCTCGGACAGTCTGAGTTCTCGGGCCTCCGAGGAGTAGCGTTCGAGCAGTCTTGCGAAGCGCGCGAGGCGCTCGTTGCGGGGGATGGAGGCGCTCCGGACCGCCGTAATCGTAAGCCCGACCAGCAGGAAAAACGAGAGCGTCCCGACCAGCGCCGACGCCACGAGATACGGCGCGACGGCGCTCAGGACGGCGAAGACGAGCGAGCCTGCCGCGGGCGGCGCGGCGAGCGTCGAGAGCGCGGCGACGAGTCCGAACCCGACGAGGCCGACGAGCGCGAACAGCGAGAGCGCGAAGCCGCCGCCGAGGAGTTTGACTTTCGGGTCGTCTGCGAGTCCCATCACGTGGTCGTTGGCGACGACCGCACTTGAATCTCGTCCTCTACGGGAGGTCGGGAGTTGGCGAGACGATTGGGAACGATGCGATAGAAAACGCGAGTTCGAGAAAAACGCGACCGTGAACGCTTCTTGAAGCCCCACCCGGTCGCGGTCGTTGCTCGGCCTTCGGCCTGCGCGGACTGCGACTTCCGAGCCATCACCTCACTTCGTTCGGTGAGACACCGCCCGGCGCAGATAGTGGCCGAGCAAGCGACCAAGCCCTTCGGGCGCTGGGAGACAAACTGCGTCTCCCAAGGTCACGTCCGCTTCGCTCACGTGACTGCGACCGGGCGGCCCCTTCATCCCACCTGTGGTGGCTGTTCGACGAAGTGGAACCGGTGGAGTGGTCGGCGGAGCGGAATCTACGGCTGGTTCGTCAGTCGTGCCGGAAGCACCTGCTCCCGGTGAAGACCATCGCCATGTCGTGTTCGTCGGCGGCCTCGATGACGTCGTCGTCGTTGACCGAGCCGCCGGGTTGGACGACCGCTTCGATGCCCGCCTCGGCGGCGGCCTCGATGGCGTCGGGGAAGGGGAAGAAGGCGTCGGAGGCCATGACCGCGCCCTCGGCGGACTTGCCCTCGGCGTCCTTCTCGGCCTTCATCTTGGCAATCTCGACCGCGTCCACGCGGGAGACCTGCCCCGCGCCGACGCCGACCGTCTCGGTGCCGTCGGCGAACAGGATGGCGTTGGACTTGACGTGCTTGATGGTCTGCCACGCGAACAGCAGCGAGTCGAGCTGGTCGTCGGTCGGCTCTTTTTCCGTGACGACTTCCAGCTCGTCGCGGGTCGGCGCTTGCAGGTCACGCTCTTGGACGAGTCGCCCGCCCACGAGGTCCTTCTCGGTCGTGGTCTCGGTAATCTCGCCGAAGGAATCCTCGTCGCCGACATCCAGCACGCGCAGGTTCTCCTTCTCGAAGAGGGTGTCGAGCGCCGCGTCGGTGTAGCCCGGCGCGACCACGACCTCCTTGAACGAGTCGATGACCTGCTCGGCGGTCTCCTCGTCGCACTCCCGGTTGAGCGCGACGATGCCGCCGAACGCGCTCTTGGGGTCGGTCGAGAGCGCCCGGTCGTAGGCCTCCGCGAGGGTGTCGGCGGTGGCGCATCCGGCCGGGTTGGTGTGCTTGATGACCGCGGCGGCGGGGCGGTCGAACTCCTTGACCAGATTCAGCGCGGCGTCGGCGTCGTTGTAGTTGTTGTAGCCCATCCCCTTCGCGCCCTCGTTGAGTTGGGGCGCGTCCACGACGCTGGCCTCCTCGCAGGTCGCGTCGCCGTAGAGCGCGGCGTCCTGATGGGGGTTCTCGCCGTACCGCAAATCGGCCGCGCGGTCGGCGGTCTCGACCTTCCGGGCCGGGAACTCCCCGCCCTCGTCGGCCTCGACGCGGACCTCGTTCCGGTCGTCGGCGACCTCCAACTTGCCTTCCGCGAACCACTTCACGGCGCGGGGGTAGGCCTTGAACTCGCCCTCGTAGAGGACGCGCTCTTTCAGGTCGGCCTCGTCGTCGCCCTCGTAGACCGGAATCGGCTCTTGCGTGACGATGGGGCCGCCGTCGACGTCGTCTTCGACGACCGCTCCCTCGTCGTCGGTCGCGTCCGTCACCACGTGGACCGTACAACCCGTGGTCTTGACGCCCGAGTCGAGGACCTGCCGGTGGGAGTCCATCCCGGGGAAGGCGGGCAGGAGCGAGGGGTGAACGTTCAGCGTCAGGGGCATCTCGCCGAGGAAGGTATCCGAGAGGATGCGCATGTACCCGTCGAGGCAGACGAGGTCGAAGTCGTAGTCCGCGAGTGCATCGACCACGCGCTGTTCGTGGTCCTTGCGGGACTCTCCCTCCTCGCGCTCGACGACTTCCGTGGGAATGCCGCGCTTGTCGGCTTTCTCCAGCACGGGCGCGTCGGCGTCGTTGGTCAGGACGACCCCGAGGTCCGCTCCGCCGGGGGTTCGGTCGGCGAGGTGCATCAGGTTCCGTCCACGGTTGCTGGCGAGTCCAGCGATTCGAGTCATGTTCGAACCCGCGCCGTCTCCGCGGAAAGGTATTGCGGTTGCGTTCGAGTAAGTATACACGAATACGTATATTTTGGTGCTCTCTCGTCGCCACAGCCACCACAGTATGCACGACCGTGACGACACGGACCGACACGCTTTTGCCGCGCGCCCCGGCAGATTCGGACATGAATCCGCTCTACGCCGTGTCGCCGCTCGACGGCCGGTACGCCGGACGGACCGAACCCCTGCGGGAGTACGCCAGCGAGGCCGCGCTGATTCGGGCTCGCGTGGAGGTCGAAGTCGAGTATCTCGTCGCGCTGGCGGACCTCGACGCGACGCCGCTCGAACTGGCCGAGGAGGACCGCGAGGAGCTTCGGTCTCTCTATCAGAACTTCGACGAGGAGGACGCCGACGTCGTCAAGCGAATCGAGACCGAGGGCTACCGGGACTACTCGGCGACCAACCACGACGTGAAGGCGGTCGAGTACTTCGTCCGCGAGGGCCTGCCCGAGGGCTTGGAGGGAGCCTCGTCGTGGATTCACTTCGCGCTGACCAGCGAGGACGTGAACAACCTCGCCTACCGCCTGCTGGTGAACGAGGCGGTCGAGGAAGTGCTACTGCCCGAGCTTCAGGAAATCCGGGCGGGCCTCTCGGACCTCGCTCGGGAGTACCGGGACGTGCCGATGCTGGCCCGAACCCACGGCCAGCCAGCGACCCCGACCACCTTCGGCAAGGAGATGGCCGTCTTCGCCTCGCGGCTCGGTCGAGCCATCGGTCGCGTGAAGTCGGCCCGCGACGGGCTTCAGGGTAAGCTGGCGGGTGCCTCGGGCACCTACGCGGCCCACGTCGCTGCGTACCCTGACGTTGACTGGCGAGCCTTCTCGCAGGAGTTCGTGGAGGATTTGGGACTGGAGCAAGCGCCCCTGACCACGCAGGTCAACCCCTGCGACGACCTCGCGGAGCTGTTCGACGCGCTCCGGGGCGCGAACAACGTCCTGCTCGATTTGGACCGCGACGCGTGGCGCTACGTCAGCGACCGGTATCTGGGCCAAGAGGCCGCGGAGGGCGAAACCGGCTCCTCGACCATGCCCCACAAGGTCAACCCCATCGACTTCGAGAACAGCGAGGGTAACCTCTCGAAGGCCAACTCGGATTTGGTCTTCCTCGGCGACTACGTGACCTCCTCGCGGCTTCAGCGGGACCTCTCGGACTCGACGGTCAAGCGCAACATCGGCGCGGCGTTCGCCTACTGCCTGCTGGGCTACGTCAAGTTGCAGGCCGGACTCGGCAAGGTCGTCCCGAACGAGCAGGTCATGCGCGAGGACCTCGAATCGACGCCCGAAATCATCGGCGAGGCGGTCCAGACCATCCTCCGGCGCGAGGGCCACGACGACGCCTACGAGCGCGTCAAGGACCTGACCCGCGGCCAGCGCGTGACGCTGGAGGACTTTCGGGACCTGTTCGCGGACCTCGACGTTGACGAGGAGACCCGCGAGGAACTGCTCGACCTGACGCCCGCGGGGTACACCGGCGTTGCGAGTGAGATGGTGGACTCGCTAGACGACGCGGAGTAAAATCGAAAATTACCGCACGGACGGCCGACCCTCACGGTGCGGCGGGACTTCGCTCGTTCGAGTCGCCCTTGTTCGGCAACGACAGCGTGACCGCGATTTCGATTTCGTCGTAGGGCACGACCGGTCGCTTGGCCCGACCGTTCTGTTCGAGTTCGACGATTCCGTACTCGTCGAACAGGGTTACGTCGTCGTGAACGTCGCTGACGTTTCGGTCGAGGCGGTCGGCCAACTGTCGGATGCTCTCGGGCGGGTCCTCCATCACCGACCGGAGTAGTTCGAGTCGCCGTGGGGTCAGGAGTCGCTGAATCTGCTCTGGGTCTTCGAAGCTCAGCACGCGAGGGCCGTTCTCCTCCTCGCGGTCGAACTCCCGAGCGGATTCGAGTGCGCGCTCCTTGAACGACTCCCACGGAGCCGATTCGATTCGGAGCTTCTGGTTTTGTTCGGTGGTTCCGTCGTCGGACATTTGCTGGCTTAGGGTCCCGGCTTTCAGTTCGATTACCGATTACTGCGCAAGGAGCGCGGTCCGCTCCTCCGATTCGACACTCGACGGTAGCGTCTATCTGCGTAACTCCTCAACTTCATCGAAGAAGCGCTCCAGATGCGCCTCCACGTTGCCTTCGTACTCGATTGGTGCGCCATCGCCGTCGCCCTCGTGGCGCTCGTGGACGCCGTGAGCGTTGTCGTACCGCAGGACGGGTGTCCCGTCCGGGTTGACGAACTGAAACGAGTACTTGATTCCGAGGTCATGGATTTGGCTTTCCGGAACGCGAGTTACGCTGACTTCGACGAAGCTACCGTCACGAAACTCGAAGCGTGGATTGTTTTCTAAGTTCACGCCTTCTCATCGACTCATCTCGTTCGACGTGCGACACGTTCGAATACAGATGCCGAGGATATGAATGTTTGGGTAATAGCCAAACATACGGTGGTGGTTGTAGCACCATTTCAGCAAGTGAATTCTCGTCTTTCCGGCGCGCGCTGGCGGACCCTCGTGGTCCGTCATCGGCGTGCGAGGTCTGCGCTCGCTTCGCTCGCGCAGGCTCGGCAGACGCGGTTTGGCTGCCGGTGGATGAGCATCGCAGGCCGAAGGCCGAGAAGCGCAATCGGTTGGGGAGGGTGTGGCCCACGGTTGCGGTGCGGTGATGCCTCGGCTTCGGCAATAGCTAGCTCTCTCGGCGTTTCCTCCGGGAACACACCACCAATGTCTACCTACTTTTAGAACACATTTTGAATTATATAACATGTCTATAGATGCATCTAAGCAACAAGAAACCACCCCTACCACAAGCAGACACCCGTCGCTACGCAAAACAGAAAACTGAGAATGAAATGTCCGCAGAACTACGTCGGAATTAGAGCAGGCCCGTCTTCTGGAGCTTCATGAGGTCCTCGGTGTCGAGGGTCTCGCCTTCCTTGAACTGCTGGTAGATCTCCTCGGCCTCTTCCTTGGCCTCTTCGCGCTCCTTCTCCTTCTCGGACTTGCGCTCTTCCTCTTCCTGCTTGTCGAGTTCGCGCAGGCGCTTCTGGACGCGGACGAAGTCCTCGTGGTGCTGGTCGGCCGACTCCTGGGCCTCCACGAACTTCTCGTGCATCTCGTCGGCCTCGTCGCGGATTTCGTCGGCTTCGCGGTAGGCCTCGATCATCTGGTTGTGATGCTCTTGGGCCTTGTCCGCGAGTTCCGTCACCTTCTCGTGGTGGCGGCTCGCTTCGGCGCGAACTTCCTCGGCCTCCTCGACGAGTCCTTCGAGGTCCTCGCTCTCCTCGAGCTTCTCCTTGCGGGCCTGAAGCTTCTCGCGCTTCTCCTCGATCTTCTCGATGAGTTCGCGCTCGTCCTCGGTCGAGAGAACTTCGGTCTGCTGCTTGAACTCGAGGTCCTCGATTTCAGATTCCAGCTCCTCGATGTCCTTACCCTCGTCGAGTTCGAGGTCGGACTTCTTCTGCTCGACCTCGTCGAACAGCTCGTTGGCCTTCGCGTTGAGCTCGTTGCGCTGTTCTTTGTGCTCCTGAACCTGCTCGTTGAGCTCGTCGCGCTTCTCGCGGTGTTCCTGAGCCTCGTCGACCTTCTCGCGGGTCTTGGCGTTCAGGTCGTCGCGCTTGGAGGCGCGCTTGGACGCCTTCTGGTTCAGCTCGTTTCGTCGGTCTCGGAGCTGCCCTGCAAGTTTGATTAGTTCGCCTTTCGACTTGTTCTGAAGTTCCTCTTCTGTTACACTTACCATGCTAATTAAACCTCGATTCCATGCCCGCCGTGGCGTCCGGCAGTCCAGCGACCGACAGCAACTGCTGTCTGTGACTGGCAATCGACCGTTGACAATAGTCCCATGTCATTTGTCGCACGATGCTGGCCGAACGCTCGTGGCGTTCTGGTATCTGCAAATATTCGCCGTGGATATATAAATGTTCCGCTCAGAGAGGGCGTGGAAACCGTTCACACGCCCGCTAACGCCCGTGTAAGGCCCTCCCACACATCTCAGGGGGTTATAAAGGATACACGTTCTGCACCGCGCTGTCGGCCCGCCCGAACGAGAGTTCGACCGCCTCGGCGTCGTCGGGGACCTGCAACGTCCCGGCCGCTTCCCGACCGTAGGCAGCGACTTCCACGTCCGAGCCGCCGGTCCGGTCGCCCGCGGTCCACGAGACGGTGCCCGAGACCGCCTCGGGCGTGTCGTTGACCACGGTCAACTCGCGGGTGTCGCCGCCGGTCGGGTAAGCGTCCAGCAGTACCTGCACCGGTTCGAGCGAGGCCGCCATCGCCTCGTAACCGGCCTTCTGGCTCCCGTCGGCGGACAGCACACCCATGCCCGCTCCGGCGTCGGTGTCCCGGAGCGCGTCGGCGGCCAGCAATCCGGTCCCCCGCCTGCGGAGCGTCTCGGTCACCTGCTTGAGGACGCGCGTCTGGTAGGCCTGCGAGGCCTCGACCGCCCCGGCTTCGTCGGCCCCCGGTTTGCCACCGTTCCGCGAGACGTAAGCGTCGTGAGCGTCGGCGTCGAATCCGGCGGCGTCGTGGCCCTCCTCGGCGGCGAGCGACCCCGCGCCGAACGCGCCGACCGCGCCGTCGCAGTCGTACTTGTCCAAAATCCACTCCGTATCGTCCGCACCGCCGAACTCCCATCCGGGATAGACGTGCGCGGCGTCGGGGCCGATGCCCGGCGCACCCGAGACCGGGAAGACGACTGCGTCCTCGGGGAAGGCCTCGGCGACGTCGCGGTCCGCGGCGTCGTCGTAGCCCGCACGCCACGCTCGCCAGCGAACTTTGTAGCGCGCGAGTCGGGACGGTCCCACGCCTGCGAGGTGGTCGGTGGGGTCGGACCGGACGCCGAACGCGGCCACGCAGGGATGGCGCTCGACCGAGGAGGTCAGCGTCCCGACGAGGTCAGTCGCGCGCTCGGCGTCGTAGTCGTCGGGTCCCGCGATGGGGAGGTCCTGCCAGACCAGCAGGCCCGCCTCGGCAGCGGCCTCGTAGAACTCGGCGGGCGGGACGTGACCCCGAGCGCGGACGAGGTTGGCGTTGGCGTTGGCCGCGCGCTCGACGTCCCACGTCGGGTCGCCGGTCGGGAGGAGCGAGAACCCGCGCGCTCGGACCTGCTGGCCGTTGACCAGCAGGCCGTCACCTGCTCCGTCTCCGGCCTCCTCGATTTCGCAGAGGCCGGTCTGGACGACGCGCTCGGAGTCGCCGAGTTTCGCCCGGACCGCGTACCGGTGCTGGGGACCGTGCCCGGCGGGCCACCAGTAGGCCGGGTCGCGCAGTTCGAGGGTCTTCGAAATCGTCGCGCGCTCTCCGGCCTCGGCTTCGATTTTGGCGCGCTCCATCACGCCGCCGCCGCGGAACCCCTGCGGGCGCACCGACATCGAGATGCGCTCGGCGAGCGACTCGCCCGCCTCGACCGCCAACTCGGCGTCGATGACCGCGCCCTCGTCGGTCCGGCGCGGGGTCAGCGAGAGGTCGTCGATGAACGTCTCGGGGTGGGTGTCGAGGTCCGCGCCCCACCAGATTCCGGGGACGGCGCGGGAGTCGGGCACTCGGTCGGTCGTGTAGATGCCGCCGAACTCCTCGGGGGCGCGGCACTCAACGACCAACTCGTTGTCGGCGTCGAGGTCCAGTTCGTATCGCGCGGGGACGAAGTAGGCGTCGTGTTCGCCCAGCAGGTCGCCGTTGAGCCAGATTCGGGCGTGGGCGAACAGGCCCCGGAGTTCGAGCGTCGCGCGTTCGTCGTCGTCACGGGGGTCGCCGAACTCGGTCCGGTAGGCCACGACCTCGGCGTCGGCGAACCGCTCGGGGCGGCCCGGCACCTCGACAGGGTGCCACTCGTCGGGGGCGGGAGGTTCGTCCCCGGCGGGCGAGTCGAGGGCCGCGCCCGTCCAGTCGGTGAGAGACATACTGGGGCAACTAAACCCATACCAGATAGGTTTTACGTCCCGTGGCCGACCACTTTCACTTTCACCGCGCCCTTGGCACAATTTAAGTAGGATGGCGGGACGACCTCCTGCCATGCTCGAAGACCTGCGGTGTGCCTGCGACGGCGCGAAGTGCGAGCGCACGCTCGGCGAGAACGAGTTGATGCTCCGGATGACGACGGAGGCGGGCGAGCGCCGGGCCTACGAGTGCGCCTGCGGCGCGGTCACGGTGACCGTCGTCCGGTAGCACCGCGCGCCCCGCCCTGTCGAGAACTCCGCGCTCACCTTCCGCCCTCCCGCTCCGAGCGCCTGGTAGCCGACGGTCCGGCGCTCTGATGCTCCGATGCTCCGGCGCTCTGATGCTCCGATGCTCCGGCGCTCTGACCGCCGTCGCTCTCGACCGCCCGACTGCGCTGGTCGGCGTAGTCGGGCGGTCGGGGGAACAGACCACGAGGATGCGCCCGGTGGAACAGCTACCAGAGCAGACGCTCGGTGACACCTCCAGCACAGCAGACGCTTCGTGTCGCATCCACCGGTCTGGGTGGACTGAAAGGGGCCGCACCCTCGCGGCCGACGGCCGTGGTCGTCTCAGACGGGCCACTATTTCGCCCGCGCAGTTCTGCGCGGGCGAAATATCCCGCTGAGCGACCGCGAGGGTGCGGGGGCTTTCTAAACCTTCTCTGCTACGACTGCTGAGGACGCTTCAAAACACCATCCAGCGATACCGAAAAACGAGCCATCTCGAAAGAAGACTCTCAAGTAACCACCCCCCCAAACCCCGCCAGAAACGATGCAAGAGGTCATTCACGCGGAGGGTCACGAGAACGTCTCGGCGGAACACGTCAGCACGTTCGAGGTTACGACCGACGACTTCCTCACGCCCGCGGGCGACTGTATCTTAGGTATCGAGGCCGACCGCGCCCCGGCGGACTTCGACCCCGAGTTCGTCGCGGCCTGCCAGCACGAGGAGGCCACCATCACGGCGACCTTCGAGACCGAAAATTACAGCGAGACCGTCACGGGCCGAGGAGACCCGGACCTGACTTTCGAGAGCGACCGGAGCGCGGTGGGCCGGACCAGCGACTACGTGGACGACCGTACGATTCTGGTCGGCGCGGAGTTCGCCGCCGAGGGCTTCGACCGCGAACTGGTCTCCGCGCTCGCCGAGGGAGCGGAGTTGACCGTGACGCTGACCGTCGAGCGCGACGAATGAACCGCCAGACGTGGGGCGTCGTGGCCCGACTGGTCGCGTTCGCGGGGGCCGCGGCGGTCGCGGTCGGCGCGTGGCTCCCGTGGCTGATGGTCCGACCGGGGCATCAGGGGCCGGTGCCGGCGATTCACCTCGCGGCGATGGAGACGGGCATCGCCGGTCTCGACTGGCTCGCGCTCGCCGTGGCCGCCGTGGCGCTCCTCGGCGTCCTCCCGGTCGAACTGATGCCCGCCTCGGTGCCCCTCCTCGGCGGGGTGCGGGCCGCCGCGATGACCGCCATCGCGGGCGGGGTCATCGTGGTGCTCGCAGTCTACTCCCTCGTCTCGACCGGCTTCCTCGGCGCGTTCGTCCCCTCCTCGGGGTTCTACCTGACCACTCTCGGAGCCGTCCACCTCTCGGTTGGCGGGGCGCTCCGCATCTACGCCATCGGTGGCGAGACGTGATATTGTTTGCTTTGGGATTAGAATTATTTCTTTAGCAATTCTCTGAATTTCTCCGCCTGATTGCTAGCCACCCGTGGCGACCGCACAGCCGAGCGTTTTAATCGGATTCGGTCCTCAGCCTCGGTCATGAGCGAAGACGCCGAACCTGCCGAGGCCGACCTCGAACTCGACGGAGGAGACCCCGAACCCGTCGAGAACATCAGCGGCGGCGACCCGGCCGCCAGTTCCGTCGCGGAGTTCGAGGCTGGCGAGGCCAAAACCCGCGCCGAGGAGGTCGTGAACCGGCTCGGAGAACGCTACTGGCAGAAGACCTACGGCGGGCAGGACGCCTTCGAGTGTCTGGTCCGGACGATTCTGAGCCAGAACACCAGCGACAAGGCGAGCCAACCGGCCCACGACGCGCTGATGGAGCGGTACGGCTCCTCGGACGGCGAGGACCGGGACTTAGCGGTCGCGCTCGCCGACGCCGTCCACGACGAACTCGCCGACACGATTCGGCCCGCGGGCCTCTACAACCAGAAGGCCGACGTGCTGATTTCGGTCGCCGACCGCGTGCTGGCCGAGTACGGGAGTGCCGCCGAGTTCGACGCCTTCGTCCGCGAGGCTGACCCCGAGGAGGTCCGACCCGTCCTCCTCGACTTCGGCGGCGTGGGTCCCAAGACCGCCGACTGCGTCCTGCTGTTCTCCGGCGGGCAGGCGGGCGTCTTCCCCGTGGACACGCACGTCCATCGAATCTACCGCAGACTCGGCGTCGCGCCCCCGGACGCCGACCACGAGGCGGTTCGGGCGGTGCTGGAGCGCGAGGTCCCCGCCGAGAAGTGCGGGTTCGGCCACACCGCGAGCATCCAGTTCGGGCGAGAGTACTGCTCGGCGCGCAAACCGGCGTGTCTGAACGGACTGGACGAGTGTCCGATGTCGGACATCTGCGACAGAGTGGGCGTCGATATCGAGACCGGCGCGGTCGTGGACCCCGCGGATGCCGCCTCCGACGCGGACTGACCTACTTACCCTGCTCGACTTGCTCGGTTCGTCTCGCTCGCTAGCCTCGCTCGGCTTCCGCCAGCAAGTGGTCCCGCAGGTGGCGCACGTCCCGTCGCTCCCGGTCGCGCCAGGGCAGAAAGAGGAGCTTTCGGTCGCGTTTTCGGAGGAGCGACGAGAGGTACCTGACCTGCCGGTTCGAGAGGGTGACGGTCTCGGTGACGCCCGCGACTTCGGACTGCTCGCCTCGCTGGCGCTCGATGTCCTGCCGGAGGTCGCGGACGAACTCCCACTCGGCGGATTTGTCCCAGAGCGCGTACTGGAGGCGGTTCTCGCGCTCGCGGAGCCAGTTCGTGAGGACGTACCACTCCTCGGATTCGAGGGTCAACTCCGCCATTCGACTCCTCGGATTTTCGAGAGCCGGACTTTTGGCGTTTCGGGCCTTATCGAGAGAGAGAATGACCTCGAAGGTCACGGTGACCATCGACCCCCACGTCCACTCTGAGGGGTCCTACGACGGTCACGAGCCGGTCGAGCTACTGCTGGAGCAGGCCAGCGACATCGGTCTCGACGGCATCGTCGTGACCGACCACGACACCATCGCCGAGTCGCTCCGGGCGGCCGAACTCGCGCCCCAGTACGGACTGGTCGGGATTCCCGGCGTCGAGGTCTCGACCGCCGCGGGCCACCTGCTCGCCATCGGCGTCGAGGAGCGTCCCGAACCCCACCGGCCTCTCGACGAGACGGTCGAGTGGATTCGGGACGCGGGCGGGACCGCGGTCGTTCCCCACCCCTTCCAGCGGACGCGCCACGGGATTCGGAGGGGCCGCATCACCGACTGCGACGCCATCGAGGTGTACAACGCTTGGATTTTCACGGGCTACCGCAACCGGCGCGCCCGGAAGTTCGCCGACCGGTGCGACTACCCCGGCGTCGCCGCGAGCGACGCCCACTCCGCGAAGTACCTCGGTCGGGCCTACACCGAACTCACCATCGAGGGCGTCGGGTCGAAGGCCGACCTCGACAGCGAGCGCATCGCGGAGGCGATTGGCAACGGCGACGCCGAGGTCCACGGCCGACGCCAGCCGCTCCCCCGGAGCGTCCGCCACTACGCGCTCGGTGCTGGCCGGAAAGTCGGCCACGGCGTCGCCGCGAGCGTGCCCAGCTTCGCGTGGTTCTGAGTCCTCGATACCGGTAGTATCGCCCAAAGCACGAGGGTTTTTAACGCCCCGCCGTCTGGATTCAGATACGCGACATGAGTACGCTGGTAGTGTGCGTCGACCGCGACGACGACATCGGGACCAAGACCGGTCTCCAGACCCCCGTTTCGGGGTGGGAGGCGGTCCGGTCGCTCGTCACCGAAGTCGGGCTCGCGGACCCAGAAGACGCCAGCGTCAACTGTCTGCTCGAATCCCTGCGCGTGGCCCGCGACCTGCGGGACGACGACGAGGAGACCACGGTGGCGGTCATCTCCGGCGCGGCCGAGTCGATGGTGGGCCGGGACCGCGCGGTCGCCGCCCAGATGGACGACCTCATCGCCGACCACGACCCGGACTCGGCCGTGGTCGTCATCGACAGCGCGCAGGACGAGCGACTGGTTCCAATCATCGAGAGCCGAGTGCGAGTCGATGCGGTCGACAGAGTCGTCGTCCGACAGGCCCGCGACATCGAATCGACCTACTACCTCCTCAAGCAGTTCCTCGCCGACGAGGAACTCCGCCAGACCGTCCTCGTCCCGGTCGGGGTCGCCATGCTCGCCTTCCCCATCCTCCTGATGGCGTTCGGCCCCGCGATGGCGGTCGCCTCGATTACGGCGGTCATCGGCCTGTTCGTCCTCTACAAGGGACTGGGCGTGGACGAGTACGTCTCGGACCTGCCCGGCGAGGTCCGCGACGCGCTCTACTCCGGTCGGGTCTCCATCGTCACCTACGTCGTCGCGGCGGGCCTCTCGCTCATCGGTCTCTTCGCCGGGGCGCTCCGCATCTCGGACCCCGCCGCCCCGACCCAAGGCGTCCTGATGCCCGCGATGGCGTTCGCGTTCGCCAGCGTCCCGTGGCTCGCGGCGGCGGCGCTCGCGGCCTCGACCGGTCGCCTGCTGGACGAGGTCATCCGCAACGACCGAGTGCGCAACTCCTACCTGAACCTCCCGTTCGGCGTGCTGGCGGTCGGCCTCGTCGTCCGGGGCTTCTCGGCGTACTTCCTCCAGCGCGAGGGCTTCGTCGAACCGGTCGTGATTCCCCAGTCCGAGTTCGGGAGCCTCGCCGTCGAGCGCATCGAACTCATGCCGGGCACGCGAATGGCTCTGTTCGTCGTCGCGGGCGTCGTGGTGAGCCTACTCGGAGTTCGTATCTCGTCGTACGTCACTGGCTCCTCGTTCGGCGAGGAGTTCGAGGACGAAGAGTTGGTGGACTAGCTCCCCGCGAGTGAACAGCCAGCCGAAGAAGTCCCGGACGGCGAACCGCAATCTAGTTTAATTATTAAGGTAATTGTGCTGTATCAGATACGAATATTTACACTTACCATTCTTAAACATTACATCGTGACTTCGACAGGTTCCCGCTCAAAGTACGACTGGGCTAAACAGCTAATTAAAAACAACCGATACGTGAACGGGAGGTGGCAGAAAGCGTTATTAAAGGCCGTGAGGACCTTGGAAAAGGCAGAAGGGGCAGTTACCAGCCGAATATCCTTGAAAAGAGTCTGGAAGTACGTTCGCGTAGTGAGAACCGGGATGAGCGTACTCTCCTTCTTTGGATTGAGCCCGCCGGCACCCTCGATGGCCACTCTGAAGGATATTGCGGAGGAAATCGCACAGATACTCTCTCCCGACACTCCTCGAAAGCCTAATGCCACGGTCGCGTAAGTGAGCGTATCTGGAAGCGATTCCGAGTAGGCCGACTTCGCGCCACCTTTATTTGTCTGCTTCAGAGGTACAGCCATGACCGAACAGCCATCGTCGGCAGCGCGGGAAGGGCAGTGGGTCAGCCTCTTCTCAGGCGGCAAGGACTCGTCGTGGGCGCTGTATCAGGCCCTCGAATCGGGACTCGACGTGTCCCGCCTCGTCACGGTTCACCCGGAGGGCGACTCCTACATGTACCACGTCCCGGCGACGCGACTGGCCTCGCTCGCCGCCGAGAGCATCGGCATCCCCCTCGTGGAGGTCGAACCCGACGACTTCGAGGCCGAGGAGGCCGACGAATCGGGCGCGCAGGGCGACGAGGAACTCCGGCCGCTGGAAGCCGCGGTCCGAGAACTCGACGCCGAACTCCTCGGCGGCGTCGAGGGCGTGACCGCTGGCGCGGTCGAGAGCGAGTACCAGACCTCCCGCATCGAGGCGATGGCCGACCGCCTCGACGCCGAGGTCTTCGCACCCCTCTGGCAGGAGAACCCCCGAGACCTCGCCGACGCGATGCTCGACGCGGGCTTCGAGATTACCATCATCAGAGTCGCGGCCTACGGACTGGACGAGTCGTGGCTCGGCCGGACCTTGGACGAGGAGGCCATCGCCGAACTGGAGGACCTCAACGAGAGCCACGGTGTGCATATTCTGGGCGAGGGCGGCGAGTTCGAGACGCTGGTGACGGACGCCCCGCACATGGACCGTGCCATCGAACTGGAGTACGAGACGGAGTGGGACGGGACCCGCGGGACGCTGCAAATAGAAGATGCGTGGCTGGCGGAGTGATTTCGGTGGTCTCGCGGTTCGCCGGGGGTAAATTCTGATAGTTCGTCGGCAGTTAGTGGATGGTCACGGAAGCTAGCTTCAGGCTTGAACATCGGAGTCCTCCGCACCGCCCCGCACGCAGGCCACGCCCTCCCCAACCGACTGTGCTTCTCGGCCACGGGCCTGCGATATTCGTCCCTCGCGCGGAACGTCGCGCGCAGAACCGCGCGCGCCGACAGACAACTCGCGTCTGTCGAGCCTGCGCTCGCTTCGCTCGCGCAGACGCCAGCACGCGCCGGGAGGTTTTCTGAGATTCTCGCGGAGTATTATTTCCTACATTCTGTCATGGAATTTATTTGCGGGGCGTTCGTGGTCGAAACTGACGATGCACGATTCACGACGCGATTTCCTGAAGAAAGCAGGCGTCGCCGCGGGCGGAGCGACCGTTCTCGGCGCGAGTACCGCGAGCGCGGCGACTTTCCAACTCGGCGAGGTCGTCCACACCACGACCGACTTGAACGTCCGCGACGGCGCGGGCACCGACTACACCGTCATCGACACCGTACCCGCCGCGATGCGCGGGACGGTCAAAGACGGCCCGGCCTACGCCGACGGCTACGAGTGGTGGTACGTCGAGTTCGACGACGACCGCTACGACGGCACCGCGACCGGGTGGTGCGCCAAGGGCGACGGCTGGCTCTCCTCGGGCAAGGAGTGGACCAGCAAGTTCTGCCGCTACGACGCGGTCCACGCCACCGACTACGTGAACATCCGCGACAGCCCCTCGACCAGCGGGACCGACATCGGAACCACCGAACCCGGCGACTGGGGCACGGTCCTCGCCGGGCCGGAGCAGAACGACGGCTACACGTGGTGGAAAGTCGAGTTCTACGACGACGAGAACGGCTGGGTCGCCCAGAACTGGCTCGAGGAGGGGATGCTCTACGGCTGTAACTCGGCGTGGGACACCGACTCGAACCAGTGGGAACTCGCCAAGGTCGTCATGTCCGAGGCCTCGGTCGGCAACACCACCGAGCGACGGGCCGTGGGCTACACGGTCCTCAACCGGATGGAGCGAAACGGCACCACCGAGGTCTCCGACGAGTGGGACGCCTACGCCCACAATCAGGACCCGACCGACGAAATCTACGACCTCGCGGGAGCCATTTTGACTTGCTCGGAACCCGACCCCTCCTGCGGCGCGACCCACTTCTACTCGCCCCGGAGCATGCCCAAGGAAGGCGACGACACCACCGGCTGCGCCTGCGGCGGCGGGCTGGAGTGGACGCCCGGCCTCGACGAGCGCAACTACTGCCCGAGCTGGTCCGAGACGATGTGCCGGTCCTACGTCGTCGACGCCCGACAGGCCTACTACAAGTTCTACCGCTCGTGGGGTGACGGCGCGATTTAAGGAAACTCCGCAAGGTTGCCGTAACTCTTCTCCCCGCGGGCGTCCTTCGTACTGGCCCGATGGCAATCGAAGACCGCCTCCGCGGCGACCCCGAACCGGTCTCTCCCGAGGAGGTCCTCCGCTACTGGCTCCGCCAAGAGGTCGGGGACGAGGAGAACCCTCCGAACCCCGACCGACTCGCCACCGAACCCGCGCTTCGGCAGGAACTCCTCGAGCGCATCCCCATCGCCGAGCGAGTCCGCGAGACCGACGACGTGGAGAAACTGGAGGCCGAGTCCTCCGAGGACATCCGAGAAATCGTCGACTTCGCCGACGAAATCGAGGAGTCCGGTCCCGAGGGCAAACTGGTCGTGCTTCGAGAGGGCGCGGACCCGGCCTACGTCGCCGACGGCAACCACCGCGCGACGGCCTACGTCCTCTATCTTTTGCGCGGCGGCGAGTTCGAGGGCCAAGAAGTGTATCTGGGCGTCAGAGAATAATCCGCAGAAATAGGGAGCTGCGCTATTCGCCGTTCAGAATCTGGGTGTGCGCCCCGATGAGCGCGCCAGCCAAGTCCATGTTCTCGACGTGGGTCTTCTCGTCGATGATGGAGTCGCGGATGTCGCAGTCCACGATGGTCGCGTTCGGGAAGACGATGGAGTTGTTGACGCTGGAGTTGACGACTTCGGCGCCCGGCATGACGTGGACGTTCTCGCCGACCGTGGTGTTCTCGACGCTGGCGGAATCGGCAATCTGGTTCTCGCCGTCGAGTTTCCAGCCGACCGCCTCCAGATAGCTCTCGGGGGTGCCGATGTCGAACCACGCCTCGTCGAAGGTGTAGCTGTACACCGAGTCGCGCTGTTGGAGCCACTGGACGAACCAGCCGGGTTCGTCTGGGTTGTTGCCGTTTTCGAGGTACTCCTCGAACAGCGGGATGTTCTCGGCGGTAAAGGCGTAGCACGCGATGGAGACCAGCGTGCTCTTGGGGTCGTCGGGCTTCTCTTGGAAGTCCACGACCTCGTCGCCGTCGAGTTCGACCAGCCCGTAGGATTTGGCTCGCTCGCGGCTTCCCACGTCGTAGGCGGCCAGCGTCGGCGAGTCCTTGGCTTGGAAGAAGTCGATGAAGTCGCTGATGCCGAAGCTGATGAGGTTGTCGCCCGCGATGACGAGGGTGTCCTCGGCGATGTCCTCGCGGTCGAACAGTTGGGCGAGCGCCCCGACGACGCCGAACTTCTCGTCCTCCTCGGTGGTGTCCTCGACGGTGAGTTTCGGCTTGTCGAACTCGCTCTCGTCCAAGTGGGTCCGGAAGTCCTCGGCGAATCGCTCGTTGGTCGAGACGTACACCTCCTCGATTCGGTCGTCGGCCTCCAGTTCGGCGAAAATCTGGTCGATGACGGTCGAGTCGCCGACCGGTAGGAACATCTTCGGTCGGTGCTTCGTAATCGGCCAGAGTCGCGTCGCATAGCCTCCCGCGAGAACGACTGCCTTCATAAGATGAGACTCGACGCGCCGCGGTAAGTCCTTTTTCATTTCCGAGGTCGGACGAAATCGCGGGGCAATCAGCGCCAGAATCGGAGTCGGTTTACTCGCTGGTTTCGTAGGACCGAGCGAGTTCCACCCAGTCGGTGACGACGTCCCCGCCTCGATAGCGAACGACTTCGCTTCGGGGGTCGTACTCCACGACGCCAGCGTCCGCGAGTTTCGGCAGATGGGTGTGGTGTAAGCTCACGGCGAGTCGTTCGTTGTCAGTCGATTCCCCGGCCGAGTCGTCTGCGACGTGTTCGATAAGCTCCGAAAACGCCGCAACGTCGTCATCTGTGTCGGCGAGGTACGCGAGGACACGACGCCGGTGGCTGTCGGCGAGGACCTCGAAAAGGTCGTCGAGTTCGGTCCCCGTCGCCACCTGCTCGTCGGACACGGACGGCCCACCGTCCGTGGTTGCCCCCTCTTCTCCCGTCGGTGTATATTCCTTACTCATGTTGCGGCGCGCCGACGAATAGTTACCACCGAATCATAAAGAACGGTGGACCTAAACAGCTAGGGTCGGTCGCCCTCGGAATCGAAGAACGTCCCGAGGAGTTCTCGCTGTGCCTTCCGGATGTGCTGGTGGAAGGTCGGCGACGAGACGCCGAGCGCGTCGGCCACCTCCTCGGCGGTACTGTCGCGGGGCCACTCGTAGTAGCCAGCGAAGTACGCGGCCCGGAGCGCGGTCCGCTGGGCGTCGGTGAGTCGCTCGTCGAAGTCCTGCCGGAAGTCCCGCGGCGTCCGGAGTTCGCGCTCGGTCTCGCGCTTGGCGACGAGTTCCACGTCGGGGAACTTGGTCCGGACGCGCTCGACCACGCTCCGAACGTCCGCGTCGGCGGGGAGTTCGGCGACGACGGTGGCCTCGCCGTTCTCGCTGACCGCCGTCTTGGTGTTCGCGCCGTACTCCGAGAGGGTCAGCGCGAGCGACGACCCCGAGACCGTGAACTCGATGAGCGACTCGTCGTCGCCGTCGCTGACGAGGCGGGCGTCCTCGACGGCGTCCCACTCGTCGGTCCGTTCGAGGAGTTCCTCGGGGTCGGCCCCGGTCAGCGTATCGTAGAACAACAGCGTCCCCTCGGGTCCGGCCGCCATGCCTTCCAGCGAGAGGCGACAGTCGAGCGCGTCGGAGACCGCGACGTAGAACGAGTCGGCGTCGGTCAACCGGAACTCCAGTTCGACTACGGTGTCCGAGAGCGCGAGTCGGCGGTGTTTGACCGCGCCGATGGCGAAGCCGATGACCTCACCGAGGACGTCGAAGGCGGCGGCCTCGCGCTCGCTGAACGCCGAGAGGCGGTCGGACCCGACCGAGAGGACGCCGTAGGTCGTGTCGCCGTAGCGGATGGGGACCGCGATGCCCGACCGGTCGCCGCGTTCGAGGATGTCCTCGCGGCGCTGTTCGGGCAGCGACTCGTCGTCGGAGACGCTCTGGACGACGTGGGTCTCGCCGTCGTAGTACGCGCGGGGCACCGGCTCCTCGCTGTCCTCGCTGGCGTCGATGCTCTCGATGAGGTCGCGGGTCTGGTCGTCCAGTCCCGCGCCGACGACGTTCGTCATCCGCGAGCCGTTGGGACTGGGTTCGCCGACCCACGCGACCTGATACAGTTCGGTCTCCACGAGGTGGTCGCAGACCGCTCGCGTGATTTCGTCGCGGGTGGGTTCGCCGATGAGGATTTGGACGACCTCTTGGGCGACTTCGTTGATGCGGTCGAAGGTCTCCAACTCGTCGCGCTGGTCCTCCAGTCGGCGCTCGCGGACTCGCTGGTCGGTCACGTCCCGATAGATGCAGACCGTCCCCGCGAGGTCGCCCTCGGCGTCGTAGTACGGCGAGCAGGTGGCCTCGAACACCCGCTCGTCGTCGCCGACCGGGAGGACGACCTCGAACGTCCGCTCGGTCTCGGTGTCGAGGACCTCGCGCTCGCGTTCGCAGAGTTCCGCGGCCGCGTCCTCGCCGAACACCTCCTCGTCGGTCTGGCCCACGGCGTCGTCGGCTTCGACGCCGAGGACCGACCCGGCCGCCCCGTTGGCGAACAGGTAGCGACCGTCGGTGTCCTTGATGAAGATGGCGTCGGTGGTGGTCTCGACGGCCGCCTCTAAGCGCCGCGTGTACTCGCCGTCGCGGTGGGTCGAATCGAGGTCGTCCATCGGAAGTTCTCTGTAAAAGAGTCACGCAATACACATAAATATCGGGGGTGGTTTCGGTCGTTCCAACCGCACGTCCGCTCGAAAACGACAGGCGCTTCAGAGGTGCTTCGCAGGTATTTCGGGGGCGCTTCGGGAGACGCTTCGAGGTTCGTTCCGAGCGAGACATATATTCTATTGTCTAAAAGCAATATTTTGTTCCTTTAAAGACTGGTATAGGAGTCTCTATCGCTCCCACTCGCGGGAAAGGGTTATGTCGCCTCAGTTGCGACGAGACGGTATGCGCGAGGCCGACGAGACCACCCGCGAGCGCATCGCCGACCACCTCCGCGAGACGACCGCCTCGCCGAGCGCGCTGGCGACGGAGTTCGACGTGACCGCGAGCGCCGCCATCGACCACGTCCGCCACGTCGCCCAGTCGATTTCCGCTGGCGACGACGAGCAACTGCTGGTCGCGCCGCCGGAGTGTAGCGACTGCGGGTTCGACGACTTCGACGACCCGGCGAATCGCCCGTCGCGGTGCCCCGAGTGCAAGAGCGAAGCAGTCGAGGAGCCTGAGTTCAGAATCGGCTAATCAGTCGAGCGTGACGCTTTCAGCGTCGAGACCTACGAACCCAGTCCTCGGTAGGGTCCGGACTGAAGCGCGAATGTATAGGACTTTTTACAACGGGGGAAGACCTTCTTGGTAGTGTCTCGAACCAGTCACATCTCGTTGGCTGTGGCGCTTCTACTCCTGCTCTCGGGGTGCAGTAGTGGTGTGCCGGTCAACGATACCAGCTCACCGACAGTAACCAGGACCACGACCGATGTGACCGACGGCTTCAACTATCCCCGTGGTATCAATGAGTCCGGGGTGAACGCAAGTCTCGTCGCAAAAAATCATGAGGAGGCGCTTTCGAGGACCAATTTCACACTTCGCTCGTCAACCGAAGCCAACACGTCAAACGGTCAGCGAGCAGGTCGGCTGGTTTTAACGGCTGATACTGGATTAGCACCAGTCCACCTCAAACACACCGTCAAGCACGAAAACAAGACGACGAACACATACGCGACGGAGGAAACGGTGTATGTGCGAACCGGAACTGGTCAAGAGGCCGCGTACTCCATGTACGAACGTTCGGACAGTCCAATTAGTGTATTCCCCGAATCGTACGCCGCAACGTGGTTCGTTCGGACGCATCTCAGATCGGCAGAGTTCACTCCTAAGCGGGTGGTGAACCGGAGTGGAGTTCCGGCCGTCGTGCTTAGTGCCTCACTCGCCGACGTAAACGAACGGGACGGAAAGAACGTCACATCCTTCAATGCGACTGTTATCGTGGACCGACACGGTATCGTCCGGTTGATGTCGGTTACTACTACATTGGTTGAAGGGGGCGAAACCGTCACGTACTCGGAACAGTTCGTGGTAACGGATCTCAATTCGACCACTGTTGCTGAACCGGACTGGGTGGATACGGCACGTGCCCGAAACACCGAATCCCGTTCGACATCGAAGGAGAACGTCACCCGGAGTCTCTAGCGGCGATGGGCGCGTCGAACGTCAATCAAACCCGAGCGACCGGTTCGAAGAGAGGTCGTACTCCTTCGAGGAGCCGACCTCGACAAATTCGTAGTCGTCGTCGGTGAGGTAGACGCCGCCCTCCTCGACGGTGACCTCGACGTGCTGGAGGACCGCGCCCTCGCAGGGGCCGTAGGTGCAACAGCCCGAATCCTCCTCGAAGAGCGCGCCGTGCTTGCCACAGACCAGTTCGCCGTCGCGCTTGGTCGCGCCGCTCCCCCTGTCGAGTCTCACGTCGGTCCAGTGCTGGCAGTAATTCTCGAAGGCAGTGACCTCGCCTTCGTCGGTCTTGGTCAGGATGGCCTCGCGGTCGTCGAAGCCGTCTCGAACCGTGAACAGGAGCGTCGAGTCGTCGGGGACCTCCGAGACGTCGGCGATGCGGCTGTCCTCGTCCATCTATCCATCGGTAGCGAGTCCGGGCTTTTCAGCCTTCTCATCGCGCTTAGGCTCAGAGTCGCAGAAACAGACAGGACAGCAACGTCCTCGAAAGCCCTCGCGCTCAGAATCGCAGAAGCAGACGAGACAGCAACGTCCCACCAGGACTTGTTTGTTCCACCGAACGAAGCGCGTGGCTGGTGGTGCGTAGCCGACCGCTCCGACTCGCGGCAGGTAGAAACCGACCCCGACTCGCGGCAGGTAGAAACCGACCCCGACTCGCGGCAGGTAGAAACCGACCCCGAGGAGTCTACCGCGCGTCGGCCCGCTCTATCCACGTCGAGATGCGCTTGGCGGAGAGGCCGGTCTCGTCGGCGAGTTGGTCGGCGTCGGCGCGGGCCAGTTCGCCGATGTCGGCGACGCCAGCGTCGCGCAGTCGCTCGGCGTAGGCCGGGCCGATGCCCTTCACGTCTTCGAGGGGTTCGCCCGAGCCGACCGATTCCTCGGCGGCTTCGTCGGGTTCGGGCGTCTCGCCCTCGGTCTCTTCGGGCGTCGGCTCGGGTTCGTCGCCCGCGGACTGGGAGGGTTCGGCGACGTCCATCGAGGGACCGGCGGCCTCGGCGGGTTCGGCCGCCTCGTCGAGTTGCTCCTCGCCGCTCTCGGCCTCGGGTGCGGTGGTCACGTCCTCGGTGGTGACGCCCGTCTCGGCCGACTCCGCTCGCTCGTCGGCCTCGGTTTCGTCCGCCTCCTCGGTGTCCGACTCTTCGGCCTCCTCGATGCCTTCGATTGCTTCCGGTTCCTCCGCTTCGGTCGGTTCTTCAGTTTCGGCCGGTTCCCCGGTTTCAGTCGATTCCGCTGTTTCGGCCGACGGTTCCGTTTCGGGTTCCTCGGCCGCTTCGGTTCGTTCCGGTTCCGCAGTCTCGGACTCGGTCGGTTCCTCGGTTTCCGCCCGCTCGTCGGTTCGGGTCGCTTCGGTGTCGAAGGACTCCTCCGTACCGGTATCGACGCCTTTGACGGCGCTCTCGCTCTCTGCGTCCGGTTGGGCCGACTCGTCGGGTTCTCGCTCGATGGTCACGCCGGACTCGCTCCGTCGCACCTGCGAGCGGTCGTCCTCGAAACCAAGCAACGACTTCAGCTTAGTGAGCAGTCCCATTTGCGCGACAGTAGACGGCCGCGCCACTTAAAGCCGTGCCCGAAGCGCCTCGTTCATCGCGCTCACGGGGGCGTCTCGACCAGTCCAGCGCTCGAAAGCTTCCACTCCCTGATACAAAAGCATCCACGCGCCGTCGATGGTGGTCGCGCCTCGCTCGCGGGCCTCGCGGAGGAGTCGCGTGTCGAGCGGGCGGTAGACCGCGTCCAGCACCGCGAGGTCGGCGTGGAGCGCCTCGGCCGGGACCGGCGACACGTCCTCCTCCATGCCGACGCTCGTGGCGTTGACCAGCACCTCGGCGTCGGAGACGTGCGACTCCAGCGAGGCGAGGCCGCCCGCGGTCGAACCTTTCAGGTCGTCCGCGAGTCGCTCGGCGCGCTCGACCGTCCGGTTGGCGATGTGGACCGCCGCCCCGGCGTCGGCGAGCGCGAACGCCGCCGCCCGGGCCGCCCCGCCAGCGCCGACGACGACCGCGTCCTTCCCCGCGAGGGTCACGTCGTGGTGGGCGAACGACCGGCGGACACCCGCCGCGTCGGTATTGTGGCCGGTGGGGGGCTTCTCCTCGTCGCCGGAGAAGTCGATGGTGTTGACCGCGCCGATTCGGGCCGCGAGGTCGTCGGGGTCGACGTGGTCGAGGGCGTCCTCTTTGAACGGAATCGTGACGTTCAGGCCCGAGATTCCGAGTGCGGCCGCGCCCTCGATTGCTCGGCCGAGGTCGTCGGGGTCCGGTTCGAAGGTGACGTACCGAGCGTCCATCCCGAGTTCGTCGTAGGCCGCCTCGTGCATCGGCGGCGACAGCGAGTGACCGACCGGATTTCCGAGGAGTCCGAACACGTCCATGCCCGATTGATGGTCCGCCCTCGGGTTAACTGGTTGGTTTCGGGACCGGGTGACCGGTTCTCGAAATCTGGAATTATCCAAATACTTATCATGGTCCTCCGATTCGGTCGGCAGTATAGGACAGATGATACCGCTTCAAGCGTTAGCTAGTTCATTGGTTTCGGTTGATACGATATATCTCGTCGGAGGAATTCTCCTCCTGTATCTCGGCGCGGAGTTGCTGGTAGACAGCGCGTCGTCGCTGGCCGTCGGCTACGGCATCAACCCCGCGACGGTCGGCGTCACCATCGTCGCGTTCTCGACGACTGCGCCCGAACTGTTCGTCAGTATGGTCGGCGGCATCGGCATCTCGGGGGACATCGGACTGGGCAACATCATCGGGTCGAACATCGCCAACATCGGGTTGGTCCTCGGCGCGTCGGCGATGGTCAGCCCGCTCTCGGTCGATTCGAAGATTCTCTGGCGACACGGCCCGTTCATGCTCGCGGCCGCAGTCCTGCTCATCGTCCTCGGGAGCGACGGGCGACTCGGGCAGTTCGACGGCGTCGGACTCCTCGCGCTGTTGGCCGTCTTCACCGGGTACATGATCTACAACTCCTGGTCGGCGGACGAGGAGGTCCTCCCCGACGAGATGCAGGTCGAGTCGGACGAGGGGTCGGTGAGCGCCCGACAGCTCGCCGTGCTGGCTGGCGCGGGACTCTGCCTTCTGGGCGGGTCGGTCGGCCTCGTGCAGGGCGGGACGGGCCTCCTGCGGTCGTTCGGCTTCGGTGACCTCTTCATCGGTATCACCATCATCGCGTTCGGCACGTCGCTCCCGGAACTGGCGACTTCGCTGGTGAGTTCGCTCCGCGACGAGGCCGAGTTCAGCATCGGCAACGTCGTCGGGTCGAACATCTACAACGTCCTCGCGGTCATCGGACTCCTCGCGGTGGTCAATCCCCTCTCGGTGAACACGAGCGTCCAGACCTTCCACTTCCCGGTGATGATAGCGTTCACCGTCGGTGCGATTGCGCTGATGGCCCTCGGCCGCGACATCTCGCGTCCGAGCGGCGTCGCGCTCGTCGCGGCCTACGGCGGGTTCGTCTACTTCCTGCTACCCTGAGGCATAACGCAAGACCTACTTGCTGGGGTGAGCTATCCTCTGGCAGAATGTTGGGTCGTTTACGTCATCCTCTTGCCGCAGTCGGCGCGACGACGGCGCTCACGCTCCCGTGGCTGTTCGTCTGGGCGACGGGCGGCACGCCCGGTCTGAGCCACCTCCAGACGGTCGCAATCACCGGCGTGGCCGTCCTCGGTGCCTCCTTCATGCTCGCGTGGGGTGCCGAGACCGCCGAGGAGGATGTGCCTCGCGCCTTCGCGCTGGCCGTTCTCGCGGTCCTCGCGGTGGCACCGGAGTACGCCGTCGACGCGCTCTATGCGTGGACAGCAGGCGCGAACGCTGGCACAGCACGCGGTGCCGAAGCCGCGAACCTCGCAGTCGCCAACATGACCGGCGCGAACCGCATCCTCATCGGTCTGGGCTGGTCCGCGATTGCGC
The DNA here is from genome assembly GCF_004765785.1 of Halorussus ruber. GTDB lineage: Archaea > Halobacteriota > Halobacteria > Halobacteriales > Haladaptataceae > Halorussus > Halorussus ruber. The sequence continues at coordinate 141,056 of NZ_SBIT01000007.1, read as the reverse complement.
TGTTCACGGTCTATCGCGCGGGGAGCTCGTCTGATACTGCCGTGAGCAAAGAGTCCGGGTTCCTCACCAGCAACGTCGAACTCGACCACGACATCGCCACCGAAATCGCCTTCCTGCTGGCGGCGACCGCGTTCGCGTTCTTCGTCCCGCTCGGCGGCGGTATCGGCATGCTCGACACCGTCGTCCTCGTCGGCCTCTACGTGACCTACATCGCCATCATCATCCGGGGCGAAGTCGATGAGACCGACGAACAGGTCGGGGTCCCCGCCTACTTCCAGTCGTACTCGAAGGGACCGCGAATCGCCTCGGTCCTCTTTCTGTTCGGCTACTCGGGCTTCATGATTTACACTGCGGTCCACCCCTTCGCCCACGGACTCGAATCGCTCGGGAAGGCCATCGGCGTCCCGGCGTTCTTCATGATTCAGTGGATCGCACCGCTGGCCTCCGAGTCGCCGGAACTCATCGTCGTCGCCTATCTGGTCAACAAGGCGCGCTCGACTGCCGGGTTCAACGCGCTCATCTCCTCGAAGCTCAACCAGTGGACCCTGCTCATCGGGACGCTCGCGGTCGTCTACTCCATCGCCTCGGGCCAAATCGGCGCGCTCCCCTTCGACGAGAAGCAGCAGGCCGAAATCTGGATTACCGCGGCACAGAGCTTCTTCGCCATCGCCATCCTGTCTAACTTCGAGATTAGCGTCCGCGAGGCAATCGCCCTGCTGGTGCTGTTCGCCACCCAGATTATCGCGGAGTTCTACGTCATCCAGACGATGGCCGACGCGCAGGCCCACGAGCTGAGTCTCCTCATCCTCTACGCCTACACGGTCGTCTACCTCGTCCTCGGCGCGGTGCTGTTCTTCCAGCGCCGCAGGGAGGTCCGCGCGCTGTTCGGTCGGACGATTTCGACCGCCCGCGAAGCCATGGGCGGCCAGTCGAGCCACGCGGAACACGCCGACTGACCGCCGACCGCCGACTGCCAACCGCCGACTGCCGACCGCCGACCGATTCCGACGACCCCTTCTTCGACGCGCTTTTCTTCCGGTCGTGCCGTAGGTTCGAGCGTGATTGCCATCGTCGTCAGCAGCGCCGACTCGGCCTCGGTTCACATCGGCGACCACCTGTTGGACCTCGCCGACTGGGAGACCCGCGAGGACGACTCCCGACCCGACGCCGAGGGCGGCGGCACGGTCTACGTTCGAGAGGGATTCGAGTTGCGGGAGTTCGACGCACTCCACCTCGAAATCGAGGACGCGGCCGAACCGTTCCGCGATTCGACCGGCCACTCCGAGGACCCCGACCTGCTCGTGTTCGCCTCGCGGCACTCCGGAGACACCGGCCCCCTGCTGACGGCCCACTTCACGGGCAACTTCGGTCCCGCCGAGTACGGCGGCACCGAGGGCGGCCTCGCCGAGACCTGCCCCAACGCTCACGCTCGGCTCCTCGAAGCCTTCGAGGAGTACGCCCCCGAGTCCTACGAGGTCGGGATGGAGTGTACCCACCACGGCCCCTCGGAAGTCGGCGTCCCCTCGCTGTTCGCCGAGTTGGGGAGCGCCGAGTCCGAGTGGGAGGACCCCGAGGGAGCGCGAGCAGTCGCCCGAGGTATCCTCGACTTGGAGGGAGTGCAAGCGCACCGCGAGCGCCAAATCGTCGGCTTCGGCGGGGGCCACTACGTCCCGCGGTTCACTCGCATCGAGCGCGAGACCGACTGGGCGGTCGGCCACATCGCGGCCGACTGGGTACTGGACGCGATGGGGTCACCCGAGCAGAATCGGGAGGTGATTCGCCGGGCCTTCGAGGAGAGTCGAGCCGAGCGCGCGGTCGTGGAGGGCGAGTATCCGGAACTGAAATCGGTGATTCGTGAACTGGGCTACGACGTGGTGGGCGAGACGTGGGTCCGCGAGACGACCGGCGTCGCCCTCGACCTCGTGGAGAACCTCGAATCTGACCTCGCTCCGATTTCGTCGGGCCTGCGCTTCGGCGACCACGCCGCAGGGTCCGAGGGCGATTCGGGCGAGTACGAAGCCGATTCGGGCGAGTACGAAATCGTCTCGCTTCCCGACGACCTCCTCGTGGAGGTCCAGGGCATCGACGCCGAGGAGACCCGCGAGGCGGTCGCGTCCCACACCGTCGCGTTCGAGACCGAGCAGAGCGGGACCCGGGCCGCGGGTCGGGCCGCGGTCCGCGGGCCGGACGACCGCGAGGCGCTGGTCGCTGATTTGGCGGACTTGCTGGGCGAGAAGTACGACTCCGTGGCGCGCGAGGAGGGCGCAGTCGTGGCCCGCGAAGTGACGTTCGACCCCGAGAAAGCGCGTACTTTGGGAGTCGAGGAGGGACCGGCCTTCGGCAAGCTCTCGGCGGGCCAATCCGTCACGGTCGATGGCAAAGAAATCGACCCGGAGACGGTTCAGTCGGAGCGAGTTCGCCGGTTCGAGATCTAATTTCGGCCGTCTGACGCGCTAAATGTCACCGAATGTCAGACATTCGTCCGACATAGAGGGGAAAGATAATTAAGCTCCGTTCTCAAGGCAACTTCAGCATGGACTCGCTAGTCGAAGACGCCATCGAGGAAGCCGAGGGGGGACAGGACTCCCGACAGGCCAGTTCGGGGGCCGGGGCGAAGTCGCAGGCCGCGAACGCCTCGGGGACGATGACCGACGAGGAACTCAAAGACGTACTCCAAGACCTCCAGACCGACATCACGGTCGTCGGCTGTGGCGGTGCTGGCGGTAACACCGTCAACCGCATGGCCGAGGAGGGCATCCACGGCGCGAAGCTCGTGGCGGCGAACACCGACGTACAGCACCTCGTGGAAATCGAGGCCGACACCAAGATTCTGATGGGCGAGCAGAAGACCCAAGGCCGGGGCGCTGGCTCGCTCCCGCAGGTCGGCGAGGAGGCCGCCCTCGAAAGTCAGGAAGAAATTTACGACGCCATCCAAGGCTCGGACATGGTGTTCGTCACCGCCGGACTCGGCGGTGGGACGGGCACCGGTTCGGCCCCGGTGGTCGCCAAGGCCGCCCGCGAGTCCGGCGCGCTGACTATCTCCATCGTCACGACGCCCTTTACCGCGGAGGGCGAGGTCCGCCGGACCAACGCCGAGGCCGGTCTGGAGCGCCTGCGCGACGTTTCCGACACGGTCATCGTCGTGCCCAACGACCGCCTGCTCGACTCGGTGGGCAAGCTTCCGGTCCGACAGGCGTTCAAGGTGGCCGACGAGGTCCTGATGCGCTCGGTCAAGGGAATCACGGAACTCATCACCAAGCCCGGCCTCGTGAATCTGGACTTCGCCGACGTTCGCACCGTCATGGAGAAAGGCGGCGTGGCGATGATCGGCCTCGGCGAGAGCGATTCCGACGCCAAGGCCCAGGACTCGGTCAAGTCCGCGCTCCGGTCGCCCCTGCTGGACGTGGACATCTCCGGCGCGAACTCCGCGCTGGTCAACGTCACCGGCGGCAACGACATGTCCATCGAGGAGGCCGAAGGCGTAGTCGAAGAAATCTACGACCGCATCGACCCCGACGCCCGCATCATCTGGGGGACCTCCATCGACGAGGAACTCGACGGCGAGATGCGCACGATGATCGTCGTGACCGGCGTCGAGTCGCCCCAGATTTACGGCCGCAACGAGGCCCAGCAGGCCAAGGCCAACAAGCGACTGCAAGATATCGACTACGTGGAGTAGTCCAGTCCGCTCGGCCTCCTCGGCCCGCCCTGCCCCGCCTCCCTCCTCGTTCGCTGGTTCGGGAGCGATAGCTGTAGCGATTTTTATTCGAGAGCCGATTTCGGCGCTGTGTCGTGACGACCGACCAACCGACGGGTTGCGCTCGGCAGAACAACCACCAGCGAACGCTCGGCGGAACAACCACCAGCGAACGCTCGGCGAATCAATCATCACGGGTGGGATGAAGGGGCCGCCCGGTCGCGGGCCGTCAGGCCCCGTGGTCGTCTGGCCGACCCCTATCTGCGGCGGGCGTTGCTGAGAGCCGCAGATATGTCGGCCCGGCCACCGCCGCCGGGCGGGGGCTTCAAGAAGACATCACCACGGCAGTTCTGCTGTTTGCGGTCACAATCACGTCAAGACGAAGCGACCGGGCGGGGACTTCAAGAGGACATCACCACGGCAGTTCTGGTGTTCGCGGCCACAACCACATCGAGACGAACTCGAAAAAGAAGACCAAAAGCCACCCCGTCACACACCCCAACTACCGCGTCGATAGCAATAGATATAGAAAGGACGCTCTCTAAGCCCCGATAACATGGACGTCAAGTTAGACCTCTCGTCGTACATCCGAGTGCTGAAGCTCGCCAGCACGCCCTCTTGGGAGGAGTTCTCGAAGATTTCGAAGATCGCGGGTGCGGGAATCATCCTCGTCGGCCTGCTCGGCTTTATCATCTTCGCCATCATGAGTTTCATCCCAACGTAGGTGACGCAAAATGGGAATGTACGCAGTCAAGACGACCGCAAGTCAGGAGCGCACCGTCGCGGACATGATCATCAACCGCGAGGAGCCGGAGATTCACGCCGTCCTCGCGCCCGACTCGCTGACGAGCTACGTGATGGTCGAGGCCGACAACGACGCGGTCATCACCCGCGTTCTGGAGGAGATTCCCCACGCTCGGAGCATGGTGCCGGGCAAGAGCGACATCTCCGAGGTGGAACACTTCCTGTCGCCGACGCCCGACGTGGAGGGCATCGCCGAGGGGGACATCGTGGAACTCATCGCCGGGCCGTTCAAGGGCGAGAAGGCGCAGGTCCAGCGCATCGACGAGGGCAAAGACCAAGTGACGGTCGAACTGTACGAGGCGACCGTCCCGATTCCGGTTACGGTTCGCGGCGACCAGATTCGGGTTCTCGATTCGGAAGAGCGGTAACTGGGTAGCGCGGTTTTTGTGGTTTTTCTCGTAGCTAGGGAGTTGTAGTGTCGGTTTTCTTCGGAGGCGAGACGGTTATCGAGAAGGGTGAGGTGAGTGACGAGACGGTTATCGAGAAGAGTGAGGTGAGTGACGAGACGGTTATCAAGAAGGGTGAGGTGAGTGACGAGACGGTTATCAAGAAGGGTGAGGTGAGTGACGAGACGGTTATCGAGACGAAGCTAGCTATTGCCGAAGCCTAGGGGTCACCGCCCCGCACCGCGGCCGCGGGCCACACCCTCCCCAACCGATTGCGTTGTCTGCGAATCACGTTCGCAGATCAGCGAGACGCGGAGCGTCTCGCAAGCCTCAGTCGTCGCTCCCTCCGGTCGCTCCTCCTTGCGCTACTCATCCCTCGCGCGGTTCGGCGCGGCGCACAAGAGCGCCGCGCCAGCGCGCGCCGAACCGCTGTTGTAAAGATGTGCTAAACAATTATAGAACCACTCTCAGAAAATAATATAATTTCTAAAGAAACGAATTATATTACCGAAGTTCGAACTCGACGCCCTCCACGCCCTGACCGTCCTCACCCGTGAACGCGCTGGCGACGCCAGCACCGAGGGCGTAGGCGACCGATTGGGACCCGCCGCGGACGCGCTCCATCAGGTTGCGCTCGGGTGCGAACTCCTCGACCGTGACCTCCTCGACGCCGAGGTCCGCGGCGAGGCGGTCTTTCACCGCGCGCTTGGTGCCGAGTTCGTCCACGAGGCCGATGGACTCGGCCTCCTCGCCGAGATACACCTTCGCCTCGGTGTCCCGGACCTGCTCGTCGCTGAGTTCGCGGCCGTCGGTCACGCGCTCGACGAACTCGTCGTAGTAGCCGTCGATGAGGTTCTGGAGGTACGCGCGCTCGTCCTCGGTCATCTCCTTGAGCGAGTTGCCCGCGTCCTTGTACTTGCCCGCCGCGAGGCGCTCGTACTCCAAGCCGAGTTTGTCGGCGGCCTCCGCGGCGTTGACCCGCGAGCCGATGACGCCGATGGAGCCGACGATGCTCCCGTCGCGGGCGTAGATGGCGTCACAGCCGCTGGCTATCCAGTAGCCCCCGCTGGCGCAGGTGTCGGTAGCGTAGGCGACCGTCGGGCCGTCGAAGCGCTCTGCCGCGACCCGGATGTCGTCGCTGGGCACGACCTGCCCGCCGGGCGTGTTGAGCTTCAGCAGGAGCGCCTGAGCGTTGGCGTCCTCGTCGGCGCGCTCGATTTGTTCCACCACGTCGTCTGCCGAGGCCCCGCCGGGCCGCGGCGGGAAGGTGCTTCCGCCGCCGTCGCGGGTAATCGGCCCCTCGACGGCGACCTCGGCCACGTCGTAGCCAGCGAACCGCGAGGAGGCGATGGCTCCGGCCGCTCGCGCCCCGACGACGCCCGCGAGGACCGCCAGCACGACCCCGAGGAGTCGCGCGAGGTTGCCCTCGGGGACGACCACGAACAGCATCCACCCGAGCGCGACCGCCACCGCGACGCCGACCAACACGAGAAAGAACTGTGCGACCTGCGCGGCCCGCGAGCTACCGGCCACGACCGCTCACCTCGATGAATCGCATACCACCGATTGAGGACCGGCGCGCCGTTAAGCCTTCGCCTACGTGAGAATGGGGTGTTCGGTCGAGTGGTCGTTGTCGTTGATGATGACGTGATTGTGGCCGTAAACAGCAGGGCTACAGTGGTGAGGTCTTCTTGAAGCCCCCGCCCGGTCGCGGTCACTCTGTGAGATATTTCCGCGCTCTCCGCACAGCTCGCGCGGAAATAGTGGCTCACAGAGACGACCACGGGTCTTCGACCCGCGACCGGGCGGCCCCTTCATCCCACCCCGACGGTTGATTCGCCGAGCGTTCGCTGGCGGGTGAAACCAGCTCGAGAACCAACAGAAGGGAAAATCCGCATTTCAGAACGCCACGACCGTCGAGCCGACGAGGAAGATGGTCACGAGGAGTCGCCCGACGCTTCCCGCGAACGTCGCCAGCGCGAACTTGGCGTAGTCCTCTTCGAGGACCGCGAAGGCGTAAATCGAGACCGTGTCGGGGAAGAAGGGCACCGACAGGGCCAGCGCCATCCCGAGATAGCCCCACTTCTTGGCGAGTTCGACCGTCTTGTTCTCGGACCACTCGATGACGTCGAAGCGCGAGCGCCGGAGAAAGCTGATGATTGGCCCGGATTCCTTGGCCTCCTGACCGATGTGGAAGGCGAGGATGCTCCCGGCGGCTTTGCCGACCGCACTGACGAGGATGATGATGCCCAGACGCTCGACCTGCGTGAGTCCGAGGTCCAGCGGCGCGACCAGCACCACCTCGCTCACGCCGGGAAGCGCGAACGCGATGAGGAAGGAGTAGACGAAGATGATGCCGAGTCCGACCCAACCGGTCGCTGTTGCCACGAGGTGTTCCATCCACTCGAAAGACCCGAGACCGAGACCTTCGAGGAGCGCAGGGGCGACGACGGAGTACACGCTCGGAGAAGGTAGTACCACGATTATCAGTTTTATGTCTTGGTCGTGCGAGATTTCCCGCGAAAGGATGTCCTGATACCGACGCCGATGGCGAACAGACTCATGCCCGTCCGCCCGCTACTCGGTTGCATGTTCGACCACGAGTACACCCTCGTCGCCCATCCGCGACTCCGAGCGCGACTCTCCTACCGGAGCGACGACGGCGACCTCGCGGCCGCGAGCGTCGAGTTCGACTACCGGCGCGACGAGCGTTGGACCGAGGAGGGAACCGCAGTCGAAGTTCCGACCCGAGCCGATTCCGCCGAACGCCCCGAGAAAGCCGACATCGAGTGGCAGGACCTCTCGATTTCGCTCTACCGGGACGGCGAGCGCGTGCTGTCGAGGGAGTACTCCTCGGACTCGCTCCTCTCGGACGCCATCGACGCGGTGGACGCCGTCGAGACAATCGCCCCGTCTGTCGTCCGTCGGGGCAAGCGCGCCGCCAAGCGCGTCGCCAGCAAGCGCCCCGGCGGTCGAGTCCAGATGCGCCAACTCGACGGTTCGACCGTCGAGGCGCTGCGCCCGCCAGCGCAGGCCACCTTCGAGGTCTACGAGGGCAGAGACGAGAAGTGGCGCTGGCGACTCGTCCACGACAACGGCAACGTCGTCGCCGACTCCGGGCAGGGCTACTCGTCGCGGCAGGCCGCCGAGAAGGGCCTCCGGAGCGTCAAGCGCAACGCGCTGGGGGCACCAGTCGAGCGCGTCGGCGGCGAGACCGAGCGCGACGTGCGAGCGAGTTCCGACGCCGAGAACGAGAGTTCGGGCACGGAACCCGCCGAGTCGTAACTCGTTCGTCGGTCGATTTCGCTTTCCCGCGTTCTCCTCGGCTTCCAGCCCACTGACAGTTGTAGCTTCTCCATCGGGTATTACGACGCTGAAAGCAAGTCTTGCACGTCTGAATCGGCGTTGATTCGGTCGCAAAGTCACTAAACCGGTCGCAATCTGGGTTGAGGGCTGTGGGGGTTCAAATCGCTCGCAGCCATGGACAACGTTGGGTGCTAACAGATGACACCTGATACGGGAGAAGACGAACAGACCGGAACAGTTTCGCGGCGGAGGGTACTGCGGAGCGCGGCGGCCGCGGTGGCCGGACTCGGCGTCGCCTCGGGGGCGGCGTCGGCAGGTCAGCGCCACCGCGGCGCGGCGATGAGCGGCGCGATTCGGGGGAGCATGCAGGCGCAGTTTCAGGGCGTCGAGGTGACCCAAGCCCAGCGACAGGCCGCCATCGACGGCGCGGTCGCGGCCGCGGTGCAGGCCCAGAACGTGACGGCCCAGCAAGTGCAGGTGGCCTCGCAGGGCGCGGCGTTCGGCGCGCTCGTGCAGGTCCAGACCGTCACCATCACGCAGGTTCAAGTCGCAGTGCAGGGGGCGACCGGCGGTGCGCTGGAGCAGTCCCAGTCGGCGTCGGTGCGACAGATTCAGGCCGCCTCGCAGGGCGCGGCCTACGGCGCGCTGAGCCAGTCGCAGTCGGCGACGGTGCGGCAGGTTCAGGCGGCGGCGCAGGGCGCTTCGCAGGGGGCGCTGATGCAATCACAGGAGGCGTCGGTCGCGCAGGTTCAGACCGCGGCACAGGAGGGCGCTGGCGGCGCAATCAGCCAGTCTCAGTCGGCGTCGGTGACGCAGGTCCAAATCGCGGCTCAGGAGGACGCCTGCTCGAAGGCGGGCGACGACTCGAACTGTCGCTGACTACAGCGCGTCGAGGTCCGCGACGAACTCCTCCAGCATCTCGCGGGTGACGTGGGGCATGCAGACCACCCGGAGTTCGCCGGTCGCGGTGGGCGAGACGCGCCAGCCCTCGTCCTGCAACGCCTCGATTTCTTCGCGCGGGATGTCGGCGGCCACCAGCGGCAGAATCGGTTCGACGACGTCGTAGCCCCGGGATTCGAGCGCGTCGGCTATCCACTCGGCGTTTTTCTGTCCGCACTCGTAGTTCTCGCGGTAGCCCTCGGACCACAGCGCGTCCATCGCGGCGTGGGCACCGGCCACGCCAGCACCGCTCCGGGTGCCGGTCAGCGTCGCCTGCGAGGTCGATTCGAGGTAGGGGGTATCGACCGCCAGCGCGTCGAGGACGGCCTCGTCGCGGGTCAGGAACCCGCCCGCGGGGACCGGCGCTTGGCCCATCTTGTGCGGGTCGATAGCCATCGTGTCCACCGGCGCGTGGTCGAAGTGCCACTCCCAGTCGGTGAACGGCAGGACGAACCCGCCCCACGCCGCATCGACGTGGAGGAGCGCGTTCACATCGGCGGCCACGTCGGCGAGGTCCGGAATCGGGTCTACCCTCCCGTACTCGGTGGTTCCGGCGACACCGACCACGAGCGCGGTCTCCTCGTCGGCGAGGCGTCGGACCTCGGCGAGGTCGGCCCGCCGGTCGTCGTCCACTGGCGCGAGGCGCAACTTCACGTCCAGCACGTCGGCGGCCTTCTGGAAGCTGAAGTGGGCGCTCTCGGGCGCGACGACGTTGGGTGCCGAGGCGTCGGCGAGGTTCCGGGCCGCGCGGACCGCCTGCAAGTTCGCCTCGGTCCCGCCGCTGGCGACGTAGCCCTGCGGGTCGTCGAGGCCGGTCATCTCGCCGAGGAGCGAGACCGCCTCGCGCTCCAACTCGGCGACGGCGGGGTAGGTCGTGGGGTCGCCGGGGTTGTCGGCGAGGAACCGCCGGGCGGCCTCGCGGGCGTCGGGGTGCGGTCGGGTACACATAGAGGAGAGGACCCGCCCGAAGTCCTGCGGCTCTCTCTGCATGCGCGAAAAAATTGCCGGGGACCGTTTAGTGGTTCTGTTATCGGTTTCGGGCGTTTCGTCGGTGACACGATTGGGAATCGCGTGTGACGGTCAGCGTCGTCGGCAGGTGAGAATCGGCTTCGGATTCGGTTCGCTGATTGGAACCTTCTGGGACAGGAGTTGATAGCGGCAGGAAAGAGAATTGACAGCGGCAGGAAAGAGAGTTGACAGCGGCAGGAAAGAGAGTTGACAGCGGCAGGAAAGAGAGTTGATGGCGGCAGGAAGCTAGCTATTGCCGAAGCCGAGGAGTCACCGCAACCGCACCCGCGGGCCTCACACCTCCCCAGCCTCTTCTTTCGCTCCCTCACTTCGTTCGGTCGTTCAGTCATCCCTCGCGCGGTTCGGCGCGGCGACGAGACGCCGCGCCAGCACGCGCCACAGCACCGACTAGAGAATTAGAAACAATGCTCTAAGAAATAGTTCTTTATTCCAAGACCACAATACAATTGCTTGCTACGAACCCGCTACGAAATTAGACTTCGACTGCCAGACCCGCTTCCCGGAGCGCGTCCTCCGCGCTCGCGCCGTCGTGGACCACCGCCGAGACCGCTCGCGTGATGGCTTCGGGGTCGTCGTGCTGGAAGATAGACCGGCCCATCGAGACCCCCGCCGCGCCAGCGTCCATCGCGCCGCGGACCGCTTCGAGGGTGGCGCGGTCGCCCTCGGGAGCGCCCCCGGCGATGACCACCGGGAGGGCGGTCGATTCCACCACGCGCTCGAAGCTCTCGGCGTCGCCGCTGTAGGCGGTCTTGACCACGTCGCTGCCCATCTCCTCGGCGAGGCGGACCGCGTGGCCCAGATTCTCGGCGTCGTGTTCGTCCACGCCGGGGCCGCGGGCGTAGGCCATCGCCAGTACCGGGACGCCGTACTCGTCGGCCGTGTCGGTGACGCGAGCGAGGTCCTCCATCTGCTCGCGCTCGTAGTCGCTCCCGACGTTGATGTGGAGCGAGACGGCGTCCGCGCCCGCCCGGACCGCCTCCTTGACGGTGCCGGTCATGCGCTTGTCGTTGTTGTCGGGACCGATAGAAGTAGAGGCGTTGAGGTGGACGATGTAGCCCGCGCCGTTCTTGTTCGGGTGAACGCGGGGCGCGATGCCCTTCTGGGTCAGCACCGAGTCCGCGCCGCCGCGCGTCACCGCGTCGATTGTCGATTCGATGTCCGCGAGACCTTTCACCGCGCCGAGCGTGATGCCGTGGTCCATCGGGACGATTACGTACTTTCCGTCTGTGCCGATTCGGTCGAGTCGTGCCGCAGTTCCTACGTCCATATTGTGTGAATGTGTGGCAAGGTGTGGTTATTTGCCTTCCGGTTGCGCCATTTCTTCCGCGCCGTCGAGCGCCCCCGCCTTGAGTTCGCGGGCTTTCGCTTCGAGGCGGGCCGCGGTGTCCTCCTGTTCCGAAACAATGTCTACGAACGCGCTCCCGACGACCACGCCGTCTGCGCCGCCGGAGACGATCTCTCTGGCGTGGTCGCGCTCGCTGATGCCGAACCCGACCGCCTTCGGCAGGTCAGTCTCGTCCAGTCGGCCGAGGCTGACGTGGGTCTCGTCGCTCACGTCCGAGCGCGCCCCGGTCGTGCCTAACCGGCCCTGCACGTAGACGAACCCGGTCGCGCGGTCTAACATCCGACCGAGGCGCTCGTCGGTCGTGGTCGGCGCGACGATGAACACGAGGTCGAGGCCGTGGGCGTCACAGGCGGCCTTCAGCGGGTCGCTCTCGTCCACCGGCAGGTCGGGGACGATGAGGCCCGAGATTCCGGCTTCCGCGGCGGCCGCCACGAAGGGTTCCGGTCCCGCTACGTCGTCAGGGCCGTACTGATAAATCAGGTTGTAGTACGTCATGCAGACCAGCGGTACGTCTACCTCCTCGTCCTCGCGCAGGTCCGCCACGAGGTCGAAGTACCGGTCGGGGGTCATCCCGGCGTCTAACGCCCGTCGGATTGCCTGCTGGATGGTCGGCCCCTCCGCGACGGGTTCCGAGAAGGGCAGGCCGAGTTCCACCACGTCGGCCCCGCCGCGGACCAGCGCCCGGACGTACTCCTTGGTCGCCTCGGCGTCCGGGTCGCCCGCCGCGACGTAGGCGACCAGCGCGGGTTCGTCGGCGAAGGCCGCCGTGATGTCGCTCTCGGTCGCCGGGGTATCACTCGCCACCTTCGAACACCTCCATCGAGGGAGCGGCGTCGAGATTCCGCTTGTCGCTCTCCTCGATGACCGTGTCGAGGTCCTTGTCGCCCCGCCCCGAGACGTTGACGACCACGAGGTCCCCGAGCGATTCCGGATTCGCTTCGAGGTAGGCCAGCGCGTGGCTCGACTCCAGCGCGGGGATGATACCCTCCAACTTCGAGAGTCGGTGGAAGGCTTCGAGCGCCGCGTCGTCGCCGACGTTCACGGGCGTCACTCGCCCCTCGTCGGCGAGGTAGGCCAGTTCCGGGCCGACCCCCGAGTAGTCGAGTCCGGCGCTCACGCTGTGGGATTCGAGAATCTGGCCGTCCCGGTTCTGGAGGAGCTTCGTCCTCGCGCCGTGAAGCACGCCCTCCTCGCCGGTCGAGAGCGAGGCCGAGTGGGGCGCGAGGTCTTCCTCCTCGTCGATAGTCAACTCCGAGCCACCGGCTTCCACCGCCACGAGGTCCACCTCGTCGTCGCCGACGAACTCGTGGAAGGCCCCCATCGTGTTCGACCCGCCGCCGGCGCAGGCGACCACGCTGTCGGGGAGTCGGCCCGCCCGGTCTCGGACCTGCTCGCGGGCCTCCTCGGAGATGACCGACTGGAAGTCTCGGACCATCTTGGGGAAGGGATGGGGACCCACGACCGACCCGATGACGTAGTGGGTGTCCTCGACGTTGGTCGCCCAGTCGCGCATCGTCTCGTTGATGGCCTCCTTGAGCGTGCCCGACCCGATGTCCACCGGGTTGACCTCGGCGTCGTGGATGCGCATCCGGAAGACGTTGGGTCGCTGGCGGTTGATGTCGGTCCGGCCCATGTAAATCTCGCAGTCCACGTCGAGGTGGGCCGCCGCCATCGCGGTCGCGGTGCCGTGCTGGCCCGCGCCGGTCTCGGCGATGATGCGGTCCTTGCCCATGTATTTGGCCAGCAGGACCTGTCCGAGGGCGTTGTTCAACTTGTGCGCGCCGCCGTGGAGCAGGTCCTCGCGCTTGAGGTAGACCTCGCGGTCGTAGCGCTCGCTCAGTCGGTCCGCGCGCTGGAGGGGCGTTGGCCGCCCGCCGAAATCTCGCAGGCGCTCCCGAAATTCGTCCACGAAGCCGTCCTCGTTGTCGAGGACGTACCGCTCGTAGGCGTCTGTCAGTTCCTCGATGGCGGGCATCAGCGCCTCGGGGACGTACTGGCCGCCGTAGTCGCCGAATTTGGAATCGGTATCAGTTCGACTCATGTCTGGGTCTCCTCTGGGGTCGCCCCGGTCAACTTCTGGGTGTTCTCGGCTACGTTTCCGTCCATAATCGCGCTCCCGACCAGCAGGCCGTCCGCTCCGGCCTCGACCATTCGGTGGGCGTCGTCAGGGGTGGCGATTCCGCTCTCCGCGACGAGCGTCGCCTCGTCCGGAGCGAAGGGCGCGACGCTCTCGAAGGTTTCGAGGTCCACTTCGAGTTCGGCCAAGTCCCGGTTGTTCACCCCGATAATTTCGGCCCCGGCCCGGACCGCCCGGGCTAACTCCTCGCGGTCGTGGACCTCCACGAGGGGCTGGAAGCCGCGGTCTCTCGCGGCCGAGATCAGGCCTTCGAGGTCGTCGCCGACGAACCGGGCGATGAGCAGAACCGCGTCGGCCTCGACGGTATCGAGTTGGGCCTCGCGCAGGATAAAATCCTTCCGGAGGACCGGCACGTCCACCGCCTCGCGGACCCGCCGGAGGTTCTCGGGCGACCCCTCGAAGTGGTCGGGTTCGGTGAGGACCGAGAGGGCGGCCGCGCCGCCTTCAATCATCCGCTCTGCCAGTTCCACGGGGTCGGCCTCGCGGGTCCCCTCCGTCGTCGGACTCGTCGGTTTGACTTCGGCGACGACTGGGACGCGCCCGTCGGCCTCGGCGTCCGCGAGCGCGTCGGGAAGCGACCGGGAATCGACCGACAGCGGACCGCCGTCGGGACTCCCCCGAGCCTCCGCAGACCGGAGAATGGAGGCGACCGCAGGCGCGAGCTCCTCGCTTTCGTTCATCGTTGTGCATTAACGGACGGAATTGTACATAAGGCTTGCGTTGAGGGGTCGGTCCGCCCGCGGAATCTTCAAGTCCGGACCGCCCGAACCGAGGGGCATGGACGAGAGTAGCGACGCGAACGGCGTTGCTGGTATCTTCGCGCGCGAGTCGTCGTACCTAGAGCGGTACGTCCAACTGGGCGTCGCCAGCGGGCGAGTCCTCAGCGTCTCCTTCCCCGACACGGCCGACGAGGAGGCCGCCGAGGACCACGACCTGCTCGACCGCATCTTCGACTACCTCGACGGCGTCGAGGAGGACGACTTCTCGGACGTGGGGGTTGCGCTCACGATTCCGACCGACCAGCGCAAAGTGCTGGAGCGGGTCCGCGAGATTCCCTACGGCGACCAGATCAACGTCGAGACGCTGGCCCGGATGACCAGCGGCATCGACCACACCGAGGAGGCGGATTTGAACACGGTCCGGACCGCGCTCGACCAGAACCCCGCGCCGTTGCTGATTCCGGACCACCGGGTTCGGGACGGCCCGAGCGCCGCCCCGGCCGTCGTCGAGCAGAAGTTGCGGTCGCTGGAAGGGCTCTGAGACCGGCGAGCAGGCGGCAGTTCCACCAGCGAGCGCGTGACCGCCGACCGGAGCGGTCGGCGGTCATGCACAGGGCATTAGCCAATTTCTTCTTTCTTTAGAACAGGTATTTATTTTCTAAACCAACCTCTCTATTTCTTTCGCGTGACGGCCCCACCCACGGCTACCCGTGCCGAAACGCGGAGAACGAGAGGCTTACGAGGGGCCTGCGAGAGGCCTTCGACGGGCTGAGTCTGCGAAGGTGCCTACGAAAGGCCTGCGAAGGCCTTCGAGGGGCCTACGAGCGCGAGTGTTGCCTATTTGAACCTGAAGGTCTCCAGATTCTTGGGCGCGAACGTTCGCATGTTGAACTCGTGGTAGAGCGACGACGAGAGGTCCTGCGTCGAGGACTCGTCGCCGTGGACGCAGAGAATCTTCTCGGGCCGGGGGTTCATCGTCTTCACGAAGTTCATCAGGCCCTGCCGGTCGGCGTGGCCGGAGAAGCCGTCCACGGTCTCGACGTCGAGTTCGAGTTTGAGCGTGCCGTTGCGGCCGCCGCCGCGGTTCATCGGAATCTCGTCCCAGCCGTTCTGGATGCGTCGGCCGAGCGTCCCCTGCGCCTGATAGCCGACGAAGACCATCCGGTTGTCGGGGTCGCCGCCGAGGTGTTCGAGCCACGACATGATGGGGCCGCCCGTGACCATACCGGACGTCGAGAGGACGATGCACTGGTCGCCGTCGGCGACGTCTTGGCGTTCCTCCTCGCCGCCGTCGATGTGGTTGAACTGGTCGGCGAGGAAGGGGTTCTCGTCCTCGTGGAAGATGCGGTCCCGGAGGTCGTCGCGCAGGTACTCGGGATACGTCGTGTGGATGGCGGTCGCCTCCCAAATCATGCCGTCGAGGTGGACCGGCATCTCGGGGATATCGCCGTTGCGCATCGCCTCCTCAAGGACGAGCATCATCTCTTGGGACCGGCCCACCGCGAAGGCGGGGATGACGACCTTCCCGCCGCGGTCGTAGGCCTCGTTGATGACCTCCTTGAGTCGGCGCTCGGAGTCCTCTTGGTCGGTCTGGTAGTCGTTGCGACCGCCGTAGGTCGATTCGAGGATGAGGGTCTCGACCCGCGGGAAGTCGTTGACCGCGCCGTTGAACAGGCGGGTGTCGTCGTAGTGGATGTCGCCGGAGAACGCGACGTTGTAGAGACCGTCGCCGATGTGGAAGTGACAGACCGCGCTCCCGAGGATGTGACCCGCGTTGTGGAGGGTGAGTTTCACGTCGGGCGCGATGTCGGTCACGTCGCCGTACTCCAGCGGGATGGTGTGCTTGATGGCCTCGCGGACCATCTCGGACTCGTAGGGCGGCGCGCGGCCCTCCTTGGCGGCCACGTCGAGGTAGTCGAGTTGGAGCAGACCCATCAGGTCGCGGGTCGGCTCGGTCGTGTAAATCGGGCCGTCGTAGCCGTACTTGAACAGCAGCGGGATGAGCGCCGAGTGGTCGAGGTGAGCGTGGGTCAGCACCACCGCGTCGATGGTGTTGGCTCCCGCGCCGAGGGCCTCCTCGACTTGGAGGTAGGGCACTTCGTCCTCGGCACCGGGCTTGTCGCCGCAGTCGATGAGGATGCGCGTCTCGGGCGTCGAGAGGATAAAGCTCGCGCGGCCGACCTCACGACAGCATCCGAGGGTCGTGACGCGGACGTACTCGTCGTCGGACATCTCCTCGCGGTGAATCTGGCGACCCACCTTCTCTAAGATGTCGCGGCGCTCGTCGCGCTCCTGTTTCAGGAAGTTCCGGACGTTCGAGACCGTCGAGGACTCGATGGGCGGCGTCCGGACGACTTCGGGCGTCCAGCCGACCTCTTGGGTAATCTCGCGCAGGGTCGAGCCGTGCTTGCCGATGACCATCCCCGGCTTCTCGGCCTCGATGACGACCTCGCCCGTGTCGGCGTGGAAGTCGAGGTCGGTCACGCCCGCCTCTTCCGGGATGACCTCCATGATGTCTTCGCGGGCGTCGGCGGGGCGCGACAGCACGTCGGGGTCGGGCCGGACCGTGATGCGCTTGCGAAGTTGGCTCGCCAACTGGCGAATCAGGTCGCCGTTCCGGGCGAACTTCTTGGGGTCGCGGGTGTACACGACCAGTTCCGGGCCTTCGTACTTCACGTCCGACACCGAGATGTCGCTCGGTAACTCGCTCGTAATCTCTGCTCGCAGGTCCTCTAATTGCTGGTCTACTTTACTCATAGTGAAAAAGTGGTTGCGTCTGTGACCGCGCTGTCCTCCGGGTCGTCCCGAGTGGGCGTCCCACCGGTCTTGAGCGACCCCGAGCTACTGGCTCACGGACGCGTGTCGGACCGGTCGGGATGCCGTCAGGACTATGACGCAGAGTACAGCACAGCATAGGTTTCGCTTCTCCGCGGGATACGATAACTCGCGCGTCGGCGAGTCGTCCACGCCCCCGAATCACCGGGGCGGACCGGACGCTCACTCGGGGACGCAGGAAAACCCGCTTATGCGTCTTTAGTCGCCGATGTTATAAAAGCCTTCTCAAAATGAGCACACCCAAGCCCGTGGCGGTCGTTCGCCCCGACATGCGACTGACTCCCGAGCGCGTCGCCGACGAGTACGAGTGGGTCCGCGACCGGACCGACGTGGTAGTGCCCCTAATCAACGACGTGCGCGCCGACCTCGGTGACCTGTTCGACACCGAGGTCGCCCCCGTCTCCGAGGAGGCCTACCGCGAGGAGGTAGACCGACTCTTCGCGGACGGCGACCGGGCGGTCAACCTCGCCACGATGATTGCCCTCCTCCGAGAACTCGACGTGAAGGGCGACTATCCGGGATTCGTGGTGGACGAGATGCTGGGCCGCGAACTCGCGGGCACCATCGCCGGAACTCAACCCCTGCGCCTCCTCGGCGAGGCCACGTTCCACTACGCCGACGTGAGCGTTCACGCCGAGGAGGGCCGCGAAACCGCGGGGGCCGACGACCTCGACGCCGCGCTCGCCGCCGGGTTCCAGACCCGACTGCCCGGATGGGACTGGCAGGAGACCGAGAGTCCCTTCGCCATCGACCGGGCGTAGGGTGGCGACAGGGAGGAGCTCCGGCGATTCCGCCGAAATCGCCGGAGCGAAGTGAGTCGAGCGCGGGCCGAACAGACCACGGGTTACGGTCTGCTGACCAACCGCCAGCGAACGCTCGGCGAATCAACTGCCGGGTGGGATGAAGGGGCCGCCCGGTCGCGGTCACGCGAGGGAACCGAGCGTGACCTCGGGAGACGCGGATTGTCTCCCGGCGGGTCGAAGACCTGTGGTCGCCTCTGCGGGCCACTATTCGCGGGTCGGGCGGTGTCTCACCGAACGAAGTGAGGTCGTTCGAAAGGCGAAGCCTTTCGTGATCACGAAAATCTCCGATTTTCGGACGATGATGGCTCGGAAGACGCGGTTTGTCTTCCGGTGCGGAGAGGACCGCGAATATCCCGCAGAGGCGACCGCGACCGGGCGGGGGCTTTCTAAGCGTTCTTCTCCGCATCTCCGGTGTTCGTCTTTGTCGCTGTCTTCTCCCGGCACTTCATCTCATCACCTTCCAAGTCAACTCACGCGCTCTCGTCGGACACCTCGTCGCCCTCCCATCCTTCCACGTAAACACGCTCCTCGTCCGCACCCTGTTCGTCCAGATAGTCCTGCGTCTCGACCACCATCTCCGGCACGCCGCAGATGTAGAAATCTCGGTCGCCGAAGTCGTCCAGATGCTCTTCGAGGTGGTCCTGCACGTGGCCCTCCGGCCCGGACCACTCGTCGTCGGCCTCCGAGAGGACGTAGACGACTTCCAAATTGTCGTTCTGGGCTTCGAGCTGGTCGAGCGTCTCGCGGTAGAAGATGTGTTCCTCGTCCTTCTCGCCGAAGAAGAAGGTGGCCTGTCCGGACCCCTCCTCGACGTACTGCTTGACCATCGCAATCATCGGCGTGATGCCGGTCCCGGTCGAGACGAACGCCGCGTCTGAGTCGAGGTCTCGCAGGTAGAGATTTCCGCCCAACTCGTCGATTTCGATAGTGTCGCCCGGCGTTCGCTCGTGCATCCACGTCGAGGCGGTGCCGTCGGGGTAGCGCTTGATTGCGAGCGTGATTTTCCGGGTGCCGGGCAGGGCGGTCGAAGTGTAGGGCCGGACGACCTCGTCGCTGGACTCCTCATCATCAACGGCCGGACTCTCCTCCCGCGGGAAGTGGACGTGGGTGTGCTGGCCGGGGTCGAACTCGAAAGTGTAGTCGTCGGATTCGAGGACGAACTGCTTGACGTTCGGCGTCATCTGGTGGACCGACGTGACCGTGACCTCGTGGATGTCGCTCATGGAATCGAAGGGAGTACGCCGGGAAGCCGGATAACTCGGGTGGCCGCCGAACCGTTCCGATTTATCTGTCGCGGCCCTGACCGTCCACCCATGCAACCCGCCACGCTCTGCTACCTCCTGCGACCCGACGACGAGGAGGTCCTCCTCATCCGGAAGAAGCGCGGCCTCGGCGAGGGCAACTACCTCGGCCCCGGCGGCAAAGTCGAGGAGGACGAGACGCCCCGAGAGTGCGTCGTCCGCGAAGTCGAGGAGGAAATCGGCGTGACTCCTCGCGCCCCCGAGAAAGTCGGCGAGTTCGAGTTCGTCTTCGGCGAGTCGTCGGAGATGTTCGTCCACGTCTTCCGGGCCGAGGAGTTCGATGGAACTCCCGAGGAGTCCCCGGAGGCCGACCCCGAGTGGTTCGACTACGGCGCGCTCCCCTACGACCAGATGTGGGAGGACGACCGGTATTGGATGCCGCATCTCCTCGACGGCGAGACCTTCGCGGGCGAGTTCGTCTTCGGCGAGGATGGCGACGAGTTGCTGGAGTGGGAGGTCGAGACCGGCGTGCGAGAGGTGGACGCAGCTACGGAGTTCTGAATTCGTGGCTATCTCGCAGAGTCTCAAAGACGGAGAAGTGGTTCGAATCTACAAGGAACGATGAGCCGACTACTCGATAAGCTTCGCGGTAAGTAGGACAGTCGGGATGAGAACGGGAATCGTCAGTATCGCCCCACTAATGACCACGAAGGGCGCGACTCCGTTGACGGGATAGGTCAGAACGTCGACCGTGACCCAATCGACGACGTTCACCATGACCGAATACGAGACCGCCGCGAGCAATACGATGATGCTGAACGTGCCGACCGCGGTTCCTGCGACGCGGCGAGCAGACTTGTTGTCGCTTTCCGTTTCTCGCTGTACACTCATTCGCTGGGGGACACCATATAGTATTGTATACTGTGGACAATTTAAAAACGCTCGCATTCCGTCAAGTGCGACCAGCGAAGACCCCGTGACGAGTCAGCGAGCAACTGGGTTCGTCTTCGGAGAACGAGTTTTCGCCGCTTTCACTACATTTATCCAGTTCTATTCGCTTCGAGAGGGTAGTCCGCTCGTTACGCCCGAGTCTGGGGTCGCTCTCGAATCGGGGATTCGTCCACCGAACCACCCGACAGTATTGTTATATTTATCCAAGATTGTCTGGTTTTGAGTCGTCAGTACAACCCACGGCGAGGATTCGTCTGAATCCTTGCCATAGCTTCATCGCATTTAAGACCACATCGAAGAAACTCCTACCCAATGACCGACGACGAGCAGGAACTCGGCATCACCGAGCGCAAGGAGTACAGCCCCGGGGAGTGGTACGCAGAGGTCGTCAAGAAGGCCGAACTCGCCGACTACGCCCCTATGGGCGGGTTCATCGTCACCCGGCCCCGAGGGTACGCTCTCTGGGAAGGGATTCAGGACTATCTCGACGAGCGATTCAAGGATACCGGCGCGCAGAACGCCTACTTCCCCGCGCTCATCCCCGAGAGCTACCTCGAACGCGAGAGCGACATCGTGGAGGGCTTCGACCCCGAGGTCGCGTGGGTCACCCACGGCGGCCACGAGGAGCTAGAGGAACGGCTGGCCTTCCGACCCACCAGCGAGTCCATCATCACGCCGTTCATGAGCGAGTGGGTCCGGAGCCACCGCGACCTGCCCATGCGCCTCAACCAGTGGTGTAGCGTCATCCGGTGGGAGGCCACCGAGACCAAGCCGTTCTTCCGGACCAAGGAGTTCCTCTGGCAGGAGGGCCACACCGCCCACACGAGCGAGGACGAGGCGTGGGACGAGACGATGACTCGCCTCGACCAGTACGAGAGCCTCTACGAGGACGTGCTGGCCATCCCCGTCCTCCGGGGTCGCAAGCCCGAACACGACAAGTTCCCCGGCGCGCACACTACCACGACCGTCGAGGCGCTGATGCCCGACGGCAAGTCCGTGCAGGGCGGGACCTCCCACTACCTCGGGCAGGGCTTCGCCGAGGCCTACGACCTGACCTACACCGACGAGGACGAGGAGGAATCGGTCGCCCACACGACCTCGTGGGGCCTCTCGTGGCGCGCTATCGGCGCGCTCATCATGACCCACTCCGACGACCAAGGGTTCGTCTGTCCGCCCAAACTCGCGCCCGAGCAGGTCGTCATCGTCCCCATCTGGAACGAGGACAACCGCGAGGAGGTGCTGGACTACGCCGAGGACGTGACCGAGGACTTAGACGACGCCGGCGTCCGCGTCGAACTGGACGACCGCGACGAGCGCAACCCCGGCTTCAAGTTCAACGAGTGGGAGCTGAAGGGCGTCCCCGTTCGCATCGAAATCGGCCCCAACGAGGTCGAAGACGACGAGGTCACCGTGGTCCACCGCCCCGACGGCGAGGACACCGTGGTCGACCGCGAGGGCATCGGCGACACCATCCAGAGCCACTTCGACCAAGTCTACGCCAAGCTCTACGACGCCGCCAAGGAGAACCTCGAGGAGAACGTCCGCGAGGCCTACGAGACCTCTCAGATTCTGGGCACCATCGGCCAGCACGGCGGCTACGTGCAGGCCCCGTGGTGCGGCGACGAGGCCTGCGAGACGGTCGTCAAGGAGGAGATCGCGGCCGAAATCGTGATGGTCCCGATGGACCGCGACGAGGAACCCATCGGCGACGAGTGCGCGGTCTGCGGTGACAAGGCCTGCGAGACCGCGTACTACGCGAAGTCGTACTGAGAATCCGTCGTTTCGGGAGTTCTCTGTCGGCGGTTTCGGCGTCGGCTTTTCGTTCCTGGTGTCGTGTCTGTTCTCGATTTCCGAACCGGACCGTGAACCGAGAACAGTAGAGGAAGCTAGCTTCAGGCGTGAGCCAAGCCGTCTCTCGCAACCGCGCCGCGACCGCAGACCTCGCACGCCGATGGCGCGACACAGGGTCGCGCCGTGGGAGGCAACCTCCCACGAACCTTGCTTCGTCGTCCGAGAGCAACGCTCTCGTGATCACGAAAATCTCCGATTTTCGAACGACTACGCTCAGCAAGACGCCAGCGCGCGCCGGTTTTAGAGAATTGAAATTCGTTCTTTAAAGTATAATTAACTATCTTAAGGAAACGGTTAGTTATCTATTCGCCCTCGTGCGGAACAGACATCACGACCGCTTCGCCGGAGAGAATCTGCTCGGCGTCGCCGTCGGATGCCTCGCCCTCGGCCTCCGCAATCGTCTCGACGCGCAGGCGGTCGTCGCCGAGGTCCTCCTCGACGGTCACCGTCGCGGTCACGGTCTGGCCCGGTCGGACCGGGTTCTCGAAGTCGAGGTCTTGGGCGAGGTAGACGATGTCGCCCGGCAGGTCCGCCAAGGCGGCGCTGACGACGCCCGCCGAGAGCATCCCGTGGGCGACTCGGCCGCCGAAGAACGTCTCGGCGGCGTACTCCTCGTCGCGGTGGATGGGGTTGTCGTCGCCCGTGAGGTCGGCGTAGGCGTCGATGGTCTCCTCGGTGACTGTCAGGGTGGCTTCGGCGGTGTCGTCCACAGTTGCGACTGGCATACCTGAACGAGGCCGCGCCCGGCGAATCAATCCGCGGGTTAACATGTGAAACGGGGATTTCAAGGCGGGGTCGTCCGTGGGTTCAGCCATGCCTTACGCGGACAACGACGGGGTTTCTCTCTACTACGAGATTACCGACCCAGCGGAAGCGACCACCGACGAGGGCGACGCCGAAACCGTCGCGCTCGTGGAGGGACTGGGCTACGGCCGGTGGATGTGGCGCTGGCAGAAAGACCGACTCGCCGACGAGGGCTACCGCGTCGTCGTCTGGGACAACCGCGGCACCGGCGACTCGGACGAACCAGACGGCCCGTACACCGTCGAGGAGATGGCGAGCGACCTCGAAGCGGTCCTCGACGCGGTCGGCGCAGAAAGCGCCCACGTCGTCGGGGCGAGCATGGGCGGAATGATTGCCCAGCAGTACGCGCTGGACTACGACCGCGCCGAGAGCCTCGAACTCCTCTGCACCAGCCACGGCGGCGAGGAGGCCATCGACACCCCCGAGGAGACCCGAGCCCGGATGTTCGGCGCGCCGGACGACGCCGACGAGCGCGAGGCCATCCGGTACAAGATGAAGCCAGCGATGACCGACGAGTTCTGGGCCGAGAACGACGACCTGATTTCGGACATCGTGGACTGGCGACTCGACGGCGACGCCAGCGATTCGGCCCGCGAGGCGCAGGCCGCCGGAGTGATGCAGTTCGATTCGAGCGACCGCCTCGGCGACATCGAGATTCCGGTCCTCGTCGCCCACGGCACCGACGACACGGTCCTGCCGGTCGGGAACGCCGACCTCCTCTACCAGAAGCTTCCGAACGCCCAACTCGCCGTCTTCGAGGGCGGCCCGCACCTCTTTTTCGTCGAGCAGGCCGAGACGGTCAACGACCGCCTCGCGGAGTTCCTGAGCCATGTTTAGCCACGACGAACGACCCTACGACTGGGTCGGCGCGTGGAGCCAGAAGCGCGCCCGCCTCTCGCCCGACTCGGTCGGCCTCGTGGACGCCACGACCGGCGAGCGATTCACCTACGCCGAGTTAGACCGGCGAGCGAATCGGACCGCCCGACTCCTGCGGGAGTTCGGCGTCGAGCAGCGAGCGCAGGGCGAGGACGGCGAGCGCGTCGCGGTCCTCTCGCGCAACCGGCCGGAACTCGTGGACCTCTTTTTCGCCACCGCCAAGACCGGCGGCATCCTCGCGCCCCTCTCCCACCGCCTCGCGGCGGGCGAACTGGTCGAGATGCTCGACGACGTGGACCCGGCACTCCTCGTGGTCGAGGAGCCGTTCGCGGACCTCGCGGAAGACGTGCTGAACCACGAGCGCCGGAACTTCGACTGCTCGGTCCTGTCGCTCTCGACTCAAGACGGTGCAGACAGTTCCGACTGGGAAACGTGGGCCAGCGCGCTCCCCGACGACGACTCGCCGGTCGAGACCGCCGAGATTTCGATGGACGACCCCCACGTGTTCCTCCACACCGGCGGCTCGACCGGGATTCCCAAGGAGACGGTCCTGACTCACGGCTCGCTCCTCTGGAACTCGTTCAACACCATCACGGCGTGGGGCCTCCGACCGGAGGACGTGACCCCGATGGTGTTCCCGATGTTCCACACCGGCGGGTGGAACGTCCTCTCGGTTCCCCTCTTCCACCTCGGCGCGACGGTCGTCATCGCCCGCGAGTTCGACCCGAGCGAGGTCCTCCGCCTCGTGGAGTCGGAGGGCGCGACCGTCCTCGTGGCCGTCCCGGCGGTCCTCCGGATGATGGCGAACCACGACGACTGGGCGGACACCGACCTCTCGACGCTCCGATTCGCCAAGTCCGGCGGCGGCCCCTGCCGCGAGTCCGTCATGGAGGCGTGGTGGGATAGGGGCGTGGACCTCTCGCAGGGCTACGGCCTGACCGAGTGCGGCCCGAACAACTTCACCATGCCCGAGGGCTGGCCCCGCGAGAAGGCCGACAGCGTCGGCGTCCCGGTGATGCACGCCGACGCCAGAGTCGTGGACGACGACGGGACTGAACTCCCGCCCGACGAAATCGGCGAACTCGAACTGGCGAGTCCTCACGCCGCGGATCGCTACTGGCGCAACGACGAGGAGACCGAGGAGACGTTCGGAGGGGGATGGGTCTCGACCGGCGATCTGGCTCGCAAGGACGAGGAGGGCTACGTCTACATCGAGGGCCGGAAGAAGAACATGTACGTCTCGGGCGGCGAGAACGTCTATCCCGCCGCGGTCGAGGACCGAATCGCCGACCACCCCAAGGTCGAGGAGGTCGTCGTCGTGCCGGTCCCCGACGACCAGTGGGGGCAGGTCGGCAAGGCGGTCGTGCAGGGCGACGAGTCGCTGACCTTGGAGGAACTGACCGAGTTTTTGGACGGGAAACTCGCGCGGTTCAAGCGACCGCGCCACCTCGACTTCGTCGCGGAGATGCCGATGTCCGGCCCCTCGAAAATCGACCGGCAGGCCGTGAAATCGGAGTTCGGTGAGAAGTAGGAATCAAATTTAATTACCCAAACGTCTTACGAAAACTCATGGAAACCATCCCAATTTGCTGGGTTGACTACAAACGCGATTTTAACTGAGAGAAAGTTAAAACGCGTTATCCAGTCGATTTGCGAGTGTTTAAGACGATCTCTAGATCTAACTCCAGGTATAGCTGGCGTCGATTTTACTTCTACAAATTTATAATCTATGCCGTCCTCGTTAATTTCATATACTAGTAAATCAGGGCAACCGGATCTATCCAAGGCCCAAAGATGTGTGTTACCGAACTCAGTAGCAATTTTCGAAACTTCTTCATCTAATAACTGAATTAACCCGTTCAGTTCTTCACCTCTTTCGTGCATCTCTGTAAAAGTGCTAGAGGTATTATGGAGTCTTTTTACTTTAAATCCATTTTCCTTGTAGATGTTTGCGGCGATGCTTTCTGTTGTGGTCGGTGTCATATTTTCTAGACCTCCGATGTTTTCTATATCTTTAGGTGAGGAAACCTCACAGACCTCTCCAGTCGAGAAATCGTACTCTATAATCGAAAGCTCCTGTAGATCGTCCATATTCAACATGGAGATTATGAGAAGTAAAAACCAACGCTCACAAAATAAACTTTGATTGCGAATTAGATGATTTCGATCCGATTCTTTATTGCTCAGTATTGGATTCGCGGTTCAGTTCGGGGGTGTTCGGGTTGCGTTCGTAGGCTCGGATGTCGAGTTTGTCGCCCCACGCGAAGCCGAGAAACATCCCTGCGAGAACACCACCCGGCCCGAAGCTGAGGCCGATGGCACCACCGGCTATCAGCCCACCGATTGCCCGCGGGCCTGTCGGCGGTAGTTTTCGGCTCCCGCCGTCCGTAATCTCCTCCGACCCGTTAGTCATATTAGTCAATTTATCCTCGGAGTCCTTAAGTTTCTGGGTATGTCTTCTATTCTGTGCCACGACGACCGCGATGAGAATCACTAGAAGTTGTAACGACGCGAAAATCGGGTTTCCTTCGAGGAATGCGACAGCGGGTGTGACTGCGAGTTCCGAGGAAATTTGACCGAGTATCTTCGTTGCCGTACCGATAATCGGCGAAGCGATACGGTTGTACGTCCAGTTTCCGACGAACCAGATTGCTGTCGCAGCAACGAATCGGACGAGCGAGTGGCGTCTACCGAGCCACATTCTACCCGCCTCGTAGAGTCTCCCGAGGCCGTCACTCGCCGCCACTCCCGCCCTTCGGAAGGAATCGACCGACGCGCGAACGTCGAGGTCGTCCTGCTCGTCGTCTTCCTTCATCGCCTTCCTCCGGTCGAAACTGTCCAACACGCTCTCGACATGGGCTGGCTTTGTCTCGTCTTCCGGTAAAAAGTCGAGGAGGGCGGCCCGACGCTTATACGGAAAGGAGTGGTAACACCCAACATGGCTTCGATACTCACACGACTGGTGCGACTCGTCAGAATCGTAGACGACGTGCGGAGCGTCGTTCGGTCGCTCAAACTCCTGCGAAAACTGGTTCGGGGGCTTCGCGGTCGGCCGGGTTCGCTGGCGTAACCGGGAGCTTCAGCCGAGGAGTCGCTCCTTGGCGAACTGGACGAGGAGGGGAATGTCGTCGGTGTGCATTAGCTTCAGAATCTCCCGCGTACTTCCGGCGTTCGCGTCGCTCAGGGTCTCGGGGTTGAGGCGGTTGAGGTCCTCCATGAGGGTGTCGTAGCGCTCGTTGGGTGCGAGATAGAGCAGTTGGGTCATCAGTAGCCGGACTCGCATGTTCGGCGCGACTTGGTCGTGCCAGAGGTCGTCATAGATTGCCATCTTCTCGGCGGAGGTGTCGCGGTCGTTTGCCATGAAACACCGGTCGGCGGTGATGGCGGCCGCGCGGCCCGACTTCATGCAGGTGTGGATGCCCTCGCCCCAGAGCGGGTCGATTGTCGGGACCGTGTCACCGATTGCCATGAAGTTGTCGGTGCTGAAGCCGCTGGGCATCTGGATGTGGGCCGACCCGCGGTGCTGTTTGCCCTCGATGCGCTCGGCGGACTCGAATCGCGGGTCGTTGTCCAGCCAGTACTGGAGGTAGTCGTCGATGCCCATCCCGTCCTTGGCGTAGTCGCGGTGAGCCTCGTTCTGGATGTAGCAGAGGCCGACCTTCGCGGTGTCCTCGCCGGTGTGGAAAATCCACGAGTAGCCGCCCGGCGCGAGTTCGTGGTCGAGTCGGAGCATCATCGAGTCGGTGAGGTCGGCGTAGCCGTCCGCGTCGATGTCGATGCCCTCTAACTCGTACTCGACGCCGATGGCCTGATTCTCGCGCTCGAGGTCTGTCACGCCGAGTTTCTTCGCCAGCGGCGCGGCCGGGCCGGTCGCGTCCACGACGACGTCGGCGTAGACCTCCTGATTGCCGCCGTACTTGACGCCGACGATTTCGCCGTCGTCCGTGACGGGCTTCGAGACGCGAGCGTCGAACCAGTACTCGGCCCCGTCCTCGCGGGCGTCCTCCACGAGGAAGTTCTTGAAGTCGGCGAACTCCAGCACGGCACCGGGCTGTCGCCGGACGAAGTGTCGGTTCGGCGATTCCAGCACCACGTCGTCGGTGTAGTTCATCACCACATCGTCGGGAATCCCGAACGACCCCATCATCGACGGGAAGGTCCCCGCCGTCGATTTGTTCGACTGGCGCGGGAACTCGTCTTCGGACTCGGCCTCTAACACCAGCACGTCGTGGTCTCGCTGAGCCAAGTCCCGTGCGCACTGCGCCCCGGCCGGTCCGGCACCGGCAACGATTACGTCGAAGTGTTCAGACATAGAGTGGTTCCTCGGTGTCGGTAGAAGACGGCGTCTCGGCTACTGTCCCGAAGCCTCGAATCTGTCGGTCGTCGCCCCCGCGGTCGGCGTCGAACCGTTCGCTCGGCGTCGAGGCGGCCCCGTTTCCCGCCTCGCCCCCGACGACGGGACTGTCACCGGAGCGGGTCCGGTCAGTCGGCGAAGTAATCCCGCCGATGTCGTATTCGTCCGCAGTCATCTCTACTGCGTGTATTCACCTCTCCCATAAAAAACGGACGCAAACGCTCTCGCACGGGAATTCTGTTGGCGCGACGCGGGCAAAAGGCGAGACGTGTCAACCGAGCGTATTTTTGGGACGGCTCTTGCCTTCTCGGAGTCGCGGACGACCATTCGGGATTCGACCGGGGTGCAGTCGGCCGTCTCGGACTGGCCCGGGCGTCCTCGGTTTCGGATTCGACCGTCCTCGGTTCGGAGAACTTCAGCGGAGACGCCGCCGCGGCAATAAAGAAATTAAAATCTGTTCTCGAGCATTCTTTATGAATACTAGATCAATAGTAGTATTTCTTTTACGACGGTGGTCGGGCCTCGCGTCTACTCGGTCGTCGTATCCCGCTGGCCCGTCGTCCCCGATTCCGTCGTCCCTCGACCGGTCGTCGCCCCGTCGCGCGTCACGGTCGCAACCGTCTCGGTCTGGTCGCCCCGCGCGTGGACCACCTCGACGGTCCCCGGCACGCGGTCGCGGAACTGGAGGTCCGCCTCGTACCTGACGTTCGCAATACACTGGGCGCACACCGACGCAGTCGGCTCCGTGGTCCCGACGACCACCCGGAGGGTGTCCGCCGAGGAGACCGCCACCTCGGCCAACTCAGCGCCGTAGCAGGGGTTCGGCGCGCGGATGGCTCCCGACACGCCGACCGACTCCTCGGCGAACGAGACGCTGGCCTCGCTTTCCGACCCGCAGGACCCGGCGAGCGCGGTGAACGTCCGGTCGGTCACCTCCGGCGGACAGCCGATTTCGGTCGTGGTCGTCACGGACTCGACCTGCCCGTCTTCTGTGACCGCCACGTCGGTCTGCGAGTCGTTGCAGTCGAACTGCGCCCGCGGAATCTGGACGGGTTCGCTTGTGCCTCCGCCGGAACTGACCGCCAGCGCGTAGCTCGCGGGTTCGAGCAGTCGGAGTGTCAGATAGCCGTCCGCGGGGAACTCGATTTGTCGGTCTATCAGCGGGGATTCGGCGTCGCCCCAATCGCCCCGCGAGAGGAGAAGGCCGATGGTCCGCGCCGAGTTGCTGTCGTTCCACACCCGGACGGCGTGAGCCTTGTTGTTCTCCGGATTCCGGACGCCCTCGCGGGACCCGACCGAAATCGCGGCGAAGGGCCGCTCGGCCGACGAGTCGATGCCGGTGAACCCGTCGCTCTCGGTCGTGGTCGATGGGGTAGTGGTCCGGGTGCCCTGTCTCGCGCTCGCTCCTCGGCCCCCGACGAAGCCAGCTATCCCGGTCGCCCCCACGCCGACGGCGGCCAGCAGTTCCCGTCGATTCATGGAGTGAGCCACGACGTTTCCGCGGATAATTTTGGGGGCCGGGACGGGTACGAGCGGTCAACAGCTCCGTGGCGATAGGCCGAGTAACGAGGCTATGGCTCTCTCAGACCACGCGGAGGAAGTGGAACCGACGATACTCATCGGAGTCGGATTTCTCCTGTTCGTCTTTCCCGAGCCAGCGACTTCCACGCTCGGCATCGGCCTGATGTTACTCGGTATCGTGTGGTGGATTCAGTGGGCGTAGACGAGATAACAGGAGAAGCGAAACCGAGGTGAGACGAGAGCGAAAAACGGCCGAACCGAAATCAGGTTGTCAGTAGAACTCGCGGACGAGGTCCATCGCGCCCTCGGGGGCACCGTCCGGAATCTCGGCCATGTTCGAGTCCAGACCGTGGAGGTCCGAGTAGGGCACGCTCTCCTCGTTCTGGTAGAGGACGCCCTGATACTCCTTGTCGGCGTCGAGAATCTTCGTCTTGGCCGCCTCGCGGTCGGTCGGGTCGTGGTCGGTCTCGTCCAAGTCCACGATGGAGTCGCGGAAGTAGTCGTAGGTGTCCACGTCGTTGAACGTCACGCACGGGCTGAAGACGTTCACGAAGCCGAAGCCGTCGTGTTCGATGGCCTTCTGGACGATTTCGGTGTGGCGCTGGGCGTCCGTGGAGAACGACTGGGCGATGAAGCTCCCGCCCGCCGAGAGGGCGAGCGCGAGGGGGTTGACCGGCGGCTGTTTGGGACCCTCGGGGGTCGTGGAGGTCTCGAAGTCCTCGCGCGAGGTCGGCGAGGCCTGCCCCTTGGTCAGCCCGTAGATGCGGTTGTCCATGACGACGTAGGTCATGTCCACGTTCCGGCGGACCGCGTGGATGAAGTGACCCGCGCCGATGGAGTAGCCGTCGCCGTCGCCGCCCGCGACCATCACTTCGAGGTCGGGGTTGGCGAGTTTGACGCCCGTCCCGACGGGGAGGGCGCGACCGTGGACGCCGTGAAGCGCGTAGCTGTGCATGTAGGTGCCGATTTTGCCGGAACAGCCGATGCCCGCCACGACGAAGGTGTTGTCCGGGTCGTTGCCCGTGTTGGCCAGCGCCTTCATCATGCCGTTCATCGTGCCGAAGTCCCCGCATCCGGGGCACCACGTCGGCTGTTTGTCTGATTTGAAGTCTGTGAATCGTACGTCCGAACTCATGCTTTGACCTCCTCGCTCTGGAGCTTCTGCTTGATTTCGTCTGCCAGTTCGTCGGCCTTGAACCTGACGCCGTTGTACTTGTTGACGCGCTTGACGCGGGTCAGGGCGTCGTGTTCGAGGACGTCGGCGAACTGCCCCGTCTCGTTACATTCCACGACGATGACCTCGTCGGCCGCCTCAATGTCGTCGCTGAGGTCGGGGCGCGGGAAGATGTAGGGCACCGAGAGGAACCGCACGTCGATGTCGTCCTCTTCGAGGAAGTCCAGCGCCTCGCGCATCGCACCCTCGTTCGACCCCCACGAGATGACGAGGTTGTCCGAGTCGGGGTTGCCGAACTCGCGGGGACTCCAGTCTTCCTCTTCCTGTGCGGTCTCGACCTTCCGGTTGCGCTTGTCCACCTGCTCGATACGGACGTCGGTGTCCTCAGTCCGTCGGCCAAGCGAGTTGTGTTCGAGACCAGTGGACATGTGGGCGGCGTTCTCGGTGCCGGGGAGCGCGCGCGGACTGATGCCGTCGGCGGTCGGGAAGTGGGGCTGGAAGCGGTCACGCTCGTCGGTCCACGCCTCGACCTCGTCGTCGTCCACGATTTTCCCGCGGTCGATTTCGACCGCGTCCATGTCGAAGACCTCAGGCTCGAAGGTCTGCTCGGTGACGGCCATCGAGAGGTCCGCCAGCAGGAAGACCGGCGTCTGGTACTTCTCGGCGAGGTTGAACGCCTCGACGGTCTTCTGGAAACACTCGCCGACGTTGGTCGGCGCGACGACGAACCGCGGAATCTCGCCGTGGCCGCCGTAGAGGGTCATGTTGAGGTCGCCCTGCTCCTGCTTAGTCGGCATCCCGGTCGAGGGACCCGAGCGCATCACGTCGGCGATGACCAGCGGGGTCTCGCTGGTCGCCACGAGACCGAACGTCTCGGTCATCAGGTCGATGCCCGGCCCGGAGGTGGCTGTCATCGAACGCGCTCCGGCCCGCGCGGCACCGAGCGCCATGTTGATGGCCGAGAGTTCGTCCTCGGCCTGGACGACTTCGCCGCCGAACTGCTCGATGCGGCCCGTCAGGTACTCCATCACGTCGGTCGCGGGGGTGATGGGATAGCCAGCGTAGAAGCGGCATCCGGCCGCGATTGCGCCCATCCCGATGGCCTCGTCACCGTTCAGGAGGACGTAGTCGTTGTCCGTCGTGTCGAGGTCGTAGTCGAACTCGTGGTCGAACTCCTCGGCGACGAACTCCTGGCCCTTGCGGGCGGCCTCCTTGTTGTTCTCCACGATGGACTCGCCCTTCGCGCCGAACTTCTTCTCGAGAGCAGAGTCGAGATTCTCGATGGGGAAGTTCGTGACCTCGCAGGCCGCGCCGAGCGCGACGATGTTCTGCATGATGGCCCCACCCGCCTCCTCGGCGAGCCGCTGGAGGGGGACCGACAGCCCGGTCATCTCGCCCGGAATATCGACGTCCTGCATCTCCGTGCGCTCACCGTCGTAGATGATGACGGAGTCGTCGTGGAGTTCGTCGAGGTTCTCCTCGATGGTGCGCTCGGTCAGCGCGACGAGGATGTCGAGGCGGTCGACGACGCTCTCGACGCGGTCGGTCGCGCTCCGAATCTTGTAGGCGGTGTAACCGCCTCGGATTCGGGACGCGAAATCTTTCGACGTGAATACGTGTCGTCCTGCGCGGGAAAGCGCCTGTGCGAAAATTTTCCCGGTAGAGTCAATCCCATCGCCGGCCTCGCCGCCGATGGCCCAGTTCAGGTCGTCTGGCATTCCTAGGCGTGAGATAGCCCGTCCCAAATCAAAAGCCTTCTGAAGCGACCGCGGGGGGTTATAAACCCTGTAAAAATTGTCCCGCGTTTTTTGCCGGATTACACGCCGTCTCGGCCGTTTAAAATCGTGTTATTTTCGCCCAATCCGAGCGACTAGTCGTAGCGTCTTTACTCGCGCCCCGACAACCGAGGAGTATGGACGGAACCGAGGTCGCGGTTCGAGCGGTCGAGTCGGTCGGAACGGACACGATTGCGCTGACCCTGGAGACGCCGCCGGGCTTCGACGCCGAGCCGGGCCAGTTCGTGCAACTCGCCGCGACGGTGGACGGCGAGGAGGTCACGCGCCACTACACCCTCTCGTCGCCCGGTGTCTCCGCGAGCGAAGCAAGCGGAGGCTCGTCGGACGAGTCCGACGGTGCCGAGGAGACATTCGAGGTGACGGTCGAAATCGACCCCGAGGGGTCGCTCAGCCCCTACCTCGCGGACCTCGAACCCGGCGAGACAGTCGAAGTCGCCGGACCCTACGGCGATTCCTTCTACGAGGGCGAGGAGAGCGTCGTCGTCCTCGCTGGCGGGCCGGGCGTCGGCCCCGCGGTCGGCATCGGCGAGCGCGCCAGCGACGAGGGCGCGACCGTCACCGTGGTCTACGAGGACGCCGACCCCGCCCACGAGCAGCGCCTGACTGCCCTCGCCGCAGCGGGCGCGACGGTCGTGATTACCGACGACGTGAGCAACGAGGAGGTACTCGAAGTCCTCGCCGACGCGCAGGGCCAGACGTTCGTCTACGGCTTCGCTGACTTCCTCGACCGGGCGACCGCCGCGCTCGACGCGGTCAGCGTGGACGCCGACGAGGCCAAGACCGAGAACTTCGGTCCCGCGCCGGACTCGGAGTAGCCAAAAACCGCCGGTCGCTCAGTGTTCGACGAACTCGATTAGCACGCCGCCGGTCGATTTGGGGTGAAGGAAGGCGACGTCGTGGCCCCACGCGCCGGGCCGGGGTTCGTCGTCGATGAGTTCGACGCCGTGACTTCGGGCGGTGTCGAGAGCGGTCTCGATGTCGTCGGTTTCGAGGGCGACGTGGTGGATTCCCGGCCCGTTGCTGTCGAGGTACCGCTGGACGGTCCCGCCTTCGAGCGGTTCGAGCAGTTCGAAGTAACTGTCGCCGAATTCGAGGAAGAGGACTCGCAGGCCGTCGAACTCCTCTTCGTGGGCGATAGGTGCGTCGAAGAGGTCAGCGTACAACTCGGCGAGGTCCGCGGCGTCGTCGGTTGCGATTCCGACGTGGTCGATGTGCATGCGCGGGGGTTCGGTCGTGTGGAGTATAATTTCGGCGGTCCCGCCGTCTCGGTATTTCTGGTGCGTCCGGCCGTCGAGCGACCCGCTAAAGAACGAGATACAATTTCATAGCAAATATTTTGGTTTCTTTAATAATTTAGAACAATTGTAGAACGCGACACGCCTGCCGGAACTCCGACCGCCGACGCCGAGTCGCCTCGCTACTTGCCGCGCAGACAGCACTTTTCACGGAACCGGTCCAACCTCGAAGCCATGAACCCGACCGACCTCAGGGACGCGATTCCC
The DNA here is from genome assembly GCF_004765785.1 of Halorussus ruber. Taxonomy (GTDB): domain Archaea; phylum Halobacteriota; class Halobacteria; order Halobacteriales; family Haladaptataceae; genus Halorussus; species Halorussus ruber. The sequence goes on along the minus strand of NZ_SBIT01000007.1, from coordinate 106,986 downwards.
GCGCTCGACGGCACGACCTACATGAACACCGGAGCCTCGGGACCGAGTCCGACTCGCGTCGTCGAGGCCGTCGAGGAGTGCGTCGAGCGCCACGAGTACGACGCGCCCGCCGAGGAGGGGATGTACTCCTGCGCGTTCGGCGTCTTCGACGAGACGCGCGAGACGCTCGCGGGCCACTTCGGCGTGGACGCGAGCGAAATCGCGCTGACCCAGAGTACCACCGACGGCATCAATCGCGTCGCGGCCGCGCTCGACTGGGAACCCGGCGACACCGTGGTCCGGACCGACCTCGAACACTCCTCGGGCATCCTGCCGTGGAAGCGCCTGAAGCGCCACGGCGTCGAGGTCGAGGTGGTCGAGACCGAGGAGGGCCGCCTCGACATGGACGCGATGGCCGACGCGGTACAGGACGCCAAACTCGTCTGCATGAGTTCGCTGACGTGGACTCACGGCACGCGCCTCCCGGTCGAGGAGGTCTCGGAAATCGCCCACGACGCTGGCGCGCTCGTCCTCGCCGACGCCGTGCAGTCGCCCGGCCAGATGCCCCTCGACCTCTCGGAGTGGGGCGCGGACTTCGCGGCGGGCGCGGGCCACAAGTGGCTCCTCGGCCCCTTCGGCGCGGGGTTCGTCCACGTCAGCCCCGGCGCGGAGGACCTCCTCGAACCGGCCCACATCGGCTACCGGAGCGTCGAGGACCCCAACGCCGAGGAGTACGCCTACGAACCCGGCGCGCACCGACTGGAGGTCGGCACCGTCTCGCCCGCGCCCTACGCTGGACTCGCCGAGGCCATCCGAACCATCGAGGACGTGGGCTACGACGCGATTCAGCGCCGAATCGAGAACCTGACCGACCGACTCAAGGTGGGCATCGCGGACGCCGAGTCTGCTCGGCTGCTGAGTCCCCGCGAGTACGAGTCGGGCCTCGTCACGTTCGCCGTGGACGACCCTAATCCCGAGGCGTTCGTGGAGGAGTTGGCCGACGACGGGATTCAGATTCGGGCGCTTCCCTACCCCGAGAACGCGGTCCGGGCGTCGATTCACGTCTTCAATACCGAGGACGACGTGGACGAACTAGCCGGGTATCTGTGAAAGCTCGACTACTGAAATACTGTGTTACCCGGCCGATTCCGGGCAACCGGGAACATTCGTCGGGACGATACTCGTTCGGACCTATTCAGCATCCGGCACGATACGGAGCGCACGTCGTATTGTCGAACGGAACCACAAAGAACATACTCTGATTCACCTCCAAAATAATCTAAACAAAGTGCGCATAAATATTTTACTAACTATTATTTATGATATAATTAAGTGGGGGCTGTTATGCGGAGTCCAGTTATCGAACAGTCGTGCCGGAAAACAGCGAACCACGGTCAGACCGCCGCGCCGGACTTGTACTCCTCGGACACGTCGCGGAAGACGTCGCAGATTTTGCCGACCGTCGTTTGACTCACTAACACTCGAGGCGAAGTGGGCGAACTGGTCAGTCGGCTCTGAGAAGAAGCAAGAACGGAACGCTGATTCGGGGACCGCTTAGGCGCTCGCCATCGTCCGGCAACTCTCGGCGCACTCCCGAAGCACCTCGGCGCAGACCTGACAGTTGTCGGGTCGTGCTGTTCGCACTCGTCGGGAACCCTCGCGCGAGGTTCTCGAAACCCCGAAAAGACTGTTACAGCTGGAGGGTGTACACGCTCTAATGACCGAACTCGACGACACGGACACCGAAATCCTCCAACTGCTGATGGAGGACGCCCGGCGCTCCTACAAGGAAATCGGCGAGGAGGTGGGCCTGTCGGCCCCGAGCGTCTCGAACCGCGTCGAGCGACTCGAAGAACTCGGCGTGATTCGGGGGTTCACGCTGGACTTGGACCGCTCGGTGCTGGCGACCGGCGACGAAGTAGTCCTCGAAATCGACGCCCGGCCGGGGAGCGGCGACGAGGTGGCCGAGACGCTCCGGGAGTTCGACTTCGTGGAACACGTCGTCCGGGCCATCGACCCGCGAATCGTCGCCTACGGCCACATGGACGACCGGGAACTCCGCCACCTCTTCGAGGAGGCCCTCGACCCTGACTCCCTCGAAGACTACGCGATTCGGAAGGTGGCCGAGTCGTCGTGGCAACCGAACGTGGACGGCGCGGACCTCGCGCTCGAATGCGCCGAGTGCGGCAAGCCGGTTCACGAGGGCGGCGTCACCGTCGAGATGGACGACCGGCGCTACCACATGTGTTGCACGTCCTGCGAGTCGCTGTTTCGGGAGCGATACGAGGAACTGAAAGAGGCGGCCTGAAAGACTGGAAAGAGTTCGAGTTTACACCGCCGCGCCGGGCCGGTACTCGCCGAAGGTGTCGCGGAAGACGCCGCAGATTTCGCCGACCGTCGCGTAGGCCTTCACCGCGTCGATGATGCGCTCTTGTTCCCGCTCTCTTCGGTGGAGGGCACCAGCGCCTCATCCTCCCCAACTTTCTTGTTCGCTCACTTCAGTCGTTCAACCGGGCAGATTATTCTCGCCTTTGATATGATTAGTATAAGCTAGGCAGAAAGTTTATAGTATGGGGGTGGCAAGGTGTAAATTGCGATGGGATACGTAGAAGAATACAGTACTGGAAGTCTTTCATCGAATGAGTATCGCAATTTGAGTATTTATGAATACCCCAATACTAGTGTACAGGATTCGCTGTGCGAAAAAAGCGCTAAGAAAAACGACGTGTACCTAGGTTTGAAGGGGATGGCCGACCAACTAGTGAATAATGGGATAATTGACTACGCGGAAATACTCATCGATTACAGTCACCCGCACATTGACGGTAATGGTGCAAAGGACTACAGAACCAATTTCCGAAGTTGGCTTGATAATCAGGGCATTTCATGGAACGGCGTCCATTTCCTCGCAGCCGCAGGGTTTGCCTCGGGGAATGCGGAAGTACCAACGTCAGAAAGTGGAAGCGCACTCGTGAACGACCGGTGTACAATTCTGGGTTGCGGCTCCATTCGACCGTGGATTCGAAATGCTTCGTCGCACGAGGCATTACACACCATTATCGACTCCGATAACACTGCGGTCAGAAAGATGTCTGAGCACTATAATAATGGAGGCCACAGACAGCACGACCTCGGTACTATTCTGAGTGGAGCCGGTGACTCAAGTCCTCTCTGTACGAGCTATGAAGACACTCACGGACGTCACGACGGTGAGTTAAATGACGGCTGTGCAACAGACTACCCTAATGTTTCTGGTGTCTACAACGAAACGCTGACTTCTTGTACGAAAACGGGTGTCAAAGAAACTATTAACACTCTTAAGTAATAAAATGGACAACAACAATCGCAAAGATGAAGCAGAGACGGATAGTTTGACAAGTCGGCGAAGCTTCCTTAAGACGGCCGGAGCAGCAGCCGGTCCAGTCGTCTTCAGTGAAACTGTTCGCTCCGAATCTAACGGTGGTAAGCCGCTTGTCTTAGAAGTAAAGACGGGGTATAGACTTCCAGACGGAATACCAAACGGTGACGATCTCATCCCGCCGCTCAGTGCGACGTGTTCACCTCCTTCCTATCACGTCGGGGGCAACCGTCTCCAACTGACTCCCACTGCTTCCAAACAAGAAGTAAAAATAGTCGAAGATAGGAATGTAGTCGTGATATCTGATGGTATTAAGCCTTTCTCTCGAAAAATGTGGGGAGAAACGGAGAAATACCTTCGTCTGAATCCAGAACTTGGAGCGCGACAGGTGGATTCTCTCACCTTGGATAGAGAAATACGGAGCCCAGCGGTTCAACTCAGAAAAAGCGGGGATGGCATCGTATTGAACGAGTCGGCCAATATCGGAACGCAACAGGCGAACAGTCATCGCTTCCGCAGTAAGGCGGCGAAATTAACCGCGCAACGATTAATGGATGCAGACTCAACTAGACAACATAGCGGCGTGCCGTCTTCCGGTGAATCCCCGCCAACAGAACCGGTGCATTTCGAGGTTGATGCAGTTCCGGAGGTTCATGTGCGAAATCATGGAAGACTTGAGATCGAGAAGCTATTGATAGGGGACGTAGCACAGGAATAGCAACGAGATTTCGCACAGAACTCCTTTCGTTCAAGTCGGCTTTTTCTTCCGAAACTAGCCTTTACTACACAGTTTAGAAGGCAGAGCAACTTACAATTTACCCCCGGTCATACTGTCCCGAAGGTCCAAGAACAGCGAAATCGTCACAACACCGATTCCGAACGCCAACTGGAAGAGATGCGGACTAAGACCACTTAAACACGGACTTACATCCAAGCACGCTGGTCTTGGACGAAGACCGAGAAAAATAGTCGTGGCGAATCCGATAACGACTCCGACTGAACCGAGTCTGGCTGACCACTCATCCATACGTGTGGCTCGGAATAGCTGTAATACTAGGAAAACGGCAAGAATTGCATAGGTTCCAAGTATCAGGAACAGATAGTTGCCTTGGCCGACAAAACTCCACGTGCCGATATACATGACCGTGAGTGCAACGCTCACACAGAGACACAAGAAAATCAAAGATTCCGTACTTCGATGTGCTAATCGTTCGTTTATCCACATACAATAAGTGATTAGATTTTCCCTGTGAATAAATCTTCCTCTACGAAAAGCTTACAATTAAAATACTGCTGTGAAATATAATATGTTTATTTTCCCATAGTAGGGATAACAAAGACGAACTCCAAGTAGGTCGGAGTTTGTCCGAGAAGGTGATAGCCAGACCGGGGAACTAAGTCACTACACCGCCGCGCCGGGCCGGTACTCGCCGAAGGTGTCGCGGAAGACGCCGCAGATTTCGCCGACCGTCGCGTAGGCCTTCACCGCGTCGATGATGTAGGGCAGCAGGTTCTCGTCGCCCTCGGCGGCCTCGCGGAGCGCGTCGAGTTTGGCCTCGACCTCCTCGTCGTCGCGGTCGTCCTTGACCGCGTTCAGGCGGTCTATCTGCTTCTGTTCTTCCTCCTCGGTGACCTCCTGAATGTCCACCTCGGGCTCCTCGTCGACCTCGAACTCGTTGACGCCGACGATGATGCGCTCTTTCTCCTCGATTTCGCGCTGGCGCTCGTAGGCCACGTCCTGAATCTGTCGCTGGACCCACTGGTCCTCGATGGCCTGCAACATGCCGCCCTTCTCGTCGACCGTGTCGAGGATGTCGAAGGCCTCGTCCTCGACGTCGTCGGTCAGGCTCTCGATGTAGTAGCTCCCGGCGAGGGGGTCGATGGTGTCGGCCGCGCCCGACTCGTGGGCCAGAATCTGCTGGGTCCGGAGGGCGGTCCGGACGCTCTCCTCGGTCGGGAGCGCGAGGGCTTCGTCCTTCCCGTTGGTGTGGAGGCTCTGGGTGCCGCCCAGCACCGCGGCGAGGGCCTGATACGCGACTCGGACGATGTTGTTGTCCACTTGCTGGGCGGTCAGGGTCGACCCCGCGGTCTGGGTGTGGAACTTGAGTTGCTTGGACTTGGGGTTCTGGGCGTCGAATCGCTCCTCCATGATTTTGGCCCACATCCGGCGGGCCGCGCGGAATTTGGCGACCTCTTCGAGGATGTTGTTGTGCGCGTTGAAGAAGAACGAGAGTTGGGGCGCGAAGTCGTCCACGTCGAGTCCGGCGTCCATCGCGGCCTCGACGTACTCGATGCCGTTCCCGAGCGTGAACGCGAGTTCCTGTGCCGCGGTCGCTCCGGCCTCGCGGATGTGGTACCCCGAGATGGAGATGGTGTTGAACTTCGGGGTCTCGTCGGCGCAGAACTCGAAGATGTCGGTGATGATGCGCATCGAGGGTTCCGGCGGGTAGATGTAGGTGTTTCGCGCGACGTACTCCTTCAGGAGGTCGTTCTGGATGGTGCCCCGAAGCTCCTCCCTGTCGACGCCCTGCTTGTCGCCGACCGCGATGTACATCGCCAGCAGGACCGAGGCTGGCGCGTTGATTGTCATCGACGTGCTGACCTCGTCCAGCGGAATCCCGTCGAAGACCGTCTCCATGTCGTGGAGCGAGTCGATGGCGACGCCGGACTTGCCGACCTCGCCCGCCGCCATGTCGGCGTCGGAGTCGTAGCCCATCTGGGTCGGCAGGTCGAACGCCATCGAGAGGCCCGACGACCCGTTCTCGATGAGGTACTCGAATCGCTCGTTGGTCTCCTCGGGCGTGCCGAACCCGGCGTACTGGCGCATGGTCCAGAGCCGCCCGCGGTGCATCGTGGAGTACACCCCGCGCGTGTAGGGTTCCTCGCCGGGGAAGCCGAGGTCCTCGTCGTAGTCCAAGTCCGCCACGTCGTTGGGCGTGTAGATGCGGTCTACCTCTTGGCCGCCCGTGTCGGTCGTGAACTCCTCTTTGCGCTCGCCGAAGCGCTCGACGGTGGGGCCGACGGTCTCCTCGTCCCACTCCTCGCGGGCCTCGCGTATCTCCTCGAGGTCGTCCGAGTCAAACATTACGTAGGCGGACGGGCGGGTTTGTCTTAACAATTGGCGGATTGCTTCTGACGCCGGGGACCCCTCGCGCCACACCTTTTTATCTTCAGACGGCCAACTCTCTCCCATGTACGTCCGGGACGCGAAAAACAGGGAAGAGGTCTGGCTGCTGGACCACATCGAGGCGATGGGTCTCGACGAAACCGCGTTCCGCTCCCGCGACTACGTGGTCGCCATCGACGAGACCTCGGGCCAGAAGGCGGGGTTCGGCCGCATCCGCATCCACAAGACCGACGAGGAGGAACTGTGCGAACTCACCAGCATCGGGGTGCTGGAGTCGTGGCGCGGACAGGGGGTCGGCGCGCACGTCGTGGAGCGACTGGTCGAGCAGGCCCGCGACCAGGGGTTCGAGGTGGTGTACGCGCTGACGAGCGCGACCGACTACCTCGCGCAGTTCGGCTTCCGCGGGGTCGAGAGCAGCGACCTGCCCGAGCGACTCCGCGAACGCCTCGAAACCAAGCGCGAGGAGTTAGACCCCGACGCGGTCGGCATGGCGCTGAGCGTAGAGCGGTTCGTGATGCCCGACCGCCTCCGCGAGCGGTTCAAGAGCGCCCAGCCCCACGAGGAGGAACCCGAACCCGAGGAGTCGGCCGAGGACTTCGGCATCGACCCGAACAGCGCGACCTACAAGTACGATACCGGGTAGTTTAGCCCACGTCTCGGTCAGAACGACCAACGGACATCCATATCCTTGGTCCAGTACTCGTTGTAACGCCACATGAGACTCAAGTCTCCAGTCTTCTCGAACTCGAGAGAGTCGCCGACTGACACCTCGTCGTCGGGTGCTTTCTCGGTCAGTTCGTACCACGGGTAGGTCGAAATCTCCTCGTTGTGGAGTCGGCGCACTTCGAGTTGACGGGCCGGTATCGACTCACCCTCCGTGTGGCTGACAACTGCGACCTTCTCGGCTGGCCGGTAATCGAGGTCGAACGTGGCGTTGGGCTTGTCAGGAATAGTCGGCGGTTCGCGTTTGGCATCGCCGACTGTCTCGATTTCTTCCTCCGACGAAGTCGAGATGCGGAGTCGCCCGGTCGAGAAACTGTAGCTTCCATCGAGGAGTCCGGATATTTTCACGCAGTCCCCGCGCTGGAACCAGTCTTCGTTGAATTCCTTCCATCCCGGCGCTGTTGTTTCAGCCAATCCCGTTCCGTCGTGGAGCACCATGTTACCGTCAATGAACTTGACGACGACGCCTCTGACAGAGACATCGATGTTCCGGTCAGGGTCTATCTCGTCCTGTAGCGTCGCAAATTCGTCCTCGCCCGGTTCGCATTTCGTAGCGAGAAGCCCCATACAACCGCTCGTGGACATCGCCAAACCGACGCTAGCCAGTACATCTCGGCGCTTCATGTCCGCTACGTTACAACCAGCCGAAAAAATGGTATCGATTTGACCGACGAACAAAACCAAAAATCGCAAATTCCTCCGACAACCGAACGTCGTCCACGTCAACTGGTCGTAATCGTAGTCCTCGGCGAGTTCGACCAGTCGGTCGAGGAACTCCGCTTCCTCTTCGAGGTTCTCGTGGAGCGGGTCGCCCGCGTCGTGGTAGCCGAGTTTGTCGGCGAGTTTGGCGAGGCTCCCGTAGGTTGCGATTTCGTCGTGTTCGACCTCCTCGGCCATCTCGCCGAGGGCCTCGTCGATGTGCTGTTCGGCGTCGTAGATGGCTTTTCTGCGCGCGCCGACGCGGACACGCTCCGTCGAGTCAGCGCGAACGCAGTCGAGTCGCCGCGAAAGCGGTGAAAATCCGAGGTCAGAAACTCGGTCGCTCCCGGTGTCTGAAACTCTTCCGTCGTCCTCAGAGGCCGCCCGTGACCTCGTCCAGTCGGTTCACGACCTGCTGGAGGTCGGCCTCGTCCTCGATGGCGTCGCGGACGCGCTCTCGCTGGCGGACCTCGGCGGCGCTCGCGCCGTAGGCCCGGACGTACTCGGCCCGCGAGTGTTCGTTGAAGGCGTGCCGGATGGCGAAGTAGCCGTCGGGGACCACCGAGCCGCAGACCTTGCACTCCCGGCGCTTGTGGTCTGTCGTCTGGTGAACGATGGCCTCCTCGACGTTCTCGAACGCCTCGCCGCAACTGTCGATGCCGCACTCCCAATCGGTCATGTACGCGGATGGTCGGAGGGTCCTGATAAAACCTTTCGCCTCGGCGTCGGGCGCGCGTCGAATACGGGGTGGACCACTCCGACCACCAGCACCCCAACCACGCCGAATCGTCGTTCCCGACCACCGGACGGCCGAATCAATGCAAGCCTATTTATTAATATCCGTTGGTTTCTTCCGTGTGACTGGCTAGCTCCCTCCATGGGTGAGGACAACCCAGAGTTCAAAACCGGTCGGCGTAGATTCCTACAAGCAAGCGGAGCGGGGGCGGTCGCGGTGTCGCTTCCCGGCGCGGCGGACGCCGAGGAGCCCGACGCAGACCGAGACACGGCGGACTCGATGATAACGGAGCCAGCGGACGTGGACGCCCAGAACGTCCAAGAGGGCGGCATCTTCGTCATGGGGATGGGCCAACAGCCGAAGGGACTGAACCCGCTCTCGACCTCCTCGGCGTACTCGTGGGCGATTCTGGACCTCGTCTATCAGGGCGGGACCGCGGTGGACCCGGTGGAGTTCGAGGTCCGGCCGAACGTCTACACGGACTGGACCGTGGAGGTGCCCGAGGGGCAGGCGAATCCGCAACCCGACGTGTACTTCAACGTCAGAGAGGGGCTGACGTGGACCGACGGGGAGGAGCTCACCGTCGAGGACGTGGTTTTCACGTACAACTACATGAAAGAGCAGGAGCCGGGGCGCTACGCCTCGACCATCAAGCCAATCAAGTCGGTCGAGAAGGCCTCGCAGGGCGACTGGGACGTTCACATGAAGCTCAGCAAGCCCATCGGAACCTACGCGAGCAACCAGCTTGCGATTCCGATTCTGCCCCAGCACATCTGGTCGGAGGTCGGCGACTACCGCCAGTACTCGCCAGCCCAGAACGACGGTCCCGTCGGAATCGGGCCGGGGACGGTCACGCGGTACGAGCAATCGACCGCAATCGAAGTCGAGTTCCGCGACGACTACCCGCTGGGGACGCTCGACTGGCGCGAGCAGGTCGACAAACTCACGGCGGGCGGACCCTTCCTCGACGCGGTGCGGTTCAAGATATTCGGGAGCGACTCGGCGCTCCAGCAGGCCTTCCTGCGCGGGAGCATCGACAGCCTCTACAGTTCCATCAACGTCGCCAACATCCCGAAGGTCAAGAAGAACGAGGGCCAGTCGTTCGTGCAGGGGTACGACACCGGCTTCGGCTACTTCGCCTACAACATGCGCCGGGTGCCCTTGGACGACGCCACCTTCCGGCAGGCGACCTCGATGGCGTTCGACGACTACTTCTGGACCCAGCGACTCCAGCAGGGCTACGAGTACATGGGCGACTTCGTGATGCCGCCGGGCTACTCGGCGGTCCGGCCCGAGACGGCGGGCGACAACGTGAAACTGCTGGAGGACCCCGCGACCAACGCCTTCGAGTTCCGCCAGAAGGAACCGGGGATTCCCGACTACGAGGGGATTCGACAGTTCCTCACGGAAGGAAAGGTCATCGACGGCAACTCGGGCACCTACGTCGGCAAGGAGTACCCCGGCACGATAACCGGCGTCACGGGCGGCCAGTCGAAGGGCAAGCACGACTACAGCTTCGGGCCGGTCCAGTCGAAGGTCCTGCGCCAGACGGACGGCGTCGAACAGGAGATTCGGGTCAACGGCAAGACCATGACCGAAATCATGGGCGGGCCGATGGAGGTGTTCGTCTACCCGGCCAAGGACACGCCGAAACTCGCCAAGATGACGACGCGCTGGGTGGACATGCTCCAGCAACTCGGCATTCCGGCCGTCACGAAGGTCATGACGTTCAACACGATGCTCGGTCGGGTCTACTCACAGGAGGACTTCGACGTCTACCCGATGGGGTGGAGCGACCTCTCGCCGTTCGCTACCGGGACGCTGTACAACATCTTCCACTCGGACAACGCCGACGACCACTCGGAGAAGGGCGGGTACGACCAGAAGAACACCACGACCCAACTCAACAACGCGATGGGGTACGGACTCGGCGACGCGGGAGCCGACGACCTCATCTCGCGGGCCAGAACCACGATGCAGGCCGACGAGCGCAACGAAATCGCTCGGAAGGCCGTCGAGCGCATCTATCTGGACTACCCGTACATGGTGATGGGCTACGACCAACTGATGTGGCCGGTCAACTCCTCGGACTTCGCCGGATTCGTCCCGGAGATTCCGGGTCCGGGTGCCGCGAACCTCTCGGTCCAGATGATGCAGGTCCACCAGACCGGCGGCGGAGGCGGCGGTGGCGGAGGTGGCAACAACTGATCCAACGACAGCAGGTGCGGTAGCCATCGAAAAGCACGGACGCTACCCGAGCAGCGCGGGCAGTTCGCGGAGCGAGGAGGCGACTCCGTCGGCGCGGCCGGTCGCGTCTCCTAGTTCTTCTGATTCTTCCGCTTCCGACAGGTAGACCCCGGTAAACCCGGCTTCTCGGGAGGGAAGCACGTCGCGTTCGAGGTCGTCGGCGACGAAGACGTGCTCGTCGGCCGGAATCGCCTCCCTCGCGGCCCCGAAGATTTCGGCGTCGGGCTTGCCAGCGCCCACGTCGCCGGAGACGACGACCGCCTCGAACTCGTCGGCGATGTCGTGGCGGGCGAGTTTCCGGCGCTGGGCGCGCGACCCGCCGTTGGTCAGCACGCCGAGCGCGACTGACGAACTTCTGAGCGCGTCGAGGGCCTCGCGGACGCCGGGCCGGAGCGCGGTCGCCGCGACCTCGCGCTCGACGTAGCTCTCGGCCAACTCCTCGGGCGGCGCGTCGAGGCCGAACTCGGCGCAGAAATCAGCCATCGCGGCCCGGTAGGGGTCGCCCCGGCACTCGCCGAGGTGGTCGAGCAGGGCCTCGGTGAACCACTCGTGGCGCTCGGCGTCGGCGCGCAGGTCGTGGTCGCGCAGGGCTTGCTCGAAGACCGCGGCGAAGTCCTCGGGGAGGTCCACCAGCGTTCCATCGAGGTCGAAGAAGACCGCTTGCATGGTTTGGGAGGGGTTCTCGGGCGTTCGGGAAAAAGGTCCGGTTGGTGTGGTAATTTGTGGCAGTCGCTCGGTGAAACAGCCGACAGGGAAGCTCCCGCAGGAGGAGAAACAAATACAATTCCTAAACGTAGGGATAGGAGTCTAAAATACTTCTCTACGATTGTCTATAGATGAGGTTCCGTTGAATCTCGTTCGCGCCCTCGTAGACCACCGGAATCCGCACGTCCCGATACACCCGAGCGATTCGGCGGTCGGTCAGAATCGAGCGCCCGCCGTGGAACTGCATCCCCTGCTCGGCGCAGTCGGTGGCGACCTCGGTCGCCTTCGTCTTCGCCATCGCGGCCCAGAGGCCCGCGTTGTCGCCGTCGCGGACCTTCTCGGCGGCGCGGTAGGTCAGCGCCCGGGCGGCCTCGAACTCCATGCGCATGTCGGCCAGCCCGTGCTGGACCGCCTGAAAGTCCGCGATGGTCCGCCCGAACTCCTCGCGGTCGTGGACGAACTCCCACGCCTCCTCGATTGCCGCGGCGGCGAGGCCGAGGCCGTGGCCCGCGACGACGGTCCGGCCGTTGTTGAAGAACTCCGCCAGTAGCATGAAGCCAGCGCCCTCGTAGCCCACCAGATTCTCGTCGGGGACCCGGCAGTCGTCGAAGACGATGTGGGCCTGCTTGCTGGCGCGCATCCCCATCTTCTCGGGGATGTGTTCGGCCTCGTACCCCTCGGCGTCGGTCGGGACGATGAACAGCGAGTGGTTGCCGTAGCGGTTGTCCTCGTCGTCGCCGGTCCGGGCGTAGACCGTCAGCCAGTCGCCCTCGACCCCGTTGCCTATCCAGTACTTCTCGCCGTTCAGGACCCATTCCCCCGAATCTTCGTCCTTTTCGGCGGTGGTCTGCATCCCCGAGAGGTCGCTCCCGGTGTCGGGTTCAGAGACCGCGAGGCCCGTTATCTGGTCGCCCTCCGCGACCGGTCGGAGGTACTCCTCTTTCTGTTCCTCGGTTCCGTGGGCTTCCACGATTTCCGCGCCGAAACTGGCCAACTGGAGCGAGAGTGCGATGCCCGCGTCGGCGCGGAACCACTCCTCGGCGACGGCGAGCATCTCGACCACGTCGAGGCCCCGACCGCCCCACTCCTCGCCGATGTCTTGGGCGACGAGTCCGGCGTCTTGGCCTGCTTCGAGGATGTCGTGGGGGTACTCGGCTTTCCGGAATCGCTCCTCGGCGTTTGGCGCGATGTACTCGTCGGCGAACTCGCGGGCCTCGTGTTTGACTTCTCGGGCGTACTCTGGCACGATGTCGTCTGCAAGAAGTTCCATGGGGTATGCAAGGGCCGCGCGAGGATATACTTCGGGGCTGGTTTGAGAAAGTCGGAGTTTTGAGTGGACGTGTGAATTGGGACGAGTCGAAAGAAGCGAACCCGAAAGTCAGGAAGAAGCTAGCTTCAGGCTTGAGCCGAGGAGTCCCCGCACCGCACCGCGACCGCGAACCTCACACCTCCCCAACCTCCTGCGCTTCTCGGTCGCACCGGAAGACAAACCGCGTCTTCCGAGCCCTGCTTCGCTACGCTCAGCAGGACTTCGCTCCCTGCGATGCTCGTCCCTCGCGCGAGGGATGCACGCAGTTCTGCGCGCATCTCCGCGCGCCGGACGCCGGAGGTTTGTTAGAGGGAGTTCTCAGTCGAAGTCGGCCAGAGCGAGTTCTCGACTTACTCCCCTTCCTCGTCCGGCGCGGCCTCTTCGGGCACCCGGCCTTCGACCAGCGACTCGTCGCTATACTCCTCGCGGAGGACCTTCTTGTCGAACTTCCCGGTCGCGGTCTTGGGGACCTCGTCGATGAACACCAGTTCGTCGGGTGCCCACCAGCGCGGGTACTCCTCCTGAATCGAGGCCATGAGGGACTCGCGCAGGTCCTCCTCGTCGGCACCTTCGACCGGGACCACGAAGGCGACCGGGCGCTCCTGCCAGCGCTCGTGGGGCACGCCGATGACCGTGGCCTCCGCGACGTGGTCGTTGGCCATCAGCGCGTTTTCGAGTTCGAGCGAGGAGATCCACTCCCCGCCGCTCTTGATGACGTCCTTGGCGCGGTCCACGATTTTGACGTAGCCCTCGGTGTCCACCGTCACCACGTCGCCGGTCTTGAGCCAGTTGCCGTCGAAGTCCGATTCGTTGGCGTCCGGGCGCTCGAAGTACGACTGTGTGACCCACGGGCCGCGGATGTAGAGTTCGCCGAAATCCTCGCCGTTCCACGGGACCTCCTCGCCGTCGTCGTCTACGACCTTGAACTCCAGTCCGGGCACGATGAGGCCCTGCTTGCCGCGCTTCTCGTAGCGCGCGTCGTCGTCCCAGTCCTCCATCTCGTGTTTGAGGTGCGAGACAGTCCCGATGGGCGCGGTCTCGGTCATGCCCCACGCGTGGAGGACGTCTACGTCGTACTCTTGGTCGAAGCGCCGGATGACCGCCTCGGGCGCGGCGCTCCCGCCGATGACGATGGTTTCGAGCGACGAGAGGTCCGCGTCGTTCTCCTCGAGGTATTCCAGCAGGCCGAGCCAGACCGTCGGAACCCCGGCCGTGAAGGTGACGCCTTCCTCCTCGATGAGCTTGGCCAAATCCGCAGGCTCCGGCGCGGGACCGGGGTAGACGTGCTTGGCTCCCGCCGCGGTCGCGGAGTAGGGCATCCCCCACGCGTTGACGTGGAACATCGGCACCACGGGCATGATGACGTCCGATTCGTCAAATTCCAGACCTTGCGGGGTCAGGGTCGCCATCGTGTGCGACCAGAGCATCTGCTGAGTGTACTCGACGCCCTTGGGCTTGCCCGTGGTGCCGGAGGTGTAGCACATCCCGGCCTTACTGTCGCCCGAGAGGTCCGGCCAGTCGTACTCGGCGGACTCGTCGGCGACGAACGACTCGTAGTCAGTTACTGGGGAGAGGGAGGTTTCGGGGACCTCCTCGCCCATCACGACGAACTGCTCGACGCCGTCGAAGGCCTCCGAGTCGGCCGGTCCCTCGAGTTTCTCGACTAAGGAGGGGTCCACGAAGATGAGGCGGTCGGCCGCGTTCTCCACGATGTACTCGATGTGGTGGTCCGGGAGCAGGGGATTGATGGTGTGCAACTGCGCGCCCGAGTTGGGCACGCCGAAGTAGGTCTCGAAGTGGCGGTGGTGGTTCCAGCAGAACGTCGCCACCCTGTCGCCCGATTTGACGCCCGCCGCGTCGAGGGCGTTGGCCAACTGGGCCGTCCGGTCGCCGAACTCGGCGTAGTCGTATCGCTCGATGCCTCGCCCGGTCCGCGAGACGATTTCGGTGTCCGGGTACAGTTTCTCGGCGCGCCAGAGGAACGGTCGAAGCGTGGGGTCAGTTCCACCCATACGCCTTGTCCGCGCTTCGACACCTTATTGTTTGTTACAGTCACGCAACCAAAACTCCGCGAATCAGAATCGTTAACCGGTGGGTGTGGCAACATCCGAACGTGACAGGGGGCGAGTCGTTCCGCGTCGATTTCCACGTGAAGGTGCTGGACGAGCGAGTAGTACAGCGAGCGAAGGCCCGCGGACTGGACGCTATCGTCTACGCGCCCCATTTCACTCGACTCTCGGACGCCCGCGAGACGGCCGCGCGCTTCTCCGACGACGACTTGCTGGTGGTGCCCGCCCGCGAGGTGTTCACGGGCGACTGGTCGAACCGCAAGCACGTCCTCGCGGTCGGCCTCGACGACCCGGTTCCGGACTTCATCACGCTCGAAGACGCGCTGGCCGAGTTCGACCGACAGGACGCCGCGGTCCTCGCGCCCCACCCGGAGTTTCTCAACGTCAGCCTGAACGCCGATGATTTGGCGGCCTACCGCGACCGAATCGACGCCGTCGAGGGCTACAATCCCAAACACTGGCCGCATCACAACCGGCGGGCCCGCGAACTGGCCGCCGAGTTCGACCTGCCGACGTTCACCTCCTCGTACGCCCACCTCCGGGGGTCGGTCGGCGAGGCGTGGACCGAGTTCCAGCAGTCGTTCGACAGCGTGGACGAACTGGTCGCGGGACTGAGAGAGGGCGTCTCGCGCAGAATCGTCCACCGCTCGGGGTGGCGTCACAAACTGCGGTGCGCCGCCGAGTTCGCGCACCTCGGATGGGAGAACTCCTACGAGAAAATCGACCGCCTGCTCCTCTCGGGGACCGAACCGACTCACCCCGACCACATCGCCTACGACGACCGATTCGAGGGCGTGTACTGAAACTGGTCCGAGGACGTCTCCTAAATCAGCCCCGCGACCGACGCCGAGAGGTCCTGAATCGGCAGGTCGAAGTGGACGACGACGGCGACGAGCGCGATTTCTACTGCGGTGACCGCGACTGTGACGCCGGTCGCCCACTTGCTGGAGACCGGGACGCCGAACGGGAGGTTGTACTCCTTCTCGTAGGGGTAGAACAGCGCGATGCCGCGCTTGCTCCCCAGCACGTCGAGGACGTAGTGAGTCGCCACGCCGATCCAGACGAAGTGGAGGTTGTCGAAGAAGACGGGGTAGGCGTAGATGACCGCCAGCACGGGCAGGTTGTGGAGCGTCTTTCGGTGCTTGCCGAAGGCGGTGTCCACGTCGGGAAACAGCGCGCCGAGGACGACCGGCACCGAAATCTCGGCGATGGCTCGGAAGGTGGGCACGTCGCCTGAGGGGTGGAAGACGTACCCCAGTCCGATACTCAGCAAGACCGCGTTGAGAACGTGGCCCTCCTTGTTCATGGCTTGGCCTCGGTCATATCGGATTCCTTATCCGGTGGCGACTCAAGGTTTTCCCTCCGGTGTCTGACGCGCGTCTTGCGCTTCCGTGATTTTCTTGGCGTGGGGACGAACCGAGCGCGCTCGGCAGGTCAAACCACGAGGACGCGCTCGACCGACCAACCGCCAGGATGCGCCTATGGGACTTTCCACCGGGATGCGATCGGTGTCGTCAACCACCGGTTTGGGTGGACTGAAAGGGGCCGACCGGTCGCGCAACGCCCGGTCGTCTGAACGACCGCTATCCGACGCAACTACGTCCGTCGGATATGTCGTTCAGCGACCGCGACCGGTCGGGGGCTTTCTAAACCACCACATCTCTCGCGGCAACCAGACAACTAGAAACCCCCTAAGCAATATATAGGATGTTAAAACAATTGTGTGGGCATCTTTAGCTCTGATAACCCAATTTCGTCGTCAGTTCGATTTCACCTCGTCTAGCACGTCCCGAAGCGCCTGCCGGGCGATTTGCTCTTTTATCTCGCGCCGGTCGCCGTCGAACTCGTAGCGCGAGACGAGCGAATACGACTCCTGCGTGCCCCAGTCGCACGCATACGCCACGCCGATGAAGACCGTCCCGACCGGTTTCTCCTCGGTCCCGCCGGTCGGTCCCGCGATGCCGGTCGTCGCCACGCCCCAGTCGGTTCCGGCCCCGTCTCTGACGCCGCGGGCCATCTGGCGAGCGACGGGTTCGCTCACCGCACCGTGTTCGTCCAAGACCTCGCGGGGGACGCCGAGTTCCTGCAACTTGGCGTCGTAGGAGTAGGTGACGAGACTCCGGTCGAAGTAGTCACTCGACCCCGACACGTCGGTCAACAGCGACCCGATGAGACCGCCCGTACAGGACTCAGCGACGGCGACTGTCTGGTCGGCCTCGCGGAGTGGGCCTCCGATGCGCTCCTCGACAGGTGGCTCCTCGGCGTACTCTCGCATGGTCGAGGAGACGAGGCGAAGGCGAATGAAGGTGCGGGGTTCTGGGTGTCGGTGTGTTGTGGTTCGTCACGTGAACAGCGATGGGAGTCTCGAAACCGCAGAAGCAGATGGACCGCAACGTCCTCGAACGCCCTCGCGCGGTTCGCAGTCACGTGAGTGGAGCGAACGTGATCTCGGAAGACGCGGGTTGTCTTCCGGCGGTCGCCCTTTCAGTCCACCAGGAATGGCGGTCGGTCCACCGAGCGAAACCAGTTGCCTATACCTCGTCGCGGTCGGTGTAGGTCCACCGCTCGGTGATGTTGCCATCGTCGTCGAACCGATGGAAGTCGGCGAATCCGAACGAGACCTCCTCGCCGCCCTGTACGCCGGAGAACTCCCCGCGGACCGCCACGGTGTCGCCGTCGGCGACGAGGTCGTGAACCTCGTGGCTCCCGTCCTCCAGCGGTCGGTCTTCGAGGTAGAACTCGCGGAACTCGTCCATCCCCGAGAGGTTCGACTGGCCGGGACGCTCGTAGGTCACGTCGTCGGCGAACAGCGCGAAGATCGACTCGTACTCCTCGGCGTCGATGGAGTCGTAGTAGTCTCTGACCGCGTCCGAATTTGCATTGGTCATAGTCGGAACTCGTCGGCCTCCCGGTAGTTCTTTTCGGGGGTGGCAAGTCCGAGTGAACGAAAGAAAGACCTTCTCGGGGTCCGACCCTCCGTTCATGGACTACGACACACCGCTGTTCTTCCACGTGATGCAGTACGCGGCCGACGCCGACCGAGACGTCGTGGATATGGTGAGCGGGAACCCCGATTGGGGGTCGCCCGACGCTATCAGCGAGGGGCTTCACGAGTACGCCGACCTCGGCGGGGCCGACTTCCAGTACCCGCCGAGCGAGGGCCTTCGGGCGCTCCGCGAGGAGATAGCCGAGCGCCGGAACGTCGACCAGTCGCAGGTCATCGTGACCAACGGCGGTGGCGAGGCTAACTACCTCGCCATGGCTCGGGCGCTGGAGCGCGAACGCGGCTCGGAGTTCGTCCTCACCGACCCCGTCTATCCCTACTACCCCGGCAAGACGACGATGCTCGGCGCAACCGCGACGTACGTCGATACCGAGGAGGACGGCTCGCTCGACCCGGAAAAAGTCCGAGCGGCCGCCAGCGACGAGACGGCCGGAATCGTGGTCAACACGCCGAACAACCCCACGGGCGCGGTCTACGACGAGGAGACCATGCGCGAACTCGTGGCTATCGCCGAGGAGTACGACGCGCTCCTCGTGAGCGACGAGGTGTACGACCACTTCGACTTCTCCGGGGAGTTCACCTCGGCGCTATCCTTCGATTCGGACCACCGGGTCGTCACCAACTCCTACTCGAAGACGTTCGCAATCACCGGATTCCGGGTCGGCTACGCCGTCTTCCCCGAGTCGCTGGTGGACGTGGCCAAGACCCGCCACATGCTCACCAACGTCGCCACTACGCGGCCCGGCCAGTACGCGGTCCTCCACGCGCTCCGGAACACCGACCCGGCCTACTACGAGGCCAACCGCGAACTCCTGCGAGAGCGCGTCGAGACGTTCACCGATGCGCTCGACGCGGCGGGTGCTGACTACTCCTCGCCAGACGGCGCGTTCTACGTGCTGGCGCGGTTCCCCGACTTCCCCGGCACGCTGGCGAACGTCGAGAAACTCATCGACGAGGCTGGCGTCGCGGGGATGCCCGGCGAGGCGTTCGGCGAGTCCCACGACGACTGGCTTCGCTTCGCGCTCGTCTCGCCCCGCGTCGAGGAGGCCGCCGAGCGACTGGCCGACTACTTCGCGTAGCTGTCGCTCTCCGCTGTCGGATTGGCTCCGTCCTTTCGGATTAGTCGGACTGGCAGTTACAGGGTAAGGCGGTGACGCCGTCTGTGGGCGGCGACACCGCGAGACGACACTGCTGACTGACTCGCCAGCTATCTGCCTGCAACTGCGCGAAACGTCCGGTGGGGGTTCGTCACGCCCTCGTATTTCAACCTTGGCGTGAGCGACCCTGCCGCACTCACGCAGTTCTGTGCGAGCGCGGCGGAGCGAGAAGAGAGCCAACGCGACGGTTCCCGAACAACTAAGCCCCCGCGAGGACCCTTCGACAACCAATGAGCGACACCAAGGACGAACTCGCCGGGGTGGTGGACCTGTTCGGCGGCCTCACCCGCGAGGAGTTAGAGCAGGCGCTGGTCGAACTCGCGTTCAAGCAGGGCACGGAAGTCGAGCGCGAGGCCTTCGCGGCCGAAATCGAGGCCGCGGTCGAGGACTATCACCTCGTGGAAGCCGACGGGGATGGCGAGGACCACGACGCCGAGGCGCTCCTCGTCTCCGGTCCGGCGGCCTTCCCAACGGTGCCGGAGAACGGCGAGGACCTGCCCCACATCCTCGACGTGCCCGACCGCGAACTGGACCGCGAGGGACTGGGCGAGTCGGTCGCCGAGCGCCTGCACGAGGAGGCCCGCACCATCGCCGCCGCGGGGGACGTCGAGCGCGCTCAGGAACTCCTCGACGTGAGCTACGACCTCGAAGCATGGGCACCGGTCGAGGCGGACCGGGTGCGCGAGACGCTGGACCGGGCCTTCGAGTAGGACGAGACAGCGCGGCTTCCGACTGGGTGCGCGAGACGCTGGACCGACTGCTAGTTCCGCCGGGTGGTCCAACTGACAAGTTTCGCCCAGTAGACCTTCCGCGGACCTGGCGGACTGAAAGGGCGACCGCGAGGTCCGCGAGGGCTTTCGAGAACAGTACTGTTCCATCTACTTCTGCGATTCCGCGTGTGATGGCGTTCGAGGACGTTGCGGTCGCTACTCTGGCGGTGTATCTGCGTAGTACCGCAACCCGAGGACCGACGAATTAAGACGCCGGGGTACGAGGATGAGGTATGGAGTTGGGTCGCGTGGCCGAACACGTCCCGCGGGAAATCGGAGACGAGGAGTACGACGCGGCGGTGCTGGCCGCCGTGGTGGAGCGCGAGGGCGACCGCTACCTCCTGTTCACCAAGCGCGCGGACCACCTCGGCGAACACGCCGGGCAGATGAGCTTTCCGGGTGGCAGCCGTGAACCGAGCGACGACGACCTCCGGGCGACCGCGCTCCGCGAGGCCGAGGAGGAAATCGGCCTCCGGGCCGACGAGGCCGACGTGGTGGGTCGCCTCGACGACATCCGGACGACGAGTCGGTACTCCGTCACGCCCTACGTCGCGCGAGTCCCCGACCGGGAGTACGTTCCCGACGAGCGCGAGGTCGCCGAAATCGCGGTCCTGCCGGTCGCGGAGTTTCTGGACTCGGCCAACTACGAGAACGAGCGCCGCGAGCATCCCCAGTACGGCGAGGCGGTCGTCCACTTCTTCCGCGTCGGCGGCTACACGGTCTGGGGCGCGACGGCTCGGATTCTGGTGCAGTTGCTGGAACTGACGACGGACTGGCGCGCGCCCGAGAAGATAGATAGAGTGGTGGACCCCGACGCGGACATTCGGCAAGGGAATTGAGTTTTAGAGACACGTATTTAATTGTTTTGAGGTGGGATTGTATTCTAAAGATAGGGATTATTTATTTCTCCCGCGGAGTTGCTGAGGTCCAGTAATGAGTCAGAGCTAGCTTCAGGGTTGAATACAGGAGTCTACCGCGACCGCCACGCAACTGCTCCACACCGCGATAGCCTCACACCTCCCCAAC
The DNA here is from genome assembly GCF_004765785.1 of Halorussus ruber. Taxonomy (GTDB): domain Archaea; phylum Halobacteriota; class Halobacteria; order Halobacteriales; family Haladaptataceae; genus Halorussus; species Halorussus ruber. The sequence continues at coordinate 86,077 of NZ_SBIT01000007.1, read as the reverse complement.
CTCGCGGCCGCGCAAGGCGGCCGCGTCCCTCGCGCGGTTCGGCGCGCTCACGAGAGAGCGCGCCAGCACGCGCCGGGGAATCAAATCAACCGGGCGCTTGAGCGCAACTGGGCGCTTGAGCGCGACGATTCCACCGAGCGCGACCCGAGAGTCGGGTCAGTCGGTCGAGTCGGTAAGAATCGTCCGCGTCGATACCCTTTTCAACTTGCCGAGGGAACAGGTGGCTACATGGTCGCAGAGACGATGGATCGCGTTCCGCACGAGCAGTAGAACCGCACGAAGAGACGCTATTACTGGAGGTGTTCGCACATGTTGACCACTGGCGAGACCATCGCCGAGACTGGATTGGACGCCGCCGCGCTGAAGCCCGCTGAGTGCGACGTAGCGCGAGCGGTCGAGTTGCCCTTCGACAGAGTCGCTATCGACTACGAAGGCCCCGAACACCTCCCCGACGCCGAGACGCTGGCCGACCTCTCGCGCCGGAAGAACGTTCGGCTGACCACGCCCGTCAGGGCCGAGGGGTTCGACCCCCTCGGCGACGACGCGCGCTACGACCAGATTCCCGAGGAGGTCGGCCGGGTCGCGGTCGCGGGCCACGCCGCCTACCTCTCAGAGGACGAGCGCCGGAAGGCGGTCGCGCCCCGACTCCGCGAGGCAATCGAGCGCGACCCCGGCGCGTGGGTCGGCACCGAGGGCGTCGAGCGCCTCGCGCTGGCGACCGGCGCGACCCAGTTCGAACTCCTCTCTCGGTCCACCGAGCGCGACCTCGACGCGCTCCGGGCCGCCGGGTTCGACGGCGAACTCGCAGTCTACGCGCCCACGGTCCTGACCGACGACGAGGACGAAATCCTCGACGCCGTGGGAGCCTACGCCGCCCGCCGAGGCCCCGTCGCCAGCGCGCTCCCCGACGACGCGGAGACCGACCGAGCCGCATCGGGACGAGCGCGAGAGGTCCTCTCGGCCGCGAGCCGTGACTACGCGCTGGTCGGACGACCCGACGAGGTCGGCGAGCGCGTGGCCCGACTCAAGGACGCCGGGGCGGACCTCGTGGTGGGTTACCCCGCCCGCGGCATCGAGGAGTTCGTGGAGTAGGAGCGACCCGAATCGAACCCGTTTCGCGCCGAGTCGGTACCCCTTTCCCGCCGAGTTCCGAATCCCGAGCCATGAAACTCGCACGCTTGCTGACGCCGGAGGGTCCCGTCCGCGGCGAGTACGACGACGGCAAACTCTACGCCGACGACGGCACCTACGAGGTCGGCCGCGACGGCAGGCTCCTGCCGCCCGCCGACCCCTCGGCGCTGTACTGCGTCGGTCGGAACTACGCCGAGACGCTCGAACAGATGGAGTACGAGCGCCCCGAGGAGCCGGATTTCTTCATCAAATCCCCCGCATCGCTGCTGGCCCACGAGCAACCGATTCCGTACCCCGAGTTCACCGACGAACTCACCTACGCGGGGGAACTCGCCGCCGTCGTGGACCGGCGGTGCCGGAATCTCGACCCCGAAGCGGTCTCCGACGCGATTCGGGGCTACACCGTGATGAACGACGTGGACGCCCTCGACCAGCAGGGCCGGACCGCCCGGAAGGCGTTCGACGCCTCGGGACCCCTCGGCCCGTGGGTCGAGACCGACGTGGACCCCACCGACATCGACATGTGGACCGACGTGGCGGGCGAGCGCCGCCAAGAGGCCAACACGGAACTGATGCTGTTCGACCCCTACGAGGTCGTCTCGTTCGTCTCCGAGCGGTTCACCCTCCGGCCGGGCGACGTGATTGCCTTCGGTAGTCCCGCCAATCCGGGGCTGGTCGAACCCGGCGACGAAATCGAGATTACCTACGAGGGCGTCGGCACGCTCCGGAATCAGGTCGTCGAGTCGGAGTAGAGAGTCCGGTCGCCATTTCCGCCTCCTTTTCCGCGGGGCACACCTCTAAGTGCCCGCTGGCCTTTCTCCCGGCCATGAGTCGTACCTACCTCCACGAACACACCACGACGACCGCGGCCGACGCCTTCGAGGAGGCGGAAGTCGCCGTCCTCCCGACCGGAAGCGTCGAACAGCACGGCCCGGCGCTCCCGTTGGGCACCGACTTCTTCGCCGCGCGGGCAGTCGCCGAAACCGTCGCCGACCACCCCGACGCGCTGGTCCTCCCGCCGGTTCCGGTCGGCGTGAGCGTCCACCATCGCCAGTTCGACGGGACGCTCTGGACAGACCCCGAGACCTTCGAGAGCTACGTCGCCGACATTTTGGCCAGCGTGACCGAACACGGCGTCCGGAAGGCCGTCGTCGTCAACGGTCACGGCGGCAACTCCGACGCCCTCCAGCGCGCGGCCCGGAACTTGCGCGACGACGAAATCGCCTTCGCCGCGCCGTGGAACTGGTGGTCGAACTTGGACGCGCTCATCGAGGAGGAATTCGACACCTCGCTGGGTCACGCCGACGAGGTCGAGACCAGCATGATGCTGGCGGTCGCCGAGCGGTGGGTCCGAGAGGCCGCGCTCGAAGCCGCCGAGGAGGGCGGCGCGGACTCGTGGGGCAAGTCGGTCTACGGCGCGTCGGTCGGCTTCGACACCATCGACTTCACCGAGAGCGGCGCGGTCGGCGAACCCACCGCGGGGTCCCGCGAAGTCGGCGAGAAACTGCTGGACTACGCGAGCGAGGACCTCCAAGCCCTCGTGGATTGGTTGGCCGAGCAGGAGATGGACGACCTCTGGCCGCGGGAGCATCGATAGATGAAGACCGCAATCATCGGCGGCGGCGCGGTCGGCGTCACCGCGGCCTACGACCTCGCCCGGCAGGGCGCTGAGGTGGTCCTCTACGAGAGAGACGAGATTGCCGGTGGAAGCACAGGCCGGGCCGCAGGCGTCCTCTACGACGCCTTCGCCGCGCCGGAGGACGCCCGCGTCGGCGACCGAGCGATGGCGCGCTTCCGCGAGTTCTCCGGCGAGGGAGACTTCGAGTTTCACGAGACGCCCTACGTCTGGTTCGCTCGGGAGGGCGACGAGAAGCGTGCGGCCGCCATCCGCGAGCAGGTGCCCCGAATGGCCGACGCGGGCCGGGACGTGTCGCTCGCCGATTCGGACGAACTCGAAGAGCGATTCCCCGCGGTGAACTGGCGCGACGTGGGGGTCGCCGCGGTCGCGGAGAACGCCGGGCACACGAATCCCGCGAGCTACGCCGACCTGCTGGCGGAGAAGGCCCGCGAGGAGGGCGCGGAGATTCGGACCGGAGTCGAGGCCCGACTCGACGCCGAAGCACTCGCAGTCGAAGGCGTCGGTGGCGCGTCTTCGGAATCTTTCGACGCGATTCTGGTCGCCGCGGGGGCACACACCAAGCGATTGCTGGCCGTCGCCGGAATCCCCGTCTCGCTCAAGCCCTACCGGGTGCAGGCGCTGACCGCGGGCTTCGCCGACGAGCGCCGGGCCGACCTCCCGATGGGCTACGACGCGACCGGGGGCTACTACTTCCGGCCCCACCCCGAGGGCCTGCTGGCGGGCGACGGCACCGAGGAGGTCGAGAGCGACCCGGACGACTGGACCCGCGAGGCCGACCGTGAGTTCCGCGAGATTACCCGCGAGCGACTCGGCCACCGCCTCGGCGAGTTCGGCGCGACCCGGGAGGCGTGGGCCGGTCTCTGCGTGGCGACGCCCGACCGCGACCCCCTGCTGGGCGAGTTGCGCGACGGCCTGTTCGTCGCGGCCGGGTGGCAGGGCCACGGGTTCATGCGCACCCCGGCGCTCGGCGAGGCGGCCGCCGAGGCGATTCTCGGCGAGAATCCCCTGCCGGAGTTCGACCCGACGCGGTTCGACGGCGACGAGGAGTTCCCCATCGTTGAGGGGATGGCAGTCGAGTAGCCCCTATTTTCGACTCGCCACGCAGGAGAGGTTAAAATAGCATGACTACATTGAATATCGTGTATGGATGAAGATAGTACATTCGACAGCGAACTGCGCGACCTCGTTCTGACCGCGTTCGCCGAGGGGGCGGAGGTTACCGGGGAGCACGCCGTGACGACGGTTCCCGACCAGTTACCCGACTGGGAGGTCACCATCGAGCGACGCGACGAGAAGAGCGCGACGAGCGCGAGTCCGGTCGGCGAGTCGCCCTAAGCCTCGGCCGACTCGCGGGCCTCGTCGGTCTGTTCACCTTTCTTGGGCACTCGAACGCGGAGCGTGCCGTGTTCGGTCAGGGTCGCAGTCGCGGACTCGGCGTCCACCATCGCGTCCGCCGGGAGGTCGGCCTGTCCGTCGAGCGAGAGGCCGCGACCGGGGAACAGCATCTCGAAGTCCTCGTAGAAGTCCCGGAAGCGGTCGATGCGGACGTGGACCGCGCCGTCGGCGTACCGGACCTGCACGTCGCTTCCGGTCGCGCCCGGCGCGTCGAACACGACCAGATAGGCGTCGTCGCTCTCCAGCAAGTCCACCGGGAGGGGCTTGGACTCTTGGACCTTGCTGGCGGCGCGGCCGACGCGCTGGAGGATGGCGCTCCCGACCGACCGTCCGATGTCACCCAGCGTCATAGTTCGATTTCCCGCAGGCAGTCGGTCCCACCGCAGTACGCGCACTGGAAGTCCGAGACTCCCACGTCGTCGGGCATGTCGTAGGTGTAGTGCAACTCGAACATGTCCAGTTCGCACTCGTCGTTCGTACACTTCACTTCGAGCGTCGCGGGCATACTCGAATCTAACGCCCGAGCGACCATAAACGGGAGGGCTTCGGCGATTCTCCGGGGCGTCGCCGCGGGTCGATTCGGCGAGACTCGCCGGTCGAATTTCGGTTTGCTCACGTGTCAGACTGTTCTTCTACTTCGGCGCGCGCTGGCGCGGTCGTCACGAGCGACGCGAGTGACTGCTCGACGGACGCGGTTTGTCCTCCGGTGGACGACTGAATGACCGAAGGGAATGAACGAGGAGGCTCGGGAGGCGTGAGGCTTGCGCTCGGTGCGACTTCCCACCGAGAAACGCTCGGTGGGCCAATCCACGAGGAGACGGCCAAGTCGGCGCTAACAGCGAGATACCTTTTCTAAAGAAACTATTACAATGCTTTAACATATGCAAAAGTTTCCGAAGCGCGGACGCCGAGTTTCAGCTAGTGGTCTTCGCCGTGACCGTTGCCGCGGCCGTGACCCTTTCCGCGTCCTTTCCCTCGACCGTTTCCGTGTCCTTTGCCTTTCCCGTGACCCTTGCCCTTTCCGCGTCCTTTGCCTTTCCCGTGACCCTTGCCCTTTCCGCGTCCCTTGCCTTTCCCGTGACCCTTGCCCTTTCCGCGTCCCTTGCCTTTCCCGTGACCCTTGCCCTTTCCGCGTCCCTTGCCCTTCTCGTGACCCTTGCCGCGGCCGGGATAGTTGTCGTCTTCGGCCTCCTCCTCGTCGCTCTCGTCGTCGTCCTCGCGCTTGGCTTTCTCCTCCTCTGACTCGTCGCGCTCGTCCTCGTCGCACTTTTCATCCCCCGCTTCGTCGTCTTCGGCCTCGTCGTCCTCGATTGCGCGCTCGTCGTCCTCATCCTCGGCGTCGTCCTCCCGCTCGGCTTCGCTCTCCTCGGCCTCGTCGTCCTCGCCGTTCGGCACGAGTCGGACCTCGGCCGTCCCCTCGACTCCGCGTCCGCGCTCGGTCTCGCCGGTCAGGAGAAGCTCCTCGGTCTCCCAGTCGATGGCCACGTCGTCCATCCAGAAGAGGAGTTTGAGGTCCGCGCGACCGTCGTCGTCCGCGTCGGTTCGGATGCGCTTGCCCGGCTTCGCCTCGCCCGGCCCGAACTCGACCGTGCCGGGCGCGAGACTCGTCGCGTCGAACTCCTCGGTCGAGCGGACGACGACGGGGAGTCTACCGCGGCTCCGCGGGTTGACCTTGCCGGGGAGAATCTCCACGTCCGCGTCGAGGAGTTCGGACGACTCGTCGGTCTCCTCGTCCTGCTCGTTCTCCTCGGTCGTCTCGCGCGGTGTCGTGGTCGGCGTCGTCCGGTCGCCGCAACTGCCGGGTCGAATCGTGAGCGGCTGGTCCATCGCCAGCGAGATGCGCTCGGGACTTGCCCGGTCGCCCGTGAGGAACTCCCAGTCGGTGACCTCGCCCTCGTAGTGGTCGCCGTAGAGCGCGGCCCGCTGGTTGAACGCCGGGTCTATCGTGACCGCGAAGTCGTCGCCGAGGCGGCCGTAGACGCCGCCGTCCGACCGGCCCTCGGCCCACGTCCAGTTCACGTGCCAACCGGTGTCCGTGCGCTCGAAGGTGTCGTAGTTGGTCGGCGCGTCGTAGTCGTCGTCGCCGACGACCCACGACCCGCGGTCGGGGTTCTGCAAGTCCACGTCGAACGTGACCGCACCACCGGGAGTCCCGTCGCGGAGTTTGTCGTGAACGACGACCAGACTCAGTCCGTCCGGCCCCTCGTAGAGGAAACAGATGCTGGTTTCGGGGCGCTGGAGGTCTGTCGTGCCGTAGGAGCTGTATGTCGCTCCGGACGGCGAAGTGTTGGGCGTCCGGTAGTCGTAGAAGGATTCTGCGCTCTCGCCGCCCGAGAGCGGCGTAATCGGGACGCATCGGTCGCCCTGCTGGAGGACGTACTCGGTCGCGTCTGAACTGCGTGCGGCGGCGCTTCCGGCGACACCGGCCGCGATGGTGGCCAGAAGGCCGCGTCGGCTAAGGGGGAACATGGTTGTCTCCGAGAAGTACCTCGTCGGGCTTTGTTACCTGCCGACTACTCCCGCTCAGGTGATTCCTATTCTGAAACGTCGAATCAGAGATACGTCTCCTCGGCTTCAGACATCCGCACGGTTTTATCCGTGGAACGGGTAGGAGGTCACATGACCGACCTCGCGGACCTCGACGTGACCCTCGTGGACGGGTACGTCGACGAACCGGCACACTTCGGCGTGCCACCGTACATCTCGACGTATCCCCGGTACACCGCCGGAGCCATCGTGGACGCGGGGGTCCCCAAGGAGAACGTAACCTATCACACCATCGACGAACTCCGCGACGACTCCCGGAAGTGGCGCGACGTGGAGGACGCCGACCTGTTCGTCTACATCGGTGGGATGACCGTCCCCGGCAAGTACGTCGGCGGCACCCCGGCCGAACCCGACGAAGTGCGCAAGATGGCGTGGACAGCACAGGGAACGAGTCTGATGGGCGGCCCCGTCAAGTTCGGCGTCGGCGACGAGAACGCCGGCGCGACCGAGACCGAGCGCGACGATTTAGACTTCGACTTCGTGGCGAAGGGCGACGTGGAAGCCGCGGCCTACGACCTGCTCGAAAGCGGACTGGAGGGGTTCAACAACCGGATGCGGGACAACGAAGAAATCGACCGGTGGGCCGCGGACGGCGCGTTCGTCATCGAACAGCACCCCAACCACCCCGACTACCTCATCTGCGAGATGGAGACCAGCAGGGGATGCCCCTACCGATGCTCGTTCTGCACGGAACCGCTGTACGGCAACCCCTCCTTCCGCCAGCCGGACTCGGTCGTCAGCGAGGTCGAATACCTCTACAACCGGGGCGCGCGCCACTTCCGACTCGGCCGACAGGCCGACATCCTCGCCTACGGCGGCGACGGCGAGAAGCCCAACCCCGACGCCCTGCGCGAGTTGTACGGTGGAATCCGCGACGTGGCTCCCGACCTCGGCACGCTCCACCTCGACAACATGAACCCCATCACGGTGGTCGAGTGGCCCGAACTGGCCCGCGAGGGCATCCGCGTCATCGCCGAACACAACACGCCGGGCGACACCGCCGCGTTCGGCCTCGAATCGGCCGACCCCCTCGTGCAGGACGAGAACAACCTCAACGTGACCGCCGAGGAGTGCTTCGAGGCGGTCAAAATCGTCAACGAGGAGGCTGGCTGGCGACCGGGCGAGGACCCCGCGGACGCTCCGACGCACGGAAAATCCGCCGCCAATCGCCTGCCGAAGCTCCTGCCCGGCATCAACCTACTCCACGGCCTGAAGGGCGAGCGCCGCGAGACCTTCGACCACAACAAGGAGTTCCTGAACCGGGTCTACGACGAGGGCCTGATGCTCCGGCGGGTCAACATCCGGCAGGTCATGGCCTTCGACGGCACCGAGATGAGCGACGTGGGCGCGGACATCGCCAACGACCACAAGAAACTGTTCAAGCAGTACAAAACTGAAGTCCGCGAGACCATCGACAACCCGATGCTCCAGCGCCTCGCCCCGGCGGGGACGGTCCTGCCCGACGTGCATCTGGAATACCATCAGGACGGCAAGACCTTCGGTCGCCAACTCGGGACCTACCCCCTGCTTGTCGGGATTCCGGGCGAGCGCGAACTCGGCCGGACCGTGGACGTGGCGGTCGTGGACCACGGCTATCGCTCGGTGACGGGCGTGCCCTACCCGCTGGATTTGAACAGCGCGACGATGGACGAACTCACCGCGATTCCGGGTCTGGGCAAACAGCGCGCGGGCAACGTCATCGTCAACCGACCCTACGACTCGCCGACCGACCTCTCGGCCGACGTGGGCGTGGACCTCACCGCGTTCACGACCGCAGAGACGCCGGAGGGCGCGGACTGACGGCTCTCGGGGGTCGCGCTCGCAACAAAAAGGGAAGTCGGTTTAGAAGTCCTCGTCGATGATTTCGCCGACCGCGAAGTTGGACTTGACTTCCGTGATTTCGACCTTCACGCGCTCGCCGATTTCGGCGTCGGGCACGATGATGACGTAGCCTCGCTCGACGCGAGCGATGCCGTCGCCCTGCTTGCCGATGTCCTCGACCTCGACGTAGCGGATTTCGCCCTCCTCGACGGGGGGCTGCGGTTCGGACGGTGCGCCGCTGCTCTTGTTCTGCTCGGACTCCGAGGATTGAGTCGAGGACTCGGAGTCGTCGGAGATGAGCGCGACGCGGTAGGTTTCGCCGGGTTCGACCGACCCGGTCTCGATTTCTCGGCGCGGTACCTCGACGACGTACTTGTCGTCTTCGATAGTCACATCAGCACTGAACAGACACAGGAGTTTGTCAGAGATCTCCAAGGCTATATGCCTCCATTAGCATCCAAGTGGTCAGTCCGTAAAGAATTTTACTCAACGAGCTTTTGCAAGGCCGCGCCACGAGAGGCGCGGCCTTGCAAAAGCTCGATCAAAATCCTGCGCTCCTCCCGCCACTCGCTTCGCTCGTTCCGGTCGTCGCTTGGACCGCTCGCTCACTCGCTTCACTCGTTCGCTCGCGGTGGAATCGCTGGTCGATACGGAGGGTTCGAATCACCCGACTTCCCCAGGAAAGAAACACTCTCAATTGTTTAGGAAACAAAAATCTACTTAAACAAACTAAATACCGTCGTTCGAGCAAATCTCGCCCTCTCCGGCTCGATTTCTCGACCACGCCTGAGGTTTAAATACCAGCACGAGACCAACCCTTCGCGTGTCGCCTCTGGAACCGAAATCCGGCCCGCTCGCGGCGGTCGAGTTAGCGGTGGTACTGCTCGCGGCGCTCCGCGTCGGCGGCGTCCTCAGTCGTCGTACTCCGTGCCGTCCGGGCGCTTCGCGCCCTCGGAGTCGTGGACCACCACGCCGTCGTCCGGGTCGGCGGGTTCGTACTCGTCGCGGACCGCGATGGCCTCCCGTAGTTCCCGCACCGCGCGCTCCTTGAGCGCCGCCGCGAGGTCCTCTGCGCGGTCACGAGAGATATCTCTACCCAGCCCCTCGCACTCGTGAGCGCGGACCATCCCCTCCTCGTCTACCGCTTCGCCCATCGGTTGACTCGTTCCCCCGAGCGCGACGCTGAAGGGGTAGGTCTCGCAGATGAGCGGCCGACTCTCGTGGACCGAGCAGGCACCGGTGCCGTCCTCGGCCTCCTCGTAGAATGCGCAATCGCCGCAGGCGTCGGTCTGGAGCGCCCACTCGAAGGTCTCTCCGGTGGGTTCGGTGTTGCCTTCGTCCTCGGCGTCGGCTTCGCCGCCCTCGAGGCCGTAGGGCATCGGCCGAGCCACGTCTCTCCAGTCGTACTCTGTGGCATCTTGGAGGTCCCGCACCTCGTCGGGGAAGACGGTCGCCGTGTGAGGGTCGTCAGCCTCGGCTTTACAGCACGCGCCGCACCGCGTACACTCGAAGCCGATCTCCTCGATGGCGTCTGCGAGGTCGGCGGTGTCGAGTTCCCGGGCGTTTTCGAGTTCCGCTTCGAGGCTCTGCACGTTCGAGGGTTGGTTCTAACGGGCAAAAGGGTGTTTATCGGGATTCGGCGAGGCGTCGAATACGAACAGCGAAGCGCGAACAGCAGCACCGTCGTGGTGATGTTTTCTTGAAGCCCCCGCCCGGTCGCGGTCACGTGAGTGAAGCGCACCGAGCGCGCCCGTCAGGCCGGATACGCTCGGTCGCCGTCCCAACTGATCTTCTTCTCGACGGCGAGTTTCCCCAGATGCGCCGCGGTCGTGCTTCGCGCCAGTTCTCGAACGCCCGAGAGGTCCTTGTCGTAGGCGGCGTCCAGAATCGCGTCCAGTTCGGTCGCGCCGTCGTGGACCGCCGCCAGAATCTTCGCCTCGCGGTCGAGGCGGTGGCGAAGCAGGCGCTCGATTTGGTCCCGGGGGTCGTCTATCGCGGGGCCGTGGCCCGGCCAGAGTCTGTCGGGATTGCGGACGTAGAGTCGCCGGAGCGACGTGAGGTAGGCCCGAACGTCGCCCTCGTCCGCGCCGACCACGACGCTCCCCGACGAGACCACGAGGTCGCCGGTCAGCAACTCGTCGCCGACTTCGAGCGCGACGTGGTCCGGGGCGTGACCCGGCGTCTCCACGACTGTCGCACCAGCGGTGGTGCCTTTGCCGATGCTAGTTCCCTCGTGGAAAGTCCGGTCGGGTGCGACGCCGGTCGCACGCTCGAATCGCTCCTCGCGGCCTGCTCGCGCCCAGACCGTCGCCTCGCAGGCGTCGGCGTAGTGGGCGACCGCGCCGACGTGGTCGGAGTGGGCGTGAGTGACCAGCACGTGTTCGACCGAGGCCGACTCGACCGCGGCGTCGAGTTCGTCGGTCCGACTCGCCGGGTCCACGAGGAGGGCCTCCTCGTCGCCCAGAACGTAGGCGTTGGTCGAACCAGTTGGCGCGAGCGTCTCGGTGGGGACCGAGACTTGCTGGACATGCATGTCAGAGACGTTGCGCGCCGACGGGAAAAGACAGACGAAGCGACTCAGGAATCGAAGTTCAGCGGTCGAGGAAGTAGACCTGCTTGCGCGCGTCCTGGAAGCTGTAGCGAGAGTCCACGAGGTCCTCGTCTTCGAGGCGGTTGAGGGCGTACCGGACCGTGCGGTCGGGCAGCAGCGACTCCTCGGCGAGCTGGCCTTGCGAGAGCGGAGCGTCGGTCTCCAGCACCTTCGCCACGAGTTTGGCGCTCGGGGGGAGTTCGCGCAGGCGGTTGCGGAAGTCGTCTGATAACTGTTCGGCGACGGGTGACTCGTCCGTGGTCGTGCTCATGTTTACCTCACTCCGGAAGCCATAGGTAAATGTTGGCTATATGGAGGTCTGTACACTCTAAACTCCTTAAGGAGATATTAAGTGTCCTTAAATTGTTTTCTCGGCAAATGTGGCGGCAAAATTACGTCAGTCGGGAACGTCGGGTCCGGCATGGAGTCGATTCCCGACGAGTTCAACGACCTCTTCGAGCGCGAGACGTTCGCCAACTTCGCCACCCTGATGCCGGAGGGCACCCCGCAGGTCACGCCGGTCTGGATAGACCGCGACGAGGAGGGCCACCTGCTGGTCAACACCGCTCGCGGTCGGCAGAAGGAGAAAAACGTCGAGCGCGACCCCAAGGTCGGCGTCTGCGTGATGGACCCCGACGACCCCTACCGGTACGTCTCGGTCCGCGGCGAGGTCGTGGAAGTCACCGAGGAGGGCGCGGTCGAACACATCGACGAGTTGGCGCGACGCTACATGGGCGTCGAGGAGTACCCCAACCACGGCGAGGAGTCGGGGCCGCGAGTCATCGTCCGGATTCGACCCGACCGCGTCGTCACGAGCGGCAAGTAGCGAACCTGCCGTTCACTACCTGCGCAGGTCGGTCTTCGGGTTGTCGCCGTGTCGGTTGTACCGACCGACGAGACAGCCGCAGTCCGGACAATGCACGACCACGGATCGTTCGAGTTCGTGACGGACGAGGTCCTCGGCGTCGAGTTCTCGTTTACATTGCTTGCACGTCGTCATACGCTCCCCCGGAAGGGGTACGACCCGACGCCCAAAGAGGTTAGTCCCCGAGTCGGTCCCGAGGCGGGGGTCGGTCTCGAAGTGGCCCCGGGAAAGAGGTTAGCCCCGAAACTGTTCCAATACCGTTTTAGTCCCCCCGCGGACTATAAGGAGACGAGAAGCGTGAAAGGAGCGGAGTGGTACCAGACTGACGAGGTCGCCGAGGAGTACGAGGAGAAGCGATTTTCGCGCGGCGGACGCCTCATCGACCGCCGGGAGAAAGAGGCCGTCCTCGACGCTATCGCCCCGTTGCAGGACAAGAACGTCCTCGAAATAGCCTGCGGTACCGGGCGATTCACGGTCATGCTGGCCGAGCGCGGGGCCGACATCGTGGGCCTCGACATCTCGGCCGCGATGCTCCAGCAGGGTCGCCAGAAGGCCCGGAGTGCGGGCGTCTCCGACCATCTGGAGTTCATGCGTGGGGACGCGGGGCGACTCCCATTCCCCGACGACCATTTCGACGTGGTGTTCGCCATGCGGTTTTTCCACCTCGCGGACACCCCCGCGACCTTCCTCTCGGAGATGCGCCGGGTCGCCAAAGAGCAGGTCGTCTTCGACACGTTCAACGCCCGAAGCACCCGGAGCGTCTACAACTGGCTGCTTCCGATGGGGTCGCACCTCTACTCGCGGTCCGACGTGGACAAACTGCTGGACGAGGCCGACCTGCGACTCGTGGAGGCCGAACACGACTGGATTCTGCCCTACGGCTTCTACCGGAAGATTCCGGGCGCAATCGCGGGGCCGATTCGGGAGGTAGATACCACGATTGGTGACTCGCCGGTAGGTGACTACTTCGCGTCGGTCTCCTACTGGAACACGCGCGTCGAATAAATCGAACCAAAATCGACCAGAGGCCGAACCGTTTTTAAGCCTCCGGCGGGAGATTCGGGGGTATGGAAGTATCCGTGGTGGTCCCGACGCTCAACGGGCGCGAGCGCCTCGAAGGGTGTCTCGACGCGCTCGCCGCTCACGCCCCCGAGGCGGAGGTGGTCGTCGTCAACGGCCCCTCGGCCGACGGGACCACCGGGATGGTCCGCGAGCGCGACGACGTGGACGTGCTGATCGAGGTCTCGGACAGAAAGCTCAACGTCGCGCGCAACGCCGGTCTCTCGGCCGCCAGCGGCGACGCCGTCGCGCTCGTCGGACAGGACAAGGAAATCGAGGCGTCGTGGACCGAGGGCGTCCGGTCGGCGCTCGCCGAGCGTGACACCGACGCTGTCACCGGACCGGTCCACCGGTCGGTCCGCGCGGGCGTGACCACCGAAGACGAGGAGTGCCGGACCATCGACGGTCGGGAAGTGACCTACTTCGACGGCGGCAACGTCGCGTTCACCCGCGAGACCATCGAGGCGATGGACGGCTTCGACGAGTATCTGGTGACCGGCGGCGCGAGAGACTGCGCGCACCGACTCGCCGCGAACGGCTACGAAGTCGAGTGGTCGCCGGACGTCTGCGTGACCCACGCCGACGAGGACGGCGAGGACGACGCGGACCGCGACTGGGGATGGAAATACCGCGCGCTCGCCTATCGACTCGTGAAGAGCTACGGGCCGCGGCCCGGCGTCTTCCGGCGGACCGCCAGAGACGCCATCTCCGACGCTGTCGAGAGCGCGACCGACGTGCTTCGGGGCGACGAGACGCCCTCGGAGTGGATGTACAACGGGCGGTGCATGGCGACGAGCGCGATTCTCGGCGTCAAGGACGGCCTCTGGGCGCGCGTCAAAGACCGGAGCGAGACACGCAACCCGTGGGGCATCTCGGCGCGGGCCGACCGCGCGGTCGAACGCTACGACTGGCGCACCGACGCCGAGGAGCCAGAAACCACCGAGCAGGCCGACGACCCGGAGCGCACCGAAGAACCCGAACAGTAGCTACTCCTCGCGGTCTGTGTCCGTTTTCTGGTCGGGGTCGTCCCCGTGAATCGTCGCCCGGACGAGCGTCTCGGTCGCGCGCCGGAGTCGCTCGGAGACCGCCTGTCTGGAGACGCCGAGGACGTCTGCGAGGTCTTCGAGTTCGGCCTGTCGAGGCACCTCGAAGTAACCCATCTCGGTCGCGGTCTCCAGCGTCTCGTGCTGGCGGTCGGTCAGGCCGAGTTCGTCGCCGGTCTCGCGCCCGGCGTCGTAGAGTTGCCGGAGGTCGAAGGTGAGGTCGCGGCGCTCGCAGTAGTTGACGTACTCTCGAAGCGAATCGCGGTCCGGAAACCGAATCCTGACCCGCCACCCGTCGCCGACCCGGTGGGAAGAGACGAAGACGCCCCCGAGGTCGGCCCACGCGTGATACGTCATCTGGTTGTTTCCCTCCGGCGTCAGCTCGACCTGATAGAGTCGCTGGCCGTCCACCTCCGCCAGCACGACGGCGGTGTCCACGGTCGGGTCGTCGGCCAACCCGACCTCGAACTCCTCGAAATCTCCGTCGGAGGCCCAGAAGGTGATTGCGAAAGGTTTCGAATCCCGCGAGGTCTGTTGCTCGATAGTGACGCACATCTCCGGGGCCGCCCGAAGCGTGGTCCGCACGACCGGCGTCTCCAGATAGAAGTCCGCGATGAGGGTCATAGGCCGCATACTACTGCCGAAAATTTAACATCTAGGGTCAGTTCCTCTCTCGGAACGGTGGCTGACTTCCGTGCGGAACGGGCGGGAAAGAATCGATCCCTCAAGTGGCGCGTGGCGGTATCGGGAAGCGATGGTAGACGAACACGACGCTATCCGCGAGCGAATCGACCGCTCGTGTGACCTCCTCAGTAGCTCTTATCGTCGGCGCGTCATCTACACTCTCCAGCGAGACGGTCCGGCGAGCGTCGGCGAACTCGCGGAGGCAGTCGTCTCGACCGGGATTGCAGACGACCGCAAGCGAGCGATGGCGTCGCTGGTCCACACCTATCTTCCGAAACTCGACGAGTTCGGCGTGGTCGAGTACGACGGCCCGAACGACGACGTGTCGCTCGACGACGGAATTACGCGCCTCGAACCCCTCCTCACGGCCGCGGCGCGAGAGGAGACCCAACGCGAACAACCGGCGTTCTCGGACGTCGCCGCGCCGGACCGACTCACTCGGAACGCCCCCGACTAATCGTCTCGATTCTGGATGCGCTCGTGCCACCGTTCGAGTCGCTCGCTCCCCCAGTACCGGATCTCTTCGTTTCGCGCGTCGTAATCGACGAGTCCCACGTCCACGAGTTTCGGGACGTGGATGTGGTGGAGCATCGTCTGCACGCGGTCCGAACTGGGGCGCTCGTCGGCCTTCTCGACTTTCTGGGAGACGAGATAGTCGGCGAGTTCCCCGACCGTCGCGGTCTGGTCGGCCTCGGCCCGCAGGTAGTCGATAATCACTCGCCGGTCGTGGTCGGCCAGAATTTCGAGCGTGGAATCTAAGGAAAGTGAAACCTCGGCGACCGGTCGCTGGTCGCGCGCGCCGCCGGAGTGGTCGTCGCTGTCGTCCGAATGTACGTCGTCTCCTCCGTTGTCGGACATCCGCTTCCGCCCCGACGCATAAAGCGCAGGCTACTACCTAAGGATTGTGCCCGATTCTACATCTCGCCGTCGAGGCGGGGAAATCGAAGACGGCGAGGAGCGCCAGAAGTCCCGCAAGCGTCTCAGAAGTCGCCGGGGAGCGAGTCGGCCAGCACCCGGCGGGCGTTCTTGTCGAAGACCTTTCGCATCGCGTCCTCGGGCACGTCGAGGGTCAGAATCTCCATGACCGCGACGTTGGGGTGGGAACTGGGCGAACCGCTTCCGAACAGCACCCGGTCGGGGTGTTCCATGACCGCCCGCTCGAGCAGGTCCCGATACCGGACGTAACTCGTGTCGAGGTAACACTCGTCGTTGCGCTCCAGCAGGTCGATGGCGTCGGTCATCAGCTCCCGGTCCAGCGGGTGGCCGCCGAAGTGGGCCAAGACGACGGGGAACGACCGCGAGAGGAGGTCCTCCTCGGCCGCCGCGGGCGAGAACCCCTCGCCGCCGTGGACCAGCACCGGGAGACCGACGTCCTCCAACTGGTCTAAGGTCTCCTCGTCGGGCAGGCCGTCGGTCACGGGGTCGAGTTTGAAGCCGTGGAACCGGTCGTCGTAGGCGTACTGCTCGACGTCCGCGGGCGAGGTGTGGTGGTCCTTCCGGCGCGCGGTCAGGTTCCGAAGCCGCGAGGAGGCCTTTTCGCCCGGGTCTCGCGGCCCGTTGATGCGAGCGAACGCGAGGAAGGGTCTATCGACGCTCCGGCGCGCGACGGCGTTGTTCGCGCTCAGGTAACTCCCGCCGTCTCTCGGGCCGGGGAAGACGACCGACCGCACGACCCCCGCCTGATGCATCTCTCGCTCCAATCTGTCAGGACTGATGGCCCGCCCTCGGGTCTGGACGCCCCCGGCGTCGGCGTTGAGCCGCGCGTGTACGTCCACCACCCGGAAGCGATGCTCCAACTCCAGCATCGTGGATGGGTTCGGAACTACCCTATTTTTTAGTATCGGTTCTGGAAAGCCCTCGCGCTTGAGTAGAAGCAGACGGGATAGTAATGTCCTCGAAAGCCCTCGCGCTCAGAACCGCAGGAGTAGACGAGAACCGCAGGGATTGACGGGATGGTAACGTCCTCGAAAGCCCTCGCGCGGTTCGCGGTCGCTCAGCGACATATCGCGGACCTCTCCGCACAGCCCGGTCCGCGATAGGGGTCGCTGAGACGACCACAGTAAACGCGAACCCCGCTCGCCCTTTCAGTCCACCAGGAGTCGGTTGTTCCACCGGTCGAAACCGGTCGGTTGATGCGCCACGCCGGACGCGCTCGGCTGACCAACCGCCAGCGAACGCTCGGGTCAAACTCCCCTCGGGTGGGATGAAGGGGCCGCCCGGTCGCGTCCAGTTTAGTCGCTGTGCAGGCTCTATTCGCGGCGGGCGGTGTCTCGCCGAGCGAAGCGAGGCGATGGCTCGGAAGACGCGGTTTGTCTTCCGGTGCGGAGAGCCGCGAATATCCTGCACAGCGACCGCGAGCGGGCGGGGGCTTCAAAAAACGTTCATCACTCCGATTCTGCGGTTTGAGGTTGCTGGCCCGTCAAAACGAAGCGACCGGGCGGGGGCTTCAAGAAGAGTTCACACTCACGATTCCTTCGACCCACTCAAAAGAAATATACAGTAATGTTAAAGACAACAAAATATTGCTAAAAGAAATTCAGAGATTTCTTATTCGAGGTCGAAGCGGTCGAGGGTCATGACCTTGTGCCACGCCTCGACGAAGTCCTGCACGAACTTCTCCTCGGCGTCGTCGGCGGCGTAGACTTCCGCGAGGGAGCGCAGTCGGGAGTGCGACCCGAAGATGAGGTCCACGCGCGAGCCTTTCCACTCGACGTCGCCGGTCTCGCGGTCGCGCACCTCGAACACTTCTTTGTCCTCGGAGACCGGTTCCCACTCGTAGTCCATGTCGAGGACGTTCACGAAGAAGTCGTTGGTCAGCGTCTCGGGGTCGTCGGTGAAGACGCCGAGTTCCGACTGCTGGTAGTTGGCGTCCAGCGCGCGCATGCCGCCGACCAGCACCGTCATCTCGGCGGGCGTCAGGTCCAGCAGGTCCGCCTTGTCCACCAGCAGTTCCTCTGCCGGGTGGTCGACGCCGCTCTCGATGTAGTTGCGGAACCCGTCCGCCTCCGGCTTGAGCGCCTCGAACGACTCGACGTCGGTCTGCTCCTCGGTGGCGTCCACGCGGCCCGGCTCGAAGGGCACGTCCACGTCGTACCCGGCGTCCGCCGCCGCCTGCTCGACGGCCGCGTTGCCGCCCAGCACGATGAGGTCCGCGAGCGAGACTCGCGTGTCGTCGGACCGGGAGTCGTTGAACTCCGCCTGAATCCCTTCGAGGGTCTCCAGCACGGTCTCGAGCTCCGACGGCTCGTTGACCTCCCAGCTCTTCTGGGGTTCGAGGCGGATGCGGGCACCGTTCGCGCCGCCGCGCTTGTCGCTGTCGCGGTAGGTCGATGCCGCCGCCCACGCGGTCTTGACGAGTTGGGAGACCGAGAGGTCCGAGTCGAGAATCTTCGCCTTGAGTTCGTCGGCCTCCTCGTCTCCAATCACGTCGTAGTCGGCGTCGGGGAGCGGGTCCTGCCAGAGCATCTCCTCGTCCGGGACCTCCGGACCGACGAGGCGCTCGGGCGGCCCCATGTCGCGGTGGGTCAGCTTGTACCACGCCTTGGCGAAGTTGATGCCGAACTCCATCGGGTTGTCCTGGAAGCGTTCGAGGATTTCCCGGTAGTCGGGGTCGCGCTTCAGCGCGACGTCCGTCGTGAGCATCATCGGCGTCACGGTGTCGTCGTCGTGGGCCGCCTGCGCGGAGTCGCGGAGTTCCTCGTCGACCGGAAGCCACTGCCACGCGCCGCCGGGACCTTTCTGGGCCGCCCACTCGTAGTCCAGCAGGTTGTCGATGTAGCCCGTGTCCCACCGGGTCGGTGCCTGCGTCCACGGCCCCTCGATGCCGCTGGTGATGGTGTCGCCACCCTTGCCAGAGCCGTAGTCGCTCTCCCAGCCGAGGCCCCGCTGCTCGATGGGCGCGGCTTCCGGCTCCGGGCCGACGTGTTCGTCGGGGTCGGCGGCACCGTGGACCTTTCCGAACGTGTGTCCACCGGCGATGAGCGCGACGGTCTCCTCGTCGTTCATCGCCATGCGACCGAACGACTCGCGGATGTTCTCCGCCGACGCCTCGGGGTCCGGATTCCCGTCGGGGCCTTCCGGATTCACGTAGATGAGGCCCATGACGGTCGCACCGAGACCTTCCTGCAGTTCGCCGTCCTCGAAGCGCTCGGACGCTTCCATCTCGTCTTCGGGACCCCACCAGACGGCCTCGTCGGGCTTGTAGGCGTCCTCGCGGCCGCCCCCGAAGCCGAACGTCTTGCCGCCCATCGACTCGATGGCGACGTTCCCGGCGAGAATCATCAGGTCGGCCCACGAGAGCTTCCGGCCGTACTTCTGCTTGACGGGCCAGAGCAGTCGGCGCGCCTTGTCGAGGTTCGCGTTGTCGGGCCAACTGTTGAGCGGCGGGAGGCGCTGGGCACCCTCGGACGCACCGCCGCGGCCGTCGCTGGTGCGGTACGTACCGGCGCTGTGCCACGCCATCCGGATGAACAGCGGCCCGTAGTGGCCGTAGTCGGCGGGCCACCAGTCCTGAGAGGTCGTCATGACCTCCTCGATGTCCGCTTTCACCTCGTCGAGGTCGAGTTTCTGGAACTCCTCGGCGTAGTCGAAGTCCTCGCCCGTCGGACTCACGTCCGAGGCGTTCTGGTCGAGAACGTCCAACTTCAACTGGTTCGGCCACCAGTCGTGATTCGACCCCTTCATCGGCGAACCCCCTCCGAAATCTCGTCGGTCTGCACGTCGTCCACACCGTCGTCGTGGTTTTCTACTGACATTCGTCTAACTCACTCATTCGGAGAGGGGAACCGCTATTACAAAAAAGTAGGTGGTATTCGGCGGCCTTAGTTTTCTAAAAGAGCAATATTTTTTGTGGAAGCTAGAATAGCGTCGTTACTCGTCGGTTCGACAATCGCGGCGGCGGACCAAAGTATTGCCGACGTATCACAATCTGGGGCAATCGGGCCAAAGTTTATATAGAAGTTCAAACATCTTTTAGACGGGGAGTAACCATGGCAGATTCACAATCCGGACAGCCACGCATGGGAGGCCAACCGATGTTCGTCCTCGCGGAGGGGACCGAACGAACGCAGGGCCGAGACGCACAGAAGTCGAACATCTCGGCCGGAAAGGCGGTCAGCGAGGCGGTACGCACCACGCTCGGACCGCGCGGGATGGACAAGATGCTGGTCACGGACACCGGCGACGTGACCATCACCAACGACGGCGCGACCATCCTGAACACGATGGACATCGAGCATCCCGCCGCCCAGATGATAGTCGAGGTCGCCGAGGCCCAAGAGGACGAAGTGGGCGACGGGACCACGACCGCGGCGGTGCTTTCGGGCGAACTGCTCTCGAAGGCCGAGCAACTGCTCGACGACGACGTCCACCCGACGACCATCGTCGAGGGCTACGCCGAGGCCCGCGAAATCGCAATGGAGGCCATCGACGACCTCGTTCTGGACGAGGAGCTAGACGACCAACTCCTCGAACACGTCGCCGAGTCCAGCATGACCGGCAAGGGGACCGGCGACATCACGACCGAAAAGCTCGCCGACGCGGTGGTCCGGGCGGTCCGCCACGTCGAAGGCGACGAGGGCGTCGTCCGCGACAACATCCGGGTCCACACCCAGACCGGCGGCTCGTCGTCCGCCACCGAACTCGTGGAGGGCGTCATCTCCGACGCCGAGGCGGTCCACGCCAACATGCCCACCGAGGTCGAGGACGCCACCATCGCGGTCGTGGACGAGCAGTTCGGCGTCCGCGAGACCGAAATCGACGCCGAGTACACGGTCGAGGACGTGGACCAACTCACCGCCGCGATGGACGCCGAGGAGCGCGAACTCCGCGAGTACGCCGACGCGCTCGCCGAGGCTGGCGTCGATGTCGTCTTCTCGACCGACTCCATCGACGACCGCGCCGGAGCCTTCCTCGCCGACGCGGGTCTCCTCGCGTTCGAGAGCGTCGGCAACGACGAGGCCCGCGCCATCGCCTCCGCGACCGGCGCGAGTCGGACCAGCAAGGTCGCGGACATCGAGGACGCCGACCTCGGGCGCGCCGAGACGGTCCGCGTCCGGACCTTCGCCGACGACGACCTCGCCTTCGTGGAGGGCGGCGCGGCCGCCGAGGCGGTCACGATGCTGATTCGGGGCGGCACCGAACACGTCGTTGACGAGCTCGAACGCGCCCTCTCCGACGCCATCGACGTGGTGACGGCCGCGCTCGACACCGGCGGGGTCGTCCCCGGCGCTGGCGCGACCGAAATCGTCGCCGCCGACCGAGTGCGCGAGGAGGCCGCCAGCGTCGAGGGCCGCAAGCAACTCGCGGTCGAGGCCTTCGCCGACGCCGTGGACGTGCTTCCGCGCACCCTCGCCGAGAACACCGGCATGGACCCCATCGACGGACTGGTGGACCTCCGCGCCGAGAACGAGGGCAACGAGGGCCGGGCCGGAATCATCGCCGAGGGCGAACACGGCGAGGTCGGGAATCCGGTCGAGGCGGGCGTCCTCGACCCCGCCGCGGTCAAGCGCGAGGCCTTCGAGTCGGCGACCGAGGCCGCGACGATGATCGCGCGCATCGACGACGTGATTGCGGCGGAATAAGACAATACATTTACCACCTATTCCGTCGTAGTAGGTAATGGTCTAGATGCGGGAGGGCTTCATTTGTAGTCCTTCCAATTTTGCTCCGTCGAGAGCTACTGTAATTCCGCACCCTCGGGACACACCTCGGTCTGATTCTCCAGCACGCCCTCGACGCCCACAGCGAACACCGTCTCGCCGACCATCGCCATGCTGGCGGTCCCGCCCGCCGATTCGACCGCTTCGACGGCCTCGCGCACCGCCGCAGTCGGCAGGTCGATGGCCTGTGCGAACTCCCACGATTCGCGGGTCAGGTCCGCGAGCGTCGGGTCGTCGGGGAGCGCGTCGAGGAGGGCGGTCCCCTCGCGCTGGACGCGAGCCATCAGGTCCTCGTCGGCCAGCGCCTCCTCGGTGGCGATGGGGCCGAACGAGGAGTACTCGATAGTCGTCTCGCGCGCGAACTTCCGAGGGTCGCCGCCGTCGCCGACCACGAGACCGCCGCGGTGCTGGACGAACACGTCGCCGAGGCCCGTCCCGGCCTCGACTTCGGCGCGGTGGGCGATTTCGAGGAGGTCCTCGCGGGACATAGCGAGGTCGAACTCGGCGTTCGCGGCGATGACGGTGGCGAGGGTGGCCGCGCCGCTCGCGCCGAACCCGCGGCCGATGGGGACCTCGGCGGTGACGTCCACGCGGGCCGCGTTCGGCAGGTCGAGTTTCCGGAGGGCCAATTCGACCGGTTCGAAGTCGGTGGGTTCACCGCCGACCGTGACGACGTGGTCGTCGGCGGTCGGGCGCTCGGCGTCCGGTTCGTCAGTGGTCGAGCTACCGGCGTCTGGTCCCTCGGCGAGAGTCACGTCCGCGACGACGCCGTCGGCGATGGCGACGCTCGCGCCCTTCGACTGGTCGGCCGTCTCGCCCGGCGCGAAGACGGCGGTGACGCTTCCGGGGGCGAAGGCTCTCACAGTCGGTGATTGGTCGGAATCCCTTTTGAACCCTCGGGAGGCAGTCGGCGGGAATCGCCGGAATCGTTCGTCACTGCGTCCACAGTAGAGACAATAAAACCTATGTTAAAAAAAATAAATACAATTTATAAAGGCTGAATTTTGGTTCTCCGAGTGAGAGAGGACCGTCACTCGCTCTGCCGACGGAAGTACGACGAGACGAGAATGCCGAGCGTAATCGTGACGAGACCGACGTAACTCACTCGCCGGTGGTGCTGACCGCGGCCCCGATAGCGACGAGGTAGCCTAGACCGATGCCCATGCGGAAGACGCCGAGTTTCTCGCCGACCAAATCCCCCGACGAGTCGTCGTTCGGTAGCGGAATATCCCTATTATAATATTTTATAAATAAATATACTGTCGTCTGCGTAGATCGATACTTCTCTCGTCGCCCCGCGGCCACCGCGCTTTCCCTGCTGAAGCCGATACCCTCCGGCGTGACCGACACGATGCACGCCGTCGCTATCGAGGAGTACGGTGACCCGGACGTCTTCGAGGACAGGGAGTTCGACCGACCCGAACCCGACCCGGAGGAGGTCCTGCTCCGAGTCGAGGCCTCCAGCGTCAACCCCGTCGAGTACAAGATTCGCTCGGGCGACCTGCCGCCGTTCGCGCCCGACTTCCCCGCGATTCTGGGCTGTGACGCCGCGGGCGTAGTCGAGGCGGTCGGCGACGACGTGACGGCCTTCGAGGAGGGCGAGGCGGTCTACGGCATGGTCGGCGGCGTCACCGGCGCACAGGGAGCCTACGCCGAGTACGTCCCCGCTCACGAGAAACTCCTCGCGCCCGTGCCGGACTCGCTGTCGTTCGCCGAGGCCGCCGCGCTCCCCGTCGTCGCGCTCACCGCGTGGGAGATGCTCGTGGACAAGGCAGACGCGGGCGAGGAGGACTCGACGCTGGTCTACGGCGGCGCTGGCGGCGTGGGCCACGTCGGCGTCCAACTCGCCGACTGGCTCGGCGCGGACGTGTACGCCACCGGCTCGACCGAGCGCAAGCGCGACCTCGCCGAGGCGTTGGGCGCGTCCGCGACCATCGACTACACCGCGAGCGACCCCGAGGAGTACGTCGCCGAGTACACCGACGGCGCGGGCTTCGACGTGGTGTTCGACCCCGTGGGCGACGACCACCTCCAGACCGCGTTCGAGGCCGTCGCGCCCTTCCAGCGAGTCGTCACCACCGAGTCGAGTTCGACCCAGAACCTCGGCCAGATGCACCAGAAGGCCCTCTCGCTCGGCGTCGTCCTCTCCATCCTGCCGGTCCTCCGACAGCAGGGCCGCGAGCGCGTCGGCGAGCGATTCCGGAAAATCAACGACGTAGTTTCGGAAGGCGGCCTCGAACCCGTGCTGGATGACGAGCAGTTCGAGCTGACCGCCGAGGGCGTCGCCGACGCCCACCGCTACGCCGAGGAGGGCAATCACGTCGGGAAGATTTCGCTGGTCCGGGCCGAGTAGCGCCGCGAAGCCCTCGGCGGACCGCTCGGTCCGGGTGGATGACTCAGTCCAAGTGGATGACTCAGTCCAAGTGGATGACTCAGTCTAAGTGGATGACTCAGTCCGAGTCGATGGCCCCCTCCATCGAGTCCATCGTCTCGGTGGTCTGGAGGACGTACGGCATCAGGATTCCCTGAACGACGATGCTCAGGACGGCCACCCCGAACACCATCGCGCCGAGTTTGTCGTGGTACGGGAGCGCGTCGGGAACCGACAGGAAGAGCGCTATCGGGACGACCGTGTGCATCCCGCCCCAGACGAGGACGTGCTGGTAGTCCAGCGGAATCCGTCCGGTACTCGACCGGTTCACGAGCTTGATGACCGGGTACACCGAGAGGGCCCGGACGAGGAACACCAACACCGCGGCGACGAGGATGAGCGGCATGAAGTTGAGCAGATGGTCCACCGGCACGCGGATACCGACCAGCACGAAGAGGACGGTCGTTGCGAGGAAGGCCGCGGTCCGCCAGATTTCTTCGACGAACTCCACGGTCTCGGCGCGGATCACCTTCGCCTTCCCGTAGGTGCCGATCAGGAGTCCCGCCGAGACGACCGCGAGAACGCCGCTCAGGTGCAACAGTTCCTCGGCGAGCAGATAGCTACCGTACGGGAGGATGATCAGGAACAGCAGTTGGGCCATCTCCTCGACGGCGTACCGCAGGACGAGCAAGACGAGCCCGCCCGTGACGAGTCCGACGGCGAGACCCCCGAGGCTCACCCACGTTATCTCGACGGCCAAATTCACGAGTTCCGGGACGGTGACGAGTCCCTCGATGGACTGGCCGGTCTGGACCTGTTCCCAGACCAGCGCCAGAAGCGTCGAGAACGTCACGATGGCGAACCCTTCGCTCAGGTGGCTCTCGGTCTCGGCGAGGACGCCGAGTCGCACCGGGGCCTCCGTGTCGCGGAAGATAGCCAGCACGGCGACCGGGTCGATAGGGTAGACGATAACGGCGTACAGCAGCGCGATGACGAGGGGGACGCCGAACGCGTAGCTCCCCGCAAGACCGAGGAGCAACACGGCGAACGGGAGTCCGAGGACGACCATCAGAATCGCCTCGGGGAGCACGTCGCCGAAGTGTCCGGGCTTGGTCTCCTCGGCACCCTGAAAGATAATCGTCGGCAACAGCACCTTCATCACGAGGTCCGGCGAGAGGTCGAGACTGACTTGGAGTTGGGAGACCGAGATGGCGAACCCGACGACCACGAGGACGACCGTGAACGGAATGCGAACGCGAGTCGCCAACGCTCGGACGACGGCGGCGATGCCCAAAACCAGCATGAGTTCGCCGACCAAGACGACGAGGTCGCTCACCGCCGGGTCTCCGCTGGGATTTCGGGGACTCCCGAATGGCCGTTGCGAGACCTCGAACGGTCGTTACGCGACGACGACCGACGCGGAGCGGTCGTCGGGACCTGCGCCGGCTTTTCGGGGTTACGTCCGAGGGAGAGCGGTAAACGAGTCAGAGACATTCACCGCGTTTTCGGGCCAGAGGTAGAAAAGGCTGGTAGCCATCCGACTTCGTCCGGAGGTCAGCTTTCGACATCCGGGGTCGCTCGCTCCCGAGGGTGGCTCCTCGCCTGTTCCCGACGAGTAGCAACCTTTGTATCCACGCCCCCGGAAATCCGGAGCAATGACGACGTTCTTCGACCGACTCGCCGACCGCATCGCCGACATCGACAGCATCGTCTCGGTCGGTCTCGACCCTGACACCGACCGCCTGCCCGAGGCGGTCCGCGACGCCGACCTGCCGCGCTGGGAGTTCAACCGCCGAATCATCGACGCGACCCACGAACACGCCGCGGTGTTCAAGCCCAACGCCGCGTTCTACGAGGATTCTGATGGGTGGCAAGCTCTGGAGAAGACCGTCGAACACGCTCAAGAGAAGGGCGTCCCGGTCCTGCTCGACGCCAAGCGCGCCGACATCGGCAATACCTCCCGGCAGTACGCCAAGGTGCTGGACTCGGTGGACGCCATCACACTCAACCCCTTCCTCGGTCGGGACGCGCTCGCCCCCTTCCTCGACCGCGAGGAGGCCGGGTGCTTCCTCCTCTGTCGGACCTCGAACCCCGGCGGCGCGGACGTACAGGAACTCGAACTCGCCGACGGAAATCTGGTCTACGAGCGCGTCGCTGACCTCGCCAGCGAGTGGAACACCAACGACAACGTCGGCCTCGTCGTCGGCGCGACCACGCCGGAGGAACTCCGAGCAGTCCGCGAGCGCGTGCCGGACCTCCCCTTCCTCGTCCCCGGCGTCGGCGCGCAGGGCGGCGACGCGGAGGCCGCCGCGACTCACGCCACCGCCGAGAACGGCGCGGGACTGGTCAACTCGACTCGGGGCATCATCTTCTCGGGCGAGGACTCCGAGTCAGCCTTCGACGAGGCCGCCGGAGACGCCGCGAAGGACCTGAAAGAGCGCCTGAACCAGTACCGATAGCCCTAATCGCCACCGACCCTAACCTCCGGGCGTGAGTACTGACGAGACGATTTCCAGCCGACCGATTTTCGCCGCGGTCGCAGTCATCGTCGTCCTCGTGGCGGGCGGTATCGGCGCAATCGTCGGCGCGTCCGGGCAGAACCGAGCGGTGTCGATGGACCTGCTGGGCGTCGTCTCCTTCCAGATGACGCCGGTCTCGATGGCCGCGTTCGGGATGGTCGTGACGGCGAGCGTGCTGGCGCTCCTGTTCGGCCTCGTCAGCGTGGCCGCCCGGTACGACGACCAGACCGGCGAGCGAGCGTAGAAACGGACGAACGACCGTAGGAGAACTGTCGGCGAAACGCCCTTTTACCCGCCCTCCGACGAGTCTCGCATGACCGACACCCGAGTGCAGGAGTTGACGACCGAGGCCGAGTGGACGGCCGCGCTCCCGATTCTGCGCCAACTCTGGACCGACGCCGACGAGGAGTTCGTCCGGTCGTGGGCCGACGAGGACGACTATCGGCTGTTCGGCCTGCTCGCAGGCGGGAATCTCGTCGCGGTCGCCGGAGTCTCGATTCAGCGCGTCCTCCACCACGCTCGCCACGCGTGGATTCACGACTTCGTGGTCGCCGAGGCCCACCGCGGGCAAGGCCACGGCGCGGAACTGCTCGGCTTCGTGGAGTCGTGGGCCGAGGACCGAGACTGCGAGTACGTCGCGCTCGCCGTCAGAGGCGGCAACGACGACGCGCTCCGGTTCTACGAGTCCGAGGGGATGGAGCGATGGGGACACGTCGTAGAGACGGAGCTGTAGAAGTGACATACGAGTGAACTGCTCGATTCCGCTCGCTCGTTTTCACTCGATTCGAATCTCGTCGCCGACCGAGACGCCGAATTCCTCGTCGCCGCGGCCGCGGTTGACCGCGAGTTCGACGTTGCCGTGGCTTCCGACCGTGACGAGGCGCTGGTTCGGCCCGACCTCGTCGTAGGCCTGCGCGACCGGCGCGGACTCGCCGTTGACGACGACTTCCTCGCGGTCGTCGAGGAGGTCCCCGGGGAGGTTGGTCACGACGTTGCCGAACCCGTCCACGACGAGGACCTCGCCGACCGCGGTGCCGTCCTCGATTTCCGGTTCGGGGAATCGGAGGTTCTGGTACTCCTCGACGGGCACCACGTCGTCGCGCTCGTGGAGGTTCTCGACGCCCTCCTCGTGGATTGCGGCCGCGGCGGGCGCGAACACGTCCCGACCGTGGAAGGTGGAACTCGCGGGGTCGGCGTACTCGACTTCGAAGACCTCCACGTCGGCCCCCTCGCGGGCCGCCAGCTCGCGGGCCGCCGGGAGGAGGACGCCGTTGTCCGGACCGACCAAGGCGTGGTCGCCCGCCCGAATCGCCAGCGCGGCCCGGTCGGTGCCGACGCCGGGGTCCACGACGACGAGGTGGACCGCGGCGGGGAAGTACGGCAGGACCTCGCGGAGCCAGAATCCGGCGGCGCGGAGGTCTTGCCGGGGGAAATCGTGGGCCACGTCCACCAGTCGCGCGTCGGTTCGCTGGAGCACGACGCCCTTCATCGCGGCGGGGTAGGGCGTGCCGAAGTCTGAGGCGAGCGTTATCATACGCGAAGGGTTCGGCCCCCTGCGTCTAAAACGCACCCGTTCCAGAGCGGTCGGCGGTGCGAAGTCGGACGGGAGTGACGTTTCGAAAGACACCGAAACGACGCACCGCCCAAAACACGCCCCAACGTGCCGCTCAAAACACGCCCCGTAGCCCGGACCTTTATGCGCTCTCTGCCCGACAATCCGGACATGGCAAACGTCACGGTCGTCGCCGAGGACGTGGAACTGGACCGACCCACGCTGGTCGAGGGACTGCCGGGCATCGGACTGGTCGGGAAAATCGCAACCGACCACCTCGTGGAGACGTTCGACATGACGTACTTCGCCAGCATCGACTGCGAGGGCCTGCCCCGAATCGCGGTCTACGAGGACGGAAGCCGCGAACTCCAACCGCCGGTCCGCCTCTACGCCGACGAGGAGCGCAATCTCGTCGCCCTCCAGAGCGACGTGCCGGTCTCGGCGTCGGCGGCCTCGGAGTTCTCCTCGTGCATCAGTAACTGGCTCGAAGACCACGACGCCACCGCCATCTACATGAGCGGGCTTCCCAACAAGAAGGAGGCCGACGAAATCCCGTCGCTCTACGGGGTCGCAACCGGCGACGTGGCCGACCGCCTCGACGAGCAGGACATCGACACGCCCGGCGACAAGGGCGCGATTAGCGGTCCGACAGGGGCGCTCCTCCACGAGGCAGGCGCGCGAGACCTCGACGCGCTCGGTCTCATCGTGGAGAGCGACCCGCAGTTCCCCGACCCCGAGGCCGCCCGCATCCTCATCGAACGCGGGATTGCGCCCCTGACCGGCGTCGAAGTCGACAGCAGTGACCTCGTGGAGCGCGCCGAGGAGATCAGCGAGCAGAAAGAGCAGCTCGCCCAGCGCATGCAGGAAGCCGAGTCCGACGAGAGTTCGCAGGCCCAGCCGCTTCGGATGTTCCAGTGAAACGTTTGCTGTCTTTGCGAGCGTAGCGAGCAAAGGCTCGGAAGACGCGGTTTGTCTTCCGGTGCGGTCGAAATCGCGGCTCCGCCGCGATTTCTCCCTGGCAAAACTTTCACGGAGAACACCGTCAGAGCGAAGCTCTGACGAGCCGTCGTTCGCTCCGCTCGCGCGGATGCTGGTGCGATGCGCCGGTGGTAACGCAGCCCCATCCAAGAAATATTTTTGTATATTTAGGAAATAAATAGATTGTTTAGGGGAATCTTCGGGTTTGTCTAACCTACTCGCTGGCGACGGTGACAGGCCCGGTCGGCGTCCGTATCTCGACTTCTGCGCGAGTTGGTAGAGACTCCTCGTAGGGCACGCGAACGAGGAGGTTCGCTGTCGGCGCGTCGTTCGTGGCACCGTCGGCGACGACGCAGACCTCGGCGCGGACGGTTCGGCCGTCGATTCCGAGGTCAGTCACGCGGAGGTCGTGACCGCCGCTGCTCTTCGTGTACTGGACGACCAGCACCGCGAATCGCTCGAAGTCAGTTTCGGTCAGGAAGGCGTCGTCGGCGTCGGTCACCTCGTCCGTTCGGAGCGTCGAGCGCCACTCATCGCCGACGACCGTGACCGCCGGACGATGTCCGGACTCGCGGACGAGTCCGAGGCCGTAATCGCTGCGGACGTGCCGCCGACGCGCAGGAATCGCCGACGGCGGACAGTTGTCGGTCCTCGATGCGCCCGTGTCTTCGGTCGTCTCGACTGTCGCTGGGGTTGTCCCGTCCGTCGTTGTCGACGCCGCGCCCTCGGTCGTGGTTCGTGCTGTCGCTCTGGTGGTCGAGGTCGTGGCTTCCGTGGTCGGACCGGACTCCTCGGACCCGAATCCGACACATCCGGCGATTCCCGTCGCGCTCAGTCCGACCACTCGAAGCACCGCGCGCCGGTTCATATCCGAATCTCCGAGACGGGCCGGAAAGTTGTTGCGGAATCAACTACTCCTCGCGCGCTGGAGTCGAAAGCGTCGGTGTTTTGCTCCCGCGGTGACTCATCTCGACCATGACCGACCTCGAAGACGCAGTTTCGGAGTTCCTGAGCGAGACAGACACCGTCTACCGCGAGTACGACAAGGGCTACATGGACGCCGACGCCGCGCTGAGTCGCATCCAGAAGGAGGTCGAGGACCTCCGCGAGAAAGCCGAGTCGGAGTAACCAACTGCATAGTCGAGTTTTTCGTCGAGAGCAATCGCCGTGAGCGACTGCTCTCGCAGTGAAAAGACCGTGGTTAATACTTCGGGTCAGCGCCCGTGGTCGCGTAGATGTCGTCCATAATCGAATCGCGCTTCTCCTGCCACGCCGAGAGGCCCCGCGGGTCGCTGGGGTAGGTCTCGTAGTGGTCGATGAGGTCGTCGGCGAGGTTCTTGGTCTGGTAGAGGTCGTAGATGAGGTCCCAGTGGCCGACCGACTTGATGGCGGTCTGAATCTTGAGCCACCAGCCGACGTTGGCCGACCCCGAGTAGAGGGCTTCCGCCAGCTTGCTCGCCGGGAGCGCGCCCAGCAGGCCCATCAGGTCGTCCACGTCCACCGCGGTCGAGAAGATGTTGTACACGTCCAGTCCGGCGTAGCGCGCGCCGAAGTGGTCCATCACGCGCTCGTTGTACTCCCAGAGGGCGGCCTCGGTCACGTCGCCCTGCTCGATGGCGTCGATGGCGGCCTCGGCGGCGTACTTTCCGGCGTAGGCCGCGCCAGCGATGCCGCCGCCCGTGGTCGGGTTGACGTGACCCGCGGCGTCACCCACCGACATGAATCCCGGCGCGGTCGCCGAGTCGTAGGGTCGGCGCGTCGGCAGGGCCGCGCCCAGTTTGTCCTCGACCGTCGCGTTCTCGAACTCCGGACGCTGCTGGAGGTCGCGCTTGAGGTCGTCCACCAGATGCATCGGCTCCTCGGTCATCTGGAAGCCGAGGCCCGCGTTAATCTCGGTGTCGGTCCGCGGGAAGTACCAGAGGTAGCCCGCCGCGCGCTCGGTCGGCTTGAACACCAGCGCGTCGTCCCACGGCACCGGCTCCTCGACTTCCACGATTTCGCGGTAGGCAGAACAGAACTGCGAGTAGTTGACATTGGTGTCGAAGGTGGCGTCTTCGAGGTTCGCCTTGTCTTGCAGAATCGACAGCGACCCCGCGGCGTCCACGACCACGTCGGCGTCGTACCGGTGGATGTCGCCCTTGCGCTTGCCCCGAACGCCGGTGACTCGGCCGTCCTCGCGCTGGGTCACGTCCTTGACCACCGTGTCGTAGTGGAACTCGACGCCCGCGTTCTCCGCGCCCTCGATGATGCGGCGGCCGTACTCCCAGCGGTCGATGACCGCCAGCTCGCCGGGCACCGGGATTTCCAGCACCGTGTTCTCCTGCGGTATCTCGAACCGGCCGTGGTCGACGCCCGTGTTCGTAAAGGACGGCTCTAACTGGGACTTGGGGATGGCCTCGGGAAAGGCGTCCGCACCCTTCAGCGCGTCTCCACAGGCGATGTGGCCAGCTTCCTCCTCGTTCTTTCGCTCCACTACGACGACATCGTACCCTGCCTTCGAGGCGGTCGCGGCGGCGTAACAACCCGCCGTCCCCGCCCCGACGACGACGATGTCGTACTCGTGCGTAGCCATGCATTCGGCTACGAGACGGAGGGGGCAAAACTCTTTATACGCGAACTGGGATTCTGTTGGCGATCAGGGGATAGCCTCGGCGATAAAGAGTTTAGTGAGGGAGTTTCGTAGCACGAGGCATGACCGAGTACACCGTCGAGTTCGTCGGCACGGGCGAGACCATCGAAGTCTCGGACAAAGAGACCATCCTGAGCAAGTGCATCGAGGAGGGCATCGCGCAGGAGTACTCCTGTCGCGTCGGGATGTGTCTGGCCTGCTCGGCCGAAATCGTGGAGGGCGACGTGACCCAGCCCGCGGCCCGCGGTCTGACCGAGGAGGAGGCCGAGGACTACGCGCTGACCTGCATGGCCCGGCCCAACAGCGACCTCAAGCTGGACCGCGGGAAGTACCCGCCGAGCATCGAGGACGACGCCACCGCGATGGAGAGCGAACCCGCCGCGGCCGACGACTAAGCCACGAACTGCTAGAACGAGTTTCTGACACGTAGAACAAGAGTTATTTGCGGATAATCGAGGCGAGGAGTTCGCGGAAGCTCTGTGAGTCGGTCATTTCAGGGATGTCCTCCTCGGTGACTCTGTATAGTTCTCGCTTTTCCTGTTCGGTATACTCGACAGTCGTACAACCGTCAGCGTCGTCCCGTTCGGTGTTGGAGTGGAGTTCTGGCATGAGATGGCCACCTCAGCTTACCACATCACCAATAACGCCAGCATACTTCATCATAAGCCTTTGTGCTTGTTCCTCATCAAGCTTCGTGTCACTTATATTTCCGGAACTGTCAATGCTTAAGACACCGATTGGCCGTCTGGAAGGATCACTATCCGGGTAGATCGGAACGCTTAGAATGGAATTCACGTGTGATGTTATCTCCTGCTGGGTATGACTTAAACTCCGA
This sequence comes from Halorussus ruber, assembly GCF_004765785.1. Taxonomy (GTDB): domain Archaea; phylum Halobacteriota; class Halobacteria; order Halobacteriales; family Haladaptataceae; genus Halorussus; species Halorussus ruber. The sequence continues at coordinate 53,760 of NZ_SBIT01000007.1, read as the reverse complement.
GATAATCCATCTCTTTGTTGAGAATCGTAGTATGTCGGGTTGTCATTTTCCAACGCAGTCCCTGCACACCCTGCACCAGACGGGTACTCCTGTTCGAGTTCCGCTTCGCTGTATCCGCCATGTGTTTCCTGAAAATTGAGATATCGCTTTCGATGCGGTGGGATGGCGAATTCCCAACGGTGGTTTACCAACATGACGTTTGCACGAAGGTCGCAGTCTGCAATCTCGTCCCGGTACTTGGAAAGAAGTTGCTCTAGTGCGATGTCAAGAATCGTCCGCTGAGTATCTTCTTGGACTCGCATCGTCGCCTGATACTGTGTCGCATAAGAGACCAAGCTACTTATTAGGAATGCAACAACGACGAGAGTGACGCCTATTGGAACTGGTCTAATAAGCTTCTGACTCGGATTCTGAATATAGAGCGAAACCCCCACCGCTATCGCAGTGATTACACCGTCGAGTATCACGGCCCAACCAGGTGGGATGTATGGAATCCAGCGCTCCACGGTAGTCGTATTAGACTACGAACCGTTAAAATATTATCGGAATGAATACTAGTTGATTCTGTAAAATACAGGGCTATCACCCGAGCCATGATGAGAGAACTAGATGGGAGGTCCCCGACTACTCCCGATTCGTCTCGAACCACTCCGCGCCGTAGTCCACGATGGCGCGCTGGTCGAGGAGTTTGGCCGCGCCGGACCCGACCCGCCCCCGAGTGACCGCCTCCGGATACTCCTCTTCGAAGTCCTGCCCTGCCTCGGGGAAGTCGTCGGAGTTGTAGTCTAACTCCTCGAACTCTCTCATCACGCGCTCGCCGTTCTCGTCCAGCACCGGCGCGGACTGGGTCACGATTTCCTGCTCGCGGTCGGCGCGGTGTTCCGCGAGGTGGAGCGAGGTGTTGGTCTCGTGGCCGGTGCCGAGCATCAGGATGGTCCCCTCGCGGTCGTAGACCGCTGCGAGGGGCGACTTCTCGCCGAGGCCGTGGTCGTAGGCGTGGTCGGCGACAATCTCCTCGGCGTCCGCGCCCCACGCCGAGAAGGAGTAAATCGGGTGGCGGCTTCGTCGGGCCTCGGGGTAGGTCCGGAAGGTCTCGCCAATCGCGCCCATTCCGCGGGTCGGCGTGACGGCGGGGCGGAAGGGCGGCCGCGAGGCCCGAATCTCCTCGACCCAGTCGTCGGGGACGGGCGGGTGTTCCCAGCCCTCGGGGTCGGTGTACTGGCCCGAGTGGGCGGGCATCACGAGCGTCCCGTCGGTGGTGACGACTTCCATCAGCGCGTCCACCACGGTCGTCGGGCCGACCGCGACCCACCCGAGCGACGACATCGAGGAGTGGACCAGCAGGGTGTCGCCCGCTTCGACGCCGAGATTCCGGAACTCCTCGGCGAGTCGCTCGACCGTCAGCGGGGCGTCCGTGCGCTCGATGGCCTTCGCTTCGCCCTGCACGTCCACGTCGTCGGATTCGAGTTCGGCGTCTGCTGGCTTCTCGTCTGCTGGCTTCTCGTCTTCTGTCGTCTCGTCATCGTGGGTTTCTGCGCTCTCGTCAGTCATGGGGGACGCTCCATCGAGAATCGGTTTTCCGTCGTCGCGTATAAACTTCCCGACAGTCGCCCGACAGCATCCAGTTTCTCCACGTCCATTTTTCCGTCGGTCGTCACCTCGTCGTCCACGTGGACCCACTCGACTTCGCCCAGCACCATCGTGGACTCGCCGACGTCCACCATCTCGTAGAGCGAACACTCGAAGGCGACGGGCGACTCGGCGACTCGCGGCGGCGTGACCGCGGTCGAGTCGGCGCGGGTGAGGTCGGCGCGGTCGAACTCGCTCTCGCCCGCCGGGAGGGTCGCGCTGGTCTGGTTCATCGCCTCGGCGACCGACTCGGTGACGACGTTGACGACGAACTCCTCGGTCTCCCGAACGTTCCGGGGCGTGTCCTTCAGGCCGCCGGGGGCGTCGTCGTCGTCCACCGGCGCGAACATCACGACCGGCGGGTCGTAGGCGACGACGTTGAAGAAGCTGTAGGGCGCGAGGTTGTCGATTCCGTCGGGGTTGGTCGTGCTGACCCACGCGATAGGCCGGGGGACGACCGCGCCAGCGAGGGTCCGGTACAGCGACCCGACTTCGTCGGGGTCGAGTTCCATGTCGTCGCGTGAGGGTCCCGCGGGGGAAGTAGTTGCGCTTGCGGCGAATCGCGGCGTCTCTGAATCGCCGCGTCTCCGTCTGTTGAAAGGGCCGCGCGCTCGCGGTCCCGCGCGCGCGCGGCGCTTTTCGACGGGAGGCCACCAAGTCAAAGGCTATCGCGGCCCACGATTTAGCCATGGTAGACGAGGAGACCGCCGAGAGCGAGAGCGACCGACGCGAGGAGATGGAGGCCGAGCGCGAACAGGAAGTCGAGGAGGAGATGGAGCGCGTGGACGAGGAGATGGACCCCGAGCAGACCGACCAGTCCGACGCCGCGACGCTCCCCGACGACGAGGAGGGCGACCACGACCGGGTGCAGGGCAAACACACCGAGGCGAACGAGGAGAACGACGGGTAGGGAGAACGTCCGGCAATCTAGTTTTTCGGCGAGTCGCGTCGGGGTCGCTGTTTCTCGACCGTCGGAATCGCGGGCGTTCTGCCGAGCGTGACGAGGAGTAGCGGTTTCTTCCGCGGGCCTCGGATACACATCGATACAACCGTCTGTTGCTCCAGAGACAAATGCAGACAATCGCTAAGACAATAGAAGCAATGCTTTTAGAAATACAGAGTTATTTCGGGGCGACCGGACCGGCTCTCTCGGCACTCGCCGCGCTCGGACGGAAGCCGGTTCCGACGCCGCGACGCCGCCGCGATACCCCAGACCGACGGGTACGTAAGTCCCGACTGACTACCCTCCGGCAATGAGCGAACTCGACGTCGAGGCGGTCGAACGTATCGACGAGAGCGACGTGCCGAAAGGGGTAGACGCGCCCGAGTACGTCCTCTACGGCGGGAAGGGCGGCGTCGGCAAGACCACGATGGCGGCCGCGACGGGACTGGCCAGCGCCCGCGACGGTACTTCGACACTGGTGGTCTCGACCGACCCGGCCCACTCGCTGTCGGACACCTTCGAGACCGACATCCCGGCGAGTCCCGAGCGCATCCGCGAGGACGTGCCGCTCTACGCCGCGGAAATCGACCCCGAGGCGGCGATGGAGGAGGGCGACGCGATGTTCGGCGGAGCCGCGGGCGACGGGAGTGCCGACGAAGTAGACCCTGCATCCGGACCGATGGGCGACGACAGCGGCCCGATGGGCGGCCTCGGCGGGATGCTGGGCGGCGAGAACCCGATGGAGTCGATGCTGGGCGGGCCGATGCCCGGCGCGGACGAGGCCGCCGCGATGCAGAAGCTGCTGGAGTTCATGGACGACGAGCGGTTCGAGCGCGTCGTCGTGGACACCGCGCCGACCGGCCACACCCTGCGACTGCTGGAACTGCCGGAACTCATGGACTCGATGGTCGGGCGCATCATGAAGATGAAACAGAAGTTCCAGGGCATGATGGAGGGCGTCAAGGGGATGTTCGGCGGCGAGGAGGCCGACCCCGAACAGGGGCTCGACGACCTCGAAGAACTCAGCGACCGCATCGAGCGCCTGCGGGCGACCCTGCGGGACCCCTCGAAGACCGACTTCCGGGTCGTGATGGTGCCCGAGGAGATGAGCGTCTTCGAGTCCAAGCGCCTGCTGGGTCAACTCGCGGAGTTCGAGGTCCCCGTCGGGACCGTCGTGGTCAACAAGGTGATGGAGGACTTGACCGACGTGGCGGGCGAGGAGACCGACACCGACGCCTTCGTCTCGCCGAACCTCGACACCTGCGAGTTCTGCCAGCGCCGCTGGGAGGTCCAGCAGGACGCCCTCAAGGAAGCTCAGGAGGTCTTCCGCGGCCACGACGTCAAGCGCGTGCCCCTGCTGGCCGACGAGGTGCGGGGCGAGCGGATGCTCGCGCTCGTGGCGAACTGCTTAGACTGATTCAGCGGACTCGTCCGGCGAACGAGATCAGGAGTCCGTAGAGCTTGTCCTGCAACTTCGCGGGGAGGAACCGCGCGAGCAGCGACACCTTGGCCACCTGCCCGACCGGATAGCGCGCCGCGGGGTCGGTCAGGTTCGCGGCGTCGAGAATCGTCTCGGCCACGCGCCGGGGTTCGACCGCGCCGGGACCGCCGCCGCCGATGGCCTCGGTGTCCTCCAGTACGGAGTACAGCGAGTCGTAGGCTCCGGACCGCTCCAGCCCATCGATTTCGTCGTTCGCGCGCTCGGCGAAGGCGGTGTCGACCGGGCCGGGTTCGACCAGCACCACGTCGATGCCGTACTCGTCCACTTCGGGCCGGAGCGCGTCCGAAATCCCCTCCATGGCGAACTTCGACCCGTTGTAGATGCCGATGCCGGGCGTGGCGACCCGACCGGCGACGCTGGAGACGTTGACGATGGTGCCGGTCCGGCGCTCTCGCATGTGGGGCAGGACCTCGCGGGCGAGGCGGTGCGGGCCGAAGACGTTGACCTCGAACTGCTCCTCGACGCGCTCTACGGGCACGTCCTCGACGGGGCCGACCTGCGCGTACCCGGCGTTGTTGACCAGACAGTCGATGCGGCCCTGCTCGTCGATGATACGTTCGACCGTGCGCTCCACGTCGTCTTCGTCGGTCACGTCGAGGGTCCCGATGTTGGCCCCGGCCTCGCCGAGCGCTTGGATGTCGGCGGGGTTCCGGGCGGTCGCGTAGACTTCCCACCCGTCTTCGAGGAAGACGTGGGCCGTCTCGCGTCCGATGCCCGACGAGCAACCAGTGATGAGAACGGTTTCGGTCACACTCACACGTCGGGGCGGGGACAGTTAAGTTTCGTCGCTCCGCGGGTATAGCGCGGAGGTAGAGACGGGTGTCTGCCCCGGAAGTATAATATTTTCATCTCGTACGCGCAGGACTGCGCGCACGTGACCCTCCCCAACTCCGACCGGCTGGGAGACTCGGAAGGCGTTTTCCGAACCTGACCCCTCCCTTATCCTAGATAATTGTTAACAGCTCTCGTGGTGTGGTGTCACCGGGATACCCATGAGCGAGAGCGACATTCCGGGCTACACCTACGGCGAGGAGTCGGTGGCCGAATCGCCCGTGACGGCCGAGGAGTTCGAGAAGTTACAGCAGACGGTGATGTGGTCCGACGAGGACGAGAAACACCTCCGGATGGCGGGCGACGTGCTGGAGGACCAAATCGACGACGTGCTTGAGGTGTGGTACGGGTTCGTCGGCGACCACGACTTCCTGCTTAAGTACTTCGCCACGCCCGAGGGCGAACCCATCGAGGAGTACCTCGACCGGGTGCGCGAGCGATTCGGCCAGTGGATTCGTGACACCTGCAACCCGCCTTACGACGAGGAGTGGCTCGACTACCAGCACGAAATCGCGCTCCGGCACCGCGACAAGAAGAACCAGACCGACGAGGTGGACTCAGTTCCCATCGTCCACCTTCGGTACATGATAGCGTTCGTCTACCCGATTACCGCGACGATTCGCCAGTTCCTCGAGAACAGCGACCACGACGACGAGACGGTCCGAAAGATGCACGACGCGTGGTTCAAGTCGGTGGTGCTACAGGTGACCCTCTGGAGTCAACCCTACGCAAAAGAGGACGATTTCTGACCGGGGTCGAATCTACTCGGCGGCGGCGTCGTCTTCGAACTCGATTTCGGTGCTGTCGGACCCGCCGGACAGCAGTGACGCAATCGCCACCGAACTACCGGTCATCAGGCCGGTCTTCGTGCCGTCGCCGCCGACCGCTCGCGCGGCCAGCGTTGCGACGACGAACGCGACGATACCGTTCAGGAGGCTCTTTTTGAGTCCCATGTCCTTCGATACGATAGGTCTGTTAAAATAAGCATCTATCGTTCCCGGTCGGCGAAAACGGCAGACGGGACGCTCGCCGTCCTCGAATCGCAAGTGAAAGAAGACTGTCCGAGTTACTGCGGGCTCGGACTGCCGGTGCCCTGACGACCGACCTGTCGGTCGAGCGCCGACCCGGTGATGTTCTTCAGGCGGTCCACGAGACTGTCCTTCTCGGCCTCGCCCGCGAGGGCGACTTCCAGCACTTCGCTGATGTGGGAGACGGGGATGATTTCGATCTGCTCCTCGTACTCCTCTTCTATCATCACGTCGTCCTCGTTGGCCTTCGGGATGATGACCCGGTCGAGACCCGCCTTCGCGGCGGCCTCGATTTTGTGGGTGACGCCGCCGACCGGAAGCACGTCGCCCCGGACCGACAGCGAACCGGTCATGGCGAGGTCCTGCTCGACGGAGATGTCCTCCAGCGCGGAGATGACCGCGGTGGCGACCGTAATCGACGCCGAGTCGCCGTCCACGCCCTGCTGGCCCGCTTGCACGAACTGGATGTGAACGTCCTTCTCGGAGATGTCCTCGTCGCTGAACTTCTTGATGATGGCAGAGACGTTCTGGACTGCCTCGGCGGCCATGTCCTTGAGTTGCCCGGTGGCGATGACTTCGCCCGGCCCCTGCGAGGGCGTGACCTCCGCCATCACGGGGAGGACGATACCGGAGTCCTCGCCCATGACTGCGAGTCCGTTGACGCGGCCGACCACGTCGCCCGCGTTGACGGTGAGTTCGTAGTCCTTGCGGCGTTCGATGTACTCGTCGGCGACCTGCTGCTCGATGGAGCGACTCCGGCGCTTGGCCTGCAAGACGTCCTCGCGCTCGGTCTGGTCTTTGTTCTCGGCGCGAGCGATGTCGCCCGCGACGCGAACGAGTCCGCCGAGGTCACGCAGTTTGAGGGTGAGGTGGTCCTTGCGGCCCGACCGGCGCTGGGCTTCGAGGATGACCTCCTCGACGGCCTCCTCGTTGAAGTGCGGGAGGCGGCCGTCCTTCTCGACCTCTTGGGCGATGAACCGGGTGTACTTCCGGCGCATCTCCGGGGTGTCCTCGATGGTGTCGTCCATGTAGACCTCGTACCCGTATCCCTTGATACGCGAGCGCAGGGCGGGGTGCATGTTCTCCATCGCGTCCATGTTCCCCGCGGCGATCATGATGAAGTCACAGGGGACGGGTTCGGTCTGGACCATCGCGCCCGAGGAGCGCTCGGACTGGCCCGTGATGGAGAACTCGCCCTCCTGAATCGCGGTCATCAGCTTCTGCTGGGACCGGATGTCGAGGGTGTTGATCTCGTCCACGAACAGCACGCCCTTGTTGGCCTTGTGGATGGCACCCGGCTCCACGCGGTCGTGGCTCGGGGTCTCCATCCCGCCGGACTGGAAGGGGTCGTGGCGAACGTCGCCCAGCAGCGCACCGGCGTGGGCACCGGTGGCGTCCTCGAAGGGCGCGGTGGTCTGGTCGGCGTGGTTGACCAGCAGGTTGGGAATCATCGCGTCGTTGCCCCGCGAGCCGTAGCGGAACGCGAGGTAGATGACGCCAGCCGCGAGGATGCCCAGCAGCGGCCGGGTTGCGATGAGCAGCGAGTAGCCCACCACGATGGCGATGATGACCCACATCAGGAACGAGCGCATCTGGTTGCGCTTGCGGGCCTCCTCCTTGTGGGCCTCGATAATCTGGTCGCCCTTGCCCGCGGGGACGGTCCGAACCTTCGGTTCGTTGCCGTCGTCGGGGTTGTGGTAGACGAGTACGTCCTGAAGGTCCTCCTTCGGGAGGAGTTCGCTCATCGCCTTCGCCAGCATCGACTTGCCCGTACCGGGCGTGCCGATCATCATGACGTGGCGGCGCTGCTTGGCCGCCTTCTGGACCACGTCGCGGGCGTGGTCCTGCCCGATGACCTGGTCCACCAGTCGGTCGGGAATATCTATCTCGTCGGTAGTCTCGATCTCCAGACCGCCGAGCAAATCGGCCTCGACTGCGGCGTCGTCTGCGATATCGGGTTCGACGTCGCTGCCGAGGTCCTCGAACTCCGAGCCCCCCTGCTCGGTCGTTTGCTCCGGCGGCGGAGCCTCGTTATCGGTGTCCTTGCTCATAGAACTGTCCTGTACGTGTCTGAATTGAGGGCTGGAGAATTGATATACTTTCTCCCTCGATTCGCCCGAGGCGGCTACGTCAGACTTCCGGAGAAACCGGCCGAAACCGCCGTTTTCTCTGGACGCGGAGACTCGCCACCCTTATAAAACCGCGCCGTGCAACGGTACGTATGACTCGCGGATTTTACATCGGGCGGTTTCAGCCCTACCACAACGGCCACCACAACGTGGTCCAGAGCATCGCCGAGGAGGTAGACGAGTTGGTCCTCGGCATCGGGAGCGCGGGCGACTCCCACACGCGACACGACCCCTTCACCGCTGGCGAGCGCATCATGATGATAACCAAGTCGCTCGTGGACGAGGACCTCGTGACCTACGCGGTCCCAATCGAGGACTTGGACCGAAACTCGGTGTGGGTCAGTCACGTCCAGAGCATGAGTCCGGACTTCGACGTGGCCTACTCGAACAATCCCCTCGTCATCCAACTGTTCGAGGAGGCGGGCGTCGAGGTGCGCCAGTCGCCGATGTACAACCGCGACGTGCTGGAGGGCACCGAGGTCCGCGACCGGATGATAGCGGGCGACGACTGGGAGTCGCTGGTCCCGGACGCGGTCGTCGAAGTCGTCGAGGAGACCGGCGGTCTGGAGCGAATTCGGCGCGTGAGCGATTCGGACTCGAACGGGGCGACTCCGTCTTAGAGGGCCTTTCTCCCGGTCCAGTAGCTTCCGAGAAGGGCCGCGAGGCCACCCAGTAGTGCGGGCGTGTTGAGCATGCAGACGTTGCACCCGTCGGAGAAGCCGATTCCGTACCACCGGACGACCAGTCGCGGGGCGTGCTTCGCGGACTCGGGACATCCGGCGAGCGTGCATCCTCGGCTGGTCCAACCGACGTAGACGAGTGGAATCCCGACCGCGACGAGGGCGAGCGAGACCGCGAGCCAGCGTTTGTTCACGTTGCTGTGGTTCTCTGGACGAGTGAAAGTATTGTCGAGTTATTGACTGGGAGACAGTTGTCTTTCTGAATCGTATCGGAGAGGAGGCTCTGTTTGGCAGTGGTGAGTTCAGTCGAGCGCGCTCCGCAGTCCGGTGCGCTACTCCTCTACCGGGTCGCTGGTGCGGCAGTAGGGGCACTCGCTTCGTCCGGCGTCGATTCGGTGGTCGCAGATGCGGCAGGACGCCCATCTCCCGGAAGAGTTCGGGTTGACGGGACCGAAGAGTCCGAACTCGGCGTGAACCGCCAGCAGGACGCCGCCGACGAACAGCCCGGCGGCGACCAGCGGCGCTGGCGACGCCGACTGACTCGCGGTGCTGACCGCGGCGGCGGCCGCGACGGCCGATTCGAGCGTGAATGCGCCCGGGCCGAGCGTGCCGACTGTGAGCATCCCGACGACTGCGACCAGAAGTGCGATACTCCGAAGCAACTGCGTTCGGGTCCCCTCTCTCCCACCCATCGGGTCCATGCACGACCCCAGACGGGACGGCCCTAAAACGGTTGCTAATCGCCGCTACGCTCCTGTTAGCGATTCTACGTCTCTGGTTCGGAGTCGGCGGTGTAGGCCAGTTCGAGCTGGAGGAGCGCCGAGCAGGAGACGTTCTCCACGTCGACGTCGATGCCCTCGACCTGCTCGTTCAGGAAGCCGTTGCACCGGCCCTTCTCGATGATGTTCTCGATGGTCGCCGGAGACCCGCACTCCGGGCAGTCGAAGTAGTAGCCGTCGTTGCTCTCGTGGATGGCGTCGGGTTCGAGTTCCATCCGCGCGGCCTCGTCCCAGTCCACGTCGTCGGGCGCGTTTGCGTTCGCCATGGGTCAGTTGACGGTGGAGAGACGGGTAACGCCTACGGCCAGCGAGCAGGCGTCAGGGCTGGTCGCTCGCCTTCCGAAACCCACAAACGCCGCTCGCACCAAGCCACCGCCAATGGAGAAACTGGAGCGGTACGAACCGCTGGTCGAGGAGTTCGACGCTTTCCTCGAAGCCTGCCAGCGCACGCTTCCCTCGGTCGTCCGGGTCAACACCATCAAGGCGACCCCGGAGCGCGCGAAGGCGGCGCTGGACGAGGAGGGCGTCGGGTGGACCGACCGCGAGTGGTCCGAGACGGTCTTGGAGTTGGACACCGACAACCCCGGAAGCACGTGGGCGTCCTATCACGGCTGGATTCACGGCCAAGAGGAGGTCTCGGCGATTCCGGCCGAAGTCCTCGCGCCGGAACCCGGCGAGCGCGTCTGGGACGCCTGCGCCGCGCCGGGGAGCAAGACCACCCAGCTCTCGGCGCTGATGGACGACGAGGGACTGGTCGTCGCCAACGACAACAACCTCGGGAGGCTCTCGGCCCTGCGGTTCAACACCGAGCGACTGGGCGTCACCAACACCGCGGTCACCAACACCGACTCGCGGAACTTCTCGCTCAAGCCCTTCGACTTCTCGGCCTTCGACAAGGCGCTGGTGGACGTGCCCTGCTCGTGTGAGGGCACCATCCGGAAGAACCCGACCGCGCTGGACGACTGGACGATGGACCACGTCCGGAGCGTCGCGGGCGTCCAGAAGGGCATCCTCCGGCGCGCGGTTCAGGCGACCGGAGAGGGCGGCACCGTGGTCTACTCGACCTGCACCTTCGCGCCCGAGGAGAACGAGGCCGTCCTCGATTACGTCCTCGACGAGGAGGACTGCCGACTGGTCGAGTTCGACCTCGGCCTCGACTCCCGGCCCGGCGTCACCGAGTTCGAGGGCGAGGAGTACGACGAGAGCGTCCGGAAGGCCAAGCGGTTCTACCCGCACCACAACGACACGGGCGGGTTCTTCTGCGCGAAACTGGAGGTGGAGGGATGACAGAGCAATCGAACGACCCGACAGACGAAACCCCCACGAACGACGGCCAGCAGTTCGACCGCCTGCCCGCCACCGCCGAGGAGCGCGAAGTCGAGGGGCGGGCGACCCGACAAGAGGTGCTGGACTGGTGGGACCAGCGATTCGAGATTCCGCCCGAGACCTTCGAGGAGTACACCTTCTGGGAGAAGGGCAAGGGCAAAATCTGGATTCTTCACGGCGACATCTCCTCGCCCCTCCGAATCGAGGCCCTCGGGATGAAGTTCCTCCGCACTCGCCAAGAACACTGGAAGCCGACGACCAACGCGGTCCAGCGGTTCGGCCGCGAGGCGAGCAAGAACGTCGTGGAAGTCACCCGCGAGCAGGCCCGGCGCTTCGTCCGCGGCGAGGACCAAGAGTTGGACTGGGACGGCGACTGGGGCTACCTGGTCGTGAGCCACGACCTCGCCGGGGACCCCGAACCCCTCGGCGTCGGCCTCTACGTTCACGGGGAACTCCGGAGTCCCGTGCCGAAGGGCCGCCAGCGGGACCTTTAATTTCTCTTCCGGACCGTCCCGCCGCTCAGTCCCTCCCACTCGACTGCGAATCCTAACTCCGAGAGGAGCGCGCTGGCGTCTCCAATCCCGCGCTCGGCCAGCGCGTCTTCGACCGTCGAGAACGCCATCCCGTCCTCGATTTCGTCGGCGAGGTCGGCGAGGACCGACGGCCGGACGAGGATCCGACCGACGCGCTCGTGGTCGGGGAAGGACTTGGCCTCGATAGCGTCCTCGCTGACGCCGCGCTCCTCGGCGAGGGCTTCGAGCGTGATTGCGTCGGCCTCGGGGACGATTTCGTCGGGGAGGTCGGCGGCGTTCTCGGCGACCAGTTCCTCCTCGTAGCGCCGGAGGGCGTCGCGCACGTCCTTAATTCGAATCGTCCCCGAGTAGGGAATCGCGCGGTGGTCGCGTGCCTCGATGTCCTCGCCGACGCCGAGACTCTCGTCCACCGCGACCAGCAGTTCCACGTCCTCGACAGTTTCGAGTTGGCTCAGTTTCTTCTCGACGTACTCGGGCGTCCAGAAGCCCATGACCTCGAAGAACGCGCGGAAGTCGCCGTGCTGATAGTCGAACGCGAAGTCCGGAATCATGACCCGCGCGCCGGTTTCGAGGGGTTCGGGTTCGCGGGTGAGTTCCCAGTCCAAGTCCAGGGACTCGAACCGGGCGGCGAAGTCGGCCTCGACGCCGCTGTCGAAGGTCACGTCCGCGACCGGTTCGGTGCCGGGGACGCGGATCGGGTCGGCGTCCGACAGCGAGAGGGTTCGCTCGGTGCCGTAGTCGTCGATAGTCGCCGAGAGCGTCCACGAGTCGGCCTTGGCGACGGTCCGGAGGAGGCGCGCGAACCGGGTCCCGTACCGGCGCGTCGAGCGGAAGAGGGCGTCCGGCCCGGTGACGACGACCTCGCGGTCCGAGAGGGATTTCTTGTCGCCCCCTCCGTCTGCCCCGCCTCCAGACTTCCGAATCTCGTACATCAGTCGCAGGCGCTTGACCGCCGAGACCAGCGCCTTCGGGTCGGCGGTCCGGACTCGGAGTTCGGTCGCATCGAAAAGGGCTGTCTGGGCGAGTGAGAGGTTGTACTGCGCCAGCAGTTCGTCGGGACTCCACCGGGCGTCGAACTCGGCAAGTACCTGTCGCTCGTCCAAGTCGGCGTAGAGGGAGTCGGCGACCGCCTCGGGGTCGGCCGCGAGCCGCTGGCCCGCCCGCTGGAGGGCCTCGGCGCGCTCCGCCTCCGAGACCACGCCGACCGCCTCGGCCTCCTCGAAGGCGGCCCGGCGGGCGCGCTCCGGGGGGACCGCGGCCTCGGTCTCGAAGACGGCCTCGCGGTCCAGCAGTTTGGCGAATCCCCGGACGAGTTTGAAGTGGTCCGCGTCGGCTTCCAACTCCTTGAGCGCGGCGTCGAGGTCGCTCCGAGGTTCGCCGACGTGGCCCTGATACGTGCCGAGGACCCGCGCGGCCAGCGGGCGATGCTCCCGGCCCGCGAACTGCGGGTGGTAGCCACCGCCCGCCCGGGAGACGCGGAGCAGGTCCTTCGTCAGCATACCTGTCTCTGGGGTCGGCGCGTACAAAAGCAGTCGGAACCTCGGAAGCGCGGGGTCGGAAGCGCAGGGTCGGCAGAACAGGGTCGGAAGCGCAGGGCCAAGCAGAAGACCCATTGTGCTGGACTGGGACCCTCGGCTATGCGCAGACGTGACACGCTCCGGAGGTGTGCGGTCCTCGGTGCGACCGGCGGCCTCGCGCTCCTCGCGGGTTGCTCGGGAGGAGGCGGCGGAGACGGCGGAAGTGGCGGCGGGGACGAATCGGCGGAGTCGTCGCTGTCGGTCGAGACCTTCAACTACGAGGAGGGCGACGACGGCGCACTGGTGGTCACCGTCTCGGTGACGAACGCGGGCGATTCTTCGGCCTCCGGAAAACTCTACGTGACCGTGAGCGCGGCGGAGCCGACCGCGAAGACCGAAACCACGGACGACGGCGACGACACCACCGCGGCCCGCGAATCGCTCGACGTGACGGTGCCCGCGGGCGAGACCAAAACCGTCGAGGTGCCCTTCGAGTTCACCGTCGAGCAGTTCGAGCAAGACGGGTCGCTGGAAGTGGACCTCCGGGCGTAGTTGTGAGGTTGGCGGCTATCTTCTGCGCTCGGCCACGCGCTCCTCGGCGGTCTCGGCGCTGACGACCTCGTAGAGGAGGGCGGGCCGCCCGTCGTCTTTCGGGCGGAGGATGCGACCGAGTCGCTGGGTGAACTCGCGTTCGCTCCCGCTCCCCGAGAGGACGACCGCGACGTTGGCGTCGGGCACGTCCACGCCCTCGTCCAGCACGTTCGAGGTCACGATGCGGGAGTACTCGCCCTCGCGGAACCGACTCAGGATTTCTCTGCGCTCGGCGGTCGGGGTCTGGTGGGTGACGGCGGGGAGCAGGAATCGCTCCGAGAGGCGATACACGAGGTCGTTGTGGGCCGTGAAGACGATGACCCGGTCGTCGCGGTGGTCGGCGAGGACGGACTGGAGGGCCTCGACCTTCGCCTCGCTGTTCATCATGACTTCTCGGGCGCGTTGTTTGGCCAGCAGCGCCTCGCGGGCCTCGGGGTCCGACCCCGAGCGCTTGACGAGTTCCTGATAGTCGCTCCCGCTCCGCATCTGGATGTTGGACTTGGCGAGGTAGTTCGTGAACACCTCGTTCGCTTCCTCGTAGCGCTGGCGCTCGTCGTCGGTCAGCGCGACTTCGAGGCGCTTGATGTCGTAGGGCGCGAGGTGTTCGCCCGCGAGTTCCTCGGGGTCGATGGCGTAGACTTTCCCGCCCACCAACTCGGCGACGACTTCGTGTGCGCCGTCGGGGCGCTCGAACGTCGCGGTCAGGCCCATCCGGGCCGGTGCGGCCAGCAGTCGAGCGATGTCCCGATACCCCTCGCCGCCGAGGTGGTGAACCTCGTCGAAGATTGCCAGTCCGAACCGGTCGCCCAGTTCGTCGGCCCGGAGGTACGCCGAGTCGTAGGTCGAGACCGTCAGCGCCTCGACGTTCTGCTCGCCGCCGCCCAACTGGCCGACCGGGACGCCGAACTCGGCTTCCAACTCGCGCCGCCACTGCTCCAGCAGGTCGATGGTCGGGACGACGACGATGGTCGCAGTCTGGTGGTCCTCGATTGCCTTCAGGCCGATGACGGTCTTGCCGCTCCCGGTCGGGAGTTCGAGGACTCCTCGGCGATTTTCCGCCTCCCACGCCGCGAGGGCCTCCCGCTGGTACTCGCGGAGTTCGTAGGTCGAGGAGAGATTCGGCAGGTCGGGCGCGTCGAGAACTCGGTCCTCGACGGAGAGTCCTCGGTCGTCCAACCACCCGCGCAGGGCGGCGTACCGGAAGGCGGGCGCTCGGCGTGTCTTCGACCGGGCGTCGGCCTCGGTGTACGGGGGGTCGAGATCGGGGTCGGCCTCGACTCGGATGGTCCCCTCCTCGAAGGTGAGCGTCGCGTCGGACACGGATTAGTGGGTTCTCGGTGCCCGCGCGACATAAGCGGATTGCCGTCGGTCGGTGGACGGTCGGAGGGGAGCAGACATAGCAAATAATTTCTTTAGTTATTGTTTTTATTTCCTAAGAATGCATCAAGATGGTCGAAGGGATATGCGAGCGAGCGCCCGCCGCGGCGGGCGCTCGCGGACGCTCGGTGAGTTTTCCACCGGCGAACGCTCGGTGGCTCATCCACCAGCGCGCCCGACGCAACGGTCCACAGGCAAACGCTCGACCGGCCAACCGACAGGGAGGATGAAGGGCGGGGCTTCAGGAAAAACAAAATATCGTCTGTTCTGCGGTTCACCGTTCTGTCGAGAAAAAATCGACCGGGGCTTCAAGAAGACAACACCACCTTACTGTTCGCAGTCACGATCACATCCAGACAGGAACAGTTGGGCGAGGGCTTCAAAAAGCGTCCATCACTACGATTCTGCTCCCAAGTCCGTTCTACCAACGCTCGCTCGCACCCAAAACAGAAACTCGCCAACCGAAACCCACCGCTACGCCACAGTTCGACGCTAAAACGGTCGTTCTCTGACGGAATTCTACTTCAAATTAGGCACGGAGATTAAGTTGCCAGATGGCGTTGTGCCGATGCACACATGGGGGACCAGACCAAGCGAGAAGCGGCCCGGCACGTGGACCGCGTCATCGAGGAGGTAGCGGCGTGGCCGAACGTCAACACCGAGGAACACCGCTTCGAGGGCCGAGAGTTCACCCTCGGACCGCGCGAGGTGGGCCACGTCCACCGCTGGGGTATCGTGGACGTGCCGTTCACGAAGGGCCTGCGCGACGCGCTCGTCGCCGAAGGGAGGACCGAAGAACACCACGTCGTCCCGGAGTCGGGGTGGACCACGCTCTTCATCCAAGACGAAAGCGACGTCGCGCGCGGGATTTGGCTCCTCCGGCTGTCGTACCTCTATCACGTCAACAACTTGAAGAAGACGCCCGCGGGAGCCGAGAAGTTCGAGAACGTGGACGTTCCGGCGGAGTTAGAGGAGTTAGACATTAGCGAGGAGGTTCGGGCGGCGTTCGAGCGCCGGGGACTACACTCGACGCCCTGAGCGCGGCGGGGACCCTTACAGGTTCCCGACGTCCACCGCCTCGTCTCGGGAGACCTGCAACGCGGTTTCGCCGTCCTTCTCGGTCTTTGTACTCTCGTGTTTCAACGAACTGGTCTGCGAATAGGAGACGCTGACGGCGTACGGGTACGACACCCCGACCGAGAAGTTGTTGTACGTCCCCTTCCAGGTGTGGTCGTAGACGCCGAGGATGTAGGTGTCGTCGTTCCCGTTGCAGTTGGGGTCGTCCTCCTCGTAGAGGAACAAGTTAGCGTCTTCGAGTGCCGAGTACCCCTCCTCGTCCGACCGGGACGAACTGCAGTCGTTGCCGTCGTTTTTCCAGTCCTGGAATATCTGGGCGTCGTCGACCTCCCAGCCGAAGCCGCTGAGGGAGTAGGCGCTGTCCTCGTAGGTGACGTTGTCCGAGGATTCGGACATCTCTGCCAGATTATCGGTGTTGTACTTCCAGCACTCTCCCTTCCAGCCCATGCCGCAGGTGTCCAGCGGATCCTCGCCGTAGCTCGTATTGTAGCAGTTGCCGACTAGCCCGGAGTCGTACTCGTAGTTAATCGAGAAGTACAACTGGAAGGCCAGACTTGCGCAATACTCGTATCCATCTGTCGTCATCGAAAGTGTGGCGTCGATTCCCATCGTATCCACGCTGTCGACCTTTTGGGCCGACGGCCCGTCGGAATTATCCTTGTCATCGAAAGCGTAGCGTTGCGTCTGCTGAACGACGCCGTAACCCTTGGAACGAAGATAGGTCTCCCACGCCTGTTTTGGCTTCCGAACGCGATAGTTTCGAGCACGCTCTTTCGCGTTCGGCTTTCCACTCTGTCGAATGTTTTCGGCCACCTTCGCAGCTTTCTCGTCGGCTTCTCGTCGGATTTCTATGGCCCGCCTGACGTCTTTCTTGAACTGACTCGGTTCGTGACGTGCGGCGGTCAACGAGGTACCGATACCGGCGACGCCGACGCCCGCTCCGATGGTCTTTAGCACGTCTCTTCTGCTATTTCTGCCATTACTTCCGTTATTTCCTGGCATACAATTTCCAATCAAAGCAGTATAATATATATATTTCTAACGTATTTTTATATAAGATAAGTTATGGAGAAGTTATTTCTTTCTGTTGATGGAAGGGAGGGCTATGAACCGACGTTCGTTTGGGGCTCTCGTCGCAACCGTAGGAGTTGCTGGCCTATCCGGATGTCTCTCCGAGTATCTCGATTCCGGTAACGAACAAACTCACGAGGTACTCGTAGTGAACGAAACCGACGAGAGGCAACTCCTGACGGTCACGGTCACGAACGCGGAAGGTGAGCGACTCTTTCGTCACGAGTATCGCCTCGATCCACAAAAAGTGGACGAGTCTCGGGAGTTCTCCGGCAAACCCGCGACGGTACGCGTAGCGGTCGAGGGTGGGGTAGACGAAACGCTCGAGTATCAATCGGACACCGAGTGTCAACCGGACGCGAACGTACTCGGTATCGGAATCAGTGCGGAGCAGACCATCGAACTGTTCTACGAGTGCGGCTGACTGGTGTCTTCGTCTCCCGCTCGGAATGCGTTGCGACAGACGCTGTCAAGGGTACCAGACACTGTTCAGTGTGCGACGGTAGTGCGACCACTAGCCCGCCCGTTTTCTGAATCCTTAAACGCGCCCAACCGTTTGTACCGCATATGACCGACGAGGAGACTACCGAGCAGGTGCGGAAGGACGCCGACAACGAGGCCGCCGAGGAGGAAGTCGAAGACGAATCCGGGGACGTTCTCGGCCCGGAAAGCACCCAACTCGTCGCCGAGGTCGCAACGCAGGACGCCCAACTCGCCACGGACCTCGAAGCACACCTCGCGGAACTGGAGGCCGACAAGCAGGAGGCCGAGGAGCGCGCCGAGGACCTCGAATCCAAGCTCAAGCGCAACCGCGCGGACTTCCAGAACTACAAGAAGCGCGCCAAGAAGCGCCAAGAGCAGATGAAAGAGCGCGCGACCGAGGACCTCGTGGAGAACCTGCTCGACGTGCGCGACAACCTCAAGCGCGCCGTCGAGGACAACCACGAGAACGTCGAGAGCCTGCAGGAGGGCGTCGAGATGACGCTGAAAGAACTCGACCATGTCTTCGAGGACGAGAACGTCGAGGAGATAGCGCCCGAACCCGGCACCGAGACCGACCCCCAGCGCCACGAGGTCATGATGCAAGTCGAGAGCGACCAGCCGGAGGGGACGGTGGCCGACGTGTACCAACCCGGCTACGAGATGGGCGAGAAGGTCCTCCGGGCCGCGCAGGTGACCGTCAGCGACGGCGAGGAGTAAAACCGTTTGAGTCGATTTTTGGGTTTCGAGCTTAGAAGGCTTCGACTACCTTGCTGAGCAGTAACGGAGAAGTCGGCAGAGTCGGTTTAGAAAGCCCCCACACGCTCGCGGTCGCTCAGCAGGATATTTCGCGGGCGCAGTTTTGCGCCCGCGAAATAGTGCCTGTCTGAGACGACTACCGCGAAATAGTGCCTGTCTGAGACAACTAAAATGAACGCGAGCGCGTGCCCCTTTCAGTCCACCCAAACTGGCGGTCTGTTGGTCGAGCGTCCGCCAGTGGACTCTGTAGTTGAGCGTTCGCCGGCAGACGAGTCGCCGAGCAGAACCGATTCGTGTCTGAATTCTGCAGATTATTTCGACCGGTCGAGAACCGGTAGAATTGCGGTCCGATATATAAGTATGTCATTCACGGGCACAGGACATTTCCAAAACCGCAAGACAGCGAGAGGATTGTTCTGCGAGCCTGTACGCCGAGACTAGCAAGGCTTAAACGGCAGAACCCGCAACGTATCGAACAAGATGGCGAGCAACAAGATTCTGGGCATCGACCTCGGCACCACGAACAGCGCGTTCGCGGTCATGGAGGGCGGCGACCCGGAGATTATCGTCAACAGCGAGGGCGACCGCACCACGCCCTCGGTCGTCGCCTTCGACGACGGTGAGCGTCTCGTCGGGAAACCCGCCAAGAATCAGGCGGTCCAGAACCCCGACCACACGATTCAGTCCATCAAGCGCCACATGGGCGAGGACGACTACACCGTCGAAATCGACGACGAGGAGTACACGCCCGAGCAAATCTCGGCGATGATCCTCCAGAAGATCAAGCGAGACGCAGAGGAGTATCTCGGTGACGACATCGAGAAGGCGGTCATCACGGTCCCCGCCTACTTCAACGACAAACAGCGCCAGGCGACCAAGGACGCCGGGGAAATCGCTGGCTTCGAGGTCGAGCGCATCGTCAACGAGCCGACCGCGGCCTCGATGGCCTACGGGCTGGACGACGAGTCCGACCAGACCGTCCTCGTGTACGACCTCGGCGGTGGCACCTTCGACGTCTCCATCCTCGATTTGGGTGGCGGCGTCTACGAGGTCGTCGCCACGAACGGTGACAACGACCTCGGGGGCGACGACTGGGACGAGGCCATCATCGACTACCTGGCCGACGAGTTCGAGAACGACCACGGCATCGACCTCCGCGAGGACCGACAGGCCCTCCAGCGCCTGAAGGACGCCGCGGAGGAGGCCAAAATCGAACTCTCCTCGCGCAAGGAGACCGACATCAACCTCCCGTTCATCACGGCGACCGACGAGGGGCCGGTCCACCTCGAAGACAGCCTGACTCGCGCGAAGTTCGAGAGTCTGACCTCCGACCTCATCGAGCGCACCGTCGGCCCGACCGAGCAGGCGCTCGAAGACGCGGGCTACTCGAAGAGCGACATCGACGAGGTCATCCTCGTGGGTGGCTCGACTCGGATGCCCCAAGTACAGGAGAAGGTCGAGGAGATGACCGGCCAGGAGCCGAAGAAGAACGTCAACCCCGACGAGGCGGTCGCGCTCGGCGCGGCGATTCAGGGCGGCGTCCTCTCGGGCGACGTGGACGACATCGTCCTGCTCGACGTGACGCCCCTCTCGCTCGGTATCGAGGTCAAGGGCGGCCTCTTCGAGCGCCTCATCGACAAGAACACCACCATCCCGACCGAGGAGTCGAAGGTGTTCACCACCGCGGCGGACAACCAGACCTCGGTGCAGGTCCGTGTCTTCCAGGGCGAGCGCGAAATCGCCGAGGAGAACGAACTCCTCGGCGAGTTCCAGCTGACGGGCATCCCGCCCGCCCCGGCCGGAACCCCGCAAATCGAGGTCTCGTTCAACATCGACGAGAACGGCATCGTCAACGTCTCCGCCGAGGACCAAGGCTCCGGTAATCAGGAAGAGATTACCATCGAGGGCGGCGCTGGTCTCTCGGACGAGCAGATCGAGGAGATGCAGGAAGAGGCAGAGAAGCACCAGGAAGAAGACCAGAAGCGCCGCGAGCGCATCGAGGCCCGCAACGAGGCCGAGAGCGCGGTCCAGCGCGCCGAGACCCTGCTGGACGAGAACGAGGAGAACATCGACGACGACCTCCGCAACGACATCGAGGTCGAAATCGAGACAGTCAAGGAGGTCCTCGAAGACGAGGACGCTTCGAAGGAGAAACTCGAGGAAGCCACCGAGGCGCTCTCGGAGGAGCTTCAGGAAATCGGCAAGCAGATGTACCAGCAGCAGGCCCAAGCCGGTGCTGGCGGTGCCGGACCGGGCGGCGCTGGCGCAGGACCCGGCGGCGCGGCGGGCGCTGGCCCCGGCGGCATGGGCGGTCAGGCCGGACCGGGCGGCGCTGGCGGCGACGGCGACGAGTACGTAGACGCCGACTTCGAAGACGTTGACGACGAGGAAGAGCAATAGCGACGACGAGTCGTCTGCTCGTCAGAGCTTGCCTCTGACGGTGTTGACGACGAGGACGACGAGTACGCTCCTCGACCGTCCGAAATCGGCTCGTCACAGCAACGGACCCTTGAAGTAACTCCGTCTTTTATCGACTCACAACGAATGAGCGAGGACTTCTACGACGTGCTCGGCGTGAGCAGGGACGCCGACGAAGAGGAGATCAAGGACGCCTACCGCGAGAAGGCGACCGAGTACCACCCCGACGTGAGCGACGACCCGAACGCCGAGGAGAAGTTCAAGAAGGTAAAGAAGGCCAAGGAAGTGCTGACCGACGACGAGAAGCGCCAAGCCTACGACCAGATGGGCCACGAGCGCTTCGAGCAGGCCGAGAAGCGCGGCGGCTTCGACGGCGGTCGCGGCGCTGGCGGTGCCGGGGGCATGGGCGGCGGTCCCTTCGGCGGCGGCACGGGCGGCGGCAACATGGGCGGCGGCATGGGCGACATCTTCGAGCAGTTCTTCGGCGGCGGTGGCGGCGGTCGCCAGTCCAACCGCCCGCAGAAGGGCCAAGACCTCCGGACGCGCCTGACCATCGACCTCGAAGACGCCTACGAGGGCGTCCAGAAGCAGGTCAGCGTCCGCCGACCCGAGACCTGCGACGACTGCGACGGCGAGGGCCACCCGCCGGGCACCGATTCCCACACCTGCGAGGAGTGTAACGGTCGCGGGCAGGTCACGCAGGTCCAGCAGACCCCGCTCGGTCGCGTCCAGCAGACCCAGACCTGCCGACGCTGTGGCGGCGAGGGCGAAATCTACGCCGAGACGTGTTCGACCTGCGGCGGCGACGGCACGGTCCGCAAGGAGGCCACTCTCTCGGTCGAGGTCCCGGCGGGCATCCAGTCGGGCCAGACCCTCCAGATGGAGCGCGAGGGCGCGCCCGGCGAGAACGGCGGCCCGAACGGCGACCTCCTCATCGAAGTCGAAATCGAGGACCACCCGGACTTCGAGCGCGACGGCGACGACCTCCGGCGACAGGAACCCATCTCCTTCCCGCAGGCCACCTTCGGCGACACCATCGAGATTCCGACGATAGACGGGAGCGTCGAGATGGACGTGCCCGCGGGCACCCAGAGCGGCGAGACCTTCCGCCTGAAGGACAAGGGGATGCCTCGCCTCCGGCGGCGCGGTCACGGCGACCTCTACGTGAAAGTGCAGGTCGTCACGCCCGAGAACCTCAACGACGAGCAGAAGGAAGCCCTCCAGCAGTTCGCCGAGGCGGGCGGCGAGGAGGTCAGCGTCGACGAGGGCTTCTTCGAGAAGATTAAGAACAGCTTTTGAGACCACGCTCCCACCGTTTTACCCGAGCGAATCGTCGCGGAGTTCGGTAGCGTCGCGGGAATCGAGGCCGGGGAGACGAACTTTTTGCCCGCGGGGTTCCTACTTCGAATCGATGCCGCCAGCGCCCCAATACGAGTCGTTCGCCGCCGTCACGATGCTCGTCCTCGGCCTGCTCGTCATGCTCGCTCGGGCCTCCCAGGCGATGTTCGAGGAGTCAGACGACCGGGACGAGGACGAGGCTGGTACCGGAGACGAAAGCGAGTGGGGCGCGAGCGAGTCCCAGATTCCCGCGACCGGCGCGGCCCGAATCGAGCGACACACCGACACCGGAACGGGCCGCCACGAGCGCCGCGTTCTGGACGAGAGCGGGGGCAATCCGTGGCCCGACGAGAGTGACGAGAGCAACCGGTGGAGCGACGAGGGCGACGGCCCGTGGGGCGAAAACGAGGCCGAGGAGCAGGCCCGACGAGCGCGAGACGAGACGCCGGACCGGCGCGAGCAGGGCGAACTCGACTTCTCGACGGGGGCCTTGCTGGCGAACGTGGCGTTCAGTCAGGGCGTCTTCGGCGTGGCCCTCCTCGGCGCGGTGTGGATTGCGGGCATCCCGCCGGTCGCGCTCGGCGTGAACCCCGCCGACCCGTGGAGCCTCGGCCTCCCGGCGGTCGCGGTCGGCGTCGCCTTCGGCGTCGCGCTCTACGTCGCCAACGAACTCTCCGCGAAAGTCGCCGACGTGGCGGGCGTGGACTACTCGGAGGGCCTGCGCGAGGCGCTCGCTCCCGACTCGCTCGCCGGGTGGGCGATTCTCCTCGGGGTCGTCCTCCCGGTCATCGCCGGGTTCGAGGAGTTGCTCTTCCGGGCCGCGCTGGTCGGCGTGTTCGCGGCCGGATTCGGCGTCTCGCCGTGGATTCTGGCGGTGTTCTCGACCGTCGCGTTCGCCATCGGCCACGGCGCGCAGGGGCCGGGCGGCGTCGCGGTGACGGGCCTGCTGGGGTTCGCGCTGGCCGCGGCGTTCGTCCTCACGGGGAGCCTGCTGGTCGTGGTCGTCGCCCACTATCTGGTCAACGCGCTGGAGTTCGTGGTCCACGAGGGCTTGGACATCGAGTGGGCCTGAGACAACCTTTTTGCGATTCGATAGGTAAGCTTCCGAGTAGGGATGGCCGACGACTCGCTTCCGGACAGCGCAGGCGGTCGCGGCAACGCGGACGATGCCAGCGGGACCGACGGCTTCTTCGGCTTCGTCGCGGGCCTCTACGCGGCGGCCGTCGCGGCACCGACGGTCGCAATCGCGGTCGCGCTCGGCGGAACCACCGACCCCGGCGCGCTCTTTTTCGTCCTCCTCGGGACCGCAGTCGCCGCGGTGGGAGGCGTCGGCTTGCTCGCCCGCCACCGGTCGCTGGCGGTCCGACTCGGCAGTTCGCGCTGGATTTGGGCCGCGATGGCGCTCCCGTTCGGCTACCTCGGTGGACTGGTCGCCGCGGGGGTCGCTCGGGGAGCGGCCGTCACGGGACCGATTGCGGGCGTCGCGGTCGTCGGCGTGGTGGCGGGGACGATTTCGAGCGTCGGCCTCGCCGTCGCCGCGCGGAACCGCTACGCCGACGCCGTGCTGGCCGACGCCGAGACGCTGGTCCGGTTCAGCGCCCCGGCCCCGGAGCGCGACGCCCGCCTCCTCAAGCGAGCGGCCGCGGGACTCCTCGCGGTGAGCGTCGTCGGCTTCGGCGTCTCGCTGGCCGTCGAGTTCGCCCCGCTCCGGTGGTTCTTCCAACTGGTCGCGCCGATGGCCAGCGGGCTGTTCGGCACGACCACCGAGCGCCGGGTGGCCGTGACAGACGCGGGCCTGCTGGTCGGCAACGCGGTCCAGCGGACCGTCCGGCCGTGGTCGGCCTTCGAGAGCTACGACGTGACCGACGAGGCCATCGTGGTCCGGCGCTCGGGGTGGTCGGCGTGGGGCCTCCTCGACGTGCGCCGGAACCCCGTCGAAGTCGAGGAGGTAGCGGACCCGGAAGAAATCGCCGCGGCGCTCGGCGAGTACCTGCCGCGCGAGCAGTAGAGAAATATTTTGATTGCTTTAGAAATTGTAGGGATATTTTAAGCACACCTAAACCTGTTTCTGAGCGCCGAACCGACGCGACTTTTCCGACGCCTTCCTAACCCCCGCGCATGGACGCACTCGGCGACCTCGTGGCCCGGAGTCGGCGCTCGGAGGAGTCCGCACTGCTCGCGCCCGGCGAGAACCGGACCTACGACTACCACCGGTTCTGCACGACGGCGTGGAAGACCGGCAACTTCTGGCGGCGGCGAGGAGTCCACGACGAGGCCACCGTCGCGGTCGCCGACGACCCCGAACCCGAGGTCGTCTTCTCCTTCTTCGGGGCGGCCCTGCTGGGCGCGCGGACCCGGTTCGGCCTGCCCGACCCCGCCGCCGAGGACCTCGACGCCCGCATCGCGGTCGCGCCCGCCGACGAAATCGGCGACTACGAGGTCCCGCCGGGCACCCAGCGCGTCGGCTACGGCGGCCCGCCCGACGACCCCGCGGTCGCCCACTTCGAGCGCGACGTGTGGAGCGAGAACCCCTCCTTCCCCGAGACGCCCATCGACCCCGGGACGGTCGCGCTGGTCGCTGGAGAAGCTGAATTTTCCCACGCCGACTTGCTCTCCGCCGCGCGCGAGGTCGCCGACGACTGGGGGCTCGAACCGGGCGACGAGGTGGCGGTCCGCGCGCCGCTCGCGGACCCCGGTACCGTGGTCGCCGGAATCGTTGCGCCGCTCCTCGCTGGCGCGGCGATTCTGCTTCCGGACGAGGATTCGGTCGGTGATTTCGGGGTCGTGGCGGGGTCCGGAGATTCGGACGGAGGAGTTCCGGAGTCGGAGACTGTCGAGGCGTCTGCGGTGATTTGAGGGCGTGAGGGTATTGCTGGTCCAGACAGAGTGAACCGTCGAACTGTCGTGGTGAACGTTTCTCGAAGCCCCCGCCCGGTCGCGGTCACGTGAGCGAAGCGAACGTGACCTCGGGAGACGCGGTTTGTCTCCCGGCGGTCGCTGGTCGGCATATCCTCGGTCTCTCCGCACAACCCGACCTCGGATAGGGGCCGACCAGCGACCAAGCGTTGCGCGACCGGGCGGCCCCTTCATCCCACCCGTCGGTTATTTGGCCGAGCGTCTGCAGTCGGTTAGTCGGCAGGCCGTCGCTCGGTGGCGTTTCCGCCCGCCATCGCATCTCCGACGTCCTGTAATCGAACCAGAGGGAAATCGCTTTAATTCGACCGTCCGTCGCTAAGCGTATGCCCGGCGTAGCCTTCTCTCGCGGCGAGCGCGTCGCCCTCTACACAATCGAGCGCGAGGACACCGAGTTCCTCCAGCGCGGTCGCAACCACCCGGTCGTCCGCGGTCCTCTCGGTCTGGCCGACCCCACGAACGCCACGCAGGTCGAGGAGACCATCGAGGAGTGGTTCGAGACCGACGAGGGCGTCGGTCTGCTGGCCTGTCTGGAGTCCGACGACGAGGATTCGGACCCCGAGGATTCAGACGCCGACCCGACGCCAATCGGCGTGGTGACCGCCAAGGACATCCACCTGACTCGCCCCGAGGTCGCATACTGGCTCTTCCCCGACTACCACGGCGAGGGGTACGCCACCGAGGCCCTGTCGCTCCTGCTCGACCACGTCTTCGACACTCACGACGCCCGCGGCGTCGAGGCCCGCGTCTTCTCGCACAACGACGCCTCGCAGGCCCTGCTCGACCGCCTCGGGTTCACCCGCGAGGGCGAACTCCGAGAGAACCGGTTCGTGGAGGGCGAGTACCGCGACGAGTACGTCTACGGCCTCCTCCGCGAGGAGTGGGTCGAGGAGAGACGAGCGGACGAGCGATGACCGACCGAGCGTTCTGGAAAGGTTCGACGCTCCGGTTCGCGGGACTCGGAACGCTCGCTCTCGCTGTCGGTGTCGTCGGCGGCGTCGTGGCGTTCGGAGTCCTCGATGTCACTCGCACTCCGCCGCCGATAGACGACCTCCTCGTCTCGAACGAGGACGACGCGAATCGTACCGTTCGGGTCGCCGTCTTCCCGGCGAACGGGTCCGGCGAATCTGCGGCCTTCGAGGCGAACGTGACGCTCACGCCCGACGAACGCCGCTCGTTCGCCGAGACGACCGAGCGCGACGAGACGTACAGACTCCTCGTCGCAGTAGACGGCCGCGAACCCGAATCGTTCGAGATAGTCGGACCCGACCGGCGATGTGCGACAATCGTTCAGGTCGAATCGAACGCGACGGCAGATGTCTGGAGAGGATGCACCTGAGCGAGAAAGAGCGAAAGAGAGGAAGAAGAAGAGCCAGACAATCGGATTACTCGGCGTTCTCCAACTTGTCGAGCGCCTCGGGATTCTCGATGGAGGACATGTCCCCGAGGTCCTCGCCCGTGTAGGTCGCCTCGATGGCCCGCCGGATGATTTTGCCCGACTGGGTCTTGGGGAACTCGGAGACGAACAGGACCTCGCGGGGCTTGAAGGGCTTGCCGAGTTCCTCGCCGACCTGCTCGCGCAACTCCTCGCGGAGCGAGTCGCTGACCTCGAAGCCGTCTTCGAGGATGACGTAGCTCACCACGGCCTGCCCGGTGGTGTCGTCGGGCACGCCGACCGCGGCGGCCTGATTCACGGCCTCGTGGTCGATGAGCGCGCCCTCGACCTCGGCGGGACCGACCTTCCGGCCCGCCACGTTGATGGCGTCGTCGGCCCGGCCGTGGAGGAACCAGAAGCCCTCGGCGTCCTTCTGCGCCCAGTCGCCGTGGTCCCACAGCGGCGGGTCCTCGAAGGACGACCAGTACTCGTCCAGATAGCGCTCGTCGCCCGACCAGAGCGATTTGGTCATCGAGGGACAGGAGTCGCGGGCCACGAGGAAGCCCCGCTCGTGGGTGTCGGCGATGGACTCGCCCTGGGAGTTCACGATGTCGATGTCCATGCCGAGTCCCGGCCCGCCGAGGGTGCAGGGCTTGAGCGACTGGGTTGGCATCGGCATGAGGAAGCAACCCATGATTTCGGTCCCGCCGGAGATGTTGATGATTGGTGCCTCGCTTCCGCCGACCTTCTCGTAGAACCACATCCAGCTCTCGGGGTCCCACGGTTCGCCGGTCGAACCCAGCAGGCGCAGGGTCGAGAGGTCGTGTTTCTCGACGTACTCGTCGCCGTACTTCCGGAGGGCGCGAATCGCGGTCGGCGAGATGCCGAACGTCGAGATGCCGTGGCGGTCTATCATCTCCCAGAAGCGGTCGGGTTCGGGGTGGTCGGGCGCACCTTCGTACATGAAGATAGTGCCGCCGAAGGCGTGGTTGCCGATGAGCGTCCACGGCCCCATCATCCACCCGATGTCGCTGACCCAGAAGAAGCGGTCGCTGGGCTTGTGGTCGAAGCCGAAGTAAATCTCCTTGGCGGCCTGCATCAAGGCTCCGGCGTGGGTGTGGACGATGCCCTTGGGCTTGCCGGTGGTCCCCGACGAGTACAGCAGCATCGACTCGTCGCTGGAATCCATCGACTTGGTGTCGTACTCGTCGGACTGGGTCTCGACCGCCTCGTCCCACGACTCGTCTCGGCTCCGCCACTTCATCGACACCTCGTCGCTGGAGATGTGGCCGAGTCGCTCGTAGACGATGGTGTGTTCGACGTGGCCCGCTTGGTCGATGGCCTCGTCGGCGGCGTCCTTCAGCAGGACCTCGTCGCCCCGCCGATAGAAGCCATCGGCCGTGAACAGCACCTCGCACTCGGGGTCCTCGATTCGGGTCGCGGTCGCGTCCACGCCGAACCCGGAGAAGATGGGTACGACGATTGCGCCGACCTTGAACGCGCCGTAGAGGATGGAGACGACCTCCGGCACCATCGGCATGTAGAGACCGACCGAGTCGCCCGCCTCGACGCCGCGCTCTTCGAGTGCGTTGGCGACCTTGTTGGACTGGCGCGCGAGTTCGTGGTAGGTGATTTCTCGGACCTCGCCGTCCTCGCCCTCCCAGATGGTGGCGACCTTGTTGCGGGTCTCGCTGTCGGGTTCCGCGTGGCGGTCCACGACGTTGTGGGCGATGTTCAACTCGCCGCCCTCGTACCACTCCGAGAACTGGGGTCCGTCGCTGTTATCTCGGATACTGTCGTAGTCCTCGTAGAAGTCGATGCCGAGGTAGTCCACGAGTTCGTCCCAGAACCACTCGACGCCGGACGCCTCGACGCCTTCGACCTCCGAGGTGGTGCGCTCGATTAACTCGTCGTAGTCCTCGATGTCGTGTTCCTGCATGAACTGGTAGACGTTGGTCGATTCCACGAACTCCTCGGTCGGCTCGTGAACGACCTCGTCTACGTCTTCGAGTGTATCCATGATGTCCTCCTGTTCGCAAAAATTGGCGGGGTCTGCCAAGTAATTTGCTCAACGACCTGTTCGCGGACTGAGTCTCCGTCCGTCCTCGGCCTTCCTGTCGGAGGCTCAATCCCCGACTTCGGCCTTGACTTGGTCGGCGTAGCTGTCGGCCCGGCGGGTGGGTTCCGGAAGCTTGTAGCCAGCGCAGAGGAGGCCCACGAGGTCAGTCGTGGTCTCGGCACCGACGCGGTGGCCCGGACTCACGTAGAGGGGGTTGACGTGGCGGATCTGTGGGTTGTCGTACTGGCGGGACTGGTAGGCGTAGCCGATGACGGTGCCCTCCGGCGCGGTCACGCTGTCGTCGGCCTCGATGGCGACCCGCCCGCCTTCGGGCAGGGGGTCGGCGAGCGACTCGCGGGGCCGACCGCAGAGCAGGTTCTTGGCGACGCCGATTGCGGGCACGTCGAGCATGACGCCGATATGGGTGGCGATGCCCGCCTGCCGGAAGTGGATGCGCCCGCTCCCGTCCACGACCGCGAGGTCCGGCTCGACCGAGAGTGCCTCGAAGGCCGAGAGGATGGCCCCGCCCTCGCGGAAGGAGAGCAGGCCCGGAATGTAGGGGATGTCGGTCGGTTCGACGGCGTGAACGCGCTCTACTACCTCGTCGCCGCGCGTGGCGACGATGGCGCTGACTGCCTTCTCGCCGTCGGCGGTGAACGCTTGGTCCACGCCAGCGACGACTGGGGGTTCGGCGTCTCCGGGTTCGGAATCGGTGTCTTCGCCGAGATTGGCCTCCTCGCCGAGCGTGGTCTGGGTTCCGCCGGAGGAGCCACCAATCGCTCGGGGGTCGAACGCGAAGTCGTCCTCGAAACGGGCCTCCTCGGCGAGGTCGAGTTGCAACTGTTCCATCTCCGCGCGAGAGAGCGCGGGGTCGGGCGCGAACTCCGGATGGACTGGTGTCATTGTCGATGGAAGGGAAGAAGAGCGCGAGGAATTAGAATCGTCCGCCCGGACCACCCGGGCCACCGGGACCGCCCGGCCCGCGGCCGCCGAACCCGCCGCCGGAGCCGAGTTGCTGGGGGGCGCGGCGTTTGCCCTTGACGTGCTTGCCGTAGGCGAAGCCGATGAGGAGGCCCGAGAGGTGCGCGAAGTGGGCGATACCGCCCGAGACCGGGCCGAGGCCGCCGATAACCGACAGCAGGGCGTAGCCGCCGGTCAGCACCCAGATGGGCATCGGAATCGGCGGGAAGATGAGCATCACCCGGAGGTTCGGGTTCAGGATGGTCAGCACGCCCATGATGGCCATCACGGCACCGCTCGCGCCGAGGACGCCGCCGCCAGCGGTGCCCAGCGCCATCGCGGTCCCGATTTGGCTCAGGCCCGCCACCATCCCGCTCACGACGAACAGGGCGGCGAACTTCTTCGAGCCGATGTATCGCTCGACCGGCGGGCCGAAGAAGTACAGCGCGATGCTGTTACCGGCGATGTGGAAGAAGCCGAACGGACTGTGGGAGAACACCGACGTGACCCACGTCCAGACGTACTCGACGTTGCTGGCTTCGAGGACGAACAGCATCTGGAAGAGCTGGGCGTTCTGGAGGACGTGCAGGACTATCACCTCCGCGAGGAAGGTCAGCCACATCAGGCCGAGGAACACGTAGGTCATGTTCCCGCGGAAGTAGCCCAGCGGACCGCCCGCGCCGGTGTTCACGCCGAGCGAGCTGGCGATGCCGCCGGAGCCGCCGCTCTGGTCCACGTTGTCGTCGAAGCCGCTGTCGAACACGCCGTCCGGGTCGTTCCACTGGTTGAGTCCCGGGCAGTCGTGACTTTCGGGGAGTCGGTGGGACGAGCAGTAAGTGCCGCCGCAACGTCGGCAGTTGTACGGCATGTTCTCGTGTTCGCCACACTCGTCGCACTGCGCCATTGTCGGTTCCTTGGGGTCCGGACCTGAAAGGGATTTGGGTCCTTGGCGGCCGCTCCGCGGTGACGGAACCCGGAACCGTATCTGTCGGCAGAGCGACTCATGAACGCTCCCGTGAGTTCTCCCGAAGGTTCCACTCGGGCCGCGTCGCCGCGGCCAGCGCGCTCGCGGCGCGCCGCGAGCGCGCGGACAGTCAGAGACATCTTTTAAATCGGTAAAGAAATATAGATATACGTTTACGACAACAGAACAATTCCCTGCGCTCTCAGCTATCGTCCAGCGAGTACTCCATGAACTTCCACTCGTCGCGGATTTCCGGCGGCGCTTGGCTCTGGTCGTAGGGCGGGATGTACTCGAAGCCGAGGTCCTCGTAGAGCGCCCGCGCCGCCTCCAGATACGGTCCCACGCCGAGGAGCAGCGTCTCGAATCCGTCCGCTCGCGCCCCGTCGAGGACCCGCTCCATCAGTCGCCGACCGAGGCCCTCGCCCTGCCGCGACGGGACGACGTAGAGGCGCTTGACCTCGGCGGTCGTCTCGTCCAGTCGCTTCAACTGGACGGTGCCGACGATTCGGTCCTCGTCGCTGTTTCGGCTCTCGTCGCTGTTTTGGCCCTCTTTGCCGGTTCGGCTCTCTTCGAGCGCCAGAAACAGCGGGTCGCCGATTTTCGCGTCGGCGAGTCGGTCGAGGTCCGACTGGGCGGCCTCCGCCGCGTCGAGTCCGTCGAGCGCGTCGAAATGCTCGACCGCCAACTCGTCGGCGAACTCGTAGTACTCGACGAGGAGATTGCGTAACTCCGGTTCGTGGCCGTTCAGGCCGGTTCTGACGACAGAAACGCCGTCGGTTGTCATATCGGGACCGACTCGCGCCGGTCGCTTAAAATTCGGGTTCGGGTCGAATCTGTTGGAACAGCGACCGGCCTCACGACGCCCCCGCGTTCGGAACCTCGGCCCTACTCAGCCGCAGAGCCGCGAGAGCGTCGTTTCGAGCGCCTCGGCGGCCGCCTCGACTTCCGAAATCCGGACGTACTCCCGAGGAGCGTGCGCCACCGCGCCCTCGTCGTCGGCCAGCGCGCCCGGCCCGAACACGACGGTCGGAGCCGTCTCGGCGAAGTACGAGGCCTCCGTCGCGGCACCGAAGGGCCGGACCTCGCCGCCGCTGGCCTCGCGGAGTTCCCGGACCGCGGCAGAGTCGGCAGGCGTCTCGAACGCCGCCAGAAACGGCGTCTCGCGCTCGGCCAGCGTCACCTCGACTTCGACGCCCTCCGGCGCGTGGTCGCGGAGATGGGCCGCCAGCGCCTCCCGGAAGCCCTCGGCGGTCTCCGGCGGAATCGACCGCCGGTCAACCACGAACGAACACTCCGCGGGCACCTGATTCGTCGCGGTTCCGCCCTCGATTGTGGTCGGGACCAGCGTCGAGTCGCCGAGCAACTCGCTGGGGTCGGGCCGGTCCTTGCGGTCGTCGAAGGAGTCGAGCGCACTCGCGGTTGCACCGCTCGTTCGAGGCGTCTCCGACGCCTCGCGGAGTAAGTCTCCCGCGGCCCGGACCGCGTTGACCCCGGACTCGGGTTCGGCGGCGTGGGCGTTCGCCCCCCGGACTGCGACTGTCGCCTGAAATCGCCCCTTGGCGGCGTTGCAAACGTCGAGTTCGGTGGGTTCGCCCACGATGACTGCGTCGGGGTCGGGGGTCAGTTCGAGGGCGGCCGCGCCGGTCGAGTCGGTCTCCTCGTCGGGCGTAATCGCCAGCGTCACCCGACCGCGTTCGGGCGGCGAGGAGAGAAACGCCGCGAGCATGGCGGCGAGCGGTCCTTTCGCGTCGCAGGAGCCTCGGCCGCGAATTTCTCCGGAGGATTCGTCGCGCTCGAAGGGGACGTGGGGCGGCACGGTGTCGATGTGGGTGTTCAGGACGACGTGGGGTCCCACGCGGCCCGAGTCCCGAACCGCGACGGTGTTTCCGGCGTCGTCCACCTCGACCGAGATTCCGCTCTCGTCGTCCTCGGCGTCTGCGTCTGCCCCCTCCAGCGTCTCCACCAGCAGGTCGCGCATCTCGCCGACGTCCTCGTGGGAGGGCGTCTGAACCGCGCGTTCGAGGAAGGCGATGGGGTCGAAGCTCATGCTGAACTGACTTGCGGTGTCACGCTTCGCTCACGTGCCACGGGTCCGGCGTCGAGGCCAACTCGCCCTCGAACTCGCGCTCGACCGGGCCGGTCAGGGTCGCGCGGCCGTCTCGGAATCCCACGTCGAGTCGCCCGCCCGGCGGGTAGACCGGAATCTCCTCGTCGGTCGTCCGGCCGAGTCGCCGGGCCGCGACCCCGATTGCGACCGCGCCGGTGCCGCAGGACTGGGTCTCGCCCTCGACGCCGCGCTCGTAGGTTCGCTGGTCGTACCCGCCGTCGTCGCGCGGGGAAGCGAAGGTGACGTTCGCGCCCTCGGGGAAGACCTCGGCGCGTCGGACTGCGGGCGCGACCGCTTCGAGGTCCACGTCGTTCACGTCCTCGACGAACGCGACTGCGTGGGGGACGCCCGTGTTCACCGCGGTGACTTCCAGTCCCTCCACGGTCTCCTCGACCAGCGGGTCCTCGCGGCCCGGCGCGAGCGGCACGTCGCCCGGCGAGAACGAGGGGGAGCCCATCTCGATGGTGACCTCGCCGTCGCGGAGTTCGGCCCGGCGGGTTCCCGCCTGCGTGTCGAGCATGATGGCGTCCGCGCCGGTCTGCTCGGCGGCCCACTTGGCCGCGCATCTCGCGCCGTTGCCGCACATCGCCGCGGTCGAACCGTCGGGCTGGACCAGCGTCATTACTACGCGAGGCGGCGAGAATTCGGGTTCGAGCGCAAGAAAGAGTGTTCCGTCCGCCCCGACCGATTCGGTCTGTTCGTCTCGCTCGCTGACGCCGTCGCGTCGGTCGCACACTGTTCTGGCGAACGCGCCCCGGTCTGGGACGTACTCGTCTGCGTCTACTACTACGAAATCGTTGCCGGTGCCGTGGTACTTCTCGAATTCGATGCTCATTGGTGTCGCTCCAGTTCGACCGCCGTCACGTCCGCAATCGTTTCGCGTCGCCGCGCCAGACTGGCCTCGTCGCCCGAGAGGACGACCGAGGCCGGGCGGGGACGGGAGTTGTACTGACTCGCCATCTCGTAGCCGTAGGCCCCCGCGTTGCCCACCGCGAGCAGGTCGCCGCGGGCCGGGTCGGGAAGCCAGTAGTCGCCGAAGGAGTCGCCGCTCTCGCAGACAGGTCCGGCGACCGTCACCTCGCGCTCGGGACGAGGTTCGCAGTCGCCGGGACCGCCGTCGGCCGAGAGGTTTCGAATCTCGTGGTGTGCGCCGTAGATGGCGGGCCGGGCGAGGGCGGTCATTCCCGCGCCGACGCCGACCACGACGCCCGAGGGCGTTTCCTTGACCGTGTTGACCTCGGTCAGCAGGACCCCCGCGTCGGCCACGAGGTACCGACCGGGTTCGACCGCGAGGTCGGCCGCGGTCTCGCCGAGGGCCTCGCGGGTCGCCTCGGCGACCGCGTCCAAGTCGAGTGGCTCCTCGTCGGGGGAGTAGGGAACGCCGAAGCCGCCGCCCACGTCCACGAATTCGAGGTCGAGGCCCCGCGACTCGACTTCCCGAGCCAACTCGCCCATCCGACCGACGAGTTCCCGGTGGGCCGAGAGGTCCTCGCCGGAGATGCCGCTCCCGGCGTGGGCGTGGATACCGACCACGGAGAACTCCTCGGCGGCGTCTTCGGCGAGGTCAGCGGCCCGGTCGAAGGGCACTCCGAACTTGGCGTCCGCGCCGGTCGCCACCTTCTCGTGGTGGCCCGCGCCGACGCCGGGGTTGACGCGCAGGCAGACCCGACCCGAGTAGCCCCGGTCGGCGAGTCTGTCGAGGGTGTCCTCAGCGCCCGCGGTGATGGTCAGGTCGGGGTGGTCCGCGGCGAGTTGGACCGCGACGTCGAGGT
This sequence comes from Halorussus ruber, assembly GCF_004765785.1. Taxonomy (GTDB): domain Archaea; phylum Halobacteriota; class Halobacteria; order Halobacteriales; family Haladaptataceae; genus Halorussus; species Halorussus ruber. The sequence continues at coordinate 19,603 of NZ_SBIT01000007.1, read as the reverse complement.
CGCGGGCCGGTGGGTTGACCGCGGTGTAGTGGACCCGAGAACTCTCGACGCCCGCGTCGAGGGCTCGCGCCAACTCGCCCGCCGAGGCGCACTCGATTCCGGCACCCTCGTCGGCGAGGGCTTGCAGGACCGGTCTGGCGGTGTTGGCCTTCGCGGCGTAGTAGATTTCGGCCTCGGGGAAGGCCGCGGCCATTCGCCGGTAGTTCTGGCGCACGCGGTCCAAATCCAGCACGTAGAGGGGCGTTCCGTGTTCGTCCGCGAGGTCACGGAGCCGACTCGCCGACCAGTCGGCGAGTCGGCGGACCGGCGGATTTCGGACCTGCGCGGCGCTCATTCTCGCAGGGCCTCCTCGCGCTCGGTCGCTTCCAGCGTCTCGGCCTCCACGTCCATCGCCACCACCGCGGGCTTGTACGCCCCGCCCTCGAACAGGTCGTGGTCGCCGACCGACGACTCCACGAACCGGGTGAACGCCCGGCGCTCGGGCGGGAGGCGGCCGTAGTGAATCTCCTCGTCCACGAGGTCGTAGACCGGGATTCGGGGCGTGAGGAGGGTGTTTTCCCCGACTATCGAGTTCTCGCCCACGACGAACCCCGAGGTGACTCGGCACCCCGCGCCGAGTGAGGCCCCGTCCTCGACGACCACCGGGGCGTCCTCGACCGGTTCCAGCACGCCGCCGATGAGGGTGTTCGCGCCCAGTTTCACGTCCGCGCCGATTTGGGCGCACGACCCGACGGTGTCGCAGGAGTCCACGAGCGTCCCGTCGCCGACGTGCGCGCCGACGTTGACGAAACTCGGACTCATCATGATACAGTCGGACCCGACGTAGGCTCCTCGGCGCAGGACGGTGCCGTCGGGGGTGTTTCGGGTGCCGCGGTCGGGCAGGTCGCCGGTCTCGCGCAGGGGAAGCACGTCGTGGTAGGTCACGTCGCCGTACTCCCGCCCTTCGATTTCCCTGAGGCCGAAGTTCAGGAGGATGCCCTGCTTGACCCACTCGTTGGCGACCCACTCGCCGTCCCGCTTCTCGGCGGCCCGGACCTCGCCGGATTCGAGCGCGTCGAGGAAGGCCTCGAGAGCGTCCAGTTCGTCGCGGCCCGCCGAGTCTGCGGTGATGTTCCCTTCGTCGTATCGGTTCCACAGGTCCTCGATTTCGGACTGAAGGCTCATCTACTGGCCACCTCCCTCGGCCACCTGCTCGCCTGCGACGACTTGCTCGAAGTCGTACCAGCCAGGTTCCCGGTCTGCGAGCCAGACCGCCGCGTCCAAGGCCCCCTCGGCGAAGACGCCGCGGTCCTCGGCGCGGTGGGTCAGTCGGACCTCCTCGTGGTTGCCAGCCAGCAGAATTTCGTGTTCGCCGGTGATGGTCCCCGCCCGGCGGGCGTGGACGCCGATTTCGCCCTGCTCTCGGGGGGCCTCGCCCTCTCTACCGTGGACGCGCTGGCCGGAGTCGGCGCTGGCGTCTTCTCTCGCGTTCTCGATGGTTTCGAGGATGGTCTTGGCGGTCCCGCTGGGAGCGTCTCGCTTCCGGTTGTGGTGGGTCTCGGTGACCTCCACGTCGTAGCCCGGCAGGTCGGCGACCGCCGACTCGACCGCCGAGAGGAGGGCCTGAACGCCTCGGCCGAAGTTCGAGGCCTTGAGGACCGGGGCGTACTCGGCGAGTTCGCGGAGGGCCTGCTCGCTCTCGTCGTCGAACCCGGTCGTGCCGACCACGCTGGCGACTCCGGCCTCGGTGGCGACCGCGACGTAGTTCTGGCTGCTCGCGGGACCGGTGAAGTCCACGAGCGCGTCGGGATTGTGGTCGGCGAGGAGTCGGTCGAACTCGCGGGCCGGTTCGACGGGGACGCCCGCAATCTCCTCGCGCGCTTCGAGGTCGTCGGGCGCGCCGCGGTTGACCGCGAACGCGGCCTCCACGTCCTCGCGGGAATCGGCCGCGTCGAGGACTGCCCGACCCATCTGGCCGGTCGCCCCCGTGACTGCGACTGAGACGCTCATTGGTGTACTCCAATCTCGTGCTCTTCTAACTCTCCGAGGATACCCGCAAGTTCTGCGCGAGGCGCTTCCGAGAGGCGCGTCAGCGGCGAGCGCAGGTGCGCCGGGCCGTACTCCCGAATCTCCATCGCCTCCTTCACCGGGATGGGGTTGGTCTCGGCGAACAGCGCGCGGAACAGCGGCGCGAGGTCCTCGTGAATCTCGCGGGCCTCGCCGACCTCGTCGGCCAGCGCGGCCTCGACCATCGCGGACATGCGCTCCGGTTCGACGTTCGCGGCCACGCTGATGGTCCCGGTCGCGCCGATGGAGAGCAACGGGAGCGTGAGGAAGTCGTCGCCCGAGAGGACCGAGAACTCCTCGTCTCGGGTGCGCTCGATGACCTCGCCGATTCGGTTCAAGTCGCCGCTGGCGGCCTTGTAGCCCTGAATGTTCTCGTGTTCGGCGAGCGAGGCCGCGGTCTCGACCGCGATGTTTCGGCCCGTGCGCGACGGGACGTTGTAGACGATTTGGGGCACGTCCACCTCGTCGGCGATGGTCCGATAGTGGCGCTCCATCCCCTCGGGCTCGGGCTTGTTGTAGTACGGCGAGATGAGCAGCAGAGCGTCGGCCCCGGCGTCGGCCGAGCGCCGGGAGAGTTCGAGCGCCTCGCGGGTCGAGTTGCTGCCGGAACCTGCGATGACGGGCACGTCTACCGCGTCCACGACCGCTTCCACGACTTCGACGTGTTCGTCGTGGCTCAGGGTCGCGCTCTCGCCGGTCGAGCCGACCGCGAGGAGGCCGTCCACTCCCGCGTCTGCGAGTCGCCGGGCGTCTGTTCGGAGCTGTTCGAAGTCGATGCTGTCGTCGGATTCGAAGGGGGTCGTCATCGCCGGGTAGACCCCGCTGAAAGGTTCGGTAGGCTGTGTCATGGTGGGTGGTCGGTCGGTTGGTGGTCGGATACGTGCTTTCGCGCCGGTTGTCGATTCGAGGCTGAACGGTGAAATCCGAAAAACGAGTGCGGCCCGCGACGGGTGTGCTACGCCCGCCTCAAGCCTGTCGGTAATCGCGTTTTGTGCGTTTCAGCCCCGCAAAACCGACCGACCCACCGCTGGCCGACGAGACGAGCGCGGCCGCGGTGTGGTCGGAGTGCATATGCGACCAACACACTCACTCGGACTTAATCTTTGCGCCGAGCGCGATACCTGCCGAACGTCGGCGAGAATTTGTTTAGTCGCAGAAAAGTACAGAACCCCAGTAGTTACTGCTTCTCAATCGCTCGTCGTACGAGGTCCCGGAACGCATTCTAGAGGGTCGTCGGTATCGAGACTGGATTCTCTGTCGAGTAGCAAACGGGCCATCCGCCGAATCTCGGCTTTTCCGACCGCCTCGGCGAGATACTTCGCCGTCTCCTCTCGGGTTCGCTGTGGTAACTCGAACGCCGAAACGTCTTCCTCGGAGCGGAGTCGACCTCGAATTTCTCTTCGAATCGATTCAACGTTCTGTACGCGATGGACGACGAGACCCGCCAGTTCGTCCAGAAGTTGGCGTCGAGAGAGTTCGAAGAGAGTCGCTATATCGAGCGTATTATGCTCCAGATTTTCGAGATACTGATACACGGCCCGCCGAAGCTTTCGGTTCGACGCGGCTTCGAGCGACTGGTCGTCGATTTCCGAATCCGAGCGAGGCCGTCCTTGGTTTCGCGCGTACTGCACCCACTCTTCGTTTTCGTCCCGAAGATCGACCGTAACGGAGGATTGCTCGTCGGGCATGAGTGGGTCTCTTACCGTAATATATCTCTCGTGTAGTCTTATAGGTTTTGCTCAGATTCGGCTCTTTCCAATCTTGCTCTCTAAGTCGTCCTCCCAGTCGTTCGGCAGTTCGCTCGCTTCTCCGACGACATAGTGGACGATCGGTTCTATCGTCTCGGCGAGTTCGTACTCGTCCTCGGCGAGCGTCTCGTACCAGTCGGCGACACGAGAGACGCCGGGGTCGCTCGTGATGCGTTCGTCGTCTTTCGCCAATTGTCGTATCGAATCGACGTAACAGAGATGCTCGGGCCTCGTGAACGTCTCTTTGACGGCGACAAAATCGAACAGCGGCGTTCGTTCTCCATCGACGTACAGGTAGATGTCGTCCGGTGAGACGGTCCCGAACTCGTCGCCGAAGACGCGGTATTCGGCGTCACGCTCGGCAGGGGTTCCGCCCTGTCGGTGCTTGGCAAGATGGTCGGCCGCGATGGCGATAGCGGTGCGCGGAACGTCGAGTCGAAAGACGAGCGAACTGTAAAACGACCCGAACGACTCCGAGGCCGTGAAATTCTTGAGGACGTTTGCAGGCATTTCGTACTTCGGTCGTGACTCTGCACGGAGCGTCCGAGCGACGAACTTCGACGCGTGCCGCGAGAGTCCGCGATACACGGTCAATTCCGAGCCCTCCTGCTGATCGAGAAACGCCTGTGTCACGCAGTAGAGGTCTCGGGCGACTGCACAATCGTCGGGATTGGGTTGGTACGTCGGCGGCTCCTCTCCGCGAACTTCACACTCGACCTCGAACGTGTACTTGAACAGGTGTTCGTGATGCTGTGGATAGTCGTACTCTTTCGGGTTCGATGAGACCTTCCAGCGGTAGTGGGGGTCGAGGACTCGACAGACGTTCTCGTGGTCGTGAACCTCGCCGAGCGCACTCAGGAGACGGCACTCTTCGGCGAAGGACAGCACCTCGTACTCCTCCCGGCCGTTAGTGTCGCAGAACTCTGCACGATACGGTAGCGATTCCACTTCGGTGAGGTCTAGTCCGTACTCGGTCTCGTAGTCTGTGTGGTCGCTGCAATCGCATCGCGGATTTAGCACACTAACGGAGGAGTTCGCTGTGTCTGACACGGTTCTTTCTTTCGGGCGGATAAACGTTTGGGACTGTATCTTTACGTTACGATGTCGAGTATAGCACTATCTCCCCGTCGCTGAAGCGCCGTCTGAACCGCGGTTTTATCTTTCCGCCGGTCGAACGCGTGATTAATGCTCGTTCTCGGAGACGCTCACGCCGACGACCCCGACAACCGGCGCGCGCTGTTCGCCGCCTATCGGGCCGCCGACGCGGACGTGGCGTTGCAGTTAGGCGATTTGCTTCACTACGACCTGCCGATTCCTACCTACTTCATCGCGGGCAACAACGAGGACTTCGACACCATCGACGCCCTGCGACACGGCCGCGTCGAGAGTTCCGGCGTCACGAACGCCCGCCTCATCGTCGGCGAGGCCGTCGAAGTCGAGGGCCTGCGCATCGCCGGTCTGTCGGGCAACTACGCGCCGACCCAGTACGAACGCCCCCGACCCAACCTCCACGGCGAACGCAGGCGACACTTCGTCCGCGACGACGTGGAGGCGGTCAAGCAACTGGAGGAGGTGGACGTACTGCTGACCCACGAAGCTCCTCACGGCCTGCCGGTCTCGGAGGACTACGAGGTCGGCTGTGAGTACATCGACGAACTCCTCGAGGCGGTCGAACCGCGCCTCTGTCTGGTCGGCCACCACCACCAGCACGCCGAGATGGCCTACGACGACACGCGCGTCGTCAGCCTCGCGCCGGTTCAGGAGCGGTACTACCGTCTCGATCCCGAGACGCTGGCGTTGGATTCGTACTCGACGCCGCCGTCATAGACAACTCCACGTTTCCTTGAGCAATCAAAACGTTTTCTTAGAAATTGGTTTGATTGCCTAGGGAGTATTCTGGCGAGCCACAGCCCTTACCTCGATTCCCGTCGGTTCTCCGCCGATGCTCGTCCTCGGAGACGCCCACGCCGACGACGCCGACCACCGCCAGTCGCTGTTGGCCGCCTACCGGGAATCGAATGCCTCGGTCGCGCTCCACACCGGCGACCTGCTCTACTACGACCTGCCGGTTCCCACCTACTTCGTCGCGGGCAACAACGAGGAGTTCGACGCCATCGACGCGCTCCGGCGCGGCGAGGACCCCGAGGGGGTCCGGAACGCCCATCTGCTCGCCAGCACCGTCGCAGAGGTCGAGGGCCTGCGCATCGCCGGTCTGTCGGGCAACTACGCACCGACCCAGTACGACGAGTCCCGCGCGGACCTCTCGGGCGAGCGCCGCCGACACTTCGTCCGCGAGGACGTCGAACGCCTGAAACAGGTGGACGACGTGGACGTCCTCCTGACCCACGAGGCCCCTCACGGCGTCGTCTACTACGGCTACGACGCTGGCTGTGAGCGAATCGACGAACTCCTCGACGCGCTGAATCCGGACCTCTGTCTGGTCGGCCACCACGAGCGCCACGTCGAGGCCGAGTACGGCGACACCCGCGTCGTCAGCCTCGCGCCCGTTTGGGAACGGTTCTACGAACTCGATTCCGACACGCTGGAGCTGACCGACTACGCGACGCCGAAGGAGTGAGTAGACCGAGGAACCCTCTCAAGCGCGCCTCCGGCGCTTCTGAGGCGGTGACGCCGGGTTGTCGGGAGCGAAACGACCGACAGCTCGTCAGAGCGGCGCTCTGACGGTGTTTTCGTCAACGTTTTCCAGCGAGGGAGGCCGAGAATCTTCGATTCTCGACCGAGCGAGCGCAGCAAAAGGTTGGTGGGCATTTTTATCATCGGAGGTTCGAAGCTTCAGTTATGACGGAAATACACCCGCATCAGCGGGTCGCGGTTCTCGCGGACGCGCAAAACCTCTATCACACGGCCCAGAGCGTCTACAGTCGGAATATCGACTATTCGGCCCTGCTGGAGAAGTCGGTTCAGGACCGCGAGTTGACTCGTGCCATCGCGTACGTTATTCAGGCGGATAGCCCGGACGAGGAGCGCTTTTTCGACGCGCTCGGCGACATCGGATTCGAGACCAAAATCAAGGAACTCAAGACGTTCGGCGACGGGTCGAAGAAGGCCGACTGGGACGTTGGGATGAGCCTAGACGCCGTGACGCTTGCCAACCACGTCGATACGATTATCCTCTGTACCGGCGACGGCGACTTCTCGCGGCTCTGTTCGCACCTCCGCCACGAGGGCGTGCGGACAGAAGTCACTAGTTTCGAGGAGTCTACGTCCGAAGAACTGATTCAGGCGGCCGACGCCTTCGTGGACATGTCCGAGCGTCCCGACACCTTCCTGCTCTAACCGGCGAAGTCGGCGAAATCGGCGACTTAGACCGGGCGGCCGTCTTCGTCCGCGGTACCGCTCAGGAGCGCGCCTGCCGCCATGACGAGGACGCCGACGGCCGACGCGAGGTAGGTCGGGAAGGTCTGGACGGTTGCGAGCGCGAAGACGACGAGGCCAGCCACGAAGACGAGGCCGAGGCCGAGGTTTGCTTTCATCGTAGTCGTTCGTAATCACTCCAAGACTATAAATCAAACCGTACCCGCCGAGGAATCTTATTATTAATCATTAAATTGTTCCCCGGTATCAGGGGTAGTGTTATCAACACACAATACTGCGGTTCCTCACACCGCAACCCGAAGAACGAAGCCTTTTCGCCGGGCGACGCCAACCTCCGAGCAATGAGTACGAGCGACGACGGCGGCGTTCCGGACGACCTCCCGCGACTCCGGACCGTGGCCGACTACCAGTTCGGGGCGGGCGTCGGCGCGGCGCTGTTCCCCGACGACGAGCGCCTCGAAATCAAGCGGTCCTCGTCGGGCCGACCCCAGCAGGTCATCGCCGACGAGGGCCGACTCGTCACCTACGGCACCGACGGTCGGTTCACCCTCGGTCTCGCTGGCGGTCAGCGAGTCGCGGACGCCCTCGACGCCCCGGCGGGCCGGGTCGTGGTCGGCGACGAGAGCGAACCGTTCGTCCGCGAGGGCAAGAACGTCTTCGCCAAGTTCGTCTCCGCGGTCGGCCCGGAAATCCGGCCCGGCGACGAGGTCGCTATCGTCCACGAGGAGGGCGCGCTCCTCGGGGTCGGCCGGGCGGAACTCTCCGCCGACGCGATGGCCGACTTCGACACCGGGATGGCCGTGATGGTCCGCGAGGGCGCGGACGGCGAGTAGTTCGGTCTCGCCGCCGGAGCGCCGTTCCGCTCGACCGGTATCCCGGCCGCGAGCCACGATTCGTCCCGCACTTCTCCCGACCCGTCTCGAAACGTCGCGCTCCCCGAGACCAGATACGTCCCCGCGAGCGCGGCGTCGTCGGCCCCCATCCGGACCGCGAGCGTCTCGCTCTCGCCGGGCGCGAGCGCCGGAACGTAGAATCCCGCCGCCGACTGGCGGTCGAGTCGCGTCCCGAAGTAAATCGACCCGTTGTCCGCCGAGAGCCTGACTCCCACTTCCGAGGCCGTCTCGCTCCCGACGTTCTCGACCGCGAAGCGGACCGCCTCGCTCTCGCCCGGCGAGAGCGACTGGTTCGGCAGGGCCGAGAGCCTGAGCCGCGGGCGACCCTCCACGACGAGCGTCGCGGCCAGCGTCTCGGTTCTAGTCCGGACGACCACCGACTCGTTCGGTCGGACGAACCCGACGTAGGAGTAGGTCACCGCGAACGGGACCCGGTACCGGCCGGGCGGGAGCGAGTCGCCGACCGCAATCCGGAACTGGACCGGCCCCGTGACGCCCGCCGGGACGGTGCCGACCGACACGCGCTCGGTCAGAAATTCGAGTTCGCCTGCGAGTCGCCCGCTGAACTCCTCGGTCCGGGGCCGAATCGACACGTCGAACGCGGTCGTGACGCGCTCCTCGTCGCGGGGGTCGCCGCCCCGGAACACGCTGGCGTCGTTGACGAGGTACGCCGAGAGTGTCGCCGTCTCCCCGGCCTCGACCCGGTTGTCCGGAATCTCGACCGACAGGTTCGGTCGGCCGACGATGGTGCCCTGTCGGTCGCGGACGTCCTCCTCTTCCGCCATCGCTCCCTCCTCTCCCATCGTCTTCATCTCCAGCGCGGGAACGGCGGCGGTCGCTACCAGCACCGCGAGCCAGACCGCGAGCGCAGTCGCGGCCCATCGTCGGGCCATACCGTCTCTCTCGACGGCCGCGACAAGAAACCTGTCGGCGATTCGGGAGGCGGTGGCGTCGCGGGAAGGTCGCTTCGCGGGGCGACGATTCGACCGGCCGGACGCGACTGGTCCGCCAACCTTATTTCTTCACGCTCCGACGAGTTGAGTATGTTCGGAGGAGGCGGCGGAGGGTTAGACCCCCGCAAGATGAAGCAGATGATGAAGCAGATGGGTATCGACGTGGACGAACTCGACGCCGAGGAAGTCGTCATCACGAAGAGCGACGGCGAACAGCTCGTCTTCGACAACCCCGACATCACCGTGATGGACGCCCGCGGTCAGGAGACCTATCAGGTCGTCGGCGAACCCGAGACCCGCGAGGCCGGTGCTGGCGGAGCCAGCGCGGTCGAGTCGGGCGAGTCCGACGAGGCGAGTGACGCCGGAGCGTCCGGCATTCCCGACGAGGACGTGGAAATCGTCGCCCAGCGGACCGGTTCGACCGAAGACGACGCGCGTGAGGCGCTCGAAGCGACCGACGGCGACCTCGCGGCCGCAGTCGAGCGGTTAGAGTGACGGTCCTGCTGGTTCACGGCGACCGGGAGTACCTCCGGGAACCCGGCGAGGAGCTACAGACCGACCTCGGCGTGCTGGAGGTCCCCGAGGACGTCGAACACGGCCAGACGCTCGAAACCCATCTGGGCGAACCGTTCGAGGTCCGCAGACTGCGCGGCCCGGACCTGTTCAACCACTTCGAGCGCACCGGCGCGCCGATGATGCCCCGCGACGTGGGCCTCATCGTCGGCCACACCGGCATCGCCGCGGGCGACCGCGTGCTGGACGCCGGGACCGGAACCGGCGTCCTCTCGGCCTATCTGGGCCGGATGGGTGCCGAGGTCACGACCTACGAGCGCGACCCCGACTTCGCCGAGGTGGCTCGCGGGAACATGGAGATGGCCGACGTGGCCGACCGAGTAGACGTGCGGTCCGGCGACGTGACCGAGGAGGTCACGGACGACGACGCTCGGACCGACCTCGGCCAGTTCGACGTGCTGACTCTCGACACCGAGGACGCCCCGACAGTCGTGGCCCGCGCCCCCGACCTGCTGGTCCGCGGCGGCTTCCTCGCGGTCTACTCGCCCTTCGTGGAACACACCCGCGACGTGGTCGAGGCGGCACGCGAGGCCGGACTCGACGACATCGAGACTCTCGAAACCATCCAGCGCCGGATGGACTTCGACGACCGAGGCTCGCGGCCCTCGACCGCGGGCGTCGGCCACACGGGCTACCTGACGTTCGCGCGTCGGCCCTGAATCGGGTGTCAATCACCACCTGTTCTCTCGTAGGGAGCGCGAAGTCGCGCGAAGCCACGGCATAACAAAGCCGACAGCGGTCGTTTTCGCCACGACACCCCCATGTCAGCGACTCTTTCAGTTGCACTCCTCGTTCGCGGTACCGACGTACCCGCGTGGCAGGCCAGCGCCGTGGAAGCGATGCTTACCCGGACCGACGCCGACGTGACCCACGTCGTGATGAACGCCGAGTCGGGCGGGTCCGGCGGTCTCGGCCACTACCTCCAGCGCGTCCGCGAGTACCCCCTCTGGACCCCGGTCGGCGCGGCCTTCCGATTCGGCGAACGCCCGGCCTTTCGCGAACCGGTGGACCTCGAAGACATCGCGGGCCTCGGCGAACCCGAGACGCTGGCGGTCGAACCCGAACCCGCCCCGGACTTCGGTAACGTCCTGCCCGACCACGCGGTCGAGACGATTTCCGAGGCCGACGTCGCCATCCGATTCGGGTTCGGCATCCTGAAAGGCGACGCGCTCGACGCGCCGAACCACGGCGTCCTGAGCTTTCACCACGGCGACCTGCGGGAGTACCGCGGGATGCCCTCGGGCTTCTGGGAGTTCCTCCACGACGAGGAGACCGCGGGCGTGACTCTCCAGCGCCTCTCGGAGACCCTCGACGGCGGGGAAATCGTTGCCTACGAACCGGTGGACATCGCCGACGCCCCGACGTGGACGGCGGTCCGGCGACGCCTCTTCGCGGTCTCGGACGACGTGCTGGTCAAGGGCATCAGAAACGTCCACAAGGGCGTCGAACCCCAGTCGCCCGACGACCTCGGCGACCTCTACTCGCTCCCCGAAGGCGGCGACGTGCTGAAGTACGTCGTCAAGGAGGGCAAGGGCCGAGTCCAGCAAGTCGTGGGGTAGCGCGGCGCAAGTCCTCAACCAAAAACCGCTACAGCGAGCCGAAGGCTCGCGCACTAGTCTCCCGTCACGCTAGCAGTTCTACCGCGAGCGAACGAACGTGAGCGAGCGGACCAAGGAATCCCTCGAAGGCCGGGCCTCCGGCCCGGCCTGAGGGGGTGACGCAGGGTTTTTCCCCAAGTTTTTGCCAGCGAGGGAGGGCGAGCGCCTACGGCGCTCGCCGACCGAGCGCAGCAAAAAGTGGCTAGTTGTCGTCCTCTCGCCACTTGTGTTCGCACTCGGTACAGATGAAAAAGCGCGTCTCGCTCTCGTCCGCGGCGCGAATCTGTTGCATGTACCACTGGGCGCGGTCGTTGCCGCACTCGTCACAGAACTCCATTGTTGTCACGGCGTAGCCGACGCGACAAGTTAAGTACGGTGTTTCGTCGGTTCGGTTCGGCGCGCTATCCCTCGCCCTCCGACTGGTAGGGTTCGCCGACCGCCTCTCGCGGGAGCGTGTTGTTGATCTCGTCGCGTAGCTCCTCGAAGGAGTCGAACTCCTCGGCGGGCGTGTCCGAAATCAGTTCCCCCAGATTCGCCTCCCCGTCGGCGAAGGTTACGGTCGTGTCCTCGAACGACTCGGCGGCGACCTCGCGCTCGACCGGGTAGGAGAGGTCGGTCAGGACCGAGTCGAGTCTACTGAGTTTGACTTCTCGTGACATGGCATTCGGTACGACGGACCATACCTTAGGTGTTGTCGGCAGTTTCTCGGGCGGTCGGAGCAGAGAAAATTTGTGGCGCGCGACCGAACCAGGTGGTATGACCGAAGTCGTCGTCGCTGGCGGTGGACTGGCCGGACTCGTCGCGGCGCGTCACCTCGCCGACGCGGGCGCTGACGTGCGACTGTTCGAGCGACACCGGGACCTCGGGGGGCGCGTGCGGTCGCTCCGCCAGGACGGGTTCGTCTTCGACCGGGGGTTTCAGGTGCTGTTCACCGCCTATCCGGCGGCAGAGCGCGAGTTGGACTTCGACGCGCTGGACCTGCGGTACTTCAAGCCCGGCGCGGTCGTGGCCCGGCCCGACCACCGCTCGACGCTGGCCGACCCCTTCAGGGACGTCGACGCCGCGCTGGAGACCGCCCTGAACCGGGACGTGACGTTTCGGGACAAGCTGAAGGTCTACGAACTCCGTCAGGAGTTGGCCGACAAATCCGACCGCGAGATTTTCCGGGGGTCCGACCAATCGACCCGCGAGTACCTCCGCGAGCGGGGCTTCTCCGAGAAGTTCCTCCAAAACTTCGCCGCGCCGTTCTACGGCGGCATCACGCTCGACAGGGGGCTGGAGACCTCGAAGAAGGTCTTCGAGTTCACCTTCAAGATGCTGACGGTCGGGCGCATCGCGGTCCCCTCCCGCGGGATGGGGGCGATTAGCGAGCAACTCGCCGAGAACGCCCGCGAGGCCGGGGTCGAAATCGTGACCGACGAGACCGTGACCGACCTCGACGCCACCGGCCCCGACGCCACCGGACCCGGTGGTTCGGGCAGAGCCGAGGTCGAACTCGGCCGAGAGTCAGCGAGCGCAGACGCGGTGGTAGTCGCCACCGACCCCAAGCAGGCCCGCGAGCTGACCGGCGTCGAGTCGATTCCGACCGAGGCGAAGGGGTGTGTCACCCAGTACTTCGCGTTCGACGGGCCGGAACTCGACTGCGGCAAGCGCCTCCTGCTCAACGCCGAGGAGGACGCGCCGAACCAAATCGCCCAGCTCTCGTCGGTCGCGCCGGAGTACGCGCCGGACGACCGCAACCTCCTGAGCGCGACTTTCCTCGGGGTCCCCGACGACCCGGACGAGGACCTCGCCGCCCAGACCGTCCGCGCCCTCGACTCGTGGTACCCCGAGCGCCGACTCGACGTAGACCTCCTGCACACCAGCAGGGTCGAGTTCGCCCAGTTCGCCCAACCGCCGGGGATTCACGACCGCCTGCCCGACGTTCGCGCCCCCGACGGCCCGGTCTATCTCGCGGGCGAGTACACCGACGCCTCCTCGCTGAACGCCGCGATGATGAGCGGTCGGACCGCGGCGAAGCGCGTGGCCGAGGACTTCGATTTGGACTTCTGAGGGCGTGAGAATCTAGCGAACTACCCTCTCGAAATCGGCCTCACTTTCTTCACTTCGGCGCGCGCTGGCGTGCCCTCCGTGGCACGCCATCGTCGCGCGAGGGATGAGTAGCGCAGGAGCAAAGCGACGAGGCTTGCGAGACGCTTTGCGTCTCGCTGATCTGCGAACGTGGTTCGCAGACAACGCAATCGGGTGGGGAGGGTGTGGTCCGCGGTAGCGGTGGCGGTGCTGTGCGGTAGACTCCTCGGCTCAAGCCTGAAGCTAGCTTCCTCTCGGGTTCCTCTTCTCCCGAGCAGAATCCGCCAAACGCTCCTCACACTCTGAATCCGCCAAACGTCCTGACAACTCCCCGAAGAAAAGCGGGCGTCTCCGCCTCCAACTCACAACATCCGCCGAAACTCGCCGAGAGGAGGAAACGAAAGCGCGTCCCCACTCTCGGAATCCCACACGACCGGCCGGAACGCATCCGCGTCCGTCACGAGCGGCGACTGAAAGTCCCGCGCCCACATCCCGTTGACCGTCGCGCCGGGCGCGAGGCGGTTGAACGCCGGGAGCATCACCACGTCCGCACCCCGAAACGCACCCGGCCCGTAGAGCAGGCAGGGGTGGCGCTTGCCCTCGATTTCGATGGCCGGGTGGTCGTGGCCGACGACGTAGCGGTCGGCGTCGGCCTCGGGGTCGGCGTGGCCGTGGTGGACGACGGTGTCGCCCAGTCGGTACTCCTCGGCTGTCGTTACCGACCCCGAAGGTACTGCACCGCCGTCCAGCACCGCGTCGAGCATCGAATCGTGATTTCCGCGGACGACGACGAGGTCCGCGCCCGCCTCCTCGGCGGTCTCGACCAGCGCGCCGACCGTCTCGCGGACGCCCTCGGGCACGCCGTCGAAGGCGTGGAGGAGGTCGCCCGCGACGACGACTTGCGCCGGGGAGAACGCCGCCAGAAGCGCGGCGAGTCGCTCGGTCAGGTCCGCGCGCTCGCCCAGCGGGAGTTCGACCGCCGACTCGGCGTCCCGGCCGACGTGGAGGTCCGCGACGACCAGCGCCTCCTCGGTCGGGAGGTAGACCGCCCGGTCGCGGAACTGTGCGTCCATCGGCGCGGGGTTGGACCGCCGCGGCCTTGCCGGTTGCGGTCCGGGCGAGCGCGGTCGGAAAGGTAGTGGTCGAGCCGCAGAGAAAGAATTACAATTTCTAAGAACAGGTTTCATTATTCTAAAGAAACCGTTTCGTTTCTAGCTTCGATAAATCCCAGTCACGTCTGCGAGCCAACTGGTCGGTAGAGCTAAGTGCGTGTGTAAAGCAGACTTTACTGTAAAGCGTGCTTTACGTCACGCGCACCCGAAACCATCCATGACCCGAACGCAAACCTCCGGACGGAGTCCGCTCGACCAGAAGCGCCGGTATCGACAACTGATGTACGGGTTCGTCTTCGGGGGCGTCGCCGTCGCCCTCCTGCTCAGGGAGGTGCTGGGCTACCCGCTGGTCAGCGAGGCCGTCTACTGGGTCGGCATCCTCGGGTTCCTCGCGGTCTGGCAGGGCACCTCGCTGACGCTGTTCGACGAGCGGGACCGCGCGCTCGAACGGAAGGCGAGCCAGCTCACCCTCAAGTTGTTCGCGCCGGTGTTGGTCCTCGCGGCGTCGGCCGCCCGCGTGGTTCCGAAGGTGACGGCCTACACCGTCCCCGAAGCAGTCTGGCCCGCGCTCTACGGCTTCGTCGCGCTGTACGCCACGTTCGGCGTCGTCTACCTCGCGCTCCGCTACCGGCCATGAAGAACGAGATTCGGGAGCGACGAGACGCCGCGGGGTTGAGTCAGGCCGACCTCGCCGAAGCGGTCGGCGTGACCCGCCAGACCATCAACGCCATCGAGCGCGAGCGCTACGACCCCTCCATCGAACTCGCGTTCAAGTTGGCCCGACACTTCGACTGTCACATCGAGGACCTGTTCGACCCGGAACTCGGCGGCGAAAACGGCGAGTCAGCGTAGCGTCCTAAATCGTGTCCTCGGGGTCGTGTTCCGCGGCCATCCGCGAGGCCTCGTCAGCGTACCGTTCTTGCAAGTCCGACTCGTCCACGCGTTCGAGGTCATCGGGCGAGACGTCTTTGGCGGCGGTCACGGTGTCCACGTCCACGGCCTGCGACGCGAGTTCCCGCCGGAGGAGTCGGTCTCCCTCGGGCGTCGCGTACTTGAGGACGATGAGGTCGCGGTTGTTGTACCCGCGCTCGACTAGCCAGACGCGAACGTCGTCTGTCTCGGTTGGCACGGGCACACGAACGAGAAACGAGAGTTTAGTCGTTTGGCCCGGTCGAGGAGGCACGCCGAAGAGACTCGGCGAGAAACGCCTCCCTGCTCGAAATCCCGATGCCGCCGAACCCGTCGAGCGCCCGGAGATGGGCGTCGTCCGAGACCACCCGCTCGGCCCCGACCGCCAGCGCGCACTCCAGAACGGCGTCGTCGTCCGGGTCCTCGGCGGCGTCCACCGAGGCGGCAGGTTCGACCACGCGGGCGAATTCCGCGACGCGTTCGACTGCCTCGGCCCGGCTCTCGGCGGGGAGCGCCAGTCGGTCGTATTCGAGGACGGCCGCGAATTCTTCGAGGAGCGCGGGCGAGACCGCGACTTCGAGAGCATCGGCCTCGGCCAGCGCGACGCAGACCGGTGGCTCCTCGGGGAAGGCGAGTTCGGCGACCAGAACGTTGGTGTCGAAGACGACGGTCGGCGATGGGAGGGCGGCCGGAGGGAGCGATTCGCGCGCCACGCTACGCGTCGTCGGCGAACAGGCCGTCGAGCAGGCGCTCGAAGCGGTCCACGAGGCGCTCGGGGAGCGAGGGTTCGACCGCGTCCAGCAGTTCGACGGTGCGCTCGGGATTCGTGAGTTCGAGCGTCACCCGGTTGGCGTCGTCGCGCTTCTTGCGGACCACGTCCTGTTCCACGAGGTGGTCTACGTGCCACTCCAGCGTGCTTCTGGCGATGCCGACCCGGTCTGCGACCGCGCTCGGTCCGTCGGGACCGTGTTCGAGCAGGTCGAACAGCACGTCGCGGGAGGTCTCCCGGCGGACGAGCGCGAGGAGGCCCCGCTCCCACGGGTCCAGTTCCGGCGGGTAGTAGTGAGTCTGGCCGTAGTACTGCTCCTCGACCACCGAGTCGGCCTTCCGGAGGCGTCTGAGGTGGTACTGTACCTGTCCCGGTGCCAGATCGAGGTCCCGAACCAGCGCGTTGAAGTGCTGGCCGGGGTGGCGTTCGATGTGCGAGCGAAGTGTGTCTCGTGTCGTCGTGGTCACGTCAGGTTCCCTCCGAGGTACTGCGGCGTTCGACGCTCCGGGCGTAGTAGACCGCGCCGATGACGAGCGACGCCATTGCGAGGTCGAGTCCGTGTTCGAGCAGGTGGTGCGAGGAGTCAGCCAGCACGCCCGTCATCGAGAGCGCGGCCACAATCGTCCGGGCGAACAGCGCGAGTAGCGCCAGCGCCACGAGGAAGTACGACCGCGACCGGCGGCGCGCGAACACGGCGAGCGCGAGGCCCGCCAGAATCGCCGTGGCGAGTCCGGCGACCGACAGCACGGCCGCCAGCCACGGGTCGACCAGCGCGGCCGTCGCCTCGGGGTGGACCCCACTCATCTATCGCCGAGTAGGGAGTCGAGCCGAATTAAGCGTTCGATTCGGAGGGTCTCACCCGAACCCCATCCCACGCGCCGAACGCCGACGTTTTTAACGCGCCGCCCGACAGGTCAACACATGGCCGACGTTCTGGAGAACAAGCGGGCCGCGACGAGATTTCGCATCCTCGCGGAAATCGCGGACCGCCAACCCGCGGTGAGTCAGGGCGAAATCGCAGAGGCGGTCGGCGTGACCAGTCAGGCCGTCAGCGAGTACATCCGGGCGCTGGTGGAGGACGGACTGGTCGAGAAGGAGGGCCGCTCGCGCTACACCGTCACCAAGGAGGGCGTCGATTGGCTCCTGCAGGCGGCGGGCGACGTGCGCCGGTACGCCGACCACGTGACCGACGACATCCTCGGCAGCGTCCAAGAGGAGGCCGCCATCGCCACCGACGACGTGGCGGAGGGCGAGGCCGTCACGCTCTCGCTTCGGGACGGCCTCCTGCACGCCACGCCCGGCGAGGAGGGTCCGGCGACCGGCGTGGCGACCACCGACGCCGAGGCGGGCACCGACATGGGCGTGACCGGGTTCGAGGGCATCATCGAGTTCGAACCCGGCACCGTCACGGTGTATCAAGTGCCGCCGGTTCGGTCCGGCGGGTCGGGTGCCGCCGACGAGGAGACGCTGGCCGAGGCCTGCGAGTCGGCCGACCTCGTGGCCGCGACAGGGGTCGAAGCCGTGGTCGCGCTCCGAAACGTCGGGTGCGAACCCGCGACGACGTTCGCCGCGGGCGAGGTGGCCGCCGAGGCGGCGGGCCGGGGGTTGGACGCGGTGGTCGTCGCCACGGCGGACATCGTCGGCCGCGTCACCGACGCGCTCCGGGACTGCAACGTGACCTACGAGGTCTCGGAACTCGGTCCCTGATTTCAGGAGAAGGCGTAGTTTCTTTGCTGTCGTCCACCCCGGTTTCTGTCCGCTATTCTCGTCCTTCGTCTTTGTCGGTGTCCTCGTCGAAGTCACCCTTGAACACCGTCTGTCCCTCGAAGCTAGGTTTCTCTTCGTCGTCAGTATTCTTGCTCATGGGAGCTAGTAGCGTAGAGTGAGTGATATAATTTGGGTACTATCTACATTAGTCGGTACTGTCTCTATCATCAGTCTCGCCGTCCTCCTTACTTCCACACCTATCGGATACCTCACTCAGTTTTTCTCTCACTCGGTTAGGGTAAAACTGAGAACACAACCCTCCGAGCCAACCGAGAAATCGCTTTTGTGGGTTGGTTTCCCGATACCACCGCTTTAACTGTCCTCGTAAGCCACTAATCTTTACAATGACGGCAAATACCACTCCTACTCCCAAATTCGTGTACCACGGGAGCGAATTGCGGTAGATCTCAATTGCACCGAGAAAGAAGTAACAAATAGCCATCACAGTTGCGAGTAGCGTAAGAGTGAACAAGAGGGCATTCTGGACGTTTGACCGATAGTTTTGAGAAATCCACGAACTGTATTCCTCTGCCAGACCTTCTTCTACAAGTGTATATTTGTAATCTCTGTTCAGGATATTCTCTGTAATATCGTCGGAACTCACGCCTATCTCTTCGCTCGTTGAAGTGTACGTAGCCGAAGCTAGGACCGTCGCCGTGAATAGAAGAACCGCCCCGAATTTGGTAAACGGATTGAGTATTGCCGTCGTATCAGCTTCGTTAGCTTGAACAGCAATAGAGACCCCACTAACGATGATTCCAGTAAGTACCACGTTCGCTCGAAATATTTGCATCGCCTTCTCGTCAATATCTGAGAGAGTTGCCGCTTGCTCGCTTAATGTCTCGCGTGCCTCCTCCCGAGCTAACTTTGCCCTCTTTAAACGGTCGTCGTCCGACATGTCCCTTCTTTTCCATGTGTGGTTTAATAGTCATTCGGTATGAAATACGGCAGAAATATGGTCCGAGTCGTTTTGTATAGTTTTCTCGTTCTCGATTAGAATTCTAATCGTTTCTTTGTCTCTTTTATTACTGCCTAGCTCACCTGATTTTTCGCCGCGGTGTAGGCCTCGCGGACCTGCTGGAACTCCTCGCGGTCGCCGCCGTGGTCCGGGTGGACCTCCTTGACCTTCTGGCGGTAGGCGCGCTTGACCTCCGAGAGGGTCGCGCCCCGAGACACGCCGAGGACGGCGAACGCCGCCTCGGTCGGGTCGAGTTGGTCCTCGTCGTCCCGAATATCGGGCGTCTCGAAGGGCAGGCGGTCGCCCAGATGCATCCCCGGCATCTCGTGTTCCACGAGGACCGCGAAGGTGGACGAGCGCTCGATGCGGAAGTAGGCCCGCGCGTCGAAGGTGATGGCCACGTCGCGCTCGGGGAGATAGAACGCGACGTGCTGGCCCTCGACGAAGTGGTCCTCGGCGAACTCCTCGCCGATTGTCGAGAGGTACTGGCGGATTTCGATGCGCCGCCGTCCCTCACCGGTCGCGTGGGTCGCGGTGGGGGTCTCGCTCGGGTAGAGACGCGCCCCGGCCACGAAGATGACGCCGATGAGGACGCCGACGCCGACCGACAACCAGAGGCCGACCACGAGCCATTCGGGCAACACAGGGACGGCTACGGACCGTGTGGTAAAGAAACTCTCGCCGGTACCGCTCGCCGGTTTCGTATCGACCCGGGGACAAGATTAATATCCGTCGGCTTAGATTCATCGTGTTTAGTTAGTGGAATTGTGCCAGACGGCGAACGCTTGCAACCATGTTTCAGCAGTTGCTGGTTCGACATGGCTAAAACAGTTACTGAACGATGAGGTTCGTCGTTTTACCTCGCGGAAGA
>NZ_SBIT01000006.1 GCF_004765785.1 Halorussus ruber | reverse complement strand
CTTCCGCGAGGTAAAACGACGAACCTCATCGTTCAGTAACTGTTTTAGCCATGTCGAACCAGCAACTGCTGAAACATGGTTGCAAGCGTTCGCCGTCTGGCACAATTCCACTAACTAAACACGATGTCACATACCCACCCAACTTTTATTACAGATACCGAACAATTCAGTTTCACGTCGAATGAAGCTCTCTCTCCTCCGTCGGTGACCGGACCAGCGTCCGCGGCCACGACGACTGTCGATTCTCGGTAGTCGGGCAGTGCGAGCGTCGTGCGGTTCGTGTAGTCGTCGTCGCGCGCAGGGCGGCGTCCGGTTCGGGCCTGCGATTTCGTCGGTTCAGCGCAGAACCAGTCGAGGTAGCGCCGAGCAATCGCCCACCATCGAATCCATCCAATGCAATCCCGACACGCAAACACGCAGTCCCGAGACGTAGTCATCGCCAAGCGCGCGGACGACGGCGCTCCAGACGCCGAGACGACCCCCGACGCCGAGACCACACCCGACACCGAGGAGATACGCCGATTGGCCGAGGCCGCGGGCCACGAAGTCGTCGCCGAAGTGACCCAAACCCGGCCGGAGGACTCCTCGCTCCAGTTCGGTCGCGGCAAGGCCGAGGAGTTGGCCCGGACGGTCGAGGAGACCGGTGCGGGCCGGGTGGTGTTCGACAACCTCCTCACGCCGACTCAGACCGTCGAACTCGCCGCACTCTGTCCCGACGGAACCGAAATCGTGGACCGACACCGCCTCGTCCTCGACATCTTCGAGGCCCAAGCCGGAAGCAAGCGCGCCGCGCTACAGGTAGAGCGCACCAAACTGGCGTGGAACCTGCCCCGGATTCGGGAGAACACCGACGAGCAGTCGATGAACAAGTTCACCGAGTCCGGCACGCGGTACTACGACGTGTTGGACCGCATCGACGAGCTGGACCGGAAACTCGCGGACCTCGGCGACGACGCCGAGGCCCGCAGGGAGCGACGGCGCGAGGAGGGCTTCGAGTTCGTCGCGCTGGCGGGCTACACCAACGCCGGGAAATCGACGCTCCTGCACCGCCTCGCCGACGACCTCGATTTCGAGGCCAGCGGGGCCGACCACGCGGACCTCGACGCGACGGCCGAAATCGAGGACCGCCTGTTCGAGACCCTCGACACCACCACGCGCCGGGCGACAATCGACGGCAGACGGACGCTCGTGACCGACACCGTGGGGTTCGTGAGCGACCTACCCCACGACCTCGTGGCCGACTTCCACGGCACGCTCTCGGCGACCGAGACGGCCGACTGCGCGACGCTGGTCGCCGACGCCAGCGACTCGCCCGCGGCGTTGCGCGAGAAACTGAAAACCGGCTTCGACCTGCTGGACGACGCCGAGGGCGAGGTGATTCCGGTCCTGAACAAGGCAGACCTCCTCTCGGAGTCGGAACTGGGCGAGCGCGAGGCGGTTGTCCGGAAAGTCGCGGGGAACGCCGACGTGGAATGCTCGGCCAACCCCGTACCGGTCAGCGCGACCGAGGGGCGAAATCTGGACACGCTCCGCGAGCGAATCGGCGACGCGCTGGCCGACCGCCGCGAGGCCGAACTCGTGCTTCCGAACGACGACGCGGCGATGAGTCTGGTCTCGTGGCTCTACGACCGGGCGTCGGTCTCGGAGGTGGCGTACCGCGACGACGAGGTGCGCGTCGAGTTCGAGGCCAAGGAGTCGATAGTCGAGAAAGCGCGGGCGAAGGCCGACGGTTTCGAAGTCGAAGCCTGACGGTGTACCGTCGGGTCAGACCCCGCCAGCACCGCCGCACCCGGCCGCCCCACTGCCCGCACCGGCACAGGCCGCCGCGCTGGCACCAGCCGCACCGCCGCCCGCGACCACGGCCATCCCGGAGTTCTGGCTGTAGTCCTTGCACTCGCCCCACGCGACCGGCGCGACCTCGTCGTCGATGTCGTGGCCGTCCGTCATCGCCTCGCGGAGCGCCTGTACGCCGAATCCGGGGTCCGAGACGAACCGATTTGCGAGGTCGGTCGTGACCGCGACTCGGCGACACTCCTCGGCCTCGAATAACTCGTCGCCGTCGAACGTGAACTGCACGTCGAAGTGGCGGACGAAGACGTCCTCGAAGGCCGGTTCGAGGGCGCGGAGCGCCTCGCCGACCAGCTCCCAGACCGTGTCGTAGTCGGGGTCTTCCACGTCCTCGCCGAGCGAGAACCGCGCGATGGGGACCGTGACGGGCTCCTCGTCGGGTCCCTCGTTGACCACCGCGACGCCGGTCACGGCGGCGTCTTCGATTCCGTGGGCGTCCGGGTCGGCGCTATTCCGGAGCGCGTCGTCGGCGCTCTCGCGGGCGTCTTCGATTCGCTGTTCCTCCTCGTCGCCGTCGCCGAGCAGTCGCTGGATGAGTCCCATCGGTTCTGGTATCGTAGCCGAATGGCTTGAAAGTTGACGTGAGTCTCCCTCGATTCGCTGGGGTCGGCGTCGGACGCTCCCGGACCACCGATTCGGCAATGGAACCTTTGAGGCGCGAAACCGTACTCGGGTTCCATGAACACCGCAGCGGTCCTCGTGGCCGGACTCGAACAGGAAGGCGTCGAACACGTCTTCGGGCTTCCGGGCGAGGAGAACGAAGCCACCATGTTCGCGCTCCGGGACTCGGACGTCACCTTCGTCCCGGTGCGTCACGAGCAGGGCGCGGCCTTCATGGCCGACGTGTACGGCCGACTGACCGGCGACGCGGGGGTGTGTCTCTCGACGCTCGGGCCGGGCGCGACCAACCTGCTGACGGGGGTCGCCGACGCCAACCTCGACAAAGCCCCGCTCGTGGCCATCACCGGGCAGGGCGGCCTCGAAAGCCTCCACGTCGAGAGCCACCAGAAACTCGACGTGGTGGAGATGTTCGCGCCGGTGACGAAGTGGAACGCCCAGATTTCCGACCCCGGCATCGTCCACGAGTCGGTCCGGAAAGCGTTCAAGACCGCCGAGTACGAGAAGCCCGGCGCGACCCACCTCGAACTCCCCGAGGACGTGGCCGACGAGGACTGCGACGTGGAACCGATGGAACCCCGCCAGCGCGTCCGGCGGCCCGAACCCGACGTGCCATCCATCGACAAGGTACGCGAGTTGCTGGCCGACGCCGAGCGACCCATCGTCATCGCGGGCAACGGCGCGGTCCGGACCGACGCCAGCGACGACCTCCGGGCGTTCGTCGAGAGCTACGACCTCCCGGTCGCGGCGACCTACATGGGCAAGGGCGCGGTCTCGGACGACGACGAACACTCCCTGCTCACGCTCGACTCGGGCGAACACGAGGAGGCCTCCGACGCCATCGAGTCGTCGGACCTCGTGATAACGGTCGGCTACGACATCGCCGAACACGACCCCGCCGACTGGAACCCCGAGAAGGACACCACCATCGTCCACGTGGACAGCGAACCCGCCGAGGTCTACGAACACTACAACCCGGACGTGGAAGTCGTCTCGGACATCGCGGCGGCCGTCCGCGAACTCGACGCCTGCTGTGAGGAAATCGACGCCGAGTTCGAACGCGGGTGGTACGACGACCTCAGAGAACACATCCTCGCCGACGTGTCCCCGGAACCCGACGAGGGCGACGCCTTCACCGTCAAGGCGGTCCTGCCGTACCTCCGAGACGCGATGGACGCCGAGGACGTCCTCCTCTCGGACGTCGGGAGCCACAAGATGGCCATCGCTCAGAACTTCGTGACCTACGAACCCAACACCTGCATCATCTCGAACGGGCTGGCCTCGATGGGCATCTCGGTCCCCGGCGGCCTCGCGGCCGACCTCGCAACCGACGCGAACGTCGTCGCCGCGACGGGCGACGGCGGGTTCATGATGAACGCCGCGGAAATCGAGACCGCGACCCGGATGGGCCGGGAGTACACCATCCTGCTGTTCCGCGACGACGAGTACGGTCTCATCACCGAGGAGCAGGTCGAACACCGCGGCGAACACTTCGGCACCGAACTCCAGAATCCCGACTTCCAGACCTTCGCCGAGAGCTTCGGCATCGAGGCCTACCGGCCCGAGAGCTGGGACGAACTCGAAGACGCGCTCACGGAGGCAGTCCCGAGCGACGAGCTGTCGCTGGTCGAAGTCGTCCTCGACTGAGGCCGGTCCGAGACCCGACCACCGAACACGTTCTGCCGGGTTGTCACCGACCGGGAACCGGAGAGGGTTTCTATCGCTCCTTCCGCGGAACCTGCAAGTATGAACGCGGAGACCTCCGATACCGGTGGCGCGTCGGACCGACGAAGGTGGTTCGAGAACGTCTCGAACTACGACGGCGTGGTCGATACGACCGGCAAATCGAAAGTCGCGGTCGAGGTCGGTGCGAAGGGCGACAACGGTAACTTCGCGTTCGGTCCGGCCGCGGTCCGGGTGGACCCCGGCACGAACGTCGTCTGGAAGTGGAACGGCAAGGGCGGGAGCCACAACGTCGTGAGCGAGAGCGGCGCGTTCGAGTCCGAGATGGTCGGCGAGGAGGGCCACCAGTTCTCACACCTTCGAGGAGGGCGTGTTCAAGTACGCCTGCTCGCCCCACAAGGGATGGGCATGAAGGGCGCTGTCGCGGTCGGAACGGAAGGTGCGACCGAGGCGGAGTCGGCGTCCGCGTCCGGCGACTCCGGGATGGCGACCGACGAACTCCTCACGCTCGGGGTCGGCGGGGCGCTGGTCGCGGGACTCCTCGGTCTGCCGTTCTCGGAGATGCGGCGACGAGACGGCGAGTAGGTTTCCTCACTCAATCGTCACGTCCTCTTCGCTCGCGTCGGCCTCCTGCACCCAGACTGTCTTCTTGTTCACGAACTCCTCGATGCCGTGTTCGGCCAGTTCGCGGCCGTAGCCCGAGTCTTTGACGCCGCCGAAGGGGACGCGGGGGTCGGACTTGACGAGTTGGTTGACGAAGACCATCCCGGCGTCGATGCGGTGGGAGAGTCGCTCGCCGCGGTCGAGGTCCTGGGTCCAGACCGAGGCCCCGAGACCGAGGTGAACGTCGTTGGCGACCTCGATAGCTTCCGCCTCGCTCTCGACTTCGAAGACGGCCGCGGCGGGACCGAAGACCTCCTCGCAGGCCGCCACCGAGTCGCGGGGCACGTCGGTCAGGACCGTCGGCGGGTAGTAGAACCCCTCGCGGTCGAGGGGTTCGCCGCCGAGTTCGAGGGTCGCGCCCTCCTCGACGGTGTCCTGTACCTGCTCGTGGAGCGTCTCCATCAGGTCCTCGCGGGCCTGCGGACCGAGGTCTGTCTCGTCGTCGGTCGGGTCGCCCACCGCGAGGGCGTCCATCTCCGAGACGAACTTCTCGAGCCACTCGTCGTAGACGTCGGTGTGGACGATGAAGCGTTTCGCCGCGATGCAGGACTGCCCGGCGTTGATGGTCCGGGCCGTCGCGCCGGTCTTCGCGGCGGCGTCTAAGTCCGCGTCGTCCAGCACGACGAAGGGGTCCGAGCCGCCGAGTTCGAGGACCGACTTCTTGAGGTTCTCGCCCGCCGTCTTCGCCACCGAGCGACCGGCGCGGGCGCTCCCCGTCAGGGTCACCGCGACCACGCGGTCGTCTTCGATGACCTGCTCGGCCTCGTCGGAGCGGATGATGAGCGACTGGAAGACGCCCTCCGGGTATCCGGCTTCCTCGAAGACTTCCTGAATCGCCTGCGCACAGCCCGGCACGTTCGAGGCGTGCTTGAGGAGGCCGACGTTGCCCGCGGTCAGGTGCGGCGCGGCGAACCGGAACACCTGCCAGAACGGAAAGTTCCACGGCATGACCGCCAGAGTCGGCCCGAGCGGCTCGTAGGAGACCTTCGCCTCGGCGTGGGGCGGACTCGGCCGACGCTCGTCGTCGAGATGGTCGGCGGCGTTCTCGGCGTAGTAGTCGCAGACCCACGCGCACTTCTCGACCTCCGAGACGGCCGACGCGAGCGTCTTGCCCATCTCGCGGGTCATCAACTCGGCGTACTCCCGTTTGTTCTCGCGGAGGACGTCGCCCGCGTTTTCGAGGAGTTGCTGGCGCTTGCGAATCGGCACCTCTCGCCACTCCTCGAAGGCGTCGGTGGCGCGAGAGAGGGCGTCGTCGACGTCCTCCTCGGAGTCGTCGGGCACGGGTTCGAGCGCCTCGCCAGTCGCGGGATTGAATCGGTCCATGACGTGCGGGATACGTCTCCGAGCGGGTTGTAGCTTCGGGCGGGATTAGGAGAATCACTGTATCTTGGTGTAATTGCGAGAGCAAACAGCAGAACCAGCGTGACCGCAACTGCGATTGGGGCTGTGAACGTTTTTGAAGCCCCCGCCCGGTCGCGGTCGCTGAGTGACATGTCGGCGCTCTCCGCACCGGAAGACAAACCACGTCTTCCGAGCCATCATCGTCCGAAAATCGGAGGTTTTCGTGATCACGAAAGGCTTCGCCTTTCGAACGACCTCACTTCGTTCGGTGAGACACCGCCCGCGCCGATAGAGGTCACTCAGCGACCAAGCTCTTCGAGCGCGACCGGGCGGCCCCTTCATCCTACCCATATCGGCTGGTCGGCCGAGCGCGCCCCGGTGGTTCGCTCTTCCCGATTCCTTCAGACGAAATTACAAATCCGGACGCTGTACGGAGGCCCATGCCCTCCAGCGACACCGCTTTGCCCTCTCTGTCCGGCACCAGTTCGCGCCGGAAACTCCTCCAAATCGGTGGCGCGGCCCTCTCGGCCTCGCTCGCGGGGTGCGTCGGCGGTGCGCTCGACCGAATCTACGGGTTCGACGCCGAGACGGGCGAGCAGTTGTGGAGCCACGACGAGAACGGCGCGATTCGCGCGCCGCTGTCGGTCGCCGACGGGGTCGTCTACGCGGGGAAACTGAACGGGAAACTCTCCGCGCTCGCCGAAACAGAAACTTAGACACGTGCTAGACGATTGTTTTAATTTGTTTAGTAAATATATAGTTGTTCTTGGGGTGGATTCGACCTCGTTCTCGGCCCGCCCGGGCGACCGTTTCGACCGCACGTTTCAGACCACTCGCTCGGACACGACAGAAAGCAAACGCACCCGGTCTGAAACTGACGGAACGGTCGTTTAAAACCGGCTAACCCGATTCAACACTTCGTTTCTGTTCGGGGGTTTTTGTCACTCGGTGTCGTAATCCGCGCCACGGCAACCCCACACGGGGACCGGGGATTACGATGAACGTCATCGAGGGGGCACGAATCAGTTGGCGCAACATCCGCGAGCACAAACTCCGTTCGACGCTGACCACGCTCGGGGTCATCATCGGCGTCGCGGCGGTCATCACCTTCGTCACGCTCGGCGCGAGTCTCCAGCAGGACATCATCAGCACCGTCGCGGGCGGCAACGCCGCGACGATGTACGTGACCGCCCAGTCGCCGGGCGACAGTCGCGTCCCGTCGCTCGGGGGCGGCGGGTCGGCGGTCTTCACGCAGTACGACGTCGAGCAGATACGCAACGTCGAGGGGGTGGAACTCGCCGCGCCCGAGAGCGGCATCGCGGCCGGGTCGATGACGTACAACAACTCGTCGGTGGGGAGACAGTGGATTACGGTCTCCTCGCCGGGCTACTTCCGGGTGCGGAACATCTCGTTCGACGCCGGGAGACCCTATCGGATGGGCGAACGCGAGGTGGTGTTGAACCGCCCGGCGGCCCGGATGTTCAACGAGAACGTCTCGGTCGGCGAGAACATCTCGTTCACGAGGGCCGCCAACGGCGAGGTGCTGAACGCGACGGTCGTCGGCATCGTCGAGCCCAAAAGCGGCGGGGCGGTCGCCGGGTTCACGCAGGGCAGCAAGGCCCAACCCAGAATCTACGCGCCGACCCAACCCTACTACGAGCGGACGGTGTCGAGTCCGAACCTCAAGACGCGCCAGTTGGTCTACGGGCGGGTCCTCGTCAAGGCCGAGTCGCCCGGACAGGTCGATGCCGTGCAGGGCCGGGTGTACAACTACCTCGGCGAGCGGTCCGACGCTCGACAGCTCAAGGCCCAGTCCTACCAGTTCGAGGTCACGACGCAGGACCAAATCATCGGGCAGGTCAAGCAGTTGACCAGCACGTTCACCGCCTACATCACCGGCATCGCGGTCATCTCGCTCATCGTCGGGTCCATCGGCATCGCCAACATCATGCTCGTCTCGGTTACTGAGCGAACCCGCGAAATCGGCATCATGAAGGCCGTCGGCGCGCAGAACCGCGACGTGCTTCAGTTGTTCCTCGTCGAGGCCGTGATGCTCGGCGTCCTCGGGTCGGCGCTCGGCGCGGTCGTCGGCGTCGCCGCGGGGTACGCCGGAGCAGAAGCCATCGGGCTTCCGCTGGCTTTCCAACCGGTGTGGTTCCTCGCCTCGGTCGCGGTCGGCGTCGTGGTCGGCGTCCTCGCTGGCCTCTACCCGGCGTGGGACGCGGCCCACACCGACCCCATCGACGCGCTCCGGTACGAGTAGGTGTGCCAACAATCCTCTATAAGCGCGGTATCACGTCTCTCGCCCGATTCCGGGCGGCCGAAAGACACTTTATTCGTTTCGAACTGTTTTCGCCGAAACCGGGCGTTGAACGATTTGAACTCCCAAGTAACGACGCCGACGCGAGAGACACCGATATTCGGGAACGAAATAGCCCCCCGATAACAAAGGGGTCCCCCGTAGAAGCGAGAGGCGAGACCGACGAGCGTCCGGCTCGGA
Organism: Halorussus ruber; assembly: GCF_004765785.1. Taxonomy (GTDB): domain Archaea; phylum Halobacteriota; class Halobacteria; order Halobacteriales; family Haladaptataceae; genus Halorussus; species Halorussus ruber. The sequence continues at coordinate 381,554 of NZ_SBIT01000006.1, read as the reverse complement.
CGCAGGAACCCCCTATGACCGAACAGAACATCGCACAGGAGACGACGGTACGAGAGCAAGGTTGGAAACAGGAACTACTCTGGCTCGCACCCGCGCTCCTCTCCGGTATCGTGCTATTTTTCGTGTATCTCCGCTCGCATCCCTACCCCTCGTTCGGGGCGGGCCTCTATCTGGCTATCGCCGAGCGCATCTCCGAGTTGGGCTACGCCCTCCCGAAGTCGATTCCCCACTACACGAAGGACGGCGTCCCCTTCTCGTACCCGCCGCTGATGTTCTACACGGTCGCCGCGATACGCGACCTGACCGGCCTCGACCCCATCGCTATCTCGCGGTACCTCCCCGGCGTCGTGACCGTCGCGTATCTCGTCCCGCTGTATCTGTTCGCCCGCGACCTGCTCGACTCGCGCCCCGAGGCCGCGCTGACGAGTCTCCTCGTCGCGGTCACGCCGCCGGTCCTCCAGTGGCACATCTCGGCGGGCGGCATCGTCCGCGCCCCCGCCTTCCTGTTCGCGCTGTCGGGCATCTACTCGGGACTTCGGCTGTATCAGGACCGCGACCCCCGGTGGATGGTGCCCTCGCTCGTACTGTTCACGCTGACGGTGCTGACTCATCCGGTCTACACCGTCTTCTTCGCGCTGTCGTACTTCCTGCTGTTCGTCCAGTTCGACCGCACCCTGAAGGGACTCGTCTGGGGCGCGGTCGTCGGCTTCGGCGGCCTGCTTCTGGCCGCGCCGTGGTGGACGCAGGTCATGGCTTACCACGGCGTCGACGTGTTCACCGCCGCGGCGGGCACCCACGGCGGCATCGGCGGCGGCATCCCGTCGGTCTCCGCGCTTCTGAGTATCCCGGTCGAGAGCGCGTTCCTCGGAACCCTCTGGTCGCTCGTCCCCGCGCTCGGCATCGTCTACCTCCTGAAGGAGCGACGCTTCTTCCTCCCGGTCTGGTTCCTCGCGGTGACGGTCGTCATCGGGAAGGCCCGCTTCTCGCTGGTCGTCGGGTCGTTCATCACCGCGGTCTTCCTGCTGGAGTGTGTCGGGGTATGGCTCAAGCGCGAGTCCCGCCTCGGCGTGGGTCGCCGAGGAGTCGTCACGGTCGCGCTGGTCCTCATCGCCACGGTCGGCCTCGCCGGTGGCGCGATGTACACGACCAGCGAGATGGACGCCCACGCTGGTAGTCCGTCGCTCCCGCAGTTCATCACCCACGACGACGTTGAGGCGATGGAGTGGGCCGAGAAGAATACCAAGCCAAGCGCCACCTTCGTCGTGCAGGGCGACGCCGCCGAGTGGTTCCCACAGCAGGCAGACCGCTCGATGCTGGTCGGGCCGTGGGGCGTCGAGTGGGAGGGCCACGAACCGTACAACCGCCAACTGGGCCTCTTCCGGGATATCTCGTCGTGTAACAGCGCCCACTGCATGTCCCAGACGCTCTCCAGCGCCGGGGTCAATCCGGACTACATCTACCTGCCGAAAGGTAAGTTCACGGTCCGGGGGATGCAGTACCAGCGCACCAGCAGACTGGCGATGTCGATGCACCTCTCGCCGCGCTACCGGACGGTCTACGAGAACGACGGCGTCATCGTCTTCGAGGTGATGGGCGGGGAGCAAGGCGATAAGAACTCGAACGAACAGGGCGGAAATTGACGAAAACGGAAGTTCAGCGGCTCAGAACAGCGGGTCTAACTCGTCCTCGTCGTCCTTGATCAAATCAGTCGTCTTCTCCTCGCTCTCTTGGCGAATCTCGTCGATGTTGTCCTGCGTCTCGATTGCCACGTCCTGTAGCTCCTCGACGCGGGGCACCTCCGAGACGCCCGACAGGAGGACGACGCCCGCCACCTGCTGGGACCCGCCGACCGGGTAGTCGCCGCCTCTGACCTCCATCGACCCGGTCTGGTTTTCGAGCCACTTGCGACCCTTCTCGACGCCCTTCCGGTTCAGGTACTCCGGCGGCCCGCTGGCGACCAGCAGGGAACGCTCCGCGCTGTCGATTTCGCAGGGCAGGGTGAGTCGCCCCAGCGCGGCTTTTCTGACGAGGCTGGTAATCCGATTGGTCGCGTGAGTCGAGTCCACCTCGTCGGTCCCGTCGCTCTTGAACCGCGAGAGGAGGCCGCCCGAGGGGTTGTCCACCTCCTCGGCGGCGTAGCCCACGGTCGAGACGCCGCCGGTGTCGAGCGTGTTGATGATTTCGCTGGAGTCCACGACGCTCTCGCCGACCGCGTCGCCGCGCTCGACTTCCCCCGCGCCGAACAGGATGCCGAATCGCTTGACGATCTCCTCGTTGATGCGGTCGTAGCCCGACCCGACGCTCTCACCCGATTCTCGCCACGCGTCGTTGTCGAACACCAGCAGGTTGTCCACCTCGCGGGTGAACGTCTGGAAGGACCGCGCGGCGTTGAGCGTGTAGATGCCGCCCTCGTCTCTGCCCGGCAGGATGCCCAGACCGTAGACCGGTTCGGTGTAGATGCGCTTGAGGTACTTGGCGAGGACCGGCGCGCCGCCGGAACCGGTGCCGCCGCCCATCCCCGCGACGATGAGGAAGGCGTCGATGTCGTGGATTGGAACGTTGTCCACCGCGCCTTGAATCTCGTCTATGTCCTCCTCGGCGATTTCGGCACCCAACTCGTTGTCCGCGCCGACGCCGTGGCCCTTGACGCGGGACTGGCCGATGAGGACCTGATTCTCCTCGGGCACGTACTCCAGTCCCATCAGGTCGGCCTTCGCGGTGTTGACCGCGACTGCCGAGCGCACGGCCTCGCTGCCGGTGCGCCGGTCGTACTCGATGAACTTGTCTACGATTTTGCCACCGGCCTGCCCGAAGCCGACCATCGCTAACTTCACGGCGACCCCTCCGTCGCGTAATTCAATCGGTGCCTGTCGTCGCCGCTGACAGCACCTGTAACTCCGAAACTACCCCCGTACTGGTTGGTATACATTCCGTAGCCCCCGCGGGGGGAAACCACGGGTATCGGTATAAATCCTCAGTACGGTTTTGTCCCCGAAGCGATAACTCGCGGCGTCAGGTGGGGCGTAACCCACTCGCTCCCGCGTCGCCCCGCCGTTTGCCCGTTTTCCGGCCATCCCTCTCGGCGTCCTGAAGCGTTCTCGACGCCCACAGGTAGAAATTAGGACGACCTGACGTGACGACAGGCAGTAGTTAAATATTCGTCACGAGCGTTCTACGAAGAGCGAACCATGAAGCGCGCACTTCTGGTCGGCCTCCTCGTCCTCGGGTGGGTCGGCAGCGCGGTCCCCGCGTCGTCCACGACTGCATCGGTTTCGTCACCGTCGATTGCTCCAGCGCAGGAGAACGCAACTACCGACTCCGACGCGACCGACCTCCCGCCGGGCGTGAACGAATCCGGAATCACGGACCCGCTGGCGCTCGTCGAGGCCCACCAGCGGACGCTCGAAAACGTCTCCTACACGCTCTCGACGAGCATGACGTATCGTCGGCCGAACGGCACGCTGGTCGGGCAGGGCTACACCGTCACGCAGGTCGCACCCGGCGCGAACTCGTACTACGCGGTCAGTACGCAGACAGTCGAAAACGACACCCGCTGGTTCGTCGGCGAACGGTACGACCTCGCGGTCTGGGCGAACGAGACCGACTCGGTGTCCGCTCGGAAAGTCCCGGACGAGGAGACGACGTATCACTGGACGAGTCGGGAGCGAGCGGGCTTCGAGCCGACCTCGCAGTGGGAACTCCTCTACGCCGCGTTCGGGGACGGAGGCGGCGAGGTCGTCGGCCAGGTCGAGCGCGACGGGACGACGCTGACCAAAATCGTCTCGACGCCCTCGGACGAGGAGACGCCGGTCAGATTACAGTACACGTTCACGGTGCTGGTGGACTCGCAGGGCGTCGTCCACTCGATGCAGACGCTCCATCGAACGATATTCGAGGACCGGCCGGTCGTCGTCAGTCGGACGATTCAGGTCTCGGAGATGGGGAACACGACCGTCGAGCGCCCGGCGTGGTATCAGCGGGCGGTGGAAAACAAGACGACGAGTGAGGGCGGGAGGACGTGAGGGGTAGAGTTACGCCGAAACCTTCTCACCCACAGACTCAACAATCGAATCCGCGTCGTACTCGTCGTCTTCCTTGTCGAAAAGCTGTTCACCGTCTGCACGCACCTCGAACACGCCGCTATCTCCGGTCACGAGCGCCACCGAATCCAGTCGTTCGCCGTACTCGCTGAGGAGCGCGTGCTGAAGGTCCTGTGCCCGGTCGAGCATCCCGCAGGGGACGCAGTATTCGATTTCGACGTCCGTCATGTTCGTTCGCACGTAAGAATCGAACGCACTTAAAAGCGGATGCGTGGGCAAACGAGACTGAAAAGCAGCGGACGCGGCGCGAGGAAAGCAACCTAATCCGTTATCAAACATTCCTATACACGAGCTTAAGAAACGTAACTATTGCTCAACCCGACGACACCTCACTCGTCGGCCAACCGATACGTGTCCACGTCCCCACCCGTGCCAGTATCGCGGTCGCTCGCGGTCTCGACCGCGTCCGTCGCCAACTCCTCGGCGTCGGCCAGACTGATTCCCTCGTCCTTGCTCTCCAGCACGCCAAGCGCCACCTGCGCGCCGGACCCGAAGACCATCGCGTCGTCGCTCAGGATGCTTCCGTCGCTGCCGATGCCCCGCACGTCGGCCGCGCCGTCGTCGCGCCCCGCGACGATGGCCTCGACGCCCTCCTCGGCGGCGATGTCGCTGGCGACGTTGGCGAGGCGCGTGAGGTCCATCGCTTCGTCCTCCTCGGTTTCGTAGGACCCGACCTCGGAATCGAGTCGTCGCTCGAACTCGTCGATGCCGCCCGAGTCGCCGACCGCGGCCGCGCCGACTTCGCCGAGGTCGAAGACGTGGCGCTTCTCCTCGCTCTGGACGGTTCCGCCGCGAGTGAGCAGTCTGTCGCCCGCGATGACAGCGCCGCCGTCCGCTCGGATTCCCACGATTGTTGCCATGTTTCAGGGGACGGCGGCCGCGGGGAAGTGCGTTGTTGCCGACTACGCGCTGGACTGGTCTCTTGCTTTGTTATGGTTACAGATTTGATTGTTAGAGTCGGTAGCTGGAAGGCGAAAGCCCGGTTGAAGCTAGCTACTCCCGAAGCCTCGGCGTCACCGCGACAGCCCCGCACCGCAACCGCAAACCTCGAACCTCCCCAACCGCCTGCGTTGCTCACTACGTTGTCTCCAGAAATCGGAGATTTCTGGGATGACGAAAATCTCCGATTTTCGAACCACGCCACTCGTCCCTCGCGCGGTTTGGCGCGGTCACGAGAGACCGCGCCAGCACGCGCCGGGAAGTGAAATCGTCTTCACGCTTCGGACGAAGTTACGTCTCGCGGAACCTGACACCCTCTCTACCGCTAACCCACCACTCATTAGCCCGGCGTGCGAGTCACCGGCATGGACGTAGACCGCGAGCGACTCCGCGAGGACATCGAGGAGAACGCCGAGTTCGGGCGAATCGAGACAGATTCGGGCCGGGGCCGGACGGTCCTGACCGGAACCGAGGCCAACCGCGAGGCGCGCGAGCACCTGGTGGAGCGACTCGAAGACGCCGGTCTCGACGTGCGAATCGACGCCGTGGGTAACGTCGCGGGCCGGTGGACTCCCGAGAGCGCGGACCCGGAGGCCGCCCCAGTCGCGGCCGGGAGCCACCTCGACTCGGTGCCGGAGGGCGGCATCTTCGACGGTCCGCTCGGGGTCTACGCGGCGCTCGAAGCCGTCCGGGCGATGCAGGACGCCGGGGTCGAGCCGACGCGCCCGGTCGAAGTCGTCTCGTTCACCGAGGAGGAAGGCCAGCGGTTCGCCTCGGGGCTGCTCGGCTCCTCGGTCGCGGTCGGCGAGCGCACCGTCGAGGAGGCACTCGCGCTCGAAGCCGACGATGGCACGACGCTCGGCGAGGCACTCGAAGCGATGGGCTTCCGGGGCGAGGGACTCCTCGACGCGGGCGAGTGGGACGGCTGGCTCGAACTCCACGTCGAGCAGAGCGAGCGCCTCGAAAGCGCCGACGTCCCGGTCGGCGTCGTGACCGCGATTACCGGCATCACCCACTGCGAGGCTACCGTCCGCGGCGAGGCCAACCACGCCGGAGCGACCCCGATGGACGACCGGACCGACGCGCTCGCCGCGGCCAGCGAGTTCGTCCTCGACGTGGAGCGGGCCGCGAACGAGGTCGTCGCGGAATCCAGCGACACCGCGGTCGGGACCGTGGGGAGCTTCGACGTGCGACCGAACGCGACCAACGTCGTCCCCGGCGCGGTCGAGATGGGCGTCGATGTTCGGGACGTGGAGTACGACTCGATGGAGACCGTCGTCTCGCGCGCCAGAGAGAGTCTCGACCGTCTCGAAGGCGAGCGTGGGGTCGAGACGGAGTTTGCCCGGCCCTTCGACCTCGAACCGACGCCGATGAGCGACCGGGTGCGCCAATCAGCCCACGACGCTGGCGAACGGGCCGGAATCGAGACGATGGACCTCCACTCAGGCGCGGCCCACGACACGATGCACGTCGCCGAGAAGACCGACGCCGGACTCCTGTTCGCGCCCTCCCGCGACGGAATTTCGCACAACCCGAAGGAGTGGACCGACTGGGACGACTGCGCGACCGCGACGAGGGTGCTGGCCGGTGCGCTGGCCGACCTCGGCGGTGCTTAGATCGACCGCGTGAGCCGTACCGACTCGCAGTCGGGATTCACCCCGTCGACTGTCGCGGCCGGAAATCGCTCGTCGGCGTCGAATCCCTTCGAACGGTAGAACCCGAGCGCGTCCTCGTGGTCGGCGAAGACGAACGTGTGCTGTTCGGTGACGCCAGACTCGCTCTGGCGCTCGGTGAGGGCCGAAAGGAGCCGAGAACCGACTCCGTCGCCCCGTCGTTCGGGGGAGACGTAGAGACCCGAGACCTCACCGATATCGGTCTCAGACCGGACGTCGCAGATTGCACCGACGACTCTCTCGTCAGTGCTCGAATCACTGTCCTCAAGTGCGACCAACCACGTATCGTCTACGTCACTCCTGACCTGTTCGGCGATGCGTTCCGGACGATAGAACGTACGAATGTTGGCCTCGACGTATCTGGACGGGAGTACATCGGCGTAAGCGTCACGCCATCCGGCGGTACAGACCCGGCAGATACCCTCCGCGTGGACGGTTTCGGCGACTTCGACGGAGACCATAGCTCAGAAGTGTCCGGAAGACGGAATATACGTGGCGGTTCCGTCGGCTGACCTCGGACCGCCGCTCGCGTCGTTCGTCAGGTTCTCGTCGTCCGTCCAGTTCGGATCACACTCGTAAGTCCAACTTAACTGACCGCTCGAACGGCCGTAATCTACGTATCCGAGCGTTACGAGCGAAAACGCGGCGAAACGGTCGCTTTCGTTTATTCGTCGGGACGCCGAGTATCTGCCCGGAGAATGACACGAAACGCGACGTTCGGAGCGCTCGTTTTCGCGGTACTGCTGGTCACGACCGGCCTGTCAGGAGCGGTCGGCGCGGCACCCGCCGGAAGTAGCGCGAGCGCGGCGACCTCGCCCGCACCGCTCGCGCAGGAGACCACGACGACGCAGAGCAACGAGACGGCTAACGAGTCGGCGAACGTCACCTTCGACGACCAGTCGGTCGAAAACTCGTCGCTCGTCGTCAGCGAGGCCAACCTCTCGGCGGGCGGCTACGTCGTCGTCTTCGCCCAGAACGGGACCGTCCTCGGCAACACCTCGTACCTCGAACCCGGGACCCACGAGAACCTCACCGTGAACCTCACGACCCCGCTGAGTCGCTCGCAGGTCGTCATCGCGGCCCCGCACCTCGACACCAACGACAACCAGACGTTCGACTTCAACGCCACGCAGGCCCAGCAGGCCGGTGCGGAGAACGCCACCGACCGACCGTACTTGCAGGCCAACGGCCTGCCGGTCAGTTCGGTCGCGTTCGTGACGGTCGGCAACGAGTCGCGCCGGAGTACCACCACGGCGAGCAGAGTCGCACCGACCGAGTAACCAGTATTAACTTTTCTCGCGCGCGAATCCGACTCCATGGAGCTACTGCCCGAGGAGACCCAGCGATTCGTCCGCGCGATGGTTCCCGACCGCGACGACACCTTGGCGGAGATGGAAGCCCACGGCGAGGACATCGGCTTCCCCACGGTCGGGCCGGAAGTCGGAGCCTTCCTGCGACTCGCGGCCCGGATGGTCGATGCCGAGCGAATCTTCGAGTTCGGGTCCGGGTTCGGTTACTCGGCCTACTGGTTCGCCGAGGCGCTGCCCGAGGAGGGCGAAATCGTGTTGACCGAGTACGACGGCGACGAACTCGACGAGGCCCGCGAGTATCTGGCCGAGGGCGGATACGCCGACCGAGCGGTCTTCGAGGAGGGCGACGCCCTCGAAACCGTCCAACGCCACGACGGCCCCTTCGACGTGGTGCTGGTGGACTGCCATAAGTCGGGTTACCCCGACGCCTTCGACGCGGTGCGCGAGAAAGTCGCAGATGGCGGCGTCGTCGTCGCCGACAACGCGATGCAGAGCAGCGCGCAGGACTTCGAGACGATTCTGGAGATTCTGGAGGGCGGCAAAGCCGACGTCGTGGACGAGGACACCCGCGGCATCGCCGACTACCTCGTGGCGGTCCGCGACGACCCGGACTTCGAGACATCGGCGATTCCGCTCGGACAGGGCATCGCGGTGAGCTTCCGGAAGTGAAGGGATACGCAGTTAGAAGTATCTAATTCATTGTTTCACATCGCAAATTATTGCTTAGAAATTGAAAGACAGTTCCTGCTGACCGCCTCGGCGGTTCCGCCGAGGCGGTCAGCAGACGTGCCCGCCGCCGTCCACCCAGACGGTCTCGCCGGTCACGTAGGAGGCCTCGTCGCTCGCCAGAAAGAGGTACGCGCCCGCCAACTCCTCGGGGTCGGCGGCCCGAAGCGGCAGGTCCGGCGTCTCGCCCTCGGGTTCCATCTCCTCGGCCTCTTCGGACCAGCCCTCCCGAATCTCGGTGGCGACCGGGCCGGGCGCGACGGCGTTGACCCGAACCCCGTCCTGTGCGAGTTCGAGCGCCGCGCTCCGGGTTATCATTCGAATCGCGCCCTTGGTCGCGGCGTAGTGGCTGTGGTCCCACGCCGCCCGGCCCTGCGTGTCCGAGGAGGTGTTGACCACGACGCCCGGTTCGCCCCGGTCTAGCATGTCGTTGGCGGCGATTTGCGTGCCGAAGAACGTGCCGCGGGCGTTGACCGCCTGCACCTCCTCGAACTCCTCGGGCGTCACGTCTCGGAAGCGCCGCTTGGTGTAGACTCCGGCGTTGTTCACCATCACGTCCACGCCGCCGAGTTCGCGGGCGGCCTCGATTACGGCGCGAATCTGGTCGGGGTCGGACACGTCGGTCTCGACGTACTCGGCCTCGCCGCCCGAATTGCGGATTCTCTCGTGGGTCGGCGCGGCCTCGCCCTCGGCTTTCGGCTCCTCGCGCACGTCGGCGTTGACGACGGTCGCGCCCGCCGCTCCGAACGCCAGCGCGACTGCTCGACCGATACCGGCGCTCGCGCCGGTGACGACGACCGTCGAGTCCGAAAAGTCTGGATTCAGGTTCGCCATGCCCGACCGTCGTCCGCCGGGCGGTTGTAGGTTCCGACGAATCGCTCCCCGCCGGTCGCCCGGCTGACCGGCTTACGCCAACCAGTCCACGACCCACGCGATGACGCCGAGCGTGATGAGACCGATGCCGAGGGCCGAGGTCGCTGGCTCGGGGAAGAGGAACAGCGCGACACCGACCACGAGGAGCGTGCCGATGAGGCCCACGTCCCACCAACTATCCTCAGAGTCGTCAGTCCCCGTCCCACTCGCGGTGTCGTACTTCCCGGCAGTTTCGGCCTCGCCGCGGTCCTCCTCGGCGGTCGCGTCCACGGCGTCGCCCGCTGGCCAGATGCCCCACCCGGAGGGGTAGAGCGAACTGCCGACGCCCGACGGGAAGAAGGTGTCGTCGGTGGCCTCCTCCCCGGCGTACTGGTCGCGCGCGGGTTCGTCCCCGTGGACCTCCTTGTACGTGTCGTCGTACTCGTCGTCGGTGTACGGGTCGTCCGCCATGTTCGGGAATTGGGTTCTGAGGCGGTTATGGGCTGTGGCCAAACCTGCTAAAGTTGAGGCGCGGTTATGACTCATTGAATTTAGAAAAATATATAGGGAATAAATATGAAAAGCCAATCATGTTCAATAAAAAGAATATATTATTTTACGCAGGGTTCTTTTTGATGACCTTGTCTGGTATTATAAGCTTTCTTTTAGATATGCCCGTTCTCCTCTCATTATTATCCTTTTTTGTAGGTGTGGTATCGCTTGCAGGTGGTGAAAAAGAAAGAAAGCAATTAACAAGAAAAGAAGAACGTGTCGCAACATATGAAAGGATTCTGGCTGAAATTCTCGGAGAGAAAGAAAACCTTGAGGAAGACTTGAAACAGGTTAAAAAGAAAAATAAAGAGGTGCAGTTAGAGAAGCAACAAAAGAGCCAACGATTTAGTAACTTAAAGCGGTTTCTCGAACGAAAAGGGATTGATCCTGCCTATATTGTTGAAGAGTATGGTGAATCGCTCAAAGCTCCACTTTTAGTACTCACACATTTCAATTCTCCAAAGCACAACTCTGAGAAGGATGCTGAGTTCATTCATGATAATCTTGACAAACTTGGGTCTCAATCCCTCCAAGGTGCTACTAGGGTGATTCCACCAAGAAGTATTGACCAAGATATTGAATCTAAATCGGAGTTAGAAAGTTGGTTTGAGAGCGAGATATTAGGTGGTAGAAAAGATCTAAATTACAGGCTAGAGCTTTTGTCTCTTGTAAGTCTAAGTGAAGTATTTGGAAGAGACGAGTCTCGTGAAGACACGGACGGCTTTGGTTCAGAGATAATCAACAATATATTCGAAGAAGATCCTGTAATCAAAACAAAGGATCTTGCTCATCTTCTTGATGAAACTGACCGATTCTCTTTAAAAGATGAATTGAGGAAAAATATAGTCCTCCTGTCTATACCGTATGCTTCCGAAAAACAACTAGAAGAAATAATCCGGAATCAGACGAAAATCCAAAACGAGATAGGAGACACGATACAAATCTCAAACACAAATGTTGATAAAATTGAAGAAACACTTTCGGACTTTAATGTCAGCAATGCAGACAAGCTATCAAAAGGAATTCGAGAAGAAGCTAATCAAGCGAAAGCGATACTAGAATCGTTGGAATAATATTACCGCCGACTGCCGGGTTGGGGGTCCACGTGCGGCTTCGCCAGCAGGTCCTCGAATCGCCGGTCGTCCAGCCATTCCAGCAGCATCGCCAACTGCTCGCTGGCGGCGTCGAACAACTGTTTCCCCTTCTCCGGGGTGGCGTCGGTCTGGTCGCCGAGGACGCCGTTCTCGGTGTTGTCGATGGAGTCGTAGAAGTTGCGCGCGCCGTGAATATACGCCTCGTCGCTGTTGGCCCAGTCCACGAGGCCGCCGTCGCGGGCCTCCTCCAGTTTGTCGGGCTTGACGTTCTCGGGGTCGAGGTGCATCATCATCGCGGTCTCCTTCGGCCCGCCGTGGGGACCGTTGGTCTCGAAGAGGTCGTCCACGAGGTCCGGAATCGACTCGTCCCACATCCACTCGACGGCGTAGGCGACTTCGTCCTCGCGCAGGCGACGACCGACTTCGCGGAGGTGGGTCTGGTTGCCGCCGTGAGCGTTGACGAAGACGATGCGGTCGATGCCGTGGTACGAGAGGTTGCGGGCGAAGCTCTCGACGTAGTCGCGGAACTCCGGCGGGTCGGCCCACATCGTTCCGTGGAACTGCTTGTGGTGGACGCTGACGCCCACGTTCACGGTCGGCGTGCAGAGGTAGCCCGTCCGGTCGGCGGCCTCGCGGGCCAACCCCTCCGCAATCGTGTGGTCGGTCGAGAGCGGGAGGTGCGGTCCGTGCTGTTCGGTCGAGCCGAGAGGAACGACTGCCAGCGACTCCTCGGCGACGTAGTCCGCGAGGTCCGGCCACGTCTGGTCGGCGAGGTACATACCGGTAGGCGGGCGGCGAGCGAGTAAAGTTCTTCCCCGCGAAAGTGCGTCAAAAGCTATCACTCCTCACGAGGAGGTTACCTCGACGTAACCACGTTTCACCGGCGTTAGCAAACGTATAATTCGGTCGCGCTCTACGCTTGGAACACGATGTCTGACTGTCTCGACGACGACGCGCCACCGAGCGCGAAACTGGTAGTGAAGGTCCTCGAATACAGCGACGACGCCCTGACACAGCAGCAAATCAGCGACCGGACGCGACTCTCGCCCCGAACCGTCCGGAGTTCCATCAAGCGACTCAAAGAACAGGACGTCATCGAGGAGCGCGTCTACATCCCCGACGCTCGCAAGCAACTCTACATCCTCAGCGACTCGGTGGAGGAGTGTCTGGGTGCTGGCGAGGCCGCGGTCGAGAGCGCCGAGGCGGTCTGAACCTGCGTCCTCTCAGTTCGAAACAACTTCCTTCTCGCCGTGAGTCGATGGCCCCGTGACCGAGTACGACAAACTCGTCCGCGACGGGATTCCCGAGAGTATCCGCGAGAGCGGCGAGACGCCCGAAACCCACGTCGCAGACGGCGAGGAGTACCGCCGACGGCTCCGCGAAAAACTCTGCGAGGAGGCCGCGGAGTTCCGCGACGCGGGCGACCCCGAGGAACTCGCCGACGTGCTGGAAGTCCTCGCCGCGATTCGGGAGGCCGAGGACCTCGATGGCGCGGAACTCGAAACGCTCCGCGAGGAGAAGGCCGACGAGCGCGGCGGGTTCGCGGAGGGAATCGTTCTAGAGCGCGTGGAGTGAGCCATCGAAACGCATCCCGGGGCCGTTGATTCAAATAGCTAGACTAGAAATATTAGTTCCTTAACTAGAAACAGTCGTGTGCCGTCCCATGACACGTGATAACACAACCATCGACCGGCGTTCGCTCCTGAAGAAAACTGCCGCCGCGAGTGTGGCGACCGGACTCGCCGCGGGAAGTGCTACAGCAAGCGACGCGGACGAACTGGGCCGCCCCGCCGAACGAGGAGAGGCCGAGCGATTACTCGGGACTCACGGTAGCGACCTGCTAACGCTCCTCGCCAACGAGGGCGTCCTCGACGCTGGCACCATCACGGAGTTGGCGACCGACCGTGCGGCGTCGCCGCAAGCGCCGCTCCGCGGCGAATCTGGTGCTGCGTTCGTGGAGAGTGGAGCCAACCCCGCCAGACTCGTCGTCGTGACGGAAGTTACCGACGGGATGCTCACGGTTTCAGTCGAACCCGAAACCGGCGAGTCGTACGCGCTCCTCGACGACGGCGAGTCCGTGACCGTCTTCAACCCCGAAGTCGGCGTCCTCGGCGAGGACGCGACCACGCAGACGGACCACTGCACTCAGTACACCTGCACGACCGGTGACGGGTCGTGCTACGCGTCGAGTACGGTGACGTACGACGGCGACCGCGTGGCGACGCGGGCGTCGTGTTGCTCGTACTACAAGTGTACCGACCCGTAGCGCGCCTGCCACCCCTGAGAAATATTTTTAATTTTTTAGACAACGAAATCGATTTTCTAAAGTGGCTATACGATTGTTCGTCTCAGTCGTCCGTCGACGGATACTCCCGCTCCAAGTCCACGTCGGCCAGCAAGTCGTCGCCCTCCGCCTCGTGCGTCCCGACCGGCGGGCGATTGACCTCGGCCGCGGGCGACCCCTCCACGTCGGTTTCGCCCTCAATTTCGCTCATCTCGCCGTCGGCGTCTCTCGCGTCTTGGTCGATGCGCATCGAGCAGAACTCGACGCCGCACATCGAGCAGAATCTGGCCTCCTTGTAGTTGTCGCCGGGGAGCGTCTGGTCGTGGTACTCTCTGGCGCGCTCGGGGTCCAGCGCGAGGTCGAACTGCCGTCGCCAGTCGAACTCGTAGCGCGCTTCCGAGAGCGCGTCGTCCCAGTCGCGGGCACCCTCTCGGCCGTTCGCCACGTCGGCGGCGTGGGCCGCGATGCGGTAGGCTGCGAGGCCGTCACGCACGTCCTCGGCGTCCGGCAATCCGAGGTGTTCCTTCGGCGTGACGTAGCAGAGCATCGCGGCCCCGGCGCGGGCGGCCTCCGTCGCGCCGATGGCGCTGGTGATGTGGTCGTACCCCGGCGCGACGTCGGTCACGAGCGGTCCGAGGACGTAGAACGGCGCGCCGTCGCAGACCTCCTGCTGGCGCTCGACTTGCCCCGCGATTTGGTCCATCGGGACGTGTCCCGGCCCTTCGACCATGACCTGCACGCCGTGGTCCCACGCGATGCGGGTCAACTCGCCGAGCGTGTCCAACTCCGCGAACTGGGCGTCGTCGCCCGCGTCGGCGAGGCATCCGGGCCGGAGGCCGTCGCCGAGGCTGAAGGTCACGTCGTACTCGGCGAAAATCTCGCAGATTTCCTCGAACTTGGCGTAGAGGGGGTTCTGCATCCCCTTGTCCTCCATCCACTGGGCCAGAATCGACCCGCCGCGCGAGACGATGCCGGTCTTCCGACCGTCGGTCAGCGGCAGGTGTTCCAGCAGGACTCCGGCGTGGATGGTCTGGTAGTCCACACCTTGCTCGGCCTGCTTCTCGATGACTTCCAACAGGAGTTCGTGGGTGATGTCCGCGACGCTCTCGGCTCGCTTGACGGCTTCGTAGATTGGGACCGTGCCGACCGGGACCGGCGAGTGGGAGACGTTGGCCTCCCGAATCCGGTCCAAATCGCCCCCCGTGCTGAGGTCCATCACGGTGTCCGCGCCGTAGTGGACCGCGGTGTGGAGTTTCTCCAGTTCCTCCTCGACGCCGCTGGCCTCGTCGCTGTTGCCGATGTTGGCGTTGACCTTCGTCCCGAACTCCCGACCGATAATCATCGGGTCGAGGCTGTCGTGTTCGACGTTCGCCGGAATCACGGCCTGTCCCTCGGCGACCTGCTGGCGGACGAACTCCGCGTCGACCTGTTCGCGCTCGGCGACTCGCTCCATCTCCGCTGTAACCGTGCCCTCGCGGGCGGCCTGACGTTGCGTCTGCATTCAACCACTAGGTTATACCACCAGATAATAAAAGCCGCGGGTGGCCGCACGGTAGCGGATTCGCCGCCTGTCGAGTCCCGAACTGATATACCACTCTCCCGTCAAACACCACGCGATGAACACTTGGAAGCGCAGAACCGCCTACTACATCACCACGCTGGTCGTGGTGCTGTTCGGGTACGCGCTCCTCTACGACTACGGCATGGCCGCCTACGAAGGCCACTCTCAGCCGTTCTATCAGTCGGTTCAGGTCGTCGTGGAGACGTTCACGACCACGGGATACGGGTCGGACGCGCCGTGGGCGACGCCGCAGATGAACTTCCTCGTCATACTCATGGACCTGACCGGGGTCGTACTCATCTTCATGGCGCTGCCGGTCTTCGTCGTCCCGCTGTTCGAGGACGCGCTCTCAACCACGCTTCCGACCACCGCCGAGGAGCTATCCGACCACGTCGTCATCTGCACCTACTCGCCGCGGGCCGAGACGCTCATCTCCGAGTTGGACTCGTGGGACGTCGAGTACGTCATCGTGGAACCCGACCGCGAGACCGCGATGGACCTCTACGAGTCGGGCTACTCGGTCGTCCACGGCGACCCCGAGTCGGTCGAGACGCTGGAGGGGGTCAACCTCGGGGACGCGAAAGCCCTCGTCGCCGACGCGAGTGACGAAGTGGACGTGAGCATCGTCCTGACCGCCCACGAGGCCGCCGACGACGTGCGGGTCGTCAGCGTGGTCGAGGAGCCGGAGCTGGCGACGTACCACGAACTCGCTGGCGTGGACAGGGTCCTCTCTCCTCGGCGACTCGTCGGCGAGAGTCTGGCCGACAAGGTGACCACCGCCGTCTCGACCGAACTCGACGGCGCGGTCGAAATCGGCGAGGACTTCGAAATCGCCGAGTTGCCGGTCCAGCGCGGGAGCGAACTCGTCGGGCGCACGCTGGCAGAGAGCGGCATCCGCGAGCGGTCCGGCGCGAACGTCATCGGCGCGTGGATTCGCGGCGAGTTCGAGACCCCGCCCTCGCCCGACATGGAACTCGGAGCCGGGACGGTCCTGCTGGTCGCGGGCAGACAGACCCAACTCGAACGACTGAAGGAACTCACCCGGTCGCAGGCCCATCGGCCCGGTCGCGGCACAGTCCTCGTGGTCGGCCACGGCGAGGTCGGTTCGACCGTCACCGACGCGCTGGCCCGGGCCAACGTCCCTTACACCACGGTGGACATCGAGGACAAACCCGGCGTGGACGTGATAGGCGACACCACCAACCCCGAGACCCTACAGGAGGCGGGCATCGAGCAGGCCCGGACCGTCGTCCTCACCGTCGCCGACGACACCCTGACCGGGTTCGGAACGCTGGTCGCGCGCGACCTCAACCCCGACATCGAGGTGCTCGCGCGGGCCGAGGAGACCGAGAACGTCCAGAAAATCTACCGAGCGGGCGCTGACTACGTGCTGGCGCTGGCGACCGTCTCCGGCCGGATGCTGGCCTCCACTATCCTCGAACAGGAGGAGGTCATCTCGATGGACAAGCAGGTCGAAATCGTCCGGACGACCGCGCCCGAACTCACCGGACAGAGCCTCGCGGAGGCCGACGTTCGGGCGCGGACCGGCTGCACCGTGGTCGCAATCGAGCGCAACGGCGACGTGCTGACCGAGGTCGGCCCGGACGTCCGGTTCCAGCGCGGCGACGACGTCATCGTCGCGGGCACCGACGAGGGCGTCAACCGGTTCACCACGCTGGCGAACTAGCGACTTCGACAACATTCTGAGTTTCTAAACAATCGTAGAGAGCTGTCTAAGGGATGTTTTCGATTCGGTACGAGTCGAGATTGCGAGATACTCGTAGACACGTCAATTAATTCTGGTCCGGAGTATTCACAACCAAGGAATCGGCGTCGATACCCCGGGCTAGGCTCTCTTTATCCCCGCGCAATCTCCCACTACCGTCACAAGATACTTATCGAAATTCGCCGAAGTTCCTCCGAACGCCCGCAGGACCGTTCGAGAGAAGCGGAGAAAGCGGTCGGAGAACGCGATTAGAGAACGCGAATGCGGGAGGGGAGATGGGGGAAATCATGACACGAACACGCACGAGTGTACTCCTGACAGCTCTGCTCGTCGTCAGCGCGGCGACGGCGGGACTGTCGGGTGCTGTGGTGTCGAGTAGTAAAACGACGAATCAGGCCCAAGACGGAGGTCTCGCGGACGTGCCCGTCGATTCCGACGAAGTATTCTGGCAGGGGCAGTTCCTGCAATTCAGCGCCGGGGAGGGCAACGCCAGCGAGGTCTGGTCGATACGGAGGGTCGAAGACGGCGAAATCGGCGGCCTCGCCACCGAGGTCTTGCTCGACGGCACCGGATCAGCGGTGTTCGCCACTGGGAACTTGGACGGCCAGTATGTCGTCGTCAACGAGAACGACCAACCGGTCGTCATCGAGAACGGGACGGTCGAATCGACCGGAACCGTAGACGAGGCGAGCTTCGAAATCGCCAACCAGACGCTCGACGCCACCTTCACGGACACGGTGGTCCGCAACGACGACAGTCCGAACGCGCGGACCGACCTCCGCGTCCAGTCGAACCGGGCGGGCTACAACGTCTTCCTTACCTCGGACGAACTGAGCAACTCGGAACTCGCCGAGGTGTTCACCGCAGTCGAGGTCCGAGGAGATCGAGCGGTCGTGACGCGGCCGATTAGCGGCGACGAAGTCCTCGACGCCAACTTCACGGGCGTCGAGGCGGGGACGTACAACTTCACGGTGGTTACCCGAGACGGGACCGCAACGGACGACGCCACCATCACCGTGAGCGAACCGGTCGAGGGGTCTGCCTCGCTGGAGAACGCGACCGTGACCGAACAGCGCGGTGACGTGGTTCGATTCAACGTCTCGTTCGACGAGACCGACCAGGCGACCGTCGCAATCGGGTCCCAGCAGGTCGGCTACCGCTCGCAGTTCACCGTCAACGACGCCAACGGCGACGGCGTGGCGACAGTTGTCCTCGACACCTACCGGGCGGGAATTTCGCCCGACTCGCCGGGGATTTCGGCGACCGGTGAGGACAACGTCACCAACGTCCGACTCGATACCGACCCGATTCCGGGCCGACTCGACGCGGCCACCTATCCCATTGAGGTGTTCGTCGGCGCAACCCGGACCGACGTCGGGTCCGTCCTCCTGAACGAGCGCTCGACCGGCGGCATCCAGATGTGGACCGCGCCGGACCGCGAAAACGTCGGGAGCGCCGCGCGGCTGGCGGAAGTTGCGAGCCAAGACAGCGACATCGCGTATCAGGACTGGGCCGTCGTGCAGGTGCAGGCTTCGGGGCTGTACGCCTACGTCCAGAGCGTGTCGGACCTCAACAACAACACGACCGGCCTGTCGATGACGCTCACCCGGCAGGGCGAGCTTAACGTGCCGTCCCGAGAGGTGTCGCTCGACCAGGCCAACCTCGTCGTCGACGAGGAGGGCGACCAGTTCTTCGTCGTGTTCGACACGAACACGCTGGACCGGGACACGAACTACACCGCGAACTTCACGATTTCGGACGCGAACCCCTACGTCGAGGCCGGAAACGGGGCCTCGCTCACGACCAACTTCTCGGTGGTCGAGCGCAACGTCTCCTTCGACCGACCGATAAACGTCTCGGCGGGCGAGGCCACCATCTCGGGCACCAGCACGCTCGCCCCGGGGACTGAACTCAACGTCGAAATCGCTAACACCGGGCGGAATCCCTTCCTCCGGCGCTCGACCGCGACCGTCCAAGGGGACGGAACGTGGGAGACCTCGTTCGACCTCTCGGAAGTGCCGGAAGGAACCAACTTCAGCGTCTCGATAACTGACCCCGCGGTCAGCGCGACCGGCACGGTCGCTGGCGGCGCGGCGGGCGGTGACCAGCAGGCAGGCGGCCAAGAGACGACCGCGGCAGAGGGCGACCAGACCACGACCGCAGCGGGCGACGCTGGCGGTGAGACGACCACGGCCGCAGGCGAGACTGGCGAAGAAACGACGACTGCGGCCGAGGAGACGACGATGGCCGAAGCGACCACGACAGCAGAAGAGACGACGGAGGCCGCTGGCGACGCGACGCCGACCGAGACGACCACGACGATAGAGGCGTCCGCACCGGCCCCCGGATTCGGGCCGATTACGCTGCTGGCCGGATTCGCGGTCCTGCTGGCGGCGGGCGCGTTCGTCGCTCGGCGGCGCTGAACGCTCCGAATCGCGTTTTTCTCGCGGTGTTCGACTTTTTTCGCGGCTTTCGACTCGCCGACGGGCGGTTACCTCCTCGAAACCGACTGTGCCGAGACTCACCAAACGGTCTTGTTCGCTCGCGCCGAACCGACTGGTATGAGTGAGAGTACCATGGCCAGTCAGATTTACGAGTGCGACGACTGCGGGTCGGTCGAGTTCGAGGAGCGCGATTCGGCGGACGCCTCGGGGTCGTCGTGTTGCGGCGGGACGATGCAGCGAGTCGAGGCGACCCCGGTCGAACACCCGGACCTCGCGGTGGTCCTCCGAGAGGTGTTCGGCATCTCCGAGACGGGGTTGAAGGTCTGTCTCTGCCTGATGGAGGACGGCGAATCGACCGCCGCGGACATCGGCGAGCGCCTCGACATCGACCGGAGTACCGTGGGGCGACAGTTGAACCACCTGACGAACATCGGCGTGTTGGACAAGCGCCAGCGACTCCTCAAGGGCGGCGGGTACGTCAACGTCTACTCGCCGGTCCCGGTCGAGGAGGTCCGCAAGCGACTCACCGTGGGACTGTACGCTTGGATGGAGGAGGCCCTCGACATCGTAGCGCACGTCAACCGCGAGAAACTGGACGCGCTGGCCCGCGCCGACGGGGAGGGACCGGGCGGCGAAGACGCAGACGGCGAGCCCAGCATCTACTGGGACGAATAGCGTTTTGAATCGCCGGTTCGAAGCCCCGGCCATGAACGTCAGGCAAGTCGTCCCGCGGGACGCGATTCCGAGCGTGGACGACCCGGAGTTCGGCGCGGAGTACTTCGGCGACCCCGACGACGAGGTCATCGTCGTAGAGCGAGCGGAGCAAAACGCCAGAGCCTACCCGGTCCGCGTCCTGAACTACCACGAAATCGTCAACGACGAGTTCGGCGGCGAGCCGATCGCTGTGACGTGGTGCCCGCTCTGCGGGAGCGCGGTGGTCTACGACCGGGAAGTGGACGGTCTCGTGCTGTCTTTCGGCGTTTCGGGCAAACTCGCGGACGACGACCTCGTGATGTACGACCGCGAGACCGACTCGGAGTGGAAGCAGTCGCTCGGTGAGGCCATCGCGGGCGAGTTGGCAGGCGAGACGCTCGCAGTTCGCTCCTCGGCCGTGACGACCTACGAGCGATTCCGCGAGGAGCATCCCGACGGCGCGGTCCTCCAGCGCCCCGGCGGCGAGAGCGAGGCCAGCGGGCCGGGCGACGAACCGGAACCCATCGACTACGACGACGCCCCCTACGCCGACTACTTCGAGAGCGAGGGCTTCGGTCTGGGTGCCCACCGCGGCGAGGGCGGACGGGAGTGGGACCGCGAGGACTTGGACCCCAAGACGGTCGTGCTGGGCGTTGAAGCGAAAGGCGAGCGTTCGGCGCTCGGGTTCCCGCTCCCCCGCGTCGAGGAGTCGGGCGGTGTCGCCGAGGCAGAAATCGGCGGGCGCGAAATCGTCGTCTTCGCCACGCCCGAGGGCATCCACGCCTTCGAGAATCCGGGCTACGAGTTCGAGCAGGCGGGTGACGGAGGGAGCGAGGAGAGCGCCGACGGGCGATTCCGGGCCGACGGCGCGACGTGGGACGGTTCGACCGGCGAGAGCGACGACGGCAGAACGCTGGAGCGCGTGGCCGCACGGCGACTGTTCGCCTTCGCGTGGCAGGACGACCACGGCGAAGGCGCGTTCTGGTCGGCGGAGGGTTAGTCCTCGACGCACTCAGCAGGTGACCGCGTCCGCGAGTTCCCGCAGTTCGCCGCCCAGACTGATGAGCAATAATTTGTTTTACTTAGAACATATATTTCTATTTTTGACACCACTACGTATTGTTATTGACGTATGCGTAACCGGCCCTTACCCAGTTCTAACCCGCGTTTCGGACTGAACGCACGACCTGTTTTTTGCTAACACGCGACGACCATCCGGCATGACCACCACCGCAGACATCGCCGACTTCGCGCTCGGCCTCGATTTCGCGGACCTGAGCGACGACACCGTCGAGGAGTTGAAAAAGCGCATTCTGGACTCGATCGGCATCGCCGTCGCGGCGATGGACGAAGAACCCGTGGGCGTCGTCGGCGACACCGTGGCCGAGTTCGGCGGCGAGGGATGCACGCTCTGGGGCGGCAGTTCGCCCGACGCGGAACCCGCCCCGGCGACCTCCTCGCCGCCCGACGCGACGATGTACAACACGACGCTCGTCCGCTACCTCGACTACATGGACTCGTTTCTCGCGCCGGGCGAGACTCCTCACCCGAGCGACAACGTCGCGGGAATCGTCGCCTGCGGGGAGTACGCCGAGGCGTCGGGGCAAGACCTGATCACGGCGGTCGGCGTGGCCTACGAGGTGCAGGCCGCGCTGGCGTGGAACGCCCCGGTCCGCGACCGCGGCTGGGACCACGTCACCCACACCGTCATTTCCGCTGCTACCGGGGCCGGGACGATTCTGGGCTTAGACCGCGAGGAGTTGCGGTCGGCCATCGGTATCGCTGGCACCGCCCACAACGCCCTCCGCGTGACCAGAACGGAGGGCATCTCGGAGTGGAAGGGCATCGCGTCGGCCAACGCCGCCAGAAACGCGGTCTACTCGGCCTTCCTCGCCAAGCACGGCATGGACGGCCCGACGAACCTCTTCGAGGGCCAGAAGGGCTGGAAGCAGATCGTCTCCGGCCAGTTCGAGGCCGACTTCTCGCCCGCCGAGCGCGTCCACGACGTGATGACCAAGAAGTACGTCGCCGAGACCTACGCCCAGTCGGCGGTCGAGGGCATCATCGAACTCGCCGAGCGCGAGGAGATAGCCCCCGAGTCGGTCGCGCGAATCCACCTCGACACCTTCGCTGGCGCGAAACTCATCATCGGCGGCGGCGAGGGGTCGCGCTACGAGGTCGAGACCAAGGCGCAGGCCGACCACTCGCTGCCCTACATGCTCGCCGTCTCGCTCATCGACCGCGAGATGGGCAACGACCAGTACGACCCCGAGCGCATCCGGAGCGACGACGTACAGGACCTCCTCCGGAAGGTGGAAGTCGAGGAGAACCCGGACCTCACCGAGAGATTCGAGAATGGCGAGATGCCCGCCCACGTCACGGTCGAGACGAACGACGGGACGGTCTACCGAATCGAGAAGGACCACTTCGAGGGCCACCCCAACGACTCGATGTCGTGGGACGAAATCGAGCGCAAGTTCCACGAGACCGCCGGAGAGCGCTACGACGAGGAGCGCCGCGACCAGATTATCGACACCGTGCTTCAGTTGGAAGACAGGGAGGTCGCGGATTTAGTGGAACTGCTGGATTAGGAACTATTTCACTTTCACTCTGGTCTCTATACCTTTTTGTTTATGGAGGTTATAAGTAACCTCATGGGGTTTGAAGTAGTCTGCGTAGATATTGACCGCTCATCACCATACGCTGGTAATGGTGACTGTCGGTGTATCGAACGAATCGGCTACAAAGTGGGTGACACAACCTCCCACGGTAGCCCAGAACAAATATACGAAAAAATAGAAGAGAGAGATCGGACATTCTATGTGGAATATTTAGGTGACCAAACTGATTTAATCGCCGAGGAACGTGGGGGAACAAAGTACGTCCGGACCGAACCGAACTATACTGATGATGATAATCTACTCCATCAAAGTAGCTATTAATAATTAGATAACATGAATTTCAAAGGTTCCGTTTATCGGCTCCCCGACCCAGATGGAAAAGGAGATGTCTTAATCGTTGACAGCGGACACGAAAATGGTCGTCTACACATTTATCGCCACGAAGAATCCCTGGGAGTAGATGAAATCAAAGAAAAAGCAGAGGATAAGGAAACACTGGTTGAATCTCGTGAGAACCTCGGAAGAACTCTATCAAAACTAAAGTTCGGTAAGAGACCGAATCTAAGGTGGTATTTGGAGGATTAATCGGGAATCCTATACTCAGTTGAATTTCTCATTTAAGACTCCGACACCAGATTCCGGATGCTGTCGGCGAACGACTCGGACCGTTCCATGTTTCGCATCCGAATCTCCAGCGAGCGCCCGCCGCCGCTGGCGACCAGCACGTTGCCCAGACCGACCAGCGCCTCGATTGCGGACTTGCGCTCTTGGACGCCGCGAATCTTCTCGCGGGGAATCTCCCGGCGGACCAGCGAGAGGAATCGGTACTCCTTGATGATGCGCCGAGTCGTCACGTAGTAGGTCGTCAGCGAGTTGGTCCAGTAGGTGTACAGCCCCGACGAGAAGGCGTAGAGGCCGACCACGAAGGTCGCGGTCGGGTAGACGTAGGGGACCGTGGTGAAGAACAGCAGGTAGATGGTCGCCACCAGCAGGGGCAGGCCGACGACAATCTTGACCCGGGCCACGCGCTGGGTCGGGTGGCGCTTCTCGACCAACTCCTCGCCGTCGCTCAGTCGGGGTTCGGTCGGCGAAACCACGTGGACGTAGGCCCCGATTCCGACGACGAACGCGCCGAAGAACGCGAACGGGAGGCCGATGACCGAGGGGTAGGTCGTCTGACCGACGTAGAGCCACCCGCCGACCACGACGAAGGGGAGGCCGAGGAGCGTACTCCAGAGCGCAGGTGCGCCGCGTGCCATGGTCAGTACCCCCTCACGAGCTGGTGGACGATGCCCGCCGCCGAGAGGACGAACCCGCCGACCGTCAGCACGAACGGGTCGTTCAGCATCTCCAAATCGCTCTTTCCGGGGCCGTTCGAGAAGAACCCGCGCTCGGACTCGACCGCGGTGGTTGTTCTCGTGGCGTTTGTCCGGTTGCCACGCTGTGCGCCCCGCTGAGTCGTGGCGGTCGCCGGGTCCTCTCGAGTGGTCGGGGAGTCGGCCGTGGACTCCGGCGTAGTCCCGCGATTCGTCGTCTCGCTCGTCGCGTCACTCGCGGTTTCGTCGGTCGTCGTGGTCGTCCCCTTTGGCGTCGTCTCGTCGGCCTCGCCGACGGACCACTCCACGCCATCGGAGTCCACCGTGGCGACCACTTCGGTCGGTCCGTCGACGGAGAACTGGTGCTTGTAGGTCCGGTCCTCGTACTCGTCGCCCGCGGGCGGCTCGACCTCGGCAGTTCCGAAATCAGCGAGTTCGAGGCCCGTGAACGACGCGCCGTCGATGACGGTGTACCCGTCAGTATTGAGCGAGAGTCGGCCCGGATTCGCGCCCCAGCCGCTGTATCGGTAGTCCGGCTTCGCCCCCATCAGGGGTTCGCCGTCGGGTTTCAGGACGCGGAGGTCCACGATGTCGGCTTCCGGCAGGACGAGTTCGCCGATGTCCTTGTCCTCCTCGCCGACGAAAGTGCCCTCGAACTCGTAGATGTGAGGTGCGCCGTTCTTCGCGGCTTCGAGGTCGCTCCGCGAGTCGGCCTTGTAGTAGCTGAGCGTGTAGTTGCGGTTCTTCGGAACCTCCATCTCGAAGTAGCCGTCGCCGTCGGTGCGGACGTTCCGGTAAACGTCCTCCCAGTGCGTGTTGATTTCGTCGTTCTGGACCTTCGCGCCGCTCTTGGCGACCACGGTGCCCGAGAGCGTCACCGTGTCGGCCGCGACGGCGCGGCTGACGCCGCCGACGAGCGAAGCCCCGCCGAGGACTCCGCCGACGCCCGCGCGGAGAAAGTTCCTGCGGGTGGCTGACCGTTTCATATCGGTTCCTCACACAAGTAATTCATAAACCTTGCTACACGGGAGGTTAGAAGCTGTTAGCGAGCGAAACTCTCGGCACCGCGCCGGACCGAACACGTTCGGGGAAATCGGTTCGCACGCGCGCACTATCGATTTAAATATGAGAACCAGTAGCCGGGAGTCCGACCCAGACCTCGACGGTGACGTGGAGCCAATCACCGACCGCGTCCACGACAACTCGTGGTCGGCCAACCTCGAAAAGCCCCATCACGCCGGGAGTCGGGGCCTCGTGGTCGAACAGGCCAAAGTCGCGGTCGAACACACCGCGGGCGGCAACCACGTCAACCTCGTCACCCACGGCGAACACGGCCACCCCGAGGAGTACCTCTACGACGCGCTCGAAGGCGCATTCGGCGACGACCTCTCGTGGGAGTACGTCGAGCAGTGCGGGTGCGGCGGCCACGTCACCCGGGTCTATGTCGGGGAGAAGTAGGCGACTCGCTTACTGCCTGACGTACAGCAACCCGATGCCCGCCGCGAGGAGCAGGACGCCCCACCACAGCGAGTCTCCGGGGAGGAAAGCGAGCAGGAGCGTGACGACGCCCGACGAGACCAGCGACCACCCGGCCGTAGTTTGGTAGGTCATAGCCGAGGTACGGGTTCGAGACAATTGGGTTCTGGGGCAGGCGGTGTCCGGCGGCCAACAGTAAAGTGGCAGTTCGTCGTACTCGGGCCGGGGTTTCCGATGGACAGAGCATTCGACTTCCTGCACGTCAACGAGCGCGAATCGAAACCGCGGGAGAAGGGCATCACCGAGATTCGGGGACCGTACTACGACCCGATGGGGCCGCGAGAACTCCGCGACATCCTCGACACGATGGGCGAGTACGTGGACATCTACAAGTTCTCGGGCGGGTCGTTCGCCCTGATGCCCGAGGAGGCCGTGACCGAACTCATCGAGACCTGTCACGAGTACGACGTGCAGGTCTCGACCGGCGGGTTCGTCGAGAGCGTCCTCGTCAGGGACCACGACCACGTCGAGGAGTACGTCGAGGAGGCCGCCGAACTGGGGTTCGATATCGTTGAAATCTCCTCGGGGTTCATCGCCATCGACGCCGACGACTTGGTGGCGCTGACCGAGATGGTCCAACAGAAGGGCCTGAAGGCCAAGCCGGAAATCAACGTCCAGTTCGGCGCTGGCGGGGCCTCCTCGGTCGAGGAACTGGAGAGCGAGGCCGCAATCGACCCGGCGAGCGCGATTCGGGAGGCCGAACGCCACCTCGACGCTGGCGCGTACAAAATCATGGTCGAGTCCGAGGGCATCACCGAGCGAGTCCGCGAGTGGCGGACCGACGTGGCCTTCGAAATCGCCAACGAAGTCGGCACCGAGAACTGCGTGTTCGAAGCCGCGGACCCGCAGGTGTTCGAGTGGTACATCAAGAACTTCGGGCCGGAGGTCAACCTGTTCGTGGACAACTCTCAAATCGTGGAACTGGAGTGCATGCGCTCCGGTCTCTGGGGGAAGAAAAGTTCGTGGGGTCGGGTCACTTCGTACGAAGACTAATGGTTTTGGAGTGACAATTTCGGGCGGGAGATTCCGACGCCCTCCGGCAATTTCGACCCGATTTATATAAAGTGGCCTTGTACTTCAAGGTGTTTAAGTAAAGTTTACGTTACCCCGGTTCGTTGTGGAACGATATGACGTGTGTCGGAACAGAGAGAGGTGACGGTCGAGTCCCATACCGATGAACCTGAGTTATCAGCACGCGAACCCATCGACCGGTGGTGGCTCGTACCTCCTTCGCTTCCGAGACGCATCTCTCGAACGAACTCCCTGCCTCCTCGTGGACTCCGGCGTCGGCGTCGATTTGGACTCGCTTCTGGGCGACGACGAGTATCTCGCGGCGATTCTGTTGACCCACGCACACCTCGACCACTACGCCTCGCTGGCGGAATCGATTCGGGACGGTGCGCCGGTCTACGCGGCCGAACCCACGGCCGCCGTCCTCGAAGACGTACTGACCGAAGGCGAGAAGAACTACGAAATCGGCGCGGCGGAGTCGGCGGCCGAGGCGGTCGAACCCATCGACGGGTGGGAGACCGTCGTCCCCGACGTGGACGTGGCACCGGTTCCGGCGGGCCACGCGCCCGGCGCGGCCGGGTTCGTCGTCCGATTCGAGAACGGGTCGCGGACCAACCACTTGCTCTTTACCGGCGACTTCACCACTCGGCGGGTCGCGGGCTATCCGGGCTTCTCGACCGACCTCCCGGTCGATATCGACGCGCTGTTCGTCAACGTCTCGACCACCGACGAGTTCGAGGAGACACTCTCGGACTCGCTTTTCACCATCGTCGAGCGCGTGCAGGCCGGGTCGTCGGTGCTGGCGACTGCGAGCGCGCTGACCGCGGTCCACTACGCCTACCTGCTGGGCCACCTCGGCGAGCGGCTGGGCGAGTCCATTCCCGTCACGCTGGCCGGGCAGGCCGCCAAACTCTACGCCGACTTCGGCTACGACGTGCCGAACGTCGAGGCGACCCCGGTGTTCGAGTCGCCCGGCGAACTGCTCGAACGCGGGACCGTTACCTTCGCCGGGCCGGAGGTCCCCACCGAGGGGAGCGCCTGTCGGCTGTTCCGGGCGATCGAGGACGACTCGGGGGCCACGCTCGTCCAGTTGACCGGCGGCGCGACCAACCCGGTCAAGACCGCGGGCTGTACCGTCTACGACTACGAGGTGGTCAACCACACCTCGATTTCGGTCATCGACGACGTGGTCGAGGCCCTCGACCCGATTCACGTCGTCGCGGGCCACGGCCCCCGGCGCGCGCTCCGAAACTTCCGGGGTCGGTACGACGAGCGATTCGTCTGGGCCAGCGACGACGACCGAGAGCAGACCTTGTACGAGGAGGGCCGGTGGGCACCGCCGCCGTGGCTGAGCGAGACGGCGGTCCAGTCTATCCGCGCACAGGACTGGCGGTCGAACGGCGGTCGGTTCGGCGGCATCGCGTCGGACGGCGACGGCCTGCCTTGCGTGGCCCGCGCCGCGGAACCCGACCTCGAAGCCGAGGGGCTCGACGTAGCCCGATTCGACAGTCGGTTCGGCCCGCGAGAAGCGGAGTCGAGCGGCGAAGCCGAGTCGTCGTCGGGCGACGACGATTCGGCGAAATCGCCCGCGGGAGGCGCGGCGACAGAGGCGTCGGTGTCCGACGCTCCCGCCGCTGTCGCCGAGTCGGATGCTCCAACCGCTGCCGCCGAGTCGGACGCCGCGGCGTCCGACTCGGCCGCCTCGACCCCGGACCCCGAGGAGTACCCGGCCGTCGGGGAGGCCGAGACCTTCCGCCTCGAAGTCCTCGACCGACTCGACTCGCTGGAGTCGGCGGTCACGGGCGCGAAAGCCACCGGCACCCCGCTCCGCGCTCGGGTCGTGGACGGCGGCGAGGACGTGACGATGCTCCGCCTGCTGGAGGACGCGGACCTCGAACACGGCGAGGAGGTCGCGGTCCTCCTCGCGGACGAGAGCGGCGATTAAGCAATCTATACAGTTTGTAATCAATTGTTTTCCTATATTTAGGAAATGATTACATTGCTCGAATGCCGACCACCTCACTCCGAGTTTCGCGGCGGGACCCGCGGTCGGAAGGCGAACGTCTCGACGAGAAAGAAGATGCCGAAGACGATTTGGAGACCGCCGATGACCAGCAGCGAATCGACGCCGAACAGGACCCACTCCGAGGGACTGGTCAGTCCGAAGTAGAGGCTGATCAGCCCCACCGCGAGCATGCCGAGACCGGCGAATAGCCCTATCGACTGCATCGTCTTGTCGGGTGTCAGCCACTCGAAGGGAGCCACGGAAGTGTCGTGAGAACGACACGAAGGCTCAAAAGTGTCACGTCCCCAACGGTGAACCGACTCCCGCCCGTAGTCAGAACCTGTGCCGACGAGCGAGCAACTCCGCGAGGCCCGACTGGTTATCGGCCTGCTGGCGCTGTTCCTGACCGCGCTCTCGCTGTGGGAATACGCCGCGACTGGCCGGTGGAGCGAGTCCGGACCGTGGCCGACCCTTCTCTGGGCGGCGACTGGCGTCGTTTTCGTCCTCGAATACGCGTCGCCTCGGTTCCGACGCCAGTTGCACCAGTTTCGAGCGAATCGAGGAAGTTCGATGCTGGTCGCCGCGGTCTTCGCTCTTGGCGCGGGATACCTATTTCTGGTCGGGAGGCCGCTCCTCGGGGCGGGGTTCACGCTGTTTCTGCTCGCTAGCCTCTGGTCGCTCTGGCGTCACGCCAAACTGGTCGAGTAGCGTCTGCCCGCTCCCACTCCCGCCCACACCTCTTTGCCCGCTCGCACCCTATCCTATTGGCATGGAATACGAGACGGTTCGGGGGGAGCAGGTGCCGAAAATCGGCCTCGGAACGTGGCGGATGCAGGGGGAAATCTGTCGGCAGACGGTCCACGCCGCGCTCGAAGCGGGCTACCGTCACATCGACACCGCGCAGTCCTACGACAACGAGCGGCAAGTCGGGCGGGCCATCGAGGAGTCGTCGGTCCCCCGCGAGGAGGTGTTTCTGACCACGAAAGTCTGGCCCGGCCACGTCGATAGAACGGCCATCCGGGGTTCGACCGCGTCGAGTCTGGCCCAGCTCGGCGTCGAGTACGTGGACCTGCTGCTCATCCACTGGCCCAATCCCATCGCCTCCACCGCCGAGGTCATGGCCGGACTCGACGACTGCCGCGACGAGGGGTTCACCCGCCACGTCGGCGTCAGCAACTTCGGCGTGGACCAGCTCAAGACCGCCCGAGCCAACGCCGACGCGCCGATTTTCACGAACCAGGTCCAGTTTCACCCCTACCAACCGCAGCGAGACCTCCGGGCGTACTGTCAGGCCCACGACGTGCTTCTGACCGCCTACAGTCCGCTAGCCCACGGGGGAATCCTCCGCGACGACACGCTTCGGGAACTCGGCGTCAAGTACGGGAAATCGCCCGCGCAGGTCGCGCTCCGGTGGGCCGTCCAGCAGGACGGCGTGATTGCGATTCCCAAATCCACCAGCGAGGACCACCTCCGAGAGAACCTCGACATCTTCGACTTCAGGCTCACCGCGACCGAGATGGTCCGAGTCGAGCGCCCCTCCCGATTCAAGGCCGGGGCCTCCTTCCTCCGGAGTCGGTTCGGGGTGTGAGACGGCGGACCGGTCGAACGAGGGCGACACTAGGGTCCCGACCGGTCGGGCGGGGATTTATACCGCCCCGCTGACCAGTTCGGTCCATGTCATCGCCGACGCTCGACCTGTTCGGCGTCTTCCACGTGGACCGGCCGGGCAAGGTCCGAGCGGAACTAGACGGCTTCGCCGCCGACGCCGACGCGCTGTTCATCGAACAACCCGAGGAGGAAATCACGCTCGAAACCTTCGGGCGCACCGCCGTTCGCGCGCCGGTGTTCCTCCTCGGGGCGCTCCTGCAACTCGTCGCCCTCACGCCCCTCTACGTCGCGTTGAACCGCGAGTACGACGAGGCCGAGGCCATCGCGGTTCGCCGAATCGCCGACGAGCGCGGCCTGCCGATTCACGAGGTAGACGACCACCCCGTCCTCTACGCGAGTAGGGCGGGACCGCGCTGGATAGCGGCCAACTGGCTCGCTCTCGCCGCGCTGGCGTTGCTCTTTCGCGTTCCGTTTCTGGCCACCGCGGGGGCCCTGATTCTGGCGAGCGCGGTGACTATCGGCGCGGCCCGCCTCGACAGGCGGCTCTGGCTCCTCGTCGCAATCCCCGCGACGTGGGGCGTTCTCTGGTTCAGCGTGACGAGCGGACTCGTCTCGACCGGTCTGCTTCTCGTCCTGCTGTTGTTCTATCTCGGTTCGGCGGGTACTATCAACGAGCATCGCAACCGCAACATGCTCCGGAGAGTCGGCGAAATCAGCGACCGCGAGGAGTACGACCACGCCTGCCTCGTCACCGGGAAGGCTCACCTTGCGGGCCTCCTCAGTCTCGCGGAAGACGGGGGCCGCGACATCGACACCCGCCGCATGCACGTCTCCCGGTGGCTCAGGCCCTCCGACGACGCGACCGAGAATCCGGACCCCGAGTCGCTGGGCGAGACCTCCGGACTCGGCTGGTTCCGGACCGCGTTCGGTCTCGCCCGACCCGACGGCCGACTCGGTACCGAGACCGACGTACTCGGCAGGCGAACGCTCGCCGCGGTTCTCGACCTCGCCGGAGCCGTCGTCGCCGCCCTCGTCGGCGGTATCTCACTCGGTGCCGTCGCCGCCCTCGCGTTCGGCGATTCCGCCCTCGATTCGGGCCTCCTCGCAGGACTCGTCGCCTCCCCGGCCCTCTACTTCGTCGTCTGGGAGGTCCTGTTCGGCCGCACCCCCGGCAAGTGGCTCCTCGGACTGGTCGTCGTCGCCGAAGACGGGTCGAGAGCCACGCGACGCGCCGTCGTCGTCCGGAACCTGCTCCGACCCCTCGACTTCGTTCCGTTCTACGCGCTGGGGTTCCTCTCGATGCTGGGGTCCGACCGCGCCCAGCGCGTCGGCGACTTGCTGGCCGACACCGTTGTCGTCCGCGCCGAGTGATTGCCGGAAGTCGCGTATCGCGCCGTGCTACACCCTTTCGCTACGAATTTAAGATACTTCTCGACGCATCTAGAAGTATGAACTCCGTACTCAAGCAACTGGTAGCCGTATCGCTCGTCTTCCTCCTCGTCGTCTCGACGACCGCCGGAGTCGCAGCGGCCGACCCCCGCGCTGGCGGGACCGTCGTCGGCGCGGAAGGCGAAACGATTACCGGCGGCCTCGAAGCCTTCGGCGGAACTGTCGTCGTCTACGGCACGGTCGGCGGTGACCTCACCTACGACGGCAAGCTCTCGCTCGCCGAGGGCGCGACCGTCTCCGGCGCTGTCACCCGCGACAACCTCGGGACCGGCCCGGTCGTCTTCGAGCGACCCCTCGCTGGCTCGGGGGCGTTCGACCTCTACGGGTTCGTCGTGAGCCTCGCGGCGGCCGCGGCCCTCCTCGTGGTCTTCCCGCGGTTCTCCCGCGGCGTGGCGACCCGAGCGACCGAGTCTCCTCTCCGAACCGGCGGCGTGGGCCTGCTGGCGCTAGTCGCCGTGCCCGTCGCGCTGGTCCTGCTCGCAATCACCATCGTCGGCATCCCGCTGTCGGTCATCGGCGCGGTGCTGTTCGGCCTCGCGGCGTGGGCCGGTGCGCTCTACGGCCGGTTCGCGGTCGGGTCGTGGCTGGCGGAACTCGCCGACGTGAACAACCAATGGGTCGCGCTGGTGGCCGGGTTCGTCGCGGTGGCACTGGTCGTTCGCGTCCCGATTCTGGGCGGACTGGTGGACCTCGCGGTCTTCCTGCTCGGACTGGGCGCGCTGGCGCTCTCCCTGCGGTCGGCCTACCGCGGTTCGCGCCCCGAGACCTTCGAGGGCGGGGAGGGCGAGTCCGAGGAGGTAGACGACTCGGGCGTCCGGCCCGCGTAGAACGCTTTATCTCGTGTGAAGAACCTCTCGCTACGCGAAGCGTCGTTCGACGACCTGCGTGAAGGGCGGCAAAAGGAGGGACTGCGGGTCTATGCGGTGACGGAAGCCTTCTCGCCGATGTGCTTCGACTCCCACTCGCGGCGGGCCTCGATTTCGCGGCTCCCGCGGTCGGTGAGCGCGTAGTAGTTGGTGCGGCGGTCGCGCTGACCCTTGTCCACGAGACCTTTGTCCACGAGCGTGTCGAGGTTCGGGTAGAGTCGGCCGTGGTGAATTTCCTTCTCGTAGTACGATTCGAGTTCTTCCTTGATAGCGAGGCCGTGAGGTTCGTCCTTGCCCGCGATGACGTACAGCAGGTCCCGCTGGAAACCAGTCAGGTCGTGCATGAGTTACGAAAGGCGATAGTTCCTCTATAATTATAAGCTTGGTGGCCGTTAAATTCAATTTCTCACTCGAAACACCCAGCTATGGGTTCTATCTTACAGAGATGTCAGACTGAGTGAGAGTGGCACGCACGCGATTTTCGTCCTGTCAGCGCCACACAACGACTTCAGGCACCGCATAACAATGGCCGTTCCGGGGATACGTTCGCCCAGCGACTGCCGGTGTCTCGACCGGACCCCGGCCGAACCCAGAGACCACCATGAAGTATCTGTTCTTCACTAACACCCCGGCGCAGGCCCACCAGTACAGGCGAGCAGTCGCGGGATTACGAGAGCGCGGCCACGACGTGCTGGTCCTCGCGCGGGACTACGGTTGCACCGAGGCCCTGCTCGACCACTACGACCTCCCCTACGAGATTTTCGGACGGTGCGAGACCCAGAAGTTCTCGCTGGCCCGCGAGCTGCCCAAACACCTCGTCAAGGCCGCCCTGAAGGCCCGGCGGTACGACCCGGACTGCGTGTTCGGGCGCGGAGCGTACGCCGCCGTCGCTGGCACGGTCGGCGACGCGCCGGTCGTCCTCGTGGACGACTCGGGCAACACCGACATCGACCACGCCATCTCGGTCCCGCTCGCCGACGTGGTCCTCACGCCCCACACCTTCGACAAGGACCTCGGCGAGAAACACTACGAGTTCCGCGGGTTCAAGGAACTCGCCTACCTCCACCCCGACGAGTACGAGCCGCAGACCGACATTCGAGAACAGTTGGGCGTGGGGCCGGACGAGGAGTACGCCATCGTCCGGCTCAACGCCTTCGGCTCGCACCACGACGTGGGCGAGGCCGGATTCACGCCCGCAAAGCGCCGGGAACTCGTGGATGCCCTCGCAGCGGAGGCCACCGTCTTCGTCTCCGACGAGGGCGGCGACATGGACCTGAACGAGGCCCCCGCCCAAGCGTTCGACCTGCACCCCGCCCTGCTCCACGACGCCCTCTCGGAAGCTTCGCTTCTGGTCGCGGACACCCAGACCATGGTCACGGAGGCGGCCCTGCTCGGCACTCCGGCGATTCGGTCGAACTCCTTCGTCGGCGAGGACGACATGGGCAACTTCGTGGACCTCGAACGCGCGGGGCTAATCTACAACCTCCGAGCGTTCGACGCCGTGCTGGACGCCGCGACCGATATTCTGGCCGACGAGGAGGCCGACCAGCGCTGGCGGAACCTGCGCGACGACTATCTGGCGGACAAGGTGAACCTCACCGAGGTCCTCCTCGACGTGGCCGAGTCGATTCACGCCACCGACCGCATCGACCGCATCGGCGGCGTGGAGCGTCGGCAGAAGCGACAGCAGGGTCGCGGAATCGGCCTCGACGCGGTCCGGAGCGACGGGGGTCCCGAGCGGGGTCGAGAGGAATGCGACGGCGAGCGGGGCGGACGCGGAGGGCGCGACAGATGAACGTCCTCAACCTCGTCTCGAACGAGGACGCCCGATTCTACCAGCAACAGGTCGAGACGCTGGAGGCCCGCGGCATCGACTGCACGACGGCGACCCCGCCGGGCGACCACCTCGCGCGAGAGGACATGACCGAGCGGACGGCGGGCGACTACCTCCGGTTCGTCCCCGAGGTCATCTCCGAATCGCTGGACGGCTACGACGTGGTTCACGCCAACTACGGCCTGACCGCCCCGGCCGCGCTCGCGCAGGTCCGGCTTCCGGTGGTCCTCTCGCTGTGGGGGACCGACCTGATGGGCGAGTACGGGTGGCTCACGAAGCGGTGCGCGCGCTACTGCGACGCCGTCATCGTGATGTCCGACGAGATGGCCCGCGAGTTCGGCGACCCCTGCCACGTCATCCCCCACGGCATCGACATGGAGAAGTTCGCTCCTCGGCCCAAGGAGGAGGCCCGCGCGGAACTCGGCTGGGACCGAGACGCCCGCCACGTCCTGTTCCCCTACCCGCCCTCGCAGGAGGTCAAGAACCACGACCGGGCCGAGCGGGTGGTCGAACGCGCCAGCGACCGAGTCGACGCCGACGTGAACCTGCAAGTCGTCTACGGCGTGCCCCACGCCGAGGTGGCGACGTACATGAACGCCTCGGACGCGCTCGTGCTGACCTCCGAACACGAGGGGTCGCCCAACTCGGTCAAGGAGGCCCTGAGCTGTAACCTCCCGGTGTTCTCGGTGGACGTGGGCGACGTGGCGGAACGGCTCGACGGCGTCTCGCCGTCCCGCGTCTCGGACGACGACGACGAACTGGCCGCCGCGCTGGCCGACGTGCTGGCCGACCCTCGGCCCTCGGACGGTCGGGAGGCCGTCCGAGACATCAGTTTGGAACGGATGGGCGAGCGCATCGAAGGCGTCTACGAGTCGGTGCTGTAGGCGACGCGGCGGGAGACGGTCGAAGAGCGACGTATCCGACTGAGAACATCTTTCTATTTCTTTGAGACTAGTAAATAATTTCTTAGAGACTGATTACTTGTCTTTTGTCAATACGTAGTTTGCTCCGGTGGGAAGGCGCGAGCGCGGTCCGCTGGACCGCGCTCGCGCCCCCTTCGGTTCCGTTTCGGGATTCAGACCGGCATCGGCTCGAATCCAGTCTCTCCGCGTGGCCGCGCTACTCGACTTCCCCTCACCGACAACTCGACCTTCCCCACTGGTCGTCCGAATTCAGTTTCTTCTGGCTCTCGCTTCGGTTCGTTTTCCATCGCTTGTAGGCT
The DNA here is from genome assembly GCF_004765785.1 of Halorussus ruber. Taxonomy (GTDB): domain Archaea; phylum Halobacteriota; class Halobacteria; order Halobacteriales; family Haladaptataceae; genus Halorussus; species Halorussus ruber. Next base: position 346,132 of record NZ_SBIT01000006.1, on the reverse strand, counting down.
AATCTCGGCCTGTAGGGGCGTAAGCAATCCCAATCAAATACGTAGAAATCATCGCTTTCCGTAGTTGTAGGAACCCTGTACCGTTTCGTAAACACGGCCACCGCCGTACGACCGTCCTATAGTCGGCCAAACTCCCGCTATTTTCGTATAGGCGCTGGAGAACAAAGTGTACACAAGCGGATGGATACGCCGAAGGAATCATGAGCTTACAGGTTGCGGAGGGCGGGAAAACCGCCCAGTCCGCCGAGGAGTCACTCGGCAACGCCCACGTCGTCGTCGGCATCCCCGCCTACAACGAGGAGAACGCCGTCGGCAGTACGGTCCTCGCCGTCAAGCGGTGGGCCGACGACGTGGTGGTCGTAGACGACGGAAGCACCGACCGCACGCCTGCCATCGTCGAGCAGGCCGACGTGACGGTCTTGCGACACGAGCGCAACCGGGGCAAAGGGGCGGCGGTCCGCACCCTGTTCGCCCACGCGCGGCGCACCGACTGCGACGCGCTGGTGATGCTCGACGCCGACGGCCAGCACGACCCCGCCGACATCCCCACGCTGGCCCGGCCCGTGGTCGAGGAGGACGCCGACATGGTCATCGGGAGCCGGTACCTCGACCGCGACCCGGGCGACGAGACGCCCGTCTATCGCAGGCTCGGGCAAGTCGTCCTCGACTACTGCACCTCCCGCGTCACGGGGTCGGACTTGACCGACACCCAGAGCGGGTTCCGGGCGTTCTCCCCCGAGGCGCTCGAAGCACTCTCGCTCACCACCGACGGGATGGGCGTCGAGAGCGAGATGATAGACTCCGCCACCAGCGAAGGCCTCGACATCACCGAGCGACCCATCGACGCCCGGTACGACGACCTCGAAGGCCAGACCTACAATCCCATCAAGCACGGCCTGACGGTCATGCTCTTTCTCGCGCGACTCGCCAAGCGACGACGACCGATTCCCTCCAAGGAAAACCAATAACACCAACAGAATCATGACTACCGTTCAGCTACCCGCAAACCTCCGCGACCGCTACGAACCGCTCGCCGACCGACTCGACGGCTTCGACTCCCCCGACGAACTCGCCGAGTACGTCCTCGAAGCCACCGCCGAGGAAATCGAGCGCGGCGACACCGCCTCGGCCGCCGACAGCGCCGACGACGAAGTAGTCGAGGAGCGCCTCGAACAACTGGGGTACCTCGAAAAGTGACGATGAGCGACGGCGCAGTCTACGTCTTCGGGCTGGACGGCGTCCCGCCCGAACTTGTCGACAGAGGCATCGACGCCGGGCGACTCCCCAACTTCGAGCGGATGCGCGCCGAGGGCACCGACGGCACGACGCGCTCTACGGTGCCGCCCCTCTCGATGATCGCGTGGAGTTCGTTCGCCACCGGGCGCAACCCCGGCAACCACGGCATCTACAACTTCATGCTCAAAGAGGAGGGCGAGTACGGCACCGACTTCGTCAACGCCGACACCCTCCGCGAGCAGTCCGTGCCGGTCTGGGAGTACTTAGACGCCGAGGGGCATCGCTCGGGCGTGATGAACGTCATGCCGGGCTACCCGCCCTCTCGGACCTCGGGCTTCCACATCTCGGACAACATCACGACGCCCTCCTCGGGCTCGTACGCCTTCCCCGACGAACTCCAGCAGGACATCGAACAGCGCGTCGGCGAGTACGACGTGGACCCCTACGAGGGCTACGACGACGGGACCGACGAGCAGAACCTGAAGGGCCTGCTCGACAACTTCTTCGAAATCGAGAAGAACCGCATCGAGGTCGCCAAGTTGCTCGTCGAGGAGTACCCCTGCGACTTCTACTCGCTGGTCTTCTCGGGGCCGGACAACGTCCTCCACGTCCTCGGCCACGTGCTGGACGAGACTCACCCCAAGCACGACCCGCAGGTCGCGGCCCGGTTCGACGACAAGCCCCTCGAACTGCTGGAACTCTACGACGACTTCCTCGGCTGGGTGATGGACCAGATGGACGACGACGATACGATGATGGTCCTCTCGGACCACGGCCACGGCCCGGTCTACCAGACCATCAACCTCAACTCGTGGCTCTACAACGCGGGCTACCTCGAACTCGAGTCCCGGCCGTGGACCCGCCTCAAGCAGTTCGGCTACAACCACGTCTACGACGCTGTCGAGACGGTGATGAGCGAACTCAACCTGTTCTCGAAGCTCAAGATGGGCGTGGCCCGGACCAGCGGCGGGAGTTCCGGCCCGGACCTCGCGGAACTGCTGACCATCTCGCGCAAGGACATCGACTGGTCGAAGACCGCGGCCTTCACGGTCGCCAGCGGGGGCCAAATCTACCTCAACACCGACGACCACGCCGAGGGCGCGATTCCGGACCACAAGTACGACGAGGTCCGCGAGCGCCTCCGCGAGAAACTGCTGGCCATCGAACACCCCGAGCGAGGAGACCGCGTCATCGACTCGGTCCTCTACGGCGAGGACGTCTACGGCGACGAGTACGCCGACACTCGCCCGGACCTCGTCTGCATGCCCGCGCCGGGGTATCAGATTCAGTACCCCCAGACGATGAAGACCAAGCGCGTGTTCGCCGACCCGCCCAAGACCGGCTCGCACACCTCGATGAACGAGATGCACGGCATCTTCTACGCGTGGGGCGGCCCCGTCGAGAGCGAGACCGGCGTGACGGTGGACCTGACCGACTTCTCGCCGACCGCCTGCTCGCTACTGGACGTGCCCGTTCCCGAGGAGATGGACGGCGACGTGCGAGACGACGTGGTCGATGTGGATGTCGAGCGGGAGAGGTACGACGGGAAGGTGGAAACGAAGCGGGCGGTGCGGGAAGTCGTGGATGAACTCGAAACCTGACTCCGTTGGACGTCCGAAACACCCAACCTTTTGACCCTGTCGTGCGAGCGACCAGCTATGCAACCGATCCCCGGAAAGGACTGTCACTGTTCGGACTCCTCGGAGGGACAGCAGACCGACTCGAAAGCGTGTGACGACTGTGGCGCGAGGTTGGAGTGGTCGCTCGGTCTCGATGGAGTCCAGTTTCTGGAGTGCCCTGACTGCGGGTTCCGTCGGCCCGAGTGAGAAGGGTTATTCCAACTCCACGCTCACCTTCTCCCCACTTCTAGCCGCCTCGTAGGCCGCCTCCGTCAACGCCGTCACCGCCAGCGCGTCCCGAGCGGTCGCAGGTGGCTCCTCCCCGGTCTCGATGCAGTCGATGAAGGCCTCGGCTTTGTTCTTCTGCTTGTCGGGGTCGATGTAGGGGATGACCGTCGTGCTGTCGGTGTCGATTTCCGCCAAGTCGCGCTCCTCCCACTGGCGGCCTTCGAGGTAGACCGCGCCCTCGTCGTCCCAGACGTGGATGTGTTCGCGCACGCACGGGGCGTCGCTGTGGACCGAGATGGTGCCGTGCGCGCCGTTCTCGAACTCGACGGTGAGGACCGCGCGCTCGTCCACTCGATTCTCGTCGTCCGCGAAGACCATCTCGGCGCTGACCGCCGAGGGGGTCAGGCCCGTGGTCCACAGCACCGCGTCGATGAGGTGGCTCCCGGTGTCGTAGAGGTTCCCGCCGCCCGAGAGGTCGGGGTCGGTCCGCCACTTGCCCTCGAAGCGGTCGATCCAGTCCTGCGTGATTTCGGCGCTGAGGAAGTCAGGTTCGAGAGCAGTCGAATCATCTTCTCGGCCGTCTGCTCCCTGCTCCGACCCTGCGCTACCCTGCCAGCGCTCGCGGGCGGTCTCGAACGCCGGATTCAGGTGGCGCTGGTAGCCCACCATCAGGACTCGGTCGGTCTCCTCGGACCGGTCGGCGAGTTCGCGGGCGCGGTCCAAGTCGGTCGTCAGCGGCTTGTCGCAGAAGACGTGGAGTTCCCGGTCTAACGCCGCCGTCACCATCTCGTAGTGGAGCGTGTGAGGAGTCCCGATGAGGACGGCGTCGAGCGCCTCGGCGTCGAGCATCTCGCGGTAGTCCTCGTACCGGGAGCCGTCGCCGACGTAGAGCGTCTTGCCGCCGGTCTGGCGCGTCTCGGCGTCCACGTCCGCCAGCGCCGTGACGGTAGAGCGCGGGTCTTGGTTGAACAGTCGTCCGACCGTGGTGCCGATGTAGCCGCCGCCGATGACGCCGACTCTGAGTTTTTCGGCCTGAGACATTCGTGTACGGTAGCACTACGACCCGCGTCTTGATTCGTCTGGCCGCGAAGGTGTGAGTCGGCTTACTCGGACTGCTCGCCAGCGTTCAGGTACTCCTCCAGCAGGGAGGGGAAGTCCCGGCCCCTGAGATAGCGCAGGCCGAAGTCCTCCGACCAGTTGATGATGCCCATGTCCTCGGTCACGACGCCAGCGTCGAGTTCCCGCGCCAGAATGAGGAGGTCGAAGTCCTCGTGGGAGTCCAGCACCCCCTGTCGGAGCGCCCGGCGGTACTTTCCCCGGAGGTCCGAGATAAGTTGGTCCACGTCGGTCATGTACTCCTGGTCGTCGAGGGGTTTGCCTTCCAGTTCTTGGGCCTCGCGGACCGCCTCCTCGGAGACGCGCAGGCCGCGGTCCACCCGGTCGCTCATCTCGTCGATGAACTCGAAGACGATTTCGGCCGGGATGGAGACCTCGAAGCGCGAGGGGTGTTTCTTGATGACCCACGTGTTGAGCTTCGAGAACACCTCCTCGGAGACCCCGCGGTCTTCGAGCATCGACGTGAGTTCGTCGTAAATCGACGGCGGGGCGTAACAGGAGATGTTGAGTCGGAGCTTCGCCTCGGCGATCAAATCCAGCAGGCGGAGAACCGCCTCCTGTAGGTCCTCGTCGTCCCGGCGAATCTCCTCGGTGAAGAACAGCGAGGTGTCGAGGACGAACCGCTGTTTGAGCGGGTTCTCGGCCATTGGTCGCCAGTTTCGGCCCCACGGGCATGAACGCATCGCCCGACGGACCTGTCGCCCGGAGTTTTATACGTTAACATATATCACGAAATCCCGAAAAACGCTTAATACCGTCTCGCTCCTACGTGTAGTTGCGGCGAAGTCGGGAGGACACATCGGACGAACGGTCTCGAACCGTCCATTAGGGCGATTAGAGGTCGTTTAAGGGCGAACACTAAATGGCCGGTAAAACGGTCACGAGGTCAAAGCCCCGAAGGAGAACCACAGCGACCCGGAACCGCTCCACCATGGAGGAGCGGTGTGAAGGCCAAGTAACGGACGTCGTGTAAACGGCGTTCGTGAAACTGACAGAAGTCAGAAGAGCCGTACAGGTCGTGGAAAACGTCTCCCGTCCGAGTTCAATTCTCGGGTTCGCCGATTCTCGCGTTCCAACTCCGAGGAGCAGAGCGTCTCGCGGTCGGATTGAAGCAAGAGTTTCATTTCTTTAGTAAATAGTCTTATTTCCCAAAGGTCAGTCCGACGACGGAAAGCACTTACCGACGCCCCGAGCATCCGCCAACATGAAGTGCCCCGCTATCACCTCCCTCGCCGTCGCCCTCCTCGCGCTGACGGCGGTCGCGCCTGCCGTCGTCCCGGCGAGTTCGCCGCCCCAGCCCCTCTGTTCGGTCTGCGACGACGGCTTCGAGCGCGCCGCCGACGAGCGAGGCCTCCAAGCAAACGTCACCCACGGCGAGGCCACGGTCCGCGTCCGCGAGGACGGCACGGGCCTGTGGACCGTCAGGAACCGCCTCGAAAACGAATCGGTCGCCGACCGCCTCCGGAACGACCCGGACCGCCTCGACCGAATCGTCCGCACCGCGCTCGGCGATAGCTACCGGAAGCCGAATCCGAATCTCCTCTCGAACGTCTCGACCAGCGTCCGGAACCAGACCGTCGTCGTGACCTTCGCCTACGAGAACTTCGCCGACCACGTGGGAAGCGGCGTCCTGTTGGTCGAGTACTTCCACGCCGACGGTCGCCGGGGATACGGCCTCGTCGCCGACCGGTTCGCCGTCATCGGTCCCGAGGGAAGTCGAGTGCTGAAAGGTCCCGACGAGAGTTGGGACGACGACAGCGAAGTGACCGTCGGCCGAAACGCGACAGCGACCGGCGGAAGCACGGACAGAGGAAGCACTGCAGGCGGAAGAAGCGCAGGCGAGGTAGTGTGGACTAACTACGCCGAGTCCGACGAGTACCACGTCGATTCCTACGTCGAGGACAGCTACATCGCGTTCGGCCCGCACGACGGCCTCTTGCAGGGCGTCGCGCTCCGAATCGCGCTCGTCGGGCGGGCGCTCCCGACGGTTCTGGGCAACCTCGCGCTCCTGGTTCCGTCGGGCATCGCGCTCGCGGTCGGGTTCGGCGGCTACCGGTCCGTCGTCTCTAGGTACTTCGCCTCCGAGCGACCGACGCGACTCGCCGCGGGAATCTTCGCAATCGGCCTGCTGGCGGTCGGCCACCCATTCTACGCGGGGTCGGTGCCGCTCGTCAACGACTACATCCCGCCGGTGACGGCCGCGGGAGTCGCCTACGCGCTGGTCGCTGCCACGGCGCTCTCCGTCGAACGATTCGGGCGATTCGGGCGGTTCGAGCGATTCGGCTCCCGACGACGCATCTCGTGGTGGTGGCTGCTCGCCCCCGCGCTGGCTACCCCGGCGGTCGCGGCCCCGGTAGAGATGCTGGTGAGCTATCCGAACACGCTCCGAGGAGTTTCCGAGACGATTCTGTTCGCCGTGCCGCTGGCAGCGACGTTCCCCCTCGGGTACGCCTTCGGTGGCGACGCCCCTCGCGCGAAGCGCCGGGCCGCAGTGGTCGCGTTCGCGCTCGTCGCGGCCCTGCCGCTCCGATTCGTCTCGTTCACCGAGGCCTCGGTGGCCGGTGGACTGGTCGCCATCATCGCCGCCGTCCTCACGCTCCTCGGCCTGCTGTTCGGCGCGCCGCTGTACCTGTTGGGTGGGTCGCTGGCGAGCGCGGGCGAGGCAAGCGACTGAAAGCGGGTCGCTGGCGAGCGCAGGCGAGGCGAGCGAGGAGAATTAGCTCGCGGGTTCGATTTCGAGGAGACCGCTGGCGTACACGCCCACGGCGTAGCCCTCGTAGACGAGCGAAACGTGACCGTCTACGTCGGCGGTGCCGCCCGACCCCACGAAGTCGTCTATCATGTCGGGGTCTACTGTCTCGTAGAGCGGGTCGAGGTCGAGCGGGTCGGCGTCCGCGATGTCCGCGACTGCCGTGACGAGTAGTTCGCTGGCGGTCACGTCGGACGCCGGGTCGTAGTGAACGCGATGCGGTTCTGCTCGACGCTCGGGAGCGTCGTCTCGGGTCTCGTTCGTGTCTATCATGGCATCACCGAGGTTCGGTGAACGGGCAACAGGACAGACTCCCGCGTCACGGCCGAGTCGTCCCCTCCCCCCGCTAACGACGAACGAATAGAGGGCGAGCGCCCATATAATTAGCGGCTACGAGCCTCAAATTACTTCTGTCGTGAATCGAACCGGAACGGAAACCGGTCTCAAACATTCGCCTCGCGGTCGAAAAATTCGAGATACGCCGAGATTCGGCCGTCGCCCCAGAACCGGACCGTGTTCGTCCGCGGGTCGTAGTCGAGGACGGCCGCGTCGTCGAGTTTCGGGAGACTCCGGTGGTGGAGCGCGATGGCGACTCGCTGGCGGTGATTCTCCCTGTCGGCCGGTCCACTCCGGTCCGGTTTCTCGTCGGGCTGCTCCGCTCGGGCCTCGCGCTCGACCACGCTATCCACGAGGTCGCCGAGTTCCACGGTGTTCTCCGACCGGGATTCGAGAGCGGAGACGACGTGGCGGGCGCGCCGGTCTGCCAGCGCGTCGGCCAGCAAGTCGATGGATTCTCCGCCGTCCAACGGTCCCGCGTCGAACCACGGCGGTAGGTCGTCCCCACCGGAGCGATCGTCAGACATGTTACCTCATGGCAGAGGCCCGGAAGGGTTAGTTCTGTCGGGCAGACACGACAGCGACGATAAAATCAACGAGTGAAACCGTTAGCGTTTGCGTTTACGTAAACGATAACCGGATTCAGCTACCCAAACCGGGCCGTCGAACCGCGACAGTCGGCGTCCGCGAGGACTCCTCGACAGGTCCGGCGACCTCCTCGACAAGTCCGACAAGCGATGGGCAGACACGGGAGAAAGTCGCCGTAAGCGGGCATCTCGGGCCAGAACCGGCGCGGAAACCATACCAGCGAGGACGACGAGTGTGTAGCTATGCGAGCCTACAAGTCGAAGGTCGTCACCCCGATTCGCCTCCCCGACCGCGACGAGCGCGAGGAGAACCTCCAGCAAGCAGGATACAACGTCTTCAATCTGGATTCTGACGCGGTGTTCGTAGACCTGCTGACCGACAGCGGGACGGGCACGATGAGCGAGAACCAGTGGGCGGCCATAATGAAGGGCGACGAGGCCTACGCCGGGAGCCGGAGCTTCGAGCGCCTCCAGTCGGCGGTCTCGGACGTGATGGGATTCGAGCGAATCATCCCCGCCCATCAGGGCCGCGGGGCCGAGAACGTCCTCTACGGCGCGCTGGTCGAGGACGGCGACTACGTGCCCAACAACACCCACTTCGACACCACTCGCGCCCACATCGCCAACAACGGGGCCGAACCGGTGGATTGCCCCCGTGACGGGGCGCTCGGTGACGAAGACGAGGCACGCCCAGACGAGGACGATTCGGCCTTCGCTGGCGACCTCGACGTGGAGAAGGTCCGCGAACTGGCCGACGAGGTCGGCGCAGAGAACATCCCCGCAGTGCTGGTCACTATCACGAACAACTCGCTGGCGGGCCAACCCGTGAGCGTCGAGAACGTCCGCGAGGCCCGCGAGGTCGCGGACGAACTGGACGCCACCTTCGTCATCGACGCCTGTCGGTTCGCCGAGAACGCCTACTTCGTCCGAGAGCGCGAGGAGGAGTTCGCGGGCGAGTCGGTCGCCGACGTGGCCCGCGAGCAACTCTCTTACGCCGACGCCCTCGTGATGAGCGGCAAGAAGGACGGCCTCGCCAACGTCGGCGGGTTCGTCGCCCTCCGCGACGACCCGGAACTGGACGGCCTCCACGCCAAGGCCCGCGAGCGGGGCATCCTCTACGAGGGCTTCACAACCTACGGCGGGATGGCGGGCCGGGACTTGGAGGCGATGGCGGTCGGCCTCCGCGAGGCGGTCGAGGAGTCCTACATCGAAGACCGCGTCTCGCAGGTCCAGCGCCTCGGCGACATGCTGGCCGAGCGCGACGTGCCGGTCCAGCGACCGACCGGGGGCCACGCGGTCTACGTGGACGCCGCCGAATTCCTGCCCGAGATTCCGCCCGAGCGGTTCCCCGGACAGGCGCTGGTCTGCGAACTCTACCGCGAGGGCGCGGTCCGCGGGGTCGAACTCGGTAGCTTCGCCTTCCCCGAGACCGACCGGCCGGAACTGGTTCGGCTCTGTCTGCCCCGGCGGACCTACGGTGCGGACCACCTCGAACACGTCGCCGAGACGTTCGAGGAAGTCGCCGAGCGCCGGGACGCGGGCGAAGTGTCCGGTCTAGAGATCGTCGAGGAGCCCGAGATGGCCGAGCTGCGGCACTTCAGCGCGGAGTTGCGGCCAGTAGGCGGTTCGGAGGAGAGAAAGGAACAAGGGCAGGAACAGGAAGCGACCGCGGACGACGACTGAATCGACCACAGACGACGACTGAGCGGACGGTCGGTCTTCTACACGCCTTCGACGGTCTCGCGGTACGACCGGATGCGACTCCGGGCCTCGGTCACGGCGTCGGCGTCCTCGCCGTCAAGGTCGGTATGAAAGCATACTTTTATCACTTTGATACTGGATTCCCCGGTATGAGAAATAGAATTAAAGCCGCGCTGTTGTTTACCGTCGGTGGTGTCCTCGGACTCACATATCTATTCGTGGTCATGGGCGACCCATTCGCCTTATCCGGACCGCAACGACGACCGCCATTAATTTACACTATCGTTATGATACTTGGATTGGCTACCGGAATCGGTCTGTTCCTCGACGTCGATTTCCTCGTCGAGATATTCGTCGCCGACGACTGAGAACCGTCTATTTCCAGACGGTTCTCCCGTTTCGGGTCCGGAATGACGAAACGCGAAAAATCGGAGTTACCGGGGTCTCAGCAGGCTCCGGCCTCGTTGCAGACCCACTCGGCGTTCGATTCAGTGTTCGGAAGGTTGCACAGCAGGCTCAGGAACGTGGCACACGCGACTAGTCCGACTCCACCGCTGGCGATGCCCGCGGCTCCGCAGATGTACGGACTCGCGGCGTTACAGCCGAGGTCCCACGCTACTTGTACTGTAGCCCCACAGGCCGAGCAGTACGTGACGGTCCCGGAGTTCGCCAATTGCTGGGCGGCGTCGGTCTTGGCGAACGTTATCGCCGAACTGTACAGGAATGTCGCGGCCTTGAATCCTCGCGGCAGGTCCCCCTCGTCAGAGAGTTCCTCGGCGAGGTCGAACTTGACGGTGTGGGACGTGATGAGTACGTCACCCCCGACCTCTTCGAGGTCCTTTGTGTCGACGCTGGAGAACGCGTCCGCACACCAGTTGATGGCGTTCTGAATCGCGTTCCAGAAGTCGTTGATGAGGCCCTGCGTCCGAACTTGGTCCGTCTGCTGGTGGGCCGTCCGGAAGGCGTCGACGTTGAACACGACTGTCGTCGTCGCCAGAGTCGTTCCCGTACTCGCCACGCTGACGCCGTTGCTCTCGACGCTGTAGTCCTCGATGAACGCGTTCGAGTCTAGCAAGGAGTTACCCTTCGACTGGGTGCTGACCTGCCCGTCGTCGAACGAGTCGAACGCCTGCTTCCGGGTGAACCCGTCAGATGTCTCCCACTCGTAACTGACGTACCCGTTCGTCGTCTCGGGATTCTCAGTAGCGAGCAGTTGCGCGCTGTCTCCCCGCCGAAGGTCCGTGAGGTCGAACGTGACCGTGTTCCGATTAGTGAATCGCTCTCCTGCTGGCGGAGAGATGGCGGTGATGGCACCGACGTCACGGCGGACTCGACCATGCTTCTCCGCCGCTTGAATCAGCGTCTGGACCTTGTCGTTTCGCTCCATCCGGGCGGCGAGTTGGAGCGCAACCGAACGGTCGATCCGTTCCTCGGCCGCGCCGTAATCGAGCGTCACGTCGACGCCGCGGTTGCCCTTCGCGGCCGAGACCGAAACCTCGGTCGGACGACCCGTACCGCTCACTAACTCTACTTCACCGGTTTCCAAGGTAATTTCCTTGACGCTTTGTCCGTTCTCGAACTGCCCCGAAGAGCGGACGGTGAAAGTTACGGCGGAATCGCCCGTGGCTTCGAACTCCAGACGCTGGGCCTCCGGCGGCGCGGTAACGGTCCCTAGGCCGGGAACGTCGAGCGACACGAACCCACCGATGTAGTCGATAGTCGTCGTTCCGCCGGGCGTGTCGGACTTGACGACGCCTTGGGCGGTCTCGCTCTGAGCATTCGACTGTTCGTTTCTGACTGCGGCTTCGTGACCGAACGTGAGCGAGTAGGGCCTCCCGCGGGCTTCGACGGTGGCCTCGCCGAGGTTAGTCAGCGGGAGCGGGGTGTCGGTGTCAACTTCTGTTCCGTTGTGGACGAGCGTCGCGTCGCCGTCAAGGTCGAGATAGGTCAACTCGCCGGCGTAAGAGAGAACGTGAGACCCGCCAGAAACCGTGCCTTCGACTCGACGGTCGCCGACGCTACTCGCGGTTCCCTCGGTCACTTCGACTGCACCGCTCGCCGACACGTCGTAGGAGACCGACCCCTGAGCGACGATTTCCAGCGTCTCGTGGGGGAAAGCCTCGTAGTCGAAGGATCGACCGTCAACCGTGACCGTGGCGTCGCCCGTCACGTCGAACGAGGTGAACTCCCCGGTGAACGTGAACTCGTGTCGGCCGCCGTCGAGTCGAGCCGTCGCAGTTCCCTCTTTGACGGCTCTCGCGGGCGCGTCGGTCGGTGAGAGCAGGCCGGTGACGCTGAACTCGTAGGTTGCGGTTCCGGCCGACTCGATAATCACCGAATGGGAATCCGTGGACTTGTCGGCACGCGCCTTGCCGAACACGTTGAGTTCGTCGGGCGTGACGCCGGTCGCCGACGCGGTTGCGGCACCCGCGACACCGAGTGATCTGAGTACGTTCCGTCTCGAAATTATGGCCTCGCTATTATTTTTCACACTATGCGTTATTTAATGCAAATATTTAATATTTTCTTTATATTATATAATACATAATTATTTATGGACGTATCCGCACATTGCGACCTACCGAATCGATGCTCTGATTTAGAGTCGGTTCCTTCGGTCGAACATGGCCTGCAAACTCAAGCGCGGTCTGTTCGCCCTCGTCGGATTGGTCGCAGTCGCATTCGGCGTTCACTACGCCCTGTTCGGGTCGCTCCCGCTCGGCAAGCCCGAACTGCTGAAGAGCGACGACGGCGTCGAGTGGAAAGAAGTGGAAGTGTAGCTTCCCCCGTTGTTTTCTCGCCGCAAGCAGTACACGTGTGCGTAGCCACGGTGTAAAGAGGGTTCGAGAGAAGAGACAACTAAACAATCTCCTAACGATGGGTTTCGTTTTCTAAACAATCGAAGACAATTCTTTCTGGCCGACAAACTCAAACCATCGCCTCGGGCGAAATCTCGGGATGGGCCCGGTAGAAATCGACCAGCGCGTCCGCGTAGCTCTCGAACGCCGGGCACCCTACTCCGGTCCCGCGCAGGTCCCGAATCGCGTTCTGGCTTGTGTAACTCGTCGGGTGGACGAAGTACCGAAGCACCTCGGGTTCGACCCCGAGGAGGTCCGCGAGACCCGGCACGCCGTCGAGCGACCGCCGGAGGAGGTCCGCGCTGGCTCGCGGAAGCCCAACCGAGCGAATCTCCTCGCCGGTGGCGTCCTCGAACGTCCGGAGCATCCCCGCGACGGTCGGCGGGTTCGGGTCGCAGAGCTGATACACCTCGCCTTCAGACGCGTCGAGTCCGCTCAGGCGGTCGATGGCGTCCACGACGAAGTTCCGCGGCACGACGTTGACCTCGTAGTCCCGCGGGTTCCCGAAGGCGGGCACGACGCCCAGATTGGCGGGCAGCGAGTCCAGCAGTCGGAGAATGTAGTACGGCCCGTCGTACTTCTGCGTTTGGCCGGTTCGACTGTCGCCGACCGTGATGGCCGGGCGGTAAATCGTGGCGGGCAGGCCCGCGTCCATCCGGCGCTGGACCTCCACCTCGGCGAGGAACTTGGTCTCCTCGTAGTAATTGTTGAACTCCTGGCCAACGTCGAGGTCCTCGTGGGTGAACACCCCGTCGTGTCGCCCGCTGACGTAGCACGTGCTGACGTACTGGAAGCGTTCGAGGTCCGGACACGACTCCGCGAAGTCGAGGACGTTCTTGGTCCCCTCGACGTTGACCGCCATGCCGACCTCGCGGGCGACCCCCAAGTCGTACACCGCCGCGAGGTGATAGACTTCGACCGCGTCGTCCGCGAGGTCGTCGTAGGCCGCGCCGAGGCCGAGGTCCGACTCGGTGATGTCGCCCTCGTGGAGTTCGATGCGCTCGGGCGTTCCGCCTTCGAGTTCGACCGCGCGCTCCTCGGCCAACGCCCGGTATTTGGGCTGAACCAGACAGCGAATCGTCACGTCGTCAGCGTACCGCTCCAGCAGGCGCGCGACCAGTTCCGACCCCAGAAAGCCCGGAAAGCCGGTGAGGAAGACGGATTTCGACGCCAGGGTGGAGTCCGCACCGTCTGCGCTCGCCATCACCGCACCCCCGGAAGCCGCTTCATCGCTCGGAGCAGCAGCGTCATCGCCTCGGCGTACCATCCCTCCGGAACCCAGTCGGGTGGCTCAGTCACCGCCCCGGCGCGCTGTTCGGCGACGGTCTGGGACTCGGTGTACTTCAAGAACCCCTCGCGGCCGTGTCGCCGCCCGAGGCCGGAGTCTTTCATCCCGCCCATCGGCGCGTCCACGGAGGCCCACGCCGCGGCGTAGGCGTCGTTGATGTTCACCGTGCCGCACTCGATTTGCCGGGCGACCTCCCGGCCGCGCTCTCCGTCCTCGGTCCAGACGCTCGCGTTCAGGCCGTACGCCGAGTCGTTCGCCAGTCGAATCGCCTCCCGCGCCGACTCGACCGGTTCGACCGACACGACCGGGCCGAACGTCTCCTCGCGGGCCAGTTTCATCCCCTCCCGCGCGCCGGTCAGGATGGTCGGTTCGAAGAAGTAGGGGCCGAGGTCGGGCCGAGCGCGCCCGCCGGTCAGCACGTCCGCGCCCTTCGAGACGGCGTCCTCGACGTGGCGCTCGACGGTTTCGAGTTGGTCGGGGCCCACCAGCGACCCCACGTCCGGGCCGTAGTCGTAGCCCGGCCCCACGTCGAGACCCCGGGTGCGACGGACGAACCGGTCGAGAAACTCGTCGTAGACCCCGCGCTCGACGTAGACGCGCTCGAAGGAGATGCAGAGTTGTCCCGCGTTCGTGAAGCAACCCTGAACCGCGCCCGAGACGGCCTTTTCGAGGTCGGCGTCCCCGAGGACGACCATCGGATTCTTCCCGCCGAGTTCGAGCGAGCAGTCGGTCAGGTTCGCGCCCGCCCGCTCGGCGACTGTCCGCCCGGTCTCGGTCCCGCCCGTGAAGCAGACGAAGTCGGACTCCTCGACCACCGCCGCACCCGCCTCGCCCCCGCGCCCCGTGACGACCTGGAACACGTCGTCGGGCACGCCCGCCTCGCGGAGGAGGTCTCGGAGCAACAGGGCGGAAAACGGCGTCTCCTCGGCGGGCTTGAGGACCACCGCGTTGCCCGCCAGCAGGGCCGGAAGCGCGTCCGAGACCGAGAGCGTCAGGGGGTAGTTCCACGGTGAGACGATGCCGACCACCCCAATCGGGTGGCGGTAGACCCGGGTGTCCGTCATCAGCGGGAGCGCGCCCTTCCGGCGCTCGGGCGCGAGGTAGTCCGCCGCGCGGTAGGCGTAGTGGCGCGCGGTCGTCGCCACGTCCAGCACCTCCTCGAAGGCGTCGAGGCGGGCCTTCCCGCTTTCGAGTTGCGCCACGTCGAGGAGTTCCGTGCGCTCGTCCAGCACGAGGTCGTGAAACCGAAGGACGGCCTCGGCGCGCTCCGAAATCGGCCGGTCGGCCCACAGCTTCTGGGCCTCGCGGGCGCGCTCGACGGCCGCGCTCACGTCCGCGTCGGTGCTCGCGGGAATCGTTTGTATAGTATCGCCCGAGTACGGCGCTTCGACCGGAATCTCCTCGCGGTCGCCCTCGGTCGGCACCGAGGCGGCCAGCCGCGAGAGCGCGGCCGAGTCGGCGCGCGCCGGGAGTTCGGAGAGAGTCACGACTGGCGATTCGCGCGGCGGTCGTATCAGCGTTCTGCCGCGCGGGCCCGTCGGGACCGGGCGAGTCGGGGGAGTCGGGCGGGCGAGCGGACCGCTCACCCGCCGAGGTAGAGCCGACCGACCTCCTCGTCTTCCAGCAACTCGGTCCCGGTGCCCGCGAACTTTATCTCGCCGCTTGCCAGCACGTACCCCCTGTCCGCAATCGAGAGGCCCTTCTCGGCGTTCTGTTCGACCAGCAGAATCGTGGTTCCCAACTCGTTGAGCTGTCGAATCCGGTCGAACACCTGCTCGATGTAGGTCGGTTCGAGGCCGATGCTCGGCTCGTCCAACAGCATCAGTTTCGGCTCGACGACCAGTCCGCGGGCGAGTTCGAGCAGTCTGCGCTCGCCGCCCGAGAGCATCCCGGCCGCCTGCTCGCGGCGCTCGTCCAGTCGAGGGAACTCGTCGTAGAGTTCTTCGGCGCGCCGGGCCGCCCGGTCGTCGTCGCCGAAGACGTACCCGCCCATCAGCAGGTTCTCGTGGACCGACATGTCCGGGAAGACGCTGGACGACTGGAGGACGTAGCTCACGCCCGAGCGCAGACTGTCCTGCGGAGTTCGGTGGGTCACCTCCTCGCCGTTGAACGAGATGGTCCCCTCGAACACGTCGGCGAAGCCGTAGATGGACTTCATCACGGTGCTCTTGCCGGAGCCGTTGGGACCCACGAGGCAGGCGATTTCGCCCTCGCCGACGCCCAAGTCAACGTCGTGGACGACGGTGGTGTTTCCGTAGCCCGCGGTCACGTCCGAGAGCTCGAGGAGGGCGTCGGTCGCTTCCGGGGGTTCGGTCTCGGCCATCTCACTCCCTCCCCAGATAGGCATCGACGACGCGCTGGTTCGACTGAATGTCCTCGGGCGTCCCCTCGGCTATCTTCTCGCCGTGTGCGAGGACGTACACCCTGTCGGAGACGTCCATCACCACGTCCATGTTGTGTTCGATGAGGAAGATGGTCACCCCGCCCTCGTTTGCCTCGCGGATGTAGTCGAGCATCCGGCGAATCATCGAGGGGTTGATGCCGCCCGCCGGTTCGTCCATCAGCAGGAGGTCGGGGTCCGACATCAGGAGCATGGCGAACTCCAGCAGTTTCTGCTGGCCGAAGCTCATCCGGCCCGCCCGCATCTCGCGCAGGCCCCACAAATCCACGCGCTTCAGTAACTCCTCGGCGCGCTCGCGGGCCTCGTCGCTCGGCGGTCGGAAGAGCCGAGCGACGGTGCGGTCCTCGCTGGCCGAGACCAGCATGTTGCGCAGGACCGACATCCCGTCGTAGATGCGCGTGTGCTGGAACATCCGACCGAGGCCAGCCCCGGCGATGCGATGCTCGGGCCACTCGGTGACGGCCTCGCCGCGGAGGAACACCGACCCCTCGTCGGGGTGCTGGCGACCCGCGACGCAGTCGAACAGCGTGGTCTTTCCCGACCCGTTCGGCCCGATGAGACCGACGATTTCCCCCTCGCGGACCTCGGCGTTGACGTGGTCCACCGCGGTCAGGCCGCCGAATCGCTTGGTCAGCTCCTCGACGCGCAGGATGGGGTCGCCGGACGACTCGATTTCGGAGTCCGGCGTCGAGGTCTCGACGCCGGACTCCGCCGCGTCGGCCTCGGATTCGGACCCCGTCTCTGCGCTCACGAGTCGCTCACCTCCGGGTCGCCCACGTCGGGGTCGCTCGACCCCGGCGTTTCGTCGGCGGCCGCGGCCGAGGAGTCGGCCGCGGCCTCGCCGCCCATCTCGTAATATTCCATCGCCGCGGCGCGCTCCTCCAAAGTCCCGACGATGCCGTCTGGGAGTAGGAGGACCGTGGCGATGATGACCAGACCGAGCGCGACGAGTTGCCAGCCCGGAAAGACGGTGTCCACGACGAAGATGGCGAGCGTCAGGCCGAACGCACCCAGAATCGGCCCGGCAACCGTGCCCGCGCCGCCGATGAGCGCCATCGTGATGAGTTCGACGTTCCAGCCCAGGTTGTAGGCGGTCTGTGGGTCCACGAAGGTGTTGAACGCGCCCCACGCGCCGCCGACCCAGCCGGTGAACAGCGCCGAGAGCATCCACGCCGCGGTCTTGTAGTAGGTCGTGTTGACGCCCATCGCGGTGGCTCGGCCCTCGTCGTCCCGAATCGCGTTCAGCACGTAGCCGAACCGGGTCCGGGTCAGGTAGAGCGCGACCGCCGCCTCGACCGCCAAGATGGCGAGGAAGACGTAGTAGAAGGTGTTCTCCGGCGGGATGTCGAACAGAATCTTCCCGCTGGCCCCGCCCGTGAACTCGAAGTTGCGACTGAGTTGGACCGAGACCAGCAGGACCCCGAGCGTGGCGATGGCGAAGTAGCCGCCCCGGAGTCGCAGGACCGCGAGGCCGATGACCAGCGCGAAGACGACCGCGACCGGCCCGGCCGCGAGGACCGCCGGGAAGAAGGCGACCCCCCAGTCTTTCAGCAGGATGGCGGTGGTGTACGCCCCGAAGCCGAAGAAGGCCATGTTGCCGAAACTCGGGTAGCCGGTCTGGCCGCCCACGAGGTCCCACGACAGCGCCAGTACCGCGAAGATGTACATCTGGACGACCACCGTGAGGTAGAACCCCGAGAGGCCCGCGGTCGGGAGCATCGCGCCGACAGCGACGAGGAGGCCCAGCAGGAGCCACGCCCGGTCGCTGAGCGCCGAGAGGACGCGGGCGAGGGAGCTTCTGGAGCCAGTCGCCTTGGCGGACTCTCCACTCATCCCTCACCCTCCTCGACCGACCGGCCGAACAGACCGCTGGGTTTCACCAGTAGCAGGACCACCAGCAGGGAGAAACTCACCGCGAGGGTCCACTGGCTCCCGACGAATCCGGCGGTTAGCTCCTCGACGGAGCCGAGCAGGAGGCCGCCGACCAGCGCGCCAGGGATGCTCCCCAGCCCCCCGAACACGACGATGACGAAGCTCTTGAGGGTGTAGGCCAGCCCCATCTGCGGCTGGACGCTCAGAATCATCGCCACGAAACTCCCCGTCCCGCCAGCGATGGCCGCCGAGAGGCCGAAGGTGACCGCGCGGGTGTGGGCCACGTCGATGCCGACCAGTCGAGCCGCCTCCGGGTTCTGAGCCACCGCGCGAATCGCTCGGCCCCTGCGCGTCGTCCTGAGGTAGCCCCACAGCAGGAGCGTGAGCGCGATGGCTCCGAAGAAGGCGATGAGCTTGATTTTCGGGATGAAGACGCCCGCAATCACGATGGAGGGGTCGGCGAACCCCGCGCCGACGCTCCGGGGGGTCGCGCTCCACGCCTGAATCGCCAACTGCTGGAGGACGATGCTGACGCCGAACGTGACCAGCAGCGTCAGAAAGAGGTCGGCGTCCGCGACGTGCGTGACCAGCAGGCGCTGGAGGAGGTAGCCCACGGCGTAGAGGGCCGCGAGCGCGACCGGCACCGTGGCTAAGGCGACCCAAATCGACCCGCCGCCCGACCCGCCCGAAAACGCCACGAGCCAGTACGTGACGTACCCCCCGAGCATGAGGAGTTCGCCGTGCGCGAGGTTGATGATGCCGACCACGCCCCAGATGAGCGCGAACCCGACCGCGACGGCGGCGAACAGCGCGCCGACCAGCAGACCGTTGACGACGAACTGGGTGAGCGCCATCGCGCTATCGCTCGGACCAGTTCGGCATGGGGTAAATCGGTTGGCGCTGCTGGACCGACTCGGGCCAGACGATGACTTTCCGGGACGCGCCGCCCGACCCACCGGCCCCGCCTCCTCCGCCCTGCGTCGCGGTGCCGTTTTGGGTCCCGTTCGTCGCGGTCCCGTTCTGGGTCTGCGTGGTCCCACCGGCCTGTCCGCCAGCCTGCGGTTGCCACTGGTAGACCAGCATGTCCTTGTCGATGACGCCGTTGTCGCCGAACGCGACGTTGCCGTAGGCGGTGGTGAACTGGATGTCGCGGATGGCGTTGCGGACGTTGGTCGGCCCGAGGCTACTCACTTGCTGGAAGGCCCGCTGGAAGGTCTGGATGACCGCGGCCCCCGCGGCGTTGTGGTAGTCCGGTTGATAGCCGTACTCCGATTCCACGGCGCTCACGAACTCGCCGGTCGAACCGAAGACGCTGTCCTCGAAGGTGGCGTTGATGGCCCACGAACTCGGGCCGTACACGTAGTCGCCGTTCGCGCCGGTCTGGTCCTTGAACGACGACGTGAGGCTTCCGACCGTCGCCATCGCCATGTCCACGTCCACGTTCTGGGCCTCCATCTGCTTGGCGAGGATGACCGCGTGCTTCTGGTGGGCCGCCAGAATCAAAATGTCGGCGTTACTGCTCCGGACGCGCCCGAGGAGCGTCGAGAGGTCGGAGGTCTCGGTCGGGAAGGTCTGGTCCACCGCGATGTTCACGCCCTCCTCGTTCAGTTTCTGGCGCGCGCCCTTCGCGGAACTCTGGCTGAAGGTGTCGCTCTCGGCCAGTAGCGCGGCCGACTCGGGCGGCGAGTCTTGGGCCATCGCCATCTCGATGGACGAGAGGGGGTACTTGTCGGCGGTCGGCAGGAGGCCGAAAATCCACTCGTTGCCCTGACTGAAGATTTCGGGACTCGCTCCGCCGCCCTCGACCATCGGACGCTGGTTGCGGGCCGCGACGGCGCTCGCCGGGAGCGTGACCGTGCTGGAGTACGGCCCGAGCAGGTAGTCCACGCCCTCGCGGTCGATGAGTTCCTGATAGATGGCCCGACTTTTGGAGGCGTCGGTCTCGTCGTCGCGCAGAATCATCTCCAACTCGTAGGTGGTGCCGTCTCCGGCCTCGACGCCCCCGGCTTCGTTGATGCGTTGGATAGTCAACTCGTAGGAGTCCCGGTAGAGTTGCCCGAGGTCCGCGTTGTCCCCCGAGAGACTCATCGACCCGCCGAGCGTAATCGTGTTGCCCTGTGCCGCCGCCGTTCCCATTCCCGTCAGCGCCGTGACGCCCGTCAACCCGGTCGCCGCGAGGAACTTCCGCCGTGACGTGTCGGTTCGCATGGCTCTACGGTGGTACACGCCAGCGGCCATAACGTTAATTATTATTCAGTATGTTCGGGTTCGAGAAATCGCAGATGGAAGCCCGGCGACACGTCGAAATCCGGAGTTTCCCGAGGAGCGTTCGAATTCGCTCGGCCTAACCGCGGTCGAGGGGCTCTCAGTTCCGGTCCTGAAAACCGGGATTCCGGCCCTGAAACGCCGTCACGAGGTCGAACAGCGCCCGCCGCCGGTCGCCGTGCATCGCGTAGTGGTCGGCCCCCGCGAGTTCGACGTACTCGTTTCGACTCCTCGCCGCGCCGAGTTCGTCGTAGAGCGTCAGGGCGTCTGACCGCTCTGAGACCCCGTCCTCGCTCCCCCGAACTACCAGCGTCGGAGCGGAAATATCGCCGGGGTCGTAGGGCGGGTTTCCGGCACAGCACTCGCGCACGTCGGCGAGCGCGCCGGTCTGGGCGACGTAGGCCTCCTCGCGGTCGGCGGCAGCGCCCTGTCCGGACTTGACCATCGAGCGCCACGTGGCTTCAAACAGATTTGGATTCGCGTTCTCATCTTTGCGCTCGGCGACCGTCTCGCGGTCGTCTTCGAAGTAGGCGTCCAACTCCGGGTCGAGGCCGAGCGCCGAGATGCCCTCCGCGAACTCGTAGGGCGGAGCGTAGACCGGCGCGCACTGGACGTAGGAGGAGGCGTCGGGATTTCGCTCGGCGAAGAACCGGCCGGTGGTCATCGTCCCCCACGAGACCCCGACGACGTGGACCGCCGCGTGGCGCTCGGCCGCGAACTCGAAGGCGGCGGCCACGTCGGCCTCGGCGTCGGCCGCGCGGACCGGCGGGTCGTTCTCCTCGGGGGGTTCGGCCATCTCGGGCGGGAACTCGCTGTCGCCGTAGCCCCGCACGTCGAGCGCGTAGGCGGTCCGGCCCGCCTCGGCGGTCGCGCGAACCACGAGTAGGAATCGTCGAGGCGGCCCTCCTCGTCCTCGACCGGCGGCGCGAACAGCGCCCGCGAGTGGGTGATGGCCCCGTGGACGAACAGGACCGCTTCCTCAGTTTCTCCGTTTCCGGACGCGTCCTCCCAGACTCGGAGTCGCGTGCCGTCCGCGCTCGTCACGTCGTGAGCTATCAAATCCATCGTTTTGGCATTCAAAATAATTTCAAAGATAATAAAATTGTGTGCTTAGGACAACTCTACAATTCCCTCTTCGCTCGGCTCAGTCGTGGCCCGACACCGGCACGGGTTCGTAGGGTTCTTCGAGGTACGCCACGTCGCTGGCCGAGAGGTCGATTTCCAGCGCCTCCACGGCGTCTTCGAGATGCTCGACGCTGGTGGTGCCGACGATGGGCGCGTCCACCCAGTCCTTGTCGAGGAGCCACGCCAGCGAAATCTGGGCCATCGTCACGCCCTTGTCGGCGGCGAGTTGCTGGACGCGCTCGTTGATTTCCTTGCCGCCGCCCTCACGGTAGGGGTGGTCGTACATGTGCTCCTCGGCCTCGCCGCGGTCGGTCGCGTCGATGTCCTCGTGAGGCCGGGTCAGGTAGCCCCGCGCGAGGGGACTCCACGGCATCACGCCGACGTTCTCCTGCTCGCAGAGCGGGAGCATCTCGCGTTCCTCCTCGCGGTAGACGAGGTTGTAGTGGTTCTGCATGGTCTGGAACCGCTCCAAGCCGAGGCTGTCGCTGGTATGGAGCGCGTCGGCGAACTGGTAGGCCCACATCGAGGAGGCCCCGGCGTACCGAATCTTGCCGCGGCGCACCGCGTCGTCGAGCGCCCGCAGGGTCTGCTCGACGGGCGTGTCGTCGTCCCAGCGGTGAATCTGATACAGGTCGATGGTGTCCATCCCAAGGCGGTCCAGCGAGTTCTCCAGTTCCTGCTCGATGGCCTTCCGCGAGAGGCCGCCGGAGTTGGGGTCCCCGTCGTCCATCTGGAAGTAGCACTTCGTGGCGACGACGCTCTCGTCGCGCCGCCCCTCCAGCGCGTCGCCGAGGACGCGCTCGCTCTCGCCGTTCGAGTACATGTTGGCGGTGTCGAAGAAGTTGATACCCAACTCGATGGCGCGCTCGATTATCTCCTCGCCCTCCTCGGGGTCCAGCACCCACGGCCGCCAGTCGCTCGTGCCGAAGCTCATGCACCCGAGACAGATTCGGCTGACTTCCATACCCGTGTCGCCGAGCGTCGTGTACTCCATGCAAACCCAGTCGCCCGGCGGGAGTATAAAAGTGCGTCAGGCGGCAGCGCCGAACGACTCTGCTGTCCGCACGGCCTCTCGCGCGTCCGCCACCGACACAGACCCATCGGCGAACGCGGCGCGCTCGTAGGTCTCGGTCAGGTCCTCCAGTCGCCCGAGCGCCTCGTCGCCCACACCGGCCTCCCGGCAGGCGGCGAAGAACTCCCAGTGGGTTCGGGGGCGCTCCGGGTCCGCAATCCCGTCGCCCGCGAGTTCTCGGCGGACCGCGCCGTAGGCGGCCACCACGGCCTCGTCGGAGTTTCCGGCGTCGAGCGCCGCGTTCGCGCCGTCGAGGAGGGTCCCCGCCGCTCGATGGCGAACGTCGTCGAACTCGCCGACCGCCGAGTCGCCGTCACCCTCCTCGGCCCCTTCGACCGCTTCGTCCTCCTCGGTTTCGTCGCCCCCAACCGCGTCGAGGTCCGACGGAGCGTCGTCAGACGAGCGCGCCCACCAGCCGACAGCGCCGAGGACCGCGACCGTCAGCAGTCCGAGCGCGCCGAACCGAAGAAGTCGTCCGGAGACCGGCCCGCCCGCAGAGCCGACCGTCAGGGTCCCCTGAGCCGACGAGGAGCCGAGGTTCCCGCCCGCCGACGAGTGGACCGCGGCGACCGAGACCGACGAGTCCGAGTCGTTCTCGACCGAGTCCGGAATCCCCACCGTGGTCGCAAATCCGCCCGTCTCGTTCGTCACGGCCTTGCCGACTGTCTGGCCGCCGATGCGGAGCGCCACGGTCTGGTTCGGGACCGGAGCGCCGCCGCGGGTTTGCAGGGTTCCGGCGACGAACGCGGTCCCGTTGACGGTCCGCGTGGTCGTTATCGAGGTCCGGGTCGGCGTCGCCGCGACCGTGACCTCGGCTGACGTTTCCGCCGACGCGACGGCGAGTCGCGCGTCAGGGTCGTTGGCCGGGCCTGATGCGCCGGACCCGAGCGGACTGGCCCCGAGAGAGCCTGAGCCGGGCGTGCCGGACCCCGACGCGTTCCGAGTCGCGTTGGCAGGAACGACGCGGACGCGGACCGACTGACTCCCGTTCGAGACGTTCGCCGGGAGTCGGCCCGCGACGCCGAACGAGCCGTTCGGACCGGTCCGCCCGCTGGCGATTCTGACGCCGCCGACGCTCGCCGCGACCGGCACGCTCGGGACGCCCGCGTCGCCAGCGGCAACAGACCCGTTGACGACTAACGTCTCGTTGTACCGGACGGACGCCGTCCGGTTCGAGACCCTAACCTCGGGCGTGACCTGTTCGACGCCGAACCGGACTGTCGCGGCGTCCCGCAGGTAGACCGAGTCGTTCGTGGGCCGGAAGGCAATCGTCCGAGGTCGGTCGCCGACCGGTGCGAGCGTGGGCCGGTATTCGACTTCGAACCGACCGTCCGGCCCGGTCGTGACGTTTAGCGTCCGGTTGCCGACGAGGAGCGTCACGTTCTCGTCCGCGACGGGGTCGCCCTCGGCGGTTCGGAGCCGACCCTCGAGCGGAATAGGGTCGGCGAACGAGCCGCTCGACCGGGTCGCCCGGACCGTCAACTCGGTCCGAGTCAGCGTCTGGTCGCGGACCGCCTGCTGTGTTCGCGTGACGTTTCCGCGAATCTCTCCGATGGACCGGGCGGCGCTCCGAAAGCTGGCGCGCTCGGCCCCGGAGATGTTCTCGTAGCTCGCGTTCAGCCGAGTCGCCGAGCGATTCACCGCGACCAGTCGTCGTTCGAGCCGGTGGGCGAGTCGGAGCGCGAGGTCGTCGCTGTCGTTCTCGCGGTCGGCTTGGTACGTCCGGTGAAGCCGCCGGTACTCTCCCACGGCGGCGAAGAACTGGCGCTGGCGCTGTCCGGCGATGGCGAAGGATTTTGTCCGTCCCTCGCTCCCGTTCGTCCGGTTCGTGGCCTCGGCGTACTGTTCGACGAGGTCCGAGTACTCGGAGTCGTTGCCGACGAGTTCCCGAGCGCGTTCGCGGTCGGACTGGCTCAGGTTGGCGCTCTCGGAGAGTCGGCCGATCATCTCCTTGGAGACCCACTCCTGCATGTCGGCGGCCGAGCCGTTTTCGCTGACCTCGCTGGGGTTCCGGTGGGCGACGGTGGTGTTGTTCGACCCCGGTTCCTGCTGGTCGGGGAGAAGATGGGGTGAATTCGGGGAAGTGACACCGGAAGTAGTCGCACCGAGAGCGGTCGGCGCGGCCGACCCACTCACGGCTAGCAGGACTGCGAGAACGATGACTACTCGTCCGTTGCTTTCCCCACTCCCCCGGTCCATACCTGCGGTACTTCAGCATCGGTTATACGTCTGGTGGGGTACAGCGTACCGAGAAGGGCCAGCGAGCGCCAGTAGCTTGAATTACCCGCGCGCCGTCTCCAGTTACCATGGGGGTGACACGCCGCTTCTGGGGAGAAGCGGGATTAGTCGTCGTACTCGCCGGACTGGCCGTCCTGTTCGCCCGACCGATACTACTGGTCGGCGCGGCCGGAGTCGCCGGGTGGCTACTCACCCGACAGTACGCGTTCGTCAGAAGCGTCTCGAAGGTGTCGTCCGACCTCGCCGTCGCGCAGTCGGCGTCGAAAGGGGCGCTCAGGGTCGGCGACGAGTCCCGGGTCCTCCTCGACGCCGAACTGCCGCAACCGGCCCCGTTCACAATCGACTTCGAAGCGAATCCGCCGGTCGGCCTCGAAGTGAGAGAAAGTGACACCGACGAAGTGACGGAGAACGACGCCGACGAAGTAGCTGAGACCGGCCTCCGGGCCTCGCTGTCGGCCGGTCAGCGGGCCGCCGCGACGGCGTTCGCAGTCCGGTGCCCGCTGGCCGGGGCCTTCGAGTTCGACCGACCGACAGCGTCGGTGACCGACCGGACCGGGCGCTTCCGAGCGACGTTTCCCGCCGGGTCGGAACTGGACCTGACGGTGAACCCTCGGGGGCCGCGAAACGTCCACGTCGGCGCGGGCGGCGAGGCCGTGCAAGCGCCCTTCGGCGAGTACGCCAGCGACGACACCGGTCCCGGCTTCGAGTTGACGGGCATCCGGTCGTACGTCCCCGGCGACGAGGTCAACCACATCGACTGGAACGCGACCGCTCGGCTCGGCGAACCCCACGTCCGGAAGTTCGAGACCACGACGGAGCGCGCGAGCGTCCTGCTCGTGGACTGCCGGTCGTCGATGGCCGACGGGGCCGAGGGCGAGACCAAATTCGACTACGTCCGGCAGGTGGCGCTCGCGGTCGTGGAACACGCTCGGGACCGCGGCGACCCGCTGGCCCTCTACGCGGTGGGCGACGACGGTCTGCTGGTAGACCAGTCGCCGACCACCACCGAGGAGGGATACCGACTGATAGAGCGCCGCCTTCGCGCGCTGGAACCGGAGGAAATCACCGACGACTCTGGAAAGCGAACCGAGGCGATTTCACCGGCGACGGCGCGGCGGCGCGCCCAGCGACTCCACGGCGAGGACTCGGCGTTCGCCGACCGTCTGGAGCCGTTCTTCGCGGATGCCGACCCGTACGTCGAGCGCGTCACCGACGACCCGCTCTTCCGGGTGGCCCGGACGCGCCTCGACCAGTTGCACGGCGCGGTGACGGTGGTCGCGCTGACCGACGACACCCGCCGGACCGAGACCCGCGAGGTGACGAAGATTGCTCGGCGAGGAGACGACCACTTGCGAGCGTTCCTGACGCCGACGGCGCTGTTCGAGGACGAGGCCGACCTCGAAGCGTCCTACGACCGGTACGCCGACTTCGAGCGGTTCCGACGGGAACTGGCGAACTTAGACCGGGTCACGGCCTTCGAGGTCGGCCCCGGCGACCGGGTGGAGGCGCTACTGGCCGCCAACCGGATGCAGAAACGGGCGAGGAGGGGAGCCTGACGATGGCCGGACACGCCGACTCCGAGGCCGGAGCGGAGCGAAGGAAGCGGGACGGACTCACGACCGACCGGACCAAACTCGGCGGCGCGAGCGCGCTTCTGGCGGCGGTGGCGCTCATCGGCCTCACCGAGGGACGCCCGCTCGTCGCCGTCCTCGGCGGCCTCGCCGTCGTCGCGTCGTGGTTGCTCCTCGCACCGACCTCCGCGTTCGCGCTGGGTCACGTCGCGCTCGCCGCGGTGTTACCGGCGAACGCGCTCGCCAGCGGCGTTCCGCTCGAACTGCTCGCGGTCGAGGTCGGACTGGTCGGGATGCTCCTCGCGTCTGCGACGAGGCGGGGAGTCGATGCCGGAGGCTCGGTCGCGCTCGCTGTCGGAGTCGTCCTCGCGTGGACGTTCGGCGGCGGCGCGCTGGCGTGGATTGCGGCGCGCTCGGGCCTCGACCTGTGGCTGGCGGGCGCGCTGGTGGTCGGCGCGAGCGGACTCGCGGCCTACGGACTGCATCGCTACCAACTCGTCTCGCTCGGACTCGTGGGTGAGACCGATGAGTAGCGACTCGCTCGACCCCGAGAGAGCCACGCTGGAGTCGGAGGCCGGAGACGGTTCGGACGCTGGGACGGAGGGTAAAATCGACAGCGCGTCCTCCTCGGACGAGGAGCGCACCGCGGACCTCGCCGCGCAGGTCGAGCTCCTGACCGAGGAGAACCGGCGGCTCAGAGGCGAGTACGTTCGGGCGCGACAGACCACCTACCGGCGGACCGCGCTCGGTCTGTTCGCGGTCGGCGCGCTCGCGGTGCTGGGCGCGCTGGCGCTCCCCGAGTCGCGGACCGTGCTGTTCGCGCTCGGCGGGACGGGGATTTTCGCAGCGGTACTGAGCTATTACCTCACGCCCGAGCGGTTCGTCGCCGCCGAGACCGGCGAGCGCGTCTACAGCGCGCTCGCGGCGACCGGCGACGACCTCGCCGCCGAACTCGGCTTGCAGGACGACCGAATCTACGTCCCGACGGGCGCGAGCGACGACCCGTTCGCGGGGGTGCGCCTGTTCGTCCCCCAGCACGGCGAATTCGACCTGCCCGACGCCGACTCGCTCTCGGCGCTGTTCGTCGCCGAGGACGACGAGTTCGAGCGCGGCGTCTCGCTCTCGCCGACCGGCGGCGGCCTCTACCGCGAGTTCGAGACTTCGATGGCCGACGAAATCCCCGACGACCCCGGAAGCCTCGGCGAGGGACTGGCCGACGCGCTCGCGGAGGGCTTCGAGTTGGTCGAGAGCGCCGCGACCGACGCCGACGCCGCCGACGGCCGACTCACGGTCGAGGTCTCGGGAAGCGCCTACGGCGACGTGGACCGGTTCGACCACCCGGTCGCGTCCCTCCTCGCGGTCGGCATGGCGGCGAACCTCGACGCGCCGGTGAGCCTCGACACGCGCGCCGCCTCGGACGATTCGAGCGCCGACTACCTCGTGACCTGCGAGTGGAATCCCGACGCCGCGGCGTTCTCGACTGCGGAGTAGCGACGCCGCGGCGTTCTCGACTGCGGAGTAGCGACGCCGCGGCGTTCTCGACCGCAGAGTTGAGACGCCGCGGCAGTCGAGACCACCGAATGAGGACGCCGCGGCGGCCGGAACGGCCGCCGCGGCAGACGTGGTAGGAGAAATTTAATATATTGCTTTAGAAATCGTATTTATGTTCTAAAAACTGCTATGCAATTCTCAAAGCACGTTCTATGATTCTCCGACCACACGCCGCCCGCGCACCTCACTCGCTGGTCGGCGCAGGCTCTTCGGCGGAGACCGGCGCGGTCCCGTCCGGCGGTTCGACCGTGGCGAGGACCTCCTCGACCACGTCCTCGGGCGTCACGTCGCTGAGGTCGGCCTCGGCGCTGGGCACGAGTCGATGGGTCAACACCGGTCGAGCGAGCGCCTTCACGTCGTCGGGGATGACGTAGTCCCGGCCGTGGATGGCGGCCCGGGCCTTCGCCGCGTTGAGGAACAACAGCGTCGCGCGGGGCGACGCGCCGTACTTCACGTCCACGCTCTCGCGGGTCGCGTTCACCAGTTCGCGGAGGTACCCCTTGATGGCCTCCTCGACGTGAACGTCGTCGACCACCTCCTGAGCGGCGAGGATGTCCTCGGCGGTGACGACCTGCGAGATGTCGTCCAGCCCGAGGTCCGGTTCGGCGTCGAACCGGTCCAGCAGCGTCATCTCCTCGTCCTCGTCGGGCAGGCCGACGGTCACCTTGAACTGGAAGCGGTCGCGCTGGGCGACGGGCAGTTCGTAGGTCCCCTCCATCTCGATGGGGTTCTGGGTCGCCACGACGATGAACGGCTCGGGCAACTGGAGCGTCTGGCCCTCGATGGTGACGGTGCCCTCCTGCATCGCCTCCAACAGCGCCGACTGGGTCTTGGGCGTCGCGCGGTTGATTTCGTCGGCCACGACGACGTTGGCGAACACCGGACCGCGCTGGAGTTCGAACTCCCCCAATCCCTCGCGGTAGATGTGCGTCCCCGTGATGTCGGCGGGCAGGATGTCGGGGGTCATCTGGATGCGATTGACGTCCAGACCGGTCGCTTCCCCCACGAGTCGGGCGATGGTCGTCTTGGCGACGCCCGGGACGCCCTCCATCAGGAGGTGACCTCGCGTCAGCAGAGAGATAGTGAGTACTTCCACGACCGACTCGTTGCCGACTAGCACTTTGCCGACCTCCTCGCGGAGGTCCTCGTGTATCGCGGCGGGCTTGGTCATCGTCGTCGGTATGCACCCGGAGGCGGAAAACTCGAATGGTTGATTCCGGGCGTTATGGACGGATTAACGCGGCGCTTATCGCCTTCGGCGCGATGCTCCCGACCTACCGCTCGCGGCCTATCGCTCGCGGCGACGTTCCAGCGCCGAGACGACTCGCTCGATGCGCTCGCGGTCCCAGTCGGGGTGGCGCTGTTCGAGAGACGCCGCGAGGTCCGCGGAACTGGCCCGAACCGCCCCGTCCCCGTCGAGCGTCGAGTCGTCGCTCCACAGCCGGGGAATCGAGGGAAGGGACGGCAGGCTCGGTCCTCGTGACCAGACGGTCAGCGCCCCGATGGCCAGCGCGCCGAGCGCGAACTGGAGGAGCGCCGACTCCCGAAGCAGGAACACCGCGAACACGAGCGGCGGGAGCGACCCGGTGTGGGAGTAATCCAGCAGCAGTCGGCTGTCGTCGGCCAGAAGCGCCCGGACGAACTGTCGGTTGCCCGGCCGGTCGAGCATCACGTTGATGAACGCGCTGGAGTCGCCAACGACGACCACCCGGCCCTCGCCCACCTGCTCGACGGTCGCCACGGTGTAGTTGCCGAAGCTCTCGTTCCCGCTGAGTCGCCCGTTCCGGTCGGTGTCGAGGTAGGCGTACTCCGAGGTGTTGACAAGCGGGGTCGCGCCGTTGGGCCGGACCGCGGTCCCGTAGTTCAGCGTCAGCGACTCCACGTCCGCGACCAGCGAGTGGTTGCTGACGTTCGACGCGACCGGCATCCCGGCCGAGCGGTAATTCGACCGGATGTCCCGAACGGGCCGCCCGTCGATGCGAGCCGAGGCGTTGAGCCGCCGGAGGAGTTCGTTCGAGTGCGCGCCGTAGTCGTCGGCGACGACCAGCGTGCCGCCCCGACGCACGAAGTCCGTGATTCTGGCCGAGTCGCCAGACCGGTAGGGTTCGTCGGGCGAGAGGACCAGCGCCACCGTCTCGGTCGGCCTCGCCGACGAGTAGGCCTCCGTCTGGTGGACCTGTTCGACCTCGACGCCTGCGTCGTCTGCCATCGAGGAGAGCGCCGTCGCTCCGTCCCACTCGTCGTTGTAGGGGCTGTAGGCCGCCGAGGAGGTACTCAGCGGGACCGCGAGCGCGGCGACGACGACCAGCGTCAGCGCGACGAGGAGGGCCGTCGGGGCCGAAATCCGGTCCCGGAGGTCGTCACTCGCCACGGGCAGAACACCTCGTCATCGCTCCCGAACGACGTGAGCGATTCGGCCATCCGCTTCGTCCTCGCCCCCGGCGTTGCCCCCATCCTCTCCGGGAACCCCGCCAGAAGCACCGACGAGGTCGTCCAGTTCGTCGCTCAGGCCGCTGGCGATTTCGGCCCTGTCCCGGTGGCGCTCGACGTACCGACGGCCGTTCCGCCCGAGTCGGCGGCGACGGTCTGGGTCGGTCGCCAAGTCGTCGAACGCCGCCGCGAGCGCCTCGGGGTCGTCGGGGACGACGACGCCCGCGTCGGCGTCCGAGAGCAGTCGCTCGACCGCGCCGGTCCCGGTCGCCACCACGGGAATCCCGCTGGCCATGTACTCGTAGGCCTTCGTCGGGACCGCGTAGGAGAGTTCCTCGCTGGCTTGAATCGGCGCGACGCCGACTGCCGACGACGCCAGAAGGTCCGGAACTCGGTCGCGGTCCACGAGGCCGACGAACTCCACTTTGTCGCCCAGACCCAGTTCCTCGGTCAGGGCTTCGAGCGCGGAGCGCCGGTCGCCGTCGCCGACGATTTCGAGGGTCACGTCGGACTCGACGTGTTCCATCGCCCGGATGCAGGTTTCGAGGTTCTGAGCGTGACCGATGTTCCCGGCGTAGACGACCCGCAACTCGGTCGAGTCGGTCTCGGTGGCGAACCGCGAGACGTCCACGCCGTTCGGGACGATGGCGGTCTCCTCCGGGGAAGCGGTCGAATACTTCGCCGCGAGTTTCGAGCGCAACTCCGGCGTCGTCGTGAGGGCGCGGTCGGACAGTCCGAAGACGAGGCGCTGGAAGGCTCGGCTCACTACGAGCAGGGGTTTGCCCGGCGAGACCTCCTCGATGCTCGCGGCGGCGTCTATCCAGAGGTCACGAACGTCCACGACCCACGGGAGGCCGTGGGCGAGTCGCCCGACGATGCCGGGAATTCCGGTGAAGATGGGCGGCGTCGAGGTCAGGATGGCGTCGAACCGGCCGCCGTTGAGCAGGACCCACACCGCGGCGTGGAGCGCGAACGTCAGGTAGTAGGCCGCCCGCGGGAGGACGCCGGGGTCCTCCTCGGTCGGTTGCCACGCCCACAGTCGGTGGACCGTCACCCCGTCGCGCCGGACGGTGCGCTGGCGCGACCACGACCGGTCGAACTGCCCCGGCGGGTAGCACGGCGACGGCGCGACGACGGTCACGTCCCAGTCCTCCTCGGCGAGATACGTGGTCGTGTCACCGATTCGGGAGGCGTTGCCGCCCATCTCCGGCGGAAACGTCTGTGACACGACGAGGATTCGTCGGCTCATGGTTAGATTTGAGAGACGTCGAACTCGTTTTCGGTCCACTCCTCGCGGTCGATGACCGACTTGGCGTCGACGATGACGGGAGTCGCCATCCGGTCGGCGAGTCTGTCGGGGTTCAGCCCCTCGTACTCGTCGTGGTCGGTCATGACGACGAGCGCATCGGCGTCGTCCGTGGCGTCGGCGAGCGATTCCAGTTCGACGGGTAGTTTCTCGTTCTCGGTTGTGGACGGTGCTGTCTCGTCCCCAGACGATTCCGCATCTCCGGGCGACTCGCGCTCGGCTATCTGTCCGCCCGGTCCGCTCGGTCCCCCGTCGCTGACCGTCTCGGCCCGGACGTGCGAATCGTGGAATCGAGCGTCAGCGCCCGCCGACTCCAATTCGTCGGCGAGACGGAGCGTCGGACTCTGGCGCACGTCAGCGACGTTGCCCTTGTAGGCGACGCCGAGGACGGCGATTCGGCGGTCCGAGAGGTCCCCGAGGTGCGCCCCCAGCAGTTCCGTGACGTACTCGACCATCTCGTCGTTGACCTCCCTCGCGGTCTCGATGAGGTCGGTCTCGTCCGAGTCGGTGCCGAGGAACCACGGGTCCACGGGGACGCAGTGACCGCCGACGCCGGGACCCGGCCGGTGGAGGTCCACCCGCGGATGGGTGTTCCCCAGTCGAATCGCCTCGCGGGAGTCCACCCCGTGTTCGTCTGCGAGTTTGGCGATTTCGTTGGCGAGCGCGATGTTCACGTCCCGGTAGGTGTTCTGGGAGAGCTTGGCGAACTCGGCGGTCGTCGCGTCGGTCCGGTAGATAGTCCCCTCCACGAACGAGTCGTAGAACTCGGCCGCCGAGCGAGTGGCCTCCTCGCCGATACCGCCGACGATGCGGTCGTTCTGCCGGAGTTCCGTCACGACGTTTCCGGGCAGGACCGTCTCGGGCGAGTAGGCAAGCAGGAAGTCCTCGCTCGCGTCGAGGCCGGTCTCTTCGAGGAGAGGCCGGACCGTCTCGGCGGTGGTCCCCGGCGGGACGGTCGATTCGACCACGACGGTGTCGCCGGGCGCGAGCTGGTCCGCGACCGCGCCGGACGCCGCCTCGACCGCCGAGAGGTTCGCCTCCTTGTTCGACTCGTCCAGCGGCGTCGGGACGCAGACGAGATGGTAGTCGGCCGGGACGGGTTCGTCGGCGAGGACGAGGTCGTCTCCCGCCAATGCGTCCGAGACGAGTTCGCGGAGGTCGGGTTCGTCGAACTGGAGGTCCCGGCGCTCGATGCGGTCCAGCACGGCCTCGTCGGTGTCGAACCCGACCACCTCGTAGCCGACGTTCGCCAGCATCGCCGCGGTCGGGAGGCCGATGTATCCGAGTCCGTGGATGCAGACCCGACTCGTGCTGCTACTCATGCTACCTCCGCCGCGAGGTCCGCGGTAATCGCGTCGAGGATTCTGGCGGCCGCGTCGCCGTCGCCGAACGGACAGCCCCAATCGACGGGGCGGTCTAACATCTCTCGCGCGCTGGAGGAGACGACCTCGGGGTCGGTTCCGGCGAGGGTGTTCGACCCGACCGAGATGGTCTCGGGGCGCTCGGTGTTGTCTCGGACCGTGACACACCGCGTGCCGAGGATGCAGGTCTCCTCCTGCACGCCGCCCGAGTCGGTGAACACGACCAGCGCCTCGTCTTCGAGTCGCAGGAAGTCGAGGTACGACAGCGACTCGACCAGTTCGACGCGGTCGGGCACGTCGATGTCGAACTCCTCGACGCGCTTTCTGGCCCGCGGGTGGGCCGGGTAGATGACCTGAATCCCGCGCTCCGCGGCGAAGCGGTCCACGCCGTCGAGGATGGCCTCGAAGCGGTCGGGGTTATCGACGTTCTCGGCCCGGTGAGCGGTCAGGACGGCGTACTGGAAGCTGGAGAGGTCGAAATCGTCCAGCACGTCGCTGCGCTCGGTGGCGATGTCGGCGTGGCGCTGGACCGCATCGACCACGGTGTTGCCGGTGACGCGGATGCGCTCGTCGGGGATGCCCTCGTCTCCGAGGAGGTCGGCCGACTCCTCGGTCGGCACGAACAGGTAGTCGGCGGCGTGGTCGGCCAACACCCGGTTGAGCTCCTCGGGCATCTCCCGGTCGAAGCTCCGGAGTCCGGCCTCGACGTGGCCGAGCGTCCACTCGCGCTTGGCGGCGGCGATGCTTCCGGCGAGCGTCGAGTTGGTGTCGCCCTGCACCAGCACGGTGTCGGGGTCCTCTGCCTCCAGAATCGGCTCGATTTCGGCGATGAGAGAGCCGGTCTGGCGGCCGTGCGAACTCGAACCGACGTCGAGTTCGTAGTCCGGTTCCGGCAGGTCCAACTGCTCGAAGAACACGGAGTCGAGCTCCTCCGAATAGTGCTGTCCGGTGTGGACGACGGTGCAGGGGTAGTCCCGCCGTTCACACTCGTGGAGTATCGGAGCGCACTTGATAATCTCCGGGCGGGTGCCCAATATAACCGTTATGGCGGGTGTACTCGTCATTCTCGAAAGTTTCCAAGACACCTACCCGAACGACGCGGATAAAGCGTATCAATCGTTCAGTCCCCCGAATTCGCGTACTCCGGTATTACGACGACGGGGGACCGGTCCTAACCCGGATTATTGGCTTATTTCGTCCGAGCGAGCGCTGTTTATTACGTGAAACGGTAGCACGTCACAGTCTCCGGCCCGTCGCGTCGGGCGGTAGCTTCTACTGTCCCGTCGTCGTAGGAGCGCCAACGATGCGACAGCAACGGTTCGTCCGCGGGCAGGTGGCGTGGATGCTCGGAACGGTAGTTCTCCTCGCGGTCCTCGGGGCGCTGTCGCTGGAGCTGTTCGTCCTCGGGTCCTTACTCGGCCTGCTGGTGCTGACGGAACTGACCGCGCCCGTGAACGTCGCGCCCGAGTGGAGAGATAGGCTTAGATATGTTATAGCATTAGGAATATTGCTCTTCGGTTACTTCATGGCCCAGCGCGTGATCGAAGTTCTGCCGGAGGGTGTTCTCTGAAAGGCCGGACAACCCCGAAAACCCAATCAGAGAGGCGCAAAGCACCAATTATTTTTAACCGAGCGCGGCGAATCGGCGACGACCAGCATGGGAGACACCACGGAGCTACGGTTGCTACTGCCGCGTCAGGTCCGCCGGTTCCCGCGCGACCTCGCGGTCGTCGTCGGACTGACCGTCGCGGCCGGACTCGCGGCCTCGCTGCCGGGCGTCCGTGGGTCGGTTCTCCGGGTCCTGTTCGGGCTTCCGTTCGCGCTCTTCCTGCCGGGGTACGCTATCACCGCCGCGCTCTTTCCGGCGGCGGCCAGCGAGGAGACCGGCGAGGTCCGCGTGGGGCGGAACCTGTTGCCTCAACCGCACGAGGGCGTCACGATTCTCGAACGGGCGGTGTTCTCGGTCGGGGTGAGCATCACCGTCGTTCCGCTCGTCGGCCTCGCGCTGAACTTCTCGCCGTGGCCCATCAGCTTCGGGACGCTCCTGCTGTCCGTCGGCGGACTGACCGTCGGGACCGCACTCTACGGGGCCGTCCGGCGCTGGCGACTCCCGCCCGACGAGCGATTCGCCGTCCCCTACGACGAGTGGTCCGACGCCGCCCGCGCGGAACTGTTCGAGTCGTCCTCGACGCTCGAAACGGCGCTGAACGCGATCATCGTCCTCTCGATGCTCGTGGCGGTCGGGTCCGGCGCGTACGCAACGTTGGGTCCGAGCGCCGAGCAGACCTTCACCGAGTTCTACCTCCTCGGCGAGAACGACGAGGGCGAACTCGTGGCCGACGGCTACCCGACAACCTTCGGACCGAGCGAGAACGCGACGTTCGTCGTCGGCATCGGCAACCACGAGCGGGAGACAGTCGAGTACTCGGTGGTCGCCCGGTTACAGCGAACGACCGCGGACAACGGGACGAGGAGCGTCGTCGAGTCCCAGCGTCTCGACCAGTTCCGAGTCGAGGTCCCCGCGAACGAGACGGTTCAGCGTCGCCACACCGTCTCGCCCCGACTGACCGGCGAGCGACTCCGACTCCAGTACCTGCTCTATCGGGGCGCGCCGCCGGAGAATCCGACCGCCGAGAGCGCGTATCGGAGCGTCCACGTCTGGGTGAACGTCACGGAGACAGCCTGATGGCCCGCGTGGCAACGACCAGATGGCCCACGCGACAACGACTAGATGAGTCGCACCGCAAGACCGGATAAACCACGCGACGACGGCCGGACGAGTCGGTCGGTAGTAATGTCCTCTTTGAACGGACAGTTTTCGGTCGTTCAGCGTTCCATCGCCGGTTTATGCGAGGTACGGGGCTTCTAACTATACATCGCACTCTCATAGAGAGCGCCGATGGAGAATACCGAAAAAGGACACGATGAGGGGGTGAGACCCTCCGAAAAACGTCAACTACCAGTCATATGCGTCGCCGCCGCCGACGCGGAGTTAGGGGCGGTCGCGCGCACTCTTCTGCGGGCCTCCGAACACGGCTTCTCCGCGTTCGTCGTCGTCTCTGACACGGACGACTCGACGATTGGAGACCTCGCCGAGCGGTTAGACGCCTACGTCCTCGAACTCGAATTCTCGGACGAGTCGCTGGTCGATACCGTCGAGAGCGTCGCCCGCGCGTTCGACTTTCCGGGGCTCGTCCCCGTCGACCCGTCGGACGACGAGGTCGATTTCGCGCGTCTGGAAGCGCGGTTCCGCGAGACCGACGACTTCCGCATCGAAGTCCCCACGACGGACGGAGTCTCCGCGGAGGAGGACTCGCGCGGGGCCGTCGAAGTCGTCGCGGCGATTCCCGCCTACAACGAGGGCGACACCATCGGGGCGGTCGTGCAGGGCGTTCAGCACCACGTCGACGAGGTGGTCGTCGTGGACGACGGGAGTAGCGACGACACGGTCGCGGTGGCGGAGCGCGCTGGCGCGACGGTGGTCGAACACGAGACGAATCGGGGGTACGGGGCGGCGATGCAGACGCTGTTCTCCGAAGCCCACGACCGGAACGCGAAGGTGCTGGTGACCCTCGACGGCGACGGCCAGCACGACCCCGACGACGTGCCGAGGCTCGTAAACGCCGCGCGCGACGGCGACGCCAGCCTCGTCATCGGGAGCCGATTTCACAGCGACGGGGACCACCACGTCCCGCTGTACCGCCGGTTCGGCCTGTTCGTCATCAACCTCCTCACGAACCTCTCGCTCGGGCGGTCGTGGGTCTCCGACACCCAGAGCGGCCTCCGGGCCTTCGACGAGCGGGCCATCGCAAGTCTGGCGACCGACGACACGCTCAGCGACAACATGAGCGCCAGCACCGACGTTCTGTACCACGCCCGACGCCACGACTACGAAGTCGAGGAGGTCGGCGCGACCATCTACTACGAGGGCGACGAAACGAGCACGCAGAACCCGGTGTCTCACGGCCTCTCGGTCGTCGGCAACATCCTGCAGACCATCGAGCGCGAACAGCCCCTGCGGTTCATCGGGTTGCCCGGCTTCACGACCGCGCTTTTGGGATTCGGCCTCGGCTACTGGGCGGTCGCCAACTACCTCCAGACCGGGTCCTTCCCGACGGGTATCGTCCTGTTCTGCATCTTCACGACGGTCGTCGGCTCGCTGCTCGCGCTGACGGGCGTCATCCTGCACTCGATTAAGACCCACGTCGAAGCGCTTCCCGACCACACCGCGAGGAACGAAACGTGACGACACACTCGCCCCGAGACATGACGATTCACTTTACCCAGCATCTGCGGCGACTCGCGCCGCGACGACAGATTCGAACCGAACAGCGCGACCC
Source organism: Halorussus ruber (assembly GCF_004765785.1). Classification (GTDB taxonomy): domain Archaea; phylum Halobacteriota; class Halobacteria; order Halobacteriales; family Haladaptataceae; genus Halorussus; species Halorussus ruber. The sequence goes on along the minus strand of NZ_SBIT01000006.1, from coordinate 308,882 downwards.
AGACGAGCGACGCGACCCAAACGAGCGACGCGACCCAAACGAGCAACACGACCGAACCGAACGACGCGAGGAGCCACTCTCGGCGTCCGAAACGATTGGCGGCGACGACGAGGCGGGGTCGCCCTCTACCTCGACCGCAGTCCCCGGGTCGGCCTTCGGCCGGGTGAACCCCGGTGACGCCTCGTCGTCCGACATCGACCCCGCCGTCGAGGACGCCAACATCCTCCAACTCGCGCGCGGCGACGTCTACCCGCCGTCGAACGGCGGCGAGGTGCGCATCTGGAACACGTCGAAGAAATTCGCCGACTTCGGGACCGTCTGGCTGTCCCAGCCCTCGGGCGAGGCCATTCAAAGAGAACACGAACAGGAGGTCCGGGTCGTAGACACCGACAACCCGTTCTTGGACTTCAAGACCTCGGCCATCTACGTCTGGAACGCCATGCTCGGCCTCTCGGCGGACAACGGCTTCGACCGGTTGCAGTCCCGCGAGACGGTTTCGACGTTCTCCGGACTCGACGCCGAGTTCGACATCGTCTGTTGCGAAGCGCCCCAGATGCTCCGGGCGAGCAAGCGACTCGCCGACGAGTACGACGCGAAACTTCTGCTCAACAAGCACAACGCGGTGTTCGAACTCCTCGACCAGCAACTCGAACTCAGGTCGGTCCCCGGAGTCGTGCGGCGGCGAGCGGTCCGGAACCTCCGGCAGTTCGAGCAGGCCGGAATCGACGCCGCCGACGGCGTGGTGTTCCAGTCGGCCGACGACTTAGAGCGGTTCACGTGGTCCGACGACACCGTCGTCTCGGTGATTCCCAACGGGACCGACTTCCACTCAATCGACGAGGGCGGAAATCCCGAGGCGGTCCGAGAGGAACTCGGTCTCGGCGGGGCCGAGCGAATCTGCGTGTTCGTCGGCGCGTTCGACTACGACCCCAACGAGGTCGCGGCGAACGTCATCGCCGACGAACTGGCCCCGGCGCTTCCGGACGTGGAGTTCCTGCTGGTCGGGCGAGACCCGCCGGACGTCGAGGGCGAGAACGTCCGGACGCCGGGATTCGTGGAAGACCTCCCCGGCGTCCTCTCGCTCGCGGACGTCGCCATCTGTCCGCTCACGATGGGGTCGGGCACGAAACTGAAGATGCTCGACTACCTCGCGGCGGGCCTCCCCATCGTCACGACAGACGTCGGGACGCAGGGGCTTCCGCTGGAAGACGGCGAGACCGCACTGGTGCGCAACTCGTGGGACGAGTTCGCCAGCGCCATCGAGGCGGTGGTCGAGTCCGAACAGCGACAGGCGGCGCTGGCCGCGAACGCCAAGCGGTTGGGCGAGGAGTACGCGTGGGAATCGCTCATGGAGGGGTACGAGCCGGTCGTCGCCGAACTCCTTTCTGAAGAGTGACGTTTCACGTCGCTCAGGGCCGACAGCAGTCGGCAACGAGTCGTTGAACCGACGGCGCGGACGACTCGCGCCCGGCGAAAGCGCGATTTCGGTCGAACAGCGATTGCGCTCCGACCACCGGTTTCGCGTCCGAGACCGGCGGTAATGGCCCGATAACGATGCATTAAAAATGGAAACTCGCCATTGAAAGGGAATCAGAGGTTTTTTAAATTGGCGGTAATCCATTGAGAACTGCATGGCACGCGACGAGACGGCACATCGAACTGAAGCGAAAGAGTCTCTCCTCGACAGACGCAGTTATCTCAAACTCGCTGGCGCGTCCGCGGCGGCCGTGGCGGGATTCGGCACCTCTAGCGCGGCGGCCCAAGACGGCGGCGTTATTCTCGAAGAAGATTTCGCCAGTTCGGAGTACTCCGACTGGTTCACGAGCGCGTGGAAACAGGGCGAGTACGACCAACTCACCGACCAGACCTCCCGCACCGGCGACTCGTGTCTGAACGTCAATCTCCCCGAGGGCAGTCACTACGGCATGGACACGACCCTCGACCTGAAGGACGGCGGACTCCTCAGCGAGAACCCCCGCGAGCTGTATTCGAGCTACTGGGTCAAGTTCGGGAACGACTTCGATTTTGGCGGTGACACCTTCTCGTGCAAGCTCCCTGGGTTCGAGAACCACGAGCGGCGTCCGTCGTGGGACGGGGCCTCCGACGGGACGAACGGGTGGGCCGCCCGCGGAGAGTACGTCAACGAGAGCGACGGCATCGGCATCGGCTACTACTGCTATCACATGGACATGAGCGGGAACTACGGAGACGACCTCCGGGCCACCACCATCAGCCGCGGCGAGTGGCACCACATCGAGCAGTACATGAAGCTGAACACGACCAGCGGCGGCAGCGCGAACCGCGACGGTCAGCTCACGATGTGGGTGGACGGCAACCGGCAGTTCCACGACGACAGCATGGCGTTCACCCTCTACCCCGAGAACGGCATCAACTACGCCTTCCAAGTCTACTACGGCGGCGGCGACCCCTCGCCCTCCGACAACGACATCTACATCGACAACTGGAAGATGGCCACGTCCCGCCAGACCAGCGACCAGAGCGGCAAGAAGCTCGAACTCGTCTCGAACGACGGCACCGAGGCGGTCGAGTACGAGTTCACGGTCGAGGGAAACGTCAGTAAAGACACCTACTCGGGCAGTATGGCCGCCGAGGACAACGACACCATCACCTCCAACGGCGACGGGACGACGACGGTCTCGGGCGTCTCGGGCAACGGCCACGGCGACACCTTCTGGGTGGACGGCCCCATCAAGTCGATGACCATCGACGAGTCGAAATGGACCATCCGGTACGACGGAAAAGAGGTCCAGGTCTCGGACATCGTCGAGTCCAGCGGCCCCGCCATCGACCGCTTCGACGTCACCAAGAGCGAACAGCTCGGCGACGACCGGATGTTCTCGGTCCGGTGGGCCGTCTCGGGGACGGACAACGGACTGGAGACCGTCGAGGTCGTCGCGGCCGAGGGCACGGACATCAACTTCTCGGTGAACGACGCGAGCGGCGACAGCGCCTCCGGGTGGGACCTCTTCCAGTTCCCGGTCGGGACCAGCCTCGAGGTGAACCTGCGCGTCGAGGACACCGCCGGGAACACCACCAAGCAGACCCAATCTATCACGCTCTAAGTTCGCGGTCGCCGACGCCCGGTACTCGCCGGGCGCTTCATATCTGTCGGGCGGCGTATCGGTCGCCGGGCAGTATTATTTCGCGGTTTCTCCGAACGCCCGGGAGGACACTTATGCCGACGAATCCCGTGGATGTGACGTGATGACCGACGAGGAGTCCGGGGGAGACCGGCGCGTCGCTATCTTTCACACCCATCTCGAAATCGGGGGCGTCGAGCGCGTGCTGGTCAACCTCATCGACGAGTTGACCGAGCGGGGATACGAGGTCGATTTGCTCCTCGTCTCCGAGGAGGGAGCCTTCCGGCCGGAGGTGCCCGACGACGTTCGGACGATGGAAATCGACCGGGGACGGGCACCCGGAATCGGCATCTTCGCCAGCGTGGTCCCGCTGGCGCGGTACCTCCGGCGCGTCGAACCCGACGCCCTCCTCACGGGGAAGCCGAACCCCAACATGGTGGCGATACTCGCACGGCACCTCGCGTCGGTCTCGACCCGGACCGTCGTCAGCTTTCACGGGATGACCTCCGACCAGATAGCGAACGCCGACGAGTTGACACACGCCGCGAAGACCGAACTCTCGAAGTACCTCTACCCGCGGGCCGGGCGCATCGTGGCGGTCTCCGAGGGCGTGAAGACCGACGCGGCGGAGGTGCTGGGCATCGCCGAGGAGGACGTCTCCGTCGTCTACAATCCGGTCGTGACGCCGGAACTGCTGGAGAAGGGCGAGCAGTCGCCCGACCACCCGTGGTTCGAGGACGACGCGCCGGTCGTCCTCGCGGCGGGGCGGCTCCACCCCTACAAGAACTACTCGTTGCTAATCGAGGCGTTCGACCGCCTTCGGGAGGAGATGGACGCCCGATTGATGATTCTGGGCGAGGGCCAGACCAGACCGAAGTTGGAGGCCCGCGTCGAGGAGCTGGGGCTGGACGAGTCGGTCGCGCTCCCCGGCAGTACGGACAATCCCTACCCCTACATGCGAGAGGCGTCGGTGTTGGCCGTCTCCTCGAACTCCGAGGCGCTCCCGTCCACGCTCATCGAGGCGATGGCCTTCGGGTGCCCCGTGGTCTCGACGAACTGCTCGAAGGGTCCCAGAGAGATTCTGAACGACGGGGAGTTCGGGCCGCTCGTGCCGACGGAGGACGCCGACGCCCTCGCGGCGGCGATGTACTCGACGCTTCGGGACCCGCCGGACCCGGGGCGACTGCGCGACCGGGCGATGGACTTCACGGCGGAGAACGTCGTCACGGACTACGAGAAACTGCTGTTCGAGGACAACCGGTCGAAGGCGAATAGCCCTGCTCCTACTCGCCGGTGAGCTTCCGACTGAGGAAGGAGTAGACGAGGTCGGGACGCTTGGCCGCGTACTGGGACTTGTACTTGAGGTGCTTGGCGCGCCGGACGAACTCCCGCCAGTCGGTGAACATGTTGTAAGGGTACTCGTTCAGTTCCGACCACAACCGGTCCACGATGAGGTGCTGGACGTTGCCGTTCCGGCGGACCGGCGGAGCCAACCGGAACATCTCGCGGACGACCGGGAAGTACGCCAGCGGCGACACCACGTCGCGGTGGCGCGCCAGCCCCGGGAAGTGCGGCCCGGCCCAACAGCCGTACCGGAGTTCTTGGGTCACGAGGTCCAACTGGGTGTAGGCGTCGAACTGCGAGACGCCCTCGTACCACTCCTCGACTGCCTCCTCCAGAACGGGGTCCTCCGGGCGGTGGAGTCTGGCGAGGAGTTCGCCCGCGTCGAACGTCGAGTCGGGGCCGTCGGCGTCCTCCCAGAACTTCCCGCGGGCGATTGCGCCGCCGAACCCGTTGACGTGCAGGTCGGCGTCGAACAGTTCCAGCGTCGGGTGGATGTCCTTGATGGTGCCGCCGACGGCGTGGCCGGTAGTCTCCAGCCACCACCGCTTCTGGGCCTCGGTCGCGGTCACGGTCGGGACCGGGTTCCAATCGACCTCGTGGTTGGCCGAGAGTCGCCGCGCAACGTCCATGTCAACGTCTACAAGTTCGCCGGTGTCCCACGTCACGGTCTGGATGTCACCGTCGGCGACCCACGGACGCGCCGCCGCCAGCAGGGTGCGCGAGTCCTGCCCCGCGGTCAGGGGATTGACCGGGTTCTCGTAGGTCGCCGCGATTTCCGCGAACACGTCGCGGAGCAGTTGGCTCATGGACTCGGCGACGGCGGTCGTCTCGTCGTAAGTCGAGATGGCCTCCGGGTCCGAGGGCCAGAATCGGGTCGTCTCCCACGAATCGAGGTCCAGACGGTGATTCGGGAGGAGGCGCTCGACGTTCCGGTAGTAGGTGACGGCCCCGGGGAGGAAGATGTAGTCCTCGTTGTGGTTCAGCCGGTCGAAGAGCGCGGTCTGGAAGCGCGCCTCGCGGTCGATGCCCGGAAGCGCGGCGGGCGTCGCCCCGGCCACGCCCTCGTCGGGGTCGTAGACGAGCGGACACCCGCCGATGGGGTCCGTGTACGCCGAGGACTGGTTGGCGTCGAGGAGACCGAGGAAGTGCCCGGCGAAGTCCACGAGCGCGTCCTGAAACGCCGCGTCGAGCGAGTCCGCGTCGCCGGGCGAGAGCCGGAGTTCGCCGTCCTCGCGCCGGTCGCGCACGTCGAGTATCGTCCCGACGACGTGGCCGACGCGCTCGCCGTCGGCCACGACCGGGAGCGAGTCGAAACTGTCGTCGAAGACGAGGTGCCAGTCGTCGACCGACACCGACCGATACCCGTCCGGAATCTCCTCGGGGCGCGTGGACGTGAGGTAGTACTGCCTCGGCGGAATCATTCTACAGAAGGCACGATGAACGACCGGAAATAGCTTCGGCCCGTTCGGCGGGTACGGTTTGCCTACCGGCGGCACACGCGGGAAGCCGTTCGCGGCTCCCGACGGCGTAAGCCGAACAGAACAATGTAGTAGTTCCTCTAAAACTGAATTAGTTATTTTTAACAATTGAAATTATTTCTCAGAGCCGAGACGCTTCAGGTCCACGGGACCGACTTCTGGATTTGAGTCGTGATCTGGTTCTTGAGCGGCGGATACATCGCCACGAACGCGCCGTACAGCGCCGCTCCGGCGAGGACGAACCCGGTGAGTCGGACGACCGAATCGACCGCGACCGTCGTCTTGACGGCGGAGAGGACGGCGGCCATGACCGCGGACGCGCCGAGACACCAGCCGAGTTCGTCGTAGGGGATGCGCACGTCGATGAGTTCCGAGAGGAAGTAGAACTGGAGGCCCGTCGAGATGGTCCGAGACGCCATCGTGCCCAGCGCCGCGCCGACGACGCCGAACTGCCAGATGAGGAGGACGTTGAACACGAGGTTGGTGGCTATCGTGACCGTGGTTCCGATAGTGACGTACTGGGGTTCGTCGAGACCGTACAGCGACCGTCCCACGATGCTCTGGACGGCACCCGGAATCTTCCCGGCCATGAGAACGATTAGCACGAGCCAGCCCGCGGCGTACTCGGCCCCGAACACCAGCGAGAGAATCTCCCGCGAGAGGACCGCCGCCCCGAACAGGGCCGGGAAGACCAGCAACAGCGAGGGCGTGATGATGTTCGAGAACAGCCGTTCGATGGCCTCTCGGGACCCCGCGGAGTCCCACGAACTGAACTGCGGGAAGATGGCCGTGCCGATGGACCGCGACAACAGCAACACCGGCCCCGCGACCCGCCACGCGAGTTCGTAGACGCTGACCGCGCTCGTCGTCAGCATGAACCCGAGGAGTAACACGTCCATCCACTGGTGGACCTGCCTACCGATATGGGGAAGAATCGCGTACTTCCCGTAGTTACCGAGCGAGCGCATCACGTCCTTCCTGGGGCGACCGAACCCGGTGTCGCAGGCGCGGTACGCTAACACGAGTCGGACGAACAACCCGGCGAGGACGCTCGCGGCGAGTCCGACGACGCCGTACCCGGCGTAGACCAAGACCGCTCCGACGCCGTACTTCGTCAGCGTGTTTGCGAAGTCGATGGACGCGGTCTCGCCCACCCGGAGTTCCCCGGCGAGGACGTTCTTCATCAGCCCGGACAGCTCTTGCAGCACGATACCGACCGCGAGGAACGCCACGAGGTCGTAGCCGATGTACGAGCGGACCAGCCCGCCCGCCAGAAACACGCCGGTCACGGTGAGCGACAACAGCCCGAGTTTCATCAGCAGGGCCGTAGAGAGGACCGAATCGGGGTTCGACCGCTCGCTGATTCGCTTCTCGACCGCGATTCTGACGCCCATGTCCGAGGGCACGGCGAGGAAGAACAGCAGCGCCTGAAACAGGAAGAACGCGCCGAGTTCGCCGGAGCCGAGTTCGCGGGCGAAGTACGTGATGCCCCCTAACGAGAGCACCATCCCGAGCGATTCGGCGAGGAAGATTTTGAAGCTAGAGCGACTGACGTCCATCAGTATCCACCCTGGGCGCTGAAAACCCGGCCCCCCATCGGTCGTTGCACAGGGGGAGTGACGGCAAACCCGAGGATAAATGTTCCCGCCGCATGCCGCAGACGCACCGCAAGTGGCGTGTCACTCGCTAACAGCCGCCAAATTTCCGGTGACGCCAGAAAAACCAAGACCGAGGGGGTCGTCCGAGCGAACGATGGGGTGGGGTCGGTGGTAGAGCGACGAATCCGGCTGAAGCTACTGCTCGCGGTCGGAGCCGCCGCCACGGCGGTCGCGCTGGTCTTCGTCGCCGCCGACCCCCAAGCGACCAGTTACGAGCTATCGGTGTACGACGCCTACCCGCTCCCGTTCTGGCTCCTCGCGCTGATTGCGGTGTTCTTCGGCCAACTCGTCATCTTCGAGGGCGGCTATCCCGAGCGGTGGCACCGATACTGGAAGTGGGGACTGGCGCTCGTCCTCGCGGTCAACGCCGTCCTGCTGTTCATCCCGGCGCTCCGCTACGAACTGTTCGCCCGAGGAGACATGCTCACGTACATCGGCATGATTCGGCGCATCGGCGACCTCGGCGCGGTGCCCCGGACCAACTACTACCCGAACGTCCACCTGCTCGCGCTGACGGTGTCCTACGCGACCGGAATCGCGCCCTCGACGGTCATCAACGTCCTGCCGCCGGTGGCCTCGCTGTTCTACATCGTCTCGCTGTACCCGCTTCTGAACGTCACCTTCGGCGGGTCGCGGAAGGTGCTTTTCGTCCTCCCGTTCTCCTCGCTGCTGCTGTTCAGCGGCGAACACGTCTTCTTCCACCCGAGCGTCTTCGCGTTCATGACGCTTCCCTTCGCGTTCTACCTCCTCTTCCGGAGCTACGGCGGCCGAGCGACGACCCGGTTCAGGGCCGCGCTGTTGGTCGTCGTCGTCTCCATCACGTTCTACCATCCGGTCGTGACGGTGTTCTTCGTCGGGATGCTGGGCCTGCTGTGGCTCTCCGTGATTGGGAGCAAACGCCTCGCAGGCACGACCACGGTGACCCGCAGGTCGCCGCTCGTCGTCGCCGTCCTCGCGTTCGTCCTCTTCTTCGCGTGGTACTACTCCTTCGAGTCGATTATCGGTAGCACGCTCATCATCGTCTACACGCTGATGGGGGTCTCGGAGGGGTCGTCCCAGCTCGGCAACATCGCGTCGGTCTTCTCGCGGACGACCCCGGCGATCTCCGACATCGCGCTCGTCGGAATCTACACCTACGGCCTCGTCGGGGCGATAATCGGTATGGCGTTCGTGTTCGTCGGCTACTACGCCCTCCTCGTGGCGCGCGGCGAGCGAGCGTTCGACCCCATCGAGGCCTTCCTCGCCAGCACGCTGTGCGTGTTCACCGTCGGTGCCGCCCTCGCCTTCGCGGTGGACGTGACCATCGGCTTCTACCGGGTCGTTCGGTACGCCCGACTGGCGGGCGTCGTCCTCGTCGGTGCCGGGTTCTACACGCTGTTCCGGCGGCTCGACGCCGACGCCGCCGCGAGGTATCTCCGGCCGGTAGCGTACGCCTCGCTGTTCGCGCTCGCCTTCCTCTCGGTGTTCTACCTCTACTCCTCGCCCCTGTCGAACGGCTCGAACCTCCAGATTACCGAGGCCGAGGTCGAGGGCATGGAGTGGACGTTCCAACACCGCAACCAGTCGCTCGCCATCGACCAACTGGGAATCAGCCAGTACCGGATGTCCACCTACGAGAACTTGGAGGAGACAGAGAACATCCGGTTCGAACTCCCACCCCCGCCCGACCACTTCGATTACGCCAACGCGTCGGCCGAGGAGCTACCGTCGAGCGCGGTCGCCGACCGGCGTTACCTCGTGACGACCGAACTCGGTCGCGTCAGCAACCCCCGGTTGTACCCGAACTACCGGGAGTTCTGGCGTCACTCGCCCGAGGACTTCGACCGCCTCGAACGCAAGCCGTCGGTCGGACACGTCTACGACGACGGGACGCTCGACCTCTACGTGGTCAGCGGCGTCGGTCGAGCGAACCGGACGGCCGCGAACGGGACTAGCACAAACGGGAGCGCCGCGCTAACTAGCGGGAACCAAAGCGTCTCGCTACCTGGTGAAATCAAACAGAACGTCGCGCTACCGGGCGAAGGCGATGAAGCCGACGCGCTATCAAGTGAAACCGAGCGGAGAGCGCACGCGGTCACTACGCAGAGGAGAGTTCGCTCGACCCGTTACGGTTCTTGAGGTACCAGCGCCCGAGGCGGTACATCGGCCACTTGATGGGCGAACAGCCCCGTTCCCAGGAGAGGACCGGCCGGGGTTGGGCACCGAGTTCGTTCTTGTACCGGAACGAGCCGTCCGTGAAGTCAGACGGACTGCTTCCGAGGTCGTACTCGCCGTAATCGCGCTCGATGGCCCACTTCATCCCGTACTCGTCGAGGAGTTCCGACGGGTAGTAGTCGAAGTAGTCCGCGTCGACCGCTTGGAAGAAGCAGTGGACCGACGATTGCTCGTCGTCGACGAGATACACCTGACCGGCCGCGAACTCGCCGTCGACCTCGACCGTGAAGAGTTCGGTCCGGTCGGCCAACTCCTCGCCGATTCGTTCGAGGAAGGCGTAGGGGTAGGCGGTCCCGCCGACGCGGTCCATGGCCTGCTGGTAGGTCTCGTAGAACCGCTCGAGGGCCTCGCCTTCGAGCGAGCGCTCGTAGACCGTCGCGTCGTTCTCCCGGGCCTTGGAGATGTTCGAGCGCTTGGACTTGTTCATGTTCGACTCGATGGACTCCCAGCCTTGGTCGAGGTCGATGACGAGCCGACAGACGCCGGAGCTGAGCTGATAGCCGTACTCCGAGAACGGTCGAGAGTAGCGCAGATACTCGTCGTTGGCCGCCTTCACGCGGTGGTTGACGAAGTCGTCGCGTTCGAGCAGGCGGTCGATGTGGTCGAACATCATCTCGAAGTTCGACCGCTCGCTCCCCATGAACAGCGGCCCGCCGAATCCGGGTTCGATTGACGTGAGGCGCTTGGCGTCGAGTCGGTCCACGACCGACGGGAGCGAGGACGGCAACTCGACCCGCCTGACGAAGTTCGGCAGAAGCGCAATCGGGTTGTTCCCCTTCTCGAGGACGAGATGTCTCGCCGACCGGTCGAGGCCCTCCTCGACTGCTCGGAGCCATCCGGCCCGGTGGAAGACACTCCCCCGGTCGGACTGCTTCACCACGTCATTCCATTGGTTCTCGTTGAGGTCGTTTATACTATCGTATATTTGAAAATTTTTCTCACTCATGGAAATATCTGGAATCCCCCTTGGCGGACACCTGTCGTATCAAAGCCTGCATTTCATATTAATCATGGTGGCCATTTGAACTCTGGCGGACCGTAAAGTGAGATATATTGACATTCGTTCGCATACCACAAGATAGCTTCCTTTTTTGAGGCGCGCCGTCGTCGGGAGTGGCATGAATCGCCCGCGCCGACACCCGACCTCGGTCGCTCGCGCTCGGTGGAAAACGACGGCCCTCGAACAGTCGAGGTCTGGCGAGGGACCGGCGTAACGATGCGGCGAATCGTCTCTCGACTCGGGTCGAATCGGTACGCCCACGCGGCCCGGTGGACGGCCGGAGAGTTCGTCCACCGGCGACTCGGTGACGGACTCCTCGACTCGGTCGCTCGCGCTCGCCGCGAGCGCGAGCGACCGCATCAGTCCGATAAGTCCGGCCGATCCGGCGCTGAAGCCGCCGAGCAGTCCGCGGACCACCGGATTCGGCCCTTCCACCTCGACGGCGCGTCGAGTGCCCCGCCCTTCCGGCCGGTCCCGATGGCGTCGGCGTCGAATCCGGTCCTGACCGCGTCCGACGTGACCGACTACGGGGCGGTAGACCTCGTCGCCGACCCCTTCCTGTACGTCCCCGAGACCGGCCCGTGGCGGCTCTTCTTCGAGGTCTACAACCGCGACCGGCGACCGACCGGCGTCGTCGGCCACGCCACCAGCACCGACCGCGGTCGGTCGTGGGAGTACGACCGCGTCGTGCTGAAAGACAAGATACACCTTGCTTTTCCATATATATTTAAATTGGAAGAAACGTTCTACATGGTTCCGGACCGGTGGAACCGCGAGCGACCGGCGACGGTGCGCCTCTTCGAGACCGACTCGTTGCCCGGCGGCTGGCGGCCCGTCTCGACCGTCGTGGACCCGGACCGACAGCTCGCCGACTGCGTGCTGTTCCGGTGGAACGACCTGTGGTGGGCGATGCTCGGGAGCGACGACGGCAACCACGACCTGTGTCTGTACTACAGCGACGACCTCCTGCGCGACGGGTGGACGCCCCACGAGCGCAACCCCGTCGCGCCCGACCGCCCCGAGGCCGGGCGACCCGCGGGCCGCCCGATTGTCACCGAAGACGGAATTGTGGTCTTCTTTCAGGACTGCGCGGCCCAGTACGGCGACAAGGTCCGGGCCTTCGACGTCGAGGAGCTTTCGCCGACGGCCTACGCCGACCGCGAGCGCCCAGAGTCGCCGATTCTCGAAGGGTCGAACCGGCGGCTCGGGTGGAACTCGGGCCGGATGCACCACATCGACCCGTGGTACACCGCCGACGGCTGGCGGTGCGCGGTCGATGGCAACGTCGGGTGGGGCGGCCGCGCGTTCGGGCCGAACCACTGGTCACTCGGGATGTACGAGGTTCGGTGACCGGCGCAGTACGAGGGTTTCTGACCGACGAGCGCCGCCCTCAGGCGGCGTTGCGCCGCGCCGCGGTGAGAAAGCCGCCGACGAGGAGTAACACGACGAGACCCAGCAACCACGTCGAGCGGACCAGCGTCATCGTCTGCTCGTCGCTCCCCTTCAGAAGCACGAAGCTGTGCGCGGCGAAGAACGCGGCCATGCCGAGCGCGACGACGCCGAGGACGACGCGCTCGATGTCGAATCGGAAGCTCATTCGTGTCTCGTCCGACGCCAGCGGTCCGGGCGACGCCGTGGGATACCTGATACGGACGACGACGGAGCAAATAGCGTTTGTGGGCCGTCGGGTCGGAGCGAGTCGAGCAGTTCGGGGTCGGAGCGATTCGCGCTCGGAGAGTGGTCGCGCTCAGAGCGATGCGGTCGGTTCCGGACGCCCGCGAACGCGGCCAAGGCGAACGGGGCCGGGTCGTCGAACCGGAAGATGTCGAAGCGCGGTTCGACCAGACACGAGAGCGCGACCGCCGCGACCGCGGCGGCGAAGTCGGGTTTCTCGACCCGCGGGGAGTCCTCGTCGAGGATGCTCTTTAAGTGCTGGGCCTCGCCCGCCAGCAGGTGGCTTCCGACGCCCAACTCGTAGTCGGGGTCGATGCGGTCGGTCTCGCCCGCCGCCATCAGCCAGTAGTAGTACGGGAAGTCCTGCCCCGCCCGAACGGCCGGGGCCATCGACTGCCACATCCGCGGGTTGATTTCGGCGAGTTCGAACTCGCCCGTCTCGTCGTCCTCCATGTATTCGAGACACGCCAGTCCGGTCCAGTTCCGCCAGGAGGTCGCGGGCCACCCGGTCGAGTTCCGGGTCGTAGGTCGATTTCCGGTAGACGCCCCCGCCGCCCTTGTAGGAGTCCTCTCGAATCTGGTCGAGTTGAACCGTCGCAACCGGGTCGCCGTCTCGACGCAGCGCGCCGACCATGTACTCGTTTTCGCACGGGACGTACTCCTGGGCGATGGGACGTGCTTCATTTCCTCAACGGTCTGGTCGGAGTCGGGCGTCTCGCCCACGCGGAGGTGCGCCACGTCTTTGACCCGGTGGCCCTCGTTGGGCGGGCACGACTCGTCGTAGTCGTTCGTGACGAGGTTGTACCGGGCTTTCACGGTTAGCTCCCGGTCCTAGTCGGTGACCTCGTCGAACGACATCGTCTCAGGCATCGGGACGCCAGCCGCCTCGGCCGCCGCGAACAACCGCATCCGGTCGTAGACGACGCCGAGGGTCTCGAACGACGGCACCGGGAGCGAGACCGACGGGTCGAATTCGGATTTGAACTTCGAGAGGACGAAGGCGTCGTACTCGTTGGTCGGGACGATGGTGCACACGTCGGGCCGAGAAGCGACGCGAAGGAGCGCATCCTTGTAGGCGGCGACGTCCTCGTCCGGAACCGGAAGTTCGACGGTCTCGTCGCAGTAGCGCGAGGAGGAAATCGTGCTTTCGCCGTACTTCGTCCCGTATATCGTGCGGACGCCGCGTCGGCCGAGCGACCGAACGCAGGGGTACCCCGGCGAATCTTGCGTGCTACTGGGTGTCAAAGATGCTGGTCGTCCGTTCGACATCCCCACCATACTCGAAATCTCCGGCTCCGACGTTGTAAATATTCTCGCCGTTATCACGGAATTATTGGGAAAAGTCGATGTGAACGACGTATTGTAAATTTTTCCGCGAGAGTGAGAACCAATCGTCACTTTCGGCCGTCGTTACTCGATTAACGGAGGAATACGGCCCGTTTAGCTCTCGTGGGTCGGCTCTGCAATTTCCGCATAGTTGCGGCCGTGTATCATTTAGCCAAACCTTTTTTCATCCCGATTCTCGTCAGAGAGGTACATTCGGGGGAGAACAAAATGGCAGTAGACGTCTACAGCACCGATACCATCGAGTCCGTCAATCGAAATCAGTGGAACAACGTGGTCGAACAAGCCGAACTCGGACAGGTGTACCACCGCTACGAGTGGTTGCGGGCGATGGAGGACGGGACCGACTACGAACCGAGACACCTCGTCGCGTCCAAGAGCGGCAACCCGGTGGGCGTCTTTCCGATTTTCCTCCGGGAGGGCGATACGTTGCCGGTTCAGCACCTCTATCCGCCCAAGCCCGGTTCCGCCGGTCCCATAGCGACCACGGACACCGAGGAGGTCATGGAGTCGTTCCTGAGCGCGGTGCCCGAAATCGGGGACAGGACCGTCGTCTCGAACAAGGTCCACACCACCAAGTCGAAGTTCAGTCGGTACAACGAACTCTTCCGGGAGAACGGATACGAGTCGAAGTTCGACTACTGCGATTTCCTGCTCGACATCACGGACGACTGGGAGACGATAAAGGAGGAGATGCACAGTTCGCGGCGGCGCGCCATCAGGAGCGGTCACGAACAGGACTTCGAGGTGGTGGACGAGGACATCACCGAGGAGTCGATGTCGGCGTTCTTCGACAAGCTCTCGTCGGTGATGGACCGGGTCGACGGCGACGAGTACACGCGGGATTTCTTCCTCGAACTGACCGAGATGGCCGACCGACTGAAACTGCTGACGCTCCGAGTCGACGGCGGCGAGCGCGGCACGATACTCCTCACACTCGACGAGGGCCAATCGACGCTCAACTACGAACTGTCGGGAATCACCGAGGCGGACTTCGAGTATCATCCCTCGGAACTCCTCCACGAGTACGCCATCAAGTGGGGCCAAGAGAACGGCTACGAGACGTACAACTTCGGCGGGACGACCGGCGACTTCAGGGACGGCGTGTTCCGGTTCAAGGAGAAGTTCGGCGCGAAACCGGTCCCGGCCCTCTGCTGGGAACGGGGCTGTTCGCCGGTCGTGTGGCCGATGTACAAGTTCGCGCGAGGGATGTACCAGCGGTACGCCGATTCCAAATCGACGTGACTCCGGAATGGGGCGGCAGGGACCAACGAAGACGGCGACCCAGACCAAGAGGTACGGCGGCCCGGACTGATGGTTACTGGCCGGTTACTCCTCGGCCGAATCGACGGCGTACTCCGCGCGGTTCCCAATCGGCTCGGGGCCAGAATCGGCCTCTAGCGTCGAACCGAGTCGTTGCCGAATCCCCGAGAACGCCCCGTAGAAGAAGGGTGCCGGGTCGTCGAACCGGAGGATGTCGAAGCGCGGTTCGACCAGACACGAGAGCGCGACCGCCCCCAGCGTGGCGTAGAAGTTCGGTTTCTCGACCCGCGGCGAATCCTCGTCGAGGATGCTCTTTAAGTGCTGGGCCTCGCCCATGAGCAAGTGACTGCCGACGCCCAACTCGTACGCCGGGTCGATGCGGTCGGCTTCGCCCGACGCCACCAGCCAGTAGTAGTACGGGAAGTCCTGGCCCGCTCGCATCGAGGGGCCGATGGACTGCCAGATTCGAGGGTTGATTTCGGTCAGTTTGAACTCCCCGGTGTCGGCGTCTTCCATGTATTCGAGACACGCCAGCCCGTGCCAGTCGAGTTCCGAGAGCAGGTCGCGGGCCACGCGGTCGAGGTCCGGTTCGTAGGTCGTCTTCCGGTAGACGCCGCCGCCGCCCTTGTAGGAGTTTTCGCGTATCTGGCGGAGTTGAATCGTCGCCACCGGCCGCCCGCGGTCGCAAATCGCGCCGACCATGTACTCGTCTCGCCACTTGACGAACTCTTGAGCGATGGGCACGTGGTCCATGTCGGCGACCAACTCGTCTACGTCCGGACGCTCGCCGACTCGGAGGTGTTCGATGCGGTCGGAAGTTCCCGAACCGCTCGAAAAGGAGTCGACGTAATCGCTCGTGAGGAGGTTGTACCGCGACTTGACGAGGAGTTCCCGGTCCCAGTTCTCGACCTCGGTGAGCGGTCGCGTCTCCGGGGCCGGAACCCCCGCCCGCTCGGCGGCCTCGACGAGGCGAACCCGGTCTTGGACGGTCCGGAGTTGGTCGAGAGACGGCACCGCCAAATCGACGTGGTCCTCGAACTCGTCGCGGTACTTCGATAGCACGAACGCGGTCGCTTCCCAGACGGGAACGATGGTTCGAACGTCCGACCGAGACGCGACCTCCAGGAGCGCGTCTTTGTAGACTTCGAGGTCAGTCTCCGTGGAGGGAAGCGACACCGTCTCGTCGCAGTACCGCGACATCGAACCGGGCGTCGTCCCGTCGGCTCCCAGAATCGTGTCGAACCCCCGTTTCCCGAACGACCGCAGGCAGTGATAGCCTCGTGTTCCCCCTTCGTGAGGTATCAGGACCGAATTGTTTTTCTCAGACGTCATGCGGATGCGAATGCTACGAAGGTAGAACGAGTCTTAGTAGTATTCCAATCAATGACTCATGTAATCGTTTATTTTCCTATAGTTATTAGTGAGAACTCGCCGTAAAGTATAGTTTTTTATGATTCTGCGTGCCGATGTTGCGGTCCGGTCCGTCGGCGAGAAACCGTTACTGCGGGCGTTTCTCGGCGACGTAGTAGGGCCACGGGTCGAGCCACGCCGACGGTAGCATCTCCTTATGAACGATTTCCAAGAGTTCGAAGCCGCATCGGGCCAGTTGCTTGTGCTGGCCCCGCGGCGAGATGAAGTAGGTGTCTATTTCCTTCTCGGAATAGGCGTCGGTCTTGTACCGGGACGCGATAGTTCCGTCGAAAAGATTGTGCTTCCAGAATCGGGCGAGGTGGAGATAGCCGTAGAGGCTCGTCGGGTCGGCGGGGAGCAAGTAAAACGGGTTGTGGGAACTGAAGACGAACGTGCCGTCGGGTTTCAGCACGCGCCAGATTTCCCGCAGCGCCACGTATCGGTCGCCCTCCGGCTTGACGTAGTCGAGGCCGTTGAACGAGAACAGGACGTAGTCGAAGCGCTCGTCTTCGAACTGGAGGTCCCGCGCGTCGCCGGACCGGAACTCGATGTGCGGAAAGAGTTGCCGGGCGCGCGAGACCATCGGTTCGCTCACGTCCACGCCGACGACGTCGAACCCCATCTCGTCGAGGACGCCGGTCGTGCGACCCGTGCCGCACCCGAGGTCCAAGACGGTCGCGCCGGACCGAGTGAAGTGCGAGCCGATAGCTCGGCGCTCGACCTCGTACAGCCCCTCCTCGACCGACTGAGCGGTAGCGTCGATTCTTTTCTCGTCCGTAAACGCGCTTGGTACGTCGGTCATTCTCTCTGCCTAACGCCTCAGCCTCACATCTATCTGTCGCCGAAAGCGACCGATACCCCCAGTAAGTTAATACCATCCTGTGTAGTCAGGGAGTCGTACTAATGGGACGACTCGGGACGGCGTGGGACGCGCTTGCGGGCGGCGAGGGAAGGCCGCGGTCCGACGAACAGCATCTGGCGGGAGCGCTCCGGTGGCTCTGCCGAAGTCAGGACGTGACCGGAAACGGGGGGTCTGCGAGCTGTTACAACCTCGTCTTGGGGTGGGGAGACGCCTATCCGGAAACGACGGGGTACATCGTCCCCACGTTGCTCGAATACGGAACCCAGCGAGAGGAGCCCTCGCTCGTGAACAGGGCGATGCAGATGGCCGAGTGGCTCCTCGGAGTCCAACGCCCGGACGGGGCGTTTCCGGAGGGGACCGGCGAGAGCGGGGGGCCGAGCGTCTTCAACACCGGGCAAATCATCTTCGGCCTCGTCGCGGCCTACCGCGAGACCGGAGACGACCGATACCGCCGGAGCGCGATACGGGCCTGCGACTGGCTGGTCGAACAGCAGTCCCCGGAGGGGTACTGGGACCGCCACACCTACAAGAACAACGTCCACACCTACTCGACTCGGGTCGCGTGGGCGCTCCTCGAAGGAGGAGAACTCGTCGAGGACAGTCGGGCGAGATACCGCGAGGCCGCCCGGAGCAACTTCGAGTGGGCGATGGGGCGACAGCGGGCGAACGGGTGGTTCGACGGGGCGGGGTTCGGAGACGGCTCTCGCGCTTTCCTTCACACCATCGCGTACACGATTCGGGGGCTGCTCGAAGGCGGAATCGCGCTTCGAGACCGAGCCATCGTCGACGCCGCCAGACGGTCGGCGGACAGGCTGTTAGCGATGCAGGAGCGAGACGGAATACTCCGGGGGTCGTTCGACGACTCGTGGGACGACACGTGGTACTACTGTCTGACGGGCAACGCCCAGATGGCGCTCGTCTGGTCGATACTCCACCGCCAGACCGGAAACGACGAGTACCGAGCGGCCGCCCGGAACTCGGTGCAGTTTCTCAAGCGCAAGCAGGTACTCGGAGGTCCGGCGGCAATCGACGGTGCGCTCCCGGGGTCGTCCCCGGTGTTCGGTCGCTACATGTTCCTCCGGTACCCCAACTGGGGCGTGAAGTTCTTCTCGGACGCGCTGATGAGCGTCAGCGAGGAGTACGAGGTCCGGAATCTCGCCCGAGCGAGAACCTGACTGGTAGCTCGTTCGGTCCCCACAACTGGTATAACGACCGGCGTGGAATCCGACGAGAACGATGGTCGGAGAGCAGTACTGGAAACGCTGGCCCAACTTCGCGCTCCACAAGTTGCTCCACGAGCGTCCGCGCCGGGTCAAGCCCGCCGACCCCGAACGATTTGCGAGCGTCTTCGAGCGATACGCCGACGACACCGTTTTCGTCCACGCGGGACTGAGCGACGTGAACGCGGCGCTACCGGGTAATCCCTACGAAACCGTCCTCGACGTGCTGGAGCGTCACTTCGACTCGATTCTGGCCCCCGGGTTCACCGACTACTTCCGGAAGTCGGGAGTGTACGCCAAGGAACACTCCCGGCCGATGTACGGGAAGTTCAACTCGCTGTTTCTGGGCGACGCGGACTACCGGACCGACGACGCCTGCAAGTCGATTCTCGTTCGCGGAGACTACCGATTCGAGGAGCGCAACCATCACGACACCTTCAGCCCCGAGGGTTGTTTCGCCCAGTTGCGCGACGACGACGTGTTGCTCGCCAGCATCGGCACGCCGTGGCTCATGTGTTCGTTCCTCCACTACCTCGAATCGAAGCACGAGGTCCCCTACGTGTACGAAGACACCTACGAGGGGACGCTCATCGACGGAGACCAGTCCCGGCGAATCGAGCAGACCTGCCAGTACTGGGACGGGTTCTGGCGGTTCAACAAGCTGAAGCTCCACCGACACTGGCGAGAGCGCGGGGTCGTGGACGAGTACGACTTGAACGGATTGCGCGTGTTCGTCGCTTCCATCGCCGACATCGAGGCGGCGACGAGTCCCGAGATACGGTCTGACCCCTACTTCCTCGTGACGTGACCCGATAGCCAGCAGGCCTTTGACTTCGCGCGCCCAATCCGGGCACATGGACATCGGACCCGACGAAGAAGGACAACCCATCGAAGTATCGGTCGAGGACGAACCGCCGGGAATGGAGCGCGTGCGGGCCATCGCGGACCTCCTCGACGAGGCGTTCGAGCTTCCGGGCATCAACTACAAAATCGGTCTCGACCCCATCCTCGGCATCCTGCCTGTCGGCGGTGACGCCGTCTCGGCGGCCATCTCGCTGTACATCGTGGCCGAGGGGGCGCGGATGGGTGCCTCCCGGGACACCGTGCTGAAGATGCTGCTCAACATCGGCATCGACTCCGTCGTCGGGTCGATTCCTGTCCTCGGGACCATCATCGACGCGGTCTGGAAGGCCAACGAGCGCAACGTCGCGCTGTTGGAAGACGAGTTCGGCATAGAGTAATAGCGTGACCCTGGTTCCGGTCCACGCTACGCCTTGATTCGGTCCTGATTCCGGACGAACCACCGGCCCGCCCGATAGATGTGCCACTGCGGCGTCGAATCGCCGCGCTCCCACACGATAATCGGTCGCAGTTCTCCGCCGAGTTCCTCTTTGTAGGTGAACGAACCGCTGGTGAAGTCGGCGGCCGTACTGCCGAGGTCGTACTCGTCGTAACCGTGTTCGATCGCCCACTTGATTGCTCGTTCGCTGATGAGTTCCGAGGGATTGTACTCGAAGTACTCCGCGTCCAGTCCCCGGAAGAACTCGTGCATAGTGGAGGACTCGTCGTCTAGCAGATACAACTGCCCGCCAGCGAACTCCCCATCCGCGGTGACGGTGAACAACTTGATGCGGTCGGCGAGTTCGCGCTGAAGCACCTCGAAGAACCGAAACGGGTACTGGATTCCGTCGACGCGGTCCATCGCCGACGTGTACGTGTTGTAGAACTCCTCCAGAGCGACGTCGTCGAGTTGTCGGTCCTCGACCGTCGCCGAGTTCTCGCTCGCGCGTTTGAGGTTCGACCGCTTCGACCGGTGCATGTTCGATTTAATCTCGTCCCACCCCTGCCGGAGGTCGATGACGAAGCGACAGCTTCGGACCTCCGACCGATACCCACGGTCCGCGAGTTGCGAGGCGTACCTCGCAAAATTGGATGAAGACGGCTTCAGCAGGTGGCTCATAGCGTCTGTCTCCGCGAACAGTCGTTTCGCGTTGTCGAACGTCACCTCGAAGTTCGTCTGTTCGTCGCCGACGAACACCGGACCGCCGAACCCCGGTTTGAGAGACGTGAGACGGCGCAGTCCGAGTCCGTCGAACGGGACGGGTCCGATATCGGGGACAGAGATATCGACGAGGAAGTTCGGAAAGACGCTTATCGGATTGCCGCTCTTCTCTACGACCAGATGGCGCGCCGGTCTGCCGAGTCCCTCCTCGACAGCACGGAGCCATCCCGTCCGGTGAAAAACGCTCCCCCCTTCAGACTGCTCTACGACGTTGTTCCACGCCCCCTCGTTCACTTCACTGATGCTTTGTCGTACGTGAGCTTGTTTCATAGTTACTCTTAGATATCCAATATTCGTTGCGCAACCGCATACGTCACGGGATTACATAAAATACAAGGCCCAGACGGCGACCCGGTCCGGAAATTTACGTCGCAAAAGCGTCTCGGGAAAGCGGATAAGTGTTCGGCGAACGTGGAAGGTGTTCATGAAAACGCTCCTCGTCGGACTGGACGGGGCGAGTTGGTCCGTTCTCGAAACCGTGTTCGAGCGCGGGGCGACGCCGAACGTGCAGTCGATAGTCTCGGAGGGGGCGAGCGCGCCCTTGGAGTCCCAGATTCCGCCGTGGACGCCGAGCGCGTGGCCCTCCATCTACACCGGGAAGAACCCGGGGAAGCACGGCGTCTTCGACTTCCTGCGGTACGAGGGATACGAGTGGAGCCTCACCAACGCGACCCACGTGCGAGAACCGTCGATGTGGGAGGTACTGGACTGGTACGACCGCTCCAGCGTCGTCGTGAACGTGCCGACGACCCATCCCGCGAAACCGTTCGACGGCGCGCTCGTGCCGGGGTACATGGCTCCGCCCGAACCCGAGTGTCACCCCGACGGAATCTTCGAGACGCTTCGCTCGGAACTGGACGGCTACGAGGTGTACCCCCAGAGCGACGTCACCGGGTCCGAGCGGACGGACCTCTCCCGGCGCTTGGACGCGATTCGTCGGCGTCGGGAGGCGTTCGACCTGCTCGCCGACCGGTTCGACCCGGACTTCGGGTTCGTGGAGTTCCAGCAGACCGACTCGATAATCCACGCGCGACCAGGGGACGCCGACGCGCTCGAAGCGGTGTACGGCAGCGTGGACGAGCAGGTCGGCCGACTCCTCGACCGGTGGGACCCGGACAACGTGGTCGTCGTCAGCGACCACGGCGCGGAGGCCTACGACGGGTGCGAGTTCCGGGTAAACGAGTTCCTCCGGAGAAACGGGTATCTCGACGCGACGACCGGAGGCGTCGGTCGCCCGCGCTGGAAGGCGACACTCGCGGAGTCCGGGGGGACAGAGTCGGAGTCAGCGTCGAAACCGAGTTCGGATTCAGATTCGGGCGACGCCGACGCGCTGGCGAACGTCGCGTCCGGCCTCGCAACTCGCGCCGGGGAGGCGCTGGCGAGGTACGACGTGAACGTTCAGCGTCTCGTCCCGCTGGTCCAGCGCCTCGGACTGGCCGGACTCCTCGGCCGAGTCGTGCCGGAGGAGTTCGTCACCGCGACCGAGCAGAGCGTCGCCTTCGAGGAGTCGACGGCGTACATGCGGACCCGGAGCGAGTGCGGACTCAGACTCAACCTCGAAGGCCGGGAACCGAACGGCGTCGTCCCCCGAGACGAGTACGAGTCGGTGCGGTCGGAACTCGTCTCGCTTTTGTCGTCGGCGACGACCCCGGACGGGGAGCCGATATTCGAGCGCGTGGCTCCGCGAGACGAGTACTTCGAGGGGCCGTACGTCGAACGCGGGCCGGACGTCGTCACCGTGCCCGAGGACTTCCGGCACTTGCTCTCGGTTCGCGTCGGCGACGACGTGTTCGCGGAGTTGACCAACCAGTGGAATCACAAGCGCCACGGCGTCTTCGCGGCCCGAGGGAGCGACATCGACCCGGACGGGAGTCTCGGGGACCCTCACGTCTTCGACGTCTGTCCGACGGTGCTTGCCACCTTCGGCGTGCCGCGCGCCGAGTCGATGGACGGCGAGGTCCTCGGCGTCGTTTCGGACGCCGGAGAGACCACCTATCGGTCCTACGAACCGGGTGCCGAGACGGCGACCACGGACGACGACGTAGAGAGCCGACTCGAAGACATGGGCTATCTGGAGTGAGCGCCCCGAAAGGCCGCCCGACTTTCCGTTACTCCCTGAGGCGAATCCAGCAGTAGCCGTACCGACCGAGTTCGAAGTGCCACGTATCGGTGGTCTCGCTCCCGCCCACATCTCCGTCGGCGGTCTCGACGCGCTCGAAATCGGCCGGACCGAACAGTCGCACCGGGTCGTCGTCCAGTTCGAGGGTCGCCTCTGCCGACGGTTCCGCGAGGTTGTGGACCGCGACGACCGCCCCGTGGTCGCTGGTCAGCCGGTGGGCGAAGACCGCGGGGTCGTCGGTGTCTACGACCTCGCAGTCGCCGTGGCCGATTTCGGGGCACTCGCCCCGGAGGCGGTTCAGGCGCGAGAACCACTGGAGGAGCGAGTCGGGGTCGCCGCGCTGGTCGGCGACGTTGACCGACTCGTAGCCGTACTCGCCGCCCGAGACCACCGGGCGCACGAGGTCCTCCGGGTCGGCCGTCGAGAACCCGCCGTTGTTCTCCGCCGACCACTGCATCGGCGTCCGGACCGCCGCTCGGCCGGGAAGGCTGAGGTCGTCGCCCATCCCGATTTCGTCGCCGTAGACGATGAGGGGCGCGCCCGGAAGCGAAAAGAGGAGGCTGTAGGCGAGGCGAATGCGGTCGGGGTCCCCCTCCAGCATCGGCGCGAGTCGGCGTCGGATGCCCCGGTCGTAGATGCGCATCTCCTCGTCGGGCGCGAACGCCTCGAAGACGCGCTGTTGGTCCTCCCGCGAGAGGCGACCGACGTTGAGTTCGTCGTAGTTCCGGAGGAAGTTGGCCCACTGGCCGCCTTCGGGGGGTTCCGGAAGGATGTCGAGGACCTCCCGAATCGGGTCGGCCTCCTCGTCGGCGAGCGCCAGCACGAGGTAGGCGTCGAGCAGGAAGTTGAGCAGGACGTTCATCTCGTCGCCCTCGCGGGCCGCTGGGTCGGCCTCGGCACCTTCGGCCGAGACCTCGGCGGTAGTCTGGCCCCCGACGCTTCCGCCGAAGTAGTCGCCGAGGTGTTCGGGCGCGTCGTCGGCCTCCGCGAACAGGATGGCCTCGTCGCCGCGGCGCTCGACGAAGTGACGCATGTCGCGGAGGACGCCGTGGGGGTCTTCGAGTTTCGTGGACTCCAGCCCGCCCTTGTGGTCTATCATCAGGGTCGCGGCGTCCACTCGGAAGCCCGAGACGCCGAGTTCGAGCCAGAAGCCCATCACCTTGCGAATCTCCTCGCGCACGGCCGGGTTGGCCAGATTCAGGTCCGGCTGGTAGTGGTAGAACCGGTGGTAGTAGAACGCCTCGGCCTCCTCGTCGTAACTCCAGACGTTCTCCTCCTCGCCGGGGAACACCGGCCCGCGGGCGGGGTCCGACTCCTCGGGCAGGTCCTCGCGCCAGACGTAGTAATCGCGGTACTCCGAGTCCGGGTCGCTCCGGGCGGCCTGAAACCACGGGTGCTGGTCCGAGGTGTGGTTGACCACCAAGTCGATGATGACCCGAATCCCCCGGCGGTCGGTCTCGCGGACGAACTCCACGAAGTCGCCAAGCGTCCCGTGGCGGTCGTCGACCCCGTAATAATCCGTCACGTCGTAGCCGTTGTCGCGGTTCGGCGACGGGTAGAACGGTAACAGCCAGATGCAGTCGATACCGAGGCTCTCGAGGTAGTCGAGGCGACCGGTAAGCCCCTCGAAATCGCCCACTCCGTCGCCGCTCGCGTCGGCGAACGCCTCCACGTCGATGGCGTAGAACGTCGCGTTCTCGTACCAGTAGTCTTTGGTTCCCATTTCACACCCCTCTCGTCGTTCGTACACGTCTAACGGGAAAACTGACACGGCGATTCGGGGGCCGAGACCGCGCGGAATCGAGAATCGAGACGGTGAGTCGAGCGACGAGGTGCCGTTCGTAATCGCAGAGAATTGTGAAACCCGTACCTATCCGATACGGTCGGGGAAAACGTCTCGTTACCCGCCTAACGCGCTTCGTTCGAAAACAGTTCTCTAGTACAAAACGACCGTGATTACCGCGAGAATAACTGTTGCAATCGACGCGAAATGCCCGCGGAGGCCATTACAATTCTCCCATGAGGTAGTGGGAAGCACGGTACAGTCTTCCCTTTTAAAGGACCTTTCTAGAGTAGGGGTCGGGTATGAGCTTCGAGCCGAAGCGAGAAATCGTCGACGCAGACCCGGCGACCGGCACGTACCGCGTGACCTACAGCTACCCGTCGGAACCGCCGAGCGTGGCGGTCCCGCTCGCGCTCATGGAGGTGACCGGCGGCATCGTGACCGACCTCGACCCGCTGTACGACGCGACCAGCATCGACCCGGACGCGCTGGACGAACTGTTCAGTCCGACGACGAGCGAGGCCGAGGAGTGTCGCGTCACGTTCAGCTATCACAGCCACGAGGTGACGGTCAAGAGCCACGGCCGCATCGTGATTCAGGAACCGATACGCTGAGCGCCGACCCGAAGTCGTCGGCCGGGCGGGCCGACTCCGGGCGAATCGTTCGCTAACGCTCGTCTCGGTTCGTGGAGTCGCCGGTCTGTGTGTACGCGGTGCAACGCTCGCACGGCTCGAGGCCCTGTCGCTCGGCCTCGGTTTTCGAGAGGATTTCGTGGGCTTGGCCCGCGAACAACGTGTCTTTCTGAACTGTGCCGCAGACGCTCGCCGTTCGCTCCTCGTTCAACAGGTGGTAGTGGCCCCCGCTTCCGAACGCGGCCTCTTGAGCGGTAATCACGTCCATGCTGACGCCCCGGCGAAAGTATGTAATGAAAAACCATGTTCGTTTCGGATAGAATCAGCGCCAAAACAGGACGAGGTAGCGATACGTCGGGTAGGAAAAAATAATATCGTTATTAAAGAAACTAATGTATATTCTTAAGCAACTTATTTCTGTCTTAGGGCGGGCGAAATGACGATTCAATCGTCTGCGACGATGGCCGAACCGTCCGGCGACGGTGGCCGGGCCGTCCGGCAGCAGCAGGTGAGCCGCCCAGCGGCGGCAGTGGCCGAACCGTCCGGCGACGGCGCGCGCCGTCGCCGGACGGACAAGTAAGCTTCACCAGACGATTCGCCCAAATCCACCGGGGATGCGGGCGGACAATCAACCGAAAACATCGTTAAGCCTTGATTTAACCGTTCTACCCCTAGAACGGCCTGAAACGCTAAGTGGGTCCGTGTCTTCTACACTCCCATTCTGGTGGGGGACTGATGGACGCGAGTACACGAACAGCGACGGAGGAATCGGCACGGAGAGAGGCGGTCGTAGAGTGTTCGAGAGTCACCCGCACGTACGAGCGCGGCGGTGGCGGCGGCTGGCTGTCGTTCGGCGACGGCGGCCGCGAGGAGTTACCGACCGTGACCGCGCTCGACGACGTCTCGCTGACCATCGAGCGCGGCGAGTTCGTCGGCCTGTCGGGACCGAGCGGGAGCGGCAAGTCCACGCTCATCCACCTGTTAGCCGGGTTAGACACGCCCAGCGAGGGCACCGTCACGCTCGCGGGCGAGGAGGTCTCGGACCTCTCGCAGAACGAACTCACTCGCCTGCGGCTCGAACAGGTCGGCATCGTCTTCCAGCGGTTTCACCTCCTGCCGTCGCTGTCGGCGCGGGCGAACGTCGCCCTCCCGCTGGTCGAGCGCGGCATGGGCAAGAGCGAACGCCGCGAGGAGGCCGCCGACTTGCTGGAGCGCGTGGGACTGGGCGACCGCCAGAGCCACCGACCGGGCGAGATGTCCGGCGGCGAGCAGCAGCGAGTCGCGGTGGCTCGCGCCTTGGCTGGCGACCCCCTCGTCGTGTTCGCCGACGAACCGACCGGCGAACTCGACACCGACACGGGCGCGACCATCCTGAACTTGCTCGGAGACCTCGCGGAGGACCGGGCGGTCGTGCTGGCCTCCCACGACGAGCAGGCGTTGGACCGGACCGACCGAGTCATCCGCCTGCGCGACGGGCAGGTGAAGTCCGCGTGAAGAGGAAAATCCGCACGAAGGGGGAGAGAGCGTGTCGAAACTGACGCGCTGGGTCGGTCTCGTCGGGGTCGCGCTCCGGCGGACCGCGACCAAGGCGACCCGGACCGCGCCGCGCCAGACCGCCGTCAGCGTCCTCGGCGTGGCCATCGCGGTCGCGCTCATGCTGGTCGTGACCGCGACCGGTCTCGGCCTCGTGCAGGGTACGACCGTCCGCGGAGACGCCGTGGACTATTGGGTCGTCCCGCAGTCCGGCGGCGCGTCCACGATGGTCGTCTCGACGGGGTCGGCCCAACTCGGCGGCGTGCACCAGAAGAGCGCGAACCTGACCGCCGACGAGCGAATCGAGTACGCCACGCCGGTCCAAATCGAGGTCCTGAAGGTCGGCAAGAAGGGCGGCAAGAGCGAGTACGTCCTCGGCGTCGGCGTCGTCCCGGACCCGAGACTCGACAAGGTGGCCGGACTCCCGACAGCGCCGCTTTCGCCCGGCGACCCCTACTACGCCGACGGGGACTACAACGGGACGTGGACCGGCGAGACCGTCATCTCGTCGGGCACGGCCGATAGCCTCGGCGTCGGCCCCAACGCGACCCTCACGATGAAGGGCGCAATCGCGGGGTCGGGAGCGCGCGAACTGCAAGTCACGGCGGTCGAACCGGCCGACGTGGAGTCGGGCCTCTCGGGGATGCCGGTCATGCTCGTCCACCTGAGCGAACTCCAAGCGATTTCCGGCGCGCAGTCCGCCGACCAGGCCGACCAGATTCTCGTCCAGTCGAACACCGGCGGCCTGAAGTCCGAACTCGAAGACCGGTTCACCGGCGCGAGCGCCGTCACGCGGTCGGGCTTCACGGCCCAGAACTCGGTGGACTCGGACCTCCCGCTGGCGATGGGTCTGGCCGCCCTGCTCATCGCCATCGTGGTCGGCGCGCTGTTCGTCGCTACCACGCAGGGCCTGCAGGTCGAGGCCGACAGCGAGCAGTTGGCGACCCTCACCGCAATCGGGTTCTCCCGGCGGGCCAGAGCGGTCCTGCTAGTGGTGCAAGCCCTCGCGCTGACCCTCGTCGGCGGCGCGCTCGGAATCGTGCTGGCCTACGTCACGACGGCTATCACGAACTACGCCGCCACGCGCGCCATCGCGCCGGTCCCCATCGCTACCTTCCACCCCCTGCTGGTGGTCTACGGACTGGGCGTCTCGGCGCTCATCGGGGTGCTGGTCGTGCCCTACCTGCTGGCGATGGAGCGCCGGACCGAGGGCGTCTCGGAGGTGATTCGATGAGCCGACTCCGGGTCGCGCTCTCGGTCGCGTCGGCCCAACTCCGCCACGACCGCGCCCGGACCGTCCTCGCGGTGGTCGGCATCGCGGTCGCGGTCCTCTCGACCACCCTGCTGGCCAGCCTCGGCTACGGCGTCTTCGAGACCGGCCAGCAGAAGTTCGACTCGTCGGGGCGGGACCTCTGGGTGACCGGCGGGTCGATCTCGAAGGGGCCGGGCGGGTTCGGCACGTCCATTCACGACGCCCACAACGTCTCGCAGAACATCGATTCGGTCGAGGGGGTGCAGGCCGCGGTCCCGATGGCGTTCAGGGCGGTCTACGTCGGGAACGGCTCCGGACAGATGCAGACGCTCGTCGGCGTCGGCGTCCCCGGCGAGGGACCGGCCATCGAACTCGAAGAGGGCCCGGGATTCACCCACGGTGACGCCCACTACGAGAACGGGACCTACGAGGGGCCGATGTACCGCCACATCATCATCGACCCGCGGACCGCCGAGATGCTCGACGTGGGCGTCGGGGACACCCTCCGCATCGGCGGGTCGGTCGAGAGCGCCCGCGAAAACGAGTTCGAGGTCGTCGGCATCTCCTCGACGTTCTCGAGCTTTCTCGGCGCGCCGACGGTGACCGCCCACCTGAGCGAACTACAGGAAGTGACCGGAACGACGGGCACCGACAAGGCCACGTTCGTCACGGTCTCGCTCGAAGACGGCGCGAACGCCTCCGCGATAGAACAGCAACTACAGCGCCAGTACCCCGACTACACGGTCCGGACGAACCAGGAGCAGATGCGCGCGGTGCTTCAGCACAACGCGGTGGTCATCGCAGTCGGCGGCGCGCTGGTCGTCCTCTCGGTCATCGCGGGGTTCGCGCTCACGCTCAACGTCCTCTCCATCGTCGTCTTCCAGCAGAAGGAGGAGCTCGCGGCGCTGACCGCGCTCGGGGTCTCCTCGAAGACGCTCGTCGGGATGGTGGCCGCGCAGGGGGTGCTGCTCGGCGCGGTCGGCGGTCTCCTCGGGGTCGCGGTCACGCCGCCGTTCGTGGTCGGCCTGAACTGGGTCGCCGCGGAAATCGTCGGCTTCGAGGGGTTGGTGCAGGCTCCGGGGTCGGTCCTCGTCCTCGGCGGTGCCATCGCGCTGGTCATCGGGACTCTCGCGGCCGCCGTCGCCGGGTGGCGGACCCTCCGGACGGTCGGCATCGACCAGCTCTCGCGGTGAGTCGAGGCGCGACTCGACCGACTCCCGCGGTGAGTCGGGTCGGGCCGGGTCGGGTCAAGTCGGGGCGAGTCGGCGACTCTCGAACCAATCTTTATGTTCGTCACCATTCGACGTTTCTCCGATGGGGGACAACGACACGTGTTCTCGATGCGACGACGCGCTCGACCCGGCGAGCGACCACCACGTCTCGGTCGCACAGACCTCGATGGACGTCCGGACCGCGGATAAAGAGACCACCGAGCGACTGTTCTGCACCGACTGCGCCGACGCGTACCTCGGCCTCGACACGCTCGACCGGAGCGAGTAGCGGTGGGGCCACAGGTTGCTGTCGCTGTCTCGGTTCGATAAAAGAGAAAAGTTCGAGTGGTTCGGCGGCGCGAGCCAAATCCAGCGCGCTCCTCGCCGACTACGGCGAGGAGGCCGACTGATTACTCGTCGCTATCGTCGCTATCGTCGTCTTCCGGCGGGGCCTCTTGGACCGACACCGTGATGCTCTTGCCGAAGTCACGGGTCAGCACTTCGAGGAAGGCCTCGCCCGGTTCGAGTCCGAGGTCCTCGCGGTCCACGCGGAACTGGACCTGCGCGGACTCGCCGGAGTCAATCTTCACGCGCTGTGTCTCGACGACGGTTCCGTTGAGTCGAAGCTGAACCGTGTCGGTCACGACTTGGTCGCTCGGGTTCCGGACCTGCGAGTTCACGACCAGCGTGCCCTCGTTCAGCACGATGGTCCCGGGCGCGGTCAGCGAGGCGACCTGAAGCGACGGTTGTTCTTCTGCTTCTTCCGCTTCAGTCGTCGTCTCAGTCGGTTCCGCTTCTTCCGCTTCAGTCGTGGTTTCTTCGGGTTCTTCCTCCTCTACGGTCGTCGTCTCGGCCGGTTCCTCTTCTTCCGCAGTCGTGGTTTCGGCCGGTTCTTCTTCCTCTACAGTCGTCGTTTCAGCAGGCTCTTCCTCTGCTTCGGTCGTCGTCTCGGTCGGCTCCTCTTCTTCTGCTTCGGTCGTGGTTTCAGCAGGCTCTTCGTCCTCTTCGGTCGTCGTCTCCTCCGGCACCTCCGGAACGTCGACTAACTGCGATTTGACGTCCTCGGGTGCGGTCACGACGAACGTGACGTTCTGGACCGACACGTTCCGAACGACGACCTGAACCGTCTGGAGGTCCGTGTCGACCGACTCGCTACGGAGCAGTTCCGTGAGGTCGAGTTCGACCGTGCGGTCGCTGACAGAGACGTCCTCGACCGTAATCGTCCGGTCGGGTTCGGCCGAGTCACCGACGACGAACGAAAGCTGTTCGACTTGGAGGTTGTCGATGCGGAAGCTGAAGGTCTCTTCCTCGACGCCCTCGGTCGGCGTTTCCGTGGTCGTCTCCGCCGGTTCCTCGGTGGTGGTCTCCACAGGTTCCTCGGTCGTCGTGGTGGTTTCCACCGGCTCTTCGGTCGTTGTCTCCACCGGCTCTTCCGTAGTGGTCTCCACCGGCTCCTCGGTCGTCGTAGTGGTCGTTTCCACCGGTTCTTCGGTCGTCGTGGTGGTTTCGACCGGTTCCTCAGTCGTCGTGGTGGTCTCGACTGGCTCCTCGGTTGTCGTGGTCGTCTCGACTGGCTCCTCGGTTGTCGTGGTCGTCTCGACTGGCTCCTCGGTTGTCGTGGTCGTCTCGACTGGCTCCTCGGTTGTCGTGGTCGTCTCGACTGGCTCCTCGGTCGTCGTGGTCGTCTCCACCGGTCCCTCGGTCGTCGTAGTCGTCTCGGTCACGTCCTCGACGGTGATGACGGCCTCGTCGGCGATGACCTGATTGTCGCGGGTGTAGGGACTGTCGTCCTGACCCTGCGACTCCACGAAGTCGAAGGTCTCGTTGTCGTTGGTGTCCTGGTACGGGAGCGCGAGGAGTCGCTGAGTCCCGCTCAGCGGCTCGTCGAGCGTCACCGTGACGTTCTCGTGGACGCCGGGTTCGAGGTACTCGCTGGTCCCGACGATGCTCCCGAGGACGGACCCTTCGAGCAGTCCCTCGTCGTGGACCACGACGAACCCGCCGTCGCTCAGGTTGACCTGCGAAATCGTGACGGTAGTCCCGTCGCTGGTCTGATTCTCGAACGTGACTGTCGTGTTATTCGTCTGTGTCTGGCGGACGACCTCCGCTGGCGGCGACTGGGCCTGTTGGGTGTCGGTCCCAGTCGCGGCGAGCGAGGTGGCCGCTCCTCCGAACGTCGTCGTTACGAGCAGTATAGCCACTAAAAGGGCGCTTCTGCGGCTCATGTACTTTTTCTCCCCCATCGGACAATCCACCACGATTGGTATAAATCCGCTGGCGGTCGATAGCTGGGGTTTCAGCCTCGCAGGTGGTTAAGGACGGCTTTCAGCTTCGTTTCGGTACCGTTCACGCCCGTGTCGGGGCCGAGTTCGACCGGGTCAGGCCGAGAATTTCCGGTCGAGCCACCGCGGAATCGCGCTGACGACCCTGAGGCCGGGGCCGCCGTCGAGCAACCAGAGGAGGAAGACGCCGAGGCCGAGTGCGAATTCGGCGGTTGCGAACGACTCCAGCGAGAGTTGTCCGAGGTGCGCGGCGAAGCTCTGAGTGGTCTCGTACTCGATGGCTGGAACGACCGGCCACGCGAGAAAGCCCAGCGAGTAGAGGTCCCCCGAGAGCGCGGGGCGAAGCGCGTCGCCGAACAGGTGCGAGAGGTAGCCCACGGCGAACGCGGTCGCAATCGACCCGTAGCCTCGACGGTGTGCGAGGAGTCCCACGACTGCGATGACCAGCGTCGCCGTGATGAGCGAGTGGGTCAGCGACCGCCCGTTCGGGATGACGCCGAGCGACCACGCCAGCGGCTTGTCCACGAGGTCCGGAAACTGGGTGCCGAACGCCAGCGCGACGGCCGCGAAGCCGTCCGGCGCTCGACGGTACCGGAGGTGAACGAGCGTCGAGTACAGCAGATACCCCACCGCGAGATGCCCCCAAGGCCACATGGACGCTCATTTGGAGCGCGCCGGGTTAGGCCTTCGGGCGTCGAGCTATCGGCGAGATGAAAGTTCTGCGGTCGCCCGACCGTCCCGGTTGTCTGTTCAGTTCGGCAGTCCGACCGACCTGCCCGACCTACTCGGGCACCACGTCGCGCTGGGTGAACTCCCGACCGCAGTTCTCGCAGTAGTACCGCCCGAGGCCGCGCTTGCGGACCGACCGCTTCCGGCCGCAGTCCGGGCACGCGATGTCCACGAGGAGCGTCATCGCCGGTACTCCAACACGACGCCGAGCGACTTGAGCGTGTCCCCGAGCGCGGGAGGTGGTGTTTGCGCCCGGCCGGACAAACCACCGGCAGACACCAGCCGAACCAGCCGACAGGGTGGGGTGAAGGGGCCGGGCGCTTCAAAAGACGACACCACGCCGATTCTGGCGGTCACGAGAGACCCATTACAATCGAAGCGAGCGCCCGGGGCTTCCGAAGTCGGTGCAGTTACCGCACCGACGGTTCCGACTCGACTCTGAGACTCCTCGTCTCGGCGCGTCACTCTTCCGCGGCGCGGGAAATACAGGGCCAAAAAGAAATAATAGATTGTCTTTTAGAAATATATTTGTTTTTCAGGGAACGTTTATTATTGCTAAATTTGATACATCCGTCACGGGACCTGTCGAGTCACGGTTGCGCTGGCTTTATGGAAACCCCTCGGACTCCACTACCCATGGGTCGGTGGGGGAACTCGCGGGGCGACTGCACGACGGCGGCGACGAGCGCCCGCCGACCATCGAGGAGTTCCTCGAAACCAACCACCAGTTGTTCACCGTCATCGGCATGTTCGGCGCGCTCTCGGTCTACCTGATGAAGTTCCAGCAGTCTTCCTCGGAAGCCACCACGGGGTCGGTCGGAGCGATTCTGCTCCTGTTTCTGCTGACCTCCTCGGTGGCGGTGCGCAACTCCTACCGATGCACCGAGCGCGCTCGGCGGCACGGCGAGTATCTGCTTGTGTTCGGCTACGCCGTCTTCATGTACTCGTTCGTCACGCTGGTCGTCTCGGTGGTGCTGGTCATCCTCGGCCGGTACGCCACGGGGGCCGAGAGCGTCCTCGGGTCGAGTTTCGTCTACGCGCTGGTGTTCGTCTACGTCCCGTTCATCTTCCGGGCCGACACCTTCCGAGAGTTCGAGGGGTCGAGACTCGCCGCCGCGGGGATTCGACGCGCGCCCCACCTCGGCGGCCTCGCGCTCGCTGGCTGGTACGCGGTGCAGTGGCGACGGGGAACCCTCCCGGTGCTGGACCTCGACAGCGCGGCCTACTCCATCGGCATGGTCCTCGGCCTCGTGGGCAACCACTTCGTGATTACGGCGGGCGTGTTCGGCGCGCTGTGGGCGGTGGACAGGGTGGCAGAGCGCGTCGCGTCGTCCTGACTTCGCCGAAAGAGTTGCGCTACGACGAATCCTTTTGTCGGATGCTACCGTCTACCGCGCTATGGGTGGGAGCTACGACTTCGAAGGCACCGAACCAGAGATTCACGACGACGCGCACGTGAGCGGGGAGGCCACGCTGGTCGGCGACGTATCGGTCGAGGAGGACGCCAGCGTCTGGCCCGGCGTCGTCCTCCGGGGCGACGTGGCACCGGTCCGAATCGGCGAGGAGTCCCACGTCGGGGACAACGCGGTCCTCCACGGCGCGACGGTCGGCGACCGCGTGATGGTGGGCCACGGCGCAATCTTGAACGACGCCGAGGTCGGCGACGGCGCGCTCGTGGGGTTCAACGCCACCGTGAACACGGACGTGACGGTCGGCGGCGAGTCCATCGTCGCGGCGGGCACCGTGATTCCCGACGAGTACGAGATTCCGCCCGAGTCGTTCGCCCGAGGAGTTCCGGCGCGGGTGACGCCACTTTCCGAGACCGACGTGGACGCCGCCGAGACGTTCGAGGAGTTCTCCTCGGGCGAGTACACCGATTTGGCGGGGCGACACGGCGACCTGTTCGAGTAAGACCGGGTTCGCCTTTTTTCGCCGGAAATAGTTGGAAACCCAGAATGAAACTTTCAATTCTCGGTATCTATGTTTAGAGTATGTCGGGTGGGAACGAAGACGGAGACGAGCGAAGCGGTCGAGAGCGACAGATACGTCACCGAAAAGTGACTCCGGAGCCGGAGGAGGCCAACCGACATCTCCTGGGTCTCGTCGCCAATCTGGAGAGCTGCGAGATAAACGACTTGCCGCCGC
Organism: Halorussus ruber; assembly: GCF_004765785.1. Lineage (GTDB taxonomy): Archaea > Halobacteriota > Halobacteria > Halobacteriales > Haladaptataceae > Halorussus > Halorussus ruber. The sequence continues at coordinate 274,566 of NZ_SBIT01000006.1, read as the reverse complement.
TGTACGACCGCATCGACCATCTCATCGAGGAGTTGTTCACCAGTCCGCCGCCGTCCGAGGCGCAGGCCGAACTGGAATTCTCGTACTACGGCTACCGCATCGAACTCGACCAGAGCGGGAACGTATCGCTGATGAAACTCGGCGAGTCGCCGACCGAGCCGCGCGAGGAGTGACGTTCCGGGTCAGAGGGCCACCGCCAAACCGTTTTCCTTCGCGGGGGCGAACTGAGGGCATGACCAGCGACGACGCCGTGAGCGAAGACGCCGAGCGCGACGACCAGAGCACCGAGCAGGAACGCCAGCGGGCCAGAGAGCGCGCCGCGGAGATGCTCGCGGACGCTGGCGTCGTCCTCACCGAGGCCGAGCGCGAGGAGATGGAAGTCGTGGACTACGGCCTCGGGAATCTGGAGGCGGTCGGGACCGAAATCGTGGTCTACGTCAACGACGACCGCTACTGCGCGAAGGAACTCGTCCTCTTCCCCAGCCAAACCTGCCCGGAGCATCGCCACCCGCCCTTCGAGGACCACGCGGGGGTGGAGTCCTATCCCGGCAAGCGCGAGACCTTCCGGTGTCGCGCGGGCGAGGTGTACCTCTACGTCGAGGGTGACGGGGACGATGGAGGAGATGCGTCCGACGAGACACCCCGCGAGGAGTGGTCGGTCCGACCGCCGATGCGCGAGGAGTACTACACCGCGAGCGAGGAGATTCACCTCGAACCCGGCGAGCAGTACACCATCCCGCCAGACACCCGCCACTGGTTCAAGGCGGGCGAGGAGGGCGCGGTCATCTCTGAGTTCTCCTCGCCGAGCTACGACGAGAAGGACGTGTTCACCGACCCGAAAATCGACCGGATGGCGGGAAGCTACTGACCGGGTTGGGAGAGCGGTCGCGCCGTTCGGTTTTTATCCTCGTCGCGCCCACGGTCGGGTGTATGACCGACGAACCAGACGGTACTGGGACCGACGAGTCCGATTCCGACGACTGGGATGTCCTCGTCGTCGGCGGCGGCGTCGCGGGCCTCTCGGCGGCGGTGTTCACCGCGCGGGCGGACCTCGACACGCTGGTCGTGGACGGCGGCGACTCCATCGTGCGCCGGAACGCCCACCTGGAGAACTACCCCGGCTTTCCCGCGGGGGTCAACGCCCGACTCCTGCTCGACTTGCTGGGCGAGCAGGCAGACCGCGCGGGGTGCGAGCGCCGAGAAGGCGAAATCGAGCGCGTCGAAGTGGTCGAGGACGGATTCGCCGCCGAGACGGCCGACGGCGAGCGCCTCGACGCCGAGTACGTCATCGCGGCGACGAAGAACACGACCGACTACCTCGACGCCATCGACGGCGTGGGCGTCATCGACCGCGGCAAGTCGTTCGTGGACACCGACGAGCGCGGCCGGACCGGCGTGGACGGGCTCTACGCCGCGGGCCGACTCGCCGAGAAACCGTATCAGGCCGTCATCAACGCGGGCCACGGGGCCGAAGTCGCCGTGACGCTCCTCGAAGACGACGACCGGCCGTTCTACCACGACTGGGTCGCGCCCGAGGGCTACTTCACCGACCGCGGGCGCGAGGTCCCGCCGGGGTGCGAGGAGATAGACGACGACGAGCGCCGACGCCGCGAGGAGGAGTCGCTCGAAATCATGCGGGAGTTCTTCGCCGAGCGCCACCCTGACGAGCAGGTCACCCATCCGAGCGTTCGGGACGAGTGAGTAACCGCTAGGAGATAAAATTCGCCATTCAGAGCTGAAATACAATTTCTAAGCGAATAGTTTTGTTCCTCTTCTCTCCGTCGGCATCGGCGGAATCGCCGAAATCCGGCGGACGCAGCGCTTAGTGATACGACTTCTCGCCCGCTTCGATGGGCACGTCGAGCCAGTTCTCCATCGGCGGGAGCGGACACTCGTATCGGTCGGAGTACGCGCAGGTCGGGTTGTACGCCGCGTTGAAGTCCAGCACCCACTCGTCGTCGGCCTCGACATTGTCGCCCTCGACATCGTCGGTTTCCCCCCGGTCGATGCGGTGGTGTTCGGGTTCGAGGTCGAGGTACCGGCCCGCGCCGTACGTCTCCTCGCCGCTGGTCTCGTCGCGGAAGGGAACCCAGAGGCGGTCCTCGTCGGGGTCGGACTTGTAGGCTTGCAGGGTCACCTCCTCGCCATCGACCTCGAATCGGAACTCGCCCCAGCGGACGTACTCCTGCTCGCCCTCGGTGCTGGTCGAGACGGTGACGGCTTCCTTGTCGCTGTGTTCGTGCAGCGGGAGGAGGAACCGGTAGTCCTCGTCGATGGGGTAGTAGTTCAGGCCCTCGAACTCGTCGCGCTCGTCGTCCGGAATCGGCGAGCGCGGATGCTCGCCGAAGTACTCGTCTTTCTCCTCGCGCTGTCGTCGGACGGCCGCTCGCCAGTCGGTGCTCATGTGAGGTCGTATGTTCTGAAAGCACAATATTGTTCGGTCGCTCTATCGGGGCGAGACCGAGTCGGGGCCGATTCGAGTCCAAATAAAATCCAATCCGGCGGTGAATCGAAGCCAGACAGCGCGAGGAGATTCCGCACCCGAACCCCACAGTATTTCATGATATTCACAATACTACTTGCTACGAACGGGGGTTCGGGCCGTAACGGCAGTTCGGCCTCCGGCCTTCGATTTTCGCCATCCCGGAAATCCCTGTTTTCGGAGACAGCGAAGCGAGGAGGAATGTCTTCCGGCGGCGTGACGAACGAAGTGAGTCACGGCTCGTCGGGCCGAAGGACCGACAGCGGCGAACCGCGAGAGGGCTTTCGAGGACGTTGCTGTCCTCTCGGCTCTTCCCGGCAATTTCCGTGTCCGAAAACACCCACCGAGAGCGCCGACAACCATTTGCCGGTAGGCGTTGGGAATCTCGCACGGATGTTCAAAGCGCAAATCTCCGACGGCGAGCAGATCGAGTGCGAGGACTACGAGGTCGGCGAGAGCGGCGTGGAACTCTACGACGAGGAGGGCGAGTTCATGGCGTTCGTCCCGTTCGCACACCTGCTGTACGTCGGCAACATCACCGACGACGGCCAGATGGTCTGGTAGTCGAGTCGGCGGACCCGATTCTGGGAGTCAGATTCGCTCGACCATCGCTTCTTCGCGGCTTCTGACGCGGACCGGTTCTGCGCGGTCGGCGAGGGCGAGCGCGTCGTCCAGTTTGCCCGTGGTCTCGGCGTAGACGGTGAACAACTCGTCGCCGGTGGCGACTTCGTCGCCGACGTGGCGGGCGAGAGTGAGGCCCGCGCCGGGGTCCTTGGGCGCGCCCGCTCGGCGACCCAGTTCGCTCACGATGCGGTTGTCGATGTGGGTGACGACGCCCGCGCGGTCGGCGGTGACGGCGGCGCGCTCCTCGGCCGGTGTGAGGTCCCCGGCAGTCACGTCGGGGTCGCCGCCTTGGGCGGCCACGATTTCGCGGAACTTCTCCTCGGCGCGGCCCGAGTCGAGGAGTTCCCCGGCGTCGGCGTCCACGCCGCAGGCGTCGAGGAGCAAGTAGGCGAGGCGCTCGCTCTTGAGTCGCAGGTCCTCGGGACCGTCGCCGCCGAGGACCGCCAGCACGTCGCGCGCTTCGAGGACCGGGCCGATGCCCCGACCGATGGGTTCGTGGCCGGGCGAGACGGCGGGCGCGACCCGGACGCCGAGGTGGTCGCCGACGCGCTCGAAGTCGTCGCCGAGTTCGCGGGCCTCGCTGTGGCCGTCCACCTTCGCGCCCTCGCCGTAGGGCACGTCGATGATGACGTGGGTCGAACCCGCGCTGTACTTCTTCGAGAGGACCGAGGCGATGAGCTGCCCGGTCGGGTCGAGCGAGAGGGGGTTTTCGGCGCGGATTATCTTGTCGTCCACGGGCGAGAGGTCCACCGAACCGCCCCAGACCAGACAGCCGTTGGTCTCCTCGACGATGTCGCGGAGTTCGGGGATGGAGAACTCCACGTCGCAGAACACCGCCATCGTGTCGGCGGTCCCGGCGGGCGAGGTCACGGCCCGCGAGGAGGTCTTGGGGATTTTGACGCCCGCGGCGGCAATGATTGGCACCAGAATCGGCGAGACGCGGTTGCCCGCCACGCCGCCGATGGAGTGTTTGTCGGCGACGACCTCGTCGGGCCACGAGAGGCGCTCGCCGACTTCGGCCATCGCCTCGGTCAGGTGGGTGGTCTCGGCGTCGGACATGCCGTTCGAGTAGATGCCCGAGACGTAGGCCGACAGTTCCACGTCGTTGAGCCGGTCGGCCTCGATGTCGCGGACGATGGCCCGAATCTCGTCGGCCTCCAGTTCGCGGTCGTCGAGTTTCTTCCGGACGTAGCGGACCGACCGGGGTTTGGGCGCGGCGGTGACATCGACCGGTCCCTCGACGTGGCCGAGTCGGCGCGTGACCCCGAGCGTGCCCGGCGCGACCAACTCCTCGGTGACCTCCACGATTCCGATGACCGTCGTCCCGTCGGTGGTAATCTGGACGCGGTCGAGGGGATGGACGCCTAACTCCTCGGCGTCCCCGCCGTTGAGCAGGACCGTCGGCAGGTGAGTCCCGATGTCGATTTCGCTTGCGACGAGTTCCATACGCCTCGTTGGGCGGCCGGGACCATAATCGTGGGCGGAGTGGCGGGGCGAATCGGGGGCCGAACGACGACGAGCACCAGACCGGATTCCCGAAGTCTTTCACTCGGTACTCCCGAAGCCTTTCACTCGACGATTTCGCTCCGTGTGGCCGTGACAGGGCTTGGCGCGCCCGGCCCGCCGGACCGGGCGCGCTTCGAACGTTCCGAACCCGAGACGAATCGACCGATTACCGCCGTGAAATCCGCGGCGCGAGCGGTTCGAGACCGGGCGAAAACCAGTCTGGAGAGCGACACGTAAGCCACACTCGCAGTCCAGCGCGGAGACAGATCGGGTCGCTAACTATTTCCCACGTTCCGTTACCGGCCTAAATTCCGGTTAATTGGGTCGGACTATGGGCAAGCGTCGTCCGTGTCTAATATCCTCTACGCTCTGGTATCGTCCAATGAGTTCCGGAATCACGGACGACGACAAGGAGCGCATCGAGAGCTTCTGCGAGACGCCACCCTACGCCCGCTCGCCCGAGGACCTGACGCCCGAAACCCAGTACACCGACGACGTGCGGCTGAGTCGCGGCGACGGCGGCGAGTCCCTGCTGGCGGCGGTCTGGCACCGACTGCGCCGTCGATAGGAAGCTATCGACCGTCACATCCTTGGCCTCGGGCGGTGTGGCCCCAGATATGGAGTTCACCGTCGTTCGGGGCGACATCGCACGACAGGAGGCCGACGCCCTCGTCAACGCGGCGGGCACCAGCCTCCAGATGGGAAGCGGCGTGGCCGGGGCGCTCCGGCGGAAAGCGGGCGCGCGAATCAACGACGAAGCCACCGCGAAAGGCCCGGTGGACCTCGGCGAGGTTGCGGTCACCGACGCCTACGACCTCGACGCCGAGTTCGTCGTCCACGCCGCGGCCATGCCCCACTACGGAGACGGAAACGCGACCGAACAGAGCATCCGCGACGCGACCCGCAACAGCCTCGAAGTCGCGGACGACCGGGGCGCGAACTCGCTGGTGATTCCCGCGCTCGGTTGCGGCGTGGCGGGGTTCGACCTCCGAGAGGGCGCGCGAATTATCTGCGAGGAGATAGCCGCGTTCGAACCGCAGTCGCTCGAAGACGTTCGCGTCATCGCCTACGCCGACGACGAGTACGAGACGATTCGGACGGTGGCCGACGACGTGACGGGCGCGTGAGTCGGGGGAGGTCCGGAACCCTCACCGACGGAGCATGACTATTAAAGGTTGACACCAAATGCCATCGCTTTTTAAACCGGGAGCGCGATACCCGACCCATAGCCAGTAGTATGGATTGGATTAACCGGTCGAATCAGTCAAATTTGCTAGCCTTCGCGGGGCTGCGTCGGAACACGGCCCGCGCGAAACCCGCGGCTGGCGACGGCGAGCGACCGGTGTGCCCCACGACGACCGTCCGGGTTTCGTCCGCGGTCGTTGGGAAAAATATTTCTACCGGAATCGACGACCAATCGAACGAAACCCGAGCGGACCGCGCCGGGAATTCCGGTCGTCCCGACGACCCGTCGGCGGTGGGCGCGAACGGCGTCGGAGACAGGACCGAACACGAGCATGAGTGAACAGTTACGCGAAGAGAAGCGGAAGATAGAAGAGCTACACGAAATCGCCTCCGAGATGGAGGCCTGCCACACCAAAGACGAGGTCTACCGCCTCGGCGTGGACGCCGCAGAGGGGATTCTGGAGTTCGACATCTGCGGCATCGACGTCGAGGAGGACGGCTATCTCGTCCCGAAGGCCACCTCGACCGAGATGCCCAACGACGGCTACGACGCCCTCGAAGCCGACAAGGGACTGGCGGGCCGGACCTTCCAGAAGGGCGAGTCGTTCGTCATTCCGGACGTGCGGACGATGAGCGAGGCCGAACCGGTGAACATGGAGTATCGCTCGATTCTGAGCGTGCCCCTGAGCGACTACGGCGTCTTTCAGGCCGGGTCGCGCGAACCCCAGGCCTTCGACGAGGACGACCTCGAACTCGCGGAACTGCTGATGAGCCACGTCACCGAGGTCATCTCCCGCATCGACTCCCAGTCGGCGCTCCGCGAGAGCGAGGAGAAGTACCGGACATTGGTGGAGGGGAGCCACGACGCCATCTTCATTCACGGCGACGAGGAGTTTTTGTTCGTCAACGACCGCGTCGCAGAACTCACGGGCTACAGTCGGGAGGAACTCCTCGGGATGTCGGTCTGGGACGTGGTTCACGAGGACGACCGCGAGCGCGTCGAGCGAATTGCGAGAAGCAAGGAGACCGAGGACACGCCCCACTACGAGTTGCGCATCCGGACCCGAGACGGAGAGGTTCGCTACGTCGAACTCAGCGTGCAGGTCATCTCCTACGACGGCGAGGACGCCCACCTCGGGTCGGCCCGCGACGTGACCGAGCGCCGGAAGCGAAAGCAGAAGGTAGAGCGCCAGAACGAGCGCCTGAAGGAGTTCGCCAGCGTGGTCAGCCACGACCTGCGCAACCCGCTCAACGTCGCGCAGGGCCACCTCGAACTCGCCCACGAGACCGGCGAGGACCGCCACTTCGAGAAGACCGGCGCGGCGCTCGACCGGATGGAGTCGCTCATCGACGACCTGCTCAAACTCGCCCGGCAGGGCCAAGACGTGAGCGACACCGAACCCGTGAACCTCCGAAACGTGGTCCGCCGCGCGTGGTCTACCGTCTCGACCGGGCAGGCCACCCTCGACGTGGGCGACGATTTGGGCGAGGTCGAGGCCGACGACGGCCGCCTGCAGGAGTTGTTCGAGAACCTGTTTCGCAACGCCGTGGAACACGGTTCCACGAGCAGTTCGCCGGAAGACGGCGACACCGTCGAACCCGGCGAGAACGTGACGATTCGCGTCGGGACGCTCGGCGACGACGTGGACGCCAGCGACGCGCCGCCGACCCACCGAGCCAACAGGGACGGGTTCTACGTCGAAGACGACGGGCCGGGGATTCCGGAGGCCGAGCGCGACAAAATCTTCGAACACGGCCACACCACCACCGAGGACGGGTCGGGACTCGGCCTCTCCATCGTGAGTAGCATCGTGGACGCCCACGGGTGGACGATTTCGGCGACCGAGAGCGAGTCGGGCGGCGCGCGCTTCGAGATTTCGACGGCGTAACAGCACTCGGCTTACGTATCCGAAGTCCTGCCCGAAATCGGGATGGCCGGTTGTACTTCGGAGAAAGCATTTATCGACACCTCGGATAGTGTGAAAATGTGAACCGTCGCACACTCTTGTCCGGGGTCGGTTCTCTCGTCTCGCTCTCGTTCAGCGGTTGCATCGGTGGCGAAGCGGGTGGGGAAGAGCCTCCCATCTCCGACCGATTCGACTGTGCGGAGGCCTACCGACCTACGCCCGACGTTGCCGAAGGTGTCGAACACGAAATAGAAGAACGCGGCGAGACGACCGTCTACGAGAGCGTCGGCTCGACCGAGTATCCCGCCTCGCCGTCGTCGTTCGACGACGATACTGTCCGCACGTTCGTCGAAGAACACGAAAGAGCGTATCAGCGGAACGAATTCGTCGCCAGACGCGGCGATAGCGTCGTGGATTTCGAGGTGATGGTAGAGAAAACCGAGTTGCTCGACTTCCACGACGAGATTACGACTGTCCGACTCGACTTCGCTGTTCACTTCGAGGCCGTAAGCGGAGATGGGGTCGTGATGACGGAACCCGCTGGCGAAGCGGCCGTGTACGCGATTGACGGGACCGGTCTGGTTCGGACCGCAACGGAGTATCGCGGCAACATCGAGGGGTCGATTCGAAAGCAGACGCCGGACCCCCTCGAAGACGGAACTCTCCTCGTTTGCTTCTGAGTCGAGTTCGTACCACGCTCTTCACGCTTATCTGAACCCGCGAACGTCGCCGATGGCGAGCGGACTGGTCGGGAGGTCCTCGGGCGGATTGGGGTCGTTGTACTCGCTGGGAGCCACGTCGTTCGGCGAGTCGGGGTAGCACAGCGACGCCAGCAGGTGGAGGTGCCTGCGGCCCACGTCGAGTTCGAACTGGCCGCCGCCGTACATCGAGACGTCGCGCTCCTCGCAGTAGTCGATGGTGTCGAGCAGGGCCTCGACCGACCCGAACCGCGAGGGCTTGATGTTCAGCCAGTCCGGTTCGAAAGGGAGGTTCCGGACGCTCTCGACGCCGGTTATCGGGTAGTCCCACGAGACGCGACTCCGGGCGGAATCGAGCGCGTCTGCAGTGTCGTCGGTCCACGCCGGGTCCTCCAAGATCGCGTCGGGGAAGGCCGCGGCCACCTCGCGGTAGAGGTCGGGGTCCGCGCTCCCGGCGACGTCGGCGTCCTCGTAGTGGGCCTTGAAATCGACCACGCGAACGCCCGAGTCGGCGAGGTCCGCCAGCAGGTCCGACGACCAGTCCTCGTCGGCGTCGAGTTTGAACTCCAAGTTCGGGTTGCGCTCGTGCCACGTTCGAATCGGGTCGGCGCTCGGCGGGTCCCCGAGGACGGGACTGGCGACGAACCGGACAGGACTGTATTCGCGGCCGAGTTCCGCGCCGAGATTCGTGTCGGCCTGCCGGAGCGCGAGGTCGAGCGCCGCGCTTTCGAGCGCCCAGCGCCGGTAGTGGCGGAAGTGGTCGTCTACGTCGTCCTCCTCGGCGTCGGGGAAGAGGTCGAGGTCCGCGATTTCGGCCGCGAACGAGTCGAGGGTGTACTCGCCAGCGAGGTCGAACGCGTCGGGAATCGGGTGGAGTTCGGCCTCGTAGGTCACGTCCTCGCCCTTTCCGACTTCGCCCGCGCCGGACAGCGAGACCACGGTGGTCGCGCGGGTGAACTTGGCCGTCTCGCGCTCGCGGCGGTCGTACTCGACTCCCTCGACGGTCAGCGGGAGGTCCGCGACTCGCTCGTAGAGACTCATACGCGGGACGACGGCCGCTGACGGCAAAGTCGTTGGCCCTCTGGACTCTTCACGCGCCGGTAGCGACATATAGTAAAATGGTTTCCGGCGCGCGCGAGCAACGCGCGCGAGGGACGAGGACCGCAGGGTGTGAGCGAAGCGAACCCCGAGGACCGCAGGAGGTTGGGGAGGTGTGAGGCCCGCGGTTGCGGGGCTGTGGCGGTTGCGGGGAGGTTGCGGTGCGGTTGCGGGGCGGAGACGCCTAGGCTTCGGGAATAGTCCGCGTTGCTGTCGCGGTGCAGTTCGACCCCGAATCCGCGTTGCTCTCGCTACTCAGCCCCGACAGAAGCACAATCCGCCAAAAACGACACCAGAAAAACCCGCAAACTCCTTACTCAGTAACGACGGTAACCGGCCCGTCGAAGTTCAGGATAATCGACTGCGTCAGGTCGCCGAACAGCGCCTTCCCGGTGGGCGAGCGCTTCTCGCCCGCGATGAAGAGGTGGTCGCAGTCGTACTCCTCGGCGGTGTCGAGGATTTCGGTCTGCTCGTCGCCGAGCGCGCCGACCGACTCGTAGTCCACGTCGATGCCGTCGAGGACCTCGCGGCCGATGTCGGCGGCGAACTCCTCGGCACCCTTGCGGGCCTTCTGGGCCGAGTAGCCGACCGGACTGTTCGGAATCGACTCCATCGTCTGGCGCATCTCCTCGTACTCGTCGTTGGTCGTGACGTGGAGCAGGACCAGTTCGGCGTCCACCGCGGCGGCGAGTTCGCCCGCTTCGCGGACGAGGGCCTTGGTGGACTCCTCGGCGTCCACGACTGCAAGTGCGCGTTCCATGTCTCGGCAATGACGAGTAGAGGTGATAAATAAACCGGTTATTCGTCAGATAACAGAGATGGGCGCTCGACTGCCGAACCGTCGTTCGGACACCAGATTCAATCCGGGCGAACTCGGAGACTAGACCGGTTCCAGATGCACGCGGACGGTCGCCCGGGACGTGCGAGTCGCGCGGGACGTTGAGAGAAATAAATATGTTCGGTTAAGCAATCTAGATAGATACAATCCAATTAAATACATGTTCGGGACAAGAATGAAGATATATCAACCGAATTCGCTGTTCGTCATTAGCGCTCTGTTTATACACGTTCGTGGCGTGAGCGACTACTCGTGACCGGACGAAACCACACTCGCCGCGACGTACTGGAGGCCGCCGGAGCGGCCACGCTCGGAGGAGCGCTGTCGGCGCTCTCCGCCGAGGAGGCCGCCGCCGAGCGACTCGTGCCCGACGAGTCCGGCGACAGCGAGGAGTTTGCGGTCGAGCGCGAGCGCGCCTCGTCGGTGTTCCCCCAGTCGGTCGCAAGCGGCGGTCCCACCCCGAAGGGCGTCCTGCTCTGGACCCGCGTCGCCCCGGACGCCCACGACGGCGAGACTCCTCTCCGCGTCGAAGTCGCCGAGGACGAGAACTTCGACCGGGCCGCGTATCGGGGCACCGTCCCGCCCGGAGCGTTCGGCCCGGAGCGCGACTTCACCGCCGTCGTGGACGTAGACGGCGAACTCGGCCCGAACAGCGAGTACTTCTACCGATTCGTTTACGACGGCGACGCCAGCGCGGTCGGGCGGTGTCGCACCCTGCCGAAACCCGGCGGGAGTCCCGACTCGCTCGACCTCGCGGTCGCCTCGTGCAACAACTACCTCCACGGCTACTTCGGCGCGTTCGGCCACGTCGCCGAGGAGGACGCCGACTTCCTGCTCCACCTCGGAGACTTCATCTACGAGTACGCGGGCGACGGGATGGGCGACCGGTCCATCGACCTGCCGAGCGGCGAGGAGAAGGCGTGGGGCTTAGACGACTTCAGGCACCTCTACCGGACGTATCGCTCGGACGAGAACCTCCGGCGCGCGCTCCGGAACCACACTCTGATTCACACGTGGGACGACCACGAGATCGTCAGCGACCGGTGGTGGAACTACGAGACCGACGCCCCCGAGACCGAGAGCCACCCCCGCGGCGGGGACCCCGAGTTCATGCGCCAGTTGTACGTCGAGGGGATTCGGGCCTACACCGAGTACGTCCCCGTCCGAGCGAAGTACGAGCCAGCAGGTAGTGACAATCGGAGCCTCCCCGCCGACGCCATCCACGAGAACTTCCGGCTCTACCGGTCGTTCGCGTTCGGCGACCTCGCGGACCTGTTCGTGACCGACGAGCGCCTCTATCGCTCGCCACCGCCGGGAGCCGACGAACCGGGGGCGTCGGTCCCGGCCGAACTCGCGGCGGAGAACCCCGGTCGGACCATGCTCGGAGACACCCAGCGCGAGTGGCTCCTCGACGGGATGACCGACTCCGACGCCCGGTGGAAGCTCTGGGGCAACGAGGTGCTTGCGGCCGCCTTCCGGTTCGTGCAGGGCGGCGGGATGACGGTCAACGCCGACGCGTGGGACGGCTACCGCACCGAGCGCCAGCGAATCTTGTCGGGCCTCGACGAGGCGGGCGTCGAGAACCTCGTCGCGCTCACCGGCGACATGCACAGCTATCTCGCGGGCTACCTGCTGACCGAGTACGAGTTGACCGCGAGCGCGGACGACGAGGGAGGAGGGTCAGGCGGCCAGTCCGGGGAGTCGCGGGCGGGCGTCGAGTTCATGGCTCCGGCAGTCAGTAGCGACAACCTCGTGGCGATGGACGAACTCCCGAACACGGCGACCGAGACGTTCGTGGACGCCTTGCAGGCCGAGAATCCCCACGTCGAGTGGTTCGACAGCAGTCACTGGGGCTACGCGACCGTGGAAATCGGCCGAGACGAACTCGTCTACTCGGCGTACGCGGTAGACCGGAGCGTCGATTCCGCCGACGCGCCCAAGCAACTCCTGTGCAGGTACCGAGTTCCGGCGGGGTCCGCGGAGCTGAAACGGTCCGGCGGGGAGCGAAAACCGGAGTGAAACAATCAGAGAGAGACACCGAATCGTGAAACGTGCCCGAGGATTTTTACGCTCCGACTGAGTGTCTTCAGTACACGTTCGGGGGCTGTCAAATTATGTCCACACATCCGAAGTTCCGTCCGCTGTCCGAGGAGGCCGGTCTCGACATCGTCGACCCCATCGAGACGCGGCACTTCTCGCTGCTGACGGACTCGCCGGTCGAGCCGACCGAGGTGGACCCGGAGCGGTTCGCTTTCCCGGTCGCCACGGCCTGTCGGATTCGGACGGGCGAAGTGACGCTCCCCCACATGATTCCGATGGACGTGCGGTCGCCCGAGGGAGACCACCGAACGTCCATCGACCCGCCGACCTCGCGGGAGTTCCCCGAGGGCGAGTACCTGCTGGAACTCCACTCGCCCATCAAGGTCTATCTCCAAGTCTCGGGCGCGCTCTCCATCGACGCGACCGAGGAGACCGTCAGAATCGAGTTCGGCGGGGAAACCGCAGTCGAGGTCGGCGCGCGGTCGTATCACAGTTCTCCGGCGGCGACGATTACGGTGCCCGACGACCCCGCGGCGCTGATGAAAGCGGTGTCGGCGTTCTCCTCGGCGCTCAAGACCACCTCGCCCGAGCGGTCGTGGCCCACGCTCCGAGGCCACCCGCCTCGAATCGAGCGCGGCGACGAGTTGGACATTCCCGACGGTCTCGACGCGCCGGAGACGGGCATCCGAATCGCGGTCCCGCCGGAGTACGGCTACGTCTACGCCGTCGCGCCGCTGGCCTACTATCTGGGTGCCGAGATTGTCCCGAGCGGGACGGCCAACCTGACCGCCGAGTCGGGCGTCTCGGAGTACCTCGGGAGCGACGTGGGCGAGGTCGGCGAGTCGGTCGAGGACATCCTCAAGCGCGTGTTCCTGCTGGACTGCGTGACCAGAACCGAGGGACTCTACCCCGACGAACTCCACGAGCGCGACGTGCTGGAGGCCCGCACGGACCTCGACTTCGAGGACCTGTACGAGTCGTCCATCGCCGACCGACTCGCGGACTACCTCGCGGTGGACGACGAGGCCGTCGCGGCCATCGAGTCGCCGTGGCACCGAGTCACCCACGTCGAGGCCGAACCCGGCCCCGACGCGGCCGAACTCATGCCCTACGTCGTCAACGACCTCTCGCTGGTCAAGGTCAAGACCGCGAGCGACGAGGCGTGGTCGCCGACCGAGGCCCAGCGCCAGACCAGCGAGGCGCTTGCGGAGTTCGTCCGGTCGCCGACCTCGACGGCGCGGGCCGGTGGCGGGGGCAGGAACGAGTACGGCGGCGAGCGCGGGAGCAAGTCCGGCGGCGAACGCGGAAGCGAGTACGGCGGCGACGACGACTTCCTCCGGTCGGCGAGGACGACCCGCTCGATTCGACGGAGCGACGGCATCGAACGCCCCGACGACCAGCGCGACGAAGCAGACGCGGACTGGGAAGACGACGGGGACCCGGCCGAGAGTGCGGACCGAGAGGAGGCCGAGTCGGCGCGCGGCGTCCCCGGCGAAGGCGGCTACATGCCGTTGCCGGAGTCGGACGCGCTCGAACGAGCGTGGATCGGCGACCGCACGCCGATCGAGGGGACCAAACTCCTCAAGGAGGCCTTCGAACACGACGTCACGGCGTCCGAGAACGGCGCGGTCGAGATTACCGTGGTCTGCAACGACGAGGAGATGCGCGAGGAGTGGGACGCCGCGGCCGAAATCTACGCCGACCGCGAGGACCTGCGGGCCAACGTCACCTGCGAGTTCGACGTCTCGACCGACGAACTACGGGACCTCCTCGCGGCGGACAGCGACATGTTCCACTTCATCGGCCACATCGACGGCCACGGGTTCCAATGCGCGGACGGCATCGTGGACGCCGAGGAGATAGAGAAGACCGGCGCGGAGACAGTCCTCCTCAACGGCTGTCGCTCCCACGACCAGGGTATCGAACTGGTAAAGTCAGGGGCGAGGGCCGCGGTCGTGAGTCTAGCCGACCTCTGGAACGCTGGCGCGGTCGAAGTCGGCGAGACGCTAGCCCGGTTGTTCTTCCACGGGTTCACAATCGGTCACGCGATGACGATTGTACGAGAATACACGTCGCTCGGCCGGGAGTACGTTGTAGTCGGTGACCCCGGTGTGACGCTTGCACAGTGTGAGAATGGACTACCGTCTATGTACCACATACAACGAAATTCGGGCGACGAAGACTTGGATACGGAAGAACTTCTCGTCGAAGCGCACTCCTATCCAATTCGAGGCTATAATATCGGCTCTTCGTTACGAATGCATCTTGATAAAATTGATACCCGACATATTGCAGGAGGGGGTGGGATTAAATGCCGAACAAAAACGTATGAATTTCGGGAGGCGTTTAACTCGAACTCTGAACCGTTAGTTGTTGATGGAAAACTTTTGTGGACAGACGAGTTCTTTACTGTTTAAGGTCCAGCCTTCGCGCTTGACCCACCCGCAAATGCAACTCCTGTCTGGGATAGAACGAAGAGTAACATCCAAAGCGCGCCCATCATCTTCGGGTGTTCCGCGAGCCATTCCGTGACGTTTTCGCTGTGTGCCATCACATCAAACCATAACACATCAGTTATTATCTATTTTTCTAAATATTGCCTAGAGCAAAAAGGAGATAGAAACCCTAAGAATCGAGAAGACTGCCAATTTTATTAATAATCCGTAGAAACTTATTCTTGTCGGGAATAATATCGGGGGAGCGTCCGAGGAGACGCCGAGCGACGACGGCCGCCTCAACCCGTCACGTTTAGAAACGAAATACATGTTCTACACTATTAATTCTAGGTTTTAGATAATACTTTTCATATATTTAAGCAATGAAAAGACATTTCTCATCGTGAACTTTCGGTTCTCCAAACCCCTCACAGCCGAGAATAGCGACGAAACCCGAGTGACGGCCCATCATTCGTGTTAGTATTATATGAAAGTAATACCATGATAGGGAAAATTTATAAGCGAAAAGAAGGAAGTCCATACACGACCTCGCTATGACGACAGACCAGTCCGTCGTTCGGGGACCAGACGACGACGTACCGCCAGACGACTTCACCGCGTTCCTCAGCCTGCTGAACGAGCTGAAGGCGACCGGCTGTAACCTGCTGGTCGTCGGCGACGCGCCACGCGAGTTGTTCACGCGCGCGAGCGAGAACCTGCTCGGCGACGCCGAGTCGATTCGCCACCGGGTCGTCGCCGTCACCGACGCCACGCCCGAGAGCATCGCCGAGCGCCTTCCCAATCCCGAGGAGACGCCTCGGCCGCTGGGCGAGACGGCGCGCATCCTGAACCACGCGGGCGCGCCGCGGTCGGTCGCGTCCGCCGCGAACGCCGACGCGCCCGCCGAACTCGCCGGGATTCAGGAGACCCACGTCGCCGACCCCGAGCTACAGGGCCTCCAGTCCGAACTCGTGAATACCATCGACGACGTGGTGGCCGAGGCGAACGACCTCCGACCGGCCGACCTGCGCGTCGGCGTCGATTCGCTCGACCCGCTCGTGGACCACTACGGCGAGGACGCCGTCCGGCGGTGTCTCAGCATGGTCGGCGGGCACGTCCGCAAGCACAACGGGATGGCCCACTACGTCCTCACCGAGGAGTACGACAGCGAGCGCGTCCAGTCGCTCGTCTCGAACGTGGACGCCGTCATCGAACTTCGCGCGGTGGACCCCGTCGAACACGACCACGACGCCCAACAGCGCTGGCACGTTCCCCGGCGCGAACTCGTGACCGAGTGGACGCCGCTGTAGTCGGTCGAAGCAGAGCGAAAGTACCCGATTTCCGCGGTTCCCCGACCGCGGAATTGGTCTGTCGGTTTACTAATTTATTTTCGAGTCGAGATTTTGAAGTCTCACGCCCAGTATAGCAGAAGTGAACTACCCCACCCTACCGCTCGCCTGACGGCTCGCGCTTGAGGGTGGGGCTTCCTGCTTCAACGACGCGCTTTGCATCCACAACCGAGGACACAGGGAGCGCAGTCTCCACAGGCGTTGATTCGGAGCGTCCCGCTCCTAACTGCTTCTTGACGCCGCGAGAAAGGATGTTCCACGCCGCGTTCGCGTCTCTATCCGCCTCGAACCCACACGCCGGGCAGGAGTGTTCGCGCACCCACAACGGCTTATCCGTCGAAACACCACAGGACGCGCACTCTTTCGTCGTCCCGCGCGGATTCACAGCCACGAAGTGCGTCCCCTCACGCTCGCACTTGTATTCGAGCATCCGTAGGAACGTGCCCCACGCCGCGCCTGCCCGGTTCCGCGAGTTGCCCGGTAGCTCGACCAAGCCCTTCGCGTCCAAGTCCTCGACCGCCACGAGGTCGTACTCGCGGGCGTAGTAGTTTGACAACTTGTGAAGGAAGTCCCGACGCTTGTTCTTCAACTCGGCGTGGCGTTCGGCCACGACACGGCGCTGTTCCTCCCAATTCGCGGACCCGTGCTGTTTCCGCGAAAGGTCGCGTTGGGCGCGTTCCAAGCGTTCGCGTTCGTCTGAAAGGTCGAGTGATTCGACCGCCATGCCGTCGGTGTCGTGGGCGTATTTGAGAATCCCTACGTCGATACCGACGCACCGCTCGGGATTCTCCGGTTTCGCGGGCGGGTCGTCGGGGGTTTCGACGCCGAGGATGGCGTACCACTTGCCGGTCGGTTCGCGTTTGACCGTGACAGTCTTGATTTCGGCGTCGTCGGGCAACTCGCGGTGGAAGGTGAGCGGGATTTCTCCGAGTTTCGAGAGCCACAGTTTTGTCCGACCGCTCGTGTTCTTGAGCTTGAAGCCGGATTGGCTGTAGGTGAAACTGCGATACTCGCCCGGTGCTTTCCACTTGAGTTGGCCGACGCGGTGGCCGTTCTCTTTACGACCGCGAAGCGTCGAGAGGTTGTCGTATAGTCTTTGAACGACTTTCTGTAGCACCTTCGAGTGAACTTGTTTCAGGTCACTCCACCACTTCTTGAGGCTCGGCAGGCGTTTCTGTTCGCTGTAGGCCGAGGTGTCGTCGGTGCGGTTGAGTCGGTGGAGGAAGTGGTTGTAGACCTGTCTACAGGTATCGACAGTCCACGCTAACTGCTGTTCGAGAGCGTCGGACGGTCGGAGTCGATACCTGTAGTTGTAGTTCATCTACGAGCGCTCTTCGATGAGTTCGTCCAACTTGTCTTGAACGAATCGGGAGAGGTTCAGGTGATTCTCCTGAATCCACTCCTCTTGGTCGTCGCGGACGGTGATGTTCTTGCGCGTTGCCACATAAGTATGATACACACGATACTCCATAAAGATGCCGATAGAAATGGTGGGTCTGTGCGCCGAGCGTCGAACGTGTTTGAGAACCGTGCGGCGCTGTATCCCCACCCTACTCACTCGCTTCGCTCGTTCGTTGAGGAAGGGGCCTTAGCGCCTCAATTCAGGTAAACGGGACAGCAACGTCCTCGAAAGCCCTCGCGCGGTTCGCGGTCGCCCTTTCAGTCCGCCAAGGATGTCACTTGTAACACCGAGCGAAACCCGTAGTCGGGTGCGCGGCCCTCCTCGTACTTTCGGGGCACTCGTCCCTACTCGCCGTCGAGAACCTGAAACTCGGTCGCCAGATAGGGCGAGGTCCCGACCAGTAGGAACCGGTACCTCCCCGGTCGGAGGTCGGCGAGGGCGATACCGCCGCCGAGCGCGCCGGACCCCGTGACGAGCGAGGCGAGGTAGGTACGTCGGTTCATGCGACTTCCAACACCTGCGCCTCGCCCGCGAGTCGGTCGAACAGCGCGTCGCCCCACGCGACGGCCTCGCGGGTGTCGTTTTGGACGAACCCGTGGAGCGTCCCCTCGTCGTAAATCATCACGCCGACCGAGCGGTCGGACGCCCCGCCGCCGCTCTTTGACTCGACGACGGTGAGACTGAACGAGTGGGTGGCGTCCGTCTCGGCGACGGTGACGCCCTCGGTCGAAGCGGTGGCCACCATCGCCTCCTCGCGCCGGGAGAGCAACCACTCGATGACTCGCTCCGAGAGGACGAGTTCGGCGGTCATCCCACCCTCTACGATGCGCTCGTGGTACAGGTCCACGTAGGAGGGGATGACGGTGGTTCCGAACACCCGGGCGTGGTCGGCGTCCGCGACGAGGGCTTCGAGCGATTCGACCGGTTCGTGGGGCGAGCGCCGAGTCGGAAGCGAGACGTCGGCACCCTCGAACAGCGCGGCGTCGAGGGGCGCGTCGGCGGGGAGCGCCCCGAGGCGGTCGGCGACCGACGTGATTCCGTCGAGGCGGGCGACGTGGCGCTCGTGTTCGGCCAGCGCGAGTTCGCCCGCGAGCGTCGTCCGAAAGCCGTCGTCGTCGCGCGCGACGAACCCGGCGCGTTCGAGTTCGCGGAGCGCGCGGTCGATGGTCGAGCGGGACTCCTCGAGTTCGCGGACCAACTCGCACTTCTCGCACGGACTGCGGAGGCGTCGCAGAAAGTGACTCCGATTGCGGAGGCACTTTTGGAGGTCAGCGGGACCAGAGCGCATATCCCGACGTAGTCACCGTCTTCATAAGAAACCACACACTTTTTGTCTCATAAATAGAAGAAAGTTTTTTATATTTTTATTAATTTTGTGAGAGGGTTAGTCAGTAGGTGAGATAAAGACGGGTGGCTGAGAAGCGTATGGTGCTGGTTCCGTGGACCAGCCGCTGTGTGCCTCTGACACCGGCCATAACTCATTGTCGTTACCTGGGGAGACTCCCCTCCCCTTTGGCGGACTCGTCGCTCGTCCTGTCTCGGTCCAAAAGAATGGATTCGACCGAAGCGGTTACTTCAGACTGGTCGTGTCGTACATCTGGCGACTGGGTCCTGCCGCGCCGAAGGCGTCGATTTCGACGTTGTCGTACCAGAACCGCTCGTCGGTCTCGTGGTAGACGGGGAGGAACACCACGTCCTCCCAGTTGGCCTCCTCTATCGTGACGTACGACTCGTTGCGGGCCGCCTCGGCCTCGTCGGTCGGCGCGGGGTTGTCCCGAATCTGCTCGTAGGCGCTGGTCGCCTGCTGGGCCGCCTCGGTGCCCGACCAGTTGACGTAGGAGATGGGCGCGTCCTGCGAGGTGTCGGTCTGTGGCGGGTTGAGCAACTGGAGGAAGTTGTCCGGCGCGGGCCAGTCCATGATCCACCCCAGCGAGTACGCCTGCAAGTTACCCTCGCGGCCGCGCTGGAGCAGGGTCGAGAACGGCGCGGACTCGATTGTCATGTTGATGTGGGCGCTCGCCAACTGGTCGCGCAGGAGTTGGGCCGTCTGACTCCACGTGTCGGACCCCGAGTAGATGGTGAAGGTGAACTCGTACTGGTTGTCCGGCCCGTACCCGGCCTCTTCCATCACCTGTCGGGCCTGGTCGAGTTGGGTCTGGTTGTACCCGTAGGGGTAGTTCTGCTCGGCGTGCTGGGTGTAGGCGTCGGGGCCACCGGGGTAGATGTTCGGCGGCGTGAAGTGGTAGGCCGCCTGTCCGCGCCCCTTGAAGATTTGCTCGATGACCTGTTGCTGGTTCATCGCGTACGCGGCGGCCTGTCGCACGGGTTTCTCGACCCGCGCCGTGTTGAATCCGATGTAGAAGGCGTTGATGGTCGCCACCGCGAGGTAGTTCACCGTCTCGCCGTTCCGAACCGGTCCGTACGTCCCGATTTCGCGCCCTTGGTCGTCGGTCTCCTCGACGTTGACCTTGTTCGGGTCGTAGAACGGCGTCGGAATCGGGAAGTAGTCGGCGTTCTGATTCATCGCGTAGGTGTAGACGGCGTTGTCGTCCTCGATGATGCGCCAGTTGACCGCCTCGATTTGCGCGGCCTGACCGTGGTAGTCCGCGAACCGCGACACCTCCGCCTCGTCGTTGGGTTGCCACGTCTCGAACTGGAACGGTCCGGCCCCGATGGGGTTCGACGTGGCGAACTCCTGATACTCCATCTCGCCGTCGTAGCCCTCGATGTCGCCGAGGATACCCTCTGGGAGCGCCGCGAACGCGGTGTACGCCAGCATCGGAAGCGTGGCGTGGAAAGGCTCTTCGAGCGTCACCCGGAGCGTGTAGTCGTCTACCGCTTCGAGGGCGAGCGTTCCCGGCTGGTAGTTGCCCTCGTCGTCGGTCTCGTGCTGGACGCCGATGGAGTCGAGGATGAAGTACGCCCGCCGGGACTCCTCGGAGGCGGCCAACCGCTCCCACGAGTAGATGAAGTCCTGCGCGGTGACCTCGCCGTAGTCCCCGTGGAACTGCGCACCCTGCTTGAGGTTGAACGTGTAGGTCGTGAAGTCGTCGGACTGTTCGAACCCCTGCGCGAGCTGTGTCTCGACGTCTATCGCCCCGTCCGGATAGTTCATCAGCGCGTCGAACACCTGCTGAATGACTCGCCCCGAGGCGGTGTCGGTCGCCTTGACCGGGTCGAGCGTACTCATCGTCCCGGTGTTGATGAGGTTGAGCGTGCCATCGGCACCACCCCCATCCTGCTGAGTCGTGGTGGTCTCCTGACCTGCGGCAGTACCTGTGAGCGCGACGGCCGATGCGGTCCCGCCGGTCGCCTTGAGGAACGACCGTCGAGACATGTTGGATTTCTCGGACATGCAAATAGAGCGACAACGGAGAGCCATATGTAGTTAATTAATAATAATGCAGGAAGGAGGGTTTGGAAAAACCGAGCGAACACGCGTGAGTTTTGAGCCAATAGTCAAAATAGAAACTACTTCGGGAGATAACCGAACCCCGAAATCGGGTGAACGAACCCCGGCGAGCGAACCGGAAAGGAGGGCCTGAACCCGGCGTAAGCGACTCCTAACTCGACGCTCGGTCTCTTTGTCACCGATTTTCGATTCTGAACCTGCGAGACGGATAGCCTGAAAACTCCCCATACAGACGCTGAAATCCGTCAGCTCGCTCATAACAAATACGGAATCTGTCCGTATGAAGAAATAGCGACGCCGGGACGGGCGTTAAGCGAGACCCTCCGAGGGTTACTTCGACCCTATCGGGAACGACACGGTGAGCTTAGACGGAGTGTGGCCCCGGACGGCGTTGCAAAGGAGCACGAACCATGACGGACGACGACAACTTCGGACTTTCGCGGCGCAAAGTATTGGGAAGTATCGGCACCATCGGCATCGCGGCTGGCGGCATCGGTGCGAGTACGTGGGCAGGCTACACCGACGACGAAGTCAAACAACTCAGCACGCACGCGGGGTCGCTCGACCTTCGAATCGGCGACGAGCGGAGCGGTCCTTGGCGGAACGGACCGATCCGGGTCAAACTCGGCGAGATTTCGCCCGGCGACACCGTGAAGGACACAGAATACCTCAAGAACGTCGGCCAGACCGACGGCGCGTGTCTGGGCATGCGCATCTCGAACGTGAAGAGCCGAGAGGGCAAGACCCCCGACGCCGAGACCGACACGGACCACTCCAACGGCGGCGAACTCGACGACCAGATAAAGATCGGAGGGAAGGTCAAGGATGTCGAGACGGGCGAGGTCCTCGCGCACATTCCCCGCATCCCCTTCCGCCACGCGCGCCGCGGGATGGTCACCATCCTCGGTGACGACGGCGTCCTCCTCCAGAAGAACGGCGGGAACAAGCTGAAGCTGGAGGTCGGCTTCTACTTCCCGCACCGTGAGGACAACAACGAGGCGATGAAGGACAGTCTCACCTTCGACCTCGACCTGCGCCTCTACCAGAAGTGCGACATCGTGGACAGGGGCACCGGCTTCGTCAAAGTCTCGGAGAACTTCAACGAGAACGAGACCAAGTCCGGATACGCCCGCGCCCGGTACGGCGACGGCGGCGGCAGCACCCAGACGTGGGAGGTCGCGGTCGGCAACGACGACAACGTGGACGACCAGGGCCAGTACGACTGGACCTCGGGCGAGGAGGTCCCGTTCAAGTTCGAGTACTCGGGCTTCGACACCGACGAGGCCACCTTCACGCTCGACGGGACCTCGGTCTCGACCTCCTTCGACAACAACCTCAACGGTCGCATCGGAATCCAGGGCAAGGCCGACGAGGCCACCGTGCAGGTCCACGACGCCACGCTCCACCTGAAGGGCCCGAAGAAGATCGTCTCCAACATCGACCTGACCGCGAGCAACGACGACGCCAGCAACGGTGACACGGGCGGTCGCGCCCTGAACTACCTCGTGGCGAACACGAGCGCCAGCGACCTCGCAGACGGATTCACCATCGAAGGCATGGCCGAGGTCACGATTCAGGACGACTTCCCCGGCGGCGACGAGGACGTTGCGCTGGACGTGGTCCTCGAATGAGCTTCACGGCTTGATTCCACGGACCGACCCCTGCGGCCCGCGAGACTGACCTCGCGGCCCGAGACACCGACCCCGCGGCGCTTGTAACCCCTTTCCACTCGACCCACGCGGACCGCGGCGGTTCGACTCCGCCGGTGGGTCCTCACATCCGGCTCCCAACATGACACCAGAGATTCCCGACCGACCCACGACCCTGCGCGTACTCGCCACGCTGGTCGTCCTCGCGGCAGTCGTCCCGTTCGTCGTCTTCGCCGTGCCCTCGCTGGCCGGTGCCGACCAGAGCTACGTCGTCCTCTCCTCGAGCATGAGTCCAGAGTTGCGTGCGGGCGACGTGATTCTCGTGGCCGAGACGCCGACCGACTCGATTTCGACCGGCGACGTCATCACCTTCCGGAGTTCCCGCGCCCCGACCGCGAGCGGAGGTGACGCCGAGTACGTGACCCACCGCGTCGTGGAGGTGGTAGAGCGCGACGGCGGCACCTACTTCCGGACGAAAGGTGACGCCAACGACGCCCCGGACAGGCGACTCGTGCCCAGCGAGGCCGTGGCCGGGAAAGTCGTCTTCAGCCTCCCGCTGGCGGGCCACGTCGTCGTGTTCGCCCGGTCGCAACTCGGCTTCGCCGCGCTGGTGGTCGCACCGCTGGCGCTCCTCGTGCTGACCGAGGTTCGCTCGCTGGTCGGCGCGGCCCGAGGGAAACGAGACGCGAGCGAGGAGCCCAAACCATGACCGACGACGCGGCGCTGACGAAGGTCGTCGCGCTCGCCGCGGTCGCGGTTCTCCTCGGCGGGCTGCTTACCGGGTTCAGCTACGCCTCCTACAGCGACAGCGAGACCGGCGAGGTCGCTCTCGGGGCCGACGTTGCGACCGACACCCAGACCACAGTCGGGAACAGCCCGGAGACCTCGACCACGGCAGATGGCGGCTCGACGACCACGACCGCCGGGAACTCGCCCACGACCACCAGCGTCGGGAATACGCCGACCGAGACGACCACCGAAACCACGACCGCAGAGACGACCCAAACGACGACTACTGAAACGACCACCACCGAAACTACCACGACCACAGAGACGACCCAGACGACGAAGCAGACTACCCAGACTACGACGACCACCGAAGGCACTACCGCGACGACTACCGAGAAAACCACCGCGACGACTACCGAGACGACCACCGCCGAAACGACGACGAAGACGACTACCGAAACCACGACGAAGACGACCGCGACGACCACAGCGACCACCACGGAAAAAACCCAAACTACGACCGAAGACTCCTCGACCACCACCGAGGAGACCCCGACCACGACCGAAGACTCCTCGACCACCACAGAAAAAACCGCGACCACCACTGAGGACTCCGGCGACGACCCGGGCGCAGGCGATGGTCAGGACGACGACGAAAACGACGACGACGCAGGAAACCCCGGCGGTCAGTCACAGTCTGATTCCGCGCCCGAGACGACCACGACGACAGCGGTGACGACCGCGAACTCGACCACGACGACCCGCCAGACCACCGAGGCGGGACTCGAACCCGAGACGACCGAGGTCACGGTCGGCGAGGAGCAGGCGGAGGCGACGACCAGCGACCCGACATCTACGACCGAGGAGTCGGAAGCGACCACGACCGAGCGCGGCGACACGACCAGCGCGACCGACTCCGGCGAGGTCCCGGGCTTCGACTTCGCGGCCGGGGTTCTGGCGGCGCTGGCCGCGCTGGCGCTCCTCGTGCGGCGGGCCGAGTCGTGACGCCGGGCGCGTCGAGAGGCGGCGAGACCGCTGGTCACCGCAGAATCTGTTCCAGTCCAAGGCAGTCCGAAGATTAGAACCCCCGCCACGACCAATCCGGACTCATGCGAACCAGCCTCAACGTTCCCGAGGAGGTCCTCGCGGCGTTCGACGAGACGTGGCAGGCCGAGGGCCTCGACTCTCGCTCGCGGGCCATTCGAGAGGCCATGCGCGAGTACGTCGAATCGCACGCCGAACTCGAAGCGGCCGAGGGCACCGTGACGGCCGTGCTGGCCTACGACTACGAACACGACCCCGTCATCCACGACCTCCACGCGATTCAACACGAGTTCGGCGACGTGATTACCTCGACCAACCACGTCCACAAGGGCGAGTGGTGCATGGAGACCGCCTTCTGCGAGGGTCCGGCCGAGGAGGTCCGGAATCTGGTCTACCGACTGCGGGACTTCGACTCGGTGGCGCGAGTGAAAGTGATGGTGCTAGGAACCGACCGGGAGTAATTTCGCCGACGCTAACCAACTACACAACCATTTTCAAAACAGGTCTAAGTCTCAAACAGACAAAATTATTCCGCTACTCCTCGCGCTCGAACAGCACCACGAAGCACAGCACCGCGACCAGCAGGAGCGCGACGGCGAGTCTGGCCCGCCACGC
This sequence comes from Halorussus ruber, assembly GCF_004765785.1. Taxonomy (GTDB): domain Archaea; phylum Halobacteriota; class Halobacteria; order Halobacteriales; family Haladaptataceae; genus Halorussus; species Halorussus ruber. The sequence continues at coordinate 249,553 of NZ_SBIT01000006.1, read as the reverse complement.
CGCGACCGAGAACTCGACCGCGCCCATGACGAAGGCGGTCGCACCGGCCAGCGCGACGGCTCCGGCCCCGACCAGCAGGCTTCCGACCGCATGGGCGGCCTCGCCGGTCCGCGTCTCGGCCTCGCGGCCGACCTGCACGCCGAGGTCCACGGCGTTGCTCCCGAGGTCGTGGACCACGAGCGCCCCGGCGACCCCTGCCAGCGCGGCAAGCGCGGACCCGCCGCCCTCGGCGACGACCAGCGCGGCCGCGAAGAGCGCGCCGCCAGCGACCGCGAACCCGGTGGCCGACTCCGTGGCGACCCACGGCGCGACCAAGACGGCGAGACCTCGCCGGGCGGCCGCGACGGCGAACAGCGCGGTTGCGACCGCGCCAGCGAGCGCCGCCGTCAGGCCGACGTCGTGTATCGTCGCGGTCCACCCCGGCCCCGCGGCGGCGAGGAGCGCGTCCCCGGCGGGCGAGAGCGCCAGCAAGACGGCCACCCCGAGCGTCACGAACCCGCCCGCGGCGTGGGCCATCGCCCGCGGCGGGTCGCTCCCGGCCCAACTGACGAACAGCGCCTGCACGCCCCGCGCCAGCAGGACGCCGAACAGACCGAGGATTGCGACCGAGAGCGGGAGGTGCAGAACGCCCGTCGTCAGCACCAGTTCTATCGCTCGCCCGAGGACCGACAGCAGGTCGAGGAAGGCCGCGAACCACCGCGGCCCCCACGAACTCAGCGCGAGGCCGGTCTGCAGGACGAACGCGACCCAGTAGGCCCGCGGGGCGTCCTCGGCCCGGAAGTCGAACCGCTCGACGGTCGCGGCCCGCACGTCCCGCTCGTCGGGGAGCCACCGGTCGAGTATCGGCACCACGAGGTGCAGCAGTTCGGCGAAGACGAAGAGTTGGACCTGTAGGACCACCAGCAGGGCGAGCGCGCTGGTCGAGGAGAACCCCGAGACGCCGACGCCGAGCAGTTGCCCGAACGCGCCGACCATCCCGAGGTGGAGGCCGACCGCGAGGACTGCCCCGAGCGTGAGGACGGTCGCCGACCGCCAGACCGACGAGACCGCCGGGCGCTCGACGGTCGCGTCGAAGGAGACGACGGCGTTGACCGCGGCGGCAACCACCGCGGTCCCGACGAGCAGCGCGACGGGGTCGCCTGCCAGCGCCACGCCAGCGAACGCCGCCGCGCCGGAGACGAGGGCGACGCTTCCGACCGCGCGCCGGGCGTTGGTCTCGAACTGAATCGCTCGGATGCCCAGCGCCGCGATTACCGCGCCCGCCAGTCCGCCGAGCGTGGGCCAGAGGCTCCCGCTGGCGACGCCGAGCGCGAGGCCCACCGCCGCGGTCACGAGGACCGCGACGGTCCCGCCGAAACTCGTCGCTCCTCGTTCCGGGGACGCCGAAATCGCTCGTCCGCTCATCCGGACCACCTCGCGGTCGCCTTCGAGACGGCGACGCGTATCGGGTCGTCGGGCGACCAGTCCGCGACGCGGATCTTCCCGCCGCGGACCTCGGCGAGTCGGCGACCGCGCTCGATTCGCTCGACCCCGCCGCCGGGCGTGCCGGTCCCGGTCACGTCGGGACTCACGACCGTCACGGCGTGGCCGTAGGCCCGGAACCGCTCGGCGACCTCCGCGGCGTAGTCGTCGGCCATCGGCGAGAGGAAGACCACCTGCGCGGCGTCGGGCATCCGCTTGCGGAGTGTCTCGAATCTGGACTCGTCGGCTCGGTTCCGGCGCTCGTCGCCGAAGATACCCGTCACCGATTCGTTCCCTGCCGAACTGGCTTCGAGTTCGGCCCGGATGCGAGCGACCTGCTCGTCGCCGCCCGCGGGGTCGAGGTAGCGCTCGGCCGGGCCGAAGACGGCGAGGCCGACCCTGTCGTTGCGCCGGACGAACGCCTCGACCAGTCGCTCGGCGGCGTACTCGCTCAACTCCACCGCGTCGGGTTCGCCCTCCCGGCGCGCGACCCGGCAGGGCGTCCGGGCGTCCACGACCACCATCACGGTCGCGGCCCGGGTCTCGCGGAACTCGACGGTGGTCAGCTCGTTGGTCTTGGCGTATCGCTTCCAGTCGATTCGGCTCATCGAGTCGGAGGAGTGGTACTCGCGGGTCGCGTAGAACTCCACGCCCTCGCCGCCCGAGTCGGTCGTGATGTGGCCGGGGTGCGAGGAGGTATCGGCCGGGAGGGGCACGTCGTCGGCTCTGGTCTGGCAGGTAATCCGGCCCTCGTCCTCGCGCTCGAACCGGCGCTCTGCGCTCCCGCTGACGTTCCGGGCGACCAGACTGGTCGGGCCGAACTCGTGGGTACCGCGGTGCGCCCGGACCGCGTAGGAGAAGGTGGCCTCCTCACCGGCCCGGAGACTGGTGCAGTGGCGCGGCGACCCCGACACGACGCCGAGTTTCTCGGGCACGCCGTCCACGATTCGCAGGTCCGCGATTGGCTCCTCGCCGTCGTTTCGGACGGTCAGCGTGACTTCCACGTCCCTGCTCGGCAGGGGCGAGCGCTCGTCGATGTCGCGCTCGACCGACACCGAGAACGCGGGCGGTCGGGTGCCGTACTGGTAGGCCGCGTAGGCGAACCCGACGACTCCGGCGAGGAACATCGTCGTGTTCTTCGTCAGGATGCCGCCCGCACCAGCCAGCAGGGCGACCGTCGTGCCGGGGTTCCATCGGGGGCCGTTCCGGTGGACCGGCGGTCCGACGACTGATTCCGCCGCGGCGGAATCGGTCGCCGAGTCGTCGCTCTGGCCGGAGTCGTCGCTCTGGCCGGAGTCGTCGCTCTGGCTGGCGTCGAGGACTTTTTCGACAGTACCGCGCTCGCCGTCGCTGTCTCGACTCCGGTAGCCTCGCTTGGCGCTCGTGACGCGGAAGGCCGCGAAGTAGACGACCCCGAGAACGCCCACCGTAAGCGCGGTGACGACGAATCTGGTGTCCATCATCGAGCCACCTCCTTATTTTTCTTACCTTCCAAATTATTGCTCTCGGAATTCTCTGTATTTGTCTCGCCGCGCTCTCGCGCTTCGATTTCGGCGAGCGCGCGGGTCGCCCACCGCTCGAATCGCTCGCCGCTGGCCCAGTCGCGGATGCGGGTCCGGAGCGGCGCGAGGTGGTGCCCGCCGACCAGCGCCGCCGCCCGCGGGTCGTCGGTCCACGACCCGTCGGCGATTCGCTCGGCCGCGGCCTCCTCGCTAACGTTTTCGTCGGCCGCGACGACCGAGACGGCGATTTCTCGGATTCGCTTTCGGGCCGTCCGCTCGCGCGCCCGGAGGTCGCTCGACTCGCCGGGATTCAACTCGAACACCGAGTCGATTTGACTGCCGGTGGTCCGGTACTCGTCGTAGTAGGCCTTCTCGGGCGCTCGTTCGGGCGTCCAGCGGTCCGGGCTCGCGTCTCGGTTCCTTTTTTCGTCCTCGAAGTCCGCCGCGTCGCTCGCGGTCTGGCGGAGCGCCTGCGCGCCCAGCAGGCCCGCGGCGACGCTGAAGAGGACGATTGCGAGGGGAGAGGCGACGACCCCCGAAATCGGCCGGAAGACCGCGGCCGGGAACAGCCGCGGCAGGACGGCCACGCCGACCGCGAGCGCCAGCGACGACCCGCCGATAACCGCGAGCGTCCGCGGCTGGAGAATCTTGGCGCTGGCGCGTCCGAGGAGTCGGAAGAGCGGTCGTATCATTTCTCGCCTCCCCGCTCGTCTCGCCAGTAGTCCCTGAGTCGAGAGAGCGCCGAGCGCGCCGAGTCGGTTCGGTCCTCGCGGGGGAGGCCGCCGTACCTGACCTCGCGGAAGGCGTCGGTGAGCTGCCGGACAGCCTCGTCGGGGTAGCCCCGCCGAGCCGCCGCGCGGGCGACTTCGCCGGGCGTCCGGGCCTCGCGGTTGCTGACCGGCACGCGATTGCGCATCGACTCCCACGCCTCCTCGACGGAGGGCGGGGCGGTCTCCTCGGGGTCTGCGCTCCCGGCGCTCGACCGGGTTCGCCCACTCTCGCGGTCGTCTCCGCCGCGACCGATGCGCGGGACGCTCACGTTGCCGAGACTGGAGAGGACACCTGCGCCCGCTCCGAGACCGGCGAGGGCGCGCGGAACCGCGGTGACGGTCACGGCGAGGCCCTTCGCACCGACGCGGAAGGCTCGGCCGGTTCCCCTTGCGAGACCGCCGAGGAGGGTCCCGGCGCTCCGGCCGACCTCGCCGGTCAGGGTCGCGGCGTCGTCGAGCAGTCGGGGGACCGACGCCGAGAGGCCGACCACGAGTCCCATCGTCCAGGTCGGAATCGCGCCGACGAGTTCGCCGACGGGTCGCCCGCCGACGACGAGGGTGAACGGGAGGGGTCCGGCGGCGGCCGCGCCAGCACCGGCGCTAATCGCCAGCGCGCCGGTCCAGAACCCGACGAGGGCGAGGACGCCGACGACGCCGAGCGCGGTGAGGACGACGCTGGCGAAGGCCTCTCGGAGACCGGCGCTCCCGCCGGAATCGCCGGAACCGGCCGCGGTCGTCGTTGTCGTCGTTGTCGTAGTCGTCGGGGAGCCATCCCCGGAACTCCCGCCGGAACCGGCCGCGGTCGTCGGCGTCGCGGGGGGCGTCGAGGTCTGGGGGTCTTGTTCGGGGGCGCTACCGGGGTCTTCGGGGCCGGTGTCGCCGCCCGGCGGGGCGTCCGGGCCGTCGTCGCCGATGCCGACGCCAGCGGGTTGGCTCCCGAAACCGCTGGCGGGCAGGAGGGTGGCGGCGAAGGCGACGGCGAAGACGCAGAGGGCGGCGAGGGCGGCGCGGCGACGTTCGTGTGCCACGACTGGGAGGATAACTTTCAGTCAAATATATCTTCCCTCTCCAGTATAGGTGTACGTACTCCGCCCTCCATGTCACCGACTCCCTCCTCGAACGACGCCCACTCCTCGAACGACGGCCGGTCAGACGGCGCGAGGCCGCGAGCGTCGCGCTCCGGGCGACCAGCGTCGGACTCGGACTCCGAGCTAACTCGACGCATCGTCGCGGTTCTCGTCCTCGTGCTGGCCGCCGACGCGGCGTTCGTCGCGGTTCTGGCGTACCTGTTCCGGCCGTGGCTGGTCGCGCTGGTCGGCGGCACAGTCGGCGGCGCGGCCGGAGATGCGACCGGTCTCGTCGGTAGCGCGGCCGGAGACGCCGGTCTCGTCGGTACCGCGGCGTGGGTCGCGCTCGTCGCGGTTGCCACCCTCGCGCTCGCGTGGGTTCAACTTGAATACACGCGCCGAGAGGCGCTCGGCACCGCGGACGCCCGGCGAGTTTCGTCCGACGAGTACCCGAATCTCCAGTCGCGCCTCCGGCGACTCGCCCAGACGGCCGAGATGACGCCGCCGGACCTCGCTGTCGCGGAGACCGAGACGGCCAACTGCTTCACGGTCGGCGACGTGCGCGGCGGGACCGTGGTGGTCTCGACCGGCCTGTTGGAGGCGCTTTCCGCGGACGAACTCGACGCCGTGCTGGCCCACGAACTCGCGCACCTCCGGAACAGAGACGCCGCGGTCATGACGCTTGCGACCTTCCTCCCGGCGCTGGCGAACGACGACTACTCGCTGTTTCGGAATCTCTCCGGCTCTGCCCGGACACTCGCGCTCGGTCTCGCGGCGGTCGTAGGCTACGCCGCCAGCACCGCGCTGGTCGCCGCGCCGCCGTTCAGCGTCGCGTCCCTCCTCGCGTTCGGCGCGTTCGTCGCCTTCTCGGTCCTGTTCGGCGGGGTCGCGCTCGGCCTGCTGGCGCTCCCGGTCGCAATCCTGAGCGGCCACCTCTCGCGCTACCGGGAGTTCGCCGCCGACCGCGCCGGGGCCGTGCTGGCCGGGAACCCCGCCGCGCTGGCGAGCGCGCTGGAGAAACTGGATGCCGATGCCTCCTCGCGGCCGACCGCGGACGTTCGAGCGAGTGGGGTCCGAGAACTCTGCCTCCTCCCGCACGGCATCGTTCGCGGGGAGGAGGACGGTAGCGGAGGCGAGAAGGGCATCGGCGACGACCCGCTCGCGGGCCTGCCCCTCGACGTGGCGACTCATCCGGCGACCGAGGAGCGAATCTCGCGGTTACGGGCGTTGGCCTCGGAGCGGGAAGAAATGTATTAAATCACGGTGCGTTCATTTTCCCTTTCCGCAGTTGACTAATCTACTTCTAGGTCCTCCGGTGAACACCTTTGGTTCCGCAAAAATCATCTTCCCACCTATTTTCTCGATATTTTCTAAAGTCGCCTGCTTTTCTTCGGAAGCCAGCAACTCATTTTTGGCATCGAATTCCAAGTTGAGGTCATGCGCAAGTTCGTATTTCTTGATAATATTTCGATGATGAATATATGGAACTAGTTATTTTTGTTTAAAGAAATAGTTAGAATTAAATAGTATAAGGATAAAGTAAATTTTGCATGAGAGATAATCTCTCAAATCGATTCAACCGAAGAAATGTCCTCCAAATGAGTGCCCTCGGGCTCGCATCCTTCTCGGGAGTCAGCGCTACTACCGCCGCTGCAAACCATCAGCCTAGTCAAGCCGAAGACCACTGGGTTTCTGAAGCAAAACAAAACGTCCCCGAATTTGCCGCCAAGGGCCAAATTGGAGCCGCAAAAGGCGGATTCAACACCCCGGTAACTGAGGCCACTATCGACAAATTATACTCCAAAGTCATCGGCGACAACGTTTCCTCGGACAGGCTCGCCTTACCCAAGCCCACTCGTGACGAAGACGTGCACGGAACGCCGAACTCGGTGTTCGGCGTGGTCGTCTCAGTCACCGGCGACGCGGTAGATATATCGGTTCAAAGAGAACCGGCCGGGCTTGAATCACCGTCGCCTGAACTGCGAAAGCAGGCAGAAGCACGAGCTCACCAAAAGGTCGATCACAAGGTCAAAGAAGCAAAAGACAACGCCGCTACCGGTAACGGGGGTGGGAACTAATGCCAGATGAAGTCCGATTCGAGGACAACCAATCGGTATACCATGATAACGGGGATTGCAGCGAAAAGGTTGGTGAGTACCGATTAGCCACCAAGCTCAAGCGGTCGGACTATATCGAAGAAGATAGTGGCGACCCGAAGTCTGAGTGGGCGATGAAGCAGAAAGGGTTCATGTGGCCCCTCACAGACAATCACGACGAATTTGACTTCTACGAAAGCTACTTTGGGGACCAGTGGCGATGCTGGCACAACTCCGAGGCTGAATTAACCCAGAACTGGGACCGAAGTGAGCTTAATGACCTCGGTATCTGGAACTACGAGCCCTCATACTCTGACGAAACCCAGACGAGCGTGAATACCTCATACGGTGTGTCCGCGCCAAAATCCGTGGGTGTCAGCGTATCAGTCGACCATCCCAATCTAGTCATTCAGTCAGACCTGGAGAATAATAAGTTGACAGCGACGTATGACTTCCGTGATTACTGGGAGCTCCGATTGGACGCTTCAGATGAGGACGTCCAGTTAGGGACGGTGACAGCATTTACGTCGGCGCGACCAGATTCGAATGACAAGGTCGCACCGACGTATATGTACGGGAGTTTCGATGGGCCTGAATGGGATTGTTACAACCGCGATGGCTGTCCGACGGAGCAAGATGGCAACCTGACGCAATCACCGGGCTCAAGTCTATTCAACTTCTTCTACGAATACGACATCGACGACCTCTGAGACGACAATCGGCGAGTAAGTCGAGGCGGACTACACTATATTTTCGATGCGGACGGGATTACGGAGGTTCCAGGTAGTCGGTGTTGTTATGGGGAGCCACAGGGGTTGGTGAGGCGTGCTGGGCTGATGCTGATGGGTTCATTTCTAGTGGTGCCGTGGCTGCCGATTTTGACAATAGCCCCGATGCAGCCTGGGTCGTCGCTCTCATCTTGGTAGTATGTTTGATAGTCTGTGTTGCTGAATTTATATGTCCATTTGGCAGACTCGCGTTTGTTTGCGGAATTATAGTGGGTGGCTGTGATTTGGTATAGTCCCTGTGCCTTATTCCAGGCGGGCGGGATGAGCTCCCACCAGCCATCGTCTTTGGAACCGGCTGCAGTGAGTTCGAGTTGTTGATCGAATACGGTTTCATCACCTCGTTGTACGAGCAGTCGGATTCGGTTGGGGCTTTGAGAAAAGTTGATGACTTCGATTCGTCCTAAGACAGTTCCTTGGGTGGATTGGGGTTGGAGGGCTGCGCAGCCAGCGAGTGAGGTCGCGCCTGCCACGGAGAGGCTGGTGAGAAGGGTTCGGCGATTCATCGTATTGTCTTCTTCTCTAGTATACGGATAAAATCGGTGGTCCGGTACTGTCTCATGGGTTCGCTGCTGTTTCATCCTTCTTTGAGTGAAATAGGGACCTTCGTTTCTTGGCGCGGTCTCTACCGCGCCGAACCGCGCGAGGGATGAGTAGTGTGGCTCGAAAATCTTTGATTTTCGCCATCTAAGAAATATATCATTTCTGGAGACAACGAAGTGAGCAACGCAGTCGGTTGGGGAGAGTGTGGCCCGCGGGTGCGGTGCTGTGGCGGTGCGGTGACGCTTTGGAGTCGGAAATAGCTAGCTTTTCTGGCCGGACCTTGATTCGAAGTTATGGCCTTCGTCAAACTCTGATTCACTCTTTGTTCCGTCATCGCCGTGACAGGCCGTCTCCGTGGGCACCAACCTGACTCGTTGTTACACTTGCACCTTCGGAGGGCCACTTAAAGAGCGCCGACGGTGGTTCCTATTCGGTGAGACGAGGACCGAACGTGTTCGGAGTGAAACGTGTTTACGCCACTCTGTCGCCGTAGTCGAAGCGCCGTACGACGCTGGAGTCGAACGAGTTATGTGTCGCCTGTCGGAATGTCCGGTAGATGGTTCGAGACCCGGCGGGAGTCGAGGACGACCCCGACCTGCAGGTGCTTCTCGACGCGCTGGACGACCCGGACTGCCGGGCCATCGTCACCCACTTAGACGAACCCATGACCGCGAGCGAAATCTCGGACGCGACCGACATCCCGCTCTCGACGGTCTACCGGAAACTCGACGCGCTGACCGACGCCTCGCTCCTCTCGGAACTCACCGAGGTCCGGAGCGACGGCCACCACACCACGCGCTACAATCTGGACTTCGACGAGGTATCGCTCACCCTGACCGAGGAGAACGAGTTCGACGTGACCGTCTCGCGCCCCGCCCGCACGGCCGAGGAGCGCCTCGCGGACATGTGGTCGGAAGTGCGAAAGGAAACGTAATCATGCCCGGAGAACTCACACGCATCACGACGCTCGTGGTCGCGCTGAAGACGCTCACGCTCGTCCTCGGCGGACTCATCACCTTCTTCGCGTACAAGGCCTACCGCCGGACCGAGTCGCCCGCGCTGGCCTCGCTGGCGCTCGGGTTCGGCGTCGTCACCCTCGGCGCGTTTCTGGCCGGGCTCGCGGACCAGATTCTCGCGCTCGGCGATACCATCGTCCTCGTCACCGAGAGCGCGCTGACCGTGGTCGGATTCGGCGTCATCACGTACTCGCTGTACGTCGAGTGAGGCTAGCGGTTTTAGAGGAACCGACGTGATTTCGTTAGGACTCCCGGATAACTATGTATCGCTCTTAGACTGTTTTGTAATTTTTCCACTCGCCCTGTATTTTCTTTCAGTCATTCTGTCTTGCCACGGGCTCGCCAGCAGAGGAGACGGAGATGAACGCTTCTCGAAGCCCCAGCCCGCTCGCGGTCACGCGAGCGGGCGGCCCTTCATCCATCCCGAAGTTTGACCCACCGGGCGTATTCCGGTGGATCGACCTGCCGAGCGCGTGCCGTCAGTCGGTCGGCCCGCCGTCGCGGATTTAAATACTAGTCCGCGTTCTTCTTGGGTAGAGTGTCAATAGCCCGGAATCAGGAATCGCGGTAGACGTTTGTTTCCGGCAAAATTTCTCGGCGTTCCCTTCGGAAACGACTGCCGAGGGCCACGCAGGGTTTATCTACCACACCCCCTTACTAACAGACTCATGAGTGGGCCCATCCGCCAGCGAGAGCAAGTGCAGGAGACCGAAACCGAGGAGCAATCCGAAGATACCGAAACCTGTCCGGAGTGCGAAGCCGGGACGCTGGTCGCGGACGCTGGCGGAAGCGAACTCGTCTGTGAGGACTGCGGTCTCGTCGTCGAGGAGCGAAACGTGGACCGGGGCCCGGAGTGGCGCGCGTTCAACCATCAGGAGCGCCAATCGAAGAGCCGCGTGGGGGCACCGACGACGAACACGATGCACGACAAGGGGCTGACGACCACCATCGACTGGAAGAACAAGGACGCCTACGGCCGGTCGCTCTCGTCGGAGAAGCGGAGCCAGATGCACCGCCTGCGCAAGTGGCAGGAGCGCATCCGGACCAAGGACGCGGGCGAGCGCAACCTCCAGTTCGCGCTGAGCGAACTCAACCGGATGTCCTCGGCGCTGGGCGTCCCGCGGTCGGTACAGGAGGTCGCCTCCGTCATCTACCGGCGCGCGCTCAAGGAGGACCTGATTCGCGGGCGCTCAATCGAGGGGGTCGCCACGAGCGCGCTCTACGCCGCCTGCCGGAAGGAGGGCATCCCGCGAAGTTTGGAAGAAGTGTCCGAAGTCGCGCGGGTGGACCGCAAGGAAATCGGCCGGACCTATCGGTACGTCTCTCAGGAGTTGGAACTCGGGATGGAGCCTGTAGACCCCAAGAAGTACGTGCCGCGGTTCTGCTCGGAACTGGACCTCTCCGAGGAGGTCGAGAGCAAGGCCAACGAAATCATCGACGTGACCTCAGAGAAGGGCCTGCTGTCGGGCAAGTCGCCGACTGGATACGCGGCGGCCGCGATTTACGCCGCCTCGCTGCTCTGCAACGAGAAGAAGACCCAGCGCGAGGTCGCCGACGTGGCCCAAGTCACCGAAGTTACGATTCGAAATCGGTACCAAGAGCAGATCAAGGCCATCGGACTTTACAACTGAGAAGCACGTAGTAGAGACTGCATTCGAATCGGCCACCGGAGACGACAATGGAAATGGAAATCGACCAGCGATTCGAGAGCCGACTCGAGGAAGCGTTCGAGGGGAACGCCGGGACCAGACGGGTGGTGGCTCGGCAGGCGCGCGACCTCGCCGACTCGGGCCAGTTCGAGACCGACATGGACCGGAAACTGACGGTCGCAGTCGTCGTGGAGAACCTCAGAGACGCTCCCGAGAGCCTCGCGCTCCCCGAAAAGTGGAACTGGTGGATGGGTGCGTTAGAACTCGCCTATGGAGGGTACGACAGGTTTCGGGTCCTGTGATGGGCCGGACAGCCGGGGTAAGCGTAGCGCCGAGCGAGCGACTCAGGAGAGGCCGCCGGTCGCACCGAGATAGGCCACGTAGAACTGGACCGCGTTGAACCCGCCGTGAATCAGCGACGGGACGACCAGGTTCTCCGTCCGCTCGTACGCCAACCCCAGAATCGGCGAGAGAACCAGCAGGATGGCGAGGTACGCGAGTTTTCCCTGTCCCTGAAGCGAGAAGATGTGGACCACCGCGAAGATGAAACTCGCCGCGCCGATGGCGACCCACGGGCCGAACGCCTCCCGAAGCCGACCTTGCACGACGCCCCGGTAGAGCAACTCCTCGCCCGGCCCGATGAACAGGAAGGAGAGCGGAACCAGCAGGAGGAAGACGGTCGGGTCCTGCTCGCCGAACTGCTCGACCGTGTTCGACGCCGACTGGACGCCGAACGCCGAGAACAGCGCCGAGAGCGCGATGAGTCCCGCGAACAGCGCGACCAGTCCACCGACCGACCAGCCCACGTCCCGAAGCGTCGGGAACCGGGCGCGAATGAATCCCAGTCCTCGGTCGGTGTAGGTCAGGTAGCCGAGCGCGAATGCGCCGAACGCGACTCCCTGCCCCATCACGACCGAAATCGCAAGCAGGAGCGTCGGCTGGTCCATCAGCGGAATCCCCGCCTGTATCAGTACGAGCGCGGTCAGGCCGACGACCACGATTGCGAATCCGTAGCCGCCGAGGCCGAGCAGGGCCGCCGCGAGGAGGCTCCGGCCCGGCGAAGCGGAGGGCGTGACGCCCTCGACGTTGACTTGTTCCATCGGTCCCTTCGGACTACGATCCGGAGTCACTTGAATTTCGCTCGGACTGCCTCGGCGGGCGTGGTCGCCCCTCGGGTGTAGCGAATCGCCGCCTCGTCGCCGTCAGCCACGTCGAAGACGTGAAAGAGGACGACAAGCCGACCTCCGTCGAGGGTCGCGCGGAGCATCGGGCCGCGGCTCGTGGCGACGACGTAGGGCGGGGCCGCGACGGGCGTCGCCGACAGCGAGCCTCCGGCGGCCCGGACCGCGCCAGCGAGCACGTCGGGCAACTGCGACCAGACCTCCTCGGCTTCGAGTTGCGCGCGGAGGGAGTCGGCAACTGCATCTCGGCCCGTGGCGGCCTCTCCGTCCCACTCCTCGGCCACGCTGTCGGCGCATTCGAGGACGGCCTCGACGGTTTCTGCGTTGGATTCGAGGACGTGGTTGCGGGCGCTGGCGGCGGGATTTCGGTCGCTGGCGGCGGGATTTCGGTCGCTGTCGGCGTGATTTCGGACGCTTTCGGCGGGGTCGCGGTCCCTATCGGTGGAGTCGCGGGCGCTGTCGGTCACGGATACACCCCTCATTCGAGGGGCGAAACATAAACCTCGGGGGAAAAGCCTACAAGTGAGGGGCCGAACGGATGAGATAGAGATGGAACAAATGATTCCGCTATTCGGGCCGATTCCCGGCGGGATGGAGATGATGGTCATCCTCCTCATCGCCGTCCTGCTGTTCGGCGCGAACAAGATTCCGAAACTCGCCCGCTCGACCGGCGAGGCGATGGGCGAGTTCAAGAAGGGTCGACAAGAAATCGAAGAAGAACTGCAGGAAGCGCAGGACGAGGTCACTTCGACCGACACCGACACCGTCAGCGAGACGGACACCAACACGGATACTTCGGAAGCGTAACGACGGCGACTGACTTTTCTCGGCGCTCGTAACCAGATTCCCTTACGTAGCCGCCGGCATCGACCCCGAGGTTAAGAGGCTTCGGTACCCAGTTACTGGTACATGAGTAGCGAAGAACTTCAGGAAACAAACACCGAGGAGCGCTTCGAGTTCAAAAAGGAAGAGAGCGCGGCGCTCAGGTCCGACAAGGGGCTGACCGAGGAAATCGTCCGCCTCATCAGCGAGGACAAGGACGAACCCGACTGGATGCTGGAGCGGCGGCTCCGCGCGCTGGAGCACTGGCAGAACATGCCGATGCCGACCGACTGGCCCGGCCAGCCGGACCTCTCGGAACTCGACGTCGAGGAGATCGTCCCGTACATTCGGCCCGACGTAGACAAGCGCGAGGGGGCCGACAGCTGGGACGACCTGCCGGAGGACATCCAAGACACCTTCGAGAAGCTCGGCATTCCGGAAGCCGAGCGCAAGGCGCTGTCGGGCGTCGGCGCGCAGTACGAGTCCGAGGTCGTCTACCAGAACATGCAGGAGCAGTGGGAGGAGAAAGGCGTCGTCTTCATGAACATGGACGAGGCCGTCCAGGAGCATCCCGACCTCGTGAAGGAGTACTTCATGACCTCCTGCGTCCCGCCGTCGGACAACAAGTTCGCGGCGCTCCACGGCGCGGTCTGGTCGGGCGGGAGCTTCGTCTACGTGCCCGAGGACGTCACCGTCGAGATGCCGGTACAGGCGTACTTCCGGATGAACTCCGAGGGGATGGGCCAGTTCGAGCATACGCTCATCATCGCCGAGCCCGGCAGCGAGGTTCACTACATCGAGGGCTGTTCCGCGCCCAAATACGGCACGCACAACCTCCACTCGGGCGGCGTCGAGGTCTTCGTCAAAGAGGACGCTCACGTCCAGTACTCGACCGTGCAGAACTGGTCGAAGAACACCTTCAACCTCAACACCAAGCGCGCCCTCGTAGACGCCGGTGGCCGGATGGAGTGGGTTTCGGGGTCGATGGGGTCGAAGGCGACGATGCTCTACCCCTGTTCCGTCCTGAAGGGTCGCGGGGCCTCGGCCAACCACATCTCCATCGCCTTCGCGGGCGAAGGACAGGACATCGACACGGGCGCGAAGGTCTACCACAACGCGCCGGAGACCAACTCGACCATCGAGTCCAAGTCCATCTCGAAGGACGGCGGTCGGACCAACTACCGCGGACTGGTCCAGATTTCGGAGGGCGCGACCGACTCCTCGACCAGCGTGGAGTGCGACGCGCTGATGTTCGACAACGAGTCCACCTCCGACACGATGCCCTACATGGAGATCGACGAGTCGAAAGTGGACGTGGCCCACGAGGCGACCGTCGGCAAAATCGGCGACGAGGACGTGTTCTACCTCCAGAGCCGGGGCTTGGACGACGACGACGCCAAGCAGATGATCGTCTCCGGGTTCATCGAACCGCTCACCGAGGAGTTGCCCATCGAGTACGCCGTCGAGTTGAACCGGCTCATCGAGTTGGAGATGGAAGGCAGTCTGGGATAAACGCCTCTCGGAGTTTTTTCGGCGTTCTTCGCTCGCCCTCCCGCGATTCCGTCGGCGAGTTTCCACTCGTCGGAATGCGATAGCCGTTTAAGTGAGAAGGAAAATTGTCGCGTATGACCGACGACGCCGCCGCGAGCGACGACGACGACCGCGGCGGGTCACCCGGCGTAGACGAGGTCCTGACGCTTCTCAGCGACCGATACCGACGCCACGTCTTGGCGTGCCTCGACGGCCTCCCCGCGCCGGTCACCCTCGAAGGACTCACCGACCAGGTCGCGGGCCGGGAGTTCCAACAACCGCCGGACAAGGTGTCGATGATAAAGCGGACCCAAATCGCCACGGCGCTCCACCACACGCACCTGCCGAAACTGGAGGAGGCCGGTATCATCACCTACGACACCGACGAGGGGAAGGTGACCGAAATCACCATGGACGAACTCCTCGAAGGCTTCCTCGACAAGATTCGCCGACACGAGGGGTGAGACGGCTTTTTCGGACGGGCGCTCGGTGGACCAGACCACCGGCAGATCCTCGGCTGAGTATACCACCGGAAACGCCCGGCCGAACGAACAGTCAGCGAATGCTCGGACAAACAAACTACCAGCGAAGGCTCGGTGGAACGCCCGTCAGGGTGGGGTGAAGGGGCCGACCGGTCGGGGTCGCTGAGGGACCACTATCCGACGCAACTACGTCCGTCGGATATGTCGCTCAGCGGCCGCGAGCGGGCGGGGGCTTCAAGAGAACATCGCCACCTCGATTCTGCGGTTTGTACTCGTAGTCACGTCGAACCGGAGTGCATCGTAATTCAAATGGCAGCTATCGACTTTTCGCGCCGCAACCCCAAAGTCACTCTCGCACGTGAGACGTAACATGGCTCGAACCCAGACAGACGGCGGGCGGTCGCCGGTCGGACGACTCGTTCTCCTCGCGCTCACGTTCGCGGTCGGCTACCTCCTCGGGTCCCAGCGCGGCGGCAGGTCCGAGGAGTGGGAGGACGTCCAGAAGGAACCGACCGAAATCACTATCGACGGCGACGAGGACGAAGAGTAGCGATTGCGGAGAGGGGAAGGTGGGAGGGGAGATGGAAGCGAGGGCGAGAGGACCATCGACGAAAGCGGGCCATACAGAAGACCACCAGGAAACTATATAAGTCTTTTAGAAATAATTTTAATTGTCTTGAATATCCTTAGATATGCTTCGGTGAGCGAGCGACGGCCGTGAGCGGAGTCGTGACCGCGACCGCACGGCACCGCCACCGCGCCCCGTGCCGCCGCTCCGGTCGCGTTCGGCCGCGGCAGCACCGATACGGCCGAACGCGACCGCGGCGTCTCACCGAGCGGAGCGAGATGAGGCTCGGAAGACGCGGGTCGTCTTCCGGCGCGTCCCGTGGTCTGGGAAGATTCGCGCGGCGTGACCGAGGGGCGGCCTCCGAACGCTCCGAGGCTCAGTACCCCGTCGCGTTCCCGTCCTTCCGGGGTTCGGTCGCGCCCGAGATGACCGGCTCTCCGGACTCCAGACCCTCCAGTCGTGTAATCTGCGCGCCGCCGAACATGACCGGCGGGAGGACGCGCACGTCGTGGCCCTTCCGGGCGAGTTGCGACTGGACTTCGCCGTCGAGGCGGCCCTCGACCGCGAGCTCGCCGGATTCGCGGTAGCGCCACCGCGGTTGGTCGAGCGCGGCCTGCAAGGGCATATCGTAGTCCACGACGTTCGAGACGACCTGCACGTGGCCCTGCGGTTGCATGAACCCGCCCATCACGCCGAAGGCGGCCCAGTCGTCCTCGCCGAACTTGGCGAGCCCCGGAATCAGGGTGTGGAAGGGGCGCTTGCCCGGTTCGAGGCTGTTGGGATGCTCGGGGTCGAGCGAGAACGACGCCCCGCGGTTCTGGAGCGCGATGCCGGTGTCGCCCGCGACGAGGCCCGACCCGAACCCGGCGAACCGCGAGTTGATGAACGAGACCAGATTGCCCTCGTCGTCGGCGACGGTGAGCAGGACCGTGTCGGCGTCCTCGGCGTGCGAGTCCGGCACGCCGAAGGTCACGTCCGAGTCGGCCGTCTCGCCGATTCCCTCCGCCCGTTTTTCGGCCCACGACTCGGAGGCCAGCGGCGGAATCTCCTCGTACTCGGGGTCGGTGATGTACCGGTGGCCGTCGTGGAAGGCCCGCTTCATCGCCTCCGCGAAGTAGTGGATGCGCTCGGGCGAGTCGAGCGGATGGTCGCCCGCGCCGACCTCCTCGGCGATGTTGAGCGCCTCCAAGGCGATGAGACCCTGATTGTTCGGCGGGAGTTCGTAGATTTCCGCGCCGTTGTAGGTGGTCGAGACCGGCTCTACGAACTCCGGTTCGTGGGCCGCGAGGTCTTCGACGGTCATGAACCCGCCCTTGTCCTGAATCTCCTCGGCGATTTGCTCGGCAATCTCGCCCTCGTAGACCACGTCAGCGCCCTGTTCGGCAATCGCCCGCATCGACTCGCCGAGTCGCGGCAGGGCCATCGTCTCGCCGACCTCCGGGGCGCGGCCGTCCTTCAGGTAGGCCTCGCGGGCGTGGTCGTCGGTGAACAGGTCCTCCGCGCCGGTCCAGTGACCAGCGATAATCTCCGAGACGGGGTAGCCCTCGGTCGCGTACTCGATGGCCGGGCCGAGCGCGTCAGCGAGCGAGAGGTCGCCCAGTTTCTCGACGGTGGCCTCCCACCCGCGGGCCGTGCCGGGGACCGTGACCGCGTGGGGACCGAGGAAGGGCATTCCGGCGTCAGCGTCGGCGTCGGTCGCGTAGCCCCGCGATTCCGGATAGTACTCCGAGGAGTTCTCGTCCGATTCGAGGGCCGCCTCGACGTTCTCGATGGTCGCGTCGGCGGGCGCGCCGCCGCAGGAGCGCATCGCGCCGACCTCGCCCTCGGCGGTCCGGTAGAGCGCGAACACGTCGCCGCCGAGGCCGGTACTGGTCGGTTCCACGACGTTGAGCGCGGCGGCGGTCGCTACCGCGGCGTCGAAGGCGTTGCCGCCCTCGCGCAGAATTTCGACCCCGGCCTCGGCCGCGAGCGGTTGGCTCGTGGCGACGAGTCCGTTGGGCGCGTAGACGGTCGAGCGTCGAGACGCGAATCTGTCGGGGTTAGGTTCCATCGTCCGTGCTTCTCAGAACGCCGTCTAAAACAATCCACCGAATATATTTGGGTCCCCGCCTTTGCCGGTGGCCGTCGCGGGTCCGACATGACGGTCTCGATTTGCGTCCGCGAAGAGACCGACGGGCAGTCGTCCGACGAAGACGACGGCCACGTCTTCGGCGTCGGCGTCGCAACCGACGCGCCAGCGGTCGGAGTTAGCGCCCTCCGTCAGCCACGAGGGAGTCGTCGGCACTCAGAGCTTCGTCAACGTCCGCCTCGGCAGGCGCGGCATCGAACTCCTCGAAGACGTGCCCATCGACCACGCGCTGGAGGGGCTGCTGGCCGTGGACGACCACGCCCAGAACCGGCAGGTCCACGTCCTCGACGCCAGAGGCAACGCCTTCGCCTTCTCGGGCGAGAACTGCGACGGCTGTTCGGCCACCGCGTCCGCGAGGACTCCGGAATCACCGCCGCCGAGAACATGCTCACGGGCGAGGAGACCCTGAGCGCGTCGATTGCCGGATTCGAGGACGCGGAAGGGGAACGTGGTCGCACGACTCATCGACGCCCTCGCGGCCGGAAAGGAGGCTGGCGGCGACGAGCGGGGCCACTCCTCGGCCGCGGTCCGGGTCAAGGCCCCGAAGACCGAGGCCTACCACGACCTCCGGGTGGACTACCACGACGAGCCAATCGCGGAGCTTCGGCAGGTCTACGAGGCCGCCAGAGAGGCCAGCGAGGGCTTCAGCGAGAACTCGAAGGGTCGAATCTTCGACTGAACCGACTGAGATGCTTTTCCTTGTCGAGGCCCTACCAATCGTAATGGTCCAACAGGGGACACAGGAGGGGGAGCCGCGGAAGTCCGACGAGGCGGCGCACGCCTCGGACAGCGAGACAGCGCGCACTGCGGCCAGCAAGACGGCACACGCCGCGGCCGACGACGCGGACGAGCCGCCGCCAGCCATCGCCGTCGAGGGCCTCCGAAAGCGGTTCGGGAGCGGTCCCGACGCGGTCACGGCGGTCGATAACGTCTCGCTCGAAATCGAGACGGGGTCGGTCGTCGGCCTGCTGGGACCCAACGGCGCGGGGAAGACGACGACCATCAAGTCGATTCTCGGGATGGTACTGCCCGACGAGGGGAGCGTCCGGATTCACGGCGACGACGTGTATCGGAATCCCCGGGCGGCCTACGCCCACGTCGATGCGATGCTGGAGGGCGCGCGAAACGACTACTGGCGGCTGACCGTCCGCGAGAACCTCCGGTACTTCGCCACCATCAGCGGCGTCCACCCCGACTCGATTGCCGACCGCCACGACCGACTGCTGGAGAAACTCGACCTCGCCGAGAAGGCCGACGTTCCGGTTCGGAGCCTCTCCCGCGGGATGAAACAGAAAGTCTCGCTCGCCAGCGTCCTCGCCAGCGAGTCAGACGTGGTCTTCCTGGACGAACCGACGCTGGGCCTCGACGTGGAGAGTTCGCTGACGCTCCGGCGAGAACTCCGGCGAATCGTCGCGGAGCGCAACCTCACCGTCGTCGTCAGCAGTCACGACATGGACGTCATCGAGGACGTCTGCGACCGGGTCGTCATCATGCGCGAGGGGCGAATCATCGCCGACGACACCGTCGCGGCCCTCCGCCAGAGCTTCAGCGCGCGGGGGTACCGAATCACCAGCGAGGAGTTCGGCGAGCGACTGCTGGCCGAGTTGCGCGACCGGTTCGAGGTCACCGACGTCGAGGAGTTGGGAGACCAGACCCGCGTCGAGGTGGCGACCGACAGCGACGGGTTCTACGCGCTAATCGCCTATCTCCGGAGCCGCGACGTGACCCTCGACGCCGTCAACACGGTCGAAGCCGACTTGGAGGACGTGTTCGTGGAGCTGACGGGAGGTAACGACGTGGAACCGTCGGGAGGCGCGGAATGACGACGGCCGACTCACCGAGCGACCCCGGAGGACGCCGGAGCGCGGGCTACGCCCAACTCGCCAAGGCGGTCCTCTACCGGGAGTATCTGGTCTTCGTGCGCTATCCGGCCAACGCAATCGGAGGCATCGTCATCTCGGTGTTCTTCTTCGGCCTGCTGTTCTACGGCGGTCGGATGCTCGCCGGGCAGGCGCTGACCGACTCCATCGAGGGCATCGTCGTCGGCTACTTCCTCTGGACGCTCTCGGTCGGGGCCTACAGCGCCATCTCGAACGACATCGGGAGCGAGGTCCAGTGGGGCACGCTCGAACGCCACGTCATGACCCCATTCGGGTTCGCGCCGGTCGCCCTCCTCAAGGGGGTCGCCAAGGTGGTCCGGACGTTCGTGACCTCCGCGGTCATCCTCGGCGTGATGCTGGTCGTGACCGGGACGACGCTCCGACTCAACGTCGGGACCATCGTCGCAATCTCGGTCCTGAGCATCGCGTCGGTGCTGGGACTGGGGTTCGCGGCGGGCGGGATTACCGTCCTCTACAAGCGCGTCGGCAACTGGCTGAACCTCCTCCAGTTCGGTTTCATCGTCCTCATCTCCGCGCCCGCCTTCGATTTGGGCTGGACGAAGTTCCTGCCGCTGGCGCTCGGGAGTTCGATGCTCCAGCGGGCGATGATAGACGGGACTCGGCTCTGGGAGTTCCCCCTCGCGGAGTTGGCGATTCTCGTCGGTGTCGCGGTCGCCTACGTGGCGTTCGGCTATCTCGTCTTCCAGTACTCGACGCGGCGGGCGCGGCGACTCGGCGTTCTGGGAGACTACTGAGTTTCGACCCTGATTTTTCTTTAAGTAGTTCTGGCGACAACGGGTAGATACGAAGGACTTCTCGCGGGACCGCTCGGAAAAGGCGGTCGAGTTGATTAGCTCTCCAGCGTCGCGTCCAGCGTGATTTCCGGTCCGGCGAGCGCCTTCGAGACCGGACAGTTCTCTTTCGCCCGGTTTGCGAGTTCGTCGAAGGTGTCCCGGTCGATGTCGGGAACCTGCGCGTCCAGCGTCAACTCGATGCGCGGAATCTCGAACCCGCCACCGTCGGCCTGCTCGAGGTGGACGTCCGCCGAGGTGTGGAGGCTGTCGGCGGTGTAGCCCTCCTCTTCGAGGAAGGCGGTCAACTGCATCGAGAAGCACCCGGAGTGGGCCGCGCCGATTAGCTCCTCGGGGTTCGTCCCCTCCTCGTCCTCGAACCGGGTCGGAAACCGGAAGGTCCCCTCGATTCGGCCGCTCTCGGTCTCGAAGTCGCCGCTACCGTCTTTTCCGCCTTGCCAAGTCGTTTCTGCTTGTCTCGTGGGCATTGCCCCTCAGGGTACAATCGACGTGCATAAGGAAATACTGGCGGCGGGAGTCGGCGACTGGTGGCGAGGTCGGCGGGGGAGCGATGCGCAGAACTCCTCAGCGCTCGTGGACCCGCATCGGCATCCCGTTGCGGGGGTGCATCGTCAGCGAGGGAAGCAGGTCGAGGTCGCCCTCGCGGGTGTATTCGAGGCGGTACCGCTGTGCGGTCCGGGCGAGGATGAGTTTGGCCTCCAGTTTGGCGAGGTGCTTGCCGATGCAGTGGCGCGGGCCGCCGCCGAACGGGAAGTAGGTGAACCGCGGGCGGTCGGCGTCGCGGGTCCACCTGTCGGGGTCGAACTCGCCGGGGCGGTCCCAGTAGCGCGCCGAGCGGTGCATCGCCCACTGGGAGAGCATGATGGCCGAGCCTTCCGGAATCTGATAGCCGCCGAGTTCCACGTCCTCCTTCGCCTCGCGGAACATAGTGTAGACCGGCGGGTAGAGGCGCATCGCCTCGTCGATGACGCGTTCGAGGTAGTCGAACTGTCGCACGTCGGCCATCGTCGGCCGGTCGTCGCCGACGACCTCCTCGATCTCCTCGTGGACGCGGCGCTCGGCCTCGGGGTGCTGGGAGAGGAGATACCACGTGTAGGTCAGCGTGAGCGCAGTCGTGTCGTGGCCCGCCAGCAGCATCGTCATGACCTCGTCGCGGATTTGGCGGTCCGATTGCTCGCCGCGGTCCTGCGCCCGGAGGAGAATCGAGAGGAGGTCGTCCGGCCCCTCGTCGGTCGTCGGGTCGCCGTGGGTGCCCCGGCGCTCGGCCACGATGTCGTCGATGACGCCCTCCATCGTCTCGACCGCTTGGCGGTACTCGCTGTCGCCGGGCATGGGCAACCACTGGGGCGCGGCGAACCGGACCGGGTCGGGTTCGAAGCGCGCGCCCAGCGGCACCAGCGCCTCGCGGATGGTTCGGACGCGCCGGTCGTTCAAATCGGTGCCGAGCATCAGGTCCACGATGACCGCGAGCGTGACCTCCGTCATGTCGAGTTCGACGTTGACCTCCGCGCCGTCGGCCCAGTCGGCCAGCAGGTCGTCGTTGTGGTCCACGATATCGTCGGCGAAGTCCATCAGTCGGCCCACGTCGAACGCGGGATTGGCGAGTTCGCGCTGTTGTCGCCACGTCTGGCCCTCGCTGAGGAGCAGGCCCTTCCCGAGCAGGTCGCCGAGCGCGTCGCTCTGGAAGTCGGGCTTGCGGTACAGGTCGGCCTCCGAGACCAGCACGCGCTCGACGTCGGCGGGGTCGGTCAGCAGATAGGTCTCCAGCGGGCCGAGGTCGAAGTTGACCACGTCGCCGTAGGCCTCCTCGCAGGCCGACAGGAAGCGGAACGGGTCGCGGGCGTACCGTCGGCTACTGCCGAACAGCGGTTCCCCCTTCGGTCCGGGTGGTGACGAACTCATCACAGTACTGTTGGGCGCGAAAAGGATGAATCCAGCGGTGGTTTCGCTCGTGAACCGATGAGTGCGATTCGCGTTGTATCGCTACAACTTCGACGGAAACGGAGACTGTGACGATTTCTCGAAGCCCGTCAGCCACCCGGCGGCGGATGGTCGAGCGAGCGCCTCGGTGGTTTGTCCAGCGGACTGTCGCGCGACTGAATATGAGCCGAGAATTCAAGTACGAAGCCGGGACGAACCCTCGGCGTGACCTGACCAACCGACCCGGCGGAGTCGAGGCGGGAGCGCGGGACGCTCCGCCGGGACCGAATCGACGTTCCGTCTGTTCGATACCGACAGGGAACCTTTCGGACAACTTCTGTTGTCTTTTAGAATTCATCATCTATTTCTAAAATATATATTACTATTCTAAGGGCAACAGAAGAAGTCCGAGGCGCGTCCGACAGCGACGGCTCCGCGTCGGAACTCCGAAGGTTCAACCCCGACCAGTACTTACCTTGCCGGCAATGCGGGAAGTTACGCTGCGGATTCGCCACCACGGCGAACCCGAGAGCGACGTGAGCGCGGCCCACCCGGACGTGACAATCGAATCGGTCTCCTCGATGACGGGGAGCGCCGCCGAGCGCAAGCGAATCATCGGCATGACCGGCCCGGCCGACCAAATCGGCTCCTTCCTCGAGGACTTCGAGGCCGCCGACGCGGTGCTGGAGGTAGACCGCCTGACGCCGCTTTCGGTGCCCCGGGCCCTCGTGGCGATTACCTTCGACAGCTACCGGTGGGACAGCATCGCCCAGCGGTTGACCGACATGGGCATCCACTACCGGACCGGGACGACCATCACGGCCGGGTGGGAGCGCTGGACGCTCTACCTCGACGATTCGGACGACCTGAGCGACATCATCGCCTCGCTGGAGCGGGCGGGCAACGAGACCGACCTCGTGCGGGACGTGTCGCTGGGCGAACTCGACGGGAGCGAGCAACTCCAACTCTCGCGGGTCCTGAGCGAACTCACCGACCGCCAGCGCGAGGTGCTGGCCACCGCCATCGGACTGGGCTACTACCAGCCGAAGCGCGAGACGACCATCGAGGAGATAGCCGACGCGGTCGGAATCGCCCCGACGACGGCGTGGGAACACCTGATGCGCGCCGAGTCGAAGGTGATGACCGAGTTGGGCAAGCACCTCTCGCCGCCGCGGAACGCCCGGTCGGCGCAGGGATAAGCGTCGTCACGGCAGTAGCAGGTCTCGCACCGCCGCCGTGGTCGCCAGATTCGCCTCCGCGAGCCGGAACATCGCGCAGGCCTCGGCGTAGGGGTGTTCGGACTCGAATTTCGGGTTCGCGCCGAGCGACCAGTCGCCGATGGCGATTTCTTCGCGCGGTCGGTTCGCCAGTTCCCGCGTAATCGGGTCGTCGGACTCGGCCAGCAGGTCCCGAAGTTCGCCGAGCGCCCGCCGTTTCGTCCGGGCGACCAGCGCCATGCCGACCGCCCCGTCGGAGAACTCGCGGTCCAAATCCGCCATCGCCGACTGGAACCCCCGGGCGTGCTGGAGCGCCATCGCGTGTTCGACAGCGACGAACGCCAGCAGGCCCTTCCGGGTCCCGAACGACGGCGGGTAGGCGTCGGTGGCCGCCGAATAGCCGTTGTTGAACAACTCGTTGACGGCCCGCTCTCGCGGCCCCTCGTCGTCGGTGAAGTACCGCTCGATGGCCGTCTCGCGGTCGGGAAGGAGGTCGTCGATGCGCGCGGCGAGGCCCCGCCACGTCCGGTCGAGGTGGCCTTCGAGATCGGTCGTCTCTTCCGCACCGTCGATGGTCGAGCCGTGAGCCTCGTAGACGGACCGGGCGTCGCCGAGCCATCGCTGTCCTTCGATGAGGCTCCGGATGGCGTTCACGACCACGTCATGGTCGAAATCGTTCTCGTCAGCGTCCTCGCCGGGCACGTTGTCGGCCTTCAGCCGGGCGAACATAATTTTGCGCTCGGTTCGGTAGAAGGAGGCCAGACCGCGCCGGGGGTCGGCGACCTCGTAGGAAATCGAGGAGACGAAGCTCTCGATTTCCTCGGAGAGGACCTCGGAACGCTCCCGGAGCGCGTCGATGTCGTAGTCCTCCGAAATCGCCTTCGCCGCGGCCAGCGACCACGCCGCGCGGCCGACCCCGTACCGGAGCGTGTCGAGCGCGTCGGTGGTCGGGTCGGCACCCTCGGCCTCCGAGAGTTGGTCGCGGGCGACCTCGACGCTGTTTTGGAGGGTCATGTCGAACTCCTCCTGCTCGGAGTCCACGTCCGACTCGTCCACCTCGCTCCAAGCCTCCTCGGCCCGGTCGATGGTCGTCCGGAGGTGCTGGCGGGATTCGGCGACCGCCTCGGGCGCGACCGGGAGCGAGGAGTCCACCGTCGGAATCGACCGCCACTTGGTGCGCTGTTCGAGAACCGGGGCGGGGACGAACGTCGCGGGGAGGAACTGGTAGCCTGCGAGGGTCGCGGTGCCGCCGACCGCGAGGCCCCCGAGGAGTCGCCTGCGAGTGAGGGAGGGCATGGGAAGCGGTCGAGAATGCTCGGGGCGCGAAGAAATGTCTTGTTATCTCGTCAGTCTTCAACGTCGCCTCGGTCTTCAGTCACTCGACTTCGAGCAGTTGGAGCGCCTGCCGGATGTGAAACTTGACTTCGTCGGCCTCCTCGGCCGCGAGAGCAGTATGGAGATGTTCGACCGCTCCCTGCCGCACTTCCGACGCGTCACTCGAGTCAGTCATTGGTTGCTGTACAATCCCTGGGGACTTAAACTGCCGAGAATTACAGTAGAAATAATAATATTCTCTGATAGTAAGCGCTCGGATTTCGGGATTTTCCGAGAGGAACGCAGTCTCACAATCGCGTCAGTTCGGCACGGACGAAGAGTTGGTGAAGATACGCGCGCAAAGTATTATATTAAGCTCGTATCGTGCGAAACATCCCGGACGAGTTGACGTTCCGACTGTTTACATCTCGACTCGACGTTCGACTGCCGAGACTTCGGCTCTGGACCGCCAGGATTTTGATTCGCCACCGCCGAGACGGTTTCAGGAAAGAATCACAGGGATGTTTACGACAATTCGTTCTACAAAAGTAGACGCGCAGCGTCTACACGATGGTATCGAGCCACGCACCCCGTCCGAGAGCGATTCCGGAGGTGAGTCGTCGTGAGCGGGGACGACGACTTCGAGGAGGTCGAGAAGGACATCGCCCCCGAGGGACCGGCCGTGGACCCCGACGCCGAGGCGTCGGACTTCGTGGAGTACGGCATCGAGGACAAGCCGCCGCTCGGCGAGTCCGCGCTGTTGGGCTTCCAGCACTACCTGACGATGATCGGCGCGTCCGTCGCCATTCCGCTGGCGCTGGCGACCGCGATGGGGATGCCCGGCCAGCAGGTCGGCCGACTTATCGGGACGTTCTTCGTGGTTTCGGGCATCACTACCCTCGCCCAGACCACCATCGGGAACCGCTATCCCATCGTGCAAGGCGGGACGTTCTCGATGCTCGCCCCGGCGCTGGCCATCATCGGCGTCCTCGCGTCCAACGGGGCCGGATGGAACCTGATGATACGCGAACTCACCGGCGCGGTCATCGTCGCCGGACTGGTCGAGGTTCTCATCGGCTACTTCGGCGTGATGGGTGCGCTCAAGCGGTACGTGAGTCCGGTCGTCATCGCGCCGACCATCGCGCTCATCGGCCTGTCGCTGTTCAACGCGCCCCAAATCGTCAACCCGAACTTCGGCGGGGCCGGAACCGGCCAGAACTGGTGGCTGTTGGGCCTGACGCTGGTCCTCATCGTCGGCTTCTCCCAGTACCTCGACAAGTACCACCGGACGTTTCGACTCTATCCCGTCCTGCTGGGCATGGCGACCGCGTGGATTATCGCCGCGGCCCTCTCGGTGACGGGCGTCTACGGACCGAGTTCGGTCAGCTACGTCGACCTCGGTTCGGTCGCCAGCGCGCCAGCGGTTCAGCCAATCTACCCCCTCCAGTGGGGGATGCCCGAGTTCACGCCCGCGTTCGTCGTCGGCATGATCGCCGGGATGCTGGCCTCGGCCATCGAGAGCTTCGGCGACTACCACGCCGTCGCCCGGATGGCGGGCAAGGGCGCGCCGAGCAAGAAGCGCATCAACCACGGCATCGGGATGGAGGGCCTCGGCAACGTCTTCGCGGCGGTTATGGGCACCGGGAACGGCTCGACCTCCTACACGGAGAACGTCGGCGCGATCGGCATCACGGGCGTCGCCTCGCGCTACGTGGTCCAAATCGGCGCTGGCGTGATGATTGTGGCGGGCTACGTGGGCTACGTCGGCCAACTGTTCGCCACCATCCCCGCGCCAATCGTCGGCGGCCTCTACATCGCCATGTTCGGCCAAATCGCGGCCGTCGGCCTCTCGCAACTCAAGTTCGTTGACCTCGACAGCAACCGGAACGTCTTCGTCGTCGGGTTCGCGCTGTTCGCGGGCCTCGCAATCCCGACCTACATGGGCAACGTCGCCGACGGCGCGGCCGGGTTCCAGCAGGGGATGGCCCAGGTCCCGATTCTGGGGGCCGTCCTCGGGAGCGAAGTCGTCGCCACAACCCTCTTCGTCATCGGTTCGACCGGGATGGCGGTCGGCGGCATCATCGCGTTCTTCCTCGACAACACCATCGAGGGCACGGCCGAGGAGCGCGGCGTGACCGAACTCGCGGAGATGTCCGAGGACGAGAGCGACTTCCAGTCGTTCTTCGACCGGTATCGGTCCTCAGACGCCGAGGAGCGCGCACCCGGCGCGGACTAACCGACTCTTTTTCCACCCCGCGATTCCAACCACCGAGCGATGACTGCGCTCTCCGAGGCGGTCGGCGACGACGAAATCCGCGAGCGCCTGCCGCTCAGAACCGGCGGGGCCGTCGCGCTGACCGACGACCACCTGCTGGTCGCCGCCGACGACGAAGTCACCAGAATCGCGCTCGACGACGTGGCCGAGGTCACCATCGAGGCCTTCGACTGGTTCCTCGCGGTCCTGAGCGTCCTGCTGGTGGGCTACGGCCTCTACTCGATTCCGAGGAACGCGCTCCTCGGGGTCGCGTTCGCGGCCTTCGGCGCGGGAAGCCTCTACTGGACTTACCGCAAGCGCGGCAAGGCCCGCATCGCGGTGGCCGACCGCCCGAAGCCGATTTCGGTGTTCCCGGCCGACACCGAGGCGTTCGCGGACGCCCTGGAACCGCTCCGGGCCGAGGCGGGAACCGAGAACGAAGTGAACGGAGGAAGCGAGGTGGACGGGACGAACGAAGAAACCAATTCCGAGTGAGAAGGAAACAAATGTGTTTGTCTAAGACCCTTTTATAATTTTTATCTAAATATATATATATATATGTATGTATGTATGTATATATATGTATGTATGTATGTATATACATATGTATGTATGCGAGTTCGCGTTACGACTTCGCCTGTTCCTCTGACTGAGAATCCGAAACGGGGCTCTTGCGTAACTGTTTGACGAGGTTGAGGTGCATGAGATGGAGATGCATCCCGATGCCGAACAGCAACAGCCCCATCCCGACGAAAATCAGGGGTAGAAGGATAGCATCGACGGCGCTCGCCACCGAATCGAGGTTGTAGGGCAACCGTCCGACTACGGCGATGGCGAACGCCGAGACGATGACGCCGAGTCCCACCTTGACGAACCGAGAGTAGCGACCGACCTGCTCTATCCGTCCCTCGATGTCCTCGGTACTCGGTGAATCGCTGTCTGCCACCATACACGGCACAACGGGACCGACCTACATGGGTGTCGTGGCAGTCTCCCGGTCGAAACGAGAGCGCAGTTCACGACCGAACCCAGACTGACACGGCGTGGTCGCGCCCCGACTGCGACGGCGAAGCAGTTCCGGCAGAAGTCTCGGCAAAGCTACTTTGGGCGTGAGCGTCAAAGAGTAGGCAATGGACGACGGTGACGACAGAAAACGCGGCCGAGACGACCGCGGCGCTCTCCTGACCGACGTGTTGGACACCTCGGAGGTCGGCACGTTCATCCTCGACAGCGACTTCGACGTGGTCTGGTGAAAGACGCACACGGCCTAACGTGGCGCGGACTCGTGCTACAAGGGGCGAAAGCACTCGACACCGAGGAACCATTAGAGTAGGACAGACGGCCTACCAAAACACGCATCGAAAGATTGAGCGAACGCGATTCCTCCCCGCCGTAAACGGCGGGGTATCCTCGCTACCGCATCTATGAGTCCGCCGCGAAACCCGAGAGCTATTCTAACTCCGAGCGGGGGTGAATCGGCTCCTCGCCGTGGACCAACCGGCCGCCCTTCCGACCGTTCGACACCGCCAGCGCCTCGGCCACGACCGAGAGCGCGATTTGGGTCGGGTCGCCCCCGCCGAGGTCGAGGCCGACCGGGGTGGCGATGCGCTCGGCGTCCTCGCCCGTAAGTTGCACGCCCGCCTCGGCGAGGTCGGCGCGCATCTCCTCGAATCGCTTGCGCGGCCCCATCACGCCGACGTAAGGCACGTCGGTCGCCAGCAGCGACGTGAGCGCCAGTCTGTCGGCCGCGAAATCGTGGCTCATCAGGACGGCGTAGGTGTCGGCCGAGCGCGAGACGACCTCGGCGAGTTCGGGCGGGCGCGTGGCGACGACTTCGTGCGCCGACGGGACCTCCTCGGGGCCGTCCCGCCCGTCCTGCGGGACGGCCACCGTCACGCGAAATCCGGCCTCGCTGGCGAACCGAGCGACCGGTCGCACGTCGCCGTCGCCCCCGAAGACCAGCAGTTCCGGAACCGGTTCGAGGCCGTCCACAGATATCTCGGCGGTTCCGCGCTCGGTCTCGACGCGGAGGACTTCTGAGCGCCCCGCCGCGGCGAACTCGCTGGCCCGCTCCCGAATCTCGGCGAGGAGGTCGTCGGGGAGCGCGGGGCGGGCGTCCGTGGCGGGAACAGAAGCGCCGTCCTCGCAGACCACGGCGCGCACGCCGATTTCCGCGTCGGGGTGGCCGCCGCCGACCACCGTGAGGAGGGCCACGCGCTCGCCCTCGGCGAGGCGCTCCAGCGCGGGCCGAAAGCTCTCGTCGGCGGGTTCGACCAGCACGTCCACGACGCCGTTGTAGCCGAGGCCGAGGCCCAACGACTCGTCCTGTCCCGTGAGGTCGAAAGTCTCGCAGACCGGGCCGTCGGCCAGCGCGCGCTCGGCGAGGGCCGCGAGCGGGTCGTCACGAGAGTCAGCGGCGGGGTCGAGGAGTCGCTTCGCGCCGGGGCGTCGGTAGGCCGACCCCTCGACGCCCGCGACGGTGGCGACCGCGAGGCGGGCCTGTGAGTCGGGCGCGGAACCGGCGTCGATGGCGTCTCGGAGGGTCTCGCGGACCGACAGCGCGCTTGCGCTCCATTCGTCGGTCTCGTCGGTCATGGCTAGTGGTGGCGAATCTGCGTATTTAGGTGTTGGCGTGGGGGAATTAATGTAAACTCTCCAATAGAAACCCGCTTCTCCAAGTCGTTATCACCCATCGGTCCGACAGGTTTCGTCATGACGGACGATTCGGATTCGCAGTACCCTCACTCGGAACTGGTCGAAGACGCCCGCTCGCTGGCGACGACGCTGGAGGACACCCACCCGGACCCCTACGCGGGACACGGCGGCCGGGTGGCCTTCCACCGGAACCTCGAAGCGCTCGTCCGGGCGATTCCGGACGATGGCGAACCGGTCGAAGCGTTCTACGAACGCGCCGCCGAGTTCGTAGCGACGGTCAGAGACGTACACACCGGCGTCAGCGCGCCGGATTCGACCGGTGACGGCCCCGACGGTCGGCTTCCGGTCGGGGTCCGCGTCGTCGGGCGCGACCTCTACGTGGACGAAGTGTACGACGAGGCCCACACGGACCTCCTCGGAGGCCGAGTCGTATCCGTCGAAGGCGTGCCGACCGCGGACCTCGAATCGCGTGCAGCGAGCGTCGAGAGCGCCGAAAACGAGTACGGCGACCGCCGGAACGTCGGGAAGATGCTCGAAGACGTTGCGCCGCTCCGGTACCTGCTGGACTCGGCCCCCACCGCGCCGACGGTGGTGGTCGAGGTGGAGGGCGGCGAGCGCGTCGAGCGTAAATTGGAGCCAGTCGAGTTGGAAGAAAGCGACGGCCCGGTCGAGACGCTGGCGACGAGCGTCGAGCGACCGGAGACCGCGGGCGAACCGGCCTATCGGTTCCTCGACGACGCGCGTTCGACTGCGCTCCTCGTGCTTCCGGACATGCAGCTCTACCGGGAGAACGTCGAGATGATGGCGGGAATGGGCCACGAACGCGCCGACGAGATGGCCCGCGACGTGTACCGCGAGACGGTCGGCGAACCGGTGCCCGACGATAGGGACGACGTGCTGGCGGGGATTCCCTCGGCGACCGAGGTCCTCACGGAACTGGTCGAGGAGATGGCAGACGCCGGGACCGAGACGCTGGTGGTCGATACCCGGGACAACGGCGGCGGGAACTCGGCGCTGACCTACATCCTGACCTACCTCCTCCACGGGTGGGACGGCATCGGCGAGGCCGTCGCCGACCACGTCGCAGTACCGAAGGATTCGGAGTTGTACCGCCAGCGATACGGCGAGGAGGGAGCGGTGGGCGAGACCGACAATCCGGCCGGGTTCGACTTCGAGTCGTACTTCGCGCGGGGGGACGCCGACCGACAGGTCGAGCAACTCCGCGAGAAGGCCCGACTCTCGGCGACCTTCCGCGAGGAGTTCGAGTCCGGCGACCACGAGGGGTACTTCGCCCCCGAGAACGTGGTCGTGGTCACGTCGGCCGCGACGGCCTCCGCGGGGACCGAACCCGCCTTCCTGCTCTCGAAACTCGGCGCGTCGGTCGTCGGCGTCCCCTCGCTTCAGGCACCCAACAAGCCCCGCGACCTGCTCCGGGACGAACTGCCCAACACGGGACTCGACTACTGGGTGTCGTTCCGCCACGTCGAGTTCTGCCCCGACGCCGAGGATGGGAGCGTCTTCGAACCGGACGTGGAACTCACGCCAGCGCAGTTCGAAGACCTCGACCGCACTGGCGACGCTGGCGTCCGGTTGGCGCTGGCCCACGCCGACAGCGAGGTCGATAGCGACGGGATAACGCAGTAGCAGATATAGGATTGTTTTGCTGTCTTTTGAACGTACTTTTGTTTTCTAAACACGATTAGTAATTTACTTCCCACGTCCGGCGCGTACTGGCGCGCTCTTTCATGAGCGCGCCGAACCGCGCGAGGGACGACCGAGTGAGCGAAGCGAACGAGGGAGGAGGTTGGGGAGGCGTGAGGCCCGTGCTCGGTGGAGCTTTCCACCGGCAAACGCCCGGCGACTCGTACCCCGCGTTTGGGTGGATGAAGGGGCCGGTCACGCGAGCGAAGTCTTGCTGAGCGAAGCGAAGCAATGGCTCGGAAGACGCGGTTTGTCTTCCGGTGCGAGTGTGACCTCGGAAGTCACGGCCCGCGCAGGCCGAAGGCCGAGCAGGAATGTCTTCCGGTGCCCGCTCGCGGCCGAAGGCCGTGGTCGCTCCTCGGCCGTTATCCGAAGTCGGGCGGTGCGGAGAGTCTGAGGATATGCCGAGGAGCGACCGCGAGCGGGCGGGGGCTTCAATAGACGTTCACGGCCTCAGTTGCTGTCGAATCGGTCTCGACGCGGAGTAACTGGACCGGGACTTCAGAAGACCGAACTCTCGAAACCAGAATGTGGTCCCGAATCCCACGGCTCGAACCGCGAACGTAAAGATATATCCGTCGCTCCGTCGCTAATCCCGGCATGGAACTCGCAGGAAAATCCGTCCTCGTCACCGGCGGGGCGGGTCTCATCGGAACCCATCTCAGCGAGTCGCTCGCCGAGGAGAACGACGTGCTGGTCGCCGACAACTGCTCGAAGGGGAACCGCGAGTGGGTCCCCGAGTCGGTCGAGTTCGCCGAGTGCGACCTCACCGACGAGGACGACGTGGCCGAGGTCGTCACCGAGGACCTCGACATCATCTTCCACCTCGGGGCGCTCTCGGACGTGAACCGGGGCGACCACCGCCGGGTGTTCGAGGAGAACAACGCGATGCTGTACAACCTGCTGGAGCGCATGGACGAGGTCGGCCTCTCGAAAATCGCCTTCGCGTCCTCGTCGGCGGTCTACGGCGAGGCCCCGCGCCCGACCCCCGAGGACTTCGCGCCGCTCGAACCAGTCAGCACCTACGGCGCGAGCAAGTTGGCGGGCGAGGGCCTCCTCTCGACGTACGCTCACTCCCACGACTTCACGACGTGGATGTTCCGCTTCTCGAACGTCGTGGGGCCCCACCAGCGAAACAACGTCATCTCGGACTTCATCGAGAAACTGCTGGAGGACCCCGAGAGCCTCACGATTCTGGGCAACGGTCGCCAAGAGAAGTCCTACCTCCACGTCGAGGACTGCGTGGCCGGAATGCAACACGTCGTAGAGAACACCGACGAGCCGACCAACCTCTACAACCTCGGGACCAGAACCACCATCTCGGTGACTCGCATCGCCGAACTGGTCAGCGACGTGGTCGGCTGTGACCCCGAGTTCGAGTACACCGGCGGCGACCGGGGTTGGACCGGCGACGTGCCCAAGATGCGCCTCTCCATCGAGAAGGCCAGCGCAATCGGCTGGTCGCCCGAGCGAGAGAGCGCCCAAGCGGTCCGAACCGCGGCTGAGCAGTTGTACGAGGAGTTGGCCTGACCGGAAGGAGTTGGCCTGACCGGAAGGAGCTGGCCCGACCAGAAGGGGTTGGTCCGACCAGAGAGGCGAATCGAACTCTCGAATCCATTAAGCTCAGTCCAACCCGATTCTTCGCGTCCGATTCTGTCGTTCCTAACCCGTCTCAGACCGGTCTTAGCCGGATTTCAGATTCGTGAGTCAGCCACCGGCGAGGCTAAGCACGCGATAACAATACTGTCACGGAGAGAACGTGAATTTGCTTCGTGACAGCTATGTTCGATGCGACCTCGCTCGACCGCCGCCGGTTTCTGGCCGCGGTCGGAAGCGCCCTCCCCGCGACTGGTGTCGCCGCCTCTCGCGGCGACCAGAAACGGGCCGACAGCGACGACTCCCGGACCGACGACGACCACTCCGAGTCAGCAGACCCGGAGTCGGAGTCCGACAATCGCAACCCGCCGGACTGGCGGATGAAGGGGTTCGACCGGACGAACGCGAGCCACCACCCCGACCTGACCGGTCCCACCGACCGCGCCCGAAAGCGGTGGCGGCGCGACGAGAAGGTAGACGGCCTCGTCGCGGCGGACGGCCTCCTCTACGCCAACACCGAACGCGACGTGGTCGCGTTCGACGCCGAGACCGGCGAGGAGGTCTGGCGAACCACGGTCTGCGACAACGCGACCAGCCAGAATCTCGTCTGGCCGCCCGCAGTCGCCGACGGTCGGGTCTTCGCCAGCACGTTCGCCGAGACGCTCTACGCGCTCGACGCCGAGACCGGCGAGACGCGCTGGGAGTACGGCCTCGAAGACGACTGGGGCGGTCGCATCCTCGCGGCCGACGCCGACGCCGTCTACGCGACCGACGACGCCGACCGGGTGTTCGCGGTGGACGCCGAAACCGGCCGCGAGCGCTGGGAGTACTACCACCACGTCACGCTCCCCTCGACGCCAGTCGTCGCCGACGGGAGCCTCTATCTGGGGTACGCCGACCGGTCGAAGCTCCGGGCGGTCGAGGTCGGCACCGGAGACCCCCGGTGGCAAAACTCCGGCCCCGACGACCAGTGGGTGGAAGCGATGACCGTCGCGGACGGCACCGTCTACGCCGGGTGGGGCCTGCCCGGCGAGGAGCGCGGGTATCTGACCGCAATCGACGACGAGACCGGCGAGGAAAAGTGGCGGTTCCAGACCGACCAGATGGTAGACACCGAACCCGCGTTCGCAGACGGGACGCTCTACGTCCACACCGGCGGGTGGCTCCGCGCGGTGGACGCCGAGACGGGCGAGTTGGAGTGGCGCTTCGACACCGAAGGGGCGGTAGACAAGGACTTCTACCACAGCAACGAGCCGCCCGCCGTGGCCGACGGCACGGTCTACGTCGGTGGATACGACGCAGTCGTCTACGCGCTCGACGCCGAGACCGGCGACCAGCGGTGGTCCTACGCCTTCGGGCAGGAGTCCCCGCTCTTCGTCGCGCCGGTCGTCCACCGAGAGACTCTCTACGTCGGGAGCGAGGGCCTGCTCGCGCTCGGCGAGGACGGCGACGACTCGGTCACGGCGGCGTTCGAGGCCGACCAGTACAGCGCCGACGAGGACAACACCTTCCAGATGGGGGAACCGGTCGAGTTGGAGGCGCTGACCTCGCGCGGCCCCATCGCGGAGTACGAGTGGGACATCACCCCGGAGGAGGGCATCGACGCCCGCGGCCAGCGCGTCGAATACACCTTCCCAGAGCGCGACGACGAGTTCGTCACCCTCCGGGTACGCGGCGACGACGGGCAGGTCGATGCGGTCGAGCAGGAGTTGAACATCGTGCCGTGGGAGGACTGAGGGCGGCGACCGGCAGTCGTCGGTCGCGCTCGGTCGGCGGGCGATTCCCCGTCCGTCAGATTCGTTCGTTCGCTGAGTCGTTTGTCCCTACTCGTGAAGCCCGCCGACCTCGGCGTAGAACGACGACTGCAACTGGTCGGCCATGTCCTCCTCGCGGTCGATTCTGGCGTCGATGACCGTCGGCACGTCGTTGTCCCGCCCTTCGCGGAGCGCCTCAGCAAGCTCGTCCGGGGTGGTCGCCCGAATACCCTCAGCGCCGAAGCCCTCGGCGACTTTCACGAAGTCGGTGTCGTGGAACTCGACGCCCGCGATGTCGCCGTCCTCCTCTTGCATCTGGCGGACCATCCCGAGGCTGGTGTCGTTCAGCACGACGAAGGTGGGCGCGACGCCCTGCTCGACCGCGATTTCGACGCTGGTCATCGTCATGGTGAACCCGCCGTCTCCGGCGACGCCGATAACGTCCTTGTCGGTGGTGAGCGCGGCCGAGACCGCGGCGGGAGTGGCCCAGCCCATGCCGCCGACGCCGCCGGACCCGAAGTAGGTCCGGATGCCGGGCGTCTGGAGGTAGTTCAGCAACCAGAAGCGGTTGTTGCCCGAGTCGGCGGTGACGATGGTCTCCTCGTCCACGACGGCCTCGATTTCCTTGACCGCGCGCTGGGGCTTGATGGGGGCGTCGTCCGACTCGCACTTGGGGTCCGAGAACGAGTCGCGGGCCTCCGCGGCGCGGTCTCGCGCCCAGTCGTTGCTTCCCTCACCTGCGTCAACCAAAGCCTGTAGACTCTCTTTCGCGTCCCCAATCAGGCCCACGTCGGCGGGGTAGACCCATCCGGCGTTCCGGGTGTCGATGTCGGCGTGTACGATGGTCTGCTCGTCGGGGCGGATGAAGCTCGGGGCCTGCCAGTTGGTGTCCATCGGGTTCATCCGACAGCCCGCGACGAGGAGCGCGTCGGCCTCGCTCACGACCTGATTCGCGCCCTCGTGGCCGAACGACCCGATGACGCCGCCCGCGAGGT
The DNA here is from genome assembly GCF_004765785.1 of Halorussus ruber. Taxonomy (GTDB): domain Archaea; phylum Halobacteriota; class Halobacteria; order Halobacteriales; family Haladaptataceae; genus Halorussus; species Halorussus ruber. Next base: position 213,855 of record NZ_SBIT01000006.1, on the reverse strand, counting down.
CGTGGGTCTCCGGAATCGTGGACTTGCCCAGATAGGAGGTCACGACCACCGCGTTGTAGGCCTCGGCGACTTCCCGCAACTCGTCGTAGGCTTGGGCGGCGTGGACGCCGTTCCCGGCGACGATGACTGGGCGCTCGGCCTCGGCGAACTCCGCGGCCGCTTGCTCAACGTCCTTCTGGGTCGGCGCGGAGTCCCAGTTGCGGACCTGCTCGTCGGCGTCCCAGACCGGCGGCGTCGGGTCCTCGGGCATCTCCTCGGTGATTGCGTCGCCGTCGAAGATGACCGCGGTCGGGCCGGGGCGGCCCGCGGTGGCGTGCTTGAACGCCAACTGGACGCTCCGGAGCGTCTCGGTCGGCGAGCGCGGGAACCAGTACTCCTTGGTCACGGCGTCCAGAATCTTGGGGAGTTCGAGGCCGCCGTAGTCTCCTCTGGACTGCTGGTAGGGCGCGAGCGTCGAGTAGTCGCCGCGCTCGCTGGCCTCGGTCAGCGCGACCATCGGCGACGAGGACAGGCGGGCCTCCATCTGGCCGATGGTGCCCAGACTGCCGACCCACGGCCCCTGCCCGGCGAGGACGCCGGGCTTCTGTGTCAGCCGACCGTACATCTCGGCCATGACGCTTCCCTCTCGCTCGTCGCGCGGCCGGACCACGTCGATGTCCGACTCGGGGAGTTCGTCCAGCAGTTCGATGACGCGCCCGCCGGGGTAGCCGAAGACGTACTCGACGCCCAGTTCTTCGAGGGTGGCGACGACCGCCTCGTTAGTCTCGGTCATTGGCCGAAGAGACTCGGGCGCGTGACTTTGGTTTGTCGCTTCCGCGAGAACTCCGAGAGCGGTCTCGGGCGGGGAGCGGAAAGCGGACGCTGGCCGAGTAGAGAATTGTAGTCCGTTGTTAAGGAAATATCTGTCTTTTGTTAAAGTATAATTACCTTCCTCTAGTCCGACTCACAACTCGGCCAGAACCTCGTCGGCGAACTGCTCCAGCACCGCCCGGGCGTCCCGCTCGCTCCCCCGAATGCCGATTGCGATGTGGTCCACGCCCCGTTCGGCCAGTTTCCGGAAGTGTTCGACGAACCACTCGCTCCCCGCGGCGAACCCCTGATGGACGTGGTCCATCCCGGCCGACGGGTCGGCCTTCAGGTTGACCGTCGTCGCCTGCGCGAAGGGCTTGTCCCCCGCCGCGTCGCGCCAGTCGGCGACGACGCTCTCGACCGTGTTCAGCGGCATCTGGTAGTGGAGCCAGCCGTCACCCTCGTCGGCAATCCAGTCGAGCGACTGGCGGGAGTTGCCGGTCACGAGCAGGGGGATGGTCTCGGTCGTGGGCTTGGGAACCACGTCGAGAGTGCCGTCGAGCGTCCCGAAGGACGACTCGCTTTCGGGGAACTCCTCGGACCAGACCGTCCGCATCACTCGGACGCTCTCGCGGAATCGCTCGCCGCGCGATTCCGCGTCCACGCCGAAGGCCGGAAACTCCGGCGACCGGTCGCCCGTGGCGATTCCCATCACGAGGCGGCCGTCCGACAGTCTGTCCACCGACGCCGCCGACTTGGCCACGTGGAGAGGATGGCGGAGCGGCAGGACGATACTCCCCGTTCCGAGCGCAATCTCGTCGGTATGGGCCGCGACCTGCCCGAGGTAGACCCACGGGTCGTAGACTTGGCCCGCGTCGCCGAACTTCGGCCAGTAAGTCGGCACGTCCCGAACCCAGAGGGCGTCGAAGCCCAACTCCTCGGCGTACTGGGCCAACTCCATCTGGTCGGCCAACTCCGGCACGCCGTCGGATGTAGTCGCGTCGTCGGTGGGCGCGTCGGCAGTAGGAACGTCGTCGGTAGCGGTCGTGATGGGGAAGAACAGACCCACCGAGAGGTCGTCGTCGACGCCGCTGCTCGTGGGGGCGTCGCCGACAGGACGGTCGTCGCCGCCAGTGCGATTGTCGCCGAACAGCCGCCGGAATCCCCGGTTCTCGTGGTCGGTCATGGGCGAAGACAGGAGCGCGAGACACGAGAAAGGGGCGATTCCGGAAAGGGACGCTTCCGACGAGGAGCGACCCGAAAGTGTCTCCCGCCAGAGCTATCCTGACAGTTTAGCGGCGCAAGCACGTAAGGCAAGGGCATGAGTTCCGCCAACCCGCAGGGGCTACAGGCGTTCCCCGAGGAGCTACAGGACCGCGAGTCGTGGCTCGAACCGTTCGACTGGTACCGGGAGATGCGCGAGGACGACCCCGTCAGGTACGACCCCGACCGACAGACGTGGGACGTGTTCCGGTACGACGACGTGAAGGCGATTCTGGACGACGACGAGGCGTTCTCGGTGAATCCCCGACTCGCGAGCGACTTCGTGGAACCCGACAATCCGGGCGAGGGGCTAATCTTCGACACGATGCTGTTTCAGGACCCGCCCCGCCACGACGAACTCCGGAGCGTCGTGGACGACGAGTTCCAACCCCGGACGCTCCGCGAGCGCGAACCCCACTTCCGCGAACTGGCCACCGAGATGTTGGAGTCGGCCATCGCAGACGACGGCGACGAGATGGAAGTCGTCGCGGACCTCGCGTACCCGCTTCCGGTGACGGTCATCGCGGAGCTTCTGGGCGTGCCTGCCGAGGAGCGCGACCAGTTCAAGGAGTGGTCCGACACGCTCGTCTCGGCCGCGAGCGACGACGAGGGCGGCGAGGAGTTCGCCGAGCGCCAACAGCAGACCCAGATGGAGATGGCCCAGTACTTCATGGAGATGATAGAAGACCGGCGGGAGAACCCGCGGGACGACCTGATGTCCCAAATCGTCACCGCCGAACTGAGCGACGGGAGCCACCTCTCGCAAGAGGAGGCGCTTGGCATGTGCATCCTGCTCCTCATCGCGGGCAACATCACGACCACGAACCTCGTCACGAACGCGGTCAGGTGCTTCGCCGACGCGGACGGCGACCTGTTCGACCGCCTCCGAGGAGACGAACAGGCACTCACGAACGCGCTGGAAGAGACCCTGCGCTACCGGTCGCCCGTGCAGGCGATGAGCCGCATCGCGGCCGAGGACGTGACGATGCGCGGCGAGACCATCGAGGAGGGCGACCGCGTCATCGTCTGGCTCGGGTCGGCCAACCGCGACGAGCGACAGTTCGAGGACGCAGACACCTTCAAGCCCGACCGCTCGCCCAACCAGCACCTCGGCTTCGGACACGGGACCCACTACTGTCTGGGCGCGCCGCTGGCCCGCCTCGAAGCCAAAATCGCACTCACGGAGCTGCTGGTCCGCGTCGAGGACGTTCGAATCGCCGAGACCGAGCTTCAGCCGACCCGGAGTTCGTTCATCTACGGCGTCGAGTCGCTTCCGATTCGGTACTCGGAGAGAGAATAGAAAGGATGGAGAGGAGAGAAGGCGGTCACTCTGATTCGGTCTCCGCACCGACACCCTCCCTACTACTCTCCTCCGCGGCGGCAGTCGCCGACTCCCGACCCCCTCCACTCTGCCGCGAGAGGACGAACAGCGTCACCAGCACCGCCAGCACCGAGATGCCCGCGATGGCGGCGAACGCGACCTGAAGTCCCGGTCCCTCGATGAGCGCGCCGAACAGGGGCGGGGCGAGCGCGCTCCCGGTCATGGTCCCGACCGTGATGATGGCGAAGTTCCGACCGAGGTCCGAGCGCGCCGAGAGGCCGTCGGCCAACTTCGACCGAGCAGGCCCGGCAAGCGCCCGCGTCCCGCCGACCACGAGGAGGCAGGCTACCGCCGCGAGGGCGGGAATCGACAGCGAGGCCAACAGCCCCACCAGCACCACGACCGAGGCGTAGCTCACGACGATAAGCGGCCCGGCCGAGAACCGGTCCGAGAGGTCGCCGCCGACGAGGACCGCCACCGCGCCGACGACGAACATCGCCGAGAGGGTGAGGTTGGCGGCGTCGAGCGCCAGTCCGTAGCCGTTCTGGAGCAAGACCACCGCGTAGGAGGTCAGGCCCCAACTCGCTGTCGAGGCCACCAGCGCGAGGAGCGCCAGCGCGAGGACGCCGGGCGAGGCCAGAATGGCCCGGAGTTCCCGGCGGGCCGCGGCGAGTCGGGAGCGAGAGTCGGTCTCGTCGGCGTCTGTCGAGTCTCCGACCTCCGGCGCGGTCACGCCCTCGCCGACGTACCGCTGGAACGCGAAGAGGGTGACGACGGCGTAGAGCGCGCCGAACGCGCCGATGAGCGCGACTGCTCCTCGCCACGTCAGTCCTCGGAAGCCCAGAATCGCCGCGAAGAACACCGGCGGGAAGCCGAACCCGAGGCTCCCCAAGAACCCCCGGACGCTGAAGGCTCGCGCGCGAAGGTTTTCAGGTGTAGCATCCGCGAGGAGGGGAAAGTGCGCGGGGTGGTGGCCCGCGATGCCGATGCCCAGCAGGGCTTGGCCGACCAGCAGAATCTCGAAGGTAGGAGCGAAAGCTATCAGAAAGACACTCGCGGTGCTGAGACCCAGCGAGAGGCCGAGGGTGAGCCTGCGGTCGTAGTTGTCCGAGAGGTAGCCGAAGGGGAGCTGAAACAAGGTGTTGGCCGCGCCCTGCACGCCCATCGCCACGCCGAGCATAGCGAGCGAGACGCCGAACTCCTGCGAGAGGATGCCCAGAATCGGCGGGAAGAGGACGAGATACGTGTGGTTGACGAACTCCGCGCCGCCGACCAGCGAGACGACGAGGAGGGTTTCGCGCGAGAGGTCCGGGAGTCGGTCGGTGAGCGAGGCGGGGCGCACGGTGTTTCGTTTCGGAATGGTAGGAGCGCGGGGAAGTATGCTGGGGTCGCGGAAAGGGAGAGATTGCCGGGGGAATTTCGAAATCGCGTTACTGCACTTTTTTTACGTTGCCGGACAGATTTGCGAGCGATGACCGAAAGCGAAACCGTACTCGTCACAGGCGGCACCGGATTCATCGGCTCCTACGTCGCGCAGGACCTCGTCGAGGAGGGCCACGACGTGGTGGCCTACGACCTCTCGACCGACACGCGGATTCTGGAGAAACTCGACATCGCCGAGGACGTGGAAGTCGTCCGCGGGGACATCACCGACCCGACCAGCGTGATTCGGGCGGTCCGCGAGTCGGGCGCGACCCGAATCGTCCACCTCGCCGCACTCCTGACCAACCTCGCGCGGGACAACCCCCGAGGAGCGGCCGAGGTCAACATCATGGGCACGAACAACGTCTTCGAGGCCGCGCGGACCCTCGACGACCAAGTCGAGCGCGTGGCGTGGGCCTCCTCCGCCGCGGTCTACGCCCCGCCGGAGAACTACGAGGGCGACTGGGTGGACGAGGAGGACCTCGTCTACCCCGACACGCTCTACGGCGCGACCAAGGAGTACAACGAGCATCAGGCCCGGGTCTACTTCGAGGACCACGACGTCTCCCACGTCGGCCTGCGCCCGACGGTGGCCTACGGCCCCTATCGGGAGACCGGCGGGTCGGCCTTCCTCGCCAACATCGTGGAGAAACCGGCGGTCGGAGAGTCCTTCTCGGTGGAGTACGGCGACCAAGTCATCGACTGGCAGTACGTCAAGGACATCGCACAGGCCTTCCGCAAGGCGGCGTTCGCGCCCGAGGAGGACCTGAGCCAGCGCATCTACAACGTCCGGGGCGAGGTCGCAACCATCCGCGAGGCCGCCGAGGCGGTCGAGTCCATCGTGCCCGACGCCGACATCGAGGTCAGCGACGAGGGCGAACTCCCGTGGACCCAGAAGCTCGACATGACCGACGCACAGGAAGACCTCGGCTACGAACCCGAGTACGACCTCGAAACGGGCTTCCGCGAGTACATCGACGCGCTCCGCGCCGAGGCGGGCCTCGACCCGCTGGAGTAGGTCGGTAGCGCAGAAATCGGTTCTGGCGGCTTTTTTGTGACAATTGGCATGAGGGGGAGCGACGACGATGGTCAACGATGCGATGGCGGGCCGACCAGACCACCGGCGGACGCCAAGCGCGGTCGAGGAACAACTTATTCAACCATTAGACATATATCTGGTTGTGTTAAAGATATAGAAACATTTCTTCGGGATGGATTACCACCACTCGCGCGAACTCAGTCGAGTCGAATGTCGGTGCGGCACACCGGGCACGAGTGACTCCCGCCGCTGGCGTCGAGGTCCGATTTCTGGCCGGTCCACCGGCAGTCGGGACAGAGGACTGTCTCCTCGCTCACGTCCAGGTGTCGTCAGGTCAGACAGAAAAACCTAGGGAAGATGCACCGACTCACTCGGAGTCCACGGCGTCGAGTTCGCCTCGATACTCCGGATGGACCCACGAGTACTCGACTTCGTGCAGCCCCTCCCGCACGTCCTCGTTGCGGGCCAACGTCTCGGCCTCGTCGCGTCGGACGCCCTCCTCGTCGAAGGGCATGGCCGACACGAAGACGCCCTCGTAGTGGTAGACCACGCGCTCGCCGCCCGCCTCCAGTCCGGCCAGCGCGTAGGCCCCGTTCGACCGGCGCACGACGTGAGCGGCCTTGAGGTACACGTCCGCTCCGCCCTGCTCGCGGGCGATGGCCTCGCAGAGTTGGTCGAAGACCTCGGTGTTTCCGGACGGCGCGACTGAACTGGCCATACGAGGAGTCACGCGGGCGAACACTAAAGGCGTGAGCCAACCGCGGTGAAACTGAAAGTGGTCCAGAGACGGAGCGCAGTCCGGTATTTCGGACGGTAGCGAACTACGATTGCCCGAAACCATAGATTGATATATGTCGAAGATTAGGTAGGTACGCGGGGCCGACCGAAGTCAGTATCTGCGGGCTAGTACCCCGACACCACTACTCCCAAACTGGATTTCCGCCAGTACCTCGCCCTGTTCGTCACTCGGACCTCGCTCGTAGCCGTCACTCGTAGCCATCGCTGGTAGCCACCGCTCGTAGCTATCGCTCGAAGCCGATTCTGTCGCAGGCCGAAGCACACATCCTTCCTGAAGCCGTAGTTCGTTCGTGTTCCCCGAGGAAATCGAGACCGAGCGCCTGCGACTCGTCCGTCTCTGCCGGGAGAACGTCCCGACGATGCGACTCTACCGGTACATGCGCGCCGGGGCACCGCACATGGGCGAGGTCAGCGAGTACGTCATGTGGGACCCCCACGAGACGCCGAAGGAGACCCACGAGTACCTCACCAACGTCGAAGCCCAGTGGGACGACCGCGAGCAAGCGACCTACGCTATTTTTCCCCGGGAGGAGTCCAGCGAGGAGCAAAAGAGCGGCGAACTCGCGGGCACGACCAACCTCCACCTCGACTGGGACCGCCGGTCGGCCGAGATGGGCATCTGGCTTCGCAAGCCCTTCTGGGGTCGAGGCTACTCCGGCGAGCGCGCCGCCGCAGTGCTGGAACTCGCGTTCGACCGCCTCGACCTCGAACTCGTCGGAGCCTCCCATCAGGTCGGCAACGCCAACTCTCGCCGGGCCATCGAGAAGTACGTCGAGCGATTCGGCGGGCAACACGACGGCGTCCTCCGCAACTTCGTCCCGAGAGGCGACGAGGTTCGGGACCTCCACCGCTACACGATTTCTCGGGAGCAGTACCGCGAGGCCGCCGAGAAAGGCGGATAGCTCCCGCCGTCCGAGCAGAATTAGCTCCAAGTCCTAATCGCGTGGCGACGCTTCGAAAGTGCATGCCCGACGACACAGACTCCGTCGCAGAACCGTCCGACGGCGCGGACCAGACCGACCGCGAGCGGGACGCCGAAGCACCCGAGGAGGAAGTCGCCGAAACCGAAGCGGGAGAAGCCACCGGAGAGCCGGAAGAAACCACCGAAGTGAAAGAAGCCACCGGAGAACCGGAAGAAGCCACCGAGGAGTCGCCAGCGGCCACCGAGGAGCGGACCGATTCGGCCCAAGACGAGTTCGCTGAGGACAAGCGCGAAGAGGCCGCCGAGGCCGAACGCGCCGAGGCCGAGTTCGAACAGACCGAGGCCGAACTCGAAGCCGACGCCGAAGAGGACGACGGCGTCAGCGACGTCGGCGGTCACGAGATGTACAAAGAAACCGCGTACGACGACCAGAGCGGCAACGTGTACAGCGACGCAGAGACCGACACGACCAGCGGCGAGGACGACAACACGTGGTGGAGCCTCAGACTCGTCGGGACCTTGCTGGTCGTGGGTCTCCTCCTGTTTCTCTTCCCCGAACCGCTCACGTCCACGGTCGGCCTCATCCTCCTCGCGCTCGGGGCTATCGCGTGGGTCGCTGGCGCTCTGATGTAAAAATCGGCCAGCGACTCCGGCGGTTAGTCGCCGCTCTCGGCCCGCGGTGCGGGCACGCTCGACTCGGACACGTCGGCAGCTGACGCGCTCGCATCGCCGCCCGCTTCGTTCCTGCTCATTTCGCCACTACTCTCCTCGCGGAACCGCTCGGGAAGGTGAACCCGGACGCTCGGGGGGACGTGCGGAACGAGGCGCTCGACCAGCGCGGCGAGGGGCTTGCGCAGGAGGGCGTACCCCGCCGACACCGCCAGCACCGCGGCGACGAACGTCTGTGTCGGGGCGGTCCAGACCACGAACGCGGGGGCACCGAAGACCGCGGCGACCAGCAGGTCCTCTGGCGCGCCGTCGTAGCGAATCCAGCGCCGGGGCGGGACCCACTCGCCGCGGTAGTGGTCGTAGACTGCGCGGTCGGACTGAGCCTCCCACGGCCGGAGTTCGAGGCCCCCGCCGAACACGTCCATCAGCGAGTGGGCCGCCGCGCCAGCGAGGAAGACCGCGAACCCGACGGTCTCGGCGATGGGGACCGCGACTGCGAGACCGACCGCGCCGACCGCGCCGACCGCGTAGTACACCGGATAGTGGAGGGTCCGGCGGTGGCCCGCGTAGAGGTCGAGGTCGGGGAACACGCTCCCGGCGACGCCAGCGACGAGCGCGACGGGCGCAAATTCGGGTGCGACGCCCATCGTCGCGGTAGCGAGGACGACGCCGAACAGGGCGTGAGTTGTCGCCATCATGGATTGGGTCGTATGTCGCGGGGGAATAAAGGAGTATCGTGTCCTTTCGTAACACACAGAAAGGGAAACGAGTCCGACGAGGACGCCGACGAAAGACCCTCGGACTCCGGCCTCGAAGGCCGACCCATGCCTACCCGTGACCTCTCCCACTCGCTCGACGCCGACACGGTGGTCTATCCCGGCGACCCGGAAGTCGAGGTCTCCCCGTCGGCGACCCACGAGACGGACGGCTATCGCGTGACCGAGGTTCGGCTCGGGACCCACGCCGGGACCCACGTCGACGCGCCGAGTCACACCGAACCCGGCGGAAGGAATCTGGACGACTTCGCGGTCGGCGAGTTCACCTTCGACGCGCGAGTCGTGGACTGCTCGGAGTTCGGGCCGCGCGAGCCGATTGGTCCCGAGGAGATACCCGAGCCTGCCGAAATCTCCGACACAGAGCTACTGGTTTTCCGGACCGGCTGGGACGACTACTGGGGCACTGACCGGTACTTCGACCACCCGTATCTGACCGAGGAGGCCGCAAAAGCCTGCGCGGAGCGCGGACTGCACGTCGGCCTCGACGCGCTGAGTCCCGACCCCTCGCCGAGCAAAACCGGAAGCGAGAACGGAGAAAGCGAGAACGGGGAAAGCGAGAACGGAGAGAGCGAGACCGAAATGGAACAAGAGCCGACCGGCGTCCCCGCCCACCATCAACTGCTCGGAGCCGACCGATTCGTCCTTGAAAACCTGACCGCGCTGGCCGACCTGCCCGAGCGGTTCGAACTCCGAGCGTATCCACTCGCGCTGGCCGAGGCCGACGGGTCGCCCGTCAGGGCGATTGCGGTCTGGTAGTCAGTGTGTCGATGGAAGCACGTCTTTCACGGGATAGAGGTCCTCGTGAATCCCTTCTGCGTCGCAGTCGTCGTTCGGGCATCGATAGTACCACCCGTCGTCGGTGGCCTCGGAGGCCTGAAATCGCTCCCCACATCGGCCACAAAACAGGAGCGAGTCGAAGTCGTCTGCGCCGCGCGAAAGGTCTACGTCGTTAGCGTCGGTCTCCCGACTCTCAAGCAGTTGTTCCATGTGGTAATATTCTCCGGCATAATATAAAAGACCCACCGTTTTTCCACACGTTCGGGAACCGTCTCCGAAAATTTAGCACTCGAAGGTTGGAATCGAAAGACGGAGCGCCCTCACCGGGCGCGCAGATACCACGCCGCCCCCAGCGAGAGCAGGACGACGAGTCCGCCAGCGAAGAAGACGAGACCCGGCGGGAAGCCGCCCGCCAAAACGTCTCCCGGTCCGCCCGCCGCGCCGCCCGACTCGACGACGGTGGTCGTCGCCTCTGCGGCGCGCTCCCCGGCGGTTCGGGTCGTCTCGGCGACTGTTCGAACCGTCTCGGCCGACTCGGTCACGGTTTCTCGGGGCTCCTCTGTCGTCGCTCCGGAATCGCCCACCTTCTCGGCGGTCGTCTTGGCGTCGGTCGCAGTCGTCTGGGCGTCGGTCGCAGTCGTCTGCTCCTCGGCGGTGGTGAGTTCCTGCCCCGACCCCGCTCCCGCCGAGTCGGTCGTGGACTCGGCGTTCTGGCCGGACGGGCCTGCGCTCAGATTCGTGTCCTGCGTCGTCGCGGCGGAGTAGCCGCCGTCTTCGCCACTGAACTCCACGCCCGAGAGCGGCCCGCCGAGGGCGTTCGGCCCGCCGAAGACGCGCTGGACGAGGAGGCTCGACAGGCCCAGAATACCGAGCGCGCCCAGCAGTTTCGAGAGCGCGGATTCCAGACCCGGCGCGTCGTCCTCGCCCCCGGCGAACACGACCAGCGGTTTCGCCGCCGGGGCGTAGACCTTCATCTCGCGGCCTTTCTCGGAGTAGATGGTGTCGGCGACTTCCACGAGGTCGGCGTCGTCGAGTCGTTCGAGGTGGTATCGGACGTTCTGGATGGAGGTGTCGGCCTCCTCGGCGAGCGCCGAGGGCGTGGCGGGGTCCTCGTAGAGGGTTCCGAGGAGGTCGCGGGCGGTCTCCGACTGGAGGGCGGAGAGCAGGTCGTCGGCGTCGTCGCTATCGACGCCGATGACCCGGGGTTCGCCCCCGTCGCCCGCGGAGGGGTCGGGACTGGAGGGCAGGAGGTCGGCCATATCGGCTTGTTGCGGTCAGCCGAGTTATAATTTTGTCCCTGTCGAGTCGGCAGGATTGGTGAGTGGAGACGAGAAGATTTCCAGAGAAGTCGGTTCGAACTAGAACCGGTGGTTGCCAAGGGGGCCAATTGATTCACCGAGCGATGCAGGTGGTTACTCACGCTACTCCTAGCACGCTGGTCTCGCCCCAAACTACAAACCGAAAACAATGGTACGCCCCAACATGGCAAAGTGTCCGCACTGCGAGTCCGACGTGACCGAGTGGGCCGAGCGATTAGAACAGGCAGACCGCGCGAGTACCCCGAAAGTCTGGACGTGCCCCGATTGCGACTCGGTACTCGGCATCTCCGACTGGGGGTCTCAGTAGCGTTTGCGATTCCGTTTTCGTTTCCGTTTACGGTGAATAACGCTCGCTCTCGGCGCTCTCGCTTCCTCATTCGCTTTTGATTTCCCAACCGCGCCAGCGAGAGACGGCACCGTACTCGTCGATGGCGTACGCGCCGAAGGGGAGGCCGGGGTCGATGTCGTAAGTGATTTTCGCGGTGTCGTAGTCGCCCTCGACCTGCGAGACGCCGTGGACCGAGTTGCCCTGCGCTATCCACCAGACGACGCGGTCGAGGTCGCTGTCGGAGTCGGTCGCGGACACCTCGAACTCGACCTCCTCGGTGGATTCTCTCGTGGTCCTGAGAATCCGGGCCTGCGGTTGCAGGCGCTCGACGACCGGCGCGCGGTTCCCGTCGGGACCGACCTCGACCGTCCACTCCACCGCGTCGATGGGGTCGTCGCCCTCGCGGGAGGAGTCGCCCTCGCGGTAGATTTCCGAGCGGACTCGGCGGGTGCCCGCCGAGTCGAACCGGTGGGTGAACGTCGCGCGACTGGGCGAGCCGAGCTGGCCGTAGAACAGGTCCGGGCCGGGTCGCCACTCGCCGTCGACGTACCACTCGGCCCTGACGTAGTCGCCGGGGTAGTCGCTGACCTCGGTCTCGAACAGGACCGCGGTGTCGGGTTGGACCGTGATTTCCTGCTCGGGACTGCCGCGCGAGACGGTCGGCGCGGGTCGGGAGTGAGCCACGTCGCTCCCGTTGAGCGAGACGCTGGCGGGACCGGCGAGCGCGAACTCGGTGACCTCGCCCTCGAACGCGAACTCGTCGGCACCGCGCTCCGGGCCGACGTGGCCGAACGCCCGATTGCCGTCCACGGTGTCGCCGTTGTCCTTCTGTCGGAGGGCGCTGTCTACCGCGAACTCGTAGGCCGCGATGCCGCCGCCCTCGCTCTCGATTCGGAGTTGGTTCGTGCCCGACTCGGCGTCGAAATCGTCGGCCACGAGCGACCCCTTCGGGCGCGGGAAAGCGGAGGCCTCGACCGCTTCGCCGTCGCGGTAGAGGGTCGCCGGACCGGCGAGGACGAGGCCGGTGATTTCGCCCGAGTACTCGAAGGTGTCGGCACCGCGCTCCGGGCCGACGTTGCCCGCGGCGCAACTTCCGCTGACTCGGTCGCCGCTGTCTCTCTGTTTCACGTCGCCGCTCACCGTGAACTCGTAGGCCGCGAACCCGCCGCCGTCGCTCTCGATGCGGAGTGTCTTGGACTGCGCCAGCGCGGAGGAGGCCGGGCGGCCGACCAGCGGGGCGACGCCAGCGGCGGCGACCCCCCGCTTGAGGAACCGCCGTCGGGAGTTCTCGCTCACCATACCGAGAGCTACGAGGAGAGAGATGAAAATTATGTCCAGCGTATTTGTGGTATCGAAGGCTTAACGTTGGTTTTTCCGAACGTTTTTGGATTCGGGCGGGTCGGCCGACGGAACGTGCTCGGTGGAATTTTCCACCGTGGATGCGCTCGGCGTACCATTCCACCGGGATGCGCTCGACTGACCAACCGCCACGGGTGGTCCTCGTGAGCGAAGCGAACGAGTGGCTCGGAAGACGCGGGTTGTCTTCCGGTGGATGAAGGGGCCGTCCGGTCGCAGTCGGGGACTTCAAGAGGCGTTCATCTCCATATCTTCTGCTGTCGTTCTCGACTCGATTCCGCGATTCGCGGTCACAGTTACGTCGAGACAGCGAAACGAGTGATAGCGCCGAAGAGAACGAATTACAATCCCGAAAGCAACCGAAGCCAATCCTTAACAAACAAAGACAATTCCGAAAGCAAAACCCACCCCAAACGCGGCTCAGAACTCGGTGACGACTTCGATACCGACCGTGCCGTAGTCGCTCATCGCGGCAAGGCGACTCGGCACGTCTTCGAGCGCGACTTCGCGGGTCACCAGTTCGGCGGGCGAGACGGTGCCCCGGTCCATCATCCGGAGGAGTTCGCCGTATCTGGTCGGCGGCATCCCCCTCGACCCGAGGAAGGTAATCTCGTTCATCGTCATCGCGTCGGTCGGGAGCGAGACCTCGCCGCGCTCCTCGTCGGTGGTCAGGCCGAGTTGGAGGTGCTGGCCGCGCTTGCGCAGGCAGGCCACGGAGTTCCGGCAGGTCTCGGCGACCCCGAGCGCGTCCACCGAGACGTGCGCCCCAGAGTCGGTCGTCTCGCGGATGTGGGCTGGCACGTCCACCACGGTTTCGGCGTCCACGACCTCGTCCGCGCCCAGTTCTCGGGCCTTCGCCAACTTCTCGTCGGCCAAATCCACCGCGACGACGTTCGCGCCGAGGGCGTCGGCGACGTGGACCGCCGAGAGGCCGACGCCGCCGCAGCCGTGGACCGCGACCCAGTCGCCGGGCGCGAGGTCCGCGCGGTGGGCCAGCCCGTGGTATGCGGTGGCGAACCGACAGCCGAGACCCGCCATCTCGACCGGCGAGACGCCCTCGGGCAACTCGACGGCGTTGTAGTCGGCGTAAGGCACGTGGACCTGCTGGGCGAACGCGCCGGGCGCGTCGGCCTCGAACCCGAGCGCCAGTCCGTCCGCGCAGACGTTGCCGTGGCCGTTCCGGCAGTACTCGCAGTCTCCTCGGCCGAGGTTGAACGGGACGGCGATGCGGTCGCCCTCTCGGATTCGGTCAACTGCCTCGCCGACCGCGACCACGGTTCCGGCGGGTTCGTGGCCGAGAATCTGGCCCTTCGGCACGCGGTCGTCGGCCCACTCGCCGTGGCCCTGCCACGCGTGCCAGTCGCTCCGGCAGATGCCGCAGGCCTCGGTCTCGACGACGACGCCGCGGGGGTCGGGGTCCGGGTCGGGGACCTCCTCGATTTCGAGGGGTTCGGCGTAGTCTCTCAGTACGGCGGCTTTCATGCGGGAGTCGTCGGGCGGGAGGCGGTTAAATCGCCGGGTCGTAACTATAGTTTGGGAATCGGAAAGGAGAGTGAGATTTTTACGCCAGAGTTTAAATCTATATCCGGATATTTAATTCTATGTCCTCATCGTCTGTTTCGGAAACTTGGACAGAGTGATGAAGGTAGTCACTACCTTTCTCCCCAGTATTTAATACTGCTTCTGTACTACTATAGTAGTCAGACAGAGAAAAGTTGTCCTCATATGGGAAGACTAGACTGAACACAGAAAACCCATTCATTTTCCCCTTCTCGGTTGTATCGATCTCGCAAAAGGTATCAGAATTTAAGACTCGCTGTTTGAGCTGATATTCTAACCATTCTAGTTCAGTTTCATCATGCTTATTTATTATTTCGTTTCCGACATCACGAGGATTCTCCTCTTTATCTACCAATTCCGTAACTGTTTCCTCACCTAATCGATTTGCTATTGTTCTAGACAAGGAAAATCTAAACATCACTTGGAAAAATTCGAACTGAGGAGTTCCGTAAACATTGTAGTACGCAGAATATGTCTCATCAAGCGCTGTAAATCCTATAACATTACTATCCTGTTCAAAGACCTCCCTTTCAATGATTTCATCCCCTAGCTTCTGGCTGTAATCTAAGAGTGTGTCTTTTGCTAAGGAAAGTTCTTGATCAGAGGGCATTAGTTAAGAGTTCACCTTGATTTTGCTTTTAGTAGTTTCTGAATTATCCCCTATTGAAGGATTTCGATCAGTTGGTTCTTGTTGAAACCTTTCATTTGTTCGACCCATATTTCGATTTGAATAGACTGATTGTCTTTGCCAAGTGGGATCAATGCTTTCGAATAGATGGTCAATGAATCGCTTGCCGAACGAAGTGATGGTATACTTCGCTTTGTATTTCTCGCTGTGCTCCCCAAACTCTTCACGGTCTAAGAGACCACCATCCATAAGCCGGTCTAAGTTTCTTGAAAGAGTATTCTGGTGGACATCTAGTTCCTCTTGTAATTGAGTGAATGCAAGACCTTCCTCTTTGATTAAGAGTACAACAATTGCATATTGAACATCCCCATTTATTGCATCAATAGCTCTCTTAATCTCATCTGGTATTCTTCCCGAGTACTTTTCAACAGGGGGGCTCGACTGAGGGGGCATTGTTTCGTTGGTCAAGATGTTGTGACCCCGAGGATTTAAATCTTCTGTCCGCATAATTTCGCAAGTACCCTATAATGAGCAACAGGGACCGCTTTGAGGAAAAGTACGGGGCAGTTAATCAAAGATTGGAGAGAGCCAAGAAACGCCTTTCAATAGGTATATTTGGTCCCTATGGCGGGAGCTGTGAATATATTTTAGAAGAAATCGCAGAAAAACTCCGCGAAGATGGCTATAGAGCGTGGCTCTGCTCAGAACGGAATGAAAAAGAGATAATAAAGAAGAATTCAGACTCAGAAGATGAATTTATTTGGAAAACTAGCAGACAATGTCTAGAAGAAGCAGACCGAGCAGTCTTTATTTTGTTGGAACCACTAGAGAACAGATTTGAGGATGGTAAATTTGATCCATCTTATGAGCAAAACTCATCTGTGACGGCGGAATTTACATACTGGATAAGCAATCTAGATACTAGAGGGGAGAAAGGCGTAATACTGTATGAGAACAATCGGCGGAAGAAAGTAAGCGGTCTTGTTCAAGGACAAGCAGATACAGAAAACTTTAATTCTAGAGATATTTATCCAGAAAGGTGGGCAAGCGACCATGGAAAGGAGCATCTTGAATACGACGAACAAACTATTGGAGCTATGCACCAAGCAGTTTCATCTCAATGCTATAACTGGATTGACGAACATGAAGAAGAAATATTAGATATTTAGTTCTATAGTTCCGAATTCACCCTTCTTATTACTTCTTAACCAGCGCACTGTTGAACCTCTTCTGAATCTGCCGGTATTGCTTAATATGCCCGTCCTACCGGCGGACAGACCCCCTGTAAAGAATTACAGACGGATTATAACAAAACGCGTCGGACCCCGACAAGCGCGCATGGAAACGGCACGCGCAGTCGGACTGCGGGCGGTCGCGCTGGCGGCGCTGGTCGTCGGCGCTGGCCTCGCGGGGGTCGTCCCCGCGGCGGCGACCGGCGGACCGGCGGTCGAGTCCTCGGAGGAGCAGAGCGCGAGCGAAGCAGAAATCGACGCTCGCACACCCCCGGACCTCCCCGAGCAGTGGCGACAGACCTACGGCGGGAGCGGCGACGACATGATTTCGGACCTCGTGGCGACCGACGACGGGGGCTACCTCCTCGTCGGGTGGACCGAGACGGACGAGGAGCGCGACGGGTGGGTTCTCAAGACCGACTCGAAGGGCCAGAAGCAGTGGTCCAAGACCCTCGGCGGACCGGGCACCGACCGGTTCTGGGGCCTCGCCCGGACCGAACAGGGCTACCTCCTCGCGGGTCGGACCGACGACGGCGGCGCGAAGGGGTGGGTCGTCGAACTCGACGCCGCGGGCGAGGTCCGCGACCAGCGCACCCTCGGGTCGGGAGCCTTCTACGCGGTCGAGCGCCGCGATGCCGACGCCGGAACCGAGTACCTCCTCGCGGGGTGGACTCACGGCGAGGACGGAAAAGCTGGCTGGACCGCCAAGCTCGCTGGCGGCTCCGCGGGCGACTCCTCCGACTCGGGCGACTCTACCGACTCCGCCAACCTCTCGACGGTGTGGGAAAAGAGCTACCAGACCCCCGAGGAGTACGACGACGGCTACCTCCGGGCGGTCGTGCCGACCGACTCGGGCTACTACCTCGCCGGGAAAATTGCGGGCGACAGCGACGACGGGTGGGCGCTCAGAGTCGCCGACGACGGCACCCTCCGGTGGCAGACCACCGCGGGCGGCCCGGCCCGAGACGACGTGTGGGCGGCCGCGCCGGGTTCGACCGACGGCGACGCCAGCGCGGGCTTCCTCCTCGCCGGAGAGACCGAGAGCGACAGCACCGGCCCGCGAGACGGCTGGCTGGTCAAGTTCGGCCCGGAGGGAAGCGTCGAGTGGGAGCGCCGACCCGGCGGCGAGGGCACTCAGTGGCTCGACTCGGCGATGCGGACCGAACAGGGCTACTTCGTCACGGGCGGGTCCGACGCCGGGCCGAAGGGGAGCGTGGACGGCTACGTCGTGCAGACCGACGAGAAAGGCCGGACGAAGTGGTCGAAGTACTACGGCACCGACGGCTGGGACAAGCCGTGGCCCGCCATCCGCGACCGAGGAGGCTACGTCCTCGCGGGTCAGACCTCCGGCGACGGCGCGCAGGGCAAAGACGGTTGGCTGGTCAGCATCGGCGAGCGCGCTGACGGCCCGGGTACCACAACTCCCGACGAAGGCGGAACCGGAGGGGAATCGGCGAACGACAGCGAGGAGACCGGCGACGAAGCCATCGAGGGTGACACCGCCACGGGCACCGCCGGGGCGGACGGCGGGGTCCCCGGGTTCGGCGTCGGCGCGGCCCTGCTCGCACTCGCGGCGGCCCTCCTCGCGCTTCGACGGTAGACCGCCACTCCGGGGATAGACCGGCGCTCCCCGGCCTCCCTCCGGCGGTAGGCAGCGCTTATACGTCCGAAAGCGGAGGCAACGCGACGTTACGCTGTCTCTGACCTCCGCATAACAAAGAACGGAGCGACGGTATCCTGTGAGAGAATCACAATGACATCCGGGGAGGGTGGCGGTTCGAAACGCCGGAGAGGCGCACTCGTTTTCGCGTGGCTCCTCGTCGCCAGTAGCATCGTCGGCGCGGCCGGGATGCCTTTCGCGGCCGCGGGTACTTCTCAGATACAGGGGTCTGGCGCGGACGGCGCACCACCCCCGTCGAGCGCGTCCGGCGCGCCCTCAGCGGATTCTTCCTTCTCGTCCGCTCCCTCCTCGTCCCCGATAACGGCGGTGCCGTCCGTCGGCGAACTCGGCGGTAGCGACGGAAACGCGGCACAGTCCCAGAGCGATAGAGGAGATAGGGAAGGAAATAATAGCGAGGCTAAAAGCAATAATAACCGAGTCAGATCGAATCAGAATAACCAAGCCGAAGCGAGTCAGGCGACCAGATGCAGTCAGAGCGCGATTCCGCGCGGACCGGCCGGGTCCGCGAACCTCTCGGACGCCGACGCCAAACTCTCGGGCGCGGCGAGCAACGACCGCGCCGGGTGGTCGACCGACGTCGGCGACGTGAACGGCGACGGGGAGGCCGACCTGCTGGTTGGCGCGCCGTCCAACGACTCGGCGGGCGAGGACTCCGGGGCGGCCTACCTCTTCTACGGCCCGGTCAACCGGAGCGAAATCGAGCTTTCGGAGGCCGACGTCACCTTCCGGGGGCGCTCGTCCGGCGAGCGCGCCGGGTTCGCCGTCGAGTTGGGCGACCTGAACGACGACGGCTACGCCGACATCGTGGTCGGCGCACCCCTCGCTGACGCCAACGGCCGGGACTCGGGCGCGGCCTACGTCGTCTACGGCAGCGACGACTTGCCCGAGACGGTGGGACTGAAGTTCGCCACCGCGACCTTCCGCGGGGCCGAGGCGGGCGACCGCGCCGGGTGGTCGCTGGCGACGATGGCGAACGCGAGCAACGGGACCGCGGGCCTCCTCGTCGGCGCGCCGCAGCACGACGGCGTGGCCCCCGACTCCGGCGCGGCCTACCTGACGTACATGCCCCGGGTGGGGACCTTCGACCTCGGAAACGCCAACGTGACCTACCTCGGCGCGGCCCGGCGTGACTACGCCGGGTCGTCGGTCGCGGCGCTCGACGCCGACAACGACAGCGTGAGCGACGTGCTAATCGGCGCTCGGGGCAACGACTCGGTCGGCGAGGACGCCGGGGCGGCCTACCTCCAGTACGGACCTCAGCTCTCGGGAACCTCCCTGCTGGTGAACTCGCCGGTCACCTTCCGCGGCGCTGGCGAGGGCGACCAAGCCGGGTTCGCAGTCGCCAATGCTGGCGACCTGAACGACGACGGCAGAGACGACGTGGCTATCGGCGCGCCCTTCCACGACGTGCCCGCCGAGGAGGCCGAGGACGCCGGGGCGGCCTACGTGGCCTACGGCGGCGACCTCTCGCGCGAGGTCAACCTCTCGACCGAGGCCGACGCCGCGCTCCCCGGCGAGGAGGGCGGTGACCTCGCCGGGTGGTCGCTGGCGGGCGCTGGCGACGTGAACGGCGACGACCACGCCGACCTGCTGGTTGGCGCGCCCTTCAACAACAGCACCGCGTCGAACGCTGGCGCGGCCTACCTGCTCTACGGCTCGCAAATCGCCGAGCAACACTCCCTTTCCGGGGCGCACGCCAAGTTCAGCGGGAAGTCCGAGGGCGATTTGGCGGGGTACGCGCTCTCGGGCGGCGACGTGGACGACGATTCCGCCGCTGACCTGCTGGTCGGCGCGCCGTTCGCCGCGCTGGGCGAGGAGACCCCCGAGAACGAGAACACCGGCGCGGCCTACGTCGTGAAGGGTAGCTGTCCGGAGGAACCGGCGAAGAAAGAGACGACGACCACCGTGCCGCCGACCCCCGAATGCAAACCGGGCAAGCCGGTGGACGTGATGCTGGTCACGGACCGCTCGTGGTCGATGAACGGCGAACCGCTGACGGCGGCCAAGCGAGCGGGGAGTCGGCTGGTGAGCGCCGTGGACCGACCCGACGACCGACTCGGACTCGTGTCGTTCTCCGAATCGGCCCGGGTAGACCAGCGACTGACAGGTAACCGCGAGCGAGTGATTCGGGCGATAGACCGGCTCAGCGCCGACGGTAAGACGAACATCGCCGAGGCGCTCAGCACGGCGGACGACGCGCTCCAGTCGAGACAGCGCCAGAACGCCCAGCCAGTCATCGTCCTGCTGTCCGACGGGGACCACAACCAGGAGGGCGACCCCAGAGCGGTCGCGCGGCGAATCAAGCGGGACGGCACTCGCGTCATCACCATCGCGCTCGGCGACGAGGCCAACAAGGACCTGCTTCGGTCGGTCGCCTCCTCGCGCGAGGACTTCTACGACGCGCCGTCGCCGGGCGACCTCGTCGGCATCTACGACTCCATCACGCAGGAAATCTGTGAGAGTCCGGAACCGAAGACGCCGGACACCGAGACGACCACGACGACGACCACCACCACGACCGAGACCCCGACGCCGGAACCCCTCCGCATCCGGGTGGCGTTCGACTGCCGGAAGGTCACGGTCGCGGCCGAGCAGTACACCCGCGTCGTCCTGACCTTCGAGGACGGCGACACCCAGACCTTCCGGAGCATCTACAGCGGGACGAACACCTTCGCGGGCACCGGCAAGAACGAGGGCGAGGTCGTCACGCAGGTCAAGGTGTTCAACGGGCCGGACACCTTCGAGGTCCGGCGCAACGACGTGAGCGGCTGTGAACCCGCGACGCCGGAACCCGACGAAGAGCAGTTCTTGCCGCGAATATTCTTCGTGAGTTGCGAGAAGGCGGTCGTGCAGGCCGACCAGTTCCGGTCGGTCAGGCTGACCTTCGCCGACGGCGAGACGCAGGTGTTCCGCGGCGACTTCGAGGACCGCGGGCAGTTCGTCGGCACCGGCGATAATCAGGGCAAAGTCGTGAAATCCGTCACGGTCAGCGGCCCCGACGGCGAGTCGGTGACGCGCAGGAACCCGAACTTCGAGGCCTGCGCAGAGCCGGAGACGACCACTACAACCGAAACGACGACCACCACGACAGAGACCCCGAGACCGCTCGACCCCAGATACGACTTCGCCTGCAAGAAGGTCGCGGTGGACGCCCACCGTTACGACTCGGTGCGACTGGTGTTCGAGGACGGCGACAGTCAGACCTTCCGCGGGCACTTCCGGGGCCGGAACGTCTTCTTCGGGACCGGGGACAACCGCGGGGAAGTTATCGAGCGCGTCGTCGTCAAGCGCGGCGACCAGTCCGACCGCCAGCGCAACCCCGACTTCGAGGAGTGCGTCGAGCGCGACACGACGACGACCACGACGACCACGACGCTCCCGCTCCCGACCACGACCACCACCGAGACGCCGACCACGACCACCACGACCGAGGAGCCCGGACCGCCGCCGAACGCCAGAGCGGTGAGTCCCGACTGCGAGCGACTGCGACTCACCAACCCGAGCACCGAGCGCATCACGTTCTCGGTGACCGCCGAGTCGGGACTGACCGAAGTCGTCATCCTGAATCCGGGCGAGAGCGAGACGTTCGGGATTTCGCCCGGCACCTACCGGGTGCAGGCGAAGGCTGGCGGTCTCGTCGAACCGACCCGGCCTGCGACGGTCAACGGCGACCAGATAGCCAGCGTCACGATTGGGGCGTGTCCGACGCCGACTACGACGACACCGACCGAGACGACGACCACCACGGAAGAACCGACGACAACCGAGACGACGACTACGACAACGACCACGACTGAAACGCTCACTCCGACCACGACCGAGACGCTAACAACGACCGAGACGACCACCCCGACAGCGACCACGACGATAGAAACCACGACGCTCACGACGACTATCACGACAACCGAAACGCCGACTCCCACGACCGCCACTACCCTCACGACCACGGAAACTCCGACGCCGACAACTACTCTCACGACCACCACGGCCGAGGAGCCCGAACCCCCGAACGTCGAGGCGCGGTCGAACGTCTGCGAGGAGGTGACGGTCGAGAATCCGACCGACGCGAACGTCACGTTCGAAGTCACCGGGTCGGACGACTTCGCGCGGGAGTTCGAAGTCCAACCGGGCGAGGACCGGACGCTCTCGAACCTGACGCCCGGCGATTACTCGGTCCGGGCGTGGGTGCCCGGCGGCGAGAAGCTGGCGGGCGAGGAACTCGACCAGCGCCGGAACGCGACCGTCAACGGCAACGAGATCGACATCCTGCGCGTGGCCGACTGTCCGAACGTCAGGGTCTCCTCGGAGGCCCCGGAGTCGCTGAGCGTCGAGAACCCGACCGACCTGAATATGACGGTCAACGTGACCGGGCCGGACGACTTCGACCGGACGCTGGAGTTGGCCCCCGACAACGAGACCACGCTCGACGAGTTGGCACCGGGGAACTACTCGGTCGAGGCGCGGACCGGGTTCGTCGGCGAGGAGCCGGGCAAGGCGACCGTCAACGACCGGCCGAACGTGACGGTGCGCGTGGCGGCGGCACCGACGCCGACTGAGACGACGACCACCGAGACCACCACGACCACGGAAGAACCCGGCCCGCCGCCGACCACGACGACCGAGACACCGACGACGACCGAGGAGCCGACCACTACGACTACCACGACCGAGGAGCCGACCACTACGACTACCACGACCGAGGAGCCGACCACTACGACTACCACGACCGAGGAGCCGACTACGACGACTACGACCGAGGAAACGACCACGACGACAGAAGAGCCGACTACGACGACTACGACCGAGGAAACGACCACGACGACGGAAGAGCCGACTACCACAACCACCACCGAGGAACCGACTACGACCACGACCACCACGACTGAGGAGCCGACCACGACGACAACCACCACAGAAGAGCCTACGACGACTACCACGACGGAAGAACCGACCACTACCACGACCACCACGACGGAAGAGCCAACCACGACGACTACCACAACGGAGGAACCGACTACGACGACCACCACGACTGAGGAACCGACTACGACGACCACCACGACTGAGGAACCGACTACGACGACCACGACAACTACTGAGGAGCCGACGACCACCACGACTGAAGAGCCGACGACTACCACGACCGAGGAGCCGACCACGACGACCACCGAAGAACCGACCACTACCACCACCACGACGACGATTCCGGAACCCGAGGTCACGCCGCGGCCGGTCGCCGGGTTCCCGCAGTGCGGCGAGGACCTCGGCCTCCAGCGGGCGGTGAGCCTGACCGACGAGGACGGCGAGTTCACCAGCGAGAACGCCACCCGAGTCGGGCCGGACACCTACGAGTTCACGGTCGAGGGCGAGACGTTCGAGCTAGAGTTGGTCGAAGTCGAGCGCGACGACGACGGCGAACCCGTCGCGGTGACCTTCGACTCGACGCTCCGCGTGGACGCGGTCATCGTCTACGGCGGGCCGGGCGCGAACGTCTACGCCTTCCCCGAGGGCGTCACCGAGCGCGCCGAACTCCGCGCGCCGGACAACCCCGGCGGCAACCCCTTCCCCATCGAGGAACTCGCGTTCTGCTACGACCCGGAGACGCCCAACCGCGAGGAGAACTCCTCCGGCGGGATTAGCGACCGTGCAGGCTTCTCCGGTCTCTCGGACCTCTCGGGCCTCCTCGCTGGCGAGGCCGCGACCGCGACAGTGGGGCTGGCGGCCGCGGGGATGCTGGTGATGCGACGACGGCGGTAGCGCAGTAGAGAATTGTTTTTGTTTCTTTGGAGTTGTTTTTCATTTTCTAAACAATCAAGAAGCTATCTTTCCACGAGCGAAAGCGGTCGGAGCAATCCACCGGGGAGCGCTCGGTGTGACTCTCCTCGGCGGTTTGGGCGGATGAAGGGGCCGGCCGGTCGCGGTCGCTGGTCGGCCCCTATCCGTCGCAACCACGTCCGTCGGATATGCCGGCCAGCGTCCGTGAGCGGCCGGGGGCTTCGTAAACCGTCTTCGCCGCGCTCGTCCTGTTGTTGGTGGTCGATTCTCTAGAGCTATCGGTCCCGACTCCGAAGCCTAGACCCGAATTCTAATTTACCGAACCCTCGACAGAAAACGTATGAACAACCCCTCGCCATCCCTCGACGTTCTCGTCCTGCCAGCGTTCGCGGCCGAGGACTTCCGACTTCCCGACGACCACGACGAGTCCGCCGAGGGCTTGCCGACCGAACTCGACTACTGGCTCGAATCCTACGATTTCGCAAACGAAATTCGCGTCCCCGGCGCGAACGCGCCGGTCTGGTACACCGACGACGGCGTGGGCATCACGCCCACCGGGATGGGCAAGACAGCGGCCGCGACCACCGTGACCGCGCTGCTGGCCTCGCCCGACATCGACCTCTCCGAGGCCTACTTCGTCACCGCCGGGGTGGCCGGGGCACCGCCGAGCGTCGCCACCGTCGGGAGCGTCTTCGTCGCCGACGCGGTGGTCGATTGGGACCTCAAGCACCGGTGGGCCGACGATGACGGCCGGAAAGAGGGCGACGGCGCGAGTCCCATCGACCTCCTGAAGTACCGACCCCACGACTACGTCCACCGACTCGACGAGGACCTCGTCGCCACCGCCGTCGAAGTCGCCGAGGAGGTCGAACTGGCGGACGCCGAGGAGGCTACCGAATACCGCGAGCGATACGCCGAGGAGACCGCCCACGAATCACCGTTCGTCGGCGTCGGCGCGACCGTCTGCGGCGACGAGTTCTGGCACGGCACGCCCCTCTCCGAGCAAGCCGCGTGGCTGGTCGAGCAGTACGACGCGGGAGTCTACGCCACCTCGGAGATGGAGGACTTCGGCACGGCGACCGCGCTCGCCAACTTCGGGAAGTTGGACCGCTACCTGAGCGTCCGCGGCGTGGTCAACTTCGACCAGCCAGCGCCGGGCCGGTCGGCCAGCGAGAGTCTGGCCGACGGCGGCCTGTTCTTGGACCTCGGATTAGAGAACGCGTTCCGGGTCGCCTCGGCGGTCGTCAATCGTCTCGTGGGAGAGTGTTCGGAGTAGCAGACGAAAGAAGAACGTCGGCCTCGAAATCCCTCGCGCGGTTCACGGTCACTCAGCAGGATATTTCGCGGGCGCAGAACTGCGCCCGCGAAATAGTCGCCGTGCTGAGATGACCAAGCCGAGCGCGAACCGCGCTCGCCCTTTCAGTCCACCAGGACGTGGTCGCTGTCACCAAGCGAAGCGCATGGATAGTGGTGGCTAGCAGTGCGTATCTGACCACTACCGAATGGGACGAGCGATTCGGAATCGAGTCAAACCGAGGCTTCTGCGTCCCGAATCAGTCGGCGGACGTGGCCAAGCGAGTAGGAGACGCCGTACTCGCGCTCGATGAACTCCTGGACGAGTTCGGGCGTCCACGAGGAGGCCTCGAAGCCGTAGGCCTGTGGGGAGTCCGCGAGGGCGTCGAACACCGACCGGCGCTCGGCGTCGTCCAGTTCCGAGGGGCGGCCGGGGCGTTCGTCGTCCTCGATGGCCTCCGAGAGCGGTTTCTCTGCGATGCGGTCCAGCCAGTAGTAGAGCGTCGATTCCGGAACGTCGTACCGCTCCGAGAGCGTCGAGACCGCCACGCCGTCCTTGTAGGCGATAGCGACCATCAGGCGCTTGGTCGCCTTCGAACTCTCGGCCGCGTCGAGTTGCTCCTGCAGAGCGGAGAGCGGGACGCCGTCGAGCTTGTCCATCACTTTGAATTTTCATTTTTCCGTGTTTTAACTCTTGCGAGATTAAGTCTCCGAGGGAAGTCCCGGAGGATTTAGTCGGTCGGCGGCGTAGCCCGCGAACATGGAAATCACCGACTACGAGCTGTTCGAGGTGCCACCGAGGTGGCTGTTCCTGCGCCTCGAAACCAGCGATGGTCTCGTCGGGTGGGGCGAACCGGTGGTCGAGGGCCGCGCCCACACCGTCCGCGCCGCGGTCGAGGAGCTACTGGAGGGCTACCTGCTGGGCGAGGACCCGCTCCGAATCGAGGACCACTGGCAGACGCTCTACCGCGGCGGGTTCTACCGGGGCGGCCCGGTCCTGATGTCGGCCATCGCGGGCATCGACCAAGCCCTCTGGGACATCAAGGGCAAGCACTTCGGCGCGCCGGTCTACGAACTGCTCGGCGGCAGGGCCCGCGACCGCGTCAGGGTCTACCAGTGGATAGGCGGCGACCGACCCGCCGAGGTCGGCGAGGCCGCCCGAGAGAAAGTCGAGGCCGGATTCACCGCGCTCAAGATGAACGCCACCCCCGAGATGGAGCGCGTCGAGTCGCCCGCCAAGGTTCAAGAGGCCGAACAGCGACTCGCCGAGGTCCGCGAGGCGGTCGGCGAAGACGTGGACGTCGGCGTGGACTTCCACGGTCGGGTCGCTAAGCCGATGGCGAAGCGACTCGCCGAGGCGCTCGAACCCTACGAGCCGATGTTCATCGAGGAGCCGGTCCTGCCCGAACACAACGACGCGCTCCCGGAAATCGCGGCCCACACCGCCACTCCAATCGCCACGGGCGAGCGGATGTTCTCCCGGTGGGACTTCAAGCAGGTGTTCGAATCCGGCGCGGTGGACGTGATCCAGCCAGACCTGAGCCACGCCGGAGGCATCACGGAGGTCAAGAAAATCGCCTCGATGGCCGAGGCCTACGACGTGGCGCTCGCGCCCCACTGCCCCCTCGGTCCCATCGCGCTGGCTTCCTGCGTCCAAATCGACGCCTGCACCCCCAACACCCTGATTCAGGAGCAGAGCCTCGACATCCACTACAACCAGACCAGCGACGTGCTGGACTACCTCGCCGACCCCTCGGTCTTCGAGTACCACGACGGCTACGTCGAACTTCCCGATTCGCCGGGCCTCGGCGTGGAAATCGACGAGGAGGTGGTCCGCGACCGGTCGGGCGAGGTCAACTGGCACAACCCCGTCTGGCGACACGACGACGGGAGCGTCGCGGAGTGGTGAGATGGCGGCCCTCCTCGCGGCGTTTCCGGACGTGGAAGGCGAGGACGACCGCGCCCTCGTGGAGCGCCATCAGGAGGCGGCCCGAGACTGGGAAGGCACGGGAGTCGATGGGCTGGTCTACGAGTACCGGACGCAGTTCCATCGGGACCCCCTCGTGACCCAAGACGAGACGGCGTACTACCTCTCGGTCCGGGGGCACGTCTGGGACGAGTTCGGCGAGCGAATGGGCTTGAGCGAGGACGAGTTGAAGAGGCTGAAGGAGATTCACGAATCGCAGTTCGCGGCGAGCGTCGGGGACGAAGCAGGCGAGGACGAGGCGATGATTCTGGCGAAGGAGTGAACTGCCGTCAAATCCTCAGCGTCTCGCCCTCCGACGCGAAAATCGCGTCCAGCACGCGCTGGACCCGATTCGCCTCTTCGAAAGAGACCAAATCCCCGCCCTCACCGTCGAGTTCGCCGACGAACTCGTCGATGAGTGTGAGCGTGGTCTGCTCTCTGGTCTCGTTCAGCACCGCCTCGTCGTCCTCGCCGCGGTTCTCGACCAGTCGGTACCACTCCAGCAGCGACAGTTTCGATTCCGACCCGAGGACGGTAATCGAGTTCTCTTCTTCCTGCTCGTGGTCGGTCACGAGGTCGATAGTGCCGGATAGTCCACCGACCGAGAAGTGACCCGCGACGGACTCCTCGTACAGGTCGGGGCCGCGGTAGGAGACGCGGGCGCTCACAGTCTCTATCGGGCCGAAAATCTCCTGCACGCCGAACAGGAAGTGGGTGCCGACCTCGCGGAGCGGCCCGCCCTGCTCGCGGGAGGTCAGCCACTCGACGTCCTGCCACTCGCGGGGCCAGCGCGGGAATCGGAAGTCGAGCGTGACGCGCTTGGGGTCGCCGATGTCGCCCTCGGCGATGCGCTCGCGCATCTCCACGAACCCCGGCGTGTAGCGGAAGGGCAGGTTGATAGCGGTCACTCGGTCGCTCGATTGGGCGGCCTCGACCATCTCCCGGCCGCGCTCGGCCGTCTCGGCGATGGGTTTCTCGCAGAGGACGTGCTTGCCAGCATCGAGCGCCGCGGTGACGATTTCCGGGTGGTGCGTGGGCGGGACGCCGACGTAGACGATGTCGATAGTCTCGTCCTGCACGAGATTCCGGTAGTCGGTGTACGCCTCGCAGTCGTACTCCTCGGCGAAGTCGCTCAGTTTCGCTTCGTCTACGTCGCACGCCGCGCTGACGGCGGTCTCCTCGTGGTCGGCGAACGATTCGGCGAGTCGGTTTCCGATGACCCCACAGCCGACGATGCCCGCGTCGTACATGGTTCGAGAGATTGGTTATCGGTATTTGTAGGTGGCGGGTTCGGGAACACAAGAGGTATTTTTGTGTTTTCATTGGAAATAGAAGTATATAAATATAAATATATATTTTATTGAATATTGATATTTATTAGCGGGAAGAGGCTCACAAAATAGCACATTAGTTAAGCAGGGAAAGCTAAACCTGCTAATCACAATGGATTTGAAATGGCAACGGATTAGAGACCCAATTTACGCCGGAGGTCTTGGACTGACCCTGCTCTTAGTACTAGCAGTCGTGATTTTACTCTACCTGTATTTATCAGGAATTTTAGACTCTGCTGAGGCCCGAGTGACTCTTGGGGCTCTTAGTGGTTTAGGTACACTCTTCTTGGCGGCTGGCACATTTCTTAGTCTCTGGCAGAATGAGCGGGAGGTAGATGACTTACGGAAAGAACGTGAAAAACCAATTGTCGTTGATGAGTTACAAAACTTCGTTCAACCTGCGATTGAAACTATAGAGTCAGACATAGAGGGTCTCGAACAAAAAGATCGAGACATTGATTGGCATTATCTGAAGAAATCTTCCGCTCCGCTTTCAGATAGACTTCCCAGATCGGTATACCATCGATATTGGAGAGACGAAGAACAGGATATCACCGCAATAAAACGGTTCCGAGAGGAAGCACCTGATATTTGGGAATTAATTCAAAGACGAGAAGAGACGATTGAGGAAGCCATAGGAATATCTAATGAAATTGAAGATAAAATCCGAACTCCAATTACGGAGTACATCCAGAAAAACGGAATTAGGAATCGAGAAGAGGAAACTCCCGACATTGACCCTCTTTTGAATGCGATTTTGAAAGAAACCGACTCTTACGGTGAGTCCCACGCAGATTACGAAGTTTGGGAAAATCATCGTGATGACTTCATCAAGATACTTCACGAAGAAGCAGGAGCCGATTATGAACAGTTGAGAGAAAAAGAGGCAGAAATTCAGGAAATGACGAGAGAGTTGAAACAGAGACTTTTATCGAGGAAAATAGCTCTACGTGAAGAATACGGTATTTCTTCAGATGAAATTAAGGAAGCAGATGTTCCCCGAGCTGTCTAAAGCTTGTTAAACCAAACATAGAGACGAATCAACAAGCGGTTCGTTCTAAGAGGGTACGATTTCCTTTTATACCCGAAGTCCCTCCACCTCCCCGACCTGAATCCGCCACAACTTGGCGTACCGCCCATCTCGATTCAGAAGCTCTTCGTGAGTCCCGCGCTCGACCACCTCGCCGTCGTCCAGCACCAGAATCTGGTCGGCGTCCCGGACCGTCGAGAGGCGGTGGGCGACGACGAACGTCGTCCGGTCGGCGGTCAGTTCGTCCAGATTCTCCTGCAGGACCAGTTCCGTCTCGTTGTCCACGTGGCTGGTCGCCTCGTCCAGTATCAGCATCGGCGGGTCGCCGACGACGGCCCGAGCGATGGCGAGGCGCTGGCGCTGACCGCCCGAGAGACTGGTGCCGCGCTCGCCGACTCGTGTGTCGTAGCCCTCCGGCAAGTCGGTGACGAACCGGTGCACGCCAGCGATTCTGGCGGCCTCCTCGACGCGCTCGTCGGTGGCCTCGGGCGCTCCGTAGGCGATGTTCTCGCGGACCGTCCCGTCGAAGAGGAAGGCCTCCTGATTCACGTACCCGATGGCGTCGCGCAGACTCTCGGTCGAGACCTCGCGCACGTCCTGCCCGTCCACCCGGACCGCGCCCGAGTCTACGTCGTAGAACCGCAAGAGGAGCTTCACGAGGGTCGATTTCCCCGCGCCGGTCGAACCCACGAGGCCAATCGTCTCGCCCGGTTCGACAGCGAAGTCGAGGCCGTCGAAGACCCGGCGCTCGCTGTCGGGGTAGCTGAACTCGACGCGCTCGAACTCGACGCGACCGCCGTCGAGTTCGAGGTCCGGGGCGGCGTCCGGGTCGGCGTCTCCATCGGTCCCGTCGCTGGCTCCGAGCGACTTTCCGGCGTTGGTCAGCCCGTCGATTCGCTTGGCGGCGGCCTTCGAGGACTTGTAGTGGTCGATGACGCCGCTCAGGTGCTTCAGCGGGAGCGTGAGCCGTTCCAAGTAGAACAGGAAGGGCACGAGTTGCCCGGCGGTTAGCGTCCCGGCGAAAAACAGCGGCGGTTCGACCGTAATCCAGTAGATGCCGACCGCGAGCGTCAGGAGGAGCCACGCGCCGACGACCAGCCGGTTCAGCGGCGACTGGCGGACCGAGGTCCGGCGGCTCGCCAGCCGCGACTCGAAGACGTCGAGCGACGAGTCGGCGACCCGATTTCGCTCGTACTCCTCGGCGGTGAACGACTTGACTACGTCGATGCCGCTGATGTTGGTTTCGAGGCGGGCGTTCAGCGCGCCGCGCTCCTCGCGGACCGCGTCCTTGAGCGGTTCGAGTACGCCCGAGAACCAGCGGTTGAGTCCGGCGATGATGGGGGCCGAGAGCAGGACCACCAGCGCGAGTTGCCAGTTCAGCGCGGTCATGTAGACCAGCGCGCTGCCCAGCGTGACGCTAATCCAGAGCGCCGCGCCGACGATGACGTTGAAGAACGTGTCGAGCGTGTTCACGTCGTCGTTCAGCACGCTGATGACGTTGCCCGTCCGACTCCCGTCGAAGAAGCCCAAATCGAGTCGTTGGACCGCGTCGAACTCGCCGACCCGGACCTCGTGGAGGAATCGCTGTGTGAAGACCGCGAAGCCGTACTCCGAGACGAACGCCAGCAGGTTCGTCAGCAGGTTCAGCCCGACCAGCAGGCCGGTGACGAACACCAGCAAATCGAGCGGTTCGGTCGGAATCCACGCCTGCGGGAGGAGGGGCACCGCGAACGGTTCGTCGTTGAACAGCGCGTCGATGCCGAGGCCGATGAGGAACACGTCCGCGAAGCTGAGGAAGGTCGAGATGACCTCGCAAGCCACCGCAATCGACAGGTAGTGAGCGCCCGACCGGCCGTGCCGCCGGACCAGCGCGAGGAGAGGATACTCTCGGTCCGACAGTTCGCCGAGCGTTTCGTCGGTCATCGCGTCACCTCCGATTCACCGGCAGGCGACTCGTCGGCGGCCGACTTATCGGCGGCCGACTTATCGGCGGCCGACTTATCGGCGGCCGACTTATCGGCGGCCGACTTATCGGCGGCCGACTTATCGGCGGCCGATTCGTCCGCGGACGAATCGGCTGCAACCGACCCGTCCCCGGCGGCGACCTCCCCGGTCTGGATGCGCCAGAGTCTCGCGTAGGTCCCGTCCTCGGCGAGGAGTTCGTCGTGGGTTCCCTCCTCGACCAGTCGGCCGTCGTCCAGCACCAGAATCCGGTCGGCGTCCCGGACAGTCGAGAGGCGGTGGGCGATGGCGAAGACGGTCCGGTCGCCCGCCATCTCCAGCAGGCTCCGCTGGATTTCGGCCTCGGTCTCGTTGTCCACGTGGCTGGTCGCCTCGTCCAGCACCAGTATCGGCGGGTCGCCGACCAGCGCCCGAGCGATGGCGAGGCGCTGGCGCTGGCCGCCCGAGAGGGTCGCGCCGCGTTCGCCTATCTGGGTGTCGTACCCCTCCTCCAGTTCCGTGACGAACTCGTGGGCACCGGCCTGTTTCGCGGCGGTGACGACCGCCTCGCGGGAGACCTCCGGGTTCGCGTAGGCGACGTTCTCGCGGACCGTCCCGTGGAAGAGGAAGGGGTCTTGGCTCACGTAGCCGATTCGGTTCCGCAGGCTCTCGACGCTCACCTCGGCCACGTCTCGGCCGTCGATTCGGATGGCCCCCGAGTCGGGGTCGTAGAACCGGAAGAGGAGTCTGGTGAGAGTCGATTTCCCCGCGCCGGTCGAACCGACGAGGCCGACGAACTCGCCGGACTCGGCGGCGAAGGATACATTTTCGACAGTCGATTCGTCCGCCGAGGGATACGAGAACGAGACCGCGTCGTACTCGACCCGGCCCTCGGTCACGTCCAACTCGGGGGCGTCCTCGGCCTCCGCGAGTCGCTGGTCGCTCCGGAACAGCGAGACCACTCGCTTGCTCGACGCTCGGGCGCTCTCGAACTTGTTGATGACGTCCACCGCGAGGCGGCGCGTCGGGTCGAGGAACGAGAACGTGTAGAGGATGAACGTCAGGAGCGTCCCCGCGGACAGTTCCTGCGTGAAGAAGAGGGGCGGCCCCTCCAGAATCCAGTACGCGCCGAGCGAGAACAGCCCCCAGATGCCCACCGCCGCCAGAAGCCACGAAACTCGGTTGTAGACGGCCCGGAGGCGGAGCGTGGACCACATCGCGGACTTGTACTCGGCGGAAGCGTCGGCCACGCGCTCTCGCTCTCGCTCCTCTCGGGTGAACGCCTTGACGGTACTCAGACCCTCGACGGCGTCCCGCAGGCGACCGTTGACGGTGCCGACGCTCGCCCGGACCTCGTCGTGGCGGGGTTCCAGCAGTCCGGCGTACACCCGGCCGGTCGCAGCGATGAGGACCGGGAGGAGCATCAGGACGACCGCGAGGTTCCAGTTCAGCAGGAGCATGAACGCGAACGCGGTGAGGATTTCCCCGCCGTAGAGGACCCCGTCCCGAACCCCGTCGAAGAGGTCTCCGAGGTTGTCCACGTCGTCGTTCAGGATGGAAAGCACGTCGCCGGTCTCCTCGGCGTCGTAGAAGCGCATCGAGAGCGCGGTTGCGGTCTCGTAGGCCGTGGTCCGGATTTCGTGGAGGGTTCGGAGGCTGGCCTCCTCGTAGACGAGTCGGCCGTACCACTTCGCGGCGCTCTCGGCGGCGATGGCGACCCCGAGGACGCAAATCGTCAGCGCGGCCTGTCCGGTCCGAGTCGCCGGAATCCAGTCGGCGGGGATTCCGGGGAGCGCGTAGGTCTGACTGTCGAGCAGAAGGGCGTCGAGCGCGACGCCGATGAAGAGGGCGGGGATGCGCTGGAGAGCGAGGCCGAACAGAAGCAGGCCGAGCGCGCCAGCAAACGTCGGCCAGCGTCTGCCAGCGAATCGGCGGAGGAGATAGCGTACCGGCGACTGGGGAATGGGCGACTGAGGAGTGCGCGATTCGGGAGAGCCATCCGAGTCGATTCGAGTCGCGTCCGCGTCGGTCATCGTGTTCGGATTCAGACGAGACCGGCATAAGTGTAATCTGCAACGCATTACTGTGAGCTTCCTTACATTCTGTGCGGCGTCGTGTCAGCCCACACCACAACACCCATCACACCCCGCGCCGACGACGGACACATGACTGGCGGTGCATCGAGCGAGAAATCGGGGCTGAGCGTCGAACAGCAGTCGCCCGAGGAGGCCTTCGAGTTGCTCGCCAACGAGGTGCGGGTCGAGATTCTCAGAGGACTCGGCGAGACGCCCGACGAGGCGCTCGGCTTCTCCGAACTCCACGACCGGGTGGACGTCGCCGACAGCGGGAACTTCAACTACCACCTCGACAGGTTGGTGGGGTCGTTCGTCCGCAGGGTCGGCGGCGATGGCGGTCGTGACGACGCCGACAGCACTACCGGCGGATACGAGTTGACCCACGCCGGACAGCAGGTCGTCGGGGCGATGTACGCTGGCACCTACACCGCGAAGGCGAACGTCGAACCCGTCTCGGTCGGGTGGAACTGCCTCCTCTGCGGCGGCGAGATGGTCGTCGAGTACGCCGACGAGCGGGCGAACTTCTGGTGTTCGACCTGCGACGAGGGCGCGAAGTTCTCCTTTCCGCCGGGCGCGCTCGACCAGTTCGAGCGCGAGGAGTTGCCCGAGGCGTTCGCTCGCTGGTACCACCACCTGATGACGCGCCTCTTTCACGGGTTCTGCGGGGTCTGCTCGGGCCGGATGGACGGGGAGTTCGTTCGACTTCCCGGCGGGACCGAAGAGAATCCCCAGACCTCGCTCGTGGAGTTCAGGTGTCGGCGATGCGAGACGGTGGCGACCGCGGCGGCCGAGACGCTGGCGACTTTCCACCCGGTCGCGCAGGGCTTCTTCGCCGAACACGGCTTCGACGTGTCGGCCCGCCACCCCACGCAGATGTGGGGCGAGTTGGACACCTTCGAGACAGTGGTTCTGTCCGAGGACCCGCACCGGGCGGAGGTCCGATTCGGCCACGAGGGCGAGGCGGTCGTCGCGGAAGTCGAACCAGACGCGACGGTCGGGCGGGTCGAGCGACGGTCCGCGGGCGACTGAGACCGGAGAGGAAGCGAGGCCGAAAGCGGCAAGAATGTGAAATCAGGGGTGAATCGAGGGAGAAGCGAGCAAGCCCGTCCCCGAGCGCAGAACTCAAGCCCCGAGCGCACGAGCGTCGAACTATGGACAGATTCGATTGGCAGACAGTTCTGGTCACTGGTTCGACCAGAGGCATCGGCGAGGGCGTCGCCGAGCGATTCGCCCGCGAGGGGGCCGCAGTCGTCGTGACCGGCCGGACCAAGGCGGACGGCGAGGAGACCGTCGAGAGCATCCGCGAGGCGGGCGGAGAGGCCGTCTTCGTGCAGGCTGACATGCGCGAACCCGAGGACATCGCGGCGCTGGTCGAGGCCACCGCCGAGGAGTTCGGCGGCATCGACGTGCTGGTCAACAACGCGGGGGTCGAGACGAACACCTCGGTCACCGAGGCGACGATGGACGACTGGGACCTCGTCCTCGAAACCGACTTCCGGGCCTACTGGCTGACCGCCAAGCACGCCGTCGAACACATGGACGAGGGAGCCATCGTCAACGTCTCCTCGAACCACGCGAAACTCACGATGCCCGAGATGTTCCCGTACAACGCCGTCAAGGCCGGAATAGACGGGATGACCCGCGCGATGGCGCTCGACTTGGGACCGGAGATTCGGGTCAACACCGTGAATCCGGGGTGGGTCGCGGTCGAGCGCACCGAGGAGGACCTCTCCGAGGACGAGCGCAGTCACCTCGATTCCATCCACCCGGTCGGGCGCATCGGCGACCCCGAGGACGTGGCGGGCGCG
Source organism: Halorussus ruber (assembly GCF_004765785.1). Taxonomy (GTDB): domain Archaea; phylum Halobacteriota; class Halobacteria; order Halobacteriales; family Haladaptataceae; genus Halorussus; species Halorussus ruber. Next base: position 178,756 of record NZ_SBIT01000006.1, on the reverse strand, counting down.
GTGGCCTTCCTCGCCAGCGACGACGCCGGATTCGTGACCGGCGAGAGTCTGCTGGTGGACGGCGGCCGGACCGCGGTCATGCAGGACGACACGCTACCCGACTACCGCCGGGAGTGAGCCGCCGTCTATCTTTCGCTGTCTGTTCGGAAACCGGAATCCGACTCAGCCGTAGATTATCCGGTGATACCACCCAGTTTACCCCAAAACCACCGTGAATTTTTTATACGTGCATGTTCTCGAAGTGATACGACGAAGCGGGAGTCGGAAGAATCTACAAATCATGAACCGGGACATCGAGCGCCTCACGGAGCGTGCGCCGTCACTCGACCGGGACGGGCGCGCAGCATACCGGGTCGTACCGAACGATTGGGACACGAGTACCACCGTCGTCAGGGCAGTCACCGAAGTCGCCGACTGCGAACTGCTGACCGACGACTGCGTGCTGTACGACGTCGTGGACCCAGACGCCTTGAATCGCCTGTTCGCCGACCGCGAGGACGACGGCGGACCGACCCGGACGGGTCGCGTCGTCTTCGAACTACAGGGTTGCCGCGTCGAGGTCAGGGCCGACGGCGACCACGTCGTCTACGAACCCCGGAGCGACGGCCAGTCCGCCACGTCCGCCGTCAAATCCGCGTGAGTTCGCTCGGCGAACGCGACCCGCCGGTCGTCCGGGGAATGAGGAATACAGGTTAAGAGATTAATTATATTTCCTAAAGCAGTAATTTGTTGTCCGAAAAGCGTAGGGGTGCCGGAGCGGTCCGAACGCGAGTACGAAACGGTCCGAATGCGAACACGAAAAGGTAATCAGGCGATAGCCGCAGGATGAGTCAAGGAGCGATTACCGAATGGCCGTCACGGACGAGGTCTCGTTTTGGGAGATGTACCGCGAGCTGCCCGTCAGGACGACCCTCGCCAGCGTCGTCCCCGTGCTGCTGGGTTTCGCGCAGCTGTGGAACGGGTACGTCCACGGGGTATCTATCACGCGAACCGGCGTCTTCGCGGTCGTGATGACCTTCGCGGCGGTGCTGGTGACGCGCTATCACCTCGTGGAGTTCTACCGGCGGCGACTCCAGCGGGAACTCTACGCCGAGGAGTAGCCACCCCGTTTTAGGCTATCTATTCTCCGGGTCGAAACGCTCGAACCAGTCGGTCAACTCCCGCAGGCGGTGAATCGCCCGGTCGGGGTCGCCGATGTTGTGATGCTCGTCGGGGTAGACGACGAGTCTGGCGGGCACGCCCTGCTTCTTGACGCTGACGTAGAGTTGCTCGCTCTGGGAGGGCGGGCACCGCCAGTCCTCGCCGCCCGCCGTGACGAGCAGGGGCGTCTCGACTTCGCCCGCGTCCACGATGCTGGAGGACTCGTCGTATCTCTCGTCGTTCTCCCACGGCAGGCCGAAGTCGTTCTCCCACCAGACGTGGCTGTCGTCGGTGCCGAACGCCGACCGGAAGTCGTAGACGCCGTGTTCGGCCGCGGCCGCGGCGAACCGGTCGGACTCGGTCACGAGGTAGCCCGTCGTGATGCCGCCGTAGGAGAACCCGGTGGCGAAACATCGGTCGTCGTCGGCCCACCCGCGGGAGACGGCCTCCTCGACGCCCGCCAGCACGTCGTCGCGCTCTCGCGGCCCCCACTCGCCGCGAATCTGCTCGCTGAACTCCCGGCCGTAGGACGAACTACCCCGGTAGTTGACCCGGAGGACGACGTAGCCCTGTCCGGTCAGGTAGGCGTGTTCGAAGGAGAACGTCGGCGCGTCGTAGGAGACGGGACCGCCGTGAATCGAGGCCACGAGGGGTTTCGGGTCGGGGTTGTCCGGGTCGAAATCGGAGGGGAGGTACGCGATGGCCTCGATTTCCTGCCCGTCGGACTCGAAGGTGAGGCGGCGACACTCGGGCGTGTGGCGCTCGGCCAGCAAGTCGTCGTTGAGCGCGGTGAGTCGGGTCAGGTCGGCGTTCCCGCGGTCGGAATCGGCGTCGAGGTCGGCTGCCTGCACGGCGTGGAGGTCCTTACCCTCCTCGGGGTCGGCGAGCGCGACGACCCCGGTGCCCCCGCGCAGGTCGAACCCCTCGATGGTCCGGTCCCGGCCCTGCGCGTCGAAGGTGCGCTCGGGATTTCCCTCCTCGCTGAGTCGCACGAGGCGGGTCAGCCCCTCGTCGCCGACCGGCGCGAGGAGGTCGTCGCCGTCCCACCCGAGGTCGCCGTACCTGGCGACGGTGCGGTCCAAGTCGCCGGACCACGACTCGAATGTAGCTTCATCGCCCGCGAGGTCGGCGACGTAGACCTCCGAAGGGATGTACCAGTTCTCGGGGTTCCCGCCGACGAACGCGAGTCGGCCGCCCTCGGGGTGCCAGCGAAGCCGACTCGCGGTGAGTTCCGAGTCGGTCACCTTCCGGAGGTCCGAGCCGTCTGGCGCGATGGTGTAGACGTCCATCACGTAGTTGTCGTCGGGGCGCTCGGTCCGGTTCGAGAGGAAGGCGATGCGCCCGCCGGGCGACGAATCTCCGGCCGAGGAGTCCCCGGCCGAGGACCACGCGGGACTCAAGCCGGTCGCTGGCTCTCGCGCGCCGCCGCCGTAGGCGTCGTCGAGCCGCTCTGTCTCGCGGGTCTCGTAGTCCACGACGAAGAGGTACGTCGTGACCGAGTCCAGCCACCCCTGTCCGTCGAACTTGTGCTGGAGGCGCTCGGTCTCGATTGGGCCGTCTTCGCGGCGCTGTTCGAGGTACTCGCGCTCGTCGTCGGTCGGGTCGCGGGCCGCGACGACGAGGCGCTCGCTCTGTGGTCCCCAGTCGAAGCCCCGCGCGCCCTCCTCGAAGTCGGTGAGTTGGCGGGCGTCCCCGCCGAGGTCGAGGTCGAACGCCCAGACTTGGGGTTTCGGTTCGTCGTCCTCGCTGTTCTGGTCGTCCGCGTTCTCTTCGTCGTCCTCGTCGCGCTCGTCCCCGGCCTCCTCGTCGGCCTCGTCCGCTCCGCGCGCCACCTCGATTTCGGTGTCCGTGTCCCGCGCCGCGGTGAACGCGAGCTTCGACCCGTCGGGCGACCAGACGGGCGCGCTGGCGTCGGAGGCCCGCGAGAGTCGGTGGGGGTCCCGGCCCCCGTCGGTCGGCGCGACGAAGAGGGATTGCTTTCGCTCGTCCTCCTCGCGGTCGAACTCCTCGGCGACGAAGGCGACTCGGTCCCCGCCGGGCGAGACCGCGAGGTCGGTCACGAGCGTCAGGTCGTAGAAATCCTGTCGGTCGAGCGCGTCGGTCATGTCGGCAATGTGGCGGGCGGGCGTCTTGAGCATGTGGGCACGGGCAAGGGAGAACGGGCACACAGAACTAAGACCGAAAACACCGACATACGGAACATGGACTACGTCCGACTCGGTTCGACCGGCACCAAGGTCTCGGAAATCTGCTTCGGGACGTGGCGCTTCGCCAAGGAGTCAGACGGCACCGTCGAGACCGACCGCAAGACCGCCCACGAACTCCTCGACACGGCGTGGGACCGCGGGGTCAACTTCATCGACACCGCGAACGTCTACGGCGACCCCAACGGCACCGCCGAGGAGTGGATCGGCGACTGGTTGGCCGACTACGACCGCAGCGACTTCGTCCTCGCGTCGAAGGTCTACTTCGGGTTCGCCGACGGGCCGAACGACCGAGGACTCTCGCGCAAGCACATCCGGGAACAGATTAACGGGACGCTCGAACGCCTCGGGACCTCCTACCTCGACGTGTACTACATCCACCGCTGGGACGACGAGACGCCCATCGAGGAGACCCTGCGGACCCTGAACGAACTCGTCCGCGAGGGGAAGGTCAACTACCTCGCCGCGAGTTCGATGGCCGCGTGGCAACTCACCAAGGCGCTCTGGACCAGCGACGTGGAGGGGATAGAACGCTTCGAGGTCACCCAACCCCGGTTCAACGCGGCCTACCGCGACCCCGTCGAGGACTACCTCGACGTCTGCGCCGACCAGGACCTCGCGGTCTGTCCCTACTCACCCCTCGAAGGCGGATTCCTGACCGGCAAGTACGAGCGCGAGGGCGATGGACCGGAGGGGTCGCGTGGGGACCTCTACGACTGGAAGAACCGGTTCGACGAGCGCCAGTGGGACGTGCTGGACGCGATTCGAGAGGTCGCCGACGAGGAGGGCGCGACCCCCTCGCAGGTCTCGCTCCGGTGGCTGGCCGACCAGCGCGAGTTCCAGTGCGTCCCCATCGTCGGCGCGCGGACGACCGACCAACTGGAGGAGAATCTCGGTGCCGCAGACGTGTCGCTGTCGGACGAGCAGTTCGAGCGGATTGAGGAAGCGTACGAGGAGGGGACGAGTAGGAGTTCCTAATCCCCGCCAACCTCCTCCCGACCGTCGCCACCGACGTCTCCGGCGTCTCGCCCATCGCCGCCCACATCCCCGGCGAGGGGTATTCGGCCGCGGGCCAGCGTCTTCGGCCCGTAGTAGGCCACGACAGCGAGCGAGAGGACGACGTAGACCAGCAGGTGGACCGCGACGACGGTGCCGACCGCTCGCTGGTCCACGACGCCGTCTATCAGAATCCGGTCGGCCGAGAGCGGAATCAGCACGTCCGCGGTGTTCGCCATCGTGTGGAACACCATCGCAACGAGGACGCTCCCCGTGCTGTTGTACACCCACCCGAGGAGGACCGAGAGCGTCAGAATCCCGCCGAACCAGCCGACTTGGTTGACGAGCGGGAAACTCGAATGGGGCGTGACGGGCGCGAAGAAGTACGGGAGGTGCCAGCCAGCCCAGACGACGCCGATGAGGAGGCTCGCCCGGAGCGCGCCGTAGCGTTCGTTGAGCCGCGGTTGGGCGAACCCGCGCCAGCCCGGCTCCTCGTTGAGGCCGCCGCTCAGGACCAGCGTGAACAGGAAGATGCCCACGAATATCGCGGGGGACGGGAGCGACTGTCCGAAATCCACCGGTCCGCGAAGCGCGAAGATGCCGCCGGTAATCAGGCCCGCCGCGACCAGCGGGAGTCCGAGCGCGACGACCCACCAGAGCCAACCGACGCGCCACTTCGTAATTTGACTCGCCCACGCGCGAACGTCGTCGCCCCGGAGCCACGTCACCGCCGCCGCGCTGACGGGCGGGCCGAAGCTCCCGACGTAGACGAGAATCGCCGCGGTCCAGCTCGGGTCCATGAACACCGCCGGGGACGAGAGTATCCACGTGTAAGCGTACGCTCCGAGGAAGAACGCCGAGACGGGATGGTCGTCCACGAGCGGGACTCGACTGTTCGACATACGCCGGATAATCCGACCAGCGACGTAAGTGTTGTCATCAATCTTAAACTTTGACAACAAAGCTACTCAAATGTTTTTGAGCCAGCGCGCTGCCGGTAGGCGAATCCGGGTCTCTGGGCCGATTTCCGACAAAGCCGGAATTTTATACCAGCCCCGAAAAGGTAGCGCCGTGTCCGATTCGAGGAGTTCCGCTCGTCGCCGAACTGTCGGTCTCGTCGCCGGAGTCTTCCTGCTCTCGACCGCCGCGGCGGCCTACGAAATCGCGCCCGCCAGCGTCCTGCCCCTCGTCAGGGACTCCCTCGGCGTGGGGCCGACCGCGGCGTCGTGGCTCGTGAGCGTGATGTACCTGACCTCGGTCGTCGCCAGCGTCCCGGTCGGCGTCGTCCTCGACCGCGTTCGAGTCCGGTGGGCGGTCGCCGCGGCGGGCGTCGCGCTCCTCGTCGCCGGAGGCTGGGGCTGGTTCGCGGCGACCGCGGGGGCCTACTGGTGGCTGTTCGCCTCCCGAATCTTGGGCGGCCTCTCCTACGTCGTGGTCTGGAACGCTGGCGCGAATCTCGTCGGGCAGGCGGTCGAACCCGACGTTCGAGCCACCGCCGTCGGCGTGTTCACCGCGAGCGCGCCGGTCGGATTCGCGCTCGGGCAGTTCGGCAGTCCGCTGGTCGCCGACCCGTTCGGCTGGCCCGCCACGCTCCCGACGTTCGCGGCCATCGCGGCGGTCGGCGTGGTCGTGTTCCTGCTGGCGACGCGGGGCCGCGGCGGCCTCAACGTCGAGACCGACGCGCCCGACCGCTCGGACGTCCGCGAGCTGTTCGCCAACCGGGCGGCGTGGACGCTCTACGGTCTGTGCTTTCTGGCGTTCTCGCTCTACCTGTTCCTCAACAGTTGGCTCCCGAGCTATCTGACCGAGCAGTTGGGCGTCTCGCTGGCGCTGAGCGGCCTGCTGACCGCGCTCTTTCCGGCGGTCGGGGTCGTCTCGCGGACCAGCGGCGGGGTCCTCTCGGACCGCCTGTTCGGCGGCGAGCGCAGGCCGGTCGCGCTCCTGTCGTTCGTCCTCGCCGTGCCCGCCGTGGTGGGGTTCGTCTTCGTCACGCAGGTGCCGGTCGTGGTGGCGCTCCTGCTGGTCGCCGGGTTCTCGGTCCAACTCGCCATCGGCCTGCTGTACACCTACATCGTGGAGGTGGTCGCGCCCGCAGTCCGGACGACCGCGGTCTCGATGCTGACCAGCGTGGGCCTGCTCGGGGCCTTCCTCGCGCCCATCGTCGGCGGGGAGATTATCGGTCGAGCCGGGTATCGGCCCGCGTTCCTCCTCGCTGGCGCGGTCGCGGTGGCCGGGGTCGCGCTGGCGTGGTACGCGCCGGACGCGGTGCGAAGAGACGGAACCGAGTCGTAAGACCCGATACTCTGTGCCGGTTCGAAATCGAGCGGTCAGTCCTCCGGCGTCTGCGACCGGACGGCGTCGGCCTCGACTGCCTCGCGGTGGAGGTGACACGCCGCCGGATGTCCAGCCTCGGTGTCCCGGAGGTCGGGATGCTCGCGCTCGCAAATCGTCTCGAACTCGTCGGCCAGCAGGTCGCGGGCCGCGTCGGCCTCGCCGTCGACCAGCGAGGAGAGCGCGTCCTGAAGAACGCGCTCGGCCCGGTGGTCGGTCAGTTCGGGCGGAATCGAGAACTCGTCGCGGACCGCCCGCGCGAGTTCCTCGCGGGTGACCGCCTCGGGGTCGGTGGCCTCGCCCTCCGCGACGGCGAACTCCCGTGCGGCGTCCAAGTCGAGGGTGCCCTGTTCGAGTCGGACCCGGAGGTCCATCACGGCCCGCCAGTTCTGTTGGTCGAAGTCGTAGCCCTCGGGTTGGATGATTTCCGGGCATCGGGTGTGGAACCGACAGCCAGCGGGCGGGTTCGACGGCGAGGGCACGTCGCCCGAGAGTTCGACGCCCTCGCCGCGTCGGCGTGGGTCGATGGAGGGGACCGACGCCAGCAGAGCGCGGGTGTAGGGGTGCTGTGGCTCCTCGAAGATATCCACCGTGGGACCTGTCTCGACGATTTCGCCGAGGTACATCACCGCCACGCGGTCGCAGACCTCGCGGACGACCGCCATGTCGTGGCTGATGAACAGAATCGAGAGGCCGAACTCGTCTTGGACGTCTTCGAGCAGGCCCAGAATCTCGGCCTGCACCGACACGTCGAGCGCCGAGACGGGTTCGTCGGCGACCACGAGGTCCGGGTTGACCACCAGCGCCCGAGCGATGGCGATGCGCTGTTTCTGGCCGCCCGAGAACTCGTGGGGGTAGCGGTCGTAGTCCGACGCCGAGAGGCCGACGCGCTCCAGCAGGTTCTCCACGATTCCCCGCCTGCGGCGGCGGTCGGCCATCCCGTGGACCAGCAGGGGTTCGGCGACAGACTGGCCGACCGGCATCCGCGGGTCGAAGCTCGACGTGGGGTCCTGAAATATCATCTGGGCCTCGCGCCGGAAGGCCTTGAGTTCGCCCGAGTCGTAGTCCGTGACCGACTCGCCGCGGTAGGAGACCTCGCCGTCGGTCGGTTCTTCCAGTCGGAGGAGCGAGAGCGCCGCGGTGGACTTGCCGCACCCCGACTCGCCGACCAACCCGAGCGTCTCGCCGGGGTACACGTCGAACGAGATGCCGTCTACCGCTCGGACCCGGCCGACTTCGCGGCGGAGGACGCCCTCCGTGATGGGGAAGTGCTTGACGAGGTTTCTGACCGAGAGAACCGGTCGCTCCTCGCCGACGGCCCCGTCGTCACTCATCGTCCTCGTCCTCCCGCGAGTCGTCGGGTCTGACATTCGCTCTGTCGCTAACTCCTCCCCCGCCTCCGCCGTCCGGGAAACTCGGCCGACTGCTCGCCTCGCCCGTGATGGCGGTGGGGTCGTGGCTCCCGTCGTAGTAGACGCACGAGACCTCGTGGTCGTCGGCGACCTCGTAGAGCGGCGGTTGCGCGCCTTCCCGGCACTCGGGCAGGGCGTGCGGGCATCTCGGGTGGAACCGACAGCCGTCGGGCGGGTTCGTCGGGTCCGGCAGGCGACCGGGGATGCCCCGCGTCTCGCCGCCGCGGCCGGGCAGGCAGTCCAGCAGGGCGCGAGTGTAGGGGTGGGCCGGGTCCTCGAAGATGTTGTATACGTCGCCCGACTCCATCACCTTCCCGGCGTAGACGACCACCACGCGGTCGGCGACCTCGGCGACGACGCTCAGGTCGTGGGTGACCAGCAGGACCGCCATGCCGAACTCCTCGCGCAGGTCGGCCAGCAGGCGCAGGATTTGGGCCTGAATCGTCACGTCGAGCGCGGTGGTCGGTTCGTCGGCGATGAGGAGGTCCGGGTTCGCGGCGAGGGCCTGAGCGACCACGACGCGCTGTTTCTGGCCGCCCGAGAACTCGTGGGGGTAGTCGCCGTACCGGGCCGCGGCCTCCGGAATGCCGACCTGGTCGAGCAGGTCGATGGCTCGCTCGCGGGCCTCCTTACGCGAAGCGTCGGTGTGGAGTCGGACCGCCTCCGCGACCTGCCAGCCCACGGTGTAGACCGGGTTGAGCGCGTTCTGTGGGTTCTGGAAGATGTGGCCGATTCGACCGCCGCGAATCTTCCGGAGTTGCTTCTCCGAGAGGTCCGAGAGGTTCTGGCCGTCGAAGACGACCTCGCCCTCGATTTCGCCGGGCGGCGACTTGACGAGTCGAGTGATGGCCTCGCCGGTGACGGTCTTGCCCGACCCCGACTCGCCGACCAGACAGACCGTCTCGCCGGGATACACGTCGAACGAGACGCCATCGACTGCGCGGACCACGCCCTCCTCGGTCCGGAACCGGACGCGGAGGTCCCGAACCGAGAGCAGGGGATTGCGCCCCTCGCGGTCGGTGGCGTCGAGGGTGGCATCGGAGGTGGCGTCGCGGGCGGCGTCAGGGGTAGCGGAATCGTTTCCGCTCACTCTCCTCCCTCCTGTCTCGGGTCGAGCGCGTCCCGGAGCGCGTCGCCGAGGAAGTTGAACGCCAGAATCGTGAAGAACAGGAAGAAGCCCGGAATCGTGGAAATCCACCACGCCGACGAGAGGTCGCCCCGGCCGTCGGCGATGACCCGACCCCACGAGGGGACCGTCGGGTCGCCCAGTCCGAGGAAGGAGAGGGCCGCCTCCGCGAGGATGAGACTCGGAATGAGGAGGGTCGCGGCGGTGATGACCGTGTTCGAGACGTTGGGCACGAGGTGCCGCCAGATGACGTAGGGCGTCGAGGCCCCCGCGCCCTTCGCGGCCCGGACGAACTCCTCTTCGCTTCGCTGGAGGGCCTCGCTCCGGACGAGGCGCGCAATGGCTCCCCACCCGGTCAGGCCGAAGATGAGGATGAGCAGAAAGAGGCTCCCGCCGAAGAGGTAGACCAGCAGGAGGTAGAGGAAGAAGGTCGGGAAGGTCAACTGGATGTCCACGTAGCGCATCAGCACCTCGTCCACGTAGCCCCCGAGGTAGGCCGCGGTGGTGCCGACCGCGGTGGCGAGGACGATGGTGATGAACGTGGCGATGAGGCCGACCTGCATGCTGACCTCCATGCCGAAGACGACCATCTTCAGGATGTCCTTGCCCTGCCCGGTCGTGCCGAACGGATGCGCCCACGTCCCCTGACACCGACCGTCTACGACCTCGCCAGCGCAACTCACCGGCACGTCGGCCGGGACGCTGGAGTACACCGGCGGCTGGTAGGCCGCGAGCGTGTCGAGTTGCGGCGGTTCGATGAACGCGGTTCCGACGGTGCCGACGACGAAGATGACCAGCAGGTAGACCAGACTCACGACCGCCGCGCGGTTCTTCCGGAACTGGTGCCAGTAGTGGACCGTCAACCGGCGATTGACGACGAGCGGGACCACGCCGTAGAAGACGATAGCCAGCAGTGTCAGCAGGAAGAGCCAATCGACGGCCGTGACGTTCCACCCCGCGACCGGAATCGTGGGTTGATCCTCCGCCACGAGGAGGTAGTCGTAGCCGAGTAGGAGGGCGTAGGCCACCAGCGACGCGACGAACGCCAGCGTTCGTCGCGGGACCGCGAGGCCGCCGAGTTCGTCCCAGTCCACGTCCTCGAATCGCTCGGGGTCGCCGGACTCGGTCGCCATTAGCGGTTGGCCTCCGTTCGGGAATTGTCTTTACCAAACTTACTATTTCTTTTAGCAATAATTTTGTTTTCAAAGAGTGACTGCTGATTTCTCCCACGCATCATCTATCACCGTAGTCGATTCGCGGGTCCAGAATCGTGTACGCGAGGTCTTGCAGGAGATTGCCGATGACCGCGATGAGGACCGGGATGAAGGTGGTCCCCAGCACCAGCGCGGTGTCCTGGTTCAGAATCGCGTCGAGGCTGAGTCGCCCGAGGCCCGGAATCCCGAAGACGACCTCCACGAGATATGAAGTCGTCAAGATGAGGCCCAGCAAGTCCCCGACCAGAATGGTCGAGAGCGGCACGAGCGCGGGCCGGAGGATGTGGCGCGTCAGGATGCGCCGCCCGTCCGCGCCCTTGGCCTTCGCGGTCTTGACGAACTCGGCGTTGACGTACTCCAGCGCCTCGGCCCGCGCGTAGCGCATCTCGCTGGCGATGGCGGCCGTCGTCAGCACGAACACGGGCAAAACGAGTTGCTTGGCGTTCGCCACCGAGAAGACCGGCACGTTCGGGTCGAACAGGACCGGCACCCACCCCAACTCGACCGCGAACACCAGCAGGAGGATGATGCCGAACCAGAAGTTCGGGATGGAGATGCCGAAGAAGGCGACGAAGGTGCCCGCGTAGTCGGCCAGCGTGTATTGATGGGTCGCCGAGTAGAGGCCGATGGCGATGCCCACCACCGTCGAGATGAGGACCGCCGGAATCCCGTACATCAGCGAGTAGGGGTAGGCGTCAAGGATGGCCTCGACGACCGGTTGGGAGCGCGTGTCCGACCAGCCCCATTCGAGGGTGAAGACGTTTATCATGTAGTTCGAGTACCGCTCCCAGAGCGGCGCGTCGAGTCCTCGCCGCGTCTCGTAGGCCTCTCTCGCGGCCTCGGCGCTCCCGCCGCCCTGCGCGGCCTGAAACTGCAACTGGGCGGCCTGCGCGTCGGGCGTGACCTCCAACAGCAGGAAGGTGATGGTAAGGATGATGAACGTCGCCACGAAGGCCCACGCGAGCCGTCGGGCGACGTACCAGTACATGCTCACTCGGGAATCACTCCTGCTGGAAGTACCACGTGTTGGCGTTCCAACCGAAGTCGAAGACCTCCTGGGGACCCTGCACCTCGTCTTGGAAGCCGTCGATGTCCACGCCCATGTTCATGAAGTTACACGGCTGCTCCTCGCTCAGGATACCGAAGACGCGGGCGTAGAGTTGCTGGCGCTGGGCCTCGTCGGTCGCGCTCGACGCTCGGTCGTAGAGGCTCGCCATGTCGGCCTCGGGCACGTACCCGTAGTAGTTGGTCGAGGAGGTCCGGGTCCAGAACGACCGGGTGGAACTCGGCGTCCGCGGATACGTGTTGAAGATGATGCCGTACTGCATGTCCCAGGACTCCTCGCTGAAGGCCTCGTCGCGCGGCCCGGCGTTGAACGGCCCGGCGTTGTACTCGGGTTCGCCATCGCCCCGGTAGGAGTTCTGGGCGTACTTGCTCAGCAGGGTGTTGAACTGCACCCCTTCGAGTTCGACGTTGATGCCGATTTTGGCGTACTCCTGCTTGATGAACTCCACCGTCGTCCGGGTCGTCTCGGTGCCGACCGGCCAGACGAGTTTCAGCGTGAGTTGGTTCCCGTTGGGACCGACCACGGTATCGCCGTCGTAGGTGTACTGCGTTCCGCCGAGAGCCTCCCCGAGGCGGCTCCGGGCCTCCTCGGAGCTGTAGGCGTCTCCCACGCCGGTCTCGACGACCTGCGAGTCGTCGTACCACCGCGAGAACTCGGGTTGGAAGGTGTGGGCGACCGACCCGAACCCGCGCAGGATGTTCTCCACGACGGCGCGCTTGTCCACCGCGTAGGAGAGCGCCTTCCGGACCGCCGTCTTCCGGAAGGGTTCCCAGCCGTTGGCCCGCTGGTTGTAGATGAGCAGCGAGTTGAACGGTTGTGGCGCGACGTTGACGTTCACGTCCTGATCGTCCTCGAACTGCGAGACCTTGTTCTCGGGAATCGAGGTCTGGGTAATCTCGCCCGTCTGAAGCGCCGAGAGTCGCGTGCTCTCCTCGGGAATGACCTGATAGGTCCAGCTCTCGAAGTAGGGCGCGCCCTGCCACGCCGACTGGTTGTACTCCTCGGGGATGTTCTCGACGTTCTGCATGTAGTAGTCGTCGTTGCGACTGGCGACGAACTCGGCCTCGCGGTTCCACCGCTCGAAGCTGTACGGTCCCAGATTGCCCGAGTAGGCCAGCGTCTGGACCTCCTCGTCCTGCTGGAGGCCCTCCAAGTCCTTGTCCGGGACGTACTTTTCGAGGAGGCCTCTCGGCATGCAGAACTCGCCCCACATGATGGGTTTGAGCGGGAAGGCCGGGTCTACCTCCGGCAGGCGAATCTCGAAGGTCAACTCGCCGGTCTGTTCGACCGGTACGAACTCGCCGTTTCGCTGCCAGTCGCTCTGGTTGGCGAAGCCCGCCCAGTTGTCCTCGGCCTGAAAGACCTCGGTTATCATGTACACCCAGTCGTCGGCGGTCATCCGGCCGTAGTCGCCGCCCCACTGGAGACCTTCGCGGATTTCGACCGTGTAGGTCCGGCTGTCCTCGGTAGAGATGTCACACCAGAGCGGAAACACCTCCGAGTTCGGCGGCGGCGTCAGCGCGTAGGCCCCGTCGAGTGTCAGTCCGACGCGGTTCGCCGACGGCACGTCCGCGATTTGGACGAAGTTCAGCGTCTCGGCGTCGGTCGAGTCGCCGACGACGTAGTCGCCCTGTACCGACCGGTCGCCCTGATTGCCCTGTCCGGTCGTCGTCGTTTCCTGTCCCCCCACGCTCCCGGCGGTTCCGAGTCCGGCGGCCCCCGCCGCCCCCACTCCCAACACTTTCAGCAGGCCACGGCGATTCGGGAACAGAAGTGCGCTCGGAGCGTCACTTTGTTCCTCGTTACCGAGTGCCATAGAAGTATATAATGGACTATGATTAGATATACACTTGGGTTTACACCCCGCACCCGTCTGTGAATTCAACGACACGAATCGGTTAGTTGCGTCGCTGAGGGCGTGAACGCCCTATAAATCCGGGCGTCGGTAATTATTTTGCCTCTGGGTGACGATTCCTAGAGTCAGAGGGCGAGAGACAATGCCAGACAAGCCACACCAGAACTTGGCCATCATCGGCCACGTAGACCACGGGAAATCGACGCTCGTCGGACGACTCCTCTTCGAGACGGGGAGCGTTCCGGAACACGTCATCGAACAGCACAAAGAAGAAGCCGAGGAGAAGGGCAAGGGCGGCTTCGAGTTCGCCTACGTCATGGACAACCTCGCCGAGGAGCGCGAGCGCGGCGTCACCATCGACATCGCCCATCAGGAGTTCGAGACCGACACCTACTACTTCACCATCGTGGACACCCCCGGTCACCGCGACTTCGTGAAGAACATGATTACGGGGGCCAGTCAGGCCGACAACGCAGTCCTCGTGGTGGGGGCAGACGACGGCGTCGCGCCCCAAACGCAGGAACACGTCTTCCTCGCGCGCACCCTCGGAATCAACGAACTCATCGTCGCGGTCAACAAGATGGACACGGTCGAGTACGGGGAGACGCGCTACAAGGAGGTCGTCGCGGAGGTCAGGGACCTCCTCGACCAGGTCCAGTTCAACACCGAAGACGCAGAGTTCATCCCGATTTCGGCGCTCGAAGGCGACAACGTCGTGGAACGGAGCGACAACATGGACTGGTACGACGGCCGACTCGTGCTGGAGGCGCTCAACGATTTGGAGGAGCCAGAGCCGCCGACAGACGCGCCGCTCCGACTGCCGATTCAGGACGTGTACACGATTTCGGGCATCGGGACCGTGCCGGTCGGGCGCGTCGAGACGGGCGTGCTGAACACCGGGGATTCGGTCTCGTTCCAGCCCTCGGACGTGGGCGGCGAGGTCAAGACCATCGAGATGCACCACGAGGAGGTCCCGCGGGCCGAACCCGGCGACAACGTCGGGTTCAACGTCCGGGGCGTCGGCAAGGACGACATCCACCGCGGCGACGTCTGCGGCCCGGCCGACGACCCGCCGAGCGTGGCCGAGACGTTCAAAGCCCAAATCGTCGTGATGCAACACCCCTCGGTCATCACCGCGGGGTACACGCCGGTCTTCCACGCTCACACCGCACAGGTCGCCTGCACGCTGGAGTCCATCGACCAGAAGATAGACGCCTCCTCGGGAGAGGTCGAGGAGGAGAACCCCGACTTCATCCAGTCGGGCGACGCGGCCGTGATTACGGTCCGACCCCAGAAGCCACTCAGCATCGAACCGTCGAGCGAGATTCCCGAGCTGGGTAGCTTCGCCATTCGGGACATGGGCCAGACCATCGCGGCGGGTCGCGTGCTAGAGGTCAACGAGCGGTAAGCGCACCAAACGGCGACGGACGCCGGGGACAGAGCGACAGCCCGGCGATTCGGGGGAATCGCCGGGCGAGCTACACATCGTTTGATTTTACTACTCGTGCGAAAGTCGTTGTAACATGGGTTTTGGTAGCTACGACGAGTCCGAGCAGAAGGACCAAGACAGTGATTTCGACGAGGACGACGCCGTCAACGTTCACGAGAACTCCCACGAGGGAGAGATTTCGTTCGACTCGGAGGCCTCGCAGGACGAACTCCTCGACCAACTGGACGAAATCAAAAACAGCGGCGACGAAGAGTAGAGCGGTCGCGGACGCGGAGCGGGTCGTCAGGCCGGTTCTGATTTTCTCTCGCGCCACGCCTGCACGAACGGAAACACCAGCGACGCGACTGCGAGAATCAGTATCCCGAGCGTGAGCGGTTCGGAGTAGAAGATATCGAGCGACCCGCCCGAGAGTTGGAGAGAGCGACGGAGGTTCACCTCGGCTATGGGGCCGAGGATGAGGCCAAGAACCATCGGAGCGAGCGGATAGTCTTCGACTCGCATCACGTAGCCGAGGACGCCAGCACCGAGCGCCACCCACACGTCCAGCATGTTCCCGCGGAGCGCGAGCGACCCGACCAGCGAGAGGACGAGTATCGCGGGCCAGAGGTATCGCGCCGGGAAGTCGATGAGCCGCGCCCAGTAGCGCGCCCCGACGAGACCGAGGACGAGGATGACGACGTAAACCGTGAAGAACCCGACGAAGATTGCGTAGACTAGCGCGGGTTCGTCTTGGAACAGGCCCGGACCGGGACGGATGCCGTGGACCATCAGCGCGCCGATGAGGATGGCAGTCACCGAATCGCCGGGAATCCCCAGCGTCAGGGTGGGAATTAGCGCCCCGCCCGTGCTGGCGTTGTTTCCCGATTCGGCCGCGGCCACGCCCCGGATGTCGCCGTCGCCGAACGACGATTTGGCCCCCTTCAGCCACCGCTTGGCCTCGTTGTACGTCACGAACGAAGCGATGTCGCCGCCCGCGCCCGGAATCGCACCGATGAAAGCACCCGCGACGCTAGACCCGAGCGTGACGTTCCGAATCTCGCTGAGGTCTTCCCAGTCGGGAATCACGCCGGTCAGTTCCTGTGAAACCTCTTCACTACCGATGCCGCGCTGGTACCTGAGCAGCCCCTCGCCGATGCCGAACAGTCCGATCATCACCGCGATGAACTGGATTCCCGAGGTCAGCGCCTCGAAACCGAACGAGAACCGGGGGTAGGCGAGGACCGGGTCGAGTCCGACCGTCGCCAACAGCATCCCGAGCAGGCCCGAGAGAAGTCCCTTGACGAGCGAGTCGCCGCTGACGCTGGCGATGATTGTCAGCCCGAAGACCGCCAGCGCGAAGAACTCGGCCGACCCGAACTGGACCGCGACCGACGCGATTTGTGGTGCGAGCAGCGTGAGCAAGACGACGCTGACCGCACCCCCGACGAACGACGCGACCGTGGCGACAGCTATCGCCCGCCCCGCGAACCCGCGTTCGGCCAGCGGGAAACCGTCGAAGACGGTGGCGGCCGCGCTCGGCGTTCCCGGCGTCCGGATGAGGATGGCTGGTATCGACCCCGCGTAGAGCGCGCCGCCGTAGATTCCAAGCAGGAGCATCATCCCCTCGGCCGGTTCCATGCCGAACGTGAACGAGACCAGCACAGCGACGGTCATGGTCGCGGTCATCCCCGGAAGCGACCCCATCGTCATGCCGATGAGGACGCCCGTCACGATGAGCGTCAGCGCGAACGGTTGGAAGACGAGCGCCGCGCCCTGAAGCAGGTTGCCGACGAGGCTCATCTACACGACCCCCGCCAGCGGGAGCGACGGAAGCCATCTGGCGACCGACACGACGCTTCCTTCCGGAAAGGGGACGTGCAGGAACTCGCCGAACACGTAGTAGAGCGCGAGACTGAGGGCGACGGCGAGCGTCCCCGACCGCGAGTAGCTCTCGACCCCCGAGTAACGCATCGTCACCACCAGAAACGCCACCGTGTCGAGGACGAACCCGACAATCGGCATCAGGGCGACGTACGCTACCAGGAGTCCGACCGGGACCGCGAACCGACCCGCGTCGGTCGCGGAAACGTCGTACGAGCGGGCGTCGCTCGACGCCGCGCTCCGGACGAAGAGGACGCCCGCGAGGAGCGCGATTACCGACGCGATGAGACGCGGGAAGAACGCCGCACCGGGCGAGTCGCCGAAGCCGCTCGGGAAGTCCCGACTGGCGACGAAGACCCCGACCGCGAGACCGACTAGCAGTACTGCCGCCACCTTGTCCGTGTGTCGTATCTGGAGAGACATTGTGAGTGATTCGCCCCGCCAGCGAAGGCGGGCGAGTTGCGGCGCGGTCGCAAGCTACGACGTGGTCATCCGTCGTTCCCGCCGCGGCCGAGGCCGAGTTGGTCGACGATGCCCTCGAACCGGTCGAGTTCGCTCTGCATGAACTGGCCGTACTCCTGCGGGCCGCGGTAGACTAGTCCGAACCCGTTCTGGTTCATGAAGTTCTGGAACTCGTCGGACTCGTAGACCGACCGGTAGGCGTCGTGTAGCTCCTGCACTCGTTGGTTCGGCGTTCCCGCGGGGACGCCCAGACCGCGCCACGCGCCGATGGTCACGTCGATGTCCCGCTCCCGAAGCGTCGGCACCTCGGGGAAGAGGTCGCTTCGCTCTTCGCCGAAGACTGCCAGCATGTTGAGCGGGCCGTCCTGCACCTGCGGGGCGACCTCCGCCGGACTGGCGGTCGTCGCCTCGACCTCGCCGTTGACGACCGCTTGGGTCGCGGGCGCACCGCCGTCGTAACCGATGTGTTCGACCTCGATACCGACGTTCTGTGCGAACTGGGCCGCCGAGAGGTGCCAGATGGCACCGATGCCCGAGTTGGAGATGCGAATCTCGCCCGGGTTCTCCTCGGCGTAGGAGATGAACTCCTCGATGGTGCTGTACGGCGCGTCCTGATGGACAGTCAGCGACGCCGGGTCGAAATTGTACTGCATGACCGGTGCGAAGGCGTCGGGCGTGATGTTTGCGATGCCGAGGTGCGAGATGGTACAGATTTCGACCGTCAGCACCCCGACCGTGTGGCCGTCGGCCTCGGCGTTCGCCGCCCGCCTGAAGCCCGCACTCCCGCTCCCGCCCGTTACGTTGGAGACGAAGAACGAGGTGTCCATCTGGTTCTCGGCCAGCGATGCGAGTTGCCGGGCGGTCCGGTCGGTCCCCCCGCCCGCGGCCCACGGAACAATCATCTCGATGTCACTGCTCGGGAATCCGTCTTGTCTCGCGTCGAGGTAGCCGGGCATCCCGGCGAGACCCACCGCCGACCCCGTGCCAACTGCCTTCAGAAAGGTTCTGCGCTCGGTCGTTCTCGTGTCGTTGTCGTCCCCCACCATGACAACTGATAACTATCATCAAATTCGGTTAAGAACTTTTTGCGTATTCTGTTATAGGACGCCGGAATGAAGATTTCTGATGGGGGTTCGCGGTAACCTCGAACCGGGGCGAATTTAACGCTCAGCGCGCTACGTGATAGCGTGAAGAACGTCACGGACAGAACCAGCAATCCCTTCGGAATGTCCCCGCCCTGCCAGCACGAATGCGACGAGAGCGGTGAGTCCGGAGTGCGGGCCGTCTTCGGCTACGGCGACGCCAACGCCGACGTTCACGTGGTCGGCGACCACCCGGGCGTCCACGGCGGCGCAGCGACGGGCGTGCCCTTCACCGGGGGCACGGCGGGCGAGCGCCTCCAGCCGATTTTGAACGACGTCGGCCTCCTCGGCGACGCCTACAGCGACGAACCGGCGGCGGCGAACGTCTTTTTCAGCTATCTCCACGTGTGCTGTCTGCCGGAGAACCGCGCGCCGACAGACCGCGAGTACGCCGACTTGGAGCCGTTTTTCGACGCGGAACTCCGGGCCATCGCGGCCCACGTCCTCGTGCCGGTCGGCGAGCGCGCGACTCGCTACGTCCTCGGGACCTACGCCGCCCGCGAGGCGATGCTCGACGCCGCGGACGGCGAGGACCCGATGGCGGACCTCCACGCCGACCACCTGCCGGGTCGAGGTTTTCTGGTCGTGCCGGTTCGGGACCCGAGCGACTGGGAGGAGGGCGACGGCGAACGACTGGCCTCCTCGCTGGCGGACCTGCTGGCGACGGACTACCGCCAGACCGCCGACTTAGGGCGGTTCTTGGCGGAGCACGACACCTACGAAGTGCGGTAGCGAGCGGTCGAGATTCGTTTTCACGACAGCGCGCGATACCCTTGCACCGCTTTCGCCAGACTCACGACTCCGACGAGTGCGAACATCAGCGTCAGAAGTGTCGTCCCGTAGTGGAGGTAGTAGCTCGTCGCCTTCAGGAGTGCCAGCAGGCCCACGACGGGGAGCAGATAGTAGTAGACGTTCTCTCGTCCGCGGAGTACGAACGCGCCGCCGACGGCCAGCACGCCGAAGAACGCGGTCAGGAGCGGTGCGCCCAGCCCCCACATCGTGACCGTGTAGGCGGCCGCCGCCCCGCCGACCAGTAGCAGACCCCACCCGCCGATGCGGCGTCGCCAGCGTCTCGTGTCCATGTCCCGACGAAGCAAGCACTCCGTGGAAACAGTATCGGTCTGAGTCGTGCGAAGCGCACCCCCGTGGCCGCCCGGCGCGCGACCGGAACTTTCGAGCGACCCCGCCCGCTATCGCAGGTATGAGCAAAACCGTGGACGACCTCCGGAACGAAATCCGGCAGGCGGTCGGGCGATACGAGCGCGTCGAATCGACCGCGTTCACCAAGGAAGCCCTCGCGGCAATCTGCGACGCCGTGGGCTACGACATCGACGCGAATCGCCTGCCCTCCAAACCACAGATGCGGGCGGGCGTTCTCTGGAAAATCGGCGAGTTGGACGACGACGACCCCGAGGAGGCCGAGCGCCCCTTCCGGAAGGCGCAACTCGAATCCGTCGCGGCGGCGCTTCGGGACGAGGAGTAGTCGCGTCGCGGTTCGCTCTGAGTGAGTCAGTTATATTCGAGAAGGGTCGCCGACCAGTCACTTCGCTCGGGGGAGCAACCACGAGCCTGGCGTCTGCGCGAGCAAAGCGAGTGCAGGCTCGTCACGAGCGAAGCGAAGTGACGGCGGACTGAAAGGGCGAGGGCTTTCGAAACCTACGTCGATGTGTTCGTGGCTTACCTGAGCAGTACCGAATCAGTCGAGGCGAGTCTCTTTCACCCTCGGCGTCGAACCCCTGTCGGGGAACAGCCATGAGCGTCAATCAAATCGAATCCATCGTGGAGCGACTCCAGCACAGCGCGACGGTCCGGTCGGTCTTCGGCGACCCGATAGAGCGCGGCGACCGGACGGTGGTGCCGGTCGCCCGCGTGGCCTTCGGGTTCGGCGGCGGGTACGGGAGCGGCGGCGAGGAGAAGAGCGAAACGAGCGGTCAAGGCGGCGGAGGCGGTGGCGGCGCGTCCGCGACCCCCGTCGGCGCGCTCGAAATCACCGACGAGGACACGCGCTTCGTCCGGTTCGACGAGCGACGGCGCTCGCTCGGATTGCTGGTCGTCGGGTTGGTCGCGGGGATGTTGCTCGGGAAGCGGTCGGCGAAGGAGGAGCATTAAAATTCGTTGTTTAAGCACTTATTTGATATATTTAATATATTTGTATGTTTTTCTGGGTGAGGAGGGATGCGGATGTCGAGGAGAAGCCTAGCTATCGCTGACTCGCGGGAGGACCCCCAATCAGAGTGGAACGCAACCGGAGAAGCAGACAGAGATAGCTTCAGGCTTGAACAGAGGAGTTACTGCAACCGGACAGCACCAGAACTGCACAGCACCGGACAGCACCCCGACCGCACGGCACCGGACAGCACCCCGACCGCACAGCACCGGACAGCACCCCGACCGCACGGCACCGCCGACCGCGGGCCTCACGCCTCCCCAACCTCCTCGCTCACTCCCGGCGGTCGTTCGCTCGTCCCTCGCGCGAATTGGCCAGCGCACGAGAGCGCTGGCCAAGCGCGCGCCGGAGCGGAAAGAGAAATTCACGACGTGAGTGCTGTCTCTCGGCGCGAAGCGCGAGAACCACGCTAGCCTTGCAAGCCGCGAGGACCGATTAGTCTTCGTAGGTCCGCCCGCCGGGGACGATTGCGTCGAAGAACCCCCGAAAAATCCCCACCACGAGGTCCAGCAGTAGCGGAACCAGCGGGACGACGACGATGAACGCGACGAGCGCGCCGACGACGACGGCGACGGCTTCGAGCGCGGTCGTGGGCTTCGGAACGGCCATAGCGTCGCTAACGGTCCCGGTCGTGAAAATAGTGGCGCGGCGCGTTCGAAAGACGCGGGCCGAAGTTTCAGTCGGCAACAATTGCTAAGGACGTGTGTGGCTTACCGAGTCGGGATGACGCTCGACTCATCCGGCGACCTCGACTCGCCCGACGACCTGTTCGAGTACGAACTCCGCGGCGTCTACTACGGCGAGCGCCGACTCGCCGATTTGCTGGACGAACTCCAGACCAGCGCGACCGATTCGGACCTCGTGGACGGGTTCGCCAGCCACCGCGACGAGACCCGAGACCACGTCGCGCGCCTCGAGCGCGCCTTCGACGCGCTCGGACTCGAACCCCGCGAGCGGACCGTCCCGACGTTCGACGCGCTCACCGAGGAGAAGCGCACGGCCGACGACGAGGCCGTGGACGAGGCGGTCCAGAACGCCCTCTACAACCACGTCGGGCGGAAGGCCGAGCGCCTCGAACTCACCGAGTACGAGGGACTGCTGGCGCTCGCGGACGTCCTCGACGTGGACGACGAAGTTGTGGACCTCTTAGAACGGAACCGTGACGAAGACGAGGACGCACTTGACGAACTCGAATCCGTCTCGGAGGGCGGCCAGTTCCAGTCGTTCGTGGACCGACTGCTCTGAAAAGCCAGTTGCCGCGCTCTACTCGCTCCCGCTCTCCTACTCCTCGAACTCCGACCCGCAGTTGCCGCAGGCCATGCTCGCGGAGGGGAGCGAGCGTTGGGGCGTGACCAGCCCGCAGTCGTCACAGATGCCGAACAGGCGTTTGTCGGGGTCGATGCCGCTGACGAACTCCATCCGCACCCACGCCTCGGAGTTTCGCTCGTCGTAAATCTCGACGCCGCCGTCGGTTCGCTTCCAGTTTATCGGGTCGCCGTTTTGCTCCCGTCGCTCCAGTCGTTCGCTCATCGCGTGGTCGAAGGGCGAGCAGTATCTATCATAAAAGTTCCGTAATAATATTTACTACAGGTGCAGTAAAACTCTGTTCATCGCGGGAGGGCGAAGAGAATGCCGAGAGAGAAAACGACTTATCTGACACGGGCGGAGTACGAACGTGAAACGGATTCAACTCGGGAACACCGTCTTCGAGGGCGAGAACGACGTGTACCTGTTCGGCGCGGACGCCGCGTCGGCGGACGCGGAAACTGGTGCTGGCGAGAACGCCGAGACGACCGCAATCGTCGATACCGGCGTCGCCACCGACGAGGGCCGCGAGCAACTCCGCGAGGGCCTCGCCGAGTACGGCGTCGAGTTCGCCGACGTGGACGCCATCTTCCTCACGCACTGGCACCACGACCACACCGGACTCGCGGGCGAGATTCAAGACGAGAGCGGCGCGACGGTCTACGTCCACGAGGAGGACGCCGAGATGGTCGCGGGCGACGGGGCGAACCACAAGGCCGAAATCGAACAGCGCGGCCTCTTCGAGCGCTGGGGGATGCCCGACGAGAAAGCGGCCGAACTGCTGGATTTCCTCGGCGTTCACGACGAGATTCAAGGCGACTCGCCCACCGTCGAGACGGTCAGCGACGGCGACCGCTTCGAGTTCGGCGGCGTCGAGTTGGAAGTCGTCCACCTCCCCGGCCACGCCGCCGGGCTCTCGGGACTGGCGTTCGAGGGCGAGGAGGGACGGGAACTCCTCTCGGGCGACGCGCTCCTCCCGCGCTACACCCCGAACGTCGGCGGCGCGGACCCCCGCGTCGAGGACCCCCTCGGGACCTACCTCGACTCGCTCCGGCGGATTATAGATAGTGACTTCGCCCGCGCGTGGCCCGGCCACCGCGACCCTATCGAGGACCCGACAGACCGAGCCCGCGAAATCGCGGCGCATCACCGCGAGCGAACCGAGCGCGTGCTGGAGGTCCTCCGCGAGCGCGGGACCGCCGACGCGTGGACCGTCAGCGCCGACCTCTTCGGCGAGTTGGAGGCGATTCACATCATGCACGGTCCCGGCGAGGCGTGGGCGCACTTAGACCACCTCGAACGCGAGGGCGTCGCGGAAGAGGTCGAAGAGGGATACGAACTGCGAGATGAGAGTCCCGATTTGGACGCGATGTTCGAGCGCGACGGGTCATCCGTCGCGCCGAGATAGCCTCAGCACTGATTAGTCGTCCCGCCCTACGTCGGGAGCATGACCACCGTCACAGTCTGGAACGAATACCGCGTCGAGAAGGAAGACGAGGAGGCCCGCGAGGTCTACCCCGACGGCATCCACGAGGCCATCGCCGACTTCCTCCGAGACGAGGGCTTCGACGCGCAGACCGCCACCATCGACGAACCCGAACACGGCCTGACCGACGAGGTGCTGGACGAGACCGGCGTGCTGACGTGGTGGGGCCACGAGGCCCACGAGGAGGTCGAAGACGAGGTAGTCGAGCGCGTCCGCCAGCGAGTCCTCGAAGGGATGGGCCTGCTGGTCCTCCACTCGGGGCACTTCTCGAAGATTTTCAAGCGCCTGATGGGGACGACCTGCGACCTGAAGTGGCGAGAAGAGGGCGAGAAGGAGCGACTCTGGACTGTCGAACCCGGCCACCCCATCGCCGAAGGAATCCCCGAGTCTATCGAGGTCCCCGAGGCCGAGATGTACGGTGAGCGATTCGACGTGCCAGCGCCCGACGCCCTCGTGTTCACGAGTTGGTTCGAAGGCGGCGAGGTGTTCCGGAGCGGATGTTGCTACCGGCGGGGCGCGGGCCGAATCTTCTACTTCCGGCCGGGCCACGAGACGTACCCGATATATCACCAGCCGGAAATCCAGAAAGTCCTCGCAAACGCGGTCGAGTGGGCGGAAGACATCGGTTCGACCCCACCTTCGTTCGGTAACGCGCCGAAGCCGCCAGAGGGAATCTAAGCGCGGGGTTTTCGGCGAGTAATCATCTCTGATAAACGGACATCAGTTTTGATAGCGGAGTATGTAAAGTTAAAAGAAGGAAACAATTTATTAGGAAGCCGCGAAACCGGCAAGACGTAGATGGTCGCGCCCCGCGTATTGCACGTCGAGGACAACGACTTTTTCGCCAGAGTAGCGTCGGGAGTTCTCGCCGACGACTACGGCATGGACGTGCATACAGTGGACAACGCCGAGGCGGCACTCGACCGCCTCGAAGTCGAGGAGTTCGACTGCGTCGTCAGCGACTACCAGCTGCCGGGGATGGACGGACTGGAGCTTCTGGACGCGGTCCGAGACGCTCGTCCCGAGATGCCGTTCATTCTGCTGACCGGCGGCGGAAGCGAGCAGATAGCGAGCAAGGCGATTTCCGCGGGCGTCACGGACTACCTCAAGAAAGGCGACGACAAAGAGCAGTTCGCGGTACTGGCAAACCGCATCGAGAACGCCATCGCCAGACGCCGCACCGAGCGACTCGCCGACCGCCAAATCGAGGTCAACGACCTCATCTGGGACGTGAGCCAATCGGTCCTCCGGGCCTCCTCGCGCGAGGCCATCGAGGAAATCGTCTGCGAACGCCTCGCGGACTCCTCGCCGTACGTGCTGGCGTGGGTCGGAAACGTAGACGACGAGGCCGCGTCGGTTCGCCCACAGGTGTCCGCGGGTGTCGAGCAGCGCTATCTCGACGCCGTGGTGCTGGACGCCGACCGAGAAGGCCGCGACCGAGTGGCCGTGCGAGAGGCGGTCGAAACCCGCTCGGTGCAGGTCGAACAGCGCGCGAGTCTGGAGGGCGAGTTCGAGTTGAAGACCGACGTGGGCGACGCCGCGAGCGGCGGCTGTAACCGGTACGCCGTCGCGGCCATCCCGCTGGTGTACGAGGACCGGGCCTACGGCGTGTTGAGCATCTGGTCCGACGTGCGCCACGCCTTCGGCGAGACCGAGCGCCGCGTCCTCTCGAAGTTCGGCAGCAACCTCGCGTACGCCATCGACTCTGTCCAGACCCGCAAGCAACTCGTCCAGCGCGAACAGCGGCTGCAGGTGTTCAACCGTATCCTGCGACACAACCTGCGCAACGACCTCAACGTGGTGTTGGGCCGGGCCGAGAACATCGGCGAGAAGTTCCCGCCCGCCGCCAAGGAGGCCGAGGTCATCGAGCAGAAGGCGAGCGAACTCATCGAAATCAGTGAGAAGGCCCGCGAAGTCGGCAAGACGCTCGACCGCGAGGACTCGACCAAATCGCAGGTCGACGTAACCGAGTGCGTCGAGCGCACCTGCGAGGAGTTCCGCCAGTCGCACCCCGAGGCCGAGATTACCACTCAGAGCCCCGAGTCGCTGTGCGTGTTCGCCGACAAGACCTTGGAGGCCGCGATAAGCGAACTGGTCGAGAACGCCATCGAACACAACGACGACCCGTCGGTGACCGTCACGGTGTCGAGCACCGAGGAGGACCGCGAGTGGGTCGAAGTCACCGTCTCGGACGACGGGACGGGCATCCCCGCCGAGGAGCGCGAAGTCCTCACGGAGGGCGAGGAGACCGCGCTACACCACGGAAGCGGTCTCGGGCTCTGGCTCACCAACTGGATAGTCGGGAAGTTCGGCGGCGAGGTCACCTTCGACGACTACCACACCAACGGCGGCGCGGTGACGCTCCGACTCCAACGCGCGGTCGAGACGGTCTCGACGTGGCGAGACGCCTCTGCGCTCGAACGCTGAGAAACGGGGCGCACTCTAAGCGAGAGGCCGAACTCCGAGAGGGGCAAATGCGGAATTAGTCGGGGACGTGTCTATTTTCTTTAACAACAGATATATATGGTGAAAATAAAGAATACAGACAATATGAGTACGAAATCGACAGGGTTCGTGGAACGGTTCCGACAACCGGAGTACACTGGTGAGAACCGGTGTACCCCGTGTACCATCGTCAACGTCGTCATCGCGGCGGTCGGGAGCGGACTGGTCTCGTTCGTCGTGACGCCGTTCGGCGGTGCGGTACTGTTCGCGCTCTCGCTCGTGACGATTTACCTCCGGGGCTACCTCGTGCCGGGGACGCCGTCGTTCACCAAGCAGTACTTCCCCGACTGGGTGCTGGCGAAGTTCGACAAACTCGAAGACGAGACCCCCGAGGTCGCCGAGGAGGAGCGCGAACCCGAGCAGGTGCTGGCCGACGCCGGAGCGGTCGAACCCTGCGAGCAGATGGACGACCTCTGTCTCTCCGACTCCTTCCGGAAGGTCTGGCACGAGAACATGGACGCTATCAACGCTGAGGGGACCGAAAAGAGCGACCTCGGCCGCGTCCTCGACGTGGACGAGGACAAGCTCTCGTTCGACGAACACGACGAGGCGCTGGTCGCCCAGTACGACGGCGGCCGCCTCGGCCAGTGGGAGTCCCGCGCGGCCCTCATCGCAGACCTCGCGGCCGCGAAGCTGCTGGAGAACCGCTACGACGGCTGGGACGCCCTGACGGTCACGAATCAGAGTCGCGTCCTGAGCGGCCTCCGCATCTTCCTCGAATCTTGCCCCGAGTGCGGCGGCGACATCACGATGGAGCAGGAGACCGTCGAGTCCTGCTGTCGGACGATGGACGTCGTGGCGGTCAGTTGCGCCGACTGCGACTCGCGGATTCTAGAAGTCGAACACGACCAGTAGGACGGCTGTTTTCGGTCGTTCGACGTTTCTCTCTCCGAATAGCTCAGCGAGATACGAGGCACCGAAAAGCAAAAGATAGAACCGTAGAACTGCACTCGACGGAGTGCTATTTTTCGATGAGTTCTCTTTCGAGTTCGTCGTCCTCGAAGTTACCTTTCGTAACAGACGTTCCGACGACGATTGGATCACCGTCGTCGTCTAATGTAACTTCCTCCTCGTCCGTGTCGGTCATGTATCCGCATTTCTTTCCCACGAAGTTATAACTTTGGCACCACCTCCATTTCACGCTAACTCTGCCCTGTTGCTACGTTCCGACCTCAGCGTAGGAAATCACCTATCGGTGTTCTTTCCACTCTTCGTAATCGCTCTGAATATTCGATATCCGACCGATAATTGCGACGAGAACAAGAATCGAAAACCAAACACCGAGACGAAGATACCCGGAGAAGAAAGTAGAAAATGCGCCGACGAAGACAGCAGTAGAGAGCAAAATTACAGCAGTCAAGACGAGTAGAATTGTAACACTAATGTAAAAAGCATTCTTGACGTTTGCGCGACGGTTGATCGTAATCAGCGAGCGTATGCCTTGGCGAGTCCACGGTCTACCTCCGACTGTTCCAAATCAGAAGTAACGAACGTTTGGATAGTCTGGGGAGAGATACCGACGCGAGACTCAGTGGCAGTATAGGTGATACCTGCAGCAACAATCGAACTGACTAGAACTACGATTCCACTGATGGAAAAGGAGTTGACGAAGGGAGTCGCTTCGATAGTGTTCGATTTCGAAGCGAAAGAGAACCCACTCAAAAGTAACCCCGCTAGAACAATATTCGCCCGCATCAATTTACTCGCCTTCGTGTCAATATCACTGAGTCCGTTGTTTAGATTGTCAACGGTCTGGCGGCCTTCGCGCCGCATCAGCGTCGCAATGTTGTCTTCGCCGATTGGTGGCCCGTAGGTGGATGTCGTGGAAGACTGTCGGCTAGCATCCGAGTCTAACTCGTCTTCCGACATAATCTGATACTGAATCACCGTCGATATTGGATGAATATTGTCAAATTAGTCTATCAATAAGAAACGGTCCTCGTCTACCCCATCGTTTCCGCTGTCTTCTGACCTGACGAACGGTAAGTCGTTCGACCGCCGGTGTTTCTCCGATTTGCCATCAGCAAGTTCCCCGAAGTCAATATCAAGGTTTCCGTCGTCTAGAAAGGTAGGATTTTACCGCCACGCCACACCGAGATTTCCGTTGTTTGGAACACGGGAGAGTCGGAAAGCTACCCCGCTGTTTCCGCTGTCTTCTCTCACGAAGTCGAAGGTGAAGTTCGAGATGGAGAAATTCCGCCCGGGACAGCGGAAATGACGGGGTTCGAGTGAACAAAGAGAGTGATGGAGAGAGGAGTAGCAGGGACGAATGTCAGCGATAGACACCGGAAACGGTGGGGTAGGGAGACCGCTATGGGGTAGAGGACCGCTAAGGAGTCGTCAGTTCTCCGCGTCCTCGAAGGTGGTCTGGTAGTAGGGCCGGATACTCTCGTGGACGCCAGCGAACTCGATGGTCTCCTCCAAGGCAGTCACGACGAGTTGGAGGTCCTGCTTCAGGGCGTGTTCGCGGTACTTGCCGCCGGACATTCCTTCGTTCTTTTCCGTCGAGGAGATGACCCCGAGCATGGCGAGGTCCGCGAGGTGGTCGCGCATCCGGCGGCTCGTCAGGGGTTCGGTGCCGACGTGGTTGCAGAGCTGTTCGTACCGCGGTCGGATGTCCCGGGAGCGAGCGGGGGTTTTGCCCTCGGCTTCGAGCGAGGTGAGCGCGTAGAGGACGAGCCGGGCGTGTTCGGTCAGGTCGGCGACGCCCTCCATGATTCGGTCGCGTTCGAGCTTCTCGCGGGCTTCTTGGACGTGGTCGTCGGTGACCTGCTCGACCGCCTCTTTCCGGGCGAGGTCTCCCGCTTCGAGCAGGAGGTCGAGGGCCTGCCGGGCGTCCCCGGCGTCCTGTGCGCCGTAGGCGGCGCAGAGCGGAATCACGTCCTCGGCGAGCGCGCCGTCGTGGAAGGCGACTTGCTCGCGCTGGCTGAGGACTTTCTGGAGTTCGGTGGCGTCGTAGGGCGGGAAAGAGACCTCCTTCTCGCAGAGCGAGGAGCGGACCTTGGCCGAGAGGGAGTCGCGGAACGAGAGGTCGTTAGAGATGCCGATGAGGCCGATTTTGGCGTCTTCGAGGTAGCCGTTCGACCGGGCGCGGGGAATCTGGTAGAGGATGGAGTTGTCGTTGATGTGGTCGACCTCGTCCAAGACCACGATGATGGTGCCGCCGAGTTTGTCGAGTTCCTCCCAGAGAAAACTGTAGACCTGCGCTTGGGGATAGCCCGTGTTGCTGATCTGCTCGGAGGGGTCACGAAGCGTGTTGACGAGGCGCACCGCGACCTGATAGCTGGAGTTGAGGCCGTCGCAGTTGATTTCGATGACGTTGAGCGAGATGTCGTCGTACTTGGCGGCGTCGTCCTGCAGGCGATTGAGCAGGAATCGGGTGGCCGCGGTCTTGCCGACTCCGCTCTTTCCGTAGAGGAAGATGTTCGAGGGGGCCTCGCCGTTGATAATCGGCTGGAGGGCGGCGTGGTACTCCTCTAACTCCTCGTCGCGCCCGACGAGATTGTCCGGGGTGTACTCCTCTAACAGCGCGTCCCGGTTCTTGTAGAGGGAGTTGTCCCGGTCGAAACTGAACGATGACATTGTCGATGTACGGTCGTTGGACGGACTGGGTTATAAAGCCTCGTGGTTAGCGGTGCGTCCGTTGTTTCCTCTGTCCCGAAGGTTTTTATTTGTCGAGTGGAACGAGGGGGTGCGTCGTTTCCGGAGTTTGGATTGACTTAAAGACACACCCACCCCATCGTTTCCGGAGCTATTGGACGGAAGGGTGTGGTGGGGAGAAAAGACGCCTGTAGAAGCGGTGGTTTTATTACGGTAAAGATAAAACCGTAACCGTAGTCCAAATAGCCTAATTAGGTTACTTCGGTTAGTTGTGGAAAGTGGAAGTTTCGGTACGTCTCTCCTCCGAAAAAGCCGATATTCCTTTGCGGTATCTTACCGCGCCCGACAACGTCTACTCCCTTTTCACCGCTCTCGTCCCAAATCGTGATGGATTTCTTATCTTTCTTCTCGATTTCCGGCCCCTTCCCACCTGCCGCAAAACAGCGGAAACGGTGGGGTGAGTGTGTTTCTTCTGACCCCACACCCGCTCGTCCAAAAGACAGCGGAAACGATGGGGTGGGTGTCCCCCTTCCAACCGCGCTACCGAGGTCGAGACCGACCGACCGATCCGGCGAAAACTCCACTTCGAGACCGGTATCCGACCGTTCTACCGTCGTTCGGACAGCGGAAACGATGGTGTTGCCTCGTCTTCTGCCACCGTGTCTCACGTGCCACGAACACCGGTCACAAATTTAATTTCCGTAACCCTATCCCGAAAAACAGCGGAAACGGTGGGGTCGGCTGAGTCGACTCTACGCTGACCTCCGGCCGAGTTTTATCCCGCCTGTGTCAGAATCGCCGAAGTAGCAGTTTACACACCGGTTTCGGGTTCGCCCCGAAACAGCGGAAACGACGGGGTTACCTTCTGTACCGAGCGGACCACTCCTCGCGCCGGACCACTCCTCGCACCGGACCACTCCTCGCGCTGGCCTACTTTGGACCTCACAGATATAAACACGCTGGTTGTCCCCGTTTCTCATACACTCTAAGCAACCTATGCAACACCACCCTAAGCAAACTATCTATTTAGAAAAGAAATAATCTTATTTCTAATAGAAATGCAAATCTAGTCTATCAGCACCGCCTCGGCCGGACGGCGGGGCGACGGCTCGGATACGCCGCTGGTGTATCCGAGCCGGAGGAGGTGCTGGGGCGTCCACTCCGGGTTTCCGAGAACGTTCGTCAACTCTCGACGCAGACTCGGCACCTCCAGCATCGCGCTCATCGGGTGAGTCTCCACGCCGAGTACCGTCGCCAGCAGGCTCACCCGCTGGTAGACCTGCCCGGCGCGAATCTGGCCTCGCCTGCCGTCCGACTTGGTCCGAATCACGGCGACCAGCGGCGTCGCGCGCAGGAGTCCGGCGTCCTTGCGCGCCTGCCGACCGCCGATGTTGAGGTACGTCATCAGGAACTTGCCGATTTTGGCTTCGAGCCACGAGTCGCCGAACGCTCCTCGGCCTATCCATCGCCCGAGTTCCCGTCGGTAGGCCGGGTCGGCGAACTGGCGGCGGTCCGCCCGCGCGGCGAGGTCCGCCATGACGTCCAACTTCGCCGGGTCGGCGACGAACTGGAGGCGCACGTCTTTCTCGACGCAGGCCTCTCGGAGCGATTGGAGGTCCTCGCGGGGAATCGGCCGTTCCTGATACCGGCTCCGATTCGTCCGCCGCTGTGGGATGGCCTCGAACAGTTGGGAGTCGCGCTGGACGCTCATTTCGCCGCTCGCTTCGCCGCCTTGGCTCTCGGTTCTCTCCTCTCTATCCCCGACCGAGAGCCGAACCGTCGCGGCGTGGGCGCTGTCGCTCCCCGGCAGGTACTCGACCTCGTACCCGACGCCGAAGCGCTCGGCCGCGACCAGTAGGTTCTCCAGCGCGGCCCCGAGGCTGACGTACAACTCGCGCTTGTCGGGGTCGGCGACCGTCAGCCACCGCTCTAGGTCCGCGAACAGCCGAATCTCCTCGCCGTTGACGTTGAACAGCCACGGCTGGGTGTTGTGACTCGACGGTGCCAACACCGCGTACCGGACGAGAAACTGGGCCTGCTCGGTCGGCGTCCCCTCGGCGGGAAACATCGACGCGGAGACGCGCCACGGTCGCTTGCCGCCGACCCACCGCCGCCGCCCGGAGAGCGGACTCAGCGCGTCGAGGCCGAGGCGCTCGGCCACGCCGGTCTCTCTGCCGCGCTCGCCCTCGGTCGGCTTCCTCCTCTGCTTTCGGTCGCTCGCCTCTCGCTCTCTCGGCTTGCGGTCGCTCGGTTCGTGTTCTCTCGGCGGCCCCGCCGGACCCTCCTGCGTCGGCCCGCTGTCCGCCGACCGGTCAGTTCGCCCGCCGCCGTTCGCTCGGTTCGGGTCCCCCATCAGACTCTGTAATGGGAGCCGTGAACTTAGTTCTCCGCGTCGGGATATTCGGGAGTGATTGGGGTGCGTTGCAGAACTGGCAACTGACGGGGCAGCGATTGCGTCCTCGAAAGCCCTCGCGCGGTTCGCGGTCGCTCACCGGGATATTTCGCGGGCGCAGAACTGCGCCCGCAAAATAGGGCCGCGCTGAGACGACCGAACGCTGCGCGAACCGCGCTCGCCCTTTCAGTCCGCCAGGATGTGGTGTTTCACCGGCCGAAACCAATCGGTGAGGAGTCAATCGGAACGGCGTCGGACTCCTCAACGTTCGCCGTCTGAATTTTCGATTTCACTCACTCGCACGCTGACCGCCGAGTGCTTGTACTCCGGAATCTTCGCCACGGGGTCGAGCGCGTCGCCGGTCAGCCGATTCACCAGCGGCTCCGCGAAGTGGAAGGTCAGAAACGCGGTCCCGGCCCGAACCGCCGGGGTCACGTCGGCGGTGGCCTCGACGCGGCCTCGCTCGTTCTCCACGACGACCGTCTCGCCGTCCCCGACGCCGCGCTCTGCCGCGTCCTCGGGGTGAAGCTGAATCGCGTCCTCGCTCCGGAGGCGCGTCAGAATCCCCGACCGGCGGGTCACGGCACCGCTGTTGAAGTGCGAGAGGAGTCGCCCGGTGGTCAACACGAGGTCGTCCTCGCCGACCTCGTCGGCGGGGTCCACGCCCTCGACCGGTTCCAGCGTCGCGCGCTTCGACCCGTCGCCGAAGGTTTCTCGATGAAGAATCTCGACGCCGGAGTCCGCGCCCTCGGGGAAGGGCCACCGCTGGCTCTCCTCGCCGATTCCTTCGTAGCTCATCCCGGCGTAGAGGGGGTTGACGCGCGTCATCTCGGCGAAGACGGCTTCGGGGGTACTCTCTTCGAAATCTCCCGCGTCGGTCAGTCGGTCCCCGATTTCGCGGATAATCTCCAAATCCCTGCGGGCCTCGCCCGGCGGGTCGGCGGTGGGCCGCATGCGCTGGACCTGCCGGTCGGTGTTCGTGACGGTCCCGGCCTTCTCGGCCCACGAACTCGCCGGAAGCACCACGTCGGCGTGTTCGACCGTCTCGGTCGGGAAGACCTCTTGGACGACCAGCATGTCGAGGTCGTCCAGTTCGTCGGCGACCCGGTTCGCGTTCGGTTCGGTCGCGGCGATGTTCTCGCCGACGACGTAGGCTCCTCGAATCCCGTCGCCGAACTCGTGGGTCATCTCGACCTCGGTTAGCCCCGGCTCTGCGGGCGGCTCGAATCCCCACTCGTCGGCAATCTCCTGGCGCGCTTCCGAGTCTGTCACCGCCTGATACCCCGGCAGAACGTCGGGGAGCGCGCCAACGTCGCCAGCGCCCTGCACGTTGTTCTTCCCGCGGAGGGGGTTGACGCCCGCGCCGCGCTTGCCGACGTTGCCCCCGAGGAGCGCCAGATTCAGCAGGGCGTGGACGTTCGCGGTCCCGCACCGGTGCTGGCTCATCCCCATTCCGGTGAACGCCGCCGCTCGGTCGGCCTCGCCGTAGGCCCGCGCCGCGGCCCGGAGGTCCTCCTCCGGCACGTCGGCCTTCGCTGCTCCTTCCGCCACGTCGATTCCGCTCAGCCAGTCCTCGAACTCCTCGAATCCTTCGACCCGCGCCTCGACGAACTCCGTATCCACCAACCCTTCCTCCGCGAGGACCTTGCACATCGCGTTCAGCAGGGGGATGTCGTAGCCCGGTCGGAGCGCGAGGTGGTGGTCGGCGTGCTTCGTCGTCGCGTTCTCGCGGGGGTCGACGTGAATCAGCGTCGCGCCCTGCTCGACCGCCGGCGCGACGTAGGAGCTGAAGATGATGGGGTGCTGTTCGGCGGGGTTCGCGCCCGCCACGAGGAAGGCGTCGGCCTCGGGCAAGTCGGCGATGGTGTTCGTCATCGCGCCGGTGCCGAATCGGTCGCCCATCGCGGCGACCGTCGAGGAGTGACAGAGCCGCGCGCAGTTGTCCACGTTGTTCGTCCCGAGCGCCCGGGCCAACTTCTGGAGCGAGTAGTTCTCCTCGTTCGTGCATCCCGACGAGGCGAAGAAGGAAAGCGCGTCCGCGCCGTGGTTCTCCGAAATCCGGCGAAAGCTCGATTCGATGCGGTTCAGGGCCTCTCCCCACGAGGCTTCCACGAGTTCGCCGTCTTTGCCCCGAACGAGGGGTCGGGTTAGCCTGTCCTCGTGGTCCACCACGTCGTAGGCCGCCACGCCCTTCGGGCAGAGTTCGCCACGGCGGTTCACCGGCGCGCGCCATCCGACCGCATTGCCGCGCTCCTCGCTGTACTGGACTCCGCACCCGACGCCGCAGAACGGACAGATGCTCTTCTCGTCGCTGATAGCTCGGGTAGCCGCATTCTCGTTATCGCCCCGGTCTGCCTCTCCCCCATTCATGACTCCTCGTGCGACCCCCAGAAGGTAAGAAGTACCGGAGAGAAGGGTGCGCAGAAGTACCAATTAGTACGTAGATATAAACCCGAGGACGGGACGAACTGCTGGCGATGGACGAGAAGCGGGCGGACGAGAAGCGAGGGAACGAGAAACGTGGCCGAACGGGCTCCAGCGACGAATCGTGTTTCGACGAGCGGGTGGACTCGCTCGACCGGTTCGAGCGGACCATCGACGTACAGCTATCGCTCATCGACGCCATCGACCGAAAGGCGGCCAACGTCGTCCGGTACACGACGCTTCTGGTGGGCGCGATTTTCACCGCGCTCTCGGTGGTCTCGCGGTCGGACGTGCTGGCGCTGGACGAAATCGGGGCGGCTCCTCGGGTGACGTTTTTAATTGGATTCGGTAGCCTCGTCGTCGCCATTTCTATCGGTATTGTTACGTACCTCACCAGTAGGCGGACGTACGGTCCACACACTTCGTACGGCTATGCCATCGCCGATGGTGCTGTTCGGAGTCCGCAGTACGAAACTCTACTTCTCCGGGGATACGCCGCGGCGATTCGAGAGAACCAGCAGTCGATATCGAGGTATATTCGACGGCTTCGATTCGGCCTTACTGCCCTCTTTTTGGGAGTCGTGTATGGTTCGCTCGCGGGAGGACTCGTCGCTCTCGGTCTGGGGCGTCCGGCAGAGTTAGCTCTGACTGCTAGCATAGTACTGGTGACGCTACCGGTAGCCTATCGAATTTCTGCCGGGAACTACTGATAACAGAACTATTCACACCACGCTCGGCAGAATCGTCACCGCAAGCGCCAGCAACACGCCGGTCGTCACGAAGACGAACACCACGTCCAGCACCGACCCGGCCCGGAGCATCTGGCCGCGCGTGACCTCGCCGGTCCCGAAGACGATGGCGTTGGGCGGCGTGGCGACCGGGAGCGCGAACCCGTAACTCGCGGCGACGGCGCTCGCAATCGGGAGGAGGACCGCGGCGTCCATCCCCGCGAGGGGGAACTCGCGGCCGACCTCGATGAGGACCGGCGCGAGGATGGCCGCGGTGGCGGTGTTCGACGCGAGTTCGCTGAACGCGACCGTCAGCGCGACGATGGCGGCCAGCAGGACGACCAGCGGCGCGTCCCCGAACGCGGTCAGGACCTCGTCGGCCAGCCAGACGGTCGCGCCGGTGTCCGAGAGCGCGTCGGCGAGCGTGAGGCCGCCGCCGAACAGGAGTAAGGTGCCCCAGTCGATGCCCTCGACGTCCTCCCACTCGACGCCGCCCGCGAGGAAGAGGACCGGAATCGCGGCGAGGCCGACCACGACGAAGTAGAGCAGGCCCTGATACTGTCCGTCCCGGCCGAACGCGATTTCGTACCACTCCGGCGGAAGCGTCCCCTCGAACAGAAAGCCCAGTCCGCCGAGAAGCCACAGGCCCGCGACCGCGACGAAGACGGCGGCCACGCGCCGGGCCGACCTGTCGAGGGGTCCCGCCGCGGTGGCCTCCTCGAGGGCGTTTTTACGGGCGGCGGACACGTCCACCTCCTCCGGCGGGTAGAGTCGAACCAGCAGGTACCACGCCAGCGGGAGGGTCGCGGCGACGGTCGGCAAGCCGACTGCCAGCCACTCCGCGAAGTCGATTTCGTAGCCAGCGTCGGCGAGCAGGCCGACGACGATGGCGTTGGGCGGCGTGCCGATGAGCGTCCCGATGCCGCCGATGGACCCGGCGTAGGCGACTCCCAGCAGGGTCGCGGTGTGGAGGTTCTCGACCGAGCGACTGGCGGTCGCGTCGATTTGGCGAACCACGCCGACCGAGATGGGGGCCATCAGCGCCACGGTCGCGGTGTTCGAGATGAGCATCGACAAAATCGCGGTCGGCACCATCACGCCGAGGACGACCCGGCGGGGCGTCGTCCCGACTCGACCCAGCAGTCGGAGCGCGACTCGGCGGTCGAGGCCGTGCTTCTGGAGCGCGGCGGCGAGGACGAACGTGGCGAGAAAGAGGAAGACGACCGGGTCGGAGAATCCGGTCAGCGCCTCGCCGAGCGCCGGATACACGCCGAGCGCGACCAGCCAGACCGGAATCGTGAGCGCGGTCACGGCCAGCGGGAGCGCGCCGGTAATCCAGAGGCCGGACGCGAAGACGGCGGCGGCGAGCGCGCGCTGGCCGTCAGGCGACAGGCCCGCGGGGGTCGGTGCGACCGCGACGACGAGCGTCGCGGCCGCGACGGCGAGGACGACCGCCCAGTTCGGCGGGCGCGGGACCTTCGGGAGTGAGACCTTCATGATAGTCGAGATGGCAACCGCGTCGGCGTTCGTCGGGACGACTCTGTCGGATTCGGATTCGACACCAGATTCCGCGAACTATCGGAGGCGGACCGGCGACCAGCGGAGGTTTGCCTCTCAATTCGACGGAACCCCAGTAGTATCTTCCGGGTGATACGTGCTTCAGCGTTCGGATGGTTCTTGTCGGGACAGTCCTCGTCGGGATGGTCCTCGTCGGTTCGCCGCCGAGGCACCGAAACAAAGGAATATATTGGCTAAAAACATAAAAACGATTCTTTAGGACAAAATAATATCTCTCCTCGTTCGTGACCGCGCACAGAGGTTTTTGTCTCGGAAGTCGTATCGCCGAATATGGCGACGAACGCCCAACTCTCTCGACTCCTCGTCGTCGCGCTCGCGCTCCTGCTGTTGCTCCCGGTCGTGACGATGCTGTTCGCCTGGCCGATGATGGGAATGGGGTGGTGGATGCACGGCCCGGTCGAGGGCCGACCGGCCGGTCCGGGTGGGTTCGGCGGGGCCGCGCCGACGTGGATGCTCGGCTTCTGGCTCGTCGGCCTCCTGCTACTCGTCGGCGTCGGCTACCTCCTCTACCGGTCGGTGTCCGGCGGGACCGACGACCCCGCGCTCGAAGAACTCCGGCGGGCCTACGCCCGAGGAGAACTCACCGACGAGGAGTACGAGGAGCGCCGCGAGCGATTGGAGTAGTCACCGCTCGGCGATAACGAGGAACGTCTCCGGGCGCTCGTCGGCCCGGACGACGTCGAACCCGGCGTCTTCCAGCAGTTCGACCGCCTCGTCACGGCTGTATCGCTCTTCGACCGGCGGGCCGCCGTCGCCGCTCCCGTTCGCGCTCCAATCGACCACGACGAACCGGCCGCCGTCTCGCAGGACGCGGGCGACTTCGACTTCGGCACCTGCGCCGTCGTCGGTACCGCTCCCCGCGAACTCGTGGAAGGTCATGGTCGAGAACGCGGCGTCCAGTTCGGCGTCGCCGAACGGCAGGTCATCGATGTCGGCGGTCACCAACTCGACGTTCTCGGGGACGCCCTTCTCGCGGTAGGTCTCGTGCATCTCCTCTTGGACGTCCACGGCCCGGAGTTCGCCCGCGAACGGGGCCACGTCGTCGGTGTAGAATCCGGTGCCGCTCCCGAAGTCCGCGACGGCGGCCTCACGCTCGCCGCCGCCAGCGCCGAGGTCCAGCGCGGCGACTAACTCCTCGCGCGAGCAGAAACGATACCGCGACTCGTCTTCGAGTCTGTCGGCCGACTCGGGGTCGAAGGTGTGGAATCCCATGGCGGTGAGTGGGTGGCCGACCGCCTTAACGACTGCGGGATGTGAACGGACTGCCCAATACCGCGGGAGAAGAAGCGCCGGTTTAGGCGTACCGCTCGACGAGTTGCGTCAGGGTCGCCTCGTCCTGCACGCCCACGACCTGCTCGACCTGCTCGCCGTCGGCGAACAGGAGGAGTGTCGGGACGCCCCGGACGCCGTACTGGCTGGCGAGGCCCTGATGCTGGTCGATGTCCACCTTCGCCACCGCGGCGTCGGTCTTCTGGGCGAGGGCCTGAACGGTCGGTTCGAGCATCTTGCACGGACCGCACCAGTCCGCGTAGAAGTCAACCAGCACCACGTCGTAGTCGGTGGTCACCGTCGAGAAGTGTTCGACGCTCTCTACGTGGATGGGTTCGTTCGGCGCGCTCTCGCTTTCGGCACCGCTATCGTCGGTCCCGTCCTCGTCTCCGAGGAGTTCGTCGCGCTTCTGTTCGCGGATGGATTCGAGTTCGTCTTCGGTCATCACCAGCAACTTGTCACCGCACGGCTTTAATTGTTTTGCACGTGGCGCACAATACCGGTTCGCAGAATCGGCGTGGAAGACAGCTGTCTTCGTCTATCGTTGCCACGCTGGCGGCGCGCGCCCCGACCGCCGCAGGGCCGCGGGGTAGCCGAACGCGACGACCACCGCGACGATGACGCGGGGGATGAACCCGTTGATACCCACGAACGCGAGG
The DNA here is from genome assembly GCF_004765785.1 of Halorussus ruber. Taxonomy (GTDB): domain Archaea; phylum Halobacteriota; class Halobacteria; order Halobacteriales; family Haladaptataceae; genus Halorussus; species Halorussus ruber. Next base: position 140,385 of record NZ_SBIT01000006.1, on the reverse strand, counting down.
ACGGCGACGCCGACGAAGTAGAGCAACAGCATGATGAGAAACTGGGGCAGTAACTGTCGCCACGCGGATGCCATAGCCAGAGTGACGGGTCGCGGGGAGTTAAATGTGTGGTGGGGGGCACGTCCGGTCCGCCAGTCTTCTCTCGCGGTCGTCTGCTCGACGGATTCCGGTCCCGCTCTACTCGAAAATCTTCTCACGGTCCCGGTCCCGGTCCCGGCCCCGAGACCGCGAACGCGACCGACTGTCGCCGCGCGAGCCGACGAACTTCGTGACGAGGAGGTACGCGAGGTACAGGACGAGCGCGAGGACCAGTAGCGAGACGAGCGTACTCACGAGCCACGAGAGGAACCCGAAGACGATGCCGACGACTTTGACGACGGCCCAGAGCGCAATGAGGCCGACGAGCGCCCAACCGCCGAGTCGGAGTAGTTTGCCCATACCCGACTACTTGTGTCTCCTTCGTCATGATTCTATCCCGTGTCCGAGTTCGACGCGGACCAGAGTTCGATGTGGACCAGAGTCCGATACGGACCAGAGTTCGACGCGGACGCCGAGGTCCGCGTCGAACTCCGGCGCTCGTCTGCTGTCCGAGCGGCGTCATATCGACGCGCCCAATCGTCAAATCGACACGCCGAGATGCCTGTCCACCACGTCCTCGTTCTCGCGCAACTGGTCGCTCGTGCCGTGATAGACGATTTCCCCGCGGTCCAGCACGTAGTGGCGGTCGGCCAACTCAAGCGCGACCTCCACGTTCTGCTCGACCAGCAGGACCGCGATGCCCTCCTCGTTCAGGTTCTTCACGAGGTCCTCGACCTGCCGGACGACGAAGGGCGCGAGGCCCTCGGTCGGTTCGTCCAGCAGGAGGAGGTCGGCCCCCGCGACCAGCGCCCGACCGATGGCGAGCATCTGCTGTTCCCCGCCCGAGAGCGCGCCGCCCCGGCGGTCGGGGTGGTCGCGCAGGTTCTCGAACTCTTCGAGGACCTCCTCGGGGTCGCGGGACTCGGCGGTGTCCCCGCCGCCGAGCTGGCCGACTTTCAGGTTCTCCGCCACCGTCAAGTCGGGGAAGATGCGGCGCTCTTCCGGGACGAACGCCACGTTCCGCCGGACGGTCTCCTCGGGCGAGAGGCCCGTCACGTCCTGCCCGTCGAAGGCGACCGACCCCGACGTGGGGACGACGTTGCCCACGATGGAGCGCAGCGTGGTGGTCTTGCCAGCACCGTTGCGCCCGACGAGCGAGACCACCTCGCCCGCCTCGACGCAGAGCGACACGCCGTGGAGGACCTCTGTCGCGCCGTAGCCAGCCACGATGTTCGACACGTCGAGGAGGGGGTTCTGGCAGGCCTCGGCGTCGAGTCGAGAGGATTCACTCACTCCCGAACACCTCCGAGGTACGCCTGCTGCACGTCGTCGTTCTCGGCGATGCGCTCGGGCGTCCCGGTCGCCAGCACCTGTCCGCGATTCAGCACCGTTATCGTGTCCGAGACGTTCATCACCAGGTCGATGTCGTGTTCGATGAGCAACATGGTCTGGTCGGCCAGCACCTCCTCGACGAGCGAAATCGTCCGCTGAGTCTCCTCGCTCCCCATCCCCGCGGTCGGTTCGTCCAACAGCACGAGTTCGGGGTCGGTCGCAAGCACCAGCCCGATTTCGAGCCGCCGCCGGTCGCCGTGGGCCAGCGCTCTGGCGTAGTCGTCGGAGCGCTCCTCCAGCCCGATTTCGGCCAGCACCTCGTCGGTCCGGGCCTCGACCGACTCGAACCGGTCGGTCGGACTGAACAGCTTCCGGTGAATCGGAATCTGGCCTTTCCCTTCCGCGACAGACTGGGCCGCGAGCCTGACGTTCTCGCGCACCGACAGCCCGCCGAAGACGGTCGAAATCTGGAAGGACCGGCCCATCCCGCGCCGGACGCGCTCGTTCGGCGGGAGCCGAGTCACGTCCTCGCCGCGGAACCGGACCGTTCCCGAAGTCGGCTTGAGCGCGCCGGTCAGGCAGTTGAACAGCGTGGTCTTGCCCGCGCCGTTGGGGCCGATGACGCTCCGGAACTCGCCGTCCCGAACGTCCAAGTCCACGTCGTCGAGCGCCACGAAGTCGCCGAACTGCTTGGTCAGTTCCGTCGCTTGAAGGACCGCCTCGTTCTCGGGGTCGAAGTCGTCCGCGGTGTCCGTGACTGCCATCACTCGTTCACCTCCCCGTCAGCAAGGGGTTCGGCCTCCTCGCTGGGAGCCTCGCCGGGACCACCGCTAGTCCCTGCTCGCCCGCCGCCAGCGCCCGCCTCGACCAACTTGTCCGGAAGCGAGACGAGACCTCTCGGGAGCGCGATGACGAAGAGGACGAACAGCGCCCCGAGGAAGAACTGCCACTGGTCGGTGTACGACGCCAGGACCTCCTCGAATCCGATGTAGACTCCCGCGCCGACCATCGGGCCGTAGAGGGTCCCCATCCCGCCGAGGACCGTCATCACGACGACCTCGCCCGAGTTGAGCCAGAACAGGAGCGAGGGGGCGACGAATCCGCTTTCGACGGCGAAGAGACCGCCCGCCAGCCCCGCCATCGCGCCGGAGACGACGAACGCCCGGCGCTTGTAGGCGGTCACGTCGTAGCCGACGAACTCGGTCCGGCGCTCGGACTCGCGGATGGACTGGAGGACGCTCCCGAAGGGAGCCTTCATGATTTGGCGCGCGACGAGGTACGACCCGACGACCGTCGCCAGCAGGAAGTAGTAGAACAGGCCCTCCTCGCTGACCATCGGCACCATCTCGGCGATTTCGTCCAACTCCATGGCGAACCCGCCGATGCCGTACAGCACGTCAGCGCCGAACAGGCCGTCGCTCCCGCCGGTCCACTCCAGTTTGAACACGGCCCGGTAGAACAGTTGGGCGAACGCTAAGGTAATCATCGAGAAGTAGACCCCCGAGACCCGAATCGAGAGGTAGCCGATGACCCACGCGATGGCGGCGCAGACGACGACTGCGGCCGCCAGCGCGACGAACGCCGAGGAGGTGAAGTGGAGCAGGACCAGCACCGAGGCGTAGGCTCCGGTCCCGTAGAACAGCGCGTGGCCCAGCGACACCAGTCCGGCGTAGCCCATCACGAAGTCGAGGCTCAGGGCGAACAGCGCCCAGATTAGCACGTCGGTCAGGAGCGTCAGGACGTACTCGGAGTACAGAACCTCGACCCCGAGGGGGACGACCGCCAGCAGGGCGACGACGACCGCGCCCAACCCGAACCGCTGGCGGTCGGTCAGCACGCCGCCGCCCCGGCCCGCCAGCAGTTCGCCCTCGGACTCGCCGTGGCCCTCGCCGGTCGAGGTCCCGAACAGGCCCTCGGGCTTGACCAGCAGGACGCCTATCATCAGCGCGAAGACGATGAGGCCCTCCAGCACCGGGACGTAGGTCCGGGCCAGCGTCTGGATGATGCCGACGCCCAAGCCGCCGACGACCGCGCCCCGGAAGCTTCCCAGCCCGCCGAGCACGACGATGACGAACGCGGGGATGATGACCGAGTTCCCCATGCCGGGATTGACGTTCTGGTAGGCTCCGAGGACGATACCGGCGACCGCCGCCAGCGCCGCGCCAGCGCCGAAGACGAGCGTGTAGTACCGGTCGATGTTGATGCCGAGGTTCCGGACCATCTCGCGGTCCTGCGACCCGGCGCGCACGACCAGTCCGAATCTGGTGTTGTTCAGCGCCCACCACGTCCCGAACGACAGGACCGCGCCGAACGCGATGATGAAGTAGCTGTACAGCGAGTTGCTGACGCCCAGCACCGTCACCGGGCCGGACAGAATCGACGGCTCGCTGAACGCCTTGGGCTGTTTGCCCCAGAAGAACGTGATGACGTCGTTGAGCATCAGCACTAACCCGAAGGTCAGCAGGATGTGATAGAGGGGGTTGCGGTCGTACAGCGGCCGCAGGGTCACTCGTTCGATGACCGCGCCCAGCACGCCGACCAGCAGGGGTGCCACGACCAGCGCGACCCAGAACCCCGCGCCGCCGAGGGGCGCGACGATGGCGAACGCGAAGTAGGCCCCGAGCGCGAACAGTTCGCCGTGGGCGAAGTTGATGACGTCCATCACGCCGAAGATGACCGACAACCCCGCGGCTATCAGGACGTAGACCATCCCGATGGTCAGTCCGTTCAGCAGTTGCTCCGCGACTCCCGTGACGCCGACCATGTTAGAGGTCGCACTCGGTTTCGCTACAGGGCGGGATGGCGTTCTCGCCCTCGATTTTCTGGCGAAGCGCCACGTTCGCGGGACCGCCAGAGTCCGGTTCGACGTTCTCGCCGACCCAGACCGGGTTCATCGCTTGGTGGTCACACTCCCGGAACTGGTTCGGCCCGAACGTGCTGGGCACTTCGAGGCCCGCGAGGGTGTCTTTGACCTCCTCTGGGTCGCTGGTCCCCGCCTCCTCGATGCCGTGGGCGGTCATCCGGATGGAGTCGTAGGCGACTCGCGCGAAACTGTCGGGCGTCTCGCCGTTGGCCTCCTCGTAGGCCGACGCGAAGCTCTGGTTGTCGCCGGTCTCGATTTTCGGGACGTATCGAACCCCGCCGTAGGTGCCGTAGGCCGCCGGACCGAGCGCGCCCCGGACGACTTGGAATGTCATCGTCGGACTGACGAGCGTGACGTTGTCCTTCAGGCCCTGATTCGCGGCCTGCTTGACGAAGTTGATGAGGTCTCCTCCGGTCATGCCGAGCACGGCCAACTCGGCGTCGGAGTTGTTGATTTGGCTGATGTACGACCCGTAGTTGGTCGCGCCGAGTTGGGACCGCGAGACGCCGACCTCCTGAAAGCTCCCATTGGCCTCCTTCATCCGGGACTTCCACTCGCGGCGGACCGACTCGCCGTAGGCGTAGTTGGCGATGTGGAACCACGCTTTGGTTCCGACGTTCTTCGCGGTCCACGGCGCGACTGCCTCCGCGATTTGGGCGGTGTGGGTCTCCGCCCGGAAGACGTACTCGTTGCAGTCCGCGCCCGTGACCGTCATCGCGGCCGCGCCGGGGTTGTAGATGACCTCCTCGCTCTCGGCGAAGGAGTTGAGCGCCAGCGCGGTCGAACTCGAAATCGCGCCCATCAGATACTGCGCGTCGTCCTGCTGGACGGCCTTCTGGGCCACCTGCCGCCCGGTCGCGGTGTCTGCCTCGGTGTCCTCGTACACCGCGTTCATCTCGAAACTGAACTGGTCGCTCTCGTTGACGTGCTCGACCGCCAGCTTCGCGCCGTTGCGCTGGCCCTCGGCGAGTCCGCCGTAGGGTCCGGTCATCGGACTCAGCACGCCGTAGTTCACCGCGTCGATGCTCTGTCCGCCACCGCCGCCACCGCCGCCGACACAGCCAGCGAGCGCGCCGGTTCCCGCGATGCCCGCGAGTCTGAGGACGTTCCGTCGAGAAGAGAGACCCGAGAGTCCGGAAGAATCTCCGGTAGTTCGCTCCGTTTCTCCGTCGTTCCGTGGGTTGGTTTCACGACCCATACCGGCTATGCGGAATCTTCCATAATAAACCATTGTGTAGATTGTGGGCGAATCGGCCCCGAAATTACCGCTGAAGTGTCAATACTTTCCCCTGTCGGCTCGGCGGTTCGGGGTGAACCGCCGAGCCGACAGGCCGCGAAGGGATATAAAATTATTTTCTAAGGAATTGAGAAAGTTTCTAAAAGAATTATTCTAGTTGCTCTACGGCGGTTCGACCGCCGGTCGAAGGCCCGATTCTACTCGAAGTGGGGCACCACTTCGTCGCCGAGTCGCTCGACGCACTCGACCATCCGGTCGGTACCGATGCCGGGGTGGTAGGTCCGGAAGACGAAGTGAATGTCGTCGCCCAGCGCCTCGCGGTACTCCTCCAACTGGTCGATTACCTGCTCGGGCGTGCCGAAGATGGCCTGCTCTCTCAGTTCCTGCTTGCGCTCGTCGTCCAACTCCTCGACCGTCTCGCCCGAGAAAATCTCGGCGTAGCGCCGCTGGATGTAGAGGTAGCCCTCTTTCATCTGCTCCCACGCCTCCTCCTTCGAGTCGCCGACGAACCCGTGCTGGAGGACGTAGATGTCGAAGTCTCCGTCTATCTCCTCTTCTTCGCGGACGTTCCGGATGTCCTCGACGCGCTTCCGGACGCCGCCAATCGAGAGCGCGGAGGGCGCGCACCAAGCGTCCGCAACTCGGGCGGCCCGCCGGACCGCTGGCTTGGCCGACCCGCCGTACATGACGGGAATGTCGCCGTCGGGTTTCGGCGTGACGTTCGCCTCGGGGGACACGTCGTGGAACTCCGCGTCGTAGTCCAGCGAGCCGTCGGACCACGCCGCCCGGAGGAGGTCCGTGGTGTCGGCCATTCGCTCGACGCGCTCCTCGCGGGGGACCCCGAACTCCTCGAACTCGGTCGGATTCGACCCGATGGCGAGGCCGAGGGTGAGTCGGCCGTCCGCCAGCAGGTCCACCGTCGCCGCGTCCTCGGCGAGGCGAACCCCGTCGTAGAGCGGTGCGAGGGCGATGCAGGTGCCGAGTTCAATGGTCTCCGTCTCGGCGGCCAACGCCCCGAGGGTCGGCATCGTCGCCGAGAGGTAGCCGTCGTCGGCGAAGTGATGCTCCGAGACCCACGCGCTGTCGAGGCCCGAGTCGTCGATGGCCCGTCCGAGGGTCAGCATCTCGTCGTAGATTTCGCTCATCGACCGGTCGTCGTCGGGTCGCCGCTGGCAGGTGAACAGTCCCGTCCCGATTTCCATACCGGCAAATGTGGCGGCGTCGTCTTAATGCTTTATTGAGGAAGCTGTTCGACCACCACGAAACTTATACCGATGACCGTTCACTGCAGAAACATGGCTGGTGGACCCGGCGGCGCGAGCAGACCGACCGTCTCAGAGAACGAAGACGGCGGCCTCGACGGCCCCGAGGAGTCTATTTTCGAGGTCCTGAAACCCGCGCTGGTGCTTGTCGGGATGCTCGTGGTGTTCTTCCTGCTACTGTACCTCCTCGGGTAGCGAGACGCGACGTACCGCGGATTTCGGGGGATAAACCTTCGCACGAGCCTTTTTGACCCATGCCGGGGCGAAGTAGTCCCGAGACATGGCGGAGTCGGATTCATCCGCGTCGGAGCCGAGTGGCGAGCGTCGGTCGAACGACCGCCGGTCGAATCGTGACGACCCCGGTAGCGGTCGGCAGATGTTGCTGGAAGAGGCCCGAACAACGACTGCCCAGCAACTCACCCAAATCAACAAACTCGACGGTGAAGCGGTTCGGACGGTCCGGATTACCTTCGTGTTGTCTGGTCTCCTCGTCGGCGGTGAAAAAGTACTCCCGTCGCTCGGCCTCGGTCTCCTCGGGGCGGCCGGGACGCTTTCGCTCGTCGGGTCGCTCGTCACGTCGCTAATCGCATACGGCACGTCGAGACTCTTCATCGGACCCAGTCCGGACCGGATACCTCTCGACTACGAGGAGCAGACGGACGCCGAGACCGCCTACGTCGAAATCATCGGACGATACGAGCGTGGCCTTCTCAAGAACCGGCGCGTTCTCTGGTCGAACGCGTTTTTCCTCGACGTCTCTCGCTTTCTGCTCGCCTGCGCGGTGGTTTTGTTCGCTTCGTCTGTCGCCTCCCGCTCTGTACCCTTGATTATCGGAAGCCGGTGGTACCAAACTTTATCAGCAATCCCGCACTAGTCGTGATATAACTATGACTGAAGTTGGCGACGGCGACGAACCGAGCATCGTGAGGGCAGAGTACGTCTATACGGGGGGTTCGAAACGCCTCGCGGACCTGAAACTCCGGTTCGGGAAGTGGCTGGAGGAACGGCGCAACTGAAGACTGAAAACCGCTTGTAGGGCGTCTGCTCACTCTGCCGACGTCTTCCGGAAGGTGTGTTCGATGAGGAGCAACCCGCCGAGGCCGAGGAGGATGGTCGTGTAGGCCACCGCGGCGAACAGCGCGTCCTTCGTCGTCCCGTACGCCCCTGTCCGGAAGATGATGGCTTTCCGGACCATGGCGATGACGCCCGTGTAGATGATGAGGCGGACGATTTTCCGCGTGTCGTTCTCCTGCGTGTAGGCGATGACGGTCTGGTACACTTCGGCGATGACCAGCAACAGCAGTCCCGTGTCGATGAATCCGATGACCACCTTCGGGTCGGTTATCGACCCGCCGAGCGCCGCCTCCCAGATGCGTATCACGAGGTCCACGACGCCGATGGCGAACAGGACCGCGAAGACCCCCGCGGCGGCCAACTCGACGACGTGGATGAAGTGGTCGGTCATCGCGGCGAACCGGTCGGTGTCGAGCATCGCGTTCGCCCGGTGTTTCGCCGACGTGCTTCCGTCTGCGTCACTCATATCGGAAACTCGAAATTATTCGCGGCACGTTCGTCCGAATAGCGACCTGTCTGCGACTCACGTCGGGAGATTCGCCACCGACGTAAAATAAACCGCTCGAAAGACACGATATTTGATGTTAAAAATAATTACAAATCGACTAGCGGGCGGCGAATCGCCTCACTCGCTGGTATCGTCTTTCACCAGTCGCTCCTGACCGATGAACCGCGGGCGCTCGTCGATGGCGAGGAAGTTGTTCACGTCCTCGCGGGCCTCCTTGGCCTTGCCCTTGTCCGGGTCGTAGTCCCGGCTTCCCTCGCTCCCGAGGGCGTCGTAGAGTTTGTCGAGGTCCTCGAAGTAGAGTTCCGCGATGCCGTCGAACTCGGCGTTCTCGGGGTCGGTCGGCAGGACCGTGGCGTAGCGCACCACGCCCTCGATTTCGCGGGCGATGGGGGTGTGGTTGTTCTGCCAGTAGTCCACGAACTCGTCGTGAGTCATGCCCTCCTGTCGGACGAGGAAGGCCGAGTGCTTGTAGAGGCCGTCGGTGTCGCCGTCCACCTCGTCCTTCTGGATAATCTCCTCGCCGATGAATCGGGGGCGGCGGTCGATGTCGAGGAAGTTGTCCACGTCCTCGCGGGCCTCCTTGGCCTTGCCCTTGTCCGGGTCGTAGTCGCGGCTCCCTTCGCTTCCCAAGGCGTCGTGGAGGTCGTCCAAGTCCTCGAAGTAGAGTTCGGCCAACCCGTCGAACTCGGCGTTCTCGGGGTCGGTCGGGAGGACGGTCTGGTAGCGCGTGACCCCCTCGATTTCGCGGGCGATGGGGGTGTGTTCGTTCTGCCAGTAGTCCACGAACTCCTCGTGCGTCATGTCGTCCTGCCGAACCAGCAGGGCCACGTGCTTGTACATAATAGAGCGGACGACTGGTCGCCAAATAAAACCCGCCGATGAGTTGCGGCGACGACCACGGGTTGCGGCGACCACGGGACGCGCGTCGAGGACAGTCCGTGGCGGTCGGGCGACTTCCCGTGCGACCTCGTCGCGGCCGCCGATACACCGAATTTTCGTCACGGGCAAACCTATTTGTATTTACGGATACATCCACCGTGCAATGGCTGTCGTTATTCTCGGCGACGTCGAGACGTTCAAAGAACATCAACTCGTGCGGCGGGCGGTGGAGGACCGGGGCGAAGAGACCATCGTGGTCGACGTCACGGAGTGGCCGGGCGAAGACCCCGTCGAACTCGCGGTCGGTAGCGGCGAGTGCGTGTTCGGAGAACCCATCCCGTTCGAAGACGTGACCGGCGTGTTCTCGATGGTCCAGACTGTCTTTTCGCCGCTCGACAGGCACTACGAGTGGTACGACGAGAAGTCCGAGCGCGCCGGGTACAAGCAACTTCGGGAGTGGAAACAGCTGTTCTGGTCCATCATGGCCACCTTCGAGGCGCACGGTGCCAAGACGCCGACGCCGCCGAGGGAACACTACTGGACGTTCCACCGACCGTGGATGCTCGAACTGTACGACGACGAGGGGATTCCCGTCCCCGAGACGACGTTCACCAACGACCCCGAGCGGGTCGAGTCGTTCGTCGAGGAGCACTCGAAGGCGGTGGTCCAACCGGTCAACGGCGGACAGGGTCTGGAACTGATTCGTCCGTCGGACCTGACTCCGGAACGACTTCGGAAACTGGCTGGCGCTCCGATAAAACTACAGGAGTACGCCCCCGGCGACGATACGCGCGGGTTCGTCGTCGACGGGGAGTTCGCGGGGATGGTTCGATACGACTACCCGGAGGACGCGTTCTCGTTCCAGCAACCGTCCGTCGACTACGACACCATCGAGTCGGTCGCGCTCTCGCCGGACCCGAAGGTCCGCGAGGCAGTCGTCCGCGCGGGCGAACTCGCCCCGTCGGACTACGCGGCGGTCGACGTCCGACTCACCGACGACGGTGATTTCACCGTTCTGGAGAGTAACACGCCCGGCCGGTTCGCGGCCCACGACCTCGCGGGAACGACCGACGTCGCCGACCGCATCGCCGAGTACCTGGTCGGGTCGTAGGCCGAACTGGGTCCGACCGGGGCCTCCGGTCGGACGAGGCCCGAACTTTAATCCGGAGGCTGTGCATACGTTTTTTACCTAGTAACTACATCGAAGTAATCGATGACTGTCGTACTCGTCGGGGAAACCGACTACAAGGAATTCGAACTGCTCGCTGACGCTATCGAGGACAGGGGCGGCGACCCCGTCACGTGGGACATGACGGACTGGCCGAGCGACGTCCCGGTGACGTACGACGTGGGTAGCGAGACGATAACCGTCGACCGGGAGTTCCGCGTCGAAGACGTGACCGCCGTCTTCCCGTGGGTCCATCACGTCTTTCACCCCGTACTGACCAGATTCGCGGACGACTTCGAGGAAGAGGGGTCGGTGAGCACGTTCATGAAGGCCGACCAGTGGCGGGGCGTCTTCCGCTCGCTTCTCGGCCTGTTCGAGCGCCACGGGGCGACGGTGTTCTACCCGCCCGGGACTCAGTACTACGACCACTGGAAGCCGCTACAACTGGAACAGTTCGTCGAGGCGGGTATCTCGGTTCCGGACACCCTGTTCACTACCGACCCGGACAGCGCTCGCGAGTTCGTCGCCGAACACGACGAGGTCGTCTTCAAGCCGCTCACCGAGGGTGCGACTCCCGGCCGACTGTCCGCGGACGACCTCGAAGACGCGCCGTTCGACCGACTGTCGAACGCCCCGGTCCAGTTTCAGGAGTACGTCCCGGGCGACGACGTGCGGGCGTTCTTCCTCGACGGTGAGGTCGTCGGGACCAGTCGCTACGTCGTGGACGAGTGGACGTACAAAACCGACGTCCACGTCGACGACGCCGAACCGGTCGACCTCCGGGACGAGACTCGCCGCGACGTAGAGCGCGCCGCTCGCGTCTCACCGATTCGATTCGGGGCCATCGACCTCCGGGTCGCGGACGACGAACACGCGCTCCTCGAAGTCAATCCCGGCCCGCGGTTCGCGTTCCACGACCTCCACGGGGCAACCGACGTCGCGGGCGTCCTCGCCGACGCCCTCCTCGACCGCGCTTCTCGTTAGGACTGTCCGTTCGACTCCGCGAAGAACGGACTCTAAATCGTTCGGGAACTCCTCGGCGAGTATCCGTCACCTGCCAAAAAACGATGCGGCGAGCGCGACTGCTCGCCGAGTACGGAACCGGTTCGTTACTTGTCGTCCGACGGTCCGCTGGTGTGCTGAGTCTGTTCGCGCTTTTCGAGCGTCTCTTCCTCGCCGAGGGCTTCGATGAACGTTTCTTTCATGCTGCGCTAGTTATTAGCATGCGGAATGTATTAAAACTTTCCTAGCTTTCTAGAACAATTTACCCCTCGGCGGTGAACTCGACTGCGTTGCTTCCGGAACCGACGGTCGGTCAGCGACCGGTGACCGACCCTCCTGCCCGTTCACCCACCGGACGGCGAGAGGAGTCCCCGGAGTCGGCCGACGGCACCGTAGTGCGACTCGAGGTAGAGACTGCCGGACAGCGCCAGTACGAACGCCGACCCCGCCCACTTCCCGACCACGTACCCGATTGCGGCGTCGACGAGGAATCCGACGACGACGAATCCGTACGAAGCGGCGGCGTACGCCGCCAGCCACGTCGGTCGACGCTGTTTGAGGTGTCGTATCCCGCGCGTTCGGACGTTCTGTTCGCCCAACAGGTCGGTCATCAGCAGGTACCCGTCCCCGTGGAACAGCGGGTTGAGGGCCATGAACTGGAGGTTGAAACAGAGCAGGCCCGCGACTGCGACGCCGGGATGGGGCGCGAGCGTGTAATAGACGAGAAACAGGCCGAGCGTCCAGACGAGTCCGTACGCCGGTCCCGCGAGCGTGTTCCACATCCGTCGGTTTCGCGGGAGCGACCACCCGCCGTGGGTTTTCGTCACGACTGCCGGGATGACGCCGTTGATGACCGAGACGCCGAACGACGGGTCTAATCCCTGTTTCCGGGCGGTGTAGTAGTGACCCAACTCGTGTACCACCACCGAACAGAGCACCACCGGAATCAGGACCGGAATCGCCTCGAGAAGGTACTGGAACGGACTGTCGACGAACGGTCGGGCCAGTCTCGACAGCGTCTCGACCCACAGCGCTCCGGTGACGCACAGCAACACCCCGACGCCGAGCGCCCGGTGCCAAATCCGGATGTCCTCGGGGGAGCGAACGCGTTCGACCGGCGCGTCGTCTCGGATGAAGCCCCCCTCGTACATCTCTCGCAGGGTGTCCGCCGCGTCGGCGTCCTGCGTCTCCGTTTCGGCGATGAGTTCTTCGACGGACACGCTCGTCGCCTGCTCTCTCAGCGTGTCGACGATGACCTTCGGCACTTGTTTGAACTCGTCGTCGGGAGAACGGATGCGGTACTCGCCGTCGACGTGGAGCCAAGTGAACCCGAACTGCGTGTCGGTCTCCTCTACCTCGGTTTCGAGCCTGATTCGGTCGGTCAGCGAGAACATTGTTCTAATTTCTTAATTCAAAATAGGAGCGGAACGATTAATAGCTTGCGTCGGTCAGCGAGGTACCAGGAGCACTCGTCGTGACGACCGAACCTCGATGGCCCAAAGCTTATTTCGTCACTCTCGAAACGTCTGGCCGATGCCCTCCACCTACGACCGCCGCTCGCGCGGCAGACCGCTCGGAATCACGATACTCTGCCTCCTCGGGTTCGTCGGCGCGTTCTTCTCGTTCTTCGGGATGCTCGGCACGATGGCCCGCGGCGGCCCGTTCGCCATCGTCGGCTTGGTCGGTCTGGCGGTGATAGTCGGCAAGACCGCGGTCCTCTACGGCCTCTGGACGCTCCAGTACTGGGGCTACAAGTGGGCGCTCCGGTTCTACGCGCTCAGCGCGGTGCTGGACCTCGTGACCTTCAGCCTCCTCGCACTGGTCATCGACCTGCTCGTCATCGCGTACATCGCCAGCAAGGCCGACCACTTCCGATGACCGGCGATAGCTCTCGCGGACGCCTCAGGGCGGTTCGAGTCCGGTCTCGGTCTCGAAATCGACGTCCACCTGCTGGTTCCAGAGGTCCGCCTCGCCGTCCACCCGGACGTACACCGGGTCGCTCGCACCGAGGAGGCCCCGCGCCACCTCCCACTGTTCCTCCGTCTGCGGTTCCGACGCGACCGTAATCTCGGTCGTGTCGTGGGGTTCGACCACGAACGTCGGCGTCTTCTCGTCCGGGCAGGGGAGGCCCTCTTTCCGGACGAACTCGTGGTAGGACTCGTCCGCACCGAGGAGGTCCACGAAGTCGCATCCCCGGACCTCGCCGTGGGCGAACGCCGCGAACTCCTCGCCGCGGCCGGACAGCACGCTGTAGCGCACGGCGTTGACCGGGATGCGGTACTCGGTCGGATTCCGGATTTCGACGGTGGCGGTGACGCGCACGTTCTCCTCGACCAGCGACTCGAACGCGACGTGTTGGAGTCCCATCGACGCCCACTCGACGCGCTCGGCGGGGGACTCGTCAGACGGAGCGCTCGGGGCCGCGCGCTCGATCTCGCCGAGACAGCCAGCAGAGACCCCGGCCAGCGGAGCCGACAGCAACGCGAGTGATTTCAGAACGGCTCGCCTGTTCACGTGAGCAAACTGTCATTCCCGCTGGAAAAAGATAGCGAGCGTAGTTCACTACTTTTTATTATCGCCCTCGGAGTATCCCCGCCCATGGGCTTCTATCAGCGCGATTTCATGGAAGGTACCCGCGGAACCATGGGCGTCGATTGGGAGGAGCGAATCAACTTCCAGCGCCTGCGCGAAGAGCGAAAGGAGCGCGCTCTGGAGCAAATGGCCGAGCAGGAACTCGGCAGCATGCTCCTCATCAACGACCCCAACGTCCGGTACGTCACCGGACTCGCCATGACCGGCGGGAGCGGGGCCGACCACTACACCCTCCTGACCGAGGACGGCGACGTGGTCCACTGGGACACCGCCGACCACGCCAGCAACCAGCAGTTCAACTGTCCGTGGCTCGACGACATCCGGTACGCCGCCCCGGGCCTCGGTAACGTCCCGCGCGCGTCGGGTCGGAACTCCGCCCGCGACTGGCTCAAGGGCAAGATGGCCGACCTCGTCGTGGAGGCGATGGACGAGTACGGCGTGAAGAACGAACCGATGGGCATCGACGTGGGCAACCAGGCCCTCATCCAGAAGTTCGAGGAGCGCGGCGTGGACGTCCGAACCGGCGAGTGCGCTCAAGCCATGGAGGACGCCCGGAAGGTCAAGACCCGCGACGAAATCGAGTGCCTGCGACAGGTCGCGGCCATCTGCGAGGCCGGATTCCAGCGCATCAAGGAGACCGCAAAGCCCGGCATGCGCGAGTCCGAGGTCTGGGGCGAGGCCACCAAGGAACTCTGGCGACTCGGCGCGATGGTGCAGGGCGGCTACTGCACCTCCGGCCCGAATACGTGGCCCAAGCATCAGGCCAATACGACCGACCGCGTGATTCGGCCCGGCGACCTGGTCTACGCCGACTTCTACAACATCGGCTTCATGGGCTATCGCTCCTGCTACTACCGCACCTTCAGCATGGGCGAACCCACCGACGCCCAGAAGGAGGCCTACGAGAAGGCCCGCGACGACCTCTACGACGTGCTCGAACGCATCGAACCCGGCGCGACCACGGATGAAATCTGCAAGGGCTTCCCCGACAAGGAGGGCGAACACATGGACTGGTACGGCGCGGAGGACTACTGGGAGATGACCACCAACCACTGGGCACACGGTCTGGGCCTCCAACTCTACGAGGTCCCGCTCATCTGGCGCGGCCTCTCGCCCGACCACCCCATCGAAATCGAGGAGGGCATGACGATGGCCGTCGAGACGATGCAACCCGCCGATAATCAGGGCGTCCGCGTCGAGGAGATGGTGGTCGTCCGCGAGAACGGCGTCGAGATTCTGAGCCAGTGGCCCGTCGAGGAGATCACGACTATCGAACACTGACCGGACCGAGTCGGCGTTTCGGTCGGTCTACCATCCCCGGCGGTCGAGCCAGTCGGCGAACCTCACTTTCAACTCCACCAGCGGAGTGGGACCGATGTCTACGTACACTCCTTTCACTATGTTCGATCCGTCTTCCTCGTCTTCGTTTTCTCGCATATAGTCTACTTCGACTATTTAGCTAATAAATGTTCGTGTCAGCGTGAGTGCTTCTTCGGAGAGAACGACGTAGCGGAAAACGCCGACAACGAGGAATACGACTGCGAGCGCGAGGAGCAATCGGGCTACGAGGAGTGTAAAGCCATTCGCGTGAAGAATACTCCGGTTGAACTGTATTCCTGATTCGTATCTACCGATAAGTTCGACGTGCGTCTGTTTGACGGTCGGGTTGTCGCTGTAATCGACAGTCAGTTCGTCGGGCGCGGAACCGAGAAAGAGTCGTGAGGTTCCGTAGACGAACAGGCCAGCGACGAGTGTTCCGACGAGCGCCCACGTTCCGACTGCTCCGAGAATCCCGAGATTCTGAAACGGTGGCAGTCGAGCGCTTCCAGCGACGACACCGAGTAGGACGAACGCTATCCGCACGGTGCGGACTGCCGCGTCGTCTAATTTCGTAATCTGTGCCAACTGTCGGTCAGCCGTCGTTCGAGACTCCTCCAGAAGGGTTTGCCGCGAGGGATGCGTATCGCTCGACTCCTCCAGCGGGGATTTGCGGTCGAAGGAAGACGACGATTGCTCGGTTTGCTCGTCCATCTCGTATCGTTCCGAGAACAGTTCTGCTCGCTTTCGTTCATAAACCCTCGCGCAGAGCGAGACGACTCACTCCGAGGCTTCGTCCTCGGTGATTCCGTCGTCTTTCACGCTCGGCGCGCCGACGACCAGCATCCGACCGTCTTCCAGCGCCTCGAACTGCCGCCACGTCTCGGGCGGGACGACGACCACCTCGTCGCTTCCGAGTTCGAAGGTCTCGCGCTCGTCGTTCTCCTCGCGCTCTCCCTCGCCCTCACTTTCGCCCCTGCTCTCGACCGTCACGAGGAACTCCCCGGAGAGGACGTAGTAGAGTTCCTCCTGTTCGCCTTGGCGGTGCCAGTTGTTCGTCTCGCCCGCCTCGAACTCCCAGACGCTCGGGCGCATCTTTTGGGGTCGTAACTGGTAGCCGACGGCCTTCAGGTCGGGTTCGATGTCCTCCACGTCGCGGGTTTCGAGGGCCGCGAGGCTGGTTTTTTCGTACATCGTGGGGAGTTCGATGCGGAGCAGGAAAAGCGTGGAGGCGACGAGCGAGACTTATTCCGACCCCTCCTCGGGCGGCAACACGGTCGAAATCCGGGCGTTCTCTTTCAGTCGAATCCCGGCGGGTGCGACCGAGAAGGGAATCCGACCGAGGTCGGTCAGTTCGAGCGTCGGGTGAAAGGCCCCGCGTTTGCGCACCTCGTCGCGGGTCTGGACCGTCAGCGGGCGGTCGGCGGACAGCGTCTCGTTGTACTCCACGAGATACTGACCGCCGTCCAAGTGCCACCACTGGTAGTCGTCCTCGTCGTTCCGCCAGACCTTCTCGTGGGCCGAGCAGTTGGCGTGAGTGAGTTCGTCGCCGCCGAAGTCCACCCTGCCGGGGGTCTCGACGGTCAGCACTTCGGTGACGGTCAAATCGAGGCCGCGGTCGGTCACTTGGGTCTCCTCGTGGAGGAGGCCGGAGACGAGCGTGGTGAGTTCGCTGGGTCGCATGGTTCGGGTGACGACCGCCAGCCTGAAAAGCGTCCTCGCTACTTCCCGTTCTCCTCGGCCGAGACTCACAGCGAACCGAGGCGGAAGCCCACGACTGCAGTCGTGGGTACCTGACTCCTCCGCGATTATCCGACCGTGGTGGCCGCCCTCGGTTCTTGTCTCGGTTCGACCGCTCTTCGACCCCTGACAAATCCGCCACCCGGGCCAATTTTACACGGCTAAAAGAAATGTCTATATTTCCGAAGAGTTTGTATTTATTTTCTTCAGTCGCTCGTCTGACTGTACTTGTCCACCCACTCCTGCAGGGTGATGCCCATCGCCGACTGGGTGATGGCGTTCGAACTCGCCGAGTTCGCGCTCTTGACCAGTTCCGCCTCCAAGGTCCGCTTCGGAACCTCGCCCAAGAAGTGCGGAATCGCGCGCTGGACCGCCAGCGGACAGCCGACCTCGTGGGCCAGCGCGTACCCCGAGATGGAGTGGGGGACCTCCTCGGTGGCGTATCTCGGGTCGGGGTCCAGCAGTTTCTCGTCCTCGACGTGGTCGACGTACTCGTAGCACTTGCCCACGTCGTGCAGGAGGCACGCGGCCCGAATCACGTCGAGGTCCGGGTCTGCGCCGTGGAAGTCGCGCTGCTCCTCGGCGGACTTGACCGCGATGCGAGTCACGCCGCGGACGTGTTCGACGTTCGTGACCTCGTGGATGTTCCACGCGTAGGGAATGTCGTAGATGTCCTTCCACCCGCCGCGGTCGAGGCCGAGCGTCCACGCCTCGATTACCTGCTCTCGCAACTGCTCGTCCTCGACGTCCTGAATCTCGGGGAAGGCCTCGCGCACCTGCTCCTCGTAGTCGGGTCGGTCTGACATGCCCGTTCGATTGGTGCGCTGGCACGTAAATGGTTCGTGACCGAGAGAAGCGAATCGAAGCGAAACCTCGATTCCACCCGAGTCCCGACTTCGGAACCGAGTCTTCTGGTTCCGGAACCGAGTCCCGGTCCCGCTACGGGGCCTTGATGTAGCCGTAGCCCAGTTCTTGCAGGCGCGCGAGTTCGCCCACGGCGGACGGGACGGGTTCGACCCCGTCCACGAGGTCGGCTTTCGTGAGGTCGAGCGCGTCCATCGCGTTCCCGCAGGCTCGGAACTCGACGCCGCGGTCCTGAAGCGAGGTAATCGTCTCGCGGAACTCGTTCTCCTCGCTCGGCGGGGTGTAGACTTTCACGCCCTTGCCGTTGGCGACGAAGACGACGTTCTTCACCGTCACCGAGTCGTCCTCCAGCAGGTTCTGCGCGTTGAGGAGCGCGTGGCGCTGGGCCGTCTGCTCGCCGCTCGACAGGTGGACGACCGTCTTGGCTGGCGGGGTCGGCCGACCGTCTTGGCTCCTCGCTCCGCGTCGGTCGCGCGCCGCGCCGACTGTTTCGCTCCCGAAGAGGAGGGCACCGAGCGTCCCTGCGGCCGAAACGAATCTTCGTCGGTTCATGTCCATCGGACTTGCACGTGTAGCCCAATAAAATCCATTTCCGAGGATTCGAAACGTTAAGCGCCGGGAACAGTCTCGATTTCCGAATTACCTTGTCTACGGTCACGTCGCCCCGAAAATATATCGCCCGGCCAACAGCCACTTGCTCGCCAGCGCCGTCCTACGATTGCATGCGCACCGCATTCCACCTCACCAGCGGCGACGAGGACCACCAGAAGACGGTCCTGACCATCGCGGAGAACCTCTCGAACGACGAGACCGTCGAGATGGACGACATCGCAGTCGTCGCGCAGGCCGAGGGCATCGACCCGCTCAGGAAGGACGGCACCCACAGCGACACCGTCGAGGGACTCCTCGACGCGGGCATCGACTTCCGCGCCTGTAGCAACACCCTCGACCTGATGGACCTCGAAGACGCCGACCTCGTGGACGGCGTCGAGACGGTCTCGTCTGGCGCGAGCGAACTGACTCGACTGCAGGACGACGGCTGGGCGTACCTCCGACCGTAAGCACGCCTGTTCTTTTTGGGCGGTCCGGCACGTCGGTCTGCCTGATTGATGGTTTTATGAGGGTTCTTTGCGTGGTGCCGTGCATGAGCGAGAATCTCTACTCCGAGTACCCCGAGGCCTACGACGCGCTCTACGCCCGGAAAGACTACGACGCCGAGGTCGAGTTCGTGCTGTCTCGGTTCGAGGAAGATGCCGAACTCGACACCGAGACCGAGCCTGACTCCCGCCGGAAGCGCGCGCTCGTCGTCGGATGCGGCACCGGCGAACACAGCAAGCGACTCCGCGAGGAGGGCTTCGATGTCGTCGGCGTGGACAAGTACCCCGCGATGGTCGAACGCGCCCGGACCAAGTCCGACGCCGAGTTCCGCGTCGGCGAACTGCCGGACCTGCCAGTCGAAGGAGCCTTCGACCTCGTGTGGTTCCCCTTCACGGTCGTCCAGCACCTCGGCCCCGACGCCGCCGCCGAAAGTCTCCGCGCGGCGGCCGACCACCTCGCAGAGGGCGGCCTGCTGGTCTTCGACCAGTTCGCACTCGCCGACGAGGGCACCGACCCCCGACTCGTGACCCATTCGTCCGAGGAGGGGACCCACGCGCGCCTCACCGACGTTCACGAGGCGGGCGACTCGTCGTATCGCTGGGACTCGGTAGTCTTCACGCCCGACGGGGAGTTCTTCGTGGACACCCACCGACTCTACGACCACGACCCCGAATACCTCGACGGAGTCTGCGGCGTGCTGGGCCTGTCTGTCGAACGCTACGGTTGGTACGACGAGTCGGCCGACCCGGACGAGAGCGACCACGCCGTCTTCGTGGCGAGCTAACTCCCCTCGAATATCTGGTATCGGCGGAGAAACACCACGTAGGCGTCCTGCTCGGGGAGGAATCGAACGACGTACTGGGTCGGGTAGAAGCCGTACTGGTCGTAGGCCTCGGGCGCGGCGACGTCGGCGATTTCGCGTCCGCGGAGCGTTTCGAGGTGGTCGAGCGCGACTACTGGTTCGATTGCGGTGATTGCCCCGTCGAACGCGCCGTACAGCAACGTGTGGGTGCGAGATTCGCCGTCGAACTCAGGTGTGTCTCGCTGTATCCAGCGATTCCCGACGAGCGGCAGAACCTCGTCGGTCGGGACGTACCCCGGCGGTCGTCGCCGCGGGGAGAGTGAGACCGTCCCGCGCTCGAAGACTTCGCACGGGACCTCGGTGTCCGGCGTCCCGTCACCGTCCCGGTCGCACTCCCCCGGTCGGATTTCTCGCAAGGACTCCCGTCGGGACAGCAGGGAGAACCGGAAGCCGAAGTTCGGCGCGTCGAACTCCGCTACCGGGCGTCCCTCGGGGTTCCAATCGACCGTGACCCACCGGACGTTCGTCAGGTCCGCCGTCGCTCGCGGGAGCGGAAGGTCCGTCGCGTTCGCTCGTCGCTCCTCGGTCGTGGGCAACCCGTCGAGCGCGCTCGCCGTGAACCAGACGCCCAGATAGCGCGGCGCTCCCGACCGCCCCCTCGTCAGGAACACCGCGGCGCTCCCCTCGCCCAGTCGCTGGGGCGCTCCCCAGAAGGTGCGCTCGCGCGGCGGAAACTGGTCGCCCTCTTGGGCCGCGGCCTCGACTGTCTCGGCGGCCCCGGCGGTGCCCAAGCCCATCCCGAGGAGTCCGCTTCCGACCGACGCGAGCGCGGTTCGGCGGGTTACTCGGCGCC
This sequence comes from Halorussus ruber, assembly GCF_004765785.1. Taxonomy (GTDB): domain Archaea; phylum Halobacteriota; class Halobacteria; order Halobacteriales; family Haladaptataceae; genus Halorussus; species Halorussus ruber. Next base: position 119,716 of record NZ_SBIT01000006.1, on the reverse strand, counting down.
GCCAGTTCGTGTTGGTGTCCTCGTTCTCCTCGGTTCTCCGGTCGCTCTCGTCTCGGCGTCGTTTGTCCCTCATTCCCCGTCCCTCGTCCGGCAGGCTACGCCGACGCCGAAGAAATAGCTACTGCCGAGGCCGCCGCTGGCGCTCGCCCCGTGCGCCCTGCCGTCCCGCGTCGCGTTATCCCTGCGTCGTCCCGCACTCGGTGCAGGTCAACTCGAAGTTCCCCTCCGCGAGTCCCACGTCGTGGGTGGCTTCGTCCTCGCACTCGGGGCAGTAGGCCCGCGACTGGAGTTCGTCCCAGTCGTGGGTCGCGCCGGGCGCACCGAGCGCCCACCCCTCGACGGTCTCCTCGTCGTCGTTGTACCCCTTCTGGAACTCGCCGGGCGGGAACCGGACGAGTTCGCCCGCTTCGACCGCGACCTCCTCGCGGTCGAGGCCGACCTCGAAGGTGGCGGTGCCAGACTCGACGTAGAAGACCTCCTCTTGGTCGTTGTGCCGGTGGAGACCGCCCGAGAACGACTCGCCTGCCTCTAACTCGAAGTAGTTCATGGCGAAGTGGTCCGTTCCGAGCGCGCGAGAGACCGGCTTCCGGACGCTGTGGACTTTCATCGGGTTCCGCTCGTTGTCCACCGCGTCGATTGCGACTTTCTCCATGGCCTCGGTTTGGGACTCTGAAACTAAGTGGTTGGGGAACTCGGAGACGCGCCACTATCTACGTACTTCACTCGGTGGAACACTCACCGCCCTCGGCGGACTGAAAGGGCGAACGCGGTTCGCGGCTGGAGGCCGTGGTCGCCTCAGCCGACCCTTATCCGGGCGCGCAGAACTGCGCGCCCGGATATGTCGCTGAGCGACCGCGAACCGCGTGAGGGCTTTCGAGACCATCGTCGCGCTCCTCGTTACTTCTCTGAATTCTCTCGTCCCACTCCAAACCACCCACGACTAAGAGCCTTCCCGCTAATCCGCCTCCCAATGCAACTCCAGAACTCGTTCATCGCGGCCAGCGGGGTGGGCGAGAAGACCGAACAGAAGCTCTGGAAACAGGGCGTCACCCACTGGGACGACTTCGAGGAGGACTTGCTGGGCCCCAAAACGGGCCGGAACGTCCGCGAGTTCATCGACGCCGCGCGCGACCGGCTCGACGCCGGAGACGCCGACTTCTTCGGCCAGAACCTGCCGAGCGGGAGCCTCTGGCGGGCCTACGACAACTTCGCCGACAGCGTCTGCTTCTTCGACATCGAGACCACCGGCCTCGACAGCACGCGCCACGACGTGACCACGGTCAGCCTCCACCGCGGGGGCGACACCCGGACCTACGTGCAGGGCGAAGACCTCTCGGCGTCGGCGCTCCGCGAGGAGTTCGCCGAGTCGAGCATGCTGGTGTCGTTCAACGGCAAGCGATTCGACCAGCCCTTCTTGGAGGACAGCTTCGGCCTCGACGTGACGACGCCCCACCTCGATTTGATGTACACCTGCAAGCAAATCGGCCTCTCGGGCGGGCTGAAAACCATCGAGCGCGAAATCGGCATCGACCGCGCCGACGACGACGTGGACGGCCGCGAGGCGGTCCGGCTCTGGCACCGCTACGACCGCAACGAGGACGACGCCGCGCTCGACAGGTTGGTGAAGTACAACCGCGAGGACACCGAGAACCTGCGGACGCTGCTGGAACACGTCCACGAGAGCCTGCGCGCAGACGTGTTCGAACCGCACCTTCCCTGAGGTTCGGGTCTCCTCCCGTTTTTCCTGCCCCTGCCGCTCACTTCTCTTCTATCTGCTTCACGTACACCTCGAACGACGTGGGAACGGGGTCCGTCCGGAGCGCGTAGTCGTAGGTCGTCCCCTCGCCTTCGTCCATGACGAACAGCGAACTGTACTCGCCCGGTTCGAAGTCCGAGCGCCATCTGCCGATTTCCTCGCCGTCGAGGAAGAACCGGTGTTCGTGTTCGAATCCGGCCACGCCAGACTCCGTGGCGACGAATCGGCCCTCGAACCACGTCCACCCGCGCTCCTCGTCGCGGAGCGTCCGGAGGTGTTCGTACTCGCCCGTGCTTTCGGGGTCGAGTTCCCACTCGACGGTTATCTCCCGGCCGGTCGGTTCCGGCCCCGACCCCGTTCCGACGCACCCTGCGGTCGCCGCGAGCGCGCCGCCGACCGCTCCGAGGAGCGCGCGCCGGGTCGAGAGTGGTTCCTCGCTCACGATAGTTCACCTACCCAGGGTGTCGAGATGCGGACACGTTGTTACGCGCCTCCTACGCGGTCCGTCAGGCGGTCCCTGAATTCACTGCGCTGCGGACCTATCGCCGGGATGGCGCAGGAGCGTGACCAGATACGCGACCAGTCCGGCCACGACGCCGCGCCACGCGCTGACGCCGAGGTCCGCCGCGGCGTAGACCGCCAGACAGGTCACGACGAGGTGGATGCCGAGGAGTTCGAGGTCGAGGCGGACGCCGAAAATCTCGACGTCTCGGTTGGGTGTTCGTCGGTTCACACCGGCCGTCGCCAGAGTCGTCACGTCGTCTTTTCCGTTCGCTCGCCGGTTTCTGAAACACGCCGGTTTTCGGGGATTAACAACGTATATATGTGTTTAGAACATAATACTATTTCTTTAATATGCGTATATATTTCTCTCTGCCTGACTACTCGGTCCGAACCTCCTCGTCGTCAATTCCGTAGAGCCGATAGACGATGTCGTCGATAGCGTCCTCCAGCGCCGCGATTCGCTCGTCCAACTCGGCGGCGCGCTCTCGGACCTCGCGGTATCGCGCCACCTCCTCGCGTACTTCCTCCGCGTCCGGCAGGCGAATCGCTCGCAGGCGGTCCAGAAGCGAGTTGGTCTTGGTCGCGTTCTCGCGGAAGTCGGCGAAGCCGTCGCCGCGCTCGGCGGCCGCCGGGACGAACGCCTCGACCAGCGCGCGCTCGGTCTCCCCGAGGTCTCGGAATCGCATCGCTGGCACCGGGTCGGTCTCGGCGTAGCCCCAGCGGTCGGTCTCGCGGTCGTCTCGCTCGCCGGTTTCGGGCTTGTACCGCGCGGTGACTTCCAAGACGAGTTCGCCGTCCGCGTTCCGCATCCGGACCTCGCCGATTCGGAGTCCGTCGCGGTCGGCCGCGGTCTCGGCCAGAACCGAGTCGCCGACGCCCGCCGCGGGCACGCCGGTCGCGGCGAGCGTCGGTCCGGACCGACGCTCGCCGCGTTTGGTTTCGCCGTGGCCGCTGCCCCTGCCGTCACCCTTGCCGAGGTAGTCCAGCACGTCCAGATTCAGGCTCTCGCGCTCGTCTCTCGCCGCTCGGAGTCGCTCGGTCAGGGCGGCGACCGCGGCCTCGGGGTCGTGCGGAACCGATTCCTCGACTCCTGCTCGCTCGGCGACTTCGCTGGCGTCCACCTCGGCGTCCTCGGGGTCCGGAACCGGAATCTGGCGGGCGAACATCGGCTTGAACCGGAGGTAGTCGCCGCTGACGTGCGTGCCGCCGTAGACCTGCCGGAAGTAGGTCGTCGCAAACTCGGAGTTGAACACCCCGAGCAGGTACCGCAGCGAGAGGTCCGACTCGTCGCGCGACCGGACGCTGTAGAGGGTGTTGAGCGCGAAGTACTCCTCGTCGTCGTAGACCGCGACCGGCCGGTCGCTGATGTCCCGGACCAGCAGTTTCGGCTCCTCGAAGCAGTCGGCGTCCCGCAGGTCGGCGTACTCGCCGTCGTCGCGCTCGACCAGCGACTCGTCGTACCTGAGCCACGTCCCGTCCCAGTCGAGGCGGTAGCGGTCGATAGATTTGCCGTCTACGACCTCTCGGAGCGTCCCGTCTCGCTCCCCGTCCCCCTCGTCGTCGCCTGCCCCGCGCTCGTCGGTCAGCAGTTTCTCGCGGACGTTCCCGGTGTGGACGCCCTCGGTCAGGGTCACGTGGTCGCCGAGTCGGTCGCACTCTTCCAGCACCTCCGACGCGGTCTCGGCGAACTCGCCGTCCAAGTCCAGCGGGAGGACGTGCCCGCCGAGGTCGTCCACGAGCGACTTGCCGACGCTGGTCGCTGGCGCGGCGGCGAGTTCTCGCTCGCCGCCGCGCTGGTCGGGTTCGGGGTGCCGGACCCGAATTTCGTCGGTCTCGTCGCCCGCTGGCTCGTCTCGTGGCGATTCTCCGTAGGTCACGACCACGGGGTAGATGTCGGCGTCGGGGAACACGTCGAGGTTCGAGGCGTCCAGCACCTCTCTCAGCCCCCAGTCGTCCAGCAGGCGCTCGCGGAGGTCACGGCCGTAGTCGGTCGTCGTCCACTTGTTCGGCACGACCAGCGAGACGCGCTTGCCGAGGTCCGCGGCCAGTTCCGCGAAGGGGACGTAGAGGTCGTAGGCTCCCGAGGCGGTCCCGAACTCCCGCCGGTAGTACTCCTTGAGGTCGTCGGGGAGATTGCGACTCCTGACGTAGGGCGGGTTGCCGACCACGGCGTCGAATCCGGCCTCGCTCTCCTCTTTCGCCGACCCGTCGCCCTCGTAGAACACCTCGGGGAAGGCGAGTTTCCAGTGGAGGAAGTCGCGCTCGTCGGCCATCTGCTGAGCTTTCCGGAACCACGACTTCTCGGCGACTTCGCGCCACTCTGCCTCGTCGTCCAAGGCCCGGCCCATCCGCTCGTAGGCTCCGGAGGGCGCGTCGAGGCCGAACCGCTCGGCGGCGTGGACGTTCGCCATCCCCGTCAGACGCTGTCGGAGGTCGTCGCGCTTGATTTCGCCGTACGTGCGCTCCATCTCCTTCACGTCGGCCAGCGTCTCGTTCTCCAGCGCGGCGAACTCCCGGTAGGCGTCCATCAGGTCGCCGATGGCGTCGGCCCGGGTCGCGCCGAAGTCCGCGAGGCTGGCGTTCGGTCCGGTGTCGCGGGCTAACTCCTCGACTTCGGCCACGTCGGTCCCGGCCAGCGAGTCCCCGCGCTTGAGGTGGTGGTCGAGGAAGGCCAGCGGTTGGTCCGCGGCGAGGGTCCGGAGCCACAGCGACACCTTGGCGAGCTCGACCGCCATGCCGTTGTCGTCCACGCCGTAGATGCACTGCTGGGCGACCTGCCTGCGCGCCCAGTGGATGTCGGGGGTGTCGATTCCGTGGGCCTCGGGGGTGTCGATTCCGTGGGTCTCGGAGGCCGTCTCGTCGCCCCCGACCTTCCCGACTTGCTTCTGGTAGGCCTCCACGACTGCTCGGGCGAGGTACTCGACGGTCTTGACGAGGAAGTGACCGCTCCCCATCGCGGGGTCCAGCACCGAGAGGTCGAAGACGCGCTCGGCGAACTCGTCGGCGTAGTCCGGGCTCTGTGGGTCCAAGTCGGCCCGAATCTCGTCCAGCAGGGGTTCGAGCGTCTGCTCGACGACGTACTCGACCACGAACTCGGGGGTGTAGTACGACCCCGTGGTCTTTCGCTTGCCCGTCTCGGTCGTCAGGTAGACCTCGCCGGGTTCGGCGCGCTCGACCGGGTCGGCGTCCTTCCCGGCAGTTTCGACCTCCTCGGCGGGCACCCACTCCTGCTCGCCGCCGTCGCGGACCGCGAGGAGTGGCTCGTCGGCCATCTCTAACTCGTATTCCAGCAGGCCCTCGTAGATGCTCCCGAGGTGGCGCACGTCGAGCGAGGAGTAGTCCACGAACGCTCGGCCCTCGCCGCGTTCGCTCTCGCGCCGGGTGAGGAGTTCGATGACCTCGGCGAGGTAGGTGTCGCCGACCGCGTGGGAGGCGAGGAAGGCCTCTATTTCGCCCGCGTCTGGGTCCGCATCTCGCGGCTTCGCCGTCTGCTCGCGGCCTTGGCCGCTCGCATGGTCCGAGGGACCTTCGTCCCTCGCTACTCGCTTTTCCGAGGCGCTCCGCGCCTCGCCTGTCTTAAAGAGGCCACCGTTGTACGCCGGGACGTAGAGGTCGTCGGTCGGGATGCCCTGCGACTCGCTCCCGCGGTCGATGAGCGCGAACAGTTCTTCGAGGCGGTCCCAGAGGGTCGTCTGCCACGACTGGTAGATGGGATTCGGCCTGTCGAGTTCGTCGGCGACCCGGCGCTTGAGCGCGTTGAGGCTGTACTGGCGTCGGTAAATCTCGTTGTCGGTGTCCAGCAGGTCTCGGCCGTCGCTCTCGGCGTAGAGGACGAAGATGAGGCGATAGAGGTAGGTCAGCGACGCCTCGTACACCGTTTCGAGGTCCTCGTCGTCGATGGTCTCGCGGTCGGCGTACTCGGAGCTATCTTTTCCGCGGTACCCCGCGCTGTCCACGAATCCCTGCGCCAGCACCGAGAGGGCCTCGTAGACGTTCTCGCGCAGGTCCTCGCTCAACTCCTCGGCGAAGACGTTGCTCTCGCGGTGGACGCGCTCGACGAACGGGCGGTCGGTCCCGACGTGGGCGGGGACCTCGCTCGCGCCGCCGTCCCGGCCGAGGAAGGCCTCGCGCCGGAAGAACAGGTAGAAGTACTTGAACTCCTCGGGGTCGCCGGTCTCCAGCAGGGCTGGCAGGTCGATTTCGTAGTAGGAGTCGAGCCGGTGGCTCGTCGGGCCGTAGTAGAGCCGCCACTTCCGACCGTTGGTGAGAATACCCCGTTCGAGGCCCGTGGCGTCGAGGTAGACGTGGACCTGATAGCTCGGGTTGGTGAAATCGCGCTTGCTCCCGGCGTCGAGCGACCGGTCCCACCGCTTGGCGTCGGCGACCCCGAGCGCGTCGGCGTGGAAGTCCCGGCCCTCCTCGCGGCGCTCGAAGGCCGATTCTCTGGCGCGCTCGCTCCCGAACAGGGTGTAGTCGGGTCGCAGGCGCTCGCCCCGAATCGGCTCCTCGACCGCAGTGGTCAGGCCGAGCGTCTCGAAGACGGGATTCAGCAGGTTCTCACGTAACTGTCGCTCGTTGTACCCCGGCGCGCGGTCGGCCTCCCGGCGATAGCAGTCCCGAATCTCCTCGTAAGCGTCGCGGACCTCCGCCTCGCCGACCGTCTGCCAGTCTTCGGTCTCCGGCAGATGCTCGTCGAGATAATAATTCGAAAAGAGGTCCCGGTTTGTCCGATAATCCAGCGTCGTGTTCATAGTTTCTCGATAATATCTCCGAAATTATTCTAGCTCTGAGCAATCTAACTAAAATACTTTGTCATTTCTGCCGCTGAGAAGTATGAGAGCCAGCAAAAAGAGGCCTGCGGCCGGTTTAACGGACGTTCAGCCGCGGTCGTCTACGTAGATTGACAGCGTCCGTACCTCCGACGCCCGCCGTTTCCACCGCGTCGTCTACTGTTTGCGATAAGATAGTTCTCTTATTCTTTCGCAACTGTCTCTATTCCCAAAGTAAAGAATTAGTTGTGTCCGTGTTCCCGCAACCGAACGCTACACGTCGGTTTCTGTTCCGCGCCTTCCGGCCTACCGCTTTCCACCGCGCACCTCGCCGTTCGACAACCGCGAGACGCGGACGTGGGGAATCGACCCGAAGAGTCGTTCGATGTCGTCCGCCCCGCGCTCGCGGCGCGAGCGCGCGGCCTCGACTCGGCTTTCGGTGTTCGTATTTTCAGTGGGGGTTTCGGTGTCCGTATTTTCGCTGGAGGAGTCGCTTTCCGCGACCTCCTCGCTCTCGGCAACGTCCTCGCTCGCGGACTCGGCGGGATTGCGGGTGGCCATATCGGCTTCTGGGCCGCCATCGCCTTGAAACCCGATTCCAACCGTTTCGGACCGCTCTCGACCGCTTCTGACCACTATCGAGCGCCATTGAGACCTACGAATACGTCTTCGATGATGGACGAAAGTATCCTGTGATGGCTATACTTGTTCATTCGAAGGGGTGTATCGAAAGTAATACGAACACCTCTGCGCGGAAGTTCCCCAAGCGACAGCTATTACATCGTACTGTCCTAAGGCCCGAACATGACCACGGGAATCGTGTTGCTGAACTTCGGAGAGCCGTCGGAACCGACCCGGGAGAACGTCGTCGCCTACCTCGAACGCATCTTCCTCAACAACGCCTCGCTCGAGGAGGCCGACACCCAAGAGGAGAAGCGAGAGCGCGCCCGCCAACTCGCCGAGCGCCGCGCGCCCGGCCTCATCGAGGAGTACGAGGAAATCGGCGGCTCGCCGCTCAACCCCCAAGCCGAGGCCCAAGCTGACGCGCTGGCCGAGGAACTCGGCTCGCGGGGCTACGACGTCGAGACCTATCTCGGGATGCAGTTCACCGAACCGTTCGTCTCCGACGCCGTCGAGGCTGCCCGCGAGGACGACGTGGACCAACTCGTCGGCCTGCCGGTCTACCCCCTCTGCGGGGCCTCCACGACCATCGCGGCCAACGAGGACCTCCGCGAGGCCGTCGAGTCCCGCGACTGGGACGTGCCGGTCGCCGAAATCACGGGCTGGCACCGCCATCCCCTCTACAACGAGCTTCGGGCCGACAACGTCCGGCGCTTCGCCGACGCCCACGACCTCGACCTGCGCGACGAGGCGACCGAACTGGTCTATTCGGCCCACGGCACGCCCCGCCACTACCTCGACGAGGGCAGTCGCTACGACCGCTACGTCGAGGAGTTCTGCGAGGTAATCGGCCGAAAGCTCGGCGTCGAGTCCTACTCGCTGGGCTACCAGAACCACGAGAACCGCGACATCCCGTGGACCGAACCCGAGGTCGAAGACGTAATCGAGGACCTCGGCGACGAAGACGGCGTCGAGCGCGTCGTGGTCGAACCCATCAGCTTCATGCACGAGCAGAGCGAGACCCTCTCGGAACTGGACGACGAACTCCGCGAGGAGGCCGAGGAGGTCGGACTCGACTTCTACCGCGTCCCCGTTCCCCACGACGACGACCGGTTCAAGTCGGTGCTGGGCGACCTCGCCGAACCCTTCGTCGGCGACTTCGACCCCGGCTACTACCAGTTCCGCGAGTGCCAGTGTTCGGACTCGCCCGGCGCGATGTGCCTGAACGCACCACGATGACAGGCTCCGAGACCCCTCGCGTCGGCATCGTCGGCGGCGGTCTCACCGGCCTGACGCTGGCCCACTACCTCGCCGACCGCGACGTGGATTTCACCCTGTTCGAGGCCGCGTCCGAACCCGGCGGCGTCATCCGGAGCGAGCGCGTCGATGGCTACCTGCTGGAGCAAGGCCCCCAGCGCGCCCGGCGCACCGACCGCATCGACGGCCTGATTTCGGACCTCGGCCTCGAAAGCGAGGTCCGGACCGCCGACCCGGACCTGCCAATCTGCGTCTACGCCGACGGGGCGATTCGACCCGCGCCCTTCTCGGTCGAGGAGTTCGGCGAGACCGACCTCCTCTCGGCCGAGGCCAAGCGCACCGTCCTCGCGGAACCCTACACCGACCCCGCGAGTCCCGACGAGACCGCCGCGGAGATGTTCACTCGCAAGTTCGGCGAGGAGACCTACCGAAACCTGCTCGGCCCCCTCTTCGGCGGTATCTACGGCTCCGACCCCGCCGAGATGCCGGTCGGCCACGCGCTCTCGGGTCTCCTCAAACTCGAACAGCGCGACGGGAGCCTCCTGAAGGCCGCAATCAAGCGCGCCGAGGACCGCGACACCCCGCCCGCCATCTCGTTCGACGACGGCCTCCAGCGCCTCCCCGAGGTCCTCGCCGAGGCCCACCGCGAGTCGATTCGCTTCGAGACGCCCGTGACCGCGGTTCGAGAGGGCGACTCCGCCGGAGCGGGTGACTCCGCCGGAGCGGGCGAGGACGGCCCGACCTACGAACTCGAAACCCTCGACAGGACCGAGGAGTTCGACCGCGTCGTCCTGACCACGCCCGCGGACCTGACCGCCGACCTCGTCGCGGACCTCGCGCCGGACTCGGCGGACGCGCTCCGCGAACTGAACTACAATCCCCTCGCCATGGTCTACCTCCGGGCCGATTTGGCGGGCGAGGGCGACGTGAATCCCGACGCGCTCGGCTATCAGGTCGGCTTCGACGCCGACCTCCGGACCCTCGGCGTCTCGTGGAACGACAGCATGTTCGACCGGGGAATCTACACCGCCTTCCTCGGCGGGATGCACGACCCCGAGGTCTTGGACGAGAGCGAGGAGACGATGGGCGACATCGCCGCCTCGGAGTTCGAGCAGGTCACGGGCGCACCCGCCGAAGTCGTGGCCGTCAACCTCCTCCGGCGCGGTTTCCCGGCCTACGACACTTCGTGGGAAGCGATTGAGAGGGTGGCCCTCCCCGAGGGCGTCCGACTGGCGACCAACTACACCGCCCGGATGGGCATCCCGAGCCGGATTCGGGAGGCCGAGAGCGTGGCCGACGAACTGGCCGAGGCGTTGGTGTCGGCCTGACCGCGGGTCTCGAAGTAAAAAAGAGCGGCGCGTCAGCCGACCAACAGCCACATCAGGACGACGACGACGCCACCGACGACGGAGCTGAGTGCGGCGTGCGTTCGGAGGCGGTCCTGCAGTTGGTGGGCGTCTCCCTCGAAGTCCGCCGGGCAGGTCTCGCTCCCGGTCGTACACTCCGGCAGGAGGTCGACCGCGACGTGGAGGAACACCCCGGCGGCGACGCCGAACAGTAGCCCTCGCAGGCCACTCGACGGGGCGACCCCGATGATACCGACAGGGAGCGCGACCAGTCCCACCGCCGCGGCCGGAAGCAGGAGTGCGGTCACTGACCGTCCCTTGCTCGCCAGTCGTCTGGCGGCCGCGTAGCCCGCCGGCGCTTTGTGCGCGACGAGCGCGACTCCAAGAACCGACGTGAGCGACGGCATTGCGGTGTAGATAGCGCCGATAATCGCGCCCGCCGAGAGGGCGTGAATCGTGAGTTCCGCCGCGGTGTGGTCTATCGGCACGTCGAGGTGCGTGAAGCGGTGGCCCAGCGTGTGGCCGACGTAGCCCAGCAGGAACCCGGCCGCGATGCCGAGGCTCCCGAACCGGCCGTTCTGGCTCAGCGCCTGCGGGACGAGGAACAGCGCCGTGCTGGTCACCATCGCCCCGCTTGCGAGTCCGTATCCCCAGACCGGTTCGAGCGGGTGGTCGCTTGCGACCGCCCGCGCCCCGAGGGGCGCGCCGAGCGCCATCGCTCCGAACGCAGTCCACGATATCGCCACCAGCTTCCAGTTGACGTTTGATACGAGCGCGACTATCGAGAGCGCGAGTAGGAGGAGGGTCCCGCCGACTCCGACCAACTGCTCGCGCCCGATAGCCGAACTGAGCTTACTCTCTGCCGACGTTCGGGGGGATGCTTCGGACACGTTCACTCATTATTAACTACAGTCTGTTAATTATTAATGCGTTTCGCCGCTTCCCGCGACCTTGGAACTGCCGCGTCGGCTTCGTCTCCTCGGAAACGCTCTTTCTCTCACTCACGCTCGATTCGGTCGCTCACGAGTTTGTCCACGTTGTGGAAGAGAACGACCACGCTGACGAGCGTCGTTGCGAGGAAGACGACGAACTGGACCGGCCCGGAGAGAAACGACCCAGCTATCGCGCCAGCACCGCCCACGATGGTCAGTTCGACCCACGCGGCCATGCTCCGGAACAGCACGCTCTCCCGAACCCCTCCGACCGTCTCGCTCTCTGCTCCGTTTTTTACCGTCTCGTTCTCTTCGTCGTTTCCCACCCTCTCCGTCTCGTTCGCGTTTTCCGCCTCGTTCACTCTCTGATGCTCGTCGTCGCTCATCCCGCCGAAACTACCCGCTCGGTGGACAAGAACTTACCACTCCCACCGTTTCGCGGTCTCGACGAACGCCTTCGCGTTCTCGACTGGCGTCTCCCGGTCGATGCCGTGGCCCAGATTCAGGATGTGACCCTCGGGTCCGGCCTTCTCGATGACCGATTCGGTCTGCTCGCGGACGAACTGTTCGTCGCCCAGCAGATAGCTCGGGTCCAAGTTGCCCTGTACCGGGGTGTCGCCCAAGTGGTCGCGGGCCTCGGCCATGTCCACGGTCCAGTCGAGGCTCACCACGTCAGCGCCCGACTCGGCCAGCAGGTCCAACTTGCCGCCGGGGTTCCGGGCGAAGACGACCGTCGGAACGTCCACCGCGTCGAAGATGCGCTGGTGGAGCGGTTGGACGAACTCCCGGTAGTCGTCGGGCGTGAGGAGTCCGGCGTAGGTGTCGAACAGCTGAATCAGGTCCGCGCCCGCCTCGACCTGATACTCGACGTACTCGACTACTACGTCGGCGAAGCGTTCGAGCAGGGTCCGGAAGGCCTCGGGGTACTCGACGCGGAAGCGTCGAATTGGCTTCTGCTTCTTGCCCGCGGGTTGGCCCGCGACGGCGTAGGCTGCGAGGGTGAACGGGCCGCCAGCGAAGCCGATGATGCTGGTCTTGTCGCCGACGCTGTCTTGGAGACGTTCGAGGAGCGCGCCGACGTAGTCCAACTCCTCGCGCACGTCGGTGTGGCTCCCGGGGACCTCGGAGGGTCGGGTCACGGGGTTCTCGATGACGGGACCGGTCCCGCTCTCGATGTGGTAGTCCAGACCCAGCGGTTCCAGCACGGTCAGGATGTCCGAGAACATCACGAGGCCGTCGGGTTCGAAAATCTCCCACGGCAGGAGGGTGATGCGCTCTGCCACCTCGGGCGTCGAGATGGCCTCCTTGAAGGTGTAGTCCTCGCGGATGTCGCGGTACTCGGGGATGTACCGCCCGGCCTGCCGCATCAGCCAGACTGGTGGTCGCTCCGTGCGCTCTCCTCTCGCCGCGCGGACCAGCAAGTCGCTCATTGTCTCGGCGTTGGCGTGGCGGGGGCTAATGGTTTCGGAATCGCGTCCGCACTCGGGACCTCGATGTCCGTCGTCGGCGTCCGTCGTTCCCCGACGCTCGTGACGTGTTTCCCGTCGAACCGGTCCGGCTGTTCGACGCCCAACAATTAGTCCGGTTCGACGCGCGAAGTAAGTCGCTGGCGCTCTCTGGGGAAGGGTTCTCGCCGTCGGCGATTTTCCAGTCTAGATACGTAAAATTAGATACCGTTCGGGATTGCGTCAGGTGGCCGCTACACCTATCAATAGCCGCGTTGCGTCCGGCAAGTGGAGGGAAATCAGATGACACAACAGTACCAACCGCAAGGCCGCGGCGTCTCGCAATCCCAATCGGTCGGCACGTCACAGCAAGGACTCTCGCAGGGCCAGTCGGGCCAGCAGTTCCAACCCGCTCACTTCGACGAGGCCCTCAGGAGCGAGTATCGGGCCGCGCTCGAGGACCTGAGCTGGCTCCGCAAGCAGACCAAGTGGGCCGCACAGCAGGCCCACGTCGAGCTTCAGGGGACCGGCATCGAGACCACGCTGGAGGCGATAAGCGAAATCGCGGAACTCAACGAGGAGCTTATCCTCGGCAACTCCAAATTCGTCCCGTACTACGCCGACACCTTCCGGCAGGTGGCCTCCGACGCGATTCAGGAACTCCAGCAGTTCCAGCAGGAGCAGTTCGTGGGGGCCGTCATCACGGACCTCACGCGAGCGGTCCACTCCATCGAGGAGTTGCTCGCCGCGACGGGCGGCCCGACCCAGCAGGGCGGCTCGCAGACGAGTCAGGGTATGCAGAGCCAGCAGTCCCAGATTCCCCAGCAGGGCCAGATGGGGATGCAGGGCCAATCCTCGATACAGGGACAGTCGCCGATGCAGGGCCAGAGCATGGGAACGCAGGGCCAGTCCTCGATGCAGGGTCAGTCGCCCCAGACACAGAGCCAGCCGTTCCAGAGTTCGCAGTACTGACTGGATCGACTGGATAGTCGCCGACCGAACTGTCATCCATTCTTTTTTTGGGCGCGGCGTTCGCTCGACTGTTCTGCTCGTCCAGTCCGGTCGTCTTGTCCCGACGCAACGGAAACGCTGACCCGGACAAATACAGGATGCTTAAACAAAGAAGAGTATTTACTGAGGAATTATTATTTCTTTGGCGCGCGCTGACGCGACCTTGTGGCGCGTCATCGGCGTGCGAGGGACGAGCGAACGAAGTGAGCGAGGAGGCTGGGGAGGTGTGAGGCCTGCGGTTGCGGTGCGGTGACTCCTCGGCTTCGGCAATAGCTAGCTTCCTGCTCCTTCCCCTAGTCGAGAGTTCCGTAGTTGCCTCCCCCAGTCGAGAGTTCCGTAGTTGCCCCCCCAGTCGAGATTCACCCCGAGTCACGAGTGGCCGGGGTTTTCAAGGCGTTCGCTCCCGTCTCCGACACTCACAGAGACCAACACGGCTGATTCACCATGCGCGTCCTCGTCGTTCCGGAACTCTACCGACCCGAGGAGCCCTCGGCCAACGGCACGCTCGCCGACGCCGTGACGTGGGTCCGGGGCTGGCTCGAACGGGACTCCTCGGTCCACGTCTACTGGCTCGTGCCGCCGAACGTCCCCGACGAGGAGATTCTGGCCGACCGCGAGCGCGTCACCGCGATTCGGGCCGAGCCGCGTGCGAGTAATACGGACCACGCCCACCTCTTCACCGAGGGCGGGTACAGTTGGGCCGAACTCGCCGCGCTGAAGCGCGAAATCTACGACCGAGGAGCCTACCTCGACGCCGTAATCGACCAGCGCCGGACGGGACGCTTCGACCTCCAGAAGTGGCTCTGCGCCCAGACCGACCAGTGGGCCGCCGACGTCGCTCCCTTCGAGGTCGTCGCCAACGTCCACGACCTACAAGTCCCCTTCAAGTACCGCTACTGCGACCACCGCAACGCCTTCCAGAGCAAGATGGAGATTGCCGCGGCCGTCTTCGCGGACGGCATCTGGTTCAAGGCGGGCATCGACGCCGAGCGCCTGCGAGAGGCCGCGAGCGACTTCCTCCAACCCGAGGTTGTGGAAGACGCGCTCGACGCCGCAGTCGAGACCGGAAGCCCCATCGACTTCTCCGAGTTCACCGAATCCTACGCCGACGAACCCCGATTTCTCCACCTCGCGGGGTCGCTCTGGGACAAGAAGAACGCCGACCGACTCCTCGCGGTCGGAAAGCGCCTCCACGACGAGTTCGGCGTCGAGACCCTCCTCACGAGCGTGGAACCCGTCCCCGACGAGTACGCCGACCTCCCGTGGGTCCGGGCCGTCCCCGAGGCCGACCGAGAGACCTACGAGGCCGCGCTGGCCCGCGGGGACCTCGCGGTCTGCGCCAGCGAGTACGAGACCATGGCCCGGACGCCCTTCGAGCAGGCCGCCAGCGGGCAGGTGCTGGTGGTTCGAGACGAACCGTGGATTTACGACTGCGTGCCCGACGACTACCGATTCGTCGGGAATCTCGACGCGCTCGGGGACCTCGCCGCCGAAGCGGTCGCAAACTGGACCGAGGCGGTCGAAGCGAACCGCGAACTCGTCGCCCGCGTCGAGGAGGTCCGCGACCCGGAGGCCTCGGCCCGCCGGACCCATCGGGACCTCCGCGAGCGCGTCGACGAGAAGCGCGAGCGATACGAACTCGGTCCCGCCGACGAACCGGTCCGCGCCGCGCTCGAAGCCGAGCGCGGCGGGTTCGCAGACGGGGTGAGGGAGGCCACGCGCTCTCGGGCGGAAGCCCGGTCAAGTACTGACGCTTCTCGGTCCGACTCTCTTACGCGCGCAATCAATTTTAATACACTCCGAGAGGCGACTGCCGACCACACCGACGACGGGATTCCGGCGACCGACCGCGAGGAGTACGCGCTGGCGGATTTGGTCTCCGCGCTCCGGTCGCTGGGCTACCGAGACGCCGGGAATCCGGGGACGCCGACCTTCGTCCGAGAGTAATCGCCTCAGGACGACGCGGACGCTGAATCGGAATCCGAATCGCCCGCCTCCTCGTCACCCAACTCGCCCAAGTCGCGCTCGCCCAGCGAGGGCGCGGCGTCCACGTCCGGCGTGAGTTCCGCGCCGTGAATCAGGTTGGTCACGACGATGCGGACCGCCTGAATCACCAGCACGAAAAACAGCGGGAGCAGGAAGAACCCGTACCACCCGAACAGCATCGGGCCGAGCAGGTACGCGAACATCATGATGCCCATGTGAATCTCGTTGCCCGAGATGTACGGTTGGAGGAAGGTCTGTGGCAGGATGTCGAGGACGAGGAACGACACCACCAGCAGACCGATAGGGTAAATCATCCCTGCACCGCCCTGACCGGCCGCGACCCACGCGAGGTACGCCACGACCGGCACGTAGACGACCTTCCCGACCACCAGCGGGACGAGGCTGGCGACCCCCGTCAGGAGGGCCAGCAGGATGGCGAACGGAATCGTCAGCGCGGGCGGCGCGAGGAAGTTGAACCCGTAGTAGACGACTGCCGCGAGGACGGCCATCACGGCGACGAACAGCATGTTACCGAAGAACACCGTCTCCAGTTCGTCGTCCACGGCGTAGGCGTAGGCGTACCCGGTCGTCCCCGGTTCGGCGATTTCGTTGCGGAACCACGCCGCGATGCGGTCGTCGTCCCGGAGCAGGAAGAAGGCCAGACCGAACGACAGCGACAGCAGGACCACGGTGCCCACCAGCGCGCCGAGCGCCGACAGCGCGGCCCTCCCGACCTGCTGAATCCGGTCCGAACTCAGCGACCCCACTTCCGAGGGGTTCTCGATGAGGGTCTGGACGAGGCTCTGTTGACCCGTCGTCAGGTTATCGACGTTCAAAAGCGGCGCGACGAGGCTACTTCCCGGCATGCCCGAGAGCGAGGCGGCGTCTCGGAGTCCGGCCACGAGGACGTACGCGACGATGGCCAGTATCGGCACGACGATGCCCACCAGCGTCAGTCCCGCGGTCCAGCCGTCGCGGTCGATGTGCGCGCCGAGGCGGTCGCAGATGGGCCGCGCGGCGTAGTAGAGGAACACGCCCAGCACGAACATCCCCACGAAGGAGTAGCCGACGTAGACCACGCCGACGGCTAATGACAGCAGGTAGAGCCACCACGCGACGCGATTTCGGTCGTAGTCGATGAATTCGTTCCAGTTCACGGGTATCGTCAGTTGCTAACTAAATCGCGGTCGCTCCCGCCGCCACCGGGAGTGCGATGCCGGTCACGAACCGGGCGTCGTCGCTCGACAGCCACATGAACGCCGCGCTCACGTCCTCCGGTTGGACGATTTCGCCCAGCACGTTGTCCGGGCCGGACTGCTCTGCGACCTCGGCCATCTCCTCGTCGATGGACTCGACGATGCCGCCCGTCATCGCGGTGTCCACGGCGGTCGGACAGACCGCGTTGACGGTGATGTCGTGCTGGGCCAACTCCATCGCCAGCGTCTTCGTCAGCCCCAGCACCCCGTGCTTCGCGGCGGTGTAGTGACCCAGCCCCGGCGAGGCGACCATCCCGGCGGTCGAGGAGGTGTTGACGATTCGCCCGCCCTCGCCGCGGTCTATCATGTGCTGGCCGACGTGCTTCGCGCAGAGCCACATCCCCTTGAGGTTCACGTCGAGGGCGTGGTCCCACGTCTCCTCGTCCAACTCCATCAAGCCCGAGACGGGCGCGACTCCCGCGTTGTTGGCGAGGATGTCGATGCGCCCGAACTCCGAGACGGCGTGTTCGACGCCCGCCTGTACCTCGGCCTCGTCGGAGACGTCCATCTGGACGCCGAGCGCGCTCTGGCCGCGCTCCTCGACTTTCCGAACGGTTTCGTCCAGTTCGGTCTCGTCGCCCAACTCGTAGGTCGATTCGTCTGTCGTCTCGCAGATGTCGGCGCAGACCACGTCCGCGCCGCTCTCGGCGTACTTCACGGCGTGCGAGCGTCCTTGGCCTCGCGCCGCTCCCGTGACGAACGCTACCCGTCCGTCGAAGTCGTACTCCGCCATGGTCTCCGAAGAATGCACGGGAGCGACGGGTAAAACGCTGTTCGCCGATTTCGACCGAGGGGACAGACCACGTGAGAACGCTCGGCTCAACAGTCCACCAGCGAACGCTCGGCGAATCAACCGACGGGGTGGGATGAAGGGGCCGCCCGGTCGCGTGTAGTTCAGTCGTCTGAGTGGGCGACGATTCGGGGCCGGGCGGTGCGGAGAGGCCCCGAATATCCCACTCAGCGACCGCGACCGGGCGGGGGCTTCAGAAGACGAAATCACGGCTCCCCTGCGGCTCGCGGTTGCGGATACCCCGAGCAGAATTACGGTCCAAAATCGCACCCCTAGTCGCCAACGACCCTAAACCGGGCAAACTCCTACTCCTCGCATGGTCAACGCCTTCTGGTTGGACCGCGACCTCGACCAGACGGCGCGGTGGCTGGTGGACAAACACGTCCTCTCGTCGGTCTTCGAGAACGCGATGGTCCTGACTACGGCGGTCCAACTCGCCGGGTACGCCGCGGACGACCCCGAAGTCCGCGAGGACCTCTACTACTCCCACGCGGACCACCCGCTGACGCGGTGGGCCGCCGCGCACCGCGACAACTGGGAGTACCTCCGGGCCTACACCGAGGAGGCCCACGACGAGTGGCGATACCGGTGGGACCACCCGCCGGAGAAGACCCACGGGAGCTGGGCCACCGTCGAGTCGCTGGACGGGGACGCGCTCGCGGACCTCGACTGGCCGGGCGAACCGAGCGACCCGCCGCAGGTGACCGGCGAGTGGCGGGCCGACGACTACGTCGAGGCGTATCGGCTCTACTACGCCAACGAGAAGCGCGACCTGTTCGAGTGGGCCAGAGACCGGTCGCCCCCGCCGTGGCTCGACGAGTACCGACGGGACTCGACGTAGACGGTTACCTACCGCGAAGAGACAACAGAATATTTTTCTAGGATATGTATAGAGGTCTAAAAGAATTGTTTTAATTGCCGAACCGAACTACTGCCGGCTCCCGTGGTCCGAGAAAATGCGCGAACCCGATTCGGCGGGTCAGTCGTCGGCGGACGCACCGTCGGGTTCGGACTCCTCGTCGGATCCGCTCTCCCGGTCCGTGGGCGGTCGGCCGCCCGCCGCTCGTCCGCCGTCGAGCGTCCGATACCCCGCCGCGACGGCGTAGAGGGCCACGACGCCGAGGCCAGCGCCAGCGAGCGAACTTGCGAGCGCGGAGACGAACGACGGCGGGCCGTACGCGAACAGCAGTTCGCCGAGCGCGTTCGTCACCATCGCCCCGAGGAACCACGCTCCGGCCGGAATCGCAAGTTGGGCGTTCTCGTAGACGACGGCCCGCACGTCACCGGTCACGGGCGGGAGGGCCTCCGAGGAGAGCGAGACGCCCCGGACGACGACGTAGAGCGCGGCCATCACGACGCCCGCGCTCCCGACCGACTCGCCGACGTGCTGTTGCTGGGTGACGACCGCCAGTAGGTTCCAGAACGAAAGAATCGCGGCTACCGGCGCGCTCTCTCGAATCAATCGCCGCGGTTGGAGGGCTACCATGCCCGAGTCGTCTCGCCCGATCCTCTTAAAACGTCGTCACGAAACGCCGCCACGGTCGGCCCGCGTTCGACTCCCGGTCACGCCCCGTTCGGCCGAGAGGCATTAGTCCGTCTCCGGCGTGGTTCCGGCGTGCATCTCCTCGTCGCCGCCCACGACTTCTACCCCGACCCCGGTTCCGGCGGCACCGGTCGGTACGTCTACGAGACCGCCCGCCGACTCGCCGACCGAGGTCACGGCGTGTCGGTGCTGACTCGCAGGCGAGGAGACGTATCGACCCGAGAAACCGTCGCGGGGGTTCGGGTCGCGCGCTACGACCTCGACGTCGCCGAGCGCTCGGCACCCGAAATCGCGCTCCAGCTTCCCGACGCGCTCCGGACGCTCCGGGGCCACCTCGACGCCCTGCCCGACCCCGACCTCGTGAGCTTTCAGGGCACCGTCACCGACCCCCTGCTGGACGTGCTCGTCGCCGACGAGATTCCCAGAACCGCCACCTTCCACAGTCCGTGGCCGACCGAGTACCGCATCCGGGCCGGGCACGAGACCGACGACGACCGCCTCTCGGCACCGCGCCGCCGACTCAACGCCGCGCTCCGCGAACGAGTCGAGCGGGCCACCCTCGCCGACTGCGAGCGGGTCCTCGCCCTGAGCGAGTTCATGGCCGACAAGCTCCGCGAGGTCCACGGCCCGGTCGCCGACGCCGAGATTCCGGCCCCCGAAATCGTCCCCGGCGGCGTGGACGCCGAGCGCTACCGACCCGACGCCGGGACCTACGCGCCGATGACCGACGGTGACGCCGCTGACGACGATGACACCGACGACGACAGTCCCGGAACCGACTTCCTGACGGTTCGCCGCCTCTCGCCCCGGATGGGCCACGGGATGCTTCTGCGGGCGTTCGCCGAAGTCGTCCGAAATCGCCCCGAATCGAACCTCTACGTCGCGGGCGACGGCCCGCTCCGCGAGGAGTTGGCGCGCGAGGCCCAGAATCTCGGTATCGCCGACCGCGTGACTTTCCTCGGCTACGTCCCCGACGAGGACCTGCCCCGCGCTTACGCCACCGCCGACTGCTTCGTCCTGCCGACCCGGAAACTGGAGGGGTTCGGCCTCGCCACGCTCGAAGCCCTCTCGTCGGCCACCCCGGTCGTCGCCACCCCGGTCGGGGGAACCACCGAGATTCTGGCAGGCCTCGAAAGCGACGCTCGCGTGCCGACCGAGATGGTGGTCGAGTCGGTCGATGCCTCGGCGCTCGCCGAGCGAATGCGCGACTGGGCCGCCCTCGGTCCCGACGAGCGCGCCGCGGCGGGCCGGGCCTGCCGAAATCACGCCACCGAGAACTACACGTGGGACCAGACCGCCGACGCGCTGGAGGAGCAGTATAAAAAACTGACCTAATCGCCACTCGCGGGTTGCTCGGCGGGCGCGTCCGCCGCGGCCTCAGAAACCCCGGCGCTCGGCCGATTCAGGGCCTCGGCGACGATTTGGCGAATCTCGCGCTGGAACCGCTGGCGGCCGAAGCGTCGCCGAATCGGCTCCGGTCCCATCGGCTCGCGCAACTTTCGCTGGAGGTCCGGGTCGGCCATCACCGACGAAATCTTCTCCTCGGCGTCCTCGACGCTCTCGTAGAGCAACTCCTCGCGGTCGTTGACGATGGCGTGCTGGCCGCCGTTGTCCGGCACGAAGGGAATCGCGCCGCCCGCGGCGAGTTCGGCGACCGCCATCCCGAAGTGTTCGTACTCCTTGCCGTGGATGCCGTACCGGTGGGTACAGATGCGCTCGACCAACTCGTCGCGGGGAATCTCGCCCTCCAGTTCGACGTACTCTCGGCCTTCGGCGAGGGCTTGGACCTCCTCGCGGTACTCGTCGTCCACGGTCGGCCCGATGACGTGGAGGTGGGTGTCGTGACCTCGCTCGCGGACGCCCTCCGTGATGCGAATCAGCTCCTTGATTCGCTTGCTTCGCTCGATTCGCCCGACCGTGACGATTCCCTCCTCGCGCTCGTCCCACGATAGATCCTCGAACTCGCGGGTGTCTATCGGCGGGTGGAGGACCTCGGGGCGAGTCCCGTAGGCGTCTTCGACCACGTCGGCGGTCCACGCGGAGTTGGCCAGCAGGGCGTTGTGCCGGATGTCCTCGCGCTCGACGCCCGCCACTCGGGTCGCCAGTCGCTCGTAGAGCGAGTCCTCCTCGACGGTCGGGTGGAAGATGTGTTCCCGCTCGTCGCAACTCACGGTCCAGTCGAACGGGAAGTGGATGTACTGGACCGAGTCGGATTCGAGGCCTAACTCGTTGATGGTACTGACCAGCAAGTCGAACTCGTCGCTCTGCCGCCGGGCGTAGCGTCCCAGCAGCGCGTTCTGGAGGACGTAGTATTTGAGACCGAACTGCTCGTTCATCCACGGGGCGAGATACCCCGCCTGTTCGACCGTCAGGGCCTCGGTATCGACGCTGGTATCGAAATACTCGTTGAGTTCGTCGAGGTCGGGGTTCGTCAGGGTCAGCACCGTCACGTCGTGGTCCGATTGCAGGGCCTCCAACACGTTCATCGCTACCGCTTCGCCACCCCCTTTGGACATCAAATCCATATGAATAACGGCAATTTCCCCCATCGTATCGGTCTCCTGTTAAGAGGAGGTTCCGGCCAAAGTTAGGTATTCTGGGCGAACAGAAACAGGTCATTGGCCGGGTACGAGCGACTGTAAGGCCGAAAACGTATTGTCCGGAAGTGACGCGATTCGGCTTGGCATGACTGTTGTGGTTGATAGCGGAACCCCGCTAAGCCCCCATTTAAACTTCAATCGGAAGATTTACATTGAAGAACTACCCCGCCGAGGGTATGGAACTTCGACTGGGGGCCATCGGACTCGGTGGTCTCGGGAGCATCGAACTCGGCATCTACGACGAGATGGACGACGTGGAAGTCGTCGCGGGAGCGGACGTGTCGGAAGGCGCACGAGAGGGCTTCACGGACACCTACGACGCGCCGACCTACGAGAGCCACGTCGAGATGCTGGCCGAACACGACCTCGATTTGGTCAACATCGTCACGCCCCACACCCTCCACCACGAGCAGGCGATGGACTGCTTCGAGGAGGGCGCGGACGTGTTCCTCGAAAAGCCGATGGTGACCGGCATCGACAACGCCGTGGACCTCGTGGCCGCGGCCGAAGAACGAGGGCGGGTCCTCCAAGTCGGCTACCAGCGACACTTCGACCCCCTCTTTCGGGAACTCAAGCGCGTCGTCTCGTCGGGCCGAATCGGCGAGGTCCACGCCGCCAACGCCTACCTCGGACAGGACTGGATCGAAATCCAGCGCGGCGGCTGGCGGACCGACCCGGACCTCTCGGGCGGCGGCCAACTCTACGACTCGGGAAGCCACCTGCTCGACGCCCTGCTCTGGACGCTCGACGCCGAACCGCGCTCGGTCGCGGCCATCACCGACGACCGAGGAGAGGACGTTGACGTGAACTCGGCGCTCGCGCTCGCTCTCGACCGCCCGCAATCGGACTCGTCTGTCACCGCCAGCGTCGGCGTGGTCGGCGACGGCACTAACGGCGAACCCGACGAGGGGATGGTCCTCTGGGGCACCGAGGGCCACGTCAGGTACGAGGACGGCCGACTCACCGTCTTCGAGGGCGGCGCGACCTACGAGGGCGAAGTGGCGGGGGACCGCGACTTCACGACGCTCACTCGGCGCAAACTCTCGGACTTCGTGCGGGCGGTCCGCGAGGGCACCGACCCCTCGGTGCCGGGGTCGTTCGGCCTCCGAGTGACGGCGCTGACCGAATCGGCCTACGAGGCGGCCGAAACCGGCCAAACCGTGAACGTACGGGACCGAATCGAGCAGGCCCGCGAGGAGCGCGACGACCGCGAGGCCGTCACCGCCGACTGACCGGTTCTCGCGGAATTCCCTCCTTTCTGAAGCATGTTTCGGTTTCCCACGATTTTCCGCGATATGACGAAAAGTGTTTCTATCACGGAGGGTCAATCCCTTTGATAATGCGAGAACTCGACGAAACTGACCTGGAAATCCTTCAACTGCTCGTGGCGGACGCCCGCCGACCGTACAACGAAATCGCCGACGCGGTGGACCTCTCGCCGCCGACGGTTTCCGACCGCATCGACCGCCTGAAGGAACTCGGCGTCGTCCGCCGATTCACCGTGGACTTGGACCGGTCGCTCCTCTCGGAGGGCGTCGCGGTCCTCGTGGACCTCCACGTCGACCCCGGCCGACTCTCGGAGGTCCGGAGCGGCGTCGAGGGGATCGAGGGCGTCGAACACGTCTTCGTCACCGCCGACGGCCACGTCATCTTCCACGCCCGCCTCAGCGACGGCGCGGTCGAACCCCTGCTGGCGGACGCCCTCGACACCGACGCGGTCCGCGAGTACGACGTGAAACTCCTCGAAGACTCGGCGTGGCACCCCGAACCCCGCGGCGTCGAGTTCGCGCTGGAGTGCGACGAGTGCGGCAACTCCGTCACCAGCGAGGGCGAGTCGCTCCGCATCGACGGCGAACTCTACCAGTTCTGCTGTTCGTCCTGCCAGTCGCGCTTCGAAGAGCAGTACGAGGAACTGAAGGAAGCGGCCTGAAATCCGTCGAACTCTCCTCTCAGTCGCCGACTCTCGGGTCCAGCACGGTGTACGCGAAGTCCTGCAAGAGATTCCCCAGCAGCGCGACGAACGCCGGGAGGAGCGTCGTCGCCAGAATCGTCCCGATGTCGCGCTGTTCGATGGCCTGATAGGCCAACTGGCCGACGCCCGGAATCTCGAACACGACTTCGATGACGTAGACCGTCAGGAAGAGGACGGTCAGCAGCTCGGCGAAGAAGACGGTCAGCAGCGGGAGCGCGGCGTTCCGCAGGACGTGGCGACCGATGGTCCGGGCGTCGGCACCGCTGGCCCGGAGGGTCTTGACGAACTCGGCGGGGAGGTACTCGCGGGACTCGGCGCGGGCGTAGCGGGCTTGGGCCGCCAACAGGTTGAGCGCGACCACGAACGACGGGAGCGCCAGCGACGCGAGGTTCTCGACGCTCCAGAGGCCGAACTTGGGATTGTAGTAGGCCTCGTACCACGAGAAGTGGAAGATGGCCGCGACGAGGAGCAGTTCTCCGAGGAGGAACCCCGGCACGCCGAGGCCGACGTAGCTGAACGCCGCGCTCACGCGGTCCACGACGCCCTGCGGTTTCATCGCCGACGCCAGTCCCGCGCCGACGCCCAACAGGGTCGAGAGGACGATTGCGGGCACGAGATACGCAAGCGTCACCGGGATGCGCTCGGCCAGCGCCTCCGTCACGGGTTGGCCGGTGGTCCGCGAGATTCCCCAGTCGAACGTCGCGTAGCCGACCATCCACCTGACGTATCGGTCGAGGACCGGTTCGTCGTAGTTTCGGGCCTCCTCGTAGGCCGCGACGGCCCGCGCGGAGTCCTGTGACATGTTCTCCGGGTCGTCGGGATTCGCGGCGGCGAACGCGACGAGCGTCTTGTTCGGGTCCGGCGTGTACGCGAAGACGAAGAACGCGCCCGACAGCAGGAGGTAGGCGGCGAACGCCGTCCACGCGATTCGCTTGAGGAGGAACCAACGAGTGTCGTTCACGGGTTTGGCTGTGAATCACACACCGGATTGATAAAGTTTGTCTTCCTGATACGAGCAGTAGGGGATTTCGGGGGGTGAGGTGTCGGTGCTCGTCTTACGATGGCTATCTGATTAAGAAATTAAAATATTGTCTTTATGTGTATATACATCCTCTGAAGAATTATTTTTATTGCTTATACTCAATCGCGCTATTCGACAAAATAGATTTTGTGTTTATATAGGACTTTTATCTAATAGTTGTCCATATATCCAACTGAATGACGGGCGGCGACGAGAAGGAAGACGAGGGGGACGAACTGGTGTTAGAGGGGCAAACTGTCGTAAACGGCCCCGACATTCGCCCAACTGTAGGGAAGGCCGACGACGAAAGTGACGGCACGAACGAGTAGGTCGAAACGTCTCGACGTAACTGCACTATTCTCTTGATGCCGAGAATCCAAGAACATCTGAGTAGCTTCAACCGAGTACCTTCCGGACTAGCTCCAAACCACCTCACACAGCCGCTAATCCAAACGCTTTAGTAATCTTGCTATGACTTCCCAATTCAAATGTCAACACGAGCGAATCGGTCCCGCGGACCCCGGAGTGGGTGGTAGCCCATGGCGACGGATTCGGGCGACCGGGCCACCTTCGAGACGGTCGATTGGTCGGCGGTGGACGACCCGAACCACCTTCCGACGGGTCGCTCGCTCGCGTTCCTCACCGCTGTCGGACTGCTGACGGTCGCGTTCGGCTACGACTACCTGCTGGCCGACGGCCCGCTCGCGGCCGGGTGGTCGCCGACCGCGCTCGACTGGCTCTCGCTGGTCGGCGTGGCGGCGTTCGCCTGTTACGTGGTCGCGCCGCTGGCGCAGAACCGCCAGTTGACGCGGCGCTACTGGCGACAGTTGCGCCGAGACAAACTCGCGGTCGCCAGTCTCGGCTGGTTGGTCTTCTTCGCGCTGTTCGCGCTCGTCGGTCCCGTCATTCTGGGCGACCCCGAGACAGCGCCGATGGGGATGGGCGCGTCGGAGGGCCGGTACGGCATCCCCATCTACCAGCCGCCGGTCGGCTTCGGCGTCTCGGAACACGCCGCGACGGTCTGTAGCGGCCCGGTCTCGGACGGCAAGTGCTGGGGGACCGTCCTCCACCCCCTCGGCACGACCAACACCGGCGAGGACGTGCTGGCGTTCGTCGCGCAGGGTGCCCGAATCGAGCTGAAACTCGCGTTCGTCTCCGGCATGATTCTGGTCCCCGTCGCCACCGTCGTCGGCACCGTCGCGGCCCAGTTCGGCGGGCGCGTCGATTCGCTGCTGATGCGCTACGTGGACCTCCAGCAGGTCATCCCGGCCTTTTTCGTCTACCTCGTCGCGCAGTTCCTCTACGGCGGGAGCCTCCTGCTGATGGTCGTCGTCTTCGGCCTGCTGAACTGGGGCGGCGTCGCCCGACTCGTCCGGTCCGAGGCGCTCAAGAAGCGCGAGGCGGGCTACGTCAAGGCCGCCCAAGCCGCCGGGGGCAGTCGCCTCGCGGTCGTGCGGAGACACCTGATGCCCAACGTCGCCAACGCGGTGGTCACCGCAATCACGCTCCAGATTCCGATGCTGCTGATCATCGAGACCACCCTCTCGTACCTCGGCCTCGGCCCGATGCAGGGTCAGTCGTGGGGCTACCTCATCGAGACCAACATCCACGACAAGAACTTCCCGACGCTTGTCTGGTGGTCGGTGGCCGCCCCGGTCGGGTTCCTCGTGGCGACCGTGGTCTCGCTCAACCTCCTCGGCGACGCGCTTCGGGACGTGCTGGACCCCAGAACCGACGGCAAGACGAGTGGGAAGACCGACGGAGGAGACCGATGACCGACTCGCTCCTCTCGGTCCGGAACTTCCGCGCGCGATTCGACGGCGAGACCGGCGGCGACATCTGGGCGGTAGACGGCGTGAGCTTCGACGTCGAGCGCGGCGAGACGGTCTGTCTGGTCGGCGAGTCCGGGTCCGGTAAGACCGTCACCTGCGAGGCGCTGACCCGACTCGTCTCGGCCGACCTCGACGGCGAAATCCGGTTCGGCGGCCGGAACCTGCTGGGCCTCTCGGAGGCGCAACTCCGCGAGGTCCGCGGGGCCGAAATCGCCCACGTCTTCCAGAACCCGCAGGGCGCGCTCGACCCGGTCTACTCGGTCGGCGAGCAACTCCGCGAGGCCGTCGAGCGCAACCGCGACGACCTCGGCGAATC
The DNA here is from genome assembly GCF_004765785.1 of Halorussus ruber. Lineage (GTDB taxonomy): Archaea > Halobacteriota > Halobacteria > Halobacteriales > Haladaptataceae > Halorussus > Halorussus ruber. Next base: position 92,759 of record NZ_SBIT01000006.1, on the reverse strand, counting down.
CGGCGATTCTGGCGAGTCCGGCGACTCCGGAGAGTCGCCGGACTCGCCCCGCGAAGTCGCCATCGACCTGCTCGACCAAGTCGGCATTCCGGAGGCTGCGACCCGGTACGACGACTACCCTCACGAGTTCTCCGGCGGCCAGAAACAGCGCGTCGTCATCGCGCTGGCGCTGGCTGGCGACCCGGACCTCCTCGTGGCCGACGAACCCACCACCGCGCTCGACGTGACGATTCAGGCCCAGATTCTCGACCTCTTGGGCGAACTGCAGGACGACCGCGACGTGGGCGTCCTGTTCGTCACCCACGACCTCGGGGTCGCCGCGCAGGTCGCCGACAGAATCGTCGTGATGTACGCCGGGAAAGTGATGGAGCGCGGTGGCGTCTCGCAAATTTTCGACTCGCCGAGCCACCCCTACACTCGCGCCCTCTTCCGGTGTCTGCCCGGTTGGGGGTCCGCACTCGACCCGATTCCGGGCGACCCCATCGACCCGGCGGACCCGCCCGGAGGCTGTCGATTCCACCCGCGATGCTCGGCCGCGGTCCCCGAGTGCGGCGAGGGCGAGCAACCCGACCTGTACGACGCGGACTCCCAAGGGGAAAGCGACCACCGCGTCTCCTGCGTCTTCTACGGCCCGGACCGAAACCCCGCGGAACTCGACGCCGAGCGCCCGACGACGCCGGAGACCGCCCGGGTCCCGAAGGAGGGAGACGATGACTGACTCGCTCCTCTCGGTCCGCGACCTGAAGAAGCACTACCCCATCACCGAGGGGCCGCTTCGCAAAGAAGTCGGCCGCGTCCGGGCGGTAGACGGCGTGAGCTTCGAGGTCGAGCGCGGCGAGACCGTCGGCCTCGTCGGCGAGTCGGGATGCGGCAAGTCCACGGTCGCCACGACCCTGATGGGCCTCGAGGAGCCGACCGCGGGCCGGGTCTCGTTCGACGGCGTGGCAGCGGACCGGCGCGACTCGGTCGACCGCCGGGAGTTCCGCAGGCGCGTCGGCATGGTGTTTCAGGACCCCACGTCGAGTTTCGACCCGCGGATGACCATCGGCGAGTCGGTCGCCGAACCCCTCTCGATTCACGGTCTGGACGACCGAGCGCGTCGGCGCGAAATCGTCGCGGACCTGCTGGAACGGGTGGGCCTGTCGGCGGAAGACGCCGAGCGCTACCCTCACCAGTTCTCCGGCGGGCAGAAACAGCGGGCGGCCCTCGCGCGGGCGTTGGTTTTGAATCCGGACCTGCTGGTCGCCGACGAACCCGTCTCGGCGCTCGACGTGTCGGTGCAGGCCGGGATTCTCTCGCTGCTGGACGACCTCCAGCGCGAGTTCGACCTCGGGATTTTGCTCATCAGCCACGACATGAGCGTCGTGCGGGAAATCTGCGACCGCGTGGCGGTGATGTACCTCGGCGAAATCGTCGAGACCGGGCCGACCGAGGAGGTACTGGCCGACCCCCAGCACCCCTACACTCGGGCGCTGGTCTCGTCGGTCCCCGCGCCAGACCCCAGCCAGCGCGCCAGCGAGGCCCGCCTCTCGGGCGACGTGCCCTCGCCCTCGGACCCGCCTTCCGGGTGTCGGTTCCACACTCGGTGCCCCGAGATTATCCAACCCGAGGGCTACGACTTCGACCAAGCGAACTGGCGGGCCGTGATGGACCTCCGGGTCGCACTCGGAGACAGCGAGGACGGCGATTTCGAGGGAGAACTGGTGGACGGCGAGGTCCGGGCCGGCGGGATTCGAGACCGATTCGGGATTCCGGACGAACTCGGGGATGAAGGGGCCGAGGCGGTCCTCTCGGAGGCGCTCGACTCGCTGGCGTCGGGCGATAGCGAGTCGGCGCGGGACCTCCTCGGTCGGGAGTTCGAGACGGTGTGCGAGCGCGATTCGCCCGAACTTCGGGAGACCGAGTCGGGCCACCCGGCGGCGTGTCACCTTCACGACGAGCGCGCCGAGTAGTGTGAGAATAGGTACAAAAATCGGCTTCAGCGAACCGTTTTGAGGGATGCTGGCATACCTCTTCCCATGGCAACCGACGAATCAGCATCCGGCGACTCGACAGTCGAGAGTCCGGAATCCGACGATTCGGCGTTCGTCCGCGTCGCGGACGCCGACGAACTCCGCGAGGAGGGCCGAATCGTGGCGCGGGCCGACGGCCGAACAATCGCGCTGTTCCACCACGAAGGCGAGTTTCAGGCGGTCGATAATCGGTGCCCGCACATGGGCTTCCGCTGGCCGACGGGACCGTGGACGACGGCATCCTGACCTGCTACTGGCACCACGCGCGATTCGAACTCTCCTGCGGCGACACCTTCGACCCGTGGGCCGACGACGTCCAGAGCTTCCCGGTCGAGGAGCGCGACGGCGAGGTCTACGTCGATCCCCATCCCGACCCCGACCTCCCGCCGGTCGAACACTGGTCGAACCGGCTTCAGACCGGACTGGAGGAGAGCCTGCGCCTCGTCCTCGCCAAGTCGGTCATCGGACTGGACGACGAGGGTGTCGAGTACACCGACCCTCTCGAAACCGGCCTCAGGTTCGGCGCGCGGTACCGCGACGACGGGTGGAGTTCGGGGCTGACCATCCTCTCGGCGATGGCGAACCTGCACGACGAACTCCGGCCCGAGGACCGGCGGCGCGCGCTCTACACCGGCCTCTACCGCGTGGCCGAGGACTCGCAGGGCGAACCGCCGAAGTTCGACCAACCGTCGTTTTCGGCCAGAGACCTCTCGCGGGACCGCCTCGAATCGTGGTTCCGCGAGACCATCGAGGTCCGCGACCGGGACGGCGCGGAGCGGTGCCTCCGGACCGCCATCGCCACGCTCGACCCAGAGGAGGTCGCCGACATCCTCTATCTGGCCGCGACCGACCACCTCTACATGGCCTCGGGCCACACCTTCGACTTCATCAACAAGGCCTGCGAGGCGCTTGACCGCGTCGGGTGGGACCGCGCCGACGAGATTCTGCCGAGCGTGATTCCCCGACTCACCGAGGCCTCACGCTCCGAGGAGCAGTCCTCGTGGCGTCAGCCAGTCGACATCGCGGACCTCACCTTCGACGCCTACGACGAACTCCCCGACCTCGCGGCGGAAGGCGCAGATTCGGAGTGGGACGGCCCCGACGGATTCACCGACACGCTCCTGTCCGACGACCCGGAGGAAATCGTCACCGCGATGAAGGCCGCGGTCGAGAACGGTGCGACCCCCGCAGAACTGGCGGGCGAGGTCGCGCAGGCCGCGGGCCGCCGGGTCGCCCGGTTCGGCACCTCCAACGAGTTCAACGACTGGGACACGGTCCATCACACCTACAGCTACGCCAACGCGGTCCACAAGGCGGCCCTGCGGACCTCCTCGATGGCGGGCTACCGCGGGGCGTTCGCTGGCGCGATGAGCGTCTACCTCGACCGGTTCCTCAACACTCCTCCGACCCCGATTCCCGACGGGACCGAGGTCGAGGCCCCCGAGGACCTCCGCGAGGAGCTACTGGGAGTCTTCGACGAGGAGGGCGAAGTGGACCGCGCCGGGGAGCTGGTCGCGGCGTATCTCCGCGACGGGGGCGACCCGGCCGAATTGAAGCAGGTCCTCGGCGAGGGTCTCCTGCGCGAGGACGCCGACTTCCACACGCTCCAGAACGTCGAGGCCGCCTTCGAGCAGTTCGACCTGACGGGAGATTCCGAGCGCGCTCGGACCCACATGATTGCCACCGCGAGGTACGTCTCGGCTCACGTCCCGACCCGGCGCTCGGCCGAGCAGACGTTCACGATTGCCGATAGGCTTCATCGCGGCGAGAAGGTCCACGAGGCCGACTGACCCCGACGCGGAGCGTTCGACGTTCGCGGCCCTACTCGTCGGACGCGAAGACGAGGAGTATCGTCACCCCGTTGTTTCCGAGCGCTATCTCTTGGTCCGCGAGGTCGTAGCCGTCGGCCTCGAACTCCTCGATGCGGTTGTTGGCCGAACTCTTGGCCTGTTGCTGGCTTCCCGAGTTGACGATCTCTATCTGCTTGCTCACGTGGAAGGTATCGCGGTTGCGGACCGTAAGTGGGGTGGCCCGGACCCGTCGCCGACGGCCGAGTCGTCTGACGGGGGCGTCGGTATCGGGCGTGCGACTCTCTCGATTGGCGCTGTTCCCGAAAGAATCCTCTATAATTCCGAAAGAAACACGAAGTCACTCTAAAGAAATATATAGTTATCCCGGCTACTCGGCGGGCAACCCGAGCGCCGCCACGTCCACGTGTTCGCGGACCAACTCGGCCGCGGCGTCGTAGGGCGATTCGCTTCGGTCCGCTCCGTCTCGCTCGGGCCGGTCCTTCCCCGCCGACTCGAAGACCCGAGCGACGAAGGCTTCCCGGACGTTCTCGTTCTCGAACAGGCCGTGGAGGTAGGTCCCAAGCACGTCGCCGGTCGCGGCGCTCTCCGGGCCGAGGGGTCGGGCGACCGCTCCACCCGTCGCTTCAGTCTCCGCCGTCTCCGCCATCTCCGCCGTCTCCGTTACTGCCGACCGACCCATGTGAATCTCGTACCCCGAGGCGGTCCCCGCCGCACCCGCTATCGGCCCGACGCCATCGACCGACCGCGAGACCCGTTCGACGCGCTTGTCCGCCGAAAAGTGGGTCTCGACCGGGAGGAGGCCGAATCCCGCGACCTCCTCGCGCTCGCCGGTCCCCTCGACGCTGGCGTTCGTGATGCGCTCGCCGAGCATCTGGTAGCCCCCGCAGAGGCCGACCACCGGCCCGTCGAAGTCGGCGAGCGCCTCGCCGAAACCGGCCTCGCGGAGCGCCAGCAGGTCGTCCACGGTGTTTTTCGTTCCCGGCAGGACCGCCGCGTCGGCGTCCACCGAGTCCGGGCCTCGGAGGTCGGAATCGAGCGGGACGTAGGCCACCCGAACGCCGGGTTCCCGGGCCAGCGGTTCGAGGTCGGTCACGTTCGAGGCCCGCGGGAACCGGGGCACCGCGACCGTGACCGTCTGCTTCTCGGGCGCGCCGTCGTCCTCGCCCCGTACCGCTCGCTCGCCCCGCGCGGGGAGCGAAACGCTGTCCTCCTCGGGCAGACCGGGGTCGTCGTAGGGCAGGACGCCCAGAATCGGTACGCCGGTTCGCTCCTCGAACTCCGCGATTCCGGGGGCGAGGATAGACCGGTCGCCGCGGAACTTCGTGATTACCGCGCCGACGACCTGCGCTCGCACGTCGTCGGGCATCAGTTCGAGGGTGCCGTAGAGGCTGGCGAACGCGCCGCCGCGCTCGATGTCGGCGACGACGACCACCTCGGCGTCCGCGAACCGGGCCGTCTGGACGTTCGCCAAGTCCCGGTCGCGGAGGTTGATTTCGGCGATGGACCCTGCGCCCTCGGCGACGACGACATCGTGGTCGGCGGCGAGTCGGTCGTGGGACTCCTCGGCCGCGTCTCTGGCCGTCTCCCAGTGGTCGTCGTAGTAGGACCCGGCCGCGAAGTGGCCGACCGCCTCGCCCTGCACGACGAGCTGGCTCTCGCCGTCGCCGCGGGGCTTGAGCAGGACCGGGTTCGCGTCGGTCGTCGGGGTGACTCGGGCGGCGCGGGCCTGGACGTACTGGGAGACGCCGATTTCGCCCCAGTCGGCTTCCGTCTCCCCGGATTCGCCGCTTGCGTCCTCGTCCGGCGAGAGCGCGACTCGGGCGTTGTTGCTCATGTTCTGGGCCTTGAAGGGGGCGACCGAAATCCCGGCGTCGGCGAGCGCCCGGCAGAGGCCCGCCGCGACCGTACTCTTGCCGACGTGGCTGGCGGTGCCAGCGACCAGCAGGGTTCGGGTCACGTCTCTCACCTCAGTACTCGGTGCCCTTCCGCGCCGAGTGGCCCGACTCGATGGGGTGGGCCTCCTTCTCGACGTGGGTCACGAGGTCGGCGACCTCGCAGGCGTAGTCCGGTCGGTCGTGGCCGCCGGTCAGGACCAGTTCGAGGTCGTCGGGTTTCGATTCGACCAGTCCCACCACCTCCTCGGGGTCGAGGAGGCCCCGGTTCGCGGCGTACAGAATCTCGTCCAGAATCAGCACGTGGACGCCCTCCTCGGGGTCCGCGTCGAGGGGGATCGGTTCGGCGTCGCCTTTGGAGGCTTTAATTATGTCTTTTGCGCGCGCGAAACCACCCTCGGCCTGCGCGGCGTGTTCGTCGTCGTCCGACCCGTCGAGGAAGCCGTGCCACCCGTAGTGGCCGGTGTTCTCGTAGGTGAACCCCGAGACCTGCTCGATGGCCTCGTACTCGCCGCGAACGTCCTCGACGCTCCCCGCGCCGCCCTTCATGAACTGGACCATGTGGACCCGGTAGCCGTGGCCCGCGGCACGGAATCCCATGCCCATCGCCGCGGTGGTCTTGCCCTTGCCGTCGCCCCACCAGAGTTGGACCAGACCGAACTCGTCGGGGACCGAGGGGTCGATGGCCCCGGTTGCGACTGGCCTGCTCGTCTCGTCGGTCGATGCTCGCTCGCTCTCGGTCTCGGATTGCTCGTCCGTCATGGTCAGATGTTCTCCACGAAGGCGTCGAACGCGCCGCTCTCGGGGTGGACGTGGCAGTAGGTGCCCAGCGTCCGGTACTCGGTCAGGCCGTCTCGCTCGCCGTCGATGCCGTCGCCCCGTTCCACGTCGAAGGCGAACCGGGCGTCCGCCGCGGTGTCGGCGCTGGAGTAGTGGAACTCGTGGCCCCGGAGCGAGTCGCCCGCGCTCGCCGTCAGCGTCCCGTCGCGGGCGGTCAGTTCCACGTGGTCGAGGGCCTGATACCGGTCGCACATCTCCACGTCGGCGGGGAGGACGCCCGCCATCTCGTAGGTCTCGCGGGTCTCGTTCGCTTCACTTTCAGCCGTGGTCAGCGACTCGCAGAGCGCCATCAGGCCGCCGCACTCGCCCAAAACCGGCAGTCCCTCGCTGGCGCGGTCGGCGAGCGTCTCCAGCGCCGGACTCTCCGCGAGGCGGTCGGCGTGGAGTTCGGGGTAGCCGCCGGGGAGGTACACCCCGTCGCAGTCGGGCGGGTCGTCGCCAGCGACCGGCGAGAAGGTCGTCACCTCGGCCCGCGCCCGAAGTCGTTCCATCGTCGCGGGGTAACAGAACCGGAAGGCGGAGTCCCGAGCGACCGCGATTCGCTTGCCGGTCGCGGCCGAGTTCGTCGTGCAGGTCCGGTTCGGTCGGGCGTCCTCGGCGGGTCGAGGCGGCTCCCGCGCCGCCGCCAGCAGTCGGTCGGTCCGGACGTTCTCGGCGGCGGCGTCGAGCGCCTCGTCGCTCAGCGGGCGCTCGTCGCCCAGCTCCAGTCCGAGGTGGCGGTCCGGAATTTCGAGGTCGGGGTTTGGCCCGATTCGCCCGAAGCAGGTCAACTCGTCGGGCAGGGCCTCGCGGATGCCCTCGGCGTGGCGGCCGCCGTGAGCGCGCTGGACGAGGACGCCCGCAACGTCCACGTCCCGGTCCGCTCGCTCGGCGTACTCCCGGAAGCCGAGCGCGGTGGCGGCCACGCTCTCCATCCCGGCGCTGGCGTCGGCCACGAGGACCACCGGCAGGTCGAGCGCCTCCGCGACCATCGCGGTGCTGGACCCGTCGCCGTCGTAGAGGCCCATCACGCCCTCGACCACGCAGACGTCGCCCTCGCCGCGGTAGTAGTTGCGCCGGAGGCCCTCGCGGCCCTCAAGCCAGCAGTCCAGCGTCCGGGACGGGCGTCCGGCGACCTGCTCGTGGTGGCTCGGGTCGATGAAGTCGGGGCCTGCCTTCGCGGGTTGGACCGCGCGCCCGTCGTCCTTCAACGCCCGAATCACCGCGAGCGCCGCGACGGTCTTGCCGACGCCCGAACTCGTCCCGCCGAGGACGAATCCCTTCACGGTCGGGCCTCCCGACGCCGCTCGTCGCTGTCTCCTCGCCGAAGTACCATCGTCTCGTAGTTATAACAACCGTAGTTTAATTAGCTGTGGTTTGGGCTGTCCCGGTCGGCGGTCCGGGAGTACAGATAACTATAGAAATTCTAGGAACGTAATAAATAATGTCGAAAGGCGAGATTTCGTTTTTCCGTTCCGGTGCTGCGCTGGCCACCGCCGCTCCTCCGTGACGGTTCGAATCCGTCCGCGGTCGCTACCGGCCACCAGTACAACCGCAGTAGTACAAACAAGATTGAAGTAACTCAAAAGTATTTGCATAGGTGATGAACGAAGACAGCGGGGACCGCTACGAAGCGGACGCCGACGAGGAGCGACGCGCCGACCGTTCGTCGCTCGGTCCGGACGCCGTCCGGTCGAGCGCCGGGTTCGAGTCGCCCGCCGCCGACGCGGCCGCGCAGGCGGACCGGGCAGGAGCGACCGACCGCGCCGGGTCGGCCTCGCGCGTTGGCTCCGTCGGCGACTGCACGACCACCGACCTCGCGGACGGGACAGACGGCACCGGGGCCGGTAGTGCGGACGCATCGACCGACCGGGCATCCGCGGGTTCGTCCGCGGATTCCGCGTCGGCGAGCGCGTCGATTTCGGGCGGCAAAGTGTACCTCGTCGGGTCCGGTCCCGGCGACCCCGGCCTGCTCACCCGCCGAGCGTGGGGCCTCCTCGAATCAGCCGACGCGGTCCTCCACGATTCGCTGGTGGGCGACGACGTACTCGACCAACTCCCCGAACCGGTCGAGGTCGTGGACGTCGGCAAGCGCCCGCCGGACCGGACCTCCCAGAGCGAAATCAACGACATGCTGGTGGACCGCTCGCGCGACGGCGAGGCGGTCGTCCGCCTCAAGGGCGGCGACCCGCACGTCTTCGGCAGGGGCGGCGAGGAGGCCCAGTATCTCGCCGACGCCGACGTGCCCTTCGAAGTCGTCCCGGGCGTCTCCAGCGCCGTCGCCGCGCCGGGAGTCGCGGGCATCCCGCTGACCCACCGCGACTGCGCGTCGAGCGTCACCGTCATCACGGGTCACGAGACTCCCGACAAAGACGAGAGCGCGCTCGACTGGGACGCGCTGGCCGACACCGTGGTCAGCGGCGGGACCCTCGTCGTCCTGATGGGCGTCCGACGGCTCTCGAACAACGTCGCCGCGCTCCGGGAACACGGCGTCCCGGCCGAGACCCCGGTTGCGATGGTCCAGAAGGCGACGTGGGGCGACGAGCGGACGGTCTCGGCCACGCTGGCCACCATCGAGGACGCGAAGGAAGAGGCCGGTATCGAACCGCCCGCGGTCACGGTCGTCGGCGACGTGGTGGGCGTCCGGAGCGAGACGAGCGAGTGGCTGGACAGGTGACCTACCGGCGTCGGTAGTTCGCCGCGCGCAGTTCTGTGCGCGGCGAATTCACGCGGAGCGACGTTTTTTGCGGAGAGGCGTTTCTGCGGAGCGACGCTTCCGCGACCGCCCCGACCCGTTGCCAAAACATATTTGGGGGACTCCCTTCTTGGTAGAATCAAGCCCAATTGGAGTAATTAAACTCAACTTGATTGGGCGGCGCGAGGTCAACCAATGACAGAGGAAGCACTCGTACTCGTCGGCACGGACACCCCGGACGCACGCGACGTTCTCCGAACGCACGCCAACCGCCTCCGAGACCGAGGCGTCGCCGAATCGGTCCGCACCGCCTTCTACGGGGCGGACCCCGTCGCGGACCTGCGCGAGACCTTCGAGTCGGTTTCGGCGGACGCCACCTACGTGGTTCCGATGCGGGCGGCCCACACCCACGAGACCACAGACGACGTGCCCGCCGCGCTCTCGTTCGTCTCGGGCGACGTGCGCTACTGTGAACCCGTCGGCCGGAGTTCGGCCGCGACCGGGGTGCTAGTCGAGCGAGCGACCGCCCGCGTCCCGGCCTCGTCGGCGACCACCGTCGTCCTCGTCGCCTTCGGGAGTAGTTCGCTCCCCTACCAGCGCCAGACTGCCGAATATCACGCCGCCCGCATCCGCGACCAGACCGACTACGGCGAGGTCGTCACCAGTTACCTCGTCCAGAACCCCGCCGTCGAGTGCGCCCGTTACAACGTCTCGAACGACCGGGCGGTCGCCGTCCCGCTGTTCGCCTACCGGACCGAGGCCACCGACGACCGGATTCCGGCGAAACTCGAACTCGACCGCGGCGGTATCGAGTACGCCGACCCGCTGGGTGCCCATCCCCGAATTACCCGCGCCATCCGCGCCGAGGTCGAGAAACAGCGCGTCCTCGCCGTCGAGGACGCCACCGTCTCCTTTGCGGCCTCGCTCGCGCAGGCCCGGCGTCCGGTGGCGACCGACGGCCGCGGCGCGCTCTGATTCTTCGGACGCCGAACGCCGCTCCTCCGACGCTTCGAGAAATACATGTGTTTCCTTTAACCCACTATCCCTGTCTTTCGGGATTGTCGAGAATTATTTCGCGGGGCAAAAAACGAGCAAACGGACGCTCTCACTCCGCCCGCACGACCAGCACCGAGAGGTCCGAGAACGGCGTGTCCTCCGGTGCGGTCCCGCCTGCACGCTCCGCTAACTCGCCGAGCGTCGTCCGAGTTATCTCCTCGTCGTCGTGGGTCAGGCGCTCGCACACCAGCGCCGTCAGCGACGGGTCGGCCCCGGCGTCGAGGAGTTCCGCGGCAACGTCGCCTGGCATCGAGTCGTAGGGCCGGGGCAGGACCAGCAGGTGTCGGTCGCCGACTGCGTCCCGGAGGCGGTCGAGGTCCGGCGCGAGGTCACCGCTCTTGTGGAGGGTCACGAACGCCGAGTCCTCCATCGGCGTCCGCGCCCTACCGGCGGCCACCTGGAGCGACGAGATGCCCGGAATCACCCGAACTGGGCGTTCTGTAGCCTGCTCGACCTTGCCGACGAACTGGTAGCCGGAGTGGTTCGGGTCGCCCATCAGCACCGCGGTCCCGGACTCGCCCGACGCGACGCGCTCGCCGAACTCCGCCAGCGCCTCGGCCTCGTCCGCATAGCCGCAGGTCAGCAGGTCGGCGTCGGTTCGGTCGGCGACGAACTCCGCGACCGTCTCGAAGCCGACCACCACGTCGGCCTCCCGAATCGCTCGCTCGCCGCGGGGCGTCAGGTAGTCGAGGTTTCCGGGGCCGATGCCGACCGCGTGGACCGGGTCCTCCTCGGCGATTTCGGACTCGGGCTCTGCCGCCGCGAAGTCCGCCGGGTCGGGTCCCGCGTCGAGGTCGTAGTCGTCGGTCACAGCTCTACCTCACCGTCACGCACGTCGCTGGCGACGTGAATCAACTCGTTCGTCAGTCCGGCCGCGAGGCCGCTTCCGCCGCGCCGACCGACGTTGGTCACGACCGGCACGCCGTGGACTTCTGCGACCTCTCGCAGTCGCTGGCGACTCTCGGCGGCCCTCACGAACCCGACCGGGGTGGCGACGACGACCGCGGGCCGGGTGCCGTCCTCGATGCAGTCGGCCAGCGCCAGCGCCGCGGTCGGCGCGTTGCCCACGACCGCTATCGCGCCGTCGTAGACGCCTCGCTTGTCGAGTTCGAGGACCGATGCGGCGGTCCGGGTCATCCCGGTCTCGGCCGCCAACTCCGCGCCGTTGCCGATGGCCTTCCGGACCTCGGAGTCGTGGCCTCGGCCGGTGATTCCCTCCTTGACCATCGTGATGTCGGTCACGATTGGCTTCCGGCCGAGGACCGCCCGCGCCCCGGCCCTGACGGGTTCGCTCTCGTCGAGGGCCTCGCCGTCCGATTCGCCGGTGAACCGCATCAGGTGCTGGAACTCGGGGTCGCCGGTCGCGTGGACCGACTTCTGGCGCAGGCGGTCGGCCAGCGTCTCGTCCGGCACCAACTCGCGCACCCGGTCCATGCTCGTCTCGGCGATTTCCATCGCGTTCGAGGTGGTCGCACCGAGGTCGGCGTACTCCTCGAAATCCTCCGCTTCGTCGGTCTCGCTCCCCTCAGTCGTCATCGCCCGTCACCTCCGCGGGGACCGCCTCGCTGGCGCGCTCCTCCAAGTCGCCCTCGACGTCGAGATTGAGGTCCCTGAGCCGGTCCTCGGTCTCGTCGTCGGCGTCCCAGAGGTCCCGGTCGATGGCTTCGAGCAGGGTGTCGGTGATGCTGTCGAGCGCCCACGGGTTCACGTCTCGGAGCCACGCCTGCCTCTCGTCGTCGAAGGCGTACTTCTCGGCCACGTCCGCCCAGAGCGCGTCGCTCACGACGCCGGTGGTCGCGTCCCACCCGAGCGCCACGTCCACCGTGGTCGAGAGGTCGCCAGCGCCCTTGTAGCCGTGGTCCTCCATGCTGTCGAGCCACTCGGGGTTGAGGACTCTGGCGCGCATCGCCTTCCGAACCTTCTCCTCGTTGGTGTACACGTCCACGTCGTCGGGGTCGCTGGAGTCGCCGACGTAGGACGCTGGCTCCTCGCCCGCAGTCTCTGCGACTGCCGTGATGAACCCGCCGTGGAAGGCGTACCAGTCCGAGGAGTCGAACTCGTCCTGCTCGGACGTGTCCTCGATTTTCACGGTGGCCTCGACGTTGCCCAGTCGGCGCTCGAAGGCGTCGTGAGCGTCCGAGACCTCGCCTCTCGAACCCAGCGCGTAGCCGCCCCACTGCTTGTAGACCGCCGCGAGGTCGGCCCTGTCGTCCCAGTTGCCCTCGTCCACAGTCTTGTTCGTCCCCGCGCCGTAGCCGCCGGGCCGGGTAGTGAAAACGCGGTGCTTGGCCGTCTTCTCGGGGTTCTCCGCCCCTTCGGCTTCCAACTCCGCAGCGTCCTCCTCGACGTGCTTCTTGACGTAGTTCATCTCGTGGGGTTCGTCCAACTCGACCACGGCGTCCACCGCGTCGTGGACGACCCCGGCGGCCTGCGGGAAGGCGTCGCGGAAGAGTCCGGAGACGCGGGTCGTCACGTCGATTCGCGGCCGACCCAGTTCGTCCAGCGGAATCGGGTTCACGTCGTCTATCCGCCCGGCGTCGGTCCACTCGGGTTCGACGCCCATCAGAGCCAGCACCTGCGCGATGGTCTCGCCGCGGGTCCGGACCGTCGGCGTCCCCCACGCCACGACGCCGATTTCCTCGGGATACTCGCCCTCCTCGTCTCGGTGGCGTTCCGCCACGCCGTCCGCGACCTCCCGCCCCACGCGCCACGCCGACTTGGCGGGCACCTTCCGGGGGTCGAGGGTGTAGAAGTTCCGCCCGGTCGGAAGCAGGTCCACCCCGCCGCGTGTCGGCGCACCGCTCCCGCCCGGCGGGACGTACTCGCCGGAAAGGGCTTCAGCAGTCCGGGGAATCTCGTCCTCGGCACCCTCGACTCGGGGCGCGGCCTCCTCGCAGACGAACCGAAGCACCTCGCGCAAATCGTCGTGCGCCCCGCTCTCGGCCCGGCCGTCGCCGAGGAGGTCGATGTCCACGACGAGGAGGTTCCAGTTAATCTCCTCGGCGTCGAAGTCGTTCTCCGCGAGATGGGCGACCAGTTCGAGGCTCTGGTCGTAGACCTCGTCTGCGGCCTCGGCGTATGTCATCCCGAGGTCCTCGTCGTACTCGCCCGGGGAGTTCAACATCGCCTCGTAATCGACGCCCAGCACGCCCGCCACGCTCTCCCGGAGGCTCGGCACGCCCGGATTTTCGAGGCGAGTGAGCGCGACCAAATACTCGGTGAGTCGGTCGCCTTCCGGCGGTTCGCCCATCGTGTGCAGACCCAACCGAATCTGGGTCGTCTTCACGTCGGTGACGTACTCGTGGACTCGTTCGACCAGTTCGTCGATTGCCACCGAATCGCCCGAGACCTCGCCCTCGGCGAGGGTGGTTCCGGCCTCCTCCGGTCCCCTCACGTCTGCCTTCTCGTCTATTTCGCCTTCGATTCCCAACTCGACTGCGAGGTCCAATTCGTCTACGAGAGAGCGAATCTCGTCGGCCAGCTTCTCGCCGTCGTCGGCCCGGGCGTCCTCCATCCCGGCCTCGCGGTACTGCCGGGCCAGCTCCTCCAACTCGCCGATTTCGTCGTAGGTGCCCGCGTTGGACATGACCGGCGTGAGGTAGTCCACGATGGCGGCGTAGGACCGGCGCTTGGCCTGCGTTCCCTCGCCCGGATTGTTCACGATGTAGGGGTAGACGTTCGGGATGTCCTCGATTAACTGGTCGGGCGCGCTCTCGCCGTCCAGGCCGACCGTCTTGCCCGGCAACCACTCCAGGCTGCCGTGGGTGCCCAGATGGACCACCGCGTCGGCAGCGAACTCCCGGCGGAGCCACGAGTAGAACGCCACGTAGTCGTGGGGCGGTTGGAGGTCCGAGTCGTGATAGACTTTCGAGGGGTCCATCCCGAATCCGCGGGGTGGCTGAACCGTCACCAACACGTTGCCGAACTCGACGCCGGGGATGGCGAAGGGTCGCTCCGGCGGGTCGCCCCACTCCTCGACCACGTTCTCGCGGAATCGGTCGTCCTTCTCGCCGAACCAGTCGCGGTATCGGTCGGATTCCACCACGTCAACGCTCAGGTCCCGAACGTCGTCCGGCGCGACCCACCGGTCGTCCAGCGTGAGTTGCGCGGTCAACTTCTCCACGAGGGCCTGCCCGCTCTCCGGCGTCTTTCCGCCCAAATCGTAACCCCGCTTGCCGAGTTCGTCCAGCAGGTTGACCGTACTCTCGGGGCTGTCGAGGCCGAACGCGGTGCCGATTCCGTCGTCGCTCGGCGGGTAGTTGTGGAGGACCACCGCAATCTGCTTCTCGTCGTTCGGCGTGTAGCGGAGTTCGGCCCAGTTGACCGCGAGACTGACGGCGTGGCTCACCCGGTCCTCGATGGGGAAGTGCTGTTTCGGCGCGCTCCCGATTCCGGCCTCGTCGTCGGTGCGCTCCTTGCCCGAAATCGGGTGGGTGATGACGTTGCCGTCGAACTCCGGCAGAGCGACCGACAGCGCGAGTTCGAAGCCCATGACGCCGGTGTCGCTGTCGGCGTAGCGAGAGCGCGAGCGCATCGTAGTGACGGTCTGGATGACCGGTACGCCGAGTCTGTCGAGGAAGACTTCTTCGGCCCCTTGGCCCTCGTCGCTGGCGCTCCGGCCGCGCTCGTCCATCGACAGCGAGAACATGAACGACGAGAGGACGGCATCGACGATTGGCTCGTCTTTCTCGTCTGTGAACCACTCGTCAACGACCCACTCGGCGTCCTCCCGTTCGTCCGAGTCGGTCGCCGGATTGCAGAAGACGGGGAGGGCGTTCGCCTCCTCGGACTCGATTTCTCGAACGATGGCGTCCACGTACCGAGTGTTCTCGTGGGTCCAGTGTGACTCGTAGAACCAAACGCCGATGGTCGGCTTCTCGTCGTCCACTTCTTCTCGGAGGTCGGCGTACTCCGCACCGGGGTAGTCGGGGTGATAGACGCCTTCCGTGGGCAGGGTTACTGGGGCCTCGGGGTCGAAATCGGTCGCCTCGTCTGCTTCCCGACTGCTGGCGTACTCGTCGGCGAGGAGCCGACAGAGGTTGGCGACGTTGACCGCGCCGCCCTTCTCCAGATACTCGTAGGCTCGGTCCCGGTCGGCGTCGGCGACGCTGGTGTCCTCGAAGGCGAAAGCGTCACCGGTCGATTTGACGACGAGAGGGACGCCCGCCTCCCGGAGTCGGGAGACGGCGTGGTCGTAGCCCGGCATGCTGTCCTCCGCACCGTGAAGCCAGAAGACCGCCGCAGTCGCGTCGGTCTCCTCGATTTCGTCCACGAAGTCGTCCACGTCGGTCCCGTCGTCCAAGTCGCTCTCCGACCGGACGACGAGGTCGATGCTGTCCAACCTCTCGGCGGCCCGCTGTATGCCGCCCAACTCGTTCTCGGTCGCGGTGTAGAGTGCAATCGTTGGCATAACGTTGTTAAACCTCCATTGTAGTAGTACAAGTATGGTTGAACTACGTGGCTCTAAAAAAGCTTCGACCGTCCCCTTCCCGGCGGTCGTCGGGCAGGAGCGCCTGAAACGGGCGTTGCTGGCGGTCGCCGCGAACGACGGTCTCGACGGCCTGCTGGTCCGGGGCGAGAAGGGGACCGCCAAATCGAGTGCGGTCCGGGCGCTGGCCGACCTCCTGCCCGACCAGCGAGCGGTCGCGGACTGTCCCTTCGGCTGTCCGCCGGGCGACTCCGAATCGCAGTGCGAGGAGTGCCGGACGCGAACCGACCCGCCGGTCGAGACTCGGCCGGTCCCGCTCGTCACGCTCCCCCTCGGGGCGACCCGCGAGCGAGTGGTCGGCACGCTCTCTGTCGAGGGGGCGCTCGACGGCGACGCCGAGTTCGACCCCGGCCTGTTGGCCCGCGCCAACCGGGGTATCCTCTACGTAGACGAGGCGAACCTGCTCGACGACCACCTCGTGGACGTGCTCCTCGACGCGGCCGCCAGCGGCGTCAACCGGGTCGAGCGCGACGGCGTGAGCGTCTCCCACCCCGCCGAGTTCACCCTCGTCGGGACGATGAACCCCGAGGAGGGCGACCTCCGGCCCCAACTCCGGGACCGGTTCGCCCTCCAAGCCAGCGTCACCGGGTGCGAGGAAATCGAGGACCGCGTGACGGTCCTCGACCGGGCGCTCGAAGACGGCGCGGACCTCCGAGAGGAGTTCGCCGACGAGACTGCGGCGGTCCGGGACCGAATAGTGGGTGCCCGCGAGGGCCTCGGCGACGTGACCCTCCCCGACGAGTTCAAGGAGAGCATCGCGGAACTCTGCCGGGACGCGGGCGTCGAGGGCCACCGCGCCGACATCGCCGTCGCCCGCGCTGGCCGGACTTTCGCGGCGCTCGACGGCCGGGGAAAGGTAATCGAGTCCGACGTTCGAGAGGCCGCCGAACTCGCGCTTCCCCACCGCCTCAAGAGTCGCCCCTTCGATGACGCACCCGACCCCGACGAGGTGCTGGACGACCACTTCGACGGTGACTCCGACGAATCTGACGGAGACGCCGACGATTCGGCGGAGGGCGAACCCGAGGGTGAGTCCCGCGGTTCGGACGACGATTCTCCCGCTCCGGACGACGACCCCGCGCGAGGCGGTCGCTCCGGGGGTCAGTCGTCCGCGGAATCCGAATCGGGTACGGGAGAGTCCGGGAAATCGGACGACCCTGAATCAGACGATGCCGAGTCCGCCGCGCCGCTGGTTCCCGGCCAGTCTCGGCCCGGCGTCGGCGAGGCCGAGCGCCACGAAATCGAGGGCGTCGAGGCCGACGGTGACTCGTCAGGGGTAGCTTCCGGCGCGGCGGACGGGACCCGGGCCGCGGCGACCCCCAGTCCGTCGGGCCGCGGCGCTCGCGTCCGGACCGAGCGAACGGAGTCGGGGGAGTCCGTGGACGCCGCGGCGTCGGTCCGAGCGGCGGCGAGTCGCGGCGCGGACGCGGTGGCCGAGCGGGACCTCCGGACCGCGGTCCGAGAGCGCGAGCAGTCGTCGCTGGTCGTGTTCGCGGTGGACGCCAGCGTCTCGATGCGCTCGGCGATGCGGACCGCCAAGGGCGTCGTGCTGGAACTGTTGCGGGACGCCTACGAGCGCCGCGACGAAGTGGCGTTCGTCGCGTTCGCTGGCGAGGACGCCGAGGTCCTGCTCCCGCCGACCGACAGCACCGACCTCGCGGCCCGCCACCTCAAGGACCTGCCGGTCGGCGACCGGACGCCCCTGCCCGCCGGTCTCCGGACCGCTGGCGAGGTGATAGCGCGCGCTGACCCGGACGCCAGCGTCGTCGTGGTCGTCACCGACGGGCGGGCCAACGTCGCCGATGGCAGTCCGACCGAGGAGACACGCCGGGCGGCCCGCGGCCTCGCCGAGCGGGGTTCCCACGTCGTGGTCGTGGACGCCGGAGACGGCGATTCGGCGGGTCTCGCGGACCTCGTGGCCGACGAGACCGACGGCGAGCGCGTTCCCCTCTCGTCGCTGTCGGCCGAGCGAGTCGCCGGAGCAATCGAGCGAGCGGGGACGGACGTTCGTTCGGATGCGGCCTCAACCGCCGGAGGTGACGCGCGATGATTCCGCTGGCGGACCTCGGCGTCCTCGGCGCGGCGCTCGTCCTCGGCGTGACCCACGGCTTCGAACCGGACCACGCCGCGGGCATCTCGGCGCTCACCGGCGAGACCGACAGCAGAGCGCACGCCGCCTTCGTCGGCGCGAGTTTCGCCGTCGGCCACGCGCTGGTCGTCGTGGCGTGGGTCGCGGTCCTCTCCGCGCTCGGGGCCAGCGCCAGCGCCGCGCCGGAGGTCATCGGCGAGGCCGGTTCGACGCTCGCCGGACTGGTCCTCGGCGTCGTCGCGGTCCTCCTCGGGACGACCGGCGTCCGGCGACTCCGCGGTCTGCCGGTCGGCACCGAGGACGCGACGCGCGGCGCGGACGCTGGCTTGGGCGGTCGGCTGCTGGCCACGGCCCAAAGCTACCTCCACACCCATCCCCACGAGACCCGCGCCGACTACCTCCGGACGGGCGTCGTCGGGTCGCTGTTCGCGGCCTCGCCGCCGGTGAGCATGCTCGCGTTCGTCTCGGCGGTGGTCCCGACCGCCGGTGCGGAGGGCGCGGTCGGTGCCGTCGCGGCCTACACCGCCGCGCTCACGGTGACGCTCGCCGCGGTCGGCGGCGGCGTCGGGTCGCTGGTGACGTTCGCCCGCGGCCGGGGCACCCGCGCCTACGCCGCCTTCGAAATCGGGGCCTCGGTCGTGGTGGTCTGGTTCGCGGCCTCGATGGTCGTCGGGGTGTAGTTTAGGGAATTGTAATCATTTGTTTTAGAAATATTTTGAATTCCTTTGAGTGATAGGAGTTAGTTACATTCGTTTTTGCGGAACTGCGAGAGACAGTTGACGTTTGCGCCGCAGTCCTCACGCTCCCACCGGTCCTGACGCGATGGTCGCCGACTCCTCGCGGGTAATTCTGTGTGGGCACGTTCGGGGTTGTGGATTGGCCGAAAGATTCGGCGTTGGAAAATCGGTACTGTTCCGATGAGTCGTAGCGACAGCGCGAAGGCCTCGAAAGCCCTCGCGCGGTTCGCGGTCGCTCAGCGGGATATTCTCGGGCCTCGCTTCGCTCGCCCCTCGAATAGTGGCCCGCTGAGACGACTGAAATGAACGCGAACCGCACTCGCCCTTTCAGTCCACCAAGGAACCACACTTGCTCCACCGAGCGCATCCTTGGCGGTTTGAGCAATGACGACTTGAGCAATGACGACTACGTGCTTCGATACGTTTCGAGCGACTGAAAAACCGAAACCTTCCTGCTGACACCTCAAATCTGCTCCACGCGAACCCGATACTCCCCCCGAACTTCGCCCTCGTCGTGGTACTCCACCGGTTCCTCCACGAACGCCACCCGGCCATCCGACAGCGCCGCCGAGGAGACAACCCCCTCGGCCCCAATCTCCCGAACCAACCCTTCCCGAGCGTCGAACACCCGCAAACCGTGCGCTTCCGCGTCCCGGTCCCGGAAGTGCTGAGCGCAGGGGACCGCGATGCGCTCGCCCGAGGAGACAACCTCGCAAGCGAACCCGCCGACCGAGGCCGACCACAGACGCTCGCCCTCCTCCCGCGAGAACGCCGCGATGGTGTGCTCGTTCGGGTGGCGACCCTCGGCCTCGCGGCCCTCCTCGGGGAAGGTGTTGCCGGTCACGAACACCGCGGCGTCGCCCGCGAGGAGGACGTGGTTCGGGTAGGCGTACAGCGTCTCGTCGCCGACGGCGCGCTCGACGCCGAGGTCGGTCGCCCACCGCTCCGCGCCGCCGTCGGCATCGACCTCGCCGAGCAGATACCCCCGGTAGTCGCCGTGACTCGCCGCCGCGAGGTCGCCGCCCGCCAGCGACACGTCGCCGACCCGGCGCTCGCCCGCCGTGCCGGGGTCCCAGTCCGCGACCGGGGTACCGGACTCGGCGTCCAGCACCACCAGTCCGCGGTCGTGGTCGCCGCCGCATCGGTTGTAGGCGACCGCGAGACGACCATCTTCGAGAGAGAGCGCGATGGGTGAGGCGTCGGTCTCGTACCGCCAGCGGACCTCACCGTCCGGGTCGAAGGCGTACACCGCGCTCCGCCAGACTCGCTGGTCGCCGTCGGGTCGGTCGCTGTCGCGCTCGTACCGCCTTGCCGCGGCGTAGATGCGGTCCTCGCCCGCGAGGGCATCGACCACGAAGGGGTACCAGAACAGGGTGTCCTTCGCGGGACCGCCGAGGTCGCTGGCGGTGTCGTAGGCCCACCGCTCGTCACCCGACGAATCGAGCAGTCGGACCCGGCCGCGGTCGCCCCGCGTACCGACCGCGAGCGAGGTATCGTCTTCGGCGAGCGCGACCGCCATCTCCTCGCCCGGCGTTCGCCATCGTTCGGTCCCGTCGGAATCCAGCGCGAGGACCGTTCCGTCGGCGGTGCCGACCGCGAAATCGGCCGTCTCCGCCTCGGCCTCGCCGCCGCCGAGCGCGGTCACGCTCGACCGTCGCCACTGCTGGCGACTGCCCCGCGGCGAGCAGTCGCCGAGCTGGACCGAGACGCTTCCTTCGAGACTCATTCGTCCTCGACCGGGAACGCCTCGTGGAGCACGTCGTGGGCCTCGCTCAGATCCCCCAAGACGCTCTCGCCCTGCGCGGTCACTCGCTGGACCGCCCGCTCGGCGTCCCGGACCGCGACGAGGCGACCCCGGAGGTAGTCGTACTCGGGCGCGTCGTCGTCGGTCCGAGCGATTTCCTCCTCCAAGTCCACCAGCGCGGCGTCGAGGTGGCGCTCGATTTCCGAGAGGGTCTCGGCCTCGGCCAGCGCGCCGACCGGGCCGTCGAGGTGGCCCTCCAACTCCTTCTCGGCGTGCCGTCGCGCCGCGTCGTCTTCGGTTCCCAGTACGTTCATCAGTCCGAGTCGCAGTGCTTCGATTTCGTAACAGCTCATGGTTTCGAATTTCAGAGTGTTTGGTCTACGATGTCGCTCACGATGCGGTCCCTGTCGAGGTGGGACGAGACGATTCGCTCGGCGTCGTCGTCGCCGACGCCGCCGTACCAGACGCCGTCGGGGTAGACGGCGACCATCGGGCCGTCGCCACAGCGCCCGAGGCACGACGAGCGAGTGATTCGGGCGTCGGCCTCGTCGGAGTCCCGGACCTCCTGGCGGAGGCGCTCCAGCACGGCCGCGGACCCCTCGGCGGCGCAGGTCTGGTTGGTGCAGACCGCGACGTGTTTCTCCGGCGCGTCGTGGACGTGGGGGTCGTCGTCCACGTCCTCCCGGTCGGCGTGGGCCTCCTGATGGGTCAGCGCCCGGAGCATCGCCCGAGCGCCCCCTTGGTCCTCCTCGTAGCCGTCGAGTTCGACCTTGTACTTGCAGGTGTCGCAGGACATCTCGACGCTGCCGGTCCGGGCCTCCTGCCACCGGTCGGCCAGCACGTCGAGCAGGCGCGAATCGGTTCCGAGCGGGTCGCCCGCCGCCCCGTCGACGTAGGGGTACTCGTCGGCGAACTCGGCGGTCCGGTCGCGGACCCGCCGGGTCAACACCCCGTCGCCGAGCATGTACGGCAAGGCGACCACGGCGTCGGGCCGCTGTTTGGCGATTCCGTGGAGCGTGTCGTCGAGCGTCGGTTCCGTGACGCCGACGAAGGTCGCTTCGACCGACGAGAACTCCCGGCCCTCGTAGAGCAAGCGGGCCAGTTTGTGAACGTCGGCGTTGGCGTCGGGGTCGCTCGACCCCCGAGCGCAGAGCGCGACTGCCACGTCGTCCTCGGCGCGGTCCACACCGAGTTCCGCCTCCACCGCGGCGGCCCGGTCGTCCAGCAGGTCGATAATCGCCGGGTGGACCCCGAGGTGGGACCCGACGCTGAACTCGACTTCGGAGTGGTCGCGCCGCGCCCGGTTCACCGCCAGCGGCACGTCGTTCTTGACGTGGCTCGCGGCGAACAGCGACAACTGGACGACCGAAATCTGCTCGACCGACGGCGCGAGCGCGTCTATCGCGTCGGGTATCGACGGTTCGGCGAGTTCGAGGAACCCGGCGTCCACCGGCACGCCGACTCGCTCCTCCAGCGCGGCCGCCAGCTCCCGGACCTGCTCGTTCGACTTCTCGCGCCGGGAGCCGTGACCGACCAGCAGGACGGCCTCGTCCTCGAATCCGGTCGCGGGGTCGGCGGTTCTACTCATCCGTCTGTCCCGCCTGCTTCAGACTCCGCCGGAGCTTCCGCCGCCGATTCGGCGCGAACAGCCCCGACTCGTCGGTGTCCCGATACAGCCACTCGCCGAACCGGCCCGCGGCGTCGTCCTCGACGCCGAACCAGCACCGGCCCGAGGACGCTTCTGCGACCTCGCCTGTCGGTGCCTCGACCTCGGCCTTCTCTACGAGACCCCGAATCGTCTCCACGAGGGTCCGGTCCGCGTGGGCGAACGAGATGCCGACCGCCCCGGTCGAACTCTTGAAGCAGATGGTGCCACAGCCTTCGAGGAGGCCCCGAATCAGTTGGCGGTCGTGGTCGGCGAAGGCGTCGAACCGGTAGCCGCCGGGTTGGTCCTCGATGGGCAGACCGAGCGCGGCACTCGCTCGCTCGGCCAGCGTCGAACCGATGACCTGCACGGTGTACTCGTCTTCTGTCCGGGTGATGGCGGTGTCGTGGCCGTACTCTCGTTCGGCGATTCGATGCTCGACCTGCTCGGCCCCCGCAATCGCGGCTAATCGCTCGGCGGCGGTTTCGTCGCCCGTGACGACTCGAATCCCGTCCCGAGTCACGTCGCCGTCGCCCGCGACCCGGCCCCAGAAGTAGGCCAGTTCGGGGTGGCCCGCCAGCATGTCGTCGGGCGCGCTCTCGCCGACTGCGGCGTCACTCATCGCTTACCTCCTCCACGCTGATTGCGTTCGGCGGGCAGGCAGCGGCGGCTTGTTCGGCGTCTGCCCGCCGGTCGTCGTCGAACTCCGCGACGACTCGTCCCTCCTCGCGCCGGACGTTCCCCGCGTCCGCTTCGATAGTTGCGAGGCCGTCCTCGGCCTCCGCGAATCGGCCGTCTCGTGTCAGGCAGGCGAAGATGCCGTCGCAGGCGTCGGTGTCGATAGCTACTCGGTACATCTCTCAGTAGTCGTACTTCGTCTCGTAGCCCCGCGGGGTGACCATCCGGTCGTCCCAGACGTAGGTCTCGTCGTTGCCCACGAGGAGCGTGGTCGTCATGTCTATCAGGTCGGTCTCGCCGAGGTCCGGGAGGTCGCCGAGCGTCACTATCTCGACCTCCTCGTCGTCGCGTCCCGCGGCGTGGACCACGCCGACCGGGGTGTCCTCGTCTCGGTGTTCCAGCAGAATCTCACAGCACTTCTCGAAGTTCTCCCGGCGCTTGCGACTCCACGGGTTGTAGATGGCGATGGTGAACCCCTCCTTGGCGGTGGCGTGAAGCCGCGACTCGATGGTCGGCATGTCGGTGAGGTGGTCCGAGAGGCTGATGCTCACGGTGTCGTTCACGAGGGGCGCGCCGACTCTGGCCGCGCAGGACTGGGCCGCCGGGACGCCGGGAACGACCTCGAAATCGACCATCGAGGCCGTCCCGCCCTTGGATTCGAGAATCTCCAGCGCGAGACCGGCCAGCGCGTAGACGTTCGGGTCGCCGCTCCCGATGATGGCCACGTCGTTGCCCGAAAGCGCCCGGTCGATGGCCTCCTCTGTCCGTGAGACCTCGCCGCACATCGGCGTCGAGTAGATGTCCTCGGCGCTCTCGGTGATGTCGTCGGGCAGGAGTTCGACGTAGGTCGTGTAGCCCACGATGTGTTCGACCGCTGCGAGGGCGGTCTTCGCCCGACTGGTCATCCCCTCGGGTTCGCCCGGTCCGAGACCGACCGCCACGAGTCTGCCGGGGTCGGCGTCGAAGTCCTCGACTGTCGAACCGACTTCCTCCTCGTCGCTCGAACCGCCGCATTTCGACGTGCTGTCGTCGGTCGAACTCGACCCGCCGCACTTCGACTCGGCGGTCTCGGTTTTCGTCGCGCCGCACTTCGACCCGCTCGATTCACTCGCCTCTGTGTCCGTACTGCTCGATGCGCCGCACTTCGATTCACTCGGTTCGGTGTCGTCGGTGCTCATGATTGATTCAGAAATCGTCTACGTCACGCCCGCCGCGAGGAGTGACGAGGTACTCTCGGTCGTCGTTGCGCCACACCTTCGTCTCGTGGTTGCCGACGAGGAGGGAGGTCCCCATCCCGCCGACCTTCTCGTCGTGGTCGGTGGCCTCGCCGAGCGTCGTGATGGTGTGGGTCTCGTCTTCGAGGTTCCGGCCCGCCTCGGCCCGGCCAGCGTCGTTGAAGATGCCGACCGGCACGTGGTCTGCTCGCTCCTCGCGGAGGACCTCGATGGCTCGCTCGTAGTCGCGCCAGCAGTTGTAGAGGACCACGACGAACCCGCTGATTGCGGCGGCTCTCAGTTTCTCCTCGATTTCGTCCCAGCCCCGCCACTTGTCCGAGAGCGAAATCGTGCAGAAGTCGTTGCTGAGGGGCGCGCCGAGGTTGGCCGCGCCGCCGAGCGCCGCGGTGACGCCCGGCACGATTTCGATGGGCACGTCGGTCGCGTCTTCCTCCTCGGCCATCGTGAACACGAGGTCCGACTTGCCGTAGACGTTCGGGTCGCCGCCGGAGACGTGGGCCACGTCCTCGCCATCGCGGACCCGCTCGAACGCCTCGCGGGCGAGTTCGACCTGCCGACCCATCGAGGAGCGAACGACCTCCTGCTCGGTCCCGTCGTGTCGGGTGGCGATTGCGGCGTCGTCCGCTGCCTGCTCGGTCTCGGACTCCGGCGGGAGGGTGCCGTCCTTCCGCAGGAACTCCTGATAGAGGTTCGAGGCGATGACGCAGTCGGCGGTCCGAATCACGTCTTTGGCCTCTTGGGTCATCGCGTGGGGCAGGCCGGGGCCGATGCCGACGACGTAGAGGGTGCCCACTTCTTCACTCATGCTATCGCCCCACCGCCACGGTCACGGCGTCGTCGTACCGCGTTTTTTCGGCAACGAGGTCGTGGTTTCGCCCTCCGGCGATGGCCGAGGCCTCGGCGATGCCGGGCCAACCGATGAGTTCCTTGGACTTCGACGGGGTGGGTCCCTCGAAGTCTTCGAGGGTTTCTTTCTCGAAGGCGACCACGCCGAGGTCTAACTCGTCGGCCGCGGCGAGGAGTCCCTCCTCGTCCTCCTTCCGGGTCGCGGTGGCGACGAACTCCACGTCGTCGAGGTCGTAGTCGGTCGATTCGAGGGCGCGCTTCCACGCCGCGAGGAACTGCTCGCTCGTCGCGCCGGAGACGCTTCCGGTCCCGAGGACGACGCCCTCTCCGTCGTCTTTGTTGCGCTTGAGGACCGTCACGTCGTCGCCGACGAGGACCGCCTTCGGACCGTCGAGGCGCTCTACGGGGCCGAGTTCGTCGTCCAGCACCGCGAGGTTGGTGGCGACCGTCGAGTCGCCGTTGACGACGTGGGCGTCGAGGGCCTTGGCCTGCTTCTCGACGCCCTGCTTGTCGGCGGCCTCCGAGGCGGTGGTCATCGCCGGGACAGCGCCCATCGAGGCCAAGTCGTCGGCGACCTGATTCGCGCCGTGGTGGCCGCCCGTGATGGGGATGGCCCACGTCAGTTCCTCGTCCACGACGCAGATGGCGGGGTCGTCCCACTTGTCGTCGAGGAGGTGGGCGGTCTTTCGCATGGCGATACCGCTGGCCATCAGGCCGACGAAGCAGTCGTACTCGCCCCAGTACTCCTCGAACACGTCGCCGTGGTACTCCAGCACGTCGACGGTCTCGTACCGGTCGCCGATTCCCTCGACTATCTCCTCGGCGGTGTCCATCTTGCGCTCGAAGGCGACGACGGCTATCTCCTCGGCTACTTCGCCGTCGGAATCGGGTGTTTTACAGCTACTACTGGAATCGTTGTTGTCCGTACTCATGGTTCGAGTATCTTCGACTGCAACTCGGTTTCGCTCGGCGAGTCCATCCATCGAGAACGCGCTCGACTGAACGTTCGACTGTCTGGGTGGACTGAAAGGGGCCGCCCGGTCGCGTTTACCGTGGTCGTCTGGCCGACCCCTATCTGCGCCGCGTGGTGCGGGAAGGCGCAGATATGTCGGCCAGCGACCGCGACCGGGCGGGGGCTTTCGAGGTCTTCCCGCCCGCTTCGGCGGACAGTCTCAGTCATCCGAACACCCCTCTTCTGTCTCGGAGCCGTTCGCCCAGTCGCCGTACAGATACGACCGCTCGTAACCCGACCCGGTGGTGGCCTCGCCGACGACGACCATCGCGGAGGCCCGATACCCGGCCGCCTCGACCTTCTCGCCGATGGTCTCGATGGTGCCCTCGATGACCTCCTCGTCGGGCCACGAGGCGTGGTAGACCACCGCGACCGGGGTGTCGGGGTCGTGGCCCTCGTCCAGCAGGCGGTCCATCGTCTCGCCGACCGCGTGGGTGCCGAGGTAGATGCAGGTCGTCACGTCGCCCATCCCCACGAACTCGCCGATGTGGTCGTCCTCGGGGTCCAACGTCTTGCCCTGCGGCCGGGTGAACGCGACGTGGTTGGCGGTCTCGTTGAGCGTGAGTTGGGTCCGAAGGGTCGCGCTCGCGGCGAACGCCGAGGTCACGCCCGGCACGAGGTAGGTCGGCACGTCCTCGTGTTCCAAGGCGTCCATCTGTTCGAGCGCCGCGCCGTAGACCGCGGGGTCGCCGCTGTGGAGGCGGACCACGCTCCGGCCCTCCTCGTAGGCGTCCCGCATCAGGGGAACGAGTTCTTCGAGGTCCTTGCCGACCGAGTTGACCAGTTCGGCGTCGTCGCAGTACGCTTCGAGGAGTTCGCTGTTGACCAGCGACCCGGCGTGGACCACGAGGTCGGCGTCCTCCACGAGTTGCTTGCCGGTCACAGTCAGCAGGCCGGGGTCGCCCGGTCCCGCTCCGATGAAGGGAACGCCCTCCTGCACGTCGCCAGCGGTGTGTTCGTAGACCCGCCGGTCGCGGTCCCGCTGGCGGGCGTCACTCTGGGCGTCGATTGCGTCTTGGGGGGCCTCCATGGCGTCTCGGGACCCGTGGCCGCCGTTCGTCACGCCGACCCCTCCGTTTCCGCTGTCCTATCGAACTCGGCGGTCGCGCGGTCCTTCTCGATGCCGCGCTTCTCGGCGTAGGCGAGAGTGTAGTAGTCGCGTTCGGCGATTTCTTCTGGGTCGCTGGTGACAATCGTCTCGCCCTGCTCCATGTAGAGGCGGCGACCGTAGGTCACGTCGTAGCCCGCTTCCGCGAGGCCCTCGTGGGTCGCGGGCGCGTCGGTGACTTTGAACAGGACCATCCGGTCCGGCCCGGTCGGGGACCGACCTCGGGAGGCCTCCTTCAGCGCGAGGCCCGCCCCGGCGTCGATTTCGACGCCCAGCGCGGTGGCGAACGCGGTCACCGCGCTCACGCCGGGCACGATTTCGAGGTCTACTTCGGGGTGGAAGGCGTCCATCGTTCGCCGGAGGTGGCCGAAGGTAGAATAGACGTTGGGGTCGCCGAGCGTGACGAAGGCAGCGTCCCCGTCCGCGGCCCGCGGAGCGATTTCGGCCGCGGCGTCTTTCCACGCGCTCCGGAGTTCGTCGGGGTCGCGGGTCATCGGGAAGTCGAGGTCGCCGATTTTGGACTCGAGGACGTACTCGGTCGCCACCGACCGCGAGAGGCGGCCGGGCGAGTACACCACGTCGGCGGAATCGAGGACGCGCTTGCCACGAACCGTCACGAGGTCGGCGTCACCGGGACCGAGGCCGACGCCGTAGAGGGTCATGGCGCGCCCTCCTCGGCGTCCGCCGGTTCGGTCTCGGACTCGCTTTCTTCGGCCTCCGCTCCGCCGACCACCGTGTAGACCGGGTTCTGGGAGTCGAAACTGGTCGCGCCGACCAACTCGTAGCCGTGGCTGACTTGGACCTGAACCACCTCCGAGAGGAGGTCCCGGTCGCGGAAGGCCTCGACCGCTCGCCCGGCGACTTCGAGGCGCGAGACGTTCATCACGACCGTCTCGACGCCGGTCTCGACCGCGTGGTCGAGGACCGCCTCGAAGTTCCGACTGCCGCCCAGAAAGAGGGCGTCGGCGTCGTCGGGAAGGCCCTCGGGTGCCTCGGCCTCGCGTAGCGTCACAGTATCGTTCTCGCCCGCCTCGATACCGTTCGCCGAGAGGTTCTCGCGGGTGGTTTCGAGTCGGTCCGCCTTTCGTTCGAGGGCAGTGACCCGGCCGGCTCGGCGCGCCGCCTCGATAGTGACGGCACCCGTGCAGGAACCGACCTCTACGAAGTGGTCGTCCTCGCGCAGGTCGAGTTTGCCCAGCAGGACCGCCCTGACCTCCGATTTGGTCGGGCCAGCCTTCGCGTCCTTCGGAAGCGCTATCCTCGCCATCACTGGATACAACTTCGGGCGACGAATAAAACAATTATGGTTGTATTAGAGCAAGTAGTATTTCAATAACGAGGGCTCCGAGGCCCGAGAGCGAAACTGCACCGGGAGTAACGCAAAAATACTTGCAGTAGGGTGCCGAACCGCCGGGCATGTCGGAGCGACCGGACGGCGACGACGGGGCGAACGTGCTTCGGAGCAAGCGACACGCGACGCGGTACCAGATTCTGGCCGAGATAGCCGAGCGCCAACCCGCGGTCAGTCAGCGCGAAATCGCCGACGCCATCGGCGTCACGTCCCAAGCGGTCAGCGACTACCTCAAGGACCTCGTAGACCAAGGGTACGTCACGAAACACGGCAGAGGTCGGTACGAGGTCACCAAGGAGGGCGTCGATTGGCTGATGGGCCGGACCGACGAACTCCGCGCCTACGTCGAACACGTCTCGACCGACGTCATCGGCGAGGTCGAGGTCGAGACCGCAATCGCCACCGCCGACGTGTCGGAGGGCGACGCCGTGTCGCTCTCGATGCGGGACGGAACGCTCCGCGCGACTCCCGGCCGGTCCGGAAGTACAACCGCAGTTGCGGTTACGGACGCCCCGGCGGGGGCCGACGCGGGCGTCACCGACTTCGCGGGCGTCCTCGACTACGATTTAGGGGCCGTGACCGTGGTCTCGATTCCACCGGTCCGCGATGGTGGGAGCAGGGCAGTCGAATCGGCCGAAATCGCCGACCGCGCCGCTTCTCACGACCTGCTGGCAGTCGCCGGGACCGAGGCCCTCGCCGCGGCGCGGGACGCCGGACTCGACCCGGATATTCGCTTCGGGACGGTCGATGCGGTCCGCGAGGCCGCCGCGAAGGGCCTCGACGTGCTTCTGCTGGCCGTCTCCTCGGAACTCACCGCCCATACCGACGCGCTCCGCGAGCAGAACGTCGGCTACGAGGTCATCGACGCGGCGGAGTGAGGACTGTCTGTTCCTGCTTCTGAGACATACGCATCTTTTCAAAACACGACTAGATGTTTTCTTCAAGTATCTATAGCTGTCCCTCGTGCCAGTCCCTCTCGATTTTCGCTCCCGCACCTACTTTGGAAACAAAAATGGTGACCCCGTTCGATACAGTCTAGAAAGCTATCGGCGGGATTTACGCCGTATTCGTAAGGGACAACTCGCTTTAACGTGGGTCCCGTACCTTCTATCAAGGAGCAAACGATGGCGCGAACCGCACACCTCGACGTACGAGGCATGAGTTGCGCCAACTGCTCGGGGACGGTCGAAGACGCCCTGAGCGAGTTGGACGGAATAGAGGAGGTGAACGTCAACTTCGCCACCGACGAGGGCACCGTCGAGTACGACTCGGGCGAGGTCACGCTGGCCGAGATTTACGAGGCCATCGAGGAGTCGGGCTACGAACCCGTCTCCGAGGAGGTCTCTATCGGCATCGCGGACATGACCTGCTCGAACTGCGCGGAGACCAACGAGGACGCCCTCGAAGCCCTGCCGGGGGTCGTCTCCGCGGAGGTCAACTACGCCACCGACGAGGGCGTCGTGCGCTACAACCCCAACGACGTGGACCGCGACTCCCTCTACGAGGCCATCGAGGGCGCTGGCTACTCGCCGGTCCGCGAGGAGGGCGGCGAGGGCGAAGACGGCAAGCAGTCCAGCGCCGACCGCCGGGACGCCGCCAGACAGGAGGAGATTCGCCACCAGCGAAATCTGACCATCTTCGGCGCGGTCCTGTCCACGCCGCTCATCTTCTTCATGCTCGAACACTACCTGTTCGACGGCCTGCTCGGCGAGGCCTTGCTGGGCGTCCCGCTCGGGTGGGTCATGTTCGGGCTGGCGACTCCGGTTCAGTACTTCCTCGGCAAGGAGTTCTACGAGAACTCATACAAGGCGGTCGTCAAGAACCGGACCGCGAACATGGACGTGCTGATTGCGCTCGGCTCCTCGACCGCCTACATCTACAGCGTGGCGGTCCTGCTCGGGTTCACCGGGAGTCTCTACTTCGACACCGCGGCGCTCATCCTTGTGTTCATCACGCTCGGCAACTACCTCGAAGCCCGCTCGAAGGGCCAAGCGAGCGACGCGCTCCGGAAACTCCTCGAAATGGAGGCCGACACCGCGACGGTCGTCCGCGACGGAGACGAGGAGGAAATCCCCGTCGAGGACGTTGAAGTCGGCGACCTGATGGTGGTCCGGCCCGGCGAGAAGATTCCGACCGACGGCGTCGTCCGAGAGGGCGAGAGCGCCGTGGACGAGTCGATGGTGACCGGCGAGTCGGTCCCCGTCGAGAAGTCGCCCGGCGACGAGGTCGTCGGCGCGACCGTCAACGAGAACGGCGTCCTCCGCGTCGAGGCCACCAAGGTCGGCGCGGAGACTGCGCTCCAGCAAATCGTCCAGTTGGTCAAGGAGGCCCAGAGCCGCCAGCCCGAGATTCAGCAGGTCGCCGACCGCATCTCGGCGTACTTCGTCCCGGCGGTCATCACGAACGCTCTGATTTGGGGCACCCTCTGGTTCCTCTTCCCCGAGGCGCTCGCCGGATTCGTCCAGTCGCTCCCGCTGTGGGGCCTCGTCGCAGGCGGTCCCGCGGCCGCTGGCGGCACCGTCTCGGTCTTCGAGTTCGCGGTCGTCGTCTTCGCCTCCGCGGTCCTCATCGCCTGTCCCTGCGCGCTGGGACTGGCCACCCCGGCCGCGACGATGGTCGGGACCTCTATCGGCGCGCAGAACGGCGTCCTGTTCAAGGGCGGCGACATCCTCGAACGCGTCCGCGACGTGGACACCGTGGTCTTCGACAAGACCGGCACTCTGACCGAGGGCGAGATGCGCCTGACCGACGTGGTGGCGCTCGGCCCTGCGGCAGATGGTGGGGAGCAAACTGCCGCGGACGGCGGCGCGGTCGAAGCACCCGCTTCCGAATCTGAAATCGACGAAGACGTCGTCCTCGCCGCGGCCGCGAGCGCCGAGAAGGGGAGCGAACATCCCCTCGCGCAGGCCATCGTTGACGGCGCACAAGAGCGCGACCTCGATATCGAGGACCCCGAGAGCTTCGAGAACGTCCCCGGCCACGGCGTCCGCGCCACGACCTCCCACGGCGAGGTCTTGGTCGGCAACCGCAAGCTGATGGAGGACAACGGAATCGACGCCTCGCGCGCCGAGGAGCCGATGGAACGCCTCGAACGCGAGGGCAAGACGGCGATGCTCGTCGCAATCGACGGTCAACTCGCGGGCGTCGTCGCCGACGCCGACACCGTCAAGGAGAGCGCCAAGCAGGCCGTCTCGGCGCTCCGCGACCGGGGAACCGAGGTCATGATGATTACCGGCGACAACGAGCGCACCGCCCGCGCCGTCGCCGAGCAGGTCGGTATCGACCCCGACAACGTCCGGGCGGAGGTCCTGCCCGAGGACAAGGCCGACGCGGTCGAGTCGATTCAGGGCGAGGGCCGCAACGCCATGATGGTCGGCGACGGCGTGAACGACGCGCCCGCCCTCGCCGCGGCCTACGTCGGCGCGGCAATCGGCTCGGGCACCGACGTGGCCATCGAGGCCGCCGACGTGACCCTGATGCGCGACGACCCCGCCGACGTGCTGAAGGCCATCCGCGTCTCGGAGGGGACGCTGTCGAAGATCAAGCAGAACCTCTTCTGGGCGCTGGGGTACAACACCGCGATGATTCCGCTGGCCAGCCTCGGCCTGCTCCAGCCCGTGCTGGCTGCGGGCGCGATGGCGTTCTCCAGCGTGAGCGTCCTGACCAACAGCCTGCTGTTCCGGCGCTACACCCCGGACCACGACTACAAGCTGTTGGGCTTCCTGCGCTGAGGTCCGGCCACTGACCGCTCTTTTTCACAGGCGGAACGAGGCGGATGCCCCGACCCTTGAGGTCGGGGAGGAAGCCGACACTCGATGACACAAACCCCGCTACGATAGCAAAGCCGACTCCCAAACGTGTAAGTAACACCACCCGTATATGTGAAAATATAGTGGAATACCGTCGTACCGCCGTCATCAAACTCGACACTCCCGAAGGAGCCGACGATTCGCTTCGAGAGACCGTCGAGCAGTTCAAACACTGCGCCAATACCGCAAGCGAATGGTGTTGGCATGGCGACGACGGCTATCACGTCACCTCGAAAGCCAAAGCCGAACGCGCCCTCTACGACCGACTCCGCGACGAAACCGACCTTACCGCGAATCTCGTCCAGAAAGGGATTCGCAGGGCGGTCGAGGCCGTCAAAAGCGGAGTCTCGCGTCTCGAACGTGGTGAGAACACGTCACAACCGCACTTTTCTGCCGATAGCGCGGTCTACGACAAGCGGAGCGCGACGTTCCACCGCGACCACGTTTCCCTCTCGACCGTAGACGGGCGCGTTGAGTGCGAGTACATCCTTCCCGACGACTCGGAGACACCGCCGACCAAATACGTCTCCGACCAGGACTTCGAGTTTCGGATGGCACACTTGCAGTACCGCGACGGTGACTGGTTCCTCCACGCCTCGATGCGGAAAGTCGAGGCAGACGAGGAACCGTCTGAATCCGAGTCCAAGCACAGAACAGTCCTTGGTGTGGATTTGGGCGTCAACAACCTCGCCGTTGCTTCGACGGGGCGATTCTGGTCGGCAGACGAGTTCAACCACTGGCGACGAGAGTACGAGAAACGTCGTGGCTCGCTTCAGCAGTGTGGGTCTCGCCACGCCCACGAAAACATCGAGTCAGTCGGGCAGAAAGAGTACGGGCGGTTCGAGATACACCTGCACACGGTGGCGAACGAACTTATCGAGGAGGCCGTCGAGAACGACTGTTCGCACATCGTGTTCGAGGATTTGACCCATATTCGGGAGAACATTCCCGAGGCGACGTGGCAACACGTCTGGGCGTTCCGACGCCTCTCCGAGTACGTCGAATACAAGGCCGAAGAACACGGCCTCGAAGTCGTACAGGTTGACCCGCGCAACACGTCGAAGCGTTGCTCGACGTGTGGATTTACCCACGACGACAATCGGTCAGGCGAGTCGTTCGAGTGTCAGCAGTGCGGGTACGAGAACCACGCCGACTACAACGCCGCGAAGAACATCGGTTTGCAGTATCTCCGTCGTCGGCAAAACGCAGACGACGGAGGCGCACCCGTAGATGTGCGCTTGAATCGCGGGACGCTGAACGTGAGCGGGGAGTACGTTCCCCCTGCCTCGGGTGAGGCATAGAACGGGAGTCCACGCGAAAGCCTCGGGGCTTGACCCCGAGGCGATTTACGGAAAAGTTGACAGCACTTCGCGCCGATTTCGCTCGCGTGCAACTCCTCCCGCTTCGAACACCGGGGACGCCGCCTGCGGCGTACCTCCTCGTCCTCCTCGCAATTGCGGGCCTCTGGAAAATCGTCCGATGGTTCTCGAACCGCCTGCGAATGCGGTCCGACTGAATCAGTACTCCATCGCTCGCTTGACGCCCTCGTAGGCGACGCCGCTCTCGACGACCAACAGCAGGACCGCCAGCGCGACGGTGGTCTCGGTGACGCGGAGCCACCGGAACGCCCGGACGGCCCACGCGACGACGAACGCCGTGAGCAGGACGTACACGATTGTCGGGACTAACGCGGCTTCGTCCATGACACCCACCAGCGGGTCGTTGCGTCGAGAGGAGTAAAAAATTGACTCCGCGACTGCAGACAGAAATATTGACGAACGAGCGCGTCGTACCGCGGCGTATGACCCTTCCGCTTCACGCGAACGCTGCCCCCGGACTCGACCCGCAAGCGGTGTTAGTCGGCGCGCTCGTCGGCCTCGCAATCTGGCAGGGAATCCGGATGCTCGCCCGGTCGAACACCGGGAAGCGAGGCGGCGCGTAGCGTCCCGAATCGGTATCGTCTGCAACGCTCCCCCGCGACGTACTCTCGCTCCTTCACCGGGATTTTATTACCTTCGTCGTCGCAATCTCGGGCATGGCTCCGTCCCGCCCGACCGTGTTCACGGTAGACGAGTACGACGCGCTGGAGTTCGACGCGGTACTGTTCCGCGAGCGCACCGTGGTCTGCTTAGACGGCACCGAGGAGGCCCGCGTCGTCCCCCTACAGAAGGTCAACCACGTGGACGCCGACCCCGAGTTGATGCTGGTCGAGAACGAGATTCCCGACACCTTCTACGGCGGCGGCGACTACGGCTTCGTCAGGGTCGAGGAGTACCCCGAACTCGACCAGCACCTCGAAGACCTCGAAGCCGAGGCGTACTGAGCGCTGTCGCCGCTTCGCGGACGTAACTTATATATCGACGCCCCTTCGATACTTCGAGGTACGAGGGATTTCGTCCCGTCCTTTCTCCGTTCGCCCATCGGGCTGTCGCCGCGGTGCAGGCGTCTTCCGATGGCACTGCTCCGAGATGCGCCGTGCCTGATACCCCTGCCGCCGCCCGGCGGCTAGCCGCGAGGCCGACCGTCCGGCGGGACTCACCAACCATGACCACCGAACTCGACTCTATCGACTGGGGCACGGACTTCCGCGAGGAGACAGCGCCGACTCGCGGGCCATCAGTTACGACCGCGAGACTGAGGCGGACCATGGAGGGCACTCGATGCCCCTGAACCGCCGCGCTGGCGACGGCGACTCGATTGCCGAGGCCGTCGACGCCGTGTCGCAATCCACGACGGTGCTCGTCGCGGGGACCGTCGAGCCGACGGAGCACGCGCTCTGCCTCCGGATTCTGTCGCACGCCGTCGGCCGGGACGACACCGCGCTCGTCGTGACGACTACCGAGGGCCGCGAGCAGGTTGTCGAGCGCGTCTCCGGGTTCGAGCCGTCCGAGGGAACGCCTTCGCTCGCCGTGGTCGATACCGTCTCGGAGGACCAGTATCTCACCGCGCCGTACGCCGACACGCCGACCGTCTACGTGCCCTCGGCGGACGACTTGGAACGGGTCGTCGTCGGCCTCTCGGACCTGACCGGGACCGTCGTGCCGCCGACCGGACCCCGACACTTCGTCGTCCGGTCGCTCACGCCGATGATTCGCGGAGCGACCACCGAGCGCGTCTGCCGCCTGCTCGACCGAACCACGGGCCTGCAGGCCGGTGCGGGACTCGGAATCTTCGGCATCGACTTCACGGCGCACGACGAGGCGACGACGAACGCGCTCACGGCGGTCGTGGACCGACTCCTCTGGGTCTCCGAGGGCGCGGACGGACAGTTACGGTTCGAACTCCGGAACGCGGACTCCGGACTCGACTCGTGACGCGAGAGATAGTAGCGGGCGACTCGGACCCGAAGGCAAAAGAGCAGAATGAACCGCGAGCGCGCTCCGCTCGCGGGTTCCTGCTGAAGCCCTCAGCCGAAACGGCCTCATCGGGCGGCGGTCGTTCTGCGTTAGCATTTCTCCTCGTCCGATAAGAATCTTACCGTGTTCGGTTCGCCGTCCGAGGGGACGACGGGCGACTCCGGAATCCCCTCGGAACGTCCGGTTCAGAACGTTACCAGCGGTTTGATGACGCCGTCTTCTTTCGACGCCATCAACTCGAAGGCCTCGTCGATGTTCTCGAAGTCGAATTCGTGGGTCGTCATCGGCGTCGGGTCCACGCGCCCGGCGTCGATGAGTCGCAGGAGTCGCCGGAGGCGGACGCGCCCGCCGGGACAGAGGTCGGTCACGATGTCCTTCTCGGCCATGCCGACGCCCCACGCCTCTCGCGGGATGCCGACCGTCTCGCCCTCGCCGTAGTAGCCCACGTTCGAGATGGTGCCGCCGGGCCGGGTGACGGCCACGCAGTCGGCCAGCGTCTCCTCCCTGCCGAGTGCCTCGATTGCCGCATCGACGCCCGCCGGTTCTCCCTCGTCGGCGGTCAGTTCCAGAATCTCCTCGACCGGGTCCGCCTCCGAGAAGTCCACGATTTCGTCAGCGCCGTACTCGCGGGCCAACTCTTGGCGCTCCGGGACGCTCTCGACCGCGATGATTTGGCCCGCGCCCTGCAACGCCGCGCCTCTGGTCGCCATCAAGCCCACCGGCCCCTGCGCGAAGACGGCCACCGTCCCGCCCATCGGAATCTCGGCGTTCTCGGCCGCGGCGAACCCCGTGCTGAGCATGTCGCAGACGTAGACCGCCTCCTCGTCCTCGACGCCCTCCGGGATGTGGGCCAGATTCGCGTCGGCGTCGTTGACGTGGGCGTACTCGGCGAACACGCCGTCCTTCTCGTTGGCGAACTTCCACCCGCCGAGCGCGCCGCCCGACTGGGAGGGGTGGCCGTCTTGGGCCGCCTCCGACTTCCAGTCGGGCGTGATGGCCCCGACGACGACTCTGTCGCCCTCGGCGAACTCCTCGACTTCCGAGCCGACTTCGTCCACGACGCCGACCGCCTCGTGGCCGAGCGTCAGGTTCTCGCGCTCGCCGATTGCACCGTGGACCGTGTGAACGTCCGACGTGCAGATGAGCGCCTTCGTCGGCTTCAGTATCGCGTCGTTCGGTCCCGGTTCCGGTCTATCCTTCTCGGCGAATCCCGTCTCTCCGATTCCGTTCATGACGAATGCTTGCATTCGAATCCCTCGTCGAGGAGACGACGCCGAGTCTCATAGCTTTCACGCCGACAGCGCGCGCTCGATTCCCCGCCGGATTCGGTCGGCGTCGGGGCGATATGCCTCCTCGCGGGCGAACAGCGGGAAGGGCACGTCGTAGCCGGTCACGCGCTCGACCGGGGCCTCCAGATAGTAGAGCGCGTCGTCGTTGATTCGGGCGACGATTTCGGCCGCGAGGCCGCCGGTTCTGGGGGCCTCGTGGACCACGACGCACCGGCCGGTCTTCCGGACCGAGTCGAGAATCGCCTCCGAGTCCATCGGAGAGACCGTCCTGAGGTCGATGACCTCGGCGTCGGCGTCCCCGCTCTCGACGGCGTCGAGCGCCTCGGCCACCATCGCTCCCCACGCGACCACCGTCACCTCCTCGCCCTCGCGGACGACTTCTGCCTCGCCGAGGGGGACGACGTGTTCGCCCTCCGGCACGGACTCTCTGGAGGCCCGGTACCGACTGGTCGGCTCCAAGAACATCACGGGGTCGGGGTCCCGAATCGCGGCGGTGAGCAGGCCCTTCGCGTCCGCGGGGTTCGCGGGCACGACGGTCTTCAGTCCCGGCACGTGGGCGAATCCGGCCTCGTAGCTCTCGGAGTGGAGTTCCAGCGCCCGGATGCCCCCGCCGTAGGGCGTCCGGACGGTCATGGGAACGCCGAGCGTCCCGCGGGTTCGACTCCGCATCCGACTCGCGTGCTGGACGAGCTGGTGAAAGCCCTGATACGCGAAGCTGGCGAACTGAATCTCCGGCACGGGCCGGAACCCGGCCGCCGAGAGGCCGACGCCGAGTCCGAGGATGGCGGCCTCCGCGAGAGGAGTGTCGTAGACCTGTTCGGGGTACTCCTCGATGAGGTCCTGCGTCGCGCGGAAGACGCCGCCGTTGACGCCCACGTCCTCGCCGTAGACGACCACTGATTCGTCGCGCGCCATCTCCTCGTCGAGGGCCTGCCGAACCGCCTCCACGAGTCGAATCTGGTTAGCCACGGTCGCCCACCTCCTCGTCGTCGGCCTCGTCCCCTCTCTCCTCGGCGGCCTCGCCCGCAGATTGCTCGACGCTCTCCGGAATCTCCGCGCCTCCGGCCTCGCGCTCGCCTCGGAGTCCACCCTCGGCGCTCGCGGGTGCAGTCTCGCCCTTCTCGCCCTCCTCGCGCTCGAAGGTCTCCCTCTGTCGCCGGAGTTCGGGCGGCGTCTCGGCGAACACGTAGTCGAACATCTCTGCCGGTTCGACCTGCTCTCTGCCTTCGCGCGCTCGGTCGATTTCGTCGCTCAGGAGCGCCTCGATGTCGTCGGCGATTTCGGCCATGCGGTCGTCGTCCAGCACGCCTTCCTCGCGGAGGTACCGCTCAAACCGGACGATTGGGTCGCGGGCGTCCCAGTCGCCTTCCTCCTCCTCGGTCCGGTAGACCCGCGGGTCGTCGCTGGTCGTGTGCATCGACTGGCGGTAGGTCAGCGCTTCGACCATGACCGGATTCCCCTCGCGGGCCGATTCGAGGGCGTCCCGCGCGACCCCGAGGACGCCCAGCACGTCGTTGCCGTCCACTTGGATTCCGTCGATGCCCGCGGCGACCGCCTTCTGGGCCAGCGTCTCGGACCGGCTCTGGCGCTCGCGGGGCACCGAGATTGCCCACTGGTTGTTCTGGCAGCAGAAGACGGTGTGAGCGTCCAGCACCCCCGCGACGTTCATCGCCTCGTACACGTCGCCCTGACTCGTCGCGCCGTCACCGAAGTAGGTCAGGGTGGCGGCGTCCTCGCCGCGAATCGCTTGACCCCACCCGAGTCCGGCGGCGTGGAGGGCCTGCGAACCGACCGGAATCGAGGGCGGCGTGTTGCGGTCGGCGACCTCCGCGCCCTCCTCCATCCCCATCGCGTACCACAGCAGTCGGTGGACCGGCGCGCCCCGCGTGAGGTAGGCCGCGCTCTCGCGGAAGGAGGGCACCATCCACTCGTCGTCGCCGAGCGCGAACGCCGACCCGACCTGCGCGGCCTCCTGTCCGATTCCGGGGGCGTAGGTTCCGGACTCGCCCCGGCGCTGGAGCGCGACGGCGCGCTCGTCGGTCCGACGGGAGAGGCGCATCAGCCGATACAGTTCGAGGAGGTCCTCGTCGTCAACCTCGGGTGCCTGCGCCTCGTCGAGGTTCCCCTCCTCGTCCAGTGCTTGCACGTACTCGACCGAGAACTCGGCCACTTGCTCCCGAACCACGGAGCGAGTACCACGCCATCGTATTTAATTGCCGCCGCCGGAATCTGCCGCCGCGCTCCTCGCTTTCCCCCGCGCTCTCTTCTT
Organism: Halorussus ruber; assembly: GCF_004765785.1. Lineage (GTDB taxonomy): Archaea > Halobacteriota > Halobacteria > Halobacteriales > Haladaptataceae > Halorussus > Halorussus ruber. The sequence goes on along the minus strand of NZ_SBIT01000006.1, from coordinate 53,818 downwards.
ACGTACTTTTAAATTGCATCCCGCGCAATCCCCTCGCATGAGTGGCACGAGCGGCCCGAGCGCGTTCGAGGAGCGAACCCGGCGGTGTCAGCGACGACTGGGCGAGGTCGGCGCGGACGCGGCCGTCCTGTTTCCGAGTACGAACCTGTTCTACGCCTCCGGATTCCGCGAGGAGCCGGGCGAGCGACACCTCCTCCTGTTCGTCCCCCGAGAGGGGTCGCCCGCCTTCGTCGCTCCCGAGATGTACGACGAGCAGATTCGGGACGCCTCGTGGGTCGAGGACATTCGCCTCTGGGCCGACGGCGAGGACCCCACCGAACTCGTCGCCGAACTCGCCGACGAGATGGACCTGCGCGGGGGTCACCTCCTCGTGGACGACACGATGTGGGCGCTGTTCACCCAAGACCTGCGCGAGACCCTGCCCGAGGCCACCTTCGGCCTCGCCAGCGAGGTGTTCGAGGACCTCCGGATGCGCAAAGACGAGACCGAACTCGACGCCCTCCGGCGGGCGGGCGCACTCGCCGACAGGGTGAGCGTCGAGATTCGAGAACTCGGCGAGGAGGCCGTCGGCATGACCGAGACGGAACTCGCCGAGGAAATCGAGGGTCTCCTCGCCGAGGCTGGCGGCGAGGAAGTCGCGTTCGGCACCATCGCGGGGTCCGGGCCGAACGGCGCGAAGCCCCACCACCGCCACGGCGACCGGGAAATCCGGCGCGGCGACCCCGTGGTCCTCGACTTCGGGGCCTACCTCGACGGGTACCCCGGCGACCAGACCCGGACGGTCGTGTTCGCTGGCGACCCGCCGGAGGGCTACCAGCAAGTCCACGAAACCGTCCGCGAGGCCCAGCAGGCCGCGGTCGAGGCGGTCGAACCGGGCGTCCCCGCCGAGCAAATCGACCGGGCCGCCCGCGAGGTCATCGAGGACGCGGGCTACGGCGACGAGTTCGTCCACCGGACGGGCCACGGCGTCGGCCTCGACGTTCACGAGAGCCCCTACATCGTGGAGGGCAACCAGACCGAACTCGAACCGGGGATGGTGTTCAGCGTCGAACCCGGCGTCTACCTCGAAGGCGAGTTCGGCGTCCGAATCGAGGACCTCGTGGTGGTGACCGACGAGGGGTGCGAGCGACTGAACGACTCGCCGCGGACGTGGGAGTCGCTCTGAGGACTGAGCCATGACCTACGTGAGCCACACCGTGCGGTCGCTCCGCCGCGACCCGATTCCCGGCGAGACGATTCGGCTGGTGGTGACGCTGGCCGAGGAGAGCGCGGTTTCCGCTGTCGAGGAGGCAGTTCAGTCGCTCGACGGCGAGGTCGTTCGAGAACTGGAGTTCGACCGCGTGCTGGTCGAGGTCGAGCAGGTAGATATTGACGACATTTGCTCGCTCGACGCGGCGGAGTCGGTCGAGACGGACGCTGTTCTGGGGACTACTTGAATCGTCTTTTAAATGGCAATCTGACGAGAACAACCGCCGAGATTACGGCGAGGACGTTTTCTGAAGCCCCCGGCCGCTCGCGGTCGCTGGCCGGCATATCCGACGGACGTAGTTGCGTCGGATAGCGGCCGACCAGCGACTAAAGTGAACGCGAGCGCCCGGCCCCTTCACCCCGCCCACGGTGGAGTGGTTGGCCGAAGCTCTTTCCGGTGGAGTGGTTGGTCAGGCTCGTTCCGGTGGAGTAACTGAGAAAGCTCTTTCCGGTGGTTGGTCGGCCGAGCGCATCCGCGGTGGGTCCGCCGCGGATGCGCTCGACACGTGCTAACTTTTCTCAATCCGGAGTCTCGACTTATTCTAACTATCTCGAACCGCTGGCGGACAAGCAGTTTCAAGTGACAGTCCGGCGTACAGTAGTCGGGGAAATGGGGGAACACGACGACACGCGGACCAGCGCCGTCCACGACGAATCGGTGGGGTCGATGGGACGGCGGCGGTTCGTGAACACGCTGTTAGGTTTGGGGTTCGGCGCGCTCTCGGCGAGTCTTCTCTCCGCAGACGACGTGCAGGCGGCGGGTCGAGACGAGGTGCCGGTGGTGTACGGGCTGACCCGCGACGAGGAGTCGGGCGAGCTTCGCCCGCGGCGCAAGACGGTGCCCGCAGACTGGTACGACGACTTCCGGTCGGCGCTGGCGGCCCACCGGAACCTCGAAGTCATCGGGCGCGAGGACGTGGCGAGTTCGGCGGTCGCGCCGGGCGAGTACGGCGGCCGGAACGCGTCCATCCGCGTCGAGATTACGACCGAGGAGGCCCGCGGCGAGGTGCCCGAGACCGTCGAGCAGACGCCGGTCGAGGTCCGGCGCGTGGAGGCGACCGACGCGCGCCAGAACCGGAGTCCGGGGTCGGCCGCAGAGGTGGGCGAGTTTCTCGACGGCGACTCCTCGAAGGCGACCCGCGGCGACGGCGTGCCGGGGAGCGTCGCGGTCGCCAGCGACGACCTCTACGGCACGCTCGCCCCGGCGATGCGCGACCCGACCGACGGGTCGCGGTACTTCGCCACCGCGAACCACGTCTTCGGCGGGACCGGAAACGAGGGTAAACCGCTCTATCTCCTCGACGGCGGGCGGACCGAAATCGGGACGGTCCGGTCGGGCTACCCCAAGTCGGACATGGTCTGCGCCCGGCCGAAAGGCGGCTACGAACCGCTCGCTCGCATCCGCGAGGAGTCGCCGGGCCGCGTCCTCGGCCAGTTCACCAAGGTCGGCCTCGCGGACCTCAAGGCCGCGGGCGAGCGCCTCGAAAAGATCGGCGTCAAGACGGGCCACACGACCGGGAAGATTCAGGCCGTAGACGGCTTCACCTGCGCCTACGGGGCCATCTGCAAGCAGGGCCAACTCAAGTGGGGCCAGCAGTCGGGCTTCAGCGACGGCGACAGCGGGTCGGTCAACTACCACCCGGACCCCGACAATCCCGAGGCGGGCGTCCTCGTCGGCGGGTTCAACAACGCCCGGACGTGGTGGCCCGGCGAGAACTACATCTGGGGGACCGCAGCCCACCACGTCACCGCGAAGCACGGATTCACGTTCTGAGTCTTTAGACTCCTTTTCAATTGTTTAGAGGACAATTTTAATTTCTTACTATAGGAAAATCTGTCTTTCTGGCGCGTGCGGGAGCGGCGCTCTCGCGCCGCTCCTCGCGCGCGAGGTCTCGCTGAGCGTAGTCGTTCGAAAATCGGAAATTTTCGTGATCACGAGAGCGTTGCTCTCGGACGACGAAGCGAGGCTCGTCAGAGCTTGCCTCTGACGGTGGAGTCGGGCGCCCGGGGCGGCCGGCGAGGGTGGGGGGGACGAGGCGCGGGGGGGGGCGGGGGCGGGGGGCCCTAGGCTTCGGCAGTAGCTAGCTTCTACTCACTTTCGCTGTCGCTGTGGCTGGCACAACAATCCCTTCTCCACCCTGACTCAACCCCGCCACGAAGCCCAAAAAACATCTCAACTATCGAGAAAGCCGAAACGCTAACAACCACGGAGTGTCTGTCGTGGGACGATGCTTAAGCCGGAGGGTGACGGGAACCGAGCGCGAGGAGACGCCTTACGGGTCGTCTACGTCGGGAATGGGTCGCGCGCGAAGGCAATCGCCGAGGAGTTGACCGACGCCGAGGTCCGGTGCGAGTCGCGGGGGGCGACCGCACTCGACCGCATCGAGACCGGCGACATCGACTGCGTGGTCGCCGAGGCGGACCTCCTCGACGTCGGCGGCCCCGAGTTTCTGGGCGCGGTCGGCGAACTCTACCCCGGAGTCGCCCGCGTCATGCTGGCCGAGTCGGTCGGCGACGTGCCCGCGAACGTGACGTTCGTCTCGACCGAACCGGAGTCCGGGCTTTCTGCCCGCGCGGCGCGGCGCGTCGAGAGCACAGTCGAGTGCGTTCGCGCCGAGCGAGACCGCGACCAACTCGGCGACGGAATCGAGACGCTGGTCGAGGAGTCGCCGGACCCGATTCTGACCATCGACGACGACTGTGAGGTCGTGTTCGCCAACGACGCCATCGAGCGCGTCTTCGGGCTTGAACCCGCGGACGTCGTCGGCGAGTCGGTCTTGGGACTGCTGGACGAGTCGGTCCACGAGTGCTTCCGGGCGACCGTGAACGAACTCCGCGACGACGAGGGACAGGTCGAGCGCGACTACGTGGAACTGCCGGGCAGGCACAGCGACGGCAGGGAGATTCCGCTCGCAATCTCCTTCCGCGAGACCGTCCGCGACGACCAACACTACTTCTCGGCCATCGTGCGCGACGTGAGCCGTCGCAAGCGACTCGAAGACCGTCTCGAAGCCGAGAAGCGAAAGACCAAGGAACTCCACGAGGTCGCGGTCATGCTCGAAGAGTGCGAGACCGCCGAGGAGGTCTGTCGCCTCGCGGTCGAGACCGCAGAGCAGTTGCTGGAGTTCGACCTCTGCGCGGTGGATACCGTCGAGGACGGCGAACTCGTCCCGCGGGCCGTCTCGAAGGGCATCCCGACAGACGGCTACTACACCACGACGCCGGTCTCGACCGAGGACAACCTCGCGGCCCGCGCCTACCGCGAGGGCGAGTCGATTCGGACGCGCAACCTCCACGACGAGGGCGTGGACCCGGCCGCCAGCGGCTACCGGGCGGCGTTGACGGTCCCCATCGGCGACATCGGCGTCTTTCAGGCCGTCTCGAAGGAAGCCGGAGCGTTCGAGGAGAGCGACTGCGAACTCGCGGAACTGCTCTCCTCGCACGTCGCCCAGTCGCTCCAGCGCATTCGCTCCGAGAGCGCGCTACAGGCCGAGCGCGACCGATTCGCCGCGCTGTTCGAGAACGTCCCCGAACCAATCGTGGACTACGGGATGCGCGACGGTCGGCCCGTTGTCCACTCGGTCAACGAGGCCTTCGAGGAGGTGTTCGGCTACGACGCGGGCGAGGCCGTCGGCCGACCGATAGACGAACTCATCGTGCCCCCTGACGAACAGGGCGAGTTCGAGCGCCACCTCGACCGGACGGAGGACGACGACCACCTCAACACCGAAGTTCGCCGGAAAGGGGCCGACGGGATGCGGGACTTCCTGTTGCGGACCGCGGGCGTCTCCGGCGAGCGGGCGGGCGGCTACGCCATCTACACCGACATCACCGACCGCAAGCAGTTGGAGCGCGACCTAGAGCGCGCTAACCGGAAGTTCGAGGAACTTCACCACGTCGCGGTCAACCTCGAAGGGTCGGACACGGCCGAAGCGATATACGACGAGACCGTCGCGGCCGCCGAGGAGATTCTCCAGTTCGACATCTGCGGCGTTGCCATCGAGGAGGGCGGCTTCCTCGTGCCGAAGGCCGCTACCTCCGAGTTCGACGAGGACGACTACGAAATCCTCCGCGCCGACGAGGGCCTCGCGGGCAGAACTTACCGACGCGGGGAGACCTACGTCGTCGAGGACATCCGTCAGTCCGACACGGGACGGCGCATCAACGACGACCTCAAGTCCTTCCTGAGCGTTCCGCTCGGCGACGAGGGCATCTTGCAGGCCGGGTCGCGCGCGGTCGGCGAGTTCGACGACGAGGACGCGAAGCTCGCGGAACTGCTGGTCTCCCACGCCTCCGAGGCGCTCCAGCGGGTCCGCTCGGAGTCGGCGCTCCGCGAGGAGCGAGACCGGTTCGCCGCGCTGTTCGAGAACGTTCCCGAGCCGACCGCGCGATACGAACTCCGGGACGGCGAGCCAATCATCGAGTCGGTCAACGAGGCCTTCGAGGTGACGTTCGGCTACAGCGAACCCGAGGCGCGCGGCGAGTCCATCGACGACTTGCTGGTCCCCGACGACCAGCAGGACGAGGCGGTGCGACTCAACGAGCGGGTCGGGCAGGGCGAGCGCGTCGACGCGGAGGTCAAGCGGACGGCCGCCGACGGCGTTCGGGACTTCCTCCTCAGGAACGCCGAGGTGTCGGGCGACGACGGCAACTACGTCATCTACACCGACATCACCGAGCGCAAGCGAAACGAGGAGCGCCACCGCTCGATGACCGAGGACGTGCTTGACAACACCGACGTCGGCATCTTCGTCTTGGACGACGAGTTCGACGTGGCGTGGGCGAACTCCGCGGTCGGGGAGTACTTCGGCGTCGAGCGAGACGCCATCGTCGGGGCCGACAAGCGCCGACTCATCGAGACGGACATCCGCGACACCGTCGAGGACGGCGACCGATTCGGGGACATCGTGACCGCGACCTACGACGACAACACCTCCGTCGAGGAGTTCACCTGCCACGTCACGCCGGGCGACGGCCGCGACGAGCGCTACCTCCAGCACCGGAGTCGGCCCATCGAGTCGGGACTCTACGCTGGCGGTCGGGTGGAACTCTACTACGACGTGACCGAGCGCGTCCAGCGCGAGGAGATGCTCGACTCGCTCCACCGGGCGACCCGCAACCTGATGGCGGCCGAGCGCCAGTCCGAGATTTGCGAGACCGTGGTCGAGACGGCCCGGAACGTCCTCGACATTCCTCACGCGACCGTCTTCCGGTGGGACGACGACGCGGACCTCCTCGAACCCTACATCCTGCCCGAAGACACCGTCACCAGCATCGGCGACGCCCCGACCTTCGACCTCGGCGAGGGCATCGTCGGGAGCGTCTTCGAGTCCGGCGAGAGCGAGTTCTTCGACAACGCGTGGAACGACCCGCGGGCGCTCGACGACGGGTCGCCCGGAATCCGGTCGTTCGGCGCGTTCCCGCTGGGCGACTGGGGCGTGGTGACCGTGGCCTCCGCGAACCCCGAGGCGTTCGACGACTACGAGATGGACCTCGTCCGCGTGCTGGCGGCCAACGCCGAGGTCGCGCTCAACCGGGCGGCCCGCGAGGCCGAACTCGCCGACCAGCGGAGCCAGCTCGCCGAACTCGACCGCATCAACGAGGTCATCCGCGACGTGGACCAACTGCTGGTCCGGGCCTCGACCCGCGAGGAGATGGAGCAGGCGGTCTGCGACCGACTCGCCGACTCCGACCACTACCGGTTCGCGTGGACCGGCGAGGCGATGACGGGGTCGAATCAGGCCGAACCGACCGCCTTCGCGGGCGTCGAGGAGGGCTACCTCGAAACGATTACCGAGATGCGCGACGAGACTCCTCGCGGCCCGGCCCAGACGGCCCTCGAAACCGCCGAGGTGCAGGTCGTCCAGAACGTCCCCGAGGACGACGGCTTCGCGCCGTGGCGAGAGCAGGCCCTCGAACGCGGCTATCGCTCGGCGGCCGCCATCCCCCTGCGCTATCGGGAGACGGTCTACGGCGTCCTCTGCGTCTACGCCGACCGGGCCAACGCCTTCGACGACCGCGAGCAGGCGGTGCTGGCCGAACTCGGCGAGACCATCGGCCACGCCATCAACGCCGCCGAGAGCAAGAAGGCGCTGCTGTCGGACGCCGTGGTCGAAGTCGAGTTCGAGATACGCGACGGCGAGGGCTTCTTCGCCCGCGTCCCCCGCGAGGAGGGCGGCGTGTTCGCGCTCGACGGCGTGACCATGACCTCCGAGGGGTCGTTCGTCTACTTCATGACGGTGGAGGGTCTCGCCCCCGACCGGGTGCTGGAGCGCGCCGAGCAGGCCGACGACGTGGCGCAGGCCCGCCTCGTCAACGAACACGACGACGGCAACCTCTTCGAGTTCGTCTACACCGGTCCCTCGCCGCTCGAAGAACTGGCCAACCACGGCGGGACGCTCCGGGACGCCAAGTTCACCGCCGACGGTGGCCGGAGCGTGGTCGAACTCCCCCGGAACGTGGACGTGCGTTCGGCCGTCGAGTCGATTCAGGACTCGATTCCGGGCACGAAGGTCGTCGCCCGCCGGGAGCGCGAGCGCCCCGAGCGCACCGTCGAGGAGTTCCGCGCGACGCTCGAAGAGGACCTGACCGAGCGCCAGCGGTCGGCCCTCGACGCGGCCTACTACGCCGGATTCTTCGAGTGGCCCCGCGAGAGTACCGGCGAGGAGGTCAGCGAGTCACTCGGCGTCTCTGCGCCGACTTTCCACCAGCACCTCCGGGTGAGCGAGCGGAAGTTGCTCTCGGCGTTCTTGGACGAGTAGGCGAGAGCGCCTCGCTGCCGGTTCTCGGCCCTAGAACGGGGAGCGTTCCGCGAACCGTTGCACTACGTCCCTGATCTCCTCCTGTTTGTAGTAGCCGACCGCGGAGATTCCTATCACGACTCCGAGGATCGCCATCGCGCTGACGAAGCGTCCGCTGGCTAGTTTGCCACCGGCGTAGACGGTGAGCACGTAGGCCGGAAGCCGACCAATCGTGATGGCGACCATGAACGTCCGGAGCCGCCAGTTCGTGATTCCGGCGAGAAAACAGATCACGTCGTCCGGTAGGCCGGGGACGGCGACGAGCGCGACCAGACCCGGAATCCCGACTCGGTCGACGAATCCGTCGAACCGGTCGATTGCCGCCTCGTCGAGTATCTCCTCGACGAAATCTCGGCCGTATCGGTCCGCCAGCGTGAACGCGATTGCGCTCCCGAGGAGTACGCCGACGAGACTGTAGACGGTTCCGAGAACCGGGCCGAACAGGTAGCCAGCGACGAGCGCGACGCCTTGCCCCGGAATCGGGGCGACGACGACCTGCGCCGTCTGGAGGAGCGTGAAGACGACCGGAGCGAGAACGCCGAATCCCTCGACCCACGTTCGGAGTTCTTCGGGGTGGAAGACGAACGGAGCGTAGCGGCGGAGGCCCGCGTACACCGCGACCAGCGCCGCCGCCGCGGCGACCAGAAGTATAACGCTCCGCCGCCGAGCCTCCGCCGAAGAGAATAGCCTCACTACCGGATACGGGGGATGAAGCGACTTTAGTGTGTTCACCACACCACGCAGAGTTATAAGAGAGATACTGATTTTCAGCGCGCGAGTGTCGTGTCGGCCGACCGAAATCGAGGTGGATTGGAGGAAGTAGCTAGCTACTGCCGAAGCCGAGGCGTTCCCGCCCCGCCACGCAACCGCACCGCTGCCGCGAACCTCACACCTCCCCAACCTCGTCGGCCGCCTCCGGCGGCCGACTCCACCGACGGACAAACCGCGTCCATCGAGCCTCGCTTCGTCGTCCGAGAGCAACGCTCTCGTGATCACGAAAATCGGAGATTTTCGAACGACTACGCTCAGCGAGACCTCGCGCGAGTCGCTCCTTCGCACCGGAAGACAAACCGCGTCTTCCGAGCCTTCGGTCACTTCCTTCCCGAAGACTTCGCTCAGCCGCTCCCGCGCGCCGACCGTGACCGGGAGATGAGAATTAAAATCAATTGCTTGAGAAATATTCTATTGTAGTAACCAAATAAATAGTTGTCTGACAACGCTTCTGCAACCCTTAAGAGCCGTGGGGCGCACGTCTCAGATATGCGATTGGAGGAGTACTGGGGGGTCGGACCCAAGACGCGCGAGCGCCTCGAAGCCGAGTTGGGCACAGAGCGGGCGGTCGAAGCCATCGAGTCCGGCGAGGTCCGGGCGCTCGTCTCCTCGGGGCTGTCCCGGGGGCGCGCGACCCGAATCCTCCGGCGGGCCAACGGCGGCGAGGGCATGGCGGTCCTCTCGACCCGCGACACCCGCGCGGTGTACAAGGAACTGCTGGACACGGCCAGCGACTACGCCGTGACCGAGGACGCGGCCGACCGCATCCGGGTGCTGACGCCGCTGATGGAGCGCGAGGAGGCCGAACAGCGCCTCGATTCGGTGATGGACGCCACCGAGTCGTGGAAGCGCCTCGACGGCGAGACCCGCGAGGCCGTCCTCTCGGCGTTCGCCGAGTACGCCGAGAACGACCGCATCGGCGACGACGAGGCCGCAGTCCGGACCGTCCTCGCGCTCCGGGACGCCGGACTCTCCGACGGCGCGTTCGCCAGCGCCGCCGAAATCGACCGCGACGACCTCGAAGCCGCGGCGTCGGCGCTCGCGGACTTGGACGGCGGCGACGTGGCCCGCGGCGTGGACGACGAACTCGACTCGCTGCGCGACGCCCTCGACGGCGTGAAGTCGCTCGCCAGCGACTCCCTCGACGCGATGGAGGAGATACGCGAGGAGGCCCGCGCCGGGGCCGAGTTCGGCGAGGTCGTGGTGGACTACGTCGCCAGCGAGACCGACGCCGGGTTCCAGCGGGTGCGGGAGGCCACGCCGGACGACGCGGTGGACGCCACCGACTTCGTGAACGCCACGCTCCGGGAACTCCGGGCCGACCTCCGCGAGTCGGCAGAGGAGCGCGAGCGGTCGGTCGCCCGGCGACTCCGGGGTCGCATCGCCGAGAACCGGGACGCCATCGACGCCGCGGGCGAGGAGGTCTCGGACCTCGCCTTTAACCTCTCGCTGGCCCGATTCGCCGCCGCGTTCGACCTGACCCGGCCCTCGTTCCGCGAGAACGGCTTCGCGGTCCGGAACGCCCGAAACGTCTCCATCGAGGCCGGAGACGAGGCGGTTCAGCCGGTCACCTACGCCGTAGGCGACCACGAGTTGCCCGACGCCGCCGAATCCGGCGCGGAATCGCCGGATTCGGCATCTGGCGACTCCGCGCTGGACGACCAAACTCCGCCCGCCGACCCCACCCCGCCGAGCGGCGACCGCGTCTCGGTCCTGACCGGCGCGAACTCCGGCGGTAAGACGACCCTGCTCGAAACGCTCTGTCAGGTCGCCCTGCTGGCTCAGATGGGTCTGCCGGTCCCCGCCGAGCGCGCCGAGGTCTCCATCTCCGAGGACATCGTCTTCCACCGCCGCCACGCGAGTTTCAACGCTGGCGTGCTGGAATCGACCCTCCGGAGCATCGTCCCGCCCCTGACCGAGGGGTCGGACACCCTGATGCTGGTCGACGAGTTCGAGGCGATTACGGAACCCGGAAGCGCCGCGGACCTCCTCCACGGACTCGTCAGACTCACGGTGGACCGGGGCGCGCTCGGCGTCTTCGTCACCCACCTCGCCGACGACCTCAAGCCCCTGCCCGAGAAGGCCCGCAAGGACGGCATCTTCGCCGAGGGGCTGGACGAAAATCTCGAACTCGAAGTGGACTACCAGCCGCGGTTCGGCACGGTCGGCAAGTCCACCCCCGAGTTCATCGTCTCGCGCCTGCTGGCCGGTGCCGACGAGCGCGCCGAGCGCGCCGGTTTCGAGACGCTGGCCCGCGCGGTCGGCGAGGAGGCGGTCCAGCGCACCCTCGACGACTGGTCGCCCGAAGCCAGCGCCGACGACTGACTAACCGACACTGTTCCACTTTCCATGTCTGACCCTCCCCGAAACCCCACGGACGCCCGCCTCGTCCTCGCGCTCGGCATCCTGCTGGGCGTCGTCGGCATCGCCGCCACCGCCGCGCGCCACCCCAAGATGGTCGGCATGGACTTTCAGGTCTACTACTTCGCGGCCGAGGCCCTCCTCTCGGGCGGCGACTTCTACGTGGCGTCACCACCGGCCCACCCGACCTACGGCTACGTCTACCCGCCGGTCACGCTCCCCGCGTTCGTCCCCTTCGTCCTTCTCGGGAGCTGGCAGGCCGGGTTCGCGGCGTTCACCTTGCTCAACGTCGGGGCCGCGCTCGGCGCGGCGGTCCTGCTCGTCCGGTGGGTCGAGGCGTACCGCCCGACCCCGCTCCCGTGGCTCGACAGGGGCCTCGTCGCCGGGTTCACCCTGCTCTCGCTCCACTCGGCCTCGACCCTGCTCTACGGCGAGACCAACTTCCTCCTCCTGCTCGCGCTGGTCGCGGGATTCTGGTGGCTGGATGGGGGCGGAAGCGGGGCCGAAAACCGCGGCGAATCGAAGGCTGGCGTCGCCTTCGCGCTCCCGGCGGTCGTGAAGCTCTTTCCCGCCGCGGTCGGCGTCTGGCTGCTCCGGCGGCGAGCGTGGCGAACGATTGGCGCGGCGACTGTGACCGGAACCGGCCTGTTCGCACTCGGCGTCGGCGTCTTCGGCGTCGAGACGCACCTGACCTTTCTGGAGGTCGCGGTGGCTCCTCGGCTGTCGAGTTCGGAGTTCGCTGGCGGCCTCCCGGCCGGTGCGACCCTCCTGACGCTCAGGAGACCCATCTCGGTTCTGTTGCCGAACTTGTCCTCCTCGCTCTACGGCCCGCTTTCGTTTGCCCTGCTCGCGCCGGTGGTCTGGTACTGCTACCGCCGGGTTCCGTGGTCGAGTTCGGGGCCGGATTCGAGACCGGATTCTGGGCCGATTTCAGGGTCGAGTTCGGACCCGATTCCGCGGCTTATCGCAATCTTCGCCACGATGGCCGCCATCGTGGTGGGATTCCCGTCGCTGCTGCTGTACTTCGTCTACCTGCTGTTCCCGATGATTCCGCTGCTCTACCTGCTGGAGCGCGGCCCGGCCCGGAAGCTGTTCGTCTCCGGCGCGCTCGTCGCCGACTTCGCGGTGACGCTGGCGAACGTCCGGGCCGCGCTGGCGGGGACGCCCGGCGAGGGCCTGCTCCCCATTCTGGACCCGGTGCTGACGCTGGCGACGCCGCCGCTGTACGGGACGGTGGCGATGCTCGGGGCCTGCCTGCTCTATCTCAGAGGAAGAGAACCCACGCCAGCAGACCCATCGTGAGCATCGCAAGGAGCGCCGGGAGGAGTGCCAGCAACGCGTTCGTGAGTTTGCCCGCTCGCCGCTCGTTGTCGACCGGCTCCAAGACGCTGTAGCCGCACTCGACGCACTGCTTGCGGTCGCTGCGGTGCTTTCGCCCGCAGTCCTTGCACTGCCAGTTCTTTGGCCCGATTCCCATGTGACGTTGGCCGACCCCACACACTCCCGGGTGTTAGCTTTTGCGACCTGTCTGAGCGCCGAGGCTCTCGCGCCCCGACGCCGTCGGCAGAAATTGTGCCCGTTCGCTCTGTCTGGCCGCGCTGAGGCCGAATTTCACCTGCCTACTAACTTATAAGTATTCTCGACTACATTTTCGAGTGTGTCTAGCTCACAGCCCTCTCCCTCGAGTACGCTCTTGGGGGTCTCCGCGTCGCCTGCTGGTGTGCCGCCGGAGGTGTTCGACGTGCTGGCCCGCCCCGCCGAGACGAATCTGTTGGTCGTCTCCTACCGCGACGGCCCCGACGAGTGGCTTCAAAACTGCCGACAGCACGTCGGCGAACTCCCCGCCGAAGTCGGATTCGTCAACGTCGGCGAGATGACGCGCTCGGCGTCTGCGTCGCTGTCCGCGTCCGGCGGCCCGTCGCGCTCACCGACCCCCGCCGACGCCCTGCCGCTGGCCGCGACGGTCGAGGACCCGGCGGACCTCACCGCGGTCGGGGTCCGGGCCAGCGAGTACCTCGAAACGTGGGACTGCAACGGCAACCGGACCGTGGTCGTCCTCGACTCGGTGACGGGCCTGCTCGAGGCCGTCTCGCTCGACCGGGCCTTCGAGTTCCTCCACCTGCTGGCGGGCCGCGTCGAGAGCGTGGACGGTCGGATTTACTTCCTGTTGCATCCCGAGGCCCACGACGACCGGTCGCTCTCGATCGTCCGCGAACTCGCCGACGCCGCGGTCGGCCTCGGCGACCCGCGCTGAGCGCGAGCCACCGAGACAAATAATTTTATTTCTCTAGAAAATATACCCATTTCACCTAAACACCACGACATATTTCTCATCTGCGTCTGCGACGGCGAAGCAACACTTATCCGGCGAGCGCGACACCACTCGCCCGTACCGATGGCAGGACGCGACGGGGACCGAGTCGAGTATTCCGAAACAGACCGCGAGCAGGCCGAGCGATTGCGCGAGGAGGCCCGCGAGCGGTGGGGTCAGGCCGACGACGACTTCGACACCCTCGCCGCGAAACTCCACGCCGACAGTCCCGAGGCCCGCGCCGAGGCGGCGTGGTCGCTCGCGGAACTCGCCGTCGAGAACCCCGACCGGGCGTGGCGACTCCCCGTCGAGTCCGAACTCGCGCCGCTGCTCTCCGACGACGACAAGTGGGTCCGCCGGGGTGCCTCGTGGGCGCTCGCCAACATCGCCGACGAGCACCCCCAGCGCGCCCGGACGGCCGTCTCGGAAGTCACCGAGAGTCTGGCCGACGACGACCCGCTCGTCCGCGAGAACGGCGTCCTGACGGTCTCGGGCGTGGCCCGCGAGTACCCCCTCGCGGTCGAACCCGCGCTGAGCAAACTCGCCGAAGTCGTCCGCGAGGGCGACGGCGTCGCGCGCCGCTACGCCGCCGAGACGCTCCGCCGACTCGTCGTCCGCCTCGACGAGGACGGCTTCCCCGAGACCATCGAGGCCGCGCCCGACGTGGCCAGCGCCCTCTCGGGCGACCTCGGCGTGGTCGAAGTCACCGACGACGAGGAGGGTCCGGCGGTCCGAATCCGTGGCGCGAACTCCTCGCCCGAGAGTGAGGCGGGCGACGAGGCCGACGAGAGCCTCGCCGCGGACGACCCCGACGACCGCGGCCCGCCGGAGCTGATTCCCGCGCCGCCGGAAATCGACGCCGAGCGCGCCGAGTTCGAACACCTCGCGGACTTCGGCGACGGCCCGCTCACCACCGCCGCGAAGGCCCGCGTCCGGACCGCGAGCGAGGGGGGCCAGCACGTCGTCGTCCTCCTCCGGACGCTCCGGCCCGACGCGGGGGTGGACTCCTCGCGCGTCGAGACCGCCTTCCGGGCGTGGGCCGGTATCGACGACCACAATCACGTCGTGGGGGTCCTCGCCCGCGGGTCGAACCCCCGGCCGTGGCTGGCCACCGAGTTTCTGGACGGCGGGACCCTCGGCGACGCGCTCGGGTCGGTCGGCTTCGAGCGTGCGCTCTGGTACGCCCACTGCGTCACGACTGCGGTCTGCCACGCCCACGCCCGCGGCGTCGTCCACGGCGCGCTCCGACCCAGCGCGGTCGGCCTCTCGCGCACTCTCGGCGCGTGGCCCGTCCCGAAGGTCGGCGACTGGGGCCTCGGGGACTTGCTCGGCGAGGTCAGACGTCCTCCGGTGCCGCCCGCGTTCGCCGCGCCGGAGCAGTTCGCTCCCGAGCGATTCGGCAGTCCGGACTCCTCGACCGACGTGTATCAACTCGGCGCGCTCTGCTACGCGCTGTTCACCGGTCGCCCCCCGTTCGTCGGGGAGACCGCAGACATCGCCCGGCAGGTTCGGGACCCGAACCAGACGCCCGAATCACCGAGCGAGAGTAGCGAGCGCAGCGAGCGCGTCCCTGCCGCCGTGGACGACTTGGTGGACCGCGCGCTCGCCACCGAGAAGCAGGCCCGGTTCGAGACGGCCGAGGACTTCCGCCGCCAGTTGGAGGTGCTGGCGGGGAACCTGTCGCTGTCTTTCGAGCTATAATTTCTCCGCGAACCCGGATTCGGCGCTCCTCGTCCGCGAACGCGGTGGTCGCCGCGCTCGACCGCGATTATCGCCGCGCTCGACCGCGACTACCGCCTGCCCGCCGGGCCGTCGTCGTGGAAGTAGACCACGCGCTCGCTCTCGCCCCGAGCGCGTTCCTCCTCGACGTCGTGGCGACTCGCGCACCGCCGGGAGTACTTCGTCAGGGCCGAGAACGGGGGGCCGCCGAACACGTCGGCCCATCGGTCGCCGCGCTCTACGACGACGCGCTGGTCGTAGGCTTTGCCACAGACCGGGCAGGGCGTCTCGTCCGGGTCGTGGGAATGCACACCAGACTAGACGGGGGCGAGTGGCTTGAAAGCCCCGGCGACCGTGAAAGTGATTCGAAATCGCGGCGGGCGGCGTCGCCCGCCAGCGCCGAAACCCTCGGACGGCCCGGCGATTCCCGTCGGAGAGCGCCGTAATTTAAGTAGGGTCGGCGTAATCCCGCGAACAGAACATGGCGCTCGCGCCGCTCCTCGCGTCTGGCTCCACCGCCGCGTCTGCCTCCGCCGCCGACCCCAGCGCCGCGGTCGTCCGCTTCCTCGCGTCGGTCATCGTCGCGGCCGCCGCCGCCTTCTTCGGGTTCTACGCGGTCAAGAACCTCCGATTCAACCGGATGGAGTCCCAGCGCCCGTTCTGGCGCTACCTCGCGCTGGTGGGTGCGACCGCCGGGATTTACGGCCTGCTCGGAATCGCGGGATCGGTGGTCCGGTCGCGGGCGCTGACCGCCTTCGGCCACGGGGCGTTGCTGTTCTGCATCGTCTTCCTCGCGTTCTCGATGCGGGAGGTCTACTACAACTCGGCGCTGGCCCCCGCGCCCGACGACCAGCGGTTCTCGCTCGACACCCTCCGCCGAATCGAGGCCGGGTTCGTCGTCATCATTCTGGTCGAATGGATCGCGGTCCTCCTCATCGACCAGTCGGTGGTCGCGCAGGTCGTCAAGGGCCTCGGGAGCGTGGCGTTCGCGGCCTACGGCGCGGTGTTCGCCGAGAAACTGGAGGCGATGGCCCGCGGGACCGCCCTCGACACGCTCCGGCGACACCTCCTGCCGGTGCTGGTCTCGCTCGGCGTGCTGGGAGTCGCCGACTTGGGCGTCGTCGCGGGCATGAGTCCGGTCGTGGTGCAGGCCGTCGAGAGCGTCTTCGTCGTCCTCGTGGCCGGATTCCTCATCACCGCGACAATCCGGCTTCAGCAGAACGTCGAGGGCCTCTCGGCGAGGTAGGTCGGCGAGGAACGGGATTTTCGGCGAGGAGGGCCTTCTTTCGACTCCTCGGCGGTCGAATTGGTCGGAAATCATTAGTATGCGTGGGTGGTGTGCCTGTTCGGGGGAGTACCAATGGGAGCCAACGACGACACGTTTTCGAGACGCTCGTATCTGAAAGCGACCGGCGCGGCCAGCGCGGCCGGACTCGGCGGACTCACCGGTCTGCTGGAACAGGATATGGGGACGCTGGAAGTACAGCACTGGTGGACCGGGGGTGACGGCGCACAGGCGATTCAGGCCCTCTTCGAGGGGTTCCAGAAGCAGTATCCCGACATCAAGGTCAAACAGAATCCCGTGGCGGGCGGCGCGGGCCAGAACCTCCACACCGTCATCAAGAAGCGCGTGCTGAACAACAACCCGCCGAGTTCGTGGCAGGCGTGGCCCGGGGCGAATCTGCTTCCGTACACTCGGGCCGAGAAGCTAGAGGACGTAGAGCAGTCGGTCTGGTCGCACAACGACATGAAGAACGCCTACCTGCAGGGGCCGAAGGACGCCGCCCGTCCATCGGGAAGCTACGTGACGGTCCCGCTGAACATTCACCGTCTCAACAACCTGTTCTATAACGTCGAGGTCGTAGAGGAGGCGGGCGTGGACCCCTCCTCGCTCTCGAAGCCGAGTGACCTCGTGGGCGCGATGGAGCAGATTCAGCAGAACACCGACGCGGCCGGGATGTCCCACCAGACAAAGTCCGGGTGGTCCACCCTGCAACTCTGGGCGACGGTCCTGCTCGGTGAACACGGGCTCGACACCTACACGGCGTTCACGCAGGGCAAAATTCAGCAGAACGAGCAGGCCATCAAGAACTCGCTCCAAATCGTCAAAGACTACCGGGAGTTCTTCAATCAGGACGCCGGGTCCATCTCGTGGACCGAGGCGAACACCAAAATCATCAACGGGCAGGCCGGGTTCTTCCATCAGGGCGACTGGGCCGCGGGGATGTACCGCGGAGAAGGCGGCTTGGAGTTCGAGAACGGGTGGAATCAGGTCACCTTCCCCGGCACGGAGGGCTATTACATGCTCAACATGGACTCGTTCCCCTTCCCGACGAACAATCCCTCACCCGAGGCCACCACGCGGTTCCTGCGCTACGTCGGGAGCGTGGACGCCCAGAAGCGGTTCAACCCGAAGAAGGGGTCGATTCCGCCCCGGACCGACGTGCCGACCGACGCCTTCGGTCCCTTCCTCCAGAGCCAGATGGAGGACTTCAAGCAGTCGGAGGCCCAGCCGCCATCGACTGCTCACGGGCTGGCGGTCGACCCCGAGACGCTGACGAACATCGAGGACGCGATGGCGACGTTCATCTCGTCGTGGAACGTGGACAAGACGTATCAGGGTATCGCGCAGGCCTTCCAGTAAGGCGGCGCTCGCCGAACTGGTCTCTTTTTAGCTGAATCGAGGCGCTAAGCCCCCTTCCTCAGCGAGCGCCGACCGAAGGGAAGGCGCGAGCAGGGAGGGGATACAGCGCCGCACGGTTCTCATACACTCTCCGGTTGCAGGCCTCCAGGCCCACGCAGCCGAAGCGTTTTTGCAGTAGGGTAGCATAGTATTAACCGAACCCAATGGAGTACGACCTCGACTCTGGAGCGCACTCGACGTTTTCCCTGCAGTACCACCTGATACTCACCACGAAGTATCGGCGTGGAGTGCTAACCGAGGAGCGAACCCAATTCATTCACGAGGTCATCAGCGGGTTCGCGGACAACTACGGTGTCGAACTCACCAACCTCGATGGTGAGGACGACCACGTTCACATCCTGTTCCGAGCGAAACCCACCACAGACCTCGTGAAGTTCATCAACACGGTCAAGGGCGCGACCGCCCGTCGCATCCGTAACGAATACGAAGATGAATTGAAGACCGACCTGTGGGGCGACTCGTTCTGGAACGATTCGTACTGTCTTATCTCGACGGGACAGGTCTCGCTGGATGTGCTGAAACAGTACGTCGAAGACCAACGCGAGTAGCGCCATGTACTACGCCTACAAGTATCGCCTCGAACCGTCCGACTCCCACCGCGAGGAGTTGGACCGCCACCGCGATATTTGTCGGCAACTCTATAACCACACGCGCTACCGCCTCAACCAGTACCAAAACGAACACGGCGAACTGCCGTCCATGACCACCCTCCGGTCGGAACTCCCCGACCTCAAAAAATGGTGGGACGACCTCTCGGACGTGTACTCGAAGGTTCTCCAAACCGTCGTCGAACGCCTGTTCGACAACCTCAAAGCACTCTCCGAGCTCAAGCAGAACGGCTACGGCGTCGGCCAACTCAAGTGGAAGCCGCCACGCGAGTTCCGCAGTTTCACGTACAGTCAGTCTGGCTTCAAGCTCGACAAGAAGGGCGGTCAGACTGTGCTGTCGCTCTCGAAACTCGCGGACATTCCGATTCGGCTTCACCGACCCATCCCCGCCGACGCCGACCTCAAGCAGGTGACGCTCAAGAAGGAACCGACGGGCGAGTGGTTCGCTACGTTCGGTGTCGAAATGGACCGTGAACCACCTGAACCGCCCGAGAATCCCGAACGGTGCGTCGGTATCGACGTAGGGATTCTCACGTACGCCCACGACACCGACGGGCACGCCGTCGAATCGCTGGACCTCTCGGACGAACGCGAGCGGTTGGAACGCGAACAACGAAAACTCTCGCGGAAACAACACGGGTCGAACAACTACGAGACTCAACGGCGAAAAGTCGCGGAGTGTCACGCCGACCTCCGCCGCAAGCGCCGCGACTTCTTGCACAAGCTCTCGGCGTACTACGCTCGGGAGTACGACCTTGTCGCGGTCGAAGACCTAAACGTGAAGAGGATGATGGAGTCGCCGTCGAACAGCGGTAACACGGCGTCTGCGGCGTGGCGAACGTTCCTCTCGTTGCTCGAATACAAGTGCGAACGAGAAGGAACGCATTTCGTGGCGGTCGAACCAGCAGGGACGACCAAGGAGTGCGCGGCGTGCGGTGTCTCGACGGACAAACCCTTGTGGGTCCGCGAACACTCTTGCCCGTCGTGCGGATTCACCGCCGACAGGGACGCGAACGCGGCGTGGAACATTCTTTCTCGCGGTATCAAGCAAGTAGGAGCGGGACGCTCCGAATCACCGCCTGTGGAGACTGCGCTCCCTACGGGAACCACCACGGTTCCTGCAAAGCGCGTCGTTGAAGCAGGAAGCCCTACCCTCAAGGAGCGAACGGCGTCAGCCGTGAGCGAGTAGGGTAGGGTAGTTCACAAGCGACTCACGAGTTCGAAATCAGGGCGGCAGGACCGCCCCGGTTGTCAGAGGCACAGTAGTTCGGTAACGACTCCCTCGCCTGCGACGCCGGGGCGTCTCCTAAGTGTGCCAGACTGTCAATCCGGCCGGGTATGGCCCCTGCAGGCGTTTCGAACAGGTGTCGATACTTGTATAGCTGTACTGCATGGTATGGCGCTTCTTTAAATCCCCTCGGAAGAGACCCGCCTACATGGTCCCTTCCGTCTCCTCCGGGTCGGCGACGGAACGGGGCACGTAGAGCCGCTTGCGTGCGTCGGGAACGTACATCTGCTCCTCGACGAGGTCCTCGTCTTCGAGTTTGGTCAGCGCGTCGCGGGTGGTCCGCGCCGGGAGGAGCGCCTGTTCGCGTATCTGGCCCTGCGTCAGGGGCGCGTCCTCGGACTCCAACACCTTGTAGACGAGCTTCGCGCTCGGCGGTAGGTCTACGAGTCGCTCGAATCGTTGCTCCGGGGTCGTTTCGGGTTCACTGCCCGTGGCAAAAGCGATCACTGGTCTTCGACATAGCCATCGACTGCTACGGACCCCACCCAGTTAGTTGTTCCGGAAATATTGGTGAATAAAAATGTAGGCTCCGCGAACTGATGGCGCTCCGAGGAGCGCTATCGCCCGAAGGTATTAGTACTCTAACCTTTCGGCGGACGTTTCGGCGTTTCGATGGTCCGTCCCGGCGCCTGATGTAATTTTTTATTCATTAGATGCGATAATAGTTCTCGGACTCCAACCACAAGATATAAGTTTATCTTGTTGCATAACTCAGTCAGTAACCAGAGTCTACCAGAGGCGCGCCTGACTGACCATGTCCCCCGACCAATCGACAGTTCTCGTCGTTGACGACGAGCAAGACGTTGCCGACCTCTACGCGATGTGGTTGAAAGACGACTATCGCGTGCGGAGTGCCTACGAAGGCGACGAGGCGCTCGACGTCCTCGACGAGTCCGTAGACGTAGTGCTCCTCGACCGCCGGATGCCCGGCCAATCCGGTGACGAGGTCCTCGAAGAAATCCGCGAGCGCGAACTCAACTGCCGCGTCGTCATGGTGACGGCGGTCAAGCCCGACTTCGACATTCTGGAGATGGGCTTCGACGACTACCTCGTCAAGCCCGTCTCGAAGGACGACCTCCACGAAATCGTCGAGCAGATGCTCACGCGCGTCGATTACGGCGCGAAGCTACAGGACTACTACTCGCTCGTCTCGAAGCGCGCGGTTCTCGAAGCCGAGAAGGACCCCGAGACGCTCGAATCCAGCGAGGAGTACGCCGAACTCGAGGCCGAAATCGAAGAACTCAGCGCCGAGGTGGACGACACCCGCGGCGAACTGAACGACCACGACGACTTCGTCGGTGCGTTTCAGGACCTCTAATCTACGATTTCGATTGCGTTCTGTTTTTGCGTTGAGCCTCTTGACGTCGGTGGGCTTGACCTCTGAGTGTAAACTGGTAGTTTCCCCGACCGCACGAAACAGGTGTCAGGTACGAGGACGCTAGCTTCAGGCTCGAACACAGGAGTCTCCCGCACCGCGCCTCGTCCTCCCCAACCTCCTCCCTCGTCGCGGACGACGTCGCTCCGCTCGCCTTCCGCCACTCGGTCGTCCCTCGCGCGCGTTGCTCGCGCGCGCCGAATGGTTAATTAATCCTCAGAAATAACTCTATACTTCCTAGAAAAATATTTTAATTGCTTTAGTAAACAAAAATAATTCTCTACTCCGCCGGAGCGATACGCCGAATCGGATGCCCCACCGTCTCGTCGCGGAGCGCGGCGAGTTGCTCACAGCACGAGGTCCCGCTGGCGACCACGCGCTCCTCGTCGGCGAACTGGTCGCGCAGGTCTGTACCCACGTCCATGCTGAGTTCGTAGTACTCGCGCTTGTAGCCGAAACTCCCGGCCATGCCGCAACACTCCGCGTCCGAGGAGACGACGTCGTAGCCCAGTTCTCCGAGGACTTCCGTGGTGTACTCCTCCAGTCCGAGCGTTCGTTGCTGGCAGTGGGAGTGGTAGGCCACTCGCTCGCCGTCGCTCGCCCGGAGCGTGTCGGCGTCCGCGCCGTTTTCCAGCAGGCCGTAGAGGTACTCGAACAGTTCGTAGCTCCGGTCGGCGATTCGGCTGGCGGCCTCCTCGGGCAGGAGCTTCCGGTAGTCGGCCCGGAACATGGCGAGGTCGCTCGGTTCGATTACCACCACGTCCCGGTCGGCGTCGAGGTGTGGCGCGAGCGCGTCGGCCACCGCCTCGGCCCGCGACTCGGCGGTCGAAATCATCCCCTGCGAGAGCGGCGCGCGCCCGGAGGCCGGGAGGTCCGGAATCCGAACGCTCACTCCGAGCGCCTCCAGCGTCCGGACCGCGGCCTTCCCGCGCTCGACGGCGACGTAGTCGGTGTAGGGGTCCGGGTAGAGGACGGCCTCCCTGTCGGCGTCCCGCACCGTTGTCCCGCCTCTGGCCGCGAACCACTCGCGCAGACTCTCGCGCTGGAACTCCGGCAGGTCCCGGCGCGAATCGACGCCCAGCGCTCGCTCGGCGAGCGCCCGAGTGCCGGGAGCGCGAGCGACCCAGTTCGACACCGGCGCGGTCGCGCTCCCGAGCCGGGCCAGCGTCGGGAAGTTGCCGAACAGTCGCTTCTGGAGGTCCAGCCCGCCCGATTCGGTCTCCTCGTCGGGAGTCAAGCCGTCCACGAGGAAGTCGAATTTGTTACTCTCTCCGCGGTTCAGTCGGTCCCGAACCACGGTGTTTATCCACGGGATGTCGATTTCGACCGGGCACTGGTTGACGCACCGCGTGCATCCCGTGCAGAAGTCGTTGAACTCCGCCGCCGAGTCGAGACCGTGGACGCCCGCCTCCCACCCGGTTGCGATGCCCCCCGAGTATGTCTCGCCGCCGAAGGCGTGGCCCCCGACGTGCTGGAAGTTGGCGCAGGAGTTCGCGCAGGCCGAACACCGGATGCAGTAGAGCGTCTCGCGCAGTTGGTCGTCCTCGCGCATCTCCATCCGACCGTTGTCGAGCAGGACGAGGTGGAACTCGCGGTTGTCCGCCCCCTCGCTGAGCGAGTCATCCTCGAAGTCCATCGTCGGCGCGTCGCCGGGCGGCGTCAGGAAGGTCACGTAGGAGGTGATGTCCTGTCCCGTGCCGGAGCGCCCGATGAGTTCCACGAAAGGGGCCACGTCCTCGAATCGCGGGAGGAGCTTCTCGACGCCCGCGACGGCGACGTGGGTGTCGGTCGCCGCGACCGTCTTCCGGGCATTGCCCTCGCTGGTCACCAGGGCGAGCGTCCCGGTGTCGGCCGCGACGAAGTTCGCGCCGGTCATCCCCACGTCGGCCCCGGCGATGCGCTCGGCGAGGTACTCGCGGGCGAACCGCGTCAGGTCGTCCGCCGTTTCGAGCGGTTCGTCGGGGTCGAAGTGCGCGTTGAACAACTCCGCGATGTCGGCCTCGGACTTGTGGATGGCGGGGGCGACGATGTGGCTCGGGGCCTCGTCGGCGACTTGCAGCACGAACTCGCCCAAGTCGGTCTCCCAGACCTCCGCACCGGCCTCGCGCAGGGCGTCGTTGACCTCGATCTCCTCGGAGGTCATCGACTTGCTCTTGACGACCGAATCCGCGTTCTCGCTCTCCACGACCTCCCGAACGTACCGATTCGCGTCCGCGGCGTCCTCGGCGAGGTAGACGTGTCCGCCCCGCGACTGGACCGACTCGCGGACCGTCTCGATGAGTTCCGGCAGGCGCGCGATGGCGTCCTCCTTGACGGCGCGGGCCTGCGATTTCAGCTCCTCGTAGTCCGATAGGTCGGCCACCGCGTCGTAGCGCCCCCGGTTGAACCCCTGCGTGTTGCGCTCGACGCTGTCGCCCTCGGTCGAGAGGAGGTGGCGAATCCGGGCGGCCTTCTCCTCGCGGTCGAGTGTCCCGCTCATCGGTCCTCCAGAAGCACGACGCTGACGCTTCTGGGTCCGTGGGCACCCAGCACCAACTCGCCCATGTCGGCGGTCGCGCTCGGCCCCGTCGCCAGCACCACGTCGCCGCCCGCCCTCGCAATCTCCCCGACGCGCTCGATTCCGGCGGGCATGTCGGCCACGAGGTCGGACTCGGCGAGGACCGCGACGTGGTGGCCGGGCCAGAGGCTCACTTGCTCGTCGCCCGCTGGCGTGGACTCGATTGCGACCGACCCGTAGTCGGCGACGGCGAATCTGGCGGGCGTGATTCCTGTCTCGGCAGATTCCAACTCGGCGGGCGTCGGGTCGGTGGTCGCGCGCTCCGGAAGCGAGACGCCGTCGAACGGCAGGGGCGCGCCGACCGCCGGGGGTTCGAGGAGGTCGGCAATCTCCTCGGCGAAGTCCTCGACCGCGGCCCGGCGGACCTCGCACCCGGCGTCGGTCGCCTCGCTGTCGAACTGCTGGACGAGGCCTGTCATGGGTAACGTGTGGGAGTCGCGGGACGTAATGGTGTGGGTCGAGTTCTCGCTCGTCTCGGTGCCGTGTTCGTCCGTCACTGCGAGGGCTCGACCGTGGTCTCGAACGTCCGCCGTATCGCCTCCAGTTGCGTCTCCAGCGCCACGCTCGGTTCCACGCCGCCGCCGCTCGCGGCCTCGCCCTCGCGGGCCTTCTTCGCCGCGCCCTCTGGCGTCAGCGGGAGGTGGACGAACCCCATCGGAATCTCGGCTCCTCGGCCCGCCGTTTCGAGGTAGTGTCGCGTCTGATAGAGGACGTTGTTGCAGAGGTGGGTTCCCGCCGTGTTCGACACCCGCGCCGGGATGTCGGCCTCCAACAGGTCCTCGACGACCTCGACCACCGGGAGCGTGGCGAAGTAGGCGGCCGGCGGGGTGTCGCTCTCGGAGTCCGCTCCTTCTGTCCGGATGCGCTCGTTCCGCGGCTCCGCGTCGGCGTTGTCGGCGATTCCCGCGCAGTCGGCGACGTTGACCCCGACGCGCTCGACGCTGACGGCCGCCCGACCCGCCGCGAGGCCGGTGGCGACGACGGTCTCGGGGTCGTGTTTCTGGACGAGGTCGCGCATCTCCTCGGCCGCGCGGTCGAACTCCACCGGGAGGACGCGCCCGACGATTTCGCGGCCCGCGACTTCTTGTCCGTCGAGTTCGCGGGCGACCTCCTCGGTGGGGTTGCGGTCGTGGTCTCCGAAGGGTTCGTAGCCGGTGAGCAGGAGCGTCATTACTTCGATTCTCGGGTGGAGTGTCTTGATTGTTGGTCCTCCGGAACTTGTCGCGGAATCTCTTTGTACCAGACTCCGCCCAACTGATTTACTCGGAGCCGGAACAGCATCGCCGGAATCGTAGCCGTGAACGTTTCTTGAAGCCCCCGGCTCCTTCATCCACCCTGCCCACGGTCCACCGAGCGTTTGTCGGTAGTCCAGTCTGTTGGCGCTCTCGGTGAATTGGACCGCCGAGCGTTCGCACGTAGTTTGGCTGGCCGGGGCGCTCGCCGCGGGCGGCGAGCGCCCAATATAAACACCCTTCACACGCACTAAAGACATAATTAGTAGTGTTAAAGAAATAAGTAGTTATCTTTCACCGATTCTCACCCGCTCGGGAACAACAGCAGGTGCCCGGTCAGGAACCCGAAGTAGGCGACGACGAACGCGCTGGCGTCGCGTCGGCGGAGCTGGCCGTCGGTGACGCGCGTGACGTAGACGAACGCGCTGAGGCCCGCGAGGAGGACGAAGGGCAGGTCCCAAAACACCACCGCGCGCGGGACTCGATACCCCGAAATCGCGCCGCCGAGGCCGACCGCCAGCAGGAGGTTCACCACGTTGCTCCCCACCAGCGTCCCGAGCGCCAGCGTCGGGCGCTTGCGCCGAATCGACTCGGTGACCGTCGAGAGTTCCGGCAGCGCGGACCCGATACCCAGCGTGACGATGCCGACCAGCGACCCGCCGAGGTCGAGGCTCTCCACGAGGAGTTCCAGCGCCGAGAGCGCGACGTAGGCGCTGGCCAGCACGACCACCAGTCCGGCGATTCCGACCGCCGCGTCCGTCCGCGGGTCGATGTTCTCGACCTCGATTCCCTCGGGAATCGCCACCCGCTCGCGCCGGTCGTAGGTGTAGTAGACGTAGACCACGAACGCCCCGACCAGAATCACCCCGTCGAGGCGCGTCAGCACGCCGTCGGCGGCCAGCGTCAGCGCCAGCGCCGCCGACAGCACCATCGGCAGGTAACTCGACCGCACGAACGACCGCGAGAGCGTCACCTGCCCCGCGCCGAGGAGAAGCAGGCCGACCAGAAGCGTCTGCTGGGTCACCGACGACCCGATTGACCCGCCCAGCACCGTCGCCGACGCGACTTCGGGGTCGAGCGTCCCCGTGACGATGCCGACCGACGCGATGACGTGCGAGGCGATTTCCGGCAGACTGGTGCCGACCGCCACCACCGTCAGGCCGATGACGGCCTCCGAAATCCCGTAGCCCTGCGCGACGTTGACGAACCGCTGGACCACGACCCGCGAGCTAACCAACAGCAGGTAGAGCGCCATCGCTCCGACCAGTACCGCCCCGAGCGTCTGCGGAGTGACTGCCACGGCGTCGGTTTCGACTAGTGAACGGGTAAATGTTTGTGGCGTTTTGGTCGGTCGTGTTTAGATACGTCATTGAGACAACTACCGAGGTCTCGAAAGCCCTCGTACTCGGAACCGCAGGAGTAGACGGGACCGCATTCTCCTCGAAAGCCCTCGCGCGGTTCGCGGTCGTTCGCGGGCTATTTCGCCCGCGCAGAACTGCGCGGGCGAAATAGGGCCACGCTGAAATGACTCAACTGCCACGCTGAAACGACTAAACTGCCACGCTGAAACGACTCAACTGGACGCGAACCGCGCTCGCCCTTTCAGTCCGGCAGGCCACCGGTTGTTTCGCCGAGCGTCGCGGGTAGGTAATCCAGCCTCTCTACGCTTCCGCCCCGAACATCCGGCCCAGCGTCGCCCGGACCCCCAGCGCGAGGAGGACGAACGCCGCGAACCCGGCGGCTATCCACGACCACTCGGTCGCGCCGAGCGCGACCACGCCGAAGGCGGTCCGAATCGGCGTGTAGAGAATCGTCAACTGGAGCGCGAGCGTCACCGCGATGGCGGCCAACAGCCACCGGTTCGAGAGGACCGAGAGGTCGTAGCGCGACCGGATGAACTGAATCCGGACCATCTCGATGGCCACGAGGAAGGTGAACAGCACCGACTGGGCGACGACGAGGGTCGCTTCGGCCACCCCGTAGAAGAACAGCGCGAGTCCCGTCAGCGTCATCAGGACGCCGATGGCCCCGACCGAGACCATCACTCGGCGGTTCACCACGCGCTCGTCGGCGTCCCTGGGCGGGCGCTCCAGCACGTTCTCGGACTTGGGGTCGGCCCCGAGCGCGAGCGCCGGGAGGCCGTCGGTCACCAGATTCACCCACAGGAGCATGACCGGCGTGAGGACGACGGCCTCCTCGGTTCCGGCGAACGTCTCGGGGAAGAACGCGGCCCCGACGAGCGCGCCGACGAACACCACCAGCACCTCGCCCGCGTTGGCCGACAGCAGGTAGTTGACGAACTTCCGGACGTTGTCGAAGACCCCGCGGCCCTCCGCGACCGCGTCCCGAATCGTGGCGAAGTTGTCGTCCCGAAGCACCACGTCGGAGGCGGTCCGGGCCACGTCGGTTCCGCGCTGGCCCATCGCCACGCCCACGTCGGCGCGCTTCAGGGCGGGGGCGTCGTTCACCCCGTCGCCGGTCATCGCCACGGTGTGGCCGTTGTCCTGCAACGCCTGTAGAATCTCGACTTTGTGGGTCGGCGAGACTCGCGCGAACACCTCCACCTCCTCGACGCGCTCGGCCAGTTCGCCCTCGTCCAACGCCTCGACTTCCGGCCCGGTCAGCGCGCCCTCGGGGTCGAAGCCCAACTCCGCGCCGATTGCCTTCGCGGTCTCGACGTTGTCGCCGGTCGCCATCACGGTTCGAATCCCGGCCTTCCGGCAGTCGGCCACCGCGTCGGCGACCTCGGGTCTGGGCGGGTCCATCAGCCCGAGGAGGCCGACGAAGGTCAGGCCGGTCTCCAACTCCTCGTCGGGGGCGTCCGGGTCCACGCCGACCCGGCGCGCGAACCCCAGCACCCGGAGGGCGTCGCCAGCGAACTCGTCGTTCACGTCGAGTATCTCGGCCCGGCGCTCGTCGGTCAGCCGGGTCGCCTCGCCGTCCTCCAGTATCGAGTCGCACCGCTCCAGCACCACCTCGGGCGCGCCCTTGAGGTAGGCCGTGGGTGTATTTGCGTTTCCGCTTTCGACTTCGCTTCCATTTTCGTTTGCGCTTACGTTTGCGTTTTCGTTTACGCTAACGATGCCGTCCGCGCTCCCTTCGGCCACGACCGTCATGCGCTTTCGCTCGGCCGAAAAGGGAATCTCGCGCAAGCGCTCTCGGTGCCAACTCACCCCGGCGTCGTCGGCGGCCCGGACGAGTGCGACTTCGGTGGGGTCGCCGCGATACTCGACCTCACTCGGGTCACCGCGGGACTCCTCCCCGGCGGGCTCGGCGTCGTTGCAAATCGCGCCGGTCCGGAGGAGAGCGACGAGTTCGGGCGCGACCGAGCGGTCGACGTTCGGCGACCCGTCGGTCCGGGCCTGCGTCGGGGCTTGGCT
This sequence comes from Halorussus ruber, assembly GCF_004765785.1. Lineage (GTDB taxonomy): Archaea > Halobacteriota > Halobacteria > Halobacteriales > Haladaptataceae > Halorussus > Halorussus ruber. The sequence goes on along the minus strand of NZ_SBIT01000006.1, from coordinate 25,464 downwards.
GTCTCCTTCTCGTCCCGTCTCGTCGCTTCTCGCTTCCGGGCGCTCCTGCTCGCGCTCCCCGAGCGGGAGGCTGTGGCTCTCGCCCCCGGCGTAGGCCCGCCGGACCGTCATCTCGTTCTCGGTCAGCGTCCCGGTCTTGTCGGTGACGATGACGTCCACCGCGCCGAGGCTCTCGACCACGGGGAGTCGTCGGACCAGCGCGTCCTTCCGGAGGAGTCGCCGCGACCCCAGCGCCAGCGTCAGCGTGACCACGGCGGGCAACCCCTCGGGCACCGCGGCCACCGCCAGCGTCACCGCGATGAGGAGGACCGAAATCGGAGACGCGCCCGTGAACAGCAGCTGGACCACCGCGACGAACGCGATGATGCCGAGCGTCAGCCCGGCGATTCGCCTGCCGAGCGCGTCCACCTCCTCCTGAAACGGGGTCGGCGGCTCCTCGGTCGTGCCGAGTTGCTCGGCGATGGCTCCGACCTCGGTCTCCATCCCGGTCGCCACCGCGACTGCCGCGCCCCGGCCAGCCACGGCGTAGGTGTTCATGAAGACCATCCCCTCGCGGTCTGCCGGGGGCGCGTCCGGGTCTACCGCCTCGACCGATTTCGAGGCGCTCGCGCTCTCGCCGGTCAGCGCCGACTCGTCGGTCTCCAGACTCTCGGCCTGAATCAGTCGGCCGTCGGCCGGAATCACGTCGCCCTGTGCCGCGAAGAACACGTCGCCGGGCACGACCTCGGTGGCGTCTACCGTCCGCTTCTCGCCGTCGCGCAGGACCGTCGCGTCTGGCGTCGAGAGCGACCGGAGCGCCTGAACCGACTGCTCGGTCCGGTAGTCCTGCGCGAAGCCGAACAGGCCGTTGGCCAGCAGGATGGCGAAGATGAGCGCGGCCTCGGCGTACTCCGGGGTCTGGCCCGGCAGGAATCCGACGGCGAGCGAGAGGAGCGCCGCCACCACCAGCAGGTAGGTCAACCAGTTGCGGAACTGCGAGACGAACAGCGCGAGCGCCGAAATCTCCCGCTCGCCGCGAATCTCGTTCGGGCCGTACTCCTCGTAGCGGCGCTTTGCCTCGTCCTCGGACAGTCCCTCCTCGTCGGTGTCGAGGGCGTCGTAGACCTCGCTGGGGGATTCGGCGTGCCAGTCCATCGAGCGAATCGTCCGGATTCACGTCGTCCAGTTCCGAAAACGTACGGGCTACGCGAGCAACTCGACCGCGCCGGAGGAGGATTCGCCCGCCGGTCGTCTCGCGCCGCCGTCGCTACTGCTCGCGCTGTCGTCGGCTACCCCGCCGTCGGGTCTCCGGCCGCCGTCCACCCAGTGGTCGTCCTCGTATCCGAGTCGCTCGACCGCGTCGGGATTCGATTTCCCGGGGTCGTGTTGCGGGTCTCCGTACCGCACCGGTCCGCCGATGCTGGCCGATTCGTGCTGGCGGTCGCCGTAGCGGGTCCACTCGATTCGCTCGCCGACTGGCGTACGTGATTCGGACATCTTTCTTCGCCCTGTCTCGAAAATCGTTCCCACGTCGCATATCAATCGGTCTCGATTCTCACACCCCGGGAAACTGCCAACCGTGGCACACTCTCGCACGGAAATCCGGGAAGAATCGGAAACGTAAGCGTTTCCGATTTCGTTTACGTTTGCGTAAACGACCTTCGGCGGATGCGCTCGACTCGCTGTCTCGTCTCTCTCGCCTCGACTCCTCCGCTTCGAGTCCCCCATCCTGACCATGTACCCCGTTGACGTACCCTCGGCTCACCGTCCTGCCTCGAAAGAATATACCTCGTGTACCCCTACCCGAGGTATTCATCTCGTCACACCAATCACGTAAATGCTTTGTGTTCTTCATCGACCCTGTAACGTCTCTCACGGGACTATACATTTCCCTAAATTGCAATTTTATTTCTTTACCACGGAGGAAGGTGGCTCAAGAGAAACAGCGAAACTTCCCCCGCGGTCGCGCGCTACTCCTCGGCGGTCGGTGCGGTGCCGTTGAACACCAGCTTCGACCCCGGTTCCACGCCGGTCCGGTTGGCGAACCCGCGCGGGAGTTCGACGACGTACTTGGCCTTCCCGTCGCTCGGGTAGGTGTCCAACTCGCTGGTCGAGGCGTTCGGCTGTGGTTCGGCGTGCTGGACGTTCAGCACGGTCCCGCTCTCGGAGACGAATATCATGTCGAGCGGAATCAGGGTGTTCTTCATCCAGAACGAGACCTGCTGGGGGTTCGGATAGACGAAGACCATCCCGGTGTCGTTGGCCAGCGACTCGCGGTGCATCAGCCCCGACTGGCGCTCGGACGGCTCGTCGGCGACCATGAGCGAGACGCTGACGTTCTCTCCGTCCTCGACCACGAACGTCGCGTTGACGACTCGCTCGACGTCGGTGGTCGTCGGCGGCGCGGGCGTCTCGGTCGGCGAATCGGTCGCCGTCGAACCGTCCGCTGTCGACCCGTCTGCCGCCGACCCGTCCGCCGTCGAATCGGCTACTTCTGCACTAGTCGTCTGTCGATTCGCGTCGTCCGAGGCCCCGCCGCCGGGTCCGCCGAGTCCGCCGATGCAACCCGCCAGCAGGACGAGCGCACCCACCAGTAGCACGGCACGTGGCTTCATGTCGCTACTACTACTCTCCGACCGACCAAAAAGGTTAGACGGCGACGAAGGCGAATCCGACCAGCAGCGAGAGCGTGACGATCAATTGGACCACCGCCGACCCGAGGACGCCGACCGCGGCGAAGGCCGCCGCCCGCGCTCCTCGGCCCGCGCTCTGAGTCCGGTAGAACTCGGCGACGAACACCGTGCCCGCGATGCCGAGGACGAGGCCGACCGGTCCCGCGACGAACAACAGCGGGATGCTGACCACGCTGGCGAGGAGGGTCGTCTTCGCCGACGCGCCGCCCGCGTTCGCGGCGAGCGCCCCGCCGAACTGGTCGGCGACGATTGCGGCGAGGCCGACCAGCGTGAACGCCGCCAGCGCCGCGAGACCGGGGACCGCGTAGCCCGACGACCACCAGTAGAGGTAGATGCCTGCAAGCGACAGGCCCGCGCCGGGGGCGACCGGCACGACGCTTCCGACGACGCCCGCGAGCAGGAGCGCCACCGCCGCGAGGAAGAAGATGTCCATGTCGGGACATTGGGTCTCACGCCGGTTAGCGATTCCGGCCTTCGCTGACACGATCCCGTTTTCGTTTGCGTTTACGCTTCCGCAAACGATTTCGCAAATGTTGTTTCTCCCACAGATGTCTGACAAAGGATTAAATGGGTCGTTTGCGTTTGCGCAAACGCAAATCATGTCTCGGTCCATCCGCGCCTGTACCTTCCTCGACAAGGGAGGGACGGGCAAGACGACCACCGCGGCCCACCTCGGGGTGGCGCTCGCAGAGCAGGGAAACGACGTGTTGCTCATCGACCTCGCCGGTAAGCAGGGCGACCTCGTCAAGCACTTCGGGCGATGGGAGACCGTCGAGCGCCAAATCGAGGAGGACGACGACTGGCCCAACATCTCGACGGTGTTCCAAGACCAGTGGGACGCCATCGCCGAGAAACTGGGCGAGGCCGCGGTCGAAGACCTCGTCCTCGAAACCGACGAGGGCGTGGACCTGATTCCGGCCCACCCGGGGCTGGACAGCCTCGACGCCGAACTGGGCAACATCGACGACGCGCAGGACCGCTACTCCCGACTCGACTCCTTCCTCGACGAGTATATCGAACCGCTTGGCTATGACGCCATCCTCATCGACCTGCCGGGGCTGACGAACAACGTCAGCTACAACGGTCTCTGGGCCGCGCGCAACGTCATCGCGCCGGTCGAGATGGGGCCGTTCGAGTCCGAGCAGGCCGAGGCGCTCCGGGCCGACCTCGACAAAATCGGCGCGAACTTCGACGTGGACGTGGAACTGGCGATGGTCCTCCCGAACAAGGTCGACACCCGGACGACACTCGCCGAGGAGTACCTCGACGCCTTCGAGGGGGCCTACCCCGAGGCGTTCGCGCCCGCTCACGTCCCGGTCAGTCAGGACATCCGCAACGCCGCCGAGTCGGGCCGGACCGCCTTCGCGCTAGAGGAGCCGTCCACGACCGCCCAACGCGCACGCGAATCATTCCTAGAAAATGCCGAGGCGCTGGCCGAGCGGCTGGCCTCGCGTGAACGCGAAAGCGAGCGCGCCGCCCCGGCCGGGGGTGAGACCGCGTGAGCGACCCCGACCTCGAAGAACTCCGCCAGCAGACCCAGCGCACCGACCGCCTCGCCGAGTCCGCCACGAACCCGCCGGGCACCGACGACCTGTTGGAGGAGTTGGTCGACGCCCTCGCGGCCATCGACTCGGGCGAGCAGGCCAAGACGTTCGCGGCCCGCGACGAGTCGGTGACCGCCCTGCTCTCGACGCTTGACGACCGCCCAGACGACCTCGAAGCGGTCGGCACCTCGCTTCAGGGCGAACTCGACCGAGACATCGACCCCGAGTCGCTCGACCGGAGCGAAATCGTCCGGCTCGCAGTCCGACTCGGCCTCCGCGAGGCCGCCCCGGAGTATCTGGACCTCCTCGCCGAGGCCTCCGGCGAGTACGCCCGCCGGAACGTCTGAGACGCGCTTTTGTCCGCGTTTTCGAAGTCGTTTACGGATTCGTTCCCGGAATCGTTTGCGACTCTGTTTTCGTTTACGGTTTCGAAAACGGCAATGTCTCACGCGCCGGTACGCTCCTCGGCTTTCATCTCTTCACTCTCGCTTCGGAAAGCAACGCGATTCGTGAACTGGAGTCCGACGTGCCAGTACTCGACCGGCGAGACGGGACGAACGCAAACGTATTCGAAAACGTGTGCGAAAACGGATCCGGAAACGGAAGCGTAAATCTCTCGGACTGTTGTCAGTCGGACCCTCGCCAGCCGGTTTCTCCTCTGCACGGCGGTCGTCTCCCGACCGCGAGAGGCCGGAAACGAATGCGTAAACAAATTCGAAAACGAAAACGCAAACGGAATCGTAAACGCAATCGACTGGCGATTCGGCGCAGAGATTGATAAGTGACGGCGCCGTACCAACCTTCGTGACCGACGACGCGCCGGAGTTCGAGATTCCGTGTCGGCCCGACCGGGTCTACCCCAGCGACGGCGGCGTCGAGTACGAGGGCGGGACGACGTTTCGGCTCTCGCCCGACTCAGAGCTGTCGGACGACGAACTGGGGGCGCTCGTAGAGCGCGTGCTGGAGGACGACCGGTACACCTACGGCGACTGGTTCGAGCTTCCGAAGCCGGTGTATCTGGTTCACGACGAGGTCCACTCGACCGCCTTCCGGGTCGTGGTCCGCTACGGGACCGTGGAGTTTCACGTCCTGCCGGAGACGGCCCCGGAGGCGCTTCGCGGGCTGTACACCCGGATTTGCGACGCCGACGAGTCGGCGTGGCGCGTCGAGTGCGAGACGACGCACCCGGAGTGAGCTTCGTTTTCCGCTTCAATCTCGCACGGTAGCTTTTTATCGCCCCCGCGTCACGCAAAACGTAATGAGTCTCCCCACGACCGACGACGCCGAACTGCGGACCAGCGACACCGCCGAGCAGATGTGGGACCTCGTCGAGGACGGCAACCCGGCCGAGGCGCGCCGGACCTACCCAAGCGGGTGGCTCTGGCTGACCGGCGAGGAGTCGATTCGGACGCTTCTGGCCGCGCTGCTGTCGGCCGACACCGACGCGCGCTACGGCATCGACGACTTGGCCTCGCGCTCGGAGTTGGACGAGTCGGCGGTCGAGGAGGCCATCGACGCGCTCCTCTCGCTCGGCGTGTTGGTCGCCGACGAGGGTGCCTACCGGGTCAACACCCACTCGGTGGTCTACCGGATGGCGGCGGACCTCTCCGAGGCGGTCGAGGCCACGGGTGCGCCCGACGACGAGTCGGGCTTCGAGTATCTCGCGCGACTCGAATCGGTCCGACTGATGCTCGACGCCTTGCTCGAAGCCGAGCCCGACCAATCGCTGACGCAAGAGGAGGTCCATCAGTTGACGGGCGTCTCTCGAAAGCGGGTCTGGCTGCACGTAGAGAAGTTGGTGGACCTCTCGGTCCTCGAGGAGTCGGGCGACGAGTACGTCGTTGCCCCGTTCGGTCCGGTCCTCCGGTTGGTACAGTCACTCGACGCGGCGGTCGTCGGTGCGACGCTCGCTACTTCCCACCCCTGAGTCGGCGCGGTGCTACTGTGCGGTCGCTTCCTGGGAGTGGTCCACGTACTGGGACTCCCACTCGCGCCGGGCCTCGATTTCGCGCTTGCCCCGGCGGGTGAGCGTGTAGTAGTTGGTCCGACGGTCGCGCTGGCCCTTCTCCACGAATCCTTTGTCGACCAAGGTGTCGAGGTTCGGGTAGAGTCGCCCGTGGTGAATCTCTTTCTCGTAGTACGATTCGAGTTCGTCTTTGATGGCGAGGCCGTGGGGCTCGTCCAATCCCGCGATGACGTATAGCAAGTCTCTTTGGAAGCCTGTCAAGTCGTACATCGTTTCCCCTTTTAGACTGAAATCTTTGTATTGCCAAAAGTATGATGGCCGTTTCGTAGCCGAAAACCTGTCACGGTCGGATGATTCCGAAATCGCGGGACGCTATCGGTTCGAGTCCGTTAAGCATTCCATACTCACGGATTCGACCCAGAGGTCCGCGACGGTCGTCCCGTCGGCCCGATTAGCACGCGGAATGCCAACAATTCGCATTTCATCGCCGTCCGACACGCTCCCGGTCAAATCGTGTTCGAGGAGGACCGGAACGGTGTCCGAACCGGCGGGGTCTCGGAGCCGCACCTCTTGGGCGTCGACGTACTCGCTGGCGTCGGGCGCGAACGAGAGGTAGCCTACCGAGTTACACCGCGGGCACTTCTCGTGAGACCGGAACTCTCGACCGGGTTGAGCGACGTGACGGGTCACGTCCTCGCACTTCGCGCACCGGAACCCCGCGCGCACGACTTTCGGCCGGAGGTCCCCGACTTCGGCGACGACGCCCTCGACCGCGTGGAGACTGTTGAGGTGACTCGCCCGCAAGTCGGCCAGCGCGACCTCGCTCTCGCCGGGTAGGTCGGTGACGCGCAGGTAGACGTCCTGCATCTCCCGGTCGTCGTCGGCGAGGAATCGCCCGAGTGCGGCCTTGCCAGCCCGGAGCGCGTCGTCGGGGTCGGCCAACAGCGGCCGGACGAACTGGTAGTCGTGGCCGAAGCGCTCGCAACTCACCGACAGCGAGCGCTCGTCGGGGTACTCCTCGACGAACCGGCGCACCGATTCGCCCCGGTCCCGATAGACGTACTCGTACCATTTTTCCGTCAAGTCGCCGCTTCGTACCGACATGGACCACCCTTCTCTCGCACCAATCTTTGTTACACGCCTCCTGTCGGGCGTCCGAGATGGTTAGCGTCGTCCTGCGGTTCGGCCGCCGGACTGCGATTTTACATCCATTTTCGGACCGTTTGAGCGTTCTCCGACATTTGCGTTTTCGCTGACGTTTGCGTTTTCGTTTACGTAAACGAAATCGGCCGGTGCGGCGCGCGAATGTGCCGCATCGGCCAGCATGCCGAGAGGGAGGGACAACTACACATTTTCTAAAAGATCGAAAATATTTCTTTAGAAATTATATTTACGTCTCTCCGGCGCTCGGCGGACCAGACTACCGGGGTGGGATGAAGGGGCTTCGAGAAGACGACACGACTCTGATTCTGCGGTCAGCAGGGACAGTCAGATAACATCGAAGCAACCTACCGTTACGGAAACGCTCGTTTACGGACTCCCGATATCGCCTCTAATCGCCCCCGGACTTATACCCCTTCGCGTGGCAATACGTGCCATGTCATCTCCCTCCACTCCCGGCGACTCGGCCCTCTCCATCGAGTCCTACCGCGAATCGCTCGACATCGAGGTCGAGGAGTCCCCCGAGTATTCGGCCCTCGCTCGCGACCTCCGGTCGGCCTGCGAGGGCGACGTGCGCTTCGACGAGTACAGCCAAATCCTCTACGCGACCGACGGCAGCATCTATCAGGCCCGGCCTGCTGGCGTCGTCTTCCCCACCGACGCCGAGGACGTGCGGGCCGCGATGGAGGTCGCGGCCGACCACGACGCGCCGGTCCTGCCCCGCGGCGCTGGCTCCTCGCTCGCGGGCCAGTCGGTCGGCCCCGGGTGCGTCGTCCTCGATTTCACCCGCCACATGGACGCGATTCTCGACGTGAATCCCGACGCGAAGCGCGCGACGGTCCAACCCGGCGTCGTGCAGGACGACCTCGACTCGCACCTCGCGGAGTGGGGCCTGAAGTTCGCCCCCGACCCGGCCTCCTCGAACCGCGCGACCATCGGCGGCGGCATCGGCAACAACTCGACCGGCGCGCACTCGGTGCGCTACGGCATCACCGACGCCTACGTCGAGGAGGCCCGGGCGCTCCTCGCCGACGGAACCACCATCCACGCCCGCGAAATCGAAATCGGCGGTCCCGAGTGGGACGAAATCGTGGCGAGGGACGACCGCGAGGCAGATCTCTATCGAACCGTCCGCGGACTGGTCGAGGACAACGCCGAGGAAATCGAGGAAAGATACCCCGAACTCAAGCGGTCGGTGTCGGGCTACAACCTCCACAAGTGCGTTTACGTTAACGCAAACGGAAACGATTGCGTAAACTTGGCCAAGCTCTTCGTCGGTGCGGAGGGAACCCTCGGCGTCGTCACCGAGGCCACCCTCTCGCTGGTCTCGAAGCCCGAGGAGACCGCACTCGCGCTCTACTGCTTCGATGACCTGCTGTCGGCGATGGAGGCGGTACCCGTCGCGCTCGGCTACGACCCGAGCGCCGTCGAGTTGATGGACGACGAGGTGTTCCGACTCGCCCGCGAGTCCACCGAGTACGCCCGCTACGCCGAACCCATCCCCGACGACGCCGCGGCCGCGCTGATGCTGGAGTTCGACTCGGAGGTCCACGACGACTTGGAGGACGCGATTGCGGGGACCAACGCCGAGTTCGTCCACGCGGGGTCGGCCTTCGACGTGCTGGAGGCCCACGACGACGAGGCCCAGTCCCGACTCTGGAAGCTCCGGAAGGCCGCCATCCCCCTGCTGATGAGCATGGAGGGCGACCCCAAGCCCTACCCTTTCATCGAGGACGCCTCGGTGCCCCCCGAAGAACTCGCCGAGTACGTGCAGGGCTTCGAGGGGGTTCTGGAAGCGCACGACACCACCGCGGCGTACTTCGCCCACGCGGGAAGCGGCACCCTCCACGTCCGGCCGGTCCTGAACCTCAAGGAGGAGGCGGGCGTCGAGAAGATGCAGTCCATCGCCGAGGACGTGACCTCGCTCGTCCTCGACCACAGGGGGTCGTTCTCGGGCGAACACGGCGACGGTCTCGCCCGGACCCAGTTCAATCCCAAGATGTACGGCCCGGACCTCTGGGACGCCTTCAAGGAACTCAAGACCGCCTTCGACCCCGACTGGCGGATGAACCCCGGTAAGGTCGTCTTTCGGGACGACTCGCCCGCCGACATGACCCGAAACCTGCGCTACGGCCCGGCCTACTCGTCGCTCGAACCCCGCACCGAGCAGGACTTTTCGGAGGACGGCGGGTTCTCGCACCTCGTAGAACTCTGCAACGGCTGTGGCACCTGCCGACAGACCGACACCGAGGTCATGTGCCCCTCCTACCGCGGGATGGACGAGGAGGTCGCCACCACCCGCGGCCGGGCCAACATGCTCCGGGCCGCCATCTCGGGCGAACTCCCGCCCGAGGAGATGCACAGCGAGCGATTCCAGAAGGAGGTGCTGGACCTCTGTCTGGGGTGCAAGGGCTGTGCGAGCGACTGCCCGACCGGCGTGGACCTCGCAAAACTCAAAGCCGAGGTCAAACACCGGTACCACCGGCGAGAGGGCGCTGGCCTGCGCGAACGCCTCTTCGCGGAGGTGGACCGCCTCGCTCGGGTGGGGTCGGCCCTCGCGCCGGTCTCGAACTGGCTCGCCGACCTCCCCGGTTCGGGCCTCCTCGCCGAGAAGACCGTCGGCGTGGCCCGCGAGCGCGACTTTCCGGAGTTCGCCGAACAGTCTTTCTCCGACTGGTTCGAGGCCCGCGGCGGCCCCCGGATTCCGCAATCCGACGCCGACGAGCGCGTCCTCCTCGTCCCCGACACCTACACCGACTACGTCTACCCCGCGACCGGCCGGGCCGCGGTGCAGGTCCTCGAATCGGCGGGCGTCCACGTCAGGGTCCCCGACGCCGACCCCAGCGGTCGGCCTGCGTACTCGGAGGGGTTCCTCGACGTCGCTCGTGACAGGGCGGAGTCGAACGTCGAACTCCTCGCTCCTCGGGTCCGCGACGGCTGGTCGGTCGTCTACCCCGAACCCTCCGACGCCGCGATGGTGCAGGACGAGTACCGCGACTTGCTTCCCGACTCGGCCGACGTTGCCCGCCTCGCCGAACACGCCTACGGCGTCTGCGAGTACCTCGACGTGCACCACGCGGGAACGCTCGACTTCGACGCGCCCGACCAGCGACTCGCCTACCACGGCCACTGCAACCAGAAGGCCCTCGGCACCGCAAATCACGCCGCGTCGGTCCTCTCTCGGGCGGGCTACGGCGTCGCCGCGCTCGATTCGGGCTGTTGCGGCATGGCCGGGAGCTTCGGCTACCACGCCGAACACTACGACCTCTCCCAGTCCATCGCCGACATCCTGCGCGACCAAATCGACGAGGCCGACGCCGACGAGGTGATTGCGCCCGGTGCCTCCTGCCGGTCCCAACTGGAGACGCGCCGCCCGACCCATCCCGTCGAAAAGTTGGCAGAGGCACTTCCAGCGCCTCGGTAAGCCGGTACTTTTGCTTTTCCCGGCGAGTGCGCCTCCCGAGCTACTGCTCCGATGATGTTTCTCGCCCCGCGGAATTGAACCGTTGGCCCAAACGTTCAAAAACAGCCCCCGCGCCCCCGGCAATTAATTAACATTATTAATCATCGGGTTATACGTCGTGGGGAGTATGTCAAGAAATGGCACGGCGTTGCGTCGGCGGCGGTTCCTGCGACTGGCCGGAGGAGCGAGCGCGGTCGGCCTCGCAGGCGTCGGAAGCGCGCGGCAGAACAACATCGTCCTCGGGCACCTCGCACCCTTCAGCGGCGGCCTCGGCTGGATAGGGCCGAACGCCCGGAAGGGGGTCGGACTCGCGCTCTCGGAGGTCAACGAGGCCGGACTCCTCGACGGTCGGCAGGTGACCATCAACCGCCAAGACACCGAGACCAACCCGCAGGCGGCGCTTTCGGGCTTCCAGACGTTGGACAGTCAGGGCGTCGTGGCTATCATCGGGCCGTCCAGTACCGTGATGCCGAACCTCGTCCAACCGGCCCAAGACGCCCAACTCCCGCTGGTCTCCACGATGGCGGGCACGCTCCAACTGGACGACGTTGGCGGGGAGTACATCTGGCGGACCGTTCCGAGCGACTCCATCGGCGGCCGAGCGCAGGGGGCCTACGCCACGGACCAAGGGTGGGAAACGATGGCCCTGACGTTCAAGAACGACAAGGGGTCACAGAGCTTCTCGGCGGCGGTCGGCGAGTTCTTCCAGTCGCAGGGCGGCCAAATCACCGGCCAGACGCCGCTGGCACCCAACGCCGACTCCTACCGGAGCGAAATCAACACCATCCGGAACCAGAACCCGGACGTGATTTCGATGACGGCCGCGACCGAGGTCACCAGCCTCTTCGTCCAGAACTTCCGGGAGCTGGGCGTCGAGATTCCGCTCATGCTGAGCAACGACGTGATTACGCCGGACTTCATCGAGCAGATGGGCGCGGACACGATGGACGGGATGCTCGGGCAGGCTCCCGCCCCCGGCCCGGCGTTCGACAACTTCGCCTCGAAGTACCAGGAGATGCACGGCGAACAGCCCGGCACCTTCTCGGGGTCGTCCTACGACGCGATGAATCTCATTGCGTTAGCAATGGAGCGTGCGGGCGAAGCCTCCCGGCAGGCAATCGCCCAGAACCTCCGGAGCGTCGGCGCGCCGCCGGGCCAGAAGGTCACGACGTTCGCCGAGGGCAAGCAGGCGCTGGCTAACGGCAGCGAAATCGACTATCAGGGCGCGGCCAACCCGCAGAACTTCGACGAGAACGGCAACGTCGTCGGCCCGTTCTCGGTCGTCCGGGTCGAGAACGGCGAGTGGACCGAGGTCGAGACCTTCTCGGCGTCGGAACTGACCCAAGACGGCGGTGGGGCGACCACCACGACGTCCTGACGCCCTCCCGTTCTTCTTCCATGTCGTCACAACGACTCGACAACCCGCAGATGGACCGCACCGCAGACGGACTTCATCCTCGCCCTGAATCTCGGGGGGTGACCCGATGGCGGTAGGCGACCTCGCCCTGCTGGTAGCGACCATCATGGGCGTCTACTCCCTGCTCGCAATCGGCCTGAACATGCACTGGGGCGACACCGGCCTGCTCAACTTCGCCCACGCCGCGTTCTTCGCAATCGGGGCCTACACCTCCGCGATATTGACGACGCCGCCCGAGACCGGCCTGCTGGCGAACCGGACCGTGGGGGCGAGTTACCCCATCTTCGTCGGCCTCTTGGCGGGTGCCACTCTCGCGGCGGCGGCGGGCGTCCTCATCGCGGTCACGAGCGTCCGGTTGGAGGGCGACTATCTGGCCATGGTCACGCTGAGCTTCGCGGAACTCATCAGACTCGTCATCCACAACGAGGGGTGGCTGACCTCGGGCGCGCAGTCGCTGAAGGGCATCGAGCGCCCGCTGGAGGGGTCGGTGCCGATTCGCTACGACCTCTTCTACTTCCTGCTGGTCTTGGGGGTGGTCGCGGGGAGCTACCTCCTGTTCCGCCGACTCGCGGGCAGTCCCTTCGGCCGGGTCCTCCACGCGGTCCGCGAGGACGAGGAGGTCCCCCTCGCTCTGGGCAAGGACACGACGTGGTTCAAGCTCAAGTCGTTCGGCCTCGGGGCGGCCATCGCGGGCCTCGCTGGCGGCCTGTGGGCGCACTACGTCTACGCCATCACGCCGAACATGTTCCTACCGAGCCTGACGTTCACGATTTGGGCCGCGGTCATCATCGGCGGCGCGGGGAGCTACCTCGGCGCAATCGTGGGCACCGCCTTCATCGTCGGCATCCGGCAGGTCACGCGGTTCGTCCCGAGCGACGTGCCCTTCGCCAGCGACCTGCCGTACATCCGACTGGTCGTCATCGGCGTCCTCCTCATCGCGGTGCTGTACTACCGGCCCTACGGCCTGCTTGGCGACGAGGAGCGAATGCTCGCGGGCAGCGAGGAGGGGGCCGACTGATGGCGGGGTTCGACCCGCAGTTCGTCATGGCCGCCTTCGACCCGCAGTTCCTCTGGAACGGACTCGTCGTCGGGAGCATCATCGCGGTCGCGGCCCTCGGCCTGACGCTCATCTTCGGCATCCTCAACTTCATCAACATCGCCTACGGCGACTACATGGCGGTCGGGGCCTACTTCGCGTTCGCGGCAAACACCCAGTACGACCTGCCCATCGTGGTCGCGGCGCTAATCGGCATGGTCGTGATGGCGGTCGGCGCGCTCGTCGTGGACAAGCTCGTCTTCGAGCGGTTCCGGTCCAGAAGCGCCATCGTCCTGCTGGTGGTCTCCATCGGCGTGGCGTTCGTCCTCCGGAACCTGATTCGCATCGTCTGGGGGACCGGGAGCAGGCGCTTCTCGGGGCCAATCGAGGCCGCGCCCCAGTTCTTCGGGATTCGGGTGCTGCCGGACCAAGTCGCCATCGTCGTCATCAGCGTCGCCATCCTCGGGGGGACCTATCTTCTGTTGCGGCGGACCAGAATCGGCATCGCCATGCGCGCGGCGTCCGACGACACCGACCTCGCGCGAATCCGGGGCATCGACACCGAGCGCCTCGTGACCTACGTCTGGTTGGTCGGCGGCGCGATTGCGGGAATCGCGGGCATCCTGCTGGGACTCGACGCTCAAATCCGGCCGAACATGGGCTTCACCGCGCTCATCCCCATCTTCGCCGCGGTCATCCTCGGGGGCATCGGCGACCCAATCGGCGCGGTCGCTGGCGGCTACGCCATCGGGATTACCCAGGAACTCAGCGTCGTCGTCATCCCCACCGAGTACAAGCCAGCCATCGGCCTGCTGTTGCTCATCATCGGCCTGCTGTCGAAACCGGAGGGCATCTTCGGGGAGGCGACCAGATGACCGACCCCATCCTCCGCGCGGAGGGCCTCCGGAAGTCCTTCGGCGGACTCCTCGCGGTGGACGACGCCACCTTCGAGGTCGAGGAGGGCACCATCGCGGGCCTCATCGGGCCGAACGGGGCGGGCAAGTCCACGACGTTCAACCTCCTGTCGGGGTTCTACGGGGCCGACGCGGGCGAAGTGATTTTCGAGGGCGAACACGTCGAGGGCCTCTCGCCCGACGAGCGCGCCCAGCGCGGCATGATTCGGACCTTCCAAATCACCCGCGAGCTGACCGGGATGAAGGTCATGGCGAACATGCTGTTGGCCGCCCAAGACCACCCCGGCGAGACGGTCGTCGGCGCGCTGGCGAATACGGGGTCGGTCGAGTCCCGCGAGGAGCAGGCCCGAGAGCGCGCCGAGGACTTGCTCAAGTTCCTCGAACTCTGGGAGTTGCGCGAGGAGTACGCGGGCAACCTCTCGGGCGGCCAGCGCAAACTGCTGGAGTTGGGCCGGGCGCTGATGGCCGACCCGGACCTGCTGTTGCTCGACGAGCCGATGGCCGGGGTGAACCCGGACCTGACCGACCGGCTCCTCTCGCGCATCGACGACCTCCAGTCGGAGGAGGGCATGACCTTCGTCATCGTGGAACACGACATGGACGTCATCATGTCGGTCAGCGACAAGATAATCGGGATGCACAACGGGCAGGTGCTGTCGGTCGGCACGCCCGAGGAGGTCAAGTCCGACGAGAAGATGCTGGAAGCCTATCTGGGGGGTTCGGTGTGAGAGTCGCTCGTTCGGGGGGAGCAGCGTGAGCCTGCTCGAAGTCTCGAACGTCGAGAGCGGCTACGGCGACGTGCTGGTCCTCCACGGCGTCGATTTGACGGTCGAAGACGGCGAGATGGTCTCGGTCATCGGGCCGAACGGTGCGGGCAAGTCCACGCTCCTGAAGACCGTCGCGGGCCTCCTCGAAGCCAGAACCGGCACGGTCGAGTTCGCCGGGGAGGACATCACCGACACGCCCGCCGAGGAAATCATCTACCACGGCATCTGCTACGTGCCCCAGACGACCAACATCTTCGGCAACCTCACCGTCATCGAGAACCTGAAGATGGGCGCGTGGGCGCTGGAGGACGCCGCGTTCGAGGACCGAGTCGAGCGCGTCTACGAGCGATTCCCGGTGCTGGAAGACCGACCCAACCAGCGCGCCGAGACGATGAGCGGCGGGCAACAGCAGATGCTGGCGATGGGTGCGGCGCTAATGTTAGACCCCGACCTGCTGATTCTGGACGAACCCAGCGCGGGCCTCGCGCCCCGACTCATCGACGACGTGTTCGAGAAGATACGCGACATCAACGACTCGGGGACCGCGGTGCTGATGGTCGAGCAGAACGCCCGGCGCGCGCTCCGGGAGGCCGACCGCGGCGTGGTTCTGGAGCTGGGACAGGACCGCTTCGAGGGAACCGGCGAGGAACTCCTCGACTCCGAGGAGATCGCGGAGCTGTATCTGGGGTCGTGATTTCGGCCCAGACGGTCGAACGACTGACCATTTTCAGTCCGATTCTCCGGTTTGATAACGGGCTTCAGCTTTAAATTGCTGGCATGTGATTAGTCACGTACCCAAATGCTACCGATGGAAGTCGCCTACGTCGCCCTCAGCGCGGCACTCGTTGTCGCCGGGCTGGCGCTCGTCGCGCTCGCGGCCCGGGCCTATCTCGAGACCGAACACCGCTCGATGCTCCTGCTGGCGGTCGGTTTCTCGTTCGTGGTCGCCGCGGCCGTGGCAACGACGTTCAGCGCGTTCGTCAACGATTTCGCGGGGAGCAGGATTCTGCTGACGGTGAATTATGCGGTGACGACGCTCGGGTACGTGTTTATTATCGTGAGTGTTCGAGCGCAGTAGGAGATTTGGGGGTGTGAGTTTTTGGGAGCGGAATTTCGAGACTATGGAACTATTATTTATTTTCTCTGGCGCGCGCGAGTAACGCGCGTGAGGGACGAGTGAGGCTTCGGAAGACGAGCGACGCGAGTCTTCCGGAGCGAACGAGGAGGTTGGGGAGGACGAGGTGCGGTAACTCCTAGGCTTCGGGAGTAGCTAGCTTCGATGCACTTCTGTCGGGAGCTAGCCTCGATGCAATCTCTGTTGGGAGTGGCTTCGTTTCATCTTTATCGGGATTTTCTTCGCCGCATCTCTGTCGAGAGTAGCTAGCTATTGCCGAAGCCTAGGCGTCACCGCAACCGCACCGCCCCGCAACCGCGGGCCACACCCTCCCCAACCGATTGCGTTGCTCGTCGCTACGCTCCTGTGCTACTCATCCCTCGCGCGGAAAGGCGCGACGCATGAACGCGTCGCGCCAGCGCGCGCCACGGTGGATTTCTCAATCCTTAACAATACTTAGATTGCTTTAGAAAATTCTAAAATTACTAAAACAAACACAAAACCACGTCTCCTATCGTTCTGCCGTCTCGGAAACCTACTTGCCGCCCGGCGTCCACGCTGTACTCATGACAGAGATGCCGAGATTCAAGCGACGCCTCAGAGACGGCGACCCCGTGACCGGCCAGTGGCTCTCGGTCGGTCACCCGGCGGTCGCGGAGGTCTGCGCCCGGGAGGCCGATTTCGCGGTCGTGGACACCGAACACGCGCCGACTGACCTCGAAAGCGTGGCGAACGTGGCCCGGGCGGTCGAGGCCGCGGGCGACGGTGACGCGGCGGGCGACGGCGAGACGGCGCTCCTCGCTCGCGTGGCGTGGAACGACCCCGTGCGAATCAAGCGCGTGCTGGACACCGGCGTTTCCGGTGTCTTGGTCCCGATGGTCGAGTCCGCCGAGGAGGCCCGCGAGGCGGTCGAAGCGGTGCGCTACCCGCCGGAGGGCGTCCGGGGCATCGCGGGGTCGCGGGGCAACGACTACGGCCGAAATCTCGCCGAACAGGTCGAGGACGGCGGCAATCACCTCGTCACCGTCGTCCAAATCGAGACCGAGGAGGCCGTCGAGAACGCCGGGGCCATCGCGGCGGTCGAGGGCGTGGACGCCCTGCTGGTCGGCCCGGCGGACCTCTCGGGGTCGCTGGGCGTCTTCGGCGAGTACGCCGGAGAGACCTTCCGCGAGGCGGTCGAATCGGTCCTCGACCGCGCTCACGACGCCGACACTCCGGTCGGCACGCTGGCGACCAGCGACGACGAAATCCGCCGCTGGGCCGAGTACGGCTACGACTACCAAATCGTCGGCGTGGACGCGGGCTACCTCGCCGCCGGGGCCGAGCGCGCCCGGTCGGTCTACGACGAGGAGATGGGATGAGTAATCTCGTCTGCTACCGGTGCGGCGCGACCGCTACCTTCCCCGACCGCAAGCGATGCGAGTGCGGGGAACCGCTCTGGTTCGACACCGAGGAGTCCGCAAGCAGGTTTTCGTGGCCGGATTCGGGAACTGGCGTCTGGCGCTACGCCGACCTCCTCCCGGTCGGGTCTTCCGACCGGACGAAACCGCCCGGCGGCGTCGCTGCCGCCGCCGGAGCCACCCCGCTCGTCCGCGCCGCCAACCTCGACGAGAGCGCGGGCTGTCGCCTCTGGCTCAAAGACGAGAGCGAGAACCCCACGGGGAGCTTCAAGGACCGCGGGAGCGCCGTCGGCGCGGCGTGGGCCGCCCGAGCCGGAAAGCGGTGGCTCGGCACCGTCTCGCACGGAAACATGGCGATGAGCGTCGCCGCCAACGCGGCCGGAATCGACGTGAACACCGGAAACACCGGCGATTCCGACCGCGAGGAGGAAGGTGACGGCCTAAACGCGCTCGTTCTCGTCCCCGAGGATATCTCCGGCGAGCGCCTCGCGGCCATCGCGCAGTACAGTCCCGAGGTCCTGCGCGTCTCGGGCGACTACGGCCGACTCTATTACGAGACCCTCGCCGCGGACTCGCCGGTCGAGTTCGTCAACAGCGACACGCCGCTCCGGGTCGCGGGCCAGAAGACCACCGCGCTCGAAATCTGCGAGGCCTTCTCCCCGACCGCACCCGACGCCATCGTCCTGCCCGTCTCCAGCGGGGGCCACGCCAGCGCGACGTGGAAGGCCCTGCGAGAACTCCGCGCGGCGGGCCTCCTCGACGCCGACCTCCCGCGGCTCTACTTCGTGCAGGCCGCGGCCTGCGACCCCATCGCCGAGGCTTACCGCGAGGAGGCCGAGGACGTGACCAAAACCGAGCAGTCCGAATCGACCGTCGCCTACTCCATCGCCAACGCCGACCCGCCGAGCGGCACCCGGGCGCTCACCGCGGCCAGAGCGACCGGCGGCGCGGTCCTCTCGGTGCCCGACGACGAGATTCTCGACGCCAAGGCAGATTTGGCCCGGAAGGCGGGCTTCTGCGTCGAACCGGCCTCGGCGACCACGCTCGCCGGGATTCGCCGACTCGCCGACTCGGGCGAACTCGACCCGGACGACGAGGTGGTCGCGGTGCTGACCGGGACCGGCTTCCGAGAACTCGACGCCGACGGCGAGAAACCCGAGGCGGTCGAACTCGCCGACTTACCCGACCACCTCCGGGCGCTCGCCGATTAACTTTTCTCGCTCTCGTCCGCAAAGACGATGTCCTCGATTTCGCGGCGCTCGCCCTCCGGGTCGTCGTCCTCGTACTTGTAGCGCACTCCGGACTCCTCGTCCTCGGTGGCTTGGTGCGAGCCGTCGCAGAAGGGGTAGTTCTCCGAGAGACCGCAGAGACAGACCGCGATGTTGCCTTTCTCGTCGTCCAAGTCGCTCTCGTCCAGTTTGAGGGGACCGGTCGCGTCGTGGGTGACTTCGCGGGCCATGCCTCGCGGTAGGGGACGGGGCGTTGTAACCCTTCGTCCGTCACTCTCGCTCCCGGTCGTAGGCTCCCTCCCGAATCAGCTCCCCGCGCTCGGCCATGACCTCGGGGGTCCGACAGACCCCGTTCGCGCCGGTCACCTGCGGGACGGTGCAGTTGTTGCAGTTCTCGCAGACGGCCTCGACTCCGCCGGAATCTCCGGAACTGTCGGCGTCGAGCAGTCGGGCGGGCAGCCTCGGCTCGGCGTAGAAGGGCCGAGCCATCCCAATCGCGTCGCAGGCCGGTGGAGAACCATCGGCCCCGAGGAGGCGGTCCATCTGCTCACGAGAGCGAATCCCGCCCTCCAGCAGGACCGGCACCGAGACGCGCTCTCGGACTCGGCGCGCGAGGTCGGCGTTCCACGCGGGTTCGAAGTCGTACTCGAACGCCTCGATTCGGTTCGCAAGGGCGACCAGCGCGGCCTTCCACCGGCTTCCGAACGCCGAGACGTAGCCCTCGCGGAAGTTCGGGTCGCGCCACGCTCGGTCGGGGAACCGCCCGCGGACGATGCTCATGTCCCAGAACGTCGAGACCCGGACGGGGACCAGCGCGTCGTAGCCGATGCGGTCGAGGCGGGTCGAGATTTCCACCGCGTCGTCGGCCGAGAGCGTCGGCCGGACGCCCGGCGGGGCCTCGGTCTCGGCGGGCACTTTGGCGATAATCGGCAGGTCGCCCGCCCGGTCTCGAATCTCGTCGTAGACCACCTCGAAGAAGCGCACGCCGTCGTCGAACTCGTCGTCCCGGCGGTTGTAGAACGGCGAGAGGAACTGCTGGAGGAGGCCCATGTTCGCCCCCGCGAGGTGGATGCCGTCGTAGCCCGCGTCGGCGGCGTTGGCCGCGCCGCGACCGAAATCCGCCGCGAGGTCGTAGACCTCCTCGGTCGAGAGGACGTGCGCGTCGAAGTCCAGAAAGCCGAGGCGGTCGGCGGCGCGGAGCGGCCACGGCGGCCGCGAGACGGCGAGTTGGCGTAGATTCGGGTTCGCACGGCGATATTCGGCGTGCCACGTCTCCATGCTCCGGAGGCCGCCGGTGTCGAGTTGCGCGAAGATGCGCCCGCCGTGGCTGTTGATGGCCTCGGGGACCGACGACAGGCTCGCGGTGAACTCGGGGTCCGACACGGGGGTCATCGCTGGCGCGACCCGGCCGCCCTCCTCGCGTATCGGGGCCGCGCCTTGGCAAATCAGCCCCGCGCCTGCTTCTGCGGCGGGTTCGAGTTCGTCGATGAGAGCGTCCGCGGCATCGGGTCCCTCTCCGGCGCACTCCAGCAGCGGCGCGCGGTAGAGCCGGTTCGATAGCTCGACGCCGCCGATTTCGAGCGGAGCTTCGAGTTCGGGCACGTTGGAGTCTGGTGTTCGACGGTTCGGGGGGTAAAGTGTTTGGTCGATGTGAGTGCTTTCGTCGGGTGTTTTCGCCTTCGGACGTTCTCGCTCACCCGTCATGACTCACTCAACGGTCTTCGGTGAGTTCGGTCGTGGCAGTAAACGCCTCTGAAGCGCCCGGCCCCTTCATCCCGCCCGGTGGTCTGGTCGGCCCAGCGTTCGCCGGTGGTCTGACTGGCCCAGCGTCCGCGCGTGGACTCCTCGGCCGGGCGCTCGACGACCAATTTCGGCTCTCTTGCGGACCGCTGTCGCCTCCAAGAATCATTTTAAATTCTTAAGACTGTATATAGTTTGCTTTAGTGAATGATTATATTTTCCAATCAAAACACCTATGACCTCGCGCATCTAATTTTACATTAGAAGTAAAGATGAAATAAACCGGTGCTTTTTTCTTGTCGTCTCTCCCGTATCGCGGACCATGACGGTCTACGAGACGGACGTGCCGGGTGTCGGGCGGAAGTTCGAGTACGAACTCGACGGCGACGACCGTCTCGTGGTTCTCATCCACCACGACGGCAAGCGCGAGGTGTTCCGGCGTCGGTCCGCCGAGGCCGACAGCGAGAAGCTCTTCGAACTCTCCGACCGGCAGGCCCGCGAGTTCGGCACCCTGCTGGAGGGGGCGTACTTCCAGCCGGTCGATTTGGACCGGATTCAGGTCCCGCTCGGCGACGAAATCATCCAGTGGCACGACCTTCCCCCGGACTCCTCGCTGGTCGGCCAGTCGCTGAGCGACTGCGGCATCCGCCAGCAGACCGGCACCTCGATACTTGCCGTCCAGCGCGACGGCGAGACTGTCGCCAACCCCAACCCCGACTTCGAGTTCGAAGCTGGCGACGTGGTCGTGGCGCTCGGTACCCGCGCCGAGCACCAGACGCTCGCGGACCTCGTCGCCGACTGATGGCGGAAATCCTGGTCGAACTCGGCGTCGCGTTTCTCGCGCTCGGACTCGCCGGGGCGCTGGCGGCCCGCGTGGACCAGTCGGTCATCCCGGCGTACATCCTCGCCGGGGTCGTCGTCGGCCCGAACGCGCCCCGGTCGGTCGGCCCGGTGGACCTGACGCTGGTCTCGCAGTCCCAAATCCTCGGCGTGGGTGCCGAACTCGGCGTCATCTTTCTCCTCTTTTTCCTCGGGCTGGAGTTCAGCCCCGAGCGACTGCTGGCCCGACCGACGCGACTCCTCGGCGTCGGCGCGACCGACTTCGTGGTCAACTTCGGCGTCGGACTGGGGGTGGCCGCGCTGTTCGGCTTCCCGTGGCTGACCGGCCTTTTCCTCGCCAGCATCGTCTACATCTCCTCCAGCGCGGTCGTCACGAAAGCCTTGGTCGAGCGCGGGTGGGTCGCCGACCCCGAGAGCGACGTAATTTTGGGGACGCTGGTCTTCGAGGACCTGCTCATCGCGGTCATCCTCTCGATTCTGACCGCGGTCGCACTCGGCGGTGGCGGCGCGATGGCCGTCCTCTCGTCGGTCGGGACCGCGGCCGCCTTCCTGCTGGCGCTGGCGGCCGTCGCGGCCTACGGCACGCCCTACGTCGAGCGCATGCTCTCGGTGGACGCCGACGAACTCTTCCTGCTGTTCGCGGTCGGCACCACCACGCTGGTCGCTGGCGAGGCGCTCGTCCTCGGCGTCAGCGAGGCGGTCGCGGCCTTCTTCGTCGGCATCGCCTTCGGCCAGACCGACCACGAACACCGACTGGAGGCCGTGGTCGGCCCGACCCGCGACCTCTTCGCCGCGATTTTTTTCTTCTCCATCGGACTCACGACCGACGTGACCGCCTTCCTCGACGTGTCGGTCCTCCTCGCTGTCGCCGTGGTGGCGACCGCGGTCTCGAAAGTCGCCAGCGGCGTCGCCGGGGGCCTGTTCTACGGCCTGAGCAGACGCCGGTCGCTCCGGGTCGGCGTCGGACTGGTCCCGCGAGGAGAGTTCTCGCTGGTCGTGGCCTCGCTGGCGACGACCGCTGGCGCGTCCATGGCACGCACCGACGAACTCGCTACCTTCACGGTGGGCTACGTCCTCGTGATGAGCGTCCTCGGCACGGTGGCGATGCGGTACGCCGACGAGGCGACGGCGTTCGTCGGCGGGAAGTAGGACAGCAAATAGACGGCTTACTTCCACTTGATTGAGCAACCCCGCGAGGGCATGAACTCCAAGTCCACGTCCTCACCCGCCAGCACCGCGTCGATGGCGTCCCGGATGTAGATTTCGGTCGGTTCGTCGTCGGGATTCAGCGCGTCGTCGAGGCGACCGTGGTAGGCGAGGGTGAACGTGTCGCCACCGTTTCTGAGGAGGAAGGGGTCGGGCGTACACTCCGCGCCGTAGGCCTCGGCGACCTCTTGGGTCTCGTCGCGGAGGTAGGCGTCGTAGCGAATCGTGCCGTCCTCGACGTACTCGACCATCTTCTCGTAGGAGTCGTCGGGGTACTCCTCGGCGTCGTTGGGATTGACGCCGACGACCGCGGCGTCGTCGTACTCCGCCGCGATGTCGTTCAGGATGTCGAACTTGGCCTGTGCGTAAGGGCAGTGGTTGCACGTGAACACCAACAGCACGGCGTCGTAGTCGGCGAAATCTGCGAGCGTGTGGGTCTCGCCGTCGGTGCCCTCCAACTCGAAGTTCGGTACTGGTTCTCCGCGCTCCAGTTTCTCCGTGGACTCTTTCATGACCATGTGAGGAGATTCGCCGTCCGCGGAAAAATAGATTCGGGAGAGCGTCGCGCTCTCCTCGGGGTCCGTATCGCGCTTATCAGTTTACCCATCGCTGGGGGAGAAACGAAGCTACCGGGCCGAGGCTTCGACTCGCTCGGGCGGCTTGCCCGGTAGACGGTCTCTATCGTGCGGCTCCTCGAAGTCGAGTTTCGGCCCTTTCGGCACGATTTGCTTGGGGTTCAGGCTGGTGTGACTCCGGAAATAGTGGTGTTTGATGTGGTCGAGGTGGACCGTCTCGGCGACGCCGGGTGTCTGATAGAGGTCCCGGAGATAGGGCCACAAATTCTCGTAGTCCGAGAGTTGCCGAACATTGCACTTGAAGTGAGTGTGATAGACCGGGTCGAACCGGACCAGCGTGGTGAACATCGCCACGTCGGCCTCGGTGAGTCGGTCGCCGCAGAGGTACCGCCGGTCGGCGAGGAGTTCGTCGTAGCGGTCGAGCGCGTCGAACAGTTCGGTGACGGCCTGCTCGTAGGCCGCCTGATTCCCGGCGAATCCGGCGCGGTAGACCCCGTTGTTGATGGGGTCGTAGATGTCGTCGATGATTCGGTCCACGTCGTCGCGGTAGCCCTCGGGGTAGAGAGTCAGGTCCCTCCCCGCCACGTCTTGGAAGGCCGTGTCGAACATCCGCATAATCTCCTCGGACTCGTTGTTCACGATGGTCTCGCGCTCGGTGTCCCACAGCACGGGGACGGTGACTCGGCCGGTGTACTCGGGGTCGGCGGCGACGTAGGTCTCGCGGAGGTAGTCGAAGCCGTTGACGCGGTCCTCGGTGCATCCCTCCGTCTCCGGGCTGAACTCCCAGCCGTCGTTTTCGCGGTACGGGTCCACGACCGAGACGGAAATCGCGTCCTCCAGACCCTTCAGGCTCCGGAGGAGCAGCGTCCGGTGTGCCCACGGACAGGCGTGAGAGACGTAGAGGTGATAGCGACCGGCCTCGGCCGGGAACTCGGCGTCGGGGTCGTCCTCGACCCAATCTCTGAACGTCGTCTCCTGCCGGTCGAAGTTGCCCTCCTCGTCGGTGGATTCGTAGGCGTCGGTCCGCCACTCGCCGTCCACGAGCATGTTCATGACGGTCTAGGATGGGTCTCGAAGCCCAAAAGGGACGTTGCTCGCGGCAGTCCGGACCTGAAATAGATTTCAGCAAATTTCGAACAGTTGTGTCCGGCGCGCGCTGGCAGACCCTCGTGGTCTGCCATCGGCGTGCGAGGGATGAGTAGCGCAGGCCGGAGCGAAGCGGAGGCCGAGCAACGCAATCGGTTGGGGAGGGTGTGGCCCGCGGTCGCGGTGCGGGGCGGTCAACTCATATGAGTCGGGAATAGCTAGCTCTCTTCTATCTCCGTCTCCTTCGCCGACGGTCACGGGCGACCCTCTTCTCCCGATTTCCCGAACTCAGACGACCGACTCCCCTACTCTCCCGGTTCGCCGACGAAACTCCTCACCAGTTCCGCCTCCGCCCGGCGCAGTCGGTACGACAGCGTCGAGCGCGGCACGTCCAACTCCTCGGCCAGGTCCTCGACGGTAATCTCGCGGGGCGTCTCGTAGTAGCCGCGCTCAACCGCGGCGGCCATCGCCTCGTAGTGAGTGTAGGGGAGCGCGGGCCGACCGCTGTAGGCCGAGAGCCACGCCGACTCGTCGGTGACCTGCTGGAGGTCGAACCAGATACCCTCGCCCGCCTCGGCCTGAATCGCGTCGGAGAACGCGCCCAAGTTGGCGTCGCTCGGCAGGAGGACGTGCCACTCGTAGCGCGGGCCGCGGCGCTCGGTGGCGAACAGGACGCCCGGCCCGACGTACTCCAGCGCGAGGTGGGGTATCGACGCGCACTCGCCGGTTCGCTGCCAACTCGTGAACAGGATGCGCGTCGAGGGGTCCCGGTGTAGGACCTCGCTCCGGAACTCCGTCGCGCACTCCGCGGCCCCGAAACAGTCGGCCGCGTGGCCCGCCTCGGCGAACGCGAGTTCGGCCTCCTCCAGCGCCTCGGCGGGACCGGTGAGCCGGTCCACCCGCCAGCAGTAGTCGGAGGTGACAGTACACGCTAGCGAGTGACCGTAGAGGTCCGGATGCTCGCGGAAGACCTCGGCCACCGCGTCGGCCCCGGCCTGGTATTCCAACGCGAACGAAACGGCGCGCATACCTCGTCTTCGGCCTCCGACAAGTTAGCGTCCGGGGTGGAGGCGGTTTTGGATAGTCGAGGTTGCGTCCGGAATCGTCAGGGGCGCGAGTCTGACGTCCGACGGTGTTCGGACGAGGTGGACAGAGCGCGTTCGATATATCATATCACTTCTCTGCAACACTACTATATTTCTCTAGAGGCACTGTCTAGTTACGCACCTCCTGAATCGGGGTGCGTCCATCGAGTGCTTGATGCGGTCGTTGTGCGTTATAATAATGGGTGAACTGTACAAGCCACTCGCGGGCGCTTTGCTGACTGCCCACCC
>NZ_ML219768.1:342584-443770 GCF_004765785.1 Halorussus ruber | reverse complement strand
GCTGGTGAGATGTCCGGCGTTGAGTCCAATTAAACCGCAGGCTCCTCCGGTTGTAGTGCTCCCCCGCCAATTCCTTTAAGTTTCATCCTTGCGGACGTACTTCCCAGGCGGCTCGCTTCTCGGCTTCCCTACGGCACAGCGCTGGCTCGTAGCCAACGCCACACCTAGCGAGCATCGTTTACAGCTAGGACTACCCGGGTATCTAATCCGGTTCGTGACCCTAGCTTTCGTCCCTCACCGTCGGGTCCGTCTTCTCGAGGCGCTTTCGCCACCGGTGGTCCGTCCAGGATTACGGGATTTCACTCCTACCCCGGACGTACCCCTCGAGTCTTCCGGCCCCAAGCCAGCTGGTTTCCGCCGGACGCCCACGCGTTAAGCGCGTGGATTTCCCGACGGACCTGTCTGGCTGGCTACGGACGCTTTAGGCCCAATAATAGCGGCCATCACTCGGGCTGCCGGTATTACCGCGGCGGCTGGCACCGGTCTTGCCCAGCCCTTATTCGTACACCTCCCTACGGTGTACAAAAGCGAGGACTATATGCCCTCGCACTCGGAGTCCCCTTATCGCACTATCGTGCAGTGTAAAGTTTTCGCGCCTGCTGCGCCCCGTAGGGCCCGGAATCTTGTCTCAGATTCCGTCTCCGGGCTCTTGCTCTCACAACCCGTACCGATTATCGGCACGGTGGGCCGTTACCCCACCGTCTACCTAATCGGCCGCAGCCACACCCTATGGCGCCGGAGCGTTTCCAGTTTCCCTCACTCCAGAGTGGAAACCTTATTCGAGATTAGCCTCAGTTTCCCGAGGTTATCTCGATCCATAGGACAGTTTGGCCACGTGTTACTGAGCTATCTGCCACGAGTATGAACTCGTGCGACTAGCATGGCTAAAGCGGACTCCGATAGCAATGGCCTCCGGCAGGATCAACCGGAATGGTTGCCGAGCAGAATGCTCGGTGGGTTTCTGGCGGAGACACGCTATCGTGTCTATCTTCTAGGTCCGTCAGTTCGACGACCCCTAACCACTTCGTTGGTCGGGTGTCACCGAACTGCCAGGGCTAACATCAGATCCCATCGTGTACGGCGGACCGCAGGGGTGGAATCCTCATTTCCTTCGGACCTGAACGTTGGCTTCGATTGGTCTTAAACCCATCGAAGTTCGCTCGCAGTCCGAGACTGCGGAGCGAGTTGAACGCTCCGCAAATCGCATCGAATCTTTCTCTGCATTACGGTTCAAGGAACCCGCATTACTTAAGGGTTCCGAACCGCGTTCGTCCTTCGGTGGGAAGACCCCCGAAGGCTCGCCACATCCAATCCGAGTACCCAGTTACACTTAAGGGCGTCGGATTGAGTGCGGTGCGTTCCTCGCAAATCGCACGAGGGCGCTCACACCCAATCCAAGTCCCCCAGTACACTTAAGGGCGTCGGATTGGAGCTTGTTTCGGAAGACCGGCCGAGACGCCGTAAAAAGGCGTCGATTCTCGCCGTCTTCCGGAGGCCCAAACCGCCGGACCTCGTTCGCATTCAAACGAATGGCCGGGTTACACTTAAGGCCGTCGAACCAAGCCGCCTTCGCGGTGAATTGGCGTGGCAACCCCGTCACGCGATTTCACGATTCTCGATGACGGGCTCTTCTCTAATATCTCGGGACGGTATCGCTGAAACAAGCGGCCGTTACCGACGACAATTCGAGCAGTTCGACTCTCGAAGCGACCGAGCGTCGGGAAATGTAGCGCGGGAGGAGAACGCACCGGTCATTCTGCGCGTCGTGCGCGTCGTCGCGGCGGGTGGTACCCGCGCAGGTAGTGCTACGGAGCGCTGGCCCAATAATCTCACCTATCTCTCGCTCGCGTACGCGAAGAACACTAGTAACTAGTCGAAACGATGAAAATGGATAAGAGTTGTTCCCGACCGGCTACTCATCGAGGTGTTCGATGCCTTGCTTCGAGACGTTGGCTTCGGTAATCTCGTCCGGCATCCAGTCGGGCTTGTCGTCGGGGGCCGATTCGTGCCACGCCCAGCCTTCGTAGATGTGTACTTTGTCGGTGCCTTTTTCTCGAAGCCGAATCTCTGTTCGGTCGGCAGCGTCTTCGGACGACGCCGGGTCGAGGCGTCGGGCCGCTTTCAGCGCGGCCTGCCGAGGAGTGTTCCCCGAGAAGACACTACTCTCGTCACCGTCGGTTCCTCGAAGTGCAAAATTCCGCTTACCGTCTTCACGTACCATGGTTTTCTCCTCCATGCCAACCCAGCACAGGACCAATTATAAATATATCGCCGATGTGAGCCATTTTCATCGAAATTTTTATATAGGCCGCTTTCACCGTCCGGCGGTTTACCCCGAAAGCGCGCAGACATCGACCCGTATCGCACCAGATAAGTCGAGTGACATCGTAGGGCCCAACGAATGGGAGCGGGGTCAGTCGGTAGAAAACACTTAAGTATAATCTGGGGCGAACTTACGAATACGATACCGCGATGGTACGGAAAAAGAAGCTTAGCCCTAGTGGCGCGAAAGGCGAGGACGGCGAGTATCACAACGTCCACATTAACCTGCACGAGGACGAACTCGCCGTCGCTGGCATGGACATCGGCGACGAGGTGTTCGTGCGCGTCAGGGAAGACAAAATCATCATTCAAAAAGCCGACAAAGACGAGGTCGAACACGAGTTCTAAGTCGGAACGAGGGCTTTTTGCCGCCGGAGGCGGGGTAGTCCTACAATGAACGTCTACCAGTTGGTGAAACCGCTTCTGTTCGGTCTTCCCGCCGAGACCGCACACGATGCGGTCCACGCCGGGCTGCGATTCTCGCAGGGAACCCCGATAGCCGACGCGCTCCGCTCGCGCTACCGCGTGGACGACGACCGGCTCCGCGTCGAAGCGTTCGGCCAGCAGTTCGACAATCCCGTCGGCGTCGCCGCCGGGTTCGACAAGAACGCCCAACTCCCCGAGATGCTGTCGAGCCTCGGCTTCGGCCACGTCGAGGTCGGCGGCGTCACGGCCGACCCCCAGTCGGGCAACCTGCGCCCGCGGATGTTCCGCCTGCGCGAGGACGAGGGCATCATCAACCGGATGGGCCTGAACAATCACGGCGCGGACGTGGTCGGCGAGCGCCTCGCCGCGACCGACACGGACGTGCCGGTCGGCGTCAACCTCGCCAAGACCGAACACGTCGCCATCGACGACGCGCCCGAGGACTACCGCTACACCTACGAGCAGGTCGCCGACGGCGGGGACTTCTTCGTCGTCAACGTCTCCTGCCCCAACTCCGAGGGCTTTCGGGACCTCCAGAACCGCGACTCGATGGAGGCCATCCTCACGACCCTGCAGGACGCGGGCGCGAGTCCACTCCTCGTCAAACTCTCGCCGGACCTCCCCGACCCCGCAGTCGAGGACGCGCTGGACCTCGTAAACGAACTCGGACTCGACGGCGTCATCGCCACCAACACCACGACCGACCGCCCCGACACCCTCCGGAGCCACAACCGCGCCGAGGAGGGCGGCCTCTCGGGCAAGCCCATCGAACCGCGCGCGACCCAGATGGTCCGGTTCGTCGCCGAGCGCGTGGACGTGCCGGTCGTCGGCGTCGGCGGCGTCTTCACCGCCGAGGACGCCTACCGGAAGTTACGCGCGGGCGCGCACGTAGTTCAATTATATACTGGCCTCGTCTATCGCGGCCCGTCCATCGCTCGGGACATCAACGAGGGCTTACTCGACCTGCTGGAGCGCGACGGCTTCGACTCCGTCGAGGACGCCGTCGGCGCGGACTTGGAGTAAATCGCGGTTCCGAAGGTTCGTTTTCTACGTCGGCGCGCGGGAGCAACTGAGCGAAGCGAAAAAATGCCGAAAAAGAGATTATTCGAGCGCGTCGAGGCGGAACTCGAACCCTGCGACGGGGAGTTCGAGGTCGTGTTCGACCAGCACCTCGGGGTGAATCTCGCCGATGACGCCCGCGCTCTCGCCGTCCATCACGACTTCCGCCGCGCGCCCGTCGATGAACGTGGGGTGGTCGGTCGCTGGCGTTTCGAGGTCCACGTCGAAGTTGCGCGCGATGGCCTGCAGTCGGGCCTTGGCGTCCTCGTAGGAGGCGTCGTGGCGCGCGAGCACTCCGGCGACGGTCCGATGCTCGGCGAGACCGGTGTTCTCGCTCTCGTCGACACGGGCCGCGAAGCCGATTTCCGCGAGGTCCTGCGGATAGGCCCGGTGGGTGTTGTTCTCCAGCACCATCATGAGCGAGGGGAGCGCCCACGTCCGGAGCATGGTGTAGTCCTCGCTGTAGGGTTCGAGGATGGTCGCGGGTTCGTCCGCGCCGAGAACGTCGTCCGCGTCCTCCTCGCCGTCTTCGCTCGGGCGGGAGAGACCCATCCGGTCGAAGTTCTCGGCCTCGTTTATCATGTGGAAGTTCAGCAGGTCCTCGAAGCCGAGGCCGACCAGCACCTCGCGGGCGGCGTCTTCGAGTCACCGTCGGGTCCGTCTTCTCGAGGCGCTTTCGCCACCGGTGGTCCGTCCAGGATTACGGGATTTCACTCCTACCCCGGACGTACCCCTCGAGTCTTCCGGCCCCAAGCCAGCTGGTTTCCGCCGGACGCCCACGCGTTAAGCGCGTGGATTTCCCGACGGACCTGTCTGGCTGGCTACGGACGCTTTAGGCCCAATAATAGCGGCCATCACTCGGGCTGCCGGTATTACCGCGGCGGCTGGCACCGGTCTTGCCCAGCCCTTATTCGTACACCTCCCTACGGTGTACAAAAGCGAGGACTATATGCCCTCGCACTCGGAGTCCCCTTATCGCACTATCGTGCAGTGTAAAGTTTTCGCGCCTGCTGCGCCCCGTAGGGCCCGGAATCTTGTCTCAGATTCCGTCTCCGGGCTCTTGCTCTCACAACCCGTACCGATTATCGGCACGGTGGGCCGTTACCCCACCGTCTACCTAATCGGCCGCAGCCACACCCTATGGCGCCGGAGCGTTTCCAGTTTCCCTCACTCCAGAGTGGAAACCTTATTCGAGATTAGCCTCAGTTTCCCGAGGTTATCTCGATCCATAGGACAGTTTGGCCACGTGTTAC
Organism: Halorussus ruber; assembly: GCF_004765785.1. Taxonomy (GTDB): domain Archaea; phylum Halobacteriota; class Halobacteria; order Halobacteriales; family Haladaptataceae; genus Halorussus; species Halorussus ruber. The sequence continues at coordinate 438,710 of NZ_ML219768.1, read as the reverse complement.
TGAGCTATCTGCCACGAGTATGAACTCGTGCGACTAGCATGGCTAAAGCGGACTCCGATAGCAATGGCCTCCGGCAGGATCAACCGGAATGGTTGCCGAGCAGAATGCTCGGTGGGTTTCTGGCGGAGACACGCTATCGTGTCTATCTTCTAGGTCCGTCAGTTCGACGACCCCTAACCACTTCGTTGGTCGGGTGTCACCGAACTGCCAGGGCTAACATCAGATCCCATCGTGTACGGCGGACCGCAGGGGTGGAATCCTCATTTCCTTCGGACCTGAACGTTGGCTTCGATTGGTCTTAAACCCATCGAAGTTCGCTCGCAGTCCGAGACTGCGGAGCGAGTTGAACGCTCCGCAAATCGCATCGAATCTTTCTCTGCATTACGGTTCAAGGAACCCGCATTACTTAAGGGTTCCGAACCGCGTTCGTCCTTCGGTGGGAAGACCCCCGAAGGCTCGCCACATCCAATCCGAGTACCCAGTTACACTTAAGGGCGTCGGATTGAGTGCGGTGCGTTCCTCGCAAATCGCACGAGGGCGCTCACACCCAATCCAAGTCCCCCAGTACACTTAAGGGCGTCGGATTGGAGCTTGTTTCGGAAGACCGGCCGAGACGCCGTAAAAAGGCGTCGATTCTCGCCGTCTTCCGGAGGCCCAAACCGCCGGACCTCGTTCGCATTCAAACGAATGGCCGGGTTACACTTAAGGCCGTCGAACCAAGCCGCCTTCGCGGTGAATTGGCGTGGCAACCCCGTCACGCGATTTCACGATTCTCGATGACGGGCTCTTCTCTAATATCTCGGGACGGTATCGCTGAAACAAGCGGCCGTTACCGACGACAATTCGAGCAGTTCGACTCTCGAAGCGACCGAGCGTCGGGAAATGTAGCGCGGGAGGAGAACGCACCGGTCATTCTGCGCGTCGTGCGCGTCGTCGCGGCGGGTGGTACCCGCGCAGGTAGTGCTACGGAGCGCTGGCCCAATAATCTCACCTATCTCTCGCTCGCGTACGCGAAGAACACTAGTAACTAGTCGAAACGATGAAAATGGATAAGAGTTGTTCCCGACCGGCTACTCATCGAGGTGTTCGATGCCTTGCTTCGAGACGTTGGCTTCGGTAATCTCGTCCGGCATCCAGTCGGGCTTGTCGTCGGGGGCCGATTCGTGCCACGCCCAGCCTTCGTAGATGTGTACTTTGTCGGTGCCTTTTTCTCGAAGCCGAATCTCTGTTCGGTCGGCAGCGTCTTCGGACGACGCCGGGTCGAGGCGTCGGGCCGCTTTCAGCGCGGCCTGCCGAGGAGTGTTCCCCGAGAAGACACTACTCTCGTCACCGTCGGTTCCTCGAAGTGCAAAATTCCGCTTACCGTCTTCACGTACCATGGTTTTCTCCTCCATGCCAACCCAGCACAGGACCAATTATAAATATATCGCCGATGTGAGCCATTTTCATCGAAATTTTTATATAGGCCGCTTTCACCGTCCGGCGGTTTACCCCGAAAGCGCGCAGACATCGACCCGTATCGCACCAGATAAGTCGAGTGACATCGTAGGGCCCAACGAATGGGAGCGGGGTCAGTCGGTAGAAAACACTTAAGTATAATCTGGGGCGAACTTACGAATACGATACCGCGATGGTACGGAAAAAGAAGCTTAGCCCTAGTGGCGCGAAAGGCGAGGACGGCGAGTATCACAACGTCCACATTAACCTGCACGAGGACGAACTCGCCGTCGCTGGCATGGACATCGGCGACGAGGTGTTCGTGCGCGTCAGGGAAGACAAAATCATCATTCAAAAAGCCGACAAAGACGAGGTCGAACACGAGTTCTAAGTCGGAACGAGGGCTTTTTGCCGCCGGAGGCGGGGTAGTCCTACAATGAACGTCTACCAGTTGGTGAAACCGCTTCTGTTCGGTCTTCCCGCCGAGACCGCACACGATGCGGTCCACGCCGGGCTGCGATTCTCGCAGGGAACCCCGATAGCCGACGCGCTCCGCTCGCGCTACCGCGTGGACGACGACCGGCTCCGCGTCGAAGCGTTCGGCCAGCAGTTCGACAATCCCGTCGGCGTCGCCGCCGGGTTCGACAAGAACGCCCAACTCCCCGAGATGCTGTCGAGCCTCGGCTTCGGCCACGTCGAGGTCGGCGGCGTCACGGCCGACCCCCAGTCGGGCAACCTGCGCCCGCGGATGTTCCGCCTGCGCGAGGACGAGGGCATCATCAACCGGATGGGCCTGAACAATCACGGCGCGGACGTGGTCGGCGAGCGCCTCGCCGCGACCGACACGGACGTGCCGGTCGGCGTCAACCTCGCCAAGACCGAACACGTCGCCATCGACGACGCGCCCGAGGACTACCGCTACACCTACGAGCAGGTCGCCGACGGCGGGGACTTCTTCGTCGTCAACGTCTCCTGCCCCAACTCCGAGGGCTTTCGGGACCTCCAGAACCGCGACTCGATGGAGGCCATCCTCACGACCCTGCAGGACGCGGGCGCGAGTCCACTCCTCGTCAAACTCTCGCCGGACCTCCCCGACCCCGCAGTCGAGGACGCGCTGGACCTCGTAAACGAACTCGGACTCGACGGCGTCATCGCCACCAACACCACGACCGACCGCCCCGACACCCTCCGGAGCCACAACCGCGCCGAGGAGGGCGGCCTCTCGGGCAAGCCCATCGAACCGCGCGCGACCCAGATGGTCCGGTTCGTCGCCGAGCGCGTGGACGTGCCGGTCGTCGGCGTCGGCGGCGTCTTCACCGCCGAGGACGCCTACCGGAAGTTACGCGCGGGCGCGCACGTAGTTCAATTATATACTGGCCTCGTCTATCGCGGCCCGTCCATCGCTCGGGACATCAACGAGGGCTTACTCGACCTGCTGGAGCGCGACGGCTTCGACTCCGTCGAGGACGCCGTCGGCGCGGACTTGGAGTAAATCGCGGTTCCGAAGGTTCGTTTTCTACGTCGGCGCGCGGGAGCAACTGAGCGAAGCGAAAAAATGCCGAAAAAGAGATTATTCGAGCGCGTCGAGGCGGAACTCGAACCCTGCGACGGGGAGTTCGAGGTCGTGTTCGACCAGCACCTCGGGGTGAATCTCGCCGATGACGCCCGCGCTCTCGCCGTCCATCACGACTTCCGCCGCGCGCCCGTCGATGAACGTGGGGTGGTCGGTCGCTGGCGTTTCGAGGTCCACGTCGAAGTTGCGCGCGATGGCCTGCAGTCGGGCCTTGGCGTCCTCGTAGGAGGCGTCGTGGCGCGCGAGCACTCCGGCGACGGTCCGATGCTCGGCGAGACCGGTGTTCTCGCTCTCGTCGACACGGGCCGCGAAGCCGATTTCCGCGAGGTCCTGCGGATAGGCCCGGTGGGTGTTGTTCTCCAGCACCATCATGAGCGAGGGGAGCGCCCACGTCCGGAGCATGGTGTAGTCCTCGCTGTAGGGTTCGAGGATGGTCGCGGGTTCGTCCGCGCCGAGAACGTCGTCCGCGTCCTCCTCGCCGTCTTCGCTCGGGCGGGAGAGACCCATCCGGTCGAAGTTCTCGGCCTCGTTTATCATGTGGAAGTTCAGCAGGTCCTCGAAGCCGAGGCCGACCAGCACCTCGCGGGCGGCGTCTTCGAGTTCCGACCGAGCGTGTCTGCCGCCGACCGTCCCCACGTCGGGGTAGCGCGGTTCGAGTTCGTTGAAACCGTAGGCCCGGCCCACGTCGTCCACGATGTCGAGGGGGTGAAGCACGTCAACCCGGTAGGGCGGGACCGCGACTTCGTAGGCGAGTTCACCGTCAGACGAAGTCTGACGAGCCTCCGAGTCGTCCGACTCGGAGACGCCGTCGCCGACCTCCTCTGTCTCGGCGTCGAGGCCCGAGCGTTCCAGCAGGTCGATGACGCGCTCGGCGCTCAGGTCGATGCCGAGCATGCTCTCGATTCGCTCGTGGGTCACCGTCTTCTCTCGGACTTCGAAGTCGGGTCGCACGAGGGTTCGGTCCGCGTAGTTGACCACGACCTCCTCGACTTTCGCACCGCGGGCGTCGAGGGCGTAGCAGATGATGTTGCACATGTGGTCGATGGTCCACTGGTCGGTGCCCGTCAACTCGACGAACAGGTCCCGCGAGTCGGTCGAGACCTCGGTCCGGCGACCGTTGATGACCGGCGGGAAGGAGAACAGCCCGATGTCGTCGTAAATCGCGGGATACCGGTCGTACGCTTCCACGAGGTCGGCGTAGGTCTCGCCGGTCGGATGCGAGCGCAGAACGTCTTCGGGCGTCATCTCGGCGTCCGAGTCCAGCGGGACGAACCGGTCGCCGTCCGGTTCGATGCCCCGGTAGGTGATGGACTTGCCGAGTTCCGACCCTTCCTCGGTGACGGCCTCGCCCTTGAGCATCGTCAGGTCGTGGATGCCGATGGCACCCTTCGCGCGCTTGCGGCCCATCGTGGCGTGGAGTTTCTCCTGCAACTGGATGAGCGAGTCCAGCGCCTCGTCGTCCAAGTCCACGTCGCGGATGACCGCGCCCGTGACGTAGGGACGCTCGTCGGGCACACTCTCCTCGACTTCGATAGTCCAGTCGGCGTCGTTCGTGTTCGGAACGTAGACCCCGCGGTCGTCGCCGTACTGGTAGCGCAGCGAGCGCGCGACGCCTTCGACGCTCAGCCGGTCGAGGCGGTCGGGCGCGAACTCCAGTTGGAGGTCGCCCTCGTCGGTTCGGCCCTCGAATTCGAGGCCGAGCGCGAACAGGTCGTCGATGAGTTCGTCGTCTCCCTTCTCGTCGTGGCCGGTCAGGTCCCGGAGTTCGTCGGGGTTCACGTCTACGACTGGCATCAGTGTAGCACCTCCGTCTCCCGCAGCAGTTCGAGGTCACACAGCGTCCCGTGGATGTCTCGGATGTCCTCGAAGCCGTACATCAACATCAGCAGGCGTTCGAGCGAGAGGCCCCACGCCATCACGTCGCAATCGACGCCGAGGGGTTGGAGGACCTCCTCGCGGAACATCCCGCTGTTGCCGACCTCGACCAGTTCGCCCGTGGTCGGATGCTCGCCGAACAGCTCGAAGCTCGGCTCCGTGTAGGGGTTGTAGTGGGGCTTGTACTGCAGGTCGGTGATGCCGAACTGCTCGTAGAACTCCTCGAAGGTCCCCATCAGGTCCCGCACCGACAGGTCCTCGGCCATGACCCACCCCTCGATTTGGAAGAACTCGAGCAGGTGGGTCGGGTCGAGGGTGTCGTTTCGGTACACCTTCTCGACGCTGAAGAACCGCTGAGGAGGCTCCAAGTCGCCGATTTCGTGGCCCGAGAGGTAGCGCATCGACAGCGAGGTCGTGTGGCCCCGGAGCGCGATGGCCCGCGCGAAGTCCTCGGACCACGGCGAGTGGTAGCCCTCGCCGTCCTCGCCGACGCCGTTGTGGTGGGCGTCCTCGACGCGCTCCACGAGGTCCTCGGGCAGGTCGCGGATTTCGGTCGGATTCGAGAGCGCGAATCGGTCCCAGTGGGTCCGGGCCGGGTGGTCTTGGGGCATGAACAGCGCGTCGTTGATCCAGAAGTCCGCGTCGGCGTGGGGACCTTCCATCTCCTCGAAGCCCATCCCGACCAGCGTGTCCTTCACGCGGTTGGCGGTCTGGCGCAGGATGTGGGTCTTCCCGCCGTCGAGGCGCTCGGCGTCGGCCTCGACGTTGTACTCGGCGAACTCCACGTCCCGCCACTCGCCGGAGGTCAGCATCTCGGGCGTGAGTTGACCCACGGTCTCGGCCGTCTCGACGCCCTCCATCATCAGCACGTCCACGGCGTCGTCGGTCAGCGTGACCGAGCGGACTGTCGATTCCGAGACGGTGACGAGGCCTCTACTCTCCAACTGCTCGACCACGCCGCCGTCTTCGACCGACTCGCCCGCGGCGAGCGCGGCGAGGGCCTGTGCCTCGGCGTCGCTCTCGGGGTCGGCATCGGGGTCGGCGGTAATCTCGCCGCTCTCGATGGTGCCGTAGCCCTTCCGGGCGTAGTTCGACAGCGCGATGTCCACCTGCGGCCCTTCGAGTCCGGACTGGCCGATGATTCGGCCCATCTGGGCGGGGTCCTCGTCGGCCCCGGCGTCCATCGCGGCCTCGTAGAGTCGGACCTCGGGCAGGCCGTCTTCGACGTATTCGCGGCCCTCCTCGGTGAGTGCGACCGACTCCTCGGTGGACTCGGAGACCTCGACGAGGCCCTCGTCCTCCAACTCGAAGGCCGCGCCCGAGATGGTCTCGGGCTTCTGGCCGGTCTCGTCGGCTAATTGCTCGAAAGTCTGTGCCTCGTTCGCGCTCGCGGTCTGAAGTACCGCGGCCTGTGATTCGGGTAGTTTCATCGTCCGTTGGCTCTCTTTGTCGTTACGTGCCCGTGCGGCCGCTTATCGTTTCTGAAGCGCGGTCGTCTCTGCGCTGAAGCGCGGCCGTCTCTGCGACGCTCGCACCGCTGGTCGGCGACCGCGCGCGAGCGGTTTCGTCCCGGTCGGAGTCTCCGCCGACCGGGAGTCCGCCGCTCGTCAGGGCGCGAAGAAAAAGCCGAACCCCGCACGCTGGTCCCGCGGCTTGCGAACGCTACCACCGGTCTGGGGTTCGGATGGCATACGCGGGAGTTGTTCGTAATCCGTGAAAAACGTTCCGGGGGTGCGCGAAGGCGTCGAGGACGAGACTCGACGCTGTGTTCAGCGTGTTCATCAACCGTTACACGCAACTAATCGTCTATTAAAGGAATAAAAAGTTGGCTTAGAACTCGCGCTGGATGATTTCCAGCGTCTCCTCGCGGTCGTCCCAGTCCACGAAGACCGCGACGCTGGTCGCGCTGGTGATGAGGTCGTGGATGGTGATCTGGTTCTCCGAGAGGGAGTTGACCAGCTCGCGGATGACGCCCGATTGGCTCGGGAGTTCCCCGCCGACCACGCGGACGACCGCCACGTCGTCGTCCACGGTGACGCTCGACAGCGAGTCCTGCTCGATGACCTCGCGGTGGAGGATGTTCTCGGCGCGCTCGGCCACCGACTCGTCCACGTAGAACGTGATGGAGTCCATCCCGCTGGAGGTCGCGTCGACGTTGATGTCGCTGTCGCCGAGCGCGGTCGAAAGCTCCTGGAGGATTCCCGGTCGGTTCCGAATCGCCCGACCCGCGACGGTGAGGCAGGCGAGTGGCTCCTCGCGCATGTCCACGAGGTTCTCGAACTCGCCGGTCACGTCGGTCCCGCCAGCCAGCAGGTCGCCGTGCTGGTAGTGGACCACCCGGACGCGCAGGTTCTCGTTCTTGTACGAGAGCGCGCTGGGCGCGACCACCTCAGCGCCCCGGAAGGAGAGGTTCCGGAGTTCGTCCACCGAGATTTCGCCGACGTTCCGCGCGCCCTCCACGACGTGGGGGTCGCCGGTCATGACGCCCTCGACGTCGGTCACGATGACGACTTCGTCGGCGTCCATGTAGTTGCCGAGCATCACGGCGGTCGTGTCTGACCCGCCCCGGCCGAGCGTGGTCACGTTGCCCTCGGGGTCCTCGGCGAGGAAGCCGGTGATGACCGGGACGACGTCGTCTAACTCCGCGGTGAGTTCGGCGGCGGCCTTCTTGGTTCGCTCGGCGTCGAGTTCGCCGCGCTCGTCGGTGAACACCGGCCAGCGGTCGCTCCCGGGTTCCACGAAGACGGCCTCGACTCCGCGGGCCGCGAGCGCGGCCTTCAGCATCCGGACGCTGGTGCGCTCGCCCATGCTGACGATTTCGGCGCGGTCCTGCTCCTCGGTCTCGAACTCGATTTCGTTCAAGAGTTCGTCGGTGGTGTCGCCCATCGCGCTGGCGACGACCGCGATTTCGTGGCCCTGCGCCACCGCGTCGGCCACCGAGTCGGCCGCCCGATTGATTCGGTCGCCGCTCCCGAGACTGGTGCCGCCGAACTTGGCTACTACTCGCATGCTATCACCTGCGAGTCACGAAAACCCCGTACGAGACGCTGATGCATGAGAGGAGCTAACTCAGGAACGCAGATAACTGCTTTCATGTCTGAGAAGCTTGCCAACCGGCGTTCTTGCTGGCGTGATTTCACTTCCCGAGCTGGCTACTGGTCGGCCTCGGTCGGGACCGACTCGTGGTCGCTGTGCCCGCCGTCTTCGTGCCCGCTGTCCTCGCGCTCCCCATCCTCGCGGCCACCGCCCTCGTAGGTGTCGCCCGCCTCCTCCTCGTAGGTGTCACCTGTCTCCTCGTATGTCTTCTCCATCTCGGCGATGGGGTCGAACGTGACCAGTCCCTTCCCGGCGGTGAACTCGTAGGCGACCCACTCGGGAATCGCCAGCACGCCGTTCATCTTCCGGATGCGGATGCGCTTGATGAGCGTGTCGGCCACGATTTCGGGGTTGACCTGCATGTCCACGATGCCGTCCACCGCGTAGCCGAGGTCGTTGGGGAAGGTCTTCTCCTCGCCCGTGACTGTCCCGCCAGCGAAGACGGGGACGAACCGACCCTTGCAGATGTCGGCCCGGATGTCCTTGACGAAACTGTACGCCTGCACCGGCTGGACCAGCGAGCCGAACTCGGTCAGCGAGTCGATGACGACCACGCCGCAGTCGCTCATCCGCAGGCCCTCGAGGCAGTTGTCGAGTTTGTTGTGGAGTTCGCTCACGTCGCTGGGGTCGCGGACGGTCTGGGTGACCGGGCGCGTGATGTCGTAGATGTGGCGGTTCCACTCGTCCATCCGGTCGAACATGCGCTCGCGGTCTTGGCCCTCCATCCGGTAGGTGAAACAGTCTACGATGTGGAGTTGGCCCGACTCCAGATACGGCAGGACGTTCCAGTCCAGCGAGAGAAAGCTCTCGACCACCGAGATGGGCGGTTCGGTGAACGTGACGAACGCCGCGGGTTCGTTGCGCTCCAGGGCCCGCCAGACGAGTTCGGACCGCAGGGCGTCGTCGCGCGCGCCTTCGTCGTTGGCCAGCAGGACGAACGAGTTCCGGGGGAACCCCTGCGGGAGGTACTTGTCGAGGCCCGAGATGCCGGTCCGAATCCGTCGGAAGCCGTGATACTCGATGAACACCCGGTCGTTCTCGACCATCGCGTCCCGGCAGGCCTCGGTGCAGAACTCGTAGCTCTCGTCCTCGCACTCCAACTCCACCGGGTCGGTCGGATACGGGAGTCGGCAGAAGTCGCAGTGGTCGGAGTTCGGACTCTCGCTACCGGAGTCCGTCTCGTTACCGGAGTCCACCTCCTCGATACCGGAGTACGAGTCGGGGCCGTCACGACCCCGCTCCGAGTCGGACTCGTCGCCACCGAGGTCGTCCGTGTTATCCATACCCACGACTAGGTGCGAGAGCGAAAAAGCCCTGTGCGTCCGAGGACGGGCTGACACATCCGGCGGCTGAGAGACGCATCCAGCATCTCCGGCAGCTGAGAGACGCATCCAGCATCTCCGGCAGCTGAGAGACGCATCCAGCATGTGAGAGACACACCGGCATCTGAGACACCGACTGTTCGGCAATCCGGAAGATGCGTAGACGGCGAAGGCGGAGGCGGTCAGTCGAGCGCCCCGCGAGTTTTAACTTAGTCGGGGAACGAAATGTGAACAATGCGCGTGCGAGATGCGGTCGAAGAGGACGGGGTGGTACTCGGCGAACTCGCCGACGCTCCCGCCGAGGTGATGCGCAACGTAATCCACGACCGGACGGTTCGAGTGGCAGAGAAACCAGTCGCAGAGTCGGGCGACGGTCGGGAGGACGACGGGAGCGCCGAGAGCGACGGAACCGGTCAAAACGATGAAAGCGACGAGACTGGCGAGAACGACGCCGAAGTCGTCGGATTCGTCGGGTTCGACGCGATGCCCGGAACGGTTCGCGTGACCTACCTCCGCGGGACGCCCGAGGCCCGCGAGCAACTGCTGAAAGAACCGGTCCGGTTCGCCCGCAAGGAGGAGATGAGCGTCGAGGCGCTGGTCCCCGAGGACGAGGCGGAGACGAAGCAAGTGGTCGAAGCCGCGGGGTTCCGCCAGACCGGGACCGGACCGCGGTTCGACGGCGGTCGGACGCTGGAATACCGACTCGAACCGGCCTGAGAGGGCAAGGCTCCGAGACGTGGACAGTGTATCAATCCCCCGGATGAAGGCGGACCCCTCTGTTTCGGGTGGAAAGCGTCTTCGGAATCGGTCGCTCAGTTTCGACTGAACTGCCGGACGGTCATATCGAGCGTGTCGAGGTCCAGAATCGGCGCGAACCCGGCGTCAGGGTCGATGTTCACCGACTTTTGGAAGGCAGTCTGTTCCTGCCAGCATCCGGAGTTGACCGCCAGCACGTTGTGATACTTGCCCCATCCGAGCTTGTGGACGTGGCCGGTGTGGAACACGTCGGGCACGGTGTCCATCACGAGGTAGTCTTTCTCCTCGGGCGCGAGGCGAGTCTTGCCGCCGAACTGGGGCGCGACGTGGCGCTTCTTCAGTAGCTGGTACATCGCCTTATGGGGTTCGTCGTAGTTGGCCTTCTCGTCGGGGAGTTCCGCGATGACCTCGTCCAGCGAGACGCCGTGGTACATCAGGATGTCCACGCCCTCGACCGTCACCGTCGAGGGGTTGCCCGAGATGCGAGCGTCGTGGACCGACATGATGTCCCGTAGCTCCTCATCGAATCCGGGTTGGGGTTCGGCGAGGCGGACCGCGTCGTGGTTGCCCGGAATCATCAGAATCTCCATGTCGCCGGGCACCTCCTTGAGGTACTCCGAGAACTGCTCGTACTGCTCGTAGATGTCGATGATGTCCAACTCCTCGTCTTGGTCGGGGTAGACGCCGACGCCCTCGACCATGTCGCCAGCGACGAGGAGGTACTCGACGTGTTCGGCCTCCTCGGTGTGGAGCCAGTCGGCGAACCGCGACCACGCGTCGGCCATGAACTCCTGACTGCCGACGTGGACGTCGCTGATGAGCGCGGCCTGGACGTGGCGGTCGGCGGTCGAGGGTTTGTAGGTCCGGGGCACGTCGGGGAAGTACAGCGAGTCCACGAACAGGATGCCGTCCCCGTCGTCGTTGTCGTCCGAGAGGGTCCCCTCGACCGCGATGACCTCGTCGTGAAGGAGTTCGTCCACCGCGTCGGCGAAGTCCCTGTCCTTCATGACGAGACAGGGGTAGGTTCCGCTGGTGTCCTCTAACTCGATTAGCCAGTGTCCGCTGGCGGTCGAGCGGATGTCGCTGACCATCCCGACGATGGCGGTTTCGCCCCCGCCGGGCATCGACTGGACCGCCGAGGTCGGCCGGGCGTTGACCCGCGAGCGCAACTGCTTGCTGAGGCGCTTGAACCGGTCGCGGAACACCGAGACGAAGTCCTCGTACTCGCCGGTCCCGGTACTCTCGCCCGTGATGTCGCCCTCGATTTCGAGCGAGCGCGCGTCGAGGTTCGGGTCCCGAACCGACTCCTCGGGCCGGGACACGTCGATGAGGCCGTCGCCGGGGTCCGAATCGTCGCCTCCGACCTCGTTCGCTCGGTCGTCTGCCTCGCTCTCCCCACTTCCAACCCCCTTTGTTTCACCTGGAGAACCCGACTCTTCACCCGAGTTGTTTCCGGAATCATGTCCAGTCGAAACTGGGGTGTTACCGTTTCCGTCGGCGGACTCTTCGAGGATTCGCTCGACGTGGTCGGCCGAGAGTTTCAGCGCCTCGTCGGGCGCGCGCTCGACCACCGCGTCGAGCGCGGCATTCGGGTCGTCGGCCCCCGCCAGCAGGGTCACGGCCTCGCGGTCGGCGTTGTAGCCGCGACTGGTGAGTTCGCTGACGATACGAGCGGGCGTCTCCAGCGGCACGTTCATCCAATTTCGGGGGTTCGTCAAAAGGATAGCGGAGCGCGGTAGGGTGCGGTACGCCGCGACACCCCGAACATCCGTCGGGAGGCGGTCGAACCCGAGCAAAGCAATATTCTTATTTCTTAGACACGTCTAATTGTTTGTTCCCGCACCGAATCGGATTCGGATCAGATTCCGAGTCGCTCACGACGCGCACCCGGAAAATTGACAACCTCAGAAGGGCAAGGTGAGTCCGATGAGTTCTTCCCGAGACGGTCCATCGTCCGACGAGGACGACCCTGACAGTTCGCGTACCTCGTCGGACCTGCGGTCCGGCGGCGCGGCGACCGACGGGGGCGAACGCGAGCAGGGGTCAGGTCCGCTCGCGCTCGTCCGTCGGTTCCGTCGGAGCGACAACGAGGTGGTCGTGTTCGTCCGCGAGATGTTGAGTAGCGCCGGAATCGTGCTGGCCATCGGTCTTCTCCTCTTCGCAGTCAGCGGCGTCTGGCCCCCGATGGTCGCCATCGAGAGCGGGAGCATGGAACCCCAGATGCAGAAGGGCGACCTCGTGTTCATCATGGACGAGGGCCGCCTCGTGCCCGACGCCGCCCAAGCGGGAACTGGCATCGTGACGTACAAGGCGGGCCAGCAGTCCGGATACAAGAGCTTCAACAGCTACGGAGACGTGATAATCTACAAACCGGACGGGAGGGACTACGAGACGCCCATCATCCATCGCGCCCGCTTCTGGGTCGAGGAGGGCGAGAACTGGTACGACGAGGCCGACAAGCGGTACATCGACGCCGAGAACTGCCAGCAGTTGACCAACTGCCCCGCCCCGAACGCCGGATTCATTACCAAGGGCGACGCCAACAGCTTCTACGACCAAGCGGCGTGGGGCGGTAGCGCGCTCAGCGACCCCGTGAAGCCCAGTTGGGTCCGCGGCACCGCCGAGGTCCGCATCCCGTGGCTCGGGTGGGTCCGCCTCCAGTTCTCGGGCGCGGCGTACGTCGCTCCGACCTCGGTCTCGACGACTTCACTCTCGACCACACCGCTCGTCGCTCCCGGCGTGGCCGCTGTTTCGACTGCGTAGCGCCGACCGACGCTTTTCGAGAAGTCGACCGAGCGAGCAACCCCCTGGTTTCGTGTGAAACAACTTTCAGAAGCGGGCGAGTTGTCGAGGAGCGGAAGCGAGCGCGAGCGAAATTCCAAAAACTCAGTTGTCGAACCGGGCCTGCACGAACGGTTGGACGTTCTCGATGTCGCCGAGTCGGGAGTCGGACATCAGCACCGCCTCGGTCTCGTCGATGGGCACCGAGAGGCTGATTTCCTTGGTCCGGCCGTACCGACCCTTGCTGACGACCACCGCGTTGACGATGCCGAGCATGTCGAGTTCGCTGATGAGGTCGGTGACTCTGCGCTGAGTGAGGACGTCCGCGTCTATCTCCTCGCAGAGGCGCTTGTAGATGTTGTAGACCTCGCCGGTGTTGATGTTGTGGACGCCGTTCTTCTCCAGCGAGATGATAGAGAACAGGACGAGTTTCGACTGAGTGGGCAGAGTCCGGACCACCTCGACCACGCGGTCCAACTCGATTTTCTCCTGTGCCTTCCGGACGTGGGTCTCGTTGACTCCCTCGGCTTGGTCGCGCTCGGCGAGTTCGCCCGCGGTCCGGAGGAGGTCCAGCGCGCGCCGGGCGTCGCCGTGTTCCTGCGCGGCGAACGCGGCGCAGAGCGGAATCACGTCGTCGCTGAGCGCGTCGGCCTTGAACGCGACTTCCGCGCGGTGCTGGAGGATGTCCCGCAACTGGTTGGCGTCGTAGGGCGGGAAGACGATTTCCTCCTCGCCCAGCGAGGACTTGACGCGCGGGTCGAGGAAGTCGGTGAACTTCAAGTCGTTGCTGATGCCGATGATGGAGACCCGCGAGTTCTCCAACTCGGAGTTCATCCGCGAGAGGTTGTAGAGGGTGTCGTCGCCCGACTTCTCGACCAGTTTGTCGATTTCGTCCAGCATGATGACGACCACGCGCTCCTCGTAATCGACGGCCTCGAAGAACGTGTTGTAGACGCGGTCGGTCGGCCACCCGGTCATGGGCACCGACTCCATCTCCTCGCGGTCGTCTTCTAGTTCTTTCACGCGCGCGTCGATGGCGTCCAGCGACTCGAACTCGGTGTCGAGGAGACGGCCGGGGTCGGCGGCGGCCTCCTCGCGGAGAATTTCGAGTTCTTCGACCCGATTGTCTACGAACTCCTGGTTGTTCTCGATGAACTTGTTGGCGAGTTGCGCCAGCACTCGGTACTGCGTGTCGGTGACCTCGCAGTTGATGTACTCGACGTTGCAGGGTACGTCGTACTTCTGCGAGGTGCTTTCGAGTTCCTTGCTGACGAACTTCGCGCTGGCCGTCTTGCCAGTCCCGGTCTTGCCGTAGATGAGGATGTTCGACGGCGTCTCGCCCCGGAGAGCGGCGACGAGAATCGTCGCCATGTTGTTGATCTGGTCCTTCCGGTGGGGAAGCTCGTGGGGCGTGTACGACGGCCGCAGGACCTCCTTGTTCTCGAATATCGGTTCGCCGGACAGCAGGTCGTCGAACAGCCCCTGGTCGTCGTCCTCCTCCTCGAAGACAACGTCGTCCAGGTCGACGTTGTCGAAGCTTCGGTCGGGACTGACATCGACCCCGTCGTCCGTCGGTTGAGTGTTTTCGTCAGACATGCGTTCGTGCCGACCCCTCCGTTTCAGGTGGAAGACGCGCAACGCGCGGGCCAATTTCGGCGAAATCGACCGCCAGCGCCGGGATATGAAGGCCGAGAAGTTGCGAGCGCGTCCACTTGATGCAGGAGAACCAAAGGTCCAGCAGGGTATTAAACTCTTTCTTCTCTCTGTTCACTCGAATAAAACCGGAAAATCAACCGCGAAGAGGCCTGAGAGCGCGAATTAATCGCCGAAGTCCGTCGGTGAAGACGGCGCTACCGGCGGGAAACGAGGAGTTTCGGAGCGGGTGACGGTCTTCTCCGAGCCTTGGTGGTGCCCTCTGTTTCGAGCGAAACAGGGTGTCGAGCGAAGCAGGGCTGGCGGGCGAAACAGGGGTGTCGAGTGGTGGGAGACGAGAGGACAGCGCTCAGTAGTCTCTGCGACGACCGCCAGCCGAGGTGGCGCCCGAGAGCCACGGTGACGCTCGCCAACCGAAACCACGACCGGGAAACGAGATGTCGGGGCCGGATTCGAAAACCCGTCTATTTCGGATGGAACGTTGTCGTGTAGGTAAAAGCTTCTATTCAGTCAAAAGATCCTACTTAGACTCACACAAATTCCTACTTGGACCCACCTAAAATTCCTACTTAGATAAAATTCCCACGGTGAAGCCACAGTGAGGCTCGCGGTGAAACGCCATCGGTCTTTCCCGGTGAAGCGTTCCCCGATAGCGGACAGAAGACTTGGTGGTTCACAGTGGCCGATGGGGTCATATGGCAAGGCACCTCCCCCACCCCTTCGTTTCGAGTGGAGCGGACGAAGGGCGGGGTGGGGAGGGGTGGTCCTAAATACCGGAACCTTTAGTAGGGCAGAAGAAAAACAATATCTGTAAACCAGAATTATCTGTTATTTTCGGGCGTGTTTCGGTTGGAACAACGCCGCCGCGAACACCCCTCCCCGTCTTCCGACAGTTCCACCTGAAACGAAGGGGTGGGGGTGGTCCGAATTTCTCTCGACTCTCAGTCGGACCCGTGTTTTCCAAGCCTCGATTTTCCGAGTCTACGTTCCCGTCGGAACTTCTGACTTCTCTTCGAGTTCGGCCTCCCTTCAAACTCGACTTCCCTTCGTCTCCTCTTCGTCTCGACTTTGACTTCAGCTATGCGACTTTTGCCCTCGACGTCTTCCCGAGTCACGTCTCTTTCTCCGAGCCGTGTCTTGCCCGAGTCACCTCTCGGTCGAGCCACTTCAGACTTGACTCGGGATTTTCTGATACTGACCTGGAACTTTCTCATTCCTGCTTTCTCTCATTTCTACTACTCCCTCATCTCTACTCGATTCTTTGGCTCGAATCGCATCTCCCGTCTCCTTCGCCGGTTCGTCCGCGTCGCCTCGCTCACCTCGGTTGTTTCTCGCTCCCACAACCCCTCTGTTTCAACTGGAGATTCTTCTCCGCTTCTGAAATCTCGCCACAGACTTCCCTTCCCTACCTCCCGGTTCCACCTGAAAGGCACCGGGTTCTGCTTCTCCTCCGTCGCTGACGTGGGCTTCAGTCCTGAGACGTCTCCAAATACCCGCGATTAGGAGGTCCAAAACCCCGAGACATTAGTTTCAATGTCCGAAATTGGTCATTTTTTCCGAGGGGTGTCTGACGTAGGTTTAAGTGGGTGGGATATAGTTGTTCGCGCAACAGCCCCCGTGACGGTTTTCGCTCGCCGATAGTGGGGTCTGGGAGGAAAGGATGGGATTGTTTACCGACCTGAAAGACAGCATTGCCCGCGTTACGGACAAGCTCTTCTCCGCACAGGAGCCCAAGCGTATCGGAATTTACGGCCCGCCGAATGCCGGAAAGACGACCCTCGCCAACCGCATCGCCCGTGATTGGACCGGCGACGCGGTCGGCCCCGAGAGTCACATTCCACACGAAACCCGCCGGGCTCGACGCAAGGAGAACGTAGAAATCGAACGCAACGGCAACACGGTGTCCATCGACATCGTGGACACGCCGGGCGTGACGACCAAAGTCGATTACGAGGAGTTCCTCGACCACGACATGGAGAAAGAGGACGCCGTGCGTCGCTCCCGCGAGGCCACCGAAGGCGTCGCGGAGGCGATGCACTGGCTCCGGGAGGACGTCGAGGGCGTCATCTACGTGCTGGACAGCACGACCGACCCCTTCACGCAGGTCAATACCATGCTCATTGGTATCATCGAGAGTCAGGACCTCCCGGTCCTCATCCTCGCCAACAAGACTGACCTCGAAGATTCGAGCGTCCAGCGCATCCGAAACGCCTTCCCTCAGCACGAGACGATTCCGCTCTCGGCGCTCGAAGGCGACAACATGGACGAAGTGTACGACAAAATCGCGGAGTACTTCGGGTGATACCATGCCAGAAGTGACTGGAAACGACCCCGACGACGGCGTGCAAATCGACCTCATCGGTGCCGACCGGATGTCGGAGATGGCGTCGATGGAGAAGATTCGGATGATTCTCGACGGGGTTCGAGACGGCAACATCGTCATCCTCGAAACCGGGCTCTCGCCCGACGAGGAGAGCAGGCTCATCGAAGTGACGATGACCGAAATTAGCCCCGACGAGTTCAACGGCATCGAAATCGAGACTTACCCCCGGTCCGAAACCGCGGATCAGAGCTTCCTCGACCGGTTGATGGGCAAAGAATCGACCCGGAAGCTCACGGTCATCGGCCCGGCGAACCAAATCGAGACGCTCCACAAAGACGAGAACCTCATCAGCGCGCTCGTCTCACGCAAATAATGCCCCACCAGTGTACCACCTGCGGGCGGACGTTCGAAGACGGCTCGAAAGAGATGCTCTCGGGCTGTCCGGACTGCGGCGGGAACAAGTTCCAGTTCCAGCCGTCCGGTGGCGCGAACGCTGGCGGTAGCGCCAAGAACGGCGCGGGTGGAGGGGCCACGTCCGCCGCGACCGCACCGAAGAAGACGCCCGAGAACGCGCGAACAGCCGAGAGTGCGCGAACTGCTGGGACCGATACCGTCGGAAACAGCGCGTCCGCACCCGAAACAGGGAGCGACGACCGAAACAGCGCCAGCAACGACCGGAACAGCGCCGTCAACCGAGCGGCCGCGACGGTCCGAGACTGGGTCGGCAAGCGAGACAACACTCCGCGAGACGACGCCACGGACGACCCTGCGAGTGGTTCGACCCGAAAGGACACCCCGGCTCAGCGAAAGGACGCTTCGGCCCGAACAGACCCTTCCGCCCCGAGCGCAACAGGTCCTTCCGACCCGAGCGCGGAGGATTCCGCGCAGGCCAGCGCCCGCCGGGACGTGGTGACCGAATCGGAACTTCCCGACGAACCGCCCCAAAACGTCGCGGACGCTGCTGACTCGGAGGCCGCCGCACCCCAGAATGGCGAGGTCGTCAGCGCGCCCGACGACGAGAGTCCGGGACTGAAGGAACTCCGCGAGGAGCTAAACAGCCAGTTCGAGAGCATCCGCATCGTGGAACCCGGCCAGTACGAACTCAACCTGATGGAACTGTACGAGCGCGAGGAGTACATCATCTCGCTGCAGGAAGACGGCAAGTACGTCATCGAGGTCCCCGACGCGTGGGACGCGAGCAACCGCTGATTTTCGGTATTTTGTAGCCGAGTTCGAGTGCGCCGAGTCGATAGCAGTCGAGTACCAGCAAGCCGTCGCGCCTTGGCAAAACTGTTTACGGAAGTGCAAGGAGAAAGCCCGGTCGTTCAGGACGGGGATGAATCCGACAAGTCATCCACAAACCACACTCGACGTGCCGAACGGATGTTTTAAGTAATCAGTAACCATAATACTATTCAACCGAGGCGGCCTGCCCGCCTCTCCTAATCGGACAATATCGGGATTCCCCGATTCCACGCAGAAGACACCCTCTTCTGTCTCAGGAATCAGGGTGTGGTAAGCGAAAGTATCTCTGAATCCCATGCCGGGATAGGAGTAACGGCTGATTGGTACAGCCAGTAGCTGTCCAACGTGGCGGCTACAAACCGTAACCATCCCAATCCAGCGGTGCGGTGCCGTGGGAATCCTCGCCCTTCAGGGCGGGGAGGATGTCAAAGGGCGACTCGCAAAGAACAATATCCGATGTTCGACGACGCCAAGCGCCGAGCCAGACGCGTCGCGTTCCTCTTTCCGGCGGCGCTGGCCCGACTGGGCCTCCTCGACCGCGAGAAGGGCGAGGAGGCGTTCGACCTCGCGGTCCCCGTGATGGTGACCGGCGGGATGCGGACCCTGCTCCGGGCCGCGGACTTCTTCATGGTCGGGCGGGCGCTCGGCGACGAGGCGGTGGCCGCGCTCGAACTCGGTTTCCAGTACTTCTTCATTCCCTTCGGACTCTCGCTGGCGCTGACCAGCGGGACGATTAGCGTCGTCTCCAGATTCGAGGGGGCCGACGAGCGCGAGAAGGCCAACTTCGCCATCAAGCAGTCGCTCTGGCTCGCACTCTTGCTCGCGGTGCCCATCACGGCCGCGACGTGGGTCTACGCGGCCCCGATGATAGACGTGCTGACCGACGACCCCCGGACCATCGAACTCGGGGCGGTCTACCTCAAAATCATCATGCTCTCGGTCTCCTTCCGGTTCTGGAGCATGATCGCGGCCCGCGCGCTGGCCGGGGTCGGCGACACCCGGACCCCGATGTACGTCCGCCTGCTCACGCTCCCGACCAACATCTTTCTGAACGCTGTCCTCATCTTCGGGTTCGGCCCCTTCCCCGAGTTGGGCGTCGCGGGCGCGGCGTGGGGGACCTTCATCGCCAACGTCCTCGCGGCGACGCTGTTCACGGCCGCGCTCCTCTCCGGTCGGTACACGGTCCGACTCCCACTCGGGGGCAAGCAGTGGGACTGGTCGATTGCGGGCGAAATCGTCCGGGTGGGTGCGCCGCTGGCGGGAACCCGACTCTCTCGAACCCTCGGGCGATTCCCCTTCCTGCTGGTCCTCACCACGCTCGGCACGCCGGTCGTCGCGGCCTACGCCATCGGTCGGCGCATCATGTTGCTGGCGCTGATGCCAGCGTGGGGTTACTCGACGGCCTCCTCGACGCTGGTCGGCCAGTCTATCGGCGCGGGCGAGGACGACGAGGCGACCCAGTACGGGTGGCAGACCCTCCGCATCGCGCTGGTCACGCAACTGTTCATCGCGGTGGTGCTGTTCGCGGCGGCCCGGCCGCTGGCGACCGCCTTTGGCACCCAGCACGTGGACCTGACGGTCGAGTTCATCCGGGTGTTCGGCCTCGGGGTCGCGGCGTTCAGCGTCTCGCGGACGATGCGAGGAGGGCTCCGAGGAGCGGGCGACACGCGCTGGCCCCTCTACGGAACGTTCGCCGGGACCTACTTCTTCAAGCTCCCGGTGGCGCTCCTCGCGGTCGCGCCCGGCGTCGCCCTGTTCAGCCTCGGTGGCTGGACCTTCGCGCCGGGCCTCGGGTGGGGCCTGCTGGCGATTTACGTCTCGATTCTCGGTGACATGTACCTCCGCGCCGTCGTCAACACCTTCCGGTTCTGGACCGGCGAGTGGAAGCGCATCGCCCGCGAGTCCGACATCGGGGCCGGGACCGGCGCGGACTGATACTGGGGCCGGGACCGGCGCGGACTGATACTGGGGCCGGGACCGGCGCGGATTAAACCTGCCAATTTTAAACATTCGCGCCCGAAGCCACCACCATGAGCAAGGCAACCAAAATCGTGGTCGGAACGGTCGGCATCGTGGGAACTCTCGCAGTCGCACTCCTCTTCAACCTCTGGCTCGCCGCCTGATGTTCGAGGAACGCTCGCTGTCCGAGGAGGTCGAGGCGGTCCGCGAGAGCCACGCGCCAGAGGCAATCGTCCTCGATTCGGGGTCGGACTTCGAGACGCTGGCACCCGAGCGCGCCGAGGACCTCGGCCTGCTCGTCGAGTCGCTGGACCCCATCACCTACCCCGAGGAGTGGCTTCCCGACGACGCGCCCGAACTCCTCCGGCGGTTCGCCTCGACCGACTTCACGGTCGGGATGCCCGGCGACGGGAGCGTGGCGTGGACCCGCCAGACGGAGCCTCCGGTCGCGTTCGTCAAGCCCCGCGTGCAGGGGTCGCCCGACGAGTTCGTGGACTTCCTGATTGCGGAGGCGCTCGTGGAAATCGGGACGGACCTCCCCGAACACTTCCTCGGATTCTTCGAGGAGGCGTACGTCGAACTCGACGCCGCGCTTCCCTTCGACGCCGGAAGCGTCTATCAAATCGCGGCCGCGCTGTACGACGCCTACCTCGGACTCCACACGCGCGAGGTGTTCGCGTCGTGGGATGGCGAGTCGGAGGGTGCGGACTACCCCCGCCTCTTCGCGGCGTGGCAGGACGCTGGCGAGCGCATCGAACCTCGACTTGAAGGACTCCCCTCCTCGATGGCCCGCGAGGAGACCGACTTCGCCGACGCCGCCGAGTTCGCGTGCGCCGCGGTGAAACACGGCCTCGAACTCCCCGCGCCGTTCGCGGCGCTCGACACCGAGGCCTACCGAGACCACGGCCCGGCCTACGCGGTCAAGTGGGCCGAGAAGACCTTCGAGTGAGCGAAAAGGGGAGGCCACTAAAACACTCTGTGAGAACCTCTAGCACATATTTGGCGGCCTACAAAACGATTTTAGCCCTTCGTATCGAATCGACACGCGGTGGGTAGATGACCGAGTACTCCAACAATCGCGCCGATACGTCCGGGTGGGAAGAACAACTCTATCCCGACGCCGACGAGGAGGAAGACGGCGTCGACGAAGTGACGACCGAATGAGGTGCGGACCACGTTCGCCGCTACTTTTGCGCGGTCGCTGACGCAGGTTCTCTAACTCGCTCCCAGACGCATCCTCGCCAGCAACCCCTTCGTTTCGTCTGGAGATTCTGACACTCTCTACCTCGGCAGAAATCGCTATCCGAGACCGGCAACTTCCGCGAGTCGAGACTGTTCAGACAATCCGCTCGCCGTCGTCGTCGTAGACTCGGATGGCGTCCACCGGGCAGACCCGCGCGGCCATCTTCGCGTCGAACTCGGCGTCTGCCGGGATTTCGCGGACGAAGACGTCGGCGTCGTCGCCCTCTTTCGGCTCGGCGTCGAGAAGGTCGGCCTTCCCGTCGTCGCGGTTCTCCTCGAAGGCCTCCCACTCGGCGGTACACTGGAACATCCCGGTACAGGTGTCGCGGTCGAACTCGATTCGCATGGTTCGGGGTTGGGCGAGCGACCCCAAAGCAATGGCGGAGTTTCGGGCGACGGACTTTCGAGACACGGACTCTGAGATACGGACTCTCAGGCGACGTACGCTTCGAGCGCCTCGACGGTCGGGCCGAGGAACTCCGCGAAGTTCTCCTCGCGCTCGACGCCCGACTCCCATCCGTCCGCGAGCAGGTGGTCGCCGATTTCGTGGACGACGGCGGCGTCCGCGCCTCGGTACTCCGCGACCGCCAGTATCGCGGCGGTCTCCATGCAGAGCGAGACGACGCCTTCGTCTCTGTACTGTTCGATTTCCGGAATCGTCTCGCGGTACATCGCGCTCGTGGTCCACGTCGGACCGCGGTGGGTCTCGACTCCGGCCTCGGTCAGCGAGGAGTCCAGCGCATCGACCAGTTCGGGCGTCGTGCGGACCTCCTCGTCGGGCGGGAGATAGTGGTAGGAGACGCCTTCGTCCCGAATCGCGGTGGTCGGCAGGATAGCGTCGTTCGGCGGGATGGACTCCTGCAAGCAAGCGCCCCCGCCGAGGAGGCAGACGACTTCGGCCCCGGCCGCAATCAGGTTCTCGGTGACGGTCGCCGCCACGGGTGCGCCCATGCCGAAGTCGCCGATGAATCCGACCTCGTCGCTGATTCTGTGGACCGTCTGGCCTCGGACTACGTTTATCGATTCGTCCGCGCGCGCCGTGGCCTCCTCGTAGAGCGAGTCCTGAATGCCGAGGACGACCGCTGGCGGCACGTCGGGGAGTCCGTCACCCTGCTCGGCGACGGCCTCCTCGGGCGAGAGGAGCGCGTCGGCGTCGTACTTGTCGCCGAAGTTGGGGATTGTCATACTCGGAGGTGCTCAGTGGGTGGCAAAAGTTTTCTCGTGGTGTGGTTCTTGTTGTCGGGGTTTCGACTGTCGGTTTTCGGAATGATTCAGTGTCGAGAGGATTTGTAGAGTCTGTGCGGAAAAGAGCGGGAAGTGGTGGGGAGCTAGCTATCGCCGACTCCTCTGAGTCACCGCAACCGCGCCTCGTCCTCCCCAACCTCCTGCGTTGCTCGGTCTCCGTTTCACTCCGACCTGCGCTACTCGTCCCTCGCGCGACGATGGCGCGACACGAGGTCGCGCCAGCGCGCGCCGAGTCGGCCGGTCGGCCATCTCTAAGCAACCTCTATATCTGTTAAAGACACAAAAATTTATCCTTAGAAATTGTATGGTCTGTTCCGTCGTCTCAGCGCGAACTCCCGACTTCCACCCGAACCCACCCGCGGACGCGACCCGCCCGACCCGACAGTTTAAACCAGAGGACGCGCCAAAGACGGAGTAATGGCTACTTTCGTCTCACAATCGGGGGTGTGGTCGGCGTGACCGTCGAAATCGCCGACATCCCCGACCTCCCCGACGGCGTGCCCGAACACTTCCGCGAGCAGGGCATCGAGGAGCTGTACCCGCCCCAAGGCGAGGCCGTCGAGGCCGGAGTCGCCGAGGGCGAGTCCGTGGTCGCCAGCGTCCCGACCGCCAGCGGGAAGACGCTCATCGCCCAACTGGCGATGCTCACCAGCATCGCCCGCGGCGGCAAGGCCCTCTACATCGTCCCGCTCCGGGCGCTGGCCAGCGAGAAAAGGGCCGAGTTCGAGGAGTTCGAACAGTACGGCATCGACGTGGGCGTCTCGACCGGCAACTACGACAGCGACGGCGACTGGCTGGCCCAGAAGGACATCATCGTCGCCACCAGCGAGAAGGTGGACTCGCTGGTCCGCAACGGTGCCCAGTGGGTGGACGACCTGACCTGCGTGGTCGCCGACGAGGTCCACCTCGTGGACTCGAAGAACCGCGGTCCCACCCTCGAAGTCACCCTCGCCAAGCTCCGCAAGCTGAACGAGAACCTCCAGACGGTCGCGCTCTCGGCGACGGTCGGCAACGCCGACGAAATCGCAGATTGGCTCGACGCGACCCTCGTGGACTCGACGTGGCGACCCATCGACCTCCAAAAGGGCGTCCTCTACGGCCAAGCACTCCATCTAGACGACGGCTCGAAGAAGCAGATTTCGCGGGGCAACGAGAAGCCCACCGCCTCGCTGGTCGAGGACACCCTCACCGACGACGGCTCCTCGCTGGTGTTCGTCAACTCCCGGCGCAACGCCGAGGCCGCCGCCAGACGCCTCGGCGACGTGACCCGCGACTACCTGACCGGAGACGAGCGCGACCAACTCCGGGAAATCGCCCAAGACATCCGCGACGCCAGCGACACCCAGACCAGCGACGACCTCGCCGACGCCGTCGAGAAGGGGTCGGCCTTCCACCACGCTGGCCTCTCCAGCACCAGCCGCGAACTCGTGGAAGACGCCTTCCGCGACCGACTCGTCAAGGTCATCTCCGCCACGCCGACGCTCGCGGCGGGGGTCAACACGCCCTCCCGCCGGGTCATCGTCCGCGACTGGCGGCGCTACGACGGCGACGTCGGCGGCATGCAACCCCTCGACGTGCTGGAGGTCCACCAGATGTTCGGCCGCGCGGGCCGACCCGGGCTCGACCCCTACGGCGAGGCGGTCCTCCTCGCCAACAGCCACGACGAATTGGACGAACTGTTCGACCGCTACGTCTGGGCCGACCCCGAACCGGTTCGCTCCAAACTCGCGGCCGAACCCGCCTTGCGGACCCACATCCTCGCCACCGTGGCCTCCGGATTCGCCGACAGCGAGGACGAACTGGTCTCCTTCCTCGAACGCACCCTGTACGCGACCCAGACCGACGAGACCGGCCGACTGGAGACCGTGACCCAGAACGTCCTCGAATACCTCGAACGCAACGAGTTCCTCGAACGCGACGACGGCAACCTGCGCGCCACCGGTCTCGGCCACCGCGTCTCGCAACTCTACGTCGACCCGATGAGCGCCGCCGAAATCATCGACGGCTTGCGGGACGCCGACGACCGCCCGACCGCGCTCGGCCTCTACCACCTCGTCGCCCGCACCCCAGACATGTACGAACTCTACCTGCGCTCTGGCGACCGCGAGGAGTACACCGAACTCGCCTACGAGCGCGAAACCGAGTTCCTCGGGTCGATGCCCTCGGAGTTCGAGGACCACGCCTTCGAGGACTGGCTCTCGGCCCTCAAAACCGCCCGCCTGCTCGAAGACTGGACCTCGGAACTCGACGAGGACGAAATCGCCGAACGCTACGGCGTCGGGCCGGGCGACATCCGCGGCAAGGTCGAAACCGCCGAGTGGCTCCTCAACGCGGCCGAGCGCCTCGCCGGAGAACTCGACTTGGAGTGGGGACCGGCCATCCGCGAGGCCAAAAAGCGCGTCGAGTACGGTGTCCGCGAGGAGCTACTGGACCTCGCCGGGGTTCGCAACGTCGGCCGCAAGCGCGCTCGGCGACTCTACGAGGCCGGAATCGAGTCCCGAGCGGACCTCCGCGAGGCCGACAAGTCGGTCGTCCTCGGCGCGGTCCGCGGCCGCCGGAAGACCGCCGAGACTATCCTCGAAAACGTCGGCCGCAAGGACCCGAGCCTCGAAGGCGTCGAGGCCGACGGTGAGACCGCCACGGCCGACGCCAGCGCCGACGACGGCACCGGCCAGCAGAGCCTCGGTGATTTCGAATGAAACTCGCCGCCGGACGCGCCGACGTGACGGACCTCGACGCGTTCCTCGACAACATCGGCGACCTCGAAACCGAGTTCGACTGCGCGATTCAGGCGTTCGACGCCGACTACGTCCTCGGCGAGGCCCACCTCCGAACCGCCGTCGAGCGCGCCGACCGGGCGTTCGACCGCGGCGAGAACGTCGCCCGGGAGCGCGCCGTCGAAATCCTGCTCTACGCCGCGGGCCGCCGCCAAATCAACCGCGCGCTCCGAATGGGCGTCAGCGAGGGCGAGTCGGACGTGGTGTTCGTGGTCCACAGCCCCGAGGGCGACGACGATGCCGAGGAGGCCGCCGCGCGGGAAGTTCGGGACCTCCTCGCGCCCTCCTCTGCCGACCCGCTCACGGCCGACCGCATCGACCGCGAGGCCGTGATGGACTTCTTCGACGTGAGCGAGGCCGAACTGACCGCGACCGACGCGACTCTGGCGGACCTCGTTCGGGAGCGCGTGGCTCTGCTGGACGTAGAGAAGTAATCCAAAAGTGGAGTGGCCGACGTTTCGTCGTCCCAGCCGCGACTTTCCCGAGGAGTCAGGGAGCAGGGCTAGCCTACTGTGACTCCGTGCGGGTCGTCCGTCGATACGCGATGTAGAGCCCGATTAGCGCTGTTACCAACTCGACGACGGCTTTCGTCGTCTGTAGGGCTGTCGTCGCCTCGACTAAGACCACGGCTGGACAAGGCGTGGTCATCGTAATGTTACCGCCAGAGGCGGTGACGTTCATCAGAACACAGTCGTAGATAAGAAAGTGACTATTTAGACTAAATCGGTCTGGGGCTTTATTCCGGTCCGCCCTCGTCTCTCAGAGAGATGTTTCTCACGAGCTATTCCAGAAAAAGCATCAGTTGTGTGCGGTGACACAGCGATGCCACGCCTTGTCCAATGAGTCCTACCGTCTGGTAATTAATAGGCTTTCCCCTGCCGAGCAAGAGAGGAAAACTATCCGAACCAGCCAGCAGGATTACGGACGTCACGACCCTACCCAGAGACATGAGCGAAGAGCCAGACCCCGAGCGCGAACAGCGACACGCCAGCGAACGACAGCGCGAGCGAACCGAGCGCGTCGAGGACATGCTGGGCGAGGCCGGGAAGATGCTCGGCGAACACAAGTACCCCGCGACCAGCGAGGAGCTAGCCACCGAGTACGGCGACCAGCCACTCGACCTCCAGAACGAGACCGAGACCCTCGGGAGCGTCTTCGACCGCCTCGTGGACGAGCGATTCGAGTCCGCCGACGAGGCCCGGGAAGCGGTCTACGGCGAGATAAGCGGCGAAGCCGGTGGTCCCGAGGAGTACAACGACCAGCGCGACGTCGGCGAGTTAGACGAGCGCGCGACCGACGACGAGTCGGACGTGAACTCGGATTGATCGGTAGATTCTCGGCGAAGCGACCCGCGGCTCGCGCCCGGCGGAGTTCCAGTTGAAACGAAGGGGTTAAATGGCAAGACGGAACCGGGATTAACGAAGAGATATAAAAGGTCCCGTTTCCACCGACGACGCTACTCGGCGTTCGAAATCCGGTATTTTAATCATTGCGGTATCTGTCCGCGTCGGAGGGGGAGACGACTAGCGCGGCGAGGACGACGGGACAGTCGCTATCGCGGCGGGATTCGACGATAACACGGTCTGTAGCATTATCACTCGAATTTTCTTCGCGGGAGAATCGCTGACGACAATGAAACAGTTACAACAGTAATGGGGGCTTTAGTCAAGTGGGTGTTTCCGACTCTGTGTGGTGGTCTATCAGTTGGAATGCGTTGCGTGCGGAGAACTACGTATCGGTAGGAAGACCGAGGAGGAGATTCGACCGGTCCGAGAGGAGTGCCCCGAATGCGGCGCTACCGATTACGACGTTCCGGCCTGCGACTCTGAGGACTGACTACCGCGCGAAGACACATCACCACGTATTTCTTTTATATGCCCTTTTCAGGTAGGTGACGACGCCCGAGAATCGGACGACCGCTGGCCGCTCAGTACACGATAGCGAAGTATCTCTCGAAGCGAGACGACGTGAAAATCGAGGAGTAGTCCCACCAGGATTCGAACCTGGGTCGAAGCCCCCAGAAGGCTTCAGGATTGGCCACTACCCCATGGGACTCTGCACTTCTCGGTACTCGCCGGGGGAATGTAAGCGTTGCGCGTTGGACCGCGAGTGCTAACCGTTCGCACTCACCGGATTCGAAGTCGCGTCGATGGCCGCTCGGTTCGACGCTCGTGCATAAATCAACACCTACTTGCCCATCAAGTCCGCACGTTCGTGTATGTACGTCGGACGTTTCGTCGTCGTCGGACCGGAAATCGCGGCGTATCGCGTCTCGTCGCGGTCGTTCCCGAACCGCAAAATCGTCGAGCGCGACTCCGCGCTGACTGTCGCGCCGACCGAGGAGGCACCGGAGACGGACAACCCATACATCTCGTACAACGCCGTCCGGACGACTGGGGACGGAAGCGCCGCGGTCGTCGGCAACGGGTCGCACGTCGACCCCATCACCGAGAAACTCGAACTCGGTTACCCCGCGCGGGACGCCCTCGCCGAGAGCCTGCTGGCGCTCGACTACGAGAAGGACGACTACGACACGCCCCGAATCGCGGGCGTCCTCGGTGAAGATGCGTCCTACATCGGCACCGTGCGCAAGGACGCCCTGCTGGTCCGCGAGGTCACGGAACCGACCCTCGTGGCGACCTACGAGACGGACAGCCCCGAGGCGTTCGAGTTCGACGCGGAAACCGCCGAGGAGGCCGCCAGCGCCGCCTACGACCTCGACTTCGAACACGCGGTCTGCGCCGCGGGGGTCGCCCGCACCGACGCTGGCTTCGAGTTCGCAATCGAGAACGGAAACTGATTCTGCGCCGGTTTCCCCCGACTCCGGCCGGTTCCGGCCGAATTGTCGAATCGGGGAACCGGAATTAAGTCGCGGGCGTCCCAACTGTCGCCCATGCGAATCGGCGTTTGCTCTGACATCCACTCGAATCGGGTCGCGTTCGAGGCCGTCCTCGGAGACATGCCGGACGTGGACGCGCTGGTCTGCGCGGGCGACGTGGTCGGGTACAACCCGTGGCCCGCCGAGTGCGTCGAGATGGTCCGCGAGCGAGCGGTTCCGACCGTCATGGGCAACCACGACCGGGCGGTCGCCGAGGGGACGAACTTCCGATTCAACGCGATGGCGAAGGCGGGCGTCGACCACGCCAGCGAACGCCTCTCCGACGAGCAACGCGGTTGGCTCGCGGAGTTGCCGAACGCCCGCCGGGAGTTCGACGGTCGAGTCAAAATCGTCCACGGCCACCCCGACGACCCCGACCACTACACCATGCCCGAGGAGTTCTCGCCCGCGCTGCTGGGCGACGAGGACGTCCTCGTGATGGGCCACACTCACGTCCAGCACCACGAGGTCTACGACGAGGGCGTCGTCATGAACCCCGGGAGCGTCGGTCAACCCCGCGACGAAGACCCGCGCGCGGCCTACGCCCTCCTCGACTTGGACGACCACTCGGTCGAAGAGCGCCGCGTGGAGTACGACATCGACGCGGTGCAGGAGGCGGTCGCAGAAGCCGGACTCCCGAGTCGCATCGGCAGTCGGCTCGAGCAGGGTCGATAACAGATAATATTCTGTCTTTAAGCAGTATCTGGGTTTTCTAAACACGCATATTTAATCCTCTCGTCTGCTCGGTCCGGGCCGCTACTTCTGGACGACCACTATCTGGACGACCACTATCTGGACGACCACTAGTGTGCGACTCGTCGCCAAAGAAAAAGACCGATTCCTGCGGTCGAAATCGCGTTATGCGATTTCGTCGTACTGCTC
This sequence comes from Halorussus ruber, assembly GCF_004765785.1. Lineage (GTDB taxonomy): Archaea > Halobacteriota > Halobacteria > Halobacteriales > Haladaptataceae > Halorussus > Halorussus ruber. The sequence continues at coordinate 409,666 of NZ_ML219768.1, read as the reverse complement.
GGAGAGCTTGTCGGCGGCCTCGCCGAGCTGCTCGCGCTCGAACTCGGTCAGGTCCCACTCGACGACTTCCTGAACGCCGCCCTCGCCGAGTTTGACGGGGACGCCGAGCGCCACGTCGTCGTGACCGTACTCGCCTTCGAGCTTGATGGACCCGGGCAGGACCTCGCCCGTGTCGCGGACGACCGCCTCGACCATGTGGCCGACGCCCGTGGCGGGACCCCACTCGGTCGCGCCCTTCTTCTCGATGACGTTCATCGCGCTGGTCTGGAGTTCTTCGAGGATCTCCTCTTTCTCGTCGTCGCTGAACTCGGGGTCCTTGCCGTTGGCGCGGACCTTCGAGAAGACCGGCACCTGCGCGTCGCCGTGTTCGCCGAGAATCGTCGCCTCGACGTTCTGGACCGGTTCGTCGAAGCGCTGGCTCAGGACGTAGCGGAACCGCGCAGAGTCGAGTCGGCCGCCGAAGCCGATGACCTTCTCCCGAGCGCGGTCACCGGTCTCGTAGAGGTGGCGGTTCAGCAGGTCCACCGGGTTCGAGGTCGTGATGGTCACGAAGTCCTCGTTGTACTCGGCGATGGACGAGCCGATATCCTCCATGATGGGCGCGTTGTCGCCCGCGAGGTCGATTCGGGTCTGCCCGGGCTGGCGCGGAATCCCGGCCGTGATGACGACCACGTCCGAACCCTCGGTCGCCTCGTAGCCACCCTGTCGGACCGTGGTGTTCGAGTCGTAGGCCGCGCCGTGGTTCACGTCGGCGGCCTGCCCGACGGTGTCCTCTTCCTTGTCCGGAATGTCCACGAGTACCAGTTCGTCCGCGATGTCCCGAAGCGCGATGTTGTACGCCGCCGCGGCCCCGACGGTGCCTGCCGCGCCGACCACGCTGATTTTCGTCATGACACCTAAAACGCCGCCCGCTACTCGGTTAAGCGCTTCGGAACCGCCGAAAAACGTCGCGTGGAGTCGTCAGACGACGTTTCGCTGTTCGACTATCGACGTACATCCGACGGTCTGTCGTCCTTCCCTCCTCACCTTCCCTCGCTGAAGGCCGGTCAGACAGGAGTTTTTTCGGCGGCGAACCCCTTTCGTCGGGTATGAGCAGCGACGATTCGGGTTTCGACAAGGAGGCCGAGCGCGAGAAACTGCGAGAGAAGTACGGCGACGACGAGGAGGACCGCGAGAACACCCGCCGGATGAGCGAACTCCTCTTGCAGGGCGCGACCATGACGGGCAAGCACTGCGACAACTGCGGTGACCCCATCTTCCGCTACGACGGCCAAGAGTTCTGTCCGACGTGCCAGCACGAGGCCCGCGAGCAAGCCCAAGGCCAGTCTGGCGAAGCCCAGAGCCAGCCAGATGCAGCTCAGAGCCAACCTGCCGAGGCGGAGGGTCAGTCTGTCGAGGCGGAGGGTCAGTCTGTCGAGCCAGCGGACCGAGAGGTCGAGACTCCACTCGACGCCGCGTCCGAGTCCGAAACCGACGACGAACCCCGCGTCGAAATCAACGACGTTCGGGTCGCCGACAAGCACGCCGACCGGTCGAGCGTGCGCCGACCGCCCTCACAGACCGACGACCGGCACGAATCGTCCGCGGACGATTCGCGTCGCCGCGTGCAGGTCCGCCCCGACCAGCAGGGTCGGTCTCGTCGCCACGACCACACCCACGACCACAACCACGTCTCGTCCGACCGACGTGGCCGCGATGCGGGCAAAGACACTCGGAACGTCGGCGACTCCAGTGACCTCGGTCCCGCCCGCGAGGCCCTCGTCCGCAAGCTGACTGACCTCGCGCGTACCGCCGAGGAGACCGACGACGTGGCTCGCTCGCGCGAACTCCTCGCGGCGACCCGCGAGGCCGCCGAAGCGCTGGCCGCGCTCGACCGAGCCAACCGTTAATCGCTCGACCGAGCCAACCGTTAATCGCTCGACCGGGCCAACCGTTAACACGCTGTCGGGCGTTTGGTCCGTATGGACGTTCTTGTTCCTATCGACGGCTCGGAGTGCAGTTTCCGCGCGCTCGACTTCGCCATCGAGTTCGTGCGTCGGTTCGAGGGGTCGCTCCACGTAGTTCACCTCTCGGACAGCGAGACCGACGCGACCGACCAGATTCTCGACCGCGCCCGGGAACGACTCCGAGAGGAGGGCGTCGCCGACGAACCCGAGGTCTCGACCGACGTGAACCTCGCGTTTCGACCGGCAGAGCGCGTCGGCAAGGACATCCTCGAACTCGTCTCCGAGCGCGGCTACGACCACGTCGTCATGGGACACCACGGCGACAGCGCTGTCGAGCGGGCGATTCTCGGGAGCGCGGCGCACACGGTCGTCAAAGAAGAGTCGGTGCCGGTGACTATAGTTCCGTAGTCTCGGCGGTTGAGGACTCGGATCGGGGCGGCAGGACGGCGGGTCCGGCGGCGGACTCGGCGCGCATCCGGGCGAACAGCAGGTCGAGGTCCGGAAGCTCTCGCTGTTCGTCGCGGGTCTCGTGCTGGGGTTCGCCGTAGAGCGTCTGCTCGTCGTAGCTCGTCTCGGTCTCGTGGCACGGCTCCCCGTACAGCACCCGCTCGTCGCTGGGTCCGCGGGTGTCGTGGCTCGACTCACCGTAGAGCGAATCGGCGCGTGCCCTGTCGTCGCTGGAAGGCTGTTGGAAGCTCATTTACTCGGTACCGAATCAAGACGCCTTAGGGGCTTAAGTCGTCCCGGCCGTTCTATCGAGTTTTGTCCGAAAACGCCGGATTAATCCGGCCCTATGCCGCCATAACCCGGAGTTCGCATGCGGGAGAACGGAGCGTCTCCGGAAGCGTCCGACCGGTAACAGCGGATTTTGGGAACCGTTCACATCTGTTCACGACCGAGTGGTACCACTAGGTTCAGATGGGTGTCGCTACCGGTCGTACTCGCTGCCGATAACCTCGCGGATTCGCTCGGCGGTGACTTCACCGACTCCTTGAACTTCCAAGAGGTCGTCCTCTCGGGCGGTCATGACTGCTTCTACTGTCCGGAACTCCTCCAGCAGGGAGCGGGCGGTCACCGGACCGATGTCGGCGATCGAGGAGACGACGTACTCCTGCTGTTCGGCTAAGGTCTTGCTCGCCTTCTCGCCGTGGACCGACACCTCGCGGTCGTCGGCCTCCTGTTCGCGGGTTGCGATGACCTCCAGCAGGTCGGCGGTGTCGTCCTCGCCGGTGGTCTGGAGGACGCTCGCGCCGAAATCGACCGCCAGCGACGAGAGCGCGCCCCGAATCGCGTTGGGGTGGACGTTGCGCTCCTCGTAGAGGCCCTCGCCCTCCAGAATCACGACCGGCCGGGCGTAGTGGCGGGTCGCGTCGCCCAACTGCTCGAACATCGAGCGGTCGCCGCCGGTCAGGGTGTCGAGGAAGTCGCCGACCGACTTGCGCTCGACCACGACGCGGTCGCTCAGCACGTAGTCGCCGACCGAGAGGGTCTCGAGGCGGGTCTCGATTCCCTCGCGGGTCGAGAGGTCCCGCGCGATGGTCGAGTCGAGTTCGCGCTGGTCGGCCACGATTTCGACCGCCTCGTCGTCGGGTTCGGCGGTGGCGACGACGCCCTCGTCGCCCCCCGTTTCCTCCTCGTTGCTCTCGCTACTCTCGTTTTCCGCGTCGAACTCCTGTAGTCCGGGTTCCACGTCGCGCCGCCCGTCGTCGCCCTCGCCGGGCGTCCCCGTGTCGAAGTCGCCGAGTTGTCGCTGAGAGTCGTCCAGTTCCTCCTCGACCTCGTCGGCGACGCCCTTGAGTTTCCGCATCTCCGCTTCCATCTCGTCCTCGCGGCGCTTGGAAATCCAGAAGTACGCCTCGTCTCGGGTGTCCTCCGCCAGCAGGACCGAGACCCGACCCTTGGCCTGTCGCCCGGTCCGGCCCTTGCGCTGGATGGACCGAATCGCGGTCGGGACGGGTTCGTAGAACAGCACGAGGTCCACCTCGGGCACGTCGAGTCCCTCCTCGGCGACCGAGGTCGAGACCAGCACCTCGAACTCGTTGGACTTGAAGCGGTCTAAGACCTCCTGCTGTTGGTTCTGGGTCATCCCGTCGCTTCCCTCCTTGTCGCCCTGCCCGACGAACCGCTGGGTGTCGAAGTGCTCGCCCAAGAACTCGGTCAGGGCCTCGGCGGTGTCCCGCGACTCGGTGAAGACGATGACGCGCTCGCCGTTCTCGATGCCGAGGGTCTCGGCGATTCGCATCCGGGCACGGGAGTATTTCGGGTGGAGACCGTCGTAGGACTCGGCTCTGCGCATCGCCTTCTGCACTTTGGGTTCGGAGACGAACCGCTGGCTCGCCTTCGACGCGCCCGAGGACTTGGCGGCGTTGCGCTGGCGCTCGAAGTACCGCCGGAGGGCCTCGACGCTCTGGGTCTCGACGTAGGTGACCGCGGTCCGGAGCTTCCGGATTTCGGCGAGGGCGGACATGCCCTGATAGCCCTCCGACTGGTCGTTGTCGATGAGTTGCTGGAGTTCCCCCCGCATCTTCTTGAGGTCCGTCTCCGAGAGATTCGCGCTGGTCTTGTTGGTGATACCGAGTTCCTTCAACTTCTCCAGTCGGTCCTCGACGACCTCGTTCAGCGCGTCCCGAATCTCCAGCACGTCGTCGGGGAGTTCGACGCGCTCCCACTCCACGTCGGTGTCGTGGGTGTACTCTTCCACGTCCGAGTCCTCCTCGGTCATGACCTCGACGTTGTCGATGCCGAGGTTCTCGCAGACTTCGAGGATTTCCTCCTCGTCGCCGCCGGGCGAGGCGCTCATCCCCGTCACGAGGGGATTCTGGGCGTCCTGATGGTACCGCTCGGCGATGTAGTTGTAGGCGTAGTCGCCGGTCGCGCGGTGGCACTCGTCGAAGGTGATGTGCGTCACGTCGCGCAGGTCGATTCGGCTTCCCACGAGGTCGTTCTCCACGACCTGCGGGGTTGCGATGACCACCGACGCGCTCTGCCAGAGTTCCGTGCGGTCGTCGGGCGAGACCTCGCCCGTGAACACGACGATCTCCTCGTCGGGAATATCGAGGGCTTCGCGGTAGAAGTCGGCGTGTTGCTGGACGAGCGGTTTCGTCGGCGCGAGGAGCAGGCTCTTGCCGCCCGCGTCGGCCAACCGCTCGGCAGTCACCAGCAGACTCACCGTGGTCTTGCCCAGTCCGGTCGGCAGACAGACCAGCGTGTGGCGGTCCTTCGCCGACCCCGCGAGTTGCAACTGGTACATCCGCCGCTCGATGAACTCCGGAACGAGGAGTTCGTGGTCCACGTACTGCTGGTCCCCGGTGGTCGCCATTCGTGGACAGGTTGGTCGGCTTCCGATTAAAGAGTTCGGCTATCGGGGTGAAAGTGAAACTCGTCGCTCGACCGCTCGACCGAAGATAACTTTGTGAGTGTATAAGAATCAAAAACAATTCTTAAGAAAACCAAATTAGTCCTTTCTAACTCTTATCGCCGGTTCTCACACCGTCACCGTCGGCAGGTACTGCAACGCCAGATACATCACGACCGCCGAGACGACCGGAATCGTGATGTTGTCGTCGATGACGTAGCCTGCAATGATGGGCTTCATGCCGTCGGCCAACGTGGCGGCCAGCGCGCCGAGGACCGCGGCGACGAGCGGAAGCCCCGACAGACTCGTGATGAGGAGGCAGACGCCGAAGGTCAGCAGGAGCGTGTGGGTCGCTTTCACGCCCAACTCGCCCGACCCGGCCAACCCGCTGATGGGGTCGGCGATGGTGAGCATCAGCATCGCGGGAATCGAGATTCGGGGGGAGAACGCCAGCGCGGCCACCGTCATCCCGAACATGTAGAGGGCGTAGCCCGCGAGGTTGTCCTGCTCGTACTCGCGGGTGAGTTCGTCGAAGATTCGCCAGTCGAGGCCGACGAACAGCCGAACCACCTCCAACACGATTGCGCCGACCGAACTCGCCACGAGCAAGAGTCGTAACTGGTCGTAGCTCACGAGGCCCAGCAGGTACAGCGCCGGGTAGCCCGTCCCCGAGACGTGGACGAGTCGGCGCTTGACCTCGCTGTGCAGCGACACGGTTACTGTTCGGCTTTGGGCGCGTCCAGTTCCGCGAAGGTGACTTCGCCCTCGCGGAGGTCGGCGAGTACCTCCGGCAGGTCGTCGATGGGGACCCGGACCTGTTCGGTCGAGTCGCGCTCGCGGAGTGTGACCGTCTCGGCCGTCTCGTCGTCTACGGTGACGCAGAACGGCGTCCCGACCTCGTCCTGGCGACGGTAGCGTCGGCCGATGCTCCCCGAGTCGTCGTAGGTCACGTCGAGGCCCTCGGCGCGGAGGTCGTCCGCGATTTCGCGGGCGCGGTCGTCCATCCCGTCCTTGCTGACCAGCGGGAAGACGCCGACGAAAGTCGGCGCGACGCCGGGTTCGAGCGCGAGATAGCTCCGCGTCTCGTCCTCGACTTCGTCGGTCTCGTAGGCGTGGTCGAGGACGGTGTAGATGACTCGGTCGATACCGATGGAGGGTTCCACGACGTGGGGCATGACGTGTTCGCCCGTCTCCTTCTGCTCCTCGACGCTGAAGCCGGTCTTCTCGGCGGGGAGCGTGTACTCCTCGCCGTCAACCTCGACCGTAATCTCGTCGTCCTCGAAGGCGGCCCGGTCGCGCTCGGCCAGTTCTTCGAGCGCGTCGGCGATGTCGCCCGCCGCGCCGCCGAACTCCGGACCGAGGTAGCTCATGTCGGGGTCCACGGTGGCGCGCTCGACGACCTTCGGCTCGTCGTACTGCTTGAAGACGGTGAAGTCGTCGTCGGAGTACTCGTCGTGTTTGCTCAGGTCGTAGTCGCTCCGGTAGGCGTAGCCCGTAATCTCTATCCAGTCGCCGCCGTCTCGCGGTTCGTCACCGCTCGAATCTTCCGCGGCGCTCCGCGCCGCGCCAACCTCGGCCTCGGCGTCCCAGCAGTCCGCGGCGTAGTGAGCGAGTTCGCCCGAGAGGTGCTGACGGAACCGGAACCGGTCCATGTCCACGCCGATGGACTCGTACCACTGCTTGCCGACGCCCAGATAGTAGGCGACCCACTCGTGGACCAGCCCCTCGTCAACCGCTTCCTGAACCGTCTTGTGGACGTACTCGGTGCCGTCCTCCTCTTCCTGCTTCTCGGCGGGGTAGAGCGGAAGCTCCACGTCGGCCACCCGGTCGATGTCGGGTTCGTCCTCGGTCGGGTCGATGAAGTGCTCCAGTTCGGCCTGCGTGAACTCCCGAACCCGGACGATGGACTTCCGAGGAGAAATCTCGTTCCGGTAGGCCTTGCCGATTTGCGTGATGCCGAAGGGTAGCTGGTTGCGCGCGTACTCGGCGAGTTGCGGGAACTCCACGAAGATGCCCTGCGCGGTCTCGGGACGCAGATAGCCCGGCGAGGAGCTACCCGGTCCGATGTTCGTCTCGAACATCAGGTTGAACTCCTCGACCGGTTCGCCGCCCAACGCGGCACCGCAACTGGGACACTGCAGGTCGTGGTCCGCGATGAGGTCTTCGATGTCCGGAATCGAGATGCTCTCGGCCTCCTCGATGTCGGTGTTGTCTTCCACGAGGTGATCCGCGCGGTGGCTCGCGCCGCACTCGGGGCACTCGACCAGCATGTCGTCGAAGGTGTCGAGGTGGCCCGAGGCCTCGAAGACGGGTTCGGGCATCACGGTCGGGGCGTCGATTTCGCGGTGGCCCTCGCGGCGCTGGAACCGGTCGCGCCACGAGTCCTCGATGTTGTCCTTCAGCGTCGCGCCCTGCGGACCGTAGGTGTAGAAGCCAGAGACGCCGCCGTAGGCACCCGCCGACTGGAAGAAGTAGCCCCGGCGCTTGGCCAGTTCCACGAGGTCGGAGCTACTCATCGTAGCGCCTCCAGCAGGTTCACGTCGCGGACGATGCCCGTGAGCCGGTCGCCGTTCACCAGCGGAATCTGCTCGACGTCGTTGCGGAGCATCATCTGGGCGACCTCCTTGGCGGTCTTCTCGCCCGAGACGGTCACCACGTCGTCGGTCATGAACTCCTCGACCGGCGCGGCGGGAATCTCGACGTTCCGCGTCGGCAGGTAGCGCTTGCCGACCGCCTTGATGGACTCCCACTTCCAGTCGTCGTCCTCGTCGGCGATGGAGTCGCCGGTGTCGTCTTCGCCCTCCACGACGCGAGCGACCTCGATGATGTCCACTTCGGTCAGCACGCCGTCCATCTCGCCGTCCTCGCCGAGGACGACCGCGTAGGGTAGGTTGGCGTAGTAGAGTTCGCGCTCGGCGACCGTCAGGGGCACCTCGACGTAGGTGGTGTTCACGTCGCGCGAGGCGATGTCGCCGACCTTCTCGTCGCCGTCAGCGTCGCCGTCGGCGATGGCCCGCACCACGTCGGTCACGGTGATTATCCCTTCCAACTCGCCGTCAACGACCGGCACGCGGCGCGCACCCTCCGAGACCATCAGCGCCGCGGCCTCCTCGATGGTGGTGTCCTGCGTGGTGGTCGGGACGTCGCGCATCAGCATCGCAAGCTGGTCCTCGTCGGGGTTCTCGATGAGGTTATCTCGGGAGACGAGACCTCGGAACTTCTCGTTCCCCTCCTCGTTCTTGACCACGGGGACGGACGAGAACGAGCGTTCCTGTAGGTACTCTAGCACGTCGTCGCGGGTGCCCGGAAGCTCCACGGTAACGACCTCCGAGCGGGGCGTCATGGCTTCGCCGACTTTCATGTTGCCGCGTTACGGGTTGGGGCGTCTTGTAGTCTACGAACCGCACATTCGCGCTGGTCGTTTCGAGGCTCAGTTTTGCGGGGTTCGACCCCGTTCGAGAGCGAGCAAAAGTGAGAACTCGACTACCGCCTGCCCAAAAAGCAGATAGAAACCGGTTACTCCGAATCCTCGTCTTCCTCGTCCAGCACGCCCTCGAAAGGCACGTCGTACCCCGCGTACTTGTGCGGGTCGGGGAAGAACTTCTCCACGTCGTCGTGGCGGAACGACCCCAGATGGGTCTGGTCCAACTTCTGGACGTGGGTGTACATCATATCCTCTTTCAGCGCGGTCTTGACCAGCCCCGGCGCGTGGCGCGTCTCGAAGTTGCCCGCGAGGAGGATGGCAGTCCCCGTCTCGGGGTCCAGCAGTTGCGTGAGCATGAAGATGCGCCCCTGCATCTCGTTGCGGAACACCCGGTACTCGGGGAACTTGCCGGTCTCGACCGCTTCGGAGAACGGCTCGGCCTTGTTGTCGGGAATGACGTGGACGAATCCCCAGCGGTCGGTCTCGCCCGAATCGGGGTTGGTCGGTGCGGTGTGACCCGCGGCGACGGTCACGACGTCCCACCCTTCCTCGCGCATCTCCTCGGCCATCGACTCCATGTCGTCGAGGGTGCGTTGCCACGCGCCCTTGTGAACGTCCGCGCTCGCGGAGATCTGCTCGGCGTAGTCGGGTTTGTCGTCGCCGTCCCCAGTCTTTGGCATGTGTCCGTCTGACGACTTGCTGCGGGTAAAAACTGTTGTTTGAAGACCAACGAAGGGGAAGCGAGAGAAGAACGGATTTTCAGACCAGTCGGTTCCTGTCGAGAAAGTCGGCGAACGGGACGCTACTTAACGGTGGAAAGCAGCGGAGAAGCTAGCTATTGCCGAAGCCTATGAGAATCGCAACCGCGGACCTCATACCTCCCCAACCTCCTCGCTCGCACCGGAAGACATCGCTTCGCTCGTCTTCCGAGCCGTTGCTTCGCTACGCTCAGCAAGACTCCGCTCGCTCGTCCACCGGCAGACAAACCGCGTCTGCCGAGCAGTCGGTCGCTACGCTCCCGACAACCTCGCGCGACGATGGCGCGAGATGAACTCGCGCCGTGGGAGGCAAACTCCCACGAGCCTTGCCTCTCCGTTCGGCAAGACGCCAGCGCGCGCCGACCGCAAAACCCACGACCAATTTTAGATTTGTTTAGGGTATAGAAATACACGTTTAACTAATGATTGGGTTGGTTTGGAAGACGAAGAGTTGTCTCAGGCTCTCTCACGCCACGACGCCGAAGACCGTCTCCATCACGAACGACCACGCGAGCGTCGCCAGACTGGCGACGAACAGCTTCGCGCCGACCGAGAGGCGGTCGTCGGGCGGGAGCGAGTACTGCGAGAGCGGCGGAATCCGCTGGACGGTCGCCTGAAACTTCGTCTCGTCGCGTCCGCCGACGACAGAGCCGTCGGGTTCGTTCTTGGTCACCTTCACCTTGCCGTCGTCGGTCTCCTTGGTGTCCCACGGCGGGTCCGGTCGGAGTTGGAAGGTGGCGTAGCCGAACATGAGGATGCCGACGAAGAACATCACGAACTTCGCGGTCACGAGGCCGCCGCCGAGGACGAGTCCGATGACTGTGCCGACGACGAACACGATTGCGGCGACAGCGAGGCCGTACATCACGGCGTCGAGGGCTTGGCGCGCGCGCCGCGAAGTCGTGGTCTGAGACATCTACCGTTCGGTGTAGGGGACGAACTCGTCGGGGTCGGTGTACTCCGACATGTGCCGGTGGCAGTGACTGACGCGCCCGGTGTCGCTGACGACGTGGTTGTCGGGCTTCTGGTTGTCACAGATGCTCCCGAACTCCTCGCGCAGGACCCTCCGAGCGGCCTCCTCGTCGTTGTCCTCGACGTGTTGGGCCGCCTCGTCGATGTGACGCTCGACTTCCGAGGAGAGGTCGATGTCGCCGAACAGTTCCTGCTTGATTTCGCCGATGTCGGAGAAGCGCGTCTCCATGCCGAGCAGCTCTTTGGCCTGCTCGGTCAGCGACTTCTCGGCGCGCGACCGTTCCCGAAGCACCTCGCGGAACACCTCGATGGCGACCCACGTGTCGGCGCTCATGTCCTGGTACTTCTCGGGCCGAATCTTCATCGGACACCGAGTCGTGAACGGACACCCCTTCGGCGGGTCGCGGGGACTCGGCGGCGTCCCGCGCAGGGTGATGCGGTCCTTCGCCGACGTGGGGTCGGGTTCCGGAATCGCCGACAGCAGGGCGTGGGTGTAGGGGTTCTTCGGGTTGTCGAACAGTTCCGAGGTGTCGCCCAGTTCCATGATGTTTCCGAGGTACATCACGGCCACGCGGTCGCAGATGTGGCGAACCACCGAGAGGTCGTGAGCGATGAACAGGTAGGTCAGGCCGAACTCGTCCTGGAGGTCCTCCAAGAGGTTCAGAATCTGGGCCTGCACCGACACGTCCAGCGCCGAGACCGGTTCGTCCAGCACGACGAACTCGGGTTCGAGGGCCAACGCTCGGGCGATGCCGATGCGCTGGCGCTGGCCGCCCGAGAACTGGTGGGGGTATCGGTAGTAGTGTTCGGGCTGAAGCCCCACCACGTCGAGGAGTTCGCGCACTCGCTCGCGGCGCTCTTGGGGCGTGTTCCAGTCGTGAACGTCCAGCGGCTCCCGGATGATTTCGCCGACGGTCATCCGGTCGTTGAGGCTGGACTCGGGGTCTTGGAACACCATCTGGCTGTTGCGCCGCCAGTCTTTGAGTTCCGTCCCGGACAGCTCCGTGATGTCGGTGCCGTCGAACAGCACTTCGCCCGAGGTGGCGTCCTCCAACTGGATGAGCGTCCGGCCGAGCGTGGTCTTGCCACACCCGGACTCGCCGACCAGCCCGAGGGTCTCCCCGCGCTTGATTTCGAAGTTTACGCCGTCGACTGCTTTGACGGGATTCGAATCGACGATTCCGCCCTCGTCGTAGTAGGTTTTGAGGTCGTTGACCTCTACGAGCGTCTCGCCCGTGGCGACGCTGACGGACTCCTGTTGGACTTGTTCGCTCATCGTTCGCTCACCTCTCGCTCGCTCTCTAACTGCTCGTGTAACTCGACGGCCTCAGCCTGCGACGCGTCCTCGGGGTAGAGGAGGCACGCCGCGGTGTGGTCGTCGGCCTCGTCGTTGACCTCGACCGACGCCGGGTGGACTCGCGTGCAGTCCTCGAACGCCTTCGGACACCGCGGCTCGAACCGGCAGTAGCCCGCGGGTTCGTTCGGCGTCGGCACGTCGCCCTCGATGGTCGAGAGCCGGTCGGCGTCGGGCTGATTGCCCGGAATCGACTGGAGGAGACCCTGCGTGTAGGGGTGGCGCGGGTTCTCGAACAGCTCTTCGACCGGCGCGCTCTCGACGATTTCGCCCGCGTACATCACGTTCACGCGGTCGGAAATCTCCGCGATGACGCCCATGTCGTGGGTGATGAACATGATGGCGAGGTCTCGCTCCTCCTGCAAGTCTTGAAGCAGCTCCAGAATCTGAGCCTGTATCGTCACGTCGAGCGCCGTGGTCGGCTCGTCGCAGATGAGTAGCTCCGGGTCGCAGGCCAGCGCCATGGCGATGACCGCGCGCTGGCGCATCCCGCCGGAGAACTCGTGGGGGTACTCCTTGACGCGCCGCGAGGCGTCCGGAATCCCGACCGCTTCGAGCAGGTTGATGGCCTCCTCGGTGGCGGCCGCGCCCCGCAAGTCTTGGTGGAGCCGGAGCGCCTCCTTGATTTGGTTGCCCACCGTGTACACCGGGTTGAGCGAGGTCAGCGGGTCCTGGAACACCATTGCGATGTCGCTCCCGCGGAGGCTCCGGTACTGCTTCTCGCTCTTTTCGGTCAGCTCCTCGCCGCGGAAGGTGATGCTACTCCCGCTGAGGACGCGACCGGGCGAATCGACGAGTCCCATGATGGACCGGGCGGTCACGCTCTTGCCGGACCCGGACTCGCCGACGATACCGACCGTCTCGCCTCGGTGGATGTCGAAGTTCACGCCGTCGACCGCGCGGATGACCTCCTTGTCGGTGAAGAAGGCCGTCTGGAGGTTGTCCACGGAGAGGAGGGGTTCCTCCTCGCTGCGGACCGCGGAGGTCTCTTTCTGTGCCATCAGGCACCACCTCCGGTCGCCGCGACTTCGGCACCGTCGCCTTCGCCGCCCTCACTCTGCGGGTCGATGGCGTCGCGGATGCCGTCGCCGAGCGCGTTGAACGCGGTCACGACCAGCACGATCATCACGCCGGGGATGAACGAGATGTGCCACGACGACGTGGTGACGTACGACTGGCCGATGTCGACCGCGCGTCCCCACTCGGGCGTCGGCGGGTTGATGCCCAGCCCGAGGAACGACAGGCCCGCGACCGCGACGATGATACCGCCGAGCGTCATGGACGCGTACACCAGCAGATAGCCCAAGATGTACGGAGCCATGTGCTTTTTCATCGTGACGCTCGGTCGCTGGCCGAAGCTCTTGGCTGCGTCGATCCACTCCTGCTCGGAGACCTGCATCGCTGGCCCACGCACCGACCGCCAGAGGAAGGGCCACCCGGTTCCGGCGAAGATGAGCGCCAGCACGAGCGCGCCGCTGTAGATGTCGGCTATCCACGTGTCTCCGAGGACTACCGACAGTAGCATCACGAACAGTAGTCTGGGTAACGACATTATAGAGTCACCCACGATGACCACCACGAGGTCTACCAGCCCCTTGTAGTAGGCCGTCAACAGCGCGAACGCCGCCGCGAGGAAGCCGCTCACCCCGATGGAGATGAGGCCGATGAACAGCGATACCCTCGCTCCGGCCGCCATGAAGGTGAACATGTCCTTCCCTGTCGGTAACGTCCCGAAGGGGTGCCATCGGCCGTAGTTGTCGTACGACATCGGGCCGACGTTGCGGTCGGGCGTCCCCTGCGAGCGCGACCCGAGGTTGGCCGCCCCGACCGTGATGTTCTCCAACTGACCCTGGTCGTTGTAGTACTCGATGTGGTGGGAGTACGGGTTCGAAATCGTTCGTTCGACGGTAGTCGGACCCAGCGCCGGAGCGAACAGCGCGAGGATGACGAACCCGAAGACGATGACTGCGCCGAACTGACCCCATCGGTGGCCGCGAAGTCGGTCTATCATGTCGTCACGGGGCGTCCAGTCGGCGTATCGGTAGTGCTCGCGGAAGACGAGGTAGCCTCGCCAGAGCCAGAGCATCCAGACGAACGCGTAGGCGTAGACGAGGACGACGCGGATGGCCCACGCGTAGGCTGGCGCGAGGCCGAGGAAGGTATCCTTCCACACTCCACTCGACGTCTGGTACCCGTTGTTCGGGATGAGGTCGCGCGAGAGGAGCGTCGGCAGTTCGACCGGAGTGCCGAGGAGATTCGTCACGAGGTGGACGACTGCGCCCGCTTCGAGCGCGAACAGCAGAAGCGCACCGGCCAGCCAACCCAGCGCCGGGCCGGGATTCTCGCGGATGCGCTCTCGAATCGGCGCGTCGTCTCGTTCTTGGTCGACACTCATGTCAGGCACCTCCGTCGTAGCCGACTCGCGGGTCGATTATCGTGTACAGGAAGTCTTGCATGATGTTGATGAGGACGACGAGTAGGATGAAGATGAACATCAGCGACCCGACTAGGGGCATGTCGCCGTTCTTGATCGCCTGGAAGAACAGGTAGCCGATGCCGCTGATGTCGAAGACGCTCTCGACCAGCACCGACCCGCCGAGGAGGATGAACGCCTCGCCGGTGATAATCGGGACGAGCGGGATGAGCGCGTTCCGGAAGATGTGCTTCCAGACGAGCGACCGGGGCGGAACGCCCTTCGCTCTCGCCGTCTCGATGAAGTTGGAGTTGACAGTCTCCAGCACCGCGGTCCGCCCGATACGCATCTCGTTACCCATCGACGCCGAGCCGAGGACGAGCGCGGCCGGGGCGATTTTCTTCAGCGCCTTCAGAAAACCGTCCACCGAGGTAAGGTCGCCCAGCGGCGGTGGTCCCGTCACGTTGGTCGCGTAGAGGAATCCTTCCCAGTTGAAGCCGAAGAAGAACTTCTCGGACTGGGAGAGGACGCTCATCAGAATCACGGCCAGCCAGAAGTTCGGCATCGCACGCCAGACGATACCACCGAACGACGCGATGTAGTCGCTGAACGTGTTGGGGTTGAGTCCGGCGTAGAAACCGAGCGGGATGCCGACGAAGATGGCGATGAGCACCGCCCAGAATCCCAGCCAGATGGTCCGGGGCGCGTAGCTGACGACCAGCGAGTAGACGCTGGTGTCGGGCTGAAGAACCCACGATTCACCCAAGTTCAGGGTGAACATGTTGACCATGTAGTCGATGTACTGTTGCCAGAGCGGTTGGTCGAGACCGAGTTGGTCTCTGATGGCGTTGTAGGCCTGCGGATCGCCTTGCGGTCCCAGAATAGCCGATACCGGGTCGAGCGGCCCGGCTCGAATCACGAGAAACGTGATCGAGGCCCCGAATAACAGCACTGGAACCGATAGTAGTACACGCTTTGCGAAGTATTGCCACCTGCTCACGGCGAACCACCGCCGCGACTGCGGCTACTCCCGTCGAATTGTACGTACCCAAACTGGACCGCGCACATGGGTGATAAATTTGTGGGTCCTCTCATTATGTCTTGCGCTTTCGGATACTAACCGGCCAATCCGGTTTACGGCTCCGCTACTGGCCGTAGACGCGATTCGTATATGGTTAGCGCGCCCGAGAAAAAGAAATCCGTATCGGCGCGTTTACTCGCGCTCGCCGATTTTGACGTTGTTGAACATCTGGCGACTGAATCCGGCACCGCCGAAGCGCGGACAGTCGACCCACTTGTACTTGAAGCGCTCGTCCATGCGGTGGTAGGTCGGGAGCATGGCGACGTCCTCCCAGTTGGCCTCCTCCATCGTGATGTAGGCTTCGTTACGCTTCTTCTCCGCCGCGTCCGTCGGCTTGGGGTTGTTCTGGACGGTCTCCCACGCCTTGGTCGCGTTCTCGGCCGCGTCCGTCTCGGACCAGTTGAGGTACGAGACCGGGGCGTCCTTCGACGTGTCGGTCATCGGCGGGTACAGCAGCTGGAGGAAGTTGTCCGGCGCGGGCCAGTCCATAATCCAGCCGAGCGAGTAGGCTTCGAGGTTGCCGTTCCGACCGCGCTTGAGCAGGGTCGAGAAGGGTGCCTTCTCGACGCTCATGTCGACGTGGGCGCTGGTGAGCTTGTCGCGCAGGAGCTTCGCCAGTTCGGGCCACGTGTCCGAGGACTCGTAGACGGTGAACGTGACCTTGGCCTTGTTGTCCGGGCCGTAGCCAGCCTCTTCCATGACTTCCTTGGCCTTGTCGAGCTTGGCCTCGTCGTAGCCGTAGGGGTAGTTCTCCTTGGCGTGCTTGGTGTACTCCGGGGCTCCGCCGGGGTAAATCGACGGCGGGGTGAAGTGATACGAACTCTCACCGCGGCCCTTGAACACCTTGTCGACGGCCTGCTCCTGGTTGAGCGCGTAGGCGGCGGCCTTCCGGACCGGCTTCGGGACGGCGTCGGTGTTGAAGCCGATGTAGAAGGCGTTGATGGTGGCGAACCCGGTGTAGTCCATCTTCTTGTCGCTCTTGGTCGGACCGTAGGTACCGACCTTCCGGCCGAGGTCGTCGGTCTTCTCGACGTTGACCTTGTTCGGGTTGTATTTGGCCGTCGGGAGCTGTTCGTTCGTCACCATGTCGGCGTTCTGGTTGACGACACCGTAGTTGTAGATGGCGTCGGAGTTCGACGAGATGTTCCAGTGAACACCGTCGATGTTCGCCGTGCTACCGTGGTAGTCCTCGTACTTCGAGACCTTGGCTTCGGTGTTGCTCTCCCACTTGTCGAACTTGAAGGGGCCAGCACCGACGGGGTTCTTGGTCGAGAACTTCTTGTGGCTCATCTCGCCCTCGTAGCCCTCGATGTCGCCGACGATGCCTTCCGGCACGGCGGCGAAGGAGGTGTACGCCAGCATCTCGATGGTGGCGTGGAACGGCTCTTTGAGCTGCATCTCGATGGTGTAGTCGTCTTTGGCCGTGACAGCCATCGAGTCGGGCTTGTAGACCTCCGTCTCCTCGCCGTCTTTCGTGACCGTCTCCTTCTCGTGTTTGACGCCGATGGAGTCGAGGATGAAGTACGCGCGCCGGGAGTTGTCAGACTGGGCGAGACGCTCGAAGGAGTAGACGAAGTCCTGCGCCGTGACTTCGTCGCCGTTGTGGAACTTGACGCCTTCCTTGAGGTTGATAGTGTACGTCTTGAAGTCCTCGGAGGTCTCGTAGCCTTTGGCGATTTGACCCTTGACGTCGATGGTACCGTTCGGGTAGTTCATCAGGGCGTCGAACACCTGCTGGATAACCTGCCCGGAGGCGGTGTCGGTCGCCTTGACCGGGTCCAGCGTGCTCATCGTGGAGTTGACGAGACGGAGGTAGTTATTTCCGACGTCGGGCGCGTCCTGTCCCTTGTTCTCGTTCTGGGTCTCGTCGCTGTCGTTGTTGTCGCTCGTCCCCGTACAGCCAGCGAGGGCTACAGCCGATGCCGCACCGCCGGTCGCCTGCAGGAAACGACGGCGGTTGAGGTTGTCAGTATCTGTCATCCAACCGCCCATTGTAAACCGGCCCGGATAAACTTACCGCTTATTTCTTCGAGAAACCCCGCCTTAGCGCCCGAATTGCTTTGTCTCTAGACGTATTTACCCGTCCAGCTAATTATTTCTGCTATAGTAAGCTGGAATTAATTTGAGTTCTTCGGTGTGCTCGTGAACGGAAGCTGGTATTAATGATGCATGGTAACGTTTAACAATACTTGAAGGCTTCGCTTTTTACTCGCGGTTTGTCGTTTCGGAGCGTTTATTACCCCGTGATACCATGTGTCACATATGGCCCCCAATACGGCCACCCCGTCGAATTCGGTCGCACAGCGCGAGGTCATGGCCTCGCTGGACGATGATGGTCGCACGGAGCGACTCATCATCGCAGACACGACCGCCGACGAGGCGTGGCTTTCGGTCTCCGTATCCGGAAGCGTCGCCCTCCAAGACTGGCAGTAGCGATTTCCTCCTTTTCGATTTTTTGCGCGGTCGGCCGAGTCGATTGCGACTCGCCTCGGCGTAGTTGGGACCCCACCCGATGTGGTAACGAGCCAATACTGAACCTTTTTGCCGACGGTCCTCGTTCCACAGTATATGAACTACCGGGAGGTCTCAGGGGACCGCGAATTCGTTGCGAGACTCGGACACGGCGAGGAGTGGCGCACCGAAATCGAATCGCTCGCGGACGACGAAGATGTGGACGCGGCGTGGTTCGTCGCCATGGGCGCGGTACAGGACGCGACAGTCTGGTTCTACGACCAGTCGGAACTGGAGTACCGCGAAGTCGAGTTCGACGAGCCGCTCGAAGTCGCCGCGTGCGTCGGTAACGTCTCGTGGCTGGACGGCGAGCGATTCGCCCACACTCACGCCGTCCTCTCGCGCCGGAGCGGCCAGACGCTCGCGGGCCACCTCGACTCGGCCACGGTCTTCGCCGGGGAACTGTACATGAAGACCTTCGAGGACGAGTTGGAACGCGAACCCGACGAACCCACCGACCTCGACCTCTGGCTATAGATGCGCGAGGAGGACGAGCAGTACTTCGAGGACATCGAAGCCGACTTGGACGACGCCTTCGGGGTCGCCCGCGAGGCCCGCGAAAACAGCGGCGACCCAAAGCCCGAAGTCGAGATTCCGGTCGCCAAGGACATGGCCGACCGCGTGGAGAACATCCTCGGCATCGAAGGGGTCGCCGAGCGCGTCCGAGAGTTGGAGGGCGAGATGAGCAGGGAAGAAGCCGCACTCGAACTCGCCGAGGACTTCGCAGAGGGCCGGGTCGGCGACTACGAATCGAAGGCCGGGAAAGTCGAGGGGGCAGTCCGAACGGCGGTCGCCCTCCTGACCGAGGGCGTGGTCGCCGCGCCCATCGAGGGCATCGACAAAGTGGAAATCCTCGAAAACGACGACGGCACCGAGTTCGTCAACGTCTACTACGCCGGGCCGATTCGCTCCGCGGGTGGGACAGCACAGGCGCTGTCGGTCCTCGTGGCCGACTACACCCGCGCGCTCGTCGGGATGTCGGAGTACGACGCCCGCGAGGAGGAAATCGAACGCTACGCCGAGGAGATAAATCTCTACGACAAAGAGACCGGCTTACAATACTCTCCCAAGGATAAAGAAACAAAATTCATTTCTAAACACATGCCAATCATGCTCGACGGGGAGTCCACGGGCGACGAGGAGGTCTCGGGGTTCCGCGACCTCGAACGGGTGGACACCAACAACCCGCGCGGTGGCATGTGTCTCGTCCTCGCGGAGGGTATCGCGCTCAAAGCGCCCAAGATTCAGCGGTACACCCGGAATCTGGACGAAATCGACTGGCCGTGGTTGCAGGACCTCATCGACGGCACCATCGGCAAGGACGGCGGCGACGAAGCAGATGAAGCGGACGACGCCGAGGCGGAGGAATCCGACGAAGACGCCGACGAGGTCGCCGACGAGGGCGAGGAAGAGGACTCCGTCCCCGACGGCCCGCCCCGCGTCGAACCCGCCAAGAAGTTCCTGCGGGACCTCATCGCCGGCCGCCCGGTCTTCGGCCACCCCAGCGAGTCCGGCGGGTTCCGCCTGCGCTACGGCCGAGCGCGCAATCACGGATTTGCGACGGCGGGCGTCCACCCCGCGACGATGCACCTCGTGGACGACTTCCTCGCAACCGGGACCCAGATCAAGACCGAGCGCCCCGGCAAGGCCGCGGGCGTGGTGCCGGTGGACTCCATCGAAGGTCCCACGGTGCGCCTCGCCAACGGCGACGTGCGACGCATCGACGACCCCGACGAGGCGCTGGAACTCCGCAACGGCGTCGAGAAGATTCTCGACCTCGGGGAGTATCTGGTCAACTACGGCGAGTTCGTGGAGAACAACCACCCGCTCGCTCCCGCCTCCTACACCGTCGAGTGGTGGAGACAGGACTTCGAGGAGGCCGGTGCCGACGTGCAGGCGCTCCGGGACTCCCCGAGCGTGGACCTCTCGGACCCGAGCGCCGACGAGGCCCTGACGTGGGCCACCGAGTACGACTGCCCGCTCCACCCGAAGTTCACCTACCTCTGGCACGACCTCACCGTCTCCCAGTTCGAGGCCCTCGCCGAGGCGGTCGCAGACGGCGACATCGTGGACGGCGGCGACGGTGACGGACGAGCGAGTGGAGCGACCGGGGGCGACGAGTTGCGAATCGAGTTCACCGAGGAGGCGGTCCGCACCGCGCTCGAATGCATCCTCGTCCCTCACACCCAGTACGAGGACACCATCCAAATTCCCGACTGGCGACCCCTCGCGCGCTCGCTGGGGGTCGCCATCGACGTGTCCGGCGACCTCGAAAAGACGTGGGACGACCTCTCGGAAGAGGCCCGAAACTGGGGCGAAGCCGAAGACGGCGACAACGCGGTCCGAGCCGTGAACGAAGTCGCGCCCTTCGAGGTCCGCGAGCGCGCCCCGACCCGCATCGGCAACCGGATGGGCCGCCCCGAGAAGTCCGAGGAGCGCGAGCTCTCGCCCGCGGTCCACACCCTCTTCCCCATCGGCGAGGCGGGCGGGAGCCAGCGCGACGTGGCCGCCGCCGCGAAGCACGCCCCCGACATGGAGAGTACCCCCGGCATGGTCGATGCCCAAGTCGGCCGCCGGGAGTGCGAGGACTGCGGCGAACACACCTTCAAGTGCCAGTGTCCGGAGTGCGGCGGCAACACCTTCGCGCACTTCACGTGCCCCGACTGCGACTCGGTGGTCGAACTGGACGAGTCGGGGCGCGCGATTTGCGACCGCTGTGAAGTCGAGGCCACGCCGGTCGAGCGCCGAACCCTCGACATCAACGACGAGTTCCGGTCGGCGCTCGAATCGGTCGGCGAGCGCGAGAACGCCTTCGACACCCTCAAAGGCGTGAAAGGGTTGTCCTCGTCGTACAAGACGCCCGAACCAATCGAGAAGGGCATCCTCCGAGCCAAACACGACGTCTCGGCGTTCAAGGACGGCACGGTCCGCTACGACATGACTGACCTGCCCGTGACCTCGGTCCGCCCCTCGGAACTCGACGTGACCGCAGACCACTTCCGGTCGCTGGGCTACGACGAGGACATCCACGGCGATCCGCTCCGCCACGACGACCAACTGGTCGAACTCAAAGTGCAGGACATCGTCCTCTCGGACGGCGCGGCCGAGCATCTCCTCCAGACCGCCGACTTCGTTGACGACCTCCTGACCCAGTACTACGGACTAGAACCGTTCTACGAAGTCGAGGAGCGCGACGAACTCGTCGGTGAGCTGGTCTTCGGCATGGCTCCTCACACCTCCGCGGCGGTCGTGGGCCGAATAGTCGGGTTCACCTCGGCGGCAGTTGGATATGCACATCCGTACTTTCACGCCGCAAAAAGAAGGAATTGTGACGGAGACGAGGATTGTGTTATGCTTCTTATGGATGGGCTTTTAAACTTCAGTAAAGAATTCTTGCCTGACAAGCGGGGTGGTCAGATGGACGCGCCCCTCGTCATGTCCTCGCGCATCGACCCTTCCGAAATCGACGACGAGGCCCACAACATGGACATCGTGCGGGAGTACCCCCGCGAGTTCTACGAGGCGACCCGCGAGATGGCCGACCCCGAGGAGGTCGAGGACTTGGTGACCATCGCCGAGGAGAACCTCGGGACCGACCGGGAGTACACCGACTTCGACCACACTCACGACACTTCCAACATCGCCTTGGGGCCGGACCTCTCGGCGTACAAGACCCTCGGGTCGATGATGGACAAGATGGACGCCCAGCTGGAACTCTCCAGAAAGCTCCGGTCGGTGGACGAGACCGACGTGGCCGAGCGCGTCATCGAGTACCACTTCCTGCCGGACCTCATCGGGAACCTCCGGGCGTTCTCCCGCCAAGAGACCCGGTGTCTCGACTGCGGCGAGAAGTACCGCCGGATGCCCTTGACCAAGGAGTGCCGGGAGTGCGGCGGGCAGGTCAACCTCACGGTCCACCAAGGGTCGGTGAACAAGTACATGGAGACGGCGATTCAGGTGGCCGAGAAGTACGACTGCCGGGAGTACACCAAACAGCGTCTCGACATCCTCGACCGGTCGCTCGAAAGTATCTTCGAGAACGACAAGAACAAGCAGGGGAGTATCGCTGACTTCATGTAAGACAACCTTTTCCAGCGGTCGAGAAGACGAGCGCCAGAGGCGCTCGTCTCCCTCCCTTGCAAAAGGTTGATCAAAAACACCGGAAGACAAACCGCGTCTTCCGAGCAGTCGGTCGCTCCGCTCCCGACAACACGGCGTCACCCCCTCAGAAGCGCCTCCGGCGCTTCTTCGAGGGATTCCTTGGTCCGCTCGCTCACTTCGTTCGCTCGCGGTAGAACTGCTGGTGCGTACCGCGACCGCTGCACCCGTTCCGCGACCGCCCCGCCGCCACACCGCGACCGCCCCGCCGCCACACCGCGACCGCCACCCCGTTCTCTACTGGTTCAAATCGGCGACGGGCTTTATCAGGGCCGACGCCGTATCTCGCAGTATGAGTGGACACGGAGAGCAACCCGCAGAGGACGGAGACGCGGAAGCCGAGGAGAAGATGCTCGAAATTAGTTTCGGTCAGACCGTCTACGACGAGGACGGCAACGAAATCGGGAACGTTCGCGGGTTGGAGAAGGGCGGCTTCTTCGTCTCGACCCGCGAGGGCGTCGAGAGCATGAGCGTCGAACACTCCCGCGCGGGCCACGAGTTCGGCGAGGGCGAACTGATGTGGCGGTGTACCGAGTGCGGCGAGATGGGCGAAATCGACGAGGGTATCCCCGAGGAGTGCCCGAACTGCGGCGAACCCAAGGAAGCCCTGATGTACTGGACCGAGGACTGACGCGACCTTCTTTTTCTGACCGCAAGTTCGGCGGACGCGAATGTTACCACAGTTATGTGGCGGGAGTTTTAGAGTCTCGCTTAGAGACTGAATGAAATCGCTCCGACGCCATCTGCCCTTTCTCGCTCCCGCGCTCGTCGCGTCGATGCTCCTCTCCGGCGGCCACCTCGCGGTCTACGACTACCGACGTTGACGGCGGGCCTGTTCAACGAGATGGCAAACCAGATTGCGGCCAACGGCTACGCGCTCCCGCGGACGATTCCCGGCTACACGGCCGACGGACTCCCGTTCGCTTACCCGCCGCTGATGTTCTACCTGCTGGCGGTGGTGCGCGAGGTCCTCGGCGTCGGCCCGCTGACGGCGAGTCGAGTCCTCCCGCAGGTGTACGCCGTCCTGTACCTCGTCCCGTTCTACTTCCTCGCCGAGGAGGTCCTCGACTCGCGGCGGCAGGCCGGAATTGCGGCCGTCATCGGTGCGACCTCGCCGGAGATTTTCAAGTGGCACCTCTCGTCCGGCGGGGTCGTCCGCGGCGGGGCGTACTTCTTCGCGCTCGCTGGCCTCTACGTCGGCGTCCGACTCTTCGGAGCGCATCGGCGGCGCTACGCGCTCGCCGGGGCCGCGCTGTTCGGCCTCACGCTCCTGAGCCACGTCCGCTACGCGCTGTTCTTCGGCGCGAGCTACGTCATCTTCTGGGCGCTCGTGGACCGGGGTCGGGGCGGACTCGGCCTCGGCGCGTCGGTCGCGGGCGGGGGACTGCTGGTCGCATCGCCGTGGCTCGTGACCGTGGCCTCCCGGTTCGGCACCCAGCCGCTCCTCGACGCGTCGGGGACCCACGGCGGTCTGGCGGCCGTCGCGCCCGCCGCGGCGAGACTCCTGATGGTCGTGCCGCCCCGGACCGAACTGCTCTCGATTTGGCACGTGGTGTTTCTCCTCGGGATGATGCTGCTGGTCGCGCGCCGGGAGTGGTTTCTCCCGGCGTGGTTCGTCGCGCTCGCGTTCGTCACCCACAAGTCCCAGTTCCTGTTTGTCATCGTCGCGCTGGTCTGCGCCAAAGTTCTGATGGAGGATTTGGTCCCGCTTGTCCGGCGGAAACTGGAGTTCGACCTTCCCGACCGGGCCGTCTCGCTCGCGGTGGTCGGACTGCTGCTGTCCTACAGCGTCGGCGCTGGCGCGCTGTTCGTGACGAACTACCCGGTCAGCCAGTACCAGAGCGTCTTCGACGCGAGCAACCGGATGCCGAGCCACCTCAGCGACGGCGACGCAGAGGCCATGGAGTGGATTCAGACCGAGACGCGCCCGAACGCCACGTTCGTCTCGGTCGGCGAGCGCACCGCCGAGTGGCTTCCCCTGCTCTCGGACCGGCAACTCCTCGTCGGCTACTGGGGCGTCGAGTGGGAGGGCGCGGGCGAGTGGCAACGCCAGAAGTCGCTGTACTTTTCGCTCAACGTCTGCGACGACGCGGCCTGCCTCGCCGACCGAATGAGCGAGGCTAACGTCACGCCCGACTACCTCTACCTGCACACCGACGGCCAACCCGCCGGCAAGATTCGCTCGGTCGAGGACTCGGAGGCCTTCGTGGTCGTGTTCGAGAACGACGACGCTATCGTCGCGGAGTATCGTCCCGAGGAAGTCTGATACTATAGGGCTGAACCTGTGTCCAGTTTATACCTCGAAGTTTCGTTGCACACTCTGCTCTCGTATTTCGAGAGGCTATGCAAACGTTTTAATCATGTCCGCGAATCAGATACTTTGTCGGGGACGGCCGGTTCGCTGGTACCGACCGAGCCGAAACCCCGACGTCAATGGAATGACGGCAGACGATACTCGGACCGACGACGAGTCGGAACCGGCGTCGAAGACGCGCCGGTACTTGCGAACAGCGAACCTCGTCGTGCGGTTCATCGTCAACGTTGTCAAGCTGGTGGTCATGCTGACTGCGTAGGTCGGCCAACTGACTCCGCTTGCGACACATAGAATCACCCCCCGGGACTAATACTCCCACTCTCGGGGTTCGATGAAGATACTTTTCAGAGTCGCAGTACGTCAAATTGGAATGACGGCAGCCGCCAAGGAGAGCAGCGTGGGTGAACCAGTTTCACGGCTTGCAACGCTTCTTGGTCCAGTCAGAGGCTTTTCTCCTTGGAGGCGGTCCGCTGGTACCAAATTCTAGTACTTTCGCTACCCAATTAAACTTACCGGTTATACACACCACTGGGTTGCAAGATACACACCACTGGGTTGCAAGAAGTTCTTCCCCTGCACGTCGCTTGCTATTTCAATGGACCACCGAGACGCCCCGACTTTTCTACCCCCGGTTCCAAGGCCTCGACATGGAAATCGTCGTGTTCGGTGCGGGAAGCCTCGGAAGCCTCGTGGGTGGTCTCCTCGCCCGCGAACACGAGGTCACGCTGGTCGGGCGAAATCCCCACGTCGCCGCGGTGCGCGAGGAGGGCCTGCGCGTCGCGGACGCGACCGGGGAGGACGACGGCCGGTTCGACTTCGAGGTCCGTCCCGATGCGACCACCGACGGGTCGGACCTCGCGGCCGACCTCGCGGTCGTGACGGTCAAAGCCTTCGACACCGAGGAGGCCGCCGAAATCCTGGCCACCGGGCGAATCGACGCCGCGCTCTCGCTCCAGAACGGGATGGGCAACGAGGAGATTCTGGCCGACCATCTCGACTGCCCGGTCCTCGCGGGCACCGTGACCTACGGCGCGGTCCTGTCCGACCCCGGCGTCGTGGAGTGTACCGGCGAAGGGAAAGTCGTCCTCGGTCCGCGCGAGGGCGGGACCTCCCAAATCGCCGACCGCGTCGGCCGGGCGTTCGACGCCGCGGGCCTCCGGACCACGGTCGCCGACGACATGCCGCGCCGCCTCTGGGAGAAGCTGGCGGTCAACGCCGGTATCAATGCCACCACGGCCCTCGCGCGGGTCGAGAACGGCGCGCTCCTCGACGGTCCCGCCCGCGAAGTCGCCGCCGATGCCGCGCGCGAGACGGCCGGGGTGGCCCGCGCCGAGGGCGTCGAACTGGGCGACGACGAGGCTGTCCGCGCGGTCGAGCGCGTCGCCGAGGCCACGGCGAGGAATACCTCCTCGATGCGACAGGACGTGCTGGCGGGCAGGCGAACCGAAATCGAAGCCATCAATAAATATGTAGTTCGCGCGTGCGAGAGCGACGATTCGGTGCCGGTCAATCGGACCTTAACGAATTTGGTCCGGGCTTGGGAGCGCGAGCGCCCGATGGATTGAATTGGCCCGCCGACGCTGGTAGATGCGAGAGACCATGCCGACCTACCCTCCGGTCCACCGCCGAGTGTCGAGTGGGGATTTCGACATACTGATTACCGCAGAAAGCAATCTTCGTCCATGAACGGCGCGCAGTTGCGAACGACGGTTCTGGGGTTTCTCGGAACGTTCGCCATTCTCGGTCTGCTCCTGTACTTCGTCGGCGTCGAGGGGTTCGTGCGGGAGATTCAGCGGGCCGACACCGAGACGGTGGCGCTCGTCGTCGTCGTCACCCTCGGATGGCTCGCGGCGTGGGGGTTCGGTCTCCGGACCGTCCTCGACGTACTCGGGGTGGACGTGTCGTTTCTCAAGTCCTTCTTCATCCTGAACGGCGCGATGTTCTCGAACAACATCACGCCCTTCGGGCAGGCGGGCGGTGAACCGGTGACGGCGCTCCTCATCTCGAAAGTCGCGGACACGGAGTACGAGCGCGGGCTGGCGGCCATCGCCAGCGTGGACTCGCTCAACTTCGTCCCCTCCATCGTGCTCGCGCTCGGCGGCGCGGGGTTCTACGCGACCCAGACCGAGTTCGGTCGCCGTCTGCGACTCGCCACCGCGGCCATCGTCGTCCTCTCTGTCGCGGTCCCCATCGCCGGAATCTTCGGGTGGCGCAACCGGAAGGCGCTCCGGCGGGCCATCGCGCGAGTCCTCGCGCCGATACTCCGACTCGTCACTCGGATTGCACCCGTGGACGTGGCGCTCAGCCGCGAGACGCTCGAAACCCGTGTCGGCGAGTTCTTCGACTCGATAGAGCGCGTGGCGACGGACCGACGCGGGCTGACCCTCGCGCTCGCCGCCTCGACGGCGGGATGGGTATGCCAGATGGTCGCGCTCTGGCTGGCGTTCGTGGCTATCGGCTCGCCGGTTCCGTTCGCCGTCCTCCTGTTCGTCGTCCCGGTCGGTGCCATCGCGGGGGTCACGCCGCTCCCAGGCGGCGCGGGCGGCATCGAAGCGGTGCTGGTCGGCCTCCTGTCGAGTCTCCCCGGCGCTGGCGTCGGGTGGGAGACCGCCCTCGCCGCCGTGGTCATCTTCCGCGGAGCCATCTACTGGGTGCCCGTGGCCATCGGCGGCGGCGTCGTGAGCGTCATCGGCGTAGACTCGATGTGAGGAGGCCGGTTGGCCCACTCTAAAACAACATTTTTGTTGCTTTAAAACAGAATTTGGTTGCTCTCGTCGTGCGTATCTCGGGACGAAGAGTCCTGCTTACCTCGGGAAAACGGGTTCCACGCGGCGCGAAAAGGAGGGTGCCGCTCGAATCTGCGGCGGGGTCGTAACTGCGACTCCGCGGCGGACCGCGCGGTCAGTCGATGTAGCCGAGGTCCTGCAGTCGGTCCTTCGCGTCGTCGCTCATGTCGTCCAGCACGTCGTCGTCCTCGACTTCCTTCCACTCGCCGCCGACGCTCTCCTCGAACTCCGAGAGTGCGCCTTCGAGTTCGACCTCCTCGTCGGTGCCCTCGCCGCGAGCGTCGTCGGTCTCCTCGGGGTCCGAGTCGAGGTGGTAGAACTCGTCGCCGATGCGCTCGTTGCGGATGTACTTGGCGTCGGGGCGGCGAGCGGCCCGCATCCGCGAGTAGAACCGCGAGTCGGTGTCTAACTCGATACCTGCCTCGGCGGCCTTCTGCTCCAACTGCTTCAACTCGACCACGGGCCGGTAGTACTCCACGAAGGCGTAGTCGCCCTCAGCAAACTCGCGGTAGTCCGCATCGAGGAGCGACCGCTGTCGGTCCAGCGAGACGGCCGTCTCCGTCGGGTCGCTCGATTCGGCCGCCTCGACGCCCGCGTGGTCCAGCACGGTGTGATAGAGGTCCACGAGTTCGACCTGCTGGTCCTCGCGCGTGCCCGACTCCAGTTCGGGGTGCTTGACCATCAGCGGGACGTTCACGAGGGGGTCGTAGATACAGAACTCGTGGCCGTAGAGGCCGTGTTCGCCGTGGAGTTCGCCGTGGTCGGCGCAGACGACGACCATCGTGTCCTCCCACTCGTCGTTTTCCTGCATCCACGAGAACAGTCGCTGGAGTTCCGCGTCGATGTGGCGAATCTCGGCGTCGTAGAGGCCCTCGATGGCCTCCCACTCGTCGTCGGAGATATCGCGGGCACCGCAGTTGTACTCCTTGGAGTTCTGGCACACCTCGTTCGAGTCGACGCCGGGCGCGAACTGTTCTTTGTACTCCTCGGGCGGGTGGTACGGCAGGTGGGCGTCCATCAGGTTGATGAACGCGAAGTAGCCGTCGTCGGCGTCGTCGATGAACTCCATCGTCCGGTCGATGACCTGCGGTGTCTTCGAGTCCGCGCCCTCGCCGGAGGCGGTGTACTCGTGAATCTTGTTGCCGACGCTGACCAGATAGTCGGCGACCTTCCGCAGGGTCTCGTTGTCGTTCATCGTCTTCCAGGCCTTCGCCAGCGGCCCCGAGAGGAAGTCGCCGGGCATGACCTCGAAGAAGTTGTCCTGGTCGTTGAACCCGTCGGTCAGGTGGGTGTAGGGCGTAATCCACGCGTTCGAGGAGTAGCAGGCGGTGTCGTAGCCAGCGCCCGAGAGGGTCTCGGCGAGCGTCGTCGCACCTTCGAGGTACGGGTTCTCTTGGCTCGCACCGTGTTCGCTCGGGTACATGCCGGTAAACAGCGACGCGTGTACGGGGAGGGTCCACGGAGCGGGGGAGACCGCTTGCTCGAAGACGGCCGCCTCGTCGGCGAACCGCTCCAGACCGGGCGTCGTCGGTCGGTCGTAGCCATAGACTGAGAGGTGGCTCTTTCGAACCGTGTCCATGACCACGAACACGACGTTCCCCGGGTCGTCGTCGTTGGTCATACCAGTACCGTCCAACCCCCGGCGGGATAAATATCCTGATGTTAGCCGCGTTCTAAGGGAAGAATTACAGCGTTTCGAGGGCGGAAATCCGAGCTTAGAAGGGGGCCTGCGGACCTTCGTCGTCGT
Source organism: Halorussus ruber (assembly GCF_004765785.1). Classification (GTDB taxonomy): domain Archaea; phylum Halobacteriota; class Halobacteria; order Halobacteriales; family Haladaptataceae; genus Halorussus; species Halorussus ruber. The sequence continues at coordinate 380,847 of NZ_ML219768.1, read as the reverse complement.
CGCCGTCGTCGCTCGTCTCGCCGGGGAACGACGGACTCATGCCGCCGCCACCGCCGCCGCCGTCCATGCCCGTGTCGGCGTGGACCGTCTCGATTTCGGGAATCTCCTTGACCATTCGGCTCTTGATGGCCTGAATCGTCATCGGGGAGATGCCGCATCCACTGCACGCGCCGCCGAGTTGGATGTGGACCTCGCCGGACTCGCGGTCGATGTCCTGAATGGCGGCGCTTCCGCCGTGCATCTGAATCTGCGGGAAGTTGCGTCGCAGGAAGTTACTGACGCGCTCTTCGAGGTCGTCGCCCTCGTTCTGAGTCTCGGTGCTCATGCGGCGGAGTAGGGTTCGTGCAGTCTTCAACCTTTTGCAGTACGCGTTCGAGTCCCGAGAGAGATTCCGACCAAAACGCACAGAAAGCCGATTTCAGGCCTGCTCGAACCGGACCGGGAGCGACTCGACGCCGTAGACGAACGTGCTTCGCGTCGGCGTCAAGTCGGTCTCGACCAGTTCGATGTCCGAGAGCCGGTCCAGAAGCTTCGAGAGGACCGTCTTGGCTTCGAGTCGGGCGAGCGAGGACCCCAGACAGTAGTGGGTGCCGGAACCGAAGCCGAGGTGCTGGTTGGGCGTCCGGTCGGGCTTGAAGCCGTCTGCGTCCTCGAACTTGCGCTCGTCGCGGTTGGCCGACCCGAGCCACAACTGCACTCGGTCGCCCTCCTCGATGGTCTCGCCGTGAATCGTCACGTCGTCGGTGGCGAACCGGGCCATGGTCTGGACCGGCGACCGGTAGCGCAGGACCTCGTCGATGGCCGACATCAGGGCGTCGTCGTCGCCCCGGAGCCGGTCGAATACGTCGTGATTTCCGAAACACCGGACCGCGTTCGTGATGAGGTTCGTCGTCGTGACGTTCCCCGCGACCAGCAGGAGGACGCACATGCCGAGCGCCTCCTCGTCCGAGAGGCGCGTCCCGTCGTCGCTCTCGGTCGTGGCGATGGTCGAGAGGAGGTCGTCTTGGGGGTTCTCCCGGCGCTGGTGGATGAGTCGGAGGAAGTACTGGGCCATCTCTTGGGTCTCTCGCTGTTGGTTCTCCGCAATTTCGCTCTGTTCCTCGTCGGTCCGGGCCGTCTCGACCAGCGTGTTCGACCACTGCTTGAACTGCGCGCGCTCCTCGGAGGGAATCCCCAGATGCTCGGCGATGGTGATGACCGGGTAGGGGTACGCCAGCGACGAGACCACGTCCATCTCGCCGTCCGAATCGGCGAGAACCCGGTCGATGAGGTCGTCGGCCAGCTCGTTCAGCCGCGGCTCCAACTCGCGGATGTTGTGCGGTTTGAACGCGTCGTCCACGACCGACCGGAGTTCGTCGTGGCGCGGCGAGTCCTGAAACAGCATCGTGTTCTGGAGGAGTTCCGGACCCTCTCTCGCCGACGGGTCGTAGTAATCCGCGTTGCTCGGGTCGACCGAGAAGTTCTCGTCGTCGTCCAGAATCGCCTTCACGTCGTCGTATCGGAACACGTCCCACGACCGGCGCGACTCGTCGTAGCGTACCGGGTTCTCCTCGCGCATCTCTCGATACCAGTCGAAGGGTTCGAGCCACGCCGCCGGGTCTGTGAGTTCGTCCGGAAACGCTTTGACTTCTTGAGTGTCAATTGAAGACATCGAACGGAAATTTCGCCTACCTATACATTAGTTTTTATATGGTAATTTAAAAATAGCTTTCGAGATATTCGTGTAGAAGAGGTCAAATTCGGGACGAGTACGACCGTTCCCCTGCAAATACGTTCTTATCCACCGATTCCTGAAAAGTATCCGAAACAAATCCCGCCGAGCGACCGACGATTAATTCGACTACGAACTCTCAGTTATTATCCTGCTTAAAGAACAAACCGTGCAGCAGAAGATATTAATGTAAAAAATATGAGTTAGAAATATGGATGGAGAACAGCGTTTCCGCGACCACCAGCTAATGACGCCGTCTGACCTCGAAGACGACACGGCGGACGCGACGTTCGACCGCTCGGTCGTCTTCGAGACGTCGGGGACGACCGGTGAGGCCAAGCGCGTGCCCTACACCAGTCGAGATTTGGTGCGACAGGCCCTCCTCGGCGAGGACGCCTACGAACTGCTCGGTCTCACCGACGACGACGCGATTCTCAATCTGGGCGCGCCCGAACCGCACATCTCGGGCCTGCTGCTGGAAATCGCGGCGATGGAGGCGGGCGTCTCGACCTACAACCGGAGTCTCGCCGACTACGAGCGGGTCATCGAGGCGGGCCACGCCGAGGAGATTACGGTCGTCATCGGCCAACCGCTGTTCGTCCGCTCGCTCGCCGACGAACTCACCACCGAGGAGCGTTCGGCCATGGACGTCTTTCCGAACGTCGAGAAGGTCATCTCGACCGGCGCGAACCTCCTCCCGCGTGTCGAGGACGAACTCCGACGCCTCTGGGGTGCCGACACGATTCAGGAAGCGTACGCCTCCACCGAGTTCGGTTGCATCGCGGTCCGGCCGAACATGGACGACCGCTATATCCCGATGACCGACTACCACGAGTTCGAACTCCTGCCGAGGAACGGCGATGGGGGTGCCGAATCGCTAGTCAATATCGAGGACCTCGAAGAACCGACCACGGGGTCGCTGGTCATCTCGACGCGCGACCGCGAGGCCTACTCGTTCGACCGGTACGAAATCGGCGACGGTGCCCGCGTCGTACCGACCGACGACGGCCCGCGCCTCGAAATCCTCGGTCGGACGGACGACGCGGTCCAGTTCGGCGCAATCGTCCTCTACGAGGGCGAGGTCGTCAGCGCGCTCGAGGCCACCTACGGCGAGGAAATCCAAAACTGGCGCGCGGTCGTGGACGTCAACGACGTGGGCGAACCCGGCGTCACCGTCTACGTCACGGGCGACGTGGAGAACCGGAGCGAGCAGTTCCGCGACGCCCTCGTCGAGCAGAGTTCGGCCGTATCGACCGTGGACGACTTCGGCATCATCGACCACATCGACGTCTCGGTCGTGGACTCGCTGGCCGACTGTGAGTGGGCCGACGACGACTTCGAACCGCGTCCGCTGTCCGCCGCGAAGACGCTGTTCCGCGAGGAGTGACCGTCTCCTCGCTCTCGCCGTTTCTGACTGTCTCTCGTTCTGGACTGTCTCACGTTTTCGACTCTTCGTCGGCCATCACTCTCGTTCGCCGGTCTGCTCGCTGATTCGCGTAGCGAGTCGGCTTTCCTGAGCCCGCTTCGGAAAGCGTCTGCACCCCTGCCCGAGGAAATTACGTATACCGGAATGTAATTTATAGCGTGTTTTCCGCTCTCGTGTTCTCCCGGCCTGATGGCGCTCTCCCTTTCGCAATGTGTACCTGCGAGGATGCGCTTGAGATATGTTTTTATGTCCTAAAGTAATATATATTTGTCTTACAAAATTCGGTATAATACTAAAACAAATGGAAAGTTGTCTCTCCACCAGTCCCGGTCGAAAAACGACGCATCCAACGAGCAGTTCGGGCGGTCCACCTCGGCGAATCGGGCATCGCCGACCGACTCGCCGCCTAACCCGCCGGACCGCAGCAGCGAACTCTGGTTCCGACCTGCTCAGTTCCGGAAGCCGAACAGTCGGCTCAGCTCCTCTTCGATTTGCTCGACGTAGATGTCGAGGACCTCCTCGACCTTCTCGTCTTTCACGAGGAGGCCCTGAATCCGGTCGGTCGGGTTCTCCGGAAGTTCGACGCGGAACTCGCCGTCGCCCTCGTAGAAGGGTTCGCTCTCGTTGAGGACCTGCTGGTCGATGGCGTGGATGAGTTCCGAGTCGTACTCCTCGTTGAGGCGGTTGAAGACGTTCTTGTACGCTCGCTGAAGCTCGTTGAAGTAGTGGACGTACTTGTCCTCGAACTTCTCGGGGTCGAAATCGGTCATACGCCGAAGTTGGGCCAGCGTAAATAAAAGTCGGCCGGTCGGTCCCCGGACTTCCGTGACACTTTTGATTTCTCGGATTTCTATTAGGAACGGTACCGTGGCACGTCCGACGAGATTCGCCACGCCCTCCACGGAGGGTAGCAGATGGTGGTAAATCGCCCTCGCATCGTCCTGAAGTACTACCTCTATCAGGCCACGGTCACGTTCGGGTTCTTCTGGCCCGTGTTCACCATCTTCCTCCTGTATCGGGACCTGAGCTACACGCAAATCGCGCTCCTCAACAGCCTCTCGGCGGCGGTCGTCGTCGTCGGCGAGATTCCGACGGGCTATCTCGGGGACCGAATCGGTCGCCGGAACAGCCTCGTCGCCGGTTCGGTACTCATCACGCTGTCGATATTCGGCTTCGTCTTCGCCCGGAGCTTCGCGGGATTCGTCTTCATCTGGATTCTGTGGGCGTTCGGGCAGGCCTTCCGGTCGGGAAGCGGTGACGCGTGGCTCTACGAGACGCTCGAAGACCGGCTGGACGAACAGCAGTACACCCGCGTCAGGGGTCGCGGCGGGTCGGTGAACATGTGGGTGAGCGCCGCGACGATGCTCGCGGCTGGCGTGCTGTACGACGTCCGCCCGGTACTCCCGTTCGTCGCAGCTGGCGTCCTCAACTCGACCGCGGTCGCCGTCCTCCTCTCGATGCCCAAGACCCGGCAGTTCGTCGAGGAGGACCCGAGCGACGACGCGTTCTCTATCCTCGACGCGCTTCCGCTCATCAAGCGACGACTCACCGAACCGCCGCTTCGGTCGTTCGTCCTCTACGTGGCGGTGTTCTTCGGCGTCATCCGCGCGGCCGACGAGTACATCCAGCCAATCACGGTCAACATGCTCAACTTCCCCGAGGCGGCTCTCGGGCCGCTCTACGCGTCGTTCACCGTCCTTTCGGGCGTTGCGAGCTACTACGCGGGCGACGTCGAGGACGCGCTCTCGACTCGCTGGTCGGTGGTGGTGGTGCCGCTCGTGCTGGTCGTGTTCCTCTTCGTGCCGATGTTCGTCCCGCTGGTGGCGCTCCCGGCGTTCTTCGTCATCAAGTCGGCCCAGACGGTGATGAAGCCGATAGCGAGCGGCTACGTCAACGACCACGCCGAGTCGGTCGGCCGTGCGACGGTTCTGAGCGCGGTCTCGATGGTGTACGCGCTGGTTCGGCTTCCGCTCCAGCCCATCGGCGGCGTCGTCGCGGACGCGATGTCTCCCGTCGTCGCGTTCGCCGCGCTCGGCGGTCTGCTCCTCGGAACTGCCGTCCTCGTCTACGTCTGGGAGGCCCCGGCGACCGACGCGACGGAACGGGCGGGACAGCCCGCAGACTGATCGCTGGGCGGAACCTCCGCCGGAAGAGGTCCTGATTCGAGTTGGGATGGTTCTAAACTCTATTTCGCTGTATCAATCTTCTCGGACGACCGCCACACGGACGAGTCAGTCTCGAATCTCGCGGCGAAAACAGGCTATTGGGCGTCCTCGGCCAGCAGTTGCGCGTCGATGCACTCTTCCAACTCCTGTCGGGTCGCGCGCATCACGTCCTCGGGGCTGTCGGTCGTGACGCGCTCGAGCATCGACCCGTTGATAACCGTCACCAGCATGGCGGCGGTCTGCTCGGGGTTCACGTCTCGGAAGACGCCCTCCTCGACGCCGTCGCGGACGACGTCCGCGATTCGCTGGCGGAAGAACCGGTCGGTGCGGGTGAACTGGTCGCGGTAGGCCTCGTCGTGGGGCGCTTGGGCGCGCAGTTCCATCATCGCGCTCGTGAACTCGAATCGCTCGGCGTCGAGCGTCGGCGGGACGACGTGGTCCAGAAGCGCCCGAAGGTGGTCGCGGGCGTCGTCGCACTCCTCGACGGGCACGTCTGATTTGAACTCCTCGAGCATGTAGCCGAGAAAGTCCACCAGCAGTTCGTCCTTGCTGTCGTAGTGGTGATAGAGCAGGGATTTGCTCTTGTCGAACTCGTCGCCGATGCGCTGGATTGTCAGGTCGGCGTAGCCGTGTTTCCGGAGCGCGAGGTAGGTCGCTCTCATGATGGCGGTCCGAGTGTCGTCCGCGTCGCCGTCGAAGAGATGCGATGGGGGCACGTGATTGACTATTCATTCAGCAGCTATATACGTTCGTGTCTCTATCGAGGAACTAGCGAACCGGACCGCGACCGACGACCCGAACCGCGACGAGGACCCGAATCACAGGCGGTCTTCGATTGCCCGCGGCCGCGTCCGAACTGCGGAGCGATACGAGTCCAACCATGCCACGACCTAAATCTTCACAGCGGAGCCCAGAGCAGGCGAACAGCGCGGAGAATCCCGAATCGGCGCGCGGACTCGCCATCGACACCGAGGGCCTCAACCTGACCTACGGCGACGGGACCGAGGCCGTCTCGAACGTCTCGCTCGAAGTTCCGGAGGGCGAGTTCTTCGGGTTCCTCGGGCCGAACGGCGCGGGCAAGACCACCTCCATCAAGGTCTTCGCCACCCTGCTCAAGCCGACGGGCGGCGAGGTCCGGGTCAACGGCTTCGACGCCGAGGAGTCCCCGCGGCGAGTTCGGGAGTCCATCGGCTACATGGCCCAAGAGACCAGCGTGGACGAGGAGCTGACCGCCCGCGAGAACATCCGCTTCGCGTGCGAGGCCTACGGCGTCCCCCGCGACGAGCGCGACCGGCGAATCGACGAACTCCTCGAACTCGTGGACTTGGCCGACGTGGGCGACAAGAAGGCCGAGGAGTTCTCCGGCGGGATGAAAAAGCGCCTCGACGCCGCGACTGCGCTGGTCCACCAGCCGCCCCTCGTGTTCTTGGACGAGCCGACCACCGGCCTCGACCCGAAGGCTCGCAACCGCCTCTGGGACTACTTCCGGCGAATCAACGAGCAGGGCACGACCATCTTCCTCACGACCCAGTACTTGGAGGAGGCCGACGAACTCTGCGACCGCATCGCGGTCATCCTCGACGGCGAAATCGTCGCCACGGGGTCGCCCGACGAACTCAAGCGCCGGGTCGGCGGCGAGATTCTGGACATCGACGTGGAAGGCGACGCGGGCGAGAGCGAGCAGGCCGCCGAGGTGGCCCGCGACACCGACCTCTTCGAGGCCGATGCCACGGTCGAGGTGACCGACGAGGGAATCACCGTCACCTCCAAGCAGGCCCGCCAGCGCGGCACCGACCTGCTGGTCGCGCTCCGCGACGAGGGACTCACGGTCACGGGATTCAACGTCCGCGCGCCGACGCTGGACGACGTGTTCCTCGCCATCACGGGCGAACACGTCGAGGCGGTCGCCGACGATATTCCGTCTGAGGGTACCGCGGAGGTGGACCGATGAGTTCTCCGACTGAATCGTCCGGCGACGGGGGCGTCGCCGGGGAGGCCGGGCAGTCGCGGGTCGCGGCGCGCTCGGGTAACTCCTTCGCGGGCGACTTCTGGGTCAACTTCAAGCGCTGGAACCTGAAGGCGGTGCGCAACCCCTTCGTCCTCGTGGTCTCGCTGGTCCAGCCCATCATCTTCCTCGTGCTGTTCACGCAGGTCTTCGGGCAGGTCGCAACCGGCGCGATTAGCCGCGGCGGGGCCTCGATTACCTACGAGACGTATCTCGTGCCAGCCATCGCAATTCAGGTGTCGCTGGCGGCCGCCGCCACCTCCGGGGTGGGACTGGTCAACGACATCGAGAATGGGATGTTCGAGAAGGTACTGGTGAGTCCGATGAACCGCGCGGCGGTCTTCCTCGGCAAGACCGCCGCCGAAATCATGCGCATCCTGATTCAAATCGGCATCATCCTCGTCCTCGGGGTCGCGCTCGGCGCGGAGATTTCGACCGGCATCGTGGGCGCGCTGGGCATCATGCTCGTCGGCGTGGTGTTCTCGATGTGGTTCGTCTCGCTGTCGAACACCATCGCCATCATCACCAAAGACCAGGAATCGACCATCATCGGCGCGAACCTGCTCCAGTTCCCCCTGCTGTTCGTCTCGACCGCCTTCCTCCCCTTGGAGGTCCTGCCCGACTGGATTCAGACGGTCGCAACCTACAACCCCATCACCTACGGCGTGGACGCCGCGAGGGCGCTGATGCTCGACCGCGACGTGATGACGGTCGTGGAGGTCACCCAGTTCTCGGGCGTCTGGAACACCATCGTCCCGGCGCTGGCGGTCCTGCTGGCGCTGGACCTCGTGCTGGGGAGCGTGGCGGTCTACATGCTCTCGAAGGCGTCGAGTTCCGACGTGCAGTAGCGCATCTGCCGCGCTGATTTCCGCGCTATCCTAACTGCTCGCCGACGAGTTCGTCGGCGAGTGCGACGAACTCCTCTTCTGTTCCCTTCGGAACGGTCGCGCCCGCGGCGACGTTGTGGCCGCCGCCGTCGCCGCCGACCGACTGGGACGCCTCACGCATCACGACGGAGAGGTCCAGGCCCTTTCGGGTAAGTCCGGGCGTACCTCGCGCGGAGACCTTGACTTCGGGGGTTTCGTCGTTGTCGCTATCCTCCTCCGTCTTGTCCGCGAAGGCGATGATGGGCGTCCCGCGGTCGATGCCGTCCGCGCCGACCGCCATCCCGGCGATGATGCCCACGATGGTCTCGCGTATCTCGTCTCCGGCGTGGAACCACTGGACGTTCTCCTCTTTGGTGACGCCCTCGCGCTTGACGTACTGGAGGCCCTGCGAGAGGTTCTGGCGGTGGTTCGACAGGAGATTGCGGGCCTCCTCTAAGGCCTCGTCGCGGTAGCCCAGACAGACCGCCAGTCCCACGTCGGCGCGCTCGTAGCGAGCCGTGGCGTTCAGCAGGGTCGAGAACTCGCTCACGTCCCGGAGTTCGGTGCCCTCGGGTTCGTCGGTGAGGGTGTAGGCCGTGCCGAACAGGTTGTCGATGCGGTCGGAACTGACCCCGCGCGAGACGGCGTGCTGGAACAGGGCGTTCGAGACGGTGCTTCGCTCGTCCTCGGTCAGGTCCACCCAACAGCGCCACTCGCCGTCCTCGTCCTGCAAGTCCACGTCGAGACCGTCCAAGAATCGGAGGGCACCGTTCTCGTTGTTGGTGATGCCGGGGATGTGGGCGTCGCTGGCGTATTCCAGCATCTTGGGGAGCGGACGGGTCTGCTTGCCGTACATCGAGAGGTCGGTCGTCGTCTCGACCACGCCCGCGGCTTTGCCCTCCTCGACGATGGCCCGGTTCGCGCCGACGAGTTCGCCGTCGGTGGTCTGCATGTCGCCGACCGCGCCGACGACCGCGAGACCCGCCAAGTCGCGGTTGTCGGTCCCGTCGGGTTCCAGCGCCCGAGCGAGGACGTAGGCCGCGCCAGCGCCCGACAGCTCCGAGGAGCCGTCGATGTCGAACAGCAGGGGGTTGAGGTGGAACTCGGTGTCGGGGTCCGCTGGCTGGTGGTGGTCGGCGATGACCGGCGTGAAGTCGCCCGCCTCCTCGTGGTCGGCGATGATGTCCAACTGACCGCTCCCGAAGTCGGTGAACAGGACCGTCTCGTAGTCGGTCGCGGCGATGGCGGCGACCTCCTCGGCGTCCAACTGCTTGGAGAAGGCGGTCTCGAAGGGGATACCGGCGCGTTCGAGGGCTTGGGCGGCGACGGCGGCGCTCGTCAGCCCGTCAGCGTCGATGTGCGACGCCAGCAGGACCTCCTCGGCGTCGCGCAGTCGGTCGGCGCACGCGGCGGCACGCTCTGCGAGGGCGGGAACGGGACCAGCGGAAGCCATTCGGCCGGAGGTAGGTCGCTATGGTTTATAAACCTCTGGCTCTCTGTAGATGCAGATACGAGCCACATTTCGGTGACAGACCGAGTACAGACTGCGGAATTAGTGTGACGACGTCTTCTTGAAGCTCGCGACCGGGCGGCCCCTTCATGCTCCCACGGTGGCTGATTGGCCAGTCGTCGCTCGGTGCACTTTCCACCCGGCGCGCGCTGGCGCGGCTCTCGTGCCGCGCCATCGGCGTGCGAGGGACGAGCAACGCAGGCCGTAGGCCGAGTAGCACAGGAGGTTGGGGAGGTGTGAGGCCTGCGGTCGCGGTGCGGAAGAGTCCTGTGTTCAAGCCTGAAGCTAGCTTCTTCCCGTCTTCTCCTCCATATCTATAGATTTCCGATTCTCCACTATCACCCAGCCCCGCCGAGAGACATTTCCCGCGACCCCGCCTACCACCACCCGACCCGTGACCGAACCCGTCTTCCGCTGTCCGGACCACGGCGTTACTACTGCTCAAGAATGCCCCGAGTGCGGTGGGAACACTCGCAAACTCCTCGGCGGAGAACGCCGACGCCGCCTCTCGAAGTTCGTCAGCGGCGCGCTCCGGCACTTCCCCGAGGAGGCCGGTCTCGAACTCGACCGCGGCGGCTGGACCGACTACGACGACCTCGCGCGCGTGGTGAAAAACAAATATGACTGGGCGGACCGCGAACTCCTCGACGCGGTGGTCGAGACCGACCCCAAGGGTCGATTCGAATCTGGTGACGACGGCCAAATCCGGGCGGCCTACGGCCACTCGGTGGACGTGGACCTCGACGCGGGCGTGGACGATTCCGCCGACCGCGAGGACGACATCCCCGACCGACTCTTCCACGGCACCGACCCGGCGAATCTCGACTCGATTCGCGCCGAGGGGCTGCAACCGATGGGCCGCCAGCGGGTCCACCTCTCGGGAACGACCGAGGAGGCCCGCGAGGTCGGGCGGCGACACGCGAAGAATCCGGTCGTCCTCGAAACCGACGCCGCGGGGATGCTGGCCGATGGATTGCCGATTGCCAAGCGCGGCGAATCGACGTACACCTGCGAGGCGGTCCCGCCGGAGTATCTGAACGTTCGAGCGGAATAGTCCGCCTTTCTAGACGAAACTCCAGACATTTCTAAGCAACTATATTATTTATTTAGGAATTGTTTAGATGGTTGTAGGGGAGCTAGCTGCTGCTTGAGCAAATCACAACCGTACTCCCCCGCCACCGCCCCGCGTCCCGTGCCTCCTCGCCGCGTCCTGTGGTCTGTGGAGATTTACCCACCGTCAGGTAGTCGGCGGGGAGTCACGGAACGCGGGAAAGTAGACCTCTACCCACCCCGATTCAAATTTACTCGTGGTAGGTCGGCGTGGCCGCTTCCACGACCGCGCAGGCCAGTTTCTCGAAGTCGGCAACCTCCGGCACCACGTCGACCTCGATGCCCTCCGACTCGGCCGTCTCGCGGGTCGGCGCGCCGATTGCGCCCACGACAGCCTCGTTCAGGCCCGCGATGGCCTCCTCGCGCACGCCGCGCTCCTCGGCCGCGTCGAGGAAGTGGGCCACCGTCAGCGAGGAGGTGAACGCCGCGGCGTCGAGTTCGCCCTCGGCGGCGAGGTCGGCCGACTCGCCCGACCCCTCGGGTCTGACCAGTTCGTAGAGAATCGTCTCGTGGACGTCCCCACCGGCCTCGGCGAGGCCCTCGGTCAGGACCGGACTGCCGTGGTCGCTCCGGGCGACCTCGACGCGCTTGCCCTCGACCTCGTCTTCGAGGGCTTCGACCAGTCCCGACGAGGTGTACTCCTCGGGCACCACATCGACTTCGTAGCCCGCGTCGCGGAGCGCGTCGGCGGTACTCTCGCCGATGGCGCAGACCGTCGCCGTACCCGGCTCCCACCCGGACTCGGCGGCCAGTTCGACGCCGGTCTTGCTCGTCAGAATCACGTAGTCGCCGTCGTCGGGGGCGTCCCCGGTCGGTCGGACCTCCAGCATCGGGTCGGCGACCGCCTCGGCACCGAGCGAGTCCAGCAGTTGCTCGGCCTCGGCGAGTCGTTCGTCGTCCGGGCGAAAGACGGCGACGCGAACGTCTCGGCTCATTTCCCGCCGGAGGCCCCCTGTTCGCGCTTGGCCCCGCGCTCTTCGTTGTCGGCCTTCGCGGCCTCGATGAGGTCGTCAGCGCCCTTCGCGGCGAGGTCGTCGGCGAGGGCCTTGGCCGCCGAGACGTGATTCTCGACCGGCACGTCTCTGTTGGCCTCGATGACCTCCGAGCCGTCTTGGGAGAACACCTGCACGTCCACGTGGACGTTCTCGCCCTGAATCAGGCCGTGGACGCCGATTGGCGCGACGCACCCGCCGCCGAGTTCCGCCAGAATCGTGCGCTCGACGGTCGTCTCGACCCGCGTTCGCGGGTGGTCGAGAACGGTGTTCAGGTCCTCGGCGGGTTCGCCGTCCAGCGCCGTGACTGCCAGCGCGCCCTGCCCCGGCGCGGGGACGAACTGGCTACTCGGCAGTTCGACGTAGTCGAGGTGGTGGGCCAGACCGCTGCGTTCGAGTCCGGCCTGCGCCAGCACGATGGCGTCGTAGTCGGTCTCGACCTCCCGCTCCAGCGCCCGGCGCTCGACCTCCGCGAGGCCGTTGAACCACTCCTCGACGGTCCGGTCGAACTCGTTTTCGTACTCCTTCTTGTGTCCCTTCTGGGACATCGCCTTCTTCGACTGTTTTTCCTTCTCGGCCTCGGTGCGGCGCTCGTGTTCCCGCTGGAGCGACGGCGCGAGCAACTTCTCGGCCCGGGTGTCCACGTTCCCCCGGAGCGGTTCGACGTTCAGGTCGTCCCGGTAGTTCAGCAGCTGGGCCTTCCGCCGGAGGCTGGAGGTGCCCACGGTCGCGCCCTCCGGCAGGTCGTCCAACTCTTTCCCGTCGGGCGTGACCAGCACGTCGTTGGCGCTGGCGCGCTCCGGGATGGCCGCGACGACTAGCTCCTCGGGGCTGTCGGTCGGCATGTCCTTCATCGAGTGAATCGCGCCGTCCAACTCCCCGTCCAGCACCTTCTGGTCGAGGCTCCGGACGAACGCCCCGGTCTTCCCGAGGCGGTGGATGAGTTCGTCCTGAATCTCGTCGCCCGTCGTCGCTACTTCTACGAGTTCGACCGCGAAGCGCCGGTCCTCGAGGGCGGCCTTGACCTCGCCCGCCTGCCGGAGCGCGAGGTCTGACCCCCGCGTGGCGAGTCGGAGTTCGGTCCCGTGTTTGCTCATGTGAGAGAGTCGGCGACGGGGGTTGAAACACTTGTTCGTTTTGCGGGATAGGTCGGTTCCTGTCCATCCGTTCAAAAAAGGGAGACGACAGTCGGGATTGATTCCGGAATCTCACTCTCGAAGGCAACTGACGCACTCGGGACGGCAACTGCTCAACCTGCCCGTCGAGGCTGTCGGTCTCCCAGTATTTCTCCTCGTCCGTCACGCACTCTGTTCTAACGTCGGAGACCTATGCCGAGTCGAGAGCTGACGGGCTCCAGCACTCACGGGTGTCTCTGCACTCCGTACTAACGTCGGCTGGCTGTGGCGAGTCGAGGGTTGACGGGCTCCAGCACTCACGGGTGTCTCTGCATTCCGTACTAACGTCGGCTGGCTGTGGCGAGTCGAGGGTTGACGGGCTCCAGCACTCACGGGTGTCTCTGCACTCCGTACTAACGTCGGCTGGCTGTGGCGAGTCGAGGGCTGACGGGCTCCAGCACTCCCGGGTGTCCCTGCACTCCGTACCAACGTCGGAGGCAGTGACACTACCGGCGAACAGTGCGAGCGTTGCAACGGTTGCGACGAAGAGTAGCGTTCGCTTGCGCATAGTTATCAGTGGTTGTGGTGACCAAAATATCCTCTCTATTGAAAATACTTAAAACTAATGCATATTATGATGGAAAAAGAAGCTGGAAGGACGACGGACGCCGACCGACTACGGCGTCCCCACGGTCTCGTGCCGCTGCCAGAGATAGTACACCGCGAAGGGGACGCTGACGAGGAAGCCCAGAATCACCGGGACCGACGGCGGGAAGTTCAGCAGGACCGACAGCACCCCGACCACCAGCAGGACGGCGAGGCCGAACGTCGCTATCAGCGCCTGTCGCATCGGCTGGGGTGCCCACGTCCCGCTGGTGCGGTTCACGTAGTCGGCGTCCTTGTAGACCGCGACGGGGAAGTAGACGGTCAGAAAGAGGAAGGGCACGCCGAGCGCGACCAGCGAGAGCTGAACCACGTTCGCGCCGAACCCGAACGCTTCCCACGAGGAGGCCACCGCGAGCCACGCCAGCGCCGCCAGCCAGAGGAGGAAGGCCGCGGGGATGGCGGCCACCCAGTACCAGTGGTGCGAGCGACGGCGTCTGGCTCGGCCGGTGTTCGCGCGTTCGCTGCTCATACTCGGAGTTGAGGGCGCAGTCCCTAAACCCGTGTCGCATGCGGTCGAACCTGCTCCTCGGGGAGACTTTGCCGACCTTTCGCGTGGCAATCATTCTTATTGAAGTGGCGTGCCCGGTTCGAGAGCATGGCGCGAATCAGCGCGAGGAGCGACGCGGTTTTGACGAGCGCGCCGCAAGACTCCGACATGAACCTCACCGACCGGCCCCGGCGACTCCGACGCGACGGAATCCGCGAGATGGTCAGCGAAACCGACGTGCAGGCCTCCGACCTCGTCGCGCCGGTGTTCGTGGACGCGACGACCGACGAGCGAGTCCCCATCGAGTCGATGCCCGGCCACGAGCGCGTGCCGGTCGAGGACGCCGTAGCGCGCGTCGAGGAGGTCCTCGAAACCGGCGTCGAGGCCGTCATGCTGTTCGGCATCCCCGAGTCGAAGGACGAGCGCGGCACCCGAGCGTGGGCCGAGGACGGCGTGGTGCAGGAGGCGACCCGCCGGGTCACGAGCGAGACCGACGCCTACGTCATCACCGACGTGTGCCTCTGTGAGTACACCAGTCACGGCCATTGCGGGGTGCTGGAAGAAGGTGCGGGCGAGGACCGCGCCGAATCGGACGCGAGGCTCACCGTGAGGAACGACGAGACCCTCGACTTACTGGGGGAAATCGCCGTCTCGCACGCCGAGGCTGGCGCGGACATGGTCGCGCCCTCCGGCATGATGGACGGGATGGTCGGAGCAATTCGGGAGGACCTCGACGCCGCAGGGTTCTCCGACGTGCCGGTGATGAGCTACGCCGCCAAGTACGAGTCGGCGTTCTACGGCCCCTTCCGCGACGCCGCCGACGGCGCGCCCTCGTTCGGCGACCGCAGGCACTACCAGATGGACCCCGCGAACCGACGCGAGGCGGTGCGCGAGGTCAGACTCGACGTCGAACAGGGCGCTGACGTGCTGATGGTCAAGCCCGCGCTCCCCTACCTCGACATCGTGGCCGACCTGCGCGAGGAGTTCGACCACCCCATCGCGGCGTACAACGTCTCGGGCGAGTACGCGATGCTCCACGCCGCCAGCGAGAAGGGGTGGCTCGACTTGGAGGCGGTCGCGCTGGAGTCGCTGCTGTCCATCAAGCGGGCAGGTGCGGATTTGATTCTGACGTACTTCGCGGAGGACGTGGCAGCGGCGCTCTGAGCAGTCAGTGAAAACCTTCCTCGTGATGCTTGGAAGAATATTTTAATGTCTTTAGACAATATTTTTATTTCCTAAGAATTGAAAAGTTATCTTTGCTACCGGACTCACGGCCGGAATAGGTGTCTCTGGATGTCAATGACCGATAAGTTTCCGTTCAGAATCGGTATATCCGTAAGCGCAAAATATAATCAGCAGTAGATCAAATAGCTCAGTAGTGACTAAAGAAAGTGAGCGATCTCCGGACTCCTCTCCCGTCAAGGAGTACAGCGCGAACAGGGAGAATCGGAGCGCGTTAGAGCGAGTGTCGTTGCTCGTCCCGAATCTAAACGAGGAGGCGTCAGTAGCCGAGATAGCCGAAGATGCCGACGTTTCGAAGGAGACCGCTCGGAAGTACCTGAAGCACTTCGAGAACTGGAACGTCTTGGTTCAGACCGGAACCAATCCGGAGACGTTCGTCCGAAACGAGTCGTACTTCGACTGGCTCCGAATCGACACGCTCCGACAGGAGCAGTCGGTAGACGAACTGCAAGAGACCCTGAGCGAACTCGCGGCGGAAGACGAGCGGTTAGCTGAAGAGTTAGAGGCCGAGTCGCCTGCCACTGCGAGTATGCTGGGAAACGGCTACGAGGCCGCAGGCGAACGCGCAGAGAAAGTCCGCGAATGGCAGAGCGTACGGGACCGAATGGACGACGTGATGGCGGCGCTCCGCGAGAAGTTGGATCTGACTTCGGACGCGACCCGAGAAGAGTCTGCCATAGACCGGCTTCGGATTTCCGAGTAGCAGTTCTTAAATCGAGTTAGTCGGTTAGTCGAAATAGTCTCGTGAGTCGCAAGTCCATCGACGACCGAGTGATGCGTGACATCGCCGACGAGTGGCGAGAAATCAGTTGGGTAACGAGCGTCTCCATCCGACCCTCGAACAAACCGAACAAGGTCGTCGTGACACTCGAATCAGACTACTATCCCGCCGAGGTCCGAGAGGTGGCCGTCGAGTTCGAGGTCCTCGTGAGTGGTGATTTCTTCGTGACGTACCGAGAGCGGTGGGAGCGAAAGGAAGACGACTATCAGTGTCGCTGGGACCGACACGAAAACGACCACAATGCCCGGGACCACTTCCACGAACCGCCAGATCGCGAGACAGCGGTAGACAGAGATTTTCCGAAGTATCCGTTCCAGATGACCGAACTCGTCCTTCGATTCGTCGAGCGTCGGCGGGGAACCGCATTTGAAGAATCGTCCGCCGACTAATTCACTCTGGCACCTGAACCCACGTTTTCCTCACGCGCACTCTCGACCGTCACCCCTGCGAACACCTCACGAACCCCGGTGGACGAACGTTCGAAAACCGACCCGACGAACGTCGGGTTTCTGGACGCCATACAACCTTAAATCACTATTATCCGATTTTAAACCTGACGGGCGTCTACCGAAGGCCCAATATTCTGTAATTATTCAATGCTTATCCTTATGTACTGCTTTGCCGTCACAGTATATCGTGAGCGAACACACGAACCACGAGGAATTCCAGATATTCCTGAACAGCTGTCCAGACGATTTGGTCGAGATTCCGACGGAGGAGGGAGAATGCTAGGCGCACCGATGCAGGTCGACCCCGGCTCGGTCGCCAGCGGGGTCAACCACGTCTGGGTCCTGACCGTGACCTTCCTCATCTTCTTCATGCACGCGGGCTTCGCCATGCTGGAGGCCGGGCAGGTCCGGTCGAAGAACGTCGCCAACCAGTTGACCAAGAACATGCTGACGTGGAGCGTCGGCGTCCTCGTCTTCTTCCTCGTCGGCGCGGGCGTCTCGTCGGTCGTCGGCGGGGCCGCCGACCCGTTCGGCTACGTCTCGGGCGGCTCGGACTCGTGGATAGGCTGGCTCTTCGGCGCGGTGTTCGCCATGACGGCGGCGACCATCGTCTCCGGCGCGATTGCGGGCCGGGCGAAGCTCCGGGCCTACGTGAGCTACACAGTCCTGCTGGCGGCGGTCATCTACCCGGTCGTCGTCGGCTTCACGTGGGCTGGCGGCTTCCTCAACGACGTCGGGCCGGGCTTTCAGGACTTCGCGGGCGGCGTCATCGTCCACGCGATGGGCGGCATCGCGGGCCTGACCGCGGCGTGGATCATCGGCCCGCGGATGGACCGCTACGACGACGACGGCTCGGTCAACGTCATCCCCGGCCACTCCATCACCTTCGCGGTGCTGGGCACGCTCATCCTCTGTTTCGGCTGGTACGGCTTCAACGTCGGCACGGCCGCGAGCGTCTTCGTGGTCGAGAACGGCGAGTTGGCCCTCGGCGCGTTCGCCGACACCGTGGGCCGGGTCGCGCTGACCACGACGCTCGGCATGGCCGCGGGAGCCATCGGCGCGGGCACCGTCTCGCTGGTCAAGACCGAGAAGGTCGATACCCTCTACGTCGCCAACGGGATGCTGGCCGGTCTGGTCGGCATCACCAGCAACACCAACGCCATCACGTGGGTCGGCGCGCTGGTCGTCGGCCTGCTGGCGGGCGGTCAGTTGCCGGTCGTCTTCGAGTTCGTGGAGAAGCGCCTGAAAATCGACGACGTCTGCGCGGTCTTCCCGGTCCACGGCTCGGCGGGCGTCCTCGGGGCGCTGGCCTTCCCCTTCTTCGCCATTCCGGGCTACGAGGTCAGCCTCCTCTCGCAGGCAATCGGCGTCGGCGTCATCGCCCTCTGGACGGTCAGCGCGACCGGGCTGGTCTTCGGCGTGCTGAAGCTCCTCGGGCAGGCCCGCGTCAGCACCGAACACGAGCGCGAGGGCCTCGACATCGCGGAACACGGCGTGGACACCTACCCCGAGTTCGGCGGTCCCGACGTGGACGCGGGCGCAGTCAGAACCGACGGGTCGGGCGTCCGGACAGACGGCGCTGGCGACCTGCCCAACGCGGGCAAAATCAAGATGGTCACGGCCGTCGTCCGGCCAGACCGCCTGAGCAACGTCAAGACCGCCCTCGCCCAAGTCGGTGCGCCGAGTCTCACGGTGACGAACGTCTCGGGCCGCGGGAGCCAACCGGCCAAGACCGGCCAGTGGCGCGGCGAGGAGTACACCGTGGACCTCCACCAGAAGGTGAAAGTCGAGTGCGTGGTCGCCGACGTGCCCGCCGACGAGGTGGTCGAGGCCATCCGCGACGCCGCCGACACGGGCGAACCCGGCGACGGCAAAATCTTCGTCATGCCGGTCGAGGACGCCTGTCAGGTCCGGACCGGCGTCAGAGGGCCGGACGCGGTGTGACTCCCGACAGTAGCGAGTAGCAGACAGCAAGGCCGAGCGCGCTCGGTGAGACAAACCACCAGAATGCGCTCGGTGAAACAACCGCCAGCGAACGCCCCGCTGACCGAACCACCGTGGGTGGGATGAAGGGGCCGCCCGGTCGCGCTTGCTTGGTCGCTCTGCGGCCCCTATCCGTCGCAACTACGTCCGTCGGATATGCCGCAGAGCGACCGCGAGCGGGCGGGGGCTTCAAAAAGACGACATCGCAGTCGTTCTGCGGTTCGCACTCACGGTCACGTCCGTCTAAGTCACCTTCCCCGAATCACTCGACCCGCCTAGCGACCAAAGCATATACCCTCGCCCCGAGAACCACGACGTATGAGCCGCGATACGACCACGACGACCACCGAAAACTACCCTCCGTCCTCCCAGAAACGGCCCGGCGACGACCCCAATACCCTGATGAACGCCCTCGTCGGCGCGGTGGCGACCGTCCTGACCGCGCCGCTCCTCCCGCTGGCGGCCATCTTCGGCGGCGCTCTCGCGGGCTACCTCGAGCAGGGCGACCTCGCGGAGGGCGCGAAGGTCGGCGCGATTTCCGGAGCCATCGCGGCGATTCCGGCCTTCCTCCTCGCGTGGCTCGTCGTCGGCTTCGTCCTCCTCGGCGCTGATCCGTTCTTCGCCCTAACGACCGTCTTCGCCGTGCTGCTGTTCGTCTTCGTAGTCGGCTACCTCGTCGGTGCCGGGGCGCTCGGCGGTGCGGTCGGGGCGTACCTCCGGCAGGAGCTATAAACGTTCAGTTCGGCACGGGATAATTATATCTATCTTTATCATATACTTTTATTTTCTTTAAATATCTCTGTGTTTCTTAGATGCCGACCGAAGAGCGCGCGAGGCGAACCGACGGCCTCGCACAGACAGAAATCGACTTTACCCACGAACCAGAACGTCCAAACATGCACGACGAACGCTCGCGCGAGTTGTACGACCGGGCGCTCTCGGTCCTCCCCGGCGGCGTCAACTCTCCCGTCCGGGCCGTCAGACCCTACCCCTTCTTCGTGGAGCGGGGCGACGGCGCGCACGTCATCGACGCCGACGGCAACAAGTACATCGACTACGTGATGGGCTACGGTCCCCTGCTTCTGGGCCACGACCTGCCCCAGGAAGTCGAGTCGGCGATTCAGTCCCAACTCTCCGACGGCCCGATGTACGGCGCGCCCGCCGAGGTCGAGGTCGAACTCGCGGAGTTCATCGCGCGCCACGTCCAGAGCGTCGAGATGGTGCGGTTCGTCAACTCCGGCACCGAAGCGACGACTTCGGCGGTCAGACTGGCGCGGGGCTACACCGGCCGGGACAAAATCGTCGTCATGCAGGGCGGCTACCACGGCGCGCAGGAATCGACGCTCGTGGAGGGTAAGACCGGCGGCACCGGGTCGCCCAGTTCGGCCGGGATTCCCGACGCCTTCGCCGAGGAGACCATCACCGTCCCGTTCAACGACGAGCGGGCGGTCCGCGAGGTGTTCGAGGAGCGCGGCGACGAAATCGCGGCCGTCCTCGCCGAACCCGTCCTCGGGAACTGCGCGTCGGTCGGACCAGTCGAGGGCTACCTCGACACCCTGCGCGAGGTCACCGACGACCACGGGGCCCTGCTCGTCTTCGACGAGGTCATGACCGGGTTCCGCATCGGCGGCCTCCAGTGCGCGCAGGGCAAGTTCGGCGTCACGCCCGACCTGACGACGTTCGCCAAGGTCATCGGCGGCGGCTTCCCGGTCGGCGCAATCGGCGGCCCCGCCGAAATCATGGAGTCGTTCACGCCGACGGGCGACGTGTTCCAGGCCGGGACCTACTCGGGCCATCCCCTCTCGCTCACCGCGGGACTAGAGATGCTCCGCTACGCCGCGAAAAACGACGTGTACGACCGTCTCAGCGACCTCGGCGACCAACTGCGCTCGGGGCTGACCGACATCCTCGAAGACCGCGCGCCGGAGTACACCGTCACGGGCTACGACAGCATGTTCAAAGTCGTGTTCACCCGCGACGGCCCGCGCGACCTCGACGGCCAGTGCGAGGCCGGGTGCCGACAGGACCCCGACTGCCCGCGGTACGACTACTGCCCGAAGAGCAAGGCCGACGTGAACGCCGCCGAGACCGAGCGCTGGGAACGGCTGTTCTGGCCCGCGATGAAAGAGGAGGGCGTCTTCCTGACCGCCAACCAGTACGAGTCGCAGTTCCTCAGCTACGCCCACACCGAGGAGGACGTGGAGGAGACGCTGGAAGCCTACAAGGAAGTACTGTAGCGGTCGGGAGATTCGGGCCAGCGGACCGAGCTACGGCCCCGAGTAGTCCACTTTTCCTTCTTGTTCGGTCGTCTCGACGCCGTAGAGCCGGTTGTACGGTGGAGATAGCTCCCGTCCGCGCGCTGGACTCGGACGCCGTGAACCTTGCCGGAGTCCGAAATCTTCCCCGCGTCGGTTTCGACCGTCTCGACCCCGTCGGGAGCGTCGAAGGTGATTTTCCTTCTCGGCGAGAAATCGCAGGCCGACTGACCGACCGGCCAACCAGCACACGCTCGGTGTGACTTTCAACCGGCAAGCGGCCGACGAATCAACCGACAGTCTGGGTGGATGAAGGGGGCTTCAGTAGGCGTTTACCTTCTCGTTGGGTCCGCTTCCTTTAGCAGTTCTTCAGAACTCTCTATTCGGTCGGGGTCATAACGCATTTAGCGCCCCCTGTCGATACGACAGTCACGAATGCTGTCCCCGCTCGCTCTCGTCGGTCCCGACGCGCCACTCGCGCTCGGAGCCGCGGTACTGCTCGCAGGCGTGTTGCTGTCGAACGCCGTCGGAACCGGAAAGGTCCGGGAGTTCTTCGCCGACAACGGCCTCCTCCTGCTGACTGTCGGCATCGTCATCGCGGCGGCGGTCGGGGTCGGCCTGTTCTTCGTCGGGAACAAGCAGTTGGCGAAGGCGTGGCTCGACCAGTACGGCCTGCTCGCGCTCTTCCTCATCCTGATTCTGGAGGGCGCGATGCTGTTGTACTTCGCGCCGAGCGAGAGCCTCGTCCCCCTCGGCGTGACCCTACTGGCCGAGTCGGCGAGCGACTACGCCACCATCGTGGCGGTCATCGGCGTCGCAGTCGTCGGCGCGACCATCGGCCAGTACGCCCTCTTCCTGCTCGCCAAGCGCGGCGGTCGAGAGTACCTCCTCGAAAAGCGGTGGTTCCGCGTGGACGAGGAGCAACTCGACCGCTTCGACGGGTGGTTCCAGCGGTGGGGCCGTGTCGTTGTCCCGGTCAGCAACGCCCTGCTGTTCACCCGCGGGATGCTCACGGTCCCTGCCGGGTTCGCCGAGATGCGCGACTTGGAGTTCGTCGTCCTCTCGGCGCTGGGCACGCTCGTCTTCCAGACGTGGCTCGCGGCCGCCGCGCTCTACGCCGCCGAACTCGGTTTCCTCGGTTTCCTCTGAACTGACACAACTCGACTCGCTACCCGGTCGAGTTTTTCTGCGAACCGGTAGGCGTCAGACCTAACAAGTTCCAGAACGTAGCCTGAGTTGCGCTCGCGTGCCGACTTCATCGCGTGCCATGCTTTGAAATCCACGCGAGCGCACTTCTGGATGGGTGTCTCTATCACTCCGGATACCCGTCGCCGCTTTTCGGCCGCTTTCACGGGCGAAGCCCGACGAGTGTTTCTCTACGAGTCGGTCTGGAAACGGGATTTGGCCGACGATTATCGGTCTTCGAGCCACCCGACCGAGACGTTCTCGGTGTCTTCGATGGGGACTGTGTGTGGTTTCACGTCCAGAACCGGCGTGCCATCGACGAGGTCGAGACCCTCGACGTGGAGCGTCGTTCCGTCGCGGTCGAGGAGCTCGACGACGGTCTGTGCGAGCGGGTTCGGCCGGTGTGGGCTCCGCGTTGCGAAAACGCCGACTTCGAGGTCCTCGACGTGCGGCGGTCGGGCCGTGAGTCGGTACTCCTCGACGTCGTCGAGGTGTGCGAACACGACTACGTGAGAGAAGCCGTCGATGCCGTCGAGACCGGGTTCGTAGTCGTCGTCGAGGACGATTTCGCCGGTGGTTTCCGCGACTTCGTCGTGGGAAACGTCGGCGGGCGAGTCGTGTGGCGAGCGAACGTGTCCGATCGGAGTGTATTCGATGTTCATGATTGGGTGCCTGTTTTCGAGACCGCGAATACTGCTCCGGCCGCGACGACCGGGAACAGCGCGAGGACGCCGAACAACAGCGAGTAGGAACTGCTCGATAGAATCCAGCCAGCGAGCGATGCGCCGAGCGCGCCGACGCCGAAGTTGACGGTGAAGACGAGGCCGAACCCGATACCCTGACCCGCGTCGGGAGTGTGCTTCGCCACGAGTGCGGACTGCAACGGTGCGAGTGTAAACAGCAGGGCACCGAAGACCAGCCCTACTGCGATGACGGCGCTACCGGAGAGCACTCCCAGCGCGAGCAACGCGAGTGCGGTCGCCGCGAAAACGCCGACCAAGACACGCTCGATTTCGAACCGCTCGCCGAGGTCCCCGCCGACGATTTGTCCGACGGACCCCGTCAGTAGGATGAGCGAGTAGAGCCACTGGCCAGCACCGACCGTCGCGCCCGCGACGTCGAGGCTCGGGAGCGACGAGAGCGTCTCGATGAACTGGGGGAGGAACGTCAGCGTCCCGCGATAATAGATGCCTGCGAACACGTAGACGCCGATGATACCGACGAAGACCGGCGTGACGAGCGCGCGGAGTTGCTCGACCACGTCACCGAGCGAGTGTTCGGACGCCGAGTGGTCGTTCGCGTCCGAGGGACCGCGAAGCGCGAAGAGGACGCCGAATCCCAGAAGCGGGACGGCGAGTAGCCCGAGAACGGTCCGCCAGTCGGTGACCGCCAGCCCCGCGGTGATGAGCAGCGGTCCGATGCCGATACCGAGGTTCGCACCGATACCGTGGTAGGCGAAGCCCTTGCTCGGTGCGTCGGCCTCACGACTGATGAACGCGAGTGCGGGTGGGTGGTAGAATCCGGCACCGGCACCCGCGAGCGCGACGACGGCAGCTAGTGCCGCGAACGAGTTCACGAAGGGGACCGCGAGGAACACCCCGCCGGTCAACAACAGAAAGCCTGTGATGACCCTGTCCGCGCCGAATCGGTCGCTCAAGATGCCGGACGGGAGCGCCATCAACCCGTAGAGACCGGTCATCAGCGTGACGAGGAGTCCCAGTTCGTACGTCGATACGTCGAACTGTTCGATCCAGATGGGAACGAACAGCGGAATCGAGAGGACGACGAGGTGGTCGAGCGCGTGGGCACCAGTCGTGTAGCCGACGAGTCGCTGGTCGCCCGCCGGGATGCCACGAGCCTCGAAGAGACCTCGGATAGCGTGCTTGAACCCCATGAGTATTGTAGGTAGTGTGCAATTATTATTTTGCGCCTAGATATTAATACCTCTGCGGTACCGGATAGTGATGCCGTCCGTGAGACGAGTTAGTACGAACCAAGAGGTGATTCTCTCGCGTATTCTGCGGTTCGAAGGTGTCGAAGAACTGTTCGCCTCGATATGCTCTACTCGCTTTTCCCGTGATACTCCGGAGATAGTATTTTTCCGAAGAACAATACTCGAAGCCCGCGAGATAGCGGCTTGGCCAATCGAAGATGGTCGAGTAGCCGCCAACTCGTCGTCTACTCGGCCGCGACCTTGACCCGCTCTTTCTCGCCAATCGCCTCGACCAGCAGTTCGGACACGTCCACGATTTCGATGTCGTCCTCGTAGCCGCCGGTCTTGCGGCCGTCCTCGTACATCGTCATGCACATCGGGCAGGCGACGACGAACTTCTCGACGCGGCTTCCGGTGTCGGTGTCGTTCAGCGCCTCGCGCAGGCGCTCCTCGCTCGGCTTGGGGTCCTCCTCGAAGTCCATCCAGAGGCCGCCACCGCCGCCGCCGCAACAGAAGCTGTCCTCGCGGTTGCGGGGCATCTCGTCCAGTTCACAGCCCGTGGCTTTCACGATTTCGCGCGGTGCCTCGTACTCGTCGTTGTACCGACCGAGGTGGCACGGGTCGTGGTAGGTGACGGTGTAGTCGAGTTCAGAGCCGGTGAGACCGAGGTCCCGGAACAGGTCTTCGACCACCTGCGTGTAGTGGAACACGTCGTCCTCGGTCCACGAACACTCCTCGAACTCCGGATACTCGTTCTTGAAGGTGTTGTAGCTGTGTGGGTCGGTACAGACGATTTTGTCGTAGTCGCAGTTCTGGATGGCCTCGGCGTTGTCCTCGACCAGCATCTCGTAGAGGCCCTCCTCGCCGACGCGGCGCACGTCGTTGCCGTCGGCCTGCTCGTCGTCGTAGAGAATCCCGTACTCGACGCCGGACTCTTCGAGGATGGTCGCCAGCGAGCGCGCCACCTTCCGGTTGCGCTCGTCGAAGCTCGGGTAATCGCCGACGTACCAGAGGTACTCGACGGACTCCTCGCGGGCGTCGGGAATCTCGAAGTCGAGTTCGTCGGCCCAGTCGGGGCGCTTGCGCTGGGGTTCGCCGAACGTGTTCCCGTTCTGGAACACGTTCATCATCGTGTCCTGGACGTTGGCGTCCATCTGGCCCGACTCGGTGAGTCGGCGGTTCATCTGCGTGAACTGCTCGACGTGTTCGATTTCGACCGGGCAGGCGTCCATGCAGGCCATGCAGGACATGCAGGACTCCATCGTCTCGCTGTTGATGACCGACGCGCCGCCGTCGGCGATGATGTCCTTCTCCTCGGTTCGGCCCGCCTCCAAGTCCTCGCGGTACTGCTTCAGGTCGAGAATCACGTCGCGGGGGTCGAGGGGTCGGCCCGACGCTTTCGCGGGACAGACCGACGAACACCGGCCGCACTTGGTGCAGGCGTCGTGGTCCAGCAGTTCCTTCCACGAGAAGTCCTCGATGGAGCCGTGACCGATCTCCTCGGGGCTGGCGTCGTCAGGAACGCCCGGCAGGCGCTTGCCAGCCTTCTCGTCGCGGGTGACGACGTTGGCGAAGCTCGAAATCATGTGGAAGGGCTTGGCGTAGGGAATCGCGGCGACGAACGCGAGCGCCAAGAGTGCGTGGGACCACCAGACGACGGGGTAGGCCGCGGCCGCCATTTCGGGGGTCACGCCAGCGATTTCCAGGACGTCGTAGACGAACCAGCCGACGAAGCTGACCGTCTCGAAGGAGACGTCGCGGGTCGCGCTCGTGCCGAGGATGCGGACGCCCTCGGTGACGTACCCGCCGACGCCCAGCAGGAACAGCGTCCAGATGAACAGGTCGTCCTCGGTGGAGGTGTGCTTGCCCCAGAGGCGACTCTCTTGGACCCAGTAGCGCCGGTAGAGGGCCATGCCGACGCCGACCACGAACAGCAGGCCCATCGCGTCCATGACCAGCGAGTAGGCCAGATAGAACGAGCCGACGAAGAAGGAGTCCTGTCCGAGCGCCTTCGTCCAGATGTCCATGTCGATGGCCAGAATCGTCGTCCCGATGAGCAGCGTCAGGAAGCCCCAGAAGACGAACGCGTGCATCAGCCCTCCGTAGAGGTCGCGGTTGAACTGCTTCTGGTTCGAGAAGACGATTTTGGTCGCGGAGACGATTCGACTCGACAGGTTATCGAGGCGGTCGAACCACGAGTCGGTCCCCTCCGCGTAGGTCGAGAACCGCTCGTAGACCCCGAGCGCGAAGATGGCTATCGCCACCGCCGCGAGGTAGTAGAAGATGGCCTCGCCGAAGTGGCCGATCTTCCAGAAGGTCGGGCGGGTGACCTCGCTCCCCGCCTGCGCCAGCACAAATGTTGCCATGTTTTACACGGGGAACAGGATTCGCTTAAGTTTTACCGACTCAGGCCGCTCCCCCGGCCGAAAACGGGCCGGGTGTTTATGGTTTATAGCTCATGCTCAACCGCGCAGGTCATGACTGTCGTTCGTCGAACCCCGCCTTTTATTTTCGACCATGACGTAGGATGACATGATACCGAGCGTGGACCGAAACAGTCTCGCCGCAATCGGACGGTCCGAACTGCGACTGATTATCGGTATCACGGTCGTGATGACCGTCTTCTCTTGGCTCGTAGCGCCAGCGGACTCCCGTCTTCTGGTTGCGTTGATTTCGGGGTTGGTCTCGCTGGTGGCTATCACGCTGTTGTTCAGATAGTCGAACCAATACGGACTCGTCTCGGTCCGGTTGACGGTTGAACCGCCCACTCACCGATATTCGATTCCGTGATTTCAGGTAGTCGAATCTACTTATGATAGATACCCTTCCTATATAAATTATAATATTTGTTAAAAAAGTAAAAAATACAAGTATAAAGATTTTTAAATTCGTGGTCGTGACCTCTCTACTACATGTCAGAAGATGGCCAAGATGGGCGTTCGATTAGTCGCCGGAAATGTCTGAAAGGTATCGGTGCCGCTGGCGTGACTTTCGGATCCGCATCGAACCCTGCTTCGGCGGACGGGAAACTGAAAATAAAGCGAATCCGTGGCGGAAAGCGCTCCAAAGTAATCGAGGACGCGCGCTCCACCGACGAGTTCGAACTGTTCGCCACGGCGCTCCAGCGCGAGGGTATCTCGTTCGACGCGACCGAAGTCAACGCTTTCAGAGTCTTCCCGGCCAGCGGTGGCAAATTCGAGCTCGTTTCGTTCGTAGACGACAGCGTCGCGGCCGGTGGTGCGAACATCTCGATTCCGCTAGGTGGCGATTCCGTCGCCAAGGCGACTGTCACCGAACTCGACGACCGGGACCGTCCCGTCTCCATCACCGAGTTCGGTCGGGGCGGCGTCGTTTCGACGAGCACCGCGAACGGCCTTGAGAACGTCTCGACTCAGGCTACGACGACTGACGTTGGTGGAACGACGGTTACGAAGAAGACCCACGACCTCTCTGGGTGGTTCGAAGACGGTGAGGTCACCACGCAGGCGAGTTACTGTTCGGACTTCCCCGACACTATCGGCTGTGGAGACTGCAAGAACATGGTGACGATACTGAACTCACTGTCGTGCAGCCTGCAGACGGCCGCCTACTGTTCGGTCGTTACCTCCCAGACCGGCGTCGGTCCGCTCGCCTGCGCTGCGGGATTCGGGGTCCTCTGTCTCGTCGTAACGACCTTCGGAATCAGTAATCCGCAAGACGTGTGCGAGAAGGTCTGCGCCTGTTGACCTCTCACGGAGAGTCGTACCGCCGACGGAGTTAGATAATCGCCCAGAGCAACAGCCCGACACTCCCAACTATCACGGGAACGTCGGCCCGCGAGAACGAGAGCGGCGGGAGCGTCGGGTTCCACGAGAAACACCGGGCGCGGAGCGCCAGCGCGAACCTGTCGGCCCGCGAGAGCGCCCGCGAAAGCCCCGAAATCGAGACGAGTTTCATCCTGTCTATCAGTCCTCGCTGGTCGCCCAACCGCGCCGAGGAGGCGTCCCGAATCCGACGCAAATCGGCCTGCAAGACCGGCAGGAACCGGAAGACGAAGCCGACACCCGTTCCGAGGAGTTGCCCCGCCTTCCCCGGCACGAGGTGCTGAATCGCGGCCCGCGAGTCCCTGACGGGCGTCGTCCGGAGGTACGCCGCGCTCACGAACAGGACGAGGACGACCCGGTAGCTCGCGAGCAAACTGTCGAACCCCGCCTGCCAGCGAATCCACGGCGGGCCGAGCGCGGCGGCCGAGAGCAGGGGTCCGGCCAGCAGGAAGGGGAAGACGAATCGGTACTCGACCAGCGCCTCGCGGGCCGACACGTCCGAGGAGGCGAGGACGACCCCGGCGACGCCACTCAGCGCGAGCAGGCCCTTCGGCGTGGTGTGGGCGAACGCCGCCACCGCGAACGCCACCTGAAAGGCGAGTTTGGTCCGGGGGTCGAGTCGGTGGGCCAGCGAGTCGCCCGGTCGGTAGCTGAGGGTCACGGCTCCTCTCGGGGGGTTTCTCTCTTCGGCGGGACCCGGATTCCCAGTTCGGGCAGTCGGTCGCGGGCCTCCTCGGGCGAGGCGTCTACAGCCACGTCCCCGTCGGCGAGCGCGACGATTCGGTCCGCGAGGGCGAACGCGTCCCGGAGGTCGTGGGTCACGAGGACGACGCCGGTGCCCGACTCCTTGAGGCTCCGGAGTTGTTCGACCACCGACTCGCGGGTCGGCGCGTCGAGGCCGGTGAACGGTTCGTCCAGCACGAGGTGGTCGGGGTCCATCGCCAGGGCTCCCGCAATCGCCACTCGCTCGCGCTCCCCGCCGGAGAGTTCGTCGATGCGCTCGTCGCGGCGGTCTCGCATGTTGACCGCTTCGAGGGCCTCCTCGACCCGGCGGTCGATCTCCTCGCGCGCGAGGCCCAGATTCTCCGGGCCGAAGGCGACGTCCGCGCCGACCGTGGCCGCGACGAAGCCGTCGCGCGGCTGTTGGAACACCATGCCGACGCGGGTTCTGGCGGCCACGAGGTCGTCGGTGACTGGAGTGCCGTCTACGAGGACCTCGCCCGAATCGGGTTCAAGCAGGCCGTTGAAGTGCCGGACGAGCGTGGACTTGCCCGACCCGTTGGGGCCGGCCAGCAGGACGAACTCGCCGTCGGGAATCGAGAGCGTGACGCCATCGACTGCCGCCGGACTCTCCTCGTCGCCGTACCTGTGGACCAGTTCACGAGTTTCTATCATCGAATCGTTTTCGTTGGGTTCGCTACTCGGCGGTAATCTGGTCGCTCCGGACGACGCCGATTGCGGCGGCCATCTTGAACGCCTCGGCGGGGATGAACGCCGCCGCGCCCGCGACGAACGCCTTCTGGAGCGTCATCCCGAGGACGAGCGACATGCCGACGACGCCGAAGGCGTAGATGACGACCGTGCCGACCGCCATCGCGCCGACGAGTCGCGGGATACCGCGCGGGACGCGGTTCCGAAGGCGGACGCCGCCGTGGACGATTGCGCCGATGGCGAACGCCGCGACGGGGTACGACCAGAGGTAGCCGCCGGTCGGACCCAACAGCGCGCCGACGCCAGCGGACCCGCCAGCGAAGACGGGCGCGCCGACCGCGCCGGTCACGAGGTACAGCGCCATCGAGACGCCGCCCCAGACCGCCCCGAGGAGGATTCCGGCCAGAAACACGCCAAGCACCTGCAAACTCACCGGCGCGGGCGAGAGGGGATTGGGGAACGATACGTAGGCGAACGCGCCGGTCAGCGCGGCCAGCAGGGCCGCTCGGGCGACGTTCTCGGCGGTCTCCTCGCCGACTAACTCGACTGACGCCGTATCCGTGCTCATACTCCCCCGTGGTCCGTCAACCGGAATTATAGCTTCGGTTGACGACGCCCGCCGCCTCGACTTCCGCCTCCGACAGATTTTTATAATGCCGTCACGTCCCGCCAACATCAATCGCCTATGGACGAGAAGACAGAGGAACTCCGTGACATCTTCATGGATGTCACCGACGAATCCACCGTCACCGAACAGCAAGAGGAGACTCACGGTTCGCTGAGTTCGGAGGCGGAGGTAGACGAGCATCTCGAAGACGTGGTCGCTCGGATGCGAGACCGGTACGACTTCGGCACGACGCTCTCCGACGACGAACTCGTCACCGTGGTCCGGGGCTTCTACGCCGGTGACTCCGACGCCGAAATCGCCCGCGACCTCGGCGACGCGTCTCTCGGCAAGACGGTCTCGCGCGCCCGCATCGACCTCCACCTCATCCGAGATAGCGACACCGACGCGCCGTTCGACATGGACGAACTCCGTGACCTGCTGGACGACGGCGCGACGACTGTCGAGTGCGCCGAACAACTCGACGTGAGCGAATCGACCGTCCGGCGCTACCGCCGCGTCGTCGAGACCCAACAGGAGCGCCGGACCGTCAACGACCGATTCCGCGACGAGTTCGAGAACGTCCTCCGCGACCGGGAACTCTCCGACCGAATGACCGAGCGCGTCCAAGAGGACGGACTGGACGACGCGACCGAAGGGATGGAGACGAACGTTTCCTTCTGAAACTTTTCCTGCGGTCGAAATCGCGGCGGAGCCGCGATTTCTCCCTTGCAAAACTTTCATGAAAAACACGGCGGTCGTCCCGCCGCTCACTCCGTTCGCTTTGGTCCTCCCTTGGTCCGCTCGCTCGTCGCTTCGCTCCTCGCTCGCGGCGAACCGCGCTCGCTTCGCTCACGCGGATGCTGGTGCTGTATTTCTGATTTAGTCGAGCGTCTGCGGTCGCTGGTTTGCGGTGCCGTCCGCTGATTAGTGGTGCGCTCGCTCTCTCACTCCGTTCGGTCGCTCGCTGGCCGCGCGTTCGGCAGACAATTGTTCTGATTGCTTTACCGATTGCAGAGGTTGCTTAGGTTTATATCCCAGAACGAGACGAACCAATCGCGTGTCGAAGATAGCGTTCAGCGACCTCTCGACCGCGGCGTACTGCCCGCGCAAGTTGTACTATCGGCGTCGAGACGGCGACTTCGAAGTCCCCGAGGAGGTGGCCGAGCGCCGGGAACTGGCGTTTCGCTACGAGGAGTTACTGGCGACTCCTCGGGACGCCCTCGCCGACCTCCCGCTGGCGGTGGGTCCCGCCGAGTTCCGGGCGAACCTCGACCGCGCGCGGTCGAGGTTCGCCGACGAGTGGGACGCGATTCGGGACCCGAGCGAGCGCGAGCGCCTGACCGAGGGCAAGGACTGCCGGGGCATCGTCCACAAGGTGCTGGACCTCGGCGTGCCCACGCCCGCGATGGTCTTTACCGGCGACCCGCCCGAGGAGGGCGTCTGGGAGTCACAATCGGTCCGCGCCGTCGCGGCCGCGAAAGCCCTCTCGTGGGAGTTCGAGACGCCGGTCGAGCGCGCCTTCGTGGAGTATCCGACCCACGGCGAAATCCGCGAACTCCGCCTGCACGCCCGCCGGAAGGCGTCCTACCGGACCGCCATGGAAGCGGTCCGGGCGCTCGACGGCCCGCCGCCCAGACTCACCAACGACGCGAAGTGCAAGCCCTGCGAGTACCGCACGGAGTGCGGCGTGAAAACGCGGTCGCTGAAGTCGCTGTTGGGGTTCTGAGCGCCGAAGCCGGGGCGCTGGCTCGGTCGGCGCTATCGCGGGACTTGCCGTCGGGCGTCCCCCCGAGTCCGGACCACGATCTGCCCGCCGTCCTCCAGCACCACCTCGTAGGAATCGAGCGTGAAGGCGACCCGGAGGCGTTCGGAGCGCTCCGCGGTGGCCCGATACAACTCGTCCAGCGCGTCGCTCTCGACGCTGTCGTACAGTCGAACGTCCAGATTCTCCGGTTCGACGTTCTCGACCGCCGCCAGCGCCTCGACGACGGCGCTACTGATGGACCCGTCGTGGTCTCGGTCGTACTCCGTTCGATACACTATCTCCGAGTTCGCGTCTCTCGTTGCGACCGCCATTGTCTGTCTCCACGTCTACGGTAGACCTCCCATTCCTTTGTTACGTGCCGCCTGACACGACTCCCGAAACCCGCCCGGGTCTTTCTCCCTCCTTGTGACGCCGGGACAAGGAGTCCCTACGAAGCCTCGCCTGCTGTCGGTTTCGGGGTACTCCCGAACTCGGACGCTCACTTCCGTAACCACTCCCGCACCTCGTCGGCGTTCGGCCCCTCGCGCACGATGTCGCCGGTCTCGACGTTCACGACCGTGCTTCCGGTGCCACCCGTCTCGCCGCCGTCGAGGACGACTTCTGCGGCCTCTCGGATTTCCGGGTCGAGGTCGGCCACGCGGGTCGCGCTCTCTCGTCCACTCACGTTCGCACTCGTGGCGGTGACCGGGGCGACTTCGCGCAGGAGGTCGAGCGCGACCGGGTGGTCGGGGACCCGAACCCCGACCCGTTCTCGCCCGCCGGTCAAAACGTCGGGGACCGCCTCGCGCTTCTCGCAGAGGACCGTCACCGGGCCGGGGAGGAACTCGCGCATGAACCGCTGTTCGCGGTCGGTCGCCCGGACGTACTCCAGCGCGGCGTCGGCGTCGGCCACCGCCAGCGAGACCGGCTTGTCGCGCGACCGGCCCTTGGCCTCGAAGACGCGCTCGACCGCCTCCTCGTTCAGGGCGTCCGCGCCGAGGCCGTACACCGTCTCTGTCGGGTAGACGACGAGATTTCCGTCTCGAATCGCGGTCGCGGCGCGTTCGATGTCTGTGTCCTCGCCACTCATGTGGCGCGTTTCGCTTTGGGCGAAAAAAGAGATGGCGAATCCCGAACTTCAGCGCCCGGCGATGGCGTCCTCGATTTCCTCGTAGTCGGGGAAATCGGGCCACTCCTCGGCGACCCACGCGTACTCGACGGTTCGGTCCTCGTCCAGCAGGAAGACGGCGGGCCGGGGTTCGCTCACGCCCGCCATCCCGTCGAGGTCGTTGACGATGCCGTACTCCTCGGCGACGCCGTTCTGCGGGTCGCTGAACAGTCGGTAGTCCATCCCGCGCTCGTGGATGAGTTGCTTGTGGGCGTAGGGGTCCGAGACGGAGAGGCCGACGATGGTGATGTCGCGGCCGTCGCTGCTCGCGGTTTCACCGCTCGCTTTTTCCGAGGCGCGTTGCGCCTCGCTACCCCAGTTTCTGTCCCGAATCTCGTTCCACATGTAGGTCGCGGGGAAGGCACCGTCCATCGTGTAGAAGACCAGCAGGACTGGTCCCTCCTCGGTCAACTCCGAGAGGGCAACGTCCTCCCAGAACTCGTCGTTGACCAGCGGGCGGGTGAAGTCGGGCGCGGTGTCGCCCTCCTCGACGTGGTCGGTCTCGGGGAGTTCGACCACCTCGAAATCGACCATCTCAGGCACCCTCCTCGGCGTCAGCGTGCGCTTCGCCGCCGTCTGTTCGCGCTCCCTCGCCGTAGGTGTTTTCGAGGTACTCCACGATGTTGGCGCTCTCGCTCATCGTCACTCCGGTGGTCTCGTCCACGATGGCCGGGACGGTGCGCTTGCCGGAGACGCGCTTGACCACGTTGCGGTCGCTGTGCATCGGCTCTACGAACCGCGACTGATAGTCGAGGTCGTACTCCTGTAGTTTGCGGACCACGCGCTCGCAGAAGGGACAGGCCTCCAAGCGATACAGCGTAATTGCCGACTGGGCGGTCGCTGGCTGGCTCATGGGCCGTTATTCGGACGAAGCGATGGTAAGGTCTTCGCTCGCGGCATCTCACGCGGTCGGTAGGAAAAGAATAAAGAGTTAATCCCGTCCACTCTCAAGTTGGGTTGTCGAATGGTGCCATTCCCGATGTTTACGGTCGCGTCCGTAGGGGCAACGCCCGCCGCAGAAGTGTTGGGTATTCCGATTTCTGAACCAATCCTCACGTGGGGCGGCGCGTTCGTCATCGTCGTCCTCGTCGGACTCTCCGCGTTCTTCTCGTCCTCGGAGATTGCGATGTTCTCGCTGGCCAACCACCGCGTCGACGCGCTGGTCGAGGACAAGGTCCCCGGAGCGGACACGGTCGACGAACTCAAGTCCGACCCGCATCGCCTGCTCGTGACTATCCTGGTCGGAAACAACATCGTCAACATTGCGATGTCGTCTATTGCGACCGGTGTCCTCGCGCTCCACCTGACGCAGGGACAGGCCGTGGCGGTCGCAACGTTCGGGATTACGGCACTCGTTTTGCTGTTCGGCGAGAGCGCGCCCAAGTCCTACGCGGTCGAGAACACCGAGTCGTGGGCGCTCCGCATCGCTCGCCCGCTGAAACTCTCCGAGTACGCGCTCCTTCCGCTCGTCGTCCTCTTCGACTACCTGACGCGCGTCGTCAACAAGGTCACGGGCGGTCGGTCGGCCATCGAGACCTCCTACGTAACCCGCGACGAGATTCAGAACATGATAGAGACCGGCGAGCGCGAGGGCGTCATCGAGGAGGACGAGCGCGAGATGCTCCAGCGCATCTTCCGGTTCAACAACACCATCGCCAAGGAGGTCATGACTCCTCGCCTCGACATGACCGCGGTGCCCAAGACCGCCAGCATCGACGAGGCCATCGAGACGCTGGTCCAGAGCGGCCACGAGCGCGTCCCGGTCTACGAGGGGAGCCTCGACAACGTCATCGGCGTCATCCACATCCGCGATTTGGTCCGCGAACAGACCTACGGCGAGAACCCTGACCTCGAACTGGACGACGTGATTCAGCCGACCCTCCACGTCCCCGAGAGCAAGAACGTGGACGAACTCCTCACCGAGATGCGCGAGAACCGGATGCAGATGGTCATCGTCATCGACGAGTTCGGCACCACCGAGGGGCTAGTGACGATGGAGGACATGGTCGAGGAGATCGTCGGCGACATCCTCGAAGGCGAGGAGGAGGAACCAATCGAGTACGTGGACGACGACACCGTCATCGTTCGGGGCGAACTCAACATAGACGAGGTCAACGAGGCGTTGGACATCGAACTCCCCGAGGGCGAGGAGTTCGAGACAATCGCCGGGTTCATCTTCAACCGCGCGGGCCGCCTCGTGGAAGAGGGCGAGGACATCACCTACGACGGCGTGCGCCTCCACGTCGAACAGGTCGAGAACACTCGCATCATGAAGGCCCGCGTGACGAAACTGGACGAGGAGGAACTCGCCGAGAGTACGGGCGAGTCGAGTTCGGAACTGGAAGAGGGCGTCGAGACCGAGAGTTAAGACTCGTCGTCGGGCCTTTTTGCGACGTATTTGCGAACTAACTGTGCGAGCCATTGGGACCCGTAATAGACTCTCGTCCCCCCCGGACCGCTATCGAAATCGGGTGATTTAGTCATAGTAGTCTATATTACTCCCGTAGTTAAAAACGCTCACGTTCAAATAAGGAGTTCGACAAGAACACCGGTAGCTAGCAACATGACGGCCACTCCGAGACAGAGTTGAGTGACTGTGAGCATCCGAGCGTTTCCGTCGTTCAGTTCTTCCATCTCTTCTATCCAGTTCTCGTATCCGCTCACCAAGGCATCGAACCACTCCTCTTCGCCATAGTTCCCAGTTCTGATGTTCGAGAGGTACTGGGGGCCGATGCCGACTTTCGGGTCAGAAGCACTGTAGGCGACGAGTCCGGTGAGAAGAGTCACTGCTAAGGCTCCGACCCCAGCGAGGGTGAAACCGTTAGCGAATCGTCTCGCACCGGGTAGTGTCGCGGCCGAGAGAACAAGACCGAGGACGACTCCGGTAATACGGACTGTTCGCACCGCCTTCGTATGTAAGTCACTGAGAGCGTCTAACTGGTGGTTGAGGACGACTCGTGCCTCTTCGCGCCCCGACCGAAGTACTGCAACGTCAGACTTTCTGCTCTCGTCGTCGGCTACGTCTCGACACGCTGGTTCACCATCTGCCATCACGATTGGTTCGTCCCGTTCTCGGTCAAAAACCTTCGTGCGCTGGTAGTTCGACCTACGGGACTCCGACTTTCATCCGACCATTTCGATGAGCGTGAACACGCCGTAGCTCAATCCAGTCGCCAGTACGAGCGACCCCAACCACGCCAGCACGGTGTAGCCCATCTTCTTCCTGCTCACGCCGCCGCCCTCCGCGGCGTAGCCGCTTCCCACGATCGCGCTCACGATGATTTCGTTGAACGAGACCGGGATGCCGAAGAAGACCGCGGTCTGGGCGATGGCGAACGAGGGGATGAGCGCCGCGATGGAGCGCCGGGGACCGAGCGCCGAGTAGTCCTGCGCGAGGGCCTTGATCATCCGCGGCGCGCCGGTCCACGACCCGGCGAGCAGGCCGATACCCCCGCCGACGAGGACCGGCACGAGCGGAATCTCGAAGGGGTCGAGGAGGGGGACGAGAGGACCGATGGCGAGGCCGACTTGCGACCCGCCCGCAGAGAAGGCGACGAGGCTCCCCAAGGCGATGAGGAAGTGGCGCTGTCCGGCGGCCAAATCCCGGCGCACGTCCCACGCCAGCAGGGCCGCGATGGCCCCTGCGATGGCGAGCGAGACGACGACGGTGCCCGTCTCGAAGCCAGCGAACGGAGGGAGAGCCAGCGTCTTCCCTGCGGTCTCGGCGACCGACTGGCTCACGTCCGGCGGCCCCAGCAGGACGAACTTGACGTTAGCGATGATGAGACCGACGAGCGCGCCGAGCAGGGGGATGACGTTCTCCTCGGCGGTGCGCTCGGACCGGAGGAGTTTCGCGGTCGTGTAGGCGATGAAACTCCCGACGAAGGGCGTCAGTACCCAGAGCGTCGAGATTTGCTGATATTTCGCCCACGCGGGGTCCCCGCCCATCGCCAGTCCGACGCCGACGATGGCCCCGGTGACGGTGAACGCCGTGGCGATGGGATAGCCCGTGAAGACGCCGATAGCGACCAGCAGGGCCGCGACGATGAGTCCGGTCGTCGCCGCGACGGCGGTCAACTGGACGCCCACGATGAGTTCCTTGCCGACCGCTTCCGAGACGTTCGCGCCCTGCATGACCGCGCCCAGAAATCCCAGTAGGCCGACGAAGAACCCCGCCCGCATCACCGAAATTGCGTTCGCGCCGACTGCCGGCGCGTAGGGCGTCGAACCCGAGGACCCCGCGCCGATGGCCCACGCCATGAACAGACTGGCGATAGCTGCCACGACCAACGTCACGACGCCACTCCCGACCATAGCGGAACCTATCGCCGACGGTAAAATAGTCTACCGGCTTCGAGCCACTCGTTTTCCGATTCGAGCGCCGATTTCAGGTCGTCTTCGAGTGGGGCTCCTCCGGCTCGCGGGGCGCTTCGACGCCCTCGGCGGCCTCGGCGGTGTCGGTGCGCTTCTCGGTGGCGACGTGCCAGCGGTTGACCTCGTCCTCGTAGTCGGCGAGTTTCTGGCTGACCTTCTCTTTGAGGTCGTCGTCGTTGACGTTGACCTCGAAGACGAACTTCTCCTCGCCGTCGCCTCGCCCGACCTGTTGGACGTTGGCGCTGATGAGGTCGTTGTCGAAGTAGTAGGGCGCGAGGCGGGTCATCACCTTCTGGTAGACGGTGTCCTCTACCTTCCGGAGGGCCTTCCGACTCGCCGAGTCGGCGGCGCGGGCGACGTAACTCACCGAGTCCTGCCACTTGTCCAGCGCCTCGTCGGTCTCCTCGTCCTCTAGTTTCTCGTAGGACTCGCTGATTTTCTCGCCCGCGGTCTTGAGGTCGTCGTCGGGCGCTTTGCCCTTCTGTTCGCCCTTGCCCTCGTCTATCGAGGCCTGTTCGGCGGTCTTCTCGGAGACGTCCTCGCCGAGTCGCTCGTGGTGCTTGGGTCGCCACTCCTCCCACTGGTCGTATGCGTCGCCGGACGCTCCCGCCTCGCGGAGGGCCTCTGTGATGCGCTCGCCGTGTTCGACGATGTCGCCCCACGTGCCGCGGAGCTTGAAGCCCGAAACGCTCTCTTCCATTAGTGTTGGTCCTAGTTGCGGGGTGATATACGCTTGTCGGATACCGGTGCGTTTTGCGCCTAGCGACCGTACGTCAAGCGCGTCGCCACCTCGTCCAGTCTGCGCTTGACGCGGCCGAGCCAGACTTGGGGTGCGCTCGCCTTTCGGAGTTCCTCCTCGGGGACCTCGATTCGGGGTCCGTCGAAGGGGTTCCGGCCCGGTCGGTCACCGGCCTCCTCGTCGGCCGTCATCGCCACGACGGAACTCATCGAACACCGGCCGCACGCTTCGGTTCGTTTGTCGTCCATGCGGACCACTTGCACGGTGGTTGGGCGTGTGGAATAATAAGGTTTCGGCGGTCGTGAGTTCGGCTCCTGAAACGCGACCCGAAATCTCGACGTAGCAGGTTTCGGTGCCGACCGGTCTAGAGAAATGAAAACAATCACTAAAGAAATAATATCCAACTCTAAAGATTCAGAAAGTTTGGTCTTCCGGAGGTGGGGGGGGGGCGCGGGCGCCCCCCCCCACCCCCGTAGGGGGGGCACAAAGGCCGGGCGGGGTTTAACCACCCAGTGG
>NZ_ML219768.1:293225-342574 GCF_004765785.1 Halorussus ruber | reverse complement strand
CAAAAAAAAAATAAACCCCCCCAAATTCCCCCTTTTGTGGGGGGGGGGGGGGGGGGGGGGGGGGGGCCCCCCCCCCCCCCCCCCACGACCACGTTCGGACGGCCAAATCGTCCGAGAGTATTTAACCCACCGTGTGCTGTGGTCACACGTGAAACACCGCGTCGGAACCGCCGAGGAGACCACCGAGCGCGAACGCTCGGCGAACCAACCACCGACGACGCTCCATACCCCTACCCATGAGTGACTCGACCCCCGACTCGAACGACTCGCCAGCGCAGACCGAGACGACCGCCGAGGCCGAAATCGCTGACGACCAAGCGCCCGACGTACCGGACTGGGACGACGAGTACGTAGACCGGGTGAGCGACCGCCTGATGCACAACTTCGACCTCGAAAAGGACCGGACGGTCCGCGGCGAGGCGTTCACCCTCTACGGCCAGTTGGTCGTCCACAGCGAGAAGCACTTCTTCCACCCCGCGCTCTCGTTCGGCCACCACGACCAGCAGGAACACCTGTTCGTCCGGCGGACCGGCGGCGCGAGCGTCGCCGACGCCGAGCGACTGGTCGAACTCGGCCACGACCTCGCCGACGAGTGGATCGAGGCCGACGAAGAACACTACAGCACCGACTTCACCTTCGTCCTCGTCGTCCCCACGATTTCGGCGGACCTGCGCGAGTTCGTCGCCGACTTCCGCGACCGCACCATGCTGAAGTACGGCTACTACGGCCACTACGAAATCAATCTGGTCGCAGTCGCGCCCGACGAGGACGACATCGTGGCGAGTCAGGAGGCGACCGTCGAGGAGGCCTTCCGGTTGTGGGACCCCATCGAAAAAGAGCGACCTGGACTGCTCAGGTTAATCGCGCGTCGGTTCCAGATTTAGCGCCCTGTCGCTGACTTTCTCGACCGCCTCAGTCGTCTCCCACCTCCCCGCCGTCCGCGGCGACCGTCTCGCCGCCTCTCACCTTCTTGATGTTGGTGTAGCCCATCCTGACCAGCGAGACGGCCATGTAGACCAACACGAGCGCGATTGCTATCTGGAGGACGGTGGCCACCAAGTCGAGTGTCCCGGCCTCCGCCATCCACTCGGAGTTCAGAAGTTTGTTGTTCAGGTTCTGCCAGAACGCCAGATAGAGCAACGCCAGCGTCGTCATCGAGAACATGATGGCCATCGGGACGCCCGTGCTGAGCAACTGCTTGCTGTCGTCCCAGTTGGCCAGCCAGAGCGTGGCGACCAGCAGCGCGAGCGCCGCCAGCGTCTGGTTCGCGCCGCCGAACAGCGGCCAGAGGTCGGCCCAGCTACCGGTCGCAACCAGCAGGTACGCCGGGAGAATCTGGATGCCCGCGGCGACGTACCGGTTCGCGGCGGCCTCCTCGACCTGCGTCTCGGGGGTGCCGACGATCTCCTCCATCATGTACCGACCGAGGCGGACCGCGGTGTCCGTACTCGTGAGCAGGAAGCTCACCAGCACGAGGCCCATGAACGTCGCGGCGATGGTCTCGCCGATGCCGAAGGCGGTGTTGATGACGATGCCGCCGCCCGCCGCGAAGTTGGGGAGCGCGAGGCCGATGCCGCTTCCGGCGGGAGTCTGTGCGGCCAGCGACACCGTGACCAGCGCGACGGTCGCCAGCAGGCCCTCGCCGAGCATCCCGCCGTAGCCGATGAGTCTGGCGTCGGTCTCCTTGTCGAGTTGCTTGGCCGTCGTCCCCGACGAGACCAGCGAGTGGAACCCGCTGATCGTCCCGCACGCGATGGTCACGAACAGGATGGGGAACAGCGGCGCGGTAGTGAACTGCGGGTCGCCGAAGAAGCCCTTGTAGGCCTCCATCTGGATGGCGAACGTCTCGCCAGCGCCCGTGAACGTGCCGACGATGACGCCCAGCAGGACGGCACCGACGCCCGTGTAGAGCAGACTCGACGTGAGGAAGTCCCGCGGCTGGAGCAGGACCCACACGGGAAGCACGCTGGCGATGAAGCCGTACACCATCACGACCGGAATCCACATTGCGAGGTTCCCGCTTCCGAGAACCACCGGGAGCGGGTTGCTGTTGAGCAGGACGATGG
This sequence comes from Halorussus ruber, assembly GCF_004765785.1. Taxonomy (GTDB): domain Archaea; phylum Halobacteriota; class Halobacteria; order Halobacteriales; family Haladaptataceae; genus Halorussus; species Halorussus ruber. The sequence continues at coordinate 340,508 of NZ_ML219768.1, read as the reverse complement.
TTCCCTCGGGGTAAGGAGCGAACGACCCCGCGTCGGCGGTCAGCGCGATGGGGTACTCGACGCCGACCCAGACGCCCGCGAACACCGCGGCGACGAACGTCACGGTCCCCGGCAGGAAGGGGAGGTCGAGTTGGTAGAGGTAGACCCCGAATACCAGCGCCAGCAGGATGTAGACGGTGCTTGCGGTCGCCGTCTGCGGGTAGGCGGTGAACACCAGCGCCACCACCAGCGCGAACACCCCGACCACGAGGATGATGGTCAGGAAGGCGAACCACAGAATCATGTTCTTGCCGCGCTCGCCGACGTACTCGCCGATGATGTAGCCTATCGACTTGCCCTCGTGGCGGACGCTGGAGGTCAGCGACATGAAGTCGTGGACGCTCCCGAAAAGCGGGTTGCCGATGGCGACCCAGAGGAACGCCGGGACCCATCCCCACCAGACCGCGGCGGTGATGGGTCCCACGATAGGTGCCCCGCCCGCGATACTCGAATAGTGATGCCCCAACAGTACCGGCTTCTTCGACGGGACGTACTCTTGCCCGTCGTCGTACTTGTGTGCTGGTGTGGTTCGGTCCTCGTCCAGTTCTACGAACTGGGAGAGGTATCTGGAGTATCCCAGATACCCCGCGCTAAACAGGACGAGTACCGCGACCACCAGCCAGATTACTTGCACCATGGTATGAGACCTCATTTCAGGGAAACGGAAAACAGCGACTTAAAGATTGTTCCTATTTTTGCTTATAATGTATGTTTATTATCCTTAGTAGACACGCTGAGAACGATATAACACACCTTCCCGGAGCCAAAAATGAAGGAAGTAATATATTGATGGATATCTGAATGTTTCGGGTTCGGCGGGTGTCGTGGCGAAGGCCCGGCTCGCTCAGGGCCGAGGAGAATCCGGTGCAACTTCGATGTCCAACTCGGCCGCGACTTCCTCCAGCAGGTCGCCTTTCACCTCCTCGACGCGCTGGACGATGCGGGCCACGACCGGTTCCGCGAACTTCTCCTCGATGCGCCGGATGCGGTCCTGTTCGGTCCGGTGGCGCTCGCGGAGGTAGGTCGCGCCGGTTCCCTCCTCGCCCTCGTCGGGTTCGGGCGCGATTTTGTTAATCACGAGTCCCGCGACGTTGAGGTCGTACTCGTCCAGGTCCTCGATTGCGCGACTGGTCTCCCGAATCGAGAGTTCGTCGGGGTTGAGGACGAGGAAGAAGGTGGCGTCGTTGGTCAGGGTCTCGCCCGCGAACTCGAACATCTCCTTGCGCTCGACCAGTCGGGCGATGATGGGGTCCTGCTCTATCGTCTGGCGGGGTTCGCGCTTGCCGATGGCCGCCTTCTCGTAGAGGTCGAGGCTCTGCTCGCGCTTCTCCAGCAGACGCTCTATCCAGCCTTCGAGGAAGTCCGGCAGCGACAGCAGGCGGAGCGTCCCGCCGGTCGGCGAAGTGTCGAAGACCACGCGGTCGTACTCCTCGGAGTTGCTCGCGGGTCGTCCCTCCCCGCTCGCTCGTTCCGAGGCGTCTGCCGACGCCTCGCGCATCACGTCGATAAAGCGGTCGAACAGCGCAGCTTCGTGGGCACCGGGCGTCCGGTGAGCCAACTCGATTTGGCGGTCGATCTCGTTGACGATGGCGGGACTCACCTGGTCGCTCATGGTCCGCTTGATTTCCATCATGTGGCGCTGGACCTCCTCGTCGGGGTCGAGTTCCATCGCCCAGAGGTTCTCGTAGGCCTCGACTCGCTCGGGGTCGTCGCCGAACTGCTGGTCGAACACGTCGGAGGTGCTGTGTGCCGGGTCGGTCGAGACGACCAGCGTCTTCAGGCCCTCTCGGGCGCATTTCAAGCCGTAGGCGCACGAGACGGTGGTCTTGCCGACGCCGCCCTTGCCGCCGAAGAAGACGAACTTGTTCATGTTAGAAGTGATATTGGTGGCCCTTGCGTTCGAGCATCGACTCGCGGTCCCACATCCGGCGCTCCCAGTGCTGGAACTCCTCGCCGAGGTAGGGCAACAGTTCGGCGGTGTAGTAGGAGACGGGACTCGGGATACCGAACGCATCGGAGAAGCACGCGAACATGAAGGCGTCCTCGGAGTCCTCTGCCTCCTGCTCGATGAGCTCGTAGGCCGGATGCTCTACCATCCCGTGATAGAGGCCGTGCAACCACTCCTCGAGGAGTTCGCGGTAGGATTCGATTCGGTCGGCAAGTGTCATCATTTCCCATACAGTCCCCCCGCCGATAAAAGGTTGCCGCTGGGCGCAACCCGGACGCCGTTTTTCGGACGTACCGCTCTGGAAGTGTGGATTTCCAATCCGAAGTGGGAATATTTCTCTTCGGCGCGCGCTGGCGCGGCCCGGAGTGGCCGCGCCATCGGCGTGCGAGGTCTTCGGCGAAGCCGAAGGCTCGGAGGACGCGGTTTGTCCGCCGGTGGATGAGTAGCGAAAGGAGGAGCGACCGAAGGGAGCGACGACTGAGGCTTGCGAGACGCGGAGCGGTGCGGAGCGGTTGCGGTGACGCCGAGGCTTCGGCAGTAGCTAGCTTTTGGCCTTCCTGTACTCTCCCTTCTTTAAAACGCCTATACATTGACATCCTCCTCCGCGTGAACGCGGAGGAATCCCGAGCGGTGGGAATTTCAGGTCTGCAACCAGGGACGCCGCCACTTCACGGGAGTCGGCATCTAACCCTGCCATCGTGGTCGGTGGCTGTCTGGCCATGCCAAATGGCCGTTACTCCTCTCCTCGGTGTCGTTGACTCCCAGCTGTTGTTTGTGCCAGCAGGGAGTCGCTGACACGTCTCCGGACTCGGAGGTATCGTCGGCTTGCTCAACCGACGGGCACGGAGACGAACCCTTCGAGGATTCACGTTCACCGCGTCGGTATTTCGGATACTGTGGTTCGAAAATCGGAGATTTTCGTCATCACGAGACGGCGAAGCCGTCTCGAACGACCTCGTTACGTGGGCGGGCAGGCCGCCTCCGACGGTCGTTCGGAATCCGCTCCGTTCCGACCTGACCTTGCTCCTCTATAGCGATTCTTCCCACTTGAAAGTATAGACTGGAAATTCGGACTCGGCTCTTGTCGGTGGAACGTATCACTTAGTGACGGCGCGTATCCACGGCCTACACGCCGTGGTATTGCGCCTATTCAGCGTATAAAACCCGTGCCGGTCGTGAACAGCGCCTGCACGACCGATTACCGGAAACTCGACACCTCCGCCGCCTCACACGTCCTCGGCCAGCGCGTCGAGCGCCCGGCGGAGTTCGCCCCGGCGCTTCCACGCCGCGACGCGGTCCGAGAGTGCCGACACCGGCAGGCCGAGGCTCACCCGCGAGGAGGCCGTGACCCTGCTCCCGCCCTCCTCGGCCGCGACCGAAAACTCGGTCTCCATCGCCTCGAAGGGACCCTCCTCGCCTCGCTGGCGGTAGCACAGGCCGTCCTCGCGCTCCTCGAAGTCGAGGCGCATCGTCAGTCCTCTCGCTCCGACGGTCACGGTCGTCCCGTCGTCGCGGTCGGTCACGTCCCGTACCTCGAAACTTCCCTCGTACTCGACCACTGCCGTCGGCGTGAGCGCGCGCTCCACGGTTACGGGTGACGCGGGCACGAACGCCGAGACCTCGACCTCGCGCATTGGTGGCAGTACGCAACCCGCGAGGAAAGTGTTTCGCTCAGTAGAGCGGAAGCGACAGCAGGACGAACAGTCCGCCGATCGCCAGTCCGGCCAGTACGATGCGCCGCAGGCGGAGGCCCGCCGGAATCTCCGACCGCAGGTCCGGGCGCGCGGTCCAGACGAACCGGTAGTAGGCGAGGACGGTCGTGGCGAAAAATACCAGCGTCGTGACCGCGAGCGCGCTCGGCAGTCCGACGCCGAACTCCATCAGGTAAATCGGGCCGCAACTGTAACAGCCGAGGAACCCCGCCGCCGCGACGACCAGAAAGGGAACCGGGTCAACCGGCGTCCCGCGTCTATTCACCGGTCGCATATCGGCTGTTCGCGCTCCGTACCCTTCGCTCTGCTGGCCTCTGTCGGGGAAGAGATAAGTCGCTGTGGCCGAGACTGCCCGGCATGGCGAACTCGCAGGGCGACCCCCGCGTGCTGTTCGTGATGAATCTGGTTCTCTCGACGGCGTTCGCGGCTCTCGTGATTTGGGGGCTGGCGTTCATCGACATGGTGACCTTCGGGTTGCAGAACGTCGCGCTCCTCGCCGGTCTCCTGATGGTCGTGACGCATCTCGTGACTCGTTGATTCTACCGTCGATTTTCCACGGCAGACGCTCGTCTGCCCATCGTGGAAGAAGCCCGCAGGTACGACTGTTCGCATATCGCCGTCGAAGACCTGACACGTATCCGCGAGCGAATGGATGCCTACGACGACCAACTGAAACTCAGATGCACCAGTGGGCATTCCGCGAATTGCAGGAGATGATTCGGTGGAAAGCCACCGAGTACGGGATTCGCGTCGAAGACGTACATCCCGCCTTCTCATCGCAGACCTGCTCGAAGTGCGGACACCAATCTAGCACAAACCGCAATTTAGAAGGGTTGTTCGAGTGTAACGAGTGCAGATACGAGGTAGACGGCGACTACAACGCGTCGAAGAACATTGGGAAGCGATTACTCTCTTTACCCGAGGGCAAACGTCCCTCGGGGTTGGGCGACGGTCATCTCGCCCTCAAGAGCGGGACAGTGACCCTGAACGGCGATTACACCGCCTACGACACGTTGTCGTCAGAAGAGGAGTCCCACGCTCAAGCCCACGGCTAAAGGCGTGGGTAGATGACTGGGACAAGGTGGACCCGACCGAGGACTTTCTGGGCCACGTCCTCGCCGACGCGTCCCACTGGCTGCTGTTCGGCGGCGTCCTCGGGTTGAAACTGGCACGCTGGCCCGTGGGTCTGACTCTCGGTCTGGCCGGTCATATTAAAAGATAAGCCCTCGCGCGCCCCGAGTACGGATAAGACATGACCATCGAGGACCGCGGGGACGCCAAACTCCTCACGCACGCCTTGGCACAGGACACCCTCTCGAAGCTTCGGGACGTCGAGACCGAACAAGTCGGGTTCCGGAAGGGCCTCGTCAAGCTCGGCCGCATCTGCGGCTACGAGATTATCGACGGCGCGATGGAGACCGAGTACGTCTCCATCGAGACGCCGTTGACCGAGACGACCGGCCAGCGCGTCAAAGGACTTGACGACGTGGTCATCATCAACGTCCTCCGGGCCGCGACCCCCTTCGTGGAGGGCCTGCTCAAGGCCTTCCCCCGCGCCAAGCAGGGCGTCATCAGCGCGGGCCGCGACGAGGAGGCTGGCCGCGGCGAGGACGGGAGCTTCCCCATCACCATCGACTACGTGAAACTCCCCGAGATTCGAGAGAAGGACACGGTCATCGTGGCCGACCCCATGCTCGCCACCGGTTCGACCATGTGCGCGGTCCTCGACGAGGTGCTGAACGAGCAACCGAACCCCGAGGACCTGTTCGTCCTCTCGGCGGTCAGCGCGCCCGAGGGCCTCCTCCGCGTCGGCGACGAGTTCGACGAGGCCGACCTCCTGACGGTCTCCATCGACGACGAACTCAACGACGAGGGCTTCATCGTCCCCGGCCTCGGCGACGCTGGCGACCGGGCCTTCCGGACGCAATAACTATTCTCTGTCGAGAATTTCAGATGGCGACGTAGCCCCGTTTTCAAGCATTTCTCCGTCGAAGGTGACTAACTCGGCATTAGCGTCCTTGGCTGCGGCAAGAATGAGACAATCCATCGGATAGAGAAGGGTCTCCTGCTGGAGTTGATTCGTTGCAAGAACGTCAGACGTTTCGTGGACAAATAATCTCTACTTCCTCGGAAATTCGCTCTATCGCTTTTTCGACTTGGCCCCGTTCTAGCCGTTTCTTCTTCGCAAGTACCGTTCGTAGCTCTAATAAATTCAACAAAGATGTGTAAAACTCGTAGTCGGAATTTAGGAGCTTCTTGGCTACTTCTACTCTCTCCGATTCTTTAGTAATCGAGGCGATGAAGACGTTGGTGTCGAGGAAAAGTCGTCTACTCATGTGTCCTCTCGCAACTCACGGACTGCTTCAACCGAATCTACATCTACTTCTTCAAACATCCCCGTGAGTCGGTCTCCAAGCCCCTCTTCGGTCTCGATACTGTCAAGCGAATCTCCAAGCTTTTGCTGTTCTTCTTTCTCGTTGTTACAGGGTTCACGAGCCCCGAGAGACGAAAACTTCCGGACAGTATTTCCCATCAGCACCCAATAACGTCTGCTCGATAAAATGGTTTTGCACGACCTACAACCGAAACACCCGCGAGAGCATCGACCCGTCGCCCTTCTTCGCCATAATCACGGTCCCCTCCGCGCGCTGGCCCACCGCCCGAGGAGTCGAGCCGACCACGCGCCGCCGAATCGCGCCGGTCCGGGTCGCGCCGAGGACCGTCACGTCTCGGGACCGCGAGGCCGCGACGATTTCGTCGGCCACCTCGCCCGTCCGGACCTCGGTCTCGACCGGGACGCCCGCGAGGTGGTCGGCCGTCTCCGAGAGCAGGTCGCGGGCCGCCGATTCCGACTCTGCGCTCTGGGACTCCACGACCCGGAGCAAGTCCACGCGGGCGTCGTTGCTGGCCGCGATGGCTCGCGCGACAGACGCCGCGAGTTTCGTGTGTCGGCTCTCGGCGACCGGCAGGAGGACCGCCTCCACGCCGTCGGCGACTGCTCCGATTTTCTCGACCAGCACGTCGCAGTCGGCCCGGCGCACGATGCGGTCCACGTTGCTTCCGAGAACTGCGGACTCGCGGGTCCGGTCCTCCCACCCGACCACCACCCCGTCGCACCCTCGCTCGCGAACGGCGTGGAGGACGCCCCGAGCTGGCGAAGAGGCCACGAACAGTCGCCCCGACACGGGGACACCCGTGCCGGAGGCGACTTCTATCGCCCGGTCGAGGACGGCCCGGCGCTCGCCGCCGAACTCGCGGGTGATGACCTCGTCGGTGAACAGCGCGAGCGGCGACTCCTGCGGCGTGACGACGACGCCGACCACGAAGACCTCGCCGCCTCTGTCGCGGGCCACGTCCACCGCGGTCCGGGTCAACTGCTCTGCGTTGTCCGGGTTTCCGACCGCGACGGCGATACAGGACTCCTCGGTCCCCATTGGTCGTTGCACACCGTCCGCGAGCAAAAGCGTTCGGCCGCTGAGAGTCAATTTAAGTCCTTACTGTCAGGTTTTGAATTCAGTATATCCTCAACCTCCGGTTGCAGATGTGTCTGCCGAAAGTCGTATTAGACTATATTGGCTATCTACGCTCGATGGCCTCAGTTGACGAGTGGCTGGCAAAGTACGAGCGCGATATTCAGTCAGCACGGGATAACAGCCAACCCCAGAAGAAATTAAAAGAGTGTCATTTGGCCGTAGAATCACTACTGAAGGCGATTCTAGTCACGAAAGGAACCACACCTGCGGAAATCCACGATACGACACAACTTGCACGGGACATCCCGCGTTTTCCGAGCGACAAACGGCAACTTCTCTCGTACCTGTATGCCGTCTATGACCGGCGATACCCCGACGACTTAGACTACGCCCGAAAGAAGTCTTCAGAAGACGTTATACGCGGAGTAGGCGCAATACCACGGCCTTCAGGCCGTGGATACGCGCCGTCACTCAGTGACACATTCCACCGACACTAACAGGGCTGGATATTCCACGCCGAACACAGCCTTTAATATCCTCTATTTCATAAATAGTTATGAAGACAGTACGATGCTGGAGACAACCCGCACCTACGTCGCACGTATCACGAACCACCAGCAGGTTCGTGACGACTTCGACCAGTGCGGGTTCTCCGCCTCGAAACTGTGGAACGTCGGACGCTACTATATCCAAGGCCGATGGGATGAAGATGGTGAGATACCCGACGAAGCCGAATTGAAGTCGGAGTTGAAAGACCACGAACGCTATAGTGACCTGCATTCTCAGTCAAGTCAGCGAGTTCTCGAAGAACTTGCTGAAGCGTTCACCGGCTGGTACAACTCCGACGACGGCAACAACCCACCGGGCTACCGGAAACGTGGCGACGACCACCCACGTTCCACCGTGACGTGGAAACAGAAAGGCATCAAGCACGACGACAAGCACGGTCAACTCCGCCTCTCGAAAGGGTTCAACCTGAAAGACGGACGGTCTGACTTCATCCTCGCGGAATACGAAACCCGCCCCGACGTAGAAGTCGAGAACATCCAGCAGGTGCGTGGTGTCTGGAACGGCGACGAATGGGAACTCCACCTCGTCTGCAAGAAACAGATTCCCGTCGAGGACGCACCCGGCGACAACACGGCGGGCATCGACCTCGGCATCAGCAACTACCTCGCCATCGACTACGAGGACGGCCCCTCGGAGTTGTATCCGGGGAACACGCTGAAAGAAGACAAGCACTACTTCACCCGCGAGGAGTACCAGACCGAAGGCGCGAACGGGCCATCGAAGCAGGCGTTGAAGGCTCGTCGGAAACTCTCCCGACGCAAAGACCACTTCCTCCATACGCTCTCGAAACACATTGTTCAACGGTGTGTCGAAGAAGGTGTGGAGAAGATAGCAGTTGGCGACCTTAGCGACATCCGCGAGGATGAGAACGGCGAGTCTCGGAACTGGGGTACGTCGGGGAACAAGAAACTCCACAGCTGGGAGTTCGACCGATTCGTCCGTCTCCTTGAATATAAGGCCGAGGAATACGGAATCCTCGTTGACCGGGTAGACGAGGAGAACACGTCGAAGACGTGTTCGTGTTGCGGGCAGATTCGAGATGCGAACCGCGTGGAGCGTGGGCTGTACGTCTGTTCGTCGTGCGAAACAACGATGAACGCAGACGTGAACGGTGCGGTGAACATTCGCAGAAAGATGACTCAGAGTCCCCCGACGGGGGATATGAGTAACGGCTGGTTGGCACAGCCCGGAGTCGTCCTGTTCGACCGCGAGAGCGGACGGTTCACACCGAGAGAACAGGGAGTCTGCAAACCGTAATATCCCAACGCTCGGGATTCCTCCGGCTTTAGCCGGGGGAGGATGTCAATCAGTCAGTCGAAGAACTGAAGAACTGGGCCGACGAACAGTATTTCCGATGAGTACCGGTGTGGACCGCGGGCCGAACGACCGCCGAGAAGAACTCCCTTCCGCCAGCGAAATCGCTAGCGAGGTCGCCCGCATCGGTCGCCAGAATGGCATCGAACCGACCACAGTTGTCGTATTTGGCTCTTACGCGAGTGGCGACCCATCGCCGTCAAGCGACGCGGATGTCGTCGTCGTAAGTCCCAATTTCGAGGAGGACGACGTGTACGCACGGCGCTACTACTGGGACTGGGATTGGAACCACGACGAGTATCCGGCGCTCGACTTGATTCCACTCCGTCCTGACGAATTCCGCGAATTTTCGTCTCGCTCGAACCACATCGTGGCGACTGCCGCCGAGACCGGCGCGACGTTCGAGTTCAGCGCGGGAGCGACGAGGCAACCGACCTCCTCTCGTGTCTAATCCACCTCTCGAACGCCTCAACCATAATTATAATTCTTAAACATTGAATATAATTTCCTAAGGAGAACTACTACATTGCAGACCCCAGATACCCCGACTCTACGCGCAAATCCAGAAATCCGACTAAACGCCGAATCGACAACCAAAATCTATGTAGCCTCGCTACGCACGCCGAACCATGACCGACGCCGAGGAGACCGAACCCTGCGACGACTGCCGGGACCCCGTGTCGGACGCGCTGGCCCGCACGATTCGCCTGACCGTGGACCGCTCGCAGATCGACAGCCAGCGGCTCTGTCCCGAGTGCTTCGCCGACTGGATAGACCGCTACGAGACCGAGATGCAACCCGAGGACGAGGGTCGGGAGGTCATCGACGACGGCGAGTCCGAAATCATCGTGGACTGACGAACCCCTCCGTATCGACTGGAGAACGCCGAGCCTGCGGGCGATTATCTGTGCAGGGTCTGCTGACGAAAGGCACCCCTATCGCGGTCCATAGCTCCGGGAAGTCGTCCGTATCGGTTCGTATCGCCGCGACCGCAACCCCCTCGTTTCGGGTACAAGAACGCAAGACGGCTCCGGGTTGTTGGTCGTGAGAGTCGCTACCGAAGCCGACCTTTGTGTGCGAAAAGTGACCACGTGAGAGGGAGGTTGACCGGAGCAGGCCGACTCGTTTCGTTCGATGGTTCTGAAGTAGTCTGTTCAGAGAAGCTAGCTTCAGGCTTGAACACGGGAGTCTCCCGCACCGCCCCGCGACAGCCTCACGCCTCCCCAACCTCGTCGGCCGCCTCCGACGGCCGACTCCCTCGCGCGCGTTGCTCGCGCGCGCCGAGTTTTTAAATCTCCTCGCTACTCATCGTCTCCGTCCGTTACTCGTCTTCCCCGCTTTCGTCTTCGTCGCCTTCCTCGTCCCCTTCGTCGTCTTCCTCAGCGGCCGACAGCCCTTCGTCGCCGCGTTCGAGGGCCTTCGGCGCGTCGTGGTGGTCCGAGTAGCCGTCGAACCAGCGCACGATGCGTTCGAGGCGGTCCACGACGTGACCGGGTTCGCCGCTTCTGGACAGTTCGTGGCCCTCGCGGGGGTACCGAACCAGTCGGGTCTCCACGTCGTTTTTCTTCAACATTAGGTAGAGCATCTCGGCGTTGTTCACCGGGACGCGGTAGTCCTCGTCGGCGTGGACGAGGAGCGTCGGGGTCTCGACCTGGTCTGCGTAGGCGGTCGGGGACTGTTCCCAGAGGAACTCCGAGTCCTCCCACGGGGTGGCGTCGAAGTCCCACTCGACGAGTTTGAAGGCGTCGGTCGAACCGTAGAAGCTGTTGAGTTCGTAGACGCCGCGCTGGCTGACCGCGCCCTCGAACCGGTCGGTGTGCCCGACGGTCCACATCGTCATGTAGCCGCCGTAGCTCCCGCCCGTGACGAACATGTTGTCCTCGTCCACGTAGTCCCGACTCGCAACCTCGTCCACTCCGGCCATCACGTCCTCGTAGGCTGGCGGACCCCACTGGCCGCCGCCGAGTTCGGCCATGAACTCCTCGCCGTAGCCGGTCGAACCGCGGGGGTTCGACCAGAAGACGACGTAGCCCCGCGCCGCGAGCAGTTGGAACTCGTGCCACATCGTCCCGCTGGTGGTCCACATCGAGTGGGGACCGCCGTGGATTTCGACCGCGAGGGGATAGTCTCCATCCGATTCAAAGTCCGGCGGCGTCAGCACCCAGCCCTGTATCTCGTCGCCCGACTCGTTCTCGAACCGGATTTCCTCGGGCTGACAGATTGCGCGGTCGTCCAGATAGTCGCTGTTGGCGCGGGTGAGCCGCCGACTCTCGGCACCGCCGAGCGTCGAGACGAACACGTCGCCGGGGTGGTCCCACTCCGACCGGACGAACGCGATGGCGTCGTCGCCGACCGACATATCCTCGACTTTGCCGTCGCCGACCACGCGCTCGGGGTCGGTGGAGGCGTCGCCGGGAGCGCGCCAGACTGCGTACTCGCCCTCGTCGGGGGTCACGAAGTAGAGGTTCTCCTCGTCGGGACCCCACTGGAAGGGAATATCGACGCTGAGGGTCCGGTCGAGGCTCTCGGTCGGGGTCGTGACCTCGCCGGTCTCGCGGTCCAGCACCTCGATTTCGGTCTGGCGGAGCGTGGCGTTCTCCTCGGGGGTGTAGGCGTAGGCGAGTCGGCCGTCGCTCGCGGCCGCCAGCCTCGCCATCCAGCCGGTGGTCTGGGTGACGACCTCGGTCTCCTCGTCGGCGTCGAGGTCGTACTCCGCGATGTCGATGACGATGTTGTCGTCGGGGTCGTCGGTCCGGCGCGCGCTGTAGTAGAGCGTCGAGTCGTCTCTCCACTCGGGTTCGGCGAAGTCGTAGTCGCCGTCGGTGAGTCGGGTGACGCCGGTGTCGTCGTCCTCCCCGGTCGCGGTCTCCAAGTCCACGACGTAGACGTGCGAGCGCCGCCCGTCGAAGTACCGCTGGCCCGCCCGGTAGACCATCCGGTCGATGACCCGCGGGTCGGGTTCCTCGGGTTCGTACTCGTCGCCGTCGAGACCGAGGTCCCGCTCCTCCTCGCGGTCCTCCTCGGTGGCCTGCTGGGCGAACGCGATTCTGGTCCCGTCGGGCGACCACGAGATGCCCGAGACGCCGCCGACCACGTCGGTCACCTGCCGTGCCTCGCCCCCGTCGGTCGGCATGACCCACAACTGGGGTCGGTCGTCGTCCGCGCCGCGGGTGCTGACGAACGCGAGGCGGTCGCCGCTCGGACTCCACCGAGGCTGGCTATCGACGCCCTCGGCGACGGTGAACTGCCGGGGTTCGTCGCCACCGACCGGGACGACGTGAATCGTCGCCTCGTACTCTTCGTCGCCGCTCGGTACCTTCCGGACGAACGCGACTCGCTCCCCGTCGGGGGAGATTCGAGGCTCGCCGGTCTGCACGATGTCGTGGTAGTCGCTCGCACGAACCGTTTCCATACTCACCGAGTGCGAAGCGACCGACAATAGGATTTCGATTCGAAATATCAACTCTTGTGCCTTATCGGAGCGCCACTCTTTAAATCCGAATCGAAGAGGTTTCAGGCAATATGTAAATTCTGTAATTTTCCGGTATGGTTTTAACGCTCTAGGGAGTAGCTCCGAGCGAAATGGCTAGTTACATCGAGCATACAGTTCGAAGCCTGCGGGATAGCACCGCTGAGACGCAGGTTGAACTGTTGCTCGGTGTTTCCGGCGAGACCGACACGCTTGAACGGCGTATTCGAGAACTCGGCGGTACTGTCCACGACCAAATCGGGCGTGCCACTCTGGAGGTTTCCGTTCCCGAAAACCGGGTTGACGAGGTGTGTGAGTTCGAGGGTCTCAAGTCGGTTGAACTGAACGAGACAGACGTTCGACCACACGCTGACGGTGTTGATACGGGAAACTCGTAATTCCCTCGCGGTTCGAAACGGGATACTCGTTTCAAGAAGCCGTTCTCTCGTCTCACCTTCTTTCTATGGAGGTAGAACGGTCACGAAACGACGGTAATTTCGTCAGGGTCGGCATTGCAGACTCGATTTACCAGCTACCTACCGAATCGGACGTGGACTCGCAGTACAAGATAAACCGACGTGAAAATTACGTCGCCTCAGAGAAACCGGACACGACAGGTCACGGGACCGCCGTGTTTGATTACGCGACCGCCACCTCGCCGAAGGCAGTTTACAATTTCTATCGAGTAATTGCTGAGGAACCGGATACGGGTCACGGGAAAGCGAAACGTTCTAACGTCGTTCGAGCAATTGCGGCGGCCGTCGAACACGGTGTTGACGTTCTTAACCTCTCACTTGGAGTCTGTCACCACGAGGAGGATGGATATGATTGTGGCGGCCATTGCCGAATCGGTGATGAGGCACGCTGGGCCGTCGAAGAACACGACGTAACTATCGTCACAGCCATCGGAAACGAAAAGACGGCAGATGCCGTTACCTGCCCCGGACTCCTCGACGAGGTTATTGGCGTCGGCGGACTCATCTCGCTGTGTACGAACGACGTTAGCGATTCGACAGAAGGTAGCCAGTACTGGATACACGGCGACGAACTGTACGGACCGTTCTGCGGACAGCGAAAGTGCGAGAACGGACAAGACTGTGAGGACAATAGAAAGGATGTTCCTTGGGACGGGAACGCACCGTTCGTCAATGCCGAACCAGACGTACTTGCTCCTGCGATTCGTGCTTCCGGAGACACTCAGGAACGGGACGCTTCGTTTCAGTCGGGCACAAGTTTCGCCACCCCTCTCGTTACGAGTTCCTTGGTATCTATCCTTAGTGATTTAATCATAGAAGAGGGGAAACAGCCTTCGCCGAAGGAACTTCAGCAGGCGGTGACTGAAGCATCGAAGCCGATTGACCGAAGTGACCTGCAAAAGTACTCCGAGTCTGCCACCTTCGACGCATTACGCTCTCGGTAGCCCGGCCCGTTTTTCAGTCGAACACCACGGGCGCGTCGTCCTCGAACCGGAAGGCGGCGCGCTCGCCGCGCTCGACCGGCGTACTCCGTCCCTGCATGACGACCTCCAGTTCGAGGCCGTCGCCGGTCTCGACCACGTAGTTGGTCTGGTCGCCTTGGAAGTACCGCTCCACGATGTCACCCTCGAAGGTATTGGCGCTAGTCCCGGCGCTCGCGTTGCTCGCGCCGTTTGCGAGCGAGAGGTCCTCGGGCCGGAGCGAGACAGTCACGTCGCCCTCGCCGACGCCGTCGTTCGGCGAGAAGCGGATGCCCTCGCGGCCGCCGACCTCCACGACGGTTCGACCGTTCTCGGCGCGAGCTTGGCCGTCGAGGAGGTTCGTGTCGCCGATGAAGTCCGCGACGAAGGGGCTGGCTGGATTCCGGTAAATCTCCTCGGGCGCTCCGACCTGCTCGAGTTGTCCCTCGTTCATGACCGCGAGGCGGTCGCTGAGGGTCATGGCGACCTCTTGGTCGTGGGTCACGTAGAAGAACGCGCCTTGGGTCTTCTCGTGGATTTTCCGCAACTCGACCTGCATCTGCTTGCGGAGTTTCCGGTCGAGCGAGGAGAGCGGTTCGTCCAGCAGGAGGACGCTCGGCTCGTTGACCAGCGCACGGGCCAGCGCGACCCGCTGTTGCTGGCCGCCCGATAGCTCGGTGGGGTCGCGGTCCTCGTAGCCGCCCAAATCGACGAGTTCGAGGTACTCTTTCACTTTCCGGTGTCGGTACTCGGACTCGGACTGGCCCTCCGGAATCTCGTCGCCGTCGATGCCGATTTTCTTCAGTCCGTAGGCGACGTTGTCGCCCACGCTCATGTGCGGAAACAGCGAGAGGTGCTGGAACACCAGATTCGTGTCGCGGTCGTCGGGCGGCACGCCCTGCATGTCCCGCCCGTCGATGACCACGTCGCCGTCGGTGGGCGTCTCGAAGCCGCTAATCATTCGGAGCGTCGTCGTCTTGCCGCAGCCCGACGGCCCGACCAGCGAGAAGAACTCTCCTCGCTCGATGCGGAAGTCGATGCCGTCGACCGCGGTCACGTCGCCGAACTCCTTGCGCACGTCGTCCAGCCGTATCAGTTCCCCGTCCACTCCCATACCGCATGGTACTGTATCACAATATAAAACGGCATGGGGCCGTTCAATCGGGGCGGTCCGGTCGAGAATACTGTCTTAGAGACAACTTTATAATTGTTTTAAGAAATGCTTTAATTTCTCTAATCGCTTCTTCTGACCGCCTGATAAAGGTTGGTGGATTGACTGTTTTGGCTGGGTTAGCGTACGCGCCGCGTTCTCCTAATTTCGCCGGGCGAAGCTGGCAAACGACACGAACGTTTATGATTGATAATCTCGACTCTCGGTATGGTGGGGGACACCAAATGACACGAAACGCGGACGGCAGTCGCACCGAAACGAGCGGAAACTCTCGTCGTACTTTCCTCAAGGCCGGTGGCGCGGCGGGGGCGGCCAGTCTCGTCGGCCTGTCGGGCTACGTCGGCGAGGTCACGGCACAGAACCCGACGCTCAACGTCCTGACGTGGGAGGAGTACGGCGACCCCGAACTCCTCAATCCGATTCAGGAGACGGTCGGCGTCAACCTCAAAATCACCAAGTCCACGTCGTCGGCCAAGATGTTCTCGTCGTGGAACGCGGGACAGTACCAGCAGTACGACATCGCTATCCCGAACAACAACTACGTCCCGAAGATGATGAACGCCGACCTGCTGGCCCCGGTGAACCAGGACGTGGTCACGCACCAGAGCAACATCTACGACACGTTCCAAGGGTTCGCCGACAACCAGTTCACCAGCGACGGGCAAATGTACGGCGTCCCGATTCGGTTCGGCTGGTACGGCTACTCCTACGACTCGCGGGAGATTCCCGAACACGAACCGACCTACGAAATCCTGTTCAACGAGGAGTTCGAGGGGGTGGACCTCAGCGGCGAAATCATCATGTACGACAACCACTTCAAGGCGATGAGTGGTGCGGCGCTCCACCTCGGGATGCGCGACGCCTTCGAGGGCCAGCGCGTGACGCTGTCGGAAGACCAGATTCAGGAGGTCAAGCAGACGATGATAGACCAAAAGCCCCTGCTTCAGGGCTACATCGCCGCCGACCCGACCTACATCAAGTCCTTCCGACAGGGCAACTTCCTCGTCGGCCAGTCGGGCCGCAACGAAATCGTGGAGATGTGGGACAACGGCGACGACTGGCCCGAGATGGCCGTGCCCCAAGAGGGCGCGCTGGCGTGGTTCGAGTCCGCCGTCGTCTCGAAGGCCTCCAACAACAAGCAGAAGGCGTGGGAGGTCATCAACGAGTACATCTCGCCGCAACGGGGCGCGAAGCTGGCGGAGGTCGGCTACTCGCCGAGCGTCAATCCGGCGACTCAAGAGCACCTGACCGAGGAGCAAAACGAACTCTACGGGTCGGTTGACCCCGCGAAACTGGAGAGCTTCATCCCGTTCAAAGCGGTCGAGAACGAGCGCTCGTGGATAGAGGCTTGGGAAGAAATCAAGGTCGCGTAAGCCGTGGCTACCGAAACGTCCGAGCGCAGTCGGTCTGCGCGCGAGCGGTTCGTCGGCGCGTTCACCTCGCGGGCGAGCAGACTGGGGATTACGACCGGACCCGCGCTCATCTGGTTGTTCCTCCTGCTGCTCACGCCCCTGACGTTCATGGTCGCGGTGAGTTTCACCAGCGTCGATACGTTCACCTACCAGATTATCTGGGAACCGACGGTGGAGAACTACAACCAGTTGTTCGCGGGAGAGGGACCGTTCTGGCAGACCGCGTTCTTCCAGTCGCTGGCGCTGTCGTACTTCATCGCGGCGGTGACGACCGTGCTGTGTCTGGTGCTTGCCTTCCCGCTGGCGTACCTACTGGCGCGCAAGGGCGGGACGACGTTCAAAGTCGTCATCTTCCTCGTGCTGTTGCCGTTCTTCACGATGTACCTCGTGCGGGCCTACTCGTGGTTCCTGATGTTCGGCCCGAGCGGCGTCATCAACAGCACGCTGTTGCGCCTCGGCGTCGTCAACGGCCCGGTCGGCCTGTTCAACTACGGCGTCCCGGCCATCATCATCGGGTTGACCCACGCCTACTTCCCGTACATGCTGCTGTCGCTGTACGCCAGCCTCGACGGCCTCGACTTCTCGCTCATCGAGGCCGCGCGGGACCTCGGGGCGTCGAGGACAGCCGCGCTGAAGGACATCATCCTGCCGCTGGTCCTGCCGGGCATCATCAGCGGGAGCCTGTTCGTGTTCGTGCCGAGTCTGGGCGCGTTCATCACGCCTCGGTTCCTCGGGCAGGGGAAGGTCCTGATGATCGGCCAGCTCATCGAGGAGCGCATCAATTCGCTCTACGCGATTGGCTACGGAAGTGCCGCGTCGATGTTCATCGTCCTGAGCATCGTCGTCGCGTTCGCGGTGGCCTTCCGCTACGTCAGCATCGAAGACCTCGGAGGTGTCTGAAATGGCGACAGAAACCGGCAACGAGACCGACTCCGGAACCGGGACGGTGACCGAGCGCGGCACGGGGACCCGCCTCGTCGACCACGAGACCAAAGAGCGGTTGCTCAGCAGGAGTTTCTACGTCGTCGCGGGCGCGCTGCTGGTGTTCCTGTGGATTCCGCTCGCGGTGATGATCATCCTCTCGTTCGCGGTGAACGCCAGCACGTTCTTCCCCTTCCGGGGGTTCACGCTGGCCCACTACGGGGCGACGTTCGCCGACGCCGCGCTCATGACCTCGCTGTGGCACAGCGTCCAAGTCGCCACTATCGCGGCGAGCATCGCCACGGTACTCGGCGTGCTGTCGAGTTTCGCGCTGGCCCGGTTCTCCTTCCCGTTCAAGGAGACCTACCGGACCTTCGGCATCCTGCCGATGGTGATTCCGGGGGTCGTGCTGGGCATCGCGTTGCTCATCTACTTCCGGACGCTCCTGCCCCAGCTGTTCGGCATCCAAATCGTGCCGGGGTTCTGGACCGTCGTCCTCACGCACAGCGTCTACGGCTACCCCTTCGTGTTGCTCCTCGTGACCTCGCGCCTCTACACGTTCGACGAGTCCTTAGAGGAGGCCGCGCGGGACCTCGGGGCCGACCCGCTGACGGTGTTCCGCGACATCACGATGCCCATCGTCGCGCCCGCCATCGGCGCGGGCTTCCTGTTCGCGTGGATTCGGTCGTTCGAGGACTTCATCCGGGCCTTTTTCGTCCGCGGCACGATGGACGTGCTGACCACGTCGATGTTCTCGATGATAAAATACGGGACTGCACCGAAGATGAACGCCATCTCGTCGTTCATCGTCTTCGTCATCGCGGTCGTGCTGGCGGTGGCGATGAACGTCGGCAACGTGAGCGGGATGGTGGCCGGAACGGAGGGCGAAGAGGAGTAGGCGCTTCTCCTTCGGTTCTTTTCATCGGTAGGGATTGATTGCCCAGTCGAGGGACGTAACAAACAATTGTGTATGGTTCTCAAAAACTTGTATTTATTTAACAATTGTATAGTGGTGTCTCGGTCCAAGATGGCTTCTCGACTGCGGCGGCGGGCCGACAATCACCGCAGACGAATCATCTGCAATTCACGCAAGCCCCACTAGTCCCATCGCGCCGAACAGCAAGTCCCCGTAGGTCAGCGCCACGACGGTTCCGACGAACAGCGGAACGATGAACGGGATACCGGGCGAGACCCAGACCTCGTCCTCCCGAGCGAGGACCTCCAGTCCGTCGCGCAAGCCCTCGGGCGTCGTGCCGTAGGCCCCGTGGTCGATGTCGTCCAAGAAGGCCGCCGCGCCCCACGGGTCGTTTTCGGGGGCGTCGGCCTCGCCGACGGTCTCTCGGCGGTCGAGTTGCCCGCCGTCGGCGCGGGTCTCCTCGACACTAGTCGAGCCGTCGCCCGGCGGATTCGGGTCGGCGGGCAGCGTCGCGGGGTTTCGGAAGTGGTCGGCCTCCTTGCGCAACTCGGCCAGCGTCAGGCCGCGCCACCGGAGGTACATCCGGAGGGCGTCTAAGTCCACGCCGTTCCGAGTCACGCCCTCGGGCGTCTCCAGCAGACGGCCGTGTTCGTCGGGTACCGCGTCCCACGAGACGGGCTTGCCGACGAACATCACCGAGGAGAACCGCCCGGTGGCGGCGTTCCGGAGCAGGACGGCCAGCGGATAGAGCGCGCCCAGAAGCACCGTGTTCGTCAGGATGGTCAGCGAGAACACGCCGACTGCGGTCTGCTGGTGGGGAGCCACCCAGTTCAGGACCTCGTAGGTCGGATACGTCGGAAACAGCGCGGCGACCACGAGGAAGGCCTTCGCGTCCGCGCCGCCGAACGCCCGGAACCACCAGAACGCGACGACCAGCGGCCCGACGAAGCCGAGGCTGACCGCGGTTCGGATGGCGAACGCGCGGGTCTCGTAGGGCGTGCCGGTCCACGCCTGCCAGCCCTCGACCGCCAACAGGACGACCGCGAGGAGGGCGAGGGGGTACCACGTCCGGTTCGGCACGCGCCGAGTCTTCACGTCGCGCCACGCGGCCCAGCCGAAGACGGGGACGACGAGCAGTCTGAGCAGGTCGGGTATCGAGGCGTCGATGGGGGTAGCCACGGCGAGTAGTTCTCCGTGAGCGAGGTTTGTTCCGGCTTCGTATATAAATGTAGGAGGAGAGAAGTCCGGATTTCTGGATAACGAACTCTTTTTAATCTCTTGTAGTCGATATAGACTATCAACGGATGCCGCCGAACAGGCAGGGGAGCGATGACACTGATGCCGCCGAAAGGGAACAGCACATCGTCGATTTTCTTCACGAACTAAACACGGACGTTCTCGACCGACAGAAAGAGCAATCACGCGGTTTGAACGAGAAATCGGCCCATCTAATTCGTCTCCTTGGCGTGATTCTGAGCGTGTACTCCGGTGCGTTTCTCGTCGCGGCAAAACGCAGTCTCAGTCCTTCGACCAATGTCGAGTTCGGCTTTTTCATCAACGAGTACGTCGTTTTGAGTGTTCTTTTCTTGGCGGCAGGATTCCTCTACGCGGTTCTCGCGTACCATCGGACCGAAATTGCTAGCGGACCGAGCGTCCAGTATCTCGAAGACGAGTTCTCCGACGAGACTACCATCACAGACGCCAAACGAGACATCAACCAGAAAGTGCCTAACTGGGTCTCGAACAACGAAACAGAAATCGAGAAAGACCACACCCGATTGTTCAACTGCAAGATGTGTATCTTCTTCAGTCTCGGGTATCTCCTCGTTGGAACTGCGTTCGTCGGTCCCATCGCTCGTTTCGACCTTCCGACTCGTTTCGGCTGTCCACTAGTCGTGCTGTTAGCTACGTATCTCTTGTACGATTTCGTTCGTGGTCGGGTCTCAGAATAGAAGATTGGAAAGACAGAGCGACGGTAAAACACTTATAATGATAGCGATAGAACGTTTCCGATACTGATGGCCGCGACGGAACAACCGACGCCCGACACGGAAGACGCTCACGTGGAATCGAACGGCGTCAGCGAATGGGCTGGACCCTCTCTTTACCAGTTCGTAAAGCGACTACTCGACTGAACGTTTTCGGCCTTTTCGAGCTTCGAAATCCTCAGAGTAGGGTTCTGTAGAGGCGCTTATCGAGGAGAAATAGCTGGCGCTACTCGGAGTCGTCGCGGCGACCGAGGAGGCGCGAGAGAAATGCCGACCCCTTGTTGCTACGTTGCCCTTTTTCGGCAGGGTGAATCGGTCTCTTATCTTCCATATTGACTATCTCATGATTTGGCCGTAAAAAGGTAGTGGTGAATCAGTCACTTCTCACGAGCGTCTTGGTAGGCAGGTGAAATTCTCAAAAAACGAGCGATAACGAGAGGAACCCGAGTCCGACAAAGAGGAGAATCTGTGTGGCTCGAAGGAGAACGCTGTTGAATTCGATGTCGTTTCCGTTCTCCTGTATCCAGTATCCATACACTTCTATCAGGTCTTCTTTCCACGTCCCTTGAAATTCGTTCGCGGCGAGCTGCTCCAAATACGCTCGATTCGGCCCCAAATAGGGGTCAGCTTCATCGTATGTGGTCAAACCAAACGCGAGTGAACCGAATAGAAATACGGAACCGGCAACCGCCAGACCGCCGTGAAACTCGATTTTCGCTACTTTCACTGCCGATGCGATTGCGCCGATAAGGAGGACAGTCGTCCGAACCGTCCGCATCGCTTTCTCGTCGATGTCTGCAAGTATCGTCTGTTGTGATTCGAGTACTGCTCGTGCTTCCTGATAGGTGAGTTCTCTTCGTTCGCAATTCCAGCCATCGTCGTTGACGTCGGAGTCGCTGTCCTCAGATTTCGGCCTTCGCTCTCCTGCGTCACCTTCCATCACCACCGAGTAGTCGGTATAGTCACATAAGACTACTTATCGGCCTAAAGTATTCGATGAAAATCGAAGATAGCGACTCCTACGAGTACCCAAAGACGCTCTCGCAAAAAATCCAAAACCCGGAAACGCGCTTAAATGACGCGGTTCTGGAGGTAGTCGAGGTGCTTGGCGTTGTAGACGATTTTGACCTCGTCCGTCGCCGCGCTACCGATACAGGTCAGGCGGACGTTCTTGTCCTCGACCTCCTCGTCGCTGAGGATCTGCTGCATGTCCATGTCGATTTCGCCCTCTTTGACGATGGCGGCGCAGTTCGCACAGGCACCGGCGCGGCACGAGAAGGGCCAGTCGTAGCCCTGGGCCTCGGCGGCCTCGAGGATGTACTCGCCTTCGGCGACGTCGAGGCTGCCGTAGTCCTCGTCACCGAGGTCCGCGTCGGCGGCCTGCTCGAAGAGGTCGTCGTCGTCCATGTCCCAGCCCTGGTCGTCCAGCACTTCGTAGTTGAGGTATTCTACGGTAGGCATCACCCGGATGTTCGGCCGCGACATGGTTAGTAGTTATTGTTTCACCCCGAGACGCCCGGATGCTACTGATAAATCGGGAAGAACTCGAACAGCAGGAACGACGCCACCGCCGAGATGCTCGGGGTCAGAATCCAGAGCATGATGACCCGCCCCGTCGAAGCCGGGTCGAACAAGTCCTTGGTCTGGAGTTCGTCTGGGTCCTCCTCGCCGATTTTCTGGACCTCGTCCTCGGGTTCCGCCGTCAATGCGTCCACCGACATCTTCGACTCGCCCCTTCTGGGTTTGCCGTCCTCCTCGCCGTCTCCTCGGACTGCGGCGGCCGCGGCGTCGCGGACTTTGACCGCGCGAGTCGCCCGGCCCCACCCGAGGCCGATGATGCACATCGTCGCGCTGACCGCGAGACTGGCCGGAATCCCGAGGTACGACAGGAAGGTGATGAGCGACGCCGAGACGACTTCGACGATGAGCGCGGCCAGCAGGGGCAGGTCAGTCAAGTCGTTGCCCACCGTGTCCAGCGTCCGGCGCGCGATGGTGAACGCCCCGAGCGCGATGGCTCCCGCCGCGAGGAAGATACCCTGATTGATGCCCAACTCGCCGCTCCCCACCAGCGGGGCCACCGCGTTCGCCACGTTGCTCGCGCCCGCCGAGAACGCCATGTAACAGCCGATGACGACCACGAGGACGCTGCTAATCAACTCCCGGCGGTTCGTCGTCGCGCTCGGTGCCGGGTAGGGAATCGACGCCATACGTTTGTACTCGAACATCGGTCCCTCGGACCGGTCGATGCGGAACCAGACGTCGAGGTAGGGATAGAGGTACCGCCCGATGACCGCGCAGACCCAGAAGGCGACGATTGGAGCGACCAGCCACCACGAGACGATTTGGCCCATCACGCCCCAGTCGATGTCGCCCGCCGCGACGCCGAGTCCGGCGATTGCGCCGACCGCGGTCATGGAGGTCGAGGCGGGCACGCCGAACAGGTTCGAGACCAGCAGGGCTAACCCGACGAAGAACAGGACGCCGACGCTCGCGGGGAGCGTGAACAGCGCCGAGGGCACGATTTTCCCGCCCATCGTCGCCACGACGTTCCGGCCGACTGTCCACCCGCCCAACAGCGCGAACCCGGCCATCAGACCGGCCGCGCCGAGTTTCGAGAGGACGCCGCTGCCGACCGCGGGACCGAACGCGACGCCGGTAGAGGAGCCACCGATATTGAAGCCCACGAAGACTGCGACCGCGAGACCGACGAGGAGGAGTACGCTAATCACGGTCTATACATCGCACGAAACGCGTTTAAATTGTGGCGGTTCGCCCGACGTGCGGCCTCCGGTCGGACGGGACTACACAATCGGCGCGTACCGGAAGACCAGATACGCCGCCACGGTCGCCACGCCGGGGACGAGATTCTGGAGCAGGATGACCCGCGCGGTCGTCGCGGGCTGGTAGAGTTCGGCGGCGGCGGGTGCGCCGTCGGGTTCGACCACGCGCGACGAGTCGTCGGCTTCGACCGCGCCGCCGACGCTCGAGGCGGGGACCGCTGGCGTGTCGGGCACTGGTTCCGCGACAGTCGCCCGGCCCCACCCGAGACCGACGACGCTCATCGTGGCGATGACGACGAAACTCGCGGGGATGCTGAGCGCGGAGAGCGCGGTCACGATGGTCGAACTCACGCTGGCGACCACGAGCGCGGCGACCAGCGGGAGGTCGGTCAAGTCGTTGCCCACCGTATCCAGCGTCCGGCGCGCGATGGTGAACGCCCCGAGCGCGGTCGCCCCGGCCGCCAGCAGAATCCCCTGATTCATCGAAATCGCGCCGTTGCCGACGAGGGGCGCGACCGCGTTCGCCACGTTGCTCGTGCCCGCCGAGAACGCCATGTAACAGCCGATGCCGACCACGAGTGCGGTGCCGCCGAACTCGCGCTGGGTCGTGTTCGGACCGAGTTCGGGGCGCGGAACCGCGCCCGACCGGTCGAATTCGAGCAGGGGGCCTTCGGTCTGGTCGATGGCGACGTACTCCGCGAGGTCGTCGTACCAGTACCGGCCTATCATCGCGCTGACCCAGAAGCCGACGATGGGCGCGACGAGCCACCAGCCGACGATTTCCACGACGGCATCGACCTTGAGTCGACCGAGCGCCAGACCGAGTCCGATGATGGCCCCGACCGCGGTCATGGAAGTCGAGGCGGGCACGCCGAAGACGTTGCCGACGAACAGCGCGAACCCGATGAACAGCAGGACGAAGATAGTGACCTCCATCGTGAACGGGTCGCCCGCGACGAGACCTTTTCCGAGCGTGTCCACGACCCGGCGTCCGAGGGTCCAGCCACCGAGGAGGAAGAAGACGCTCATCAGACCGGCCGCGCCGAGTTTCGAGACGGTGCCGCTGCCGACCGCAGGGCCGAAGGCGACCCCGGTGTTCGACCCGCCGATGTTGAAGCCGACGAAGATAGCGACCGCGATACCGACGACGAGGAGGAGACTGGTCACGGTTTCTCTATCGGCGGAGAACCGCTTAAATTGTGGTACTCAGTAGAGCGGTTCGACTACGACGCTCGGCCAGCATCTCGCGGCGCTCGACCTCGGGTGGCACGCTCGTCTCGTTAGACTGGTCGGTAGTCGTCTCCTTCGCAAATCCATCATTGTCCACGACGTATTGAAGCTTTCGAGTCGATATAGTCTTATTCGTTCTATAAGGCAAAAATTATGCAGGAGAAGACATTTCAACGCTCGTAGCACGGGGCGCTGGGCATCGTCACGTGCGAAGAAACGTCTGCCCGAGAAATGAAAGACGGTAACGAAGTGCCAGCGGCCCTCATTATTGGGGGAGCTACCCTGTTTGGAAGTGGAAGGCCAGTCGGGTGGTCCCTCATGGGGGCTGGCTTCGGCATGTGGCTCGTAGGATAGCTCGCCAACCACCTTTCCCGTTTTCTTCGGAATTACCGTATCGGCCGTTGTCGGCTCAAGTCAGCGAGCTATCGTCGTCTGCCGACAGTAACGGATATGCTACGATGGCGTGTTAAACTTTTGGGAACTTTTTCTGACGCGCTCGAAATACTCCCGAGAAAAACGAACGATTGCCACTCGTTCAAACGCTGGCAAAAGATACATGCGGAGAAAGGGTTATCCCGGCGGCACGACTTTCCACAATCATGAAGGTTCTCGTAACGGACCCCATCGCCGACGCAGGTCTGGACCGACTCCGCGAGGCTGGCCACGAAGTCGAAACTGCCTACGAGGTAGAGGGGGACGCGCTACTGTCTGCCGTCTCGGACGCGAACGGACTCATCGTACGCTCCGGCACCGACGTGAACGAGGAGGTCTTCGAGGCCGCATCGGACCTCGTCATCGTCGGCCGAGCGGGTATCGGAGTAGACAACATCGACATCGAATCGGCCACCGAACACGGCGTCATCGTCGCCAACGCGCCGGAGGGCAACGTCCGGGCCGCCGCCGAACACACCGTCGCCATGGCGTTCGCCACCGCGCGGTCCATCCCGCAGGCTCACGCCAGACTCAGCGACGGCGAGTGGGCCAAGGGCGACTACCTCGGCACCGAACTCAACGGCAAGGCCCTCGGCATCGTGGGCCTCGGTCGGGTCGGCCAAGAGGTCGCCAAGAAACTCAACTCGCTGGGGATGGAACTGGTCGCCTACGACCCCTACATCAGCGAGGACCGCGCGAACCAACTCGGCGCGGAGCTGGTGGACTTAGACGAGTGTCTCGACCGCGCGGACTTCCTGACGGTCCACACGCCGCTGACTCCCGAGACCGAGGGTCTCATCTCCGACGAGGAGCTAGCCCAACTCGAAGGCGGCTATCTGGTCAACTGCGCTCGCGGCGGCGTCGTGGACGAGGAGGCTCTCGCCGAGGCAGTCGAAGACGGCGTCCTCTCGGGTGCCGCGGTGGACGTGTTCGCCGACGAACCCGTCTCGCCGGACAACCCCCTGCTCGACGTGGAGGACGTGGTCGTCACGCCCCACCTCGGCGCGAGTACCGAGGCCGCACAGGAGAACGTCGCCACCAGCACCGCGGATCAGGTCGTCGCGGCGTTCAACGAGGAGCCGGTCGTCAACGCCCTGAACGCGCCCTCCATCGACGAGAGCGCCTTCCCCCGCGTCGAACCCTACATCGGACTGGCCGAGACCGCGGGCAAGATTGCGACCCAACTGCTGGACGAGCGCATCTCCTCTATCGAGGTCCACTACGAGGGCGACATCGCCGACGAGGACGTGGAACTCGTCACCGCCAGCGCTCAGAAGGGCGTGTTCCAGCCCCTCGAATGGCAGGTCAACGCGGTCAACGCGCCCCAAATCGCCGAGGAGCGCGGGGTCGAGGTCACCGAGTCCAAGACTCGCCAGACCGAGGACTTCCAGAGCCTCGTTCGTGTGACCGTCTCGGGTGAGGACGAGTCCATCAGCGTCGAGGGGACGCTGTTCGCTGGCGACGACCCGCGCATCGTCCGCGTGGACGACTACCGCATCGACGCCATCCCGCACGGCCACATGCTGGTCGCCCGCAACGAGGACGCGCCGGGCGTCATCGGGTTCATCGGCACCGTGCTGGGCGACCACGAGGTCAACATCGCGGGGATGTTCAACGCCCGCGAGGCCATCGGCGGCGAGGCGCTGACGGTCTACACCCTCGACGCGCAGGTCCCCGACGAAGCCAAGGAGGCGCTGGAGAACGACGATAGGATTATCGAAGCGCGCTACATCGAACTGAACGGGACGGAGTAGGTCACGGGTCTCTCTGTCTTCTGACACCGCATGCAACTGCGAGCGAGTAGATACAGAGCTAACTAACGAATCATCGGCCGATAGAAACCGTGCGCGGTGTTGCAGCACCGCGCCACCAGTATTCTGGGAAACGTTCTGGTTCGCTGACTGGAGTTCCAGCCTTCACCCCTAAGTATGCAGACTTGCGCAATAAAAGTACGGGTTCGATAACACGAAAGCAGATGTTGAACACTTAAATTGTCGGTCTTCAAACCATGTTTTGCGCGATGTTGCAGCATCGCGCGTGAGACACACATGTTCTGGGAAACTCTACTTGTTCTGGTTTCGCTGATAACTGTCGGAGTTCTCAGCCTTCGGTTCGTGCCGAAGCGTTGGGACCGCGTTGACCTGAAGGTCGGGCCTTCGGGCCTGCGCCTGTCGGCGGAAGACGCGCCCGACGACTCCTCGTAGGGGTCCCGGCACTTCCGCCCGGTCGGTTTCTATCGGTGCTTACGACCGTGTAACGCAACTCGCTTTTCACTCTTGATTCCGGTTGCACCACGATTCAAAGTGTTGCTCGAATTCCGTGAACAGATTCCGATGAAAATCGCCGATGTACGGTAGCGGATACCGCTGGTCGTTGTCGGGAGCGTGCGCCAGATAGTCTCCCGATTCATCGAGACTTCCTTCGGGAGTCGCCTCGAAATCCTGTTTCTCGAAGTAGAGATGGTAATAGTCGAACGTCTCTCGTGACGTTTCGAGTTTGACCGAGAGACACCAGTAATCCCCGTGCTGGAAGTCGTTCCGAAGTCCCCAGAGAAACGCGAGGCGTCGGGTATACTCCGGCGCACCGGCATCGTTTCGGTTTGGAAGAAACGAGTGCTTCGTAATCTCTCGGTCGAGTCGCTTCGTCAGGATATCCCGTATCTGTTCGTTGTACGAATACAGCGACGAGACGTAGTTGTGAACGAGTCGAAACACCTCGTTCGCAACGTCCGACTCGTCTGCACTCCCCTCGACTTTCACGAGGCCAGTCGTAGTGATATCGTCACATGCCCGCGCGAGAGCGTCGAAATTGCCGTGAACGAGGTACGCCGACGAGCGAGCGCGTTTGATGTCACGGTCCGTTACTGGATGCCCGGGACCGCTTTGCTCTCGCAGTAACTGGTCAATCGTGTTCGTCGAACCGGTGGATTCCATGGAAGCGGGCTTCCTACTCGTCGCTCTCGGTGCTTCTCTCGGCGGCGGCCTCTCGGTCCTTCCGAAGTTGCTCCTTCGTCTGACCCGTCGTCTCCGCGAGGTCCTCGACTGTCGGAATGTGGTCCAACGCCATCTTCGTTCAGTTCAATATTGCGACAGACGACAGTTATACCTTTCGTCGGTGTGGGTAATTCCGGCCTGCGCCTGTCGGCGGAAGACGCGCCCGACGACTCCTCGTAGGCGTTTGGGCGCTTCCGCCCAGTCTGTTTCTGTCTGTACTAATTTTCGTATTACAGCGGTAGCGAGGCGAAAGCCCACGGCTTCAGCCGTGGGATGAAGCCGACGATAATCAAAATGTTGACTATATGTCGCCTCTTGGTTCGAGTACAGAGGTGGAGGCAAGGCCACCAACCCCGCTGTCTCCATCGGTGGCCGTACTGGGTCAGCCAGCACCGAACCACCACGAGTTCGGAACACCCCCCAAGCCGTAGGAAACGCGGTCTGTGACCGCCTGAATCCCACGACTGCACTCGTGGGTGAACTCAGTCCGAGTTGCTCCCTGTTTGCGTATTTCGGATAGGAAATTATACTCTTAAGACTACTACACAATTTCTAAAGACTTGTATAGTCATGTAAGCCGCCGTAGTCGAACACCGAACCTCCGGAGTCCCACGCCCCCTGCCGCAAAGCCCGCACTCAAATACCTCCGCCTCCTCGCTCCGATGTGTCCCACGGCCGCGCCGAGGAGTCCGAACCAGACTCCGACGAGTCGAGCGAGCGCCTGCTGACCGGCTACTCCGGCCGCCTCCTGCTCGCGGTCTCGCTCGGGTGGGCGGCGATTCAGGCGGGCCGACTCGTCCTCTCGCCGATGCTCCCGGCGGTGATGGACGACCTCGCCATCACCGAGTTCCAGTCTGGACTCGCGTTTACCCTTCTCTGGGGGCTGTACGCGCTCTGTCAGTACCCGAGCGGTCGGCTCTCAGATAATCTCACCCGCAAATCCCTCCTCGTGGCCGGACTCTCGCTCGTGATTGCGGGGTTCGCCGTCCTCGCAAGTGCGCCCGACTACCTCCTCTTTCTCGTCGGCGCGGCTATCGTCGGCACCGGCGCGGGTCTCTACCCGACCCCGGCGCGGGCGCTCGTCTCTGACCTGTTCGTCGAGCGCCGCGGGCAGGCGTTCGGCCTCCACACCGCCTCGGGTGACGTGGGCGGCGCGGCGGCGGCCGGACTCGCAGTCGCGGCGCTGGCGGTCGCTGGCTGGCGGTCGGCCTACGCGCCCGTTCTCGCAGTCCTCGCAGGTGTCGCGCTGGCGCTCCACGTCTGGGGCCGCGAGGAGTACGACCGGCCGAACGTCTCTCACGAGGCCGTCGTCGCCGGACTCGCCGACGCCCGCCAGACTGCGCGGCGGCTCTGGAAGAACCCGAGACTCCGGTGGCTCCTGCTGGCCTACGCGCTGTACGCCTTCACGTGGCAGAGCGCCGCCGGGTTCCTGCCCACCTTCCTCCGGGTCTCGAAGGGGTTTCCGGCCGGACTCGCCAGCGGCGGGTTCGCGGCGCTGTTTCTGGTCGGCGCGGCGGTCAAGCCCCTCGCGGGGTCGCTGGGTGACCGGCTCCCCCGCGCCGTCGTGGCCGCTGGCGCGCTGGTCGTCGCCGCCGCGGCGCTCGCGGGTCTCCTCGCGGCCTCCGGCACCCTCCTCGTCGCCCTCGCAGTCGTCGCCTTCGCCGGGGGTCTGATGGCCTACCCGCCGGTGATGCAGGCGCTGTTGATGGATACCTTCCCGGACGGAAGCATGGGCGGGGACCTCGGCGCGACCCGGACCGTCTACATCGGTCTCGGGAGCCTCGGCCCGAGTTACGTCGGCTTCGTCGCGGGCCGAGTCTCCTACGCCGCGGCGTTCGCGGGCCTGTTGGCCTGCCTGTTCGTCAGCGCGGGTATCGTGGTTCGATTGGCGCGGACTGGATGAAAATTCTCGCTGATTCTCACCGAATCAGAAGGATATTTCTATAGTCAATATACACTATAAAGTCATGGGTGCTGATGGGTCGTCCAGCGAAGAACAATTCTCTCGACAATCGTCCTCACAGGACAGTCCCTATGGTCAACTTGCTCGACGACAGGTCGAGAATAGCTCGGATGATGACGTGAAGGTCAATCGACTCTGTACGATTCAGAATCGGGCACAACGAACACTCGACCAGCAAGTTCGCTGGATTCGAGCAATCGATAGGAAATCGATGCGGATTCTTCGATTCAATTTCGTAATTATTGGATTACTTCTCACCGGTTTCTCAGTAGTCACCGACTTTGGTACAGCAGGAACCACTGGAACTGATGGATTACAGTATACTTCGAAGTTCCTCAATCTCTACACGAAGTACGGGGGACTCTCGTTACTACTCTCGACAGTTTGCGCTGGCTTGACGTACACCGCTTCCACCATGCAACTCGGTATCGGCTCTGGACTCATAGAAGACATTCAGAACCGCAAATACCATGAACCGGAATATCACGAGAAACTGGTTCGCTACTACGCCGACTGGATAAACGAGAACGACGACAAACTTACCACTAATGCATTTCTGATAACTCTCACGACGTGGTTGGCCATTTACGGGGTCGTGATGCTCGTACTCGGGGTCGCGTCTCCACTTTTGGAATTTATCCCAAAGGTCTCCTTTATCGTCGTCACCGTCTCCGTTGCCGCCTTGGCTCTATTGAGCATGACCGACAAGCTCTGAAAACGGAGCCACCAAAGCATTAATACCTCTATTCGACCAACACGTAACCAACACAGAGCGATTTAAATGCCCGAAGACTCCAAGCAGATGGGTGCTCGCGCTTCCAATAGTCCACAGTTGAGTATTCCCTCTGTTAGAGACGTTTCTCGGCGAGTGAGAGACCTCTTCCGCAAAGATGCCGACTGTGACAAATAGACGGTCTCATTAGATGGCTTGGAAAGAGAAGGTCAGAATTTATCCGAGCCAGTTTTTCAGCCGCGTCAGTAGACCGGACTCCTGTCTGCTTCCGGTCCACTCGGCCTCGTCGTCCTCTCTTCCCTCGATGTGGCGCTGATACGATTCGGTGCGAGATTCCAGAATCTGCTCGTTGCGCGTGATGACCGCGTCGAGTTGGGACTCCTTGCGCGCCAACTGTCGTTCGAGACACGCCACCTCGTCTTCGAGTTGGGCGCGCTCGGCCAGCAGGTCCTCGTACTCGCGTTCGTACTCTCGACAGAGTCGCTCGCGCCACTCGCCGAGGTCGGGCTGTAGCTGTTCGTAGATGCGTTGCGGGCAGACCACCACCACCAGTTCGTCGTCGGTATCGGGCCTCCAGTCCGAACCGTCCTCCTCCTTCGCGGGGGACTGCCGAGTGGACTCGCGGGTCGTTCCTCCCCGCTCGTCGTTCGAGGCCCGGTGGGCCTCGCCGTGGTCGTGAGCGCATTCGGGGGTCTCGATGCTCACGCACAAACACACGTCATCGAGTACCAAAAAGTCGCGTCAGACGAAGGGATGACGCGTCAGACGGAGGAACGACGCCGTTTCGACTGGAGGTGACTCGCTACTCGAGGAGGTCCAGCACGCCCTCGGTGTCGGCCGGGACGGGTTCGGGGTCGGCCCCGGCGGCCGCGGCGGCGTCGGGGTCCTTCAGCAGGTGGCCGGTCGTCAGACACGTGACCTGCTCGTCGGCGTCGATGTCGCCCGACTCGCGGAGTTTGCGCAGTCCGGCCACCGAGGCCGCGCTCGCGGGTTCGACGCCGACGCCGTCTCTGGCCAGCGCGCGCTGGGCGTCGGTGATTTTCTCGTCGGAGACCGCGACTGCCGTCCCGCCGGTCTCTCGAATCCCCGGCAGGGCCTTCGGCGCGTTGACGGGGTTCCCGATGCGAATCGCGGTCGCGCGGGTCTCGACTTCCTCCCATCTGCGCACTTCGTCGTTGCCTTCTTCGATGGCTTCGACCATCGGGGCCGCGCCCTCGGCCTGCACGCCGGTCAGGGCCGGGACCTCCTCGGGGTCGAGCGACCCGGCCGCGACCAACTCGCGGAAGGCCTTGTAGAGCGCCGCGGTGTTGCCCGCGTTGCCGACCGGCAGGACGATGCGGTCGGGGAAGTCGCCGGTCTGGTCGCGGAACTGCTCCAGAATTTCGAGGCCGATGGTCTTCTGGCCTTCGAGTCGGAAGGGGTTCAGCGAGTTCAGCAGGTAGGCCTCGCCCCGGTCGGCCAAGTCAGAGACGATGTCGAGGCAGGCGTCGAAGTTGCCGTCTACCTCCAGAATCCGCGCGCCGTGGAGGCTGGCCTGCGCGACTTTCCCGGCCGCGACTTTGCCTTCGGGAAGTAACACTAGTACCTCCGTGCCCGCGCGAGCCCCGTAGCAAGCGAGCGCCGCGCTCGTGTTGCCCGTCGAGGCGCACGCGAGTCGGTTCACGCCCAGTTTCTCGGCGACTCGGACGCCGAGGGTCATGCCGCGGTCCTTGAAACTCCCCGTGGGGTTCATCCCCTCGTGTTTGATTCGGAGGTCGGCGACCCCGACTTCCTCCTCGATGGTCGGGACCTCGTAGAGGGGCGTGTCGCCCTCGTCGATGCTGACGCCGGACTCGACCGGGAGCGCGTCGGCGTACCGCCAGACGCCCCGCTGGTCTCCCTCGTCTCCGAAGTCTTCGAGCGCGGGATTGTCTTCGTATCTGACTTCCAGCAGGCCGTCGCAGGAGTCGCAGGTGTAGCGAATCTCCTCGAACGGCGCGTAGGTCGCTCCGCACTCGATACAGGCCAACCAAGCGCCGTCGGCCGCGTCCGCTGGCGGGTCGGGTCGCTCCCCGGAGAGGCTCAGACTCATCGTTCTGTGGGAGGGAAGCGACGGATAAAAACCGTTGGTTAGGGGTAGTACTACGCTCGTGCGGCCGTGCACTAGCAACCTGTGGCCGGGTCGCAAGTACACTGCGTGACGAGGTCTCCGACGCTCTCGCACATGCCACCACCGGCGACAGTACCGGTGGAAGCGACGAGCAGTAGCGTTGCGGTAACGACCATGATCAGTCCGAGCCGAGTTGATTTCTGCATGTACAAAATACAATATTATATCTAACTATATAAAATTAACTTTGGAGGCGTTATATAATATTTGTATGAAATATCTGCGGAGAACGGCCGATAGGATACTGGCGACAGTCGCTTCTGGGGCTGTGCGCTCCGGCTGCACAGCCGACGAACTACTATTTAAAAGACCGGCGTACCGGAATCCATGGCCTCGGAGACCACAACCGCAGTCGAAACGCCTTCAGAACAGGTCGCGTGGCGCGGCGGCGCGCTCGCCGGTCTCGCCGCCGGTATCGTGATGGGCGCGATGCTCACGATGCAGATGAGACCAGTAATAGCAGTCGCCATCCCGTCGATGTACGGCCTCGACGGTCTCGCTCTCGGGTGGGCAGTCCACCTCTTTCACTCAGTCGTCCTCGGTATCGTCTTCGCTAGCGTCGTGAGCGTCGCCCCGGGCGTCGAGTCTGATGGGAGTGTCGCCTCGGGCAGTCGAAGTATCGAGTCGGTCGGCCGGAGTACGCTCCTCGGTCTGGGCTACGGCGTCGTCCTCTGGGCCGCCCTCGCCGCCGTCGTCATGCCGATTTGGCTCGGCGCGGTCGGTTCCCCCGCGAACCCGCCGTTCCCCAACGTCGACCCCCTGAGTCTCGTCGGACACGTCGTCTACGGACTCGTCCTCGGACTCGTCTTCCCAGCCCTCGAGAACCTGTAGGTTCAGAACCACGGGACTTCACGCGACGACCAGTTCCTCTTCCTCGCTCTCGCCGTCGAAGGCCGCTTCGATGTTCGCACCGATTTCCGCGATGGCGTCCCACGCACGCTCGACGCGGGGTTCGGCGACGTTGGTGAAGAAGGCGTGTACCATGTCCTCGTAATGGGTGTGTTCGACCGAGACGCCCGCGTCGGCGAGGCGCTCGGCGTACTCGATGCCCTCCTCCTTGAGGGGGTCGAACTCGGCGGTCAGAACCGTCGCGGGCGGCAGGTCGCTGAGGTCGTTGGCCTGCAGGGGCGAGGCGTAGGGACTCATGCCGTCGATTTCGTTCTCGAGGTAGTTGTCCCACGACCACTGGAGGTCGGGTTCGGTGATGAAGTAGCTGCCGTCGCCGCTCGGTTCGTCGGCGAACTCGTAGGAGAAGGTAGTGGTCGGATAGACGAGAACCTGATAGTCGATGTCCGGGCCGCCCTTGTCGCGGGCCATGAGCGAAACCGCCGCCGCGAGGTTGCCGCCTGCGCTGTCGCCGCCGACCATGAGTCGGTCGGGGTCGCCGTTCAGAATCTCCATGCGGGACTCGGCCCAGTCGACGACCTCGTAGCAGTCGCGCAGGCCCGCCGGGAACTTGTGTTCGGGAGCGAGTCGGTAGTCGGGGGAGACGACGACGCAGTCGAGTTCGTCCGCGAGAACACGGCAGACGGGGTCGTAGGATTCGACGTCGCCCAGCAGGAAGCCGCCGCCGTGCATCCAGACGAGGACCGGGAAGGGACCCTCGCCCTCGGGCGTGTACACGCGAATCGGGACGTTGTTCCCGTCGGGACCGCGTACTACGCTATCTCGTACGTCGGCGAGTTCTCCGAGGTCCTGCTCTACCGACAGGAAGTCGGCGTAGCCCGCGCGGGCCTGTTCGATGGTGAGCCGGTGCAGGGGCGGAACTTCGGAGACGACCGCTTCGATGTCGGGGTGTGGTTCTGACATATTCTGTCGGTTGAGGTTTACTTACATAAGATTTACCATATAGTTGCGCACTCTGAAGTACGGAAAATATAGGACTACAGGACCTAAGACGAGTTTGAATGTTAAGCGGTACCTTAGCTGAAAACAGAATACAGACATTTCTAGTTGGAATACGGTATTGATAAAGGGTACCTTGACTGAAAACGGAAATCAGTAAATTAGCTGATGTTATGGGGGTCGTTCACAGGGCGAATACGCTGGCGCGCGCTCGATTTTCGGGACTCTCTCGCCCGCCGCGTCTCACTCGACCACCGCATCTCATTCGACCGCCGCGACGAGCGCGCCGTCCTCCTCGTCGAACTCGGTCCCGAACGCCGCCGAAAGCTCGCGCATCCGCGAGCGACTCCACGCCGCGGTCTCCGAACTCGCCTCGTAGACCGCACAGTCCTCGATTTCGGTCGGGACGAGACGGAGCGACCGGATTTTCTCGTCCTCGACGCCCGCCTCGAACAGGAAGCCCCGGTCGTTGCGGAGGTCCGCATCGACCGCGTAGTCGTCCACGAAGTCCCCGCAGTCGTAGAGGAGAGGCGTCCCGTCGTGTATCTCGACGCCCTGAAAGACGTGGGCGCTGTGGCCGTGGACCAAATCCACGCCGCGCTCGGCCAGCCAGCGGCCGAACGACCGGAAGTGGTCCGGTGGCTCCTCGACCATGTTGGGTCCCCAGTGGAGCGAGACCACGAGGAGGTCGGGGTCCGCGTCCCGAGCGCGTGTCAGTAGCGTCGTCATCTCCTCGCGGGCCTCGTCCTCGTCGGCCAAATCGAGGTACGCGGTGCCCGGACTGGTCTCGTCCGCGGCGGTGAGGCCGAGCGAACGCGAGGGCGAGTCTCGCGGGTCCGTCGGTCCCGCGGCGAACTCCGGCGTGTTGTCGGTCGCCGAGACGAACGCGATTCGGAGCGCGTCCGAGTCGTTTCCGTCGTTCGGTTCGACATCGACCACCGCGGGTTCGCGCGCGGCCTCGACGTTCTCCCCGGCCCCGGAGTGGGCGATGCCCGCCGCGTCGAGGTGGTCGATGGTGTCCCGTAACGCGGTCTCTCCGTAGTCGAGCATGTGGTTGTTGGCGAGACCGGCCCACTCGACCCCGACGGATTCGAGCGCGGGCACCGCCCAGTCGGGGTCGGCCCGGAAGTGGAAAGGCCGCTCGGTTCTGGTCCACCGCTCGCCGCGCGTCGAGAGGTTGCATTCTAAGTTGATGAACAGGCCGTCGAGCGCCCGCAGGCGCTCGGCGAGGCTCCCCCAGACCGCGTCTGTCGCCCGATTTCGGTGCCGCTGGCGCTCGTCTACCTTCCGACCGAGCATCACGTCGCCGGTGAATCCGAGTCGTGGCACGTGCTTGCACCCCCTCCGTTTCGTTTGGAGATACACCGGCAAAAGTCTCTGCTTGGGGTCGTCTTCGAACGAGTTCCATCGTGACCGCCGGAATCGGTGTAGCGTTGTCTTCTGAAGCCCTGGCTGGTTTGTACTGCTACTGACTCGACCGTCTCTGAGGCTGTGAACGCTTCTTGAAGCCCCCGGTCGCTCGCGGTCGCTCGTCGACATATCCGACGGACGTAGTTGCGACGGATAGGGGCCGACGAGCGACCAAGCGTTGCGCGAGCGACCGGCCCCTTCATCCCGCCCATCGGTTGTTTAGTCAAGTGCATCCCGGCGGTTTGTCGGTTGAGCGTATTCGGCGGTTGGTTTACCGAGCGCCTGCTGGCGGTTGGTCGGCCCGCCGTCGCTCGTTGATTGCCGCACGAGAATTCGGTTTAACGTATATATTTATATATCAAGGAAATAAAAACAATGCTTAGAGAATTAAGAATATTTTCGTAGCGCGTGACCTACGGTAACATTCCTGTCTGCCGACCGGCCGCTTCGCGGCCGGTCTCGCTCTTTGGGCCGCTCTGGCGCACGGTTTCTCTCGACAAACGTCCGTCTCGCGCTCTGTCCTGTCCGTTTCCATCGGATACGTATATCTCCTCTGGCGACATCTAGGGTTCCATGGCTTCAGAGACTCGAGAGACCATGGTAGATGCAACGACTGAGAACGAGACTATCGTCGGCGGCGAGACCGTCCGGCGGACGTGGTCGAGCGCGGTCCTCGGCGGCCTCGCGGGCGGCCTCGCCTTCGGCGTCCTGCTCCAGACGATGGGCATGATGCCCGCCATCGCCTCGCTCTACGGGATGGAGAGCGTCGCGGTCGGGTGGGTCGCCCACCTGTTCCACAGCGTCGTCTTCGCGCTCGTCTTCGCGGGCGCGGTGGTCCGGACCGACTACCACGACGCCGGAACCGGGACGCTGTCCGCGCTCGGGGCGGGCTACGGCGTCGTCCTCTGGCTCCTCGCGGCGGCAATCGTCATGCCACTCTGGATGGGCGCGCTCGGCATGGACGCGCCAGCCATCCCGAACCTCGACGTGAACAGCCTCGTCGGCCACCTCGTCTACGGTGCGCTCCTCGGCGCGGTGTTCGCGCTCGCCCGGCGGCGCTGACCTTTTTCTGACGCGAATCGCGTGCTTGTCGGTCGTTCCCCCGAGCGACCGCTTCGGTCGGCGAGATTCGCCCGCCGAGGAGCTATTAGTAACCTGCCACGATTCCGGCGTAATCAGCGACTGATTGGCTGAACCGTAGCGAACGAACGTCTCTACTTTTGTCTCGGGCGGTCCGAACTAGCGTATGAGCGAAACCGAGACTGCGGAGACCGAGACCGCGGTTCGACGCGAGCGCCCCGAGGGGAATCGGTGGCTCGACGCGGCGGTCGCGGGGCTCGCCGCCGGGGCCGCGTTCGGCCTCTACCTCCAGTTCGTCGCGGGCGTCCTGCCCCCGACGAGCGCCGCCAGCGGCGTGGGGTCGCTGGCGACCGACTGGGCGGTCCACCTGCTTCACAGTCTCGTCTTCGCGCTGGTCTACGCCGAACTGAGCAGTTGGCCGCCCCTCGCAAACTACGCCGAGCGCGCGCCGACCGGCGCGGTGCTGGGCGCTGGCTACGGCGTCGTCCTCTGGGCGGTCGCAACCGGCGTCGCCGTGGCGTTCTGGGCGCTGGCGAACACGCTCTGGATTCTCCCGATTCCGAGCGTGAGTCCCGAAAGCCTCGCCGGGCACGTCCTCTTCGGCGTGATTCTTGGCGCTGGCTTCGCGGTCGCTCGCCGGTCGTAAGCGCTACTCGTCTTCGATGGTCGAATCCTCGGGGCCGCCGCTGGCCTCGTTGTACATCTCTTTGATGGTCTTCTCCAACTGCGGGTTCCCGCCGCCGGGTTGGTTCCCGAAGGAGAACTCGCCTTTCCCGTCGATGGACTCGCCCTCGGTCCAGCGCTCGTGGGGATTCTCGCGCTCCTCGCGGAAGGTGGACATGAACTCGTAGTCGAAGTCCTGATTCTCCTTCTGTTGGTCGAAACTCGCTGGCACGGGGACGGTCTCGCCCAGCTCTTCGAGGGCGGCGTGCCACTGGTTCTGGTGCATCGTGTCGCGGGCGATGAGGTACGCCAGCATGTCCTTCATCCCCTCGTCGTCGGTCATCTCGTAGAGTCGAGTCGCCAGCAGTCGCCCGGTGGACTCGGCCATGATGTTGGCGTACATGTCGGCCGCGAGATTCCCGCTGGCGACGATGAAGTTCCCGCTGAAGGGGTTGCCGTTGGCGTCCACCGGCATGGCGTGCAGTCCGGCGGAGAGGGCCTGTCGCGGCTGGCCGCCTCGCAACATCGCGTCGATGACGGCGTCGTTTTCGCGGGCCTCTTCGCGCATCTCCTCGGGCGCGTCCTGCAGGTTCTTCGAGACCGCGGTGGCGAGCATCTCGATGTGGCCCAACTCCTCGGCCGCGGTCTCCATCAGCAGGTTGCGGTACTCCTGTTTCTCCTTCGGTTGCCCGAACGCCTGGAACATGTACTGGAGCGCGACGCGCATCTCGCCCTCGACGCCGCCGATGGCCTCCTGCAACATCTTGGCGAAGTACGGATCTGGCTCCTCGACCTCGACTTCGTACTGGAGTTCGTTGTCGTGGTAGAACATCGGTTTTCTCCGGACGGACACACCACGGGCATCCCGGAGTTCGTTTTGGCTGTTGACATTCATAAGGTGCTAGTTGAAATGGTAGTGATGGTATTCCGCCCGGATGTCCCCCTTGACAGCACTCCGGCGCTTCGCCTACCGATAACCTAGGAATCCCAACTATAATGCGTTTTCAGGATATTGATTAGATTTTTTCTGTCCGACAATACCGCCCAAAACAGAAGTTTACTTACTATATAGAACTAAATTCCTAGTCTATGTAGTCACCAAAAACTATTAGTTGCCTTGGATTGTCATTTGACCTGCATGAGTACGCAACCAAACGAATCCGGCTTCGAAGAGGCATTCACACAACTCGGTAATCACGAGGAGTACGATTGGGTACCGCTCCCCGAGGAACACTTCGAGGGCGTGTACAACAAGGTCCTCTACTCGAACCCCGTCTCGGGCGAGGTCTTCGAACTCGTGAAGATCGAAGAAGGGGCCGAATTCCCGGCACACTACCACACCTCGCTTCAGACGCTCTACCTTACCGAAGGGAAACTCCGTCACCCTGACGGCTCGACTACGGAAGCGGGTCGCTTCGAGATGATTCCCGCAGGTGAGAGACACGGGAACTACGTCGCCGAGGAGGAATCGATTCAGCACAAGTACTTCTCCGGTACCCCGACGTTCTTCCTGCCAGACGGCAGTAGTTACATTTACCGAGAGGATGGTCGCATCATCGAGTCCGGCGAACTCGACATGGGCGACCGACTCGGTCAGGAGAACATGCTACGGTAGGCCGTTGTCGCTCCCGCTACGAACCAACCTTTATTTAAATAGATAAACAATACTCTGGTTAAATGAGCTGGCACCGAAACTTCACTCTGTTCGTCGCGCTTGCCGCCCTCTGGGGTGTCGCCTTTATGGCGATTAAAGCAGGTTTGGCTTTCTTCCCACCTGTTCTATTCGCCGCAATCCGGTACGATATTGCTGCGGTCATCATGATATTGTACGCGGCGTACGTGACTGACAACTGGATCCCCCGCACTCGAAGTGACTGGACAGCGGCGACGGTCGATGGCCTGTTTCTAGTTGGCGCGTACAATGTATTCGTCTTCCTCGGCGAACTCCACGTCACGAGCGCAGTCGCGGCCATCATCGTCAGTCTCAATCCAGTTTTATCGACAGTGTTCTCTCGGGTCATTCTCCCCGACGAGCGACTTACTGTATTGGGTCTGTTCGGTCTGCTCGTCGGTTTCGGCGGTGTCGGACTCGTCTCCAACCCCGACCTTGCGAACCTCTTTACTGGCGACACCCTCGGTAAACTCCTGATGTTACTCGCGGCGGCCAGTTTCGCGTTCGGGAGCGTCTTCGTCCAGTTGATAGACGACGAACTCTCGACCGAGGGGACGACCGGATGGGCGTGTCTGGTCGGGGCGGTGATGTTGCACGCGACGAGCCTCGGCCTCGGCGAGTCGTTTGGCAGTATCGAGTGGACGGTTCAGGGCATCACGGCGTTGGCCTACCTCGTCGTCGGTTCCAGCGCGGTCGGCTATTTCATCTACTTCGACCTACTCGACCGTCTCGGACCGATAGAAATCAACCTCGTTTCCTACGTCGCACCGGTGTTCGCGGCTGTGTCGGGATGGTTGGTTCTAGATGAGCAGATCGGTTCGGTCACGATTGGCGGGTTCGTCCTCATCTTCGTCGGATTCGTCCTCATCAAGCGAGAGGCCATCGCAGAGGAGTTCCCTCGGATGCAACGAAGCGTCGAGCGTATTCGGTGACTGTTACCCGAGGAGGTGCGTCAACAGCGCCTTCTGGGTGTGCATCCGGTTCTCGGCCTGCTGCCAGACCAGCGCGCGGTCGCTTTCGAGGACTTCGCCGGTAATCTCCTCGCCGCGGTGGGCGGGCAGGCAGTGCATCACGTCGGCGTCGGGCGCGGCCGAGAGCAACTCGTCGTTGACCTGAAAGCCGTCGAAGTCGCCGAGTTTGGCCTCGCGCTCGTCCTCTTGGCCCATGCTGACCCAGACGTCTGTGTAGACCACGTCGGCGTCCTCGACGGCGGCCTCCGGGTCGTGGCCGACCTCGGGGGCGGACCCTCTCTCGGCGGCGCGGGCGAGGACCGACTCGTCGGGTTCGTAGCCCTCGGGCGTCGCCATCGTGAGGTCGAGACCGGCCATCGCGGCCCCGATGGCGAACGACTGGGCGACGTTGTTGCCGTCGCCGACCCACGCGACCGACACGTCCTCGAACCCGCCGAACTCCTCGTAGATGGTCAGCAGGTCCGCGAGCGTCTGGCACGGGTGGGCGTCGTCCGAGAGACCGTTGACGACCGGGACCGAGGCGTGGGCCGCCATGGATTCGAGCGCGTCGTGGTCGAAGACGCGGGCCATCACGGCGTCGACGTAGCGCGAGAGGGCGCGGGCGGTGTCGGCGACCGGTTCGCCGTGGTCGAGGTGGGTCGTGTCCGGCCCGAGGTAGACCGCGTGGCCGCCGAGTTGGGTCATCCCCGTCTCGAAGGAGACTCGCGTCCGGGTGCTGGGCTTCTCGAACAGCATGGCGAGGCTCTGGTTCGGCAGGACCGCGTGGGGTTCGCCCTCGTGGTGGGCCTGCTTCAACTCCTCGGCGGTCGAGACGACTTCCGCGAGTTCGTCGTCAGAGAGGTCGTCGACGTCGAGGAGGTGGTCGGCTGGCGATTCGATGGTCGGGTTCGGCATGGTTTGGGTGGCGTGTTTGCTCATTCTTGCAGGGTCTCGGAGACGGATTCGAGGACCGCGACGGCGCGGTCGAACTCCCCGAGGTCGAGGTGTTCGTTCGGCGCGTGGTCCAACTCGGAGTCGCCGGGGCCGTAGGTCGCCATCGGGCAGTCCCACGCTCCGGCGTAGAGGTTCATGTCGCTGGTTCCGGTTTTGCGAAGCAGTCGGGGGTCGCCCCCGACTCGTCGTATCGCTCGCCGAAACGCTCGCCCGACCTCGCTCCGGGGCGTCTCCATCACGGGCGGAATCGGCTCCTGCCAGTCGATTGTCCCTGAACCGAGCTCGTCCTCGACAGTCTCCCGAATCTCCTCGGCGGTCTCGCCGGGCGGAATCCGGAACTGGACCTCGGCGCTGGCCTCGACCGAGAGGCCGTCGTCTGCGGTGCCGCCCGAGAACTCGACCGGTTTGGCCGTGACCTGCTCGAAGACGGATTGCTCGCTACTCTCTGCTCCTTCGCCCGCGCCGGTCGAACCGGCGAGCGCCGATTCGACCGACTGCCACCAGTCCATCGCCTCCTGAATCGCGTTCGGTTCGGGCCGGGAGGTGTGGGTCGAGTCGGTGCTGGTCGCGTACTCGCCAGCCAGAAAGCCCCGATACCCGAGGGTCACGCCGTCCCAGCCGGAGGGTTCACCGTTGACCACCGCGTCGGGGGCCTCCCGGTCCGCAATCAGGTGGCGCGCGCCGCGGGAATCGGTCTCTTCGCCGACGACGCCGACGAAACTCACGCCGGTCTCGACCGCCGCGGCGGCCATCGCCGCGAGCGGTCCCTTGGCGTCCACGCTCCCGCGGCCCCAGAGCTGTGGAGACTCCTCTTCATTTGTTTCGGAAACGTTCTCATTTCCTTCGGCTGTTGCTGTATTTCTCTCGCTCGCTTCCTCCACCCGCACCGGGATGTCGCCCGGCACGGTGTCGATGTGCGACGTGAGGAGGACCGAGTCGTCGGCGGGCGCGCGGACGTTGCCCGCCTCGTCTATCCAGACCTCGCGGCCGCGCTCCTCGAAGAAGGCCGCGAGGCGCTCGGCGCACTCGGCCTCCTCGCCGGTCGGCGAGGAGATTTTCACGAGGTCGACCAGCAACTCGCGGGCCGCCTCGCTACTCACGGCCTCGTCGCTCGCGCTCACTGCGACACCTCCGCGAGGACCGATTCCAGCGCCGCCACGACTTCGTCGGCGTGGGACTTCTCGATGGTCAGCGGCGGGAGCAGGCGAACGACGGTCCGGCCCGCCGGGAGCGCCAAAATTCCGTGGTCCATCGCCAGCTGCTTCAGCAGGCGGTTCGCGCCGCGCTTGACCTCCGCGCCGACGAGCAGGCCCTCGCCGCGAACCGTGCGGATTGGTAACTCACTACCCCTTAGTTTCGACTGGAGATGCTCCCCGACCCTGCTGGCGTTTTCCGGCAGGTTCTCGTCGGCGATGACCGACAGCGTGGCCTCCGCGGCCGCGCTGACCACCGGTCCGCCCGAGTAGGTCGAGCCGTGGGGTCCCGCGCTCTCGGCTATCCAGTCCGCACAGAGGGTCGCGCCGACGGGAAGGCCGCCGCCGAGTCCCTTCGCCGAGGTGAGTACGTCCGGCACGACGCCGCGCTTCTCGCAGGCCCAGAGCGCGCCCGTTCTCCCCAAGCCGGTCTGAATCTCGTCCAGAACCAGGGCCGATCCGGTCTCCTCCGTGACCTCGCGGGCGAACTGGAGGTAGCCCTCGGGCGCGGGATTCACGCCGCCCTCGCCCTGAATCGGTTCGAGCAGGACCGCGGCGGTCTCGTCGTCTACCGCTTCTGCGAGCGCCTCCTCGTCGCCGTAAGGCACGAACTCGAAATCGCCCGCCAGCGGCTCGAAGGGCTGCTTGTACTTGGGTTTCCACGTCGCCGCGAGCGACCCCATCGTCCGGCCGTGGAAGCCGCGCTGGGCCGCGACGATTTTGGACTCGCCGGTCGCGCTCCGGGCGAACTTGAGCGCGGCCTCGTTTGCCTCGGTGCCGGAGTTGCAGAGCCAGACGTTCTCCAAGTCGCCGGGCGAAATCGCGGCCAACTTCTCGTAGAGGCCGTCGCGCGCCGAGTTGGGATAGCTGGCCTGCACGAAGGTCAGCTTCTCGACTTGGCTCTGGACCGCCGAGACGACCTCGGGATGGCAGTGGCCGACCGCGGCGACCCCGTAGCTCGCGCCGAAGTCGAGGTACTCGTTTCCGGCGTCGTCGTAGAGGTACGGCCCCTCGCCGGACTCGATTTGGATGGGCTTCTCGGAGTAGACGAAACTGGGCATTATCTGACCGCCTCCGGTTCGATGGTGGTCCCGTGGCCGGTCCGGGCCGCGGTGATGGGGTCGCGGTTGTTCGCGTCCGCCACCGTCACCGAGGCCGCGCCGCCCTTCAGGGCCTCCTCGGCCGCCATGATTTTCTTCGTCATGAACCCCTCCGCGGCCTCCTCGACCGCGGCGAACTCGTCGGGGGTCTCCGCGCTCTCGATGAGCGAGTCCGGATTGTCCGGGTCCTCGTAGACCCCTTCCACGTCGGTCAGCACGACCAACTCGCCGCCGAGTGCGCCAGCAATCGCGGCGGCCGCGCGGTCGGCGTCGGCGTTGACCGGCGTGAAGTCACTGGCAGTTCCTTCGCCGGATTTCTCTTCGGCGAGCATCGGCACCGTGACGACCGGGACGTAGCTCCCCGCCAGCAGGGTGTTCAGCAGGTCGTCGTTGACCGCCTCGATTTTGCCCGAGTGGTCGCCTCTCTTTATCTTCTTGCGACCGTCTTCGAGGACCTTGACCGCCGACTTTCGCGGGCCGGTCAGGAGCTTTCCGTCGGCCCCCGACAGTCCCACAGCGCTCACACCTTCGTTCTGGAGGTCGGCCACGAGGTCGGTGTTGAGTTTGCCGGGCAGGACCATCTCGAAGACCTCCATCGTGGTCTCGTCGGTGAAGCGCCCGACGACGCCGCCGGGCGTCTCGACGTACTCCGGCTCCTCGCCGAGGCGTTCGAGGGTGTCGTCCACCGCGGTCGAACCGCCGTGGACGACCACGACCTCCTCGCCGTT
Organism: Halorussus ruber; assembly: GCF_004765785.1. GTDB lineage: Archaea > Halobacteriota > Halobacteria > Halobacteriales > Haladaptataceae > Halorussus > Halorussus ruber. The sequence continues at coordinate 296,265 of NZ_ML219768.1, read as the reverse complement.
GGCGACGAGGTGGGCGATGTCGGCCAGCGCGCCCTCGGGGTTCACGGCTCGCGCACCGCCGATTTTGACGACGATGGGCGCGCTCTGGTCCTCGCGGGTGACTCCTCCGTCGGTCCGGAGGCCGTCGTCGCCGAGGTCGTTGTCCACGAGTTGTTTGTGGGCGTCTTCGAGTTCGTCTTTCGTGTAGCTGTCTGTCATGGGCTTCCCACCGGGTGGAGTCCCTGAAATTCGAGTCCCGCGGTCTCCTCGAAGCCGAGCGCGACGTTGGCGGCGTGGACTGCCTGCCCGGCCGTGCCTTTCACCAGATTGTCGATGGCGCTGAAGACCACGAGGCGCTCGTTTTCGGGGTCGACCTCGAAGCCGACTTCCGCCACGTTCGTCCCGGCGACCGCCTTGGGTTCGGGGTAGCGATAGACGCCCGACCCGCCAGCGGCCATCCGGACGAAGGGTTCGTCGTCGTAGGTCTCGCGGAAGGCACCCCAGAGGTCGCCGGTCGAGACCGGCCCGTCGGGGAACACGTGGCAGGTCGCCGCGGCCCCGCGGACCATGTCCACGGCGTGCGCCGAGAAGGCGACTCCGGTGCCGAGTTCCTGTTCGATTTCGGCCTCGTGGCGGTGGCCGGTCGGCGCGTAGGGCCTGACGACGCCCGAGCGCTCGGCGTGGCTGGAGGCCTTGCTTGCGCTCGCGCCGCCCTCCGAGGAGCCGACTTTCACGTCGGCGACGATTTGCTCGCCGCCGGACAGCAGGTCGCCCTCGAAGAGGGGGTAGAGACCCAGAATCGTCGCAGTGGCGTTACATCCGCCCGCCGCGACGAGGTCCGCGCCGGGTAGCTCCTCGCGGTGGAGTTCCGGCAGGGCGTAGACGGCTTCGTCCAGATACTCGGGCGCGTCGTGGCCGTCGTACCACTCGTCGTACTGCGATTCGGTGTTCAACCGGAAGTCGGCGCTCAGGTCCACGACGGTGTCGGCGGACTCGTAGAACTGGTCGATTTGGCTCATCGAGACGCCGTGGGGCGTCGCGGCGAACAGCACGTCCACCGAGTCGAGGTCGGTCGGGTCCGAAAACCGGAGGTCCGTGCCCCGCAGGTTCGGGTGGACAGAGCCGACCGACTTGCCCGCGTACTCTCTGCTGGTCGCGCCCGCGAGGTCGAAGTTGGGGTGGCCCGCCAGCAAGCGCAGGAGTTCGCCGCCAGCGAACCCGCTCGCGCCGACGACGGTGGCGGTGAGGGTTTCGCTTGCGGCGTCTATCTCGGCCGCCGAATCGCTGGTGGGCATCAGGCGAACACCTCCTGCTTGGCGTCCTCGGCGGCTTTCGCGGCCTTGGCTTCGAGCCAATCGACCACTTCGGCGGGCACGTCGGTTTCGGCGGCGTCGTTCAGGGCCTTGAACTCGACCGTGTGGTTGACCTCGTGGACGGTGTAGTTGGTGTCCTCCTCGCCACTAACTTCCATCAGGTCGATTCCGAGCAGGCCGCCGCCGACAGCGTCGCTGGCCTGCTGGACGAGCTCCTCGGCCTCGGCGTCGAGCTCGAAGACGTCGGTTTCGGCCCCTTTGGCGGCGTTGGTCAGCCAGTGGTCCGACGACCGGACCATCGCGGCGACGGGTTCGCCGTCGGTCGCCAGCACGCGGATGTCGCGGCCGGGCTTGTCCACGAACTCTTGGACGTAGAACACCTTGTGTTCGTAGTGACCCAGCGTGGCCTTGTGTTCCAGAATCGCCTCGGCGGCGCTTCTGGAGTCGATTTTGGCCATCAGGCGACCCCACGACCCGACGACGGGTTTGAGGACGCAGGGATAGCCGAACGTCTCGATGCTCTCCATGGCCGACTCCTTGGTGAACGCCACGTCGGTCGCGGGCGTGGGAACTCCAGCGCCAGCCAGCGCGAGGCTGTTCTGGACCTTGTCGGCGCAGGTCTCGGCGGTGTCCGCGGAGTTGACCACGGGTACGCCGTAGGCCTCGCAGAACTTGGTGGCGTAGAGGCTCCGACTCGTGGCGAGACAGCGGTCCACCACGATGTCGAGGTCCGCGAGGACTTCGGGCGCTTCGGTCAGCCCGAACTGGAGGTCGCGCACGTCGATTTTGACCACGTCGTGGCCGCGCTCGCGGAGCTCGGCCAGCAGCAGCTTCTCGTCTTTACGGATTCGGGAGTAGAGTAGTCCAACTTGCAATTTACTCCCCCCAGTCCTCTTCGAGCTCCGGGGCTCGGTCGAGGACTGGCGGGTTTCGCTCGACGACTTCCAGTTCCGCGCCGCAGGTCGTACAGTCGACTATCTCTCCCACTTCGGCGTCGTCGTGCAGGGTCACGTCCGCCCCGCATTGCACGCATTCGGTCATAGCACTCTCTCTTACTTCGGTGTAATACTTAAATCCATCGAATGTGTCAAGATTTTTTCATTGCACAAAGTCGGCTCTAACGGCGTGAAAAGGCAAATACCGCGTCAATCCGAAGTCGTTCTCACACTTCGAGAGTATATAAATGCGGTCCCGGACGGGACCGGCCGTGGGTCAGGCACGGTGACTCACCTCCTCTCGAAGTCGGTCGCCTGCCGCGGCCAGTTTCTCGCGCTCGCTGGCCAGCGCGTCCTCGTCGTCGGCGATGCCCGACTCGGCAACCGTCAGGCCCTCTGTGACTGCCTCGGCGGCTGGGCCGCCGGTCGAGTCGCGCGACGCCACGCTCGTCTGGGGGTCGAGCGCGTCGGCGACCGCCGCGCGCTCGACGTAGGCCGAGAGGGAATCGCCGAGAATCTCCTCGGCCGCCGCGTCGAGCGCGTCCAGATAGGCCTGCTTCACTCCGTCCTGAGCAACGTTCTCGTTGTCTATCGCAACAATCTCGTTGCTTTTGGCAACCATCTCGTGTGCCTTCCGGAAGGGGACTCCGGCCATCGCCAGCAGGTCGGCCACGCCGGTCGCGGTCGAGAATCCTTCGCCAGCAGCCTCGGCCAGCGCCTCCTCGTCCCAGTCGGCGGTCGCCGCGGCACCCGCGGCGACCGCGGCCCCGTCCCAGCACGGGGCGAATGGCACCCACGCGGGGGGGGGGGGGG
>NZ_ML219768.1:0-293215 GCF_004765785.1 Halorussus ruber | reverse complement strand
CCCCCCCCCGCCCCCCCCCCCCCCGCCCGGGGCGGCGGCCCCCGCGCCCCCCGCGCCCCCCGCGACCGCTTCCGAGACGGCGTCGATTGCCTCCCACGCGTGGGGCGTGGCGTTCTGGAGGTCGCGGTTGTACGCGCGGGGCAGCCCCTTCAGAGTCGTAAGCAGACCGTTCAGCCCCGAGGCGGCGTCCCCGGCGGTCGCCCGGACGAGTTCGAGCGTGTCGGGGTTCTTCTTCTGGGGCATGATGGACGACGTGGACGAGTAGTCGTCAGAAAGCTCCACGAGGCCCTTGTTCGAGAAGACCACGAGGTCCTCCGCGAGCCCCGACACCGTGGTCGCCAGATTTGCGAGCGCGGCGACGACTTCCACGAGGAAGTCGCGGGTCGAAACCGCGTCCATCGAGTTCTCGACCAGTCCCTCGAACCCGAGCAACTCGGCGGTGCGTTCGCGGTTCACCTCGAAGGGCGTGCCAGCGAACGCCGCCGACCCGAGCGGCGACTGGTTGACTCTCTCGTAGGCGTCGAACAGGCGCGCGGTGTCCCGGGCAACTGCCTGCTCGTAGGACAGCAGGTAGTGACCGACGGTCGTGGGTTGCGCGGGCTGAAGGTGAGTGTAGCCGGGCATCGCGGTCTCGGCGCGTTCCGACGCGACCTCTGCGAGCGCGCCGCGGAGGCCCAGCGTGGCCTCGATTGCCTCCAGCACGTCTTCGCGCAGGCGGTACCGGATGCAGGTCGCCACCTCGTCGTTGCGCGACCGGGCGGTGTGCATCTTCCCGCCCACGTCGCCGACGCGCTCGATGACCCCGGTCTCGATTGCGGCGTGAACGTCCTCGCCGTCGGGGAGCGCGTCGAACCCGGCGGATTCCACGTCGTCCAGCGCCGAGAGGATTGTCGCGGCCTCGTCTTCAGCCACGATTCCCTCCTCGGCCAGCATCACGACGTGGGCGCGGTCCACCGCGAGGTCGGCCGCGAAGATGCGCTCGTCGTCGTCCATCGAGGAGAGGAACCCGCGGGCGGGGCCGCCGCTGAAGCGGTCCCGGCGAACCACGTCGGAGCTATCGGTGGGGTCGCTCTCCTCGGTCATGAATTACTCCTCACTCTCACCGCTTCCGTCGGTCAGCAGTTCCGCCTTCTTGGCCTCGGCGTCGGCGGCGACTTTGTTGGCCAGACGCGACTGGAAGCCGTGGTACTTCGCCACGCCGGTCGCGTCCGACTGGGCGATGCCGTCCACCGACTCGGTGTTGAACGAGGCCGCCGACTCCGAGTAGACTGCATAGTCGCTCTCGCGGCCGACCGGACGGGCCTGTCCGCCCTCGAACTTGACGGTGACGGTGCCCGTGACCTTCTTCTGGGTCGTGTCCACGAACCCGTCGAGGGCGTCCACGAGGGGCGCGGAGATGAGGCCTTCGTAGGCCTTCTCGGCCCACTGCTGGTCCACTTGCTTCTTGAACGCGCGCTCCTCTTCGGTCAGGACGAGACCTTCGAGGGCCTCGTGGGCGTTGAGGAGGGTCGTCGCGGCGGGATGCTCGTAGTTCTCGCGGACCTTCAGGCCGAGCATGCGGTCTTCCATCATGTCGGTGCGCCCGACTCCGTGGCTCCCCGCGAGGTCGTTGAGGTACTCGATGAGTTGGACCGAGGGCATCTCCTCGCCGTCGATTGCGACCGGCTTGCCCTCCTCGAAGGTGATTTCGATGGTCTCGATTTCCTTCTGGCCGGGCGTCTCGGTCCACTCGTAGATGTCCTCCGGCGGGACGTAGCCGGGGTCTTCGAGGTCGTCGCCCTCGACCGAGCGACTCCAGAGGTTCGTGTCGATGGACCAGTCGCCCTCGTTGCCGCCCTCGACGGGGAGGTCCTTCTCGGCGGCGTACTCCATCTCCCACTCGCGGGTCAGGCCGAGTTCGCGGACCGGCGCGATGACCGCCAAATCGGAGTCGCGCCAGACCGCCTCGAAGCGCAGTTGGTCGTTACCTTTGCCGGTGCAACCGTGAGCGATGCCGGTACAGCCCTCGTCCTCGGCGACTTCGAGGATGGCCTCGGCGATGACGGGGCGCGCGAGCGCCGTGCCGAGGGGGTAGCCCTGATACGTCGCGTTGGCTTTCACGGCGTCGAGGCACTGGTCGGCGAAGGCGTCCTTGGCATCCACGACGTAGTGGTCGAGGCCGAGCGCCTCGGCGGTCTCCTCGGCCTCGTCGAACTCCTCGGCGGGTTGGCCGACGTCCACGGTGACGCCGATTACTTCGTCGTAGTCGTACTCCTCTTCGAGCAGCGGTACGCAGACGGTGGTGTCGAGTCCGCCCGAGAAGGCGAGCGCGACTTTCGATTGGTCTGTGGTATCGGATTGGTCTGTCATGTTGGATGCGGTGTGTTGTCGGATGTCGGATTGGGGATACGGTTCGCGGACGATACTCGTGTCGTCGTCGGCGACAAACTCGTGAAATCAAGGGGATGAGGATAAGATGGGGTCTACGGAGACCCCGGTCGTCGTCGTCGCGCGAGAACGAGTGCGGACTCACGACTGGAGGAGGGCGCGAGCGCTCCCGTGCCGAGAGTCCCTGTCATCGCCAGTAGGTTGAACGGCGAGGGTTTTAAACCCTTTCGGGACGGCAAGGATTGCACTCAATCCGGAAACACGTCTGCGGTGAAAATAAGTCATCTCGGGCGACCACCATCCCCTCGACTCGCGCCGACCGCCACCTTCTCAGCTCACGCCGACCGCCATCCTCTCGGCTCGCGCCGACCGCCACCCTCTTTGCCCGCCCAGTCCGACGGTTCGATAGTGTACAGCCTCAACGTCCCTGTTCCCGGCGAGGTCCAGCGGCTCGCCGAGGACCTCCGGCCCCTCCTGCTCGACTTCGAGACGATTCGGGAGCGCCACACGCTGGTCTGCAAGCGCCTCGGGGACGCCCCTGCGGGCGGCACCCACCGGCTCCGCGAGCAGGTCCGGACGGCGCTGGCCGGTGCGCCCGCCTTCGAGGCCCGCATCTCCGGCATCGACTACTTCGAGCGCCCGCCGCTCGGCGAGGGACCGGTGGTCTATCTCGCGGTCGAGAGTCCGGGCCTCCGGCGGGTCCACGGACGACTCGCCGAGGAGTTCTCGGTCGCCGAAGAGTTCGAGGGCGACGACTACGTCCCTCACGTCACGCTGGCGCGCGGCGGCGACGTCGCCGCCGCGCGCCGACTCGCCGAGCGGGAAATCGACCCCGTCACGTGGACGGTCAATCGGGTGGCGCTCTGGGACGCCAACTACGAGGAGGAGGTCACGACGTTCTCGCTTCCGGCTTAGAAATACGTCTGCTGACTACGAACACAATTCTAATTCTTTACCAACTGTGGCTGTTGGTTAAATCACGGCGTCGGCGGTTCGCCGTCCCACGCGTCGTTGTCGGTGAAGAAGTTCAGCATGGCGAATTTCAGTTTGTCGGCGGCCACGTCGAGCATCTCGCCGCGCTCCTCGACGGGGAAGGTATCGCGGACGCTGTACTTGCCCATCTCCTTCGCGCCCGCCTCGGTGTATCGCTTGTCCACCAGCACGCGGACGCCGAAGTCCTCGGGGGCGCGAATCACCCTGCCGAGTGCTTGGCGGGTCTTGCGAATCGTCGGAATCTCGACGGCGTACTCCCATCCCGAGTCGCGGCCCGACCGGTCTGCGAACGTCCGGTCGTAGGCTTCCTGAACCGCCTCCATCCGGTCGTTGAGGTGCGGATAGGGCACCCCGACCACGACGACGGTGCGGGCGTCGTCGCCGTCGAAACTGACGCCCTCCGCGAGGGTGCCCCAGAGCGAGGTGAACAGCGCGGCGTCGTCGTCGGCGACGAACCGCTGGCGCAACTCCTCGACCGAGGTGCCGGGTTCGTCCATGTAGAGGGTCGTGTCGGACGCGCCGAACTCGCGGTCGAGGCGGTCGTAGTATCGCTCGGCCTCGGCGTAACTCGGGAAGAACAGCAGGGTGTTCCCGGCCGTGAACTCGACCGCGTCTTCGAGGACGCCCGCGATAGCTTCCTGCGTCTCGGGGTTGTCGCGCTCGCTGGAGAAGAGGGCGGGTGTCTCGACCGCGAACGTCCGGCGGTTCTCCTCGGGGAACTGGAGACCGTAGGCCATCTCCACGGGGTCTTCGAGTCCCAGCACGTCCGCACTCACGTCGAAGGGTCGCAGGGTCGCGCTCATCAGAACCGTGGCGTACACCTCCTCGAAGAGTTCTTGGGTCACTTCTCTGGGGATGCAGGTGTAGAGTTCGGCCCGACCGTAGACCTCCTCGGTGGCCTCGTCGCGCCGGACCGAGACCACGGGGTACTGGCCCAGTTCGGCGCTCTCGTCCATGAACGACTGGATGAACGTCGCGGCCTGAAGCGTCTGGCACTCCTGACGAGTGGTGGACTCGCCATTTTTGTACGCCTCCTCGTACTCCTCGTCCAGTTCCTTGCCGAGGTGGACCGCCAGTTGGAGTTCGGTGTCGATTCCCTTGCCGGTGTACTGCTGGAGGAAGTTGAGCGTCAGGTCGTCGCGCTTGTCCTCGTTGGCGATAGACACGTCCTCCCAGTCGCCGCCGACGCGCTCGCGGTCGCCGAACCCGAAGTTCTCCTCGTAGGTCTCTTCGAGCGCCCGGCGAAACGCCGACACGACGTTGTAGGCGGGTTCCGCTCTGGCGTCGTCGGAATCCTGCAACTCGTCCAGCGCCGAGTCGAGGGTGTTCTCGGTCAGGGTCCGCGTGGCGTGTTCGCGGGCCGTGTCCTCGATGTTGTGGGCCTCGTCGAAGATGGCGATGACGTCCTCGGGGTCCCGGTCCAACCACCGGAAGAACTGCTCGCGTATCATCGGGTCCAGCAGGTGGTGGTAGTTGCAGACCACCAAATCGACGCCCTCCATCCCGTCTTTCAGCAGTTCGTAGCCACAGAGCGTCTGCTCCTCGGCGAACTCGTAGATGTCGTCGGGGGTGCGCACGTCGTCGTAGAGCCACGAGTAGAACTCGTCGTTGTCGCCCACGAGGTTGTTGTAGTAGTACTCGCAGGTGTTCTGTTCTTCCAGTCCCTCGACGCGCTCTTGGACCTGCTCTAACTCGTCCATGACCGCGCTCCGGGCCTCCGCGGCGCGCTCGTCGCCCTCTTGGCTGGCTTCGAGGAGTTCTTCCTGTCGCTCCTCCAGTTCTTCCAAGTCGCGCTCGGCGTCCACGACCTCGTAGGTGTTGTCCCGGAGAACCTGACACTCCTCGAACCCCACGTCGATGTGGCACATCGACCCTTTCCCCCGGAAGACGACCGCCCGAATCGGCTCCTCTCTGGTGATGGCCCGCGCCTCGGCCACGAACTGGCGCATCTGCTGGTGGACGTTGGTCGTGATGACCACCGTCTTGTTCTCCTCGCGGGCGTACTCCAGCGCCGGAACCAGCGACGAGAGGGTCTTGCCAGTCCCGCAGGCCCCCTCGAAGAGGACGTCCTGCTCGCGGGTGAAGGAGTTGTAAATCCGGTCCATCGCCTCCTTCTGGTTGTCGTAGGGCTGGTCGTAGGGGAAAAAGCGCATGTACCCGTTCGTCTCTGCCACGGGAGCAGTTTGCTCGGCTTCGGGTTTAAACTCTCGCTTAGATGTGGAAGTGTCGGGTAGACAGAAGGCATTTGGCGGGAGTCGAAATTGACTTTGATATGGTCGTTGATTCCTACGCCGAGGACAGCCCCTTCGCTCACCTCTTCGGCCAACCGGCCCGGACCAAAATCCTCGCCGCGTTCGTCAGCGAACGCGGCCGAGACCTGAACGTGAGCTACGTCGCCGACCTCGCGGGCGTCGCCAGAAGCACGGTCTACGACCACCTCGGCGACTTGCAGGACCTCGGCGTAATCGAACATACCCGCGATGTCGGCGGAAGCCCGATGTATCAATTGAACGAGGACAGCAAGATTGCCGAGGAATTAGTCCGATTGGAGGGCGTGACGCTGAATCGACTGTTCGAGATGGACGAAGAATAGCATCTCACTCATGTTTGCCGGTTTGCACGAGCAAAACGGTTTTACGTCGCTTTTCCGTACTTCGACGCATGAGCCAAGGCCGGGACGACGCCGGGCGATTCACCGAGACCGTCTCCGACCAAGACGTTCTCAAGGTGTTCGACTACTACGACGACCCCGTTCTCACGGCACAGGAGGTCGCCGACGGCCTCAGGCAGTTCGGTAAGCAGATGACGAACGAGGGGGTCCGAAATCGGCTCGGTCGAATGCACGAGGAGGGGTTGGTGGAACGCAAGAAGTTCGGTGCCCGCGCGGCTGGCTGGTGGGCGACGGTCGCCCCAGAACTCGACCCAGACACCGAGGAAGCGGTCGAGTCCCGTCGTGAATCCGACGAATGGGTCGAACTCTGACGGGCCGTCGATGGCGACCGTCTTGCTCCATCCGGACGTTGAGTCGAGACTCCAGTCGCTTCCGAACGACGTGGAGTCGCGCGTTCGGTCGAAACTCGAAGATGCGGGAGACGACCCGGAACGCCATCTGAAACCCTTGAGAGGCCGGGAGGAGTACTCGCTCCGAGTCGGAAAACGTCGCGCGATTATCGACTGGGTTCGGCGAAGCGACGAACTCCGAGTCTTAGAAATCGATACTCGGGATACCGTCTACCGGTGAGGCTTCACTCCGCCGCCTCCCCTTTCCGACTCCGCTGTCGAGACTCGGGTTCGATGTACACCTTGAAGACGCTCTGGTTGGCTTCCATCAGCGCGTCCTCCAACTCGGTGATTTGTTGGTCCATCTCGGCGGTCGGAATGCCCTTCTCGTAGGCGACGTCGGCGGTGACCAGCACGTTCTCCGGGCCGAAGATGACCGTCCGGAAGTCCACGATGTTGACCACGCCGTCCCACTCCTCGATGATTCGGCGGAGTTCTTCCTCCTCGCTCTTCGGGAGGCTCTCGCCGATGAGGAGGCGCTTGTTCTCCCAGGCGAGCGCGACGGCGAAGCCCATCAGCATCAGGCCGATGAGGAGGGCAGACACGGCGTCGTAGAGCGGGTTCCCCGTCACTCTGGAGAGATAGACCCCCACGAGGGCGATTCCGGCCCCGGCCATCGCAATGGTGTCCTCGGTGAACGCGGTGAGCGTCGTGACGTTGCTGGTTTTCTTGAACGCCTCGACGAGCCCGCTCCACTCGTGTTCGCGGATATCCTTTTTCATCCCGGCGTAGGCCTTCTTCAGCGCGTAGCTCTCGAAGGCGATAGCGCCGAGGAGTACCGCGTAATTCACCCAGACGCCGGGGACGGTGTACCCGAGCAGCGTGGCCGACCCCGGGTCGACGGGGTGTGGATGCATGATGGCGTCGTAGCCGTGTCTGGCGCTCTCCCATCCGGCGATGCCGAACAGCAGGACGCTCACCAGAAAGCTGTAGAAGAACTCGGCTTTCCCGTAACCGAACGGGTGGCCGCGGCTGGCGTCCCTGTTGCCGTACCGGATACCGATGAGCAGGAACACCTGATTGCCCGTGTCCGAAACAGAGTGGTACGTCTCCGAGAGCATCGCGGCGCTCCCGGTCAGCAGGAAGCCAGCGAATTTCAGTATCGCAATCGCCCCGTTGGCGATGAGCGCGGCGATGACGACAGATTTGCTTTCGGCCATTTGCCATACCTTCTCGGCCACCGGATAAGTAAGTGGTTGCAGGAGAGGCGGCTTACACCGAACTACGTGGTCGGCTAATTCGGAGTCGATGCGCGACGGCCCTCCTCGGCGAGGCGGTCAGTCGCACGCCCAAGGAATCAAAAATATTGCTTAAGAAATTGTAGGGTCGGCCGAAACGCCGCCCGACTACCCCAGACGGAAACGCTCAGGACGTTGCACTTCCTACGCCGGGACATGATAACCGTCATCTCCGACACTCACAGCCAGTCGGGGCACGAACTGGAGGGCCGCGCGAAGGAGGCCGTCGAGGAGGCCGACGTGGTCGTCCACGCCGGGGACTTCACGACCGAGGCAGTCCTCGACGCCTTTCAGGAGGTCAGCGACCGCCTCTACGCGGTCTCCGGCAACAACGCCACGCCGGAGGTCAGGGACCGACTCCCTCCCGAACGAACCTTCGAGACCGAGGGCATTCGGTTCGTCCTGACCCACGGCGACGACCGGAGCGCGACCGGCCTCTCGCTGTTGGGTCGCCAGCAGGCCGCCGACGTGGTGGTGTTCGGCCACTCACACCGCCACGCCGCGACCGACGCCGACGAGGTGCTGTTGCTCAATCCCGGCAGTCACGCCCGGCCCCGCGGCGGGTTGCCGACCCACGCGGAACTCCGTCCGACCGACTCGGGCCTCGAAGGCGAAATCCGCCACCGCGACGGGTCGGTGGTCGAGCGATTCGAAGTCGAGTGACGAGTCTGGCCGCGCGTAAGAGAAGGGGTAAATTACTCTTGGCTTATCGTCCTTGTTTTACCCTCGAACCAGAAGATATTTGACGTCTGCTCTTTATAGTCAAAATAAACTATAGAGACTACTAGGATGAAGGGTACGACGACTTCGGCGGGTCTTACGAGTGTTCAGACTGCCATTAGCCTGCTCGAAATTCTCGGTATCCTTCTCCCACTCGTCGGTGTACTCATGCAGGTGATGATTCGGGTGTACCTGACCGAAGACCACGACCTTTCGTACCGCCGTCAAATCGGAAGTATCTCGTTCATCATGCTGGCGCTTGTCATTCTCATCCTTTCCGGTGGTGGGTTTCTGACGTTTATGATACAACAACCCGTTACTGCTCCATTGACTCTTCCGCTCATCGGCTTCGGACTCGGATTAGCGTTCGTCGTCCTCGCGGTTTTCTGGGTTGTCGGTGATGTACTCGACATCATTGAACCACCGTCCGAACAGGGATTTCCACCGGGTGCCGACCCCGACTTGGCCGAACAGAGAGATACCTCGAAAGCTGAACCAAAGACAGACTTTCTGGAGGATAAGTAGAAATGACCAGAACCGTATCCACGATAAGAACTATTGAGGTCGGGACTTAAGATGAAACCGAGAATGACGAGCGGGTCGAATCCGAATCGCGGGTTCATGGCCGACGCGCTGTTCTCGGCCAATACGACAGTCTCTACTATCGGCATTTCTCTCGTCGTCTTCGTCCTGTTCATGCTAGTCCGCGGTCTTTTCGGCGGTGTTCCAGTTCTCGGGGCCCTGATTAACGCCGTGTACTATCTTTCGCTACTCGTTCTGGTTGCGTCTCTCGGTTATTTTCTCTACTTCTCTATCGCCGAATGATAACGCTGACCGACGGTTTGTCGTCTCGAACAGCCAACTTGTTACGCGGCGCTGACGAACACTCAAAGCCGTCAAAAAATCGGGGGTCGCCCCGAAGGCGATGTGATGGTTAGGTAACGACGATGGTGGAGGGCCGAAGCGGGGCGGTACACCTCTACGTACAGTTCCCTCTATCAAATAGCTCCCGTAAGCTCAAAAACTCGTTTTAGTTACCGTGTGAAAATCTCGTATCCCGCGAATCTCCCGCCGAGGACCCCTCTCACCCGTATTCCCGATTACGACTACTCGCTCGAGTAGTACCACCACGCGAATCCGAGCGCGAGGGCCAGCGCACCGCCAGCGAAGAACAGCACGCCCGGCGGAATCGTGTTGGCCGCCGCGTCGGCGGTCTGCTGGACCGCGTCGGTGGACTGGACCGACATGCCACCTCCGCCGCCCTCGCTGGTCGTCTCGACGGCGTCGCCGCCCGTTCCGCCGAACAGCGCGCCGATTCCGTCGCCGAACGCCTGCTGGACCGCGGCCGAGAGGAGGCCGAGCGCGCCGAACGCGCCCAAGAGTCGAGAGAGCGCGGTCTTGGGCCCGGTCGTCTTCTCCTCTCGCCCCGCGAAGACGACGAGGGGCTGGTCGGAGGGCGCGTAGACTTTCATCTCTCGGCCCTTCTCGGAGTAGACCGTGTCTACCACCTGAATCACGTCGGCGTCCTCCAACTTGCCGAGGTGGTACTGGGCGTTCTGGAGCGAGGTGTCGATGGTCTCGGCCAGCGCCGAGGGGGTCGCGGGGTCCTCGTGGAGGGCCGCCAGTAGCTCGCGGGCCGTGTCCGAGGAGAGCGCCCCGAGCAGGTCGTCGGCGTCGTCGCTGTCGACGCCGATGACCCGCGGTTCTCCCGACTGCGGGGCGGTCGCGTCGGACGTGGAGGGCAGGAGGTCAGCCATGTGTCGGCGTTGTCACCCCCGTCTCAAGAACTTTGTTCCTATCCGACGGGCCGAACGTCGAAACGAATTTGTTGGGTGAACGGCAATGGCGATACATGGCATCAATCGTCAACGACCCGCTCGTTCTGGGCTTTCTCGTGGTCCTCCTCGGGTTCGTCTTCTTCATGTATCTGTTCGTCCGGCGGACCCTCACGGGATTCAAAGAGGGCATGGAGAACGGTCGCCGGTAATCGCCCATTCTACTGACGGCGCTCATATCGCCCAATAGCTTCGCCCGAGATAAACGCTTTGAGTAAGGTGAAACGTCGATTTTAGCCTTCGAGAGCCGTCTCTGCTGAAGCCTCACCCGACTGCAATCGCCTCAGCGAGCATCGGCGACGACCTCGGCGACCTTCTCGGCGGCGTCTTCCACGTCCTCGCGGGTCACGTTCCAGTGAGTACAGAAGCGAGCGACGTGGGTGTCGAACTGGGTCCCGCGGACGCCGACCGCCTCGCAGGCGTCGAGGAACTCCTCGGCGTCCAGTCCCGCGTCCTCGGTGTTCACGAGGACGATGTTCGTCTCGGGGTCCTGTACCGAGAGGCCCTCGACGCTCGCCAACTGCTCGGCCAGCACGCGGGCGTTCTCGTGGTCGTCTTCGAGTCGCTCGACGTTGTCGAGTGCCAGCAGGCCCGGCCCGGCGATGATTCCGGCCTGTCGCATCCCGCCGCCGAACAGCTTTCGGGTCCGGCGCGCCCGGTCGATGAACTCCTCGCTCCCGGCCAGAATCGACCCGACGGGCGCTCCGAGACCCTTCGAGAGGCAGAACATCACCGAATCGACGTTCTCGGTGACGCGCTCGGGAGATACGTCGTGGGCCACCGCGGCGTTCATCACTCGCGCGCCGTCGAGGTGGACCGGAACCCCGAGGTCGCGGGCGGTCTCCGCGGCGGCGTCGATTTTCGCCGGGTCGATGGCGATACCGCCCTTGCTGTTGTGGGTGTTTTCCAGCGTCAGCAGGCCGGTTCCGGGCCGGTGGAGGTCCTCCTCGACGTAGCCCTCGCGGACCTGCTCTGGCGTCGGCACCCCGCGCTCGCCGCCGTCGAGGGTGCGGACTTGCAGGTCCGACAGCTGGGCGAGACCGCCGAGTTCCCACTTGTAGACGTGGCTCTCGCGCTCGACCATCACTTCCTGCCCGCGGTCGGTGTGGGTCCGGACCGCGATTTGGTTGCCCATCGTGCCCGAGGGGACGTAGAGCGCGTCCTCGAAGCCGACGAGGTCGGCGGCCCTCGCTTCCAGTTCGTTGACGGTCGGGTCCTCGCCGTACACGTCGTCGCCCACGTCGGCGTCGAGGGCGGCCTCTCGCATCGCGTCGTCGGGTTTCGTCACGGTGTCGCTCCGCAGGTCTACCATACGCCCTCATTGCCCGCGGCGGGTCAAATACCCCGCGGTGGCGGCAGTCGGTCCTCGCAGTCGCGGTTCTCGCAGTCGCTCTCGCTATGGTGGCCCTCGGTCGCGCCAGCCTCGCCGAGCGCAAGCCCGGACCGAAAGCGGTTTGCGATGCACGCGACCAGTTTTCCGCATGGACCCCCGAGTCAGAGAGCACGCAGAACTCATCGTTGACCACTCCACCGAGGTCGAGGAGGGCGACAACGTCGTCGTCAGCGCCTCCTCGGCGGCCGAAGACCTCACCCTCGCGCTCTGCGAGGCGGTCGGCGAGCGCGGCGGCTCGCCCTTCCACGTCTCCTTCCGAGCGGACAAGACCCGCGCGGCCTTCCTGAAGGCGGTGGACCCCGAGGACCTCGACATGCCGGACCACGAACTCGCGCTGGCCGAGGCCGCGGACGTCTGGATTCACGTCCGAGCCAACCAGAACATCGCCGACATGAGCGCCGTCTCCGGCGAGACGATGGCGGCCTTCCGGAAGGCCCAGTCCGACGTGCGCGAGGAGATTCTGGACACGACGTGGGTTCTCACCCAGTACCCGTCCGACGCCGACGCGCAGAACGCCGAGATGAGTACCGAGGAGTACGAGGAGTTCGTCTACGACGCCATCAACAAGGACTGGGACGCCCAGCGCGAGTTTCAGGCCCAGATGGTCGAACTCCTCGACGAGGGCGAGCAAGTCCACATCGTCTCGGGCGACACCACCGACCTGACGATGAGCATCGAGGGGATGACCACCATCAACGACCAGGCCAAGAACAACCTCCCCGGCGGCGAGGTCTTCACCGCGCCGGTCGCCGATTCGGTCGAGGGCGAAGTGCTGTTCGACAAGCCGCTCGTCCACGAGGGAAGCGTGGTCGAGGAGGCCTACCTCCGATTCGAGGGCGGCGAAGTGGTCGAACACAGCGCCGAGAAGAACGAGCAAGTCCTGACCGACATCCTGACCACCGACGAGGGCGCGCGCCGCCTCGGCGAACTCGGCATCGGGATGAACCGTGACATCGACCAGTTCACCTACAACACGCTGTTCGACGAGAAGATGGGCGACACCATCCACCTCGCGGTCGGCCGGGCCTACGAGACCTGCCTGCCGGAAGGCGAGGAGGGCAACCAGAGCGCGGTCCACGTGGACATGATTACCAGCATGGACGAGGATTCGTTCATCGAAGTGGACGGTGAAGTGGTTCAGCGCAACGGCGTGTTCAGATTCGAGGACGGATTCGAGGAGCAGTAAGCCGTTCTTCCGGGTAAATTCGATCGCTTTTATATCCCGTCGTTACTCGCCGGTATCGACCCCGAAGTTCTAACGACTTTTGCTTGCGTGCGGCGAGAACCGCGGCACGAGTCGCTACTCGACCGCCGCAGGTTCGCCTTCGGCCCGTCGCGGCCCCTGCGGTCGGCCGTAACATTTCTCTAACTATCTTACAATGCAATTTAAGTGTTTGGGCCATCGATAAATCTCTCGTGACGAAGGTAGCGTGTCCCGACTGTGGTCGCAGTATCGCAATGCACGAACTCGAAACTCGAACGGTCGCCCAGCGTAACGACTTCCAGACCAGTTATCGGTGTCCGTTCTGCCGGTCCGACATCAACAACGTTGGCGACCTCTTCTGAGGCTCCGATTACCCTTTGTGCTCGGAACCTACGAGCGAGTGGCAATACAGTCGATAGTATTTACTCCACCGACTGATACCGTTGTATTCACGATTTAATGGACGTATTTGCCATCCCGATAAGAACCGCGATGTATGCGCGATGCAGACCAAGTTCCAGATTATTGGAACGATTGGAAACTCGACGAAGACGAATTCAATCACATAATCCACAATAACTCGAATGCTCTCTCCGCTATCTTCGGTTACGTCGCTGAAGAGCGAGTACGAGAAATGTATCTCGAAGATTGCGCCGACATCGAGAACATTCGAACCCCAAAAGACCAAGATTCTGCGGATAAAGGTGACTGGGCGTTCCAGTACAATGGCGAACCCATGAAAATCGAGGTCAAGTCACTCCAGACGCACACTATCGAGAAGGTAGATTCACATCAAACGACACTCGATAACGGGTCTAAAGGAATCGAATGGAAAGCCGGATTCCACATCAAAGGGACGAGCGACCAGCGAGTCATCACGCACGAGGGAGACGAATACGAAACTACCTTGATGGACGTCGAGAAGACCGATATAGACATTATGGCGATTAACCTATATCGACTGGAAGACGAGTGGCGATTTGCCTTCGTCAAAATCGAGGACTTGCCTCGTTCCGGCGGGAACTATCCGGAAGGTTTGCGCGAAAAGTTGGCGAAATCGGTTCCGAAACTTACTGTTCCCTTAGAGGACCCGTACACGGACGACCCCTACGAATTAATGGACGAAATACTCGAAGACCGCGAGAATTAATCGTCGGCGTGTAGGATATTCGTTGGCGTCTCGTCCAGTTCGTAGACCATGAAGAACGAGTGATTTTTCCGGGCGTGAACCTGTTTGTTCATCCCCGATACGGCGGGTTTGTTCGACCGAACGACGACGAACAGGTCTTTCGAGTACATGTCGAGCTCTCCCTCGTAGAAGTTCGTAATCTGAATATGGGTGAGTTCTTGCGTGTTGGCGGACACTTCGTCTTGGACTTTGACGATGAGAGTCCCGTCTTCTTTCAGGACTCGTTTTGCTTCTATCCCCGCCTCACAGTAGAGGTCGAGCACCGCTTGGTGATACTTCGAGCCGTTCGTATCTACGACTTCTCCGTTCGAGTAGTGGTCTCTGAAATTAGAGTGCGAACCGTCTCCACCGGCCAGCATGTCTTTGTTACGTCGGAAGAACCCTTCCGCGTAGGGCGGGTCGAGGACGACCACATCGAAACTGTCGTCTTCGTACGGAAGATTCCGGCAGTCGACGGAGTGCCCGCACGGAGACTTCTCAGGGTCTAAGTCCGATGCGTAGACTTCGTAGTTCCCAACGTCCACCTCTTTCCAGAAGACGCCTTTTCCATACGTTACGTCTGCAATTTTCGCTCCATCTTCGACGTGCAAATCGAGTACTTTCGGAAAAACTTCGCTGTTTCGTGCCTGATACGCAGACAAAATTAGTTCGTCTTCCTTCTCGTCTGTGAGGGTAGTTTGAACTGTGCCGCCTTCGAGTCGAAAACTCTCTTCGTCAACGACATCTGATTCCGCTGTCGGTTCAGATTCACCCTCGACAGACTCACTCATTCTACTGGTAACGTCTGGGGCGTATAGTGATAAAAGCGTCCATTAAACCCAGTCTTTAACGGATTGCGTCTCTTGACACTTAAGAACGTGGGCAAGACAACTACCAGTCGATGGCTGACGACAGGGACGAGGAGGGGAAGTTTTCGCGGCAGTATCCTGATGAGGCGTTCCTCTCTGCTGTCAAGTCACTCCCGGTATCTAGCACTCGGAATGTTGCCGGAAAAGTCGGTTGTTCGTACAATCTGGCATACCAGCGTCTCAAGGAATTAGAAGAACGGGGTGAAGTGAGGAGTGAAGAAGTCGGGACGTCCTTTGTCTGGGTCCGGACTTAGCTCCGAGTACATCGGACTTCACTTTCGCGCCGGTTCGCTCCCTTCGGTCGCTGTACGGGCACGATGGGATTTGAACCGGAGCAAGACGGTCCGGGCGTGCGGCCTTCGGCCGTTCCGGGCGTGCGACTTGCAGGGTTCAAAACCCCTTTCGCGCCGGTTCGCTCCCTTCGGTCGCTGTACGGGCACGATGGGATTTGAACCCACGACCGTCGGATGTCTTCCCCAATCGGCGTAGCGAGGCGCGACGCGCCTCGACGATGCGAGCGGTGGAACCGCGAGTGGGCACCGACCGGGATAGAAGTCCGACGCTCTTTCCAGACTGAGCTACGTGCCCTCGTTCTGTCGTATATCGGTGGTTGGCAAAAGAACTTAGGATTTTAGCGCCACCGAGCCCGCCAGACGCTACCCTCGTCTCGGTAGCACTAAAGACAACTATATAATTTCTAAAGACAAAAGATTATTTTCTATACAACTAATCCCCATTCTTCGCCCTCTCTCTACTCGACGCTTCCCGCTCGCCACGAACTGAGTGCCTGCTTCGTTCGCGCTCTCCGGAACACAGCGTTTAAGCGCGACTCACCACTATCGAAACCTAATGAGAGTAATCGGTACCGTGGGCCTGCCGGGGAGCGGCAAGAGCGAGGCCGCGTCCGTCGCCGAGGAGTTGGGCATTCCCGTCGTGACGATGGGCGACGTGATTCGGCAGGAGTGTCGAGACCGGGGTCTCGACCCGGCCGAACACCACGGCGAAATCGCGGGCGCGCTCCGCGAGGAGAACGGCCCGGACGCCATCGCCCAGCGCTCGCTCCCTATCATCGAAACCGAGTTGGAGGACGCCGAGGCGGTCCTCGTGGACGGCATCCGAGCGGGCGTCGAGGTCGAGCGATTCGAGGAGGCCTTCGGCGAGGCGTTCACGCTGGTCAGCATCGAAGCGCCCTTCGAGGTCCGGGCCGAGCGCGTCGAGGCGCGCGGTCGGGACAACACCGACGACGGCGAGGCCCTGCGCGAGCGAGACGAGCGCGAGCGGGGCTTCGGCATGGACGAGGCGATCGCGCGGGCCGACGTGTCGGTCGAGAACACCACCACGCTGGAGGCCTTCCACGAGAAGATTCGCCTCCTCCTGAGCGAGGGAATCGAGGGCCTCGAACGCAAACAGGACGAGCAGGAGCAGAAAATATGATTTACAGCATCGACGTCCAGATTACCGCGCCAGTCAAGGACACCGAAATTGCGGACCGCGTCGCCACGGCCATCGCCAACATCTTCCCCGGCGCGGAACCGGACGAACAGCACGGCGAGGTCGCCGCGGAGGTCCACTCCTTAGATCACTTCTCGGAACTCCTCCACCGCCAGGAGATACTCGACACCGCCCGCGGGGAGTTCTTCGGGAGTCGCCGCGGCGACACCTTCTCGTTCGACCTCAAGAAGCAGGCGGCGTTTCAGGACGTGGTCAACTTCGCGGTCGGCAACCCCGACGAACTCGGCGACATCCACGTTCGGGTCCGCGTCGAGGAGCCGAGCGTCGAGGAGTTCGTGGACCACATCGCCCCGCCGACCGAGGAAGGCAAGCCCGTCACGAGCGACGACGACTTCGAGTAAACTGCTTCGCGGTTCGGCGCGCGACTACAGCTCCCGAAGTTCCTCGCCGATTTCGTCCAGCACCCTGTCGGCCGCGGAAACCGACTCGCTCATGCTCAGGAAGCCGTGGGGTTGGTCCGGGTGGTGGTCGTGGCGAACCGCAATCCCGGCGTCCGCCAACCGCTCGGCGTAGGCCACGCCCTCGTCGCGGAGGGGGTCGAACCCGCAGGTCACGACGGTCGCTGGCGGGAGGTCCGAGAGGTCTCGCGTCCGGAGCGGCGAGGCGTAGGGGTTCGCGCCGTCCAACTCGGTCCGGAGGTAGTGGTCCCAGAACCAGCGCATGTCTCGTTCGGTCAGGAGCGGGCCGTCTCCGTTCTCGGCGTAGGAGTCGGTGTCGAAGGCGTGGTCGGTGATGGGGTAGAACAGGAACTGGTGGGCGATTTCCGGGGCGTCGTCGAGGCCGCCCAAGCGGGCCGTCGCTCGGGAGTCGGCGGCGTTCCGCGCTCGAATCGCCGTCACCGCCGCGAGGTTCCCGCCAGCGCTGGTCCCGCCGACCGCGAGCCGACCCGGGTCGCCGCCGAAGGTCTCGGCGTTGTCCGCGACCCACCGGAGCGCGGCGAAGGCGTCGTCCACCGCGGCGGGGAAGGGGTGTTCGGGCGCGAGTCGGTAGTCCACCGAGACGACCACGCACTCTCCTCGGCGGGCGAGTCGGCGGCAGACGCCGTCGATGGAGTCGAGGGTCCCCAGTACCCATCCGCCGCCGTGGTAGTAGACCAGCACCGGCGCTGGGTCGTCCGCGTCGGCGTCTCCCGGCCCGTGGCGGTAGACGCGAATCGGGAGTTCGCCGTCGGGACCGGGAATCGAGAGGTCCCTGACGAAACCGACTTCCGGCGGGTCGCCGCCGGAGAAGACCTCGTCCTCGATTCGCCGGGCGGACTCGACCGACATGGCCGACCACTCGGGGACGCCCGCCGATTCGATGTCCGCGACGACGTCTGCGGCCTCTGCGTCGAGCTCGGTTCGGAGGGGTTGGGTCATATATCGGGCTACGAACGCGGGGAAGAAAGTAGACGGGGGTCGCTGACCTCGTCGCCTCCCCCGCCGCGAACCTCTTGACGACTGACGGCGAACACAGCGTATGCGAGTCACAACCGCCCTGAAGGGACTCGGCGTCGCCGCGGTCGGTCTCGGCGCGGCCGTCGCGGTCGGGCGCAGTCGATTCGACCGGGCGAGCGCCGACCTCGCCGACGAACTCCTCGCGGAGGCCGACGCTCGGCCCGAGCGAGCCATCGCTGGCGAAGGACGCAGAGACCGAGCGGACGCGCCCGCCGACCGAATCGTCACCGACACCGACCGGACGGTCACCGACGACGACTTGACGGGCCTGCCCGACCCGGTTCGGGACTACCTCGACAACGCGATTCGGGACGGGCGGTCCTACGTTCGGTCGGCGCGACTCGAACAGCGCGGCGAGTTCCGACTCGGCGGCCCGGAATCGGCGTGGAAGCCCCTCGAAGCGACCCAGCGGGTCACGGTTCGCCCGCCGGGGTTCGTCTGGGACGCGACCATCGAGATGGCTCCGTTCCTGCCGGTCCGCGTCGTGGACGCCTACGTCGGCGGGAGCGGCGTCCTCCGGGCCGCGCTCCTCGGGGCGCTCCCGGTCGCCGACATGGTTCCGAGTCCGGACCTCGACGAGGGCGAACTCGTCCGGTACCTCGTCGAGGCGGTCTGGTTCCCGACCGCGCTCGTGCCCGGCGAGGGCGTCGAGTGGGAGGAGATAGACGACGATTCCGCGCGGGCCACGCTCGAACACGACGACACGACCGTCTCGGCAGTCTTCCACTTCACCGACAACGACGAGGTCGAGCGCGTGGTGGCCGAGCGCCCCCGCGAGACCGACGACGGCGGGTTCGAGCGGGCCACGTGGACCGGCCACCTGTGGAACTATCGGGAGCGAGGCGGCCTCCTCGTGCCGACCGAGGGCGAAGTCGAGTGGAACCTGCCGGACGGCGACCTGCCCTACTGGCGCGCGACGATTTCCGGCGTGGAGTACTGGCCCGCGGAGTAGTCGAGCGGGACAAGAGAATTGAAATTCGTTCTTTAAGAATTGTAATATGATGCTAAAAATAAGCATGGAATGCTTTCAGGCGAACGGTCGAGCGCCCGCTGCGGCGGGCGCTCGGCGAATCAACCGCTACGGATGCGCTCGGTGTATCGGCCGCCGTGGGTGGGATGAAGGGGCCGCCCGGTCGCGGTCGTCGTGAGCGAAGCGAACGACTGCTCGGCGGACGCGGTTTGTCCGCCGGTGGCCGTCAGGCCCGTGGTCGTCTCGGCGGGCGACTATTTCCGCGCCGTTGCGGTGTCTCTGCGAGCGAAGCGAGCAGCGGCCCGGAAGACGCGGTTTGTCTTCCGGTGCGTTGCGGTGAGGCGCGGAAATATCCCGGCGAGCGACCGCGAGCGGGCGGGGGCTTCAGAAAACGTTCATCACGCTAATTCCGCGGTTCGCACTCGTCGCACTTCCTCTATTCCCACAAGTACCTTCGATGGACCAAACACCGCGCCAGAGACCAAACTACTAACCCGACTCCGCCGCTCTCTCCCGGCATGAACGCTGACGAGGAGTCCGGGGACGAGTCCGCCCAGGATTTCGAACTCGGGGCGGACCACGCCGCCGAGCGCGACGAATCCGACCCGCTTTCCCACCTCGCCGACCGGTTCTACGACCCCGAGGACGAGTGGTACGTGGACGGCAACTCGCTGGGCTTGCTGTCGGAGGACGCCGAGGAGGCCCTCGACCGGGCCGTGGACGAGTGGAAGAATCTCGCCATCCGCGGGTGGACCGACGCCGACCCGCCGTGGTTCTACTACGGCGAGCAGTTGGGCGACCGCCTCGCGCCGCTGGTCGGCGCGGACGAGTCCGAAGTCGTCGTCGCCAACTCCACGACGGTCAACATCCACACGCTGGTCGGCACGTTCTACGACCGGGTCCGAGAGCGGGACGCCGAGCGGGCGAACATCGTCGTGGACGAACTCGACTTCCCGACCGACCACTACGCCGTCCGCGCCCAGTTGCGCCAGCGCGGCCTCAATCCCGACGAGGCGCTCACCGTGGTCGAGAGCCGAGACGGCCGGACCATCGAGACCGAGGACGTCATCGCGGCGATGGACGACGACACGGCGATTGTCTTCCTGCCCTCGGTCCTCTACCGGAGCGGGCAACTCCTCGACATCGAGCGAATCACCGAGGCCGCCCACGAACGGGGAATCCTCGCTGGCTTCGACCTCGCGCACTCGGTCGGCGTCGTGCCCCACGACCTCTCGGAAATCGGCGTCGATTTCGCGGTCTGGTGTAGCTACAAGTACCTCAACGCCGGGCCGGGGGCCATCGCGGGCCTCTACGTCAACGAGGACCACTTCGACGTCAGACCGGCCCTCGCTGGCTGGTGGGGCCACGACAAGGAGACCCAGTTCGAGATGAACCCGACCTACACGCCCGCAGACGACGCCGGAGCCTACCAAATCGGCACGATTCCGATTCTCTCGTCCGCGCCGCTGGCGGGGTCGCTGGAGATTTTCGAGGAGACCTCTATCGAGGCGGTCCGCGAAAAGTCCCTCGCGCTCACCGACTACCTCATGTTCCTCGTGGACGAGCGACTCGACGAGTGCGACGTCGGCACTCCTCGGAACCCCGACCGTCGCGGCGGCCACGTCGCCGTCGAGCATCCCGAGGCCTACCGAGTCAGCGAGGCCCTCAAGGAGCGCGGGGTGGTCGTGGACTTCCGACCGCCGAACGTGGTCCGAATCTGTCCCGCGCCGCTGTACACGAGCTACGAGGACGTGTGGGAAGTAATCGAGCAGTTGCGGCAAGTGGTCGAGAATCGGGAGTACGAGCAGTTCGAGACGCGCGGCGGCGGCGTGACGTAGCTCTCTCGACTACTTCGTGACCTCGAACTCGGTGGCGATTGCGTCGAAGTGCCCCGCGCCGCCCCAGTAGACGAACCGGTAGGTGCCGGGTTCGAGCGGTTCGCAGGCCCGGATTCCACGGTACTCGCTGTCTCTCGACAGCCCTGCTTGCGAGAATCGTCGCTTCCAGACGAATCCTTCGCTCGGCTCGTGGCGTATTCCGAGAGAGTTGTAGCCACGACGGTTCGTGAACAGCACCGACCGCCAGCCGTCGGCGGTCTTGCGGTGGATGCCGTACTTCTGCTTGGTTCCAGTCACCCGACTTTCGTCGCCCGTGTTCGTGAGCCTGAACGTCACGCAGTCGCCCGGCGAGAGGGTCGTCGGGTCGGCGGTCACCTCGAAGCCGCCAGCGGTCCCTTGAGAAACCTCACCAGAAGTCGCGGCGTTCACGCGCTCCCACTCGTCGCCGCAGGTCGGCGCTGGCTGGTCTTTCGGCGGGCACTCGCGGGTCGTCGTCTGGGTCTGCTCCGGCGCGTCGTCGGTCGTAGCCTCCGCCGTTTCAGTCATGTTGATTTCCCCCATCTCGGTTGCGGGAGAGGTCTCGGTCGTCCGAGTCGCCGTCACAGACGTGCGACTCGTCGCTGTTCCGGGTTCCTCCTCGGCACCGAGGCATCCGGCGACCGACAGGCCGACCGACGCGCTGGCGAGGGCTTTCAGGGCGGTTCGACGTCGCATGGCCGAGACTGCTCCTCGGTTCGGTAAACCTCTTGTGCTGACGACACGACTACCTCAGACCAACACCTGCACCACCGCGAACAGCACCACCACGCCCAGAACGTCACAGGCGTTCGTCACGACCGGAATCACCACGTCGTCGGGGTCCAACTCGAACCGATACGCCGCGTAGGTCGCCACCAGCGTCACCGCGATGGCGACCACCGCGAGCGCCGCGCCGCTGGCCAGCGCGACCCCGACGACCGTGAGCAGGGGGAGTCTGGCGTTCCCGAGCGCCAGCGAGAGGAGCCACGCGCCCGCTCCGACGACCGGGAAGATGGTGAGCGCGAGGGCGATGGTCGCCACCGCGTTGCCCGCGAGTTGGTCGTCGCCGGGGTCGAACGAGAGCGTCCCGAGGTGGAAGGCCGTCGAGAGTCGCGCGGCCAGCACGCTCCCGAGGTTCCCGGCAGTCCCGATGGTGACGGGCACGAGCGTCAACAGCGAGGGGTAGGTCAGCAGGGTCGCCTCGAACGACCCCAGCACGAGGCCGCTCCCGATTTCGACCACCGTCAGCACGAGGAGGACCGGCAGGGTCGCCCGGGTAATCGCCCGAACGCTCCACTCTGTCTGCACCTACATCCCTCCCAGCGCGAGGACGAGTCTGACCGCGAGCAGGAGAAACGAGATGCCGAACACGTCGCCGGTCGTCGTCACCAGCGGTCCGACCAGCGTGTCCGGGTTGTAGCCCCGGCGGAACCCGACGAACACGACCGAGACGACTGCGACGGTCAGCGCGATTCCCGAGAGCAGACCCGCGACGAGCGCGATGGCAAGCAGAGTTGACAGGGGCGCGACCGACGCGGCGAGGAGTTCGAGGACCAGAAACGCCACGACCGACGCGAACAGGCTCGCCAGAATTCCGTTGCCGAGCGCGGCGGCCACCGCCGCGGCCACTCGGTCGTCGAACTCGAACGCGGGTTCGACCAACCCCTGATGCAGGCCGGTCGAGAGTCGCGCGCCGAGCGACCCGTAGACGTTCCCGCGAGTCGCCAGCAGGGCGGGCACGAGGACGAGCAGGCCCGGCACGGCCCGCAACTCCGCGCGCATCCCGCCGAGGACGACCCCGGCGAACAGGCCGCCGACGACGCTGGCCGACAGCGCGGGGAGGGCCTCTCGATACGCCTGCGCGGCGACTTCGCGGACGGACATCTATCCCACTCTCACGCTGGCCGAACAAAAAAGCGGTGCGTCGGAATTCAGTCGCCGAACGGACCCAGACCGCCCATACCGCCACCGCCGCCTCCGCCGCCACCGCCCTGCATCTTCTTCATCATGCGCTCCATGTTGCCCTGTCCCATGCCCTGGAACTGCTTGAGCGTCTGGGACATCATCTTGTGCTGTTCGAGGAGTTCCTGGACGCGCTCCTCGTCTTTCCCGCTCCCGCGGGCGATGCGCTCGACCTGACTCGCGCCGATGGCGCGGGGGTTCTCGAGTTCCGCCTCGGTCATCGAGTCCATGATGACCTCGAAGCTCCGCATCCGGTCTTGGGTCACGTCCATCGCGTCGTCGGGGAGTTCGTCCATCAGTCCGCCGCCCATGCCCGGAATCATGTCCATGACCTGGTCGAGCGGCCCCATGTTGTTCATCGCCTGCATCTGGCGACGCATGTCCTTGAGGGTGAACTCGCCCTTGAGCATGTCCTCGGGGTCCCAGTCTTCCTCGTCCTCCTGGGTCTCCTGCATCGCGCGCTCGACGCGCTCGGTGAGCTGTTTGAGGTCGCCCATCCCGAGGAGTCGGGAGATGAAGCCCGACGGCTCGAATCGCTCGATGTCCTGAATCGTCTCACCGGACCCGAGGAAGGCGATGGACGAGTCGGTCTCGTTGACGGCGGTCAGCGCTCCACCACCTTTCGCGGTACCGTCGAGTTTCGTGACGATGACGCCCTCGATGCCGATAGAGTCGTCGAACTGGCGGGCTTGGTCCTTCGCGCCCTGCCCGATTGCGGCGTCGAGGACGAGCAGGTTCCGGTCGGGGTCGACCGCGCGCTCGATCTCCTCGATTTCGTCGATGAGGTCGTCTTCGAGCGCGTGGCGACCCGCGGTGTCCACGATGTGAACGTCGGCGTCGCTGGTGGCTTCGAGACCCTTGCGGGCGATTTTGACGGGGTCCTCCTCGTCGGGGTCGCCGTAGAAATCGACCTCGGCGCGCCCGGCCATCTCCTTGGCCTGGTCGTACGCGCCAGGCCGGAAGGTGTCGGTCTGGACGATTGCGGGCCGAAGCCCCTTCTTCGAGAACCACCACGCCATCTTGGCCGCGGTGGTGGTCTTCCCGGACCCCTGCAGGCCCGCGAGCAGGATGGTCTGCTCTTCGAGCGGGATGTCGGTGCTCTCGCCCACGAGGTCCACCATCTCCTCGTAGACGATGCTGAGGACGTGGTCGCGCGCCGAGGTGCCGCCCGGCGGTTCTTCTTCGAGGGCGCGCTCCTTGATGGAGTCCGAGAGGTCCATCACGAGGCTGACTTCGACGTCGGCCT
Source organism: Halorussus ruber (assembly GCF_004765785.1). GTDB lineage: Archaea > Halobacteriota > Halobacteria > Halobacteriales > Haladaptataceae > Halorussus > Halorussus ruber. Next base: position 269,386 of record NZ_ML219768.1, on the reverse strand, counting down.
GCAGGAGCGACCGCTGAATCTCTTTGACGATCTCTTCGATGTCCTCCTCGGTCACGCGGGACTGCCCGCTGAGCTTCCCGAGAGAGTCACGGAGAGAGCTTCCGAGGTCGTCGAGTACCATTGTTACCTACCGATAGGCCGCGTGGCCGTTAAAGGCTTTTTCTAGCCTGCGCCTCGTCCCGTCGGAGTTCAGATACCTCGACTTCAGAACCCGACCAAGGCGGGGACCCCTCGCCCTACTCGGGGTTATCGGGGTCGCTGTCCGCCGACACGGTCAGACCCCACGGCCTGACCTTCAGGTCAACGCTGTTCCAACGCTTCGGCACGAGCCGAAGACTGAGAAGAACGACTACAACCATCGCGGTCAAGAGTAGAATTGGCAACAACATATTGTTTCTCACGCGCGGCGTCCTAGCGCCGCGCATGGGACGGTTCCTGCCTTCACCTCTTAAATATTACAAAAGAAGACGCTGGCTAGAGCCGAACTGTCTTCATCAAAACACATAAGTAACTTACTCCGTAAGAATAGCACGTAGCCGGAGGCTGAGTCCGACTCAGCTATTGCAGTCAAGAGTAGAAACGGCAGCAGCCTAGTTGCGCGGTGTCCTAGCACCGCGCCGGTTTCTCTATCAGAACTGCTGATCAGTTCCGACTTTGAATTCGTTCTCTCGTACTCCGTTGTGAAACCGCTTGACGACGAGTTTGATTTGTGTATTCGGCCGATACGCTTATATTCTCCCGTCAGAAACCTGCTCTCGCATACCTTCAATGCATGGCACGCGATTTAAACAAGGCACGCGATAACTCGGTCGGAACGAACGGCGAACGCGCGGAGGTGGCCGGCGACTCGACCGGCGGGACGACCGGATTGGCAGGCGAACTCGCGGCCGACGCCTACAATATCGTCGCCGCGCTCGGCTTTCTCTCGGTCGCGTACTGGGTGTTGTTCCGAAATCTCCCGGTCGAACTGTTCACGCTCGGACTCGTGGCCACGGCGCTCATCGCAGTCAACGTCGTGGTCGCGGTCCGGGGTTGGGCCGGATGAGTCCAGACGGGGTTCGGGACGGTCAGGCCAGACTGGCCGGACCAGTTTGGGCCAGTCTGGACCAGCTCGAACGCCGGTACCGATAATCGAGCCGACGGTTGTATCGACAGTCTGGACGACGGTTGCAGTCTGGACGACGGTTGCTGACGCTTGCGCGGGCACGCGCGCAAAGTACTACAATACTGTCCCTGTCCGGTCGCGTGGCCCAAACGATCACAACGAGTCATATTCCGGCTTTTCCTGCCGACTCCTCCCGTGACACGTCGGCGCACGACGCGACACGATGAACAGAGTTATGGGTAGTATAGTGCGAAGTACGAACAACTATGTCCGACATCGAAGTCGAGACGACTGCCGAGGAGGGGTACAAAGCCGAATCCACCGTGGGCGACCACGAGGTCACGGTCGACGCGGGCGGTGCGGACGCTCCCTCGCCCGTCGAGATGCTCGTCACGTCCTACACGTCGTGTTTCCTCGCCGCCTTCCGGATGGCGGCCAAGCGCAACGGCGTCCGCGAGGTTGGGCGCATCGACGTGGACGCCGTCGCCGAGCAGAGCGACGACGGCCTCGAAGGCATCTCGTTCACGCTCTCGGTCGAGGCGGAGCTGGACGACCCGCAGGAGGTCCTCGACGCGGCCGAGGACTACTGCCACGTCAACAACTCGCTGGAACCGTCGCTGCGCGCGGACGTGACGCTGGAAGACGGCGCGTTCTGAGACGGCGCGCTCCGAGATAGCGCGTTCTGAGACGGCGCGCTCCGAGATAGCGCGTTCTGAGACGACGCGCTCTGAGACCGCGCGTTCTAATAAAAAACGGTTGTCGGGCTACTCCTCGTCGCCGAGGAGGCGCTCGACCAGGTTTTCGGGGTCGAACTTCTCGATGTGGTCGTAGCCCTGTCCGACGCCGAGGAAGAGAATCGGCTTGCCGGTGACGTGGGCGATGGAGATGGCCGCGCCGCCCTGCGAGTCGGCGTCTGCCTTCGTCAGGATGGCACCGTCGATTTCTGCGGCCTCGTTGAACTGCTTGGCGCGCTGGACCGCGTCCTGTCCGGCCACGGCCTCGTCCACGAAGAGGGTCATGTCGGGGCCGACGACGCGGTTGATCTTCTCCAACTGGTCCATCAGGCCCTCGTCGGTGTGTAGCCGACCGGCGGTGTCGCCCAGTACCACGTCGATGTCGTGGGAGTCGGCGTACTCCACGGCGTCGTAGATGACTGCCGCGGGGTCGCCGCCCTGCTCGTGGGCGATGAGCTTCTTGTCGAGGTTGTCGGCGTGTTCTCGAATCTGCTCGTTGGCTCCCGCGCGGTAGGTGTCGCCGTTGGCCAGCACCGTCGAGAGGCCGCGGTCCTCGAAGTACTTGGCCAACTTGGCGATGGTGGTCGTCTTGCCGACGCCGTTGACGCCCGTGAAGATGATGGTGACGGGCTTGTCGGCCTCGGCGATTCGCTGGTCGAAGTCGAACTGGCCGACCGAGATGACCTTCAGCAGCGAGTCGGCGAGTGCCTCCTCGACCACGTCGGCGGTCTCGCTGTTGAACGACCGGGTCGCACCCACGAGGTCCTCGCGGATGTTCTCCAGAATCTCGTTGGCGACGTTCATCTCCACGTCGCTCTCCAACAGCGCCATCTCCAACTCCCAGAGCGGGTCCTCGACGTCCTGTTCCTCGATGACGATTTCGCCCTTGGCGAACGACTTGGCCTTCTGCGCGAACCCGCGGCTGGACGAGGAGTCTTCCTCCTCGGATTCGTCGTCCGCGCTCGCGTCCGACTGCTCGGCGGTCTCCGCCGGTTGCGCCCCGGCGTCGGCCTCGGCTTCGGCTTCCGCCTCTGCCTCGGCCTCTTCGGCCTTCTCCTCGGTCGTCTCCTCGACGTCCTTGCGGAAACTCCCGAGTTTGTCCTTCAGGCTATCGAACATCGCCGATTACTCGTCCTCGTCTTCTTCCTGCTGGCCCTGCATCTGCTGCATCTGCTGTTGCATCTGCTGCTGCTGGAGTTGCTGGGCCTTCTGCTCCAACTGCTGGCTCTCTTCTTCGACGTCGCTGACCTCGTCTTCGAGTTCCGAGATGCGCTCGTCGAGGGTGTCCTGCTTGTTTTCGAGGGTCTCGACCGCGTTCTCCTCGTCGCGCTCCGCGGCGTAGCCGCCGCCGAGTTCCACGACGATTTCGTCGAGGTCCTGGACCTCTGCGCGGACGTGTGCGCCGCCGCCGAGGGGAACCTGCACGGTCGAACCGGTTTCGAGCGCGCCGATGGTCTCGATGGCCTCGTCGATGTCGCTCTTCTCGTCGCGGAGCTCCTCGATTTCGTCTTCGAGGGCTTCCTGCTGTTCTTCGAGTTCCTGCAGCTGCTGGGACAGTTCCTGAAGCTCAGGATTTCCGCCGCCCATCATTGTCCTTCGACCTCTTCGACTTCGATCTGCGTGCGCTTGACGCCGTGGTAACTGCCGAAGTTGGTGTAGGTCCGCTCCTCGGCTACCGTCTCGTTGTCTGCGTCGATGCTCGTCTCGAACTCCTGCCAGCCGTCTCGGGCTTGGAACTTGCCGCGAACAGTAAACTCACTCATGGGGGAATCTGGGACGCGCGAAGGGAAGAATCTTCCTACTCGGGGACGGAGAAATCCAACCCAGTCGCGGGGTCGGTCCCCGGCGGTGATGGAGTCTGGTCGGGCGGTGGTGGGGCTGGTTGAGCGGTGGTTCCGGAAGACGGTGGTGGCAATTCTGCGGCGACCGTCGGGCGTGGCTCTCGCCGCAAAGAAACAATTATCGTTTCTAAACATTGAAAATTAATTTTTAAAGAATTGATTTGTTAGCTCTGGCGCTCGCGCTCCAGTTCCTCGAACAACTCGCCCACGCGCGTCTCGATTTCGTCTCGAATCTCGCGCACCGCGTCGAGGTCCCGCCCGTCGGGGTCGTCCAGTCCCCAGTCGCGGTTCTCGCCCGACCACGTCGCCGGACAGACGTCTTTGGCCGAACACCCCATCGTGATGACGTAGTCGCAGTCCTGCAGTTCTTGGGGCGTGACCTCGCGGGGCGTCCGCCCGGAGAGGTCGAAGTCGCGCTCGGCCATGACCTCGACCACCTCCTCGTGGACGTGGTCGGCGGGGTCGGTGCCGCCGGTGAGGACTTCGAGCCACTCCAGACCTCGCTCGCGGGCCTCGCGCTCCGCGAAGGCGGTCGCCATCTGACTTCGGCCTGCGTTCTGGACGCAGACGAAACCGACTCGTGCGCCGTCACTCATCGTCCTTCCTCCTGACTATCTTCCGCCGCCAGCGCCCCGAGGAGTCGCTCGGCCCGGTCGGTCGTCCGGTAGTAGCGCCACTTGCCCTCCTTTCGGCGGGCGACCAGTCCCGCGTCGGTCAGCTCCGAGAGCGCGTGGCTAATCGCGCTGTCGCTCACGTCCACGAGCGGCGAGAGCTCGCAGACGCAGCGGTCCTCCTCGGCCGCCGCGAGCAGTTGGACGATGCGATACCGGGTGTCGTTGGCGAGCGCGGACAGCACTCGGACGCGCTCGGCGACTTTGCTCTCCGCCGTCGCGGCGTCGAGTTCGTGCAGGTCGTCGAGTCGGGCTTCCACGTCGTCCTCGCAGCACTCCCCGAGTTCGTCGGCGAGGAGTCGCCGGAGGTGGTCGTCGGCTTGAGCCATCAGAAGAACGTTTGCACAGGTGTTCAGATAAACATTCGGTCTCAATTCATCGTCGCAGAATCTATCCCGACACGACGATTTCCGACGAGGAGCTAATCAAACGCCAAAAAAGACACGGAGAACACGCAGTGATTGTCTTCCGTAGAAACAGCTACTCGAACCACTCTTCGACCTCGCCGTAGAATCCTTGCAACGGACCAGTATGAAATTGCTCAATAAAGCACAATGGATACTTCTGCTCGTTATCGTTTGTGTATCTTAGAAATCGCTCGGGATCGTGGAGACCACTGTTCTGAACGAACGTCTCACTGTCGAACTCGACGTGGTATCCTGCGAAGGTGCCCAGTTCACCCACTTTTTCGAACGAGAGACAGGAAAAACCGCCGTGCTGAAAATCAGTTCGGAGCCCTCTCAGGAAACTCAACTTCCGACCGTAGAACGAACTTCGGGTTCCACCACTGGCGGGAGTGAACGAACCGCTCGTAAGCTCTACGCCCTGCTCTGTGTTCTGATTGAAAATCACCCGAATCGTCTCGTTGAACGAGTAGAGCGACGAGAGATAGTTATGGAGCAGACGTAGCACCTCGAACCCTGCGTCTTCCCGTGAGTCCTCCGGACAGATATACACGGGGTTGGTTTCGAGTTCACCGTCGATGTACTGCTCGATTTCGTAGTAATTCTGGTCGAGTACGCGCTTCGCGGCAGTAAGTCGCGTCGTTGCCGACCGAGAAAGCGAACTCGATGGGACGACGTCTGCTCCGTAGAGTGTTTGTATTTCGTACTCGTACGAACTCATTCTATCTGGGCCAACTCAGAATCAGCGTCAAATATCTCTACTCGTCGTTGAACTTCACTGCACGCAGTGCTTCCTTGGCAGTATCGACGTCCCCGCCAGCCGCTGTTGCAACATCCTCGGCAGTCGGGATGTCTTTCGACTGTTTCATCTACACGAGACTATCGTGTCCGTTGCCATAATTCTTGTTGTGGCAATCCAACTGCCAGAAAAGCAAGACCGTTCTCGTGACCGGCAATTCTCTCACGGGTTACGCTACGGAAAGTCTGGACCGGTGGGAGTGACCTCCGTAGACACACCGACCGAGAACGCTACTCGATGTAGCCGAGCGCCTGGTCGATACGTCCCAACTCGGGGCCGGTCGTCTCCTGTCCGACGACGTAGCCGTTCTCGTTGGCGAGCAGTCCCGACCCGACCAGCGGCGCACCGTAGTTGATGGTGCCGATGTCGGCGGGCACGTCGAGTACGTCTTCGAGTCGGTCGAGTTGCGCGTCGGTGGTCTTGGGGTGACAGAGGACGCCCTCGTTGGTGGCGACGGCGGCGGTGCCGACGGTCCGCACGTCGGCGAGTTCGCCGCGCTCGACGTCTACCCCGAGCCCGTCGCTGACCGCCTGAACCGCCTCGCGCGGGAGGTCCGGGTGGACGTAGGCCCCGCTGTCGTTGGCGAGGACGACGTTCCCCGCGGCGTTGATTTTGCCGGGGAGTTCCGTGACCTCGGCGTCCACGGCGTCCTCGATGCGGTCGCGCTCGCGGTCGGTGACCCGACTGCTGACCAGCAGGCCGTTCTCGTTGCCGACGGCGAGCGCGCCGACGGTCGAGGAGCCACCGATGTTGGTCCGGACTACCTCGACGCCGAGTTCGTCGCTCACGTCGGCGACGACGTCGTCTTCGAGGTCCGGGCGGGCCAGCAGATACTCGTCAGTCGCGCGAGCGAAGACACCGACGTACGACGACCCGAAAAAGGCGGCGCGGAGCAAAGCTCTACTCTGCGTGTTCCGCTTCGACGATGGTCTCGCCCTCTTCCTCGAATCGGGCGGCGCGAACGCGAAGCTTGCTCGGGGGCTTCTTGCGACCGCGCGACCAGACGGCCTCGTTGATGGAGGGGTCCAGACGGACCTCGTCCTCCTCGACCTTGAGGTGCTGGGCGAGGTGTTCGCGGACGATGGTCATCGCCTTGTCGGCGCGCTTGTGCTTCGCTTCTGCCTTGGCGTCGCGGAGCGGTACGGTGATGACGCGCTCCTCGAAGTCACTCGCGCTCATTATTCGTCGGTGTCCTGTCGCCGCCAGTTACGGCGCTTGGGGTTCTGCATCGTCTCGCGGTTCGTCTTCATGATGACCCACGCCGGAACGCGGCTGTTCTGGCGGTCGAGCTTGGACAGGCGCTTTTTCTTCGCCTTCGACTTCTTACTCATGCTACCACGTACTTCCCTACCGTGGCTTAAAATCGTGTTGCTTTGCGTGCGGCCCGCGGGACAGTCGCTTCGACTCACTCCAGCGCGAACGACTCGACCGTCGAGTACTCCGGCCCCTCGTCGGTTAGTTCGCTCTCTGTCAGGCGAATCTCCGTGACCTCGGTCGTGCCGACGGTCGGCGATAGCTCCTCGACGTTCTCTTGGACCAACTCCTTGCCGCCAGCGTGTTCCATCCGGGCGAGGGTGACGTGGGGCGTGAAGTCGTGGTCCTCCGGGTCGAACCCGAGTTTCGTCACCTCGCTCTCGATGGCCTCGTGGAGGGTCGTCATCTCCTCGCCGCCGTTCCCGACGCCGAGCCAGAGAACCTGAATGTAGCCGATGTCGGGGAAGACGCCGAGTCCCTCGTAAGTCGCCTCGAAGGGTTCGACCTCGGCCGAATCGACCGCGCGCCGGACTGCGTTTTTCACCCGCGGGAGTTCTCCCCGGCTCACGTCGCCGAGGAACTTGAGCGTGACGTGGGCCTGCCCGGGGTCGGTGAAGCTCAGCCCCGAGGCGTCGGCGAACTCGTCTTGGACCGCCTCGACCGCGTCGGCGAACTCGTCGGGCAGGTCGATACTGACGAAGAGTCTCATCGCTCTGGGTTTTCGTCGGACGCGGGCTTGAAGGTGGGTGGTAAATTTCGATAGCGTAGTTCTTAACCCCGCCGAACGCCAACCCCCGAGACATGACCGACCCAGAGGACCACGACTTCTCCGAGGGCGACGGATTCGACGACCCTTACGAGGAGTTCGACCTCGACCCGCCCGAACTCGACGTCGACCCCGACAAGGTGGACCCGGTGGACTCGCGCGTCGTCGCGGACCTGCTGGACGACCAGAACGTGCCGACCGACGAGGTGGACGTCGAGGAACTCATCGACGTCGGCCTGAACTACATGAACATCAATCGGTTCGAGCAGGCTGCCGACACCTTCGAGCGCGCCGCCCAGTTCGCGCCCGACGACAGCAAACTCGAACAGGAGGCGTGGACCAACAAGGGCGCGGCCCACGCCGAACTCGAAGAGTGGGACGCCGCCATCGGTGACTACCGAGAGGCCCTCCGCATCGACGAGGACAGCGAACACGCCGCCACCGCCGAGACGAATCTGGCCTACGCGCTCTGGGAGTCGGGCCGGAGCGAGCAGGCGCTCGAACACGCCGAGAAGGCGGTCGAAATCGACGAGCGCTTCGCCGAAGCGTGGTTCAACCGCGGGTTCTTCCTGCTGGAACGCGGCCTCGCCGAGGACGCGCTCAACAGCATCGAGAACGCCATCCGCCTCGGCCTCCGGAACTCGCAGGTGCTGGACGAGAAGGCCCGGGCGCTCGAAGAACTCGGCCAGTACGACGAGGCCGAGGAAATCGCCGAGGAAGCGGAAGAGATGCGCGAGCAGGCCGAGCAGGAACTCATCGAGGAACGGCAGGAACAGCAAGAACAACGATGATTCTCAAGGAGCGCGAGACTGACGAGGGACTCCTCGTGGCGGTCTGCGACGACGACGTGCTGGGCGAGACCTTCGAGGACGACGGCGTCTCGCTGACCGTTACCGAGGAGTTCTACGGCGGCGACGAGGCCGACGAGCAGGCCGTCGTGGACAGCCTCGCTCGCGCCTCGGTCGCCAACATCGTCGGGACCGAGGCGGTCGAGTTGGCGATTCGGGAGGGGTTCGTGGACGAGGCCAACGTTCTGGACGTCGAGACGACTCGTCACGCCCAGTTCTTGCGGATGTAGCGACGCGGCGAGCATTCACGTCTCTCACAGGTTTCACAGAGTGTGTCGCTACCGCTCTCGACCGTCTTCCGAGACGCCGATTAGGAAAAAGTAGTCAAAGAAAGAGCTACGAGTACTTCAAACCGGATTTGACCCATCTCGGTTGGTTTTTCCGTTGTCATTGCTGTCACCATCGTCGGTGTCGTAGGTGGTTCCGTCCTGCCCTTCAGTAATTTCAGCAGGGTTCACGACCGCCCCTTCATCTCCTTGCAGCGGGTGGTCGTATTCGACGTCGATGGTCGGCCGAGGGGCGTTTTCCAGTTCGACAAGCTCTTGGGTCTTCTCCGTTCGAGCGAGTTCCGCTCGAAGCTCCTCCTGCCGCGGAAGAAGCAGTTCGTGACGGTCGAGTAGTTCGTAGCCAGCGTCAGAAAGCGTGTAGAACGTACTCGGTCGGTCGCGCTTTTGTTCCCCCTGCGGAAGTGTCACCCGTAGCAGTATTCCCCCCTCGACGAGCTTTTTCAAATGGCCAGAAAGCGTTCCTTTGCTCCGACTGGGGTTGTAATCGTCGAACTCCTGCAACGAGGGGGACATCCACGGATGTGCCAAAATATCCTGTATGAGGTTCAGTCTCGTCTCCTGAACTATTAGACGTATTTTCTCTTCGTCTTCGTCGCTGAAACGCTCGTTCAACGATTCGGGACTGTGCTTACCACCATCAGTCACGACAGCTCTGCCCGTGTCAAGTCTGTCACCGTCAGAATCAGAATCAACAAAACAATCTCCGAAATCGGAACCCCAATTCACGATACCCCTCAAACAATCCAAGAGCGCTCTCGAACCCGAGCAAAGGCGAAGATACTGTAGGGCAAATCGCCTCCGTTGGTTCACGAGTATTCGAAAAATCAAGTCTCGGCCAAGTGTAGTTGATTGTTTGGGCGAGGCCTTCTTCTGCTGGTCTAGTGGCATGGCCATCTAGACTTACATGCTCTAGCAAAATAAAGATTTGGTCAAGAACGAATCGGTTGGTCCCAACCGAATTGGTCGGAACATTTTAGTTGGTAGCTAAGGTATGGATATTCAGGTGCCCCAACGTGAATTCGGGAAACTCCCCTGACGGCACACGAGACGATGTGCACCGCGACGAGGAGGGCACCGTATCTCTCTCGGAACGAGAGAATCGAAAGAGCGAGCGTAGTGTGGTGATAATCGAGCGTCTGGACGCAGACCAAGTCGAGTTCAGCTCCGGGTCGGACGGCTTGTTTACAAAGGCCAACCGGCTTCTCGACGAACGCGGGAACGAAATCCGGGAGCTAATCCGGTCGCTCATCGTTCTCGCTGGCTTGATTATCGTCGCACTGCTCCTCTGGCGAGCTGGGATGATACTACGGATAGGGCATTTTATTCCGAGTCCGTAGGACCAGGTACTACGCTACCACCCCTCGTCGTTGAACTACTCCCCACGGACTCGAAAGGGTCCGTTCCTTCGCCCCGTTCTTTCGACGTTCGGTCGACAGATTCAGAGATGTATCTCCGAGACGACTTGCCACGCCCCGTTCCTGCGGACGTAGGTACGCTCCTGTCGTTCTCGCTCTCCGGCCACTTTTCGCGCTTCCACGACCGGTAGACCTCTCCGTCTCGCTTGTCCGCGCCGGATTGGGTGGTCTGCGCCGCATTCGCCGCAAGCGTCGTCGCTGTCTCGGTTCGAGACGTATCCCTACTTGCTGGAGTTGTATTCATGTTTCCTAAAATCTTCTAAATATTGCTAAAAGCTATATATTTAATTCTCCCTGCCTCCTCGTCGCTGTCTCGGTCGGCGTCGTCCTCATCATCCTCGTCGTATTCGTCGCCGCTGTCTTCGTCGTCGCTATCCTCGTCGTCGGCAGTCCAGAACAAGAGCGGAATCCCGAGTGCCACCGGTATCGAGAGTCAGTCGTCCGCGGCGTTGGCGTCGGCATCGGTGTCTGCTCCTTCATCTCCACTCCCTTCGCCGAGCGCCGGGAGGTTGACCACCATCAGCGACAGGACGGAGATTCCGGCCAGTCCCGCGCCCACCGAGGCCAGTCCGGTGTCGAACGCGATGGCCGCGACAGCGTGAAATGCGCCGACGAACGCCAGACCCAGCAGGAGCAGGCTGGCACCGAGCCGTCGTTTCGAGACCATACGATGGCATAGGGTCGCAGGGTCTTAATCCCGTCCCTGTCGGTCTCCGGTGTCGGTCTCGTCCGGTTTCGGTGTCGGGCTTCTCGAGGAACGTCTGGGGCCGTGCGAAACCGATTTCGGTTACAGGACGCCCGCGGGACCGAAGGAATGTTCTTTCTCGAAACCCTACCTGTGACCAATGGGACTGCAAAAATCGGACGCGCTCAGTCCGGAGCGCATACGGGAGGACTTCCCCATCCTACAGCGGGAGTTCGACGGGGAGCAGGTCGTCTACCTCGACAACGGCGCGACGAGTCAGACGCCGAATCAGGTCATCGACGCCATCGCTGACTACTACCGCAACTACAACGCCAACGTCCACCGGGGCATCCACCAGTTGAGCCAAGAGGCCTCCGAGGCCTACGAGGAGGCCCACGACACGGTGGCCGAGTTCGTCGGTGCCGAGGGCCGCGAGGAGATGGTCTTCACCAAGAACACAACCGAGGCCGAGAACCTCGTGGCCTACGCGTGGGGCCTGAACGAACTCGGGCCGGGCGACGAAATCGTCCTGACTGAGATGGAACACCACGCCTCGCTGGTCACGTGGCAGCAAATCGGCGAGCGGACCGGTGCCGACGTGAAGTACATCCCCGTGACCGACGAGGGCTACCTCGACATGGACGCCGCCGCCGAGCTGATCACCGACGACACCGAGATGGTCAGCGTCCTCCACGTCTCGAACACGCTCGGGACCGTCAACCCCGTCGCGGAACTGGCCGACATCGCCCACGACCACGACTCGTACATCTTCGTGGACGGCGCGCAGGCCGTGCCCAACCGCCCGGTGGACGTCAAGGACATCGACGCCGACTTCTACGCCTTCTCGGCCCACAAGATGCTCGGCCCGACCGGCATCGGCGGCCTCTACGGCAAGGCCGACCTGCTGGCGGAGTTGGAACCCTTCCAGTACGGCGGCGGCATGATTCGGAAGGTCTCGTTCGACGAGACCACCTGGCACGACGTGCCCTGGAAGTTCGAAGCCGGGACGCCGCTCATCGCGCAGGGCGTCGGCTTCGCCGAGGCGGTCGAGTACCTCGAAGACCTCGGGATGGACAAGATTCGTCGCCACGAGGAGGCCCTCGCTGAGTACGCCTTAGACCGGATGGCCGAGTTCGACGACATCGAGGTCTACGGCCCGACCGACCCGACCGACCGGAGCGGACTGGTCTCGTTCAACCTCGACAACGTCCACGCTCACGACCTGACCTCTATCCTGAACGACTCTGCGGTCGCCATCCGGGCGGGCGACCACTGCACGCAACCCCTCCACGACAAACTCGGCGTGGCGGCGTCGGCGCGAGCGTCGTTCTACGTCTACAACACGCCCGAGGAAATCGACAAGCTAATCGAAGCCGTGGACGACGCCCGGCAGTTGTTCGCGTAAGCCCGTCTCCGCTTTTCCGTAGCTTCCGTTACTCTTTTGACTCGTTGCTCTGTCGATTCGGCCATGATTGACGAGGTCCGCGAGCGCGCCAGAACCTACTTCGAGGGCGTGTCGCCCGCTCACGACTGGCACCACGTCCGGCGAGTCGCCAGACTCGCCGAGACGCTCGCCGCAGAGTACGACGTAGACGAGCGAGTGCTGTTCGCGGGGGTCTGGCTCCACGACATCGGCCGAGCGAGGGAGGACCGCGGTGAAATCGAGGACCACGCCGAGTGGGGCGCGGTCGAGGCTGGCGAGATTCTCCGAGACCTCGACGCCGACTCCGACACCGTCGCGGCGGTCCAGCACTGCATCCGAGCGCACCGCTACTCGAACGACGTGGAACCCGAGAGCCGCGAGGCCGAACTCCTCTGCGACGCCGACAACCTCGACGCGCTCGGCGCGGTCGGCGTCGCCCGGTGTTTCTGCTACGGCGGGGAGCTGGGCAGTCCGATGCACGACCCCGACCTGCCGCCCGAGGAGGACGACTCGACGGCGGGCCGGACGCAGTTCAACCACCTCCACAAGAAGCTCCTCGCGCTCCCCGACCGGATGTACACCGATGCCGGGCGGGAAATCGCGGCCGAGCGAGGCGATTACGTCGCCGCGTTCGCCGAGCGATTCGAGCGCGAGGCCCGCGGCGAGGTGTGAACTCCTCGTTAGATTCGAACCGGCCGCTTTTTGGCGGTTCCGTCACACCCTCCGGACATGGTAGACTGGACGATTGCGGCCGTGATGGCGATTCACGTACTGATGGCCGTCCTCTGGACCGGCGGCTACCTCGTGACGGGGATGCTGGTCCTCCCGGCGGCGAAGCGAAACGGCTCGCCCGAGTTCGCGCTGGACGTGCTGGACTCGCTGAAGTGGTTCGCGTTCGGCGGCATCGTGGTGATGGGTGCCTCCGGCGGGGCGGCGCTGTGGTTCCTCTACAACAACGAACTGCCCGAGGGGGTTCGTGGCACCGCGCTCATCGCCATGATGACCCTCTACGGCGTCTTCGCGCTGACGAGCATCTGGTCGTGGTACGAGACCAAGACCGCCCGCGAGGAGGGTGCCCGCGAACTCCCGACGCGTCTCAAGATGTCCTTCCGGACGAACTCGCTGGTCGCCACGCTGCTGGTCATCGACGCCGCGCTCATCGGCTACGTGGTCTGAAACCGGCAAATTGCGTCTGCGCAACGCTTTTACGCGACACTACCCTACCTGTTTCCAACAATGGGCATGGGCTCGGACATGTACCGCCAGCAGATTCTCGACCACTACAAGAACCCCCGCAACTACGGGGAACTGGAGGAGGCCACCTTCTCCCACGCTGGCGAGAACCCGATGTGCGGCGACGAAATCACGATAGACGTACAGCTAGACGAAGACGAGGAGGTCATCGAGCGCGTCGCCTTCCGCGGCGACGGTTGTGCCATCAGCCAGGCCAGCGCGAGCATGCTGAGCAAGGAACTGACGGGCATGACCGTCGAGGAGATGCAGGAGTTGGACCGCGACGACGTCATCGACCTCCTCGGCGTGGACATCAGCCCGATGCGGGTCAAGTGCGCCGTCCTCGCCGAGAAAGTCGTGCAGGACGGCGCGGAGATTTACGAGGGCGAGAAGGAGTTGGAGAAGACGACGACCGAAGAAGACGACTAGGTTCGTCGGTATCGAGTTTTTCTGGTTTTCTTTGCCCGGAAGTCGGTAGTCGTTCCTAATTTGACGTGACCGCGAGCATGAGTCGCAAGAGGGCGGTAGTATTGTTTTCTTGAAGCCCCCGCCCGGTCGCGGTCGCTGAACAGGATATTCGGGGCGCTCTCCGCGCCGGAAGACAAACCGCGTCTTCCGAGCCTCGCCTCACTTCGGCGAGACACCGCCCGCGCCCCGAATAGTTGCCTGTTCAGACGACCATGTCCTTCGGACGCGACCGGGCGGCCCCTTCATCCCGCCCTATCGGCTGATTCGCCGGGCGTTTGCTGGTGGATTGTTCCACCGAGCGCATTCTGGCGGTCTGCCCCATCGACCGAAATCCGCCGACTCAGACCAAATCGTAGTAGTCGCTGAACACCTCGACCGTCTCCTTGAACAGCGCGAGGATGATGGGGCCGACGAAGATGCCGATGGCTCCGAGGAAGTAGGCCGCGCCGAAGACCCCCAGCAGGATGACCCCCGAGTGGAGCGACGACTCCTTGTCGATGACCAGCGCGCGGAGGTAGTCGTCGGTGACCGCCACGACCGTCATCCCGTGGACGACGAGGAGGGCGGCCTCGAAGACGCGGCCGTTCACGACGAGGAAGATGGTCGCGCCGCCGAGGACCGGCGAGACGCCGACGATGGGTACCATCGCCAGAAACATCATCACGACGGTCCAGAACGCCGCGTTCGGAATCCCGAGCGCGAACAGGCCGAGGCCCGAGACGAACCCCTGCACGGTGGCGACGAAGACGTGACCTTTCAGGACCGCCCACGTGGCCTCCTCGGCCTCGGCGTAGAGGTTGTCCTGCACCGGTCTCGGGAGCGGGGTGACGCGCTTGGCCCACCGGACCAGCGTGTCGCCGTCCTTGAGCAGATAGTAGAGCAGGAACAGGAGCAGAAGGATACCGAGAGTGAAGTGGACGCCCGCGCTCGCCAGTCCGGAACTCCGCTCGGCGAGCGCGGTGGTGAAGTTGCTCAGAATCTGGTCGAATCGCGCGCCGATTTGGACGCCGATGACCCGCTCGACCACTCGCTCGACCGATTGATACGTCGGTAGTTCGCTCACCTCGGTCGGCAAATCGCCGACGTCGCCGAGTGCGACCTGTAGAAAGAGACCGATCGGGCCGACGAACAGCAGGACAGTCAGCGTCACGAGCGCGAACGCGGCGACGCGGGGGCCGACCTCGGGCGCGAGTCGCCGCTGGAAGGGCGTGAGGACGAACGCGAGGAGAATCGCCGCGAGGAGGTAGTTGAGGAAGGGCCTGACGACGAGGAACGACAGGATTGCGAGAACACCGACCAGAATGGCCGCGAACGCGGTCCGCGCTTTCATGTGTCGAACTAGAGGGTATCCCGGCCTAAAATCCACGCGGCCGATTCGGTCGGTGGCGGCCGCGTCCCGCCTCGACGCTCCTGCCGTTACCTCGCTGCTCGCGTCGTTCTATCTCCGAGCCGTCACTCCAAGCCGATAGACATATTTATACGATTCCTAAAAATAGCTATTTATTTTCTAAATAATGGTGGTTATTGCTCTGAGTCTCCCTTGCGTGCTGGGAGTATCGCCGCTATCGCACGGCAAAAACGAAGCGGAGAACGAAAATAGCCGACTTACTCGGGTTTCAGACCGGCGTCCTCGACGCGCATGACGGCCTCGCCGTCGGCGAGGTTCGGCGCGTCAACGAGGCGGACGATGCGCTTGTCGCCCTTGGACTTGCGGAGGTAGATGCGGAAGGTGGACTTGTGGCCGAGGATGTTGCCACCGATGGGCTGGGTCGGGTCGCCGAAGAACGAGTCGGGGTTCGAAGCGACCTGGTTCGTCACGACGACCGCGGTGTTGTGGAGGTTGCCGACCTTGTCGAGGTCGTGGAGGTGCTTGTTGAGCTTCTGCTGGCGCTCGGCGAGTTCGCCGCGGCCGACGTATTCGGCGCGGAAGTGGGCCGTCAGCGAGTCCACGCAGAGGAGGCGCACGGGATACTCGTCGTCTTGGGTCTCGTTGGCGAGTTCTTGGGCCTTCTCCGCCAGCAGCATCTGGTGGTTGGAGTTGAACGCCTTGGCGACGTGAATCTTGTCGAGGAAGTCCTCGACCAGACTCTCCATCGCCTCGTCGTCGTCGGGCGTGCCCTCGATTTCGCGCTCGTCCATCGCGGCCTGAATGGCCTCGTCCGGCAGGCCCCGGACCATGTCGTCGATACGCTCGGGGCGGAAGGTGTCCTCGCTGTCCACGAACATGGCGCTGCCGCCGAGGCCGCCGTGTTCGCGGGGGAGCTGGACGTTGACCGCGAGCTGGTGGGTGACCTGCGACTTACCCGCACCGAACTCGCCGTAGACTTCCGTAATCGACTGGGTTTCGACGCCGCCGCCCAGCAAGTCGTCGACCTCGTCGATTTTCCACTTGAGCTTGCCGATCTTCTCGCGGCGCTCCAGCACGGCCGCGCCGGTCTCGAACCCGCCCACGTCGGCGGCCTCGCGGGCCGCCTGAACGATGTCGGAGGCGGTCGAGTCGCCCACGTCGGCGGTGTTCGAGAGTTCGCTGGGGCTGGCTACTGCGAGGCCCTCGTAAGAGTCGAAGCCTGCGTCTCGGAGCTTTTCTGCCGTCGCCGGGCCGACGCCCGGAAGTTCTTCGAGGTCTACGTCTGCTGCCATCGTATCCCTGCCTTGTGCCCCACTTCATATAAACCCCCGTTAACACCATACTGGAAGTGAAAATGCAAGCATGCGTCGGGGGGATGACGCACGTCTGACGGAGTTTAAAGTGAGAAACTTAGAGGCGGTCTACTCCCACGGGTGCTTGCCGGGGCTACTCGGCAGGAGCGCGTACCAGTACTCTTTGTTCTCCTCTACGTCTAACTCGCCGTCGAGGTTGCTCTCCAGTTTGAACTCGGCGCTCGAATCCCGGTCGTTGGTCCCCTTCGGCACGAGTGGGTAGTACGCACCCCGCCGGAAGGAGTAGACCCAGTAAGCGTACTGTCCGTCATTCTCGAAGGCGAAGAGTGCGGCGAGGAGTCTCGACCCGTATCCCCGCTCCATCAGCGTGTCCGCCGCGAAGTTGAGGCTGGTCACGAGGTCCTCGAAGTCCGAGTCCCGCAGGATTACCCACGAGTAGCCGTAGTCGTCGGTGCGGGCCTCCGTCTCGGTGCCGGTCTCCTCCGCGCCGACCTCCAGAATCTCGTGGACCTCCTCGACCGCGTCGGAGAAGTCGGCGCTGTCGACCTCCGAGAAGCACAGCGCCGCCTCGCCGACCACCTCGTAGCCCAGTTCGGCCTCCATCGTGATGTAGGCCGTACTCATCCCGAACAGGTCCTCGGGGTCGGCCTTCCGGGTGGCGTCGGCCTCTGCCCGGATGCCCAGCACTTCGCGCAGTCCGTCGAACAGTCCCATGCCCCCGTCTACGGACTCCCCGACAAAAAGCCGTGTCTCCTACCTCGGGTAGTGTTTGGATACGCCAGCGAAGCAGTAACGTGGGCCTCGAAAGCCCTCACGCGGTTCGCGGTCGCCCTTTCAGTCCGCCAGGACTGAGGGCGTCTCCCCGGTCGAACCCGTCGGTGGTAGTTTCCTCGCTCGTGTCCGGCCGCTGACCTTAGCGCCCGCGTAAGAAAACGCCGAGAGGCCGAACGCCCTGTCGATGACGAACCGAACCGGAACCAGACGGCGGTTCCTCCGCGCCGCCGGGACGGGGACTGTCGTCGCGCTCGCGGGATGCACCGGCGACGGCGGCACGACCCAGACGACGGACCAGACCACGACCGATTCGACCCCCGAGACGACGGAAACGACCGAAACTACGACGAAATCCTCAGCCATGAACGCAATCCTCCATTTCAGCGGCAACGAGAACCAGCAGAGCCACGCGGTAGCGAACGCCAAGAACCTCCTCGCCGACGAGACGACGCCGATAGAATCTGTCGCGCTGGTCGCCAACGGCGACGGCGTCCTACTGCTGACGGCCGACTCGAATCGACAGAAGGGCGTGGCGGCGCTCGCCGAGGAGGGCGTCTCGCTCCTCGCGTGCGAGAACAGCCTCCAAGCCAAGGGGCTGACCGAAGACGACCTGCTGGCGGGCGTCGAGACGGTCCCCGCTGGCGTCGGCGAACTCGTGAAACGGCAGGACGAGGGGTACGCCTACATCAAGGTGCCGTGAGCGCAGACGAAAATTCGAGTATGGTCCTGCGACCGACTACATTTCCTTTTCGAGTTGCCGAAGTCGCTCGACGCGGGCCTCGGTACTCGGGTGGGTGCTGAACACCTTCCCGATGAAGTCTCCCTTGAGGGGGATGATGAAGAAGGCGTTCATCTCGGACTGCTCGCGGACGTCCTTCTTCGGAACCTTGCTCATCCCGCTGTCGATGGTCATCAGCGCCGAGGCCAGCGCCGAGGGCTTGCCCGTGATGGTCGCGCCGCCCCGGTCGGCCGCGAACTCGCGGTACCGCGAGAGGGCGCGAATCAGCAGGAAGCTCACTATCCAGACCACCAGCGAGGCGAGGATGGCGACCCAGACCTGCGGGCTGTCTTCGTCGCCGCCGCCGAACCACCAGCCCCACCGCACCACGAGGAAGGCGATGGTCGAGAGGAACGACGCGACGGTCATCACCATCATGTCGCGGTTCTTGACGTGGGCGAGTTCGTGGGCCAGCACCCCCTCCAACTCGTCTTTGTCGAGGGTCTTCAGCAGCCCGGTCGTGACCGCGACCGCGGCGCTGTTCTGCGAGCGCCCGGTGGCGAAGGCGTTCGGGACGCGACTGTCCACGACCGCGACCTTCGGTTTCGGCAGGTCGGCCTGCTGAGAGAGTCTGCCGAGCATCCGATGGAGTTCCGGATACTCGTCTTCGCTGACCTCCTTCGCCCCCATGCTCCACAGCGTCAGCTTGTCGCTGAAGAAGAACTGGGCGAGTGAGAAACTACCCATTACCAACACGATTCCGAATAGGCTCGCATATCGGGAGAGGACGCCGATGAAGACGATGTACAGCGCGAACAGTAGGAACATCGTCAGGGCCATTCGCCCGCGAAGTCCCCAGTCTGCTTTCCACTTCATGTGGGCCCCTAGGGTTTCACCGTTTTTAAACGTTGGTCGGACGCCGGTCCGCCGACTCGCGCCGACACCCGCGAGCGATTTCGGTTCCGGCAAACCTACTTGGTGCTTCCCGTTGTCAGCTACTCGCAATGTCTCACCAGTCGGCCAACCCCGACCAGTCGTCGAACCCGGTCGTCCGCGTCGGCGTCGCCACCGGCCTCACCGTCCTCGGAGTCGTCCTCAGCGTCCTGCTGTCGATTCCGGTACTCGTCGTCTCGCTGGGTGTCACTGCACAGTTCGTGGTCGCGCTCATCCTCTCGGAGCTGGGGTTCGTCGCGGCGGCGCTCGTCTTCCTCCGGGCGACCGGCAACGGTCTGGACTACCTCCGGCTTCGAATGCCGGACAGTCGCGCGCTCGGCATCGTCCTCGCCGGGACGTTCGTGCTGTTCGCCTACCGGCTCGCCGCCATCGTCGCGGCCCAGCAGGCCGGACTCCCGCTGGCGGGCAACTCGGTGACGCAACTCGCCGAGGAGGGCGTGCTGACCTCGCTCCTGTTGCTCGTCCCGCTCTCGATTCTGGTCATCGGTCCGGCCGAGGAGTTGCTCTTCCGGGGGGTCATCCAGTCGTACCTCGACGGGGCCTTCTCGCGCGCGCCTGCGGTGGTTCTCACTAGCGTCCTGTTCGCGCTGGTCCACCTGCCGACGACGTGGGTCGCCACGCCCGACGCGCTCGCGGTGACGGTGACGCTGGCGATTCTGTTCGGTCTCTCGATTCTGCTGGGCTATCTCTTCGTCTGGACCGACAATCTGGTCGTGCCGATTCTGGTCCACGGCCTGTACGACGCGCTGTTGTTCGGAATCGCGTACGTGACGCTGTCGTCGGGCGCGATGAACGAGAGCGGGGCGATGGCGTTCTGAGTGCTGTCAGCCGAATCGAGGTATCTGCCAGACGCGACTGTTCGGGCGTGTACCCTTATCACGCGGCGAGTCGTGGTTCGACCATGGCAGACGGTCACCCACCCGCTTCTCCCGACGCGACTCCGCGGAGCGGACCGCTACCTCACTGGTCGGACCCTGACGACGACGTGCCGACGCTCGTCCGCGGCGAGGGCGTGCGGGTCTACGACGACGAGGACACCGAGTACCTCGACTTCGCCTCGCAACTCTACTGCGTCAACGCGGGCCACAGCGACGAGCGCATCGTCGAGGCGATGACCGAACAGGCGAGCGCGATTCCCTACGTCTCCTCGTCGAAGCACAACGACGCGCGCTCGGAACTTGCCGGGCGACTCGCCGAGGTCGCGCCAGACGGCCTGTCGGACGTGTACTTCGCGGTCTCGGGAAGCGAGGCCAACGAGGCGGCGGTCCAGTTCGCTCGCGCTCAGCAGGACGCCCCGAAGGTGCTGACGCGCTGGCGGTCGTACCACGGCGGGACCTACGGCGCGGCCGCGCTGACGGGCGACCCCTCGACTCGCGCCACCGTCGAGCGGTACGCCGCGACCTCGGGGTCCACGAAGTTCCTGCCGCCGATTCCGCGGGCGTTCGACGGCGCGACCGGCGAGGAGTTGGCCGAGCAGGCCGCGGACCACCTCGAATTCGTCATCCGCAACGAGGGACCGGACTCCATCGCGGCGATTCTGACCGAACCGGTCGGCGGGACCAGCGGTGCCTTCCCCGCGCCGCCGGGGTACTTCGAGCGCGTCCGGGACCTCTGCGACGAGTACGACATCCTGCTGATTTCCGACGAGGTCATCGCCGGATTCGGGCGGTGCGGCGACTGGTTCGGGATTCAACGCGAGGACGTCGAACCGGACATCGTCACCTTCGCCAAGGGGGTGACGAGCGCCTACGCACCGCTGGCGGGCGTGCTGGTCAACGCGGAGTTGGGCGAAAGCCTCCGCGAGGAGGGCATCGACGTGGGCCAGACCTTCGCCGGGCACCCGGTCGCCTGCGCCGCGGGGGTCGCCGCGATGGACGCTTACGACGAGGACCTCCTCGACAACGTCCGCAATCTCGCGCCGACGCTGGAATCCGAACTCCGCGAGATGGCCGACGCCCGCGACGCCGTGACCGACGTGCGCGGTCGCGGATTCCTCTGGGCCGTCGAGTTCGCCGACCCCGACTCGGGCGAGACCTTCGTGGACCCGTGGGCGGGCGACGAGGGCGAGAACCCGGTCGTGGAGGTGGTCGAGGCCGCCGCGGAGAAGGGCGTGCTGGTCGGTGGCGGGCGTCCCAACTTCCAGACCATCGTCGCGCCGCCGCTCTGTGCCACCGAGGACGACATTCGGGAGGGCGTGAGAGTGCTGAACGAGGTAATCGGTGAGGTGTTCGACTGAGCTGATTCGAAGCCGATTCGCAGTTGGAATCGGTCCGAAGGTGGACCTCCGAATCGCCTCGGGATCGAAACCTGTCTACCGGGCTACAGAGTCTTAATGCTCTCTGAGGTTGCAGTTTGTTAACTAGTCGGGGACGGTCCCGGCAGAGAGTTATGAACCGCATCAGGGCGTTCGCCGCGGTTTGCGTGCTTGTCGTACTCGTCGGTAGTTCGGCCTCGTTCGCGCTCGGGGACGTGTCTCGGGACGCGGCGGAGTCGTCGGCGCAAATCGCGGCCCAGACCGGTGAGACCGGGTCGGTGAGTGTAGAGATTATGCCCGAGAAGAATCGTATCTTGAGAAATCAACCGATGAATTTCGCCGTTCGGGTCGTTTCCGACGGCGGCGATATTCTACTTGGTCTTCGGGTTCACTCTGAGACACCGACGACCTTCGAATTTCACAATCCGGATGTGGAGGTAATCTCTATTTCGTGGCTGTATCCGAACTTTGATGCTGTTGCGTATATCCCTGAAAGAAGCGCCGATAGAGAGGAGTACATTCCTGTGACAATCTCACCAGAGAAGAAGCTCCCGCAGAGCAGTTCGACTGTCGAAGCTACGTACATTTCGCGGGACGTTCCGGTGATGCCCACGGCCGAGTTCACCTTTGGAATCAGATGTCCTGCCGAGTGCCACGCCGAATTGATGGTCCAGTGGGTCGGCGAGAATATCGGGTCTCTCCTCACGCTCCTCGGCCTCCTCATCGCTTTCTTCGGCCGGAAACAAATCTGGGACGCGCTCGGGCTACCGCGAGAGCATGAAGAGGAGGTCGAAGTCGAAACTGGCGAGCGACCGGACGCCGGAACCGCCGATAGCGAACCGCCGGAGGCTGACGCCGTCAGCGACGGCCAGCGACCCGAGGGATAGCATCTCGATTTGCGGCCCACGTTTTCGCTTATCTACCAGCAAAGAAATAAAAACAATTCATAAAGTAATAGAAGGTTGTTTCTAAAATAGGTATTAGTTGCTGGAGTCAGCTAATCGCCGACGCGCTCCGCTTCGCCGACCGCCCCAACCATTTACCCCGACATCGTCGTATCCCGGTCCATGCCACAGACCAGAACAGTCGTCGTCACGGGCGGTCTCGGACGCTCCGGGCGCTGGATAGCCGACCTCCTCGCCGCCGAGGAGTGGCGGGTCGTCTGCGTCGATACCACCCATCCGGGGTGGGAAATCGACGCCCGCGAGAACATCGATTTCCGCGCCGCGGACCTCACGGACCGGGGCGAGGCGCTCGATTTGCTGGCCGACCTCGACCCCGACGCCGTGGTCCACTGGGCCGCGCTCCCGTCGCCGACGCGCCACGCCGGGGGTCGAGTCTTCGAGACGAACGTGCTGGCGACCTACAACGTCCTCGTCGGCGCGGGCCGGGCCGGAGCGCAGGTCGCGTGGGCCTCCAGCGAGAGCGCCTACGGGTTCGCCTTCGCCGAGGAGAGACGCCTCCCCGAGCGCCTGCCGATTCGGGAGGCCAATGCGCTCCGGCCCGAGGACCCCTACGGGACCTCGAAGGTCGTCGGCGAGGAGGTCGCCAAGATGGTGACCCGGCGCTTCGACGTGCCCGTGGCCTCGATTCGCCCATCGTGGATTCAGTACCCCGGCGAGTACAACTGCGTCGAGGCGCGCGAGGACCTCGCCAACGGCGCGGGCAACTTCTGGTCCTACGTGGACGTCCGCGACGTGGCGGGCCTCGTCGCGGCCGCGCTCGACGCCGACTTCTCGGGCCACGAACCCTTCCACGTCGCGGCGGCGGACAACTATCTGGAGACGCCAATCGAGGACGCGCTCGAAGAGTTCTTCGGCGAGGTGCCCGACGACTGCAACGTCTCGGGCGACGACTCGGCGCTCTCGGTGGCGAAGGCCGACGAGGTGCTGGACTGGGAACCCGACCACTCGTGGCGCGATGCTGTGGACGAGGATGTCGAGAGACCGGAGTTGGTCAGGAAGTGAAGAGATAGCAACTCCCGATTACGTATCGTCTATATCGACACTAATTTGTATTTTGACGAGGGATAATGAACTGCCGGGGCTGGCAGGGGCGACTCACTACAAACCGTAGTGGGGAGTCCGAATCAGAACGCATCCTTTCGACAACTGTTTCCTGAACGGAGATGTGACTACTTCGTCTGAGCATCGGCCACGGAGGTTTTCGCCGTGGATTCCCAACTTCGCACGTGAGTTCTCGACCCGACCGCCAGCGCCGACTCCTGCTCGGTAGCGGCACGCTCGGCTTCGGATTCGGCGCGCTCCTCGATGTGGTGGTCTTTCACATGATTCTCTAGTGGCACCACCTCGTCTCGGACTGGATTACGACCTCGACACTCGACGGCTTGCAGGCGAACGTCTACTGGGACGGCCTGTTCTCGCTGTCGATGATCGGCATCACGCTGGTCGGCGCGGGCCTGATCTGGCGGGCGCTGAATCGCTCGTCGGAAGCCCACTCCGCGGTGCGAGTGGTCGGGGGTCTCTTCGTGGGTGCCGGACTGTTCAACGTCTTCGACGGCGTAGTGGACCACTACCTGCTGAACATCCACGACGCGGTCCACGGCACGCAGGCGTTCAATCCACACTGGGTCGGCGCGAGTCTGCTGATTCTCGGGGCGGGGATTCTGGTTCTCGAACGATAGCCGAAGTCTGTTTGGATGGTCACCGCGTCGTTTGCAGGACCCGCAGTCCGTCGGAGTCGACCGTCACGTAGAGGACGTAGAACACGCCCTCGCCCAAGTCGTGAATCTTCCGAAGTCCCGACTCGGTGGTGACCGTCAGCGCGTAGTGACTCGATTCGTCTCCCGCGTCGGGAAGGGTGACCTCGTAGCGTCTCTCCGCGCCCGATTTCAGGGTCAGCGTTCGCTCGGACACGACACTCCCCGTGTTCTCGTCCGTGAACCGAACCGTCAGCGTGTGCGTCTGGTCGCTCTCGTTCGACACCTCCACCGTGTCGTCTCGGTCTAACTGCCCAAGACAACCGGCCATCAAAAAAATAGGAAGTGACCTTACGAACAGTAGCCGCCGCTTTTTATTTATTGCCCCGAAATCGTCTTGCTGCATCCTAACTGCCGAGTTCGTTTCGCGTCGGTCGTGCTAAACCTTCCGCATAGCGATATAACTGCTTCACCGCCCGAAAAGTTAATTATCTTTAATGAAGTATACGCCATTCGGTTGATAACAAATGCCAAGGACGGACACGAAATGGGTAGCTATCGTCGTAGCAATGCTTATTGCATCTTCGTTGTTTATTCTCCTGCCCGGACAAACTAGCGGGACAGATATCCATCGAGGCCAGTCGGAGCAATTATCGCCGCGAGAGAACCCACTTCGGGTAAACATTACGCCTAGCAAAGAAACGCTCTATCAGAACGAATCGAGGGTCTTCCATTTGATGCTTCTGAACCCCTCCACGAGCAACGAGTCGCTTTCCGGATTTTTGTACGCAGGATACGAGGATCGAAGTGATCCACCCAACGTTACCATTGCGGCGCAATCGCCAAACGTTCGGTATCGAGACGTTGTCGGTCGACATCTCGAATTTAATCTATCGCCGGGCGGAAAGCGCGTCTTCCCTATCCACGTACACAGGGGGTCTGGAGCAGGTAGTCACGAACTGAACGCGACGACGGTCTATTTCCAAGGGTGGAATTTGACCCGGGAGTCCGCGGTCGCGTCGGTCGATATTGAACCGACTCCCTGTCAGTTCTCCTGTCGAGTGCAACGTATCGTGGACGACATACGCAGCTGGTTCGGCAATAATTGGAACTGGATGGTCGCATTGCTTTCGCTGCTGGTAGCTATCACTTCACTTCTGGCACCGAATCGGGTTCGGAAGTTCGTCGGTCTCTCGGAAGTACCGACTACTGAATCAACAGACAAGTAATGCCCTTCCTCGCGGGTTCTTCAGACTTAAACCCTCCAATCCCCTACGCTCTTCCATGACTACCGAAGCCCGCGAGTTCTGTCCGAACTGCGGGGACCCCATCGAAGTAGACCCCGCGGAGCGGACGCCCCTCCCCGAGGCCGCCGGAAAGCGCGGCAAGGAGCAGAAGCTCTGCGATTCGTGTTACTTCGACCGGTTCGACCTCGTGGACGCGCCCGACCGCATCGAGGTGCTGGTCTGCTCGCAGTGCGGGGCGGTCCACCGCGGCAAGCGCTGGGTGGACGTCGACGCCCGCGACTACACCGACGTGGCAATCGAGGAGGTCAGCGAGGCGCTGGGCGTCCACCTCGACGCCTACGACGTGTCGTGGCAGGTCGACCCCGAGCAGGTGGACCAGAACACCATCCGGATGCACTGTCACTTCTCGGGCATCGTGCGCGAGACGTTCGTCGAGGAGGAAGTCGTCGTCCCGGTCAAGATATCGCGCCAGACCTGCACGCGGTGCGGTCGCATCGCCGGGGACTACTACGCCAGCACGGTCCAGATTCGCGCCGAGGAGCGCACGCCGACCAGCGAGGAAATCGAGCGCGCTGAGGAGATCGCCCACGAAATCGTCGCCGAGATGGAGGAGACCGGCGACCGCAACGCCTTCGTCACCGAGGTCGGCGAGACCGACGACGGCGTGAACATCAAGGTCTCGACCACCAACATCGGCAAGAAGATTTCCGCCAAGGTGGTCGAGGAGTTCGGCGGGAGTTTCTCGGACGCTGAGACCCTCGTCACCGAGGACGAGGACGGCGAAGAGGTCTATCGCGTCACCTACGCGGTGCGCCTCCCGCCGTACTCGCCCGGCGAGATAATCGACCCGAAGGACGACGACGGTCCGGTCCTCGTCCGGAGCGTCCGCGGCAATCTGAAGGGGACGCGACTCACGACCGGCGAGGACTACGAGGCCACCTTCGAGGAGGGCGACGCCCCCGAGGCCCGGCGACTCGGCGACCTCGACGACGCCGAGACGACGACGCTCGTGGCGGTCGAAGACGAGCGCGCGGTGCAGGTGCTGGACCCCGAGACCTACCGGACCGAGACCATCGCGCGCCCCGACTACATGGACCCGGACGCCGACGAGGTCCCGGTGCTGAAGAGCCGCGCGGGCCTCCACGTCGTGCCGGACGAGCGCGGAGACGGCGAGGACGGATGACCGAGCGCGACGACGAAACCACTCTCGCCGCGCTGGTCCGCAAGCCCGAGAGCGAAGCCACCATCGCGGCGTTGCAGGACGAGGGCGTCTACGACGTGACCCGGAAGGTCCGCGAACACGACGAGGAGTTCGTGGAACTGCCCGTCACCGACCCGCCGAGCGAGACCGACGTGCTGGACGTGGTGGAGCAAGTGAATCCCGAGCGCAGACTGCCGGACCTCGACTCGCACCTCCGAGAGATGGGGTGGTCCGAGGCGGAAATCGCTCGCGCACCGGGGTCGTGGGCAGTCGTCGGGAGCATCGTCCTCGTCACCTTCGGCGACGGAGACGACCGCGACGAGGAAGCCGAGACTGACGAGGAGGGCGGAATCGACCGCGAGGAGGTCGGCGAGGCCCTCCTCTCGCTCCACGGCGAGGCCGACACGGTGCTGGCCCACGAGGGCGTCTCGGGCGAACACCGCGAACCGTCGGTCTCGGTCGTGGCGGGCGCGGGCGACACCGAGACGGTCCACACCGAACACGGGACGCGATACGCGCTGGACCTCTCGGAAGTCATGTTCTCGCCGGGCAACAAGGCCGAGCGCGCTCGGATGGGCGAGGCGGTCGAACCGGACGAGCGCGTCTTCGACATGTTCGCGGGAATCGGCTACTTCACCCTGCCGATGGCCCGCGCCGGGGCCGAGGTGACTGCGGTCGAGAAGAACCCGGCGTCGTTTCGGTTCCTCGTGGAGAACGCGATGCTCAACGACGTGTCCGACCGCGTCTCGGCCTTCCGCGCGGACTGCCGGGACGTGGAGATAGACCCCCGAGCAGACCGCGTGGTGATGGGGTACTACGAGGCCGCCGACTACCTCGACTCGGCGCTGGCGGCGCTGAAACCGGGCGGCGTGGTCCACATGCACGAGGCGACGCCCGAGGAGTTGCTCTGGGACCGCCCGGTTTCGCGCCTTCGGGACGCCGCCGAGGCGGTCGGCCGCGAGGTCGAGATTCTCGACCGCCGGAAAGTCAAGAGCCACAGCGAAGGCGTCTGGCACGTGGTCGTCGACGCGCGAGTGGAGTGATTCGGCGGGACGCGCTGGAGGACAAACCGCGTCCTCCAAGCCCTGCTTCACTTCGTTCGGCAGGCCGCCGTCCGTGCGCAGTTCTGCGCACGGACGGCGGGGGAGGCACGGGGCGCGGTGCTGTGCGGAGCGGTGGCGGTGCTGTGCGGGGCGGTTGCGATGCTGTGCGGAGTGGTGGCGGTGCTGTGCGGGGCGGTTGCGATGCTGTGCGGAGTGGTGGCGGTGCTGTGCGGGGCGGTTGCGGTCGCAGTGAAACGGCTTCGTTCGAGGAGTCGAACGTCCCCGAATCTCGTCTCGACAGCATATTTATGCGTCCTCGCTCTCACGTCGGCGTATGCCCAAGTGCCCGTCCTGCGGCGGTGACGCCGCCGACCCGAACTACCGGAAACAGCGCGTCGAACCCAAAGCCGACCGCGACGGCGTGACCGTCACCGCCACGACCGGCCAGCAGTACTGGATGGTGCTGTGCCCCGCGTGCGACGCGGTGCTGGGAACTGTGGATGGTCGGGGATAGCTCGCCCCGCTCGGGGTTCGGACAACTATACAATGGTTAAGAGTTGGTAATAGTGTTCTAAAGAATTGTTTTGATTTCTATACTGGTTGTAGAGTCACTTCTCCGTACAGAATCTATCGAACCAAAAAATTATTTCGCTCGAATCACTTCCGTCTCGTATGGACGACGACACGCGCCAGAAGCTGATTTCGATATTCTTGGTGTTGCTGATGCTCAGTTCGGGCATCGTCTACACGATTTCGCTCATCTGAAGGAGTCGGTCGATTCGCTCGACCGAGGTCCGCCGTTGTGAGCGCGTCGTAGCGCCGCTTTCGGAGCCGTAGCCGTCAGACCTCACGGCGGGTCAGCACGGCGGGAAGCCCCGAATCCGGACGAACAACTGCTTGCTTTCGGGCGCGAGGTCGTCCCACGACACCCGGCGCTCGTCCACGATGTTGTCCGGGTCGAGCGCCGGGTCCGAGAGGACGCTGTAGGCCCCGACCCGCGGGAAGCTGAGTTCCTCCTCGCCGCCTTCCTGTTCGCCGCCCTCTCCTCCTTCCTGTCCGCCGCCGTCACCGCCTTCTTCTCCGCCGCCCTCCGGCACCGTCGTCACCGCGGTCTCGGTCGCAGTTGCCCCTTCCTCCTGCCCGGCGCAGAGGTCCGGCAGGGGGTCACTGCCCGGTCCGCTCGGCGACCCCACGACGATTCGCATCGCGTGGCCGAATATCTCGTGGGGCGCGCAGTGGATGTCGTACACCCCCGGCCGGTCGAAGGTGTAGAGCCAGTAGCCGCCCTGCGGGAGCGCTGGCGAGGAGAACGGCGGCACCTCGTCGGGCACCCGCTGTTGATAGCCGAACGCAGGGTGGTAGGCCGTCACCGTGTGGTGGGGCGACTCGTAGCTGAACCGCACCGTGTCGCCCGATTCGATGTAGACGCCGGTCGGCTCGAAGACGAACTCCGGAATCGGCGCGTCTCGGGGCCGAATCTGCAACTCGACTTCGACCTGCGGACTCGTCGGCGCGCTGGCCTCCTCGGACAGCGCCGGGAAGCCCCAGACCGGGTCCACCGTCTCCTGCTGGCGCGAGCGGTCGCGGACCTCCTCGGGCGTCGGCGCGTCGTCTGTCGCGTCGGTCGCGCCCGCCGAACTCGCAGTTCCAAGTGCGGCGAGCGCGCCTGCTCCGCCGAGCGCCCGCAGGACGCTCCGGCGTCTCGCGGTCGGCGAGAATTGCCCTCCGTCGACGGTCGATTCGTCTCTCTCGGTCGTCTCGCGTCCGGAATCCCCCATAGCCGACCGATATTCGGCGTCGGGCGGGTTAAAGCTACGCCACACCCCTACGGGAGGCCGACGGTCGTCCGCCTTCGAAGGCGCTCTCTCGCCCGCGCAGTTCTGCGCGGGCGAGAGAGCGATTCAGCCGGTCTGTCGCTCGGAATCTGCTACACGCTGTCGTCCCAGACATCCGCCATCGGACTCTTGCGCTCGCGGGTTCCGCCCGAGGAGGCCCCGCCCGAGGAGGACCCACCCGACTGCTCGCTCGCCGACTGGCCGCCCGAGGACTGTCCGCCGGAGGACCGTGACCGATTTCGAGTGCCGGACCCTCGGGACTGACCTCGGCCTCGACTCCTCGCTCCGGCGTTCGCGCTGGCCCCCGCCGCCGACTCGCTCGCGCTCTGGGGGTCGAACTCCGGCAGGTCGGGGCGACTCGTGCGCTCGACTTGCTCGCGGAACCAGTCGGGGGTGTCTCCCTCGGCGCGGTCGAACACTTGCAGGAGGCTCGAATCCGCGAGGTAGGTCGCGCCGTAGTCGTCTGGCGACCGGACCACCCGACCGCAGGCCTGAATCACGGTCCGGAGCGCGGCCCGGTAGTACCACGCCCACTGGCCCTCTTCGAGGCGGTGGGCGACTCTCGAATCGTTGGTGTTGAGAAACGGGGCCTTGCAGATGACCTGC
This sequence comes from Halorussus ruber, assembly GCF_004765785.1. Taxonomy (GTDB): domain Archaea; phylum Halobacteriota; class Halobacteria; order Halobacteriales; family Haladaptataceae; genus Halorussus; species Halorussus ruber. The sequence continues at coordinate 239,501 of NZ_ML219768.1, read as the reverse complement.
CAGCGCGCGAGGTCGCCCTTCAGGTCGAGGGCCTCCTCCATCTTGACCGAGAGGAAGACCTCCTCGCCGTCGGTGGCCTTCCACGATTCGAGTTCCGCGTCCCGGTTCTCCTTGTCGTGAGTTCGGATGCGGTCGCCGACGCCCATCTGGTCGAGTCGCTCGGCGAGTCGCTCCTGAATCGCGTAAGAGTGGGCGTGAATTATTCCTTTTTCGCCGCGGTGTTCCTGCATCACCTGCACCACGGTCCGGGCGATGGCTGGCAGAGTCTCGTCGCGGTGTTCGTAGGTCATCTTCCCCTGCGTCACGTCGTAGAGCGGCCGGTTTTCGACCGGGAAGGTGTGGCCCACGTCCACCAGCGCGACGTTCTCGGGGTCGAGGCCGACCTGCCGACAGAACGCCTGCTTGTTCAGAATCGTCGCCGACAGCAGCGCGAACTTGTTGCCCCGCTCCCAGACGGTGTGGCTCAGGTACCGCTCGGGGTTCATCGGCTTGATGGTGATGGCTCCGCCCGCCCCGTCGGGTTGGTCCACGACCCACGTCGTCGCGCTCTGGGTGTCCCGGTAGTCCTCCACGAACCAGTCCAACTCGCCGATGAGTTCCTGCAATCGGTCGCGCTCGGCGGCCTCCTCGGGCGTCAGCTCCTGCTTCGCAATTAGCTCGTCCTTTCGGCGCTCGCAGGCGTTCTGGACTCTGTCGGCGTACTCGACCGCCCGGTCCACCCCGGCGCTCTCCAAGTCGGGAATCTTGAGGTCGTCCCAGATGGGCACCGTCCGGGGGTCGAGGTCGATGGCGGCGTACATCTCGGCCCACTCTGCGAGTCCGTGAGCCTCGTCGATGACCACCGCGTCTCGCTTGCGGAACACCTCCGACCCCGCGGTCCGCATGAAGTACGCGAGGGTCATGGCTGCGATTTCGCGGTTGCTCGCAATCGCTCGGTCCGAGAAGTACGGACACCGGTGCTTGACCGAGCAGTCGTAGCCCTTCTCCCGGGCGCAGGGTGCCCTGTCAACCGGGGTGTCGGTCTCGCCCGGTAAGATGCAGTTGTAGTTGCGCTTGCCGCGGATAATCTTCAGGTCGTCCAACAAATCGTCCTCGGCCACGTCGTCCAGTTGGGAGACCTGCGGCGTGGTGTAGTACGCGCCGGTCGCGTCGCTCGGGGCTGCCTCGTCTGGTTGCCGGGCGCACCCGGCGATGGAACGCGCCAGCAGGGACTTGCCGCTCCCGGTCGGCGCGCGGACGAGGACCACGTCGTTGCCCTCGGCGAAGGCGGATTTGATGTCTTCGAGGGCGTCGCGCTGGTTGCCCCGATAGGAGGGCGCGGGGAACTCCTCGAATATCCGGTCGGGGTTCACTGTTCTAATTCACGGCGGGATTCCGGATAAAGCCTGTCGGTCTCGGCGGTTCGATTATCGAGGCGATTTCGAGCTACTAAAGAAGACTTACTGATTTAGCATCTGATAGTTGGATGTCGTCACCTCTCCGCCCAGTCTCGGTTACTGATGGGTCTGATCACTGTGTTCGTGCGAGGCATCTCGTCGGAGTAGACGAATCCGGAAACGAAGCCTCGAACGATGGTGTTTGCGTCACCGTAGCCGTCCGAACTCACCGACGGACCGACACGACGTTGGTTCGGAAAATGGTCGAAAACGGTCTCGAACCGTTCCGATATAAGTCTTCTACTATTGTCCGGCACGGGCCAGTCAGTCCAGTCGAACGCAGGCAACGAGTCTGTTCGTTTCTCGAAGACCTTGCGACGACCTCGATTACGTGGGCCGCAATCGTCTGCACAGACGGACTCGACCACTCCAAGAGAGCGGCCTCGGTAAGTGTTTCTGTCAAGAAGGCGATTACTACGGCTATCGACCACGGAATATTCTCGGGTGAAAACGACCCTGCCGTCCTTCTACACGACGGAAAGCGAGATAGCTACAGTTCGTACGACGAATCTCTGCGAAAACAGCTTGCAATGGATTTCGACCCCAGCTTTCAACAGAATATCTGTCCGGTGTATCCCGTGTTCCTTCAAGACGCGGACCGAACGTACCCTCAATCGAACGCGGCAGATTATATCGCTGGATATCTTCGCTCTCTCCTCGTCGATGATGTACCCGTCGAAGAGGTGCAACACGAAAGCGTTTACAGACTTGACCCTTCGTGGGTCCGGAGCGCAGGAACGCCGACACCACTTTACGAACTCGAATCTCTCCGCCCTATTCGTGAGCAGAAACTTCGGACTCGCGTTCTGTGTTGGTTACTGGGACGAGGAACACCACCCGAACCGGAACCGACGGGTTACGATCCATTTGTAGAGCAGGTCGAACAAATATCTGATTCGAACGTGGGCCGCTACTTGCTTGACGAGTTCTGAAAACCGGATGTCATCAGGTCGTGAGCTACTACCTCACTACCCTCGTCGGCGCAGCGGCGCGTTACGCTAACCGCCAACGCCGCATCCTCGTCTAAAACTAACGGACGCGAGTATTAAAAACGTTTGGCATACGAAACTGCCGCAGAAATAGCGTTTCCCCGCTTTTGTCACTCGTTCCGAAGCGCCGCCACGTCCTCCTCACTCGGGTCGTCGGGCAGTCGCTCGATGCACTCGAAACAGAGGAAGTGTTCGGTCCCGTCGGCGTCGAACTTCAGGGTCATCCCGCCGGTCGAGTCGCTGTCGAGCGTCCAGAGATTGGCGATGCCGCCCGCGATTTTGACCTGCTCGCCGCACCCGTCACAGGTGTCTTTGGCCATGCCCGAACTCGTCGCCCGAGCGACAAAACCTTGCCGACGGATTCCGAATCGTATATATTGGAGTTCGTCGTGAGAGCGAGTATCAGAGTCGGCGCGGGGCCGACGAGGGGACGAGAGGATGTACGACCCAGAATCACTAGTTGCGACTGCGGTGGACCTCGGGAACAGCTCGCCGAACGTATTCCACGGTTACTGCGACCCGGCGGACGGCGGCACGCTGGCCCAGACTATCTTGGAGACGCTGGAGTCGGCGTCGGACTGTCCAGCCACCGAGATGAGCGTTCGCCTCTACGACGCCATCGACCCGGACGCGCTCAACGACCTCTTCGAACCGACGCGCAGCGGCTCGATGCGGGACGACGGCCGCGTCTCGTTCTCCATCGACAAGTTCGCCGTGGACGTCCACGCCAACGGCCACGTCTTCGTGCGACCGATGACCTAACCGCGCCATCTTTTAAGCGATATCTGCGTTTCTAAAGGAGATAATTTGATTTCTTAGAACCCGGTCCGCCTACAGCCGGTCGTCGGGTTCGTGTTCCTCGGCCACGCGAGTCGCCTCTTCGGCGTAGCGCCGCCGCGTCTCGGGGTCGTCCACGGTGCCGAGACTGCCGGGCGCGGCCTCGACCGCGGCGGTCGTCGGGCGACTGTCGCCGAAACTGGTCAGCGCGCGCTCCTTCCGGAGGTACTGCTCGCCGTCCGGAGTCGCGTAGACGAGGATGACGATGTTCTGCTCGTCGTCCGAGTAGGTGCGCTCGACCAGCCAGACCCGGGTCGTCTCGTCGGTCCGCCCGTCCGCGGTGGTTTCGGTTTCCATACGCTACCGTACTCGCTCGCGGAAGATAACGGTGCGCCCGACGACTTATGCCAACACGAACCATACTTCTGACAGTCATGGACGTGAACTGCGAGGAGTGCGCTGGCTGTTGCATCGACTGGCGAGCCATCGCGCCCGAACCGAGCGACCACGAGCGCAGGGGGCCGCGAGAGCCGCTCGACGACACGTACAACCTCGTGCCGCTGACGCGGGACGACGCTCGGGCGCTCCTCGACGCGGGACTGGCCGACGCGCTGACGCCGCGGCTCTGGCGCGACGAGGAGGGCGTCGAAATCGACGGCGTGTCGCTGTCGGCCATCGACGGCAAGCCCGCGTTCTTCCTCGGTCTCCGGAAGCCTCGCAAGCCGGTCGGTCCCTTCGAAACCGACCCGACGTGGCTCCCGACCTGCGCCCTCCTCGACCCGACGACGCTCCAGTGTCGGATTCACGGCGACGAGACCTATCCCACGGAGTGCGCCGAGTACCCCGGTCACAACCTCGAACTGGAACACGAGACCGAGTGCGAGCGCGTCGAGAACTCCTTCGGGGGCGACCGTCTGCTCGACGGCGAACCGCCCGAGGACCTCTCGGGGTTCCTGTTCGGCCCGCAGGTCGTCGGACAGAAGGTGTTCGTCTTCCCCGACCCCGAGCGACTGGAGGGCGTCGTCGCACGCGCCGAGTCCGGCGAACTCACCGCCGAGGACCGCGCGCTGTTCACCGCGGCGGCGGTGTCGTCCGCGCCCGGCACGACGACGATTGCCGAGGAGAAATTCGACTCGGCGCTCGCCGAGGCCCGCGAGGCCGATTCGTGGGTCGGACGCGCCATCGCCGACTGGGAGGAGCGCGCTGGCGAGGTTGGTTCGGCGGCTCCGGACCCTACACTAGCCGAGCGAGTCGAGAACGAGCGCGGCGCTCCCGGGACTCCCGGTTGGGGCGAGTAAATCTATCGACAAGCTGGAAATTACGACGGTCGATACACCGCGTTAGCACGCAGTAGAATCAGTAATGCGCTATTTACCCGACTTGATCTCCTCGAACTGGTCGATGAGCGCTTCGGCGGAGTCGCCCGAATCGTACTCTACGGAGCCGTGATAGGTCGTCCGGTCGTCGTCCTCGCTGACATCGACGGTGTTGTTCTTGCGCTCACGGCGTTCGTGTTCGTCTTCGTCATAGGCACCCATTGACATGGTAACCACACTCATAGGTTGGCGTGGGTTAGTAATGAATGTAACGGACAATTACGTTCTTTTCGCTCCTCGAAAACAGGTCAAGATAGCGACGGCTGGGTGAGTCACGTCGTGGCTGGTCGCGGCCGGTCGCGGGACGACCGACTCTCGTCGACACAAGAGGTAAATTCCTCGCGTGACTACTGTCGAACGTGGCGAGTCCGCTCCGCTTTCGCCGCTCCACGGAGCGGTGGACTGACGATAGAATCGAACGCGACATCTACGAACCGCTGGACGGGAAGTTCGGCGCGCAACTGCTGACGCCCCACTACGTCGGGCCGTCGGGCTACCGGACGCGCCGTATCGAGATGGGCAACGGCGACCTCGCGCTGTTCGCGTGGTCGGACGACGAAGCATTTTGGCTCGGCAACACCGAGACGCCCTCCGCGCTCTGGCGCACCGAGAAGTACACCTTCGACGAGATACCCTACCAAGTGGCCCGGTGGGCACAGCGCGAACTGCTGGCCGACCTCCAAGTCGAGGACCCGTGGCTGGCCGAGTACGACCACCTCTCGTGGTTCTTCCTCCCGGTTCTGTTCTCGAAGGACGGGAGCGACTCCTCCCGGAAGTTCTTCCGGGAACACGCGATGGGGTTCCCCGACGCGGCCCGCGACGAGGCGCTGTCGTTCTACGACCGGTTCCTCTCCACCGGGGTCTTGGACGACCACCGGTACGAGATGGCGTCGAAACTCGGGACGAGTCCGCAGGTGGACCCCGTGCGGATGGCCTCGGCGATGAGCGAGTTCACCGGGGCGAAGGTCCTCACCGACGCCGGATACGAGGTCACGCCCGAAATCGAGGTCACGACCGGCCACTCGCTCGACTTTCAGGCTACTCCCGAGGAGGGAAATGGCAGCGAAGCCCCGCTGGTCGAGATTACGCGCCCCAGACCGCCGACCCGACGCCACGCCGACACGCCGACTGCGGCGGTGCGCGAGACGGCCGAGACCAAGACCTCGGGTCAGCTCCAGAAGCACGGCGGCGGCGCGGTCCTGTTCGTGGACTGCTCGGGCTTCCGCGACGACGAGTGGGCCGCGGTCCGGGGCGAGCAACCGAGCGTCCGCCATCGGCCCGCGGTCGTCTTCCGCGCTCGCCCCTCGGGCCGAATCGAGGGCTACCGCGAGGGGGCGCTCCCGCTGGACCTCGGCGGCGCTATCGACTGGGTGTGAGAGATAGAACTGGTCGCTAGCGGTTGCGGCGCGGTAGCGGTTGCGACGCGGTAGCGGTTGCGGCGCGGTAGCGGTTGCGGCGCGGTGCAGTGGCGGTGCGGTAGCGGTGCTGTCGCCCGCCAGCGATTCTACCGCGAGCGAACGAACGTGAGCGAGCGGACCAAGGAATCCCTCGAACGAGCGCCTTCGGCGCTCGTGAGGGGGTGACGCCGTGTCGTCGGGAGCGAAGCGACCGACTGCTCGGAAGACGCGGTTTGTCTTCCGGTGTTTTTGGTCGAGCTTTTTATCGAGAGCAGTCGCCACAGGCGACTGCTCTCGCAATAAAAAGGTCGTTTAGAAGGAGACCTGCCCCGGACCCATCGTCCCGAGCGTCGTCGGGTCGCGGTCGCTGTACCCCTTGCGACCGATGGCCTTGCCGCTGACTGCCGAGTAGAGGAGTTCTTCGGCTTCAGTCGAGGTGCCGCAGGTCTCGGACTCGACGCGGGCGAATACCTCGCCGATGGTCTCGGTCCCGTTCGCCAGTTCGAGTTCGTAGTCGCCGTAGGTCTCGGTGAGTTGGTCGGTCGTCGCGGGATATTCGTGTTGGCGGAGCAGTTCGGACGCCTGTTGCAACGTCATCGACAACATCTACATCAAAGTTAATGATAAACCTTGCTGCGTATGAGTAATGAGGAATTTAAGGAAACTAAGGTCCTCCTCGGGATAGCGAAGCGTTTTCGGAGGCCGGAATCAATCTGGGGGTATGAGCGTCTTCGCGGACCTTCACGTCCACACGACCAACTCCGACGGCGAGATGCGACTGTCGGAGGTGCCCGAGGCCGCCCGTGACGCGGGCGTCTCGGTCGTGGCGATAACCGACCACGACCGACTCCACCCGGAACTGCCGACGCCCGTCACGGCGTTCGAGGGCGTGACGGTGGTCCACGGTATCGAACTGCGCGTCGAACCCGACGGCGGCGAGCGCGTGGACCTGCTGGGCTACGGCGTCACGCCCACGCCGGACCTCGTGGACGAACTCGAACGCATCCAGACCGACCGCAAGGAGCGCGGCCGGAAGATAATCGCCAACGTCGAGGAGCACCTCGGCGTGGACCTCGGCCTCGAAGCGCGCGAGGGATTGGGTCGGCCTCACGTCGCCCGCGCCGTCGTGGACCACCCCGAGACCGGCTACGACGAACCGAGCGCGGTGTTCGACGACCTCATCGGCAACGACGGCCCCTGCTTCGTCGCCCGCGACGTGACCTCCTTCGAGCGCGGCGCGGAACTCCTGAAAGACGCCTGCGGACTGGTCGGACTGGCCCACCCGTATCGCTACGACGACCCCGAGGCCGCGCTGGAGTTGACCCGCGAGTTGGACGCCGTGGAGCGATACTACCCCTACGGCGAGGACGTGGACGCTCGGCCCGTCGAGCGCGCCATCGCCGAACACGACTTGATTCCGACCGGCGGGAGCGACGCCCACGACCACGAACTCGGTAAGGCCGGATTGTCGAAACCGGAGTATCGCCACTTCCGCTCCTCGGTCAATCTATAGATTGCTTTAGAACTCGTTTTTATTGCTTTAACATTGTATATTATATGCTGGGTTGAGGGAGCGAGCGGAACCGCACCGCTACCGCTCCGCGCCACGGACCCCCCGCCGCCCTCGCACAGTTCTGCGCGAGGGCGGCGTCCTGCCGAACGAAGTGAGGCAGGGCTTGGAGGACGCGGTTTGTCCTCCAGCGCGTCCCGTGGACTGGAATCTCGAGCGCGTCCCGTGGACTGAGACAATTCACGAAACGGCAAATCAAACCGGCTGACGCGAGGTACCGGCCGGTTTCTCTCCGAAATCGGACACCCTCGGCAGACTAAACACAGGGGTTAAATTCCGTGAGGAAGTAGTCCATGATATGCGGTGTCACTACTGCGACCGGGAAGCGTCGTTCGCCCCCGAACTGAACGGCGTGCAGGTCGGCCTCTGCGACACGCACTTCCGCGAGCAGTTCGAGTACCTCGCGGACACCGACGCGCTGGCGTATCTCCGCCAAGAGTTGGACGTGGACAGGCCAGAGTAGCGACTCCGAAACGCTCGTTCTCCGAAAGAAAAATGCCCGATTAGGCCCGGCCCGCGTCCACGTCGATGGCGTCTACCGGACAGACGTCCACGCAGAGCATGCAGTCGATGCACTGGGCCTCGTTGGCGGGGTCGGCCTTGCGCTCGCTCTCGGGGTGGTCCGGCGTGTCGACCCACTCGAAGACGTCCACCGGGCAGTCCTCCAGACACGCGCCGTCGGCGATGCAGAGGTCGAAGTCCACGGCGACGTGGGTGCCGTGGATGCCCAGTTTCTCCGGTTCGTCTACGGGACCCCACACGTCGTGGCCCTCGTGGTCGTCTACCTTCTCGCGGTTTTCGTGGAATTGCGGGTCAATGGCCATTACCGTTCACCTACCCCTAGCCACAGCGGGAAGGTACTTAAATCAACTCCCTCTGGTTAAATGTATCGAGTCGATTCCGGTTTAGGCTGGGCTAAAACCGCTATACGTGGCGGGTTCCCCGACCACCTTCTGACGACTCGCCGCAATGATTTATATACTATGAAGCGCGACTCCTCGCCATGGAGAAGGTCCGAGTCGAGGAGGTCGAGTCCCGCGCCGGTCCCGCCGACGTGAAGCGACCGCTCACGACCGCACTCGGCGCGACAGACCTCGCGGTCAACTACTTCGAACTCGCGCCCGGCGATAGCTTCGCGTTCGGCTATCACGCCCACTCCGACCAAGAGGAGGTCTTCTACGTCCAGTCGGGAACGGTCACGTTCGAGACCGAGGAGGGTCAGGTCGAAGTCTCCTCCGGCGAACTCGTGCGGTTCGCGCCCGGCGAGTACCAGCGCGGCGTCAACGAAGCAGAAAACGACTCGCGCGCCGTCGCGCTGGCACTCGGTGCCCCGCAGGAGAGTGGTGACCTCGACTTGCGCCGAGAGTGCTCGGACTGCGGCGACCGAACCTCCAACACCGTCCAGCGCGCCGACGAGGGCGCGGGTCTCGTGACGATTTGCGAGGAGTGCGGTGCGGAGACGGGCCGGTTCGAGTGAGTTAGTATACCGTGTCATCGGCAGAAGAAGCGATAAATTCCACGTATCTGCGATTGCTACGAGAATCAGCTATCAATAAGTATTTTAGCGTTTGATAGTCTATTTACGATAGAACTGATGAGTAGCGAGGAGCAAACAGAGTACGGTGCGCGCGATTTCCTGTGCTATCAGCTCCTCGTGGAACTTGACGAAGCTCAGCACGACGGGCGAAGTATTACTCGTACTCAATTTCTCAAAATTTCCCCAATCGCCGACCGAATCCTCTCCGAAGAGTACGACCGAGATATCGGACTCCCCCGATACTGGTACATGTATGGGGAGGTCTTGAACGAGACGCCCTTGAACGATGGCTTCTATACGACTACAGACGCTCCGTGGGACGGCAAGGCGATTGAACTCTCGCCCGGAATATCTTCTGATACCTTCTCAGTCGAGGAGAATGTACGACGCGACATCCACGAAGTCGCTCGCAGGCTAGCGAGCAACTTTGCTAACGAGCGAACGGACGAGCTGAAAGAATACCAGTACCGGGAGCATGCGCCAACGAAATTCATCATCGCCTTCGATGATTTCCGGAGTTTCATTACCGAAACCGACCGACAAAGCACGACACTGGATAGTTTCGTCTCGGGTAAGTCGTCTTATTCCCCTGAATCCGAGGCCTTAGAGCTACTAGACGATGCTTTGATTTCGTACCCCGAAGATCAATACGAGGAGATGTACGATGTTTTCCTCGAATGGGAAGACACGATGCGACTCCTCATCGAGCAAGAAACTGCCTTTGACGAAGCGGAAGGACTTCTACGTGACTTCTGGGAAACGTTCAGCAAAGTCGAACTCCGACTCCAACACGAACAAAATACTCCTCAAGAGCAGAAGATGCGATGGGTTGAGCAACGTGAGAACGCGAAACGCGAGTTTAGAGAAAGACTCGCCGAAATACGAAACGAGAGGCTCACCAACCGATGCCAAAGCGATGTACTAAACGATGTCGCAGAATCCTACTCCGAAACCGTCCGAGATATGTTTTAACTCATGTGCTGGGCTTCATTTCTCGATACCGGGGTCGTAATCGGCTACTGCATCTTACTTGACGACCATCATCGTAACTGTCGAGAGTATCTTGAGGAGAATACAGAGGCCAAGTTGTTCATCAGCGATACCGTCGAAAGCGAGTACCAAAACGCGAAACAGAAAGTGAGTCGGCGACTTGCGAATGCTGTACGAGAACACGTCCGAGACATAAAGCGGGCAGACTGTGACGATAATCTCGGCCCGATGGAGTTGGACCGACTACAGAACCGGGTTCTGAGTCGGACCAACGACGCACACCAGTTTCTGTACGATTTTTACGGTGAAGGAGTAGGGAATTTCATACAGAAAGACGAGCTATGCGACCGACTCCGAACACTGGCCCGCGAAATTGAATCCTTCCCACTTGAACAAAAGCAAAAGCTAGATTCGAGGCTCACGCTGTGGGAATGTGAAAATAGCCACGACGGAATTGAGGCCTCACTTAGTATGGTTCCAATCGATGACCGTCGAATCTGTATCGAGGCTCACGACTTAGCTTGCTGTAACGATATTCATACCGAGTTCGCTACTGTGAACCCACGAGATTTTATCAATGGCGGAACAGAGGAAATGATTCTGGAAGTCACAGAAATTGACGAAATAGAGAATCTGGCTGTTGGCTCGTATTAATCCGCTGTTGCGAATTCGGTAGGTCTCATTCGCGCTCGCACTTGGGGTCCGGCCCGAAGCGGGTCCACGCCAGCCCCAGCACGCCGACGGTCAGCACCGTCACCAGCACCTGCACCAGGTCAGCGCCGAGTCCGCCAGCGATTGCGCCGGTCGCCAGCGCGGCCCCGCCGACCGCCGAGGTTCCGATACAGCAGAGACTCGCCAGTCCGCCGATGCCGAGGAGTCCCCACGGAGTACGTTCGGCCATACCCACTCTTCCCGGTGCTATCCCTTCGCTCTTTTGTTCGTTCGGTGTTGCCGCCGCGCGTAGCTTTTTCCCTCCGGCCGAACACCCACCGACTATGACGACCATTCCCAGTCCGGGCCTCGGCACGTCCGGCAACGACGACCCCGAGACCTGCGCCGAGACCGTCCGAAAGGCTCTCGAAATCGGCTATCGGCACGTGGACACGGCCCAGATGTACGAGAACGAGGCCGCGGTCGGAGACGGCATCGCGGCCAGCGAGGTCCCGCGCGAGGAGGTCTTCATCGCAACGAAGGTCCTGCCCGCGAACCTCGCGCCGGAGGACGTGCGCGAGACCACCGACGAGAGCCTCGACCGACTCGGCGTGGACTACGTGGACCTGCTGTACGTCCACTGGCCCATGCGGGCCTACGACGCCGAGGAGACCCTCCCCGTCTTCGACGAGTTGCGAGCGGCCGGGAAGACCGAGAACGTCGCGGTCAGCAACTTCACGACCGAGTTGCTCGACGAGGCCCGCGAGATTCTCGACAGTCCGATTCTGGCGAATCAGGTCGAGATGCACCCCCTGCTCCCCCAAGACGACTTGCTCTCCTACTGCCGGGAGCGCGACATCACGGTGGTCGCCTACTCGCCGCTGATGCAGGGCGAGGCGGGCGACGTGGACGAACTGGTCGAAATCGCCGGGTCCCACGACACGACCCCGGAGGCCGTCAGTCTCGCGTGGCTCGACCAGCGCGACGGCGTGGTCCCGATTCCGAAGGCAACCGGCGAGGACCACCTCCGGGCCAACTTCGAGGCTCCGACGCTCTCCGACGAGGAGGTCGCCCGCATCGACGCCATCGAGGAGCGCGAGCGTCTCGTGGACCCCGACGACGCGGCGTGGAACTGACGGGGCCGCGGTCGGTCCGTTTCAGCGCGGTTCGATTTCGTCGCCGACCGAAATTTCACCCGACTCCACGATGTCGGCTTCGAGGCCGCCGCGGTGGACCAGCGCCGAAATCGCACCCTCGTCGGTCAGCGATTCGAGGTGACCGCAGGGTTCGCAGAGCGCGGTGCCCTCGCAGACGACCTCGCCGACCCGGAATCGCTCGCCGACGAGGTGGTTGAGCGCGGCGTCGCTGGTCGTGAGGTTCCGGCGGTGTTTCCCGTCTCGGAGGTCGATACCGTCTCCGTCGTCTCCGTCCTCGCCCGCGGCGGCGTCGAGCGCCTCGGCCTCGATGAGCGTCAGGTCGGCCCCGTCGGTCCCGAAGTGACGGTCCTCGCGCAGGCCCTCGCCAGCGACTGCCTCGACCGATTCGGCCTCCTCGGTGTCCGCGCCCGACTCGGGCGCGAGGTGGATTGCTTCGACTGCTCCGGTTCCGTCCATAGTCGGGTCTCGGAACGACGGGGCTTAAACTTCGGTGACGGGAACGTGGCTCGGCACCAAGAAATATATTATCGTCCTGAAAATCCTATATGCTGTCTTAACATTGGTACATGTGTCTGAAGCTGGTTGGTTGCGTTCTGTGAGGTTCGAACCTCGGCGCACGTGGGCACGACGCCTCGGCGTCGCGCCTCGCGTGCGAGGGAGTCGGCCGCCGTTGGCGGCCGACGAGGTTGGGGAGGCGTGAGGCTTGCGGTTGCGGTGCGGCCGCGGTGACTCCTGTGAGTCGGCAGTAGCTAGCTTCTTCGACTCGGCCACTTCGTCTCGCTCTGGTCCAGAATCGTCAGCCTTCCGTCGAGCCATCAGTTTCCGTTGAGAAACGGTCTGGACGCGTCCAAGCACCATCGACACCGAGCAGAACGGAATCAGACCAATTTTGTACCCCCAAAGCAACAGTCCGAGTCGTGCCGCGGTTCGACTACCCCTGCCCAGACTGCCGGACGACGAGCAACCTCCACGGCCCGGACTGCGAGTTCGAGGGCGCGACGTGGTCCGACATCGAGAAGGCCTACACCGACATCGTGGCGGTGCTGTCGGGCGACCCGCTCCCCGACGACGCGCTCCGGAACGCGGTCCACGGCCGGTGGAGCAACCTCCATCAGGCCGCGTTGGACCGCCTCCAGCGCGAACAGCGCGTCGTGGAGGACGAGCAGGGGCACCTCGAACTCCTCACCGCCGAGGAGTACAAGGAACACGTCACCGAGCCGACCATCGAACCCATCAAGACCGTCGCCCGGAAGGGGTCGGTGCCGGGTGCCCACGACAACGCCGTCTTCGCCATGATAGCGTGGTACGAGATGGTCGGCCTCTCGTGGGAGGAGACCCGCGAGCGCGTGGTGGATTGGCTCCGCAACACGGGGACGTGGACTCGCGGGGGCTTCGAGGAGGCTTCGCCTGAGGAACTCGTGAACAAGAAGCGCCACGTCTACGAGTCGGGATACGGGTGGAAGGAGAAGGCCGAGGCCGCCAAGTCGGTCATCGACCGGAGTCTCTAATCGGTCAGTTCCGCGACGCTCTCGACCGGCGAGCGATAGCCTGCTCGCTCCCACGCTTCGAGCCACTTGTCGGCCGCTTCTACAGTCATCTCGTCCACGGAGTCATCCGGTGCTGATTCACCGTGCCGTAGCCAATCGAGTGCCGGTTGAAGATAATCGTACCCCCTCGTCTCGTCGTCGTCGGAGTTCTCGCTCGACGGCGGGAACGGTAACCGGAATCGCAGTCGCGCTGACTAACCAGCTAACCGAACGACTTCGAGCGAAGTTCGAGAGGACAGTCGTGTCGAAGACGATTGGCGTCGGTCCCTCACTCGTTTGCTCGTCGGGCAACATCTACCTCGCTCCGCGCGTCCTCACTCGTCTCCGGCCCGAGTCGCAACTCCACACCTGCCTCGTTCAGAATCTCTTGCATCCGAATTTTGGACACGTCGGCGCGCTCGGCGGCCTCCCCGAGCGTCAACTCTCCGAGCGCGTAGCGTCCGACGATTGTGGCGAGTTCCGCGTCGTCGGACCCGCCGCGTGAATCTAGCGACATACGAGGACGTAGTGCTTCTTCAGGTATGGATTTGAGGGAGAAAACGGAGCTGTCGGGAATCCGGATTCAGTCGCTCTGAATCCGAGGAGCAAGCATAAACGTCACGTTGCCCTTGCCCTCGGCGATGTCGAAGTGCATCTTGACCGGGAACTCCTCGCCCAGCTCCACGCGGACCTCGGCGTCGCTCGGAATGGCCTTGTTCATGTCCTTGAGGTAGTCGAGGCTGAACAGCGACCGGGCGGGACCGGCCTGCAGGTCCACGAGGTCCTCGCGGTCGAGTTCGAGGCGCACGTCGTCGGTGTCGCCCTCGGCCTCCACGATGAAGGTCTCCTCGTCGGCGTCAACCGCCAGCGCGATGTGGTCGCTGACCATGTCGGCGGCCGTGACCGAGCGGTCGATGTCCTTGCCCTCGACGACGATTTCGGCGGGGAGGTCGAGGTCCGGAATGTCGGGTTCCTGCCGAATCGAGTCGGGGTCGATGAGCGCGAGGGTGTATTCGAGGCCGTCGATTTGGATGTGGAGCTTGCGGGTCTCCTCGTCGAGTTCGAGGTGAACCGGCTGGTCGCCGCTGGCCATGCCCGCGATGTCTTCGAGTCGGTCGAGGTTGACGCCGATGATGCCGCCGTCGGCCTCGTAGGACTCGAAGGCAGAGGCGTCGAGTTCGAGGTCCACCATCCCCACGTTGGCGGGGTCTACCGCGCGAATAGCCAGACCGTCCTCTTCGAGGTGGATTTTACACTCGTCCACCAGCACGCTCACAGAGTCGATAGTATCCTTGAGCGTGTCGGCGCTCACGATAGCCTTAAACATCTTGGCAAGTGGTACGAACCCCCGGCATAAAAAAACACCCGTTCGGGCGCGCACGCGTGAGAAAAACATGCGATGGATTCGCACGCCAGTCGTTAGTACCCAGTTGTTATTCTTCTCGGGCCTTCTCGACTTCGATGACCGTCACCATCCCGCTGTCGTCGGCGCGGGTCGAGACGCGCTCCCATCCGGCTTCCGCCAGCAGGTCGGCGTGTTCGTCGTCGGTCCGGACGCGGCCCTCGACGCTGCTCATCATGTACATGTCGTAGAGCTTCGGGAAGTCGCCGCCGTTGGGTCCCACGACCGGCTCGATGATGAGGACGCGGGCGTCGTCCGGGGCGCTCTCGCGGACGGTCGAGAGAATCTGGACGTACTCGTCGTCGCCCCAGTCGTGCAGGACGTGCTTGAGGGTGTAGCGGTCGGCCTCGGGCACCGACTCGAACATGTCGCCGCCGACGAGGGTGCATCGGTCCTCGACGCCCAGTTTCGGGGCCACGAGGCCCTCGGTACTCGGCAGGTCGAGGACGGTGCCTTCGAGGTGCGGGAACTCAGCGAGGAGTTTACAGAGCATGTAGCCCCGGCCGCCAGCCACGTCGCAGACGTGCGAGACCGACTCGAAGTCGTAGTCCGCGAGGACCTGCAGGATGGCCTCGGACTGGACCTGCGTGAGACTGCTCATCCCGCTGTTGAACAACTCGGCGAACTCGGGGTCCTCGCTGGTGCGCTCGAACAGACCCTCGCCGTGTTCGCGCTCGAAGGGAGTCGGGCCTCCTTCCCGAACGAAGTCGGGAATCTGGTTCCACGGCGTGACGAAGTCCGGCGAGTTGACGATTTCGACCACGCCGCTCAGCGAGGCCGGGTGGTCCGAGCGCAGGAGGGTTCCTTCCGGAGTCAGCGTAAATTCTCTCCCTTCGCGCTCGTCCAGCAAGTCGAGCGAGTCCAGCGCCCGGAGGAGCCTGTACGACTGGTCGGGGTCCAAATCGAGGTCCTCGGCGATGTCGCTGGCGGGGGTCGGCTCCTCGCCCACCGCGTCGAAGACGCCCAACTCGACCCCGGCGTAGAGGGTCTGGCTTCGCCAGAGACCGTAGGTCAAATCCATCACGCTCCGGACGGCGTCGGCTCCCGAACCTGCACTTTCTGTCATGGGTTATCGTGGGAAAACAATCCGAGCGGCGGTATTTAGTCGTTGACTTCGCTCGCCAGCGAGTCGGGCGTCCACTTCGCGGCCAGCGTCGTGAGGAGCATCGTCGCGCCCGAGGCTCCGATGCCGACGAAGGTGCCGGGGACGACGGCTCGCGGTCCGGCGATGGTCCAGCCGACCCCCGAGACGACGCCGACGACGATGCCCGCCAGCACCGGGCGGCCCGACAGCCAGTTCCACCGGAGCGCGGCGTACACCGGCACGAGGAAGGCGCAGGTCAGCAGGACCGCTCGCAGGTAGTAGATGACGATGATGGTCCCCGGCGGGTCGATGGCGACCCCGGCGGCCGCGAGTCCCGCGGCGATGGCCGAGAACCGGAACACGCGGAGTTTCGTCTCGTCGGCGGCGTCGGGCCGGAAGTACGAGAAGATGTCGTGGGCGGCGGTGACGCCGGTTCCGTGGAGCATCGTGTCGGTGGTCGAGAGAATCGCGCCCATCGCCGCCAGAATCAGGAGCGCGCCGATTTCGGTCGGCAGGTACTCGGTGAGCAGCAGCGGGAAGGCGGCGTCGGGGTTGTCCACCGGGATTCCGGCGTTGTCGAGCGCGACGACTGCGGCCCCGCCGAGGAAGACCATCGCAAAGGAGAACGCCGTCAGGATGACGCCGCTGACCGCGATGTGGGACTTGGCGGTCTTGAGGTCGCGGGTCGCGTTCAGGTGGATGATGGCGCTCTGGCTGGTGAACAGCGTGCCGAAGAACGCCGTCGCGGTGCCGAGGACTCCGATAATCGTCTGGTCGGGCTTCAGCGGCGTAATCAGTTCGGGGTCGATGTTCGCCAGTTGGGTGTTGACCGACGCGAGGCCGCCGAGGTCGGTGACGAGGTAGACCGAGACGAAGAAGACGGACGCGACCATGATGGTCCCCTGCACGAGGTCGGTCCACGCCACGCTGACGAGGCCGCCCATCACGGTGTAGGCGATGAAGACGACGGCGACGACCCAGACGATGTACTTGTACTCGATGCCGGTGATCGTCGTCACGAGCAGGCTCGCGCCGACCAACTGCATCAGGACGTAGAGCCAGCCGTTCAGAAGCAGGACGACGGCGGAGATCGGCTTCGCGCCCTCGTAGCCGGTCACGTCCACGATGATGTCGGGCAGGGTCGTGTAGTCGAAGCTCCGGACCTTGTGGGCGACGAAGTACATCCCGCTGAGGCCGAGCATCAGACCGAACTGGATGTTGAGCATGACGGAGTAGCCGTCGGTGTAAATCGCGCCGACGAGACCGATGATGGCGACGGTGCTGACGAAGTTGGCGACCAGCGACCACGTCGCCAGCGTCGGCCCGAGGTCCCGACCGTAGAGCCAGAAGTCCTCCAGCGACTCGCTCTGTTTGTTCCCCCACGCGCCGAGCGCCAGCACGCCGAGGAGATAGACCGCGAACGCGCCGGTGTAGAACGTGTTCATCGTCATCGGGGCTCCTCCCGAATCGGCTTGCCCAGCAGGATGTGAACGACCAGATAGTGGATGGCGGCGGCACAGCCAGCCAGCGCCGTCACGCCGAACGCGGCCGCCGTCGCGGTCGGCATTCCAAATACTGTCGAGAGCATTGTTTTTAATTTCTAGAGGATTGCAGCGGTGGTCGGCTTCCACTCGTCGCGCTCGTCGGCGTCAGCGAGCGTTTCGGTCCGCGAAACCGCCAAAAATCGCCGGAACCGCTGTGTGAACTCATCGGAAACGAATCAATATTCAAATACCATTAATCTTTATATTATTATTGATTTCTAACGGACTGACGACAAATGGTCGGGAATGCTTCCCCCTCGTGGGGAAACGCCCACCGGCGAACGGCGGAAGTTCGAGGAGACGGCGCGCCCAAATAAAATCACTGTGTGGATACGCTGAAAGGAACAAAATCATTTTGGTATCTCGCGGAACCTGTGAACTAATGATGGGCGGGTGTGAAACGGGGGTCAATGCCAGACTTCGACACTGGTTTCCAAGCAGAACGCGACGGCGACTTCTCGTGGATTAGTCCGCTCGGCGTCGACTCCTCGCTCGAATGGCTCCTCTCCTATCCCGACGGCAGAGACGACGTGGACAGAGTTATCGACGCGGGGTGCGGTGACGGGACGCTGACGGCCGCCCTCGCCGAGCGTTACCCCGACATCGAGGTCCACGGCGTCGACCCCATCGCCGAGGACATCGAGGTGGCCGAGGAGAAAATCGCCGACCTCGACAACGCGACGGTCGAGGAGGCGTACCTCGACCCCGAAGTCCACGACGCGGACCTCGTCTACGCCATCAACATGGTCCAGGACACGCCCGACCCCGCCGAGGTCATCGCGGAGATTCACGAGACCGTCGGCGAGGGCGGCGAGGCTATCATCACTGCTCCGACCACGGGGACCGAGAACCTGTTTGTAGACCCCGCGTACAACTACGACCACGCGGAAGTGACCGAGTACGACGACCATCTGGTCAACGACCTCGGCTCCGTCCGCGGCGAGGTCCACTACGGCGACGAACTCATCGAACAGCGACTCTACGCGACCCCCGAGGAGGGCGACGAATCGCTCGTCCTCAGCCAGTACACCCTCGAACCCGACACCGTCGAGCGCTTCTGCCGCGAGGCCGGATTCGAAGTCGTCGAGACCGATTCGCTGGCCTGCAACCCCGCCGCGATCACCTACTTCATGGACTTCTTCGACTACGCCGAGGAACTCGAAGCGTGGCGCGAACGGACCGAGCGCTTCCGAGCGGACCCCGACGCCGTGGACGAGGACGAACTCCTGAGCGTCTACACGCTGATTCTGCAGGCGTAGTCGTCCGTCTCGCCGCCCGCTTTTCCCTGCTCGATTTTCCTCGCCCGCTTTTTCCGGCCCGCTTTTTCCGCCCTGCCTTTTCCCTGCTTTTTTCCCTCCCCATCTTTCCCTCCTTTTTCCCTCCCTACCTTTCCCTGCCGCCTCGCCAGTTCCACTAACTGCCGGTATAGGAATGATAAAAACTTAAATATCTTATCTGAGGGTTTATGACGTAATATGGGTGGAAACCGAGCGTTCGACGGCGATTTGGCTTTCCCGTTCTCGGATTTTGAACGCGGTGCGAACGCCAGAGGGTCCGTCCTCGCGGGTTCGAGACGGCGCGCTCGTCCGCAATCGGATTCCACGGGTGAGTCACATGTCTGAATCTGCTCGGAGAGACGCGACGACAGGCGACGAGAGGGACGAAGACGTAGCGACGGCCGAGGAGAGCGACGCCGGGACGACAGCGGACAAGAGAACAGCGGACGAGACGACAGCGGTCGAGAAGCAGACGATGGACGAGTGGTTCACCGGCGTCGCCGACGAGTACGCCGACCGCACGCTGGCGCTGGTCCGCCGCGACGCCGGAGACGAGGTCGCCTTCGAGGAGCGCACCTTCGGCGACCACTACGAGCGCGCCGCCGAAGTCGCGTCGGCGCTCTCGTCGTCGGGCGTCGAACCGGGCGACCGCGTCGGGATTCGCGCCGACACGTGCTACGAGTGGTCGGTCGTGGACGTCGCCGCCTACCTCGCTGGCGTCGTGCTGGTCCCGGTGTTCCCCGACTTCAGCCCCGACCAAGCGACTTACGTCGTCGAGGACGCCGGAATCGACGCCCTGTTCGTAGAGGACGACCCCGCTCGGCAGGTGGCCGATGCGGTCGATGCGGTCTACCGCTTGGACGACCTCCCCCGAGGAAATCCCGACGACCTGCCGGACCTGAACGCCGCTCCCGACGACGTGGCGACCATCATCTACACCAGCGGAACCACGGGCGACCCGAAAGGATGCGCCATCACGCACCGGAACCTGCTCGCCGGAACCGAGATGATAGCCACTCGCCTGCCGGTCGAGGCCTCGGACGTGGGCACCTGCTTCCTGCCGCTCTCGCACGTCTTCCAGCGCGTCGGCACCTACCTCTTCTGGGACGCCGGGGCGAGCGCGGCCTACATGCACCCCGACGACATCAAGTCGGAACTCCGCGCGGTCGAACCCTCGGTCCTCATCACGGTCCCGCGGGTCTACCGGCGCATCTACGACCGACTCCAGAACCGCATCGCTGGCATGTCCGGCGCGAAGCGCCGCCTTCTGGACTGGGCCGACGGCGTGGCCCACGAGTACGGCGAGGAGCTAAGTGGTGGCGGCACGCCCGGGCCTCTCCTCCGGGTCAAGCACGCCCTCGCGGACAGACTGGTCTTCTCGAAGCTCCGGTCCGAACTCGGCCTGACCAACGTCCGCCACGCCATCACCGGCGCGGCGAGCATCGACGCCGACCTACTCCACTTCTTCTGGGGGATGGGCGTCCCGCTCTGCGAGGTCTACGGCGCGACCGAAACGACTGGCCCGGTCGCCTCGAACTACCCCGACCACTTCCGGGCCGGGACGGTCGGCCAACCCATCGGCGACGGCGAGGTCCGACTCGCCGACGACGGCGAAATCCTCTACCGCGGCCCGAACGTGATGGACCGCTACTGGGGCGACGAGCAAGCGACCGCGGAATCGCTGACCGACGGGTGGTACCACACCGGCGACATCGGCGAGTTCGACGACGAGGAGTTCCTGCAAATCGTGGACCGCAAGAAGCGCATCGCGGTCCTCGACACCGGCAAGACGGTTGCGCCGACTCGCATCGAGTCGGTGCTGACCCGGAGCAGATACATCGGCGACGCGATGGCGGTCGCCGACGGCCGGAAGTTCGTGACCGCGCTGGTCCAGCCGAACTTCGAGGCGCTCGCGGACTTCGCCGACGAGCAGGGTCTCGACGCCGACCCGACGAGAGACGACGAGGGCACCCCGGTCGCGGTCTCGGAGGACCTCCTTCAGGACGGAGCGGTCCGGAATCTCTACGAGGAGGAAATCGAGGAGGCCAACGAGTCTCTCGCCGAGTCCGAGACGGTTGGTGACTTCCGACTTATCTCACGGGAGTTCAGCGTCGAGAAGGGCGAACTCACGCCGACGCTGAAGAAGCGCCAGTCCGAAATCGAGGAGCGATTCGCCGAGAAGATCGGGGCGATGTACGAGGGGACGTAATCAGAAGCCCTTGTCGAGCAACTCGCGGGCGATGATGTTCTTCTGAATCTCGGTGGTGCCCTCGTAAATCTGGGTAATCTTGGCGTCGCGGTAGAACCGTTCCACGTCGAAGTCGTTGACGTAGCCAGCGCCCCCGAAGATTTGGACCGCCTCTTGGGTCACGTCCACCGCCACGCGGGAGGCGAACTCCTTGGCCATCGAGACGAGTTTGGTGTTCTCCGATTTCTCGTTGTCCACCGCCCACGCGGCCTTGTAGGTCAGACTCCGGGCGGCCTCGATTCGGGTGTACATCTCCGCGATTTTGTGCTGAATCGCTTGGAACTCCGAGATGGGTCGGTCGAACTGCTCGCGCTCTTGGGCGTACTCCAGCGCCCGGTCTGCCGCGCCCTTGGCGATGCCGAGACCCTGCGCCGCGCCGCCGACCCTGAGCTCGTCGAAGAACTGCATCTGTTGGAGGAAGCCCATGCCTCGCGTGCCCACCAAATTCTCCTCGGGGACGCGCACGTCGTCTAATATCAGTTCGGCGGTGTCGCCCGCCCGGACCCCCATCTTGCCGGTAATCTTCTCGGCCTCGAAGCCCTCGCGGTCGGACTCCACGATAATCTGGGAGAAGCCATTGTATCGGCCCTCCGCCTCGGGGTCGGTCTTGCAGAGCATGACGAAGAAGTCCCCGACCGTCCCGTTGGAAATCCACATCTTGTTTCCATTAATGACCCACTCGTCGCCGTCCTTCTCGGCGCGGGTGGAGATAGCGGAGACGTCCGAGCCAGCGTGGGGTTCCGAGATAGCGATGCCGCAAATCGAGTCGCCGGAGGCGATGTCGGGGAGGTACTTCTCGCATTGCTCCTCGGTGCCGAACCGGACCAGCGCCTCGCTCCCGTAAGAAGTCGAGATGACGCTCCCCCCGATTCCGGCGTCGGCCGCGAACAACTCCTCGATGATGAGCGCCATCTCGGTCGCGCCGTACCCGGCCCCGCCGTACTCCATCGGGACCTGCGGGGCCAGCAGTCCCATATCGGCGGCCGTCTCGACGACATCCCACGGATACTTCTCCTCGGTGTCGTACTCGGTAGCGACCGGCTCGATTTCCTCCTCGGCGAACCGGCGAATCTCGCCCTTGAGTTGCTTTTGCTCTTCAGATAAGGCGAAGTCCATACGCTCCCTCCCGATTCGAGATACAAAAATATGCCTATGAACGAAATATATCTTCCCGAAACGATATTTCGATTAGTGGATGAATGCGGAAAATAATCGGGGGACGCGCCGTCTCGTCGGCCAATTCGGATTGTATATTTTTAATTATGGAAAACTCCCCCGGAGAACAGTAAGTATATACCTCGCTGGCTACGTAGATGGTGCTAGCGAGAGTATGGAACCGGAGGTATCGGGCATCGTCGCTACCGGGTCACACCTCGATTCCGACGACCGCGTAGCGCCCGACCATACCGGGTCACGAAGCCTTTACGCACAGCGTGACAGACACACGACGCAGGAGTTCACCACATGAGTAAAAACACACCACCGAACTCACCCCGAGCAACGGCCGGACGGAGCGACACGTGGGAGGACCGACGGAGCACGGGCCAGGACGCCCGGTTCAACTCGAAACTCACCGAGATGTTCGGCTCGACGCCGTTCATCCTCACCAAGTTCAACAAGTTCATGAACTGGGTACGGGGGTCGTCGATGTTCCTCTTCCAGTTCGGTATCGCGTGTTGCAGCATCGAGATGATGCACACGTTCGCAACCAAGCACGACCTCGACCGGTTCGGTTCCGGTGTGCCTCGTGCCTCCCCGCGACAGGCGGACCTGATGGTCATCCCGGGCACTATCGTCTCTAAACTCGGCCCGCGCCTCAAGCGCCTCTACGACCAGATGCCCGAGCCCAAGTTCGTCGTCAGCATGGGTTCGTGTACGATTTCTGGCGGCCCCTTCCAAGAGGGCTACAACGTCATCAAGGGCGCAGAGCAGATTCTCCCGGTGGACATCCACGTCCCCGGTTGCCCGCCGCGCCCCGAGGCACTCCTGTACGGTATCGTGAAGCTTCAGGAGCGCATCGCCAACGGCGAGAGTACCCGCGTCACGGTCAAGCCCTACGAACTCGAACAGTTCAGCGACCTCGAACGCGACGAACTCGTCGACAGTCTCGCCGACCAGATCGACCAAGACGACCTCGTCATGCGGTACGACTGGACTGAAAGCCAATGAGCAGCGAAAAACTCCAACCGGACAGCGGTTCCGCGCCAGTACAGACCACCGAGGAGATCGCGGACCTGTTGAGCGAACACGTCATCGAACGCGACGACCACCTCAACGCGCCGGGATTCGTCGTTCGACCAGACGAAGTGGTCGCCACCCTCGAGAAACTTCGGAACGAGGCTGGCTTCGACCACCTCTCGAACGTCACCGCCCAGGAGTACGACGACCGGTACGAGACGATTTACCACCTCAAGAAGTACGACGACCCGACCCAAGAGGTCAGCGTCGTCGTCCCGACGACGCCCGACAACCCGACCAGCGAGTCCGCGAACGCGGTCTACCGAACCGCGGACTGGCACGAGCGGGAGGCCTACGACCTCATCGGCATCGAGTACGAGGACCACCCGGACCCGCGGCGCATCCTCCTTCCCGAGACGTGGCAGGGCCACCCCATGTCGAAGGACTACAACCAGGAACAGCCGCAAGTCGTCTCGTTCGCCGCGCACGAGAACCCCGTCGCCGAGGACTTCCACGACGAGGAGTCGGACACGATGCTCCTCAACATCGGTCCCAACCACCCGGCGACCCACGGCGTCCTGCACCTCAAGACGGTGCTGGACGGCGAGCAGGTCGCGGACGTGGACCCCGACATCGGCTATCTCCACCGCTGCGAGGAGCAGATGGCCCAGCAGGGCACGTACCGCCACCAGATTATGCCCTACCCCGACCGGTGGGACTACGCCTCGTCGGGTCTCCTCAACGAGTGGTCCTACGCCCGCGCCGCCGAGGACCTGAACGACATCGAGGTGCCCGAGTACGCCCAAATCATCCGGACGATGGGCGCGGAACTCTGTCGTATCGCGTCGCACCTGCTGGCGCTCGGAACCTACGCGCTCGACGTTTACGGCGACTTCACCGCCATCTTCATGTACGCGATGCGCGACCGTGAGAAGATTCTCAACATCCTCGAAGACCTCACGGGCCAGCGCCTGATGTTCAACTACTTCCGTCTGGGCGGCGTGGTCTGGGACCTGCCCGAACCCCGCGAGGAGTTCTTCGAGAAGACCCGGGACCTGCTGAACGACATTCCGGAGTCGCTCGAGGAGTACCACGACCTCGTCACGGGCAACGAGATTCTTCAGGTTCGGACCATCGACACGGGCGTCCTCGACCCCGAAACCGCCAAAAACTACGGCGTGACCGGGCCGGTCGCTCGTGGCTCCGGTATCGACTACGACCTCCGGCGCGACGACCCCTACGGCTACTACGACGAACTCGATTGGGAAGTCGTCACCGAGGACGGGTGCGACAACTTCTCGCGTCTGCTCGTTCGGATGCGGGAAGTCGAGGAGTCCGCGAAAATCATCAGCCAGTGCGTGGACCTGCTCGAAGACTGGCCCGAGGACGAGCGCAACATTCAGGCGAACGTCCCGCGGACGCTCAAGCCCGAGGAAGACGCCGAAATCTACCGCGCCGTCGAGGGTGCGAAGGGCGAACTCGGCATCTACATCCGGTCCGACGGCACCGACAAGCCCGGTCGGTTCAAGATTCGCTCGCCGTGCTTCTCGAACCTGCAGGCGCTCCCCGAGATGGCCGAGGGTGGGACTGTCCCCGACCTCATCGCGTCGCTCGGAAGCCTCGACGTGATTATGGGCGAAGTCGACAGATAATTTCTCTGATAGTTTATTTAACTGCTTATTCTTGGAAAAGTATTAAGCTCTCTCAGTATGATTAGATTGCATAATGGCCAACAATCAGGAGATGGCCCTCGATTCTCAACGGATTGTTACCGAAGTTCAGAACCAGACGCTCGACCCGCCGCTCGACCGACTCGTCGAGGAGTACAACGACCGCATCGGCATACGCGACGAGTACCTCTGGAAGTGGCTGGCGAGAAGTTTTCCGTTCGTCACGCTCGATAGCGTGCCCGACGAGCGAGTCGACCACGTCTGCACTCACAAGACGATTCTCTCGATGTACGTCACGCTCGTCGACGACCTCGCCGACAACTTTCGAGACGCCGAATCGTTTCGAGAGGCGAGCAAAATCCCTTTCGAGCAGGAGTACGCCGATTTCGAGCGCGACGACGTGCGGACCGACTACCTGAAGTTTCTCCAAGAGGTCTGGGACACCACCGAATCGCTGCTCGAAGCGACCGAGCGCGAGTCCGAGTTCAGGCCCTTCTTCGAGTTCGACCTCCGCCAGTCGCTGAACGCGATGGACTACGAGCGACTGGCCAACGACAACCCCGAGATGATGAACACCGCGGAGATGATGCAGTACACGCCCCACAACATGGTGATGCTGGCGGCGGCCGACATCGACCTGATGAACTCCCCGTCGGTGGACCGCGACGAACTCTCCCAGATCCGCGAGTCGGTCTACCGGGGCCAGCAACTCGTTCGCATAAGTAATTGGACTTCCACGTGGGAGCGAGAAATCGCGGAAGGCGACTTCACCTCCGCCATCTTCACCAAAGCTATCGCCCGCGGTCTGCTCTCGATGGAAGAACTCGAAGGGCTTCGGGAGGGCGAAGACAGTCTCGACCCCGAACTGTTCGCCTCTCGATTCAAGCAACACGGACTGGAGAGCGAACTCTTAGACCAGTGGGATTTGAAGTACTCGACCCTCCGGTCGGAGGTGCCCGACGCCGACTCCGTGGACTTAAAGGACTTCATCGACGGCGTCGAAACGGTACGCAAGTACCACATGGCAAGCAAAGGTTATAAATAGACTATATTTAAATAAATTAATAGTAAATATGACTCAAATAAACGATACTAGCAGAGACTTCCGACTCGACCAAGAGTATCAACCGCAGAAGTTCTTCAAGCACGCAGTCTATAATCACTGGGACCCCTACGAGGACGTCCCCCAACAACTGCTCGTCGACGACCGCGAGAAACTCGTCGACCACGGCCTGACCCGCGACGAGTTCGAGGAGTTCATGAACGCGCTGGCGCTGTTCGGCGCTGGCGAGGAGGCCGTCACCGAGGACCTCGCGCCGCTGATGGCGGTGCTGGAAGACGTAAACGACCAGATGTACATCTCCTCGCAGATTTACGAGGAGGCAAAGCACACCCAGTTCTTCGACCGCTACTGGCGCGAGGTCGTCTTCCCGGTCGCCGAGGAACTCGGCTTCGAGAAGGTCTACCCCACCGACCAGCGGTTCTTCATGGACGGCTACGTCTCGCTGTTCGACAAGAACGAGGCCGCGATGGAGAAACTCCACGAGGAAGACACGCCCGAAAACCGGGCCGAGGCCTACTGTCACTACCACCTGACCGTCGAGGGCGTGGTGGCCCAGACCGCCTACTACGGCTTCGAGTCGGCGTTCAGTCCTCGGGCCGACGACATCTCCGCCCGCGAGTACCCCGACCTCGAAGGCCTCATCGAGGGCACCGCCTACGTCCGGTCCGACGAGGGCCGCCACGTCGGGTTCGGGATGTTCAAAATCCAGCAACTCCTCGAAGACGGCGTGGACGAGGCCGTCATCCACGAGACGATGACCGACCTCCTGCCCGACGTGTACGACATCTTCGAGGGCTTCGAACTCCTGTTCGAGGCCGACGCGCTCGTGGACTACGCCAGCGAGAAGTTCGACCACCGGATGGAGACCATCACCGACACCGACCACGAACTGCCTCCGGTCGAACGGTTGGTGGAAGTCGAGCGATAAGAAATTCCAGCAAGTCGAGAGGTACCACAGACTCGCGCAGGCCGAGAGGTACCACAGTTTTGGGCGACCGGCCCCAACTCGACTGCATGGACGACCCGGTTTTCTACGTGGACGGCGACCTTCGCCCCGCCAGCGAGGCGACCGTCTCGGTGCGCGACCGCGGGTTCAAGTACGGAGACGCCGCGTTCGAGACGCTCCGGGCCTACGGCGGCGACCCCTTCGCGTGGGACCGCCACTTCGAACGACTCACCCGGACTTGCGAGTGCCTCGGGTTCGACCACGGATTCGAGCGCTCCGAACTCCGGGCCATCGTGGACGACACCCTCGCCGCCAACGACTTCTCGGAGGCCTACGTCAGACTCTCGGTCACGCGGGGAAGCCACGGCGGGAAGTTGGCACCGCCCGCAGACCCAGACCCGACCGTGGTCGTCATCGTCTCGGAGTTACCCCGCGGCGGCCTCGGCGGGACCGAGGTCTGGGACGCCCCGGCCAGCGCCGAGGTGGTCGAGCGCGTTCGCATCCCCGACGAGTCGCTCCCTGCGGCCGCCAAGACCCACAACTACCTGCAGGGAATCTTGGCCCGAGGAGAGACCGACGCCGACGAGGCCCTGATGGTCGATTCCGAGGGACTGCTGACCGAGGGCGCGACGAGCAACCTCTTCTTCTGCGTCGATGGCACGCTCAAGACGCCCTCGCTGGAGGGTCCGATTCTGCCCGGCATCACGCGAGCGGTCCTCCTCGAACTGGCCGAGGAGTCGGGGATTCCGGTCGAAACCGGGAGCTACGCGCCCGAGGACCTCCGGCAAGGGGACGAGGTCTTCCTGACGAACTCGACGTGGGAGGTCCGGCCGGTCTCGCGGGTCGGCGAGACCGAGTACGAGGTCGGACCGATAACCGACGAGTTGGTCGAAGCGTTCGACGCCCGCGTCGAGGACCGACACTACTGACGCCCACCGAGAGTCCCGAATCGCCGCGGAAGACGAACCGGGTGGAAATCGAATTCGAGGCCCGAAAATCGGAGATTTTCGAATACGCTCGGTGAGACGCCAGCGCGCGCCGACCGTGGGAATTATAAGTATTGATTAGGGGTGGAAATAGAATCTCTAAAGAAATAATATCCGTTCTACAATCCGACTCTCTGCCGGACACCGACCGAAGCGTAGAAATCTTCCGGACACTCGACCGGGTCGTGCGGACCACCCTTGGCACTTCTCTGCCAGTTCGGCCACTTGTCGAACCCTCCTCGTATCGCCCGTTCGCACCCATCTGAAGCGACGAGAGGCGCTTCTCCGACTCAGCAATAGCGGACAATATCTAATTATGGGCGTGATTTTCCCAACTTAAGGATTCTTCACGAATATAATTTGAAGTTGTCTAATTTTACCGGAGTCTTTATCACGTTCGGGAGATTACGTGAGAGTAGCCACCGGTCGTCGCCCTCGGAGGGGTGGCTCGGGGCCATATCGTATGACCCATGAAACACTCGTACTCGGGGGCGGACCGACCGGCCTCGAGATTGCGACCGAACTAGCTGTACAGAACCGGTCTGTCGCGTTCGCCGACGCCGAACCGTCGGCGAACCGCGCACGCGAGGCCGGACTGACTACTCACGAATCGACGCTGGAGACCGCGAAGCCGTCCATCGACTGTTCCGCAGTGACCGTCGTCGTGGCGACATCGTCCGACGCACGGAACCTGCTGCTAGCGACGGCCGCCCCGCACGCGTTCGACGCCGACAGGGTAATCGCCCTCGTCAACGACCCGGAGAGACGGGCGGCGTTCGACGACGCTGGCATCGAGACGATATGCGTCTCGGGGGCCGTCGCGCGGACGACGACCGATTTCGTCACCCCCGAGGAGCCGACCGCCGCAGACCGAACAGCCGAGGCCGACGACCGAGTGAGGCTCAGAGAATAATGGCGAAAGGATTAGAGCGCGACCTCGGACTCGCCAGCGTCGTCGCCATCAGCATCGGTGCGATGGTCGGGAGCGGTATCTTCATCCTGCCCGCGCTGGCGGTCGGCATCGCCGGTCCGGCGGTCGTCCTCGCCTATCTCGTCGCCGGGATTCTCGTCCTTCCCGCGGCGCTCTCGAAGGCGGAGATGGCGACGGCCATGCCGGAGTCCGGCGGTTCGTACGTCTACATCGAGCGCGGGATGGGTCCGCTACTCGGCACTATCGCCGGACTCGGGACGTGGTTCTCGCTGTCGTTCAAGGGCGCACTCGCGCTCGTCGGCGGCGTGCCCTACCTCCTGTTGCTCGTCTCGGTGCCCGACGCGTGGATACTCCCGCTGACGCTCGGGTTGGCCGCCGCCTTGGTGGTCGTCAACTTAGTCGGTGCCAAACTCACCGGTCGGCTTCAGGTGGCCATCGTCGCCGTCATGCTCGCGGTGATGGTCTGGTTCGTCGGCGGCGGCGCTATCGACGTGCAGAGCGCCAACTTCGCCGGATTCTTCGCCGAGGGTCCGGGCGGTCTCGTCGCCGCGACGGGCCTCGTGTTCGTCTCGTACGCTGGCGTCACGAAGGTCGCCAGCGTCGCCGAGGAGATCGAGAACCCCGACCGGAACATCCCGCTGGGGATTCTCGGGTCGTTAGCATTCACCACCTTGCTGTACGTCCTCATCGTCGCCGTGATGGTCGGCGTCGCCGACCTCTCGACCATCGGGCAGACGCTCACGCCGATGGCGGACGTCGCCGCCGTCACTCTCGGCCCGCTCGGCGTCGGCGCGGTCGTCGTCGCGGCCGTCCTCGCGCTGGTCTCGACGGCCAACGCGGGCATCCTCTCGTCCTCGCGCTACCCCTTCGCAATGGCGCGGGACCGACTCGTGCCCGCGAGTCTCGGGGCCGTCCACGCCAACCTCGGCACGCCCGTGCCTGCCATCTCGCTCACGGGCGGCGTCCTGCTCGTGTTCATCGCGTTCGTGCCCATCATGGAGATAGCGAAGCTCGCCAGCGCCTTCCAGATTCTCGTGTTCGTCCTCGTCAACGCCGCAGTCGTCGCGTTCCGCGAGGGCCACGCCGAGTACGAGCCGAGCTTCCGAGCGCCGCTCTACCCGTGGACGCAGGTGTTCGGCGTCGTGACGGGACTGGTCCTGCTGACCCAGATGGGGACAGTCCCGCTGGTCGGCGCGGCGGCTATCATCGCCGTCGGACTGGCGTGGTACCTCGGCTACGCCCGCCAGCAGGTCGAGCGCGAGGGGGCCGCCATCGAGGAGGTCCGCCGACGAGTCGGCCAAGACCTCCTCGAGGAGACCCGCGAGGCGCTCTCGCAACCCGGCTACGAGGTGCTGGTCGGCGTCGGCGAACAGACGCCCCCGGAGCGAGAACGCAAACTGGTTCGCGTCGCCGCCGACGCCGCGCGGGCACACGACGGCGGGGTCTCGGTCGTCCGCTTCGACGTCGAACCCGACCAAGTGCCGCTCTCGTACGCCGCCGAGGTCCAGTCGCCCGGCGACGAGGCCTTCGAGGAGTTCACCGCACAACTGGCCGACGAGGTAGACGTGCCGGTGAGTTTCGGGGAAGTCGTCACTCACGACGCCGCCCACGCGGTCGTCAACGTCGCCGACGAACACGACGCCGACCTCCTCTTGCTGTCCGAGGACGGCTCGGGCCTCGAAGGCGGGCCGCTGCGAGACGACGTTCAGTGGGTCCGCGACCACGCCCCGTGCGACGTCGGGACGCTCTCCGACGATGGGAGGGCGCTCGCTGACGATAGCGGAGCGCGCTCGGACGGTGAACTCGGCGACGTGGCGGACATCTGCGTCGTCACCGACAGCGGACCGTACGACCCCGTCAAGCTGGCGCTGGGCGACGCGCTCGCCAGCGTCAACGACGCCCGCATGCATCTGGAGTACCGCGTCGGCCGTCACACGACCGACCGCCGCGCGGACGCCATCGACGCCTACCACGGCGACATCCGCGACGTGGTCGAGAGTCCGGGGAAGACGCTGGTCGCGCGTCCCGACGGCGGGCGCGTCACCGCTCCCGACCTCACTCTCGTGAGCGCCGACGACCCGCTCGACGACGACCGAACTGAGCCGGTCCTCACGGTCCACCTCCACGACCGAAACCGGCCGAGTCGCTTCCGGCGGCTGCTGGAACGGCTGACGTTCTGAGCGACTCGAACGAAGCGCGTAAACCCCTCGCCGAACTACCTTCTCACAATCAAATGAGTCACAAAGACCACTACTACAACAAGTCTAAGCAGGAGGGCTACCGCTCTCGGGCCGCCTACAAACTCAAGCAACTCGACCGAGCCGAGAACCTGCTCCACGAGGGCAAGACCGTCGTGGACCTCGGGGCCGCGCCCGGCGGGTGGCTACAGGTCGCCGCCGAGGAGGTCGGCGAGACGGGTACCGTCGTCGGCGTGGACCTCCAGCGAATCAAGGACATCGACGGCGTCGAGACCGTCCGGGGCGACATGACCGAGGAGTCCACCAAGGACGAGGTCCGGGCGATTGCGGGCGACGCGGTGGACGTGGTCCTCTCGGACATGGCCCCGAACATGACCGGCGAGTACAGCGTGGACCACGCCCGGTCTGTCCACCTCGCCCGGCAGGCGTTCGAGACTGCCCTCGACGTGCTGGACACCGGCGGCGACTTCGCGGTGAAGGTCTTCGAGGGCCGGGACTTGGACGACCTGCGCGAGGAGATGGACGAGGAGTTCCAGTACGTCCGAACGCTCAGCCCCGACGCCTCCCGGGAGTCCTCCTCGGAGGTCTATCTAATCGCCAAGGGTCGGATGACCGCGCCGGTCGAGGAGGGCGACGTGGTCGAGGTCGAAATCGTAGACGAAGGCTCGGAGGGCGACGGCGTGGCGAAAGTCGACAACTACACCGTCTTCGTCCCCGGCGGCGACGAGGGTGACGTGGTCGAAGTCGAGATTACCGAGGTCAAGCCGCGATTCGGGTTCGGTGAAGTCGTAGAAAAGTAATGTTACCCGTCGTCAGTTAGGAATTTACTAATTGCAACACCCCCGGCAACGCTAATTGAGATTATCTGGATTAGATGACTTGTTGTTAATGGTTGAGATGTGTATGTTGTAAATGCGACTGCAATTGCACCGGCAATCGAACCAATTGTAACTATCGGGACTATTAGCTGCTTCTGGTCCTGTAAGATTTTAAGATTTTCCTGAGCAACGTTGTAGCCTCGGATGATGACCCTTCCAATCCCGTAGGCTCCAAGGACTCCAAAGAGAATTCCTCGAATAGCGATAGTTGTTGGGTTGCCAACTGCATCACCGAAGATATATTGGAATGCTGGTCCAGAACTGTCAAACATAAACAGAGAAATGGCTGTTCCGATAAAATAACTAGCAAAAATCGGGGAAGAATCAAAGAGGTGGTCGAACTCTTCTTCGATAGATTCTTTATAACCACTTGGGTAGACGATATCCAGTTTTGCTGTCTTTTGTTTAATCAAATCATCTTCCTCTAGTTCATCTACTAGGTCTTCAATAGTTTCCTCGTCAAACGTCTCGTCTGCAAATTCCTCAATTACTTGATCTACTTCTAACGCTACTAGACTTTCGTTCGCCTCTGCATTTTCCTCCAAAAAATCCAGTATTTTACGTTTTTTATCTTCTCTTAGCTCAGCCATTAATTAATACTATCCCTTCATACTTAATACTATATTTGATTTCTTCTCAAGAGATGTTGGTAACAGTACTTCTACCTCGAAATCCAGCAGTAGGTCTGAATCCCGCCGAACACGAGCGCGAGTATCCCGTTCTCTATCAGCAGAAACAACTGTGCCTGCGCCGGGTCGAGTTGCCGGACCATCAGCAGTAGCGCCGCGAACACCGTCGCCAGCACGAGGTTGTACTTCGCCAGCGCCGACCAGCACGACTCGTCGAGTTCGATGAGACCGTCGCTGCCCATGTCGAGCCAATCGGGGCGGAGGCGGAAAAGCCGGGTGGGCGGTCAGAAATTCGGCGTGCGAACGGTTCTCTCCCTGCTTTAAGCTGGGCTCGAACGCCCGTTTAAATCCGCGCTCCGACGCCCGCCCACCGAACCAGTCCGCGGAAGAAGATGACGACGCCGACCAGAAACGCGGTCAGGGCCGCGACCATCGGGACCGCTTCGAGCGCCGGGCCGCCGAAGAACGGTCCCCGGACCAGCATCCACCCGCCGAACAGCGTTACCGCGAGACCGAACAGGGCGGTGAACCCACCGAGTAATTTTCGCATATCCGTGTGGCTCACTCTACTGCACCTAAGAAACGTTTTCGGCCGAACGGAAATGTCGAAAGAAGCTAAATTTCGGCTCGGGTATGGACTGGTCAGCTATTCGTCTGATTCCGGGCCTCGTCGAGCCACGCGGGTTCGCCGACCGTGGTCTCGTTCACGTCCGAAATCGTCATCGTGGCCGCGTTTCGGACCCACTTGTCGCCGCGCTCGGTCCGGGCCGAGGCCTCGAATCGGTGTACGACGCCCTGCTCGTCCACGAGGATGGTCGCGTTGTAGTCGGTGACGTTGGTCTCGCCGGGTGCCGACACGTCGCTTCCGTTGGCGCGGAGGACGACCAGCGTCTCGCCATCGACCTGCCGAACGCCAGTCGGCGTGAAGTTCGCGCTGACCTGTCCGGCGAACCGGTCGAGATACGTCGTCCCGGTGTACGTCGAGGAGAGGAGCTTCGGCTTGTCGTTCGTGCGGTTGGCCGCTCGGTAGTCCACCCGGTCGCCGGTGGCGACGCGGAGGTAGCGCTTCTCGGCGGTCGCGTAGGTCTCCATCGACTGGTTCGCGCCAGAGACGGTGACGTGGACGTTCCGGCGGTCGGGACCGACCGCGGCGGTCGCGCCCATCGAGCGGTTCGACGCCGAACTGTTCTGGGACACGTCGAACGCGAGCGTGAAACTGCTCCCGTTCAGCGCCGCGGCGTGGGCGCTCGACAGTTCGGCGAGGTCGGTTCCGTTCGCGGAGACGCCCGGCGGGTTCGACACGTCGTCGAGGGTCGGGCCGCTTCCGGCGTCGGTGGCGTTCGTCGCGTTCGCGGCGCTGGTCGGGTTCGTCGTGTTTCCGCCGCCCGTGAGCGCGCCGGAACACCCCGCGAGCGCTACGAGACAACAGACTGCTACCAACTGGAGGGCTCTGCGTCGCATCGGTCGATGGTTCGAGGGCAGAGTGAAAGGAGTGGCGGTGTCGATTAGCGTCAGAATCTCGTCAGTCGGCGGTCCGCGCCGCGGGCGCGGCGACTCCTCTCGACCGGAGGTAGCCGACCACGGCGTAGACGAAGGGGGTGTCCGCCAGCGCGATGGCGAGTTTGAGCAGGTACTGGCCGAGCGCGAGGCCCAGAAGCTGTTGGACGGTCTGGACGTCGCCGCCGCGGAGCGCGGGCACGATTGCGAACCCGACGGAGACGAAGACGAGCGTGTCGAGCAGTTGGCTGGTCGCGGTCGAACCCACGTTGCGAATCCAGAGGTGGTCGCCGTCGGTCGCCTCGCGGATGGCGTGGAAGACGCGAACGTCCCAGTGCTGGCTCACGAGGTACGCCAGCAGGCTCGCCACCACGATGTTGAGGCTCGCGCCGAGGACGCTCTCGAACGTCGCGGGGTCGACGGGGCTGAACGGCGCGGCGGGCGCGAAGATGGTCGAGTACACCAGCGCCAGCAGGACGAAGTTCATGGCGAAGCCGACGTTGACCACTTTGTGGGCCTCGTCGGGACCGTAGAGTTCCGAGTAGCAGTCCGACGCGAAGAACGTTAGCGCGTAGGCCAGCGCCGCGCCGGGCATCACCAGCAGGCTCTCGGTGAACGGGAGCGAGAACGGAATCGAGAACCCGAGGAGCTTCGACGCCGTGAGCTGGGCGGTCACCAGCGCGGTGACGAACAGCGCGACCAGCGCGATGCGACCGGTGGGAAGGGGTTGGGTGTCGCGGTAGTGGTCGGTCATCGTGTCCTCTCAGTCGTCTTCGAGTCGGCCGTGGCGCTCGTCGATTTCGTCCAGCACGTCCAGCATCTTCCGCACCGAGGCCCGGATGGCCTCGCTCCGGTTGACGAACTTGCCCTCCTCGCCGACGTGGGAATCGAGGTCATCGAGGAGTTCGTCGGGCACTTCGACGCTTATCTTGGTCATACTGGAGTATTATCGCTCGGTGTGTTAAAGTGTTCGAGATTTCGACGGAAAGTGGTTGGGTTGTATTTAGGACAACAATATATGTGTTTAGAAATTGTATATATTTTTGAAAGAATTGTGTAGTTGTGCTTAGCTTCGCGGGCGAAGACGACGTGGAATCCGTCTGCCGCTCAAATCGGGATTCGTTCGGTCGCGCGAGACAAGCGTGGCAACCGGCGAGAAGCTAGCTACTGCCGAAGCCTATGAGAACCGCAACCGCCCCGCGACAGCCTCACACCTCCCCAACCTCCTGCGCTTCTCGGTCGTCGCTACGCTCCTTCCTGCGATGCTCGTCCACCGGAGGACAAACCGCGTCCTCCGAGCCTTCGGCGAAGCCGAAGACCTCGCGCGTTTCTCGCGCGCCGTCGGGAGAAGAGACAATCGGTGATGCACTTCAGCACTCGAAAAATTTCAAAGCTCGAAAAACAGCCGAACCCGCGACCGAACGTCTACGACCGCCGCCCGCCGAGGGTGATGACCCACAGTCCGCCCAACCCGATGAGATACGAGATGGAAATCGGGATGGCGATGAGGAACATCGTGTAGAGGCTGTCGGGCGTGAGCAGTCCCGCCGCCGCGAAGACGGCGATGGTGACCTCGCGCCAGCGGTCTTTCATCGCGTCGAACGAGGCGATGCCGCCGCGCTCGAACAGCCACATCGTCAGGGGCACGTCGGCCAGCAGTCCGATTCCGGCCGTGGTGAAGAACACCAGCCAGAAGAAGTTGCTGACCCGGTAGGAGATTATCATCTCGGCGCGGACCGCGTCGGCGACCAGCCACGAGATGACGCTCGGCGCGACGACCATGTAGCCGAGCGCGCTCCCGGCGAGGAGGCCGACCGCGATGGTCCCGGCCCAGAGGCCGAAGACGTTGCGGTCGCCGGAGGCGAGGCCGCGCTCCTTCAGCGCGGGCCACGCGTAGTAGGTCACCAGCGGGACGACTGCGACGGCTCCGAGCAGGGTCGCAATCTTGACCTCGAAGACGAGCGCCTCGACGGGGTGGAGGGTGACGATGTTCAGGAACTCCTCGCCCGTCCCCGTCTCGGGCCGGACCTCGGCGGGAAGCCGCGAGAGGAAGTCCTCGCGGATGAGACCGATGCCGCCCCGGTAGAGGAACATGAACACCCCAGCGAGGACCGCCATGAACACGCCCACGATGCGGAACATCTTGGACGTGAGGCTCTCGAAGATGAACCGGATGTCGTAAATCCACCCGCCGATGTCGTCCTCGGTGGTCTCGTCCTCGGTGAAGGCGTCGGCCATGCCCGCGGCCGTACTCTCCATCAGGTCGCCCGCCGACTCGGGCCTGTCGGGCTCGCGGGGATAGGTCGCCTCGTTGAGGTCCTCTTCCTCCGTTTCTCCGCCCTCCGCGGCCTCTTCGGCGGCGGCACCCGCGGCGGCCTCGGCGGCGTCTTCCTCCTCGTCGTCCGGGTGGAGTTCGTCGAACCGGTCGAGGATGGCTTGGGCCTTCTCGGGGTCGTCCTCCTCCATCGCCTGCCCGGCGTAGCCGACCGCCTCGTCCTCGGTCATCTCCACGAAGACCTCGGGCGGGGCCGCGCGGACCGCGCCAGCGTCGAGGTTTTCGAGGTCGATGTCTGCCGGGTCGCCCGCGGTCG
This sequence comes from Halorussus ruber, assembly GCF_004765785.1. Taxonomy (GTDB): domain Archaea; phylum Halobacteriota; class Halobacteria; order Halobacteriales; family Haladaptataceae; genus Halorussus; species Halorussus ruber. The sequence continues at coordinate 202,973 of NZ_ML219768.1, read as the reverse complement.
GCGCGGCGGCCTGCACCGCGGTCTGGACCTCGTTGAGTTCCTGGGTGAGGTAGTAGAGGAACGCAATCACGAACGCGACGAGCGCGACGATACCCGAGGCCAGCAGGACCGACTGCTGGCGCGGCAGGCCGAAGACCGCATCGACCGCCGGGAGCGCGTACTTCGCGGGGAGTTCGGCGTTGACCGCCTCGACTCCTGCGCGCGTGAAGAACATACGAACGACCAGGAAGGCCAGCACGGGCGCGCCAAGAATGCGTATCGCGTTGTCGCGGACGACGCCAGCGAAGCTCAACTGCTCGCTCCCGCGCTTGATGGTCACGACGATTTTCGTGAGATAGAGGCTGAAGGCGTAGAGCAGGATGAGCGGGGTCGCCCACATGATTTGGGTGAAGGGGTCCGGGGGCGACGCGACCGCGCCGAACACGAAGATGCCCATGATGGCGTAGCGCCACTTGTCGCGGAAGGTCTCGTAGGGGACGATACCGGTGTAACCCAGACCGCTCATCACCAGCGGGAGTTCCGCGGCGAGGCCGAACGACAGCGAGAGGAAGGCGATGAACTCGGTCCACTTGACGATTGAGTAGCGCGTTTCGAAGCCCGCGGTGATGGCGTTCTCGGCGAGGAACTTGAACATCAGCGGGAAGAACACGCCGTAGCCGTAGACCATGCCGCCGAAGAACAGGCCGATGGCCAGCAGGACGAGCAGCGCGATTTTCCAGCGAGCGATGGGCGCACCGGGGTACCACGACCGCTCGCGGAGCGAGTCGCGCGAGTAGTAGAGCAAGACGGGGAGCGCGACGATACCGCCCGCGATGGCCCCGATTTTCGCCTGCAAGAGAATCACGTCGAACGGCGTCACCGCGACGACCGTCACGGCCTCGGCCAGCGACGGCGGCATCTGTGCCTTCGTGACCGCTTTGAGGAACGGCCACCCGGCCGAGCGCAGCGCGTAGAAAGAAGCGACGAAGCCGACGAGGAAGACGATGAAGACCTTCTGCAAGTGCGTCTGAGCGGTCGAGAGCATCGCTCCGATGGTCTCACGGCCGCTGTTGACGGCTTGTGCGGTGTCCTCGTCGACGATACTACTTCCAGTCCCGGACATTCTTTGGGAAGGGTAGCCGTGTCTTAGTTATCAATCTTCTCGTCCTTCCAAGAGAAGAAAGCCTATAATGACAGGACTGCTTAGAGCGACTGAATGGCTGACGAATCGGAGGCGACGGCCAGCAATCTCTCGCCAGCCGACGAGCCCGGCGGTCCGCGAGAGACGGAAACGCTGAACAACCCGGCCGCGACGCCGGACGAGCCGATTGAAGACGAGGAGATGCCGCTGGCCGACCACATCGAGGAGATGGTAAAACGGCTGGGAATCGTCATCGCCATCGCGGGCGTCGTCACCGCGATTGCGCTCCCGTTCTCCGAGCAAGTCATCAACTTCCTCTGGTACAACATCATGCCCTTCGAGCAGTTGGGCGAGCAGGCCCGACCGCGGTTGTACCACCCGCTCGCGCTGGTGCTGACCAGACTCAAGGTCGCCAGCCTCGCGGGCGTCATCATCGCGCTTCCGGTCTTCGTCTACGAGACGTACCTGTTCATGCGCCCCGGGCTGTATCCCCACGAGCGACGCTACTACCTCTCGGCGGTGCCGACCAGCCTCGTGCTGGCGTTCGTCGGCGTGAGCTTCGCGTACTTCCTCGTCCTCCCCGCGGTGTTCACCTACTTCATCACCTACACCGAGGACGCCGCCGCGCTCGCGTTCGGTCTCACCAAGACGTTCAACCTCATCCTGATGCTGATGGGCTATCTGGCGGTCGTGTTCCAGATTCCGCTGTTCATCATGCTCGCCATCATGATGGGGCTGACCACGCGGCGCTGGCTGGCCGACCGTCGCCTGCTGTTCTGGGGTGCCTTCCTCGGCATCTCCTTCCTGTTCACGCCGGACCCGACCGGGATGGCTCCCATCCTCGTCACGCTGACGATGATTACCCTCTTCGAGGGGACGCTGGCGCTCCTGAAGTGGACCGGTAACTGACCGCCGCGCTTCCGTTTCGGCCGCGCCAACGACTCGTTTCTCGTCGCGTAATCGGCGTATAACTAAGGGCCCGGACTCCAAACAAGTTGGTAGCGTTCGCGCCTGCCAACTATAGCTCGCGTGCCAGCAGCTACAAATCGCAGTTCGCGTGCCAGCAAACTGCCACCCTGGGTGCGAACGCCCATGCCATTTCTCAGACCCGACTGGCGAGCGACGCGAAAATCCCAGTCCTCCGAGTCGCTACTCCGCAGTCGGATACTCCGAAGAAAAGACATCCTCCACGAGCGGTTCGTCCGCCGAGTCCTCCGTTTCAGACCCCGATTCGCTCTCGTCGTCGCTTCCCTCGGGACTGACGCTTCCGGTCTGATAGCCGTGGAGGTCGAGCGTCACGTGGTCGAAGCCCGCGTCGGTCATGTGGTCGCGGGCGGCCTCGACGAAGTCGGAGTTCAGCGCGGTCTCCAGTTCCTCCTCTGCGACTTCGATGCGAGCGAGGCCGTCGTGGTCACGCACGCGGAACTGCGAGAACCCCCACTGGCGGAGCAAAGTCTCGGCCTGCTCGACGCGCGAGAGCTTCTGCTCGGTGACTTCGAGACCGGTGGGAATCCGCGAGGAGAGACACGCCATCGAGGGCTTGTCGGCGACCGAGAGGCCCCGCTCGTCGGCGATTTCCCGGACCTCGTCCTTGTCGATGCCGTGGGAAAGCAGCGGGGAGTAGGCGTCTAACTCCTCGACTGCCTGCATGCCGGGCCGGTGGCCGCTGTCGGCGTCGCTGGCGTTCGTGCCGTCGCAGACCACCGGAATCCCCAACTCCTCGGCGGCCTCGAACATCTTGCCGAGGCGCATCGTCCGGCAGTGATAACACCGGTCGTCGTCGTTGGCCACGAAGTCGGGGTCGTCCAACTCCGAGAACGAGACGATTTCGTGGCGAATCCCGATTTCCTCGGCGACTCGCTTGGCGTCGTCCAGTTCGGCCTCCGGCAGGGTCTCGCTCTTGGCGGTACACGCCACGGCGTCGTCGCCGAGCGCGTCGTGTGCCAGCGCCGCCACGACGCTCGAATCCACCCCGCCCGAGAAGGCGACCAGCACGCCCTCGCGCTCCGCGAGGTCGTCTCGAACCGCCTGCGCTTTCTCCGCTACGGTAGCCATGTCTCGGGACTTTGCGTCTGCGGGAGAAAAGTGCGTTGAACGCGGCGACGAACCGTGAACAAAAGTCGGGTTACTCCTCGGGAATGTAGTCCAGCAGGTCCCACTCCAACTGAGCCAAGTCCTCGGCGGCGGGGTTGTCGCGGTTGATTTGGTACATCTGGCTGTTGCCGACGGTCCGGGTCTCCTCGACCACGCCGTAGGCAACGAGGTCGTCGATGTGTTCGTAGAAGGTGCTTCGGTCGATGCCAGCGAGTCGAGAGATATCGGTGGGGTTGAGGTCGCGGTCGCTCTCTCCGATTAATACTGTAATAATTTTGACTTTAGCATGCGGTCCAAGAACATCAGTCAGGACCGTATCTTCCCCGGCCGCTTGCTGAGTCTTATCTTTCTTTTTCGGGGTACTCATTCTACTTAGGTGGATGCACGGTACTTACTTAATACTTGTGGGGTACTTACATCACACCCACCACATATTTACCGCGTAGCTGTTGCTATTAACCAACAGATATAACCCAATGCTCTACAAAGTCGCCAATAGATAATAATGAGTAGCGATTAGATGTTGAGAATTAAACTTGTTCGGAAGCTCGCACGTAATCGAGTTGTCGGCGGACATAAGAAACAGGTAGAGACGGTGAAGAACTGGTGTGCTACAAGTGACCAAGGTCGTGCGGAGGACCTCATCCGAGATATGATTCGTGACCCTGAAGCACCGCTCGAAGGCTACGGGGGAAGTCGGGACAACGTGAGACTAACCAGTATTGAGGATGCGAAGGAGTATATCAAAGGCCACGGCGGGGAACTTCCGTGGGGTCTCCGCGATTAAGTTCTCCTGAGTTGCTATCGAATATCCCACTGCCAGAAACAACTAATTCTATGTCTAAGAACAAAATTAAATATCTACAAATGATATAATTGTCTCACCGGGTAATGGTGCAAATCTTTTCTTTCAGCTAGCTAACTAGATTTAATACTGTAAATCGTTAACATATATCTGGTATGGCACCAGACCAGACCGATACGACCCGACGACGACTGCTGAAGAGCATCGGCGCGACCGGCCTCGCGTTCGGCGCGTCCGGCGTCGCCAGCGCGAGCGTCTCCGACACTCGCGCCGCCGAACTGCGCGCCCAGTTCGGGGCGGCCGACGCCGTCGAGGAGGCCTTCGACGCTCACGCGACGCCCGTCCTGTCCGAACTCGCCGACCGAGGAGTCATCCAGAGCGCGTCGGCGGCCGCGTTCGACCTCTCGGACGCCACGCTCTCGGTGAGCGACGACGGCGCGAAAATCGTGGCGACGAAGGAGACGGCGGCCCACGAGGTCACGGTCGAAGTTCTCCCCGACCACTCCGAAAGCGGTGCGTCCGTCAAACCGACGGGCGACGAGTCGCCGTTCACGCTCCGCTCGGCGGCGGGCGACGACGATGTGAGTACCGAAGACCACTGCTACTACGAGTACGACTGCACGAACTACGCCTGTTCCGACCAGAGCAACGAGGCCGTCTATCTCAAGCGCCACTGCTGTGAGTACACCGACGGGACCGACTGTAGCTCGTGGGAGCAGGACGGCTGTTGCCTGTGAGGACACAGGTCGCTCCGCGACAGGTTGCGGTAGACCGAGGGTGACACCTCTCGCTTCTTTTTATGCGGGACGACCGAGCGTCCAGAGGAAAGTCGGCGTCTGCTCCTCGGCGCGCGGTTCGAAGAACTCGGTCACCAGGTCGTCGTAGAAGGTCAGTCCGGTCGCGCCGAGATTTTGGTGGGCGTAGGCTCCCAGATACAACCGGCCCGCCGTCAGCGATGCCTCCAGTTGGGCCGCGCGGTACCCCCGGTCGCCGAGGCGATTCGTCACGGCGTCCAAATCGGTCAGGAAGAAGGCGCAGAGGCCCGCGTCGGCGGCGAGTCGCTGGTCGAGCGCGAGGTGGCCGACTTCGCTCCGGAACTCGCCCTCGCGGAGCAGTTCGAGTTCGCCGTCCTCGGGATGGAAGTGGTACGCGCCGGAGGGAACGCCCGACACGTCGTGGACCGCGAGATAGCAGTCGTTGAACTGGAGCGCCGGACCGTCCGGATTCCGGAAGTCGGCCGGGAATCCCCTGACGGCCCGGTCCAGCACGGTCGAGACCTTCCGGAAGTTGAGCGCGTCGCGCTCGTACTCCCGACAGGAGCCGCGGCGCTGAACCGCCCAGTAGAGCGGCGTCTTGGCGGCGCTGGCGTCGTCTACCGGGTCGAGGAGGACGCGGTCGTCCTCTCCGGCAGGCCGGGTGGCGACGCCGGATTCTGGCCCTGCGCCCGATTCCGAGGCAGAACGCTCGCGCCACTCGCGGGCCGCCTGCCCGTCTTCGAGTGCCGACCCGCGGTAGGCCGCCGGAATCAGGTCGTACCGCTTCTCGTCGGGCGAGAGGGGTTCGGTCGCGGGATTGATGGGGTCCACCTCGGGCACGGGAGGGGACGAATCATCCGAGTCACCGCCAGCACCGCCAACTCCTCTGTCTCCTGCCCCCACCGGAACGAGTTCGAGGGGTGCCTCGCGCTCGGGGTCCACGCCGAGGAGGTCCGCGACCTGCTGGTCGGCGAATCCGGCGACCACGCTCGCCGGGAGGTCGAGGGCGTGGGCGACTCCCAGCAGGTTCGCCAGCACCGTGCCCGAATCCCAGAAGGCGTGGCGATACGTTCGCTCGCGGTACTTCCAGGCGTTGCGCCACCACGTCGAGGTGGCGACGAACGTGACGGGGGCGTCGGTGACCCGCGATTTTTTCCCTGTCGCGTCCGCGAGGACGCCCCGAAAGTCGCCCTCTCGAATTACGTCGAGCGAGAGCGTCCGGGGGTCGAAGTGGTAGACGCCAGCGTCGAGTTCGGCGTCGGCGGTTCCACCGCCTCCGTCTCGTTGCGCCGTCGGCGCAACGCAATCCCCCGTAACGAGATAGAGGTCGATGTGGTAGAGTGCCCCGGTGCAGGCGGCGGCCCGGAAGCGGACGGTGCGGTCTCCTCGCTGGAGTTCCTTCGTGACGCCCGCCGAGTAGTAGCACAGTTGCGTCAGGGCGTCGAAATCGAGGTCGGAAGTGCGGTCGAAAGCGCTATTTCGGGTGGCGATGGCGGCGAGCGCAGGGATTTGTGCTGGCCGGACTCGGCGCGCGAGTTCGACGCGAGGCAGGTCGCGGTAGGTCTTGTACGGCGTGGGCTTGTTCGAGAAGTCGAGCGAGAAGTCCGAGCGCCGGAACTTCTCGGGCGAGTGCTTCGTTCGCTCGTGATACTCGCGAGCCGTCACGCGGTCAGTCATGCAATCAGTTACCACGATTCCTGTGAAAAGCTCGTCGCTGACTCACAGCTTAAATACGGAGATGGCTTGGCGGAATTTTATACGGGTGCGGTCTTCTCTACTTCGTGTGGAAGACGACAGCGCGGACGAAACCGAATGGACCCGGCGCTCCCTGCTAGAGATGGGTACAGACCCCACGATTCGGGAAGCCGTGCTTCCCTACCCCGACAAGGAACCCGGGAACTTGACCAAGAAGGCGTGAGCTGGCACGTACCAGCCCACGAACGTTTTTAAGCCAGCGGTCGGTACTCCTGCCCGAATGGAGTTGGAGGCGATACCGGGCGTCGGGTCGAAGACGGCGTCGGCGCTCTCGGAGCTGGACGACCCGGAGCGCGCGCTGAAGACGGGCGACGTGGCGGAAATCGCCAGCGCGCCGGGCATCACCGAGGGCCGGGCGGCGGCCATCGCGCGCGGAGCCATCCGGGAGCGCCACGGCGACCCCGGCGGCTTTCTGGCGACCGACCGCGCGAAGGAGATTTACCGGGACGCGCTCGGCCTGCTGAAAGACCGGACGGTCACGAGCTACGGCGAGAAGCGACTCGAAACGCTCTATCCCAGCGGCGTCCAGTCCCGCATCGAGGAGGTACGGGAGTTCGCCGCGGGGGCGCTGGAGCGCGCTCCCGACACGGAGGTACTGGACGCGCTCGAAGACGTGGAACCGCTCTCCGCGCCGCGGGACGTGACGGTCCGCGACCGGTGTCTGGCGACCGCCGACGCCGAGCGCTACAGCGAGGCCCAGCAGACGATTCCCGAGTTGACCGTCGAAGTGGTCGAGGACGCCCGCGACTTGGCGGACCTCGCGCGGGGCTACTCGACGGTGGTCGCGCTGGACGAGGAGTTCGCTGGCGTGACCGTCGAGGGCGACGTGCGGGTCGAACCGGACGCGCTGGAGCGCCCCGCCGAAATCGTCCCCGAGCGCGTGCTGGCGTTCTACGCCGCGAACCGCGAGTGCTTGCAGGCCGCCGCGCGGGTCCACCGCGCCGCGGGCATCGACCCGCCGCTGGACATCGACGCGCTGGAGGCGGCGCTCGACCGGGTTGACTCGGATGGGACTGTCGTCGGCGACGACGAGTTGGACCGGCTCTCGCGGGCCATCGACGACTTGGACGCGGCGGTCTCGACCGCCGAGAGCGTCGCCAACGACGCGCTTCGGGACGCCATCGAGGAGCAGGACGTGACCGTCGAGGGGTCGGACCTCCTCTCGCTGGTCGAACAGGGCGCTGGCGTCGATTCGCTTCTGTCGCGGGAGTTGAGCGACGAGTACGCCGCCGCGGTCGGACAGGCCCGCGAGGAGCTAATCGACTCGCTGGACCTGTCTCCCGGCGAGGCCGAGGTGGCTCGGCGGGCCTTCCCCGAGGAGCCGAGTTTCCCTGTCGAGCGCGACGAGGAGGTCGTCTCCCGGTTGCGAGAGGACTTGCAGGCCGCCAAGGACCGCCGGGCCGCCAGTCGGAAGCGCGAACTCGCCGCGGACCTCGCGGACCGCCGCGGCGACGCCGAGGAGCTGGTCCGGACCGCGCTGGAGTTGGACGTGGAGCTGGCGGTCTCGCGCTTCGCTCGGGACTTCGACTGCGTGATGCCCGAGTTCGTCGGGGCGGAGTCTGCGGAGCTGTCGGAATCTGGATTCGAAATCGAGGGCGGACGCTCGCCCCTGCTGGACGTGGAGTTCGAGGCGGTCGAACCGGTCGATTACGACGTCTCGGGCGTGGCGCTCCTCTCTGGGGTCAACAGCGGCGGGAAGACCTCGACGCTGGATTTGGTCGCGCTGGTCACGATTCTGGCCCACATGGGCCTGCCGGTGCCCGCCGAGGAGGTCCGCATCGAACGCTTCGGCGAACTCCACTACCACGCCAAGACGCAGGGGACGCTGGACGCCGGGGCCTTCGAGTCCACGCTCCGAGAGTTCGCGGGGCTGACCGAGGGGAGGGCGGACAGGTTGGTCCTCGTGGACGAGTTAGAGAGCATCACCGAACCCGGCGCGAGCGCCAAGATTATCGCCGGAATCTTAGAGGAGTTGCGCGGTCGGGACGTGACCGGCGTGTTCGTCTCGCACCTCGCCGCGGAGATTCGTGAGATGGCCGACTACGACGTGCCGGTGGACGGCATCGAGGCCAAGGGACTGGAGGACGGCGAGTTGGTCGTCAATCGCTCGCCCGTGAAGAACCACCTCGCGCGCTCGACGCCGGAGTTGATCGTCGAGAAACTGGCGGGGGATTCGAACGGCCAGTTCTACGACAGACTGCTAGAGAAGTTCTAGAGAAATATTTTGTTGTTCCTAGTATATAAGAACAATCTCTAAATATAGGTATTTATTGCTCTATTGACGGAACTGAAAGACGTTAGTTCTGGCTTGAATTGTTGCAGTCGTCTCGTGGTGGGGTGCTGTCGGGAGAACGAGGAAGCTAGCTACTCCCGAAGCCTAGGCGTTACCGCACAGCACCGTACCGCAACCACAGGCCACACCCTCCCCAACCTCCTCGTTCGCTCCTTTCAGTCGCTCACTCGTCCCTCGCACGAGGGATGCGCGCAGTTCTGCGCGCATCCCCGCGCGCCGGTCACAAGGTCAATCGGAATCAAACTAGCAAGTCAGAACCCACCAGTCAACCGCAGATGTCAGCCGATTGACCCCAATCCCCGCAAGTCGCTTCCAACCCGCTCCCGGTCGCTGAAACGCCACGCTGGACCTCTCTTCGCTTTAATATTTTTGCCTGCCGAAAGGTTAAGTAGCTGGGACAGCGAGGTGAAAGTGATGGCAGACGACCCCGAGGAGGGGATGCTCTCGTGGGACGAGTCCGTGTTCCGGGACGAACACGTATTCGAAATCGACTACGTCCCCGAGACGTTCGCCCACCGCGAAAGCGAGATGCGGAGCCTCAAATACGCGCTCCGCCCCGCCGCTCGTGGTTCCCGGCCCCTGAACGTCATCGCCCGCGGTCCGCCCGGCACCGGCAAGACCACCGCCGTCCAGAAGGTGTTCGGCGAGTTGGGTGCTCAGACCGACGTGCGGACCGTCCGGGTCAACTGTCAGGTCGATTCGACCCGCTACTCGGTGTTCTCGCGCGTCTTCGAGGGCATCTTCGAGTACGAACCTCCCTCGTCGGGAATCTCGTTCAAGAAGCTCTTCCGCCAGATTACCGAGAAACTGGTCGAGGAGGACGAGGTGCTGGTCGTCGCGCTCGACGACGTGAACTACCTCTTCTACGAGGGCGAGGCCTCCGACACGCTCTACTCGCTCCTCAGGGCGCACGAGGCCCACTCGGGCGCGAAAATCGGCGTCATCGTCGTCTCCTCGGACCTGAACCTCGACGTCATCGAGGACTTGGACGGGCGCGTCCAGAGCGTCTTCCGCCCCGAGGAGGTCTACTTCCCGGTGTACGACCGCGAGGAAATCGCGGACATCCTTCAGGAACGCGTCGATAGGGGCTTCCACGAGGGCGTCATCTCGACGGACGTCCTCGACAGGGTGGCCGAACTCACCGCCGAGAGCGGCGACCTGCGGGTCGGCATCGACTTACTGCGGCGCGCGGGCCTCAACGCCGAGATGCGCGCCAGCCGGACGGTCAATCTCGAAGACGTAGAACAGGCCTACGAGAAGTCCAAGTACGTCCACCTCAGCCACAGCCTCCAAGCCCTTTCGGACAGCGAAATCGAGTTGTTGGAGGTCATCGCCGAGAACGACGGCGAGCGCGCTGGCGACGTCTACGACGCCTTCCACGACCAGACCGGTCTGGGCTACACGCGCTACTCGGAGATTATCAACAAACTCGACCAACTCGACATCATCGACGCGACCTACACCAACGTGGAGGGCCGCGGCCGCTCGCGCCAACTCTCCCTGCGCTACGACCCCGAGGCCGTGCTGAATCGGTTGGAAGACAGTTAGCCTTCCCTCGGTCGTGAGCGCGACCCGAAGTTTTAGGTGTCACAACCGATACCTTTCGAAGCAAGGATGCCCGAAGTTAGATCTGCCGAAGAACTCGCCGAGGCCGCAGGTGTCGCCGTAGAAATAGTCGAATCTGGGGACGAAGCTGCCGCGTACTTCGCAGATATTGACTCAGCGGACGATTGACTATCGTGACTACTTTCCACAAATTTCATCTCGATAGCACCGGCAATCACAATTGCCGTGAACCAAGTCGAGACGTTGCTCGGAACGGAGACTGGCGGACCGACAGCAAATCGCATCGTGGCGAGTCGCCGCCTTGTGAGTACGTGGAAAAACTCGCATTCCTCCGTGGACTCCGTCACAGCATGCAACACGGCGATTATCGCTCTCTCGACTTCCAACCCGTCGATGCGACGAAGGGATTCGAGTTCTGGGAAGTGACGTTCGACCAAATGAAGTTCGAGAACGGGGCAGTCAACCATCCACGAAGTTTCGTCCAGTACGGGCGTGCCGAGCGGATGGCCAGACCGCTTCAGTACGTCGCAGAGTTTCATCAGAACTACTTTCTCGGTTTCACGCAGGACTGTCTCGACTGGCTACAGGGGAATCCGTAATCCTCCGAGGAGTACGTCGAACGAAGAAAAAACGCGAGTTCGAGTGCCGATTTACAGTCGCGTCTGGAGAACCTGCATGAGTTCCGCGAGCGTCCCGCTGGTCTGGAAGTCCGAGACCAGCGTCTCGCCGCCCTCCGACGCCTCGCCGACCGAGAGGACGAACTGGGCGTTCTCGGCCGCGTCCGCCGTGTTCGAGACCGTCACGCCGGATTCGGCCGCGGCCGACTCGACGTCGGAGAGACTCACCGACCCCTCCGACGCCAACTGGCGGAGTTCCGAGGCGAACGCGACGTGTTCCTCGGGAATCGTCTCCGGCGGCATGGTATTCATCTCGACTTCCGACAAGTCGAGCGTCCGGTCCGGGAGTGCTGCCTCCCCTTCAGACGCGGAGACGACGAGCGACGTGCCGTCGCGCTCCATCACCACGTCTTCGAGCGCGAGTTGCGAGTCGCCTCGCTCGACGGTCAGTTGGCTCCACGTCGAGGAGCCGAGACCGGTGACGCCGCCGAGCGACAGACCCTCCTCGGCCAGCGACTCCGTGCCTTCGGGAACGACCTCACCGGCGGTTCCGGTGGCGGTCACGTGGTCGGCCACGGTCTGGCCGTCCTTCTCTATCGGTCCGGCGGACACCTCGACCGGCGAGCCTTCGGGGACGGTCCCGTCCGAAATCACGGTCAGCAGGGACGAGACCGAGCGCTCGGTGTAGGTCTCGACCAGCGCCGAGCGCACGGCCGCGTAGGTCTCCTCGTCCACGTCTTCGACGGTCACGCTCGTCTCGTCTATCGCCAGCGAGCGACCGTCGCCCTCCATCGACCAGCCTTCCAACTGCAACTCCATCGCGCTCTCTTGGTACTCGAAGGCGGCTCGGGAAATCGACGCGGTCACGCTGCCGAGTTCCACCGACACGTCTTGTAGCTCCAGCGGTTCTGCCGACTCCGCGGATGCTCCGGCCGTAGCGCTCCCGAGTCCGCCGAGCGAGACCGTTGCGGTTGCGAGCATCGCGCCAAACTGACGCCGTTTCATGTCTCTCACGCGGGGAGCTAATCCAGTAACTGCGATAAATAGGAGATACCGTTTGAACCGTTCATCGAATTAAGCCCTGTTTTCTCTGTCTATAACGGCCAAAATACGGAGCGAGACGCCGACGAGCGCGCTGTTCGGCTGACCGTTGCGTGCAGTCGATAAGTGGCTGTTACGGTCGGGAGACTGTCGTTAGGGACGCCGTGAGTGGTCACGTCGGCGAGAGCTACGCCGCTCGACGGATGTCTCGATGGTTCACTCGCCGCTTTTCACTCCTCGGGCGCGGATTCGATTTCGGTCGGGTCGTCGCGCCGCTCGCCGGTCCGGAGGACGAACGTCCGCTCCGGCGGCGGTGCGGCCCGCAACTCGACGGTCTTGGCGAGGTAGTAGTACTTCCGATTGCCTCGCTCGTAGTGGCCGACCAGCCCCGCGTCCTCCATCTTCGAGAGGTGGTGTACCGCCGACTTGCCGTCCACGCCGACCGATTCGGCGAGTTCGGAGACGTACCGGGGTTCGCGCGAGAGTTCCCGAACGATTTCGATCCGCGATTTGCTTCCGAGGAGGTCGATGAGCGACACGGTATCTCTGGTACGGTTTCACACTCCAAAAGCGACTGGGCAGGCCGGGCGTTATTAGAGTCCGCGAGTCGAAATCCCGGGCATGGGGGACCGGGTCAACCTGCCGGACGACAGCGACCAGCAACGAACTACCGTGACCGACGGCTTCTTCGAGCGCGAAATCCACCTCTCGCGGGAGGCGACCGCCTCGTTTCTGCGAGAACTGGCGGACCAAATCGAGAACGACACGACCCTCACGCTCTCCTCGCAGGAGTGGGAGATTCCCTTCGAGTACCGCGAACCGGTCGAGGTCGAAGTGGAGTTCTCCGGCGGGCGCGAGGCCGAACTGGAAGTCGAAGTCGAGTTCACCGAACCGCGAGGCGGCGACGAACTGAGCGTGGAGTGAGTCGTCCGCCCGTCCGGTCGCCGCCGAGAACGCGCCCAGCTGCCGGGAGCGCGCCGAACTGCTCGGAGACGCGAAACTATTTATACGGAAACGTGACAAGTCCGCATTCCATGTCCGAAGACACCGACGCCGAGGACGACCCCGCGGAGTGGTGGGACGAAGTGTACGACAGCGACGACTCTGTGCCGTGGGATACCGGCGAGCCGCAGCCAGCGTTCGTGAATCTCGCCGACGAGGAGGACCTCTCGGGTCGCGTCCTCGACATCGGATGCGGCACCGGCACCCACGCCTGCTGGGCCGCCGAACGCGGGCACCCGGCCGTCGGTTCGGACCTCTCGGAGCGAGCCGTCGAGCGCGCCAGAGAGACGGCCGCCGACCGAGGTCTCGACGCGACCTTCCGGGTCGCAGACGCGCTCGACTTGCCCGACGACTTCGGCCCGTTCGACACGGTGCTGGACAGCGGCCTCTTCCACGCCTTCGAGACGGACCAGCGCGAGGAGTACGCAGACGAACTCGCGGGCGTGGTCTCCTCGGGCGGACAGGTCTGGCTCGTCGGCTTCCGCGAAGGCGCACCCGAAGACTGGGGACCGAATCCCTTCAGTCGAGCCGACGTGACCGGGGCGTTCGCGGGCGAGGAGTGGTCGGTCCGCGAGATGCGAGACGTGGCGTTCGAGACGCGCGAGGCTTCCGTGCCGGGCCTCCTCGCCGTGGTCGAGAGTGTCTGAATCGGATTACTCGTATCTCAGCGCGTCGATGGGGTCGGTCTTCGCGGCGTTCCACGCCGGATACAGCCCCGCGAGAATCCCCACGAGGATACCCACTGCGACCGCGATGGCGAACCACTCGTAGGGCAGGACCAGACTCAGCCCGATGTACTGTGCGGCGGCGTAGGCCCCGAGCACCCCGACCGGCGTGCCCAGCACCGAGCCGAACAGTCCGAGCATGGCCGCCTCCAGCAGGAACAACTGGAGGACGTCGCGGTTCTGCGCGCCGACGGCTTTCATGATGCCGATTTCCTTGGTGCGCTCGGTGACCGACACGAGCATGATGTTGGCGATGCCGATGGAGCCGACGACCAGCGAGATGACCGCGATGCCGGTCACGAAGTTCGTGAGGGTGTTGAGCAGTTCCTTGATTTGGTCCACGAGGTCCTGGTCCGTCTCGGCCGAGAACTCGTAGTTGCCGGGCACGAGCTTGGCCGCGTCGGACTCGTTTTCGAGGTACGCCTGCACGCTGGCCTTGGTCTCGGGGACCGCCGCGAAGTCCTCGGCGACGACCGTCAGCGTGGGGTAGACGCGCTGGCTCTCGCCGCTTCCGGGCACTTCGAGCGTGGTCCGGTAGAAGGGGTCGGTCGGCACGAAGACGAGGGGTTGAGATTGGCCCAGTCCCTCGAAAGCGCCGCCGCCCGAGGAGCCGTTGAGGAGGCCGACGACTTCGGCCTCGACCGAGTTCCCGGTGGCTAACCTGAGCGTGACGTTGTCGCCGACCTCGACGCTGGGGCTGAACAGCCCGGCGGCCTGCTCGTTCAGCACGACTTCGCGTGACCCCTCTCTGAACGCCCGGCCCTCGGCGAACCCGCCGGAATCGAAGTAGCTCGGCGAGGTGGCGATGACCTGTCGCTGGGCGACGGTCTGGCCGCCCGCCGAGACCGCCGCGGTGGGTACCACCCCCCGCGCGACGACCGACTCGACGCCGGAGAGGTTCCGAATCGCGTCGACGTCACTGGCCGTGAAGACTGGCTGTGCGCCCGCACCCGGCCCGCCGCCTTCCTGTCCCGCGGGACTGGCCCAGACGTAGACGTTCGGCGTTCGGTCGGCCCCGACCTGCCCCAGCACGTCGGCCCGGAGGCTGGTCCCGAGCGTGACGAAGGTGATGACCGCGGCGACGCCGATGACGACGCCGAGCGTGGTCAGTATCGAGCGTAGCTTGTGACTCCGGATGGCTCGCCAACTGAGCCGCAGGCTCTCTGCGAACTCCATCAGGGCAGGTCCGTCTCGACGCGGCGCGGCGATTCTATCTCTTCGACTCTCTCGATGGTCCCGTCGAGGACGTGAATCACGCGCTGGGCGTGTTCGGCGATGGGTCGCTCGTGGGTCACCATCAGAATCGTGTTGCCCTCGTCGTGGAGTCGCTGGAAGAGACCCATAATCTGCTTGCCGGTCTCCTGGTCCAGATTACCGGTCGGCTCGTCGGCGAGGATAATCGCCGGACTGGCCGAGAGCGCCCGGGCGATGGCGACGCGCTGGCGCTGGCCGCCCGAGAGTTCGTTGGGTCGGTGGTCGCCCCGGTCGGCGAGTCCCACGTCCTCCAGCAGTTCGTTCGCGCGGTCGATGCGCTCGCTCTTGTCGATTCCTTGGAAGACGAGCGGGAGCGCGACGTTCTCGGCGGCGGTGAGTTTCGGCATGAGGTTGAACGTCTGGAAGACGAAGCCGACCTCTTGGCCCCGAACCTTGGTGCGCTCGCGCTGGGAAATCGCCGACACCTCGCGCTCGTTGACCCAGACCTCGCCCTCGGTCGGCGTGTCGAGACACCCGATGAGATTGAGTAGGGTACTCTTGCCCGACCCGCTCGGTCCCATCACGGCGGTGTAGGACCCCCGCGGAATCGTGACGTCGACGCCGTCGAGCGCGTGGACGGGTTCGCCGAGGTAGTAGGTCTTGCGCACGTCGCGGAGCGATACCGCTGCCCCTTCGTGGTCCCCCTTCGCGTCCCCCTGCCCGGTCTCCACGTCGGACTCGGCGTCCGAGTCGCTGGCAGCCATCGTCTCGCATACTTCGTGAGGAACGGCTAAAACACTAGCGCCCGTTCCGCCGGGAAACGTCCCGTTGTCGGCGTCCCGTCTCGGCTCGGTCGCCTCGTCGCCCCGTGGCGTCTGGATTCGCCTCGTCGTCCGCTTCGGCGTTCGGTCACACTTTTTAGCGGGGACGCCGCAACTCCGGGCATGAAGACGACCGGCGGAAGCGACGAGGAGAAGCGCGCGGCGGGCGAGAGCGCAGCCGAGGCGGTCGAAGACGGCATGGTCGTCGGACTCGGCACGGGTTCGACCGCGGCCCACGCGATTCGGGCGCTCGGCCGGAAGGTAGACAGCGGCCTCGACATCCGAGGCGTCCCGACGTCTTTCCAGTCTCGGGAACTCGCCAAGAAGGTCAGCGTGCCGCTCGCGGACCTCGACCAAGTCCAGCAGGTCCACCTCGCCATCGACGGGGCCGACCAGTTCTCCGGCCCGCACCTCGTGAAGGGCGGCGGCGGTGCCCACGCCCGCGAGAAAATCGTGGACGCCGCGGCCGACCGCCTGCTGGTGGTCGCCGACCCGAGCAAGGCCGCCGCGCAACTCGACCACTCGGTCCCGGTCGAGGTCCTGCCCGACGCCAGAACCACCGCGGCGGGTAGAATCCGCGCGCTCGGGGGGTCCTCCTCGCTCCGCTCGGCCGAGCGCAAGGACGGCCCGGTCGTGACCGACAACGGGAATCTCCTGCTCGACTGCGATTTCGGCACCATCCCCAACCCGGCCGAACTCGCGGCCGAACTCGCGGAAATCCCCGGCGCGGTCGAACACGGCCTGTTCGTCGGGATGGCCGACGAAATCCACGTCGGCCGCGAGGACGGCGTAAACGTCAAGACGTTCTGAACGCGCCCGCGGCGGCCGCCGCGGACGCGCTCGGTGCGATGGGCCACGGCGTCCACTCGGTGAGACAGACCACCGGAAAGCGCGCGGTGGACCAACCGGCGGGGCGCGCACTCGGCGAATCAACCGATTCGGGCGGGATGAAGGGGCCGCCCGGTCGCGGGCCGTCAGGCCCGTGGTCGTCTCTGCGGGCCACTATTTCCGCGCGGGCGGTGCGGAGAGCGCGGAAATATCCCGCAGAGCGACCGCGAGCGGGCGGGGGCTTCAAAAAGTGTTCATAGCCACGATTCTCCGGTTAGAGGTTGCAGTCAGACCGGATTGAAGCGAATAGATAACGGTTTCAGACCCACATATACACTACTCTAACAATCATAATTATTGCTCAAACAACGACAAGCATAGCTCTATACCGTTAACGCCGATAAAAGAAACGTGGTTAGGCTCCCGATTTACAGGTCGCGGGGCTGGACCGTCTTTCGGTCGTTGGCCTCGGCGCGGCGGGCAGCCTCGTCGAGGAGTTCGTCGACGCGCTCGTCGAGGGCGTCGTAGAAGTCCGACGCCACGTTCTTGTCGTCCAGTGCGTCCTTGACAGCGGCTTTGACGATGAGGTCTGCCATACGCCCTTTTCTTTCCTGCCACCCCTAATAAAGCTTCTCAAATTTTCGGGCTAACAGGCCCATGTAGCTGATTTCCCGGTCATCTGTCACAGGGGCCGAAACCTATAAATACTAGCGAGTTGTGTGCCCTCGCTTCGGCAGGTCGGAGGGTAGGAGTACCTAGAGCGCCCAGAGTCGGATATGCGCGAATTACTCGACGCGGTCGCCGCCGGTGAGGTGAGTCCCGCCGAGGCAGAGGCCCGGCTCTCGGGCTACGCAACCGACGAGGCCGGGCGGTTCGACGCGGCGCGAGAGACCCGCAGAGGAGTCCCCGAGGCGATTCTGGGCGATGGCAAGACGCCCGAGGAGACCGCTTCGCTCGCCGAGACGGCGGTCGAGACCACCGGGCGCGCAATCGTGACGCGGACCGACGGCGACCAGCGCCGGGCCATCCGGCAACTCCTCGCCGACGACCACCCCGACGCCGAGGTGACGGTCCACAGTCGCTCGGGCGTCGTCGTCGCCCACGCGCCGGAGTTCGAACGCCCGGACCTCGACGCGACCGTGACAGTCGTCACCGGGGGCACGAGCGACGCGATTCCCGCGGGCGAGGCCGCGGTCCTCGCCGAGGAGATGGGCGCGAGCGTCGAGCGCATCGAGGACGTGGGCGTCGCCGCGCTCACCCGCATCGTGGACCAACTCGACCGCCTGCGCGCGGCCGACGTGCTGGTCGTCGCCGCGGGCCGGGAGGGCGCGCTCCCGACCGTGGTCGCCGGACTCGTCGATACACCCGTCATCGGTCTCCCGGTCTCGACGGGGTACGGCTACGGCGGCGAGGGCGAGGCCGCACTCGCCGGGATGCTCCAGTCCTGCTCGGTCATCTCCGTCGTGAACATCGATGCCGGGTTCGTCGCGGGCGCACAGGCCGGACTCGTCGCCAGAGCGGTCGATGGTGGGGATGCGGACGACGAGGGTGAAAACACCGCGCCGGAGTAGCCCGGACCGACACGTCGTCTTACCCCGATACAACGGGCTGTTACAATCGGCGTATCTCTGTTACGTCCGACTCGGTGGAACACAATTCACGAAAACGTTGTTTGCGTTTCCGAAAAAGAGGTTTGGGTATGGGAAGGGTTTTTGGTGTCTCGGGACAAAGATTTGGTTGCTGGCAGCGACCCTGCCAGATGACACCCAATGCCAAAGTGTGACCACTGCGGCGCGCACGTCTCGGAACGTTTCGCTCGAGTATTCGCCGACGAGAACGGCGCAGTTCGAGCGTGCGTCTCGTGTTCGGCGAACGCCGGGATTGCAGAAGTTGCGCGCCAACGCGCCAGAGAGGCGAACGTATAGCCCGTCGAACGGGCGGGAATCGAAAAGCTAAGAACCACCACGCGAAGCCTGTAAGGCGTGTCGGTCCACTGGGTCTACGTTATCGAATGCGCCGACGGCAGTTTTTACACCGGCTATACCACCGACGTCAAGCGGCGCGTCCGCGAACACGACCGAGGAGAGGGCGCGAAGTACACCCGCGGGCGAACGCCGGTCGAACTCGTCCACAAAGAGCGGTTCGAGTCACAGTCGGCGGCGATGTCCCGCGAGTACGAGATTAAACAGCTCACGCGCGCCGAGAAGGAACGGTTGGTCGAAGGTGAGGGCGGATAGCTCTTCACGCCAGCGGA
Source organism: Halorussus ruber (assembly GCF_004765785.1). Classification (GTDB taxonomy): domain Archaea; phylum Halobacteriota; class Halobacteria; order Halobacteriales; family Haladaptataceae; genus Halorussus; species Halorussus ruber. Next base: position 184,103 of record NZ_ML219768.1, on the reverse strand, counting down.
TCGCCCTCGGGCACCGACGCCGGAAGCCCGACCAACTCCGCGCTCCGCCGCCAGAGCCGACGCCGTAGCTCCTCGTCCCCGACGACTTTCGCGGGAGAAGCCCGCTCTCTTCGGTCGAAGTACGCGCCAGACACGTCGGCCACCTCGTCGCTCGTGGTCAGATACACCAGCGCGTCGGCGGCCCCCTCGACGCTCTCGAAGGGGCCGACCGGGGCGACGCTGGCGACGAGCGCGGCCGCGCCGGTGAACGCCCGAGCGAAGCCGGTCGAGTTCCGGACGAGGCCGGTCTGTGGAATCCACCCCGGATGCACGCAGTTGGCAGTCACGCCGGTCCCCGCGAGTCGCTCGGCCAACTCCACCGTGAAGAGGACGTTCGCCAGTTTCGAGTCGGCGTAGGCGTCGAGTCCGTCGAACGCTCCGCTCCCGTCCGCCTCCTCGCCGCGGACGACCGCCTCCAAGTCCGACAGCGAGCCGTTCTCGTGGAGTGCGCTCGTCGTATTGATGATTCGTGCGGGGGCGCTCTCGCGCAGGCGCGGCACGAGGAGATTCGTCAGCAGGAAGGGCGCGAGGTGGTTGACCGCGAAGGTGAACTCGACGCCCTCCTCGGTCGTCCGGCGCTGGCTCTGGGAGGTCCCGGCGTTGTTGACCAGCGCGTCGAGGCGGTCGTAGTCCGCCCGAATCTCGCGCGCCAACTCGCGGACCGCCTCGAAGTCCGCGAAATCGACGCGGTAGAACTCGCCCGCGCTCTCCGGATGGGCGCTCCGAACCGCCAAGAGGACTTCTCGTCCGGCCTCGCGGTCCCGCCCCGTGAAGAGGACGATTGCGCCCTGCGCTGCGAGTATCTCGGCGGCCTCGCGGCCGATTCCGCTGGTCCCGCCCGTCAGGAGGACGACCTCGCTCATGGTTCGACCCCAGCTACGAGTCGGTCGGATTTAATCGTCGGCCTCGGCGGTCTGCTGGCCCTCGGCGTCCACGCCAGCGTCGGGCGCGGTCACGTCGGGGTGGATGTAGGCGTACTCGACGGCCTGCTCGCCGAGTTTCTCGACGCGCTCCTCGATGGACTCGTCTACGATTTCGCCGTCCTCGATTTTGTCGCGGGCGCTCCGGATGCCGACCTGATGGGGCAGAACCCACGCGTGGACTCCCCGGGCCGTGACCCGCATGTGGTCGAGGGTGCTGGCGAACGACCCGCCTCCGGCGCAGGTCAGCAGGCCGACCGTGGTGTCCTCGTACTCGTCGAACCCGCAGTAGTCGTGGACGTTCCGGAAGGCCGAGGAGTACGACCCGTGGTAGACCGGGCTTCCCCAGAGGACGGTGTCGGCCTCCCGAATCTTGCGCTTGAGTTCGGTCGCCTCCGGCGGTTCGTCCTCGTCGGGGTCGAAGACGGGGAGGTCGTACTCGCGGACGTCCAGCAGTTCGGTCTCGGCACCGCGCTCCTCGGCGGCCGCGAGGGCGTGTTTCAGGGCGGTCCGGGTGTAGCTCCCGTCGCGCATGCTTCCGGCCAGCGCGACGACGACAGGGTTCTCGTTCATCTTGTTCGAAGGAAGGAGACTGAGAGGGAAAACAGTTTCCAGAATCTCGTTTTTGTAAAAACGCGTACCAATCCGCAGCGGGGCTGATTTGCCGGTCGTGGGGAGGTTCGAAATCTGTTCGAATGCCGATTGGTTCGCGGGACAGAGCCACGCGGTGGTTTTTTCGGCGCGGCCCCAGTCCTTCCGGGTATGGAGACGCCGATTTCGTTCGGAACCGACGGCTGGCGAGCGACGCTGGACGAGTTCACCGCTCCTCGGGTCAGGATGGTCGGGCAGGCGGTCGCCGACTACCTGCGCGAGGTCGAGGACCGCGACGAGGGAACCGTCGCTGTCGGCTACGACGCCCGCGAGACGTCGCGCGGATTCGCCGAGGAGTTGTGCCGCGTGCTGGCCGCAAACGGCTTCGACGCGCTGATTCCGCCGCGTGACTGCCCGACGCCGCTGGCGGTCTGGACCATCGCGGACCGGGACTTGGCGGGCGCGCTGGTCGTCTCGGCCTCGCACAACCCGCCCAACTACAACGGCGTGAAGTACTTCCCTCACGACGCCGCGCCCGCGCTGCCGGAGGTCACCGACGAAATCATGGCCCGCATCGCGGAACCCCGCGCGCTCCCCGAGGACGAACAGGGGAGCGTCCGCGAGGAGGACCTGCTGGAACCCTACGCCGAACACGTCTTCGACCTCGTGGGCGTCGGTCCCGACGCCGACGCGGATTTGGAGGGCCTCGAAGTCGTCTACGACGCGATGCACGGGTCGGGCCGGGGGTTCACCGACGAACTGCTGGAACGCGCCGGGGCGACCGTCCACCGGCGGCGCTGCGAGCAGGACGCCGAGTTCGGCGGAACGAACCCCGAACCGAGCGCCGAGAACCTACAGGGCTTGGTCGAGGCGGTCCGCGAGAAGGACGCAGACCTCGGCATCGCCAACGACGGCGATTCGGACCGAATCGCCGTCGTGACCCCCGACCGGGGCTTCTTGGACGAGAACCTCTTTTTCGCGGCGACGTACGACTACCTCCTCGAATCCGATTCCGGCCCGGCGGTCCGGACCGTCTCGACCACCTTCCTCGTGGACCGGGTGGCCGAGGCCCACGGCGAAGACGTGGTCGAGACCGCGGTCGGCTACAAGTGGGTCGCCGAGGCGATGGACGACTCCGACGCCCTCATCGGCGGCGAGGAGTCCGGCGGCTTCTCGATTCGGGGCCACGTCCGCGAGAAGGACGGCGTGCTGATGGCCCTGCTCGCTGGCGCTGTCGAGAACGAGCGGTCCTACGACGACCGCGTGGACGCCCTGCTGGACGAGTTCGGCGAGATTCACCAGAGCAAGGTCAGCGTGGACTGTCCCGACGACCGCAAGCAGGCCGTGCTGTCGGAGTTAGGGGCCGAACTCCCCGACGAGGTCGCTGGCGAACGCGTCGAGGAGGTCAACGACACCGACGGGTTCAAGATTCTGCTCGAAGACGGGTCGTGGCTACTGGTCCGCCCGAGCGGGACCGAACCCAAGATGCGGGTGTACGCCGAGGCCGCGAGCGAGGACAGGGTGTCGGCGTTGCTCGATGCAGGTCGTGAGTTAGTCGAACCGCTGGTGTAGTCACGAATCGAAGTGCGGCTTTCCCTCGTCCCACGAAATCCAGCCGAGTACGTCCGGCAGTTGCGTCAACCGAGTTTCGAGGACGTTGAGGGGATGGGAATCCAGAAAGTCCGCAGAGCGAACGTCCGCGACTTCCGTCTCGTGGTCGAGTTGGAGGTGACACTCGCCGAGGTCGTTCCGGTGGTCGTCCTGATGCCACCCGACCGACCAGTCGCGGTCCGGTTCGACCCACTGAATCCGGTAGTAGTCGTACCCAGCACTTTGCGGGAACTCGAACTGGACTTCGAGTCGCGCGCTCAATGTGTCGTAGTCGGCTTCCAGCATCACGTCGGGGTCGACTTCGGCGTGGACCTCTTCCCGACGGATGCGAGAGGGCGCATATCGAACGTCATGAAAACCGGCGTGGCCGGTGAGCCACTCGTGGATGGACTCGTGGACGGTTTCTTGCGTGAGTCGCGCTCGATTGGCGAGCAAGAGTGGAAACGGCGGCATGCGACTCAGGCGGGAGATGTTGCCGACGAGTCGGTTTCGAGGTCGGCGAGGTCGTCGTACAGGTCGAGACCGTGCTGGAGGAGCGTCTTCGTCTCCTCGTTGCGCTCCCACCGCCGGAGGACGCGATTGCGCTCTCGGACTTCGTCGCCCAGCAGGTCCTCGTCGGTGAGCGTGGATTCGAGTTCGCGGCGACTCTCGACGTCGAACTCGGCCTTCCAACCGTGAATCTCGTCCTGAATCGCCGCGATTTCCTCGCGTAACTCCTCGCGCGTGTAGTCGTCGGTTAGCTCTCGGATACGCGAGAGATACTGCGTCTTGTAATCCGGCACGTATCGGGGGTCCTCGGCCGACTCTTTTCGGTCGTCGGGGAAGACGCGACGAAGTTGGTCGTGTTCGACCAGTCTGTCGAGTTCGTCTTTCGCCGTCTGCCACGACACGTCGGCCTCCTGTCGGACCCAGTTCACCGACCGCGGGCGCGAGACCGTCGTAGCGACCTCTCGAATCCGGTCTCGGGCGCTGAGTTCGTCTTTCCACGAGTTCACGTCGTTCACCTCTCGGCAGAAAGTTGGACTTTTTCTCTCAAATAATTTGGGACGCTCGCGGATTAGTGAGAGCTAATCGTTGACTGGTCTATCTTTCACTCCATACTGTCTCAGCAGTGTTCGTCCACCCACCGACACCACTCGCGGACGTCGTCTGCTCCGCATTGGTCGGCAATCGATTCGAGCGTGCCAATTTTGACCTCGTCGTGGAGCGCCAGGTCTACGTTCCGAACGGTTCCGGTTTCCGGATGCTCGTATCGGACCCGGACGTGGCTCCCTCTGTGGGATTGGGGAACGTAGCCGAAATCAGTCAGGACTGAGAGAATCTCTCGACCGGAGAACGTCGTCCGAACCTTTCCCGCGCGCCAGACCAGATTCGATATCCTTGGCGGTAACGCTCCCGTCGTCTTCGTAGATGAACTCGACTCCCTCTGAGGGGCCGTTTTTGGTCGCGCTAGCCATTCTATCAGTACGTAGGCCCGTTATCGGGGATAAATGTTCGTCCGTCCCGGGGCGTTGCTCTACACCGGTTTCTACTCGCCGTTCCCGAAGTCCAACATCCCACGCGGGTTCGCGTAGTAGAGGTACGCTAACCCGAGGCCCATCGCCACCGCGACCGCGCCGAGGAGGTCGCTCGTCCCCATCTCGACCCCGTCCGCCAGCGTGACGTAGGCCATCACGACGGCGAACGCGGTCCAGATGAGCGCCAGTCGTCGGCGTCGCGTCTCGTCCATGCCGACGAGAGGGGAGTCCGGACAGTTGGCTCTGTTGGATTTTGGTTCTCGGAGGTTCGACATCGGCGGGATTCGGCGTCGGCGTGACTCGGTGTTGGAGGAGGTCCGAGCCGAACGAGCGACGGCCGAAAGCATTGTATATGCCTTTCTACAACTTCTAATTATTTCTTTAGTGATTGTTTATATTTCTCTCGGACCCTCCTCGTCGTCATTCGGCAGGGACAGCAGGAGACTGAACGAGAGACGGACCAGCAAGTGACGAACACCAGCGGGAAAGCAGAAGGAGCTAGCTTCAGGCGTGAGCCAAGCCGTCTCCCGCGACCGCACCTCGTCCTCCCCACCCTCCTGCGCGTCTCGGTCGTCGCTCCCTCCGGTCGCTTCTCCCTGCGATGCTCGTCCCTCGCGCGCGGCGAGACGCACTACGGCGTCTCGCTCGCACGCGCCGGTCAGAAAGGAAAATTCGCCCGCGTCACTCCCCATTTCCGTCGTACCGCCCTCGAAACCGTTCGTCCTCGCCCTCGACCGGCGAAATCTCGAAGCCGAGCGACTCGTAGAACGGGCGCACGCCGGGGTCGAACGCGGCGGTCAGCGGCGTGCGGCGCTCGGCGGCGGCCCGGACCAGCGCGCTCCCGACGCCCTGCGCCCGGCGCGCTCGCCGGACCGCCACGGCGTCGATGTGCGCGCCGGAGTCGCGGGGGACGAGAACGAGCGCGCCCAGCATCGAATCGCGGTCGCCGTCGCTCGCCACCAGCACGTCCCCGGCCTCGATGCGCTCGCCGAGGTCGTCCCGAACGTCCAGCATCGCGGCGTCGAGGACTCGGCGCACGTCGAGTTGGTCCTCGGCGGTCGCTTCGCGGACGCTCACGGACATTTTCACTCGCGCTCGTCGGCGAGCAGCCGGTCTACCATCGCCAGCACGTCGTCCACCGAGGGCCGGTCGGTCGGGTTGTCGCCGCGGTGGACGGCGTGAAGCCGCAGTTGTCCGCCGCGGGCGTCGAGTATCGCCACCTCGGGCATCCGCCCCACGAGGTCCGAGAGACTACCCAACTTGCCGAATCGAGTGGGCTGGCCGTACTGCTCGCCCGCGGTCTTCTCCTCGTCGGCGACCAACGGGAAGGGTAGGTGGAGCTTCTTCTGCCACTTCTCGGCTTTCTCCTTCGACTCGGGGAGGACCGAGACGGCCACCGCGCGCCGGTCGCGGAACTCGTCGTAGCGGTCCGCGACGCTCTGCACTTGCTCGCGGCACTTCCGGCAGTGGTAGTCGCGCTGGAAGTAGAGGACCACGACGTCGTTCGACCCCGTCGCGGGGCTTCGCGGACTCCGCGCGACAGTCCGGTCGCCCCCGCTCTCGGCGAGGTCCGAGAGGACGAGCGGGTCGGGTCCCGCCCCGGCGTTGGGCAACTCGAAGTCGAGGTCCGAGACGCCCAAATCATCGCGTTCGCGGTCGAGTTCCGAGACGGGTCCGGCCTCGGCCTCGTCCGAGATGGTTCCGACTTCGGCCTCGGTTCGGTTTCCGTCGTCGTTCCCGGGCGCGCTCCCGCCCTTGATGAGTCGCAGGACCTTCACGTGGTCGGTCTCGACGGGTTGGTCCTCTGGCACCGGGCGACCGTCCACCATCACCGAGACCTCGTGCGGACTGAGGTCCACCTCGGCCAGCAGGTCGGCGTAGGTCGCGTCCTCGACTTCGAAGTCGTGGCTCTCCTCGCCGACGACCTCGACTGTCACGTTCATGGAATAGGGTTTTCGCGGCGCAGGTGGTAAGCGTGTCGGGGTTTCTCGGTGAGGATTTGGGTTCGGGTGTTGCGGAGTGGCGTTCAGGAGGAGTCGAGGTGAGAATGAGTCCTCGGAGCGCGGAGGACGAAAGCGAGAGGAAGCTAGCTATTGCCGAAGCCGAGGCGTTACCGCACAGCACCGCCCCGCACAGCACCGCCCCGCACCGGAAGACGGTCCTGCTCGGTCGCTTCACTCCCTGCGCGGGCATGCGACTTCCGAGCCTGCGCTCGCTTCGCTCGCGCAGACACCGCAACCGCGGGCCTCACGCCTCCCCAACCTCGTCGGCCGCCAGAAGCGGCCGACTCCCTCGCACGCCGATGGCGCGGCACCGGAAGACAACTCGCGTCTTCCGAGCCCTGCTTCGCTACGCTCAGCAGGACGACGAGACGCCGCGCCAGCGCGCGCCGAGAGTGGTTTGTCGAGTCAGCGCGAGAACAGAAATTTGAAATCGCAACTGCGAATCGAAATCCGGTCTCTCACACCCGCCTAAATCGACTCAGAGCCGAACTCCTCGTCCGACTCGCGGTCGCGCCGTCGCTGGTACCGACTCCGGCCGCCGAGGCCGAGCGCGCCCAGTCCGAGCAGAAGGACCAAAAACTGGACGAGACCACCGAGAATCGGCACGAGGCCGACGAGTGCGGCCAGCAGGAGGCCGACGAACAGCGCCAGCCAGCGGTCGCCCGTGTCGGCCTTGCGAATTATCCACACGCCGACCGCGAGCGCGCCGTAGACGTACCCGAGCCACAGCAACAGCGCGTAGAGCAACATCCCGAGGAGGCCGAGGGGAATCCCGACCAGCGAGATGAACAGCAGCGCGACGAGTATCGGCACGCCGACGAACACCAGCAGTCCGACCCCGGTCGAGCGCAGGGGGTCGGCGGTCGCCCGGTCGGCGATGCCCGAGGAGAACCGCGGGAACACCAGCAGGGCCACCGCCCCGAGGGCGAGGTTGACGAGGAAGCCGTATATCCACCCGACCCAGTTGGGCACCAGCGGCCCGGTGAACCCGAGGTCGAGGCCGACGTTCGGTTCTTGGCGGACCTCGCCCGCAATCTGGGCACCCTCGGCGCGATTCAGGTCGCCGTCGTAGACGAAGTCGCCGCCGACGACCGCGCTCGGCCCGACGTTGATGGTGCCCGCGCCGACCCGAACGTCCTGCCGAACCTCGCCGTCGACGACAACGTTGCCCGCCGCGGCCTCCAGTTGTCCGCCGACGCTGGCCTCCTCGCCGACGATGACGTTGCCAGCGACCGCATCCACGCCGCCGGTCACGTCGCCTTCGATTCTGACGTTGCCCGCGAATCCGGTCACGTCGCCGTTGACCTGCCCCTCGACGAGGACGTCGCCAGCGAAGGCTGTCAGGTCGCCGTTGACTGTGCCCCTGACGATGACCGTCCCGGCGAACGCGGTCAGGTCGTCGTCAACTGTCTCGCCCTCCTCGACCACGACGGTGCCGCCCGACCGCGTCTCCTCGGCGGCGACGGGCGCGGGGACCGCGGCGAGGACCACGAGCGCCGCGAACACCGCTACGAGTCGCTTGTCCATGCAATCTCTGTCTGTCCCCCGACAGATAGTAATTGCCCGATTTGCGCTTCGCTCGCGGGTTAAGCCGCTCCTACCGCTGCCCGACCGCCGACCGACCCTGACCAACCGATTGCCGATTCACCCCCGACACTCCCGGCGTAATCGAGATTTCGCCCTGCCCGAACCTCGGGGAGTTTAAGACCGGCTAGCTCCTCGTGTCTCACATGAGCGAGGTCGAGAACGAGGCCGACGAGGCGGCCGAAGTCGAGGAGACGGCCGAGTCGGAGGCGGCCGCGGCCGACGAACAGGCCGACCCCGAGGCGGCCCCCGACGCCGGCCGGGACGAAATCTGGATCGAGAAGTACCGGCCCCAACGACTGGAGGAGGTGGCGGGCCACGACGATATCACCGCACGCCTGAGTCGCTACGTCGAGCGCGACGACCTGCCGAATCTGCTGTTCTCGGGGCCTGCTGGCGTGGGGAAATGTGTAACGGGAGAGACGCCGGTATTGACGGGTCATGGCGTCGAGCAGATGGAATCCGTAGTCGGTGATGCAGAAGGGTTCGACGAACCCGACGATGGACTCGAGGTACTGACATTCGACGAAGAAAACGGCTTCGAGTACACGGAACCATCTCACGTCTTCGGCAAGCAGACAGCCGAATTGATGGAAATCGACACCCGCGATGGGTCTGAGATGACGGTAACGCCGGAGCATCGGCTGTCAGTTCTCACCGAGAACGGTCTGGAATGGAAACAGGCAGAGAACTTGCAGGAAGGAGACCGTATTGCTCGGCCGCTTCGTATCCCGACCCCAGAGCCGGGAGAGAATCTCGATTGGCTACAGGAGATGAACGGCGAACGAACGCTCGTTCATGTCACCGAGGAGTTCGCCGCCGAACACGAAATCCCGGCCGAAGAGAACTGGGTCGGAACGAAAAAGCGTGTATTCCGCAGGCTTCGGCGAGGAGAGAGTGTCGAAACGATAGCGGACAACGTAGATATACCGCGAAAGACCGTTCAGGCGTATCGACGGGAAGCCGAGGATATCGATCTGGATGCCACAGAGACGATCTGCTCGCTTTCGTTCCTCCGTGAACTCGATTGTTCGTTCGGCGAACTACAGAAACACGTCCGGAAAGTCCAGTACGTCACGCGATACAACCAACGCTCTCCGCCAGCTAATCCGCCTTGGTCCGCCACTCCGGAGTTGGCGCGATTTGTCGGACTCGCAGTTAGTGAGGCGAGGATAGAGAACGGCCGAATAAAGTTCTACAACTCCGACGAAGAACTGCTCCGGCAATTCGAACGCTCAGCAACCGACGTGTTCGACACCGACGTAACGGAGGGAACTCAAAAAGGCGTTCCGTATAGAGAGGTCAACACTCGCACCGTGACACATCTGTTGGACTCGTGCTTCGACGTGTTCTCGTCCGAAAGTGACACAGAGGGAATCGGGTCTTCACTCGTTACTGCCGACGAAGAGAGTCGAGCGGCCTTCCTCCAGTCGGTTTTCGACTCGGAAGCACACGTCACGAAGAACGGCATTATCGAACTCACACAGAAAGACGAGCAGTTGATAACGCTTCTATCGTATCTACTCGCTAGCTTTGGCATTCCCAGCCGTCGGAAAACCGACGAGAAGCGAGCGACGAACGGCAGTGACTCCCGAAGTGAGTACCACACCCTCTACGTCTCTGGTGGGCGAAACCTCGCTCGGTTCGAGGAAGCCGTCGGATTCACGATGGACGAGAAGGCGTCTCGGTTACGTTCCGCTGTGGCGAAAAGCCGAAACCCGAATCATGACACGATGGTCGTCCAAGACACCGTGGACGAGCTCTCAGAACAACTTTACTTGGAGAAGGGAGCGTTACTCACGGAAACGCTGAATCCCGAGAGCCCGGGGCGCGAGAACTATCTGGAGGACCTCAACCGTGTACTGGACGCGGCGGCGACGAAGCTCGAAACTGCACAGGAGGTACTACAGCGACTCGACGAGGTTTCGTCGCAGGTCGATGCAGTCGCTAAAACGCCTGCAACGTGGGTCGGCGAAAGAGAGCAACTCGAACCACTTGAAACGCGGAAAGAAGTCGAATCCGAGACGGGGATTCGTTCTGATTACCTCTTAGAATACGCCGACGGCCGTCGGACGCCGACCGCAGAGCGGACCGGCCAGTTGCTGGTGGAGGTAGAGTCACTCGAAACCGAACCCCCAGTCGAACGGCTACAGAACGAATTAACGACTGCTGTCGAGGAACTAAACGTTCCGTACGAGCATCTCGCAGACGGAACTCAATTACGCGGTACAGATGTCATCAACCTTCTCGAAAACGAAGGCCACGACCTGACCTCGCTCTCTCGCTTCTCGACGATTACCGACCGAGTTCAAGATGTGGCATCGGAGATGCTCTCAGAATCTGTCCTCGAAAATATTCACGCCCTAAATACGATAGCGACTGCTAACCTCTACTACGATACCGTCGAGTCGGTCAAGTCGGTTACTGATGAACGTCGGGTTTACGACCTTACCGTCCCAGAAACCCGAAACTACGTGGCAGGAACTGTTCCGACGGTGATGCATAATACCACCTCGGCGGTCGCTATCGCCAAGGAACTCTACGGCGACGACTGGGAGAGCAACTTCCTCGAACTCAACGCCTCCGACCAGCGCGGCATCGACGTGGTCCGGGACCGCATCAAGAACTTCGCGCGGTCGTCGTTCGGCGGGTACAACTACCGCATCATCTTTCTTGACGAGGCAGACAGCCTCACGTCTGACGCCCAGTCGGCCCTGCGCCGGACGATGGAGCAGTTCTCGAACAACACTCGGTTCATCCTCTCGTGTAACTACTCCAGCAAGATCATCGACCCCATCCAGTCGCGGTGCGCCACCTTCCGGTTCGGTCCCATCGAGGACTCGGGGGTCGCCTCGCAGGTCCGGAAGATCGCCGAGCAGGAGGGCATCGAGACCACCGAGGAGGGCGTGGACGCGCTGGTCTACGCCGCCGACGGCGACATGCGCAAGGCCATCAACGCGCTGCAGGCCGCGGCCGTGATGGGCGAGGTCGTGGACGAGGAGGCCGTCTTCTCCATCACCAGCACCGCCCGGCCCGAGGAAATCGAGACGATGGTCCGCCACGCCATCGACGGCGAGTTCAGCAAGGCTCGCAACAAGTTGGACGAGATGCTGACCGAGAAGGGGATGGCCGGTGGCGACATCATCGACCAACTCCACCGGTCGGTCTGGGAGTTCGACTTGGACGACGAGGCGACCGTCCGCCTGATGGACCGCGTCGGCGAGGTCGATTACCGAATCAGCGAGGGTGCCAACGAGCGCGTCCAGTTGGAGGCCCTGCTGGCGTCGCTCTCGCTCGAAGACCACTGACTGCCCCGTGCTGACCGCCCGTGGGACCGTTAGCGCGAGGCTGACCCGATAACAATCGGCCGTTTCGTCGGTCTCGGCGTTTTCCGGCGAGTCGAAACGTTCGCTCGCGTCGGGAAACGCCGCATTATCCCGAGAAACTGTTTCGAACGGCCGTCTGGCTTATACTCCGGACCGCCGTACCCGTCTGAGAGTACATCATGGGACGCTATCCGCGACAGGTACGGGACGCGAAGCTCAAGTGTATCGAGTGCAACGCGCCCGTCGTCAAAACCGTCGATGACAGCTACGCCTGCGTGAACTGCGGGTCCGAACCGCTCAGCGCTCGGTCGGACTCGCCAGCGTCTGCGATGGACGACGCCGCGTCCGTCGCGGACGACTGACGAACGATTGCGGCCGACCGAAACTGCGGTCGGCTGAAACCGCGGCCGACGACGCTGGCGCGAACCAGTTTTTTGTCGCTCGTCGGCGAAGGAGAGCGTATGAGCCACGGGCCGAACGCTCCCGATGCTGCCGAGTCGCCCACCCGAGCCGAGTCGCCCATCCGAACCGAGTCGCTGACCAAGCGGTACGGCGACGAGGCGGCGGTTCGGGACCTCTCGTTTTCGGTCGCTCGGGGCGAGGTCTTCGGCTTCCTCGGGCCGAACGGCGCGGGCAAGACCACGACGATGCAGATGCTGACGACGCTGACCCGGCCTTCGTCGGGGGAAGCGTGGGTCGCCGGAGAGTCCATCACCGACCGGGACGCGGTGGTCGGCCATCTGGGCTACCTGCCAGAGGAGCCGCCGATTTACGACGAACTCACCGGGCGCGAGCAGTTGGAGTACGTCGCGGGACTCCGTGACTTGCCCGAGAGCGAGGCCGACGGGCGCATCCGGGACCTGCTGGCGAGATTCGACCTCGCGGGGGACGCCGACGACCGCATCTCGACGTACTCGAAGGGAATGAAGCAGAAGACCGCGCTGATTCAAGCGGTGTTGCACGACCCCGACGTGCTGTTTCTGGACGAACCGACTTCGGGGCTGGACCCCCGCGCGGCCCGGACCGTCCGGAACCTGATTTCGGAACTCCGCGAGGAGGGGATGACCGTCTTCCTCTCGACGCACATCCTCCCCGTGGTCGAGGAACTGGCCGACCGCGTCGGGGTGCTTCACGACGGGCGACTCGTCGCCGAGGGGTCGCCCGAGTCGCTGACCCACCGCGCCGAGTCGGGCGAGGAGTCCACGCTCGAAGAGGTCTTCCTCGAAGTGACCAGCGAGCGTCCGGGCGAGACGACCGAGTTCGGCGAGCGGGCGAACGCCGGGGGGCAGTCGGAGCGCCCGCGATGAGGCTCCCCGACCTCTCGCACGCGACTCGAATCGCCCGCGTCGAGGTCCGTCGGAGCGTCCGGACGGTCCGCTCGACCGGCTCCAAGACCCTCGCGTTCGGAATCGTGCTTCTGTTCTGGGTCGCCCTGCCGACGGTCGGCGGCGGCTATCTGGCCTTCCGCCTCGGTCGGTCGCTCCCGACGATTCCCTTCGAGTTCCCGCTCCTCGATTTGGTCCGGGGCGGGACCGCGGTCGGGTGGGTCGGCGTCGCGGCGCTGGCGGCGGCGCGCTCGGCGGGCGGCAAGAGCGAACTCGACTCGCCGGCGGGGATTCTGACCACCGTGCCCGCCAGAGACGCCGCGCTCGGCCTCCTGCTGGCGGAGTACGCCCGGATGGCGATGGTGACTGCGATTCCGGCGTTCACGATTGGGACCGCGCTCGCGGTCGGTTCGGGCGCAGTTACGCCGCTGGTCGCCATTCCCGCGACCGCCGGAATTTTGCTGGCCGTGGCGCTCTCCATCGGCTTTCCGGTCGGGGTCGGCGTCAAGTGGGTCACGCTCCGGTCGCCGTGGCTGGCTCGCCACAAGACCGCCCTGCTGGTGGTCGCGTTCGGCCTCTACTTCCTCGCGGTCACGTCCCAAGCGTTCAACGACGTGGTCGCCTTCCTCCAGCGCGCGCTCCGGGGCACGCCGCTGGCGTGGTTCGGCGACGCCGCCCTGCTGGGCCTGCCGGGCGTCGAGGCGGTCCCACTCCACGCGCTCGGCGCGGTGGCGCTGGCCGCAGTTTTGCTCCCGGCGTTCGCGGCGGTCGGGATTCGCTCGGCGACGACGCTGTGGTACGCCGACCGTGCGCAGGCCGAGGAGGACGACGAATCGGAGACGCAAGCACGCGCAGATAGCGCGGAGGGGGCCGCGCCCGGTGGGATGACCGGTGGGGGTGCGCCCGGTTCGACAGCCGACAGTACCCCGACCCCACCCAAATCCGGCGGAGCGGGCGCGAGCCTCGGCGAGCGCGCGCTCTCGGCGTTCGGCGGCGCGCTCTCCCGACCCACGCGAACCGTCACGCTGGCGGCGTGGCGGCGGGCCAAGCGCGCGCCGATTCGACTCCTCTACGTGGCCTACCCCCTGTTTTTCCTCTACGCGCCGCTCCGGTCGGCCTTCGAGAGCGGCGTGCCGACCACTCTGCCCGCGATGGTCGCGCTCTACGGCGCGTGGGCGGTCGGCGCGATGGTTTTGAACCCCCTCGGCGACGAGGGCGCGGTCCTGCCCGCGACCCTGCTGTCGGGCGTCTCGGGCAGACAGTTCGTCGTCGGCCACGTCCTGTCTGCCGCGCTGGTGGGCGTCCCGGTCGTGACCGCGACGGTGGCGCTGGCGGGCGTGCTGAGTCCACTCGACCCCGTGCGGTGGGTCACGCTGACTCTCGTGAGCGCGCTCCTCGTGGTCGTCGGTGCGATGCTGGCGGTCGGCATCGGCGTCCTCTTCCCGCGGTTCGGCACGGTCGAGGTGTTCCGTAGCCGGGAGATTACGATGCCGAGCAAGGGCGCGTTCGCGGCCTACTCCATCGCGCTGCTGGGCGGGGCGGTCGGCGCGGTGGTCGGCTTGGTTCCGCCGATTGCGGGATTCGTCGCCGCGCTGGTCGGACTCTCACAGGTGGCCGTGACGGTACTCGGGGCCGGACTCGGGGTGCTGGTCGGCGTCGTCGGGCCTGTCGTCGCCTTCCGGTACGCGACGCGAGCGTTCGAGGAGTTCACGGTGGACTGAGTGACGAAAGACATGTAACTCGTTTTTTAGACAATAAAAAGTGTACTGAAAGGCATATTTTTATTTCTCTCTTGTAGCTTCGTGGTAGTCGCGGAGACGGAGAGAGGAGCGTTCGGTGTCGTATTCTCAGAAGCCGTCGAAAGAGGACGCTGTTCGAGGGGTACGCGCTGAACTGAGACGGACTATTCGTTGCGCTGACAATTTCGTTCGTAAGAGTCGTTACTCGTTGGTGACGACTTCCACACCAGAACGCGACCGCAGGGAGTCGATCCACTCGCCATAGCTGTCCGACTCCAACTCGTCAAACTTCGTTGCGAACGTTTGACCTTCTGCATTGTAGTCTTCGAGGTCCGGCCAGAAATCACTCTCGTTCTCCTTTCGGTAGATTTCGTGGACGACGCAGAGTTCTCGATTCATCTCTGGACTCTGGCACCACGTTGCGAAACCTCGCGTCTTCGACCCTAGTTCTCGGATGTGACCGACGTAGTCGTCAGGATGCTTGTCGAACGCCGCCGCCGGGGAATCGAGGAACTTCCGGGCTTCGCTGCGGAAATCCTGCTCACGTGACCCATCGAGGTCAGCTAACGTCATGACCGGAGCTTCGAGGTAGAGGATGGCGCGGTCGGCCCCCAAAGGCGATCTTCGGGCGGCCGCCGTTCGTTACCTATGCCTCCCATCCTCAAATCGAGAAAATATCCTCTGCCGATGAGTTCACTTCTTTCCACTCTCCCGGTGCTGTCCCGACGTACTGGTCGTCAGAATCGGGGTCGAGAAACTGGGAGTGTGTGTCCGGGTCGAACAGACGGTCCGTGTCGAGTTCTGTCTCGGTCGCGTACGACGGATACCTCCGATACACGTATCGAAGTAGCTCCTGCAACGGCTCGTCGTTGTATTGCTTCTTGACATCCTGTAGCTTCTCGAAAACCTTCGATATTCCGTCTCTCCGGTCCAACAATCCTCGAACGACTGCCATTCCATCAGGAGTAATCGAATAGACGTATTTCGTGTTACCGACCTCGTTCGTCTGTTCGTTTCGTTCGAGAAATCCCCGCTGTGCGAGTTCGTCTAAGTCCGAGTGTAACTGCGGTGAGAATGGACCGAACTGGTCCGCATGGTAGGTGTACGTCTCCGGAAGGTCCGTCTCCAGCTGTGCGAGGAAAACGAGTTTTTGGAACCGCGTCGCCCCATCGACACTCGACCGGTGTTGGGTGTAGAGCAGGGTGAGAGGGACGATAGTCGATTTGGGGATTGGCGGTTGCTCCGTTATGATACTAAGCTAACGTTCCCAAGACAAATAAGTAGCGGCTTTGAGTAGCACTCTCACCGAGGTCTTGCCGTAACCGACGCCGTGGCTGACTTGCGGAACTGTTTTACCCGTTCGTTGGCGAATTACGCATAATATGAGCGAGCTCGAGGAGGAGTACCGCCTCGATTATTTCGAGGAGGAAGGATTCGTCAGGAAGGAGTGTACCGACTGCGGGGACTTCTTCTGGACGCGCGACACCGGCCGAGAGACCTGCGGCGAACCGCCCTGCGAGAACTACCAGTTCATCGACGACCCCGGATTCCCCGACGAGTACACCCTCGAAGAGATGCGGGAGGCCTTCCTCTCGTTCTTCGAGGAGAACGACCACGAGCGAATCGAACCCTACCCGGTCGCGGCGAACCGCTGGCGCGACGACGTCCTGCTCACGCAGGCGTCCATCTACGACTTCCAGCCGCTGGTCACGTCGGGCCAGACCCCGCCGCCCGCCAACCCGCTGACCATCAGCCAGCCCTGCATCCGGATGCAGGACATCGACAACGTGGGCAAGACCGGACGGCACACGATGGCCTTCGAGATGATGGCCCACCACGCCTTCAACGCCCGCGAGGAGGTCGGCGACGAGTACGCCTACTCCGGCGAGGTCTACTGGAAGGACGAGACCGTCGAGTACTGCGACCGGTTCTTCGAGTCGATGGGGGCCGACTTGGAAGACATCACCTACATCGAGGACCCGTGGGTCGGCGGCGGCAACGCCGGACCCGCAATCGAGGTCATCTACAAGGGCGCGGAACTCGCCACGCTGGTCTTCATGTCGATGGAGGCGGACCCCGACGGCGACTACGAGATGAAGGACGGCAACCGGTATTCGAAGATGGACACCTACATCGTGGACACCGGCTACGGCCTCGAACGCTGGACGTGGGTCTCTCAGGGCACGCCGACCGTCTACGAGGCGGTCTACCCCGAGATGATTGCCTTCCTCAAGGACAACGCCGGTATCGAGCATTCCGAGGAGGAGGAGAAACTCGTCCACCGCGCCTCGAAACTCGCCGGTCACATGGACATCGACGAGGCCGAGGACATGGAGGCCGCCCGCGACAACATCGCCCGCGAACTCGACGTCTCCAAGTCCCGCCTCGAAGACCTGCTGGAACCCCTCGAAGACATCTACGCCATCGCCGACCACTGCCGGACGCTGGCCTACATGCTCGGCGACGGCATCGTCCCGAGCAACGTCGCCACGGGCTACCTCGCCCGGATGGTCCTGCGCCGGACCAAGCGCCTCTGTGACAACGTCGGCGTGGACGCCCCGCTGGACGAACTCGTGGACATGCAGGCCGAGCGACTGGAGTACGAGAACCGCGACACCATCCGCGACATCGTCCGGACCGAGGTCGAGAAGTACCGCGAGACGCTCGAACAGGGCGGTCGTCGGGTCGAGCGCCTCGCCAAGGAGTACGCCGAGAAGGGCCAGCCGATTCCGACCGACGAACTGGTCGAACTCTACGACTCCCACGGCATCCAACCCGACATGGTCGAGGAGATAGCCGCAGACTTCGGCACCGAGGTCGACGTCCCCGACGACTTCTACAGCGTCGTCGCCTCGCGCCACGACGGCGGGCAGGCCTTTGAGGAGGAAGAAGACGAGGACGACCGCCTCGCCGACCTCCCGAAGACCGAGCGCCAGTACTACGAGGACCAGTACGGCACCGACTTCGAGGCCGTCGTCCTCGACGTGTTCGAGCGCGAGGGCGAAGGCGACGACGGCGAGACGATGTACGACGTGGTGCTGGACCAGACGATGTTCTACCCCGAGGGCGGCGGCCAACCCGCCGACCGCGGGACCCTGACCACCGACGATACGAGCGTGAAGGTCAGCGACGTGCAAATCGAGGACGGCGTCATCCTCCACCGGACCGACGACGAACTCGGTAAGGGCGACATCGTCCGCGGGAAGATCGACCGCGAGCGCCGCCGCCGCCTGATGCGCCACCACACCGCGACTCACCTCGTCGTCCACGCGGCCCGCGAGGTGCTGGGCGAACACGTCCGGCAGGCGGGTGCCCAGAAGGGCATCGACAGCTCTCGCATCGACGTGCGCCACTACGAGCGCATCGACCGCGAGACCAAAGAGAAGATCGAGATGGTCGCCAACGAACTCGTGATGGAGAACACCACGGTTCAACAGGAGTGGCCCAACCGCCACGAGGCCGAAGAGGAGTACGGCTTCGACCTCTATCAGGGCGGCATCCCGGCGGGCCAGAACATCCGGCTCATCCACGTCTCCGAGGACGTGCAGGCCTGCGGTGGCACTCACGTCCGCCGGACCGGCGACGTGGGCACCATCAAGATTCTGAACACCGAGCGCGTGCAGGACGGCGTCGAGCGACTCACCTTCGCGGCCGGTGACGCCGCCATCGAGGCCACCCAGCGCACCGAGACCGCGCTCGCCGAGGCGGCCGACATCCTCGACGTGGCCCCCGAGGAGGTCCCCGAGACCGCCCAGCGGTTCTTCGACGAGTGGAAGGACCGGGGCAAGCAAATCGAGGACCTCAAGGAGCAACTCGCCGAGGCGCGGGCCTCCGGCGGCGGCAGCGGCGAGGAGGTCGAGGTCGGCGACTCGACCGCGGTCATCCAGCGCCTCGACGCCGACATGGACGAACTCCGGGCGACCGCCAACGCCCTCGCGGACGAGGGCAAAATCGCGGTCATCGGAAGCGGTGCCGACGGCGCGACGTTCGTGGTCGCGGTGCCCGACGGCGTCGGCGTCAACGCTGGCGAGGTCGTCGGCGAACTCGCCCGCAAGGTCGGCGGGGGCGGCGGCGGCCCGCCGGACTTCGCGCAGGGCGGCGGCCCCGACGCCGAGAAACTGGACGAGGCCTTAGCGGAGGCCCCCGAAGTGCTGCAGCAGGTCCAGAACGCCTGAAAGACCGATACGCTTCCTCTCTCCTCGGCTCTCGCTCTCCTCCGTTATTTTCCGCATCTAGTGACAGTAATTCCCATGCACAAAATCACCACAACATACTAAAGTTACCAGAGTCTCTACACTCCGATGGATTCCAAACGTGACATGCGACCAGCCTTCCGCACGTGACCCCGCGGACCCGCTCTCGGACGAAGACGAACCGAACGTCTCCGAGGAGAGTGACGGCGAGTCCGAGTTAGAGCAGATGCTGACCGCGTTCTACGCGGACTGACGGCTTTCCCTGTCCCGGTTTTCTTCTCTCGATTCACCTCTCGGTTTCCTATTCGCCGAACACCCACTGCTTCGCCCGTTCCCAGACCGACTGGCGACGCCGGGCCAGTCGCCGCATCAGGTCGACGTTCTCGCGCTTGAGGCGGTCGTTCTCGCGTTCGAGCCGGTCGTTCTCGGCTTCCAGTCGCTCGACCCGGCGTTCGAGTCGCCGTCCGTCGGCGTCGAGTCGCTCGTAGGCCCGTCCGAGTTCCCGATAGGAGTGTTCGAGCGCCTCGCGGTCGGTCGCGGCCCCACCGCCGTCGACTTCGGTGTTGGTCTCGAATCTCTCGGCTGCTTCGCGGTCTCTCCGGGCCACGGTCTCGTCGAGGGGGTTCCGGTCGCCGGTCCGACCCGCGAGGACGGCGTTGACCACCGCGCCGAGCAGGAGGATGAGGCCGCTGAAGTAGAGCCAGATGAGCAGGAGGAAGGCGCTCCCGAGGGTGCCGTAGGCCGCCTCGTACCGACCCGCGAACGAGACGTAGGCCTGAAACACGGCCTCCAGCGCGGTCCACCCGAGCGCGGCGAAGATCACGCCGGGCAGGACCTCTCGGGGCGTCACGTCCACGTCGGGAAAGACGTAGTAAATCGGGAAGAACGCGACTCCGAGGCCCGCGAGTAGCACGAGGGGATTCAGAACGGGCAGGTATGGCAGGTCCGGAAACAGCGAGAATATCGTTCCGGCGGCGAGAAACGAGAGGACCGCGACCACGAGGCCGAAGAGGACGACCAGCGCGTTCTCGACTTGGTCCAGAACCGTCGTCCGGTGCTGGGAGTCGTAAATCTTCGAGAACGCGATGTCGAGGCTCCGGAAAATCTTCGAGATGCCCCACAGCAGGGTGACCGCGCCCAGAAGCGATACGCCGGTCCTCGCGGAGGTCACGTCGAGCGATTCGACCAGCAGGTCGCGGGCGTAGGGCGTCAGGAACTGCTCGGTGACATCGACCAGTTCGGCGGTGAACGCGTCGTTGCCGACCGCCGAGAGGACAACGAGCAGGAAGACCAGCAGAGGGAGCATCGAGACGAACGCGTGGTAGGCGATGCTCCCGGCCATGAACGTGATGTCTTCGGCCTGCACCTCTCGCCACGAGTTTCTGACGACGCGCTCGGCCTCGTCTCGAACCCCCATACCTGTTGCATGGTGGCACGCGGCAAAACGTCTCTGCCCCCGTCGGGCGAGACGGGAAATCTCCCGTGGCCTACCCGTCGAGTTGTTCGGCGATATTAGCCAGACTGTCGTCGGGCGACTCGGTGGCCTCGTAGAAGGCGCGCTCGCCGGGTTCGCGCAGGCCGTACTTGAATCCGGCCTCGATGACGTCCACGAGGACCGACTGGCCGAACTCGACGTCGGTCCCGTCGGCCCAGTCTTCGAGTCGGTTCTCGCCGTCCTCGGGGTTGCGAGCCAGCGTCGGCGACTCGTAGAGGCCCCGAATCTCGCGGCCCTCGGCGGTCAGCGGCGACTCGATGTGCGCGCGGTACTCGGTGTCGTCGGCGACGATGCGGACGAGTTCGCCGTCGGGGAACTTCTCGGCGTCCTCGGCGGAAATCTCTACCTTCGGGCGGTCGAGTCCGCCGCTCCGGACGAGGGTCGCGCGGACGGTCGTCAGCGAGGAGTGGTCGCTAGAGATGCGGTCGGCCATGACGAATACTGTCGGCGCTAAGAGGGTGAGAGAGAAAACGTCTACGGTCGAAATCTACTCTTCGTCGCCGTCGCCGCCTTCGCCGAGGAGCTCCTCGACGTCGCCGTCGCCGGTCTCGGTGATTTTGACGTTGAGCTGGGCGACAGCGTCGCTGACCTCGCCGCCGCGGACGGTGATGCGCTTGCGCTCGCCGTCGCGGGACGGCTCGTAGCCGACGCCGCCGTCGAGGAGGACTTCCTTGAGGTTCGGACCCGCGACGTCGCCGCGCATCGGGCGACCGGCGAAGTCGGAGCCGCCGGTAATCTCGACCGTGTAGCCGTCGAGGCCGAGCGCGCCGCCGTCTACCTCGTCGCCGATGGTTTTGCCGAGGAATCGGTTCGCGTCCTGTCCGTCCACGTCGCGCTGGTAAGTCGCCCCGGAGTCGGGGTCCGCGACGACGACCTGAAAGTCTGCCATACGGGTAAGAAGGGGGATGTTGCCTAAAAATACGTCGAAGTGATTCGGCCGAGCTCTGCGGGTCAGGTCGCGTGCTGACACCCGAAGCCAGCGCCCGTGATGGCGGATTTCGTTTCGGCGTCGGCCGCCTCGGTCTCAGCTACACCGAATTGTTCCGTTCCGGAGGAAAGTGATGTACGGGCGTTCGCTGTCGTCGCGTTGGTTGACTTCTACGACGATTTCGTCGGGGTTATCCGTGCCCTGACAGTCAGGATTCGGGACGAAGTGGTAGTGGGACTTGCCCACATCGTCGAGCGACGCGCGAACGAGGTAGGCGCGACTCTCGGCGATTTCGGATTTCTGTATCTCGGACGCCGCGTCGTCTCCGGTCGGCGGTTCGAGCTGAAATTTCTTCTGGTATACCGATTCGTGGTTCTTCGTTTGGAGAAGTTCGACCCTTAGCGAGTGTGGGGACGAATCGAAGTTAAGCACTGTTAGCGTGAGTCGCTGGTCGGTGAACGGAAGGGACGAACAGCCAGCTAGCGATGCGGCGGCGAGAGTTCCCCCGAGTTGGAGGACTTCGCGTCGGGACGATGGGGACATTAGTGTTCACGACTGACCCTTCAGATATGAATCTTGTGGGGTTCCCCCATCATCGAAAAAATTAGAACCGGACAGAATTTATGGTTTATTCTATTTACTTTCACCTGGCTGCCTGCACACCGTCTCTTTCCAACTACTCTATTTGGTAGTTAGAAGCGTTCTAAACGAGGTTAGCCGTGGATGAATTAGCTTCGCCCGTATCAAAATAACATCCCTAATACATATATAGATAAAATATATTTCTATTTCCAGATTATTTTAATTACCAGTATTCTTCAGAAATATACTTATTTCATACATTCGTTGGAGAAAATGATGTCTCAAGACATCTCGAAAACAAGGCGCGCTGCCCTGAAGACGGGTTCGGCGGCTCTTTTCGGCTCCGGACTCGTTACTCGAGTCGGTGCAGCGAAGCCTTCGAACGAATACGTCGGAATCGTCTACGACCCCCAGACCAAGGACTACCGCGGCACGGCGTCTGGCCGAATCACCGAGCGCCACCAGAACCTAGTCGGTAAGGTGGACCTCAACGGTCAGTCGTTCTCCATCAACCAGCGAGCGACGAACGTCGCGCACAACGAACACGCGAATGCCACGCTTAGCGATTTCGCGTTCCAGAAGCGTGGTGAACACGAACGGAACAACAAGCCCCTACAGGTGTACGCGACCGCTGTTGACGGTGGCAACATCTCTGGCATCACTGACTACGGTGTGAACGCTCCCAAGCGAGGGTTCATCCTCCAGCGGAAGGAATCGGGCCAGAGCGAGAGCGACATCGTCGATGAACTGACCAGCAGTCTCGAGAGGTGGAAATAATGGTGTCAGTCGATGTCGGTGCCCTCGACGGTGACTCGGTCGATGCTACCGACGGCGGAACGTACAAGTTCGCCGTCCACGGCTTCGACAACGTCTCGGGCTTCGAACTCCCCTACGACGAGATTCACTACGAGGACACGAACCGCTGGCATCTCGAGGGTTACTTCGACCCCGTCCCGGACGACTCGTACAAGGCCTACTATCCCCGGTACGCGAACTTCGGTATCGCAAACCCTCACGACGACTTCTACCAGAAATTCAGCGCGCCCAGCCCGACCGAGGACGAGATGAGTTCCGGCGGGGACTTCAACCTCCCCAGCGAAGTCGGTGACGCGTTCGACGTTATCGCTGGACTCGACCCGTATCTCTCGATGACCAAGGCGGCTATCGAGATGAAGCTTAGTGGTGACTCCGGTAGCGTGACGGACACCGCCAACTACGACGGTGTCGACTGGCACATTCCGATGGACTCCTACGACGCTGGTCTGCCGGATTCACAGGAAACTGCCGCTGGTGCCCGCATCGACATCTACAACCAGGCCAAGGCCTCAGAGTGGCAAAACCAGATTCTCGATGCCTCCTCGGAGTTCGGGTTCAAGTCTATCGACGGCATAACGAACCAGACGCTGTACCACACTACCCCGACGGCCTCCTGCAATCCGGAGTACCTCATTCCCGAGTAGCCCTCAAGTCGTCCCTTTTTTTTGGACGCATACCGAAGCCGAAGTACACCCGGACGACGACTGTCCTCGTGTGATAGATTTCACGTCAGTAGAGACGAATGCGGGACGCGGACTTTTGCCTATCTGCGCCGTACCGCACCTATGCGAACTCGAACCAAGGCACTACTCGGGACTGCGGGCGCACTATTCACCGCGTGGGTCGGCTGGGGGGCCTACGTGGACCGCTCGACCGAGGAGGTCCCATACGAGGCGGTCGCGGAGTTCGACGGCGTCGAACTCCGGCGCTACCCGCGACTCGTCCTCGCCGAGACCACCGCCGAGGACGAGCGAGAGGCGTTCAACCGGCTGTTCCGGTACATCTCCGGCGAGAACGAGTCCGGCGACGAGGTCGAGATGACCTCGCCGGTGGCGACGCAGGGCGCGAAACTCCCGATGACCGCGCCGGTCCGGACCCAGCGGAGCGGGGTCAACCCCGGGAGCGAGGAGATTTCGATGACGACGCCGGTTCGTACCCGGTCAGCGGCGGGCGAGGTCACGATGGCGTTCTACCTCCCGGCGGACTACGGTCCCGGCGACGCGCCGATTCCGACCAATCCCGCGGTCCGACTGGCGGTCGAGCCGCCCCGGACGCTCGCGGTCGAGTCCTTCTCGTGGTACGCGACCGAGGAGCGCGTCGGCGAGCACCGGGACGCCCTCCTCGACGCTCTCGACGCGCGGGGTATCGAACCCCGGACGCGCCCGACGCTCCTCCAGTACGACGACCCGTGGACCCCGCCGTTCATGCGCCGAAACGAGGTCGCGGTCGAGGTGGACCACGAAGCCGTCGAGAAAGTCAGCGCCGATGCGATGCGGGAGCGCGGCTCTACTTCCCGATGAGGCCTTCGCCGATGTCGCCGTACTCGACGACTTCGCCGCCGTACTCGTCGGCGAAGGACTGGGCGTCGTCCTCCTCGGAGAAGGGCATGAAGTCCGGCCCCATCGCGCCCTCGACCTCGCTGTCCACGACGTACTTGAGGTCCGCGGCGCGGGCGAACGACTCGGGTTTCGTGAACGAGGAGATGGTCGTCGCGCCGCCTTGGGTCGAGACGTCGTACTCCACAGACGAGTAGTCGGTGACGTAGGCCGCGTCGAGGTTCCAGCCCATCTGGTCGTGTTCGAGCTTGTACGGGAAGAAACACTGCTTGAGCGAGTCGAAGCGCGCCGGGTTGTCGTGGCCCTCGGGACTCTCGTCCGCGTAGAAAATCTGGCCGTTCGGGCCGGGGTGCTTCTCGATGACCATCCCGCAGACGTCGCAGGCGAGACCTCCGGCGAGCGAGACCGCCGCGGGCGCTTGGCCGCCGTCTCCCGTCAGACCGCCGAGGCACCCCGCGAGCGAGGCCGTGATGCCGAGCGCGCCCGCCCGGAGGACGTTCCGGCGTCGCTCGCTGGTGCCACCATTGGTGGTCTGGTCGTGGCCGTGGTCGTGATTGTGACCGCTACAGTCGTGACTGTGGTCGGGCGTGTGGTGGTGTCGAGGTCCGTTTCTGTCCCGAGAGTCCATGTGCGTGCCTTCGGGCCAGCGGAGCAATACACCTTGCCCATTTCTCAGGAACTGAAAATCGAGAGAAGGGGGTAAAAGGGAGCGGCGTCTACACTCTCCCGAGACGCTTTCCCCCGGGAACTCCGGACAGTCGTCACCCAACCGAGATGAACCCGAAACACGTCCTCGCCGTCGTGTTCGCCTTCCTGCTGGTGAGTAGCGCCTCGTTCGCCGTGGACGTGGGCGCACAGCGCCCCGACCCCGCCCCGTTCTCCGACACCATCGACATGGGGATGACGGCGGCCGGGACCGTGCAGGCCCGCGAGCGAGGCATCGAAATTCCGCGCGCGCAGGTCTTCTACTCCCAGTATCGCTACGTCGTCGGCTACCACGGCGTCACCTCGCTGGTGGACGAACTCGGCCGCGAGGGCCACGCCCGCCAGTTCGGCGTCCCGCTCACGATTTACGTCAGCGACTACGCCAATGCCCAATTACAGGTCGGCGACGACGGGTTCCTCCGACAACCCGACGACGCCTCGGCCTACGTCGGGTGGGTGGCCGCCGAGGAGGCGTACTTCGTCGTCGGGAGTCGCGCCCGAACGCCCGCGGGGGAATCAATTGTACCGTACTCCTCGAAGTCGGCCGCCGAGGAGTTCGCCGACGAGTACGGCGGCGAGATTCGGCGCTGGGACGCGGTCCGCTCGATGTCGTTCGGAACCGGGGCCGCGACACGCGAGGCCTTCCAGCAGGAGGTCACCAGTCGCCACTCGTGGGCCGACGAGCGAGTCGCCGAGACCGAGGACCTCCTCGACCGGCCGGTCTCGGTCGTGGTCGGCGAGGACGCCCCGACGCTCTCGGCGGCGGTCGAGGCCGCCCCGCCCAATACTACTGTCCGTGTCCCGCCGGGGACCTACGACGCGAACGTCACCATCGACAAGCCCCTGACGCTCCGGGGTGCCGGAAACGCGACGCACCTCCGAGGTGACGGGAACGGAACCGTCGTGACCGCGATCTCCTCGCGCGTGGCAGTCGCCGACCTCCGGATTTCCGGCGTCGGGGGCACCCTCTCGGCCGAGAACGTCTCGACCGAGCGGTCGGGCCAGTGGGACTACCGCGTCCAGCTCGGCTACGGCTACGGCGACGCGGGCGTCACCCTCGACTCGGCCAACGAGTCGCTGGTCCGGAACGTGACGGTGGACACCCCGGCGAACGGGGTCGTCGTGCGCTGGAGCCAGCACGCCGTCGTGGACGACGTGCGAGTCAACGGGAGCGACAACTGGCAGGAGGGCTTCATGGGCGTGATGGTGATGCGCTCGCAACTCGTCGTCCAGAACTCGACGTTCGTCGGCGGGCGCGACGGCGTCTACACCCACCTCTCGGACGGCATCGTGGTCCGGAACAACCGAATGGTCGGCGAGGAGGGGATGCGCTTCGGCGTCCACGAGATGTACACCTCGGACGCGCTGGTGGCGAACAACACCGTCTCGGGGGCCGACATGGGCGTGGTCGTGATGACTCGGCCCGAGGGCAACCTCATCGTCGGCAACGAGGTCCGAGACAGCTACTCGGGGGTCAACGTCGGCGGGCGGGCGTCCTACGTCGCACAGAACGTGGTCGTGAACAACCACTACGGCATCGAAGCGCCCTCCAAGACCTCCATCTACGAGCGCAACGTCGTCGTCGGCAACGACGTGGGCTTCCGGGCCTCGTCGCTCATTCCGACCAATCTGGTCACCGAGAACGACTTCGCGGCCAACGACGAGTACGTCTCCTCGACGCTCGGTCCCCTCCGGGTCTGGACCGCCGACGGTCGGGGCAACTACTGGTCGGGCGCGCCCGGCGGCGACACCGACGGCGACGGCGTGCTGGAGCGGTCTTTCCACCCCAGCGGCCCGGTCGATAGCCGGGTGGACGAGGTCTCCGGCGCGAAGACGCTGGCGAACTCGCCCGCGCTGTCCGCGCTCCGGGCGCTTCAGGGCGTCGTCCCCGGCCTCCGGCCGACCGGGGTCGTGGACGAGGCACCGCTGGCCGACCCGGTCCGGCCCGCGGTCGTCGCCGCGGAGACCGGTGGGACGAACGCGACCGAGACGAATCAGACAGGAGGAGCGCAATGACAGACGACACTCAGTCCGGAAGCGAGCGAGAGGTATCGGAGGGACGCAACCAGACGCAGGTCCTCGAAGTCGAGGGTCTCGGCCACTCGTTCGGCGACGTGGACGTGTTCTCTGACCTCTCGTTTTCGCTCGCGGAGGGGACCGTCACCGCGCTGGTCGGGCCGAACGGGTCGGGCAAGACCACGCTCCTGCGGGCGGTCCTCGGACTTCTGGACCCCGACGAGGGCCGGGTGGAAATCGAGCGGTCGCCCGACAGCGGGCGTCGAATCGGCTACCTGCCCCAGAGTCCGGCCTTCCGCCCGGCGTTCACCGTCGAGGAGACGCTTCAGTTCTACGCCGACCTGCTGGAGAAGGAGGTGGACGTGTCGGCCGTCCTCGACCGCGTCGGCCTGTCGCAGGTCCCCGACCGACGAGTTGACGCCCTCTCGGGCGGGATGACGAGATTGCTTGGCGTTGGACAGGCCATCCTCGGCGACCCCGGACTGGTCGTGCTGGACGAACCGACCGGCGACTTGGACCCCCGGATGACCGAGTACGTCTTCGACGTGGTGGCGGACCTCGCCGACGACGGGATGGGGATTCTGCTGGCGACCCACAACCTGACCGGGGCCGGAGAGGCCGACGACGTGCTGCTGCTCGACCACGGCGACGTGGTCATGTCCGGGTCGCCCGCCGACTTCGTGGCCCGGACCGAGGCCGAGGACTTCCGCGGGGCCTTCCTCGAACTCACGGGCGGCGAGGAGGGCGCGGTCAGCATCGGTGGAGCGGACCGCGAGGGCGAAGCGGTCGGTGAAACGGACGCGGACGGCGCGGCCGACTCGGCCGCGCCGTCCGCGGGCGTCCAAGCCCCCGGAGGTGACGACGAGTGAATCGCCGGTCGCTCGACCGGGCGTTCGCGGTCGTCGGTCGGGAACTGAACACCGTCGTCCGGACGCGGGCCTTCCTCGCGCTGTCCGGCGGGTTCGCGCTCGTCGTGGCGGTACTGGCGTGGACCGCCGGCGCAATCGGCTACGTTCCCCTCGTACTCGACCTCCTCACGCCGGTCGAGGTCTTGGTGCCCGCGCTGGCGCTGGCCTTTGGCTACCGGTCGGTCCTCGGCGACGAGGAGCGCGGCGAACTCGACGTGATTCGGACCTACCCCGTCTCGCGGGCGACGTTCGTCGTCGGGGTGTATCTGGGCCGCGCCGCGGCGCTGTTGGTCGCGGTGGTCGCGCCTCTGCTGGCGGTGGCGCTCCTCGTGCCCGCGTTCGGCGGGGTCGGGACGCAGGTCATCGCCTCCCACGGCGCGACCGACTCGCCGCTGGTCTACCTGCGGTTCGTCGCGCTCACGTCGCTGTTCGCGCTGGTGCTGATGGCCGCGGCGCTGGCGGTGTCCACGACCGCCGGGACGACGCGCTCGGGCCTCGTCGTCGCCATCGCGCTCGGCGTGGCGCTGGTGGTCGGGTTCGACGCGAGCATCGTCGCGGGCCTCGCGGGCGGAATCGTCCCCGAGGGCGGACTCGACGTTCTCCTCGCGCTGAGTCCGAACAGCGCCTTCCGCGGGTTGGTGCTGGAGACGGTGGTCGGCGGGATTGCGTCGGGCGCGCCCGCGGCTTCCCCCGCGGCGAGCGTCGTCGGTTTGCTGGGGTGGTTGGTCGGCGCGCTCGCGGTCGCAGTCCTCACGGTCTGGTCGGGGACGCGGCGGTAGGAGTCAACCAAAAGACAAATTATCGCTGTCTTCGGCTTCAAAGACGTGACTCACAGACGACAGTATATCGAAGCCGTAGCCGGGGTCCTTCTCGCTACGAGTGCAGGTTGTCTCGGCGACGCGGACCGGACCGGCGCGTCCGGAACCACGACGACGGAGAAGACGACGAAACCGGCAACGAAAGGGACGACAGAGCCGTCGGCGAGAGAAACGACGACCGAGGGTGGACACGGCTCCGATGACGAACAGACTTCGGCAGACGCAACGGAGTCACCGTCGGCTTGGAGCAGTCCTGCGGCCTCGTTCACCTTCGAGTACACGAAGCAGGACGGTGTGGGCAGCGTTTCCGTCACGCATCACGGCGGCGATTCTATCGACGCAAGTCGGCTCACCGTCACCGTCGATGGAACTACCGCCTTCGAGTCTGGTGACGTCGCGGCCTCGAAGTACAACGAGGAGGTCAACGAATGGACGGAAACCGTAGAGTCTGACGATACGCTGACGATTAGCGGCGGAAAGGGAACTTCGATAACTGACGGGCAGACGATTGAAATCGAATGGACGCCCGAGGAGGGCGACTCCGTTCTCATCGCCCGCTCCGGTGTCAGGTTCTGAGAAACGGTGTCCTACGAGAAGTCACCGAGACTCGCGTTGATTCGATACGACTCGTCCTCGCCGCCGCCCTCGCCGGGTTCGACTCTCCGGACCCACGCGGTGTAGCTCTCGGGCAGGTCGTCCAACTCGACGCGAATCTTGAGGACGGTCGATTCGCGGGCCTTCGCGGCCATCGCCTCGCGCTGGCTTCGCTCGAACGACCCGTCGCCCGCTTTGACCTCGCACCAGTACTCGGTCAGGACCGGGCGGTTCGGCCCGAGGCGCACGACCGCGCGGCAGTCGGGTTCCCACCGCTTGCTCGTGCCGACGGTCACGGGGTCCGGGTCGCGGTCGAGTTCCACGCGCACGTCGTCGGCCTCGCGCTCGGCGAGGTCGGCGTCCACTCGCGCGAAGTGGGTCAGCAGGGGCGGGTTGACCTCGGGCGAGAAAATCACGGCCTCGCCGAGCGCGCCGTACTGGTTGGCCTCGGTGTCGAAGGTCAACCCCTCGGTCGGCGACCCCTCGGGGTCCCACCGCTTGCGCTCGGGCCACGCCACGAGGTAGCCGTCCACCTCGTCGGGGTCGTTCGGCGCGGCGCGCTGAACCTTGACCGTCTCGTCGTCGGCCGAGAGTTTCCGGGCGCGACGGTGGGCCTCGGCCTTCGAGTCGAAGTCGAGTCGGTCGCCCTCCTCGCGCACGAGTCGCCGGACGGCCCTGTTGGCCTCGCGGGCGCTGTCCTTGACGGCGACGCGAAACGGGTCGGAGACGGGATTCATTGGTGGTGTCTGGTCGCGGCGGTCACTTGAGTCTGAAGATGCGCGATTGTGAGTGCTGGTGTAGGTACTTTTAGTTATGTTTAAGAATTAGAAATATTTGTTTAGTAATTGTGTTCCTATCTTTAATACCCTCGACACCAATTTTGCTACGAATTTTGGATGTGCGCGAGATTTCTTGCCGGAGCGCGAGACGAAGTCGGAAGAGCGGAAGAAGCTAGCTTCAGGCTTGAGCCGAGGAGTCACCGCAACCGCCCCGCGACCGCACCTCGTCCTCCCCAGCCTCCTCGTTCGCTTCGCTCACTCGTCCCTCGCACGCCGATGGCGCGGCATGAAGCCGCGCCAGCGCGCGCCGGGTGGATGATTCACCGGCTCACGACGCCGAAAAACTCACCTGCGGAGCGGCGCGGTGCTGTGCGGAGCGGTGCGGACCGAACTAGCTTCTCTACCGCGAGCGAGGAGCGAAGCGACGAGCGAGCGGCCCTTTTTTGATCCACATTTTTTCGAGGAGCGGTGCCCGCAGGGCGTGACCGCAGGTCACGCCCGAGGACACCCGACGAAGAAAAAAGGTGGTCGCAAAAGGTGGTCGCAAAAGGTGGTCTCAGAAGGGGTAGTCGCGCGTCTCGTTCTGGACCGACACCCACTTCGTCTGGGTGAACTCGTGGAAGATTTCGTCGCCGTCGTAGCGGCCGATGCCCGAGGCCTTCATGCCGCCGAACGGGACGGCGGGCTCCTCGTTGACGGGCTGGTCGTTGATGTGGACCATGCCAGCCTCGATGCGGTCGGCGAGGTCGCGTCCGCGGTCGAGGTCGCCCGTGTGGACCGCCGCCGCGAGGCCGTACTCGGTGTCGTTGGCGAGTTTGACCGCCTCGTCCTCGTCCGAGAAGGGGATGACCGGTGCAATCGGACCGAAGTGTTCGTTGCAGGCCGCGGCCATGTCGTTCTCGGCGTCCGAGAGGACCGTCGGTTCGAAGAAGAGGTCGTCGGCCTCGCCGCCGGTTTCGAGGGTCGCGCCCTGTTCGACGGTCTCCTCGACGTATTCGAGCAGGTCGTCGCGCTGGCCCTCGTCGATGACCGGGCCGATGACGTTCTCGCGCTCCCGCGGGTCGCCGATGGGCAGGGCCTCGGCGCGCTCGGCGAGCTTCTCGACGTACTCGTCGTAGAGGTCCTCGTGGACGAGGTGGCGGTTGATGGAGATGCAGATTTGGCCCTGGTGGAGGAAGGAGCCGAACACCGCGCTATCGACCGCGGCGTCAACGTCGGCGTCCTCGGTGACGACGAACGGGTTGTTGCCGCCGAGTTCCATCGCGGGGAGTGCGAGGGCTTCGCCCGCCAGCGAGGCGACGCGCTTGCCGACCTCGGTCGACCCCGTGAACGCCATCACGTCGAGTTCCGGGTGGGAGGCCATCCGGTCGCCCACGTCCGAGCCGCGGCCGGTAATCACGTTCAGCACGCCCTCGGGCAGGCCCGCCTCCTCGAAGATGCGCGCGATGAGGAGGCCCCCAATCACGGGCGTCGAAGACGCGGGCTTCAGCACGACGCTGTTGCCGGTCGCCAGCGCGGGAACGACGGCGCGCAGCGAGAGGTTGAACGGGAAGTTCCACGGCGAGATGACGCCGACGACGCCCTCGGGGACGCGCTCGACCTCGTTTTCCTTGCCGGGAATCATCGACTCGCTGGTCTCGGTGCCCATCTGCTCGCCGAAGCCCAGCGAGTGGTGGCACAGGCCCTTGGCGGTCTGCCACTCGGCGAACGCCTTGGCGCTGGCGCTGCCGGACTCGATGGCCAGCGACTCCAGAATCTCGTCGCGCTTCTCGTCCAGCAGTTCGATGGCGTCCTCGATGACCGCGTTGCGCTCCTCGACGGACGTGGCCGCCCACGACTCCTGGGCCTCGGCCGCGGCCTCGTAGGCGCGGTCCACGTCCTCCTCGGTCGCCGCGGGTACCTCGGTAATCTCCTCGCGGGTGGCGGGGTTCTCGACCGCGATGGTGTCGCGGTCGTCCGCCTCGACCCACTCGCCGTCCAGATACAGTGCGTTCCAACTGCCGTCGGTGGTGAAGCCTCTTTCCGTCACGACTTAGACTTGGTAGCCCGATGGCAAAAAGTCAATCGAGTCTCCCGGACGATGCCGACCCGTCAGCGCCCACTCCAGACGTGTCTTCCTTTCGACCGCTTCTGGAACTGCTCGGATAAACGCCGCCGATTGACGAAAGTTTATAACCCGTGAACCGTAAATTGCCGTTAAATGAGTGGTAGCGGTTCTGGAAACGAATGCGGGGCCGACACGTCCGAGGAGGACCTCGCGGTCTTCCAGTCCCGACTCCGGCGACTCAAGCGCGAGGGCTGTAATCTGCTGGTCGTCGGTGACGTGCCCCGGGAACTCTTCACCCGGGCTAGCGAGAGCATGCTCGGCGACGCCGACGCGCGTCGCTGGCGGGTGTTCGGACTCACCGACGCGACCCCCGAGAGCGTCCGCGACAGGCTTCCGTCGGCCGAGGTTGCGCCGCGCCCGCGCTCGGAGACGACGAAAATCGTCACCCACGCCGTCGGGTCACAGCGAACTGCCGACACTGCCGCGCCCGACAACCTTACCGCCGACACCGCCGCGTACGACAACCTTACACCCGACACCACCGCACCCGACACCCCTACTGCCGACACCACCGCGCCCGAGACGACCGTCCTCGGAGAGGCCATCCCCGAAGTGGACGTAAGCGACGCCGACCTCGAAGCCTTCCGGCGGGAACTCGTCTCGGCGCTCGACGCCTTCGGCGTTCGGAGCCACCGCCCCGCGTCGGTCCGCCTGTCGGTCGATTCGCTCGTACCGCTGCTCGACCGCTACGACCGCGAGGCCGTGCGCCGATTCCTCCGCGCGGTCACCGACCGCGTCCACGACCGGGACGCGATGGCCCACTACGTCCTGCCGGTAGCCTACGACAGCGACACCTGTCAGGGACTCGTCGAGGAGTTCGACGCCGTCGTCGAGCTTCGAACGACGATCGAGTGTGCGACCGACTCGTCTGGCGATTCGCCGCGACCCCACCGCGCCGAGGAGCGGTGGCACCTCCCCGAGTCGGACGCGACCATGCCGTGGGTTCCCCTCTGACAGGCGAAAAGTTCGAGTACCCCCGGCCGAGATGTTTCGTAGCCGAATCGCCACACGCCGGAAACAGGTTGTCCCCAGGAGGTTGTAGATGCCACCGAGGTTCGACACGCTCGACGATTCCACCGGATTCGAGGTCGTAGACCCCATCGAGACCCGCCGGTTTATCTTCCTGACGGAGTCTCCGGTCGAGTTGGCGTCCGCCGATCCGGACTCGTTCAGGTTCCCGGTCACGTCCGCGGCGGCGGTCGAAACTGACGCCATTCGACTGCCGTACATGGTACTGACCTACGTCCGCCAACCCGCCGACGAGGTAATCGCGGACCTCGCCCACGACGTATCGGTCGAGTTTCCGCCCGGCGAGTATCTGCTCGAACTTACTGCTCCTCTCAAACTCTACCTTCGCGTCGATGCCGGGATTAGCGTCGAATCGGACACTGAATCGATGCGGTTCGAGTTCGACCGCGAGGCGACGGTCGAAATCGGCGTGCGGTCGTTTCACGAGTCGCCGGAAGCGACCGTCACGACGACCGACGACCCCGAAGACGTGATGGCCGCGGTTTCGACGTTCGGGTCGGGTCTCAAGACGACGACTTGCGAGCGGTCGTGGCCGACGCTCCGGGGACACCCGCCCCGAATCGAACGCGGCGACGAACTGTCGATTCCCGACGAACTCGACGTGCCCGATACCGGCGTCACCATCGAGATTCCGCCGACGCTCGATGCGATTTACCCGGTTGCACCGCTGGCCTACTACTTCGGCGCGGACGTCGTGCCGGGCGAGACGCCGCGGTTGACCGTCGGCGGATTCGAACACCGTTTCGACGGTCGCGGTGGGTTCGAGGACGAGGTAGTCCGGACTCTCAGACGGACGTTCTTCCTCGACTGTCTCACCCGCACCGAAGGACTCTATCCCATCGAGCTGGCAAACCGGAAACAACTCGAACCGTCCGTAAATCTCGACTTCGAGACCCTCTACGACGCACCGCTGGAAGAGCAGTTGGAGGCGTACTTTTCGGTCCCATACTCGACGCTGACCGAGACGATGCCGAAGTGGCACCGAGTCACCTACGTCCGACCGGACGCCGAGAACGTCGAGGTCCTTCCGTACTTGCTTAACGACTTCTCGATTCTCCGGACGCCGCCCCAGCCGACCTACGACGAGTCCGAGGAGATGCGCGAGACCCGCGACGCGATAGACCACTTCAAGCGAGGCGAGCTGTCGGACTCGGACGCGACCCGAAGCCCCGATAGAGACGCCAGTCCGCCGTCGAGACAGGGCGTTCCGCCGCTCGACGAGTACGTCCAGATGCCCGACGCGGACGCCCTCGAACAGGCGTGGGTCGGCGACGGCACGCCGATTCGCGGGACGAAAGTGCTTCGGGAGGCGTTCGGCCACGAATCAGAGGACGCGAGCGAGGGCGTCATCGACATTACGGTCGTCTGTAACGACGAACAGATGCGCGAGGAGTGGGACGCGATTGCGGAGGTGTACGGACCGCGGGAGACGATTTCGTTCGACCCGAGCGTCCACTTCGACGTGACGACCGACGAACTCCGAGAGCTGTTGCAAGCGCCGACCGACCTCTTCCACTACGTCGGTCACATCGACGGGCGAGGATTCGAGTGTTCGGACGGGATGGTGGACGCCCAGACCCTCGACGAGGCCGGAATGAAAGCGTTCCTCCTCAACGCCTGTCGGTCGCACAACCAAGGCGTGGCGCTGGTCGAGGCTGGCTGTCACGGTGGTATCGTGAGTCTCGGCAACGTCGGAAACCCCGCCGCGGTCGAACTCGGCGAGACGCTGGCGAAACTGTTTCAGGCGGGATTCAGTATCGGGAGCGCGCTCGCCATCACCCGCGAGTCCACGTTCGTCGGGTCACGGTACATCGCTATCGGTGACCCCGGTTTCACCCTGACTCAGACTGACGACGTGGTTCCGTTGCTGTATACGGTCGAACCCAGCGACGGTGAACACTTCTTGCTAACTGGTTACGGCTATCCGACGAGAGACCACAGTATCGGCGGTATTTCGACGACGTATTTCGACGACGGACCGCACTTTCTGTCTACCGGACCGTATCAATTCGAGACGACGAAAGAACGCATCGCTGACATCCACAATAACCCGCCCCACACGCCGTTAATAATCGATGGGAAGCTGATGTTAGTCCACGAATGGCTGGGTAATAAGTAGATTTACGGACCGGTGCTTCCGGAACCACTTCCGGCGAGGACGGGGACCGTCTCCACGAGGAGCAGGACGAGCAACCACGCGAGATGGACGATTGTTTTACTACCTGTGACGCGTTCGACCGTGTTCTCTACGACGGACATGTAACAAAAAATCAGTCGTTAGTGTTTAGTTTACTTTTCGATATTGTCCCAAATACGTACATTTAGTATCATGTCTAATGAATCTTGTGGCCGAGAGGCGGTCAGAGTGGGCGCGAGCGACTCGCTCCGTGGTAGAGATTATCTCGTCTGCGAAAGATACACGACCTCCGGCGACGAGGAGTAGTCCGAAGTCATGAAGAAAGTTCTCGCTTCCGTCGGAATCGGCAACGCGACAGTCGATACCGTCCTGCCCTCCGCGACCGTCACGCCCGGCGAAACCGTCAGCGCCGAAGTCAACATCAGCGGCGGGTCCGCCGAGCAGGAGGTCGGCGCGATTCGCTTCGAGTTAGAGACCAAGTACGCCACCGAGGAGGGGTACGAGGAGGCCGACATCGACCGGTTCACCCTGACCGAGGACCTGACCATCGAACCCGACCGAGAGGAGACTCGCTCGGTCGAAATCGAGATTCCCTACGGGACGCCCGTGACGCTGGGCAACGTGGACGTGTGGGTCGAGACCGAACTCGACATCGACTGGGCGGTGGACCCCGAGGACACCGACTACCTCGACGTGCGACCGACCCCGCGCTTGCAGGCGGTCTTCGACGCGATGGAGGACCTCGGCTTTTCGTTCCGGAGCGTCGAGTGCGAGGCCGACCCCTACGACCGGTACGGCACCGGCAACCGGTTCGTCCAAGAATTCGAGTTCCGCCCGCAGGCGGGTCCCTTCCGGGGCGACTTGGACGAGGTGGAACTGGTGGTGTCCGAGAGGCCCGAGGAGCTAACGCTGTTCATCGAAATCGACCGCCGGGGTGGCCTGTTGAGCGAGTTGGCCGAAACCGACGAGTCCAAGACGAGTCTGACGGTCCGAGAGACCGACCCGGACGCGATTCGTGACGGCTTGGAGCGGACGATTTCGAAATTCGTCTGAGCGATTGTGTAGTCACCCGGCCGTCTGTCGATGTGAGACAGCGATTATCTCAGCGAACCGCAGTAAAGGCATCCCGGAGCGTCATCGACCACGCCAACATGACTGCGGCGACGCCGAGAAGACCGCTATTGAAAATGACGAATGGCTCGAACCGAGCGGCATACGGCGTCACGACTGCGGTAACGACGGCGACGATACCGAGCGACGCCGGAAGTGACGGAATCGGTCCGACACCGTCTCGGCGTACCTTCGGATACCAGTACAGTGGGACGAGCGTGAGTAGTAACACCAGAAGGTGAGGCCCCGACGAATCGTAGGAACTCGGGGAAATCTGGGACGCGAGTTCGAGGCCGCCGAACTGGACGAGGAACGCGAGTGCCATCACGTGGTCGTCCTCAGACCATGGGAACGACCGACCCGAACGCCGAGCGCGAACGCTCCACCGCATACCGGCGAGACCGAGTAAGACGCCACCGACCGCGAAGAGTCCGACGACGAGATGTATCTCAAATAGTCGGTTAGCCACGAGGAACGACGCGATAGCCATCGTCGGAAACACGAGCAGGTCCGGGAGGCGCTCGGGCGTGTCGGCCGACCTTACGTGGCGTCGAACTTCATACGTCCAGAACCACATCCAGTAGCCCGCCGCTAACACGACCGGGGAAAGCAAAACGACGAGCAGGACCGCCGCCAGCGGCGATAGCTCCACCGAACTCGAAAACGGGCTTCCGATGCTGAATAGCACCATCCAGACGACCCGGCCACCGAGCCAAAATCCCTCGAACGCCACGAACAAGCCGAAAAGGCGCTCTGGTTCCGACCATGCCGCCGCGAGTCCCTCGAGGAGTTGTGTTTCGACATCGGCGGCACGAACGGTGAACCGGCGTAGTCTCGGTACCGACAGCCAGCGACCGACCGCTACCGCGGAAACCGAACCGATTAGCAACACCTCCGGAAGCGGGTACAGCCCGTCGATGACGGCGATAACGATACCGAGAAGGAGGAATACGGCGACGGTCGCCGGAACGAACGGACGCGACTGGTCGGTCTCAGTCGTCGTGACCGGCCGAAGAAGAGTGAGGACGAGGGCAGAGATGCTGGTATGAACGAGTAGCCAGAGGGAGATGGTCGGAGCGCGCCACGGAAGAGTATCGGGAGTAGGGAAGAAATTATGAGCAAGCACGAGACCGTAAATCAGCGTGAATACTGCAGCAACGGCGCGGACTGTGAGCTGCATCGTTCGAGAGGCCCCATCGAGCCACCCAGTTCTTGTCGAGAGCTCAGCGACGGCGAGGTACGACACGAAGAGGTAGGCTGGCCACCGGGTCGAACGAGCGGAACTCCGGACAAAGAGGCGGTGGACAGAGTTGACGGTACTCACGAGGGACATTTCGACGGAGCGAACCGTGACAGGGTCTACGACCATTCTGACAGGCGACATGTAGATGGCTCGAGAGGCCGAGATGATGACTCCGTGTGCGACGTCTTGGACTACCCAGCTGTCAATCCACAGCGCGAGCGAGAAGAGAACGTACCCGATCGCAAGCGAAAGCCCGAGAACCGAAGAAATCGAGAGTTGTAACGCCGACGCGTTCGAGGAGCCCTCCCGTACGAACTCTGCGAAGACCAGATAGCTCAAAAGGAGTAGGAAACCGACGCCTGCCGCCGGGTACAACTCACGGACGAGGACGGTTACGACCGTTATCGAAATCGAGTCGTTAAGCAATCGAAGGCCCGGAAGGGCGAGCAGTTTCGGAAGGAGTGCGAGTCCGGACAGGATGACCGCGAGAATCAGGCGACCGGTACTCGACGGCACGGGTTTTCTAGCCATATATATTGTATTTTCACACTTATGAGTAGATAGAAAAATTCTATCCCGATAGAGATAAATTTTTCCACGGAATCGCACCTGTCTGACCGCTTCGCAAACCTTCTTGCTGGCGCTCGCCCGTAGCTACGGGCATGTCGTCCGGGTCCGATGCTCGCTCCGCGTTTCGCTCCGGCGTTCGGGACGTGCTTCCGGCGCTCCCCGCCAACGTCCCGTTCGGCGTCATCGCCGGAGTGGCGACGGTCGGCGCGGGCTTCGACCCGGTGCAGGCCGCCGCGTTCGCGGGGATGCTGTTCGCCGGGGCGGCGCAGGTCGCGGCGGTCGAGTTGATCGGCGAGCGCGCGCCGCTGACGGTCGTCGTCCTGACCGCGCTGGTGGTCAACTTGCGGTATCTGATGTACAGCGCGTCGCTCGGCGCGCACTTCCGGGACCTCTCGGCGCGGTGGAAACTGGTGGTCTCGTTTTTCCTGCTGGACGTGACCTACGCGCTCTCGGTCGCCAAGTTCGAGGGGCCGAACGCGCCGGACCCGACCGGCGAGGGCCGGTGGTACTACCTCGGCACCGCCGTCCCGCTCTGGGCGACGTGGGTCGGGTCGAGCGTCGTCGGCATCGTCTTCGGCGCGCGAGTGCCGTCGAGTTGGCAACTCGATTTCGCCATCCCCCTGCTGTTCATGGGCCTGCTCTTTCCCGCGCTGGACGACGCGCCATCGTACCTCGCGGGAGTCGTGGCGGGCCTCCTCGCAATCGTGGGGGTCGGCTTGCCGTTCAACGTCGGGATTCTGGTCGCCGCGCTCGGCGGTATCGTCGCCGGAGTGCTGGCGGAAGGCGTCGGCGCAGGGTCGGAGGAGGTGCGAGAGCAGTCGTGACCGCCCAACCGCTCGCAAGTCAACCGCTTGCGACCCAACCGCTCGGCGACACGTCCATCTGGCTGGTCGTCCTCGCGGCCAGTCTCGGCACCTTCGCCATCCGGCTCTCGTTCATCGCGCTGTTCGGGCGACTCGACGAGGTCCCGTCGGGGTTGGAGCGCGCGCTGAAGTACGTGCCCGCGGCGGTCCTGACCGCCATCGTGGCCCCGCGGCTGGTCTACCTCGACGGGACGCTCGCGCTCGGCGCGGATAACACGAGACTGCTGGCGGGTCTGCTGGCGGCGGTGGTCGCGTGGCGGACCGAGAGCATGCTCTGGACCATCGTGGTCGGGATGGTGGCGCTCTGGACGCTGGAGTGGCTTCCGCTCGGGGTGTGATTTCGGAACCGGTCGCCGAACCGGACGACGGAAGAATCGTATATACGTCTTTAAGAAATGAAAATAATAACTAAACAAATAATTTCATTCACGGATACCAACGCTTACCCCGTCCCCGCGACAACGGACTCGCCATGAAGCAGTTCCCGCCGGTCCCGCGCGCCGAGGAGGCCCCGGCCGACCTGTTCGACGCGGGCCACCTCTGGATTCAGGAGCGAATCGACGGCCTGCACCTTCGCTTCCGCCTCCGGGAGTCGGGCGTCCTCGAATTCGGCGACCGGCAGCGCGTCTACGGGTCGGACACCGACGACGTGCCCTTGGCCTACCACCACGCGGTCCGGCACGCCCGCGAGTCGTTCGACCGCGAGGCGCTCCGGGCCTCCGTCGAGGACCTCTCCTCGGTCGTCTTCTTCGCCGAGGCGACGGTCCGGCGGGCCATCGACTACGACTGGGGGCGCACCCCCTCGATTCTGGGCTTCGACGTGTGGAACGGGGCAGAGGAGCGCTTCCTCCCGCCGGACTCGGTCGAGCGGGTCTACGACCGCCTCGGTCTCGACTCGGTCAACGTCTTCCAGAAGGAGGCCCGCGCAATCGACTTCAGTCCCGAGAGCTACGAGGTTCCGTCCTCGGCGTGGTACGACGGCCCCGCCGCGGGCGTCGTGGTCCGGAACAAGACCGGCCAGCGCGCCGTGATTCGTCATCCCGACTTCGAGAGTGAACCAGACGCCGAACCGCTTTCGGCCCCCGCCGACGAACTCGCCGAGCGGTACGCGACCCGCCAGCGAGTCGAGGCGGTTGCTCGCAGGTTGGAATCCGCCGGGCGGCCCGTCACCTTCGACGCCGTCTACGAGCGCGTGGTCGAGGCCATCGCCCGCGAGGAGTACCACCGACTGTTCCACGAACAGTCGTCGGTAGACCTGAGCGATTTCCGGTCCGAGGTCGCGGCGCGGACCCAAGAGTTCCTCTCAGAAATATAGACTACGTGACTACCACGTCTTTAAAACTCGTTCGATTGAGTAGTCGATATAGACACGTTTCGGTCACTTTATAAAACGGACCGCTCTCAGTTGCACGTAGATGCCAAGCGGTCTCTCGTTGGGGTTGAATCTCGTCTCGCTAGTTGTCTTTCTTCTTCCCGGACTCGCTGGCGTAAAACTCGGGCTACTGATAGCCGACCGAGCAGACTGGCTAAACCGCGTCGATACGATTGGTCTGAGTTTCGGGGTCAGTCTCGCCTCGATGGGAATCATCTACACGTGGTTCAGCGTTCTAGCGTTGCACCCGCTGACGACTACCGCGTTGTCCCCGATTTGGAACGACGTTCTCGTTGGAATCGTAGTGTATCTTGATATTCTGGGGGTGTCTCTTCTTGTCGGGGCGCTTCTCGGCGTCTTAGACTTCGGCGGAGACACTGTCGCAAGTCGGAAAGGACTCTGGTACCAGTTCTTCTCCGAAATCGAATCTGAACTCGACGCCGAGGAGTATCAGGTTCGGGTCCGGATGCAGTCCGGTGACGAACTCTGGGGCAGAGTCGAGGACAAAGGCGAGATAAGCGTCAACCGCGATATTCTGTTGGAAAACCCTCGACGAGTCGTTCGGGGTGAAGACGGTTCCATCGGCGACACGTACCGCTACACCGGGAAAGCGTACCTCCACAACCAGGACATATCACACGTCGAATTCGACAAACTGACGACTGCGGACGAAACTGGAAGTGTCTCCGAGTGGTTACTTCGGGACGCAGATGCCAGCGAAGCAGAGCAATCTGACAGTAGCGAAGCGGAGAGTGCAGACGCGGACGCCGAAATGGCAGAGTTAGAGAACTTCGCCAAAGAAGCAGATACGGCCGCTTCCGACCCCGACGAGGAAGACGCAGTTCGCGGTGAGTAACACTACGCGGCTTTCCCTGTAGCGATATCCAGCACACTGTTCCGTGCCATCTCCGGATACTCGCCGTAGACGTACTCCAGCAACTCCCAGAGGTCCATCGAGTTGTACTGGCCTTTCACGTCGCTCAGGTCTTCTAACGTTTCGGGGAACTCGTCTGACCGATTTCGGGCCTCTTCGAGGGTCCGCTTACCCTTTTGGGTCAACACGTACACCTGCTCGTCGTCCTTGTCGTCTGCCGTCTCTCTGTCGGTTCGCTCGATGAATCCTCGGGCCTCCAATCGGTCGATGTCGTCGTACAGCGACTTCGAGTACGGTCCGTACTGCCCCGCCTCGTACTCGTAGAACTCCTCTTGAAGCGTCTCCTCTTGGGCGAGGAATACCAACTTCATAAATCGAGTAATTCCCTCGATTGGTTCCGTCTCGTTAGCTTCGAGGAGCGCTAACGGGAGGAGCTTCGTATTCATTACCTACTCTTTGAACTTCCACCTATACGGTTCTTTTGATGCTTTACGGAAGTACGAGGAGAAAGCCCCGCGCTTTAGGGCGGGGATGAATCCGACAGTCGATGACACAGACCACCGACGATAGCACGGCCTGAGTTTGGAATCCTCATTTTATATGGGGTTCGCTCCTACCACAAAGTGATGGTCTTCCCCACGCACGGCATGACGGTTTCACCGTCTACTGGTCTTCGACCAGCGACCGTGGTGGGTAACAAAATCAGAACCGGCCCGCCACGTCCTCGTAATGGAGACGCGAATGGCGGTCCCCAGTCGGCCAAATACCCGACTGTGGAGGGATGCGGTATTCCCGTCGAAGCGTCCAGCGCGTCTGGATGGGAAGGCCCCATTGACAGGGCTGTACCCGTTGCAATGTACGTCCTCGGTCACAATTGGACGGCTACCGTCGAAGGGTCACGCGAAAGCGTCCTTGAACCCCGAGGAAACACGGAACCTCAAACTCCCCTTCGGGGAATCCTCGCCCGTTAGGGCGG
Source organism: Halorussus ruber (assembly GCF_004765785.1). GTDB lineage: Archaea > Halobacteriota > Halobacteria > Halobacteriales > Haladaptataceae > Halorussus > Halorussus ruber. Next base: position 141,777 of record NZ_ML219768.1, on the reverse strand, counting down.
GAGGGTGTCAACTCACCCGCATCATGGCTTCTTCATCCGGGCCACGACCCCCTCACTCACAGCGACAGCGCGTCACGCAGTCGGTCCACCAGTCCACCGCCGCCGGAACCGGGCAGTTCGCGGGCCAGCGCGTCGAGTTCGTCGTCGCCGAAGCGGTCGTCGCCGCGGGCCTCGCGGAGCCACTCGTCCCACTCCTCGCCGGTCATGGTGCCCCGCGAGTCCTCGCCCCACTGCTCGACCAGCGCTTCCCGGTCGCGGAAGGGGATGTCCATCTCGCCGCCGCCCCAGTAGAGCGGCGAGAACTCGAACTCGTAGTCGCTCTCGGCTCGGGCCTCCTCGTCCGGAAAGCGGACGCGATACGGGTAGTTGTTGTAGAGGAACACGTCTTCGGACGTGACGGTCTCCCCGTTCGGAAGGTCGAGTGTCTGGGCCATTCGGTAGGTAAGATTACGGTCCGGGGACTTTTGAGGATTCTGTCGAGGAGAGCAGTTTGCCGATCAGGAGTGGGTAGATAAGCGAACGAATCTGGAATTACAGTTTCGAAAGCCCTCGCGCGGTTCGCGGTCGCTCAGCGACATATCGCGGACCTCTCTGCACGGCCCGGTCCGCGATAGGGGTCGCTGAGGCGACCACAGGCCTCCGGCCCGCGAACCCCGCTCGCCCTTTCAGTCCACCAGGAGTCGGTTGTCGCCCCGAGCGAAGTAGTCGGTTGGTCGCACTTATAAAGACAACCTCGAATCGACCACGAAAAACTTAGATCGTCGGTCTGACTACGCTCCGACATGGCTACCTCGGCGGCGCAGGACCGACTGCTCGACCGTCTGCTCGAACTCTCGCCGCAGGAGTTCGAGGTCCTCTGCAAGGCGGTCCTCGACCGGAGCCTTCGGACGACGAGTCTGGCGGTCACCCCTGCCTCGCAAGACGGCGGTATCGACATCGAGGGGCGACTCGACTACGATTGGTTCGCCGCCGACTTCGGCGTGCAGGTCAAGCGGTACGGTCGGGGCAACGTCGTCGGAAACGACCGCGTCCACCGCCTCGCTGGCGCGCTCACCGAGAACGACTACAGTCTCGGCACCTTCGTCACCACGAGTTCCTACAGCGGTCCCGCGAGAAAGACCGCCGAGGAGTTACCGATACAACTGGTCTCCGGCGCGGACCTCACCGAGTCGATGCTCCGGACCGGCATCGGCGTGACCCAGACAGACGGAAGCTACGACCTCGACCCTGACTTCTGGCGGAACCTCTCGGAGAGCGACGAGCAGATTCCCGCGAGCGAGGTGCCTCTCGGTAACAACCTCGACAGGGTTCGGGACGCGCTCCGGGCGATTCGGGCCACGGACGGAACCGTCGAGAGCATCCGTCGCTGGACCGCCGAGTTCACCGACTACGACCTCTCAGACCGTCACGCCCGTATCAACGCCAACTCGGCGGTCGTCCTCGGTCTCGCTCGCAAAGAGCCGTCAACCGCGGGCGACGACCGCCAGCGGTGGGGACTGACGCCGACGGGCGCGGACTACCTGAACGCGACGCCCGAGTCGTCCGAGGCCCAGACGATACTCCAGCGCAAAATCCGGAGTGTCGGTCTTGTCGAGCGCGTTCGCTCGGCGGTCGCGGGCGCTGGCGAGCTCACCAAAGCCGAGATAGACGACCTGATAACCGAGGAGACCGCCGACCTCTCGGAGTCGAGCGTTCGACGCCGGAGTAGCGCGATACGGACGTGGCTCGCGGTCCTCCCCGAAATCGAGGTCGAGGGGCCGCGAACGTCGAAGACGTACGTCTACGTCGGCGATTCAAGCGAAGAAATCTGACCCTCCGAGCGGTTTCGTCACTCGTCCGCTTCTCCTCACGCGCTGTCCATCTCGCAGAGCGCGAGTCGCCAGTTCTCCGGGTCGGTGAGCGACCGCCCCCGAATCGTCCAGTCGCCGTCCTCGGCGACCGGGCGAGCGACCTGCACAGTCGGCGAGGAGACCCACGACAGCGGCGGCTCGCGGTCGCTGTGGAAGCCGTGGGCCGACAGCAGCGATTCGGCCAGACTGTCGCCCGGGGCGAGTATCGCGTCGGCGTCGTCGTAGGCGGCCAGAATCTCGGGCAGGAGCGCCGACAGCGCGCGCTCTCTCCGCCGCCCGCCGACCAGCGGCACCACGTCGGCGAGTTGGACGAGCGTGGACCCGTCCCGGCGAGTCCGCGACGCGACGACGACCGCCGCGGCAGGATTCCCGTCGTGCGCGACGACGGTCCGGTAGGTCCACTTGGGATTGCCGAACCGCCAGCGGTAGAACTCCTCGTCTCGCGGGACGTGCAGTCTCCGGGGCGTCTCCTCGTCACCGACCGACGAGAGGAGTCCCGGCGGAGCGTCGTCGTGCCACTCGCACTCGAATCGGTCCGTCGAGGGCGCGCGCCAGTCCCGGGCCGAGAGGTACGACTCGGCCGCCAGCCGTCCGACCGATTCCAGCGGTTCGGCGAGTCGCCCGGCGGACTCGAAGGCGTCGCTGCCGAGCAGTCCGGCCGGGTTCTGCACCCGGTAGTAGGTCGTTCGCTCGGCGACGACCTCCCACCCGAGTTTGAGATTTCCGGGGAGCGAGAGGTGATTCGGGAAGTTGAAGAAACAATCCACCTCGCCCGCGTACCGGTCGATTGCGGCCTCGGTCATCCGGGTGAACAGGCCCTGCCGCCGGTGGTCGGGCGCGACCATCGTGTCGCAGGGCTGGAAGGCGCGGTAGTCGGCACCGTCGGCCCGGAGCGCGAGCGGGAAGAACGCCCGCGCGCCGACCACCTCGCCGTCGGTCTCGGCGAGGTAGATGGGGACGTGGTCGGCGTACGGGTTCGCCCGGTACTTCCAGTCGAACCACGATTCGCCCATCTGCCCCCCGAGGACCGCCTCGAACAGGTCGAGGAAGGCCTCCTCGTCGTCGGGTTCGTACGGTCGCACGGTGTACTCCTCGTCGCTCGAGTTTGCGTTGGCCGAATCAGCGTCGGCGCGCTCCGCACTCTCACTCACGGTCCTCCTCCCGTGGTCGTTCATCGCTCGCTTCTTCTCGCTGGACCCACTATACTACTCGCCGCCTAACTCCGTAACGCGGTTCGAACGGTTCGTTTTCCCGCCGGGAGAGACGACTGCAATCGTCGAAACGTTCCAGCCCGATCGTTACCGTCTGAGTAGTAACCCGTCTCGGCCCCCGAGGTCCGTCTGATGGCCCGAACGTCACGCGACGGCGGAAAACGAGGAGGGAGGGGAGACCGATGGGGTCGGTGATAGTCTCGCTGGACGCCGAGTTAGCCTGGGGTTTCCACCACTATTCGGAGCCGCCGACGCGGACGCTCCGCCACGCTCGCGGCGTCTGGCGGCGACTCTGCCAGGTGTTCGACAGCTACGAGATTCCCGCGACGTGGGCGATTACCGGCCACCTCATGCTGGACGCCTGCGAGGAGTTCCACTCCGGCCATCCCGCTGGCGAGCGATGCTGTGAGGCCGCCACCGACGACATCTCCGCCGAGAGGCTCTGGTTCGGAAACGGCCTCGTGGACGCGGTCGCCAGCGCAGACGTAGACCACGAGATTGCGAGCCACGGTTTCACTCACGTCCACTTCGAACACGAGCGCGCCGACCGAGCCTTCGTCGCCGACGAACTCGCCGCGGCGGTCGAGGCGGCGACCGCGCGGGGGTTCGACCAGTCGTCGTTCGTCTTCCCGGTCAACCGCGTGGGCTACCGCGACTTGCTCGCCGACCACGGGTTCGACTGCTATCGCGGCGTCGCGCCCGCTCGGGCCGACCGCGGGCCGATTCGGCGGCGCGCGGCCAAACTCGCCAGCGGCGTCGTCGGCCGCCCCGTCCCGCCGGTCGTCACGCCGCAGGTGGACGAGTACGGACTGGTTAACGTCCCGGCGTCGCTGTACCTGTTCGACTTTCAGGGTCTCGCCCGGTCGATTCTGGGCCGGGTGACGACCGACCCGGTGGTCCGACGCGCAGTCGCGGGCATCGACGCCGCCGCCCGGACCGAGGGCGTCTTCCACGTGTGGCTCCACCCCCACGACGTTCGCGGTCCCCGCGATTTCGCCAGACTCGACGCAGTCCTCTCGCACGTTGCCACTCGGCGGCGGTCCCACGGCCTCCGCGTCGAGACGATGGCCGACGCGGCCGACCGGGTTCGCGCCGAGCGTTGAGAAGGCCCGGCGACCCTGAACTGCAACCGACGGACGAAAAGGCGTCGGCCGATTACGGACCGCCAATGAACATCGAGTTTCTCGGCGGGGCGCGCGAAATCGGCCGGAGCGCCGTCCTCGTTGACGATTCCCTGCTTCTCGACTACGGGATGGCGACGGGCAACCCGCCCTCGTTCCCGGTCGGGAACCCCGACCCCGACGCGGTCGTGGTGAGCCACGGCCACCTCGACCACGTCGGCGCGATTCCGTCTCTGCTATCGGGCGACGCCCGGCCGCCCATCCACTGGACGCCCCCGACCCGCGACCTGACCCGCGTGCTGGCCGAGGACACGCTCAAACTCCACGGCGGAAGCTACGACTGCCCGTTCACCCACACCGAAATCAAGCGCATGAGTCAGGTCTCCGAGACGCACGCTTATCGGGAGACCTTCGAGGCCGCGGGCTACGAAATCACCTTCTACGACGCCGGACACATCCCGGGGAGCGCACACGTCCTTATCGACGACGGCGACACTCGACTGCTCTACACCGGCGACTTTCACACCGAGGACACGCAACTCCTCTCGGGAACCACGGCCCGGCCCGACGCCGACATCGTGATTACCGAATCGACCTACTCCGACGTGGACCACGACCCCCGAAGCGCGGTCGAGGAGCGATTTGCGGAGAGCGTCCGGACAACCATCTGGGAAGGTGGCACGGTTGTGGTTCCAGCCTTCGCCATCGGCCGGACCCAAGAGATGCTGATGGTCTGCGAAGCCCACGACCTCGACTGCTACGTCGATGGCATGGGCCAGAAAGTGACACAGATCGCGCGCCAGTACCCCGGGTTCGTCAGAGACGCCGACGCCCTCCAACGCGCGAAATCCAACGCCCGATTCGTGAACGGCCGGGACGGCCAGCGCAGACGCATCGCCGAGAAGAACACGGTCATCGTGACGACGAGCGGGATGCTCTCGGGCGGTCCCGCGATGACCTACGTCCCGGAAATCAGAGCCAACCCGACGAACAAAATCGCGTTCACGGGCTACCAAGTCGAGGGGACGCCCGGCCGGGAACTGCTGGACTCGGGTCGCGCGGAAATCGACGGCCGAGTGATGCCCGTCAGCGCGCAGGTCGAGGCCCACGACTTCTCGGCCCACGCCGACAGGGACGGTCTCTTCGAGCTCCTCGACTCGTACCGAGACGCCGAGATTCTCGTGAATCACGGCGACCGGTGCGAGGACTTCGCCGAGGAGCTACGCGACGAGGGCTTCGAGGCGAGCGCGCCGGACCTCGGCGATGCGGTCGCGTCTCGCGCGTGACGGGTCTCTCGCCCGAAATAAATCTATAGATTTCTTTAGTACGTACAAAAACAAGGTAAACAACGGATTTAATTGCTATCTACTCACCACGACCCGACAGTTACGTCACTCCGCGCCCGTCGCCCGAAGGTCCGCCAACTCCTCGCGGGTGTTCACGTTGGTCCACGACCGCGCGAGCGGGACGCTATCGGGCACCTCGTCGGGCGAGACCCGCCGCGTCTCGCCCGCGCCGAGGAGCGCCCGGAGTCCCGCGTCACCTTCGACCGGCGGGTCGGCGGCGAACTCGGCGTCGTAGACCCCGAGAAGGGGTTGCGCTCGCCCCTCCTCGTCGTTGGGGACCACCGCGTCGGCCCGCCCGAGGTGGCGCTGTGCGACCCCGACCAGCCACCGGACCGCGCTCGGCGCGACCAGCGGCATGTCACAGCCCGTCACGACCACGGCGCGGGCCGCGGTTTCTCGCGCCGCGGCGACGAGGCCAGCGAGCGGTCCCCGATACCCGGATGCGTCGGTCACGAACGCGGCCGATTCGCCGCCGACAACCTCAGCGAGGCGGTCGCACTTCTCGTCGCCCCCGCCCGCGACGACGACCGGGCGGCCGGTCGCGGCGCGGTGGGCCCCGACCGCGCGACCGACGAGGGGTCGGCCGTCGAGGGTCGCTACGGCCTTGTCCGCCTCGCCGAAGCGAGTGCTTGCGCCGCCAGCGAGGACGACGCCGGTCGCTGCGGCGGGCGCGTCGGCGTTCTCCGCGACGGGTTCCGCCTTCACGGCGCGACCTCCTCCGGTCGGGCGACGTTCTTCATCCGGCGGTGCCGCCGGAGGAGGCCCACTTTGTCGGCGACCCGGCCCGCGAGATTCCGGAAGGTCTCGGCGGTCTCGCCCTCGCCGAGGACGATTGGCGCGCCGTCGTCGCCGCCCTCTCGGACCGCGGGGTCGAGCGGGACCGACCCCAAGTAGGGCAGGCCGGTCTCGTCGGCCAACTCCTCGCCGCCGCCCGCGCCGAACACGTCGTGGGCGCTCTCGCAGTCGGGGCAGACGAACGTCCGCATGTTCTCGACCACGCCCAGCACCGGCGTGTCGAACTCGCCGAAGGCGCGCATGCTCCGGCGGGTGTCGTCGGTCGCCACCGCCTGCGGGGTCGTCACCACCAGCGCGCCCGTCACCGGGAGCGTCTGGAGGACCGACATCTGCACGTCGCCGGTCCCCGGCGGGAGGTCCACCACGAGGTAGTCGAGGCCGGTCCACGCCACGTCGTCGAAGAGGTCGGTGAGCGCGCTGTGGGCCATCGGGCCGCGCCAGATGACCGGGTCGTCGTCGCCGACCAGCGACCCGACGCTGGCGACCTCGACGCCGTGGCTCTCGGGCGGCACGAGGCGCTTCTCGCCGTCGATTTCCTCGATTTCGGGCGCGGCCTCGACGCCGAGCATCCGGGGCGCGTTCGGGCCGTACACGTCGGCGTCGAACAGGCCCACGCTGGCCCCGCGGTCGGCGAGTCCGGCCGCGAGGTTCGACGCGACGGTCGATTTCCCGACCCCGCCCTTGCCGGAGGCGACCGCGATGACGGCGTCCACACCCGGAAGCACTTGCTCCGCGCCGGGCTTTCGCTCGGGCGTCGCCGAGAGGTCGGGGTCGAGTCCGGCCTCCCGAACCGCGCCCCGGACATCGTCGGCCAGTTCCTCCTCGGTCGGCGAGTGGACCGCGCCGAGCGCGAGGTCGATGCTGGCGGTGCCGTCGCCGACCGAGACCTCGCGGACGAGGCCGGTCGAAATCACGTCGTCGCCGAGGTCGGGGTCGTCGATGCTACTGAGTCGGTCGCGCAGGTCGTCGGGGGTGATTGCGTCGGTCATGGGTCTGGGTTCGGAGAGTTGTCCGGGTTCGAAGTCGCGTCGCGCTGGTCGTCTGGCGATTCCGCTTCTGCTGCGCCGATGCCCGACCGAGCGTCCCACGCCGCGAACGTCCGGGCGACGCCGACGATGCGGGCGAACGCTCCCTCCGCGCTGTCGGCCTCGCGGACCCGCTCGTGGAACTCGTCCAGCCAGCCCAAGCGGTCGAGCGTCCGGCGCTGGAGGTCGGCGAGCGCCTCGGCCTCCTCGATATTTCCGGCCTTCCGGCGGTCGGCCTCGGCCTGAGCCAGCGCGCCGAGGAACTCGAAGGCGGCCGCGACGTGGTCGGGAATCCCGTCGCCCCGCGTCGGCTCGAAGTCCACGGCGTCGTAGAGTTCGGCGAACTCGGCGGCGGGTTCCCCGAGGAGTTCGCCGTCGTCGCCCGCGTGGTAGGCCGAGTCCGACTCGTAGTTGGCTGTCGCGTCGTCGGAACGGGGTGCGTCGGCGGCGTGCGCCGAGGCGAACGGCGGGACGTAGTGGGGGCCGGGCACCGCGAACAGGTTGTCGTAGCCCACTTCGAGGGCCTCCTCGTCGTACTCCGCGAGGAGTTCCGGGTCGATGTCCACCGGGAAGACCGCCGAGAGCTGGACGAAGTAGCCGTTCTCGGCGGCCTCGACCAGCGCGCCCGCGTCGCCGTCGAGGCAGGCCGACAGCAGGTCGTAGGTCCGGGCGCGCATCCGGAGGAACTCCGGGTCGGTCGCGGGGAGGTCCGCGTCGCCACCTTCGTCGGCCGTCCCGCTCATTCGCCCTCACCTCGCTTGGTCACGTCCACGAAGGCGTCGTACTGGGCGTTGCTCCCGCCGACGGGGTCGCTCAGGCCCACGTCGCCGAGTTCCGAGTCGAGGGGCTGGACGTGGTTGATGGCGAACCCGGCGTCCCGGCCCTTGGCGTAGGCGGCCTCCTCGCGCATCGGCTCGTCGAACTCGTAGGGCGTGTGGCCGTCTCGCTCGACCGCCTCGCGGGTCTTCCCGTCGATGGTCTCGGCGACCGCGCCGTCGCCCTCGCGGCCCCAGCCCCACATCGCGCCGACGACGCCGGGCCGGATGCCGCTCGTGACCATGGCGACGGCCTCGACGGTGCGGCGTCCGGCGTCGATTTCGATGCGGTCGCCGTTCTCGATGCCGCGCTCGTCGGCGTCCTCGGGGTTCATCCAGAGGGGGTTCTCCGGGCGCGTCTCGCGGAGCCACGGGCTGTTCTGGGTCCGAGTCGCTCCCTGCGTCCGGGGCTTCCAGTTGACCAGTCGGAGCGGGCGCTCGGGGTCCTCGTCGGAGACGACCTCGGCCTGCACCGACCCGTCGTAGTGGCGCACGTCCTCGACCTTCGGCAGGGGGTCGAATCGCTCGCCGGTGTAGGAGTGTTTGCCCTTCGGGACGACCTCGCTGTAGAAGTCGGCGCGCGCGCCGAGTTTGTACCGCAGGTGGTCGCCGTCGTAGGCGTTCGACCGGTCGCCGTAGCGCTCGGCGTAGTCGTAGTCGTGGCCGTGTTCGGCGAACGCCTCGTCGTAGTTTTCGATCGGCTCCTCGAACCGGCCGCCGCGGTTGAGGACCGTGACGACCTTGCGCCACTCCTCGGGCTCGACCGCGGACTTCCACTCCTTCAGGTCGAAGTGCTTCCCGAGGCCCTTCTCGTGAGCCTTCCGGAAGGTATCGAGTTCCGAATCGCTGGCGTCCGCGACCGGTTCGCGGTCGTAGGCGATGTTGGCGACCAGTTTGAGGTAGAAGTCCTCCGAGGAGTCCAGCGACCACAGGTTCCCGTCGGCGTCCGGAATCGCGTCCTCGCCGACGCCCGGCAGGTCCATCTCCTTCCAGATGTCGATGAGGACCTCCTCGAAGGGCCGGGCGTCGGGCACCACCTTCACGCTCGGCTGGCTGATCTTCTCGTCGGCGAGTCGCTTGTTCGGGTAGGTGCCGAAGTTCTCCCAGCGTTCGAGGTAGGTGGGTTCGGGCAGGATGTAGTCGGCGTACTTGCTGGTGTCGCCGACCACGGTGTCGCTGGCGACGAACAGCGGAATCTTCTCGGTGTCTTTCAGCACCTCGGGAATCTTGTCCCCGCCCGCGACCGCCATCACGTGGTTGTTGGAGTAGGGCCGCAGGAACAGCGCCTCGACCGAGTAGGGGTACTCGTCCTTGGCGCTCCCGTAAATCTCCTGCGCGGCGTAGGGCGGCGCGACCGGGAACCACGGGCGCTCGGCCGGATAGCCGTCGTCGCGCTCGAACAGCGAGGTCTCCTCGTAGTTGACGCCGCCCCGGAGCAGGGGGACGCCCCACGGCGAGTGGCCGTCGGGAACCTCGCCCAGTTCGTACCGGCCCGACATCGTGGCGAACCCGGCGTAGGGCGTCATCTGGCCGCCCTTCCAGTCGTAGTTGCCGACGAGGTGCTGGAGGGTGGCGATGGCGCGCTGGTTCTGGAAGCCGTTGGCGTGCTTGGCCGGGCCGCGATAGGACATGATGGCGGCCCGCTTGCCGTGGCTGGTGAACTCGTCGGCGACCTCCGCGATGGTCTCGGGCGCGACGCCAGCCATGTCGGCGTACTCGGAGACAGTGTGTTCGAAGACGCGTTCGCGGTAAAGCGACCACGCGCTCCGGACGCGCTCGCCGCCGACGGTGAGGTCAACGTCGAGGACGGCGGCGTCGGCGTCTCCGGCGGGCACGGGTTCGCCCGTCTCGGCGTCCACGACGACGAACTCGTCTGCGGCGTCGGCGTCACCCGTGACGAGGCCGAGGTCCGAGGAGCGAGCCTTCGGCTGTGCCTCGGCGTCGACCCGGACGAGGTGGGTCGCGTCGCTCCACGTCGGCTCGTCGTCGGCGCTCGCGGCCGATTTCGAGGGGTTGCGCAGGTAATCGACGTCGTGGCGGTCGCGTTCGATTATCCACCGGGCCATGCCCATGGCGAGGGCGGCGTCCGCGCCGGGTTCGACCGGAACCCACTGCTGGGCCTTCTCGGCGGTCTTCGAGAGGCGCGGGTCAACCACGTCCATGCGCATCCCGTCCTCCATCGCGTTGGTCAGCTTGGGCGCGAGCCACGTCGGTCCCTTGTTGGCGACCAGCGGGTTGGTCCCCCACACCAGCAGGTACTCGCAGTTCTCGATGTCGGCGTACTGGCGCTTCTTCTTCCCGCCGAACGACCGGACGTTGCCCATCACGCTAGAGATTCCGCAGGTCCCGGCGTGGTGGACGCTGTTGAGCGACCCCAGTCCCTGCTTCCAGAGCCGAGCGCGGATGAAGTTCCGGCGGAAGCCGCCCACGTCCACGATTTGGTTGGCCTTCGGTCCGAGGTCGGGGTGGTCGGTGTCGATGAGCGCGTCCTCCCACTTCCGGTCGAACTTCTCTTTGTCCATCTCGCCGTTCTGGACGGCCTCCCAGTCGGACATGACCTTCTCTTTGGGCGCGTAGCCCCACAGTTCGCGCAGACCGGGATGGCCTAACTCCTCGTTTCCTTCGACAATCTCTGCAATCGCCTGCTCCCACGAGATGGTCTTCCACTCGCCCGACCCGCGGGGGCCGACCCGCTTCATCGGCTTGCGGACCCGGTAGGCGTCGAAGGCGGTCTGGATTCCGGCCTGTCCCTTCAGGCACATCCGCGCGCCGGACAGCGACCAGCGGTCTCCGGCCACGTCGCCGGTCCCCTCCAAGTCGCCCGTGGCGACCTGTTGGGGGTCGCTGTCGTAGGGCACCTGCGAGAACGGCTGAGTGTTCAGGAAGGAGTAGGGGTTGCCAGCCAGCTTCCTGACCAGCGAACTGTACCGGCCGGTGCCGCTCTCGTCGGCGAGTCGGACCTTGATGGGGCAGAAGGTGTTGCACTGCCCGCAGGTGGTGTGAATCACGTCCTCGGCCCCGTAGTCGCCGAAGTCGGTGCCGACGTAGTGTTGTTCCTTGTCGGTCCAGAGGTCGGTCGTGTCGAGGTTCACGCTCGCGGTGCTACCGGCGGCGACAGCACCGACGCCGCCCGCGATTTTCACGAAGTCGCGTCTGGTGAACGATGCGTCTGCGTCTGCGCTCTCGGTGTCTATGTCTGGGTCGTCGGTTGAACTCATCGGTCGTCACCTCCGGTTTCGGCGATGCCGCCGTCCGCGGCGGCGGGGGTCGTCTGGTCCGCGCTGTTCTCCTCGCCTCCTCCTCCGGTCGCTCCCGTCGGCTCAGGCGCGTCGAGCGGTCGGAGCGGCAGGACCTCCGCGCCGAGCGAGTAGATGAGGAGGCCGACGGCAATCATTCCGGCCGAGGTCAGCCACTCGATTGCGGTCGGGAAGTACGACCCGTGGGGCAAGCCCTCCATCACGGGCAGAATCTGGGGCGGCACCACGATGTTGAACCGGACCGCGACGATGCCGGCCACGACGCTCAGGCCCGCCGCCGTCAGCGGAACCGGCGACCGACGCCACGAGCGCTTGCTCAGCAGAATCAGCGGCAGGACCCACCCGCAACCGACCATGAACCACCAGAACGACCACGACATCTCGCCGAACAGCACGATGAGCCACGTCTCGACCTCGTGGGGGTGGAGGCTGTTCAGCGCGATGAGCGCGTCGATGGCGGTGAACGCGGCGTCGGCGGCGATGAACCCCGCCAGCAGTTTGCCGAGGCGGTCCATCAGCGCGCGGTCCAGCCGTTCGCCGGTCAGGAGTTTCGCCCGGAGGACGTACAGCGCCGACACCATCGCGGTGCCCGACACGACTGCCGAGATGACGAAGATGACCGGGAACAGGCCGCTGTTCCAGTAGGGCCGTGCCTTCGCCACCGCGAACAGCACGCCGGTCCCGCCGTGGACCATGAAGACGGCCAGCGGGATGCCGAGGAGTCCGGCGCGCTTGAGCCACCGCTCGTCGGTCTCGTGGGATTCGTCGGACGTTTCCCGCCGTCCGAGCGTGAGGAGGCCGCAGAGCTTCGCGCGCCAGCCCTCGGTCTCCTCGGCGACTCGCGCGAGGTCGATGCGCATCGAGAAGTAGAGTTCGGTCACGAGGACGCCGATGTAGGCGACGTAGGCGTGGACCTCCCACGACAGCGCCGAGGTCGCCTGCCGGTAGAGGAAGGGGTGGTACATCCGGTCCATCCGGCCGAGGTCGGTCCAGACGAACAGGAGCGCGACCACCATGCTGACGATGGCCGCGAACAGCGCGTCGCGGTCTATCTTCTCCAGTCCCTCGACCTCGAAGACGTTCGCCAGCGTGCTGACGAGGAAGGCCCCTGCCGACAGGCCCACGAAGTAGATGTAGAACGCGACCCACGCGCCCCACGGCGAGATGCTCGTGAGGTTCGTCGAGGCCATCCCGACGCTGATGCGACGCCACGTGGCCCACCCGCCGACCGCCAGCAGCACCGCTAACAGGGCGTACCACGCGACGCGGAACCGTCCGTTCCGGAAACCGGGGTCGTAGTCGAGCGTGTTGGTTGCCATGGTCCTATTTGAGGTAGTAGACGTTCGGGTCGGTCCCCTCCGACTCCTTGAGCTGGAACGACCGGTTCGACTCGGCCAGCTCCGACACCTCGCTCTCGGGGTCGTTCAGGTCGCCCGCGTTCCGGGCGTCTCCCACGCACGTCTCGACGCAGGCAGGCTCCTCGCCGCGGTTCAGTCGGTGCATGCACATGCTACATTTCCGGACGTTACCGACCGGGGACTTGCCGTCCTCTCGGGGACCGCGGTCCACGCCGTACTCCGGACTCGTGACCTCGCCGCTCCCAATCACTTCGTCGTCGTAGTTGTCGCCGAAGTCGAAGTACCGCGCGCCGTAGGGACAGGCTATCATGCAGTACCGACAGCCGATACACCGGTCGTAGTCCACGTTGACGACGCCGTTGTCCATCTTGTAGGTCGCCGAGACGGGACAGACCTGCACGCAGGGCGGGTTCTCACACTGCATGCAGGGCCGGGGGACGTTGGTGCGCGTGACGTTCGGGAACTCGCCGTGTTCCTCCTCCATCACGACGTTGTACGAGACCCCCGGCGGGGTGCGGTTCTCGGCCTTGCACGCCACCGTGCAGGAGTCACACCCCACGCACTTCTGGAGGTCGATGACCATGCCCCACTTCTCGTCGCCCGCGGGGGCGTCTCCCGCCTCGCCCTCCGCGCCCGCCTCGCTCGCCATCGACTCGGCGACCGACGCCATCGACCCGACCGAACAGCCCAGATTCTCGGCCGTCTCGCGCGAGACGGTCTGGCGCGCGCCGTCGGCGTCGATGGCGGGGTTCGGGGTCTCTCGGTAGTCGTCGCCGAACTCGGCCTCCGCGGCCTCGTCGTACTTCTCCCAGTAGGCGTCGCCCGAGAGTTCGCCCTTGGCGACGCGCTTGGCGTCCTCGGCCATGGCGAGGCCGAGGTCGGTCCGGTACTCTGTCTTCGCTAGCTCCTCGCGGGGGTCCGGCGCTTCGTCGTCCACCATCCCGTCGAGGACGTCCGCGTCCGGCACCGAGGGCACGCTCGCGGCCTCGGACCCGTCGGCGCGACTCATCTCGACCACCTCCCGACTCGTGAGGGTCGTCCGCGCCGCGTCTGGTTCGGAGTCATCACACGTAGACCTACAGGTCCCAGGGGACTGAGCGTACTACCGATACTGTTGGGCACCTTCTCGCGGGTCAAGACCCCCCTGCCGAGAGTACCGATACTGTTTGGGTCGGCCCGAGCGACTGAGTCGCCGAACCACTGCGCCCGGCGTCCGATTCGCCCCGAATCGGACGCTAAAGCCCCGGGAAACCGCGATTCCAACGTTTTGAAAACGGGGTTCTCGGTTTTAGGGGGAAGACGAACCAGTTGTAGATATGACCGAACACGTTCGCGCGCCGGAGTTCCCCCGGCCCGAGCTACCTCGGAGGAGGGCACGATGGACGTGAGTCTCGTCCTCGCGTCCTCGGTCGCGCTCCGGGTCGCTGGCGTCGGCTACTCGCTGGCGCTCCTCTACCGGAGCGGCGACCGCCGATTCGGCTTCCTCACCGTCATGCTCGCGCTGATGGCCTCCCGCCAAATCTGGACCGCGCTGGCCGGGGCGACGACCGGCCTCGAAGAACTCCCCGGCCTCGCCGTTAGCCTCCTCGGGGTGGCGACGGTCCACTACCTCTCGACCTACGTCGAGGAGGAAGACCGAATCAAGCAGCGACTCCGCGAGGCCAACGAGGAGCTCCGGGGCTTCCGGAAGGCGGTCGAACACGCCGGGCACGCCATCTTCCTCACCGACGACGACGGCACCATCGAGTACGCCAACCCGGCCGTCGAGTCGGTCACGGGCTACGACCCCGAGGAGGTGGTCGGCGAGGACCCGAGCCTCTGGAAGTCCGGCGAACACGACGAGTCGTTCTACGCAGACCTCTGGGGCACCATCACCGACGGTGAGGTCTGGGACGGCGAAATCATCAACGAGCATCGGGACGGCGACCTCCGGTGGGTGGACATGACCATCGCGCCCATCACCGACGGGGCGGGCGAGGCCGACCGCTACGTCGCGGTCGATACCGACGTGACCGAGCGCAAGGAGCGGGAACTGCGCATCCGCGACCAGAACGAGCGCCTCGAACGCCTCAACGAGACCAACGAGGTGCTCCGGGAGGTCAACCGCCGCCTCGTGCAGGCCGACAGTCGCAAGGCGGTCGAGGAGGCCGCCTGCGAGCAGTTCGCCGAGACCGGCCCCTACGATTCGGCGTGGATAGCGACCCGCAACATGGTCAACAGCGCGGTCCGCGCTCGGACCCGCGCCGGACTCGGCGACGACGCGCTGGAGGGCGTCGTCTCGGCGGTCAACGACGCCGACGAGACGCCGGTCGACCGCGCGCTCTCGGAGGGCGTGACCGCGGTCGCTCGTTCCGCCGAAAGCGGTGACTGCATCGCGCCGGGCGACTCGGCGGCCACGCTGGCGATACCGCTCACCTACCGCGACATCTGCTACGGCGCGCTCGTGGTCCACGCCGCCGACCCCGGCGCGCTCGACGCCGTGGACCCCTCCGTGCTGGACGAACTCGGCGAGACCATCGCCTACGCCGTCAACGCTGTCGAGAGCAAGCGCTCGCTGGTCGCGGACACGGTCACGGCGGTCACCTTCCGGATGGCCGAGGAGGACGGGCCGTTCTTCGAACTCGCCTCGGCGCTGGACTGCGACCTCGAACTCGAACGCCTCTCGGTCGGGAGCGACGGCGACCCGGTGGAGTACTTCACGGTCCGCGGCGCAGCCGCCGAGGAGGTCTGTGACTACGTGGCCGACTCCTCGGACATCGCGGCCGTGCAGGCCGTCTCCGAGCGCGACGACGCCGGGGTGTTCCGGTTCGCGGTCTCCGAGTCGTCGGTCGTCGCCACCCTCGCCGAGCGCGGGTGCGTCGTCCGGTCGCTGTCGGCCGGGAGCGACGGCGGGCGCGTGACCGCCGAACTCCCCCGGACCGGCGACGTTCGCAACGTGGTCGAGGCCGTGCGCCGACAGCACCCGAACGCGGACCTCGTGGCCCAGCGCGAGCGAGAACGCGAGACCGAGACCGCTGGCGAGTTCCGGGCGAGCGTCGAAGAGCGACTGACCGACCGGCAACTCGAAGCCCTCCAGACCGCCCACTTCGCGGGCTACTTCGACTGGCCGCGGGAGACGACCGGCGAGGAGGTCGCCGACCTGATGGACATCTCCCAATCGACCTTCCTCCAGCACCTCCGGGCCGCCGAGGAGAAGCTGTTCGACGCCATGTTCGACCCGGAGTCGGTCGGAGCGAGCGCGGGCCTCGCGTCGAACGCCAGAGTCGGCCCGTAGTCGGCGGGGTCCTACTCGGTCTCGACCGGCAGGTCGTACTCCCGCGCTCGCCGCCGAATCGCGTCGGCGTCGCCGGTCTGCAACTCGCCGTCCTCGTAGACCACCTGTCCGTCGACCATCGTGAACGCCACGTCGTCGCCGTGCGCGGAGAAGACTAGATGCGAGAACACGTCGTGGAGGGGCGTGGCGCGGGTGATGTCGGTCGTCATGCCCACGATGTCGGCCTTCCACCCCGGCCGGAGTTTCCCGACGTTCTCGAAGCCCGCGGCCTTCGCGCCGTTTTCGGTCGCCATCTCGAAGACGAGTTCGGCGGGCGTGGTGGTCGGGTCGAGGTGCTCGACCTTCTGGAGGAGGCTGGCCTGTCGCATCTCGGTGAAGGGGTCGAGCGTGTTGTTGCAGGGCGGGCCGTCGTTGCCCAGCGCGACGTTGATGCCTCGGTCCACGTAGTCCACGATTGGCGCGATACCCGAGGCGAGTTTCATGTTCGAGGAGGGGCAGTAGGTGACGTGCGTGCCGGTCTCGGCCAGCAGTTTGCGTTCTTGCTCGTCGGTCCAGATGCAGTGGGCCAGCACCACGTCCTCGCCGGTGAGGCCGACCTCGTGGAGCCACTCGATGTTCCGGCGGCCGGTGCGCTCCTCGACGGTGGCGACCTCGTCCTGATTCTCGCTGGCGTGGGTGTGAATGTACACGCCGTCGTACTCGTCGGCGAGTTCGCGCGACCCTCGCAGGCACTCCTCGGTGCAACTCACCGCGAAGCGGGGCGTGACCGCGTACTGGATTCGCCCGCCGTGTGCGTCGTGGTATCTCCGAATCAGGCGCTCGGTTTCCTTCAGGCCCTCCTGCGTATCTTCGAGGAGTCCGTCGGGCGATTCGGTGTCCATCAGCACCTTGCCCATTCTGGCGCGAATGCCCAACTCGCCCGCCGCCTCGAAGGCCTCGTCGGCGTGGCGGACCGAGAGGTGGTCGATGGCGGTCGTGACGCCCGATTCGAGGAGTTCGAGGTAGCCCAGTTCCGCGGCGATTCGCATGCCCTCGGCGTCGAGTCCGGCCTCCATCGGGAGGACGTAGTCGAACAGCCAATCCAGCAGGGACGTGTCGTCGGCGATGCCCCGGCCGAGCGACTGGACCGAGTGGACGTGTCCGCCGACCACGCCCGGCGCGAGGAGGTCGTACTCCTTTCGCTCGCGGTCGGGATAGGTCTCGATTAGCTCCTCGCGGTCGCCGACGGCGACGATTTCGTCGCCGTCCACGACCACCGCTCCCTCCTCGTAGACCGTTCCGGCGTCGGCGACGACCGTTCCCTGAAGTAACATCCCGGAACGAGTAGGAACCGAGTTCGGCAAATAGCTGTTGATTCGGAGTTGGAGCGGGTGGTGTTCAGCTACGGGCCGCCATCCACGCACGTCGCTCGGTGGAGCAACCGACTTCCTCGGCGGACTGAAAGGGCGAGCGCGGTTCGCGCCCGAAGGGCGTGGTCGTCTCAGCGGGCCACTATTTCCGGGCCGAGCGAAGCGAGGTCCGGAAATATCCCGCTGAGCGACCGCGAACCGCGCGAGGGCTTTCGAAACTATCGTCGCTGTAACCAAGACACATATAAGATGCTTAGATATACTAAATAGTTTCTAAAACATAGGTAGTTATTTCTTCCAGTTCCACTCACTCCTCGGCCAGCGACCGAATCTCGTCGTCCAACCGCTCGAACCGCTCCCTGCGGCGGTCGTCGTTCGACTCGGAGATGCGAATCTGCGGGCGCTCCTCGACGTCGAACACCGCGTCCTCGTCCAAGTCGGACTCCTCGATTGCGTCTCTGAGCTTCGACTTGTCGAAACTCCGGACCTCCTCGGGGTCCACGTCGGCGGCGGCCAGCGCGTTGCGGACGTCTCGCTCGTCTCGAACCCGGCGGTACTGGTAGGTCGTGCGGTTCACGCTCCCCAAATCGGCCGAGACGGTGCCGTCCTCGTGGACCTGTTCGAGGAGTTCGTCGCGGACCTCCTTCCTCGCGTCGTCGGCGGAGTTCTTCAAATCCGCCAGCAGGGAGTAGAGGTCGGCCAGTTGGGCGGTCCCGAGGTCGTCCAGCGACGAGAGGTCGTACTTCCGGGCGAGTTCGAGCAGGACCAGCGCGTCGCGCTCGAAGCCGAGTTCGAAGTCGGACTCCTCGACCTCGGGCGCGTCGTGGGGCGTGCCGGGGGAGCGGGACTCCTCGGCCTCAGTCGCGGAGTCGTCGGCGGTCGAGGAGTCGGTGGCCGCAGTTTCGGAGCCACCGCTCGCCTTCTCGAACGCCGCGTTTTGGCTGGTCTCCTCGGATTCGGGGCCGCCGTGCTGGCGGCGCTTCTCGGTCATCACGAAGTCGCGGGCACCGTCGTAGCCGAGGCGGTCCCACGCGTGGGCGTCGTCGTCCCGTCGGCTGACGTGTCCGGCGACCGAGCGAATCCTGTCGCGGTACGTGCAGTCGCTCGCCGGGCACTGAACCGGGTCGTAGTCGGTCGCGTCGGTCATCTACCGGAGGTTGGTGCGTGATTCGGGATAAACTTTCGTCGGTCCGTCTCGGGGGTCTCTCCGGAAAATCCCATCCGGTCGGTTTGCCTCGTTATCGACTCGACAGCAACTGAGGTCATGACTGACTCAGCAGCAACTGAGGCCGTGAACACTTCTTGAAGCCCCCGCCCGGTCGCGGTCTCTCTGCGGGATATTTCCGCGCTCTCAGCGCCGCCCGCGCGGAAATAGTGGCCCGCAGAGACGACCAAGCGTTGCGCGACCGGGCGGCCCCTTCATCCACCCGTGGGGGTTCGTGTCGCCGGGCGTTTGCCGGTAGAACGTTCCACCGAGCGCGTGCCTCACGCCTCCCCAGCCTCCTCACTCCCGCGCTTCGCGCGGTCGTTCGTCCCTCGCGCGACGATGGCGTGACACGAGGTCACGCCAGCGCGCGCCGGAGTGGTGAAATAATGAGTCGGTCGGGTGAGGGTAAGATGGTCTAGTCGTATCGTCAGGTCGTACTGACCGAATCGTACCCACCACCCGACAGATTCCTCGTCCGACTGCCTCGCCACTCCAACCGCCCCAGACCCGAACACAATCGGTCTTATTCCGGATGGCAATCACAATGCTGTTAAACCACCCTTCCGTAGTCTCGCGCATGGTAGACGCACTGGGTCTGGGACTCGGGCTGACGCTCGTCCTCATCGCGGTGGCCCTTCACTACTCGGGCGGCACCGAGTGGCGAATCCCCGACGACATCTCCCAAGAGGTGCTCGAACGGCGGGCCGAGACCGTGCCGGAGACTGACTTCCCCGAGCCGATGAATCGCTCCATCGGCGGCGGTGGCGGCGCGGTCGCCGTCGGCGGCGCTGGTGCCGAGGGTGAACTCGAAGGCGAGGGCGAGGAGGAAGAAGGCTTCGACCCCGCCGCCATCTCGGACGACGAGGTCGAGTACTTCGAAATCGAGTACGTCAACGAGGGTTCGACCATCGAAGTCGCCAACAACGAGACCGTGCTGGAAGCTGGCGAGGACGAGGGCTGGGACCTGCCCTACGCCTGTCGGCAGGGTCAGTGTCTCTCGTGCGGTGGCAAGGTGCAGGACGGCGACGCCCACGACTACGTCCGACACAGCAACAACGAGACGCTCGGCGACGACGAGGTCGAGAAGGGGTACATCCTGACGTGTACCGCCTACCCGACCGACGACTTCAGCCTCGAAACGAACGAGACGCCCTGACGGTCGCGTAGCTGACCGATTCGGCTCTTTTCCCGACGCTGGCCGCCAATTTCAACCCAAAGCATTAAAATCCTAAGCGGTTCTGAGAATGGATAGTGACATCGACGCAGTCTGACGGAATCACGGACGGCGGGCTGGCACGCCCGCTGTTCCATCTCGCGTGGCCCATCGTGGTCACGCAACTGTTGCAGGTCGCCTACAACGTCGCCGACGCCTTCTGGTTGGGGCGGTACTCGGCCAACGCGGTCGGCGCGATTAGCCTCGCGTTTCCGCTCATCTTCTTCCTCATCGCGTTCGGCGGCGGCTTCAACGTCGCGGGAAGCACGCTGGTCGCTCAGTACATGGGCGCGGACAGCGACGGCTCTGCGGGGAAGGTCGGCGGCCAGACGCTGGGCTTCGTGGTCGCCATCGGCGTCCTCCTGAGCGTCGTCGGCCACTTCGGCGCGGGACCGATGCTCTCGCTGTTCCCGAGCGACGCCGCCACCGCCGACACGGTCGTCCCGCTGGCCGAGCAGTACATGGAGATTTTCTTCCTCGGACTGCCCTTCATGTTCGGCTTTCTGGCCTTCTCGGCGCTCCTGCGAGGCTACGGCGACACCCGGACGCCGATGCGCGTCATGGCGATTACGGTCGTCCTGAACGTCGTCCTCGACCCCGTCCTCGTCTTCGGCGTGGGTCCGATTCCCGCGCTCGGCATCGAGGGCGCGCTCGTCCCCGAGCTGGGCATCGAGGGCGCGGCAATAGCGACGCTCCTCGCGCGCGCCGTCGGCGGCCTCGTCGGGGTGTACGTGCTGTTCTTCACTGACACCGGCCCCGACGTTCGACTCGACCACCTCGCGCCGGACCTCGACTACATCGAGGACATCGTTCGCATCGGGATTCCCGCCGCGCTCGAACAGTCGGCGGGCGCGCTGGCGATGGTGATGCTGACGGTGATGATTGTCACCTTCGAACCGGCGGTCATCGCGGCCTACGGACTCGGAAACCGACTCATCTCGCTGGTCTTCCTCCCCGCGGTCGGCCTCGGCAAGGCGACGAACACGATGGTCGGTCAGAACCTCGGGGCGGGCAAGGCCGACCGGGCCGAGCGCGCGGTCAAACTCGCGGCCAAAGTCGGCGCTGGCGTGATGTTCGCCTTGGCACTCCTCGCCGCGCTCTTCCCGGAACCCATCGTCGAGGTCTTCATGGCGACCGGCACCAGCGAGGCCGCCAGAACCGTCGAGTACGCCTCGGAGTACCTCCGCATCCGGACGGTCGAGTTCGCCTTCATCGGCATCTTTCAGGTGCTGGTCGGCGCCTACCGAGGCGCTGGCAACACCAAAATCGCCATGGCACTCTCGATGATCACCCTCTGGGTCATCCGCGTGCCCGCGGTCTACATTCTAGCGTTCGAGACGACGCTCGGCCCGACGGGCATCTGGGTCGGCGTCGCGCTCGGCCACATCGTCGGCGCGATTGCCGCCGCGGCGTGGTTCACCCGCGGGACGTGGAAGCAGGCCGTCATCGACAGCGACTCGTCCGACGGCTCGGTCGAGGCCGAACCGGAAGCTGACCCGGCCGTCGCCGAGGACTGATAGGGATTATCGTAGAACTTCGGAGAGTTACTGACTAGCGTGGAGTGCTGTCGCTCGATTACGCCGAGAATAGTCCCACGAATCGATGACTTGCTACGATAATCCCTATGAGTTGCGGCTATCACAACGATTAAGCCTGCGAGCGGAGTATCTTTGTACGAGGGCGGCTAGTTCAGCGGACAGAACGCTTGGTTCCGGACCAAGAGGTCATGGGTTCAAATCCCATGCCGCCCGCGTAAACGCCTCACCCGCTAATTTCTCGCCCCTTAGAGCTTCTTGTTTCTAATTTCGTGTTTCGAGATTCTTCCTCTTCGTTCGATACTCGAACGAACTCATCAGCGAAATTCGCCTACCGATGCCCGACATCGGATGATTTGCAGAAAACAAGAATAGCCGAATACTGAGAGGTGTGTGGCTACAACGATGAGTGCAGTAGAAGAGTGACTTTCAGAAGTAGACGTTTAGTGAAAGACTACACGTACTCGGTTACAGTAGTGAATAGTGTTTGCAAGTGATTTTCAGATATCGGTGTTTCGTGAGAGATTGCCTGTTTTCTACTACAGCAATGAAGGTAGTCAGCAAGTGAGCTTCAGAAACAAGGGGAAAGTGAAACTGTAGTGCGGGCATTTTTATACTTGGTACTACAACACCGGGTAGAATGGAACGGGACGCATTCGAAAAAGACGCTCCCGGTAGCTTGGTCTCGATTGGTGATAAACCGAATTACGTTGCCTTCGACCCCGACCCGTTACCGCCAGAGTTCGACTCCGGCGAACTACTTTCACCCGTCGCCGACGCTGCGGCCGCCGTGGCCGAGTTAAAGGGTATCGGTCCGCGCGTCGGTGATAATCGAGTCCTCATCGAACCATTCGTTCGAAAGGAGGCGCTCGAATCCGCCCGCATCGAGGGGACCCGAGCCACCCTTTCCGATCTGTATGCGTACGAGGCAGGTGGCGAACAGCTCGTTCAGGACGAAAACCGCGAAGGCGTCAAAGAGGTGCAGAACTATCTCCGCGCTCTCAATTACGGCCGAGAGCAAATTGAGGATTCTCCCGAATTAACTGAGAGTCTTCTTTGTTCGATGCATGAACGGTTGCTCACCGACGTTCGCGGTGAAGAGAAACGACCCGGTCAGTACCGGGACGGTCAGGTCTACATCGGCGGGACACCGTTCCTTGAGGAGGCACGCTACGTTCCACCGCCACCGGAAGCAGTTCCAAACCGGATGACCGAGTTGCTCGACTACTTGAACGAGGACCGAGCGATGCAGTCGCTTCTCCGAGCAGGACTCGCCCATTATCAGTTCGAGACAATTCATCCGTTCTTCGACGGGAACGGCCGACTCGGTCGACTGCTCATCAGCCTTCTCCTGCAACGAGATGGGGTGCTACCTGAACCGTACCTCTACCTGAGTTCGTTCTTTAACGAGTACAAACAGGAGTACACCGACCGGATGCTCGCGGTGAGTCAGCGCGGCGAGTGGATTCCGTGGTTGAAATTCTTCCTCGAAGGTGTTCGGTCGCAGGCAGTCGAGGCAAGAGAACGAGCGAACGAACTCGTCGACCTCCGCGAGGAGTACACGGAACGATATCAGGCTGCTCGCTCGGAGAACATCCTCCCGTTAGTAATGTACCTGTTCGAGCGTCCCTATTTGACTATCTCACAGGCACAGGGGGCCATCGAAGGCGAATACGTGACTGCGAACCGTCTCGTGAATCGGCTGGTAGACGATGGTGTTCTGGAGGAGGTCGGAACGTCGGGACGGCAGAACTACTACAGAGCAACTCGAATCTTCGAGATTATCGGTGCCCGGTCGTAGTTCGTTCACTGAGAGTATGACGAACTACTGATTTCAGGTGGTCTTCTGAACACCGGTATTAGACCCTGAACTATCCAAAAGGAATTCGGCGTTCGCGTATCGAACGAACACCCATGCCGCCCGTCGCACTCTCATCGCCTGATTTTGGCAGTTTCACACCCTAAAGGCTCTAAATGGGCGTTTCGACATCTCTCCCTTTTGTTCGGCTGCCGAACGAGAGCATCTAAATTACAGAGGAGTCGATTACTCGCAGAGGCAGTCCCGTGTCCGTGTCAGCGCGACGACCTCCTCGTGGAGCGTCTCGGCGAGCGAGACGACCGTCTCGGCGCGATACTCTCCGGCGATGCCCGTCCGGTAGTACGACTCCGACCGATTTTCGACCCAGAGCGCTTCGAGTCGGTCGGCGACGTCCTGCGAGAATAACCCGGCACGGACACCTACGTCGTAAACTTCGGTGTGGCGCTGACCGGCGACGTCGTACCCCTTCTCCTCGACGTAGAACTGTATCGACCGCTCGATGGCGACGAACGACGCTTCGATGATGACCGTGAAGTGGCCGTTGCGGTCGAGGAGAAAGCCCGCGGCGTCGAGGAGCCGACACGCCTTCCGCAACTGGAGGACCGACGAATCGGAGACGTACTCCAATCCGACCTCCGGATTCTCGGGCCTGCGCTGGAAGGCGTCCTCCGCATCGCCGAGTGCCTCCTCCAGTTCGTTCGAAGTCATTCGCCCTCTCCTCCGAACACGTCACGTTTCGTTCGGTCGAAGGTCTCGGTCTCGTACAAGACAATCCCTTCTTTGAGAATCGGCTGGAGGTCTTCATCCCGATTTCGGGCGCTCTCGTCGGATTCGACGAACACCTCGAACTCGTATCGCTGGCCGTCGATGGGTTCCGCTTCGAGGTCGCGCTTCACGTCCGAAACGGCACGGCGCGCGCGCACCAACTCGTCGTCGGCCTCGACCAGCACGAACACGTCGATGTCGCTCACGCGGTCGGCCTCGCCGCGCGCCACGCTCCCGAAGCAAACGACTCCCGCGACCGACGCCACCTCGTCGGTGACTCGCTCCACGAACGCGCGGAGCGGTTTCCGGAACTCCGCTTGAGGAATCTCCAGAAGCGGGTCGTCGGCCTCGCGGAGTCGCGTCTCTTCGATTCGGTAGAGAGTCTTCCGACCGCTGTCGCGCCGGACGACTAGTCCGAGCGTTTCGAGCAGGGAGAGCGCCTTCGAGACGCTCGGCCCGCCGAATCCGGTGAGTTCCTGTAGTTCGCTGTTCGTGAACTCGTCGGTCGGATTCTGCGCCGCTATTTCGAGGATGTCGTCCATCGCCTCGTACCTGAAGATCTGGTCGTCGGGGAGGGGCAGTCGTATCTCGACGCGCATCTTTGTTACATCAGACGTAATAGTTTACACACCATATAAGGGTTTGGCACCTCGTCGAACGAGAGGAGGACTGCTCGACGGTCAGAGCTTCGAGTGAGATTTGGGAAGGGAAACTCTACCACCAGAAAGGAACCCAACGTTCCCGACCCGAACGAACGCCCATGCCGCCCGTGATTCTGCCGCGAGTACTACGGCGAGCAGTTCATCTGCTCGCCACCCACGAGCGGCGAATCACGAGTCGCGCCGGGCGACTCTCGGGGCGCGGGAAGAACAACTGGCTCAAGGACATTCAGGCGGTGACGCCGATGACCCGCGTCCCCGACTGGATGATTTCGAACTACTTCTACCGGGAGATGAGCGCGTGGCTTCGGTACGCCGCGGTGCCGTTCCTCTTGCTGTTCAACTTGGGGTTGCTCTACGTCGGACTATTCTTGCTCGACGAGTTCGGTGTCTGGTCGCTTCCGATGAGCCGTGGAGGGCGTCCTCGCCCCGCTCGGGCCGGTCGGTCGATTGGTGGACCTCTTCCTCGCGGCGAATCTCGTTCTCATCGGTCTCCTCGTCGCGGTCTCCGTTCCCCTGTACGTGTTCGTCCGCGACGTTCGCAAGACCCTCCGCCGGTTCGGTCTCGCTCGCTCCGAGCGAGGAGAAGACGTCGCCGCGGAGGGAGCAACTGCCGACAAACCGGAGCGGACCGTGGTCGGCCCCGCCGTCGAGGAGCGACGAGAGGCGACCGAATCCCGTTCCCGCCGAGAGACTGACCGGTAACAACCAAATTCATCTCTATAGAATTGGACCGTATATTAAAGACGTACATTTCTATCTCATATCCGTGACGCGCGTCCGTCACCGTTCGGCGGAGTCGGGTCTCTCGTAGGAAGTAGCGCCGTCGAGCGCAACACCGCCAGCAGGCCCACCGCCCCTCGCTCTCCCTCGACCCGCAACCCGTCCGCGAATCCAAAACGTTTTCTTTAGGGCCACCTAAAATCTCGGCCAGCAATGGCTCGCGGGGCGAGGAGGAACGGTGATACCTGATGTCCACGTACTCTGATTCGGAAGACACGGCCGAGGAGCGAGCGAGCAGACAAGTATTCGACGGCGGGGAGGTCGAACGCGAGTCGGACGCCGCGAGCGTTCTCCACGCCGAGAGTCTCGCGCTCGGCTATCCCGATACCGAGGAACCGGTCGTGGAGTGCGACCGCATCGACGTGCCGGAGGGCGAAATCACGGCGCTCGTCGGCCCGAACGGGTCGGGGAAATCGACCCTGCTCAAAGCCCTCTCGAACCACCTCGAACCCGAGGCGGGGTCGGTCGTCCTCGACGGGCGGGCGATTCAGGAGTACGGCGACAAGGAACTCGCCCGCGAACTCGGCCTCCTCTCCCAAGAGAACGACTCCCCGGGGAGCATCACGGTCGAGGACTTGGCCTACCACGGTCGGTACCCCCATCGCGGATTCTTCGATTCGGTGACCGACGAGGACCGCGAGGCCGTCGAGCGCGCCATCGACCTCGCGGGCGTCGAGGAGATCCGCGACGAGGAGGTCGGGAACCTGAGCGGCGGCCAGAAGCAACTCGCGTGGATTGCGATGGTCCTCGCCCAAGACACCGACGTCCTCCTGCTCGACGAACCTACCACTTTCCTCGACTTGCACCACCAGTTGCGCGTGATGGAGGTCGTCCGGACGCTCAACGAGGAGGAGGGCGTCACCGTCGCGGTGGTCCTCCACGACATCGCGCAGGCCGCCCGGTTCGCCGACTACCTCGTCGCGCTGGACGAGGGCGAACCCTACGACTGGGGGCCGCCCCGCGAAGTCGTGACCGAGCAACTGCTGGCCGACGTGTTCGAGGTGGACGCCGCGGTCACCTACACCCCCGACCCCGAAATCGTCCCCAAGCGGTCGCTGTAACGGACAGAATCCCTGTTTTGTCGTTCTCGCCGTCGAGTCGAACGTTCAGAACTCGCTGAGATTCCCGTGCTTGCGCATCAGGTAGAGGAAGTACGGTCCGCCGAGCAGGCCGGTGACGATGCCGACCGGGACCTGCGTGGGGCTGAGCGCCAGTCGAGCGAACACGTCGGCGGCGACCATCAGCGCGGGACCGGCGAACATGCACCCCAGAATCAGGCGCTTGTAGTCGCTCCCGACCACGGTCCGGACGAGGTGGGGCACGACGAGTCCGACGAAGCCGACCAGTCCCGCGACCGCGACGCTGGCCGACGCGCCGACGATGGCGACCGCCGAGAGCAGGAACCGGACGCGCTCGACCGACATGCCGAGCGACTGGGCGGTTCGCTCGCCCAGCAGCAGGACGTTGAGCTGTCGGGCACCCGCCAGCGAGAGGGTGAGCGTGGCCGCGGTCCACGGCAGAATGACGCGGACTTGCTCCCAGTCCACGCCGGTCAGCGACCCCGTGGTCCACGAGAGGGCGTTCTGGAAGGCACCGGTCGAGGGCGCGAAGAAGAACAGCCCCGTCTGGAGCGAGTTGAAGATGGTGTTGACGATGATGCCCGCGAGGACCAACCGGACCGGACTCGTGCCGTTCTGCCACGCGATGGCGTAGACCAGCAGGAACGCGCCAGCGCCGCCCAGCGCCGCCACCAGCGGGACGTAGGCCGACAGCCCCGTGAACAGGATGAGGACCAGCAGGATGGCGAAGCCCGCGCCCGAGTTCACCCCGAGGATGTAGGGGCTGGCGAGTTCGTTGCGCGTGACCGCTTGGAAGATGGCCCCCGAGACGGCGAGGTTCGCGCCGACGAACACCGCGACGAGGATGCGGGGCATCCTGATGTTCCAGACGATGAGCGACTGGTTCGACATCTCCGGGAAGGACTCGCCGAGGAGTATCGCCCGCCACGTCTGGAGGTCGAACAGGAGGTTCGGGTTCACGAGCGTCTTGACCACCTCGACCAGCGTCATTTCGTAGGACCCGTATCGGACCTGAACGATTGCGCCAGCGAAGACGACGGCGACGCTGGCCCCGACGAGCGCGAGGAGCGAGCGGTCTATCCAACTGTTTCGGCGGTCCTGGCTCGCCTGCGTCTCGGTGGCGTCGGTGGGCACGTAGGGTCCTCCGTGACTCGGGTCTGTGGTTTCGAGTAGTTAGTAGCTTCTGATTTAGGTCTGCCTAAATTCCGGTGCGCTTATATAGGTTTAGGCTGGCCTAATTCGTATGGGATTCAATCGACGGCAGTTCGTGGGAATCGGCGCGAGTGCGCTCGCAACTGGACTCGCCGGCTGTGCCGGCTCCTCGACGGAAGACGACGGGACGACGACAACGACGGCGGAGGCCAGTACTACCACGGAGTCGGACACGACCGAGGAGACGACCACGGCGGCCGACGCGAGTTACACGGTGAACATGGCACCGGCCGGGGACGTGACCTTCGACAAGCCGCCGGAGTCGGTGGCTCACTACTTCCCCGACTACGCCGACATGGCGGTCGCCCTCGGACACGGCGACACGATAACCAGCATCGGGCTTCCCTCCCGGTACCACACCGACCACTACGGCGAACTCGACGGCGTGAGCCTCGACAAGAGTTCGCTGACCAAGCTCATCGGCGACGCGGGCATCTCGAAGGAAGTGTTCTACCAGCTCGACAGCGACCTCCACATGATCGACCCGCGGTGGCTCGTCGAGAACAACGCGTTCAAGCTCGAATCCTCGGACATCGACGAGGTCCGCGAGAACGTCGCTCCGTTCCTCGGGAACGCCATCTTCCGGCGGACCGACTCGTGGCACGACTACCAGTACTACACGCTGTACGAGGCCTTCGAGAAGGTCGCGCAGGTCCACCAAGAACAGGAGAAGTTCCAGCGTCTCAAGTCCTTCCACGACCAGTACATCACGGACGTACAGACGAAGCTCCCCGGCCCCAACAGTCGGCCGAACGCGCTCCTCTGCTGGCAGGCCAAGAACGAGCCGGAATCGTTCTACCCCTACCGGCTGAGCGGCAAGGGGACGAACAAGAAGGCGTTCCACGACGTGGGTATCACGGACGCCCTCTCCGGCACGGGCGTTCAGGGCCTCTCGGAGAGCGACCGCGGGACCATCGACTACGAGACGATGCTGGAAGTCGACCCCGACTCTATCCTCCTGCGCGGCCACGAGGGCAAGACCCGCAAGGAGTTCGAGAACACCGTCCTGAAGTTCATGAAGAACCACGAGGTCGCCTCGCAGCTCCGCGCCGTCGAGAACGGCAAGGTGTTCCGCGGCGGTCCCATCTACCCCGGCCCGCTCCACCATCTGTTCCTCGTCGAGCGGTACGCGACCGGCTACTTCCCCGAGAAGTTCTCGGGCAAGCTGTTCGACCGCGACGAACTCGCCTCCATCGTCACGGCGTAATCCCCGTCACCTTCCGAGATGGAGACACCTCACGAACCAACGGCCTCGCCCGACGCGGACGACTACGACCTCGTCGTCGTCGGCGGCGGCGCGTCCGGTCTCGCGGCCGCGGTGTTCGCCGCTCGCTACGGCCTCGATACGGTGGTGTTCGACCGCGGCGGGTCGGCCATTCGACGGTCCTACTCCATCGAGAACTACCTCGGGTTCCTCGCCGTGGACCCGGCGACCTTCCTCCGACTGGGCCGCGCTCACGCCCGGTACGAGGGTGCCGAAGTCGTCGACGACCTCGTGACGGCGGTCGTCGGCGACGACGAGGAGTTCCGCGTCGAAACCGAGGACGGTGCGGCAGTCCGCGCACAGTACGTCGTCGCCGCCTCCGCGTACAACGCCGACTACCTGACCGGCCTCGACGGCGGGACGTTTCACGAGGAAGGGGACCATCCGGTCGACTGCGACGAGGCGACCGGTCGCACGCCCGTCGACGGCCTCTACGTCGCCGGGTGGCTCTCGGGCCAACCGCATCAGGTCCTCATCGCGGCGGGCCACGGCGCTCGCGTCGCAAAGTCGGTTATCCGCGACCGGCGACGGGACCGCGGACACTGGGACGGAATCGCCGACTACTGGGACTGGTCGGTCGAGACCGGCACCTACGGTAGCGAGCAGTGGCACGACCGCGTGGACGAGTGGATAGATTCGACGCTTCCCGAGGACCACGACGTCCCCGACGAGCGAGTCGAGCGCATCCACGAGGTCGTGAAGGAAGAGCGCCTGTCGTTCGAGTGTTCGCCCGCCGAACGCGAGGCCCGGATGGACGACGCTCGACGCCTCCTCGAAGCGGCGTTCGAGGCCGAAGACTGACCCCCATCGGGCCGCCGAACTCGTTACTCCTCGACCAGTTCGACGGACGCCCCGGTCCGGAGCGTCCCGTCGGACTCTCCAGAGAAGCGCGTGATGGTCGTGAGTGCGAACAGGTGGTCGAAAGCGTCTTCGTCCGCCCACTCGGGGAACGTCTCCCGTCGGTTCCGGACGAACTGCTCGCGGAACTCCGGCAGGGGGTCCCCGGTATCGGGGTCGCGCTCGGGGACGACGCACCGACCGCAGGGAATCGCGCCCTCGAAACGCGTCCCGCCGACCTCGAACCCCGGCGCGTCCTCGCCGACGAGTCGGTCCTCCCAGAAGGCGGGCACGCCCGAGACCTCGACGTTCGTCCGGAGGCGGCGGCGCGTCCCCTCGACGGTCAACTCGTCGAACCACGACGCGACCGTCCGGATAGTCCCGGTGCTGACGACCGACAGGCCGAGTTCCGGGCGGTCCACGAGTCCGGTCTCGGTGTCCCTGCGGAGCGTCACCTCCTCGCCGAGGAGGTCCTCGAACCACGATTCGGCCTCGCTCGGACTCCTCGCGGGGTCGAACCGCGCCGGTTCGGCAGACGGCGCATCGACGGCGAGCACGCCGGTCTCCGGGTCGTAGTCCGCAGAAATCTCGTGTAACCGGTCGTCGCGCTTCGCGTTCAGGACCTCGCCCTCGGCGTCGAACAGCGCGAACGTCCTGTCGTGCGCCAGCGTCCCGTTCGACCGGACGCCCACCGAGTCCAACTCGATACCGT
This sequence comes from Halorussus ruber, assembly GCF_004765785.1. Lineage (GTDB taxonomy): Archaea > Halobacteriota > Halobacteria > Halobacteriales > Haladaptataceae > Halorussus > Halorussus ruber. Next base: position 111,291 of record NZ_ML219768.1, on the reverse strand, counting down.
CGAGCGATTTGACGGGATACACTCTGAGCCGCTCGATTCGTGGCTCGTTCGACATCGCGTCAGGGTTTCTCCGGCGGTGGTTTCGGTCTTTCGCTCCGGTGCCGTCTCCCCGCGTCAGAAGTGCGCTCGATACGTTTTTTCGCGTCCTCCCGCCGTTAGACAAATATACTCCTATTTTAAGGAAATGTAATTATGTTTAAAACAAATATTTTGTTGTCTCCGGCGGCGCGAGCGGCGACCGCCGAGTTGCCGGACCAAAGCGAGGAGTCGAACTGGGTTGGCAGTTCGACTCCGCGCTCGCCGATTGTCCCGTCAGTCGTCGGCCGGACTCGGCGTCGTCGCGTAGTCGGGGCGCTCGTCGGCGACCTCGTGGAGCGCGTTCGTCACCGTGCCGTGTTCGGAGGCGTGGGGTCGGCCCGGCGCGTCGTCGTAGCCGTAGTCGAAGATGCGGTTGCGGTTCAGGCTGAGCTTCGTGAACTCCGGCTGGAGGAGGTCGAACAGCTCGAACCGGTCTTCGAGTTCGGGGAACTGGGCCTGATAGTCGAGGATTGCCTCGCGGGCGTGGGTCCAGAACGCCTCCTCGGGGTAGTCCTCGTGGACCGCCAGCACGTCGGCGACGTACCGGAGGACGCAGACGAACAGCCCGCAGAAGATGAACTGACAGAGGCCCTCGGGCGGTTCCTTCCGGAGGACCTCGTGCATCTCGTCTGCGAGCGCGTCGAGTTCCGGCAGGGGCTGGTCGCTGACGTTCACGTCGTCCACGAAGTCCTTGACCGCGAGGCGGGTGGGCACGCCCTCGTCCACGACCAGCATCGTGTTCTGGCCGTGAGGCGAGAACACCGTCCCGTAGCGATAGAGGAAGTGCAGCAGCGGCGGGAGGACGGTGTCGAAGAACTGTTCGAGCCACTCGTCGAGCGTGAGGCCGGACTCCTCGACCAGCCGCGAGATGTAGGGTACGCCCTCCCCATCGACGTGCATCAGCGACGAGAGCGTGATGGCGCGCTCGTCGTCTTCGAGGAAGGTGTAGATGGACTCGCGCCAGACGACGCCCAGCAGTTCGTGGTACTGGTAGGGCGAGTTGTCGATGTCGGTGAAGTCCGAGTGGTCGTAGTTCAGCCCCGCGATTTCGCCGGGGAGGACCAGTCCCTCCTCCTGCAGGAAGTCGTCCTCCTCGTAGACGCCCTTGATGTACTCGGTGACGGTCGGCGCGAGTTCGGTCCGCTCGCCGGGCAGGCCGCGCCAGACCAGCGTGTTCAGAATCTTCATCGGCACCTTGACGTGGTGCTTCTCGTCGTCGTCCACGTTGACGAAGGTCCGGACCGACTGCTGTGGCAGGTACTCGTCGGGACCCTCGCCGAGGGGGACGATGTCGTCGGCCGCGATGTCGTCGGGGAACAGCGGGACGACGCTGTTGTCCCACTGCCAGTCGTGGACCGGCATGAAGTAGTAGGCGTCCGGGTCCAGCCCCTGCGAGGAGAGCCGGTTCCGGAACTCGTCGTAGCGGTCGCCGAGTTCGCTCTCGACCAGCGAGTCGTGGTCGATTCCCTCGCAGGAGACGAAGGTGGCCTTCGACTTCCGGACCGCGACCCACGAGAGTGTGACCGGGTTCTTGCGCTCGGGGGCGAACTCCCGGTAGTCGTCGTAGCCCCACCCGAGTCGGCCCTTGTTGTAGGTGATCCACGGGTGGCCCTCCATCTCGCCTTCGAGTTCGGCGTAGTCCAACTCCAGCGGGTCGAAGTCGTCGCCGCGGTCCCGATTTCTGGCCTCGATGTGGGCGTCGGCCAGCAGGGTCCGCTTGTACTCCCGAACCAAGTTGCCCTCGGTCAGGCCGTCGAGGTCCCGGTTCTCGCCGAGGTCTCGGAGCAGTCGGAGGGGGTCGCCGAGCGGTTTCCACTCGCCGTCCTCGCGGCGCTCGACCGTCTCGTCGTGGACGTGGAGGCTGTCCATCAGTCGCTCGGTCGCCTCGAACCGGTAGGCCGTCTCGCCGAGGTCGAACCGGTAGACTGCGCGCTCCTCGCCGGTCTCGACCTTCCGGGGCGAGAGGATGTCCTCGTATGCGAACTCCTCGAGCATCTTCGTCAGGAGTCGGGTCTCGACCGTCTCCCAAATCTCTGCGTCCAGTGCGTCGGTCAGCGTGGCGTCGTTCGGATTCATGGTTGTAGTTTTCTCAATCTGAATGTCGGTCAGTCGTCGGTCAGTCGTCCTGCGTCGGGGTCGGCGTCGATTCGCTCTCGCGCTGGCGAGCGGAGTGACGAGCGGCGTTCGGCGCGCGCTCGGCGAACCGCTCGACCGAGAAGTCCTGATACACCGTGTCGCTCTCCTCGGGGTAGACCTCCCGGCCGACCAGTCGGTTTACGAACAGGCTGTTGCGGTAGCACCCCAACCCGAGGTCGGGGACGCCCACGCCGTGGGTGTGGAGTTCGGCGTTCTGGAGGAACACGTCGCCCGCCACGTCGATTTCGAGGCGGTGGTCCTCGGTGACGCCGAACCGACCCTGCTCGTCCCACTCGATGGCGTCCTCGATGGGGGCGAGGAAGTCGGGAATCGGGCGCTGGTAGCCGGTGCCGAGAATCACGACGTCGCTCTCGTGGACGAACGACTCGTCGGCCTGCCACTGGCGGCAGTCGAGCGCGTAGGCGTCGCCGACTGCTTCGATGTCCCGGACCTCGGTCATGGCGAACAGGCCCACGTCCGGGTCGCGGTCGCCGATGGACCGCCGGTAGAGGAGGTCGTAGATTTCCGCGCTCGTCTCGGGGTCCACGCCCTTGTAGAGCAGGTCCTGATTCGGAATCAGGTCGTCTTTGACCGATTGGGGGAGGTCGTAGACGTACTGGTCGTACTCGGGGGTGAAGTGCTGAAGCCCGAGTTTCGAGTACTCCATCGGGAAGAAGCCCTCGGAGCGCGTGAGCCAGTCGAGTCGATAGTCGCCCTCTGGCTGGTGCTGAAGGAGGTCCTGAAAGACCTCGGCCGCGCTCTGGCCCGACCCGACCACTGTGATGGAGTCGGCGTCGAGGCATCGCTCGCGCCGGAACCGGTAGCCCGAGGTGTGGAACACGTCCGTCTCGGGGTGACCCCGCAGACTCTCGGGGACGTGGGGCTGGCTTCCGATGCCGAGCGCGAGGTTCCGAGCGCGGAAAGTTAGCTCCTCGTCGGCGTCGAGGTTCCGGGCGGTGACGAGGTAGTAGCCGTCTCCATCCGCGTCGGCCTCGTTGTCCTCGTCGCCCCCGTCTTTCCACTCGACATCCTCGACTCGGCGACTGAACCGGCACGAATCGAGGCGTTCGGCGGCCCACCGGAGGTAGTCGTCGTACTCCCGGCGAGGAATCTGGAAGGTCTCGTAGAAGTAAAACTCGTAGAGGCGGTCGCGCTCCCGGAGGTAGTTGAGGTAGCTGTGGGGGTTGGTCGGGTCCGCCATCGTCACGAGGTCCGCGAGGAAGGGGACTTCGAGCGTGGTGCCCTCGATTAACATTCCCTCGTGCCACGCGAACTCGGCGTCCTGTTCGAGGAAGACGGCGTCCACGTCGGTTTCTTCTTCTCGGTTCGCCCCGTCGAGGAGCGCCGCCAGACCGAGGTTGAACGGGCCGAGTCCGACCCCGAGAACGTCGTGAATGTCGCTCATGCGACCACCTCCTGTTCGAATCGGTCGCGTTCACAGATCATCAGCAGGGCATCTTTCTCCTCCATCTCGAACTCGAACTGCGGTTCGAAGCCGCACTGCTCGAAGACGTGGTGGACGACTTCGTTGCGAACGTCGGGTTCGGTCACGATGCGGTCGGTCTCGCCGTGGCGGAACTGCATCCGGGTCACGGCCCGCAGGAGGGGTTCGGCGTAGCCCTGCCCGAGATACTCCGGCGGGCCGATGAGGAGGTGGATGCCTTGGTCGGTCGGGTCGGCGTCGTAGTAGTCGGCGATGGGGTCGTCGGCTGCCCAGTAGCACTCCCAGTAGCTCATCGGCACGTGGTCGAGGAGGCCGACGTAGGGCGTCACGTGGTCGTCGGCCAACTTCTCGGCCAGCGCGTCGCGGAACTCCGGCAGGGGGTCGTCCAACTGCCAGTAGGGCAGGACGTGGTCCTCGTTCAGCCACGAGTGGAGCATCCCCAAGTCGTCCATCTCGGCCTGTCGGAAGGAGACGGTCTTGTCTATCTCCTCGTCGTAGGTCTGGAAGTCGTAGGGGGCCGAGACGATGCCGCCGGGGCCGGTCATCGCGGCGTCACCTCCGAGTCGGCACCGCGGGCGGTCTCGTCGGCGGCGTCCGCTTCGCTCCCGCTCGCCGTCTCGACCGCGGTCACGATGGGGTTGTCCACGTCGGCGTAGACCGACTGGTTCTCCAGCGACCCGACCAGTTCGTCCATGTCGTGGAACCGCGTCAGCAGGTTGGCCTTGCAGGGCAGGGTCTCGGATTCGAGCAGACCGTCGAGGAGCGAGGACGAATCGCGGTCGAATCTCCGGCAGTACTCCAACTCCTCGCGCAGGAGTTCCAGCAGGTCGCGCTCGTCGGCCAGTCCGGCGCTCCCGAAGGCGTTGACGACGCCGAAGAGGTTGTTCAGCACGACGTAGTACCGGATGCGCTCGTCGGCGACCTCGTCCGGGCAAATCGTGTCGGCGCGCTCGCCGACCCCCGGCAGTACGTCGTCCAGTTCGTCGTACTTCGACTCGGGGAAGTAGTAGCCCTGATTGTCCCGGTAGTAGAACTCGTCGGGATAGCCCTCGTCGAGCGCGAGGACGCCGTTCTGCTGGTGGGCCTCGACGCCCAGTCCGCGTTCGAGGTAGAGCCACAGAATCGGCCGGAGCGAGATTTCGAGGTACCGGCGGAACCAGTCCCGACTGACCGCCTCGGTCGAACGCCCCTCGCGGTCGGCCAGCGTCCGGACGATTTCGCCCAGCCGCGAGCCGTCTCCCGCGATTCTGTCCTGACAGAGCGCGACTACGGGACCGGCGTTCCGGGCGTCGTTCTCGTCGGCGTCTTCCCCGCCGTCCCGAAAGACGTTCTCGCGCAGGACGACCTCGAAGCCGGATTCGGACTCGCCGTCGGCCCCTTCGCCCACGTCGAGGGTGAGCGAGGCCGGGTCCCGAACGATGTCGAAGCTCGGGAAACGCTCTCGCAGGTCGTCGCCGAGTTCGGTGTCCAGCAGTTGTGCGATGGCGACTCCTCGGTCGAGTTCCGGGCGCTTGTTGGTGCGCTCGGAGTTGGTAATCTTGACGTTGAGCGACGCCTTGACCATGAAGGGGGCGTCGGGCGCGTAGAGGGTCCGGACCGAACTCGTCGGGTGGAACTCCCGGCCGACCTGCCCGAGCGATTCGAGGCCCTCGCCCAGACGCTCGCGCACGCGGTCCTGTTCGAGGAGGTAGTCGGCCTGCCACGGGTGGAGCGGAATCAGCACGTCGTCGCTCTCGACGTGGGTCTCCACGAACGAGTCGGGGACCGCGGGGTCCTCGCGGAGCGCGGCCTTCACCCACTCGCTGGCGGACTCCGCGCCGCCGGTATCGACCTCGGCGGTCGCGGAGAGCGCCGAGTCCTGCCAGACCAACTCGGGGTCGGCCCGGAAGTAGTGGAGCGGGAACGACCCCTCCAACTCGGGCGCGTAGGTCGGCGACTCGTGGGGCGCGATGCCCTGCCGACTCTTGGGCGTCGGGTGGAGCAGGTGGCCGAAGACCAGCGACTGCTCGGCCTCCCGGAAGGTCGTGTCGAAGCCGTAGAGTTGGTCGGCGTCGTCCTGCCGGGCCTCCACGAACCGGGCGACGTTCTTGCAGCTCTTGAGGGCCCGGAGGAGGAGTTCGTCGCGGTTCCCGGTCTCGTCCCGAGCAATCGAGAGTTCCTTCGTCACCAGCGAGGCCAGCGTGACGTAGTCGAGTTCGAGCGCCTCGTCCTCTGTGTCCTCCGTATCTCGGCGGTAGTACCCCGGCAGGTCGAACAGGTGGCGGTCGGTCGGCGACAGGTACCGGAGCGGGACGTACAGGGTCGTAGCCTGCTCGGGCAGCGGTGCCCGAATCACCTGCTCGCGGCCGTTCGTCGGCACCGGGACCTCCTCGGCGTCCACGACCTCGTAGTCGCCGGTCTCTCGGAGGTAGCAGTTCAGGAAGCTGTGCAACGTCGCGGATTCCGCGACCTCGGTCGGATTCGTCGTCGGAGTGGTGTCGCTCTGGCTCATCGTCTCAGTGTCCGGTTCGCGGCGGTGATGGTTCGCGCACGGTTCCGCACGGCGTCGAGCACGTCGGCCACGTCCTCGACGGTCGTCTTGGGGTTCAGCAGGGTGAACTTCAGGCTGGTCGTGCCGCCGACCTCGGTCCGGCCGACCACGGCGTCGCCGTTCCGGAGGAGGGCCTCCCGGAGCGCGGCGTTGAGCCGACCCACCCGGTCGTCGCCGACGCCCTCGGGCCGGTACCGGAAGACGACCGCGTTGAGCGTCGGCTCGTTGACCAACTCGAAGTCGGGCGCGTCCGAGAGCAGGGCGGCGACCTCGTCGGCCAGTTCGAGCGTGGACTCGACCATCTCGGCCAGCCCCTCCCGACCGAGCGTCCGGAAGGTGACGTAGGGTTTCAGCGCGTCGAAGCGCCGGGTGGTCTGGACCGACTTCGAGACCAAGTCCGGCGCGTCGAGGCCGCCCTCCTCTGGGTTGAGGTACGCGGCCGACCGCCGAATCAGGTCGAAGTAGTCGCCGTCGCCCACGAGGAGCGCCCCGCAACTGATGGGCTGGTAGAACAACTTGTGGAAATCGACCGCCAGCGAGTCGGCGCGGTCGATTCCGGCCAGCTTCTCGCGGTGGGTCTCCGAGAGCGCGAGCGCCCCGCCGTAGGCCGCGTCGACGTGGAACCAGAGGTCGTGCTCCTCGGCCCGGTCGGCCAGCGCGTCGAGGGGGTCGATGCTCCCGAAGTCGGTCGTGCCCGCGGTCCCGACCAGCGCGAACGGCTTCCGGTCGCGCTCTCGGAGGTCCGCGAGGACCGCGTCGAGGGCCTCGGGGTCCATCCGGTAGCCGTCGTCGGTCGGCACCGTGACGACCGCGTTCTCGCCGAGGCCGAGGTGGGCCGCCGACTGCTTGGCGGTGAAGTGGGCCGCCTCCGAACAAAGAATTCGCATCGCTTTAGCATTGTGTGGAAGGCCCGACTCCTTGACGCGGCGGCCGAACCGCTCGCGGGCGAACCAGTTGCGCGCCAGCAGGAGGGCCTGGAAGTTCGACTGGGTGCCCCCGCTGGTGAACACGCCGTCGCCCGCTGGCCCGTAGCCGAACAACTCGCAGAGTCGCTCGACCATCCGGCGCTCGACGTGGGTCGCGGCGGGACTCTGGTCCCACGAGTCCAGCGACTGGTTGGTCGCGGAGATGGCGGTCTCGGCCGCGAGACCGGGCACCAGCGGCGGACAGTGGAGGTGCGCGACGCAACTCGGGTCCGAGACGCCGACCGAGTCGGCCAGCACCTCGTCGCCGACTTCCGCGATGGTCTCGGCGAGCGGTTGGCCCTCCTCGGGCAGACACTCGCGCTCGGCGAACCGGTCGTCCAGTCGCTCGGCGGCCGCGCCCGAGTAGGGGGTCGCGCTCTCAGCGAAGGCGTCCACGACCGCCTCGCTGGCCCGCGAGACGGCGTCTCGGTAGGCGTCGTTTCCGGCCTCGGTACCGAGGAAGAGGTCGTCGGCGCTCGTCATGGCGACGCGCGGACCCCCTCTGCCCGTTCGTTCTGCGTCGAGACGGCGGCCGCGACCGCCTCGCGGAAGATTCGGCCGACGTCCTCGATTTGGTCCTTCGAGACGACGAGCGGCGGGAGGAATCGGACTGTCGCGCCCTCGCGGCCCCCTCGCTCCACGATGAGCCCTCGGTCGAAACACTCCGACTGGACTGCCTCGGCGAGGTCGGCGTCCGGCGGGTGCGCGCCGAGACCGTCGGATTCGGCGGTCGCATCGACCATCTCGGCCCCGAGCATCAGACCCCGACCGCGAACGTCGCCGACTTCGGCGAAGTTCTCCGCGGCCGCATCGAGGTGACTCCGAAGTCGCGCGCCCATCTCCTCGGCGCGGCTCGGCAGGTCGTTCTCGACGATGTACTCGATGGTGGCCTTCCCGGCGGCCATCGCCAACTGGTTGCCCCGGAAGGTGCCGGTGTGCGCGCCCGACTCCCACTCGTCTAGCTCCTCGTCGTAGAGGACGACCGCGAGGGGCAGGCCGCCGCCGACCGCCTTCGAGAGGGTCACCACGTCGGGCGTGATGCCGGCGCGCTCGAAGTCGTAGAGGTCGCCGGTCCGGCCCAGCCCCGACTGAATCTCGTCCACGACGAGTGGCACGTCGTGTTCCCGAGTGATGCGACGCATCTCGCGGAGCCAGTCGGCGGGCGGCGCAATCGACCCGCCCTCGCCCTGCACCGGTTCGAGGACCATCGCGGCCGGGTCGGTGAAGCCGCGCTCGGGGTCGGCCAGCAGGCGCTCGACGTACTCGCTGGCGACCTCGTGGTCCTCCTCGCCGATACCGAAGGGGCACCGGTAGGGGTAGGGGTACGGCAGGTGGCGGACGTTGCCCATCGTGCCGGGGACCTCCTCCTTGGGGCTCGTGTCGCCCATGAGACCGAGCGACCCGTGGGTCATCCCGTGGTAGCCGCCCCGGAACGAGAGGACCGACCGATTCCCGGTCGCGGTCTTGGTGAGTTTCAGGGCGGCCTCCACCGCGTCGGTGCCCGCCGGGCTACAGAACTGAATTTTGGCGGAGTCGGCGAACTCCTCGGGGAGGCTATCGAACAGCGTGTCCACGAACGCCTCCTTGATCGGCGTCGTGATGTCGAGGGTGTGCATCGGCCGGTCGTTCGCCATGGCCTCCTCGATGGCCTCGACCACGACCGGGTGGTTGTGCCCGAGGTGGAGCGTGCCCGCCCCGGCCAGACAGTCGTAGTAGGTGTTACCGTCGGCGTCGGTGACTTCGACGCCTCGGGCCTCCCGAATCGCCATCGGGAGATAGCGGGGATAGCTCCGCGCGTTCGACTCCCGGTCGGCCTGCTTGTCGAGGAGTCGGTCGTTCGACGCGTCCGCGTAGGACATCTCAGACCGCCTCCGGGGCGTTTGCGGGTCGCTTCGTCACCTGTACGACTCGGAGTGTGGTTCGTCGCTTCACGAGTTTTAGGCTAACCTAAAAATTGAAAAGTATTTCTATCTCCTCTGGTTCTTGTAATTTAGGCTAGCCTAAAATCTATATGCGGGGGGTGACTCTGTTCAACCGTACTTCGGAACACGGTTCTCACTCTCGAATTTTAGGTACACCTAAAAATATATTGCGGCTTGCGGGTTGTGAGGGAAGGCCCATGTTGATGTGTTTCACGGTATCGCACCTCGGAAACCGATTTATCATCACCTTACTTATCCAAGTCATACGCTTCCGTTCACGGCGAATCGTCACTCTCGACCAACCCACAACCTTCAAAAACACCCGTTTCGTTTCGAAGTATCATGAACGCCACAGGCCCCGACGACACCATCACCGAGGGCGGCCTCCTCGGCCCGATGTTCCGCCTCGCGTGGCCTATCGTCGTCATCCAGCTTCTGCAGGTGACGTACAACATCGCCGACACGTTCTGGCTCGGACGCCTGTCGGCCGACGCGGTGGGCGCGCTGAGCCTCGCGTTTCCGCTCATCTTCCTCCTCATCTCCATCGCGGGCGGGTTCACTACCGCCGGGTCGATTCTGGTCGCCCAGTACACCGGCGCGAACAGCGAGGGGTCCGCGGGCAAGGTGGCGGGCCAAATCCTGTCGTTCGTCACGATTCTGGCGGTCGGGCTGAGCGTCGTCGGCTACTTCGCCACCGAACCCATGCTGGCGGCGCTCCCGAGTCAGGGCGCGACCACCGAGCAGGTCGTCCCGCTGGCGGGCGACTACATGGAAGTGTTCTTCCTCGGCCTGCCCTTCCTGTTCGGCTTCTTCGTGTTCACGTCGCTGATGAGAGGCTACGGCGACACCCGGACGCCGATGCGCGTGATGGCCGTCTCGGTCGCGCTCAACGTGGTTCTGGACCCGCTGCTCATCTTCGGCCTCGGACCGATTCCCTCGCTGGGCGTCGAGAGCGCGGTGTTTCCGGCGATGGGGATGGAGGGCGCGGCACTGGCGACCATCTTCTCGCGGGCCGTCGCAAGCGTACTGGGATTCTACGTGCTGTTCGTCGCTGGCGCGGGGCCGAACGTGGAGGTGGACTATCTGGTGCCGGACCTCGGCTACATCTGGGACATCGTCCGCATCGGCGTGCCCTCGGCCGTCGAGCAGTCGATGAGCGCGCTGGCGATGATTACCCTGACCGCGATGGTGGTCCAGTTCGCGCCGCCGGTGGTCTCGGCCTACGGGCTGGGCAACCGGCTGGCCTCGCTGGTCTTCCTCCCGGCGATGGGTCTGGGCCGGGCGACCAACACCATGGTCGGCCAGAACCTCGGGGCGGGCAAGGCCGACCGGGCCGAGCGCGCGGTCTGGATCGCCGCCAAAGTCGGCGCGGCGGTCATGTTCGTCGTCGCCATCGTCGCCGCGCTGTTCCCCGAACCCATCGTTTCGGTGTTCATGGCCACCGGGACCGAGGCCGCCCGAGAGACGGTCCGGCAGGGTTCGACCTACCTCCGGATTCGCTCGGTCGAGTTCACCTTCATGGCCGTCCTGCAGGTCATGCTCGGGGCCTATCGGGGCGCTGGTAACACCAAGACGGCGATGGGCTTCTCGATGGTCGCGCTCTGGGTCGGCCGGGTGCCGACGGTGTACTATCTGGCGTTCGTCGCCGGAATGGGCGCAACCGGCATCTGGACAGGCATGGCTCTCGGGAACACGCTCGGAGCCATCGCGGCCGCGCTCTGGTTCACCCGCGGGACGTGGAAGGAGACGGTCATCGACGAGGAGGAAGCGGAAACGCCCGACGAGATAGAGACCTCGAACGCGACGGAGACGCCCGCCGGGCCGACTTCCGAGGCGACCGACCCGGACCTGTCGGAGACGACGGGAACCGACGGGAAGTGACGGCTCACTCCCGTCTTCAGACGAACACTTAACTTCTTACGTCTTGCACGAGGCGTATGGCCCTCAACGTCTGGGAGGTGTTCCTCGCCCTCTTCGGAAGCAACGAGGAGACCGACGAAGCGTCCGGCGAGGAGGCAAGTGGGAGTCGTTTTATCCCGTCTCCGCTAGACCTGTCGGTCCGGGTCGGACACGGTAGCTCTGAGAGCGAGAGAGTGCGTGAACTCTCCAAAATTAACGAACGAGCGCGAGAACTCGAAGAAAACCGACGCGATAACTGAGCGGTTACAGCTCGACCTCCTCGCCGATTCCCCGCTTTTCCGCCTCCTCGAAGACGTACTCCCCGGTCGCGGCGTCCAGCACCGCGGTCCCGACGCTCTCGACCACGATGATTTCGTCGTCGGACTCCTGGCCCGCCCGGTCCTCGAAGACCTCCGAGAGCGCAGTCAGGTCCGACTCCTCGATTCCGGCCTCCAGCGCGTCCCCGATTTCGGCGACCTCCTCGGGCACGTCCGCGAAAATCCGGCTCGCGCGCTCGAAGGTCTCGGCGTCCAGCTCGCGCATCTCGGCGGTGTAGGCCCCGACCGCCACGACGAGGGTACCGGGGTTGAGGTCCGCGCCGGAGAAGACCGGCGCTGTGGCTGTCGTGGCCGTGACGACCACGTTCGCGTCGGCGACGGCCTCCTCCGGGGATTCGACCGCCTCGGTCTCGACGCCCAACTCCTCCCGCAAATCGTCGGCGCACTCTCGTTTCGAGTCGCTCGGCGAGTAGACCCGGACCGATTCGAGGTCCGTCGCGGCCGCGATGGCTCGGGCCTGCCAACGGGCCTGCGTGCCAGCGCCGAGGAGGCCGAGCGTCACCGGCCCCGCGGCCAACTCGCGCGCCGCCAACCCGCCGATGCATCCCGTGCGGGCGTTGGTGATTCTGGTCCCGGCGAGGTAGCCCGCCGGGAGGCCGGTCTCGGCCTCGGTGAGCGCGACTTGCGCGTTGACGGTCGGCAGGTCGCGCTCGGCGTTCTCCTCGTGGACGCCGACCAGTTTCGTCGCGTAGAACCGCGCGCCGTGGAGGTAGGCGGCCATTACGAGGCCGGTGCCTTTCGGTTCGGAACTGTCGCCAGCGTCCGCCCCACCCAGCCCTACGCCGACCGGGAAGTGCGGGCGCTCGGGGCGCTCGACCTCGCCGCGGCCCTGCTTGACGAACGCTTCGCGGACCACCGGGAGCAAGTCCCCGAGGTCGAGGCACTCCGCCACGTCGGAATCCGAGAGGACGCGAACCATGCCCGGCGATTCAGTCGCCGAGGGGTTAGCGTTTCCGCCAAAGGAGGACATTTCGAGGTCGGCGAACGCTCGGCCAGTCAACCGCCAGCGAACGCTCGGCCAGTCAACCGCCAGCGAACGCTCGGTCAATCATCCACCGTGGGCGGACTGAAAGGGGCCAGTTCGCTCGCGGTCACACTCACTTCGTTCGCGTGACCGCGAGCGAACTGGGGGCTTTCGAAACCTCGTCTCCCGAACCAGTCGTTCAAAAAGGAGTGCAGAGAACGCTTCCTAGAACGATTCGTCCGTGTTCTCGCCCTCGTTGCCAGCGCCGCGGTCGGAGTAGCCCTGTCGGCCCACCGCCTCGGCGCTGACCCGGTTCAGGATGGCCTGCTCGACCTCGTCGGCCGACTCGAAGGTCTCGTCGCCGCCCGTGACCATGACCTCCCGAAAGCTCTCCTCGCCGTCGGGGAGGCCGATTTCGTAGTCGCCGTACTGTTCCATTAGCTCCTCGGCGTCGAGGGGGTAGTCGGCGTCTTCGAGGTCGGCTTTCAGGTCGCCCAGTTCGAGTCCCATCTCTCGGCTGTCGTCGCCGGATTCGCTCATGGCGGGGCTACACTACGAACTCGAATAAGGCGTATGGCCCTTTTCGAGGTGGAGTGTTCGGGGGAGCCACTAGAGGCGACAAAGGCCTCGAAAGCCCTCGCGCGGTTCGCGGTCGCCCTTTCATTCCACCAGGGTTGTGTTGGTTCGCCGAGCGAAACCTGTCGGTGGTCGGCGGACGCGCTACGCTGAAGACCGGTTTTCAGACGCTCGGGAAAAGTGAGGACAGATTACGAGGGACTCGGCGTCTGGACGTGGGACATGTAGGCCGTGATGTCGGTCGTCGTGATGATGCCGACGACGCCCTCCTCGTCGTCCACGACCGGGACGTGGTGGAATCCCTCGGTTATCATCAGGTCCGCGATGTCCCGCACCTCGGCGTTGGCGTCGGTGGTCGTCACGTCGGTCGTCATGTACGTCTCGACCGTGGCGTCGGTGGCCCAGCGCTGTTCGGCCGCGATGTGAACGAAGTCGGTCGCAGTGAGAATTCCCAGCAGTTGCCCCTCGTCGTCGGTCACGAGGACCGACCCGATGTTCTCGTCTATCATCGTCTCGGCGGCCACGTGGACCTCCGTGTCGGGGGAGACCGTTTCGACCGGCGATGACATGAGTCGTCCGACAAAAATGTCTTCCATATGTTTTCATTAATCATGGCGCTTGATAAGTATTCTCCCGGGGCAGGTATCGGAGTCCCGCCGGGCGGCGATTGGGTCGTTACTTTCGATTCGCGTCGAACGGTCCCCGGCGAGTAGCCGGGTTTCACTTTCGGTTTCGGGCGTGGTTTTAAAAGGTCCGGCGTCAAACGAGAACGTATGAGCCAATCGACACTCGACGAGGACGAGCTGTTCGGCGAGGCGGCCAACGAGGTCCGCGAGGACGTGGAGGCCAGCCTCGACGAAGCCAGCGAGGCGCTCCCCGAGGCCGACGACATCTGGAACGTCGAGGCCGACAACACCCTCGGCGCGCTCAACGCGCTCCGGTCGGCGCTCGACGCCGGAGACGCCGCCGACAGCCTCCGAGACGCCAAGAAGTGGTACACGATGGGCACCCGCGCCGACGCCTTCGAGGACGCCGACGACCTCGAAGCCGAAATCCAGCGCGTCGAGGAGGCCATCGAGGACATCGAGGACGCCAAAGAGCAAGTCGGCGACCTCGCCAGCACGGTGCCGGGCCTCAAGAACACGCTGGAGGAGTTGCAGGCCGACGCCGACGAGGGTGACGAGGAGGCCGACGAGAGCGAGGCTGACGAAGCGGAGGAAGCCGACGAGAACGACGCTGACGCCGAAGAGGCCGAAGCCGCCGAGTAATCGAATCGCCGCGCTACTTGAATCGCCTCGCTACTTGTGGGGCGGGAGCGTCACGTCCCGCGACTCGACCGCCTCCAGCAGCGACACCAGCGCCTCGCCAGCTAGCGACAGCAGCTCCTCGCCGCGCTCTTTTGGCCCGTCTCGCGGGTCCCCGACGACGCCGTTTTCGGTGAACTCCGCCGAGTCGTAGGCCAGATTCGCGTAGCTGACCCACTCGCCCCAGCCGTCGCTGGCCCCCTCGCTGGCCTCCTCGACGCGCTCCTCGCGGACCAACTCGGGGGCGACGTGGCGGAGCATCGCGGTTTCGAGCGGGCCGCCGTGACCCATGTCGTCGCTGTGGTCGCCGACCGCCTCGAACCAGGTGAACGGGACCGCGTAGGCCGCGTCGTGGCGGACGATTGTCCCCGCGACCTCGCGGAGCGCGCCGACGTTGCCCCCGTGGCCGTTCACGAGGACCACGCGGTCCCAGCCGTGATGGGCGAGGCTGGCGACCGTCTCGCGGACGTACTGGCGGAAGGTGTCGGGGCTGACCCACAGCGTCCCGGTGAACTGGCGGTGTTCCTCCGCCACGCCGACCGGAATCGGGGGCGCGACGACTACCTCGCCGTCGTACGTTGCAGCCGCCTTTTCAGCGACCTCCTCGGCGGTCAACGCGTCGGTGCCGAGGGGCGCGTGCGGGCCGTGCTGTTCGGTGCTTCCGACGGGGAGGAGCGCGAGGTCCGTCTCGACCGCGTCGGCCTCGGTCCACGTCGAATCGAAGAGGTTCATGTCGGTAGGAAGGGTGTGTGTGGTCTTGTAGCCGGGGGATTCGGATTCTGGAAGTCCCGACTATTGGAGACGTAGCCGGAGCCGTGGTTTCGAAAGCCCTCGCGCATGGAACCGCAGAAGCAGACCGGCCCGCGGTGTCCTCGAAAGCCCTCGCGCGGTTCGCGGTCGCTCCGGCGGATATTCGCGGACCTCTCGGCACCGCCCGGTCCACGAATAGAGCCACCGGAGACGACCACGGCCTTCGGCCGCGAACCCCGCTCGCCCTTTCAGTCCGCTGGAAGACAAACCGCGTCTTCCAAGCCTGCGTTCGCTTCGCTCACGCAGACGCCAAGGACGGCGGTTGCTCCACCGAGCGAAGCCTGAATCGGGCCAGCCACGGGTACGCTCGGTGGAACTGACAATCGGTCGCGGCCGTCCTGCGCGAGCAGAGCGAGCGCAGGGCGGGCGGGGAGGTACGGGGCGCGGTGCGGTTGCGGGGTGGTGCTGTTGCGGGGTGGTGCTGTTGCGGGGCGGGAGACTCCTGTGTTCAAGCCTGAAGCTAGCTCAACGCGTCCGTGCAGTCGCCGGTCGCGGTGTGGTGTCGGTCTGCGGTGCGGTCTTCCGTGAGTCGGTAATTGCTGTCTTCGCGGCGTCTGCTGTCGAGACGCTCCCCGAACGGAAAGACAGCTTCTTGTTTTCTAGGAATAGAAATACAACTCTTAGAAATATCAAAATAATTCTTTACCCCAACCTATTCATCGCTTACGGACTCGACTTTCATCAGCGGATAGCCGTCCTCCATCTCCATGCAGGTGACGACCTCGACGCCCTCGTGGTCCACGACGATTTCGACCTCCATGAACCGGCCTGTAAGCTCCGTATATCCGTGGTCGATTTCGGCTTCCAACTTCTCGGTCAGAATATCGACGGTCACGGACTCGCAGAACGGCTGGTTCTCGATGGACTCCTCGATGGCTGTTTCGAGGCTCGCCGAGGAGTCGGGGCTGACCGGCGTGCCCGCGAACTGGTGGTAGAGCGCGCCGAACTTGATTCCGGCCTCGAAGCAGGCCGAGTCGCGGTCGGTCGGTGCCGAATCGGCGTCCGTCGAGTCGGGAGAATCCATGCCAGGACCGACGCGCGCCGACGAAAAAAGCCGCCCGGTCCGCCGCGTTCGATTACGGTCGTCCCGACTCCCGGTCCGTGCGACGCGCTGTGGGTCTCCCCAACACGGAACGCCTTTTAATGTCCAACACCTGATTCGCCTATGGACTACGCATCTAACCTCAACCGTGCGATGGACGAGACACCAGACTTCGAAGGCGAAGGCGAGCGATTCAGCTACCCCGACGCGAACGCCCAGAAAGACGGCGCGTTCACGCGACTCACCAACCTCGGCGACATCGCCGACGCGCTCGGCCGCGACATCGAACACATCCACAGCGCGCTCCAGCGCGAGCTCGGGACCAACGGGAAGCTCGAAGACGGCCGCGCGCGCTACAACGGGACCTTCTCCGGGTCGGACTTCGACGCCGCGCTCGACAGTTACGTACAGGAGTTCGTCCTCTGTTCGGAGTGTGGCCTGCCGGACACCCGCCTCGTCCGCGAGAACCGCAACCTGATGCTCCGGTGTGACGCGTGCGGTGCCTTCCGCCCCGTCACCAAGCGCTCGACCTCCTCGCAGAACCAGAACCGCGAGGCAGTCGAGGAGGGAAGCACCTACGAGGTCAAAATCACCGGCACCGGTCGCAAGGGCGACGGCGTGGCCGAGAAAGGCAAGTACACCATCTTCGTCCCCGGTGCTCAAGAGGGCGACGTGGTGCAGGTCTACATCAAGAACATCAGCGGGAACCTCGCGTTCGCGCGACTGGCCTGATTCGGTTCTCGATTTTCGGCCTCTCTTCTCCTGACTCTCTCGTTCTCCGTCTTTCACTCCGTCAGCGGCAGGATGATGCCGAAGAAAAGCGGCACGAGGAGCGCCCCGAGCGTGCCGACGATTTCCATGTCGGTGAACAGCGTGTCCTGCCACGCCAGAAGCGAGACGTGCATCGCCGCGGCGGAGAGTTCCGCGCCCGCACCGATGGCAAAGAGCGCGATGCTCAGCAGAAAGCCAAGTTTCGTCGTCCGTTGGTAGTCGATGTCACCGTATCGTCCCACGGCTCCGATCCCTCTATCAGAAAATAAAAACCTTCCGAACGCAGGGATTCGAAAGTCCTATTTATATACTGCCTCCTCTATCCCGATAATGTACGAATTGTTGATGGAGTTTGGGGGCGAGGCGCTCGCGGTCGTTGCCTACGCGCTCGGAACACTCGCGCTGTCGATAGTCGGCCTCGTCGTGGAGTACAACAGCATCCAGCAGTTCTCCGGCGGCGACAGCCTCCTCGGCGTCTGGCTCGCGGTCATGGGATTCGTCGCACTCGCGTTCGCGGTGAACCTCAGTCGGGAGAAACTCCTCCCGCGACTCGCCGAGAAGAACTGACCTCCGGACGAATCGCACCTTACTTATCGCCCCATTCCCTCTCTTCACTCGAATGGACGACCCAGTCCTGCTTACGGGCGCGGAAGGCCGCGTCGGGCAGGCCATCCTCTCGGACCTCGGCGAGGAGTACGACTGGCGACTGCTCGACCGGGACCCGCCGACGCGCGACACCGACCACGAGTTCGTGGTCGCCGACATCACCGACGAGGAGGCCGTCCGCGAGGCCGTCGAGGGCGTCGGCGCAATCGTACACCTCGCAGGCGACCCGCGCCCAGAGGCCCCGTGGAACAGCGTGCTGAACAACAACATCGACGGCACCCGCAACGTCTTGGAGGCCGCCAAAGACGAGGGCGTCGAGAAGGTCGCGTTCGCCTCGTCGAACCACGCGGTCGGGAACTACGAGACCGACGAGCGCACCCCCGAGATGTACCGGCCCCACGACGAGTATCGCCTCGACGGCGAGGAGCTTCCCCGACCGAGCAACCTCTACGGCGTGAGCAAGGCGACCGGCGAGATTCTGGGTCGGTACTACCACGACGAGTACGGCCTCAGCGTCGTCTGCGTCCGCATCGGCAACCTGACCAAGAACCACCCGCCGAAGGACTACGAGCGCGGGCAGGCCATGTGGCTCTCCCACCGTGACTGCGCCCACCTCTTCGACCGGTGTCTGCAGGCCGACTACGACTACGAAATCGTCTACGGCATCTCGGACAACGACCGGAAGTACTACTCCATCGAGCGCGCCAAGGACGTACTCGGCTACGACCCGCAGGACAACTCTGCTGAGTTCCCGAATGCGGAAGTCGCCACGAACGAAAGCTGAAAAGTCGAACTAGTCCGAGAAGCTTCGTCCTATTCTAACGACTCGCCCAGTTCCTCTTCGAGGACCCGCTCCATGCGAGATTCGAGCGTCAGTCGGTCGATTCGCTTCTCCATCGGCGGGTGGCTGGCGAACAGCGTCGCCAGCAGGCCGCGCTTGCCGCCGAAGATGCAGAGCGCGCCGACCCGGTCGCTCACGTCCGGGGCCTCGTCGTGGCGACCGACCTCGGCGATTTTGGCCAGCGCGGACGCCAGCGCCTCGGGATTGCCGGTGTACTCGGCGGCGTCGCTGTCGGCGACGTACTCGCGGTGCCGGGAGATGGCGAGGACGAACACCGAGACCAGCGCCTGCACCACCGCGCTGAGAATCCACCCGACGATGGTCGCGGCGATGCCGTCGTCCGAGAGCGCGACGACCCAGAAGGTGACCATCCCGAGCATCTGGGCGACGCTCTGGCCAAGCACCATCATCACCACGTCGCGGTTCTTGATGTGGGCGAGTTCGTGGGCCAGCACGCCCTCCAGTTCGTCGTCGTCCAGCAGTTCCAGCAGGGTCTCGGAGACGACGACGGTGCCCGCGCCCTTCCGACCGACCGCGAAGGCGTTGGGCACGCCCATCTGACCTATCATCAGTCGCGGCTTGGGAATCTCCATCTCGTCGCTGAGTCGCTCGACCGTCGCGTGAATCTCGGGGTGTTCGGTCTCGTGAAGGTCTTGGGCGTTCACTCCGCGCAGCGAGAGCCACTTGCCGAGCTTGTACTGCGCGACGGCGAACACGACGCTGAGGGCCAACACGACCGGGAGGCCGAAGATGCCCCGCAGAAAGAGCGCCATCAGCGCGTAGAATCCGAAGACGATGACTCCGGAGAGTACCATGCGAGCCTTGAGTCCAGCGTGACGCATGGCCGGAGTGGGGAACGGGAACGGAATAAGTATTTCTCCGGTTACAGAATGTGATAACGACTTGCCGGGAGCGGGTCGGCCGAATCGGCCGGTTGGTCAAGCTTCCGTCAGTCAAAGAGCCCTTCCACGTCCTCTTCCTTGTGGTCGCGCTTGCCCACCGCGCCCTCCATTCGCTGGAAGATGATGCCGCGATTGGCGGCGTCCCGCGCGAAGTCCATGACGAACGTGACGAACTGACTGGTCGCGCGCTCGGCGTCGAGGTCGTCGCGGGCGTACTCGACTGCCTTCTCGACGATTTCCTCGTCGTAGCCGTACTCCTCGGCCAGCACCTCGGCGACGACCGCGCTGGCCTCGAAGCGCAGGTCCTCGGGGAGGAGAGCCGTCTCCTCGTGGGTCAGCCGAGGAGGCGCGGCGCGCTCGACGTGTTCAGGGTCCGCGGCAACTGCTCGGAGATACGCCCGGACCTCGCCGACGTTGACCTCGCGGTAGTCGGCCGGGAGGGCCGCGAGGTACGCCGCGCCGCTCTCGGCCAGCCCCTGCACGCCCGCCCAGTTCGCACTCTGGGCGTGATGGACCGCCGCGGTGAACTGGATGAGACCGTGGAGGAATCGCTCGTCGTCGGTGTCGCGTTCGAGGCCGAGCCAGTACTCCTCCCACGCGTCGTGGGCCGCGTGAAACTCGCCGTCGTTGTAGATTGCGACTCCGGCCCGGAGGTGGTCTCTCATCTCCTCGGGGTTCGGGTTCGGCGGGGAAGGTCTCTTCGGGATTCGAGTCGAGACGGCGGAGAAGACTCTCGCGGTGTTGCGTCGCGGCAGAAACGTCCTGACGGAGTTTCACGCGAGCGGAGTCTTGCTGAGCAAAGCGAAGCAAGACTCGGAAGACGCTGTTTGTCTTCCGGTGCGAGCGTGAAGCACGTCAGGGCGTGAACGAAGTGAACGTCCTGACGGAGATTTGAACTCGTCCAGATGTTCCTGCTCACTTCGTTGCGCGGGCATGCATCTGGCCTGCTCAAATCTCCGGTAGGCGCATAAACGGCGCAGTTCTGCGAGAACCATAGAAGACTCTCGCGGTGTTGCGTCGCGGCAGAAACGTCCTGACGGAGATTTGAACTCGTGAAGACGGCCCGGGATGCTCACTTCGTTGCGCTTCCGGGCATGCGACTTCCCTGCTCAAATCTCCGCGATGGAGTTTCCGCGACGCGGGGTTGCGAGAGCCATAAAAGGCTCTCGCGGTGTTGCGTCGCGGCAGAAACGTCCTGACGGAGATTTGAACTCCGGTCCCTGGCTCCGCAAGCCAAGAGGATAGTCCACTACCCTATCAGGACTCATCTCTACGTATGCCGGTTCCATTAATAGGGGTTACGGTCTGATTACGTAGTGGCACAGCGACGCAAACACAAGGGCTCATTTTTCCATCCGTGAATCATTTGAAAGAGGACGTTGTGGCGCTCTGTATGGACCGACGCACACTACTCACGCGCTTCGGGGCGGTACTCGGGACCGCGTCGCTCGGCGGGTGTCTGAGCCAGTACGAGGAGATTGCGGGAGAAGCGGGCGAGACGACCACAGAGGGGACGGAAACCACAGAAGGCACGGAGACCACCCAAACCACGCAGACGACGGCCACGACACAGCGCCCGACGCTCGCCGATTCGTCGTTCAGGCTCCTCGACAGCGGCTGCGGTCGGCCGACCAACGAGGCCAGCGTCACCTTCGAGAGCGACGGTGGAACGGTCACCGTCGAGGGGACGATTTCGGGGTCGAACGCCTGCTACGTGGCGAAACTCGCGGACGCGAGCTACGACCCCGAGGCGGGGACGCTCGACGTGACCGTGGCCTCGATGCAGAAGGAAGGGGCCGAGGCGTGCGCTCAGTGCATCGTGGAAATCGACTACGAGGCGACGTTCACGTTCGAGGGCGGTCTGCCCGCCGAGGTCCGGGTCGTCCACCAAGCGACGGGTGAGACCGAGACCGTTGCGACCGTCGAATCGGAGTAGCGTCGAGTCCGAGCGAAAGCGCCCCCGAGTTTCGAGTCGGATACCGGCCGAGAATTTATATCCGAGGACGGGACCAACTCGTCTCACGATGACGTACCGACACAGACATACACCAGCGCCCACAACCAGTTTTCGAGAAAAACAATGGGCGCGATAGAGGACGTTTACGCCGACCTCGACACCGACGTGTCGCTGGAGGAGTTCCGCGAGGCGGTCGAGGAGAAGGTCGAGCAGATGGGCGGTCTCGCAGACGAGGAGACGGCCGCGATGCTCATCGCCCACGAGTTAGACGAAGAAGGTGGGGAGGTCGAGAGCATCGCCGACATCGAACCCGGCATGGAGGAGGTCAAGTTCGTCGCCAAGGTCGTGGGCGTCGGCGACGTGCGGACCTTCGAGCGCGACGACGAGGACCGCGACGACGGTCGGGTGCTGAACGTCGAGGTCGCGGACGAGACGGGGTCGATTCGCATCACGTTCTGGGACAAGCAGGCCGACGCTGGCGAGGAGGAACTGGAAGTCGGCGACGTACTCCGCATCGCGGGTCGCCCCAAGGAGGGGTACAACGGCGTGGAGGTCAACGTCAACGACGCCGAACCCGACGACGAGACCGACATCGACGTGCAGGTACAGGACACCTACCGCGTCGAGGACCTCTCGCTCGGTCTCTCGGACGTGAACCTCCGCGGGAAGGTGCTGGACACCGACTCGATTCGCACCTTCGACCGCGACGACGGGTCGGAGGGCAAAGTCGCCAACCTCAAACTCGGCGATTCGACCGGGCGCATCCGGGTGACCCTCTGGGACGAGCGCACCGAGGCCGTCGAGCGCCTGAATCCCGGCGTCTCGGTCGAAGTCGTGGACGGCTACGTCCGCGAGCGAGAGGGGAGCCTCGAACTCCACGTCGGCAACCGCGGCGCGGTCGAGGAGATAGACGAGGACATCGAGTACGTCCCCGACACCGCCGACATCGAGAATCTGGAAATCGGCGACGAGGTGGACATCGGCGGCGTCGTGCGCGAGACCCAAGAGAAGCGGACCTTCGACCGCGACGACGGCTCGGAGGGCCAAGTCCGGAACATCCGCGTGCAGGACGACACCGGCGACCTCCGGGTCGCGCTCTGGGGCGAGAAGGCGGACGAGGACATCGCGCCGGGCGACAAAATCCAAATCGCCGACTTGGAGATTCAGGACGGCTGGCAGGACGACATCGAAGGCTCCGCGGGGTGGCAGGCCACCGTGACCGTCCTCGGCGAGGCCGACCCCTCGGGGGCGAGCGACGCCGGGAGCGGCGGGAACGAGAGCGGCGGAAGCGGGGGCACCGGCCTCGACGCCTTCGGCGGCGAGGGCGGGGACGAAGGCGACGGCGCGGCCGACGTTACCGAAACCGCGAGCAACGGCGGTGCCCGAGCCACCGGCGGACAGAAAGCCACCGGCGAACAAGTCGAGTTCACGGGTACCGTCGTCCAAGCGGGCAACCCCATCATTCTGGACGACGGCGAGGAGACCGTCAGCGTCGAGTCGAACGCCGACGTGACCCTCGGCGAGAAAGTTACCGCGCGCGGCGAGTTGCGCGACGGGACGCTCGACGCCGACGACGTGTTCTGACGGCGGTTTTTATCGGTAAAACAGAGCGATGCTCATACTCCTCTCCACGCATTTCGCTCGGTGACGCAGCCGCTCCCTGGTGGACTGAAAGGGCGAGCGCGGTTCGCGTTCGTCGTGGTCGTCTCTGCGGGCCACTATTTCCGCGCCGATGCGTTGCGGTGAGGCGCGGAAATATCCCGCAGAGCGGCCGCGAACCGCGCGAGGGCTTTCGAAACCACCGTCGCTGTTCTAGTAACTCATCGGAATAGTATCCTCAAACAGGTGGAAAGATTATTTCTGCTGTCGAACCGGACGGTCAATTCTCGAACCGACCGCGTCAGTTGTTCAGCGGTTCCTCGTCGCGGTGGTTGTCGATGTTCTGCTCCTCGGCGGCGGCGTCCTCGCGCGCCTCGTCCTGCTCGACGCGCGTCTCGTCTTCGAGGTCCTCCTCGCGGGCCTGCTCGGCCTCGGCTTGTTCGTCGTCGGCCTCTCCTTCCTCCTCGCCGGGCGCTCGCTTTTCCTTCGCCATCTCGCGGTCTCGCTCGTGAGGATTGTCGTCCGACATGGCAGGTTGTTGGCTAGCGACACGGTTAGGTCTGCTGGCGGTTCGGGGTCGAATCGATGGATGTGGATATAGTTAGTTATCTTTAAGAATTTATTTTGTTTTCTTTAGCTTCCTACTTATTTCTCAGCTCGGTTTGGGAGTCGGCGGTGGCTCCTTGCGAACAAAGTTGTTTACGACGAGAAGCTAGCTATTGCCGAAGCCTCGGAGTTTCCGCACAGCACCGCCCCGCACCGCGACCGCGGGCCACACCCTCCCCAACCGATTGCGGTCCTCGGCCACGGGCCTGCGGTCCTCATCCCTCGCGCGACGATGGCGCGAGATGAACTCGCGCCAGCGCGCGCCGGATTGGCGGATAGAACGCCTGAGGGCCCAGAAATCTCCCGGTGAATCCCACCCGGCGCACCGGCCCTGTGCATCGAGACCCTGCCAAAAACCTTCCAAAACGGAAGCAGGTCCCTCGAAAGACGCTTCGGAAAGAACTAAGGGCGCGAGATTCGCGGGTTGGAACATGAGCGTCGAGTTGCCGTTCGCACCGGTAGACACGATTATCAGGCGGAATGCAGACGAACTCCGAGTCAGCGCCGACGCCGCCGAGGAGTTAGCGCGTCGGATTCAGGACCACGGCGCGGACCTCGCCAAGGACGCCGCCGAACACGCCACGGCGGACGGGCGCAAGACCCTGATGAGCGAGGACTTCGGCGTCGAGCAGGTCGTGGACAAAGACGACCTCGAACTCCCCGTCGCGCCGGTCGACCGCATCGCGCGGCTGGAAATCGACGACAGCTATCGCGTGGCGATGGACGCCCGCATCGCGCTGGCGGACATCCTCGAGGACTACGCCGACAACGTGGCCAAGGCCGCGGCGACCCTCGCGCGCCACGCCGACCGGCGAACTGTCAAGGCAGAAGACATCGAGACGTACTTCAAGCTGTTCGAGTGACCTCCCGGAGTTAATTTGGAGCGCCGGACTCGCGCCAAAAATTCGACGGGAGCGAAGCGGTTAAATTCCGTTACGTTCCAATGATAGACGTGCCATCGACTACCGAATCTCCCCCGCGGTCGGACCCCACCGACGCCTAAATTCATGAACTTCGGCTACAGCGAGGAGTGTCTCGCTCACGACACCGGCGAGCGCCATCCCGAAAACCCCGACCGACTTCGCGCCATCAGGGAGGGACTGGCGCGAAAGCACGGCGTCGAGTACGTCGACGGCGACGCCGCCACCGCCGACTGCGTGAAGGCGGTCCACGACGGCGACTACGTCGCGGAGTTCCGCGACTTCTGCGAGTCGGGCGGCGGGAACTGGGACCCCGACACCGTGGCGGTCCGCGCGACGTGGGAGGCCGCGCTCCAGTCGGCCGGACTGGCCTGCTGGGCCGCCGACGCCGCCCTCGACGGCGAGAACGGCCGGAACACCCCATTCTCGCTCGGCCGACCGCCGGGCCACCACGCCCTCGAAGACGACGCGATGGGCTTTTGCTTCTTCAACAACGTCGCGGTCGCGGCCCGCCACGCCATCGAAGACCGGGACGCCGAGTGCGTCGCCGTATTCGACTGGGACGTCCACCACGGCAACGGCACGCAGGACATCTTCTACGAGGCTGGCGACGTGTTCTACGCCTCGCTCCACGAGGAGGGTCTCTATCCCGGCACGGGCGAAATCGAGGAGACCGGCGAGGGAGCAGGCGACGGAACGACCCTCAACGTCCCGCTCCCGGCGGGCGCTGGCGACCCCGACTACCGGGACACCTTCGACGAGTTGATTCGACCCGCCTTCGAGGCGTTCGACCCGGACCTCCTGCTCATCAGCGCGGGGTTCGACGCCCATCGTCACGACCCCATCTCGCGGATGCGCGTCTCGACGGAGGGCTACGGCATGCTGACCGACCGCGTTCGGGACCTCGCCGACGAGATGGGCGCGGCCCTCGCGTTCGTCCTCGAAGGCGGCTACGGCCTCGACACCCTCTCGTCCAGCGTGGCCGAGGTCCACGAGATCTTCGACGGCAAGACGCCGCTGACGCCCGACGAGGAGGCCGACGAGGACGTGACGGAGTTAATCGAGGAGATTCGGGGAAGTCATCCGGCGTTGGGCGGATGAACGCTTTTCCCCAGTCCAGTTAGCCACGAAATTCGACATATTTTTGAGCAGACGGTGAGTCGAATTGCATCTTGCCAACCATGGAGGATTACGAGAAACTCCTCGCAATCGGAACCGTGATACTGGTCTCTCCCTTTCTACATCCGTTCCTCGTCTTGCTTAACGACTCGCTTCATTTGGTCGTCCCTATCGGATTTGTCACGATAATTCTCGGCGCGATATTACTGGTTTCGGAGAACAATTGAGAAATTCCCGCGCCTCTCCGACGACAGTCACTCCTCCGGTTCCACCCGCGCCAGTCGCATCGCGTTGCCCGTCACGCCGAGACTCATCCCCATGTCGCCGACCACGATAGCCACGGCGA
Source organism: Halorussus ruber (assembly GCF_004765785.1). GTDB lineage: Archaea > Halobacteriota > Halobacteria > Halobacteriales > Haladaptataceae > Halorussus > Halorussus ruber. The sequence continues at coordinate 85,616 of NZ_ML219768.1, read as the reverse complement.
CCGAGACCAGTCCCAGCGGCGCGCCGACCGCCAGCACGGCCTTGACCGCGAGGCTGGCCCAGATGTTCTGGCGAATCACATTGTTGGCCTTCCGAGACAATCGGTAGAGGTACGGCACCTTCAGGAGGTCGTCGCCCAGTAGCGCGATGTCGGCCGTCTCGATGGCGGTGTCGGTCCCGGCCGCGCCCATCGCCACACCGACCGTCGCGGCGGCCAGCGCGGGGGCGTCGTTCACGCCGTCGCCAACCATCGCCACCGTGCCGTGGCGCTCGGTGAGTTCCTCGACGGCCTCGACCTTCTGCTCGGGCAGGAGTTCGGCCCGGTAGTCGTCCACGCCGACCTCCTCGGCGACCGCGCGGGCCGTCCCCTCGTTGTCGCCCGTGAGCATGACGCACTCGACGCCGCGGTCCTGAAGCGCCCCAATCGTCGCTCTCGCGTCCGGACGAACCTCGTCGGCGATGGCGAGGACGCCCTCCAGTTGGTCCTCCGTGCCGACGAGGACGACCGTCTTACCCTCGCGCTGGAACCGCGGCACCACGTCGGCCAGCAGGTCCAGACAGTCCTCGCGGCCCTCGCACTTGCTCTCTGCCACTTCCGCAATCTGCCCGCCGTCAGTACTCAGGTGGACGTGTTCCAAGTCGAATCCGAGGTCCGAGAACAGCGCGGGCTTGCCAGCGTAGTGAGTCACGCCGTCGAGGTCCGCGCGGACGCCCTTGCCGGTCAGGCTCTCGAAGTTCTCGATGGGTCGGTCCTCGCCCTCCTCGTCGTGGGGATTACTCGTGTCGTGAGCGTGTTCTACGATCGCCTGAGCAATCGGGTGTTCGCTCCGGCGTTCGAGGTCGTGGGCGCACCGGAGCAAGTCGGCCTCGTCGTTGCCGTTGAGCGGGACCGCGTCCGTGACCGCGAGTTCGCCCTCGGTCAGCGTCCCGGTCTTGTCGAAGGCGACCGCCTCGACCGCGCCCATCGATTCGAGGTGCGGGCCGCCCTTGACGAGGACGCCGTTCCGGGCCGCGCTCGTGACGCCCGAGACCACAGAGACCGGCGTCGAGATGACGAACGCGCAGGGGCAGGCCACCACCAGCAGGGTCAGACCGCGGACGAACCACTCGCGGAACTCCCCGCCCAACAGCAGGGGCGGGCCGAAGGCGGTCAGGAGCGCGCCGACCACGATGACGGGAGTGTAGTAGGCCGCGAACTTCTCGATGAACTGCTCGCGGTCGGTCCGGTCGCGCTGGGCGTCGCCGACCAACTCGATGACCTGCGAGAGAGTGGTCTCGTCGGCCTCGGCGGTCGCCTCGACTTCGAGGTATCCCTCCTCGTTGATGGTTCCGGCGTAGACCTCGTCGCCCTCGGTCTTGTCCACGGGGACGCTCTCGCCCGTGATTGGGGCCTGATTCACCGCGCTGGTTCCCTCCGTGACTTGGCCATCCACCGGAATCTTCTCGCCGGGGCGGACGACCACCGTCTCGCCGACGGCGACCTCCTCGACGGGGACTGTTTGTTCACCCTGTGCGCGCCTGACCGTCGCGGTGTCGGGCGAGAGGTCCATCAGCTCTCGGACCGAGTTGCGCGCGCGGTCCATCGAGAAACGTTCGAGGAGTTCCGCGACGCTGTACAGCACCGCGAGGGTCGCGGCCTCGAAGTAGAGACCGACCGCAATCGCGGCGAGGACCCCGGTTCCCATCAGGAGGTCGATGTCGAGGCTCAGGTTCTTCGCGGAGTAGTAGCCGTTCCGGAGGATTTCCTGCCCGGCGATTCCGGCCGCCGCCAGGAGGAGAACCGACGAGAGGTGGAACCCGCGCCCGAGCGCCGAGAACAGGAGCGCGTCGGCGCTCGTGAGGACGAACTCGAGGAGCAGGCCGACGAGCATGAACGCGCCCCCGGTCCACGTCTTGAGCGCTCGCGGACTTCTCCAGACCTCGCTCGGTCCGGCCACGTCCGGGCCGGAGTCGTCGCCCTCGCTGTCGGCGACTTCGTAGCCCGCGCCCTCGATGGCTTCGGCGACGCGCTCGGGGTCGGCGTCGCCCTTGACCCGGACCTCGCCGGTCGCCGGGCGAGTCTCGAAGGACTCGACGCCCTCGACTCCGTCGAGGGAGCTTTCGACTTTCCCGGCGCAGGAGGGACAGTCCATCTCGGGCACCGAGAGGCCGATTTCGTCGCCGTCGCCCGACTCGACGTCGTACCCGGCGGCCTCCACGCGCTCGCGGACCGCCGCGTCGTCGGTCTCCTCGGCGTCGTAGGTGACCGAGAGCGTGCCGGTCGTCGGGGCCGGGTCGGTCTCGCGTATCCCGTCGAGTCGCTCGACGCTCCCGGTTACTTTCTTCGCGCACGAGGGGCAGTCCATCTCGGGGACCGAAAGTCGGACTGTCCGCTCGCGCTCCTCGCGGTCGTCGGTCGTCATCGGCTGAACGTAGTCACTCAGACGTTATTAATGGTCCTATCATGAAACCGGCCTCAGGTAGGAGTCATTAATAACAAATCGCGGTTTAGTTGTTAACGTCCGCGCAAGCCACCGTTCCTTTCGAGTAAGGCTCAGGTTTCCTCCGGCGAGAAACCGTTCACGAGCGTTCATTGCGTTACGGACCGGTCGTAACCGCGAACAATGACCAACTGTCTGTCCGACTTATTGTGAAAGGCTTCCAAATCGTAGTCGATGAGCGCCTTCGAGACGGGACCGGAAGCAAATACCCTAAAAATCGGGGCCGCAGTCACGGTCCTCGCGGCCGAGATGCTGGTCGGGCTCGCGCTCTTAGTCGTCGTGTTGGGATAGCGCGTAGAACATACAGGGACACGAGAGGCAGGGATGTGAGCGACACCGCAGACACGCGAGAGACGAGCGCCACGGCTGGTCGGGTAGAAAGCGGCTGAGGGGAGTAAGCCCCCTTCTGTTCTTCCGAGTATTCGGCTGAGCGTCCGCACAGTCGTCCGGGCTACCTAATCCGCACGGACTTGCACCAGCGAGGTTTCGCCGTTCCATCCGTTCTCTCCGGTCGCGTGACTTCGCCACGCGCGTGGTTCCACCACGTGCGTTCCGGCGAGGCCGGAACGCTACCTCTGTGGGTCAACTCCCCGTTCCTTCACTCGGCGTGAGCCTTCGGTCGGTTCGGGTTCGCGCACCTCATCGGTCGCGGAGAGGGGTCTCGTTTCTGTTCCAGAGCCAGCGGTCTCCCGCTCCGGACTTGCGTCCGGTCGCCTGCCCGGACGGTGGGGGGACTTTCCTCACGGGCGCTCTGGCGAACCCAGACCGCTCGCGGGAACTCGGCTCCCTCTGCCAACCGAACGTAGCGCCCGGCCCGGTTTAAGCAATTCGGTGAGCCGAGGGTACGAGCGGCGAAATCCGAGATTACCCCGCAAAGAGGAGGCCGTTACCCCGTGATATCCTGTCCCACGTGAAACGTAGTGGGACATTTCCGTGTTTAGTATTGAAGGGAAGACTTGAAGGTACTTCCAGCCTAACGGGTTCATGTATGGCACAGGCTCAGGCAGTAACTCTTTCCTACGAGGATGGCACGCGGGCCGTAGAACTTGCACGCGAATCCGTCGAATCCTACGTCATCAACGGGCAGCGCGAACAGCCCGGTAGCATGCGCGAGGCGTTCTACGCGCGGACGGGAGTGTTCGTCCGGCTCGCGTCCACCCGAGGACGGGGCCGACTGCGGGGGTGCGACGGAGCCTACGAAGGCACCGACCAACTCGGTCACCTCATCGTGGACTCGGCGATAAGCGCCGCCAGCGACACCTCGTGTGGCTCCGAGGTCGAGGAGGCGGAGCTTCCGAACCTGAAAATCTCGGTCTGCGTCGTCCGCGACACCCAGTTCACCGAGGACCCGGTAGAGGACATCGAACTCGGCACCCACGGCGTCGCCATCGAGGGGCGAGGAGAACACGCGTGGATGTACCCGACGCTCCCCATCGAGAACAACTGGAGCGTCTTCGAGTATCTCGACCGGACGTGCCGGAAGGCCAACCTCCCCAAGGGCGCGTGGGAGGACGACGACGTGATGGTGACGCTGTTCGACGGGCAGGTTTTCAGCGAGCGCGAACCCGAAGGGACCGTCGAAGAGCTGTAAGGCCCCGTAGCTTGCCGTAATTTTACCAGATACCGCACTCTCGATAGCGAGGAGCTACGTCTCCTCGCGGAAGCCGACCGCCTCGGCGTCTTCCAGCGCGCGCTCGGCCGCCTCGTCGACGTCGAACTCGCGGACGATTTCGCCGTCCCGAATCAGCGGTTCGAGCAGGGCCTCGCCGCTCTCGGGGTCGGCGCGGTCGGCCAGACCGACGTGGTGGCCGCCGTCGGGCGTCCGGAAGGCCTGCTTCTTGCCCGAGAGCTTGCCGCGCTTGGAGACGGGGTCGCCGTCCAACTCCACGATGTCGAGCGCGAAGTCCAGCGGGTCGGCGTTGCTGACGTGGCCGCCGACGCCGAAGCCGTCGGCGAGGTCCCGCAGGTTCCGGAGTTCGTCTGGACCGAGGCCGCCGCTGACGAAGATTTCGACGTCCTCGTAGCCCCGGGCGTCGAGTTCCCAGCGGACCTCGCGGACGATGTGGCGGAAGTCCCCTCTGCGGGAACTCGTCGTGTCGAGTCGCACGCCGTCGAGGGCGTCGCCGAGCGCCTCGGCGGCGCGGAGGCTCTCGTCTTTCTCGTCGGAGTAGGTGTCGCAGATTGCGATGCGGGGGACCTCGGGCGCGACCGCCTCGTCGAAGGCCTCCCACGCCTCCTCTTGGTCGCCGAAGGCGATGACCAGCGCGTGGGGCATCGTCCCGCTGGCCTCGCGGCCCAGCACCTCGCCCGCCGCGACGTGGGAGAAACCGTCGAGTCCCGCGACGAGCGCGCCGCGCTCTATCATCGGCGCGATTGCGGGATGGACGTGGCGCGCGCCGAAGCTCAGCACCGAGGAGTCGGGCGCGGCCCGCCGCGCTTCGAGGGCGGCCGTGGCGACCCCGCTCTGGTGAGAGAGGAACCCGAGCAGGGAGGTCTCGTACCGCGCGAAGTCGAGATAGTCGCCCTCGATTCGCATCACCGGCCCGCCGTCGAACAGTCGCCCCTCGCGCATGGCGTCCACATCTACGGGCAAGCCTTCGAGCAGTCGGGCGGCGTCTTTCAGGCCCGCCAGCACGTCGAACTCGCCGGTCGGGAACTGGTCTTGAGTGACCTCGGCGACCACGCGCGGGTTCCGGGCGGCCGCCTCGAGGGTCTCCTCGGTCCGCAGGAAGTAGGCGTCGGTGGCCGTCCCGTCGCGGATGGCCGCCTCCGAGACTACGTCGAACCGGTCGCTCACCGCCACCACCTCGGGAGAGTCATGGCGAGACGTTCTGCCGCCGGAGCGAAAAAGCTCCCGCTTGTATCCGAGAAAAGATGGTGCGGCGAGGGAATTGCATCGAGAAATAGGGTTGTCTTCGAACCAGTCGTCAGGGGGCCGCAATTCGGGGATAGTGAACGTTTCTTGAAGCCCTCGCCCCTTCATCCCACCCTGCCGGATGTTTCGGCGAGCGTTCGCCGGTGGTTGCTCAGTTGAGTGTTCGCCGGTGGATTGGTCGGCCGGGCGTCCGCTGGCGGTTGGTCGGCCTGTCGTCGCGTCTTCGGGAGCGTCCGTCGAGCTACGCCGAGGAAACAAATTTATTTCTTTAAAAATTGCTTAGTTGTCTCTAAGACGTAATCACGCTTCTCACTGCGCCGAAAAAGAAAACCGCGAATCGTCGCTACTGCTTCGGTGCCGCGCCCTGCCGGACGCCCGAGAGGTCCTCGACCGACGGCGCGTTCACGATGACGACCGTGTCGCCCTTCTGCTCGATGTAGAAGGCGTCGTTGAACTCCTTGTCCTGCGGAATCTTCCACGTGTTGGCGCGGCCGTCGACCTTCTTCGCGCCGTTGTACTTCAGCAGTTTGTGGTAGCCCTCGACGAACTCTTTGGCGTCCTTCTCGGAGTCCCAGACGGATTTCCAGACGTAGCCCGTCTCGTTCGCCTTCGCGTCGGGGTTGGTGTAGACCGCGAGCCTGTCGCCGTCCCAGCCAGCCGAGTAGCTGCTGTTGTAGTTCAGCGGGTCGAACTCGCGCAGTTCGCTGGACCCCTGCTTCGTGTTGAAGAAGTCCCGCGCGGGGACGAGTTGGGTCTGGCCCTGACTCGGGTAGTAGGGGTACATGAACATCGTGAACATGCCAGCTTCGCCGACGCTCCCGTAGCTCGGCCGGTGTTTGAGTTCGAGGCGCTTCCAGCCGTCGCTGGTCTCGTCCTGAATCGAGAAGTCGGCGGGTTGGTCCTCGCCGTACTTGTCGGGGTGGATGACCTGCTCGGTGCTGGCGGGCGGGTTCTTGTAGACCTCGTTGACCGCTTCCCAGCCGCCGCGCTCGTGGATGGCCTTGACGAACGGCGGGCCGTCGCTGTAGGGCTGGAACTTGATGAGGTACGGACCGAGGTTGGTGAGACCGCCGTCCGAACTCGAAGTGGTGTCGGGGGTCAGGCAGTCGCCGTTCCACTCTTCTTTGCACTTCTGCGAGTAGAGATAATCGACGTAGTTACCGTCGCCTTCGATGATGCCGTCCTTCGCGTTGTGGAGTTCGCGCGTGGACTGGTCGTAGCCCGAGATGTTGAAATGCTGGTCCTGAAGCGCGTGGAACAGCTCCTGAGAGAGCGTAATCTCGTCGAGCTTCGGCGTCGTGGAATTCTCGGAGATGACGACGATACGCTTCTCGCTCGGACTGTAGAATCCGCCGACCCACGACCCGGAGTTGCGGTTCTGGACCGCGAGCGAGTCGGTCGACTCGTTTATCATGAACAGCGATTCGTACTTCACGTTGTCGAACAGCCGCCGATTGGCGGGCGTCGAGCTATCGCCGCTATTCTTCCGGAACTCCTCGCGGGTCTTGATTTCGACCGGAACCCGCTCTTTGAACTCCAGTTGCCGGACCTTCTCGACGCGAGCCATCGCGCGAGCGACCGTCGCGTTGAGTTCGGTGTCGTTGAGTCCGTCCTCGGGGTTCACGTCGAGCGTCTCGTTGTACCAGTAGCCCGCTTCCCACCCGAGAACGTCGGTCTCGGGGTCGTCGGGCTTCACCACCTGCTCTGTCTGGTCGGTGGTGGTCGCGTCCGACCCCGACTGGCCGGTGTCGGTCCCAGCGACTGGCTGGGTCGTAGTGGCTTCCGTATCGGTCGTCGGTCCCGCACCGGGGGCCTGCGAACACCCCGCGACGACGAGCATGAGAACGACCGCGATTGCGATTGTCGTGCGCATTTCCTGTGACCGTCACGTAGGCCTACACGCTCAAAAAGCTCTTGATAGACGGATGAAATCAACCCTCCTCCGCGATGGGGGCCTCGGGAGGCAGCGACCGCCTGCGAGACTCGACCGTTGACCTGTGGCTCCCGACCGTCAGAAAACGTTTTCGACCGCAAGCGACTACGGTAGCGTATGAGCTTCGACCCGGAAACGACTGCGGTCGTGGTCGTGGACATGCAAAACGGCTTCTGCCACCCGGACGGGAGCCTCTACGCACCGGCCAGCGAAGACGCCCTCGCGGACGTGACCGAAGTTGTCGCCGCCGCGCGAGAGGCGGGCGCGTCGGTCGTCTACACCCGAGACGTGCATCCGCCCGAGCAGTTCGAGGACAACCACTACTACGACGAGTTCGACCGCTGGGGCGAACACGTCCTCGAAGGCTCGTGGGACGCGCGACTCCACGACGACCTCGACGTGCGCGAGGAGGACCACGTCGTAGACAAGCACACCTACGACGCCTTCTACCAGACCGACCTCGAAGGCTATCTCGACAACCACCAGATAGACGACCTCCTCATCTGTGGGACGCTGGCGAACGTCTGCGTCCTCCACACCGCGGGGAGCGCCGGACTCCGAGACTATCGGCCCGTGCTGGTCGAGGACGCGCTTGGCTACATCGAGGAGGAACACAAGGAGTACGCGGTCGGGCACTCGGACTTCCTGTTCGGCGAGGTGACGACGAAGGGGGCCATCGAGTTCGAGTGACTCGGGCACTTCGGTCTATCTGTGACCGACGATTCCGAGACCGGCGACCCCGAGTACGACGTGAACTTCCGCGAGAACCCCGAGGAGTACGAAATTGGCCGCGGCAAGCAGGGGGCGTTCAAGGTCCAGTCCTACAAGGACGAACTCTTGGCGAACTGGCCGTCAAGAGCCTCGACGCCGCCGAGGAGCCGGCCGAAATCATCTTCGAGCAGTTCCGGCAGTACGAGCGGGACGGCGACTTCGTCGGGACGGACTTGGCCCGGAAGTACCTCCAGATGGGGTACACGCGGGCGATGCGCTACGCCAAGTACCCCGGCGGGCAGAAGTACGAAGGCGGGAAGGAGCGCGAACCGCAGGAGTGGTACGACGACGAGAAGCGCGAGATAGCGAAGCGATTCGAGGCCAAGTGGGAGCAGGTCCGCGAGGACGAGCAGTACCAGCGCCTGAAGGACCAACACCGGCAAGCGCACGGATGACGGCTCTGAGAACCGAGAGACCCGCTACTCGTCGTCGAAGTAGATGTACTGGAGCGCCTGCCGAACCAAGTAGTCTTTCTCGACCGGGTCGTCGGCCACGAGCGCGTCCGAGAGGTGGTCTTTCGCGCGGGAGTCGTCCGTCGCGGAACTCGAACCGGAGTCGGCGTCGGCCCAGTCGAGGAGTTCGAAAATTCGCTCGTCGCCGACGAACCGGACCGTCTCCGTCTGGGCGTCGTACTCGATGACGTCGGCGGTGACCAGACTCGGGACGCCCTTGTGGTGGAGCGCGACGACGACGTCCTCGAAGTCGGCGTCCTCGGCCCGGTTCGCCACGTAGCGCGCGAGGTCCGTGATAGTCGCCACTCGGTCCTGTGAGTTCCGGAAGTACCGGACGACCATCCGGCGTCGGAAGTCGGTCAGCGCGGCGAACGTCTGGTCGAGTTCCCGCGTCGAAAGCTCCTCGCGCTCTATCGCTTGCCCGTCCGCCGACTTATCGCACCCCTCTCCGTTCGCCGGGTGAGTGAAACCACTTTCTTCCAAACCGTTCCCTCCCATATTCACGTAGATGAAGCATCAGAGGATGTACCTTCGCCCTTAGAAAGTAGGGAAGCGAGTCTGACAACTCATGCAGGAGGTCGGAAACGTCGGCACGAGGTCGGAGGTTTTCAGGCCCGGAACGGCCGAACCGAGTTCGCTTCCGACAACGGAAACACCGTCGCGCGCTCGGCGGAAGTCAGCGAGCGAACGCCACTTCGACGCGCTCGCCCACCTCGAAGTCGACCTCGGGACAGACCAGTTTCGCCCCGAGCGCCTCCCGGGCGAAGAAAAACGAGAGGCCGGTAATCGGCGTCCCGTTCGCCTCGACCGTCACGTCGTCCCACTCTATCGTCCGGTCGGCGGCGGCTCCGACCCGCTGGCCCGCGAGCGAGACGGGTTCTCCTCCGGAGTCGCTTCTGAGAACCCCGCCGCCGTCGTAGTGCGGGAGGCCGCCGTCGAGAACTCCGCCGGTTTCCGGGGCGATACCAGCGAATCGCTTTCCGGAAGCGGGGTGGTCCGGCGCGTCGAGAATCGCGTAGGTCTCGGCCGTGGCGAGGACCTCGCCGCGGCCGTCCCACGGGACGCCAGCGAGTTCGAGGGCGTCTGCGAGTTCGATTGGAAGCGACCCCGAGGCCCGGAAGGGGTTGGCGTCCGAGTCCCGAAACCCGAGGTGGATGTGGTTGTCCACCCACGGCGCGAAGAATCCCGAGCGCACCATCTCGCCGAGCGAGTCGCCGCGGGCGATTTCGTCGCCGGGTTCGACCGCGGGCTCGACGTGGAGCATCCGGGCGAGGGAGTCGCCGGTATCGACCACGATGAGGTGGTCCTCTTCGGCGGCGTAGGGTTTCGGCGGCGCGGAGACCGACCGCGTGGCGACGACTTCGCCCGCGACCGGACTCGGCGCGGCGGTCTCCCGGGCGTCGTCGTCCGTCTCGTTCTCGGACTCTCGCCAGTCGCCCTCGTGGGGATAGAGGTCGATAGCGCACCCCTCCTCGTGGGCGGCGTACGGCGAGTTGTACAGCGAGAACCGCGGGAAGCGTTCGAGGAGTTCGGGGCCGACCGTGACCATCGTCCACCTCTCGGAGACGCGAGGGTTTAGGTACTCCGAATGTGAAAGGTCGGTCATGCGCGTACTTCGCGGCCGGGCGGCGAGTCGGGACGCCGACCGGGAGGTCGTCGCCGGGATGCTCGAACGCGCCGCCGAAACCGGCGAGGAGTCGGTCAGGGTCTGGCGGCCCCACCGGCAACTCGCCTTCGGGCGGCGGGACGCCCGCGCCGACGACTACGAGGTTGCGACGAAGGTCGCCGACGCCTGCGGGTTCACGCCGGTCCAGCGGTCGGTCGGCGGTCGAGCGGTCGCCTACACCGGCAACACCCTCGCGTTCGCCAAGGTGGTCTCGCTCGACGACATGCGGGTCGGCATGGACGAACGCTACGAGGAGACCACCCGCGCCCTCCAGCGGGCGCTCTGGCGACTCGGGGTGCCCGCGGCCCGCGGCGAACCCGAGGCGAGCTTCTGCCCGGGCGACTACTCGCTCCAGCGCGACGGAAAACTGGTCGGGGTCGCCCAGCGCGTCCGGAAGAACGCGGCGCTGATCTCCGGCGTCGTTGTGGTCCGCGACCACGAGGAGATCGCCGACGTTCTGGAACCGGTCTACGCCGCGCTCGACGTCGCCTTCGAGGCGAAGTCGGTCGGCAGCGTCGCCGAGGCGGGCGGGAGCGACGACCCCGAGGAGGTCGCCCGGACCATCGAGGAACTGCTGGTGGGCGACCAGCCGGAAATCGTCTCGGTCGCGGACGTCGCCGACGTCGAACCCGATACCGAGTACTGACACGCTTTTGCGGGACGACCGCCGACCGGTTCGGGCGGCGGTCGGTGCGACAATCCACCGGAGAGCGACCAGTGTCCCATTCCACCAGCAAACGCCCGGTGGCCCAAACCACCGAAAGCACCCGGTGGCCCAAACCACCGAAAGCACCCGGTGGCCCAATCCACCGCAAAAGCTCGGTGGAAGAACCGGCAGTCTGGGTGGACTGAAAGGGGCCGCCCGGTCGCGGGCCGACAGGCCCGTGGTCGTCTCAGCGACCCCTATCTGACGCAACTACGTCCGTCAGATATGTCGCTGAGCGACCGCGACCGGGCGGGGGCTTTCTAAAACACATTCACGACCGAGCTGACGGTTCCGTCAGGACTCTCGACTGCTCACTCGAACACACAACCTCATATCCACAGAAGCCATATCGGGAGGCTTAGGACGCCCACCCCCGAACCAACCCCCAATGCTTACCATTCGGAACGCGACGCTCGCCGACGGTCGGGAAGTGGACGTGCGAATCGACACGTCCGCGGGCCGCATCGCGGGCGTCGGCTCGACGCTGACCCACTCGGGCGAGTCCATCGACGCCGCCGGGAAGCTCCTCCTGCCCGGGATGATAGACACCCACGTTCACTTCCGACAGCCCGGATTCCCCCACAAGGAGACGTGGGAGACGGGGAGCAAGTCCGCCGCCGCGGGCGGCGTCACGACCGTCGTGGACCAGCCGAACACCGACCCGCCGACCGTGGACGGCGAGGGCTTCGACCGGAAGGCCGAGTTGGCCGAGGAGTCCTACGTCGATTACGGCATCAACGGCGGCGTGACCGAGGACTGGGACCCCGACGAACTCTTCGACCGGCCCCTGCTGGCGCTCGGCGAGGTCTTCCTCGCGGACTCGACCGGCGACATGGGCATCGAGGAGGACCTCTTCCGCGAGGCGGTCGAGCGCGCGACCGACGAGTACCGGGTCGTGACCGTCCACGCCGAGGACGCCGACCTGTTCGACGAGGAGGCCACGGAGCGCCCCGGCGACGACTACGAGGCGTGGAGCGCCTACCGGACCGCCGAGGCCGAGGCCGCCGCAGTCGAGCGCGCGGTCGAAATCGGCGAGGAGGCCGACGCGAACGTCCACATCGCCCACACCAGCACGCCGGAGGGCGTGGACGCCGCGAAGGACGGCGACGCGACCTGCGAGGTCACGCCCCACCACATCTTCCTCTCGCGCGAGGACTACGACGAGTTGGGCACCTTCGGGCGGATGAATCCGCCGCTCCGGAGCGAGGACCGACGCGAAGCCATGTTCGAGCGCCTCGCGGACGGGACCATCGACATGGTGGCGACCGACCACGCGCCCCACACCCGCGAGGAGAAGGACGCCGGCATCTGGGACGCGCCCAGCGGCGTGCCCGGCGTCGAGACGGCCCTGCCGCTTCTCCTCGAAGAGGCTCGGAAGGACAATCTGAGCTACGAGCGCGTTCGGGACATCACCGCGGCTAACCCCGCCGACGTGTTCGGCCTGACCCGGAAGGGGAAGGTCGAGCAGGGCCTGATGGCCGACCTCGTGCTGGTGGACCCCGACGACGCCCGCGAGATTCGCGGCGAAGACCTCCACTCGAAGTGCGGATGGACGCCCTTCGAGGGCATGCAGGGCGTGTTCCCCGAACTGACGATGGTCCGCGGCAACGTCGTCTACGACGCGGGCGAGTACGACGAAGTGACCGACGGCGAGTTCGGCGGGCCGGTCGGCGAAAACGTCCGCGAGTAAGGGAAGTCAACGATTGCCAAGCGAGCGGACATCGACGAAGTAGGTTTTTGTAATTTCTCTTTTTGGATTCGTTCCCTTTGAACGAATAGCCAGTTTTGTCTCGGGAGAGTGAAAGAGTTGCCCAGAAAGTCGCCGTTATGTATTCATCTGTCGTAGGGGTTTTTGTCGGCGAACTCCCGCCGACTGACGCACCGCTCTCGAACGACCATCAACCACTTGGGTACTCGTCCGCCGAGGAAACCCGGGAGGTCATCGATGATAGACCTCCTACTGGGAGGCCTTCCGAAGGGGGCCTCCGCTGACGGGGCCTTGCTCGGACCCCCGTCGCTCCAGTTTCGCCGCGCCGTAACTCGAACCAACCAGTCTCGACTCGGCGTGAGACTTACCACCTCCGACGGCGACTACGTAGCCATGCGTGGGGGAGAAATCACGATTCCGGCGGACGGCGTGACGCTCGACGGCGAACTCCTCGTCCCCGAGGAGGCGTCGGGAATCGTCGTCTTCGCGCACGGCAGCGGCAGTTCGCGGTTCAGCCCGCGGAACAACTTCGTCGCCGAGCGACTCCGAAGTCGGGGTCTCGGGACGCTCCTGTTCGACCTGCTGACCGAGGAGGAAGACCGCGACTACGAGACGCGCTTCGACATCGACCTGCTGACCGAGCGACTGCTGGCGGCGACCGACTGGCTACGGGACCGGGAGGACGCCGCCGACCTGCCGCTTGGCTACTTCGGGTCGAGTACCGGCGCGGCCGCGGCGCTCCGGGCCGCGGCCGACTGCGACGACGTGACCGCCGTGGTCTCGCGCGGCGGTCGGGTGGACCTCGCCGGAGACGCGCTCTCGGGGGTCAACGCCGCGACGTTGCTCCTCGTCGGGAGCAAGGACGACGCGGTCCTGTCGCTGAACCGCCGTGGCTTCGAGCAGTTGACCGGCGAGAAGGAGTTGACCGTTATCGAGGGGGCTTCCCACCTCTTCGAGGAACCCGGCAAACTGGAGGCGGTCGCCGACGCGGCGGCCGACTGGTTTGCGGACCACTTCGAGGGGGCAGGCGGCCAATAGAATATTTCTAAGAGCAACCAAACTATATCTTAAAGAAATGATTTGATTGCTATTCGGTCGCTCGCGTCGGTCACGCCACGCCGTCGCGGATGACGGGGGCGAAGGCGTAGCCGAGTGCGCTGACCGCCAGAATCGCGGCGAACGCGCGGGCGGGTTCCTGAGCGGCCTGCCAGAGGACGAACGCGAGCCCGAGTCCGACGGCGATGGCTTGTCGAGCGACTTCTTTCATAGACGGGCGTATATCGAACAGGCCACTAAACTGAGGGGGTTTCAGTTACTGTGTTACATCGGTTATCCAATGTAACTGACCCAAGAACCCTTCGTGTGACCATAACGGTTATACTTCAACAGGACTAACATGTAGTTGAGGATGCGAGTCAGACCCGTTGGCTAGAACCCTCGGGGGTGACTCGGTTAGGGTCGTGGGGTAATGGCCTACGACCTGTTGACATCCGTTTACTCTAGTACTCGAACGCCCCGAGGTACTCCTTTAGCGACTCTCGTTCGAGCTGGTCGAGAATCCCGGGGTACTGATTGCTACCGTCGTAATCGGGGCTTTCCGGACACTTTCCTCGTATCCACGAAACGATGCGTGTCTTTTCCACGTTACCGTAGTCCGCGGTTAGCGACCCCATCGCGTAGAACGAAGCGGGGTCTGTATCTGGTTCTCGCCAGTTTTCGTCTATCCACCCGACACAGCCGTCGAGTTCCGTAATTTGATCTATCCGCCCCTGTTCGACTCGTTCTCTCACGTACCCCGAAATGAAGTCCGCGGCCATCACTTCCGGGTACGTCAAATCGGCCTTCGGAAGTGCGCTCACGTACACCGAACCGAAGTTAGATTGAAAGTTTCCTCCGAAGAACGTCGACGCCTGTACTCGGAGGTATTCCTGATTCTTCCCGTAAGTGTCTTCAGTCCCGTCCGGAACTAACACAGAACTACCTTCATACGATTCGTGAGATTTGGTAATCGTCTTTTTGGAGAGTAGACAGACGGCGGCGGAACACACGTCGACGGTAACCCTTTCCCACCCGAACGTCATCGCCCAATCGAACTCGCGCGCGGACAATGCTTCGATGAATCGTTCAACGCGCCGGGACCGCTCTTCTGCCGATGAACACCGTGACGCCAACCCTTGAGATTTCGCACGCCACGGGGCGAGTTCGCAGGAGACGAGTAACTCCGCGAGTTCTTCGCTCCGACTCCGGGGACAGCGGACTGCGACTAACGAAAACGGTTCGTCGTCACCCATCGGGCATCCGGATTCGTCGATGCCGATTACGTGTCGAGCGCGACGAGTTTCCCTACCTGACGACTCACGTATCTGTACCTTCCGCACGAATATTCACTAACCGACAAGTAATGTGTTGCAGTATTTAACTCCGGCTTCTCGGAAACAGAACGAAAAAGCGCCCTACACCACGCTTCCGACGACCATCGTCGCCAGACTCGCGCCGAGCATCCCGCCGACACCGACGCTTCCCAGCACCGTCATCGCGCGCCGGGAGTCGGCCTCCGACCAGTCGGAGCGCCCGCCGATGTGGCGCTGAAAGTTCTCCATGCCTCTGCCCGCGAACACAGACCCGGACCAGCCCAGAAGCGAGAACCCGAAGACGAGCGCGCCGACCGCGAACACTTTTTCGCTGGCGAACCGGACCGACTCGCCCGAGGCGACCAGTATCGGGACCGCAATCGCGGCCAGCATCGCGCCCAGCAGGAGCGCGCGGCCGAGTTGCCGGGCGCGCTCTCGGGGGGTCGGCGAGTCGTCGCGGGTCCGGTCGCCGCCGGAGGCCTCCTCGCCGCGAGGAGAGTAGTCGGAGTCGGTCGAATCGCCCGAACGCATCGGTCAGTCCACGGTCTCGCGCATCCGGGGGTCGAGCGCGTCGCGCATCCCGTCGCCCAGCAGGTTGAACCCGAGGACGGTGATGGCGAGGAACAGACCGGGGAAGAACGACCACCACCAGTCGCCGGTCAGCAGGCCGTTCTTCACGCCGTTCGACAGCATCAGGCCCCACGAGGGCGTCCCGGCCTCGGCACCGAACCCGAGGAACGAGAGCGCCGCGAGGTCGATGATAGCCAGTCCGAAGTTGAGCGTGGACTGGACCGTGATGGGCGCGAGGCAGTTGGGCAGGATGTGCCGGACGATGACGCGGGGGTCTTTCGCCCCGAGGGCCTCGGTGGCCTCGATGTACTCGTCTTCCAGCACCTTCAGCGCCGCACCGCGGACGACGCGGGCGAACCGCGGCGTGTACACCAGCGTCAACGCGATGACGACCTTCCAGAGGCCGGTGCCGAAGATGGCGACCAGCGCCAGCGCCAGCAGTAGACTCGGGAAGGCCAACAGCACGTCCATCGTCCGCATGATGACGTTGTCAGTGATGTCACCGTAGTAGGCCGCCAGAATGCCGAGGCCGACCCCAAGCAACGTCGAGGCTCCGACCGTGATGGTGCCGTACTTCATCGCCAGCCACGTCCCGTAGAGGACCCGCGAGAAGATGTCCCGCGACTGGATGTCCGTGCCGAACGGGTAGGCGAACGTGCCGTACTCGCCGGTGATGGCGGTCTTCTTCGAGAGCCAACTCGGCGGCGCGAGGTTCGGGTTCGTCCCGATTTGGCTCTGGGTCACCGACCCGAGGTCGACGAACAGCCGGGAGTAGAGCGCGATTGCGACCATCGCAAAGATAATCGTCAGTCCCGCGACGGCGAGGCGATTCGACAGCAGTTCGGAGAGGAACGGGGAGGCGCGGAGTCGCTCGACGATTCCGCGCTGGCCCACGTCCTCGGTTTGGGTTTCGGTGCTCATTGTTCAATCCTCGGGTCGAGATACGAGTAGGTCACGTCCACGAGCAGGTTCACCAGCGTGAACAGGCCCGCGAACATCAGGACGGTTCCCTGCACGACAGGGTAGTCACCCACCTGAATCGCGCTCACCAGCAGCGTGCCGATGCCCGCAATCCCGAAGACGGTCTCGGTCAGGACCGCACCGCCGAGCAGGGTGCCGAACTGGATGCCGATGACCGTCACGACGGGGATGAGCGCGTTCCGGAAGCCGTGTTTCAGGATGGTAATCTTCGAGCCTTGGCCCTTCGCGCGGGCGGTCCGCATGTAGTCCTGCCGGATGACCTCCAGCATCGACGACCGCATCATCCGCGAGATGAGCGCCATCGAGTAGATGCCGATGACCGCCGCCGGGAGGAACAGGTGCATCGCCGCGGACTCGAACGCCGCGAAGTTACCCCGGACGAGCGTGTCGAACGTGATGACACCCGTGATTGGGTTGATGTCGAACGTCGAGGCGATGCGACCACTCGCCGGGAACCAGCCCAGCACCTGCGCGAACAGCAGGATGAGGAGCGGGCCGCTCCAGTAAATCGGGACGCTGATACCCGCCAGCGCGCCGATTCGCGTCACGTGGTCGCTGATGGCGTCCTGTTTGATGGCTCCCAGTAGGCCGACCGGAATCCCGAACAGGATGCCGAGGAACTGGCCGTAGAGGGCCATCTCCAGCGTGACCGGGAGCTTGTAGCGCAGAATCTGCTTGACCGGCGTGCCCTTCTGAATCTGGTAGGAGTTACCGAACTCCAACTGGACCGCCTCCAGCAGGAACCGGCCGTACTGTACCCAGATGGGGTCGTTGAGTCCGAGTTCCGTCCGGACCTGCCGGACGAACTCCTCGGACGCTCGCTGACCCGCGATAACCCGTGCCGGGTCACCGGGTGCGAGGTGCAGGATGGCGAACACGAACGTCGCCACCCCGAACAGCACCGGGACCAGCAGTAGGAGTCGCTTGATAACGAACCGCTTGGAAATCATTCACTCGCAGAATTGACCGCAGGGGTCAAAAAAGGCTCGCTACCGCCGTGTCGTCGTCGGGCGACTTCCGGCGAGCGAAAACGGGTGTTCGGGGGTCAGCCGGGCTGACTTACTGTTCGAGCGACACGAGGTTGAGGAAGGGACCGCCGATAGGCGCGACGGTGTAGCCCTTCACGTTCTCGCGGACGCCGCGGAGAATCTTGGCGTGGTCCATGGCGACCCACGGGCACTCCTCGTGGAAGATTTCGGCGGCCTTCTGGTACTTGGGCTTGCGCTCGCTGGTCTTGTAGGTGGACTGGCCCTCCTCGGTGAGCTTCATGAAGTCGGTGTTGGCCCACGCGGCGGCGTCGAGCGTGTTGACGTTGTCGTGGTTGTCCGGGTTGATCCAGTCCTGCCCGTCCGGCACCGCGCTCCGGTCCACGCCGGGGTGGAGAAGCGCGTAGTAGAAGTTGTCCGGGTCGCCGTTGTCGGTCATCCAGCCGAGGAAACAGGCGTCGTGCTTGTAGTTGTTAGTGTAGTCGAGGAAGGGGTTGAACGGCATCTGCTTGATGTTGACCGTGATGCCCACTTCCTTGAGGTTCGACTTGACCGTCTGAGCCGCCTGAACCGGCGAGGGGTTGTAGGTCCGCGGGTTCTTGAACGTCGCCAGTTCGAACTCGAAGCCGTCGCCGTGTCCGGCCTCTTCGAGGAGCTTCTGGGCCTTCTCCTGGTCCTGCGGGTAGGGGTCGATGTTCTCGTTGTACCCCATCACGCTGGAGGGGATGGGCTGGCTGGCCTCGGAGGCGATGCCCTTGAAGATGGTGTTGACGATAGCCTTCGTGTTGATGGCGTAGTTGACGGCCTGCCGGACCTTCTTCTTCCGGAAGGGCTCGAACTTCGACATGTTGAACGCCATGTAGCCGACGTTGATGCCGGGCATCTCGAGGAGTTCGGCCTTGTCGGAGTTCTCGACGACCTTCGAGGACTGCGCGCCGAGGCCGTCGATGATGTCCGCGCCGCCCGAGACGAGCGTCTGGGCGCGGGAGCTGTTCTGGCCGACTGCGGTGAAGACGAGTTCGTCGACCTTCGCCTTCTCCTCGCCCCAGTAGTCGTCGTTGGCCGACAGACGGATGCGCTGGTTGCCGGTGTCCCAGCTCTCGAACTTGAACGGGCCGGTCCCGACCGGGTTCTTTGCGAGGTCCTTGCCGTACTTCTCGATGGCCGAAAGCGAGTGGACCTTCGAGCAGAACATTGCGAGGTTCTTCAGGATGGGCGCGTAGGGCTTGTTGAGTTCGATAGCCACCTCGTAGGTGCCCTCCTTGCTCACCGAGCTAATCCAGTTACCAAGCGCGTAGGGACCGTAGGCCGAGGCGTACTTGGTACCGGGGTAGTGCTTGTAGTCCTCGTCCACGAAGCGTCGGTAGGTCGCCACGTAGTCCTCGGCGGTGAACTCGTCGCCGTTGTGGAACTTGACGCCCTCGCGGAGGGTCAGGCTGACCGTCTTGCCCTCGACGTTCCACTCGGTTGCGAGTCCGGCCTTGAGCGAGGTCTCGCCCGGCTCGAACTCGATGAGACCGTCGTAAATCTGGTTGGTGACCTTGGCGTCCTCGCCGCTGGTCGTGTTCTGGAAGTCGAGGGTCCCCGAGTCGTTCCCGCGAGCGAACGTGAGGGTCCCGCCCGAGCTCTGGGACTCCTCGGTCGTCTCGTCGGACTCCTCGGTCGTGCCACCGGACTCGGTGGTTTCCTCGGTCGTCGTCGCATCGCCTTCGCCGTCGCCGGTACACCCGGCCAGCGTGGCCGCGGCAGTCGCACCGCCAGCCGCTTTCAGGAAACTGCGCCGCTTCAGATTGTCATCTGTCGCCATAGGCCACCATGCTCACACCTCCCACATAAGTATGCCGGACCTGTAAGGGGAGAAAAATAGAGCTATAACTCGCTATCGAGTTTTTGTTCGGAAAACGGTCGAAGAATTAGAGTCGGCCGGTCAGTTCGACAGACTGACCTGCTTGAGGAAGGGGCCGCCAATCGGCGCGACAACGAAGTTCTGAACGTTGTTACCGACGCCGCGGAGTTCCTTCGCGTGGTCGATGAACACCCACGGAGCCTCCTCGTGGGCGATTTGGGCCGCCTGCTTGTAGAGGTCGGCGCGCTCCTGTTGGTTGTACGTCCGCTGGGCCTGCTCGGTCACGTCCATGAACTCGGTGTTGGCCCACGCGGCCACGTCGAGGGTGTTGAAGCCCTCAGTATCCCAACTCACCCAGTCTTGGCCCTGCGGCACCTGGTCCTGCGAGACGCCGGGGTGGAGCAGGGCGTAGTAGAAGTTGTCCGGGTCGGCGTTGTCGGTCATCCACCCGAGGAAGCAGGCGTCGTGTTTCCCGGTACTGGTGTAGTTCAGGAAGGGGTTGAACGGTTGCTGGTTGATGTTGACCGTGATGCCGACCTCGCTGAGGTTCGATTTGACCGTCTGGGCCGCCTGAATCGGCGACGGGTTGTAGGCCCGCGGGTTCTGGAAGGTCGCCAACTCGAAGGTGAAGCCGTCGCCGTACCCCGCATCGTTCAGGAGTTGCTGGGCCTGTTCGGGGTCGTGCGGGTAGGGGTCTAACTCCTCGTTGTAGCCGAAGAGGTTCGACGGAATCGGTTGACTGGCCTGCACCGCGATGCCCCGGTAGATGGTGTTGACGATTGCCTCGGTGTTGATGGCGTAGCTGATGGCCTGTCGGACCCGCTTGTCGCGGAAGGCCTCGACCCGGGCCATGTTGAACGCCATGTAGCCGATGTTGATGCCTTCGGTCTCCAGCAACTCCGCCTGTTGTGCCCCCTCGACAATTTGGGCGGACTGCGCGCCGAGGCCGTCGATGATGTCCGCGCCGCCCGAGACGAGCGTCTGGGCGCGAGTCGTGTTCGACCCGACCGCGGTGAACACGACTTCGTCTACGTTCGGCCCCTCGCCCCAGTAGTCGTCGTTGGCCGACAGCCTGATGCGCTGGTTGCCTTGGTCCCAGTTCTCGAACACGAACGGGCCGGTCCCCATCGGGTTCGTGCTGAGGTCGGTCCCGCGCTCCTGAATCGCCTGTTCGGACAGCACGCTCGACGCGAACATGGCGAGGTTCCGGAGGAAGGGCGCGTACCGCTGTTGCAACTGGATGGTCATCTCGTAGTCGCCGTTCTTCTCGATGCTATCGACCCAGTTACCGAGCGTGAACGGTCCGTACGACGAGACGTAGTCGTCGCCCGGATAGTACTCGTAGTTCGAGTCGGTGAACCGCCGATACGTGGCGATGAAGTCGTCGGCGGTGAACTCGTCGCCGTTGTGGAAGGTCACGCCCTCCCGAAGCGTCACCGTGGTCTGCTGACCTTCGAGGTTCCACTCGGTCGCCAACCCCGCGATGAGTTCCGAGGTACCGGGCCGGAACTCGATGAGCCGGTCGTAAATCTGGTTGGTGACCTTCACGTCCTCGCCGCTGGTGGTGTTCTGCGGGTCGAGCGTGCCCGAGTCGTTCCCCCGGGCGAAGGTGAGCGTGCCGCCCCCTTGCTGTTGGGCCTCCTCGGTGTCGGTTTCGAGGTACCCTGCCACCGAGGCCGACGCCGCCGCGCCGCCCGCCGCTTTCAGTAAGCTCCGCCTTGAAACGGATGTGTCGTTTGAAGTCATCCGACTATATCATCAATGATTTTGGATAAAAGCGTACGGGAGGGGTTTGGCGGGCGGTTCGATTAGTTCAAAACTCCTCTCGGGCCGGAACCATCGCGGGCGAAAACTGCCGGAAACAGAATTAGCGGAGCGTCGCCGAACTCACACCGAGTCGGGTTGGTCGTAGAGGTGGCAAGCCGAGGGGTGGGCCTCGTCCTGTAGCACCGGACTCTTGCGCTCGCAGACGCTCTCGAAGTGTTCGCGCAGGAGCGACGCCGCCCCGTCCCAGTCGTCCTCCGCGAGGAGGTCGAACGACTCAGAGACGATTTCTCGGGGACGGCCCTCTGGTTCCACGTCGAAGAAGAGGTCCCAGAGGACCTGCTCGAACGCCTGCTCGGAAGCCGCGGGTCGCCCGCCGTCTGCGGCAGTTGCGGTCTCGGCCTGCGCGCCGTCGCCGCTGGCGGCCTGGTCCCACACGGCGTCGAGGTCGATTGCCTCGTCCTCGACGCGCTCGCGGTAGTCCATCACGCTGCGGTAGGCCTCTTGGTCGATGTCGATGTCCTCCGGCGGGATGATTTGGGGACACCGCGTCCGGAAGTGACACCCCGACGGCGGGTCGATGGGCGAGGGCACGTCGCCTTCGAGGATGATGCGGTCGTCGGTGTCGATGCGGGGGTCGGGTTCCGGAATCGCCGACAGCAGGGCCTGCGTGTAGGGATGCTTGGGGTCGGCGAACAGTTCGTCGGTCTCGGCGACCTCCACGATTTCGCCGAGGTACATCACCGCGATGCGGTCGGAGATGTGACGGACGACGCTCAGGTCGTGGGCGATGAACAGGTACGTCAGGCCGAACTCCTCCTGCAAGTCCTCCAGCAGGTTCAGAATCTGGGCCTGCACCGACACGTCGAGCGCCGAAACCGGTTCGTCGGCCACGATAAAGTCGGGGTCCACGGCGAGGGCGCGAGCGATACCGACGCGCTGGCGCTGACCGCCGGAAATCTCGTGGGGGTAGCGGTCGTACTGGCCCGGTTCGAGGCCGACCGCCTCCATGAGTTCCGTGACCCGGTTCCGGCGATGTTGCTTCTTCGACATTCCCTCCGGCGGGGCCTCCTCCGGCAGGTCGTGGATTTTCAGCGGTTCCATGATGATTTGGCCGACCGTCATTCGGGGGTCGAGGCTCGACAGCGGGTCTTGGAAAATCATCTGCATGTCCTTGCGCTTGTCGCGCAACTCCTCGCGGTCGAGTTCCGAGAGGTCGGTGCCCTGGAAGACGATTTTGCCCTCGGTCGGCTCTTCGAGGTGGAGCAGGGTCCGACCCGCGGTGGACTTGCCGCATCCGGACTCGCCGACGAGGCCGACCGTCTCGCCCTCGTAGATGTCGAAGCTCACGCCGTCGACGGCTTTGACGCTCTCGACTTCGTCGGCCAGCCACTCGTCTATCATGCCGTCGGCCCGCGAGAAGTGCTTCTTCATGCCATCGACGTGCAGGAGTCGGTCGCCGATGTCGTGGTCCGAGGTGGTGATGCCCTCGCGGTCCTCGCCGTACTCGCTCCTGTCGAAGTCTTCGAGGATGCACTTCGCGCGGTGGTCCACCTCCTCGGGACCGTGCTGGAGGTTCGGAATCTCGCCCTCGGTACACTCGGGTTGGGCCCACGGGCACCGGTCGGCGAAGTGACAGCCCTCGGGCATGTCGATGAGGTCCGGCACGTTGCCCTCGATGGGCGTGAGGCGCTGTTTGTCCTCGCGCGGGATGGACTCGAGGAGCGCGTAGGTGTAGGGGTGGCTCGGATTGTGGAAGATTTCGTCTACGGGACCGACCTCCACGATGTCGCCAGCGTACATCACGGCCACGCGGTCGCAGGTCTCGGCGACGACGCCGAGGTCGTGGGTGATGAACAGGACGGACATGCCCAGTTCGTCCTGCAGTTCGTTGATGAGGTCGAGAATCTGGGCCTGAATCGTCACGTCGAGCGCGGTGGTCGGTTCGTCCGCGACCAGCAGTTTCGGCTGGCAGGCCAGCGCGATGGCGATGAGGACGCGCTGGCGCATCCCGCCGGAGAACTCGTGGGGATACTCGTCGACGCGCTCGGTGGGTTCGGGGATGCCGACCTCTTCGAGCATGTCGATGGTATCCTGCAGGACCTCCTCGTCCATGTCCTTCCCGCCGAGACTCGGCGCGATTTCCCGGACCGCGTTCCACCACGAGTCCTTCTTTCGCCCGCCGTACTGGTGGAGGCGCAGGCTCTCTGCGACCTGCTCACCCACGGTCAGCGCGGGGTTGAGCGAGGTCATCGGGTCCTGGAAAATCATGCTCATCTCGCCGCCCCGAATCTCGCGCATCGCGTTCTCGGGAGCCGAGAGCAGGTCGAGGTACCCCTCCTCGGGGAAGACGAAGTCGCCGACGCCGCCGGGATAGCGCTCGGCGAAGTCGGCCGTTAGCTCCTCGTGGTAGAACTCGGCCTCGCCGCTCGCAATCCGGCCGGGGTCGTCCACGAGTTGCATCAGCGAGAGCGCGCTCACGCTCTTGCCGGACCCCGACTCGCCCACGAGACCGACCGTCTCGCCCTCCCGAATGGTCAGGTCGAAGTCGTCTACCGCCTCGACCACACCGCGCTCGGTGTTGAACTGCGTCCGCAGATTCGAGATTGACAGTAAGTCACTCACAATTAGTCGGAAGTGGTAGGTCCGCGGGCAAATACCTTTCCACTTTTCCAGCGGACGCGACGGCGGGACGGCGAGGGGCTAGCAGTCGAAGACTCGACCGGGGCGCGGGTCCGCGCCGTCTCTCGAACTCGTGGTAGCTCTGCCGACTCGTCGGTTTCTGTGGGGTGTTTTGGGTAGTCGGTCGAATGATAGAGTCGGCGCGCGCTGGCGCGGCGTCGTCGGGAGCGAAGCGACCGACGGCTCGACAGACGCGGTTTGTCTGTCGGCGTCTCGTCGCCGCGCCATCGGCGTGCGAGGTCTGCGGGAGCGTAGCGACCGCAGGCTCGGCAGAGCTTGTCTCTGCCGGTGGATGACTGAACGACCGAACGTAGTGAGGGAGTGAAGGAAGAGGTTGGGGAGGTGTGAGGCCCGCGGTCGCTGTTGCGGGGCGGTTGCGGTGACTCCTCGGCTCAAGCCTGAAGCTAGCTCCCTCGCCACTTTTTCCGCGTCTCGATAGCTCCTTGCGTTTCTGTCTCGACTCTCAGACTCACTCCTCGAACCGACGACAGAAATAAGACAATTCACTAAAGAAATAAATACATTTGCTAAAGAAATCTACACAAATCTATAGCCCAATAGAATCGTACTCCGGCCCCGAAGCAGCCCCGTCACCGAGGTTTAAGAGGCGTCCGACAGTAGCACCTGCCATGATAGATTCCGTCGTCATCGCCACCGACGGCTCGGAGAGCGTCACCCGCGCCGTGCGAGTCGCGCTCGACCTCGCCCAGCGGTTCGACGCCTCGGTTCACGCCCTCTACGTCGTGGACACCGGCGAAGTCGACTCCTCGCCCGAGGAGCTACGCGACGAACTCCGCAGCGCGCTCGAATCGCAGGGAGAGGAGGCCCTCGACGCCGTCCGGGACCACGCCGACCGCGAGGTCACGACCGCGGTCCGCGAGGGTCGCCCCGCCGCCGAAATCACGGAGTACGCCCGCGAGCAGGACGCCGACATGGTGGCGACCGGGACGCGGGGTCGCCACGGCGAGAATCGGTTCCTCATCGGGAGCGTCGCCGAGCGGGTGGTCCGGTCCTGCCCGGTTCCTGTGTTGACCGTTCGGCAACTGGAAGACGAAGGGTAGTGGGTTTGGAGGACGTGAGGCTGCAACTGCCGACAATAGAACCGGTGTGAACCGCAGAACCAGTGTGTTTTCGTCTTCTTGAAGCCCCCGGCCGCTCGCGGTCGCTGGTCGGCATATCCGGGCCTCTCCACACCGCCCGGCCCGGATAGAGGCCGACCAGCAACTAAATTAAACGCGAGCGACCGGCCCCTTCACCCCACCCACGGTGGTTGTTCCGGCAAGCGTTTGCCCGTGGTTTGGTCAGTCAAGCGCGTCCCGGTGGTCTGTTCCACCGAGCGTTTGCCCGTGGTTTGGTCAGTCAAGCGCGTCCCGGTGGTCTGTTCCACCGAGCGTTTGCCCGTGGTTTGCTCCACCGAGCGCATCCGCCGCCGCGGTTGGCCTGCTACCACGCCACACGCCTCGCGTCGCCCGACAACCGAGGATTCTTCCGCGCTCCCCCCGGAAGGAAAGGCATGAAAGATTACGTCATCGACGACGACAACCTCTCTATCGAGCGCAAGTCGATTCTGCCGGGCGAGGGCTTCTTCGTGCCCGACTCGGTCGAGGAGGCCAAAGAGGAGGCCGAGGCCGAGGCGACCCTGACCGGGGCCGACGTGGCGGTCGTGGCCGACCCCGACGCCGACGGACTGGCCTGCACCGCGCTGGTCCGGGAGGCCTACGGCGAGGGCGCGCTCATCGACGCCGGGCCCCACGACCTCGAAGACGCGCTGGAGCGGGTCGTGGAGTACAGCGAACCCGGCGCGACCGTCTTCGTCTGCGACCTCTGTCCCGACACCTACGACGAGGTGGGCGAGTCGCTGGAACTCCTCGTAGAGCAGGCGGGCGAGGTCCTCTGGTACGACCACCACCAGTGGACCGACCCCGTGGCCGACGCGGTCCGCGACGCTGGCGTCGAGTTGGTCGTCGGCGACAGCGAGGAGGAGTGTACCGCCGACGTGGCGGTCCGCTCCATCGACTACGACTTTCCGGACTACCTCGTGGAACTCGCGGCAGTCACCCGCGACCACGACCTCTGGATTCGAGACGACGAGCGAAGCGACGACCTCGCGGACTTCTCCTACTGGGCCGAACCCGAGGAGTACATCGACGCCGTCGCCGAACACGGCGCGGACCTGCCAGAAGACGTCGAGGAGTTCCTCGCCGAGATGCGCGTCGAGAAGGACGCCCTCATCGAGAAGGCGGTCGCCCGCGCCGACATCGAGGAGATCGGCCCGTGGACCGTCGGCGTGACCTACGGCCGGTGTTCCCAGAACGAGGTCGCCGAGGCCCTCCGCCAGCAGGGCACCGACGCCGCAGTAATCGTCAAACCCTCCGGAAGCGCCTCCATCCGCGGCACCGACGAGTTCGAGCGTGCCCACGAAGTCGCCCGGCAGGTCAACGGCGGCGGCCACCCCAAGGCGGCGGGCTGCAAACCCCGAATCTACGACGACATGCTCGACTACGCCCACCACTGGACGACCCGCGGCGCGACCGCCAAGCAGGTCATCATCGAGGCGTTCTACAATCTGGCGCGGGACGAGGAAGGCAAAGAGGGCGCAGACGAAGCAGAGACGGAAGACGAAAACTGACTACCCGTCTTCGGGGTCCTTCTCTGCTTCCTTCTGCTGGCGGTCGTACCGCGCCGACGTGATGCCGAGTTTGGCGAAGAACTTTCTCGCACGTGGCGTTCCTTTCTGAATCCAAGAGGGTTCGAGTTCTCTACCCGTCTTTCGTGATTTAACCATGCCGACTTCTTAGTCCTTATAGACTAAATAGGTTCGGACTGTCGTGACCAAGACGATGGCGACAACGAAAATCAGGAACGGCCGAACTCCGTATGCTATCCGGAAGACAACCATACTCGCCGAAACGAGAAGCGAAACGACGCCAAACGAGAGAAAGAGCTGAACGAACTCGAAGTACGTAGCCATTCGCTCGATTTCTTCGGCAACGATAGCCGACCACTCGTCGTAGTTGTCCAGCACACTCACCACCCATTCGTCTTTAGTATAGCCACCAGTAGTGGCCTCGTCTCGATGCACGGAACTGATGCCAGTCGGGTATTCGGTCACGGAATAGACACCGATGCCGAAAACAATCGAGACAGCCAAGGCCACGACGCCGAGCGCTCCAAAGAGAACCGGTAACACCGTAGCTTCCCCGACAGCACCCGGACCACCGACGCTGACCGCCGACACCACTAACCCGACCAAAATCACCGCGGTCTGGACGCTCCGCATCGCCTTGTCGTCGATTTCCTCCATCGTCTCGACCTTCTTGTCGTACTCCCGGCGCGACTCTTCGACCGCGTTCTCCAGCGCCTCGGTCGCCGACGTGTCCGGCGGGAGTGCATCCGACGTATTCGGACCACCGTTCATGGGCCGGGCATTCTGCGCTATCATTTTTCAACCTCCGGACGAACGAACCGCTTACGACGACGGGCTGGCGGGCCGGGAGTCGGGTGGGCGGCAGGGCGGAAACCGCGGCTCACGGTTTCCGGAACTCGTAGGAGAGGTCGCCGCCCTCGACGCGGATTGCCTCGGCGTCGTGGTCGAAGTAGAGCGCCTCGACGCCGCCGTCCTCGAAGTCGTGGAGGGCCATTCCGGCCGCGACCCGGCCGTCCCTCGTGACGAGGAAAGTTGCGCTCCCGACCGTAATCTCGATGCCCTCGCCGCTCTCGGAAACCTCGCCGCCCGCGGCGAACTCGCGGAGGTGGCTCACGATAGCCTTCCAGTTCTCGATTGCGACTCGCTCGTAGTCCCCCATGACGGCCCTGCGAGAGAGAACGGGAAAACGACTTGGGCTAGCACTTGTCACGATTCCGAGCGCACGCCGTTCTTCGACCACCACCGGCAGACGCTCGGCCATCCAGCCGACAGCCTGGCGGACTGAAAGGGCGAGCGCGGTTCGCGTCCGCCGTGGTCGGCGCAGTAGGCCACTATTCGAGGCGAGCGAAGCCGAGAATATCCCGCTGAACCGACCGCGAACCGCGCGAGGGCTTTCGAAGCCTCAGTCGCCGTTTTGTGGCCTATCTGAATACGACATCGAAAAGGGAGTATGCTCGACAGAGCCGAACCAAATCTACTCTTCGTCGCCTGCGACCCACTTGTCCGAGTACGCCGTGCCGCACTCGCAGTAGGAGTAGGCGTGAATCACGTCGCCCTCGGCGTAGAGGTCGCCGACCTCCTCGTTTTGCTCCTCGGCGAAGGCGAAGACGAACTTCGCGCCGCCGTCGCAGTCGGGGCACTCGCCGCCCGAGAGGTCCCGCGCGATTTCGCCGCCCTCGGTGCCCATCGCCTGCTTTGCGAAGCCCATCGCGTCCATGCCAGTCGCGGTCTTGAACACGCTTCGCCCTTGGTCGCCCTCGACGACGAGGACGACGCCGTCCTCGACCTCCTCGCCGTGCTTCGCCAATCCGTCGCCGTCGCCGTCCACGAACGAGTCCGCGAGGAAGATTGCCACGTCCTCGGGGCGCTCGCCTGCGAGGAACTGCTCGCGTTTTGCCATACCGCTGGTAGGGGGAGCGAGGGGAAAAGGCCCGCGTTCTCGTTGTCGACTGCTGGAGTACATAACTGTAATTGCAACCCCACCAAGGCGGGTTTCCCTCGCCCCTACTCAGGGTCGTCGGTACCCTCCGCCGACACAGTCAGACCCCAAGGCCTGACTTTCAGGTCAACACAGTCCCAACGGCTCGGCACTAACCGAAGACCGAGGAGACACGACAGCATCAGCACAACCAACAGTAGAGAGATAATCCAGACTTTCATTTGTATCGCGCGGTGTTGCCGCACCGTGCTGGTTTTCATACCACAGACTATCTATACATACAGACAGTTCCTTCTTCGAGCATTGCAGAGGCCATTCTACTGCATCTATACGTCTCCCTGAGATGAGTAAATATTTCTCTACGCCAGTCACGGGCGGTCGGTGTGCGCATCACTCGACTTTACGACGAACTTCAGGGACCGCACGATGAGAAGCGTTACCCGGCGCGAACGAGTACGGCCGACCATGACCGACAGCGCGAATCACGCAGGTTCCGACGACTCCGAGGACGACTTCGACGCCGAGGAGTGGCGCGACCAGCTCGAAGCCCACCGCGAGGAGAAAGACGACTTCTTCGCCGACCATCCGCAGTCGCCAATTCCGCCGGAGGAGCGCGACGACTTCGAGGGCCTCGACTACTTCGACCCCGATCCGGACTACCGCGTGACCGCGAGCGTCGAGTACCACGACCAGCCGGAACCGGTCGAGATGGAGGTCAGCGCGGGGCGACCCCAGCGGTACCTCCGCGTCGCCACGCTTCACTTCGACCTCGGCGAGGGGGACGACACCGACTCGCACGAACTCGCGGGCTACCGCCAGCAGGCCGACGACGACGGCCTGTTCGTCCCCTTCCGCGACAAGACGACCGGCCAGCAGACGTACAAAGACGGTCGCTACATGGAGTTCGAGGCCGAGGGAGATTTGGCCGACACCGACGAGATGGTGCTGGACTTCAACCTCGCGTACTCGCCGTTCTGCGCCTACAGCGAGACGTTCGCCTGCCCGCTTCCGCCCGAGGAGAACTGGCTGGAGGTCGAGATTCGCGCGGGAGAGAAGGCGTAGCGAGTCTGTATTCGGAGCCTTCCACCAACGGCTTTAGCGAGGACTCCCACTATCCACGCGATGAATCCCGTCCTCTGGTATCTCCTGCTGGCGGTCGTCTCGACCGGCGTCATCTGGAAGGGGAGCGAACTCCTCGAAGGCTCCGCGGAGCGACTCAGCAAGCACTACGGACTCCCCGTCGCGGTCCACGGGGCCGTCGTCGTCGCCATCGGGTCGAGTTTCCCCGAACTGAGTTCGGTCGTCATCAGCACGCTCCTGCACGGCGAGTTCGGCCTCGGCGTCGGGGCCATCGTCGGGAGCGCGATTTTCAATCTGCTCGTCATCCCCGCGTTCTCGGCGCTGGCCAGCGAGACGCTCGAAGTGACCCGCGATATCGTCCACAAGGACGCCCAGTTCTACATCATCAGCGTCCTCGTGCTGTTCATCACGTTCGCGCTCGGCGCGACCTACGTCCCCGGCGGCACCAACTCGGCGGCAATTCTCACCCCCGCGCTGGCCGTCATGCCCCTCGCAACCTACGGGGTGTACGTCTTCCTCCAGTATCAGGACACGCAGGACCACGTGCCGACCGAGGAGGTCGACGTGAACTCCGGCCGGGAGTGGGCCGTCCTCGGGGTCTCGCTCGTCCTCATCGCGGTCGGCGTCGAGGGCATCGTCCGGGCCGCGCTCGGCTTCGGCGCGGTGTTCGACACCCCGAGTTTCCTGTGGGGCCTGACGGTCATCGCCGCCGCGACGAGTCTGCCCGACGCGTTCGTCAGCATCAACGCCGCGAAGAACGACGAGAGCGTCACCAGCCTCACGAACGTCCTCGGGAGCAACACGTTCAACCTGTTGGTCGCCATCCCGGTCGGCGTCCTCCTCGCCGGGTCGGCGACCGTCAACTTCCTCGCGGCCATCCCGATGATGGGGTTCCTCGCCTTTGCGACCCTCGTGTTCGTCGTCGTCACCCGCACCCACCTCGAACTCACCGACGCCGAGGCCTACGCCCTTCTCGGCCTCTATCTCGTCTTTCTCGCGTGGATGACGCTGGAGAGTACGGGCGTCATCGAGACGGTTCGGGGAATCTGAGCGCGGGACCGGTCGTCGGTTCGGTTTCCGGTCGAGACCCGAGCGCAAACCTGTGAGACGCGCCGACTCACCGACGCGCCGTCACGCCGACGCGGGGTGAGAACTATCTGCCGACCCGTCGTCAGTCACACCTATGTCCGACGAACCCATGACGAACTTCCCGGTACCAGACGCCGACGACCTGCCCGAGGACCTCCGCGAGCGCATCGAGGAGGAGACCGAGCGCGCCGGATTCACGCCGAACGTCTTCCGCGCGTTCGGCTACAAGCCGAGTCACTTCCGGCCGTTCTTCCAGTACCACGACGCGCTGGTCGAGGACACGCCGCTCGACCGCGAGGAGGTCGAGATGATAGTCGTCACCGTCAGCGGCGTCAACGATTGCCTCTACTGCGTGGTCGCCCACGGCGCGCTCTGCCGGTTCTACAGCGAGCGCCCCAAGTTGGCCGACCAACTCGCCACGAACCACCGCGCCGCCGACCTCTCCGAGCGCCGCCGGGCGATGCTCGACTTCGCGGTGAAACTGACCGAGCAACCGGGCCGCGTGACCGAGTCCGACCTCGACGAGTTGCGAGAGGCTGGCCTCTCGGACGAGGAGATTTGGGACGTCGGGAGCGTGACCTCGTTTTTCAACCTGAGCAACCGGATGGCCTCGATGGCGGACATGCGCCCGAACGACGAGTTTTACGACTTCGCGCGCGAGACGAGTAAAGAGAAGTAAGGGTAGCGAAGAATCCGAATCCGGAGTTTTAGGGGGCCACGCCGACCGTCAGCAGAGTCCCGAACTCCCGATAGCGTTCGACCATCTCCTCGCGCGTCTCCCAGCTGTCGGTCGGGAACTCCGATTCGTCCGGAATCTCGGTCTCGCGGTCCGGCACGTTGTCCTGCTCGGCGACGTAGAGGCCCGCTTCGCGGAAGGCCTCGCGGTACTCCCGAGCAGACCAGCGCGTCATCTCGACCTCGATGTTGTCCTGCCACGAATGGGAGTGGACGTTCTCCTCGTAGTAGTTCACCGCACAGAAGAAGGTGCCGCCGGGCCGGAGGACGCGGGCGACCTCTCGCAGGGCCTCGTGGGGGTCGTTGGCGTAGTAGAACGCCTCCATCGTGAAGATGTGGTCGATGCTGTCGTCGGCGAACGGGAGGTGGTCGAAGTCGCCGACGAGGAAGCCGACCTGCGAGTCCTCGGTGTAGTCGGCGGCGTTGCGCGCCATCTCGGGCGACCCGTCGAGGCCGTAGGCCCGGCCCGCCGAGTCGGCGTCTCGGAGGGCGCGGGCAGCGTACCCGCTTCCGGTACCCAAGTCGAGGACCGTCTCGCCCTCCTCGACCGGCATCCGAGCCAGCACGTACTTGGCGGTGTGCCAGTGGCGGTCTTCCATCCCCTTGTCGCGGCCGTCGGCCGCCCAGTCGTCGAACTCCTCGCGGACGCTCATGGAAGGGTGGAGTCGGTTCATCCACAAAACGAGTTCGATTGCGGCGGGACTGTCGGGAGTGGGCGAGACAGTCCAAGGTGGGGCAGGAGCCTTTTATTCGAGCGGTGTGTCAGGGCGCGTATGGTCGGACCGAAGAAGCGGTTCGCGCTGGCCGACACCGCCCAGCAAATCGTCGGCGGGTTCCTGCTGGCTGGCCCCTTCGTCGTCACCGAGGAGGTGTGGGACCTCGCAACTGATATGGGGCCTTTGCAGGCGTTGTTCACGGTTCTCATCGTGTTTCTCATCGGCTACGGCGCGCTCTACAAGGCCGACGACGACCGCGACCCCGACCGCGAGTCCGAGGTCGCTGGCATCCCGGCGCGGTTCGTCTCGCTGATGTTGGTCTCGTTCGGGTCGGTCGCCATCCTCACGGTCGCGTTCGGCGCGCCCGGCACCTTCCTCGCCGAGACGTACGTGGACGGCCGCCCCTCGATGGAGACGGTCCGCATCACCCTGCAGGCGGTCAGCGTCGGCGCGGTGTTCAGCGTGGTCGGCGCGGCGACCGCGGACAGCGTGTTCTGAGGCGAACGCCGTCCCGAATCGCCGCTTGACCCGCATTCTTAAGTCACCACGCCGTATTATCCGTGGATATGGATTATCAGCTCGCCATCGAAAACACCCCCGAGACGGTACCCGGCGGCACCGGCATCCTCCTCCTGCATCCGAGTACCGGCGAGACAGACCGCATCGACACCGATTTCCTGAAGACCGACACCGACCACTTCCTCGTCATCTCGACCCGAACCACCGCGCGTGAAGTCAAACAGAAACTCGACCACTACGACGTTGACGAGAGCAAGGCCGAGATTCTCGACACCCTCAGCATCGAACGCGGCTACTCCCGGCGAAGTACGGAAAACGTCCACTACGTCTCCTCGCCCGACGACTTGGAAGGCGTGCTGGAGGTCACCCGTGACTTCCTCGAGAAGACCGACGGCAAGCGCCGCATCAGCCTCGATTCCATCACCGAGATGGCCTACTACGCCGACGAGTCCCGCGTTCGGGACGTGATTCGCCAGATTCTGGGTCTCCTGCGCGAACACGACGCCGTCGGCCTGTTCCACCTCTCGAAGGGCGTCCACGACGAGGAGCACGTCGAGAAGTTCATGGGTCTGTTCGACGCCATCATCGACCTCGACCGCGACGGCGACGTGAACAGTGACTTCGAGAAGGTCTGAGGGTCGCAGCGATTCGTTTTCGGCAGCCGACAGTCCGAGCCGATTCTCTCGAAGCGGATTTCTCGCTCGATTGTCTTTTTCGGTCCATTCTAGTTCGAGTTTCACGTCCGGCGCGCGGGAGTGCGCACAGAACTGCGCGCACTCCTCGTGCGAGGGACGAGCGAGGGAAACGAGCGAGGAGGCTGGGGAGGACGAGGTGCGGTCGCGGTGCGGGGCGGGAGACGCTTCGGCTCAAGCCTGAAGCTAGCTTCCTGTTGCTACCCTCTCTCGCTTAAATCAGGGAAAGAAACCACGGTCTAACCGATTGGAACGATGGAAAAGCGGGCTGGAAGGGATTTGAACTACGCCGAGACGGTCCGGACGTGTGGCCCTTCGGGCCATTCCGGGCGTGCGACTCGTCTACTTCAAATCCTTCCAGAATCGTACTTTGCGACTCGCGGAGTGGCGAGCGCACGAGGCGCTCGCCGTGTTGCTCGTCGCAAAAGGTAGCGGGCTGGAGGGGATTTGAACTACGCCGAGACGGTCCGGGCGTGCGGTCCTTCGGGCCGGTCCGGGCATGCGACTTGCCTCATTCAAATCCCTCGTAGCCGCTTCGCTCCTCACTTCGTTCGTCGCAGAAGCGGGCTGGAAGGGATTTGAACCCCTGGCCGTCTGGTGTCTTCCACGACCATCCGGAAGACCCGGGTGAATCGTGCTAAAAGCCAGACGCTCTGCCTAACTGAGCTACCAGCCCTCACTTCACCGATTGCACCGGGCGAAGTTAAACGTTTACTATTTGTTGGACGGCGTCCCGTCGTCGTGTTCCCACCGTAGAAGAACAGCCCCGTCTGTACAGCAGACTCGAAACAAATCAATATCTGCCTTTAGAACAATAGAATATTTATTAAAGAAATAAATATAGGTCTCTAGAACGTCTGTTTACGTCTTGGCTCCCGACCCAGAACCCACCCCGACGAGTAATAACCTTTACCGTCGCGTACTCAGTCGAAACGCGCATGAACGACTTCGCCAGCGAGTGGGAGGCCGACCTCCGACGATTCACCGAGTCGCTCCTGCGGTTCGACACCACCGAGGAGAACGAAGCGCCCGCCCAATCGTTCGTCCGCGAGCGGCTGACCGACCTCGGGTTCGAGACCTACGAGTGGACCGCCGACGCCGAGGCGTTGGCCGGTCACGACTCGTTTCCCGACGACCCCGACGCGATTCCGGTCGAAAACCGGCCGAACGTCGGCGGCGTCCTCGAATTCGGGAACCCCGACGAGGGACCGACGCTCGTCCTGAACGGGCACGTCGACGTGGTGCCGGTCGCGCGCGAGTCGTGGTCGAGCGACCCCTTCGAGCCGACGTGGGGCGAAGACGAGGAGACCGGAGCCGAAACGCTCACCGCCCGCGGTGCGGCCGACATGAAGTCCGGCCTCGCAACCTGTGTCTTCGCCGCGAAGCATCTCGAATCTGCCTCCTCGGGCCTCGACGGCCGCGTCGTGGTCGAGAGCGTCGTCGGCGAGGAGGCGGGCGGCATCGGCGCGGCGGCGTCGGCCCTGTCGAACCCCTACCCCTTCGAGCGCGACGCCGGAATCATCGCCGAACCGACCGACTTGCACCCCATCACGGCCTCGGAGGGAAGCCTGATGAAGCGCCTCCGACTCACCGGACGGTCGGCCCACGCCGCGACCCGGTGGCGCGGGGTGGACGTCCTCCCCTACTTCGAGGAGATTCGCCGCGCCTTCCGCGAGTTGGAGACCGAGCGCGGCGAGTCGATTTCACACCCGCTCTACGAGCGATTCCCGGTGCCGTGGCCGGTCGTGGTCGGGCGCGTCGAGGCGGGCGACTGGGCCTCCTCGGTCCCGGCGGAGTTGACCGCCGAGTTCCGCATCGGGGTCGCGCCGGGGGAAACCGTCGCCGAGGTCGAGGAGACGTTCGACCAGCGACTCGCCGAACTCGTCGCCGACGACGAGTGGCTGGCCGACCATCCCCCCGAGTTCGAGCGATTCTCGGTCCAGTTCGAGGCTTCGGAAATCGACGCCGACGAGCCGGTGGTCGGCGCGGTCCAGCGCGCGATGGAGGCGAACGGACTCGCCGAAACTGACCCCCGAGGCGCGACCTACGGCGCGGACGCCCGCCACTACATCGACGCCGGAATCCCGACCGTGATGTTCGGGCCGGGGAGCATCGAGCAGGCCCACTTCCCCGACGAGACGATTCGCTGGGAGGACGTGTTGACGGCGGGGCAGGTGTTGGCCGACGCGGCGAAACGTTTCCTCGAAAGCTAAGCGGCCTTGCTACCAGAATAGCGATGAAGAACGAGACAAAGTCTTATGTATCTTCGCCGAGTGTTTTTTCGTATGTCTACACCTAAGTCGGGACACGGCGGGGAGGACGACGGCGAGGATACGTCTGAAGCCGTTTCGCCGGAGGAGGCACTTGAATCACTCCCGACAGAAGAGGAGTTTGAGGCTGAGTTCGACGAATAACGCCGCATTTTATTATTCGTAGGTGTTCGATTTTTGGTACATGGGTAGTCGATATATCCTATATTTCGAACCTGCACTCGCCAACCTCAACAACATGGATAATCGAATGTCGAATCGACTGGATTCCCAAATACGAGACTTTCTGACAGCGTGGCAACCGAAGGCCGCCTTCGCAAAGAAACTACAGAGCCATCTCTGGCAGTTCAAGTGGAGTCCGCGACAGGGAAGTGGGGCACGAGCGTTCACGGGCTATTTCGACGGCGATGACTACGACATTGCACTCGTCTGGGTTACGTTCAAAAAGAAGAACGAGCGGAAATTCAACGCTAAACAGACGCAGTTCGACACTCGGTCGAAGCGACTCATTGAGGACGTGCTTACACAGAAATCAGCCGATAAAATCGCTTCGTGGTTGACGGACCAGAAGGAGAACAACTCCCGAAAACTTCTCACCGAGAACGACGTTTGAGCTTCCGAGTCGGATTATTCTAAACGGCTCTCCAACGCCTCGGCGACAACCTCGTTCGGTTCCTTGCCCTCCATCGCGGCGGTCCGCCGGAGTTCCCGGTAGGTGTCGGTCGGAAGCGTTAGCGCGAGTTCGCCGGGGGTGACGCCGTGGTCGCGCAGGGCCGTCTCGACCGGCGTGCCGCCGCTGACCGAACTGGCGACCGACCGGACCTCCCGAACCGTCAGGTCGCCGTCGAGGACGGCCCACGCGAGTTGGAAGCGCTCCTCGCCGCCGACGCGGGCGATGTGCTTGGCCGCGGTCGGGGCGATTTGGCCCATGGCGACGTACCGCCGGATGGACTGGGGCAGGTCGTGGACTCGCGCCCACTTCCGGATGAACGCGACTGTCACGTCCTCTCCGGCGCGCTCGGCGGCGTCCTTGTACGAGCCTTCGCCGCGGACGAGCGCCGCGCAGGCCGCCGCGCCGCGGAGCATGAACACGTTGTCGTCGCCGCCAGCGGTGTTGGCCGCGAACTGGCCCACCGTCTCGGCGGCTTCTGTCACGCTCGCTGGGTCGTTCGGGTCGAAGGCTTTCGCCTGCTCGGCGTCCTGTCCCGTGACGGCCTCGTCGCCGCGGACGACAGGCTGGCCGACCGGCGACTCGCGGTCGGTCGGCGGTCGCTCGTCGCTCATCGCTCGAACGATGGGACCGAGCGGTCAAAAGCCCGCGGGTCCGCACAACGGTCGCCGACATCCCGGAGAATCGCCAGCGGGCAGACAGGTCACCGGTCGTCAGAAATCGCTTTCCGCGTCGGGGGCGTCTTCGTTACAATGGGAATTTTCAGCAGACTCGCCGAGCGGCGTCGCGCCGACGACGGCCGGAAGTACGTCTGCACGCTCTGCGGCGCGACCTACGAGAAGCGCTCGGTGGTGATATGCCCGAAGTGCCGAGGATTCGTGGTCGCGCGCGAAAAGTAATTGAACGACTCCCGTCGGGCGATGGCTTTCAGTGACTCGCGCTCGTAGCGAGACTATGGCACGGAATGGGGGCGAGTTGACGGCGGGGATGCCCGAGATGGACGACGAGACAGTCGTCGTGACGGGCGCGAACAGCGGACTCGGATACGAGGCCACCCGAGCGTTCGCCCGGAAAGGGGCGCACGTCGTGATGGCCTGTCGGAGCGAAGACAGGGGCGAGGAGGCCAAGCGCCGGATTCGGCGAGGCGACTCCGGCGGTCCTCGCGGGTCGCTCGAAGTGGCCGGACTCGATTTGGCGGACCTCGACTCGGTCCGGTCGTTCGCCGACGAGTTCCGGGACGCTCACGACGGACTCCACGTCCTCTGCAACAACGCGGGGGTGATGGCGATTCCCCGGCGCGAGACGAAAGACGGCTTCGAGATGCAGTTCGGCGTCAACCACCTCGGGCACTTCGCGCTGACGGGCCGTCTCCTCGACCGATTGGCCGAGACGCCGGGCGAGTCGCGGGTCGTGACTCAGAGCAGCGGGGTCCACGAGCGCGGCGAGGTGGATTTCGCCGACCTCCAGAGCAAGCAATCGTACGACAAGTGGGAGGCCTACGCCCAGAGCAAACTGGCCAACCTGCTGTTCGCCTACGAACTCGACCGCAGACTCGGGGACGCGGGCGTCGATGACGTGGTCAGCGTGGCGTGTCATCCGGGCTACGCCGCGACGAACCTCCAGCGCCGAGGCCCCGAGATGGCCGGTTCGACCGCCCGGCTCTGGGCGATGAAGGCCGCGAACGCCCTGTTCGCCCAGCCCCGAGAGATGGGCGCGCTCCCGATGCTGTTCGCCGCCACCGCGAAGGGAATCGACGGCGGGGAGTACGTCGGCCCCGGCGGATTCATGAACATGCGGGGCACGCCGGCGGTCCAGCGGTCGAGCGAACGCTCCTACGACGGGGCGCGGGCCGAGCGCCTCTGGGCGGTCTCGGAGGACCTGACTGGCGTGACCTACGACCTCGAACGCGAAGCGACCGCGGAGTAGGACGCCAGCGCCCACCCTTTACCAGCGCCCACCCTTTTGCCCCCACGCTCCGGAGGAGCGAGTATGCCCACCGAAATCGCCATCGTCGTCTACGAGGGCTTCGACGAACTCGACGCCGTCGCGCCCTACGAGGTCTTCTCGAACGCCGCCGACCGGGGATGCGACCTCGAAGTCAGTCTCCGAACGCTCGACTCCCGAGACCGAATCACGGCCAGCCACGGCCTCCGCATCGAGACCGAGGGCCTCCTCGCCGACGCGGACCCCGACCTCGTTCTCGTCCCCGGCGGCGGGTGGAACGACCGCGCCGAGGCGAGTGCGTGGGCCGAGGCCGAAAAAGGCGACCTGCCCCGCGCGCTCGCAGAACTGCACGAGCGCGGCGTCGAACTCGCCGCGGTCTGCACCGGCGGGATGCTGCTGGCCGAGGCCGGGATTCTCGACGGTCGGCCCGCCGTCACCCACGAGAGCGCGCTGGACGACCTCCGCGAGACGGACGCCCGAACCGACGCCGAAGTCGTGGACGCTCGCGTGGTGGACGACGGCGACGTGCTGACCGCGGGCGGCGTGACCTCGGGCCTCGACTTGGCGCTCCACCTCGTCGCTCGACTCTGCGGCGAGGAGGTCGCCGGGGACGTAGCGGAGACCATCGAGTACGAACCGCGCGGGGAGATTTATCGGAGCTGAGTCGGCGAGTTCTGGGCGATTCCGAGTGGCTCACCACCCGCGCTCGCCGCGGTTGCTAGAACCGTGGCAAGAACCCTCTATAAATATTTAAGAGCTGAA
This sequence comes from Halorussus ruber, assembly GCF_004765785.1. Taxonomy (GTDB): domain Archaea; phylum Halobacteriota; class Halobacteria; order Halobacteriales; family Haladaptataceae; genus Halorussus; species Halorussus ruber. The sequence continues at coordinate 46,783 of NZ_ML219768.1, read as the reverse complement.
AATATATACTGAACAATTAGAAAAGTGTGTTAAACGGGTAGATACCGTGCTACGATTCCGTCTCGCCCCGGCCCGAGAGCCACGCGTGGAAGGCGAATAGTCCGGCCGCGAGGAGGCACCCGACGCCGACAAGCGACGCGAGGAAGCCGTACAGGACCGCTCGGGAGGGGCCGAAATCGTCGAAGTGAGACATCCCTTCGACTTCGTAGTACGTCCCGTTCGCCCGGACGAGGGTCTGCTCGGGAACCGGTTCGTCGGACCACGGGCGGTAGGCGCTGTCCGATTCAGTCGCGTTGCGAATCTTCCGGAAGGTCTGGCGCTCGGCGGGCGGGAGGTCGGCGTACCCGACCACGATTTCGTCTCGAATCGCGCCGGCGATTTCGGCGTCGGTCGCGCGACTCGTCCGGAGCGTCGTCGTCCCGTCGCCTTCCGCCAGCGAGAATTGATAATACTCGTCGTACTCGATGGTGAGGAAGGTGTGGTTGCGCTCAATTTTCCGGAGGTCAGACCGGACCGCGTCGTCGCCGGTCGTCGCCTCGCCGGTCCGAACCGCGCGTTCGAGGACCCGCCGGGTCCGGTTCGGGGCGCGGTGGTCCTCGGCGACGTGGCGATATTGCAGGTCGCTCGACTGGAAGGAGACGTGGTGGGCGTACCCATCGGCCAGCGCCGAGTCGTTCGAGGCGTTTACCGGCGTCGCCACGTAGCCCGTCGTCGCCCGATGGCGCTCCGGACCGTCGAGGCGGTCGAACGCAGCGCCGTACATCGGCCCGGGGAGCAGGACCAGTCCGAGGACGAGGAGGACGAGCGCGGGGCTTCGAGCGGCCATCGAAGACGAATCGTCAGTCGAAGTGTAAGTGTTTTGTCCTCGACCGTTTGCGGAGAGTGCTTCGAGAAGTCGGTCGAGTCGGAATTACGGTCTCGAAAGCCCTCGCGCGGTTCGCCACCGGAAGACATTCCTGCTCGTCGCTCCGCTCCTGCGCGGGCTGTGACTTCCGAGGTCACACTCGCACCGGAAGACAAACCGCGTCTTCCGAGCCGTTGCCTCGCTTCGCTCGGCAAGACTTCGCTCGCGTGACGGTCGCTCAGCGGGATATCTGGCGCGCGCAGTTCTGCGCGCGCCAGATAGGGCCACGCTGAAGCGACCAAGCGTTGCGCGAACCGCGCTCGCCCTTTCAGTCCACCAGGACGTTGTCTGTCTCACCGAGCGAACTACGTGGATTGTGGTGTATCTGATACCCTGCTTCCCGTCGCTCGCTACCCCCCGACCGCTACTCCTCGCGGCGGGCGACCTCGTGGCGACCGAAGCCGTACCGGAGGCGGTTCGCCAGTCGGCGGGAGAAGCGTCCATCTTCACGCGCTCTCGACCCGAATCGCTCGCCCAGCGCCTGATAGATGAGCGGCACCGGGACCTCCTGTTCGAGGGCCTCCTGAACCGTCCACGTGCCGGTCGAGCCACCGGCCACGTAGTCGTCCACGTCGCCGAGGTCGGTGCCCTCCTCGCGGAAGGCCTCCTCGCAGAGTTCGAGCAACCACGAGCGGATGACCGCGCCGTTGTTCCACGTCCGGGCGACCGCTTCGAGGTCGAGGTCGTACCGGCCCTCCGCCAGCAGTTCGAAGCCCTCGCCGTAGGCCTGCATCAGCGCGTACTCGACGCCGTTGTGAACCATCTTGACGTAGTGGCCCGACCCCGCGGGACCCATCCGGTCGTGGCCCTCGGGACCGGTCGCCACCGCGTCGAAGACGGGGGTCATCTCGTCGTAGGCCCACTCCGGCCCGCCGACCATCAGCGAGAAGCCCAGTTCCGCGCCAGCGGGACCGCCGGAGGTCCCGCAGTCGAGGTACGCTGACGGGGTCTGTTCGGCCCGGCGCGTCGAGTCCTCGAAGTAGGAGTTGCCGCCGTCCACGACGATGTCCTCGTCGCTCAGGTGCGGTTCGAGGTCGTCAAGCGCCGCGTCCACGGCCTCTCCGGCGGGGACCATCAGCCAGATTCGCTTCTCGTCGCCCAGTCGCTCGGCGAGGTCGGTGACGGAGTTGGCAGGGGTCGCGCCCGCTTCGGCGGCCGAGGCGACGGCCTCCTCGTCCAAGTCGAACGCTACCACGTCGTGGCCAGCGTCGAGTACTCGGTCCACGACGATGCGGCCCATCCGGCCCAGTCCGATAACTCCCAGTTGCATGGGTTAGGGTGGTTTGGGGGCGAAGGTAGGGGTTGCGGTTCTGCTTCGCTCGGAAATGAAGTTTCCGGAATCGTCAGTCTTCGAATTCCACCACGGTCGGTACGTGGTCGCTAGCGTCAATCCACTCGTCATAGGTGCCGATAGTGTAGTTCTGTATGGGGGTTATCGCTCTGTCCGGGGCAAAGATGTAGTCGATGTGATACTTCTTCTCCGGCTTTTTGTGCATAAAGAAGGTCGCGTCATCCTCGTCTCCAAATTCGGCGTCGTTGTGATGATGGTAGACGCTCTGAAGTCCGAGTTCGTTCAGAACCTTGACTGTCTCCATGAAGTCACCACGGAGTGGACTTTTCGGCGACTCGTCCCACCTGACGTTCCAATTGAAGTCGCCAGCGACGATTGCATCGGATTCTACGAAGTCCTGATACTGCTGGAGAGCAGTAAACACCTGACCGATGTAACGATTTCTCGGATTACTTTCGTCGTTCATCGCCCACACTGCAAGCAGATCTCTTGCTCCGTTCACTTCTACTGGTACAACATATTGGCTCTCCGCTGTCTCGTCGTCCGCGAGTTCAAGCGTGAGTCCGTTTCTGGCGAAGACACCAAGACCTTTGTTCTCGTTCTCACCGACCCAAACCCAGTCGGAAAACTCCGACCAGTCGCCTTTCGAGTCCGGATTTTCGCACTCCTGAATCACGAGTACGTCGGGGTTATATTGGAGTATTTGGTCCTGCTTTTTCCGGAACGCCATGTTGCAGTTCCACGTGGCGAGCGTCGTCATGTAATACCGAATACAATGTTTTTAAATAAATCGTTCGACAGTAGAGAATCATGAAACGGCGGTCAGTTCTTGGATTCGCAGTAATGGCCGCGGCTACCGGTAGTGCTGGATGTACTCGATCTTTCTTTGGGTCTAAACAGTATCGACTCTGGTTCGTTAAAATTCACAACGGAACTGCTAGCGACCAAAGCGTCGATATCCGCGTCCTTCGCAATGGTGGGGTGGTATTCGAACACGAGTACGAGAATATCCCGAGTTTCCAAGACGACCAAATCGAAAAAGCGTCGTTCGCGGCGATGGATAGTGCCCGACTAATCGAAGACGAGTGGGAAATTCAGGATGGAACCTACACCATCGAATACAGGCTCTCTGGACAAGATTCGTTCGTGCATGTGGATGTTGACGAAATCGGCGAGTTCGAGTCTGAGGACATTGGCATCAACATGCAACTCTTAGGCGGAGAGCAAGCCAAAGTGGGGTTCAAACTCCTCGAATTCGGTTCCAAGGAGCAGGCGACTGGGTTCGTGAGTACCGTTACGAATCAATCCGACAAGTGACGAGTTGCGTCACGAGGACCATCGCCCGCCCGGCCATCACCCTGAACCACCCACACACAGACGAGAACCTTTATCAGTACCCGTCTTCTCCGATAACGTATGAGGCTGACTGTGTCGGTAGTACGTCGAACAGTGTAATCCAGCGGCGCGTTTTCTCGCCGAACTGACGACCCGACAGAGCCAGCTACAGCTACACCATGACTGACGTTCCCGACAGCTACGACCCCGAGCAAGTCGAACCGAAGTGGCAAGAAGAGTGGCGAGGCTCCGAGATTTACAACCCCGAGGGCGAGCCGGACTACGTCATCGACACTCCTCCGCCGTACCCGACCGGCCAGCTCCACCTCGGCCACGCACTCGGCTGGAGCTACATGGACTTCGCGGCCCGGTTCCACCGACTGCTGGGCGAGGAGGTCCTCTTCCCGCAGGGCTGGGACTGCCACGGCCTGCCGACCGAAGTCAAAGTCGAGGAGGAGGAGAACATCCACCGGACCGACGTCCCCCGCGAGGAGTTCCGCGACCTCTGCGTCGAGTACACCGAGCGCCGCATCGACGGGATGAAAGAGACGATGCAGTCGCTTGGCTTCTCGCAGGACTGGGAGGCCGAGTACCGCACGATGGACGCCGACTACTGGGAGAAGACCCAGCGGTCGTTCGTCGAGATGGCCGACGGCGAGGACGACTACGTCTACCGCGACGAACACCCCGTCAACTGGTGCCCGCGGTGTGAGACCGCCATCGCCGACGCGGAGGTCGAGAACATCGACCGCGAGGGGACGCTCCACTACATCACCTTCCCCGGCGTGGACAACGACGACATCCAGATTGCGACCACCCGGCCCGAACTGCTGGCGGCCTGCGTCGGCATGGCGGTCAGTCCCGACGACGAGCGCTACGAGGACCGCATCGGCGACACCTTCGAGGTCCCGCTGTTCGGCCAGGAGGTCGAACTCATCGCCGACGACGACGTGGACGGCGACTTCGGGACCGGCGCGGTCATGATTTGTACCTTCGGCGACAAGCAGGACGTCGATTGGTGGGCCGAACACGACCTCGACCTCCGTCCGGTCTTCACCGAGGACGGCCACCTCAACCACCTCGCGGGCGACTACGAGGGCCTGAAAATCGAGGAGGCCAAGGGACTCATCGCCGACGATTTGGAGGCGGAAGGACTCCTCGAAGACACCGAACCCACCGACCAGTCGGTCGGCGCGTGCTGGCGGTGTGACACGCCCATCGAAATCCTCTCGAAGGAGCAGTGGTTCGTCGAGGTGCGTCAGGACGAGATTCTGGAGAAGGCAGAGCAGGTCGAGTGGATTCCGGACCACATGTACGACCGCCTCGAAGACTGGACCGAGGGGATGGAGTGGGACTGGGTCATCTCCCGCCAGCGCGTGTTCGCCACCCCAATCCCGGCGTGGTTCTGCGGGAACGACGACTGCGAGTACGTCCACGTCGCCGAAATCGGCGAACTCCCGCTGGACCCGACCGAGACCGACCCCGAAATCGACGCCTGTCCCGAGTGCGGCGGCGAGGATTGGGAGGGCGAGACCGACGTGATGGACACGTGGATGGACTCGTCCATCTCGCCGATGCACGTTCAGGGCTGGCCGGACGAGGAGTTCACGCCGACCACGCTCCGCGAGCAGGGTCACGACATCATCCGGACGTGGGCGTTCTACACCCTCCTGCGTGTCACCGCGCTCGAAGACGAGATTCCGTGGGAGGAGTCGCTGGTCAACGGGATGGTCTTCGGCGACGACGGCCACAAGATGAGCAAGTCTCGGGGCAACGCGGTCGGCCCCGAGGAGGCCATCGAGGAGTACAGCGCCGACTCGGTTCGACAGGCCCTCGCGCTCGGCGGCCAACCCGGCAGCGACATCCAGTTCCAGTGGAAGGAGGTCAAGTCGGCCTCGCGGTTCCTCACCAAGTTCTGGAACATCTTCCAGTTCTCCGCCGACCACTTCGACGAGGACACGCCCGAAATCGACGCTCCGGCCTACCGCGACGCCGACAAGTGGATTCTGACGAAGCTCTCGCGGACTGCCGACGCCGTCGAGGAGGACATGGCCGAGTACCGCTTCGACGCCGCGCTCCGCAAGCTACGGGAGTTCGTCTGGAACGACCTCGCCGACGACTACCTCGAACTCGTCAAGGGTCGCCTCTACGAGGGCCGCCCCGGCGAGCGCGACGCCGCCCGGAAGGCCCTCTACACCGCGGTCTCGGCCTCGGTCCGGATGCTCGCGCCCTTCTCGCCCCACTTCGCCGACGAGGTCTACCACTACCTCCCCGGTACGGAGGGGAGCGTCCACGCCGCCTCGTGGCCCGACGTGGAGTTCGCCGACGAGGAGGCCGCCGAGAAGGGCGACCTCATCGCGGAGGTCGCCAGCGAGATTCGCGCCTGGAAGTCCGACGAGGGGATGGCGCTCAACGCCGACCTCGACCGCGTCGAAATCTACTCGGAGTACGGCCGCGAGTGGGACACCTACGACCTGAGCGAGGCCGTCAACGCGCCGGTCTACCCCGAGGCGGGCGAACCCAACGTCGAACTCGTCCCGGTCGGAATCGACCCCGACCACAGCCAGATAGGCCCGCAGTTCCGCGACAAGGCCGGGCAGGTCATCGGCGCGCTCGAATCCGCCGACCTGACCCAACTCAAGAACCAGAAGGAAATCGAGGGCGAGATTAGCCTCACCGTCGACGGCGAGGAGGTCACTATCGAGGGTGACGCCGTCGGCATCGAAGAGGAGTACCGCGCCGAGAGCGGCGAGGAAGTCGAGGTGCTGGAGACCGACCGCGCGACGGTTCTGGTCTTCCCCTGAGGATTCGCCTCCGTTTTTATAGAGCGATAGAGTTCAATCTACCATCATGGATTAGAGATCATTAAATCTTGGTGATTATTCATACAATTATCTAATTACTTAGAATGATTAGAGTAAGACGGGTTCCTTCAACATCCCATTTTTATTGTGCTAGTAGAGGGTATAGAAAGTTTAATGGGATGACTTGACATTTGAATCAACTATGGCAAACGGACAGAAACTCATAATTGATTATCTTAATGGTTCTGTCTTTGAGCGTTCTATTGGGATGCTAGCTAAATTACTTGTAGAAGGCATAACATTTGCGGTCTTTTCGGGAATCATTACTGGAGGGGCCTTCTTAGTGATTACTCATACTTATTTATCCCTTCCTCCGCATACCAACCTTAGTTATGTTTTCACTGGATCGTTTTTATTGACGTTTAAGAAAGGTTGGTGTTTTCAGACCCGAATAACGACTGAAGAATCTGAGAAAAGCAAGAATTAGCCCATTATCCTCCCGGGACCTCTTCGAACAAAACGGCCCGGTAATTGTAATCCCTCAGCAGCCAATTGAGTGAGGGCATGTAAGGCATTAATAAATGTTGCTCCCATCACAATGATTCCTAACGCGCTTAACGGAATGGTCTTCTTTCCCATAAATATGTCATAAGCAGGGTACAAAAAAGCGATCCCCGTAGCTGCTGCCGGATACCCAAACGTAACGGCAACAGAGCCAAAGACAATACTGATAAATGTAACTGCACTGAAATATGAGAGTGCAAATATTCCAGCTAGGAATTTTTCTTTTGTGGACTTATCCTCGAAATCGTTCGAGTCGTTAGTATCCAGAGTTCCTTGACCAATCAACACACCCCAACCGACCCACGCGAGAAATGCAAAAGTAGCGTATCTTCCGCCTGCACTAAAGCCAATGAGGAGAGCAGGAATGGACCAAAACCCAACTCCAATAAACGCAAGCACTGTTGACGATAAGGAGTTTAGGAGATAGCGAATTGACGCACGGAATGCACCGGGATACTGGACCATTGTATTACAGTAAAATAGTTCCACATTATTTAAAAGTTTATGGGAAGAAGAAGGATTTTGGTTCTAATATTAGACGTCTTTTCCCTGGTTTCTTGCCAAAATTGCAGTCTGATATGGCTATTAATAGTAAAATGATACCTGCGTTTAAACGAGGATTATAGTATTGTTTCTATAATGTCTGCTCTTTTTTGCGCTCGCTGATTTTTCACTCTCCGCCGTTCTCGAACCGGTGATAGGGGTGGCGGTGCGTGTCGCGGATGATGTCCTCGTCCGTGACCTTCAGACCGAGTTCGTCTAACTCCTCGCCGATGCGACTCAGGTCGTCGCCGTCGGTGCCGACCGCCCGGACGAGGACGTTGGCCTCGCCCTTCATCACCTCTTGGACCTCGACCACGCCGGAGACCTCGACCGCTTTCTCGGCTAGCTCCTCGCGGTCGGGAATCGGCGCGGTGCAGACGATGAGTGTGAACAGCTGGAACCCGGTCTCCTCGTAGTCCACGTCGGCGTGATAGCCCCGGATGACGCCGTCCGCTTCGAGTTGTTGGATTCGGTTCCTGACGGTGCTGGGAGAAACGTCGAGTTTCTCCGCGATGTCGCTCGACGAGGTACGTCGGGCGTCCGCTTGGAGCGCGTAGACGATTTGCTTGTCCAAGTCGTCGAGTTCTCGAACTCCCATTCTGAGCGGGAGTTGTGGACGGAGGATAATAACGGTGGGCCACTGAACACGCCCGGCCTGATATTTATTCGGCGTCTCGGTGTCAGAACGCGATTCCAATATTTAATGGCATTGGCGAAAGCCCAAAAAACACTAACCGCTGGCTCTCTAACCCCCGACCAATGTCAGCGTCGATGGGTACGGCTCAAATCGGCCTCAGACTAATCGCGGGAGTGTTGCTCATACTGGCGAACGGCTTCTTCGTCGCCATCGAGTTCGCGTTGACGCGGGCTCGCCAGTTCACCGAGAGCGAGTTCGTGGACGGCGACTCCCGGCTCGAACGGGCGTGGGAGATGACCCAGAACCTCGAACTGTACCTGACGACCTGCCAAGTCGGAATCACGGCGTCGAGCATCGCGGTCGGTATCGTCGCCGAACCCGCACTTGCGGCGCTGTTCGCGCCGCTGTTCGCTGGCACGACGCTCGCGACGATTGGAGCGGGGGCGATTATCGCGTACGCCATCATCAACCTCATCCACCTGACCCACGGCGAGCAGGCCCCGACCTACCTCGGCGTCGAGCGCTCGCGGATGGTCTGCCGCTACGGTGCGACGCCGCTCTACTGGTTCTACAAGATTATCTCGCCGCTCATCACGCTCGGCGACTACGTTGCGAAGTGGACGCTCAAGCTCTTCGGCATCGAGATGACGGGCGCGTGGCTCGAAACCGAGGAGGACGCCATCGAGACCCGCGCGCAACTCCACAACCGACTCAACTCGGTGCTGGAGCGGGGCGAACTCTCCGACGAGCGCCACGAGGAGGTCCTGAGCGCGCTCGCCGCCGGAGACAAGGCCGTCGAGTCGGTGATGGTCGAAGGCGAGAACGCGATTTACCTCTCGACGGAGGACTCGATAGACGAGAACCTCCACCGGATGTCCTCCTCGCCTCACACCCGGTACCCGCTGGTCGGGACCGACGAGGGGGACTTCCGCGGTATCGTCTACGTCCCGGCGGTCCTCGATAACGTGGACGAGTTGCGCGACGGCGAAATCAGCTTGGAGGACATCGCCGCACCGCCGATGACGGTCTCGGCCACCACGACCGTCAGCGACGCCATCGACCAGTTCCAGGCCGAGAGTCAGGAACTCGCGCTCGTCCTCTCGGACGGCGAAGTCGTCGGCCTCGTCACCGCGACCGACGCGCTCGAAGCCGTGATGGGCGAAATCGAGGACCCGCTCGACGAACGGCACCGACCCGGCGCGGTCCCGAGTTGACGCTTCGCGGCCTCCAACGCGGAATACATCATTCTGTATTTCTTTACCGCATCTAATTATTTGTTTCACACGTCTCTGCCATTTCCCTCGGCGAGTCGAACCCGCGCGAGGAATCATCGCCGTTATCACTTCGACGCACGACTCCGACGACATGGACCAGCGAGTCTACGACCACGCAGAGACCCTAGTCGATTGGAGCGCGCGCGTCGAGGAGGGAGACAACGTCGTCGTCCGAGTGGACGAGGGCGCACACGACCTCGCGGTCGCGGTGGCCGAGAAACTCGGCGAGCGCGGCGCGAACTACCTGACGACGTACATCTCCGACGAGGTCGAGGCGGCGTTCGTCCAGAGCCACGACGGCGACTTCGACCAAGACCCCGACTTCGAGACCGAGATGCTCGACCGCGCCGACTCGGTGCTGTCGCTGCGCGCGAACCGGAACACGACCACGAAGGCCTCGGTCCCCGGCGAGAAGCGCGCCGCCTACCGGAAGTCCCGAACCGGCATCCGCGCTCGCCGGATGGACACCGACTGGGTCTCGACCATCCACCCGACTCGCGCGCTGGCCCAGCAGGCCGGGATGGGCTACCGCGAGTATCAGGACTTCGTCTACGACGCCGTCCTGCGCGACTGGGAGGAACTCGCTGACCAGATGGCGAACATGAAAGAGTTGCTGGACGAGGGGAGCGAGGTCCGCATCGTCAAAGCCGAGACCGACCTCACGATGTCCATCGAGGGCCGAACCGCGGTCAACAGCGCCGCGTCGGTGGCCTACGACTCGCACAACCTGCCCAGCGGCGAGGTCTTCACCGCGCCCTACGACCCCGAGGGCGAGGTCTACTTCGACGTGCCGATGACTCACGACGGCGAGCGCATCCGGGACGTGCATCTCACCTTCGAGGACGGCGAAGTCGTGGACTGGTCGGCCGAGACCGGCGAGGCGGCCCTCGACGCCATCCTGACGACCGACGAGGGCGCGAAGCGACTCGGCGAACTCGGCATCGGCATGAATCGCGGCATCGACCGGTTCACCGACAGCATCCTCTTCGACGAGAAGATGGGCGACACCATCCACCTCGCGGTCGGCCGAGCGTACTCCTCGTGTCTCCCCGAGGGCGAGGAGGGCAACCAGAGCGCGGTCCACGTGGACATGATTACCGACGTGAGCGAGGACTCCCGGATGGAAATCGACGGGGAAGTCGTCCAGCGCAACGGGACCTTCCGGTGGGAAGACGGGTTCGAGGAGTAGTCGCGGTCTTTTTCATCGACGTTTTTCGAGGAGCGTGTCCGAGGGAGCGAAGCGACCGAGGACACCGACGAGGAAAAAGGTCGGGGTAAGACGGGTTCGAGGAGTAGTCGCGGTCTTTTTCATCGACGTTTTACGAAGCAGATAGCTTCGAGGAGAAGGAAGAAGCCACCAGTATCGGGAAGTTGATTATCGCCAGCGGACCCAGAGAACGACGAGTGCAAGGAGGAAGCCGACGAGAGCGGGACCGATAACCAGCGAGAATAGGTCAAGATTGTGTCCCGCAAGAACTGCATACACGAAGCTAACCGGGATAAGGTAAATGAGCAGCTTGAACCCCAAGCTAAATCCGTTGTAAACCCAATCGGCGAGGTCTATTTCCTCCTCACTCTGCCGATATCCGCCGCTGGTTCGATACTGGTGGCCCATATCGACTGAGAGTACGGTCCGACTGTATAATATATTTTTCCTAATGTAGTGACATCCAATCCCTGGTTCCTGTACTGTGTTTACTCCTAAAAAGCCACAACCTGATAGAAGCCGCCTGATGAAATGTAAATGAAAACACTCAAACCGAATTATCGGAAAATGGACCATATGGCAGGTAGTACACGCCACTTTGACCTTTACGACTTCTTTAGTGTACTAATTCCCGGTGTGTTATTTCTCTCTGGATTTTATCTCTTTCTGCCTCAAGGATTGAACGTTGGTGACCCGGTCGTCTCGCTAAGTTTGCTATTTCCAATTCTTGCAGGGGGGTACATAGCAGGTCGGTTTTTGCATATTTCTGCTGATTGGTTGGAGCGTACCTTGCCGACGGTTGTCTCCCATCGGGAGTTGCTTCAAGATGAACTCCTTTCGTTGACAACTGACGAAGAAAGTCCAAAAATCGTGGACGAAGACACCCTCCGGCAGTTTTGCAACGAGTGTACGCAGGCTTTCGACTTGGACTTCGATTTTCCCCCCTCGAAAGAGGAAGTGGAGGCCGAATTCACCGAAAGCGGTGAAGAAGATGATGAGGCGAACGACGGCAATGATGGGACGAGTACACAGGGCAAAGACGATGGAAGAATCGACCAAATTCGGTCGGCAATTGGTGATGACGAGCCAGATACGCAGGAACGCGCCAAAACGATAATCTCACGACGAGTCGGAATGGTGTATTCCCTCGTCCGTGGTAATATCCATTTCGATGCGAGAGGCCGTTCGCGGACGTTCCAAGCGATTTTCGCCTTCTATCGAAGCACTCAGTTGGCGTTTCTTTTGTTAGGTGGTCTATATTTCATGGCCGCGATATGGATCTACTTGTCCGACGTTGAACAACTGGTGTTTTTCAGCTTTACTGCAGATGTATCGGGTTTGCCTCGACTGCTCCCCTATCCAACCAAAATATATAGCATCCAAACCATGGAAATCGGGATTTTCGTCGCAGAAATTCTATTCGTCCTTGCCGTGTTCTACATCTCGTTCGAACGAGCGAAGGAAACGTATAGAGATTATTATATACAATATCTAGTGACAGATTTTCTACTGATACAGCAGTTCAACCGTCAGCAAGACCGGATTGCTATTTCTATTGACGAGGAATCCGGAAGTCTCTCCGTCGGTATTTCAGATGAATAATCTCTCGCAGTACTCGGCATGTCTCGGGATTTGCCGCGCTACAGTGTGCTGAGATGAACCCAGACTCCGAGCATTCCTCTTTCGTCTGAAGTAGTTTTTATAAAAATAGTGACTTATTACGCCGCTTCCATAGTTTATTTATTTGCACCAGCATTTGGTGTGAGTGGTTCCGACAATGGATAAAACGAGGCGCTCATTCCTGAAGACCACGGCAGCAGCCGGATTGACACTTAGCGCGGTTCGTCCCGTCGCGGCCGGGGACGACACCCGCTACGTCGTCAATACCGACGGGAGCGGCGTGAAATCGAACATCGAGGACGCTGGCTACAGCATCCAGCACGAACTCGGTGGCAACGTCTATCTGGCGGTCGGGTCGAGCGACGACCGAACTGCACTCGAGGACGTCAACGGCGTCGGAGACGTCGCCCGCGACGTGAACCTCGACTTCGAGAAGCCCGAGAAAGAACACGAGAACACCACCACGGACGACGACCTCTATCCCTATCAGTGGGACAAGCAGGTCACGGACGTGCCCGAGGCACACGACACGACGACGGGCGAGGGCACCCGACTCGCCATCATCGACACGGGTATCGACGTGGACCACCCCGACCTGCAGGCCAACGTCAACGCCGACGCGGGACGGCTGTTCAAGCACGGCGACATCCTTCACGACGAACAGGACGTGTACGGCCACGGTACTCACGTCGCGGGGATTACCGCCGCGAGCGACGACGGCACCACGGGCGTCGTCGGTACCGCGCCGGACGCCGAACTCGTCTCGCTCCGAGTGTTCTACTACGAGGACTACGACGGCGACGGCGAGGCCGAACTCTACACCACGGTCGGCGACATCCTCACCGCCATCGACTACGCGGCCAGCATCGACGCCGACGCCGCGAACATGTCCATCGGCACGCCGCCGCTCCCGCCGCAGGTCAACGGTAGCGGCATCCGCGGAGCCTACGAGCGAGTGGTCCGGAGCGCGACCCAGCGCGACACCGTCATCGTCGCCAGCGCGGGCAACAGCGGCGCTGACCTCCAACACGAGGGCTACTTCACGACCCCGAACAGCATCTCGGGCGCGATGAGTATCTCGGCGACCGGACCGAACGACAAGCGCGTGTTCTACTCGAACTACGGCACCAACGAGATCGACGTCGGCGCGCCCGGCGGCGGGTACGAGACCCTCGACAAGACGCTCTCGGACAGCACCGAGTGGCCGTACCCGACCAACCTCGTGCTGTCGTCGGTGCCGCCGGACATCTACGGCGCGTACTACGCCTACTTCGCGGGCACCTCGATGGCCGCGCCGCAGGTGACCGGGACGGTCGGACTCGTCCGAAGCCAGTCGCCCGACGCGAACAGCGAGAAGGTCGAGAAGGCCATCCGAGAGGGTGCCGAGGGCGTGGACGGTCAGAGTAGCGCCGACATCGGTGCGGGCCGACTCAACGCCGACAAGGCCCTCGACGCTGGTGGGCTGAAGTAACGCGGCGCAGAGGCAGTCACACGTTCCCTTCCCCACTTCTCCCCTTTTCTACCCTCTTTCCCTTTCCCATTTCCTCCCCCTTTCTACCCTTTCCTACTTCCTCTGTCGCTGTTCCGTCCCGGGCGGAGTACCCAAATTCGTGCAGTCCCAACTGTCGAGCATGCTCGACCGAAACGCCGAGGCGGTCGCGGTCGGCGGCCTCGCCGATGCCGGAATCGCCCTCGCCGCCGCGGTCGTCGCGCTCCCCGAGGAGGCCCGCTGGCCCGCCTTCGCCGGGGTCGCCGCGGGCGGACTCGTCGGCGGCTACCTCGCCGGGCGACTCGCTGGCGGGTCGTGGCGAAACCGGGTCCGGAGCGGTCTCCTCGCGGGTCTCGTCGGCGGCGCGGTCCTCGCGGTCGCGGTCTGGTGGTCGCTCCAGCCCGGCACTCCGGCGGGCGCGCTCTGGTCGGTCAACTACCTGCTGGCGACCGGCGCGGCGTGGCTCCCGCCGGGATTTGCGGCGCGCTACGACGCGCTTCTGGGAGTCGGGGCGGCGCTCGTCTGCGCAACTGTGTACGTCGCGGAAGGTGCCTTGGCGGGCGGTGCCGCGCCGGGCGGCGAGTCAGAAATCGTCGTGATTCGGGAGTAAGTGCGGCCAGTTGTCTCCACGCCGACTCTACCGCGAACGAAGGAACTGAGCGAGCGGCCCAAGCGAGGACCATCGGGACGAGCGCCGTGGTTTTTCCCTACGTTTTTGCAAGGTCGGCGCGTTCATGCGCCGACCGCAGGAAAAAGTAGTCTACCACCACTCGCTTCTGCGCTCCTCGTAGCTCGCGTTCCGGAAGGCGTCGGGCCACTCGGCGTCCTGCTCGAAGCCGAAACCGTATCCGAGCCAGTAGCCGACGTGCCAGCCCACGGCCTCGGTGTCGAGGTCGCTGAGCGTGATGCGGAGGTGGTCGTAGCGTTCGAGGGCGTTGTCACCGTCGGGGTCGGTCCCCCGGACTCGGCCGCAAGAGCCGCTCTCACCGGTCCGACAGGGTAGCTCCTCGCCGAACTCCACGACCACCTCGGCCTCGCTCCGGTTGTCCACGAACTCGAAGGAGGAGTTCGCCGGGACGGTGCCGTTCGCGCCGTCGGCGTAGTAATCGAGGGCGTGGCGGACCTGTCGGCGGACCTCCTCGGGGTTCGAGACGTTCTCGTCGGCGAGGTAGACCGTGAAGTTGGCGTCGGTCCACGGCAGTCTGCGCTCGGTGGCGTTGGGCCGAGGCAGGGTCTGCAACTGCGAGGAGGGTGCCATGACCGACTGGGGTTTCGCGGTGTGGTTCAGTCCGAGCGTGTGCCCGAGTTCGTGTTTCAGGATGAGGCGGGTCGATTCGTTGGAGTACGACCCCACGACTTCGATGGTCACCGGGCGGGAGACCTCTCCGCCGTAGTTGACGTATGGCGCGCACCCGGCGGGGTCGGTGACGTTGGCGCACGATTCGATGCTGTCCACGAACTCGACGACGATGTCGGGGTTCGATGCGTTCGATTCCAATCGATAGTCGATGTCGAATCCGGCGTAGCGCGTGCTGTTGTTCGCCCAGAAGTCGAGCGCGTCGGCCACGAGCGGCCGGAAGTTCCGAGAGTCGTTCGCGGTGTTGTTGATAGCGACTGTTAGCTGGTCGTCCCCCCACGGGTTCGGGCGGTTCGGCGTCTGGTCGGCGGTCAGCGCCCGCTCGTCTACGGTGCGGTCGTCCGTCGCGGTGTCCGGAGCCTCGGTCGCGCACCCGGCGAGGACGAGGAGGACGGCGACGAACAGTATTCGCCACATCGGAGTCTACGACAACGCTACCACGTATCAAACTTGGCGTGCGTTTCACGCCGGTCGAAATTCGCAGTAGGGGACTAAGGTCCTTGGCCGGTTGCTAAGGTCGCCCGACCGGCGTCGAAAGACGGGCTTAACCACCGTGTTGTTTTCTCACACAGTCGCTGGTTTGCTCGGCGTATGGACAAGACAGTCGTCCTGCCGGAGTTCCGAACCGTCGAGTCCGAGAACTTAGACGAACCCCAATCCGCCTACGCGACCGTGACACAGCGCGCCGACCATCGGCGCGTGATTTTCTCCGGCGCGCTCTCGCCGAGGGCGATTTGGCCGAGCAGGTCCGCACGGTGCTGACTCACCGACAGCACGCGCTCGAAGACCTCGGCGGGAGTTTGGACGACGTGGTGAAGATGCAGTTGTTCGTCCGCGAGGAGGTCCTCTCCCGCGAGACGCAGGCCGCGATTCACGAGGTCCGCGCCGACTTCTTCGACCGACCGCACTTCCCGGCGAGTACGATGGTCGGCGTCGCCAGCCTCCTTCATCCCGACGCCCTCGTGGAAATCGAAATCGAGGCCGAGATTCCCGACGACGAGTGGGAGACGACTGTTCTCACGGGCGAAGAGTGACTAACCACGTCTTTAGGAAATGAAATCCTTTTCTTAAGAAATGATTACATTTCCGCCGGTACGACTCGCGTGACCAACCGGCCGTTTCGCTCGGTGCATCAACCGCCAGCGAACGCTCGACTAACCAATCCACCCTCCTGGCGGACTGAAAGGGCGAGCGGGGTTCGCGGTTGTCGTGAGCGAAGCGAACGACTGCTCGGCGGACGCGGTTTGTCCGCCGGTGGCCGAAGGCCGTGGTCGTCTCTGCGGGCAACTATTTCTGCGCGGGCGGTGCTGAGAGCGCAGAAATATCCCGCAGAGCGACCGCGAACCGCGCGAGGGCTTTCGAAACCGCAGTTCAATTTGTGATATGGGTTATTTCTGACTACGGTTTCGGGTCGAAGAACTCGGCCAACTCGACACCGAACTCGCCTGCTAACTCACCGACCGCTTCGCCGACCAGCACGTCGTAGCCGTCCTCCAGCGCCGACTCGACGTGAACCCCTAACGCCACATCGAGGAGGGCGTCGCTCTCCAGAAATTCCGCGGCGGTCTCGAACTCGCGGGCGCGCTCCACGACGTAGCGGTCGCCGTCGATGAACGGGCCGTAGCAGTCCGGGTCGTCGGCGTACTTTCCGTAGAATCCCTCGGCGTGCTGGCGGACGTGAATCGGCGGCCCCTCGTGGCGCTCGACCGCGGGGCGCTCGGCGACTTCCAACTCCACGAGGAGGACGGCGTCCTCGTCGGCGAACGTCTCGGCGCGGAGCGGGTCGAACCCGCGGCGCGCCAACTCGTCGTGGACCCCGGCCAGCGACTTCCGGAGTTGGGGGTAGAGCTGGTCCTCGACCACGTCGGGCGCGTCGAACCGGACTGCGACGGGGGTGGTCCCGCGGTCTGCGATTTCGTCGCGGACCGCCTCGGCCGAGAGCGAGTCGGTTGTCTCGGGGAAGAACAACTCCTCGCGGGGGTCGGAGAGCAGGTCTCGGGCGTAGTGCTGGAGGCGCGCGACGTTCTCCGCCGAGCAGACCGCCGCCACGTTGCGCTCGGGGTCGGTCGGGTCGATGACGACGAGCGGGTCGTCGAACTCCGCGGTCCCGTGGTCCTCGGGGTCGAACCGGACCGGCGGGTGCCACTCGTCCGCGGCGGCCGAGACGACTTCCCGGAAGCCGCCGTATTCGAGGACGAGGAGTTCGGTCAGGTAGCCCGAGAACCCCTCCGTCCGGAGGTCGCTCCCGTACGCGCCGATGCCCTTCAGAAACTGCTTGAGCAGGCGCACGTCACCCGCGAGGTCGGCGTCGATGCGCGCGTCTAGATACTCGTTGTGGAAGGGCGTCCGATCGACCGCGGACTGAATCTCGGTCGCCGAATCGAGATGGTAGCACGGCACGAGGTCCACGTCGAAGCCGTCGTACTCGCCGGTCACGTACGGATGCTCGGCGAACTCCTCGCGGCCCTCGGGGAGGACCGCGTGGCCGACTTCCAACCCGTAGGATTCTAGCTCCTCGCGCTCCACGTCGGCGGGGAATCGCACGAACAGGTCGATGTCCCGGTCGCCGCTTATCCACGTCCCGCGCGCGGTGCTTCCGACTTGAATCACGTCGCCCCAGACGGGCAGGTCCGCGATGGCCTCCTCTGCGCGCTCGGTCAGCGCCGCGACGGCCTCGGTCATCCGCCCGCGCTCGTCGTCGTCGGGGTCGATTCGCTCGCCGACCGCGGCGACTACCTCCTCGAACTCGTCCTCGCCGGTCATTACCGGTGGATTCGCCACCCCCCGCCGAAAACGTGTCGCCTTGGTGCGTTAACTAATGGCTCTCCTCGGGCGAAAACGAAAGCCCTATCAAATGACTCGCGCATACAGACGAATGCAATCGGAAGCCGTCGTAGCTCAGTTGGTAGAGCGCCACGCTGTTAACGTGGTGGTCCCAGGTTCGAGCCCTGGCGACGGCGCTTCTCTCGCCGAGCAATCACGACGAGCGTAGCGAGTCGTCTGCGAGGCGTGAAAGCGCAACTCGACAGGCTCGAGCAGACGAGTTGCACGCCCGGACCGGCGCGAAGCGCCGCACGCCCGGAACATCTCGGCGAGTTCGAGCCCTGGCGACGGCGCTACTTTCTCGCGGACACTAATCAAGGAGTTTTGTCTCCGAGCAACTTCTGTCCGCGAGTAGTTGTACTCCCCGTCGAAATTGAGCAGATAAATTGTATTCCCGAAAAGCGTAACGCCACCTAACTTGATGGTTTTACTCACAGATAATGTCGTTATATTCATATACCGGGATAGTCGATTGTGACTATGGGCGTTGGAGAAAGCAACCAGGAAGCACATTTCCAAAAACTGGAAGAACCACAACGACGGGGGGATGCTGCTGAGGCGATTATACGGGCTGCCTTTGCTGTGCGTGGAGTGACGGTACTACGACCAGAACACGATAATGCCTCCTACGATTTTGTGGTAGAAACGGATGGCGAGTTCTATCGAATCCAAGCGAAGACAGGCTATGATGGTCAAAGTGATGGGACTGTACGATTTGAGACCCGGAGTACTCGCGTAAAGAATCACGGCTATGAGCGGGAAAGTTACCGCGGCGCAATTGAATACTTTGCAGTCTATAACCCAGTTAACGGAGATATATATCTCGTACCAGTTGAAATTACACCGACAGGAAGCATGACTATCCGCTATGAGGAACCAGCAAATGGAAACTGGACTAACGTAAACTGGCATGCCGATTATCGGCTGGATTCCGCCCTCTCGGACCTCTAACCTTGCTCCTATTCGGTAAGCTTAAACAGATGCGGATAAGAGAAACTCGTAGAGGGCCCTTAGCTCAGTCTGGTTAGAGCGCTCGGCTCATACTGGCAATTAGGTGCGAAGCCTATTGTCATGGGACACCGAGTGGTCGATGGTTCGAATCCGTCAGGGCCCATCTCTCGGCGATTCCTTTCTCGGACGCCCGACCCGATTTTCAGAACCTGAGAATCGCGTTCACTCTTGATATGGGTATACCGCGTAGTGTATCTCGTATCATGAACACCAGACTCACCGAGCGATTCGACCTGCTTCGCGTCGCCATCGGCCTCTTCGTCGTCCTGGGCGTCGTCCTGACCGCTGTCGCGGGCTACGCCCTGCTGGCCCCCGCGAGCTTCGCCATCTCGGCCGACCTCGCGGTGTCGCTGCTGTCGGGCGTCTCGCTGCTGGCGTTCGCCGTCGTGTTGACGATGTGGCTCCACAACCAGATGGGTCGGCGTCGGCCGCGCCGCAGCGCCTAAACTGCTTCTTCGAGGATACTTCGTGTTGGGTTGGTTCAATTCGATTGAGTGACGACTTCGTTTTCGAAAGTCCTCGCGGTTAGAGTCAGAGGAGTGGAGTAGACAGCGAGATTTTCGAAAGCCCTCGCGCGGTTCGCGGTCGTGGTTCGAGCGCGACGCGCTCGTCATCTCGAAAATTTTCGATTTTCGGCGACTCAGCGACATATCCTCCGCTCCCTCCGGTCGCTCCGGATAGGGGTCGCTGAGACGACCACGGCCTTCGGCCGCCGGAAGACGGTTCTGCTCGGCCTGCGGCCTGCGCGGACTGCGACTTCCGAGGTCACACTCGCTTCGCTCGCGTGACCCGCGAACCCCGCTCGCCCTTTCAGTCCGCCAGGAGGGTGGATTGGCTAGTCGAGCGTTCGCCGGTGGTTATTGGCCGGGTGTTCGCTGGCGGTTGATTGGCCGAGCGTTCGCTGGCGGTTGATTCACCGAGCGCGAGCGTCTGCTGTCCGTCTCGCGTTGGTCGAAAAATCGAGGAGTCGGAAACCGGAGCTATCGTTTCAGCCCGACCCAGAGCCCGCCGACCGCGAGGAGGAAGACCGCGGTCGAGAGGTCGTAGGACCGGGCCAGCATCGCCGAGACGGCCACCGAGGAGCTACCGACTCCCGCGAGGACAGCGCCGAGGACCGACCCCGTGCAGCTCACGCAGGTCACGAGGCCCAGCGCGCCTCCGAGGAGGCCGCGACTGGCACGGGCCAGCGCCGCATAAGCGAGGGTCGCCAGTCCGAGGTAGCCGACGACTTTGAACGGGACGAGCGCGAGGTCGAGTGCGCCGCCCGAGACCATCACGAGCGGTCCCCAGCCGGGAACCACCGGGGCGACCGAAATCGACCCGAGGCCCGACCCGTCGCCGAGCGAAGCCAGCCCGCCCGCCACGCAGAGGACCGCGAAGTAGCCGACGGCGACCGCGAGCGCGGCGTAGGTCCGCCGGTCGGTGGGCCGCGGAGTCTGTGTGTAGGTCACCGCCAGAATCGCGGTGTTGGTCCAGATTACGGGGTACGCGAGGTATCTGAGCGACAGCACTTCCGAGTCGGCGACCGCGAGGTACGCGCCGATGACGACCGCCTCGACGACCGTGAGGACGACGAGCGTGCGCGCTGCTCTCGCCGCGGGGCGCAGCGACCGGTCGCGGGTCGAGGCGGCGCTTGCCATCTCAGTGCTTCGTCGCCGACTTCGGTTCCGCGCTAATCATGTAGGTGACCGCGATGAGCACGAGGAAGACGGCCTCGAAGACGACGACCGCCAACAGCGGCAGGTCGATGCCGAAGAAGCCGAACAGCACCCGAAGCTCGATGGCAATCGGGATGCTGAACGCGATCATCACGAGGAGCTTCGCGCGGGTCATCTTCATGCTATCACCTCCGTTAGCGTCTCGACTATCGCCTCGGCGTTCGCGGACACCCAGACCGGAACTCCGGGCACGTTACCGAAGAATCCGGCGTCGCCGACGATGCCAGCCAGCGGGAGCGTGTAGGCCAGAATCACCAGCACGACCGCGATGCCGGTCCAGAGCCGGAGGTCGTCGAGGACGAGCGGACTGCCGCTGGCACCCGAGAGGGGCGCGGGCAGGCGGTCGTCCACGGGGTTGGCGATGGGTTCCTCGAACGCCGACAGCAGGATGTTGAACAGGAACAGCACGACCGAGAGGAACAGCAGGGTTCCGCCGATTGCGATTTGGGCGCGGAGTTCCCCGACCGTTCCGATGACCGCCGTGAAGTCGAAGCTCTGGTACTGGGGTTCGGCGGTCCGGCGCGGGATGCCGACCAGTCCGGCCCGATGCATCGCGTTCGACATGAGGACCATGCCGACGAACCAGAGGACGACCTGCAGGAGGCCGATGGGTCGGCTGTAGAGGCGCTTGCCCGTCAGTTGCGGGACGAGCCAGTAGGACCCGGCCATCATCGTGAGCGCGACTGCGGTGCCCACGGTGAGGTGGAAGTGGCCGGGGACCCACAGCGTGTTGTGGATGAGGTAGTTGATGTTCATCCCGGCGTTGATCATGCCGGAGAAGCCGCCTGCCGCGAACATCGCGCCAGCGAGCGCCATGCCGGTGAACGCGGGGTCACGCCACGGGAGCGCGCCGAGCCACTTGAGGTAGCCCTCGCCGCCGCGCTGGCGGGCACCGTGTTCGACCGAGGCGACCACGGTGAACGCGGTCAGCAGGCTCGGGAGCAGGAGGAACATCGTGTTGGTCATGGCGATGAACTTGAAGCCCTCCGCGATGCCGGGGTCCAGATACTGGTGGTGGATGCCGACCGGCGTCGACAGCAGGAGGAACAGCACGAACACGACCCGAGCGAGGGGGTCGCTGAAGAGCCGACCGCCCGCGAGCTTCGGCAGCACGGTGTACCACATCAGGTAGGCGGGCATCAGCCAGAAGTACACCACGGGGTGGCCGAAGAACCAGAACAGCGTCCGGGTGAGCAGGGGGTTGACGGTCTCGACGATGCCGAACGACCACGGGATGAGGAAGAACACCGTCGAGACGGCGACTCCGAGCGTCGAGAGGTACCACATCAGCATGGTCGTCAGGACCATGAACGTCTGGAGCGGGATGCGCTCGTCGGGGTTGTCACCGCGCCAGTTGCGGTACGCGAGGAACCAGTCTGCGCCCGCGAGCCACGTCCCGACGATGAACATCGCCAGTCCGACGTAGAACAGCGGGTGGGCTTGCAGGGGTGCGTAGAACGTGTACAGCACGTCCGCGCTCATGTCGATGCTCGGCATGAATCCGGCGAGGATGGCGATTGCCACGAACGTCGCGCCGGTCGTTGTCAGGCCGAACCACGCCCACGTCAGCCTGATGTCCGGCATCGGTCGCTCCAAGCTCTGGACGACCGCCCACGTGAACAGTCCCAGGAGGAAGAAGATGGTGAACACGAGCGCCAGCAGGACGCCGTGGCCCGTCAGGACGGTGTAGTAGTCCACCGAGTCGATGAACCGGAAGTAGTTCGTCCGGTGGAGCGCCTGCACGAGGCCGAAGAACGCCCCGATGCCGAGCGCTACGAACGAGACGACTAAGTTGGCCTTGATGACCGACGCCTCCTCGGCGTACCGGTCTACGAACGTCGCCATCTCAGGCACCTCCCGCCGTGGCGCTGGCGTTGAACTCGTCCTCGGGGACGACCTTCATCGTGCCTTCCATCGCGTGATGGGCCGACCCGCAGTACTCGTTGCAGAGAAGGCCGTACTCTTGGGGACCGTCCACTTCGACCGTGAACGTCGAGATTTGGCCGGGAATCGCCATCGTGTTGGCGTTCGTGCCCACGACCTCGAAGCCGTGAATCACGTCAGCCGAGGTCACGTGGAAGGTGACGGTGCTGTTGGCCGGGACTCGAATCGGCTCGCTCGTTCCGGGCTGGAAGAGGAACTGTTTGGCGATGACGTACACGTCGTACTCGTTCGGCCCGGACTTGTAGACCCCGGGGTCGCTGAACTTGGGATGCTGGTCTAAGTTCTGGGGGTCTACCGTCCCGCCGTCGTCGTCGATCATTTCGACGCCAGCCCCGATCGCCCCGTAGGAGACGGTGGCGATGAAGCCGACGATGAGCAGTAGCGCCGCGCCGAGCCAGAATTTCTCGTATGCGTGGATTTCCATCTCTTCTCACCTCGATTATCCGATTACCGTCATTCCTCGACCGAGGAACTCCACGAAGTACATGAACACCCACATTACGACCAGGATGAGGAAGTAGCCGAATATCAGGACGAGCGTTCCCACCGGGTCGAAATCGTCGTGTCCGATTTCGCGTTCGATGCTGTCGGGCGCGGAGCCGACCACGTATCCGCGAGGACGGTCGGGTACGTCCTCGCGTATTGTATTTTCTGTCTCCGGTTCCAGCGACATAGCCGATGCTAGGTAGAGTGCCTATTTAATAAAAGAAGCTGATTCCCACCTGCTGAAAACTGGCGAAACTAGATTAGTACTCCCGTCGTTAGGGGTTCGTATGGAGTCGTCTCAGAGTCGATCTGGAATAAAAAAGCTGGTATCGAACCGCTCGCCTCGGAGTCTTACTATCGTAACGCTGTTAGCCCTCGTTCCGGTCGCGCTGTTCGCACTCGGCCGGAGCCTCCTCGCGGTCGTCGCCCTCGTGAACGTCGGTCTCATCTTCGGCAGTCTCTACCTGCTCACCGCACCGACTGAGGCCGAGCAGGGTCGCGGCGGGGCCCACGGCCACGACGAGGCCCACGGTGAGGAACACGGCCACGGCGAAGAGACGACCAGTCACGACGAGACCGCGGAGGCGACTGGTCACGAGAGCGCGACCGACACCAGCGAATCGGCGCATTGAGCCTCATGTTCCAGCTTCTCGGGCGAATCGGGCTGGTCCCACTCCACGGCCACGGCGGACCGCTCCCGACCGGAAATTTGGACGCCGTGGTGTTTCTCGTCGTGGGATTCCTCGGCGGTGCCCACTGCCTCGGGATGTGTGGCCCGCTCGTGAGCGTCTACGCCGACCGACTCCGGGCAAGCGAAGGGTCAGACGACGACACACTGACGCTCCGGCAGGTCCGCCAGCACTTCCTGTTCAACCTCGGCCGGACCGTCGGGTACGCCGCGGTCGGCGCGCTTCTGGCCGCCATCGGCGCGGTGACGGTCGGCGCGATGGACCGCGTCCTCGCGGCCGGAACCGGTGTACAGGCGACCACGGCGCTCCTCGCCGGGGCGTTCATCGGCGTGACGGGATTCACCTACGTCGGCGGGTCGGCCTCTCACCCCTCGCTCGGTCCGGTAGACGACCTGTTCGGTCGAGTGAGCGGGGTGCTGACGCGCCGAGTGGACGCTTTCGTCGGCGACAGTCGCATCGCGGGCCTCGGTCTGGTCCACGCGCTGCTGCCGTGTCCCATCACCTACCCCGCCTACGTCTACGCCTTCGCGCTCGGCGACCCGGTTCGCGGGGCCTTCCTCCTCGCGCTGGTCGGCGTCGGGACCTTCCCGACGCTGCTGGTGTACGGGACGGTCTTCGGGTCGCTGTCGGCGAGCAAGCGCCTGCATCAGGTGCTGGGAATCGCGTTCGTCGTGCTGGGCTACCTGATGGTCGCGCACGGACTGGCCCTGCTCGGTATCGACGTGCCGCGGGTGTCGCTCCCGCTTCCGGCACCGAAGTACCAGCCGATAGGATAACCAATGAGTGAAACCACAATGGACGAGCGAACGTCCGCCCCCGACGAGTGTACCCTCTGCGGCCTGCCGACGGGCGACTCGCCCGTCACGGACGAGGAGGTCCCCGGCGGCTACTGCTGTCGCGGCTGTCTGGAAATCGCCCGGACGCTCGACGACGTGGAGTCGGCCGACCCCGAGGAGGTCCGCGAGGAGCGCGACGCGGGCGGCGTCGAGGACGCGCCGGAGGACGCCGAACACACCTACCTCTCGGTCGAGGGAATGCACTGCGCGACCTGCGAGACGTTCATCGAGTCGGCGGCCGCCGACGCCGAGGGCGTCCACGCCGCCGAGGCGAGTTACGCCACCGACATGCTCCGGGTCGCCCACGACGAGGCGTCGGACCTCGACTCGCTGGGGCGGACCCTCGACCGGTACGGCTACGCGGTCGGCGACCCCGAGGGCGGGTCCGGCGACGACGACCGGGCGGACAACCAAATCGTCCGGTTCCTGCTCGGCGGCGGCATCTTCGGCATGATGGTGATGATTTGGTACCTCCTCTTCCTCTACCCGACCTACCTCGGCTACGACCCGCTGGTCGATTTGGGCGGGTTCGACGGTCTCTACCTGTTCGGCAACGTCTGGCTGATGTCCTCCATCGTGCTGTTCTACACCGGTTATCCCATCCTGCGGGGTGCGGTGGTCAGCCTCCGGGCGGGCCAACCCAACATGGACCTGCTGGTCTCGCTGGCGGCGGTGAGTTCGTACCTCTACAGCTCGGTCGCGGTCCTCGTCGGCCAGACCCACGTCTACTTCGACGTGTCGGTCGCCATCGTGCTGGTCGTGACGCTGGGCAACTACTACGAGGACCGCATCAAGCGCAAGGCCGCCAGCGGCCTCTCGGAGCTGACGAGCGCGAGAGTCTCGGAGGCCACCCGCGTCACGGAGGAGGGCGACGGGAGAGGCCACGAGTCCGTTCCCGTCACGGACCTCGCGCCGGGCGAGCAGGTTCTGGTCCGACCCGGCGAGCGCGTCCCGGTGGACGGCGAGGTCTCGGAAGGCACCGCCGCGGTGGACGAGTCGCTCGTGACCGGCGAGTCCCTGCCGGAGACCCGCAGACCGGGCGACCCGGTTCTGGGCGGCACCGTCGTCACGGACGAACCGCTCGTGGTCGAGGTCGGCGAGGAGGCCGAGAGTACGCTCGACAGACTCGTGGACCTCCTCTGGGAGATTCAGAGTTCCCGGTCGGGCGTCCAGCGCCTCGCCGACAAACTGGCGACGCTGTTCGTGCCCACCGTCCTCGTCCTCGCGGCGGGGGCGACCGCGTGGCGACTCCTCGGCGGCGCGCCGGTCGCCGACGCCCTGCTGGCGGGCCTGACGGTCCTCATCGTCTCCTGTCCCTGCGCGCTCGGCCTCGCCACGCCGCTGGCGGTGGCCTCGGGCATCCGCGAGGCCGCGGATAGCGGCGTCGTGGTCGCCTCCGACGCCGTCTTCGAGTCCGCGCCCGAGGCCGACGTGGTGGTCCTCGACAAGACCGGGACGCTGACCGACGGTCGGATGGCGGTTCAGGGTGTTGTCGTGGGCGATGGGGGCGGCGAGTCGGTCGGTTCGGACGGGACAGTCGATTCCGACGAAGTGCTTTCCCGCGCCGCGGCGCTCGAACGCTACTCGGCGCACCCGATTGCTGACGCGATTGTAGACGCGGCGGGTGTCGAGGAGGCCGGAGCCACCGCGACTGCGAGCGCCGACTCGACAGCAGAGACCGCCACTGAAGCCGAAGCCGCTGATACAGTAGACCGCACCGCGACCGCGACAGCAACCGCCGAGACCGCCACCGAATCCGCGGAAATCGCTCTCGATCCCGAGAGCGTCGAGAGCCACGACCGGGGCGTGACCGGCGAACTCGCTGGCGCGGAGACGGCGGTCGGCCACCCCGACCTGCTGGCCGACCGGGGATTTTCGTTCTCGGCGGACCTCCGGCAGGCGGTTGAGGAGGCCCGCGAGGAGGGCCACGTCCCCGTCGCGGTCGGGTGGGACGGCCGGGTCCGGGGCGTCGTGGCGGTCGGCGATAGCCCCCGCGAGGGGTGGCGCGAGGCCGTCGCCGACCTCGCTGGCGGGACCGACGGCGGGCGCGACGTGGTGGTGCTGACGGGCGACCACGAGCGCGCCGCGGCGCGGTTCCGCGCCGACCCCAACGTCTCGGAGGTCTTCGCCGGAGTGCCCCCGGAGGCCAAGGCAACGACCGTCGAGCGCCTCCAGTCGCGGGGCACGGTGGCGATGGTCGGCGACGGGAGCAACGACGCCCCCGCGCTCGCCGTCGCCGACATCGGCATCGCGCTCGGGAGCGGGACCGACCTCGCGGGCGACGCCGCCGACGCCGTGGTCGTGGACGGCGGCCTCGACGCCGTGGCCTCGGTGTTCGAAATCGCGTCGGGGACCAACCGGCGCATCCGGACCAACCTCGGGTGGGCCTTCCTCTACAACGCCGTGGCCGTCCCGCTGGCGATTCTGGGCCTGCTGAACCCGCTGTTCGCCGCGGTGGCGATGGGCACCAGCAGTCTCGTCGTCGTGGCGAACTCCGCGCGGTCGTTGCGGTAGGAACCCATCGAGAGAACGGTAGGGACTCGCCAGAGAAACAATTTTGTTTCTTTAGGAAACTAAAAAGCGTCTTTTAGAATTAGGATTGTTTGTCTGTCGCTTCCCGCTACTCCGGCGTCTCGACGCCTCGGAACTCGAACCGAGCGCCGCCCGCCTCGCTCTCGGTGATTTCGCACTCCCAGCCGTGGGCTTCGACCAACTGCCGAACCACGGCGAGGCCGAAGCCGATGCCGACGTTGCTGGTCGAGTAGCCGGGATTGAACACCTCCTCGCGGTCCTCCGGGGGGATGCCCGGTCCGTCGTCGGCGACGTAGAAGCCGGTCGCCTCCGTCGCCCCCGACGTCCCCGCCGAGGAGTCACTCAAGTCGCCGACTCGGACCGTCACGTCCGACCCGCCGTGTTCCGCCGCGTTCCGGTAGAGGTTTTCGAGCAGTTGGCGCAGGCGCGAGGGGTCGGCCAGAATCTCGGCGTCGGTCTCGACGACGAGGTCTCCGTCCGGGTCCACGTCGTCCCACCACTCGGCGGCCACCTCGTCCAGCGCGACCGGTTCGGTGTTGTCCACGTCGCCGCCCCGGCGGGTGACGACCAGCAGGGTGTCTATCATCTGCTCGATGCGGTCGAGAGCGCGCTCGACCTCGCGGAAGGCGGATTCGCCGCCGTCGCCCTCCCCTTCGTGCTCGCCTCCGACTTCGCTCTCGCCCTCGACCTTGCTCCCGGCCCTGCTGTCGCTCCCGCCTCCGCTGTCTCTCCCGCCCCCGACTTCGCTCCCGATGGCGCTTTCGACGCCCATGTCGAGGTAAATCTGGGCGATTTCGAGCGGATTGCGGAGTTCGTGGGCCAGCATGCTGGCGAAGGCGTCCAGACGCTCGTTTCGCTCGCGGAGTTCCCGCTCGTGTTCCCGGCGCTGGATGGAGGTCAGCAGGATGTGAGCGATGCTCCGGACGAACTGCACGTCGTGGTCGGCGTAGGACCGCGACTCGGTGTCGTGGACCCCGAGGATGCCCCACACGTCGTCCGGCGTGCCGATTATCGTGCTGATGCCGCTCTCGACGTCGTGAGAGTTCAGCAGGTCCGGCCCGGAGAATCGCTCCTCGGCTTCCAAGTCCTCGACCACGACCGGCTCCTCGGTCAGCAGGGTGTAGCCCGCCTGCGAACCCCGGTCGTCGGCGACGGTGGCCGACCCGACGATGCCCTCGCGCCATCCGACGCCGTTGCGAAGTAGGAGTTCGTCGTCCTCGGGGTACAGTTCCAGCACCTTGCAGTAGTCGTGGTCCAACACGTCGGCGACGAGTTCGACTGCCTCGTCGAACAGGTCGTCCAGCGACCGAGCTTCGAGCGCGTACTGAGAGAACTCCGAGAGGACGCGCTGTTGCTCGACGCGGTTCTGCAACTCGCGCTCGCGCTCCTTTCGCTCGGTCACGTCGCGGGTCACGCCGACGCGCTCGTAGTCGCCGTTCTCGGTCTCGCGCACGACGAAGGTTGTCTCGGCCGAGAACGTCTCGCCGTCGCTGGTCTGAAGCAGATGCTCGATGGTGGCCGAAGTCCGCTCGCCGTCGATTATCTCCTGCATGAGGCTCGCGGCCTCCTCGCGTGTCTCCTCGTCGTAGAGCCGCGAAGGGTCGGTCCCGACGAGGTCGTCGCTGTCGTAGCCGACCAACTCGGCGAACGACGTGTTCACCATCGAGAACTCGTTGTCCGGGCCGACGACGTAGATGCCGTCTTCGACCGTCTCCACGATGGTCTCGTAGCGTTCGAGTTCCCGCTCGCGCTGTTTGCGGTCGGTCACGTCTCGGAAGTACACCGACAGGCCGGTCTCGGAGGGGTAGGCCCGGACCTCGAACCACGTCGAGAGCGGCGGGTAGTACTCGGCGAACGACACCGGCTCTTGGTCGTCCATGGCGCGTTCGTATTCGCGCTGGAACGTCGTGCCGACCGCCTCGGAGAACTCGTCCCAGATGCTCTCTCCGAGCAGTCCCTCCTCGGAGCGCTGGATTAGCTCCTCGGCCTCGTCGTTGACGTAGGTGAAGTTCCAGTCGGTGTCGAGCGCGAAGAATGCGTCCGTGACCCGGCTGAACACCTCCGAAAGCTCGGTTTCGAGTTCGTCGCGTCGCTGTTCGAGTTCGAACTGGGTCTGCTTGAGTTCGGTGATGTCCTCGGCCGCGCTGACGACCCGCTGGACCTCGCCGTCGTCGTAGACCGGGGCCACGCTGACCGAGAGGTGGACGCGCTTGCCGTTCGGTTGCTCGACGATGACTTCCTCGTTGTAGACTGGTTCGCCAGCGTCGAGGACCTGCATGACGGGATACTCGTCCTCGGATAGCTCCCGTCCGTCGGTGTCGTAGACCATCCACTCGTCGTCCTCCTCGGCCGGGAGTTCGTCGCTCCCGACCCCGACGAGTTCGGCGGCCCGATCGTTCGCCCTGAGGAGTTCCCCCTCGTGGTCTCTGACCGCGAAGGCGACCGGACTCGTGTCGAATATCTCCTCGATGAGCGCCTCCTCCTCGCGGAGTCGCTCGGCGGACTCGCTGTCGGTGGGCGCTCTCTCGAGGAACCCGGTGAAGAACGTCTCGTCCGCGCCGTGTTCGAACGCCGAGACGGAGACCCGAACCTCCTCGCCGTCGGCGGTCAGCCACGTCACCTCGAACGACTCGTCGCTTATCGGCGTCCCGTCGTCGCCGTCGGCGAACCGGCGGTACCACCCCTCGTAGCGGTCCCGCAGTCGCTCGGGCACGAACTCCCCGAACTCCCGGCCCCGAATGTCCTCCGGCGCGTAGCCCAGCAGTCGCTCGACGGCGTCGTTGGCGTAGACGATGTTCCCGTGGACGTCGGCCGTAATCACGGCGTCGGTCGCGCTGGCGACCATCTCCTCGAAGAACGTCTCACCGAGCGCCCCGCCGCGGTCAGATTGGGACGGCTCTCCGTCCTCCGACGGGTGTTCTCTCGGCCCCCTCATAACAGACCCTCGTCTCCCATTGGTCTCATTAGCCACTCCCGGGTCAATAGTGTCACGCCTTTGCCCGGGGTGAGCGCACGCCCCTCTCGCCGGTCAGACCGAGGCGAGTCGCGCGATGTAGACCAGACTCAGCACGTGGTCGTCCACGTCGAGGTCGGCGGGGCCGGGCACGTCGGGGTCGAAGCTCTCGACTTCGGAGAATCCGCGCATGTACTCTCGGAGTTCCTCGCGGACCTCCTCGGTTATCCAGTCGATTTCGGCGTAGTATTCGAGAGCGTTGCCCGTGTTCTCGAACCCCGCCTTGTTGATGAGGAAGTCGAGCCACTCGAAGACGACCACCTCGGTGCTGTACTGGTCGGGCATGCGTTCGAGATACGGCTTCTCGGGGAGCGCCCCCGCCGCCGAGAACTGGCTCTGGAGGCGGACGAGTTCGTCGCGCTCGCTGTGGCGCAGGACCTCGTCGGGCGTGGCCGGTAGTGCTTCGCCCTCGTCGGCGAACTCCTCGGGGGTCTCCCGGTCGGGGTCCGCGAGGCGGCGCAGTTCGCGCAGGTCGTAGTCTCCAGTCGTCGGCGGCATGGTACTCGGGTACGTCCGTTCCATCTCAGACGCCCCATTTAAAAGTTCCTGCCATTCTCCCGACGGAGAGAAGACAGGTATCGGCGCAACGAAGACTGGTTCCGACCCAACAGTTACGTCCGGCGCGTGAGGGCGCGCAGTTCTGCGCGCCCACGCGCGAGGTCTTCGTGAAAGAAGCGAACGAAGGCTCGTCAGAGCTTGCCTCTGACGGTGGACGACCGAACGACCGGCGGGAGTGAGAGGAGGCCGGGGAGGCGTGAGGTTCGCGGTCGCTGTCGCGGTGCGGGGTAGCTTGCGGCGTGGAAGGGCTGTACGGTTGTGGAAGGGCGGTAGGGCACCTCGACTCGGCGACCGCTTCTGTTCGTCCCCTGACTGAAACTAACCTAAAATATCTCTAAAGACAACTAAAATGGTGCTAAAGGAGTATATGGGAATGCAAAGAAACGAAAAACAACTCCCGAAGTCAACCGCTACTCCTCGAAATCGAAGTACAGTTCGTAGTGGTCCGCACAGCCCGGGTTGAACGCCGCTCCGCACTCCGGACACTCGTGGTCCCCGTCCACGAACTCTCGCGGGGTCAGCCCCGCGCCGCAGACGCCGCACAGCGCCGCGATTGCGTCGCTCTCGACCGACAGGCGCTCGACTTCGTGGTCTCCGGTCCCGTCCCCATCGCGGTCCGCGACCGCCTCGTGGCACCGGAAACAGGGATAAAACCCTCCACAGCACGCGAATCGCAGGGCGACCACGTCGCGGTCGGTGTCGTAGTGGGCACAGCGCGTCTCCGAATCCACCTCGACGCCGCGGACTCGGTGGCCGTGGATTTCGCACTCCATCGCTGGCGAAATCGGCGGTTACGGTTCCGGAAGTTCGACTTCTTCGCCGTCGGCGTAGACGGTCGGCTCTCGGAGAATCCCGTCGAAGTGGATGGGTGCCTCGGTGTCGCCGCCGATGCCCGCGTCGTCGCCGATGGCGATGTGGACCGTGCCGCCCGCCTTCTCGTCCAGCAGGACCGAGCCGACCAGTTCCGTCACCGCGACGTTGGTGCCGATGCCGAGTTCCGCGAGGTTGTAGGCCGCGTCGCCGACCTCTTCCGCGGCCTCCTCGACGCTCTGGCGGATTTCGTCGTCGGAGATGCGAGTGACTCGGCCGTCCTCCACGTCGAATTCGAGGGTCTGGCCGTCTTCGAGGAGGCCGTGGGGCATCATCGTCCCGTCCACGACGTAGGTGCCGTTGACGTCCTCGGGGCTGACGAACACCTCGCCCGCGGGGAGGTTCGAGAAGTCGCCCGCGTCGTGGACGATGCCGGTGTCGTCGTGCCACTCGCGGTCGCCGGGTTCGAAGGTGATGTCGGTGCCCTGGGGCGAGGTCACGCGAATCTCGTCGGCACCTTCGACCTGTTCGAGGACGTCCTCGCAGTGCTGGGCGATGGTCTCGTAGTCGGCGTCCAGGCCTGTCGTGAAGACCTCCTCGGTGATGCCCGGCAGGGTCGCGCCGCGCGCCCCGGCCTCGTTGGCGTCTCCTCGGGCGCGGGTGTGGCTCAGACTCTTGGTCGTCGGCGCGAGGAACACGTCGCTTCCGGCCATCGCGGCCGAGACGGGTTCGGGCGGTTCCGCGCCGTGGCTGGCCCCCGGCGGGAAGCGGACGATGGTGGCGTCGTCGGTGACTTGGCTGGCGACCTCGTAGAGGGCCTCGCCGATGGGTTCGCGCTTGTCGTCGGTGACGATGCAACAGGACTCGGTCTCGTCGAGGGCGAGACACTGCGTGATGGCGGTCTCGGCCGCGTCTCGGAGGCTCATGTTCGGCAGGTGGGTCGGCGTGGGGTTAGACCTTCCCCTTCCGGAACCGACCACCGCCCGCAGAATTGGAGAACTTACTCGATCTATAGTTCATTTCCAACGGCATACCTCGAAACCATTATGCGCGTCGGCGTCGGAAACCGAAGTACATGCTACGGGTCGGAATCAACGGGTACGGGACGATTGGGAAGCGCGTCGCAGATGCTGTACGCGCTCAGCCAGATATGGAGGTCGTCGGGGTCGCCAAGACGCGCCCCAACTTCGAGGCCGAGCAGGCCGTCGAGAAGGACTTTCCCCTCTACGCCGCCGTCGAGGACCGCGTCGAGTTGTTCGACGAGGCTGGCATCGAACTCGCCGGGATGGTCGAGGAGCTAGTCGAGGCCAGCGACGTGGTGGTCGACGCCTGTCCCTCCGGCATCGGCGAGCAGAACTCCGAGATGTACGACGAGTACGACACGCCCGCGCTGTATCAGGGCGGCGAGTCCGCGGACTTCGTGGACACCAGTTTCAACGCTCGGTCGAACTTCTCGGACGCGAACGGCGCGGACCACGTCCGCGTCGTCTCGTGTAACACGACCGGTCTCTCCCGACTGGTCGCGCCGCTCCGCGAGGAGTACGGCGTCGAGAAGGTCCGCACCACGCTGGTCCGCCGGGGCGGCGACCCCGCCCAGACCGGTCGCGGCCCCATCAACGACATCGTGCCGAACCCGGTCACGCTCCCCTCCCATCACGGACCGGACGTCAAGACCATCTTCCCCGACCTCGACATCGACACCCTCGGGCTGAAGGTCCCCGCCACGCTGATGCACATGCACAGCGTCAACGTCACGCTCGACGCCGAGCCGGACGCCGACGAGGTTCGGGAACTGCTGGAAGGCGAGTCGCGCCTGTTCGTCATCCCCGAACACTTCGACATCGACGGCGCGGGCAAGCTGAAGGAGTACGCTCAGGACGTGGGCCGCCCGCGGGCCGACATCTGGGAGAACTGCGTCTGGGGCGAGTCCATCACGACCGAGGGCGACGACCTCTATCTGTTCCAGGCCATCCATCAGGAGAGCGACGTGGTGCCCGAGAACGTGGACGCGATTCGGGCGGTCACGAACAGCGCCGACGCCGAGGAGAGCATCCGGACGACCAACGAGTCGCTCGGGATGGGCATCTAGTCGGCGCTCGACGTGCAGTTTTCTGCGTTCGGCGTCAAAAAATCGGAGATGCGGAGCGTTAGTTGGCGGGGGCGATACGGGGACCGAAGGCGCTTACTGCGTAATCGGCATTCGACGTACCTCCACCGATAATTTCGGTCGCTAGACATAAATACTTTCTTGCAGTCACGCGAAAGCCAGCGAACAACCCCGAGTGCCAAAGGCTTTTGCTTGCATACGCCGTAGCGGTGAACATGCGAAGAGACGACCGCGACGACCCCTTCGACGACCTCTTCCGCGAAATCGAGCGCATGATGAACGAGATGATGGGCGACGACTTCGACATGCACGTAGAGCGGAGCGGTCCCGGCGCGGACGGCGGCCAGACCGGATTCGGCACCGAGACGCACGTCGACATCCACGAGAGCGACGACGTCGTGCGAGTCATCGCAGACTTGCCCGGCGTCGAGAAGGACGACATCGACCTCAAGTGCGACGGCGAGATGCTGACCATCAGCGCGGCCAGCGACCACCGCGAGTACGACGAGCGAGTCCGTCTGCCCACGCAGGTAGACGAACACTCGGCGTCGGCCACCTACAACAACGGCGTGCTGGAAGTCCAGTTCGACAAGTCCGAGGACTCCGCGGACATCGACGTGCAGTAGTCGCGCTCGCTCGGGGACCTCCGGGGGTTCTGGCTTTCTACGCTCGTTCTTTTCGGTCGGATACGCGATTTCGGCGGGTGGTTTGGTCGTTTGACCACGGGATATTTTACTGAATGATTCGGCTTGACCGCCGCGAAACACGATGCTAGTAGCGGGAAGCTAGCTATTGCCGAAGCCGAGGCGTCTACCGCAACCGCCCCACGAACCTCACACCTCCCCAACCTCGTCGGTCGCGTGACGCGACCGACTCCCTCGCGCGTGGGGCGCGGCGCTCACGCGCCGCACCCACGCGCGCCGACCGCCGGAAATAACTCGTTGTCTCAAAGAAATGAATATAGTTGTATAGAATTTGGATATATTTCTAAAACAATTTAGAATACACGTCACACTTCTCCGGCCGTCCGCCGAACCAGCGCCCCGAGGAGGTCGTAGAACCCCTCGTCGTACTTCGTCTCGGCGTCGATGGTCGGCCGGGCGTTCGTCTCGTTGACGACCGCGCCCTCGTCCGACACGAGGAGGTCCACGCCGAGGAAGTCGATGCCCAGCGCCTCGGCCGTGCGCTCGGCGAGGTCCCGCAGGTCCTCCGGAAGGTCCACGCCGGTCGCTCGCGCGCCGCGGTGGACGTTGTGCTTCCAGCGGTCGCTGTCGGCGGCGTCGGGAATCCGGCGTTCGACGCCGCCGACGCACTCGCCGTCCACGACCATCGCCCGGTAGTCGGTGGCGTCGGCGACGTACTCTTGGACGAGGAAGGACTTGTCTCCGGTCGCTCGGTAGTCGTGAACCAAGTCGAGGTAGTCGCTCACGCCCAGAAACGAGTCGGCGTCCCCGACTTTCGCCACGCCGACGCCCCGCGTCGTGGAGTTGGGTTTGACGACGACAGGCGGGTCGAATCGCTCGAAGGCCGAGAGCAGGGCCTCCTCGTCGGCGGGGTTCGACACGAGGACGCTCTCGGGGACCGGCACGTCGGCCCGCTCCAGTTCTGCAATCACGCCCGCCTTGTTCCGCGACGTGAGGACGGCCTCGCGGTCGTTGACCCACGGCACGTCGAGCAGGGCGTCCACGACGCCGCCCTCCATCGCCCGCGAGGGGTAGACGAACCCGGCGTCGAACTCCTCGGGCGACCACGGCGGGTCCGACAGCGAGATGGTCCGGGCCTCGCTCGGGACGTGGTGAACCGCGATTCCGCGCTCGTCGAGGGGGTCGCGCATCCGCTCGAAGGTCTCCTCTCGGTAGGCGACCGCGAGGTCCAGCATACGCGCTTGGTGGGAGCGTAAGGGTAAAAAAGTGCGTTTGTGGAGGTTGCGAAGTGAGTTTCACACAGACATCTGAGTTTAATGGAGATTCCGAATTACGCGCAGTAGCTACAGTTCACTACCGCGAATTTAACTAATCGGGAGAAAATCGGCTCTAAGCAAAATCAAGGACGAGGAGTCTTAGCGAAGACGCGCCGAGGCCACTCGTTCTCTACTGCTTCCGACACGCCGCGACTACGCCGAGGTAATCTCCACGATTCGCCCGTCGGGAGCGCGGAAGTACGCCGACCGGCCCCAGTCGTAGTCGGCGGGTTCGCGGTAGACGCTGAGGTCCTTCTCGGAGAGGCGGGCGAACGCTTCGTCTACGTCCTCGACTTCGAAGGTGTAGTGGTCTTCGCACGGGAGGTCGCCGTCCGACGGGTCGTAGGTCTCGTGAACGAGGACTTCGACGCCCTCCACGTCGAACAGCGCCTTCGACTCCTCGGCGAACACCGGTTCGCCGACGGCGCGCTCGTAGAACCGCGCCGTCGTCTGCACGTCGTCGGTGAAGATGGCGACCTCGCGTAACTCCATACTCCCTACCTCTCACAAATTATTAAGTTAGTTTCGGTGACCGAGAGTGACACAAATTCGACTGTTCGAAACGTCGGCTACCGAGCGTCGATAGCTGAGACTCAAAAGAACGAACGCGAGTGGGAGTTACGCGACGAGGAGGTCCTCGCCCTTCTCGACCTTGATGCGGCAGGGCGGGGAAATCTTGTTGTACGAGCGGCGGAGTGCTTCCTTCGCCACGTCGGCGTCCTCGGGCTGGCACCACACCGTGAAGATGCGGTCGTTGGCCTGAATCCGGGCGGCCGTGCCGACGACCTTCCCGAAGGCCTGACGCATTCCGTCGGAGACACGGTCCGCACCCGCACCAGTCGCCTGCTTGTTCTCCCGGATGACGTGGTGGGGGAACTTGCGAAGAATCATCTTGTAGTTCTCCTGACCGAGTTCCTTCAGCAGGTGTCGGTTGGCCGACAGGCGCGAGGCCTCGAGCGCGCCGTGGCGCTGTTGACACTCTTCCTCGGTGATGAGGCTAATCTGGATGGGGTAGTCCTCTTGGTCGCTCTCGAGGTTGCCCATGGCGTGCTGTGCAATCTTCGAACCGGGAATGCCGGTGATGTACTCGCGTCGGGTGTACGGCTGCTTGCTGATTTCCCGGTACATCGAGGCGGGTTTGTCCGACATGGTTATTACTGGAGTCTGAGGGTCACGCGGCGGATAAACCCTTCGATGCACGGTAGGCCGATACGGCGTTTCTCGGGGCCGAAACCCCGCGAATCACTCTCACGGCTCAGCGAAAGCGCCGAGGAGAACGCTGGCGAGCGACCAGCGCGGTCGTCACTCGACCGGCACGAACGCGGCGACGCGGGCCGGAAGCCTATCGGCCAGCGTCTCGCCGAGGTCCACGAGTCGCTTCCGCACGAGGACGTAGCCTGTCGAAATCCCGAGGAGCGCGAGGACCGCCTGCTGGAGCGGTTCGGCGTAGAGGACCCCCGGCACCGCGAACACCGCGGCGGCGAGCAGGTCCTCGGGCGCGCCGTCGTAGCGAATCCAGCGCCGAGGGCGAATCCACTGCCCGTCGAAGTGGTCGTAGACAGCCTCCTCGGAGGTGGCCTCCCACGGCCGGAGTTCCAGACCGCCGCCGAGCGCGTCCGAGGCGGAGTGAACCGCCGCCGACGCGAGGAAGACCCCACCGGCAACCGTCGCTACCGAGGGTGCGAGCACCGCCAGCGCGAGCGCTGGAACCGCCGCCAGCGAGTAGTACACCGGGAAGTGGAGGTCCTTCCGGTGGTCGCCCGCGAGGTCGAGGTCCGGAAAGAGACCGCCCGCTCCGCCCGCCGCGATGGCGAGCGGGGCGAACTCGGGCGCGACGAGGAGCGAGATTGCTCCCAGCGCCATCCCGAACAGGGCGTGGGTGGTCGCCATCATCGTTGTGAGAGGGTAGGTATCGAGGGTATTCAAATCTGTTGCTGGCTTAAGGACGGAATACGACGAGCGCGAGCGCCGCCAGCAGGCCGCCCTCGACGAACCCCGCGCCGTGGGCGAAGATGTTGGTGAACGTCCCGTGGTCGATGGGGTCGGCCGGGAACAGGCCGTAAATCAACCACGTCAGCAGGGCGAACACCAGCGAGACGTACATCAGGTCCACCCCGACGCGGTGGTAATGCTCCTCGCTGAGGCTCCTCCCTCGCGCCCGCGAGACGATACCAGCGACCGCAAGCGAGAGGCCCGCGACGACCGCCGCGCCTTCGAGGAGGGTGACGCGCCCGGCGTAAATCCAGAGCAGTTCCCCGAGCATCAGCAGGACCGCGAACTGGCCGACGAAGAAGACGGTCTCGCGCGAGTAGCTCTGGCGGAGGTGGACCCCGACCGCGACCAGTAGGAACCCGCCGAAGCCAGCCACGACGCCCGAGAAACCCCGCGAGACTGGCGAAACGCCCGGGAACCGCGTTTCGAGGATGGCGTAGCTCGTCAGGTTGACCGCGATCGGGAGCGCCACGAGGAGGACGAGGAAGGTCCGGCGGAACCACGCCCGGTGGTCGGCGTGGAGGCAGACGAGGTAGGTCACCAGCGCCAGCGAGAGGTAGCCCCCGAGGTTGCTGAACAGGTGTTCGGCCCCGGCGTGGACGTAGGCCGCGGTCAGGAGCGTGGCCGGGCCGAACACCGAGTGGTCGAACGCGAGGCGCTCGTGGGTGGTTTCGGGTAGGAGGAACTGGACCGCGACGAGGACGACTCCGACCGCGGCGATAGCCGTGAGGTCGGCCGCGACCACCGACCGCGGGTAGCCGAAGGCGTCGGCATCGGCGTCGGCCGAGGGGTCCGTGGTCGCGGTCGCGTCGCTCATTCGGGTATCGTATTCGGCCCCGACCGACAAAAGTCTCGGCCTCGGAATAGAGACGAGAGTCTCGGCCTCGAAATGGGCACGGAAGTCCCCCGCGGAACCGGCAACCGAGTGGTCCGCCAGAACCACTATTGACGGCCGGAGAGACGGAACGGTATGGTCGAAGTCAGCGAGAACCAGAGCGACACGTTCGACATCGGCGGCGAACTGACGGTCCATCGCCTCGCGTTCGGCGCGATGCGGTTGACCGGCGAGGACATCATCGGTCGGCCCGACGACGAGGAGGAGGCCCGAGAGGTCCTCCAGCGCGCGGTCGAGATGAACGTCGATTTCGTGGACACCGCCGACTCCTACGGACCGGGGGTCAGCGAGCGCATCATCCGCGAGGCCATCGACCCCGAGGACGCGGTGGTCGGGACCAAGGCCGGACTCCTGCGGAACAAGTCCGGCGACTGGATTCTCCACGGCGGTCCCGACTTCTTCCGGAACCAGATTCTCTGTAGCCTCGACCGCCTCGGCGTCGAGAGCATCGACCTCTACCAGTTGCACACGCCCGACGTGGA
The DNA here is from genome assembly GCF_004765785.1 of Halorussus ruber. Classification (GTDB taxonomy): domain Archaea; phylum Halobacteriota; class Halobacteria; order Halobacteriales; family Haladaptataceae; genus Halorussus; species Halorussus ruber. The sequence continues at coordinate 7,902 of NZ_ML219768.1, read as the reverse complement.
CTGCTCGTTCGAGGACGCCGTGAACACCTTCGCAGAGCTGAAAGACGACGGCCTCGTGGACCACGTCGGTCTGAGCAACGTTTCGGTCGAACAGTTAGACGAGGCCCGCGACATGGTCGAGGTGGCGACGGTCCAGAACGAGTACAACGTGGGCAACCGCGACCACGAGGACGTGCTGGAAGCTTGCGAGGAGGCCGGAATCGGCTTCATCTCCTACTTCCCCATCGGCGGCGGCGAGTTGGGCGAGAAGAAGTCGGTGCTGGAGGACGTCGCCCAGAACCACGACGCGACTCCTCGACAGGTCGCGCTGGCGTGGTTGCTCCAGCACTCGCCCGTCACGATTCCGATTCCGGGGACCTCTAGCGTCGAGCATCTGGAGCAGAACGTGGCCTCCTCGGCGCTCGAACTCGACGAGGAGGAGATGAAGCAGTTAGACGGGTAGAATTTAAGCCCGTTCCAATAATAACGGATTATATGGAATTGGACCGACGAGACATACCTAGTATTCACACAATCTTTTCCATTTGCTCCAAAGCAGAGACAGAGACTATAGGGAACTACAAATCAAATATAGAATTCTATAAAAATCAAAAGTATAGTTACATTCCAATCCCGGAGAAAGATGAATACTATGATGTTGAACAAGAGGAATTGGGGGAAATAAAAGACGAGCAGTATCTAAAGGAGGATGACCATCTCTATGAAGGTCTTAAACTCTTGGTGGAATATAGTTTTATATTAGTAGATACCCAGAAAGATATGCGGTTTACATTTCCTGATGGAGAAAAGTATGGAATAGATGAGATAGCAGAATTTGATGAGGAGAGAATCAATGAAGCCAAGTTCCCAGATATAATTAGAAATATATTAGAGGGCCAGAGATATTATATTGCAACTATAGCAGATGCAAATAAGCGTAGCGTAAATGAAATGCTGTATCCTGTTTTAGCTGAACTTGAAAATCAATTTTCGACGGTAATTGAAACTCACTACGAAGAATCAGAAAATCTCTTCAAATATGCTCGGCCGTGCACAATTGGTCGCTGGCAGAAATCACAGTCAAAAGGAGTAGGAGTCCACATTGCAGAATATATGACGCTTGGAGAGATGAAAAGTATAATTGAGAAACAGGAAGAACTTCGTGAAGACTGTGGCTTTTCATCTCGGAATCAATTTAAAAAGAATATGAGTGGAGTAGTGAATCTCCGAAACAAGGTAATGCATGCAAATCGAACTATAGTACACGAGAAGGAAGACCTTGAACAATTGTTAAATCGCTTTGAGCGGGCTCATGAAGTCATGACACGACTACAGGAGTAGGATTTGTAAATTGAATTTTGGTCTCTTTACTGTAACTCTAATCAGATGAATGCTGTCGCTGTCCGACTCGAAAATTGAAGTAAAGTTAGTTGTCTGAAAGTCCGACCGAATTACAGTCGCTGGACGTTGGTCGCGCGCGGACCCTTGTCAGCCTGCTCGATGTCGAACTCGATTTCCTGTCCCTCTTCGAGGTCAGGGCCGCCAACGTCCTCCATGTGGAAGAAAACGTCCTCGTCCTCGTCCTCAGTGTCAATAAAGCCGTAACCGCCGGTGTCGTTGAAGAAGTCGACCGTACCTTTCGCCATTGCAACTATAGAGAGAGTCGGCTTACGGATAAGGCTTCCGAGAGAACGAATGCCACGGGTTTCGGGGGAGCCGAACGCTCGACGCTCGGAACGGAGGTGAACCGGTGAGGCCGGTCGAGCGAAATCGTCGGGTCACGAGCGACGAAAGCATTGTTTTTGTTTTCCAGAACTACCTCTGTAATTCTTAGAAAATCAAAACCATTGCTCTCTGCCATCATTCGCCCTCGGCCGCGAATCGGCGATTCAGCTGTAGGCGTTCTCGAACGGGTCGGGCGGCAACAGCAGGTCTTCGAGTTCGGGCATGTGCTTGACGTTGTAGATGATTTCGAGTTCTCTCGTGATGGGCACGCCGTTGCACGAGAGGCGAATCCCCTGTTCCATCATCTCCGCAGAGAGGACGTGGCTGGAGGGCATCGAGAGTTCGCCGTCGCGTATCATGATTGCGCAGTTCGCGCACGCCCCGCCGCGGCAGGCGAAGGGCCACGCGAAGCCGTGGTCCTCGGCGGCTTCGAGCAGCGACTGGCCGGGGTCGGCCACGAACTGCCCGAAATCGTCCTCGTCCAAGTCCGCGGCGGACGCCTTCCGGAAGAGGTTCCGGTCGTCGGTCTCCCAGCCGAAATCGCTCAGCACGTCGTAGTTGAGATACGTGACCTCGGAGGTCGCCCACTCCGCTCGGTCGTCGGGTTCGGACTCCGCCGTATCTCGGGCTTCGTTTTTCGCACCGGCGCGGTCCTGTCCGCTGGCGCGGTCCTGCGCTCGGGTCCCGTTGCCCGCGCTGGCACCCTCGGCGGAGGCCGACTTTCCGTTCGGCGAGTATCCGGCCTTGATTCGCTCGTAGGCCGTCCGGACCGTCTGGAACTCCTCGATCGACCCGCCTTGGTCCGGGTGGGCCTGCTTGACCCGCTCTCTGTAAGCCTGCTCGATTTCCTCCTCGTCGGCGTCGGCGTCGAGGCGGAGGACTTCGAAGGGGGACTCCATCAGGAGTTGCTAGCGGCATCCGGAGTATAAGCCCTTGGCTCGGTGGTGGTTCTTGCCTCGGAAGGGTACGCGAAATCGAGTGACGTTGGGGCGAGTTATCCGGTGTTCGTCCTGATTCAAGTAGTCTATTGAGTGGCGCACTCGGTTCCTTTCGATACCTAACTGTGATTGTCCAACTTTGTCTACTAACCGGACTACAGAATCAGTCCGATTGATAGATATACGATAAATTTATTAACCATATGTGTAATGAGGACAGTATATGATTTGCGACCAATTGAAGGGTACGGCTACGAAGCGTTTTCGACTAAAATCAATTCGTTGAGGGACTCGTAATGGTGTACTTTGAACTTGCGATCATGGGTTTCGGTGCTGGAGCGCTTCTCTTCGCGTACTGGAGCGTGAGCGAGGGGATACAAAAACGTCGGCAAAACAAGGCGATTCGAGAACACGAACCGACAGGGGAGACGGACTCGCTAAGCGGAGAAGTAGCGATTACGGGAACGATAACTTCCGATGACCCGCTCCCGATAGGGGGTGGAGAATGCGTGGCAGCGGAGGTAGAAGTCTGGCAGGGTCAACTCGGCGACGATAACGAGTTTCTCGCCGACGATACCTTTACGAGGCCGTTCGCCATCGAAACAGATTCCGGACGAATCCCGGTCAACCCCGAGGGAATCGCTGTGGAACCTTCGGATGCAAACTCAGTCACTAAACAAGTTGCTGGTGACGAACGGCCACCGGAGAAAGTCCAGCGATTCGACGACTGGGCTAACCTTCCTGAGCAACCAGTAAAAGGCAAGCGAGACTACGAGATTGATCACATCGATGTCGGTGACGAAGTGTACCTCTACGGGTACGCAGAACAAGAGAACGGCGAGACAGTTCTTACAAACCACAATGGGGCGTTCTTCGTAACCGACGAGAACCCGAACCAACTGGTAGAGACTCGAACACACGTTCTCAAAAAATCGTTTGCCAAAGGTCTGGGTCAAGCCATCGTTGGGCTTGGAAGCCTGGGCGCAGGCTTCATAGGATTATTCGTTTGAACTGCCTTTATTTTGGTTTTATTTCGTTACGCAGCTATTCTCGAAATACAACCGTATCGCCGGAACGCGTCCTGCTATTCGGTCAAGTTCAGAGAAGTGCCGCCTCCCGGATTTGAACCGGAGCCAGAGGTTCCTGCTCGCTACGCTGCGCGGGCTGCCTCTGGCAGGGTTCAAATCCGTCCGAGAAGCAGATTTGCGATTCGCGGAGAGACGAGCGACATAGAAGTCGCTCGCAGTGTTGCGAATCGCAAAATCATGCCGCCTCCCGGATTTGAACCGGGGACAGCTCGATCTTCAGTCGAGTGCTCTCCCAGTCTGAGCTAAGGCGGCGCACTCGAAACGAGGCGGATGATATAAAAAAGCGTTTCGAAACTCCACGAGGGAAGCGGGACAAACGCTTTGAGTCACGAGAACGAACCACACGAACGAGATGGGCGACCCCGCCTGCTACCTCGAATTCTGTCCCGAGTGCGACGCGCAAGTCACCATCGCGGACGAGGAGTGCCCCGACTGCGGGGCCGCGCTCGACTGAAAATACGAGGTCGCGCTCGACCGAAACCCGTCAGGCCACTTTCCGGCGCTCGGAGAACCGCGTCGTGCCGGACTCCGAGCCGATTATCGTGACGATGGTGACGTAGCCGTCGTTGGCGCTGATGGCCATGCCGCCCGAGAACCCGACTTTCACGCGCCGAGTCGAGACGTGCGACTCGCCAGCGTCGAGGGTCCCGACGGTCTCGTTGCCCGACCAAATCAGGCTGTCGCCAGCGTACATCTTCGTCGTGACGCGGACGCTCCGGCGCTCCTCGCCGCCAGCGTTGGTCAGGCGCGCGGTCACGTCCCGGCAGGTGTTCCCGCACTTCTCGATGTTCTCGATGGTGAACTTGTACCCGGGACTCGGCGTCGAGACCTTCGTGGTTTCGTCACTCGCTCCGCCAGAACTACCAGAACCGTCTGCGTGAGTCGTCTTCCCGTTCGTCTCCTCGACTGTCGTCGCGGTCGTCGCGCCGTCCCCGGCCGAACCGGGTGTCTGACCCGGCCCTCCGCTGACGAACAGCACTCCTCCCCCGACGAGCGCGACCGCGGCCACCACCGCGAGGACTGCTCCTCTGTTCACCCTATCACCCCGAAACTCGCGTGCAGACGCATGGCCGTGGCGTTTCTCGTGGGGTTGTATAGGTTTGATGGCTTCGACGCGGCGGTTGAGTCGCCCAAGTCCGACAAACGTAATTACGTCTCGACCGTAGTCTTGCGTGATGCGTGAAAAACTATCGTCGATGGTAAAACTCGGAGCCGCGCTGTTCGTCCTCGTGCAACTCGCCGCGCTGGTGGAGTGGGCCTCCAACGAAGGCGCGATTTGAAAACAAGTGGGTCCGGGCGGATTCGAACCTGAGCGAGACGGTTCTGCTCACTTCGTTGCGCGGACGTGCGACTCGCAGGGTTCGAATCATCGGAGGACTATCCGCTCCTCACCTTCGTTCGTCGCAGGATGGGTCCGGGCGGATTCGAACCACCGGCCTCAGCCTTGTAAAGGCCGCGTCATAACCAACTAGACCACGGACCCGGTATCGGACCAAAATCGCTCGCCGGAAATAACTGTTACCTTCTCGGTCGGCTTTCGTAACCACTACCACGACCGGCGACGACCTCCGGATATGGACGAACGAGTCGAGGCGCTCGCCGAGCAGGACGGCTGGCAGGCCGAAGGATTCGCCGCGCGCGTCCACTACCGCGGCGGCGACGACTACTACAGCATCGAGTTCTACGCGCCGAGCGAATGCGTCCTCTACTGGAAGGTGAAAGGCGACGGCGAGACCGCGGTCCCGGTCGGACGGGACACGGTCCCCGACCCCCTGCGCGACCGGATACGCCAAGATTTGGTCGAGGCCGACGTGGACCCGGAACTCGAATCGCGGTCGCTGTAGCGATCGGTTCTCCTCGACGGCTCTCCCTAACCGCCGTACCCCGCCGCACCCCATGCGACTCGCCAACAAAGAACCGTCAACGATAAGAGTCGGGTCTCCTTCACTTCGAAGTCCAGCAAGACGCTCACACCGCTGAACACCGTGTTTCGATTCGAAGGAAAGTTTTTCAAGAGCCGAACCATTCCCAATTGATAATGAGTATCAAAGACGAAGAAGACGACCCGTTCGAGGAGCAACGGGAGAACGCCGAGAACCCGATGAAACGGCTGTTCCTCGAATACGGGTCCGAAAACGCGTTCGCGTTCGTCACGGGGGTCGTGGCGAGCATCTTCGCTCGGGTGTTGAATCTACTTCCGCCGCTCATCCTCGGGGTCGCTATCGACGCGCTCTTCTCGGAAGGCGCGGCAAAAGTTCCGTATCCGGAAGCACTCGCGGGGCAGTTCCCGCTCGTATCGAAATCCCTCGCAACCGAGATTTCGCCCGCGACGGCGACCGACCAGTTCTGGTTCTCGGTCGCAATCGTCGCCGCGGCGTTCGGCTTCGGCGCGGCCTTCCACTGGGCGCGAAACTGGGGCTGGAACTCCTTCGCCCAGCACATCCAGCACTCGATCCGGACCGACACCTACGACAAGATGCAGCGGCTGAACATGGACTTCTTCGCCGACAAGCAGACCGGCGAGATGATGTCCATCCTCTCGAACGACGTGAACCGGCTGGAGCGGTTCCTCAACGACGGGATGAACTCGGCCTTCCGCCTGTCGGTGATGGTGGTCGCCATCGCGGTCATCCTGTTCAGCATCAACTGGCAACTCGCGCTAGTGGCGATGGTTCCAGTGCCGCTCATCGCGCTGTTCACCTACAAGTTCGTGGAGATTATCCAGCCGAAATACGCCGACGTGCGCTCGGCGGTCGGCAAGGTCAACTCCCGACTGGAGAACAACCTCGGCGGGATTCAGGTCATCAAGACCTCCAACACCGAGAGCTACGAGTCGGATCGAGTCGAGGACGTGTCGAACGACTACTTCGACTCGAACTGGGGCGCTATCGTCACCCGCATCAAGTTCTTCCCCTCGCTCCAGATTCTGTCGGGTCTCGGCTTCGCGTTGACCTTCGTCGTCGGCGGTCTGTGGGTTCTCAACGGTGCGGGACCGTGGTTCTTCACGGGCGATTTGAGCCGCGGTGAGTTCGTCGTCTTCATCCTGCTGACCCAGCGGTTCATCTGGCCGATGGCGCAGTTCGGCTCCATCATTAATATGTACCAACGCGCGTACGCGTCGAGTTCCCGAATCTTCGGGCTGATGGACGAACCGAGCCGAATCCGCGAGGAGCCGGACGCCGAGGAGCTCACGGTCGAGGAGGGCGAGGTCGTCTACGACGACGTGACCTTCGGCTACGACGACGAGGAGACCATCGTGGACGACATCAGTTTCGAGGTCGAGGGCGGCGACACCCTCGCGCTGGTCGGACCCACGGGCGCGGGTAAATCGACTGTCCTGAAGCTTCTCCTCCGGATGTACGACGTGAACGAGGGTGCTATCCGCATCGACGGCACCGACCTCAGGGACGTGAGTCTGCCGAGCCTCCGGCAGGCAATCGGCTACGTCAGTCAGGACACGTTCATGTTCTACGGCACGGTCAAGGAGAACATCGCCTACGGCACCTTCGACGTGGACGACGAGGAGATAGTCGAGGCCGCGAAGGCCGCCGAGGCCCACGAGTTCATCGAGAACCTGCCGGAGGGCTACGAGACCGAGGTCGGCGAGCGCGGCGTGAAGCTCTCGGGCGGTCAGCGCCAGCGCATCTCCATCGCCCGCGCGGTCCTGAAAGACCCCGAGATTCTGGTGCTGGACGAGGCGACCAGCGACGTGGACACCGAGACCGAGATGCTCATCCAGCGCAGTCTGGACGAGCTCACCGAGAATCGGACCACCTTCGCCATCGCTCACCGCCTCTCGACCATCAAGGACGCCGACAAAATCGTGGTCCTCGAAGACGGGAAAATCGTCGAGCGCGGGAGCCACGAGGAGCTACTCGAAAACGACGGTCTCTACGGTCACCTCTGGGGCGTGCAGGCCGGAGAAATCGACGAACTGCCCGAGGAGTTCATCGAGCGCGCGGCCCGCCGGACCGCCAGCGTCGAGACCGACGCGGACGACTAACTACCGCAGTCGGCCGCTACTCGCGCCAAGTTTATCGACGCTGGTATTTCCCGCCACTCTTGTTCATGGCGGTTTCCCCGCCGTCTACCGACGCCGGTATTTCCCGCCACTCTTGTTCATGGCGGTTTCCCCGCCGTCTACCGACGCCGGTATTTCCCGCCACTCTTGT
>NZ_SBIT01000002.1 GCF_004765785.1 Halorussus ruber | reverse complement strand
TCTTCCGCGAGGTAAAACGACGAACCTCATCGTTCAGTAACTGTTTTAGCCATGTCGAACCAGCAACTGCTGAAACATGGTTGCAAGCGTTCGCCGTCTGGCACAATTCCACTAACTAAACACGATGTTATGGGTGATGTCTGCCCATTTAAACCACGTGTTACTGAAATCTACTTCTTCTCCATTGGTTTCTGAAATATTTGCCATCCTGAAATCCGCATTGGAAAAGTCGATTTTAAATAACTCTGAGTTCCGAATCTCTGCTTCACCTAAGCTTGAACCACTAAAATCACAATATCGTATCTCTCCTCCTTGCATTTTTAGCCGCAATAGATTACAATCAGAAAGGTCGGATTTCCTGATTGTGGCATCTGAAATGTCAATATTCGGCAGGCGACTTTTAGAAAAGTCCGCCTCTACGATTATACAGTCACGTAAATCTAGTCCTTTGATTTCGGTTTTTCGGAGTATCGCTCCATCAAGTCGCTCAAAACCCTGACCCCTGTGTTTCTTTAGAGCAGTTCCTGACTTTCCGACTATATTTGCATGCCAAATACAGGAATTTGTACCCTTCCAAGTAGGACGACAACAGCAAATATTGGTCGGTGAGGTTGATGTACTCTCATAGTCTGTTTCATACCCACATCTATCCTCAGGAACCTCTTCACTCATACCACCCAACACAAACACCCTCGTAAAAAATCCACCCCCCTCGAACCCAAAACTCCACAAACATCCACCTCAAACGAGAATACCTTACCCTTTTCACCACCCCAATCCAACACACGCCCAATGAGTCGCCGCCGGAAACCCGACTGGCTGAAGATGCAACCGCCGTCCGGCCAGGAGTTCACGGGCATCAAACAGACCCTGCGTGACCACGACCTCAACACCGTCTGCGAGGAGGCTAACTGTCCCAACCTCGGCGAGTGCTGGAGCGGTCGCAACTCCGAGTCGGGCGGGACAGCGACGTTCATGCTGATGGGCGACCAGTGTACTCGTAACTGCGGCTTCTGCGACGTGGACACCGGCGGCGGGCAACCGCTCGACCCCGACGAACCCGCCAACGTGGCGAGCGCGGTGGCCGAAATCGGCCTCGACTACGTGGTGCTGACCTCGGTGGACCGCGACGACTTGGAGGGCCAAGGCGCGGCCCACTTCGCCCAGACGATTCGGGAAATCAAGGAGCGAGACCCCTCGATTCTCGTGGAGGTCCTGATTCCGGACTTCCGCGGCGAGGAGGACCTCATCCGGAAAATCATCGACGCCGACCCCGACGTCATCGCGCACAACGTCGAGACCGTCGAGCGCCTCCAGCAACCGGTTCGGGACCCCCGCGCTGGCTACGAGCAGAGCCTCGCGGTCCTCGAACAGGTCGAGCGCGAGTCGGACATCTACACCAAGACCTCCATCATGCTCGGCGTCGGCGAGTACGACCACGAGGTCTACCAGACCCTCTCGGACCTGTGCGAGGCCGACGTGGACATCGTGACCCTCGGCCAGTACCTCCAACCGTCCAGAACCCACCTCGACGTGGAGACCTACGTCCACCCCTCGAAGTTCGAGACGTGGCGCGAAGTCGCCGAGGAGGAACTCGGCTTCCTCTACTGCGCCAGCGGTGCGATGGTTCGCTCCTCGTACAAGGCGGGCGAACTGTTCGTGGACGCGGTGCTTCGAGACGGCAAATCGGTCCAGCAGGCCCGCAGAGAGGCTAGAGACGGCGTGGCGGCCTCGGACTGAGTTCGTGACACCCTCGGACTGAGTTTCCGGCCCGCGGTTCGACAACTCCTCCTGCGATTCCCACAATACTTGCCGTTCGTTCACCTCGCCGCCCAGAAACCGGGGTCTGTAGGACGAACGTCTATTATCATCGGAGAAAATTTAGAAATGCGCGATTCCGGCGGGGAGAAATGAGTATTTCCGGCGGAAAGTCCCAACAGAATCGTACCTATGGAAAGTTGGTTACGAAAACCCTATAATGCGTGCCCGTGACCTATTCGATATGTCAGGATGGGTTCGACCGTGAGCATCGTACACCAAGACCCCGAGGAGCGCGTACAAATCCTCGACGAGGACGGTAACGTTGTAGAGGGCGCGGACGTGCCCGACATCTCCGACGAGGAGATGGTGGACATGTACCGCGAGATGAAGCTCGCTCGCCGCTTCGACGAGCGCGCGGTCAGCCTCCAGCGTCAGGGCCGGATGGGCACCTATCCCCCGCTCTCCGGTCAGGAAGGCGCGCAGATCGCCAGCGCTCACGCGCTGGCCGAGGACGACTGGATGTTCCCGAGTTACCGGGAACACGGTGCGGCGGTCGTCCGCGGACTCTCGCTGAAGCGCACCCTGCTGTACTGGATGGGCCACGAGCAGGGCAACGCCGTCCCCGACGACGCCAACATCTTCACCGTCGCGGTCCCTATCGCCACCCAGATTCCCCACGCGACCGGGGCGTCGTGGGCGTCGAAGCTCAAGGGCGAGGACAAAGCCTTCCTCTGTTACTTCGGCGACGGCGCGACCAGCGAAGGCGACTTCCACGAGGGACTGAACTTCGCGGGCGTCTTCGACACGCCGACCGTCTTCTTCTGTAACAACAACCAGTGGGCCATCTCGGTCCCGCGAGAGCGCCAGACGGCCTCCGAGACCATCGCCCAGAAGGCTCACGCCTACGGATTCGAGGGCGTGCAGGTGGACGGCATGGACCCCCTCGCAGTCTACAAGGTGACGAAGGACGCGGTCGAGAAGGCCAAGAACCCCGACGAGGAGGACCTCCGGCCGACGCTCATCGAGGCGGTTCAGTACCGCTTCGGTGCCCACACCACCGCCGACGACCCCTCGGTCTACCGCGACGACGAGGAGGTCGAGCGCTGGAAGCAGAAGGACCCCATCCCGCGCATGGAGGCCTTCCTGCGCAATCAGGACATCCTCGACGACGAGAAGGTCGAAGCCATCGACGACGAGATCGAGGAGTCGGTCGCAGACGCCATCGACGCCGCGGAGGCGGTCGAGCGACCCGACCCCGAACAGATGTTCGCCCACGTCTACGAGGGCATGCCCAAGCGACTACAGGAACAACTCGACTGGTTCGAGCGCGTTCGAGACAAGCACGGCGACGAGGCACTTCTGGAGGACTAACACATGAGCCAAGCAGAACAAGAGCAAGAGACCGAGAACCTCACGCTGGTTCAGGCGGTTCGAGACGGACTGTACACCGAAATGCAGCAGGACGACGACGTGCTCGTCATGGGCGAGGACGTCGGCAAGAACGGCGGCGTGTTCCGCGCGACCGAGGGCCTCTACGAGGAGTTCGGCGACGACCGCGTCATCGACACGCCGCTGGCTGAGGCCGGAATCGTCGGCACCGCGGTCGGCATGGCGGCCTACGGCCTGAAGCCCGTTCCGGAAATCCAGTTCATGGGCTTCATCTACCCCGCGTTCGACCAAATCGTGAGCCACGCCGCGCGACTCCGGACTCGGAGCCGCGGCCGGTTCACCTGCCCGATGGTCATCCGCGCGCCCTACGGCGGCGGCATCCGAGCGCCGGAACACCACTCCGAGTCCACCGAGGCGTTCTTCGCCCACCAGCCCGGACTCAAGGTGGTCATCCCCAGCACGCCCTACGACACCAAGGGCCTGCTGACCTCGGCCATCCGCGACCCCGACCCGGTGATGTTCCTCGAACCGAAGCTCATCTACCGGGCCTTCCGCGGCGACGTGCCGACCGAGTCCTACGAGGTGCCCATCGGCGAGGCCGCCGTCCGGAAGGAAGGGGCCGACATCTCCGTGTTCACGTGGGGTGCGATGACCCGACCGACGATGGAGGCCGCCGAGCAGTTGGAGGGCGAAATCGACGTGGAGGTCGTGGACCTCCGGACCGTCTCGCCCCTCGACGAGGAGACCATCGTCGAATCGTTCAAGAAGACGGGCCGCGCGGCGGTCGTCCACGAGGCCCCGAAGTCCGGCGGCCTCGGCGCGGAAATCGCGTCCATCATCCAGGAGGAGGCGCTCCTCTATCAGGAGGCTCCCGTCGAGCGCATCACCGGCTTCGACACGCCCTTCCCGCTCTACGCGCTCGAAGACTACTACCTGCCCGAACCGGCCCGCATCAAGGAAGGCATCCGCGACGCCGTGAACTTCTAAATCATGGTACGAGAATTCAAACTCCCCGACGTGGGAGAAGGCGTCAGCGAAGGCGAAATCGTGAGTTGGCTGGTCGAAGAGGGCGACACGGTCTCCGAGGACATGCCGGTCGCCGAGGTCGAGACCGACAAGGCCATCGTGGAGGTCCCCTCGCCGGTCAACGGCACGGTCAAGGAAATCATCCCCGAGGAGGGCGAGGTCGTCAAAGTCGGCTCGGTCATCATCACCTTCGACGTCGAGGGTGAGGCCGACGAGACCGAGACGGAGACCGCCGCCTCCGAGGAATCCACCGAGTCGCAGACCGAGACCGCCGAGGAACCCGAGGTCCCCGCGGACGACGCCGAGGCCGAAGAGGTCTCGACCGGCGAGGGTCGCGTGTTCGCCGCGCCGAGCGCTCGCCGACTCGCCCGCGAACTGGGCGTGGACATCGCGGCCGTCGAAGGCTCCGGTCCGAGCGGTCGCGTGACCGAGCGAGACGTGCGCCAAGCCGCCGAGTCCGGCGTCGATACGCAGGAAGGCTCCGGAAGCACCGGCGGTCCGGAACCCACCTCCGGCGGCGGCACGAGCGGTCCGTCGCCCACCTCGGGTGGCGGAACCAGCGGTCCGTCGCCGACCTCCGGCGGTGGGACGAGCGGTCCGTCGCCGACCTCCGGCGGCGGAACCAGCGGTCCCGCGCCGACCGACATCGAGTCGGCCGACCGCGAGACGACGCTCGCCGCGCCCGCGACCCGGCGCATCGCCGAGGAGCAGGGCGTGGACCTGAACAAGGTGCCCGCGACCGAACAGCGCGACGGCGAGGCGTTCGTCACCAGCGAGGCCGTGATGGAGTACGCCGAGGCCCAACAGCGCGCCCAGCAGGCCGACGCCGCCGAGCCCGCCGAGGGCGAGCGCGTCGAGCGCATCCAGTACAAGGGCGTCCGCAAGACCATCGGCGACGCGATGGTCAACTCGAAGTTCTCCGCGCCCCACGTGACCCACCACGACACGGCGGTCGTGGACAACCTCGTGGAGACCCGCGAGCGCCTCAAGCCCGAGGCCGAGGAGCGGGGCATCAGCCTGACCTACATGCCCTTCGTCATGAAGGCGGTCGTCGCGGCGCTCAAACAGCACCCCAAGTTGAACTCCGAACTCGACGAGGAGGCCGGGGAAATCCTGCGCAAGAACTACTACAACGTCGGCGTGGCGACCGCGACCGACGCCGGACTGATGGTCCCCGTCGTGGACGACGTGGACGACAAGGGCCTGCTTCAAATCTCCAGCGAGGTCAACGAAGTGGTCCAGAAGGCCCGCGACCGGTCCATCTCGCGCGACGAGCTTCAGGGTTCGACGTTCAGCATCACCAACTTCGGTGCCATCGGCGGCGAGTACGCCACGCCCATCCTCAACTACCCCGAGGCGGGGATTCTGGGCATCGGCGAACTGAAACAGCGCCCCGTGGTCGAGGACGGCGAAGTCGTGGCGAAGTACACCCTGCCCATCTCGCTGTCCATCGACCACCGCATCGTGGACGGCGCGGACGCAGCGGCGTTCGCTAACACGTTCATCGAGTACGTCGAGAACCCCGAACTCCTCCTGTTGGAGTGAGTCGGGTTCTCCGCCGCTCGCTCTCGGACAACTTTTCCTTTCTTTAAGCAATAATTTCGTTTGTATAGCGCGGTCTCGACGTTCCCCGATGGGTCGCTTTCCGAAAGCGTCCACACCGGATTCAGAGAGATGCGGCCAGCCACGGACTTCGCTTGGTGGTTCAACCGAACCCCTTGGCGGACTGAAAAGGCGAGCGCGGTTCGCGGTTGTCGTGAGCGGAGTCTCACCGAACGAAGTGAGGTGACGGCTCGGAAGATGCGGGTTGTCTTCCGGTGCGAACGACTGCTCGGCGGACGCGGTTTGTCCGCCGGTGGCCGGAGGCCCGTGGTCGTCTCCGACGGGCCACTATTCGACGCGCGCAGAACTGCGTGCGTCGAATATCCCTCGGAGCGACCGCGAACCGCGCGAGGACTTTCGAAACCCGATTCGCCCAACTCGAACCAGTATCGTCCCTGAAGAATCCGCGCCTCGACTACAAACACATAAATCACTCCTCGCCTACTACTGGCAAATATGGCCGGAGTCACCCTGCGCGACGTGGAGGCCGCCCGCGAACGATTCGACGAGTCAGTCGTCCAGCAGACCGAAATCGAGCGAAGCCGGTCGCTGAGCGAGATGACCGGCGCGGAGGTCCACCTCAAGATGGAACACCTCCAGCGCACCGGGTCGTTCAAGACCCGGGGCGCGTTCAACAAACTCCAGCAGGTCGCCGAGCAGGGCGGCATCGAGCGCGTCGTCGCGGCGAGTGCGGGCAACCACGCGCAGGGCGTGGCGCTGGCGGCCACCGAGACTGGCATCGACTCGACCATCGTCATGCCCGAGAACGCCCCGCAGGCCAAAGTCGATGCCACGCGGGGCTACGGCGCGGACGTGGAACTGCGCGGCGAGAACTTTCAGGCGGCGATGGAGTACGCCCAGTCGCTGACCGAGTCCGAGACGGTCGAGTTCGTCCACGCCTACGACGACCCGGCCATCGTCGCCGGGCAGGGCACCATCGGAATCGAAATCCACGAGCAGTTACCCGACGTAGACACCGTGGTCGTGCCCATCGGCGGGGGCGGCCTCATCGGGGGCGTCAGCGCCGCGCTGGCCGAACTCGACCCCGAGGTCCGCGTCGTCGGCGTGCAGGCCGAGGAGGCCGCGACGGTCCCGGAGAGTCTCGACAAGGGGATTCCGGCGTCCATCGACTCGCCCCGGACCATCGCCGACGGCATCGCCACGGGGAGCATCTCTGCGTTGACCTTCGACCTCATCGAGGACCACGTCGACGAGGTCGTGACGGTCTCGGACGACGACATCGCCCGCGCGGAACTCCTCTTGCTCGAACGCGCCAAGCAGTTGGTCGAGGCCGCGGGGGCCTCCTCGGTCGCGGCGGTTCTCTCCGAGGAGCTCGACCTCTCGGGCGAGACGGTCGTCCCGATTCTCTCGGGCGGCAACATCGACATCTCGATGCTCCAGACGGTCCTCACGCAGGCGCTGACCGAGCGCAGTCAGTTGATGCGCCTGCGGGTCCGCATCGAGGACCAACCCGGCGAGATGACGACCCTCTCTGGCATCATCGCCGACACGGGCGCGAACATCCGGACGGTCCGCCACGACCGCGCGATGGACGACTTGCGCGTCAGCGAGGCGTATCTGGTGTTTCAGGTCGTGACCAGCGGCACCGGCCACGCCGAGAAGATTCTGGAGAAGGTCCGGGACGCCGGGTACGAGGTCGAGCGAGTGGCTTGAGAGTGATTCCGCTAACTGATTGGATACTACTCGGTCTGGAACGATAGAGAACGCCGACTTCAGGCTTGAACACGGGAGTCCCCCGAACCATCCGTCACTGCCCGCTCCTCGTCCTCCCCAACCTCCTGCGGTTCTCGGCTTCGCCTGCGGTCCTCGTCCCTCGCGCACGTTGCTCGCGCGCGCCAGTCAATTATATTTATAATAGCTACAGGAATATCTATAATAGCTACAAGAGTTAAATAACGCTACACGACACCCGCAGTCGAAATCGTCGCGTAAGCCCTCTCGACGAACCCGAGTGAAGCGCTAGCATTCCAAACTCGGCGCAAAATCCACCTGATTTTTCACCACCAAGCCCGACTTGCCAAACATATGGTCGTCGGAGACATCTCGACGGGAACGGACGTGTTAGTAATCGGCGCGGGACCGGGCGGCTACGTCGCCGCGATTCGCGCGGGGCAGCTCGATTTGGACGTGACGCTGGTCGAGAAGGACGCCTACGGCGGGACCTGCCTGAACTACGGGTGCATCCCCTCGAAGGCGATGATTACGGCCTCGGACCTCGCCCACGAGGCGGGCAACGCCGAGGAGATGGGCGTCTACGCCGACCCCGAGGTCGACCTCGGCGAGATGGTCGGCTGGAAGGACGGCGTCGTGGACCAACTGACCGGCGGCGTCGAGAAGCTCTGCAAGGCCAACGGCGTCGAACTCATGGAGGGCCGCGCGGAGTTCGCCGACGAGAACAAGGCCCGCATCGTCCACGGCGGCGAGGGCCAAGGCGCGGAGACCGTGGAATTCGAACACGCCGTCGTTTCGACTGGAAGTCGCCCGATTCAGGTGCCGGGCTTCGACTTCGGCGACGACCCGGTGCTGGACTCCCGGCAGGCCCTCGCGCTGGACGAGGTCCCCGAGAGCCTCGTCATCGTCGGCGCGGGCTACATCGGCATGGAACTCGCGGGCGTCTTCGCCAAACTCGGCACCGACGTGACCGTGGTCGAGATGCTCGACTCGGTCCTGCCGGGCTACGAGGACGACCTCGCGCGACCGGTCAAGAAGAAGGCCGACGAACTCGGCATCGACTTCTACTTCGGCGAGGCCGCCAGCGGGTGGGAGGAGTCCGGCGACGGCATCACCGTCAAGACCGAGAACGAGGACGGCGAGGTCTCGGAGTTCGGCGCGGAGAAGGTCCTCGTGGCAGTGGGTCGCCAGCCGGTCACCGACACGCTCGAACTGGAGAACGCGGGCGTCGAGACCGACGAGAACGGTTTCATCCCGACCGACGACCGCGCTCGGACGAACGTGGACAACATCTACGCCATCGGCGACGTGGCGGGCGAACCGATGCTCGCGCACAAGGCCAGCAAGGAGGGGCAGGTCGCCGCGGAGGTCATCGCGGGCGAGCCCTCCGCGCTCGACTATCAGGCCGTCCCCGCCGCGGTCTTCACCGACCCCGAAATCGGCACGGTCGGCATGACCGAGGCCGAAGCCGAGGAGGACGGCTTCGAGCCGGTCGTCGGCAAGTTCCCGTTCAACGCCTCGGGTCGCGCGCTCACCACGGGCCACGCCGACGGCTTCGTCCGCATCGTCGCCGACGAGCCGAGCGGGTTCCTCCTCGGTGCCCAAATCGTCGGGCCGGAGGCCTCTGAGCTGATTGCGGAGATGGGCCTCGCCATCGAGATGGGCGCGACGCTGGAGGACGTGGCCGCCACGATTCACACCCACCCGACCCTTAGCGAGGCCGTGATGGAGGCCGCCGAGAACGCGCTGGGCCACGCGATTCACACGCTGAACCGGTAACGCGACTGGTTCGCTCGCTGTTTTTCTCGATTCTTTTCGATTCTATCAGCGTACGCTCGACGTACCGGCGACCGAGAACCGAGAAAAGAAATACTGATTCGTTGTGTCCGCCGACGTTACTCCTCGTCGTCGGCGGGCCGGTCTGCCGACAGTTCGGCCTTGAGGACTCGTCCCATTTTCACCGATAGGTTGAAATGAGACCAATCCGAATTAGCGATGCGTAGTAGGACTACTGCCAGACAGACGAGACAGATTGCGATTGTAGATTTCCAAATCATCAGCAGTCTCCGACGGTGCACCAACACCGCCGCTGTTTGGTATTTTCCCTCTCTTCAAAAAAGATACGAGTTCGAGTCGATAGTGACGACTGTGACTACCCGTCAGGCCGTGACTACGTCATTAGTAAATCCTCCTCGCCTCGCACCCGCCCCTAGCGAACTATTATGTTCTTTGCTAACGAACACCAGGATATGTCCCGTTCAAGAAACGGCGGGCTGACTCCCTTCGAGCGACTTCGGTCGCGCTTCGAGGAGCAAGACCTCGTCTGCCCCAAGTGCGGATACGACGACGATGACGGGAAGTGGCTCGCGGAAACCACCGGGAACCGGATTCAGTACCGCCACCTCTGTCCGAGTTGCGGGCACGTCCGGCGGCGGACCTACCGCCTCGGCGAGGAGTGACCTCGCCGGGGAGTCAGTCGAATCGACTCCTCGATTTCGCGTCCGCGACTGGATAGAGTTATGTGCTGATAGGCGACTCCCCGTGACACGGGACTGTCCGGCTCCGAGGAGTCGCCCGAGAACGAACGCGGCAGGGAAGTCGTCGAGAACATCGAGGTGGACGAGCCGAACCCCACCGCCGAGAACACCAGCTACCGGTGGGTCGATACCGAGGCGGGCGTGGTGCTGTACTACTTCACCGGGGCCGACAAGGGCGGCATGACGGCGGTGCCGCTGAGCGAGACGGAACTGGAGTCGGACGGGGAGTGAAGGGGCGTTTCTGGTTCGGAAGACCCCGAGTTGCTGATTAGTTTCGTGGCTTCGAGAAAAACAGCAGGAAGCTAGCTTCAGGCTTGAACACAGGAGTTACCGCACCGCTACCGCAACCGCAACCGCGGGCCTCACACCTCCCCAACCTCGTGGCCGCGCAAGGCGGCCACGTCCCTCGCACGCCGATGGTGCGACACGGGGTCGCACCAGCGCGCGCCGACCGCTCTCGGTGGTCGAGAGTCCAATCGACACGGACAATTGAAAAATAATGTTATAAATATCTGAGCAAGTTTCTAACAACCAAAAACATTGATCTACTCTTCCACGCGAAAATCTGTCACACCCGACGCCCTTTTGTCGCCGACCGCGAAACGAGGGCGTATGCACGCAGTCACGCTCGGTCCCGCGGGGACCTACTCCCACCGGGCCGCCAGCGCGGTCGCAGACGACGTGGACTTCCGGGAGTCGGTGACGGCCATCGTGGAGGCCGTCGCAGACGGCGAGTTCGACCGAGGAGTCGTCCCCATCGAGAACAGCATCGAGGGGAGCGTCACCGAGACCCTCGACGCGCTCGCCGACCGCGAGGTCGCCGCGGTGCAGGAAATCGTCACGCCCATCCAGCACGCCCTGCTCGCCCAGTCGCCGGAGTTCTCGGTCGTCGCCAGCCACTCCCAAGCGCTGGCCCAGTGCCGGGACTTCCTCGAATCCGAGTACCCCGACGCCGACCTCGAAGCGGTCGCCAGCACCGCCCGCGGCGTCGAGTACGCCCGCGAGAACCCCGACGTGGCCGCAATCGGCCACCCCGCCAACGCCGAGGAGGTCGGCGACCTCCACGTCGTCGCCGAGGAGATTCAGGACCGGACCTCGAACGCCACTCGGTTTCTGGTCATCGCGCCCGCCGACGAACGCTCCGACGCGGGCGGCAAGTCCTCGCTGGTGGTCTACCCCAACGCCAACTACCCCGGTCTCCTGCTCGAACTGCTGGAACCCTTCGCCGACCGGGACATCAACCTCACGCGCGTCGAGTCCCGGCCGAGCGGCGAGCGCCTCGGCGACTACGTCTTCCACATCGACTTCTCGGCCGGTCTCTACGAGGACCGCGCCCAAGCGGCGGTCGCCGAACTGGAGGACATCGCGGAGAACGGCTGGGTCCGGCGGCTGGGGTCGTACGACACCGAACACGTGGTCTACTGACCGAGGCCGAATCTACCGACCGAGACTGACGCTACCGAGGCCGACTGAATTTTTAAGGACCACGCCGTCGCAGTCCCCATCGGGCGACCGAACGCCCGTGGGGGAACAATGGCAGGACGCAGAAATCCGTTCGAGGAGATAGAAGAGATGATGAACCGCATGAGCCGCCAGTTCGAGGGGATGGGTGGCTCCGACCTGAGCGAGTTGACCGGCCAGCGCGGCGGCACGTCCATCGACCTGGCCGAGCGCGACGACGAGTTCGTCGTGACCGCCGACTTGCCGGGATTCGAGAAAGACGACATCGGCGTCTCGCTCCGGGGCGACCAACTCCGAATCGACGCCGAACACGAGGAGGCCCGCGAGGAGGGCGACGAGGACGAGGAAGGCCGATATCTCAGGAAGGAGCGACGACACCAGTCGGTGAGTCGCTCGGTTAGCCTCCCCGGCGACGTGGACGAAGAGGGCGTCTCCGCCCAGTTCCGAAACGGCGTACTCACCGTGACGCTGCCGAAGCTGAGCGCGGGCGAGGAGGATTCGCGTCAGATCGACATCAGCTAAGCGCAAACGCCTTCCCGGCCCGCCCGCAATTTGCGGGCATGACGCTCGAAACCGGTGCGGACGCACCCTCAGTCGAGGCGACGAACCAGCGCGAAGAGACCATCGAACTCGACTTTTCGAAGCCGACGGTGCTGTACTTCTACCCGCGGGACGACACGCCCGGCTGTACCACCGAGGCCGAGCAGTTCGACGCGGAACTGGAGAGCTATCACGACGCGGGCGTCTCGGTGTTCGGCGTCTCGACCGACGACGCCGAGAGCCACGAGGAGTTCGCCGAGAAGTACGAACTCCGGTTCGACCTGCTGGCCGACCCCGAGGGGACGATTGCCGACGCCTTCGGCGTGGACACCTCCCGCGGCGCGGCGGAGCGCACCACCTTCGTCCTCGACGACGGGAAGGTCGAGGCCGTCTACGAGGGCGTCAACCCCGACGGCCACGCCCGCGACGTGCTTGGCGACATGCTGGACGAGGGCCTCGTGGAGTTGGAGTAGTCTCTCCTCTCGCCGACAGCGTTTTTCCCAGCGCCGTCGAGGCTCGGGTATGGCGTCGCTCCGGGCCAAACTCGTCGGCGGATTTCAGTGGGCGATAACCGCTGGCTACGTCTTCCTCCTCGGGTTTCTGCTCGCCATCTGGTATCTCCACGTCACGCGAACCGCGATTTCGCTCG
This sequence comes from Halorussus ruber, assembly GCF_004765785.1. GTDB lineage: Archaea > Halobacteriota > Halobacteria > Halobacteriales > Haladaptataceae > Halorussus > Halorussus ruber. Next base: position 459,852 of record NZ_SBIT01000002.1, on the reverse strand, counting down.
ACCTCTCTGGTCCATTCGCTGCCTTCGTCGCCTCAGCGTTCGCCGTCGGCTACCTCTGGGTCGGGACACGGGACTCGGCGACGAGTCCCGACGCCCACGACCGGCGCATCGAGGTAATCATCACGCTCCTCGTCCTCGGATTCGTCTTCCCGTTCGGCGTGCCGGGACTGCTGGACGCTCTCGGGGTCGAACTCGGCGTCCCGCTCGCTGGCTTCGGCGTGGCCTACGCCCTGACGCTGGCGCTGTCCTACGGACTGGTTTACGGTCTGGGTTTCCGGTTCTTCCTCGACCCGGAGCGCCCGGACCTGCGGGAGTGAATCCCCGCATGGTCATCCACAACGTCACAGCAGGGACGCGATTTCGTCTGCCGCCTCGTCGGTCCGCGCTCGCCACGCCTCGGGGCGCTCGCCGCCGCGCTTGGGCGGGTCGATGGGGAGCCGAATCGGGTGGAAGGAAACGCGCTCGACCGACTCGGCGGCGGTCCGCCCCACGAACTCCGCGACCTCGCGCTTCGAGGAGACTCCTCCCGAGTCGAGGTCGTAGTAGCCCGAAAAAAGCTGGCAGACGACCACCTCGTCGTAGTCGTCCACCTCGCCCTCGTCGGCGTAGTAGAACAGTTTCGCGGTGTTGTTCGCCGGGTCGGCCCGCCGCCACTCCAACTCGACGGCGACGAAGCGATTTCCGGCGGGTCCCGCCCCGTCGCTCGCGCCGACCACGTCTACCGGCGTCCGCCGGATTCGGTACTCGGTCCGCCAGTCGAGGCGCGGCCGTCGCTCGGCGAGGGCATCTCTGAGTCGGTCGCGGACCTCCTCGGCGAACTCGCCCACGAGCTGGGCCGACTCGTTCGCGGATGGTCAATGCTTCGACTTACCACTTCGCGGACCGGTCGGCGACCCGGCGGGTCGCCGACCGCCTGCCTCAGTCGGGGTTACTCGCCGTGGTATCAACTTACCTGCGCGCGAGGAGAGACGGTTAACCCTGCACCTTCTAGAATATAATGAAAAATAATTAAGGACTAGCTCGGCGTAGCGTCGCTCATGGCCCGAGAGACCATACAGCACGGCGTAGACCTAGAACAGTTCCCGAAATTCATCGAACACGCGACCGAGAACCCCGAGGACGCGATGCTCGGTCTCGGCGCGCGCGGCATCGCCGAGGGACGCGCGATGCACACGCTGGCGAAACTCGGCGACTACACCTACGGTGGCGACGAGATACGCAGCGAGACCCGCGATTACACCTTCCAACTCGGCGCGTTCAAGGAAGTCGAGGCAGATGCGGGGTTCGTGGACCCCGCGGACCGACCGGAACCCGTGGAAGTCGCGCTGGCGGCGCTGACGGGATGCATCAACGCGACGCTCGGCCTCGTGGCGATGGAGAACGAAATCGAACTCGATGACCTCGAAACCGAGGTCAGTCTCGACCTCGACCCGCGGGTATTCTTCGGCATCCGCGACGCCGAGGAAACCGGAGACGTGTACGACGACTTCGGAATCGACATCGAAATCAGCGGTCCGGACCTCACCGACGAGGACGCCGAGATGCTCCGCGAAGGCGTGGCGCGCTCCCCGGTGTTCAATCTGGTGAGCCAGTCGCACGAAATGTCGGCCGAAGTGAACCTGAAGGACGTGCCGAAGGCCGCGTAAGCAATAAACTCTCTTTTTAACGGACCTGACGCGTTGGCACTCGCCTGCTCGTACGGCCTCATCTACGCGGCGGGAACGCGGTTTTTCCTCGAACCGGACTCGAAAAGGATTCTTTATTGAGAGATGGTTCGAGAGACGTTTCGCCCGGTTTCAGAACGTTGTTCTTTTCCGGGAAGTATCTAATCCGTTGGAAGGGAGCTATATCACCTTATACCTCGCTTGGAAGGACGTCACGTCCGTTTCTTTGGCCTCCGCAGACGGGCCGTAGTATTCGATATACCCGAACTTCGAATAGATGTTCACCGGGTAGGTCTCATCGACATCACCTATCGTCGTAACGTCGAACCGCGCACCCTGTGCGTTATCTTCACTGTCGGGTAACTCTTTCCCGTTCTTGAGATTGTAGTGGTACTTGAGTTTCTCGTAGTCAGTCTGCTTCACGTATCCGCCAGAGGTTTCGTTAAGAACTTCCGACGTACTCAGACTGAAGAAGGGGGTAATCGGAACCGAAATCGACGCCGAAAATTCGTAGCCGTAGTTGTCCTCGATTCCCTCGTCGTCCGGAACCCAGTTCTTGAAGTTGGTGTAGTTGGCCTCCTTCGGGTTGAACATGCTGAAGTTGGCGAAGTCCGGAGACTGGGACCCCCGCGTGTCGTGGTAATCGTTGTAGGGTTCCTTCTCGAAGTGTCCCTGGACGTGCCACCTGTTCTTCCCTTCCTGCGAATTTATTTCGTCGTGGCCAGCTTCGTAGGCAGGGCTGTCGTCGAATCCGTGAGCCACGACTGCCCACTTACAGTCAGCATCGGAATCCAGCGGATCGTCTCTGTTAATGCCACCAACGTCCGTCATCAGAGATCACCCCGAACGATGTCTGCCATTCGGCCGACTACGTCGGACCTGGTCTCATTCGGTTCCACTCGGTCGACGCAGAAACCGCGGGAGTCGTCGTATCCGGGATGCTGAACGATTCCAGTGAACATCCCCGAGGGCATTCCTGTAATCGAGATCGAAAGCGGAGTCTGTCCTTTCGCTCGACTGGGCTTCGTACCGTTGTACTTTCGCACGGGTCGATGGTCTCTCTCGACTGGTGAGACTTCACTCAGGGGGTTTGCTTGGTCCGGTCGGTCGAAACTCACGCTGAAGTTACTCTTGCCGAGGTGGAATGTTCCTTTTAGCTCTCCGTCGACAGCGTTCGTCGTCCGTAGTTCCGCGCGACCTTTGCCCAAAATCTCACTTTTCGATGGTTCATACATCACGCCGGCGTACTCACTCTTCCTCCCTGCGGCACTAGCTACCGACACCGACGACAGTCCCATTCCGCCGATAGTACTCGCCAAGGCGGATTTCCGCAGAACACTTCGTCGTCTCATGCTGACACTCCTGAAATGTTTTCTTCCAATCCTTTTTCTGATTTAGTTTCTAGTATTGCAATAAGAATAAGATATGTATGAAACTTAATTATTTTGGCGATGAAAATATATTATATAATAAAAACTATAATAAGTTTGAAGTTATAATTGAAAAGAGATATAGGTGATGAACGTGGACCGAAGAGATGTGCTATCTGCGGTCATAGCGATGTCTCTCGGGGGTGGGTGCCTTCAAATCAACTCCCCAAGTGGAACGGTGGACGTACTCCTCGTGAATGGCCAGTCGGAATCGCAGAACGTCACCCTCGAGTTCATAACAAGAGACGGTAAGACAGTTACTAAATCCACGTATACCGCCCCTGCTGAAGATTCACGCGTAATCGAGAACGTCGTGGAAGAGAACGATTACAGGGTTGAGGTGCGAACCGGTGGCGGTAGCAGCCGGGACATGAGATACTCGACCGGAGACTGTGCTGGTGGACGAGTCGTCGTCACCATCGATACGAATCCGGTGCTGACTCTTGGAATGGACCCCTGTGAAGTGACTACCAATACTGCGACTACGGAAACGCCCACAAGCGACGGCGGATAGTTCCGAATCCTCCTCTGAGATTACTTGCAATTCTTGCCGCTATCGAACAGCACCGCCAGTCAGGTATGGCAGTTCTTTTAGTCGGGAGTTCACTACCGTACAGTATGAGCTACGACCCGCGGGATATCGAGACGAAGTGGCAGGACCGCTGGGCGCAGGAGGGCCGATACGAGGTGGACCCCGAGGACGAGGAGGCCACCTTCATCACGGTGCCCTATCCCTACCCCAGCGGCGGGATGCACATCGGCCACGCCCGGACCTACACCGTCCCCGACGTGTACGCCCGATACCGACGACTGCAGGGCGACAACGTGCTGTTCCCCATCGCGTGGCACGTCACCGGCACGCCCATCATCGGCGCGGTCGAGCGCCTGAAGAAGGGCGAGGAGGACCAACTCTCCGTCCTGAAGGACACCTACGAGGTCCCCGAGGACACGCTGAGCGACCTCGAAACTCCGATGGGCTTCGCCCGCTACTTCATCGAGGAACACTACAAGAAGAACATGAAGTCGCTCGGGCTGTCCATCGACTGGCGGCGCGAGTTCACCACCAACGACGACCGCTACTCGAAGTTCATCACGTGGCAGTACCAGACCCTCAAAGAGCGGGGCCTGCTGGAGAAGGGCCTGCACCCCGTCAAGTACTGCACCGAGGAGAAGAACCCGGTCACGACCCACGACCTGCTGGAGGGCGAGGAGGCCGAGTTCCAAGAGTACACGCTGGTCAAGTTCGGTTGGGAGCGCGACGGAGAGGGCGACCACAGCGAAGTCACGGTCCCGATGGCGACCCTGCGCCCCGAGACCGTCTACGGCGTCACCAACGCCTACATCGACCCCGACGCCGACTACGTCGAGGCCACCGTGGACGGCCAGCGATGGTTCGTCTCCGAGGCCGCCGCCGAGAAGTTCCGACTCCAAGAGCGCGAGGTCGAGGTCCACGACCGCTTCTCCGGCGAGGAACTGGTCGGCGAGCGCGTCACCAACCCCGTCACGGGCGACGACGTGCTGGTCCTGCCCGCCGACTTCGTGGACGCCGACAACGCCACGGGCGTCGTGATGTCGGTCCCGGCCCACAGCCCCGACGACTGGATGGCCCTGCAAGAGGCCAAACAGGACGAGGCCCGGATGGAGCAGTACGGCATCGACCCCGCCGAAGTCGAGGCCATCGAACCAGTCTCCATCATCGACGTCGAGGAGTACGGCGAGTTCCCCGCGAAGGACGCCGTCGAGGAACACGGCATCGACTCCGCCGACGACCCCGCGCTGGAGGACGCCACCCAAGAGGTCTACAACCGCGAGTTCCACGGCGGGACGCTCAAGGAGATGTACGGCGACTACGCGGGCGAAGTCGTCGAGGACGTGCGCGACGAACTCAAGGCCGACTACGAGTCTCGCGGGTCGTTCGACTCCATGCAGGAGTTCAGCGAGGAGGTCATCTGTCGCTGTGGCGGCGAGGTCGAAGTCGCAAAGCAGGAGACGTGGTTCCTGCGGTACAACGACCAAGACTGGAAGCAGAAGACCAAGCGCGCGGTCGAGCAGTTGGACGCCATCCCGGAGAACACCCGCGAGCAGTACGACCACACCATCGACTGGCTGAACGAGTGGCCCGCCATCCGGAACTACGGGCTGGGCACCCGCCTGCCGTGGGACGAGGAGTTCGTCATCGAACCCCTGTCGGACTCCACCATCTACATGGCCTACTACACCATCGCCCACCGACTGGAGGACGTGCCGGTCGAGGAGATGGACCGCAACTTCTTCGACACCCTGTTCTTCGGCGAAGACGAGGTCGAAGACCCCGACGAGACGGCGCTGGACCTGCGCGAGGAGTGGGACTACTGGTACCCGGTAGACTACCGCTGTTCGGGCAACGACCTCATCAGCAACCACCTGACCTTCTTCCTCTACCACCACGCAGAGCTGTTCGAGGAACCGAAGTGGCCCCAAGGCATCACCGTGATGGGCATGGGCCTGCTGGAGGGCCAGAAGATGTCCTCCTCGAAGGGCCACGTCGTCCTGCCGAGCGACGCCATCGAGAAGTACGGTGCCGACACGGTCCGGTTCTTCCTGCTGAACTCCGCGGAACCGTGGCAGGACTACGACTGGCGCGCCGAGCAGGTCGAGAGTACGCAGGACCAACTGGGGCGGTTCTGGACGCGAGCCCAGGAAATCATCGAGGGCGAGGACGGAGAGAAGGAACTGAAGCACATCGACAACTGGCTCCTGTCGAAGTTGCAGGACACAGTCCGCGACGTGACCGACGCGATGGAGAACTTCGAGACGCGCTCGGCGAGTCAGGCCGCCTTCTACCGCTTCGACGAACACCTGAAGTGGTACCGCAAGCGCGCCGACCTCGACCGACCCGGCGCGAAGTGGACTCTTCAAGAGGTCCTGCGGACTCGCCTGCGCCTGCTGGCTCCCTTCGTCCCGTTCATGGCGACCGAACTCCACGAGCAACTGACGGGCGACTCCATCGACGAGGCGGCGTGGCCCGAACCGGACCCCGAGTTCGAGTTCGACCGCGTCGAGTTCGAGGAGACGCTGGTCGAGGACCTGACCGAGGACGTGCGCGACATCGTGGACGTGACCGACACCGACCCCGAGACTATCCGAGTCTACGTCGCCGCCGACTGGAAGCGCACCGTGCTGGAAGAAGTGGTCGAGACCGGTCCCGACATCGGTGCGGTCATGGGCAAGGTCATGCAACACGAGGGCCTGCGAGAGCGCGGTAACGAGGTCAACGACCTCGTGCAGGAACTGGTCGAGTTCGTCCGCGAACGCCCCGACGACGAAGTCGAGGTCATGGCCGACGTGAGCGACCGCGAGCAGTCGGTCTACGACAACGCCCGCGCGTTCTTCGAGCGCGAGTTCGACGCCGAAGTCGAAATCTACACCGAGGGCGAGGACGCCTACGACCCCGCCGACAAGGCCGGGAACGCGGTGCCGTTCCGGCCCGCGATTCATCTGGAGTAACGCGGAAAACGCACTCGACTTTCCGGAATCTGGCCGACAGAAGGTATGAATAGTTACTCTTCTTTCACTTGTATCGTCGCTTCGAGCGGAATTTCCCTCTCGAGGTCGTCGCCTTCGAACCAACTGTCCTCGAATCGGTAGTCTCCCGGCGGGAGACACGACTCGTTTTCGGGATGTCCGAGTACTCTGTACGTCGTAGAAATCGAACTACAGGGCGGAATAGTCTTGGCCACGAACACGTCAGTTCTCGCAATCATGTCTTCGAGTTGCCAGCATTGGTCCGTCGGGCGTTCGGGAACCGGATTTAGTTTCCCGTCGTCGTTCGCGTCGTAGACCGATACCTTCTCGAACTCGTCTAAGTCGGGGACTAAGATCATCTGCGCCGATGACTCCTCGTGAGTACCCCAATCCGGACTGAAAGGTGGTGTCGCTCCGAACTGGAACTTCCGTGCGCTTTCCCCGAGATTACTGAACACGATTTGGACTTTCCCCGGAGCGTCTTTCGAGGGTTGTTTCGTAACACCTCCGACGACGCTCACGTCGTGCTCCTCGTATCGCACGTCGAGGTCCATTCGGAGCGCGTGGAACCCAGTGCGGGTTGAGTTGTCCGATTCGACTGTGAACTGCTTTTCGCAGGACGGAGACCGATACGAACGTAGTTCGGACAGACATCCCGTAAGGGACCCGAACCCTCCGAGAGTTAGCAACTGAAGTACAACTCTACGAGATTTCCGGGCCATGGTTGGACTCTTTTGATTATGTCTGGTTAGAAATTGTGGGAGCCTAGTGACTACACTACATCTTCTCACTTAGCAAAGTGAATAGTTGGGGTCGAATTGAATCCCGTATATATCATTCAAATGGTATGCCGCACATCCTATTGCCTCACCTCCATGATGGGGGGCGACTATCGCTAGGTGTTCGCAACCACTATACGTGTATCGATGGAAATGAGGGCCACCGGAGTCGCCTGCTTCCGTGTTTGTAGTCGTTTTCACGTAGTGATCGTCAGTAACATCACAAATGCCACTTGTAATGTCAATCTCGTCTATACTCCCACTTGTCTCACAGGTCCGCCATCCCTGCTGATAGACCGTTCCATCCTTCAGGTCATGCAAACCGCTTTTCGTTACATGCCCTGCAAGCTTTCCAACTTGATTATAAATCCCGTTATCAAAGCCACTGATGTCTGAATCTGAAGCCTCTGAAACGAGGGCCCAATCTTCTTTGAGGGATGACATTTCTACATCTCCGACGTAATTACCGTCAGGCCCATAATTATAAACTTTATTGCCATTTGGGTCGCCGCAATTGGTATTGACTACGTGTGCTGCAGTCATCATGTAGTACGAGCCATCCTTTTTAACCTGACAGGTAAACGTACCTGGGCCGTTCGAGTCATCCATATCGCATGCGTAGCCGCCTTCGACCCAATCAGTCTCGCTTTTACCACAATCGAGTTCCACGTCTGGGGTTTCTTTAACGGTGATAGGGATTCCATCAATATCGCTAGGGACTTCGCGTTTTAAGGGTGAATCTTGACTCGTGTAAACGGTAAGCTTACTTTTTGTTCTCCCATTTATTTTCTCGTCCGTACTCCCAATCCCTACTCCTTCAACTCCAGTATCTATGGACGAATCGTAGACTGCGTATCGACTTCGAAGTTTGTTTTGAAGCTCTTCCACTTTTTCAACATGCTTCCACCAACCTTCATCAACCTTTTTTGTCTGACGAGGTGTCCCATCACCACCTCGAACAGTTACGATATGTGCTATGTCTCTTTGACTGGCTGCTGACCGAGAACTAATTCCTGAGAATGTGATTCCAGCACCAACCGACTTTATGACGTTTCGTCTCTTGAATTTCTGTGACATCAGATAAGAAATATTATGGTAGTAATATAACATTTTCTAAAACATACATATATAAATTAAATTGCATATTGGTAACTTGCTGAGAGGCATAAAATATCTAATAACACTCGACAAAGTCAAAATGCCAATTACAGTTCGCACTGCGGCTCGCATAGTATCTCCGATATAGAAAACCTATATGACTCCGCTTCGGCGCTCTCCGACGTTCAGGACGGGGCGGCGTATACATCGAACATCCGCTATGGTTTGGTGGGCACGAGTCTCCGCGTGGGTCGGCCGCCACAAACGCTTATTCCTCCGGCCGCCGATACGTCTGTGCATGAGTGGGGGTTCCGACGAAGAAGACGAGAGTGTGATACCCGAACCGGCGAAGAAAGTCGTGCGGTCGGTCACGCCGGCCTACCGCGGACGGCCGGACACCGAGATGACGACCATCGGAATCGCGTACTTTCTGGGGCTGGTCATCATCCTGATTCCGCTCCTGCCGTTCATCGTGGTCGTCTGGCTCATCTCGAAAATCACGGGCTACTTCGCCCGGAAAGCGCCGACGGACCGGGTTCCCTGACCGGCGCGACCGAGCAGTTCGCTGGCCAGCGCGACCGAGTCTCTAACCGGCGCGTTGCTTCTCCGCGTTACTGCGTGCCGGTGCCGATGAGGTCGAAGGGGTAGCCGTTGTCGTTCTCGTCGGCGTGTTCGTAGACGACGTGGGCCGCGGCCACGTCCTGAATGGCGAGGCCGGTGCTGTCGAAGACGGTGATGCCGTCTTCCTCCGTCCGGCCCTCGACGTCGCCGACCACGATGTCGCCGACTTCGCCGTAGATGTCGTCGTCCGAGAGGACGCCCTCGTGGTACGGGACGTTGATTTCGCCCGAGTGGGTGGTCTGGGCGTGGTCGTCGATGACCAGCTTGGCGTCGAGCAGAATCTCGTCGGCGAGTTCGTGCTTGCCCTCGGCGTCGGCACCCATCGCGTTGACGTGGGTGTGTTCGCCGATGGCCTCCCGACTGACGATGGGGTCCTCGACCGGCGTGACGGTCGAGAGGACGTCGCATTGGGCGGCCTCCTCGATGGAGCCAGCGCGCACCTCGAAGTCGTCCTCGAAGTACTCGATGAAGTCGGCGACGCGCTCCTCGTCCAAGTCGCTGACGACGACCTCCTCGATGGGGCGGACCTCCGAGATGGCTTCGAGCTGGGTGTAGGACTGGACGCCCGCGCCGATGATGCCCATCGTGGTCGCGTCCTCGACGGCGAGGTAGTCGGTGGCGACGGCGGCGGCCGCGCCGGTCCGCTTCATCGTGAGTTCGGTGCCGTCCATGATGGCCAGCGGGAAGGCGGTCTCGGGGTTCGAGTAGACCATCGTGCCCATCACGGTCGGCAGGTCGAAGCTCTCGGGGTTGTCGGGATGGACGTTGACCCACTTGATTCCGGCGGCGTCCCAGTCGTCGGCTTCGAGGTAGGCGGGCATCGACCGGAAGTCCCCGTTGTACTGGGGCAGGTCGATGTAGGACTTGGCGGGCATCTGGGCGTCTCCTCGGGCGTAGGCCGCGAAGGCGTCCTCTACTGCCCGGATGACGTCCGGCATCTGGGTGTTCTCGTCGACGGCTTCCTGGTTCAGCAGCAGCGTATCCATATCGAGAAGATTCTGCCCGGCCCACTATAAAGTATTCAAAACTCCGGCGGATGACGCAACCTTCACCACCGCGTGTCACTTTCCGGGCGGTGTTCGGATGCAGAAGCAGGAACTCGGATAAAATCGGACGTGGTGTCAGACGACAGCACGCGATTCGATGCGGAGGTCGGTCGATGCGGTGGACGTCTGTGGAACGGCGGAGTTAGGCGCTGGGCCTACTTCACATCGCGCCGCCCATGCCGCCCATACCGCCCATGCCGCCCATGCCGCCGCCGGGGCCGCCTGCCTCGTCGTCGCCCTTGTCGGTGGACAGGTCACCGGCGGAGATGATGTCGTCGATTTTGAGCACGAGGTTCGCGGCCTCGGTGGCACTCGAGACGGCCTGCTCCTTGGCGTGAGCGGGTTCGACGACGCCCGCGTCGAGGGTGTCCTCGACGTCGCCGCTGTGGACGTTCAGGCCAGCGCGCTCGTCGCCGTTCTCGTGGGCCGAGCGCAGGTCCACGAGGGTGTCGATGGAGTCCAGACCGGCGTTCTCGGCGAGGACGCGCGGGACGAGTTCGAGCGAGTCGGCGAACGCTTCGACCGCGAGCTGTTCGCGGCCGGAGACGGAGTCGGCGTAGTCGCGGAGGCGACTGGCGACCTCGACCTCGATGGCACCGCCGCCGGAGACGACGCGACCGTCCGAGACGGTCTGGGCCACGACGTCGAGGGCGTCGGTGACGCCGCGTTCGAGTTCGTCCACGACGTGGTCGGTCGAACCGCGAAGCAGGAGGGTGACGCCGTGACTGTCCTCGCCTTCGACGTAGAACAGCTCGTCGCCCTCGTCGCGGGTCACGTCACCCTTGCCGAGGTCGGCCTCGCTCGCGCTGTCGAGGTCCGAGACGACGCTCGCACCGAGGACTTCCTTGAGGAAGCCGATGTCGGACTTCTTGACGCGGCGGACCGCGAGGACGCCTTCCTTGGCGAGGTAGTGCTGGGCCATGTCGTCGATGCCCTTCTGGCAGAAGACGACGTCAGCGCCGGTCTCGACGATCTTGTCGACCTTCTCGCGGAGCTGCTGCTCTTCCTGGTCGAGGAAGCTCTGGAGCTGGTCGGGGTCCTCGATGTTGACGCTGGTATCGACGTCGGTCTCCTCGATTTCGACGGCCTCGTTGAGCAGGAGGACGTCGGCGTCCTCGACGCTCTTGGGCATGTTGTCGTGGACGGGGTCCTTGCTGATGACCGCGCCCTTGAGGAGTTCGGACTCGCTGGCCGCGCGACCGGTCTGGGTCTCGGTCTTGACGTACTCGAGGTCGACCGTGTTCTCGACGGTGACCTGCTGGACCGCGTTGACGATGATTTCGCTGAGCGCCTCCTTGTTGAGTTCGGCACCCTTGCCGGTCATGGAGGTCTCGGCGACCTTGCGGAGGAGTTCCTCGTCGTCGGTGTCGATGTCCTCGGCGACGTTGTCGATCTCCTCGCGGGCCTTCTCGCTGGCGAGGTGGAAGCCCTTGATGATGGCGGTCGGGTGGATGTCCTGCTCGAGGAGGTCCTCGGCGTTCTTGAGGAGTTCGCCCGTGACCGCGACGGCCGTGGTGGTGCCGTCTCCGGCCTCGTCCTCTTGCGTTTCGGCGACCTCGATAATCATCTCGGCCGTCGGGTTGTCGATGTCCATCTCCTTGAGGATGGTCACGCCGTCGTTCGTGATGGTGACGTCGCCCATCGAATCGACGAGCATCTTGTCCATCCCCTTGGGTCCGAGTGTGGAACGGACCGCGTCAGCGACCGCGCGAGCGGCGCTGATGTTGTGTTCCTGCGCATCTTTGTCCTTGACGCGCTGGGACTCCTCGGACATTACGATCATCGGCTGGCCTTGCATTCGCTGTCCTCGCTGACTCATGGTTCAGACGAAGATATGATTGTGCTTCTATATAAATGTTCGCTTGTAAGGCATATGGTAACATGATGGATCGTTACACGTCGTGATGGGTAATCTCGGGTTAGAAACTCGGTGCCGGGTGATTCTCTGGGAATCCTTCGCACAGGTCGGTTGGGGATTCTGTCGGTGATAGCGCCGGGATTTATATACCGATAATGGGGTCCGTATCGTAACATGAGTGAAACGCCGTTTTTGCGGAGGAGAAACTCAATATTAATACGATCTTTAGCCCAGCGGATATTTAATACAAAAATAGAAAAATTAAATAGTAGGAATTATCTACGTTAGATTGCCAGATAAGTCGCGTTCTCAGAATGATGGCGAGTGACTATCGGTTGTTCGCTAGTTGAGAGCTATCCGAGAATTCCCGCTACGTCGAACTGAAGAGCAATATGGTCGAAACGAGTGTCGTGGTTCGTACCTACAACGAACGCAAGTACATCGACCGAGTGCTTCGTTCGGTCGCTAATCAAGCGTACGATGACTACGAAGTGATTCTAGTCGACTCGGGGTCAACCGACGGGACCGTCGAACTCGCCGAACCGTTCGTGGACCGGACGGTTCATCTCTCCCCGGAGAAGTTCACTTACGGACGGTCACTCAACGTCGGCTGTCGCAAAGCGCAGGGTGACTTCGTCGTCTTTCTCTCCGGCCACGCTATTCCGACCGACGAAACGTGGCTTGCACGCATCGTCGCGCCGCTCCGTGAACCGTCGGTTGCGATGACGTACACAAATCAGACCGGGGGCGAGCCTACTAAATTCCCTGAACAACGGCTGTTCGACGAACTGTTCCCCTCGGAGTCACGCCGTCAGCGACCGCCCGACTATTTCGCCAACAACGCGAGTTCCGCCGTGAAACGCGACCTGTGGAAAAATCACGAGTTTGACGAATCGCTGGTCGCCCACGAAGATATAGAGTGGGCGAAATATTTCATGGATCGAGGATACGAAATCGCGTACGAGGCCGAGGCGTGCGTCTATCACATTCACGAAGAGTCGACTGACGGTATCTACGACCGATTCGAACGCGAGGCGTGTGCGGACGTTGCGCTCGGCGTTCGAAGTCCTTACGAGCGCTGGTTGGAGTACGCTCGAATGCCGTTCGATATTATTCGAGATACGCTCGTTGCAATCAGTACACGACGATTCAATCGGGAAACCTTCGCCGAAATCGTTCGGTTCCGACTGAATCAACGCCTCGGTGCCGCCACGGGATTAGCCAGCGACGAGACGTCGGCACGACTGTCGATTTAGATACCCTGATTGGTACCGTCAGACGTGTGCTCCGGACAGTACGCGTCTCTTCACAGACTGACGATGATGAAGTTATCGAGAACCGAAGCGATATTTGTGATTTGAATAAACGGAATAAATATATAATTTGATTCAGCTTAATTGTACTCATGGTGGAATATAAGCTGGCCTTTAAACCTGCGAAGCACGGATTCGGCGATCACGACCCGTCTGCTGTCATCTTTGAAGGCAATTCTCCGGTATACGGAATCGAAGAGGAGCGATTGACCCGGGAGAAACACGCCCAAAACACCTTCCCGTACCACGCAATCAAGTCGTGTTTAGAGGCTGTCGGGGTTTCGCTTTCGGAACTAGACGAGATTATCCTTCCGTACGACCCGGACCTCTGGCTGGATACGGACTTCGTGATTGCGAACTACAAGCGAGAAATAGCGTTGGAAACCGACCCCGACGAGGTGTCCCACCTCTTGGGTGTCGTCGACCAGTATCTCTCGCTGTGGCACGACGCAGTAGACGAAGTCAAAGCCAAACTTCGGGAACTTGATGGGAGTGAGCCACTTCCTCCGGTCACGACCCGCGTCCACCACGCCTGTCACGCCGCGAGTGCTTTCCATCTCTCCCCGTTCGAGCAGTCGACTGTTCTCACAATCGACGGTTGTGGGGAAACGGACTCAACGGTCGTCTGGCACGGAACTGAACGCGGCCTTGAACGCGTCAGAACGTATAAGTACCCGAACAGTCTCGGACAGTTCTTCGGGACTATCACAGAGTATCTCGGGTTTCGCTACGGGAACGGCGAAGGGAAGGTTATGGGACTCGCGTCGTACGGAAACCGAAACGAACAGATCGAGAACGAACTCTACAAGCACGTAAGCGACGGAGTCGATTACGACGTAACTGGATTGACAGATTCGGGAGTGCGGGCCGGTCTCAATCGACTCGAATCTTGGTTTGACCGGCCTCGCAAAACGTGTACTGAGCAGTTCGACCAATGGGAGAGGGACCTCGCGTATACTGCTCAGAAGTTCCTCGAGAACACCGTGACGAGTATCGTCGAAGAGTACTGTACAGAACTGGACTGTCGGAACGTATCGCTCTCGGGCGGTGTCGTCCTGAACTGCAAAATGAACAAGCAGATTATCGAGTCGGAATCGGTAGCCGACACGTTCATCCAACCAGTCGCAAACGACGCCGGACTGGCACTCGGTGCGGGCCTCGTAGGGGAGGACCCGACCTCCGTCGAACCGATGTCGACCGTCTACTACGGACCGAGCTACTCCGACGACGAGATTACGGCACTACTAGAGCGAGAGGGAATCAAATACACGCAACCCGAGCAACTAGAACGAGTCGTTGCCGAACTAATCGCCGATGGCGCTCTCGTCGGATGGTTCCAACACCGAACGGAGATGGGGCCACGCGCCCTCGGGAATCGTAGTATTCTCGCGGACCCCCGAACCGAGGAATCGCGCTACGCCATCAACGAATACGTCAAACACCGCGAGCAGTGGCGACCGTTCGCTCCCTCGATGACCGCCGACGCGGCCGACGAGTACCTCGTAGATGCCGATCAGGCCTCGTTCATGATTCGGGCGTTCGACGTGACCGAGAAAGCTAAGCAAGATATCCCGGCAGTCATTCACTCGGCGGACCAGACCACGCGACCGCAGATAGTTACGGAAAACGCCAATTCTCGGTACCACCGACTACTCACCGAATTCGGCGACCTCACCGGCGTTCCGGTACTCCTCAACACGTCTTTCAACGACAACGGCGAACCGATTGTGAATACCCCGATGGAAGCTCTGGACGACTTCTTCTCGACGGAACTCGACGTGTTAGTCTTGGGAGGAGCGGTCATCCAAAAAGAGGGTTGACCGATTGTCCTGTCAGCCAGTAATGCTCATTCGTGACGTACTTGCCAGTACTGAGGCAGTCGCGTATCAAATATAAAGAAGTGGTCTACGTCGGTCCGGGATTAGTAGGACTCGCCGGCGTTCATCGATTTCATCTCTTTGATTTCGATGGATTCGACGCCGGAGACTTCGTCTGCGTTCTGGACCTTTTCGTCGACGATCTGCTCTTCCACGTCAGGAGTTTCTGCTTTGGACATGTTGAACTCCGATTCTTACGTCACGCCTTTAATTAATAAAACTAATGCTCGAAACTCTAAATAGAGGTATCAACCCAACTCGATGTGGACACATCTGCTCTGTCCGACCACGTGTTCCTCGCTCATCATTTCTCTTTTCATACAGATACTCCGGGTTGCTTCGCTCTTCCGACTAAGTACTCGGATATTACTGAATAGACGACAACTTTATTACGACATACGAGCCACTCCTTTATCACGTAGGACGGATGAATTCAATCCAGACAAAGGAAGTTTCCTTCGAGACCCCAATCGGCGAAGTAGCGATGCAGATTTCCAGGGACTCGGACGGACTGTTAGCGAGTAAGACCGAAACGTTCGGTGGATACGAGCCGGGTCTCGTTCACACACTGGCCGCTGTTCTGGAGCCCGATGACGTTCTATACGATATCGGGGCTGGATTCGGATACAACGGGACTGTAGCTCGGTCGGTCTCCGTGCCCCAGGAGAACCTCCACCTCTTTGAGATTGACGAGCAACGAGCGGAAATATGCTCTGAGAACCATCCCGAAGCCACCTTGAATCGGAGTCCTGTCGGCGACGGGGACGGAGAAACGATAGCAATCGACTCGTATACTCGGTCGAATCCGGCACCGGACGTCGTTACGATAGATATCGAGGGACTGGAAGTCAGAGCGCTACAAGGTCTCCGCAGGACGGTCGCAACAGAAAACCCAATCGTTTTCGTGGAGGTACATCCTGCTTTCCTCTCACACTTTGATGCCGAGGTCGAGGAGATTCACGAGATACTCGAGGAGAACGACTATGACGTGCTCGTCGGTAATCACCGAACCTACCCCATGGAGTGGTGTCGAAGAAAAGGTGATCCGCCCATCAGCAGGCAAGCAGAGATACCCACTTACACTATCTTTGCGAGACCTGAGTAGTTACGAGGGGGCCTCGAAGATGGTCGAAGCGATGTACCGAACCCCCGTTCCTCGGAGTGAGACTTCGGCTTCCTTCTCGTTGAAGTAGTACACGGTGAGAACCTTCCCATCAGAAAGCTGGATAGTCCGCGGATAGCCTAAATCGACACTTCCGCCACCCTGCCGAATAATCCACTCTTTACCCCACGATTTCCCACCATCCTCGCTGATTCTACATCTGACTCCGTAGCTCGGCTTTCGGTACCCGTACACGAGGAGAATCCGCCCGTCGTCTAATAAGGTGAGCGTCCCCGGCGCACCGTGGTCGTTCGGTCGTGACAACCTCGACCACGAACGGCCTTTGTCCTCCGACTGATAAATCTCCGTCCAAGCGGTATCAGACTCGGGATTCGCGCGGACCGCCGCTAGAATCGTCCCATCCGGTAATACCAATGGGGACGGATGGATCATCCCGTACGAACGCTTTTCGGTGATGAACGACAGGAAACTCCACGAACTCCCTCCGTCGAACGAAGCGAAGACAGCAGGTCGTTGCTGGTCGTGGTCGAGGTCGTCCCTGATGACGGGCATCATCAGCAGGCACGCTCCATCAGGTCTGGTTACGTAATTTGGCTGGCCGTACACGGACTTGAACTCGAACTTCGGGAAAGGAAACGCCCTCGTCCACTCTTGACCCTTATTATTCGAGATCATGAACCACGGATGGTTGTGGCTTGGCTCCTGATGAGGGGCCGAAAAACTTGCGAGTATCGTCTCGTCGTCGTTCAAATCGAACGACGTCGGTCGAGCGTCTAAGCCGAACATCACGGTGTCGGCGACTTCTGGAAGGTCGGCTATCTCGCCGTCTTCGACCCACGTTCTGCCCGAATCGAAACTTCGCATCCCTCGTATCGATCCGAATCGTCCCAATCGCTCGTGTTCTCCCTGCCCCCTGACGGAGTAATCACAGTCGATAGTGAAGAACGCTGTCAGGATTTCCCCGTCACCGAACTTCCATAGCCCTCCCAAGAACGGGAACGCGCAGTACTCGTCGTCAGAGCGATACACGACGTCGTGAGTCCTGTTTGGAACTTCTGACGTGCTTTTAGGATATTCACTCATAATTGTAATTAGGTGATGTCTGTTTGCATAAAGATTGCTGATTACACATAGTGTTAGTCCAGTAAGTAGTGATGCGATTCTACCCCAATTTACTGGCCGAGTTCAATCCGTGCCGCCCGGCGGTATCGTCGCTGGCCGAGAAGAATCTCCCTCGAAGCCTGCATTTCGAGTCATTGTAGGTGACGAACCGAGACAGTTACACAGAATCCTTGTATCTTCCACAGCTATATTATTATATTTACACCGGAAAAAATAAACGTAGGAAGTACAGTTTAGTGCCTATGTCCGATACGCTGACCGCTCTCGTCCCGATGAAGGGACACAGCGAGCGCATTCCTGGTAAAAATATCAAGGAGTTTAACGGCCGTCCGTTGTTCTACTGGATTCTAACGACTTTAGAGATGACCCCTACTATCGACGAAATCATCGTAAACACGGACTCAGATCGAATCTCCAAGGGAGTACGTGAACACTTCGACGTCACAGTCCACGAGCGACCGCAACGGATTCGGGGAGACGAGGTTTCTATGAACCGGATAATCGAATACGATATTGACCAGACAGACTCGGATTGGTATCTCCAAACCCATTGTACGAATCCGTTGCTCTCGCCGAGAACTATCGAGGACGCCTTTCGTGAGTTTCGCAACGCCGAGGACTTCGATTCTCTCTTTAGTGTGACTCCACATCGGAAATTCTTCTGGTCGCAAGACCAAACCCCGATAAATCACGTCAACGACGAACGGCTGACGATGACACAAAAGCTCGAACCGCTCTACGAGGAGAACAGCAACATGTATTTCTTCTCCGAGTCGTCTTTCCGCAAGAAGGACAATAGAATCGGTGAAAGCCCAAAACTCTACGAGATGGACGAAATCGAAGCTGTCGACATCGACGAACAAGCGGACTTCGACATGGCCGAGTACTTCCACAAAGAGAAGTTTGGCGAACACCCGACGACGTCCGAGGTACGGAACGTCTTTGACGACTAGGGGAGGAGTCTTTTCTCGATTGGGCGGTACTCACGTGTCGTAATCAGTCGTCCGCGCTTCTCATATCGCCGATATTGAAGTCCGACCGGTCGGCGTTCCGAACTGCGGGTAGCTCGCGGAGGGACGGCCGCAACGCGAAGAAGACGCCGGTAAAGCAGAAGCCGAACGCTGCCAAGCCCATCGTCGTCGGCGTTCCCAAGTAGTTGGCGATAAATCCGCCGACCAGCGACCCGACCGGCAAGGTGGCCGTGGACGCCGTACCCTTGACCGAGGAGATACGGCCGAGAATCGTTTTGGGGAACACCCTCTGGTTTAGTGTCGAGACCAGTACGCCGTTGACGCCAGCCGGAATCCACGCGAGACCGAACAGTCCGACGGTGAGTACCGTCGACGACGAGTACACGGAGCCGACCCAGAGGGCGGCCGAGATGACGTACGCAACCGCCTTCCACCGACCGTACGGGACGGATTCAAGTCGGGGAGCAACTACCGTTCCCACCATCCGCCCGACGCCGAACGCTCCGAGTAACAGTCCGTACATCGTTGGCCCGCCGCGTAGCGAACCAAAGGCCGGGAGAATTGCGAGCATCATACCCAGCGCAAAGTGAAATACCGCCGAGGTAAACATCATATCCACGAAGACCGTTCCCCGGAGGATGGAGATTCCCTCCCGCAGGTCGTTGACGTACCCCGAGAAACCCGCCTCTTCGGACTCTTCGGACTCTTCGGACTCTTCGGACTCCTCGTCGCTATTTTCTACCCGCGGGATAGTCATGCCCAGAAACAGTAGACCCGACACGAGGAACGTGAGCGAATCCACGACGAACAGCTTTATCGCGCCGAAGGCGGGAATCAGGAGTGCGCCGAACGCTTCGAAGACGGTATCTAGTCCGAGCGTAGCCGTCGCGAGCGTCGAGTTCGCCTTTGAGAGTCTGTCGGAGGTGACGATTCGGGGGACGAGAGCAGTCTGGACTGGAGAGAGTACCAGCGTCATCAGCGAGAGGACCGGGATTACTGCGAGGATGAGTCCGACAGATAGGTGGCCGGTGTACTTCGCAACAGGGAGCGTGAGGATTGTGATCCCCTGCACGAACTGCATCAGCACCAGAACGTGTTTGATCGAGAATCGGTCGATGATGGGACCGGCAACGAACTGTAATAGCCACGGGAGGAGCAACAGAAAGTTTGCCACGCCGGTCAGGAAAGTCGAACCGCTCAACTGGAAGACCAACCAGAGGATAGCGGCACTATAGAGGCTATCTCCGAGGTTCGTGATGAATTCCCCGGAGAGGAACTTGAGGAAGTCCGGATTCCGCCAGAGAGAGGGATAGCCCGTTGTACTCTCCTTCGGGAACTCTTCTATCTCACTCATCTGTCTCCTCCGCGAGGGGCGATAACAAAGTCCGACTCGGCATCGCTACGTATCGGTTTCGACCGATGCGTCGGCCAGAGACGGCCAGCACTCCGTGTCGTTGCATCTTCACGCGGACGCTGACTATGGAAAACCATCGAACCCTTTGGTGCTGACATGGTGGATGCATTCTCTGATATACAGTCGCAATTACGGAACACGCCGTGAGGACGAATATTATATCTACGTGATGTATAACGCGGATTGGCGTTCAAGGGGCGAAAAGTACGCATTCTGAACGCACCGATGGACATATGCTTTACTCCTCCCATAACTTGATTAGATATATATGGCTGTCGATTTTGAAGAAATCAGCGAAGACGCCGATTTAGCGGACGTGAAAGAACGGCGGGACCCTGCTCGTTTCGGTGGTCTCTCATAACTGCTGGTGACTTCGAGTCTATCCTCCGACCTTGTAACCAAAACTTGAATCTATTAATAAATGACTATTTCCGTTTAATTTATAATGAGCTAGATTACTTGATTGCGTATGGGCGAAGTAGACAACGACGGTCCCATCGTTTTCGACACGGACTTTCACCTCAACGAGGGGATGGAACATCTCGTACCGTATCTCGTAGACCCGTACAAGACGTTGTACGAGCGCGACTACGGCGAGGAGTACCGGGATCCATTCCCTCAAGCGGGGTGGTTCGCTCCCGACCGAATGGGCAAGCAGTCTCCGCGGCAGGTGCAAACCCGGGAGGATGTCAGCGACGCGATGGCCGAGTTCGATATTGACTACGCGCTCATCCAGCCGTCCAACTGCATGCATCTCGGTAGTGTCCATCACGACGAATTTGCGACCGCATTAGCGAACGCGTACAACGAGTGGGCATCGAACGAGATTCTCGACTCGGAGAAGGGAATTTACGGCTCGATACTGGTAGCGCCACAGCGCCCCGAGACCGCCGCGGCCGAGATACGAGACAGAAAAGACGCGGACGAGTTCGTGAGCGTGGGAATTCCGAGCGGCGGCGTTCACCCGCCCCTCGGGAATCGCCGGTATCATCCGATATACGAGGCCGCGGAGGAGGCGGGACTGCCGATAGTGATGCACAACGCCGTTACGACGATAATGACCGCTTTTCCACAACTCTTCCAAGAGTTCAGCCGGAATCTGACGTGTCACGCGACCCTTCACCCGATGCAACAGATGGTCCATCTCGCGGATATGATCGTACAGGGGATTCCGGTCGAGTTCCCGAACCTAAAAATCGTGATGCAGGAGGCCGGTGTCGGGTGGATTCCGTTCATGATGCGGCGACTGGACAACGAGTATCTCAACCACCGTAGCGATGCGCCGATGCTCGAGAAGATGCCGAGCGAGTATATCGAAGACCAATTCTACTTCAGCTCTCAGCCGTTCGAAGCCGTCCAAGAGCAGAAATACGTGGAGTACGTGGTCGAACTCGTCGGATCGGACAGCCTGATGTTTGCGACCGACTACCCCCACTTCGACTTCGACAACACCGAAGACGTCATGAATCGTTTGCAACGACTTCCGGAGGCAGAGCGAGAAAAGATCGCCGGGAAAACGGCCCTGGACGTTTTCGACATCGACCAACATGACTGACGCTTCGACGGACGACACGGAACGGGGCGATTCGTCTTCGGAGTCCACGGTCTACCACGTCACGTCGGTAGACGACATGGAAGAGGGGGACCGATTGCTCGTGGATATCGACGGACAGAGTCTCGCTATCTTCAGGGGGAGCGAAGAATTCTACGCCATCAGTAACTACTGTCAGCATCAGGGTGGACCGATGTGCAAGGGCCGAATGCTGAATCCGCTCGACTCGACGAAGAGTAAAGACGCGTGGGAGTTATCACAGGACTCGGACGTACCGACCGTCGCTTGCCCGTGGCACGGATGGGAGTACGAACTCGAAACGGGAGAGCACGTCGCTCCGACCAAGTACAATCTCCCCACCTACGACACGATTGTCGAAGACGGCGAACTGTACGTCGAAGTATAGGCGGTTCGCCGTGGATTCCGTCGGTGCTCGAAGCTATCTTTCTCCACTTCCCACCTCACGACGTCGTGAACTCACGAGGCGCTCGCGGTATAATTAACGGAACAACGCCAGGACAGGGATTTGAACCCTGAATCCCGTAAGGGAACACGCTTTCCAGGCGTGCGCCTTACCGTTCGGCCATCCTGGCTCATGCGAAGGTAGTCCCGTCGTGCGTTTAAACCCTTCCCTTTTCTTTCGCAGCGAGCGGCGCGTCGAAGACGAGCCGCGACTCGACGGCTCCGTGCGTGGCCGCGCGAACCCCTCCGCAGAAGAGACACAATCTTATTTCCCTGCCCTAATAGAACAATGCCGAAGCAAATGACCAGTTGTCTTTCGGCCGCCCGCTACCCGAACAACTTGCCCTCGGCCAGATACGCCAGTCCCGTCGCGCCGACGCCGACGGCCAGCGCTACGCCGAACTTGACCGTCAGGGCGTAGCGGTACCCCGTTGCCAGTTCGTACCCCTGAAGCGCGACCAGAAACGCGAACAGGCCGACCAGTCCCCAGAGGAGACTGGCTTTCACTCTAGGGCGCACGTCCACCTTCAGCGCCACGTTACTCGCTGGTGGCGATGGCCTCGATCTCGACGCCGACGCCCTTCGGGAGGTTGCCCGCCTCGACGGCGCTC
This sequence comes from Halorussus ruber, assembly GCF_004765785.1. Lineage (GTDB taxonomy): Archaea > Halobacteriota > Halobacteria > Halobacteriales > Haladaptataceae > Halorussus > Halorussus ruber. Next base: position 437,407 of record NZ_SBIT01000002.1, on the reverse strand, counting down.
CGGGCCGGTGGGTTGTCCTGGAAGTACTCCTTGTAGGCCTCGTTCATCTCGTCGAAGTCGTCGATGTCGTCGAGGAAGACGGTGACCTTCAGAACGTTCTGCATCGTCAGGCCCTCCTCTTCGAGGATGGCCTTGACGTTTTCGAGGCTCTGGCGGGTCTGGACCGCGATCTCCTCGTCGTCCAGCAGGTCGCCGTCGGGCGTCATCGGAATCTGGCCCGCGGTGAAGACCATGTCGCCGTTGGTCGTCGCCTGACTGTACGCGCCGACCGCCTCGGGCGCGTCCTGCGTGCTGATGATTCGCTTCATGTACGTATCATTCGCGCTATGGCACTTAAACGTAGGCGGGACCGACTGAGTGGAATCGTTCGTGAGTTCTCGATACTCTTCGACACGGCCTGCGGAATTCTCCGAGCGTCAGTAGAATCGGAGAAGTAGCGTTTAGAAAGCCCTCGCGCGGTTCGCCGCCGGAAGACATTCCTGCTCGGCCTTCGGCCTGCGCGGGCTGTGACTTCCGAGGTCACACTCGCTCCGCTCGCGTGACGGTCGCTCAGCGACATATTCCTCGCTCACTTCGTTCGCTCCGGATAGGGGTCGCTGAGACGACCACGGGCCTGTCGGCCCGCGAACCCCGCTCGCCCTTTCAGTCCACCAGGAATTCGGCTGGTTCGCCGGGCGCGACCTGTCGGCTGTTCCACCGAGCGTTCGCTGGTGGCTGTTCCACCGAGCGCCCGAAGGCCGGTTCGGCCGCAATCGCGGTACTACGCGATGACTTCCACGTCGAAGCCCTCCTCGCGGAGCGCAGACAGCAGTTCCTCGACGTGATCCCGGCCGCGGGTTTCGAGGTCTAACTCGACCTCTGCGGCGTTCATGGCGATGTCCCGCGAGGTCCGGTCGTGCTGGATGCCGTAGATGTTGGCCTGCTGGGCCGAAATCACGTCCAGCAGGTCGTCGAGCGCGCCGGGGCGGTCCTTGAGGACGGTCCGGACCTTGACGTACCGGCCGGTCTCGACCAGTCCGCGCATCACGACCGTCGTGAGGGTGTTCATGTCGATGTTGCCCCCCGAGAGGATGGGCACGATGACTTCGTCCTTGTCGTACTCGATGGCTCCCGAGAGGAGCGCCGCGAGGGGGACCGCCCCGGCACCCTCGACCAGCGTCTTGGCGCGTTCGAGGAGGTGGGTGACCGCGATGGCGATTTCCGAGTCCGAGACCGTCACGACCTCGTCCACGCGCTCCTCGATGACCTCGAAGGTGTTGCCGCCGACCTTCCGGGTGGCGATGCCGTCGGCGATGGTGTCCACCGAGTCGAGGGTGTGGACCTCGCCCTTGTCGAGCGACGTCGCCGCGCTGGAGGCCCCTTCGGCCTGCACGCCGATGACCCGCGCTTCGGGCTTCTGCTCCTTGATGGCGGTGGCGACGCCAGCGATGAGGCCGCCCCCGCCGATGGGGACCACGACCGTCTCGACCTCCGGAAGGTCCTCGATGATTTCCAGCCCGATGGTGCCCTGCCCGGCCATCACCATGTCGTCGTCGAAGGCGTGGACGTAGGTCCGGCCCTCCTCGGCTTCGAGTTCGTGGGCCTTCTCGGCGGCCTCGTCGTAGTCGTCGCCGTGGAGGACCACCGTCGCGCCGTAGTCGCGGGTCGCCTTGATTTTCGAGATGGGCGCGTTCTCCGGCATCACGATTTTCGAGTCCACGCCGCTCTTGGTCGCCGCCAGCGCCACGCCCTGCGCGTGGTTGCCCGCACTCGCCGTGACGACGCCCGCAGATTTCTCGTCGTCCGAAAGCGTCTTGACGCGGTTCGTCGCGCCCCGAATCTTGAACGACCCGGTGCGCTGGAAGGTCTCCAGCTTCAGGTGCATCTCTGCCCCTGTCATGTCCGAGAACGTGTGGGTGTAGTCCAGCGGCGTCCGCCGGGCCGTCTCCTCGACTCGCACCCGAGCGTCGAGAACGTCCGAGAGTTCTATCATGGCTCGAACTAATCGCGGTGCCTCATTAACAGTTTACCAAACAGTCGTGACGACCACGACTGCCACAGGCGATAGCCGTCGCTACCGAAGTTGGAACAGGGGGAAAGGGGGAAGTGGGCGCGAAGCGTGTGACGCGCACTTAGACGCTGTCACGGCAGACACTTAAAGCCACCGTGGACGGAGTGAAAGTAGAACCGCAGGAATGCGTCGGGGTCGGACCGATGTCTGACGGATGGCACACGGAGATGTCTGACGTAAAGCTGACGGCCGATCCACTCACGATTTCCGATACACTAAACCCGATTCCGTCGCACGAGCGAACCACGCATGGCCGAGTCCAGCCGAGGCGAGACTAGCCGGGCCGAGTCCGTCCGTACTCGCCTGTTCGCGGTCTGGCGGCGCGTCCTCTCGCTGTCGTGGCCCGTGATGGCCGAGCAGGTCCTCCGCACGCTGATGCGGACCACCGACATCGTGGTGACCGGCCTGTTCTCGCCCGCCGCGGTCGCGGCCATCGGCCTCGCCGACCTGTTCGCCCGCCTCCCGCTCCGCATCGGTCTCGGCCTCGGAAGCGGAGCCATCGCCCTGTCGAGTCAGGACACCGGCGCGTCGGAGCAGGCCCGAGGAGACGCCGACGACACAGGAACCAAGGCCACCGCGAACCGCGACGAGGCCATCACGCAGGCCCTCCTCGTCGGGACTCTGGCGGGGATTCCGTTCGTCCTGTTCGGCTTTCTCGCTGGCACGGACGCCATCGCCCTCCTCGGCGCACCAGAAAACGTCGCCGAGATGGGTGGCACCTACCTCGCGGTCATCTTCGCTACCGCGCCTGCCAGACACGTCGCACTCATCGCCGCCCGCTCGCTTCAGGGAACCGGCGACACCCGGACGCCGATGTACGTCAACGTCGTCTCGAACCTCCTCAACATCGGTGGGACGATTGCGCTCGGCCTCGGCGTCGGTCCCTTCCCGCGGTGGGAAATCGTCGGCATCGGCGTCGCCACCGCGTTCGGCAACCTGTTCACCGCGGTCGCACTGCTGGCGGCTATTCACGGACCATGGGCCGACGCCTCCTTCGCCCGGCCGACCAGCCCCACCATCGCCAAGCAACTGCTGTCGGTCAGCGCGCCTCGAATCGCCGAGGGCCTCGCGGCGACCATCGCCGAGTTCCCCTTCAACTCCATCCTACTCGCGTTCGGCACCGAGGTCAACGCCGCCTACCAAATCGGTCGCCGGATGCACCAGCAGGTCACGAGTCCCCTCTCGCGGGGCTACCACGTCGCCGCCAGCGTCGTCGTCGGGCAGGCGCTCGGCGAAGGCGACCCGGACCGCGCCCGGTTCGACGGCTGGGCGAGTTCGGCACTCGGCCTCGTAACGGTCGGCACCATCGGCCTCGCGCTCTTCTTCGGCGCGGAGTGGTTCGTTCGCCTGTTCACCGACGACCCCGCGACCCTCGACTACGCCGTGGACTTCGCTCGGGTCTACGGTCTGGCCTCGCCCCTCCTCGTCCTCTACGTCGTCCTCTCGGGGGCTTTGCAGGGCGGAAGCGACACCCGGACGCCCTTCGTCGCCCGGACCACCGGGATGTTCGGTTTCATGGTCGGGTTTCCGTGGCTCCTCGGCGTGCGCCTCGGATGGGGCGTCGAGGCGGTCTACGCGGGCATCGTGTTGTACTTCGCGTGGGCGTTGCTGGTGGTCGCAGCGGGGTTCCGGTGGGGTGGATGGGCCGACAAGGCGGCCGAGATGATGGAGGAGCGGGGGAGTGTGGAGGATGCATAAATAGTCAATTTTAACTATACTGATGCAGATTTATCAAATATCGGGTTAGTGCGTTCAGCAACGAAGCATGTCGTGTTCAGAGACTACTACGGATGAACGACGACGAGAAATCGGAAATCTATCGAACCGGGTACGAGGAACTTCAGAACACAGTTGAGAACCAGCTGTCGGACCAACACCAACTCAATCAACGAGCGATAGACCTAGCCAAAATCGACATTCTTGCGGTTAGTATCGTGGTTTCAGCGACAAGTCTCTCGCAGCAAATAACCGGTGTTCCGTTAGTACTTGCCGGAACTGGGGCACTACTACTTTCCCTTGGCTGTTGTCTCCAAGTATATCGCCCCCGCAAGTTCACGAATGGTATCGGTTCGGGAGCGGCAGACCAAATCGACCGGCTTGTGGAAGAAGAGGGAGGCCGAGTCGAGCATTATCGCAATCTCATGATTGCCTTCCAGAAAATGGTCGAGTATTCTAAGTCTTCGTACGATACTGAGGTCAAGCACTTCCGAAACGCATTATGGTCTTCCGCGGCGGCAATTCTTCTCTTTGCCGCGCTCGTTCCGCGGACGATAATTCGGAACTTCCCGCCGTCGTTGGACTACGTGATTGTTTTACTGGTCGTAGTTTCTCTATCCTACGGAAGATACTTGTATAACGACGACTGAAATGTGAACATGGCTGATGAAGAAGAGGACTCCGACGAAGGATACGAAATCAACTTCGTGGAAAAACGGAAGTCGGATGACGACGACTCGGAGTAGCTATTCGTAGCGATAGAGACGTTTCTCATTTCTCTACCCGACAATTTACATTTGTAGGCGATATAGTCACGAATGCAGTTGGTGTAGTGGGGTGCTGGCTCCCCGAAAGCCAGCGGAATCGTCTTTCTGAATCGATGAAAGTACTCTTCCACGGATTCCCGGAGGAGTCGGAACAGTATTGCTGAGAATCAGTTGACGGGTACTCAGAGCTGAACGACTAAGCAAAAGAGAATCGAAAACAGGCGTTCTATTTACCGCTCTTCGATGGGGACCCAGTTCTCCTGCTTCGACCCGGTGTACTTCGCGCGCGGCCGAATCAGGCGGTTGTCCTCGTACTGCTCGAGGACGTGGCCGATCCACCCGCCGACGCGGGACATGGCGAAGATGGGAGTGTAGAGGTCGATGGGGATGCCCATCTGGTAGTAGGTCGAGGCGGAGTAGAAGTCCACGTTCGGGGCCAGCCCCTTCTCGTTTTTCATGTACTCCTCGATTTCGACCGACATCTCGTACCACTTGGTGTCGCCCGCGGCCTCGCCGAGTTCCTCACTCTTCTCGCCGAGAATCTTCGCGCGGGGGTCCTTGACGTTGTAGACGCGGTGGCCGAAGCCCATGATGCGCTCGCCGCGGTCGAGGGCGTCGTCGACCCACGTCTTGGCGTCCTTGCCGCTCTCGTCGAGTTCCTTGAGCATCTTCATCACGTTGGCGTTCGCGCCGCCGTGGAGCGGTCCGGCGAGGGTGCCGACCGCGCTCGTGATGGCGCTGTGGAGGTCCGAGAGCGTCGAGGAGGTCACCATCGAGGAGAACGTCGAGGCGTTCAGGCCGTGGTCGGCGTGGAGGACCAGCGCCATGTCGAACGTCTCGGCCAGCACTTCGTCGGGTTGCTCGTCGTTGAGCATGTAGAGGAAGTTCTCGGCGTGGCCGAGGTCCTCGCGGGGTTCGACCGGGTCGTTCCCGTTCCGGATGCGCTTGAACGCCGCGACGATGGTCGGGATCTTCGCGGTGATGCGCTGGCCCTTCCGGAGGTTGACCTCGCGGTCGGTCGGCTCGGACGACGAGTCGTCGGCGTCGTAGGCCGAGAGCATCGACACCGCGGTCCGGAGCGCGGCCATCGGCTCCTCGTCGGCCTCGGCGAGTTTCCGGACCGTGTCGAGAACGTCCTCGTCGAGTTGGCGCTCGGCGGCCATCGACTCGGAGAAGTCGGCGAGCTCGTCCTCGGTGGGGAGTTCGCCGTGCCAGAGCAGATACAGCACTTCCTCGTAGCTCGCCTTCTGCGCGAGGTCTTCGATCTCGTAGCCGCGGTAAATCAGACGACCCTCGTCGCCATTGATGAAGCTGAGTGCTGATTCTGCGACGACGACGCCCTCCAACCCTTTCTTGACCTCTTCTGACATACCCTGATACTTCTCGGCAAGACCGGAAAAGCATTATCTTTCTTTCCTCTTACGAACGCCCGCCATTCAACCATCTACGAACGTTTTTATCGGGAGACGTACAACGTTCCGACATGGACCCGTCCGGCGGCGAAGTCGAGTACGAGCCCGTCAGCGTCAAGGAAGTGCTGGCGGAGATGAAAGACACCGCCGAACTCCTCATCGACCTCTCGTTTTCCGCGGTCCTCAACGGGAGCGACGACGTGGCCCGCGAGGTGCTGGACCTCGAAGCCCGGATGGACGTGCTGCAGATGCAGGCCCGGATGAGCCTCTTGATGGCCGCCAGAAGCCCGGAGGACGCCGAGCAGTTGGCTCCCGTGCTGGGCGTGGTCGGCGCGGCCGAGAAGATAAGCGACGCCGCGGGCGACATCGCCAAGGTCGTCTTGGAGGACATCGGCCTGCCCGAGGCGATGCGGGCCGCGCTCCCCGAGGCGGTCGAGACGCTGGTCCGCACGGAGGTCACAGATACCTCGGACCTCGCGGACCGAACCCTCGGCGACCTGAACGTCGAGACCGAGACCGGCGTGCGCGTCATCGCCATCCGTCGCGGGGACGACTGGCTCACCAACCCCGACCGCGATACCGACCTTCGCGCCGAGGACACGCTCCTCCTCCGCGGCCCCGAGGAGGGCATCGCGGACCTCTACCGGCGCGCGACCGGCGAGGAGTACGACCCGCCGGATCCGCCGGAACCCGGCATTCAGGACTTGGAGCGCGCCGTGGACTCCATCGTCCTGATGAAGAACATCAGCGAACTCGCGGTGGACTTGGCCTACGGGAGCGTCCTCTTCGACAGCAAGGAGGTGGCCGAGGAGGTGGTCGAACTCGAAGCCGAGGTCGACGCCCTCCAGTCGCGCTTCGAGGCGTGGACGCTCCGCGCTGCGGCGCGCGTCGAGGACCCGGTCTCGCTCCGTGGACTGGTCCATCTGGCCAACGCCACCGAGGTCATCAGCGACGCCGCGGTCGAAATCAGCGAGGGCGTCCTCCGGGGTCTCGGCACCCACCCGGTCGTCGAGCAGGCCGTCAAGGAGAGCGACGAGGTCATCGTCCGCCTGACGGTCGCGCCCGACAGCGAGTTCGACCGCGTGACGCTGGGCGACCGCGCGGTCAAGACCGAGACCGGAATGGGCGTCATCGCGGTCCGGCGGTCGGCCGACGGCGAGCGCGACTGGGTGATTCAGCCCGGCCCCGAGACGGAACTCCGCGCAGGTGACGTGTTCATCGCCAAGGGAACCCGGTCGGGCGCGGAGCGGTTGGCGGAGTTGACGGGGTCGGAGTACTCGGCGGAGTAGAGCGGTCGGCTTCGCAGTTTCTTCCCGCTAGTGCGCTGGCGAGTACGACTCCGAGAGGAGGTTCAGGACGAGGACGCCGCCGACGATGAGCGCCATGCCGACGACTCCGGCGAGGTCGATGGACTCCTCGAAGAACGCGACGCCGACGAGCGCGGCGGCCACGATACCCACCGCGGACCACGTCGCGTACACGAGGCCTATCGGGAGTTCTTGGAGGGTGAGACTCAGGAGGTAGAACGACCCGACGTAGCCGACCACGACCACGAGCGTCGGGAGAACGTTCTCGAACCCGTCCGAGAATTTGAGCGCGGTCGTGCCGGTAACCTCGGCGGCGATAGCCGCGCCCAGATACAGGTACTCTCGCATAGCCGACACGACTTCCGGGACCGAGTTAATGTTTACTTTCTGAATATAGTGGCGAACGTATCCGCGTCTGGACTTTGTATCGACGGAATCGCGCCGAGGAGGTTCCTACTGGCGCTCGTCCAGTCGCGGTCCGTCCTGTAGTCCCTCCTCCTTCGCCAGCCGATACGCCGACACGAGCGTCAGCACCGTCGTCGCCAGCGCGCCCAGCGTCGTGAGCAGGACGAATCCCAGTCCCAGATAGTAGGGCGTCGGCTGGCGCGTCCCCGGCAGGAAGACGAACAGCGCGAGGACCGTCGCGGTCATGAGCAGGGCGAACGCGAACCCGCGAACCGCGTTCTGGCGGACGTTTAGCGCCGCCGCGAAGTTGGCTCGCGGCCGGTCGGGGACGCTCTCTGACACGCTCGGAGGTTAGGAGCGCCGGATGAAAGGCGCGTCGGTTTTTGGCACTAAGAATTGTTTTATTGTCTTTCACATGTATTCATATATGTTTAACACCGATATATGATTCTCAGAGTCGAGGTAACTAGCTTCGGGCTCGAACACAGGAATCACCGCGACCGCACAGCACCGCCCCGCACCTCGTCCTCCCCAGCCTCCTCGTTCGCTCCGGAAGACTCGCTTCGCTCGTCTTCCGAATCGTCACTCGTCCGCCGGCAGAGACACGCTCTGCCGAGCCTTCGTTCGCTCCGCTCACGAAGACCTCGCGCACGTTGCTCGCGCGCGCCGGAGTGGTGAGGAATATCAGCCATCGAGTCCTCGGTCCGCCGCCTCACCCCGACCGTTCGCAGACGGAGGAACCCGCCGCTCCAGCGACAGCACGCCGACCCCAAGCAGGAGGCTCATCCCGACCAGCGCGGGCCAGAGCAGTCCCTCGACGCCGTAGTCGAAAAACGCGCCGCCGACCACCGGGCCGATGCCGAACCCGAGTCGCTTGGCGACCTCCAGCACCGAGAGTTGCGACCCGCGCTCCTCGACCGTGCCCGCGTCGCTCGCCAGCGCGGTGATGAGCGGCGCGTGCAGAATCTCGCCGACGGTCCGGAGGACCAGAAACGCGCCGACGAGTCCGACCCCGAGGAGGAAGGGCGCGCCTTGGGCCAGCACGATGGCGACGAAACTCGCGGCCCAGAACCCCGCCGAGAGCGCGAGGCCGCGGGTCCGCCGCCACGCCTTGACCCACGCGACGGCGGGCATCTGGAAGACGACGATGACCAGCGGGTTCAGGACGTAGAGGGTGCCCAACTGCTCGCTGGTCAGGCCGAAGGTCTCCTCGGCGAAGACGGGCACCGTACTCTGCATCTGAGCGTAGGCGATTGCGAACCCGACGTTCAGCACCGCGAGCGCCAGAATCGTGGGCTGGGTGACCGCGCGACTCCACTCTCGGAGGGTCGCGGCGAGCGAACTCTCAGCGCCCGCCGGGGTCTCTTCGCCCGCCGCCGCGACCCTCGGAAGTGCGACCGCGAGCAGGATTGCGACCACGCCGCTGGTCAGGCCGTCGGCGACGAACACGGCGGTCTGGGCGATGCCGTAGAGGACGCCGCCGACGACGAATCCCGACCCGAACCCGGCGTTGCTGGCGACCTTCAGGAGTCCGTAGGCCTGTTCGCGGTCGGCGTCCGGGGTCAGATCCGCGACCATCGCCTGACTCGCCGGTGCGAACAGTCCGGCCGCGAGGCCCGCCGCGGTCGCCGCCGCGATGAATCCAGGTGCAGTCGTCACCAGCGCGTAGGCCGCCAGCGTCGGGGCCGACAGCGCCATACTCGTCACCATCACGGGCTTGCGACCCCAGCGGTCCGCGAGGTACCCGCCGACGACGTTCCCGCCCGCGGTGGCCACGCTGTTGGCGAACAGGCCGGTACCGACCAGCGTGAACGCGATGCCGACCTCGCCGTAGAAGTAGAGCGTGGCGAAGGGATAGACGATGCCCGACCCGAGAACGTTGACGAACCGCGCCGCGGCCACGACGAAGACGGCCCGGTCGAACTCTCGGAGGTCGGCGAAGGAGGCGCGGAAGGACATCTGTCGGTCGGTATTCTCGGGTCGGTGAAAGGAGTTCGGGAACGCTTCCAGGCTTGCAAGCCGTTTTACTGTGTTTACCGGACGACACGCGAGAAAGAAAGAACCGGGTTCGGTTTCCTTACTCGGCTTGGAGGAAAATCACTCGCCCTCCGTAGTAGGCCGCCATGAGGGCGTAAGCCACTACGCGAACCCACTTGAGAAGCCGTTCGGGTACTGCCTGGTCGTCTTCGTTGTCGTCCGGGAACATACTTCCTCTTCGACCGGGGTTTCGCCACGATTCGACAGGGGCTACCATCCCGGCAGGCGTAGCTATATAGTCGATAACAAAAATATCTCCGATACGCCTCCATCTAACCGTTACTATTATGTTCGGTCACACGGTAATCTCGGACGTCGTCACATCTGGCAGGGGCGACTCACTGGCGATGCCAGTGGGGAGTCTGAGTCAGGGAACATACTTCCTTTCCGTTCTGACCGCTCAGTACCGAATGACGACGCTACGAATATGCAGGCGGTTCTTTCCCAGACGCGAGAAAGTACGACGGTCAGTGTTCCTTCGGCCAGTCACTCGCCGTGGCGGAACTGAGGCTGTCGGGAACAGCACAGATCGAGACGCCGAGCTCGGCAAGTTTGTGACGCCGATTCTCGAATTACCCGGCGCATAGGAAAGTCTCTCTGCGCTCTCGGTTGACGCATGGTCGTCTCTATTCCGCCAGGCACGCTCGTCTTCGTCGCGGTCGGGTGGTTCGGCACACTGTTTCTCGTTTGGTCGCTGTTGTACGCGGGCCGACAGCGCGAGCGCGTCTCCGAGCAGTCACGTCGCCGTCACTGATAGGCCGGTAGCTCCTTCCCGAACGCGAGAAAGTACCCCGTCCCGACCAGTCCAATCGCGGTCGCAAGCCCGAACGCCAACTGCGGCCCGCCCGGCGAGAGGCCGTAGAGCCACCCGCCGATGGCCGCGCTCGGGATGACCACCGCGTTCCGCGCGAGGTAGTACGACCCGACGACCCGACCCCCTGCGTTCTCCTCGGCCGGGCCGACGATGAGCGCCTTGTGCGCTGGCAGACCGGCGAATCGAAGCCCGGAAACCCCGAACAGGAGCGTGACGAGCGCGGTCTCCGAGAGCGGAATACCGGCGACGGTCAGGCCGCCCTCGGGCGCGTTGACCAGCAAAGCCGGGAAGACGGCGTAGACGACGAATCCGAGTGCGACGACCGGCTTGAGGCCGAACCGGCGGGCCGCCTTCGAGACGGGAATCATCACCACCAGCGCGACCGCCATCTCGACCGCCAGCAGGACCCCGAAGAAGGCGTCCGGGCCGAGGTAGCCGACCACGGGGAGCGTCGCGCTGACCTCCAAGACGTTCGTCACCACGAGGACGACGAAGACGTAAATCATCCCGTTCGCAAACCTGACCAGCGTGTCGCCGACCAGTAGGGGTCGCAGGACCGCGGGCATCCCTCGGAGGTCCGACAGCACCTGCTCGACGCCCTCGAAGGACTTGCCCAACGAGTCCTCGCTGGCGTCGTAGAGGAGGTGCTGGGCCACGGTCGCCACCAGACCGAACCCGGCCGCGACCGCCAGCACGTACCGGAAGCCGACGCCGAACTCGTAGACCGCCAGCAGGCCCGCCGCGAGGAGGGGACCGAGGAGGAACGCGGTCCGGCGGAAGGTCTCGGTGCTGGCGAATCCCGTCGCTAACTCCTCGGGCGGGACGCTCTGCTTGACGATGGCGAACGTCGCGCCGAGGCCGAACGACTTCCACGCTTGGGCAAGCAGGAGCCCCGCGAAAATCCACGCCCACGTCGGAACCGGGAGGAATTCGAACTCGGGCGCGAGAAACCACAGCAGAAAGCCGAGCGTCGAGGCCAGTCCGAACGCGGTCAGCGCGGTCCGCGACCCGACCCGGTCCGAGATGGCTCCGCCGGGGTAGGGGTAGACCGCGCCGATGAGGTTGCCCAGACTCCCGTAGAGACCGATGACGAGGCTTCCCGCGCCGAGAAACTCGAGGTACCGACCCATGTACCGCCCGGTCATCTGGAAGCCGAGGCTGAACGCGAACATCGCCAGCGAGAGGACGAGCACGTCGCGTTCTAGGGCGAGAAACTGCCGGAAGGCTGAGAGGGGGTCCGCCTGCTCTCGGTCGGTCGCCATGTGCGAGTGATTGGTGGGGGCGCCCCGATAAAAAGTTCGAGGACTAAGGACGAATCGTCAGCGTTCGGTCGGGAGGAGCGATTTCGCGGTGGAGATTCCCGAGGTGACCGTGGAGTAGACCGAGAGTTGCTCCGATTCGGGGTGCAGGTCCGGTGCGACAGTCTCCTTGACGACGAGACGGTCTGTGGGAGACGTCTCCTCCGTCACTCCCCAGTAGTCGTCGTTGACCACGCGAGGACTAGAATCGTGTCACCCGGTAAAAGTTACGACGGTCGCGCCGCCGCTCGAACGCGCGGCGAGGCTATCGAAACCGTAGCGGTTAACACCGAGACGTTTCCAAGCCTCTCGATAGCCTTGGTGGACCCACTTCTCCTCCTCAGCGTCGCACTGGTCGCCAGTCTGTTCATGTCGTGGTCTGTCGGAGCCAACAGCAACTCCGCGCCCATCGCCCCGGCGGTCGGTGCCAACGCGCTCAGCGTTCTCCGGGGCGCGTTGCTGGTCGGCATCGTCGCCAGCCTCGGCGCTGTCGCGCAGGGTGGCAGTATCTCGCACACTATCGGGACCGGCCTCATCGACGGTACCCACATCACGACGACGGCGGCCGCCGCGGCGTTGCTGACGGCCGCCTCTTTCATCGCGGTCGGCGTCAGAACCGGCTATCCGATTCCCGCGGCGTTCACCGTGACCGGAGCGGTAATCGGCGTGGGACTCGCGCTCGGCGGGTCGCTGGCGCTCGTCACCTACGGCCGGATTCTCGCGTTCTGGTTCTCGATTCCGATAGTCGAGGGCGGACTCGCGTTCGCCACCGCCTACCTGCTGGTCCGAACCGACGTTCCCGACGCGGTGACCGTCCCCGGACTCGCGGCCGTGGTCGGGTTCGTCGTTGCGAACGTTCGATTGACGCTCCTTCCGTCGCCCGACGGCGGACCCGCCACGCTCGCCCGGACCATCGCCGAGTCGGTATCGCTCCCGGTGCGGTCCCTCCTCGGCACTTTCACGGTCGGAACGCTCGCAGTGAGCGTGGTGTTCGCGGCCATCGCTGGCGGTCTCGTCTACGTCATGGTTTCCGGGTCCGAAACCCGGGGAATCCGGCAGTTCCTTGTCGGACTCGGACTGTTGGTCACGTTCACGAGCGGCGGGAGTCAGGTCGGCCTCGCCACGGGACCGCTGGAGACGGTGGCGACCTCGGAGTTCGGCGTGCCGGGGCTCGCGCTGCTCGGTCTCGGCGGATTCGGAATCCTCCTCGGCGCGTGGACCGGCGCACCTCGACTGATTCAGGCCGTCTCGAACGAGTACGCCGCGATGGGTCCGTACCGCTCGATAGCGGCACTCGTCCCGGCCTTCCTCGTCGCGCAGGTCGCCATCACGCTCGGCATCCCGATTTCGTTCAACAAGGTGATGGTGTCGAGCATCGTCGGGAGCGGATGGATCGAGGGGTCGGGATCGGTCTCGGGCGCGAAAACCGGATACACGGTCGCCGCGTGGGTCGGGTCGATGGCGGGCGCTGCCGCCGTTAGCTTCGCGCTGTATCACGTGTTGACGGTGGCTCTCGGCGGAGGATGACTCCTCCAACGAGCACAGATCGCCTACTTCGCCGAGACCGAACCGCTAAAGGGCGTGTAGGCGTCCGTTATGGGTAATGAAGACGCTCGGAACGGCGAGTGCGGCCCCCGGCGAGATGGATACCGGGCGGTTGCAGGTCGGCGAAACGCGCGACGGCGGCGAGTTCGGTCTGCCGGTCGCGGTCATCAACGGAGCGGACGACGGTCCGACGCTGTACGTGCAGGCGGTCAGCGACGGCGACGAACTGAACGGCCTCGGGGTCCTCCAGCGTGCCATCCCCCAAATCGACCCCCAGCGACTCTCCGGCACGATTCTCGTGGTCGGCATCGTCAACTACCACGCGTTTCAGGTGGCCGAACACCGCAACCCCATCGACGACACCAAGATGAATCGAACCTACCCCGGCGACGAGTCGGGGACCTCCAGCGAGCGCATCGCGGCGGCCACCTTCGAGGCGGCCTCGCGGGCCGACCTGATTCTGGACCTCCATCAGGGCTCGACGAGTCGGATGCTCAACGAGGTCCGGGTTCGATGCGGCCAGCGCCATCGACTCCACGACGAGTGTCTGGAACTCGCCAAGGTGTTCGGCTGCGGTCACGTCTTAGACCAGAAGGGGCCGGACGGCCAACTCGCCCGCGCCGGGCCGGACGAGGGCATCCCGACCATCGACCCCGAACTCGGCGGGTGCGTCGGGTGGGACGAGGAGAGCATCCAGTACGGCGTCTCGGGCCTGTTCAACGTCCTGCGCTACTACGGCTTCCTCGACGGCGACGTCTCCCCCGACTCTCAGATTCGCGCGACCGGATTCGACCGCTACGGGTCGCCCTCGGGCGGCATCGTCCGGTTCCGCAAGGACCTCGGCGACGTGGTCGAGGCGGGCGACGTTCTCTTCGAGGTGACGAATCCTTTCGGCCAGTTGAAAGCCGAGGTCACCGCCGACGACCGCGGCGTCTTCTGGCGCTCGCGGAGACTGCCCCAAGTGGCGACCGGCGAGTACGTCTGCTCGGTCGGAACCGATGTGGACGAGTTCTGAGCGATGCCCGCGGAAACTTCTCCTTCGGACCTGACCTGCCCGGATTGCGGTCGGACCTACGACGCCGGTACGGACGAACCGTGGCGCTGTGACTGTGGTCATCCCCTCGAATTTGCCGACCGGCCCCTGCCTGACTCTACCGCGTCCGACTCCCCCGCGTCCGACTCCCCCGCACCCGACTTCGCGGACCTCGACACTCGCGCTGGCCTGTGGGCTTTCGAGGAGTTCCTGCCCATCTCCCCAGAGGTCACGCTCGGCGAGGGGTTCACGCCCCTGCAGGCGACTGACTCGGACAACTGGGGGGAGAACGTCCAGTTCAAACTCGAATACGTCTTCCCCTCGGGGAGTTTCAAGGACCGCGGCGCGACCGCGACCCTCTCGCGGGCCGCCGAGTTGGGCGTCGAGAAGGTGGTCGAGGACTCGTCGGGCAACGCTGGCGCGGCCATCGCCCAGTACGCCGCCCGCGCCGGAATCGACGCCGACATCTACGTCCCGGCCGACGCCAAGGACTCGAAGCTGGCGGCCATCGAGCGCGTCGGCGCGAATCCGATTCGCGTCGAGGGCACCCGGCAGGACGTGACCGACGCCTGTATCGAAGCAGTCGAATCCGATTCCGAGGCTGGCTGGTACGCAAGCCACGCCTGGAATCCCGCCTTCTTCGCTGGCACCGCGACCTTCGCCTTCGAAGTCGCGGCCCAGCGCGACTGGCAGGTCCCCGACGCCGTGGTGACGCCCCTCGGCCACGGCACGCTCTTCCTCGGTGCCTACCGGGGCTTCCGCGCCCTGAAGGAGGCCGGGTGGACCGACCGGATGCCCCGCTTGCTGGGCGCGCAGGCCGCCGGATACGCACCGATTGCGGAGGAGTTGCACGGCTCCGCTTCGGGTGAGAACTCGGTCGCCGACGGCATCCAGATTCTCGACCCCGCCCGGAAAGACCAGATTCTCGACGCCGTCGCGGAGACCGACGGCGACGCCGTCGCGCTCGATTCGGACCCGGTCGCCGAGGCGCTCGACCGCCTCCACCGCGGCGGATTCTACGTCGAACCGACCTCGGCGGTCGCACCCGCCGCGCTCGCGGAGTTCCGCGAGCGCGGGGTGCTGGATTCGGGCGACGACGTGGTGGTCCCCCTGACGGGGAGTGGACTGAAGTCGTGAGCTTCGCCGGCCGAAACAAATCTATAGGTGTCTCTCGGACACCAAAACAATTATAAAAGAAATAATAAGAATGCTGTATTACTTCTCCGGGTGAATCGGCGCGTCGAATCCGCCCCGAATCAACGGCTTGGCGATGTGCCGACGAGCTTCCGGCGGCACCTCGTACCATCCCTTCTCTAACTCCCGGCCCACCTCGCGCTCGACCTTCCCCGGCGCACTCGTCTCGCAGTCCCGACACCGGTAGCCTTGACCTGCTCCGGCGCTCTTCATCGACCGGCCGCAATCGGGGCAGTCGGGCGTGACGAGTTCGGTCGAGTTCAGTTCTCTGACGGCGAACTTTTCGAGCTTCAGGGTCCCGTCTGCGACCTCGCCGCAGGCCGTGATGCGGTCGCCGGGCCGGAGGTCACGAACTCGGTCGCGGAATCGCTTGGTGGGTTCGAAGGCGGCGCACCGCAACGCTTCAGTTTCCTCTTCGAGCGAGAAGAAGACGTGCCCGCCGCGCCGGTTTTCCGGCTCCTCGGCGACTGTGCCCGTCACGCAGTAGGCTCGGCCGTCCTCGACTTCCGAGAGGGACCCGTCTCGGAGGTGGGCGTCGGTACCCTGATTCGTCACGAAGAGGACCCGGCGCTCGACCGGTTCGCTCTCGATTGCCTCGGCGACCTCGCGGACGGTCTCGGGGTCGTCGCCCCGAATCCCGTGGAGAATCGGGCCGGGCGTGTGCGGGACGCAGACCAACTCGCCGGTCTCGCGGTCCACGGTGTCCCACGCCGCGGGGTAGGCCGCGTTCGCGGCCTCGAAGACCGAGTCGGCGTCAACCTCGCGGGGCGTGCCGACGCGCTCGGGTTCGCGGTAGGAGATGCACTCGTAGGTCCAGTCGGCCCCGCCGACCCCCGTCTTCGTGCCGCCGACCGCCCCGTCTTCGCCGAAGGCACGCCACGCGCCGACCGCGGCCAGCGCGCCGATTTTTCCGCGGCCCATCTTCCACCCCGCGCTCCGGTAGCCAGCGTCCTCGACGATTTGCTCGGCGTCCTCGACTTCGTGGAGGTCTCGGACCGCTTTCTCGGCGAACTCGGCGACCGATTCGGGAACCGCCTCGGGAGTCCCCGGCGCGACGACGAGGCCGGGATTGGTCCGGGGGTCGTCGGTTTCGGCGACTGCCGCGACCTCCTCGCGGGCGATTTCGAAGGCCGTCTCGGAATCTGCGTCGGTGTGGACCGCGAGCGCGGCGTTCCCGCGGGTCTTGTGTTCGACCGCGGGATTGAGCCGAACCAGAAGCAGTCGCTCGACGCTGGCGACTTCGGCCGCGCGCTCGGCGATTCTGGCCGCCAGATAGGTGGTACACATCCCGCGATCTCGGGAGTCGGTGTCGTCCACGCCGATGACCGTCACGGTCCTCGCTTGGCGCGTGTCGGGTTAACTACTTTCGGAGCGCACCCGTCTATCATTATCAAGCTATCGCTCCTCTCGGGCCGAATCGCAAGCAGTCTCGGGGGTACAGCCAGCACAATGCATATATAGGGGAATCACTTACATGCGGATATGTCCCGGTCTGCACTGGTCGGGAACGTGACCGCAATGCTCGAAGATGCGGGATTCGTCGTTAGCGACCGGTGCGCAATTCGACCCAAGAGCTTCGACGTGGCCGCACGACGCGGCCCAGACCTGCTCTTGCTGAAGGTTTTGGCAAACGTAGATGCATTCGACGACGCGACGGGGCTGGAGATGCGCCGCCTCGGCGAGTATCTCAGCGCGACCCCGATCGTCGTCGGACTTCGGACCCGCGACGAGGAGTTAGAGCCGGGAGTCGTCTACTTCCGACACGGCGTTCCGGTCCTGAGTCCCGACACCGCGATGGAACTGTTCGTTGAAGGCATGGCCCCGCTGGTCTACGCCGCGCCCGGCGGCCTCTACGTCAACATCGACGGCGACGTACTCCGCGACGAGCGCGAGGACCGCGACTGGAGCCTCGGCAGACTCGCCAACGAGTTGGGCGTCTCGCGGCGCACCGTCTCGAAGTACGAGGACGGCATGAACGCCAGCGTCGAGGTCGCGCTCGAACTCGAAGACATGTTCGAGGGCGACCTCACCAGCCCCGTGGACGTCCTCGACGGGGCCGACGAGGTCCGCGAGGGCGACCCCACGCCCGAGGACCCCGAACCCGAGGACGACGACGAGCGCATCGTCACCGTCCTCACCCGCGCCGGGTTCGAGGTTCACCCGACGGTCCGAGCGCCCTTCAAGACGGTCAGCGAGGACAACGACAGCGAGCAGAACGTCCTGACGGGCCACTCGGCGTTCACCAAAGCCGCCGAGAAGCGCGCCCGAATCATGTCCTCCATCGGGCAGGTCGCCCGGACGCGCTCGGTCTACTTCGTGGACGAGGCCAAGCGCGAGAGCGTCGATGGCACCGGACTGGTCGAGCGCGAGGAGTTGGAGTCCATCGACGACCCCGACGAACTGCGAGACCTGATTCGAGAGCGCGGCGAGAAACCGGCCTGAGTCTGTTTTTCTGATGTCAGTCCCTGTCCTTGCGTTTATGGTCCATGTAGAAGAGCCACGCTACGAGTAGGAACATCCCGACTAATAGTGCGATAGCGAAATTCTGAGCCATTACCGCGGTTTTTAGACCTAAAAACGGGACGCGCCAGCTCCCTAACTGAAATGGGTCTACTTTCGAGAGTCCAACGGCCAAGAACCAGCTTACGATACTACCGAACCCCAGATATATCGTTGCTCGGCAACACTTTCTGTAGAGCCAAACTGCCCGGAGACTCCACGCCCACCGATGCACGTCTTCCGGCGAAACATCTGTGGTCTGTTCGACAGATGCCGTGACGAAATCCTCTATATCCGTACAATAGGTGAGGGTCTCGTCGTACGTCTTGTATCGGAACGTCACGAGCAACGCGAGGACAGCGAAAGGAATAGGGAGAAGAGTCTTTAGAAACGAGATGCCGTCCATTTATTCGTCATTTTTGACTCTCCTCTCAAAATCGTTATCATCTCCGTCAGTCGAACTGGCAAATGCCGCACCGAGAACACCTCCGACGACAGCACCGACGGGACCGCCGACGGCAGCGCCGAACAGGGCACCGCCAGCACCGCCCATCGCCTGCCGCTCACCTTTCGACATCCGCTCGTGGAACTGCTTATCTACGCGGCCACTTCCACTACAGACAGGACACGTTTCCGTCCTGCCCTCCGTCTGAACGTGGCCGTTTCCGCGACAGGCGGGACATAGCTTCGTGTCCGACGCCGCCGGTTTACTACTCATCATCCTATAATTTGACCCCCTCAACAAAAATCTTCATGGTCATTCTCTCCACAGCGGTCTTGACCTTTCTCCCTCTCGTTATCGCTCGATGTTTTCCTCGCCTCACCCATCCCGAGACACTCGTAGAAGAACGTCCACTTCTCGACTTCCTCGACAACCGCCGAGGAGGCCGTCCGACCGACCCCGTGCCCGGTGTCGGTCTCGGTCCGCAGGAGGAACGGCCCGCCTTCGCCCTCGGCCTGCATCTGGGCGGCCATCTTCCGGGCGTGGGCCGGGTGGACGCGAGTGTCGTCCATCGCGGTGGTGAACAGGACCGGCGGGTACTCGACCCCGGCCTCGACGTTGTGGTAGGGCGAGTAGTCCCGGAGATACTCGAACGCTTCGCTCTCCTCGGGATTTCCGTACTCGCCGGTCCACGACGCGCCCATCCCGAGGCGGTGGAACCGGAGCATGTCGAGCAGGGGCACCGCGCACCGCGCCGCGGCCCAGCGGTCGGGACGCTGGGTCACGACCGCGCCGACCGAGAGGCCGCCGTTCGAGCGCCCCGAGACCGCGAGTCGGTCGGGATTGGTGTAGCCCTCCTCGCAGAGGAGTTCCCCGGCCGCCAGAAAGTCCTCGAAGGTGCGCTGTTTGTCCGCTAGCATCCCCGCCTCGTGCCACTCCTCGCCGTACTCCTGTCCGCCGCGAGCGCAGACCTGAGCGTAGACGCCGCCGTCGGCGAGGAAGGGGACGCGATAGCGGTCGAAGCTCGGCGGTCTGCTCGACCGGAATCCGCCGTAACCGTAGAGGACCGCCGGGTTGTCGCCGTCGAGGGTCGCGTCCTCGCGGTGGCAGACGAACACCGGAACCTCGGTTCCGTCGGCCGACTCGGCGAACGTCTGGCGGACGACCAGATTCTCCGGCACGTCCACGTCGATTCGCTCTAACTCCTGCCGATTCCCTGCGGCGGGGTTCCGGTCGTCTACGCTGGGATTCGCCCGGACCAGCGTCGGCGGGTGGTGGAAGGACTCGACCCGATAGAAAATCTCCTCGGCGGCGTCGTTGCTCCGCAGGCCCGACACCGAGGCGTAGTCGGGGAGCGTGATGTCGCGGCAGTAGGAATTTTCGCTGTGGCCGCGCTCGTAGACCGCCAGCCGCGAGTGGGCGTCTTCGAGGTAGTGCGCGACGACGTGGTCGGGCGTGACGGCGAACGATTGCAGGACGCCCTCGCGCTCGGGAAGCACCGTCTCGCACTCGGCCAGCGAGAGGTCGCCCGCCCGGAATCGGTCGAGCGAGCAGGCGAGGACTCGCTTTCGCGGGGCCTCGTGGTCGGTCTGGAGGAGGACGGTCCCGTCGTGGAACACCGCGAACGTCTCGGCGTCGCTGTCCTCGATGACGGGCCGGAGTTCGCTTTCAATGTCATCTTCGACGCGGACGTACCAGTCGGTGCCGCTCACGTCGTGGAGCGCGACCGCCAGCGTCCCCGACTCGGGGTCGGTCCGAACCAGCGGCCAGACTTGCGAGTCGTCGTGTTCGAGGAGGACCGCCTCGGTCCCGTCGAATCGCCAGTAGCGAATCTCCTTGTCGGCCTGCGAGTCCGCGGTCCCTTCCGTCTCCTCGGCTTCACCCTCACCGCCGCCGTCGCTCGCGCACCCGGTGGCGACGTAGTAGAGGCCTCGACTCTCGCCGTCCCACGCAACCATGCCGGGGCTGACCGCATCGAAGCCGACGAATCCGCGGCTGACGCGCCCGCAGTCCGCTCGCACAGCGACCTCCTGCACGTCTTCTTCCTGTCCGACCGTCTTCTCGCCGCCGGGCACGCTGGCGACGCGAATATCGACTTGCTCGTCGCCGCCCTCGGTGACGCCGTAGGCGACGAACTCGCCGTCGTGAGACGGCAGGAACCACGGCATCGACTTCGGGGGCGCGTCCTCGGAGTTACCGTCTCCGCCGTTGCCCGGCCACCGGTTCGGGTCCACGAGGAGAGTCTCCTCGCCCTCTGGCGACTCGCGGACGACCAGTCGCGCGTGGTCGTCGCCGGGGCGTCTGACCGTCTGGAAGTACCGACCGCCAGCGACCTCGACGGGACCGTACTCGGCGACGTCTGCGAGGTCGGCCAGCTTCGAGCGCAGACGCTCTCTGGTCGGCGTGTCGAGATGCGCGTCGGCGTACTCGTTCTGCGCCGCGGTCCACGCCCGGACCGCCTCGCCGTCGCCCTCCAGCCAGCGATAGGGGTCGGCAACCTCGGTCCCGCGGACCTCCTCGGTGACGGCCTCGCGCCGGGTCTCCGGCGGGTCGGACGACTCCTCTGAAGTCGGTGACATGTCGAGGAGGTTCGGAGACGGCCTCAAAAAAGCGTGCGGTCCCGTGGGACGCAGTGGCTCGATTCGTGTTGTCCTTTAGCCGCGTCGCTTGGCGGTACAACCGACCCCTGGCGGACTGAAAGGGCGAGCAGGCCTCGCGTCCGGCGTGGTCGTCTCAGACAGGCACTATTCGCCGCGCGCAGTTCTGCGCGCGGCGAATATCCTGCTGAGCGACCGCGAGGCCTGCGAGGGCTTTCTTCGTCGTCGCGTATTACACAAAGACTGCCATATATCCGGGAAAGAATGAAGAACAATTGTTAAACAATCCTAGAGTTGGTTACGCCGTCCCTCTGAAACCGACTCCCACTCGCCAGAAAAACCGCTTCAGGCCGCGCCGTTGCCGTAGGTCTCTTCCAGATACTCCACGATGTCGCTGCTCTCGGGCATGCCCTCGACGCCGTGGTCCTCGTCCACGATGACGGGGACGCCGGTCTGGCCGCTGACCTCCTCGACTTCGGTTCGCTGGGCGTGCGAGCGCGGGACCTCGATAACGTCGTAGTCGAGGCCCAACTCGTCCAACTTGTTCTTGACCTTGGCGCAGAACGGGCATCCCGGCAGGTCGTACAGCACGATGTTCGACATATCGCGGGATAGTCGTCTCGGAGACAAGAGCGTGATGGTGTCGGTAGCGCGTGTCGGAATCGACGACGCGAGCGCGGTCGCGGCTCGTCGTCGGCGAGAGCGAAGCCGCGGCTCGGTCGATAGCGAGAGCGCCCGACCTACCTCGGGGTCGGGCGACCCAGAAACTGGAATGGGAAGCGAATGGGAACGTCGCTACGGAGTGTGGACGCTGGAATCGAGGTCCGGGCCGGAATCGAGGTCTAGGTTAGTGCCGAGGTCAGGGTTGGAATCTCGGCCCGGATTGAATCCGCGGTCCGGGTGTTCGGAACCGCGGTCAGGCTGGGACGCCGGTTCGGTTTAGTCGTCCGCGACGACGCTCTCCTCCGTGGCGGCACACCGGTTCGGGCCGAGTTCGAGTTCGTTCTCCTCGTCCTCGTCCTCGGGCGTGTAGCTCCCCTCGTTGGTGGCGATGACCGTCTCGTAGTTCGGGGGCTTCGACGGGAGGTTCTCGAACATGTGTTCGACGAACTCGTCCTCGTCGAGGCGGAGAATCTCGTTGGACTCCCAGATTTCGCCGACCGTGGACATCATGGGCAGGCCCGGCGTCACGTCGACGTACTCGCCGTCGTCCGTGACCGAGAAGTGTCCCGGCAGGATTTTCACGTCGTCGGGCAGGGACATGATGACCTTGTGGAGCGTCTCGTACTGGACGCGGGCACCGTCGCGGGCGTCGGCGTCGGCGAACTGGAGTTCGGTCCGACCGATGGACTCAACGAACAGCGTGTCGCCCGTGAGCAGGGCCTCGTCCTCGACCAGCCACGAGGTCATGCCCGTGGTGTGGCCGGGCGTGTGGACCGACTTGATGCTGACTTCGCCCACATCGACGCTGTCGTTGGGGTCGATGCCGTCGAAGTCGTAGGTCGGGTCGCGCGTCTCGGCGGGCTGACCGAGGTGGTACGGGACGCCGAGTTCGTCGGCGAGTTCCCGACCGCCGGAGATGTGGTCGGCGTGGACGTGGGTGTCGAAGACCCGCGCGATGTCGAAGCCGCGCTCCGCGGCGGCCTCTTTGAACGTCTGGGTGGCGCGCGTCACGTCGATTGCCGCGGCCTTGCCGGTGCGCTTGTCACCGACGAGGTAGCCGAGACAGCCCTTCGAGCGCCGCTGAAGCTGGAGGATTTCCACGTCGTCGTCCTTGGTCGAGATGGGAACCACGTCGTAGACCATGCTCCAGGCCTCCATGCCGCCCTCGACGGTCTTGACGTTCTCGAAGCCCTCCGCTTCGAGCCACTCGGCGAACGAACTCGCCGAGTTCCCGGTCGCACAGATGGTGATAATCTCGTCGTCCTTCGATAGCTCCTCGCGGAACGAATCGAAGTCGCCGACCAGTTCGTCGTTCGAGCCGGAGTACTCGACGTTTACTGCCTCGGCGATGTGCCAGTCGTCGTAGTCCTCCGGCGCTCGCGTGTCGAA
This sequence comes from Halorussus ruber, assembly GCF_004765785.1. GTDB lineage: Archaea > Halobacteriota > Halobacteria > Halobacteriales > Haladaptataceae > Halorussus > Halorussus ruber. The sequence goes on along the minus strand of NZ_SBIT01000002.1, from coordinate 414,239 downwards.
GAGCGTGAAGTCGTCGTCCGCGTCGATCTTGTCTCGAAGCCGTTCGACGGTGATCTCCTGAACCATTACAGTATCTTGTATTCACCGTACAATATTAAGGGTTGGTCAGAACTCTCTTGTTTCCGCTTCTCTCGCAAATACTGCCGCACCGACGGAGGTAAGCAACATTATTTCCGCTTCCCTGACTTCCGGCCTCGAACGACCGGCGTAGATGTGCGCGCGATTGAACAACTGGTCCAGACGGACCGTCAATCACATAACCGGTCGGCGGGTACTAGGTCTCAAATACCGATGGCGATTTCCGACGACGTTCGAGAGAAACTCGAGGACCTCCCGCCCAGTTCCAAGTTCATCTTCAAGACGCTCGAACGCCACGGGCGTGCCACCCAGAAGACCCTCATCGAGGAGACGATGCTGTCGGCCCGGACCACCCGATACGGCATCGAGAAACTGGAGGAGGCCGGACTGGTCGAGTCGATGCCCGCCCTGCACGACGCGCGCCAGACGTGTTACGAACTGACCGTCGGCGGCGGGCACGAGTACGCCAACGACGTGCTGGTCGAGGCCGAGTGGGTACGGGACCGACTCGACCGGTTCCGGAGCGACGACCCGGCCTTCCGACTCGTGGAGGTGGATACGACCGGGTCCTACGAGGAGTCTCACATTCCCGGCGCGATTCGCCTCGACTGGCAGACCGACCTGACCGGCGAGAACGGCCGTGGTATTGCTCCGAAAGAACAGTTCGAGGACCTGCTAGGCGAACACGGCATTACCGACGACAGCACCGTCGTCCTCTACGGCGACCAGTCGAACTGGTTCGCGGCCTACGCCTACTGGCTGTTCAAGTACTTCGGCCACGAGAGCGTCTCGCTGTTGAACGGCGGGCGGAACTACTGGCTGGAACTCGGCTATCAGACCACGACCGAGGTCCCGGCCTTCTCGACCCAGACCTACGAGGCGCGCGGTCCCTTCGAACACCTTCGCGCGAGGCGGGACGACGTCGAGGCCGCGCTGGTCCAGGACACGAAACTCCTCGACGTTCGGAGCGCCGCCGAGTTCTCCGGCGATAGGCGCTCGCCGCCCGACGCCGACGCCCCCGAGACGATGGTCGGCGGTCACGTCCCCGGGTCGGTTCACTTGCCGTGGTCGGAAGTGGTCGACGACGACGACGGGCGATTCAAGAGCGAGTCGGAACTCCGGCGGCTGTTCGAGGAGGAGGGCATCTTCCCGAACGACGAGGTCATCGTCTACTGCCACCTCGGCGAGCGCTCGGCCGTCGTCTGGTTCGTCCTCTCGGAACTGCTGGGCTACGACGACGTGCGCAACTACGACGGGTCGTGGACCGAGTGGGCCAACCTCGTGGACGCCCCGGTCGAGACCGACGAGTAGCAGTCGAACTCCGGTTAGAATTTCCTCTGTCTACGGTTTTGGGGACGGTACACAAGATTATTGTTGCTATCTCTCTATTAATCGGTATGGAGTCCCAAGAAACAGTCGGTATGACAAAAATTGCCGTTCTCGGCGCTGGCACCGGCGGTGCGATGACCGCGAACATCCTCCGGCGAAAGCTAGACCGAGACGAGGCGGACATCACCGTCGTAGACAAGAGCACGAAACACCTCTACCAGCCGTCCTTCTATCTCCTCCCGTTCGGCTACCTCGACGCCGAGGAGCAGGCCCGGGACGTGACGGAGCTATTCGACAACGGTATCGAGTTCGTCAACGACGAAGTCGTCGGCGTGAATCCCGACGAGAAGACGGTCGAACTGGGCGACGGGAATCTCGACTACGACTACCTCGTCGTGGCGACCGGCCACCGCCTCGACCCCGAGGCCACCCCCGGCCTGCTCGAAGGCTGGCAGGAGACCGACTCCGTCTTCCCCTTCTACCACTACGAGGCCGCGATGGAGATGCAGGAAGCCCTCGAGGACTTCGACGGCGGCACCTTCGTCGTCACCCAGCCGGACACCCCCATCAAGTGCCCCGGCGCGCCGCTGAAGATGACGATGCTCGCCGACGACTACCTCCGGCGGAAGGGCATCCGCGAGGAGTCCGAGGTCGTCATGACCCGGAACGCCGACCATCACTTCGGCGTCCAGCCCTACCGCGAGAAACTCTACGACCTCTGGGACGAGCGCGACATCACGTTCGAGGCGAACTTCTCGGTCGAGGAAATCGACCCCGACGCTCAGGTCGTCCACAGCGCCGACGGTCGGGAACTCGAATACGACTTCCTCGCGCCGGTCACGCCCCAGTACGGCCAGAAAGCCATCACGGAGAACTCCCCGCTGGCCGACGGGAGCGAGGACGGCGAGTACGTGACCATCGACCAGCACTCGCTCCAGCACACCGAGTACGACGACGTGTTCGCGCTGGGCGACTGTGAGAACGCACCCCACTCCAAGACGGCGGCCGCCGCCCGGAAGGAGGCCCACGTGGTCGCAAAGAATATCGCGTCGCTCATGGAAGACAAGCCGATGAAAGCGGAGTACGACGGCTACGCGGCGTGCCCGCTCCTGACCCAGAAGGGCAAGGCGATGATGGCGGAGTTCGACTACGAAGACAGCATCTCCGCGCCCGTCGAGAGCAAACTCAACTGGATTCTCGACGTGAACGTCCTGCCCAGCGTCTACTGGAACCTCTGGCTCCGGGGCTACGACCCGCTCCCGTAGGTGGTCACAATGTCAGACACTCAAACACAGGCGGCGACAGACGTCGAGGAGCGAGACCTCGACGAACTCGTCGCCAAGATAGAAGCGAACGCCGACGACCTCGCGGAACTGTTGGACCTGCTCGACGCGACGCAGGGACTGGCCGAGGAGTTGGTGCCCGAACTCGTGGAGGTCACCCGCGAGAACCGCGAACCAATCGAAGAGCTACGGATGGCCTTCGAGAAGGAAGAGACGCTGGTCCTGCTCCAGCGCGTCGGCGAGAGCTCCGAGCAACTGGTCGAACTGCTGGACCTGCTGGAGGTCTCGCAGGGACTGGTCGAGGACCTGCTTCCGGAACTCATCGTGGTTGCCCGCGAGAACCGGGAGACCGTCGAACGCCTCCGGTACGCGTTCGAGAAAGAGGAGACGATACTGCTGCTCGAACGCCTCGGGCAGAACACCGACGTCCTCCTCGAACACGTCGAACTGCTCGAAGTGACGAAAGACCTCGCGGACGACCTCGTGCCCGAGGGCATCGACCTCGCGCGGGAGAACCGCAAACCCATCGCCGAACTCCGGATGCTGGTCGCCGGTTTCGCCGATGCTCGGTCCGAGCGCGAGACGCCCGACATGTACGAGTTGGGTCAGAACTTGGAGAATCTGGTCGCGGTCGGCGAGACGGCCGCCCAACCGGAAATCGCCGAGGCGCTACAGGCCGGGATGACCGCGTTCACCGACGACACGGAACCGAAGAAGGTCGGCCCGCTGGGCCTGTTCTCGGCGCTTCGGGATTCGGACGTGAAGCGCGCGCTCGGCACGCTGGTCGAGGCGCTCCGCCGGATGGGAACCGCCCTGCAGAAGAAGTAGCGAAGTCGGCCTAGCCCCCGATACTCACGGGGCATATTCACGTACTTCTTTTTCGACAGCTATCCGTTAGCTGTCGGTAGGAAAGGCAGACTTGTGTACGTGGCAACTTTCTGTGTCATCGAAGGAATCAACTCCTCCGGGCAATTTCTCGAACGCGACTCGGCCGAACCGTAGCGTGCTATCTGATTTCGAATCCCGAAAATATGTTTTATGATTCCTCTAAGCTAGTTTTGGAAGTAATAACTTCCCCTTTGGATGCGGGTATATTTTTGGGGGTTCTACGACCAATTGCGATGTCAGACGAAACCGAAACTGCCCGAGACGGTATGCCGCTCATCGGCGACCAGTTCCCCGAAATCGAAGCCGAGACGACTCACGGGACGCTGTCGCTTCCCGACGACTACGAGGACGAGTGGTTCGTCCTGTTCAGCCACCCCGGCGACTTCACGCCGGTCTGTACGAGCGAGTTCGTCGCCTTCCAGCAGCGTAGCGACGAGTTTGCGGACCTCGACGCGAATCTCGTCGGTCTCTCGGTAGACCGCGTCCACTCGCACCTCAAGTGGACCGAGTGGATCGACGAGGAACTCGACGTAGACATCGAGTTCCCCATCATCGCCGACGAGCGCGGTCGAGTCGCCGAGAAACTCGGCATGCTTCATCCCGGTGCCGGGACTGCGACGGTCCGGTCCGTATTCCTCGTAGACCCCGACGGCGTTCTGCGACTCATCCTCTACTACCCGATGGAAATCGGCCGAAACATCGACGAGATTCTCCGGTCGCTGAAGGCGCTCCAGCTCTCGGACGACGAGGACGTCGCGGTCCCCGGCGATTGGCCCGACAACCAGAAGTTCGGCGACAAGGTTCTGCTCTCGCCGCCGAGTGACGCCGAGGGCGTTGAGGCCCGACTCGAAGCGGCCGAAGACGAGGACTACGACTGCAAGGATTGGTGGTTCTGCCTCGAAGACGCGTAAGGTTTCTCGCCGACTCCGTCCATCGACTCTCGTTTCCCGCCTTTCCTGACTCCCGCTTTTCCTGACTCTCGCCTTTCCTGACTCTCGCCTTTCCTGACTCACGTTCTTTCTGTTAGTCGCCTCCGCAATCGAGCGACGCCGCCTCGAATCCGCCTGCGCTGGTAGACCACTTCGCCGAGGCCCCACGCCAGCAGGACGCCGCTGGCCAGTAACGCGGCGAGGAACTCCCAACTCGTCATCCAGATGGGCCGAATCCACGGCGTGACGTGCGCCCAGAAGCGGGCGAACTCCTCGGCCTGCGCGGCGACCGGGGTCTCCTCGAACGTCTCGACCAGCCAGAACGAGACCGTCTTTGTGTCCTTGCCGGAGACCTTCAGGCCGCTCCCGCTGAGGTCGTAGTCGCCGGACTTCCCGAGGTCGCGCATGGTCGGGCCGTCGGGTTCGTCGCCGTAGGCGATGCGTTCGACGTCGTAGGGTGCCCACGGCGCGTGGAACTCCCAGACGACTTCGCCGGTCGGGGTCACCTCGAAGACGCGGTGGTGCATCGTGTCCACGACGAGCGTGTTGCCGTTGGGCAGGCGGTCGGCGTCCCGCGGCCAGTTGAGGCCGCGCGTGCCGATGCTCCACGTTTTCGTCCAACTCCCGTTGCCCGCCGGGCCGCCGGTTCTCTCGTACTCGACCACTCGGTCGTTCTCGCTGTCGGCCACCAGCACCGTCGGCGTCCCGTTCTCGCTTTCGAGGTAGGTCGGGTTGTGCTGTTCGTAGAGGGTCGAATGCTCGCCGTCGCTCCCCAACTGCATCGTGACGTTGCCGGTCGAGCGATTCACCACGATGACTTGGTCGAAGTTGCGCGGCGAGACCAGATACTCGCCCTCCCCGATCTTGTCGATGTCGTTGACGTGGGTCCAGTCCTTCGGCCCGCCGCCGCCCTCCTCGGGGTAGCCGTGGTCGCGGAACTCCCACTCCCAGACGCGCTCGTCGGTCGTCGTGTTGTAGACGAAGATGCGGTCGTCGTATCTCGGTTCGCGCATGTTCGCCACGAGCAACTGGTCGCCGTTGATGAGGTCCACGTCGTGGGTGTCGTGGATGGGCAGGCGCTCGGTCCAGACCCGCTCTTGGGTCTCGGGGTTCAACTCGTAGACCAGCGTGGCGTTCGGCGTCGTCGCGGTCACGAGCAGGTTGCGGTTCTCCAGCGGGTCCACGTCGTAGAACCACCGGGCGTCGAATCCGGACCCGTTGTGGACCCACTCGACGTTTCCGCGCGGGCCGACCGCGACGAGCCTCGCGGGCTTGTTGGCGTTGGCCATCCCCTTGAAGTGAAAGCCCTGAATCGAGATGATCGTGATTCCGTTCGCTGGGTCGTCCACCGACGCGCGGAGGTTCCCGGGGTCCTCGGCGGTTGCGAAGTACGACGCCCCGGAGATGCCAGCGGGCGCGACCAGCGCGAGGACGAGGAGCGCGACCGCGCCCCGGACTACCCACCTGCGGGGAATCGGGCGACTGGGGAGATTCATGTCACCGACCACGAACGCATTGCGATTAAAACTGGGGTAGTGTCGAGTCAGTTAGAGGATATGCGGAGGTGAGCGCGGTGCGGCACGGAAAGTTCTCGCGCACGGAGTGACGGGAATAGATTGGACAGCGACGTCCTCGAAGGCCCTTACTGAGTGCCGCCGGTCGTGCCGTGGCTCTCACCGTTGCGGGGCCAGTCGCGCCAGCGCGACGGCCCCGCCAAGCGAATTTCGACTATCTATAGCCGTGTTTAAAAAAACAAAAACCTATTTTTAGCACGACAAAACAATGCTTTCCCGCGCCTTCGACTAAACCGCCAATCGGTCGGAGAACGACTCGACTTGTCGGTGACGCCGTAGGCCGTCACGCGGCGACCGTTGAGCGAAAAGGAGTCGTACTTCGGCGACTTGACGCCGATGACCTTGTCCGCCGGGATGGAGACGTAGTCGTACTCGTCGGTGGCGACTTGGTTGAACCAGACCACCAGTTTCACCCCTCGATGATGAACGCGGCGTCTACCTGCGTGGCCTCCTCGTCGGCGTAGTAGATTTTCGCTATCGGGTCCGCCGTCGCGTCGGGTTCGTCGTATTCGCTCATTGTCGAAATCTATATCGACAGCTAACGACATGAGCGTTTCCGCGGCGGGGAGTGACTCGCACGAGAAAAACGGGGAGGAGCGAACCGAAGTGGAAGCGAAAGGAGGGGGACAGGAGCGAATCGAGACCGAGCGAAGGGTGAGGAGAGAGGCGGCGACCTCAGACGTTACCCTGCAACATCCCGCTGGTCCGGACGAAGAAGTAGACGACGAACGCGGCCGCCAGCGCCCAGTGGCCGGGCCGGGTGTCCTCGACCTCGCCCGCGGCGAGTTTGACGATGGGGTAGGAGACGATGCCCGCGGCGATGCCGTAGGCGATGGAGAACGAGAACGGCATCAGCAGAATGGTCATGCCCGCCGGGACGACGTTGGTGATGTCGCTCCAGTCGATGTCCACCACGTTCTGGAACATCACGACGCCGATGACGACCAGCGCGATGTGGGAAGCGTACATCGGAACCGCCGCCGCGATGGGGATGAACGCCAGCGCCAGCAGGAACAGGATTGCGACGGTCAGCGCGGTCATGCCGGTCCGGCCGCCCTCCTCGACGCCCGAGGCCGACTCGATGTAGGTCGTGACCGTCGAGGTGCCGAGCATCCCGCCGACCGTGGTCCCGATGGCGTCGGCCATCAGCGGTCGGTCGATGTCGGGGAGGTCGCCGTTCTCGTCGAGGAAGCCAGCGATCTGCGAGACGCCCGTGAGGGTGCCCGCGGTGTCGAAGAAGTCCACGAAGAAGAAGGTGAAGACGACGAGCGCGAACGAGAAGGCCTCGATGTCGCCGAGGCCAGTGAGGAAGGCTCCCGCGAGGGGCGCGATGTTGTACGTCGCCTGCGTCGAACCGGGGGTCAGCGTGCCGCCAGCCACGAGACCGGCCCACTCCGCGCCGTAGCCGAGTGCGGACGTGAACAGGATGCCGAGGATGATCGACCCCGGAACCCCGCGGGCGTAGAGAGCGAAAGTGACGAACAGGCCGACGATGGAGACGATTGCGACCGGACTCTGGCCGATTTGGGCCAGCGCCACGATGGTTCCGGCGTCGCCGGTGATGATTCCCATCGCTTCGAGGCCGATGATTGCGAGGAAGAGTCCGATACCCGTGCCGACCGCGAGTTTCACGGGTTCCGGGAAGATTCGGATGACGTACTCGCGCGCCCCGACCGCGGTGAGCGCGATGAAGACGATGCCCTCGACCACGACGGCCGCCAAGGCCGTCTGCCACGAGACGCCCATTCCGAGGACGACGGTGAACGCGAAGAAGGCGTTCAGGCCGAGTCCCGGCGCTTGCGCGAACGGTCTGTTCGCGTAGAACGCCATCACCAGCGTCGCCACCGCGGCCGAGATGAGGGTCACGACCGCGAGCATCGACTGGGTCTGACTCGTGGAGTAGCCCTGTAGTTGGATTGCCTGTGCCAGAATCTGCGGGTTGACCACGACGATGTAACTCATCGTCAGGAAGGTGGTCAGGCCCGCCACCATCTCGGTCCGGAGGTCCGTCCCGTGCTCGTCGAAGCCGAAATACGACGCGAGCGCACCGGCGGACTCCGATTCGGAGCGGGAGTCGCTTGTTTCTTCGATCCCCATGTTGGACGAGTAGGCATACTCCCGAAAGCGTACTTAAGGGTTCTCATCGAATCCCAGCAAATATGCACAAACATGTATCGAATCTTCGGAGAAACCCGTGAGAAAATCGAAAACCCTGCACGGACGTGCCTACTCAACTCGGCGGTCAGCCGGGTACTCTCGACGCCGCGGTCCGCTTACTCCTCGAACGTCGTCAGCGCGCCGACCGGGGCGTCGGTCCGGCCCTTCGCGCGCTCCAATCCTTCGTCTCCGGCCGCGATGAGCGCGAAGACGCCGCAGACCTGCGCGTCGGCGCGGTCCACGATGTCGAGCAGGAGCTCCTGTGTCTCGCCCGAGCGAATCAGGTCGTCCACGACCAGCACCGATTCCCCGGCGTCGATGGCCGACGAGGGCAGGTAGTAGGTGAGTTCGATGCCCGACTGGAGGCGCTGGCGCGACTCGATGAACTCCTCGACTGCGGTCTCCTTGGACTTCTTGGCGTAGGCGACGCGAGCGTCGAAGTTCCGGGCCATCGCGGACCCGAGGGTGATGCCGTCCGTCGCGGCGGTCAGCACCACGTCCGGGCGGTCGAAGCCCAGCGTCTCGGCGGCGACCGGGGCCACGAGGTCGAGGAAGGACTGGTCGAAGACGACGCTGGAGTTGTCCACGTAGCCCTCGTCGTCCACTCGAATCCGCGACTCCAGTTCGGTGGCGAGTTCGTCGCGGCCGACGCCGCCGACGATGTCTTCCGCTCGGTCCACGCTCGGCAGGACGTGCCCGTTGACGTAGCGATTCAAATCGCCTGCCGGGAGACCGGTCACCTCGGCCAACTCGTCGTAGGTCCGGGTCTCCTTCAGCATCCGGAGGACGGCGACCGCCTGCAACTGGAGGGTCGCCTTCTCTGCGCGGTTCATACCCGCGTCGGATGTATTCCACGAACTTGAACATCCCGGTCCACGGAGGACAGAATTTCAGCAGAACTACGTAATCGTGGGTGTAGTCGGATTTCGAGAAGCGCGACTGACCACCGACTGCGCTTGGCCGACCAGCCGACCGCCGCGCCCGGCCGACCAGCCGACCGCCGCGCCCGGCCGACCAGCCGACTTCCTCGGCGTCTGCGTGAGCGAAGCGAACGCAGGCTTGGAAGACGCGGTTTGTCTTCCAGCGGACTGAAAGGGCGAGCGTGGCTTTCGTTTACCGGAAGCCGCGCGAGGGCTTTCGAGGACGTTGCTGTCGCGTCTACTCTACGGTTTCGAGTGTGAATGCTTTCGAGAATCCCGCTTTTCGTTCCGAGAACTTTCAAAACACGCTACTCCGCGTCGAGGAGTTCCGTCGCGGTCAGCAGCGATTCGAGTTCCACGTCGTAGTCGGCCAGATTCTCGGTCGCGCCCTCCTCGCGGTCTACCACGACGAGGACGCGGTTGACGGTCGCGCCCGCCTCGCGCAGGGCCTCGACGGCGTCGGCGGCGCTCTGGCCGGTGGTGGCGATGTCTTCGAGGACGACGACCTCCTCGCCCTCCTCCAAGCGGCCCTCGATGAGATTGGCCGTGCCGTACTCTTTCTGCTGTTTGCGAGCGATGACGTAGGGATTGCCCGTCTCGACGCTCGTGACCGCCACGAGGGGGACGCCGCCGAGCGCGACGCCCGCGAGTTTGGTGTCGCCGACTCGCTCCGCGAAGGCCTCGGCGATGAGTTCGAGACACTCGGGATTCGTCTCGAAGAGGTACTTGTCCACGTAGTAGTCGCTGGTGCCGCCGTGGGAGAGTTCGAACTCGCCGTACTTGACCGCGTCTGCGTCTCGAAGCGCCGCGATGAGTTCCTCGTTCGTCATTACCCAACAGTCCGGGCGGCGGGAGTGATAAGCCGTTTCGTTTGGCGCGAGGCCGCGGCGCGTCGGCCGAGCGCGGTTCAGTCGTCTCCCACAGCTTCGCTTTCGGCCGACCCCATCTCGACCCACTCGTCGGCCCACGCTTCGAGTTCCTCGAACACCGAGCAGAGTTCCCGGCTCTTGTCGGTCAGGCTGTAGTAGGTGGCGATGGGCTTGTCCTCGACGCGCCGGTTCACGAGGTCGGTCTCCTCCAAGTCGTCCAGCACGCGCGAGAGGGTCCGGGAACTCGCGCCGGTCGAGCGTTCGAGTTCGTTGAATCGCTTCTCGGTCCCGTGGAGGTCGTGGAGGACGACGAGCCGCCACCGAGAGCCGATCTGCTCGATGGCTTCTACCACGGGGCAGGCGTCGGCGTTTTTCTCCTCGGACGTGTCGCTTCGGGATTGAGTGGAGGGCATGGTTGTCGCTGTTCGTCTCTTATTCCCGAAACTGCAAGTAGGTTCTGTTTCGAAGTAGCTTCGGTTCCGAAGCAGGTAACAAAGTGAAAGCTACTGTTGGAAATTCAGCACCGGGAGTCAGGAGCATGCGCAGGTCGGCCGCTTGCGGGCGACCCTGTGCGGAGGCTCAGAGAAACCTATTCAATTACTAAATAATTACATTCCTGTATAAAACAATCCAAAAGGTGCCCCAATCCGGGATATATCGACAATCGCCACGGTGGGCGCGCTTGCGGTGCCGGTTGCGGTTTGCGGTGCGGCCTGCGGTCTGCGGTTGCGGTGCAGTCGCGGTTCACACCAGTCACTCACCGCGAGCGAACGAACGTGAGCGAGCGGACCAAGGAATCCCTCGAAAGCGCGCCGGAGGCGCGCTTGAGGGGGTGACGCCGTGTTTTTGGTCGAGCTTTTTATCGAGAGCAGTCGCCAGCGGCGACTGCGCTCGCAATAAAAAGGTCGTAGCGTCGTTTAGTATGGCTCGTCTTTCAGTCCGAGCGCGTAGGCAATGGCGTTGGTCGAGAGGTGGAGCAGCGGCGTGACCACGACCACGACGACCAGCACCGGAATCGTGAACACTTCGCCGAACCAGTCGGGAGCGGCCAGAAACGAAAGCAGGAGCGCGAACACCACGAAGTCGAGTTGGTCCACGCCGGGGAAGGCCGCGCCGCGCTGGCGGCCGGTCCGGCGCTTGAGGAACGACGCCGCGATGTCGCCGAGCATCGCCCCGGTCGGGAGCGCGAACACGACCGCCAGCGGGAACTCCGGCAGGCCGACCCCGAGGAGGTCCGAGGAGGCCCCCCGAACCGCGTTGAGGACCAGCGCGAGCGCCGCGCCGGCCAGAACCCCCATCGCGGTCCCGCGCCACGTCTTCCCGTCGCCCAGCAAGCGGTCGCCGTTCCACGTCCGCCCGCCGTCGATGGGCCGGCCGCCGCCGGCCAGCACCGCGGCGTTGTTCGGGACGTACGCGGGCAACATCGCCCACAGCGCGATTACGACAGTCTCGAAGACACCCATATGATTCACTAACCGGACGCGGGGTTTTAATGCGGGTGGTTCTGGGAGGACGGTTTTGTTTCTGGAAATACTTCGCTCTTCGTCGTGGAGGGGTTGAGGTGGTGGTCTGGAATGCTCCTGTTCGGTTGCTTTGTCTCGATGTGACCGCAGGAAATTGATTTGTGGTGGTGTCTTTTTGAAGCCCCGGCCGGTCGCGGTCGCTGAGCGACATATCGGCGCTCTCAGCAACACCCGCGCCGATAGAGGTCGCTCAGACGACCACGTAAACGCGACCGACCGGCCCCTTCATCCCACCCACGGTGGTTTGGTCGGGGTAGCTTTCGCGGTAGTCTGGTCGAGAGTCGCGGTCGTCGGGAACTGTCGGGCGCGAATCGCCCACGTTAAAGACCCATCGGTCGAAAGCCCCGACCAATGATACCGCCCATCGCCAGCAAGTTCGTCGCCGGAGAGTCCCCGGCCGAGGCGCTCGAACACACCCGAGACCTCAACGACCGGAACGTGAAGGCCATCCTGAACCTCCTCGGCGAACACTACCACGAGCGAGGTCCCGCCGACGAGGACGCCGAGGCCTACCTCCGCTTGCTGGAGGACATCGAGACGAGCGAGGCCGACGCCTGCATCTCGGTCAAGCCCTCGCAGGTCGGCCTCGACGTGGGCGAGGAGGTCTTCCGCGAGAACGTCGAGCGCATCGCGGACTACGCCGCTGAGCGCGACGTGTTCGTCTGGATCGACATGGAGGACCACGACACCACCGACGCGACCCTCGACAGCTTCGAGAAGCTCACCCGGAAGCACGAGGGCGGGGTCGGCGTCTGCGTGCAGGCCAATCTCAAGCGCACCGAAGACGACTTGAAGCGCCTCGCCGACCTCCCCGGCAAGGTCCGACTCGTCAAGGGTGCCTACGACCCGCCCGCCGAACTCGCGCTCAAGGAGAAGTCGAAGGTCAACGACGCCTACAAGGAGTACCTCGAGTACATGTTCGAGGAGTTCGACGGCGGCATCGCGGTCGGGAGTCACGACCCCGAGATGATAGACTTCGCCAAGGACCTCCACGACGAGTACGGCACCGACTTCGAGATTCAGATGCTGATGGGCGTGCGCGAGGACGCCCAGACGGACCTCGCCGACGAGTACGAGATGTGGCAGTACGTCCCCTACGGCGACAAGTGGATGTCGTACTTCTACCGGCGCGCGATGGAGCGCAAGGAGAACCTGCTGTTCGCGGTCCGGGCGGTCATCGGGCGTTGACAAGGAATTGATGGACCCTTAACGATATATCTCTCCTATGTAATACGTGTACTAATAATCTAGAATTTTGATACTGCGGCCGAAAGCCGAAAAGAAATAAAGAATTACGAGTTTTCCAAGTCGTCGTCTGCCAACATACTTCCTTTGAACACCACAGGTTTCACAAAGATATTCTTATGCGCTAGCACTGGACGTTTCTTTGACCCATTATGTTCGTACTCGACAATCCCTGCCTCAACCAACTTCTTAACGTCCCGGCTGACAATACTCACATTTCGGTCCGTCCGTCTTGCGAGATCACGGACGGACTCAACATTGCCTGTGGCGATTTCCTCGATAAGCTCATTACGAGCTTCTGTGAGGATTTCTTCGGCGGTATCTCGCCGTAGCGTGTGAACGTCTTCGAATCCAGCTCTGTGAATTCCTTTTAGGTATTGGACGAGGTTGTCCGTGTTTGAGTCTGTTTTTCGTTGGGCTTCCATTTTGTTAGGGTCCCTTCCTCCCTATCAGGGGTGGGTACTGTCTTGGGCAATGAGACAGTCATTGTTTTATTTAACGTGGATCGACCCGACCCTAAAGCCGACCCAACGCTGGGTACTGCGATGCCCCGCTAGGGTTGCATTGACTCGCCTGGGTCTTTGGGGCGACCCAGACGACGATTCACCAGTCGTATTGAGGCACTATCTCGGAGGGTCTACTGTATTATATCCTCGGAACGTGCCACCATCGTCTGTCATGGCTCGTGTTTACTTTAGAGGTAAACAGTTAAATAGCTTTGGATGCAAGCCCTCGTTACCGGCGCGCTCCAAGCGTGCCGGACCAAAGTAGCGATGAGCTGTCAATCAATTGACCTTGGTTCTTATCGCGGTCGCCAGTACCAACTCCGGTATCGAGGCGACCCGACGCTGACAGAACCCGACGACTTTGCTGTAGTCGTCCTCTTCGTTAACCCGAGAACAGGCGACCACGTTGAAGTCGTCCGCATTGATAACTCCGACGGTTTCACTCACATGGACTGCCTCTATCGGAGGGACGAACCCAAGCGTGAACTTGACCTTGGGATGTGGGAAGCCGTGGAGAAACTTACTGACGAGTGGAGGTCGTACGCCGAAGAACACCTCAAAGTTCACGGGTAAGCATCGCGCTCACCCTCTCGTAGGGGAAGACATTTCTCGTCTTCCATCATAATTCGTCAGTTCCTGTCTTCGCCGGATAACATCTAGTTTATGGACCTGCGCTCGGATACCTCCGACAAATGTCCTCGTGGAAGCGCGACATCGCAAGCGGCCTCATCGTCATCCTGCCAATCCTCGTCTCGGCGTACATCATCGCGTACCTGTATATGGCCATCGCCGGGGTTCCAGTCCTCCAAGACATCAAACCACCACTCCGCGTGCTGACGGTCCTCGTCGTCTTCTCGATGCTCGTCCTGAGCGTCGGCTACATGATGCGGACCGCGGTCGGGTCACTCGTGGAGGGGGCCATCGACGGCGTGATGAACCGAGTCCCCGGCCTCCGCGTCGTCTACAACGCCTCGAAGATGGCGGCCGAGACGGCCCTCTCGGACTCGACCGACTTGCAGGCTCCCGTCAAGGTCGAGGTCTGGTCCGGCATGCGGATGACCGCGTTCAAGACCGGCAAGACGACCGAGGACGGCCGCGAACTCCTCTTTCTGCCGACCGCACCGAACATCACCACCGGGTTCGTCGTGGAAGTCGACCCCGCCGACTTCGAGGAGACCGACGAGAGCGTCGAGGACGCGCTGACCCGCATCCTCAGCGCCGGATTCGGCGAGACCAACGAGTCGGGCATCCCCATCGACGTGCGAGACGAAAAAGAAACACAGTCGCCACCGCCCCAGTAAGGCGGTTGCTAGAAGCACCGCCCCAGTAAGGCGGTTGCCAGAAGCACCGCCCCAGTAGGCGGTTCAATCGGTCGTTTTCGCGCTTTTTGCTACCTTACTTTTCGACGTACTCGAACCACTCTTCGTAGTCGTCGGTGCGCCGGTTGACGATGTCGAAGAAGCGGCTCTGAATCTCCTCGGTGACGGGGCCGCGGCCGCCGTTTCCGATTTCGACGTTGTCCACCTTCCGGATGGGCGTGACCTCCGCGGCCGACCCGGTGAAGAACAGTTCGTCGGCGGTGTTGAGTTCGCCCCGGGAGATGGTAGCCTGGTCGTGGACCTCGTAGCCCATCTCCTCGGCGATGGTGATGACCGCGTCGCGGGTGATGCCGTCGAGGATGCTCTCGGCCAGTCCGGGCGTGAAGAGTTCGCCGTCCTTGACCATGAAGAGGTTCTCGCCCGGCCCTTCCGCGACGTTGCCCTCCTTGTTCAGGACCAGCGCCTCGGCGAAGCCGTTCCGGCGGGCCTCCTCGCCAGCGAGCATGCTGTTGACGTACAGACCAGTGGTCTTGGCGTTGGTCGGAATCTGGCTGGAGGCGTGCTTGCGCCACGAGGAGACCATGACCTCGACGCCGTTTTCGAGCGCCTCGTCGCCCAGATACGCGCCCCACGGCCACGCCGCGATGGCGGTGCGGGTCGGGCAGTCGCCCGGACTCACGCCGAGGCTCTCGTAGCCGTAGAACGCGATGGGTCGGACGTAACACGAGGCCAAGTCCTGCTCGCGGATGAGCGTCTTGGTCGCCTCGGTGATCTCCTCGGGTTCGTGGTCGATTTCGAGGTCGTAGGGCTTGCAGGAGTCGTAGAACCGCTCTACGTGTTCGTCCCACCGGAAGATAGCCGGTCCGTTCTCGGTGTCGTAACAGCGCACGCCCTCGAAGACGCCGCTCCCGTAGTGCAGGCCGTGAGTGAGGACGTGGATTTGCGCCTCGTCCCAGTCGACGAACTCGCCGTCCATCCAGATCGTGTCCACGTCCATCTCGTCGAAGCTCATACGTGCGAACGAACGGAGGCCTCCTTTAAGAGTCTTCACGGTTCGTCACGGACGATTACCGGAGTCGCTGGCGACTGCCGGAACTCCTTGCCGGAAATCCACAGGTGCCAGGACTTGCTACTGTGCAAACGACTATCACGCTCGGTCCCGTGGGTGAGCGAAACCCGACCCGCGGGAGTGGACGAGCATGACGAACCAACAAACCGACGAGGAGATTTCGGCGAGTAACCTATCCAACACCGACGTCGTCTCGCGTGCCAAGGAGGTCGTCCCCGGCGGCGCGCAGACCGGACTCAGGGCGCAGGCCTACGACTGCGGCGACGTGGCCTTCGACGCCGCCGAGGACGCGACCCTCACCACCGTCGCTGGCGAGGAGCTAACCGACTACCATCTGGCGTTTGGACCCATCGTCCTCGGCCACGGCCACCCCCGAGTCGATTCTGCTGTCAAAGAAGCAATCGACCGAGGAGTCCTCTACGGGACCGGAACCACCGAACTCGAAGTCGAGGTGGCCGAGCGACTGACCGACCTCCTCCCGAGCGTCGAGATGGTCAACTTCGCCAACAGCGGGAGCGAGGCCACCTACCACGCGATTCGACTCGCCAGAGCGCACACCGGCAACGAGAAAATCCTGAAGTTCGAGGGATGTTACCACGGCTGGCACGACTACGTGGACGTGAGCGTCTATCCCCCGGCGGCGGAACTCGGCGACGTAGACGGAGGTCCCGAACGAAGGCCCTACCCCGAGTCCGACGGGATGCTCTCGGCCGCGGTCGAGAACACCGTCGTCGTCCCCTTCAACGACCCCGCGGCCTTCCGCGAGGCGATGGCGACTCACGGCGACGAGTTGGCGGGCGTGATTCTCGAACCGGTGCCCCACTCGGTCGGCTGCCTGCGCCCGACCGACGAGTTCGTGGCGACCCTCGACGCCGAGACCAGCGAGCGCGACGTGCCGCTCATCTTCGACGAGGTCATCACGGCCTTCCGCCACTCCGCGGGCGGGATGCAGTCGGAACTCGACGCCGACCCGGACCTGACCTGCGTGGCGAAGGCGATGGGCAACGGCTACCCGGTCGCGGCGGTCGGCGGGCGGCGGGACCTCCTCGAACAGGCCGGGGGCGACCACGAGTCCGGCGTCGTCATCAGCGGGACCTACTCGGGCCATCCGGTCGGCCTCGCGGCGGCGAGGGAGACGCTGGACATCGTGGACTCCGAGGAGGTGCCCGAACAACTCGCGGACCTCGGTGACCGGTATCGGGCGGGTCTGCGTGACTTACTGGAGGACCACGGCGTCGAGGGTCGCGTGGTGGGCCTCCGGAGTATTTTCAGTCTCCAGTTCGGGGTGACTGGCGAACCGCGCGACTACGAGGACGTGGTCGGACTGGACGAGGAGCGATTTCGGGACTTCGCGCAGGGGATGCGCGACCGGGGCCACTTCTTCACGCCGAATCCGTACAAGCGCCATCACCTTTCGCTTGCTCACGGGGAGGCGGATTTGGATGAATATCTGGACGACGCCGACGAAGTCCTAATGGGAGTATAATTCTATGCTATGTTAACTAGATCGGGATACTACCTTAGTATCTTCAAATATACGGTAAAATAATGAGATGGTTGGATTGACGAACACTTTTAACCTTCAGGACAGAATTTAGTGTTAGCGTTTATGAGAAGAAGTCTTGGCACGTCTCTTCGACGAGAAAGACGTTTGACGAAGTTATCGGTACGCGAGTCCTTTAACAACGAGGGCGCATGGAGGGTAGTTCCCTCTGTGTCTACTCGGGAAGACGATGGTTTCCAACGTTACTCTCGGCCCCCTTGGTATGGGGGTTCTGGCTGGCGCAGAGATGATAAGAACGGGCCTTCTCAGTGGTACCCTTCCGGTCGCTACTGCAGGCGTGATTATCTGCGGGTCGAGTCTGATACTCGGCTACGCAGTAGCGCGGCCCCGCCAAAATAAGCCGAACCCTGACAAAGGTGAGAACCGAATTAGGTAAAACGGCACCGCCTTCATAGGCGGCTAATCTCGCTCCAAGAACTTACAACTCTTTTGAGTGCTTTTCTCCGCAGTAATACCTCTAGCAGGTATAGAAATCGGGAAGATGATGATTTCCAACGTCATCGCGGCCGTTGGTAAGGCGACCGCCACTGGCCGGTCAGCCGATAGTGAAGCGGCTGAGATCAATTACGCCAGTGAATTGACGTTGATCATGGACTCGGTGGTAGTGGCATACCTAGTCCATCTTATCTTACTCTCTTTTAGACCCTAAAGGTTACGATGGTCGGAAAAAAGAGGGTTTTAAACACTCTTAACGTCTCTATAGCCGGTTTTTGATTTCTTCACAGGTGTTGCACAAAGTCCACCCTTCGAACTATTAGAAATTCCATAAGAAATCCATTGGTTGGTTCCCTTTTTCTACAGCTTTCCATGTATTAGTGGGGAATATGGTCTTTTCTGGATAAATATTCTCGTTTCATTAATGAGGGAAATATGGGGTTTAAATCGGGGGTGGAAATTAAACTAGTAGCGGGTAGTCCAATTTTACCCCAGTCGCTCGATGACCGCCGAGCCTTCCAGATACGGGAAGCCGTGGCGCTCGGCGTAGGCCTTGGCGTCGTCGGGCGAGAGCGCCTCGCCGGTCTCGTCGTCCAGCATCTCGCAGACGACGACCGCAGGCTCGCGGCCAGCGGCCTCAGCCAGCGCGATGCCGAGTTCGGTGTGGCCCTCGCGGTCGCCGAGCAGGTCCGGCGCGGCCCGGAGGACGTGGACGTGGCCCGGCGCGCGGAACTCGTCGGCGAAGTCTACCTCGTCCGGGTTCTCGGCCGCGCTGGCGAGTTCGGTAATCGTCTTCGCGCGGTCCTCGTCGGTGATGCCGGTGTAGGTGTCCCGGTGGTTGACCGGGAGCGAGAACGACGAGCGCTCGTCGTAGCCGAGGTCGTGGGCCGCGCTGGCGGGGTGGTCGAGCGCGTCCTCCAAGAACGGCAGGCCGAACTCGTCGGCCACCTCGTCGGCGAGCGCGACGCAGATCAGCCCTCCGGCGTCGTTGCGCAGGCGCGAGACGGCCTCCGGCGTGACCGCTCCGGCGGGGTAGATGAGGTCGGTCTCGCCCTCGCGGTCGGCGGCGTCGTGGACGAGGACCGGCGACCCCTCGCGGAAGGCCTCGATTGCGGCCTCGACGCTTCCGGCGGCCTGACTCATGCGTTCTCCTCGACGTGGACCGTCACGTGGTCGCCGTCCTCCAGTTCCAACTCCTCGCGGAGTTTCTCCGGCGCGATGACCTCCAACTGGTCCTCGTCGTGGTGGGTGCGCTCCGGCGCGATGGTGTGGGCCTGCTCGTAGACTTCGCCGTCCTGCGTTTCTACGACTGCGGGGTAGCAGACCGCGGGGCCATAGGTCCGGTCCTCGTCTTCCCACCCGTCGATGGGGACGGGGTCCAGCGCCTCCATCGCCGAGCGAGCGCGGATGCTCTCGTCGGTCAACTCGACGTTGAGCGTGCCGAGGAACGGCTCGTAGCCCAGTCGCTCCTCGAACTGCTCCATGTATCCCGGCAGGGAGATGTAGTGGCGGCCCTCGCCCATCCCGCTGGTGACGGTGCCGGTCAGGTCCACCCCGGCGGGCGTCTCGAAGATGCGACGGTAGTCCTCGTACTCCCGTTTCAGGGACCACTCGCCGTCCTCCGTAATCGAGACCCACTGGCCGTCGCTGACCATGTCGCGCTCTACGAGTCCGGCGTCGTCGAGGCGCTGGAGTCGCCGGGAGGCGGTCTGGTTGGAGGCGTCGAGGCGCTCGGCGAGGCCCGAGCAGGAGACTTTGACCTCGCCGTCTAACCCGCCGTCGAGCGCGAGGAGTTTGAGCGCGGCGAGTTCGTCGTAGCCGACCGCGCGCGGCCGTGTCGCTGACATAGTTGACACTCCGGCCGCTCGCGGTTTAAGCATAACGGATGCGGTACGGTTCTCAGAAGTGGAACGGGGTGGTGTGGCGGCGCACGGCAGTCGGTCAGGAATCGAAATGGGGATTCCCGGCACCTATTCCTTTCGTTCGACTCGCGGCCACAGACCTATCCCCGACGCCCGCGACTCCTCGGGCATGGAGAAAGTGAACCTCGACGCCGGTTTCGATTCGTTCGACGAGCAATGGTCGCCGCGTCTCGCGGCCGAACTCAACGGACAGGCCGTAAAGCTCGCCAAACTCGAAGGCGAGTTCGTCTGGCACCACCACGACGACGCCGACGAACTCTTTCTGGTCAGAAAGGGCCGACTCCGCATCGAGTTCCGAGACGAGGAGACCGACGAGAATGTGGCACCGAGCGCAGACGCGGCACCGAGTGAGGAGGTGACGCTGGACGAGGGCGAGATGCTGGTCGTCCCCGCGGGCGTCGAACACCGCCCGGTCGCCGACGAGGGCGAGGCCGAAGTCCTGCTGTTCGAGCCGACAGAGACGAAGAACACGGGGAACGTCGAGAGCGAGGAGACCGAGAAGTTGGAGCGACTCTGAGAATCAATAGGTGGCAGTCTATTACTCCTCCCAATCAGGGTGACGACTAGGGGTAGGTACGATGTCCACCGAGCCGCGGAGTTCTGATTCTTCGACCCACGGTTGACAGCGGTCGTGCAACTCGAAGAGTCGGAACTCGTTGAGGTGGACCCAACTGTAGGATACTGTGTCATCTTCCTCGCGCTCGTCTACTGCGTCGATGAGTGCTTCTTCCGAGACCTCAATTCCGCTCTCTTGCGCTTCCGCCGCCAACGATTCAAGTTTATCCGTTTTCTCGTCGTCGCTCAGGTCGTCGTTACAGTAGATAGCCATCGCAGCACCGACGACATCTGCTTTCCCGTCGAAATTCTTCCCAGTCATCCAGCAGTAATCGCGTGGCAGGACGTATGATTTGTCGAAGTACGGAGTTTCACTAATTTTCCCCAATTCTGTGATCTCTCCGCCGCCGTCCTGCTCGTACACCCCAACGAGGTAATCTGCGTACGCCGCCAAGAGATGAAACCGAACTCTGAACTCAGGAAGTCGGTCGAGTCCGATTTCTTGGAGGTCGCCCATGACGAAAGCGTAGGCACTGAGTCGCTTATTCAGTTCGTTTTCGACAGTTCTGAGTCGGCGGATGTAGGGGTCCCGATAGCTCCCGAGGACGTAGTACGTGGTTTCGGGTGTCTGTAATTGGCTGAGTTCGCTGTCGGCAAAATTCAAAACTTTAGCGACTTCGTCGAAATCCAATTCGAGACCATGTAGAGCTTCATCGACTACAGCTTTAATCTCGTCCGCATCAGGTGGAACTGACGACTCAGGCATTAGTTTATTATCCCACTTTCGTCATTTATGGTTTTCCAATCGATTTGGGTTTTCTCTATTAGACCGAATCGGTTGACCCAAAGTATTATTCCTTGTCTTCTCAAAGTACGTGTATGAACGATTCCGTTACGGACTCTGGGCCGTTCGAGGAGCAACGGCACATCTTTAAACTTCTCTCGCAGGAAACTCGCCACCTCATTATCCAATTCATTCTGGGCCATCCAGAGCATCTCATGTCCCTTGACGAACTTGCTTACGCAATCCCGAAAAGCAAGGCGGCAATTAACGATCAAGTTGACACACTCGTAGAGGCCGGAATTCTATCTCTCTACACCTACGAAGATAGTGAAAATAAACGAGATTTACCATCGAAATTCTACGGACCGACGGAACGAGGAATAGATATCCTCTACGAGTACAAATATCTTCGCGGTGT
Organism: Halorussus ruber; assembly: GCF_004765785.1. Taxonomy (GTDB): domain Archaea; phylum Halobacteriota; class Halobacteria; order Halobacteriales; family Haladaptataceae; genus Halorussus; species Halorussus ruber. The sequence continues at coordinate 392,872 of NZ_SBIT01000002.1, read as the reverse complement.
GCCGGTGGCTCGCGCACTCTACGACAACGCTCGAAAATCAGAGAAAATAGAGCGTCATGAAAACGCCCCACGACCTGAACTCCCGGAGAAAGTGAGAAAGGCGTTTTCGTCGGACGAACAGACGACTGAATCCCAACTGGATTCGTTCATCCGTGATAGGAACGAACGACTACCGACTATTGACGAACAAGTAGAACTAGCGAACTCGTTCGCCGAGGAAGGTATTGGTCCAGAACACGATGGCCTCTCAGAACGTGACGTGCAGAAGAAACTAACTACCGACTCGGAGTATACTGTTCGGAACTTGCTGATGCATTTGGTGGAGGTCGGTCTTGTTGAGGAAATTCAGCCTTCTGGCCCCGAAATGCTCCTCGTCAGTGAGCGAATAAACGAGGTTATCAATGGGCGAGTTGAGGAAGAGGTCGAACGCAATCTGGAAGAACTCATCAACCACATGGACGGCCAACTTCGTGTTAGTAGCACGGAAGACCTTCAATCCGGTTCACCTCCTGCTGCAGCAGATGGGGCTGGCGAAACCATTCGAAGTCTCCTCGCAAAGGAGTTCGACGTGCTTCCCGAAGATGTCGAATCTCATCTTCGAGCCGGGGATAAGCTTACTAAATTGAACGCCGCAGTCGAAGCTATCGAGAACAGCGAATGGACTACGAAAGGCGACGAATACGGGAAAATAAACTACGTTCGCCCTCCCAATAGATACCGCCTGACCGAAAAAGCAGTCGAACTCGCCGAAACCTAATCAGTCCCCAGTAACAGGGTCCCGCGCCCAGAACTCGCTGTCCTTGTTCAACTTCGGGACCCACGTGTCGTCGGTCTTCGACAGCAGGGCTACCCGCGATACCGGCACCTCCTTCAGGTACTCGTGTTCGGGCATATGCTCCTGAATCTGCTCGGTGAACGCCACGACCTCCTCGTGGTCGAGCATCGAATCGCGGGCGACTCGGTCGCGGGACTCGCCGACGTGCATGTAGGACTTGAGTTCCACGAAGTCGGGGTCCGCGCGCTGGTAGAACCCGGCGTACCACTCCGGATGGTGGACGTTCTCGCCGCCGACGAGCGTGGTCCGGAGGACCGTCCGGGTCTCGTCCTTCTCCGCCAGCACGTCCATCGTCTCGACCAACTTCTCCCACGCGTCGTCCTCCATCGCCTTCACAACCTCGTCGAAGGTGTGACGCTCGGGAGCGTCCACGCTGACGTAGAGTTGCGTCGGGTCGCACTCCCGAATGACCTCGGGCCGAGTCCCGTTGCTCACGAGGAAGGTGGTGATGTCCCGGTCGTGGAAGGCCTCGATGAGTTCGGGCAGATAGGGGTAGAGCGTCGGTTCCCCGTCGAGGCTGATGGCGACGTGGCGCGGTTCCATCGACTCCTCGAACACCTCGCGGGGCACCTCGTCGTTGCCGCCGAAGCCCGAGAGGAGCTTCTTCTGGAGTTCGATGCTGGCGTCCACGACCGCTTCTGGGTCGTCCCACTCGACGTCGCCCAGTTCGTAGGCGTGACCGGCGTGGTCGCGCCAGCAGAAGACGCACCGCTCGTTGCACTTGACGACCGGCGTCATCTGGATGCATCTGTGGGACTCGATGCCGTAGAAGATATTTTTGTAGCACTTGCCCTCTCCCCGAAGGGCGTTGGCGGTCCAGCCGCAGGTCTGGGCGGCGGTGTGGTTCTCGTGGTGGTAGGCCGGGGAGTCCACCTGTTTGGGGCCGTCCGATTCGCTCATTGTGGGATGGATGTGGTCCAAGGCTAAAACGTTCTTTCTTCTCGGACCTCGTTTGTACCACGCCCTAATCGTCCATCTTCGCCCCAGTCGTCCATCCTCGGTGTCACCCGACTCAGTACTCCTTGACTTCAGCAATAACGTCCTCGGGTTTCTCGGCGTACTCCACGAAGTCGAGAACGATCTACGAGAATAACCGAAACATCCAAAAATAACCTTATATTTAGAAATGAACATCAATAGCTACCACTGATTACGATTCTATTGAGTCAATTGGGCAGGATTTAAAATTGTGGGTGTGAATGGTAACCACGTAATGGCTCCTGAAACATATGGTGTCATCAGTCTGTTACCAGCACTCTTCGCAATCGTGCTGACGCTGGTGAGCAGACAGGTGCTACTATCGTTATTCGCGGGCATCTGGATAGGCGCGACCATCTTGATGGGTTGGAATCCAGTCGTCGGGGCGGCCCACTCCCTTCAGTTGGTCATCGACAATATCACGGGGTCGTTCAACAGCAAACTGCTGTTGTTCACCTTCCTCTCTGGGGCGATGCTGGGGATGATATTCCTCTCGGGCGGGATGAACGCGCTCGCACAGCGCATCATCTCTCGCGTCCGGACGCGCCGACAGGCCGAACTCGGCACGGGCATCCTCGGGATGCTCATCTTCGTGGATTCGTACGCGAGTACGATGATTACCGGGTCGGTGATGCGACCGATTACCGACCAGTTCGACATCAGTCGGGAGAAACTCGCGTACCTGCTGGACTCAACCACGTCGCCGGTCGTCAGCGTGGCGGTGGTCTCGACGTGGGTCGGCTTCGAGGTCGGACTCATCAAAGAGCAGTTCAACGCGCTGGGCATCGACCGGAGCGCGTTCGTGGTGTTCCTCGAAAGCATCCCCTTCCGGTTCTACAGCCTGCTGGCGGTGGTGCTGGTCTTCATCATCATCGCCACGGGGTGGAACTTCGGCCCGATGAAGCGCGCCGAGAAGCGCGCCAAGGAGACGGGCAAGGTTCTGCGGGACGACGCCGACCCCCTGCTGGAGACTCGTGAAGAGGACATCGTCACGCCCGACCACGTCGATTCGCGCTGGTGGTACTTCGCCGCGCCTATCGTCGTCCTCGTGGCGGTCACGGGCCTCGGCCTGCTGACCTCCGGCGGGTGGCCCAGCAAGGCTCCGGTCGAGGCGCTGAAGGGCGCGGCGACCGCCGACGCGATTCTCTGGGGCGTCTTCTCGGCCTGCGGTCTGCTGCTGGCGATTCTGGTCGGCCACGCGCGAGTCGAGTTGGAGGACATCAGCGACTCCATCTTCGAGGGGTTCAAGATGGTCATGTTCCCGGTCGCGGTCCTCTCGCTGGCGTGGACCATCGGGTCGGTCAGCGAGGCGCTGGGCGTCGGTCCCTACGTCGTCTCGGTCGCTGAGGGCATCATCACGCCTGAACTCCTGCCCGCGGTCGTCTTCCTCGCGGCGGCCATCATCTCGTTCAGCATCGGGACCTCGTGGGGGACGATGGGCATCATGTTCCCGGTCGCCGTGCCGCTGGCGTTCAACCTCGGGGCACCCCTACCGGGCGCTATCGGTGCCATCCTCACCGGGTCGCTGTTCGGCGACCACTGCTCGCCCATCAGCGACACGACGGTCCTCTCGTCGATGTTCGCCGGGGCGGACCACGTGGACCACGTGAACACCCAGATTCCCTACGCGGTCCTCTGCGGGACCGTCGCCACGGGGCTGTTCCTCGCCAGCGGCTACGGCGTCTCGCCGCTCGTGCTGCTGGCCGTCGGCGTCCCGGTACTGGGCGGGGCCGCCTACGGTCTCTCCGAACACACCACGGTCACGATGCCGCGGGTTTTCGGGTCGGACGCGGACTGAGCGCTCCGGAGACAATCCCGATAGAGAACTCAAAACATTTCTCTACAATAGCGATCTATTTCTTAGAAAATAAAAACATTTCTCTCGTCGGTAAATCGCCCCGGCGAGCGTCTGCCAAACACTTATCCCACAGCTATATGTCTGTGAAAATATGACCGGAAACGGAAACGAATCCGACGGGACCGGAATCGACGCGGGGCGGCGTCGGTTCCTCAAATACGCCGGAACCGGCGCGATTACCGGGGCGGCCGCGGTCGGCGAGGCGTCCGCCAGCGAGCGCGAGAAGACCCTGCCGCCGGGGGCCGACGGCGACAACAGCATCGCCATCGACAACGGCTCGTACCGCATCGAACTCGGCGAGACCGAGACCGGCACGAGAGACTGGTTCGTCGGCGAGAACCGCACCCTCTACCACGAGTTCTTCGCGCTGCAGGACGGGAGCGGGAGCGTCACGCCCTCGTACAACCCCGACGCGGTCGTTGACTACTTCCCCGAGACGGGCGACCCCGGAACCACCTACTCGGCGACGATGGAGTACTCCGTCGGGGCCACGACGCTCGAAGTCGTCCGAACGGTCAGTCTCGACCCCGAGGAGACCACGTTCACCGTCACCTACGAGGCGACCAACGTCGGCTCCTCGTCGGTCGGGGACCTCCGACTCTACCAGTACTGCGACTACGACGTGGCGCGGTCGCTGACCGACCAAGCCCGCTACCACGCCGACGCCGACATGCCCTACGTTCGGGACACCGGCGACGGGCTGGGCCTCTACACCGGATTCGCCGGGGAGAAATCCCCCGACGGCCACCACCTGAGCGCCTACTACAACCCGCTCACCCGACCCATTTTCGGCTACGACGCGGTGCTTGACTCCTCGCTCAACAACGAGAGCGTCTACCCCGACAGCGGCGGCGACGACGTGGTGGTGGCCGCGCGCTGGTCGCTCGGGTCGCTGGCTCCCGACGAAACCACCAGTTTCTCGGTCCAGTTCGGTGCCGCGGACTCCCGGAAGGCGCTCGCGGACCTCATCGGCAACACGGGCACCACGCAGGGCGTCGAACTCGGCGACCCGACAGTGGACCAGCCCCAACTCCGGCCCCTCGACGACCTCCCGCTGGAGTTCCCGCTCTCCATCTCCGGCATCTCGGACGACGTGACCCTCGAATTCCAGAACCCGGACGACTACGCCAGCCTCCTCCACGACTCGAAGACCGTCAGCCCCGACGCCGAGACCGTCATCAATCGACTCGACATCGCCGGACCCGACCACGACCGGATTCGCGCCGACATCATCGACCCCGAGGGCGCGGGCCGACTTCCGACCGACGGCCCTCTCACCGTCACCGTCACCGCCTACGACAGCTCCAGCACCGAGCTCGACACCTTCGACCTCTCGGTCAACAACCTCGGCGGCCCGAACCACGTCGAGTACCCCGACTTCAGCCGCCAGACGGGGATTCCGACCGGCGGGCGCGACCGGTTCTACCTCGACGGCGACGACTACTACCACAACGACCAGTCGCTGCTGGTCCGGGAGTGGGCGCTCCGCGCGGCGGCCAACGGCGAGGACACCAGTCGCGCCAGCGACCTCCCACTCCCCCGAGACCCCCGAGAAGCCGCGAATCGAGTGTGGCGCTTCGTCAAAATCTCGCTGTCGCCCGACGGCGAACCCGACGAGTTCACCCGCGACATCAACCTCGCGCGCTGGATAGACAAGAAGCTCCTCGGGCCGGACCGGTCGTACCTCCCGCTGTCGGTCTACTCCCGACAGAACGGCCACATCTGCATCGAACACACCTACCTGCTCTCGTCGTTCGCCCGGACCGTCGGCCTGCCGACCCGCGAGATGACGGTCGGCCTCGCCGCGCCCGGCGGTGGCTACGGCTACGACAGTTACACCACATGGTATCAGGAGTCGGCCGCGCAGGTGTTCTACGAGGGCGAGTGGCACTTCTACGACAGCTACATCTTCGGCGAGGGAGCGCGGGACCCCGACCGCTACCTCGACGGCTACACCGGTTACAAGCTCTGGGAGACCAACTACCGCGCCGAGGAGACCACGATGCCCGACGGCACGACGCGCTGGGGCCACGACTTCGGCATCGACTACGAGGGCGACCCCCGAACCCCGAGCCAGTGGGAGTTCAACCGCTCGGTGCGCCAGTCGGGCCTGCTGGTCACGAACTACTCGCCGGTCCGGACCGACGTGACCGACGAGCGGGGCCGGGGCGTCGACGCCACCCTCACCGAGGGACCGGGAACCGAGGTCACCGAGACCGACCCCGACAGCGACATTCCGGGGTCGGTCCGCGTCCCGAAGGGCGCGACCGGGTTCACCGACGCCGCGGACCCCGACAGCACCTACGACCTCCGAGAGGGCCTGTTCGTGCCCGACGACGCCGACTCGGAACTCCTCTCGCTCGACTACGAGGGCACCGACGACGGCGAGTACACCACTGTCCTCGCGCAGGTCCGGAGCGGCGACGACGGCGAGTTGCGGGTCGAGTCCGAGACCGAACTCACGCTGGAGGTCGCCGAGGGCGAGACCCAGAACCTTGAAGTCGAACGCTCATCGGGCGGCGGAGACGACGGAAGCGATTCGGGCGGTTCCGGCGGCTTCGAAATCCGGAAGATACCGGCCTCCATCGACGTGGACCCGGACGCCATCAATCCGGCGGCGAAGGGCGGGACGAAGAGCGAGGGCGGGGGCAAGTGGCTCACCGCCTACGTCGAACTCGGCGACAACAGCCTCGGGGTCGAGGTCGCAGACATTGCACTCGACACGGTGACGATGAACGGTGTCCCGGCGGTCACGGACCGAAAATACGGCTTCGTGAAGAACCCGCCAATCGAGGACCGCGACGGCGACGGCTTCCCCGAACTCGCCGTCAAGTTCCCGCGGGAGGCGGTCGCCGAGACGCTCGACGCTGGTGGCGAGGCGTCGGCGGAACTCGTCGTCTCCGGCGAGGTCGGTGACGTGACCTTCGAGGGGAGCGATTCGGTCCGGGTCGTCGGCGGACGGAGAGGCAAAGGGGGAGACAGGGGCGGAAACGGCGGCGGGAAGTCCGGCGGACAGCGCGATCGGAACGAGTAACACGGTTCAGAAACCCATTTACCCGCCGGTCGAAAACCAACGGGTAACATGTATCTTCAGTTCCGGGACGACGTGGAGGACGCCTTGACCTCCGCACTCGAAGCACTCGACCTCCCGACAGACGACCTCGGCGTTGAGGACCCGCCCGAGGGCGTAGACGCCGTGCTGGCCTCCAGCGCGGCCTTCCGACTCGCGGGCGAGGTCGGCGCGCCGCCGCCGCAGGTCGCCGGGCAAATCGCCGACGAAATCGACGCCGGAGCGTACGAACTCGTCGAGGCGGCCTCGGCCCAAGGCCCTTACGTCAACTTCGTGCCGAGCGACGCCTACTACGAGGAGACCGCCGAGGAGGCCCAGCGCGCCGACTTCGGCCACCTCGAACCGACCGGCGAGGAAGTCGTCGTGGAACACACCTCGGCGAACCCGACCGGTCCGGTCCACGTCGGTCGCGCTCGCAACCCCATCGTCGGCGACGCCGTGGCGCGAGTCCTCTCGTTCGCGGGCCACGACGTCGATACGCACTACTACGTCAACGACGCGGGCCGCCAGATGGCCGTCTTCACGTGGGCCTACGAGACCTTCGACGAGGCGGACCTCGACTCGGAACCCGAGCGCGACAAGGCCGACTACGACCTCGTGCGCTACTACCGCAAGGGCAACGACTTCCTCGAAAACGCCGACCCAGACGAGGTCGAAGAGGCCGAGGACGAGATTCAGGCCATCATGCAGGGCCTCGAAGAGGGCGACGAGGAGACCTACCAGCGCGTCCAAGAGGTCGTGGACACCGTCCTCGGCGGGATGCGCGAGAGCTTAGACCGCCTGCCCGCCGAGTTCGACGAGTTCGTCAAGGAGACGCGCTTCCTCCGCGACGGGTCGGCCGACGACGTCGTAACCCGGCTGAAGGAACTGGACGAGGCCGTCTACGAGGAGGACGCGTGGCAACTCGACTTGGACGAGTACGGCATCGAGAAGAACTTCGTCTTCCTGCGCTCTGACGGCACCACCCTGTACGCGACCCGCGACTTGGCCCACCACGAGTGGAAGTTCGACAACTACGACCGCGCCGTGACCGTCCTCGGCGAGGACCACAAGCTACAGGCCCGCCAGATGAACGCCAGCCTCGACCTGCTGGGCAACGACACCGACCAGCTCAGGCAGGTCATCTACTCCTACGTCAACCTCCCCGAGGGGAAGATGTCCACCCGCGCGGGCACGGGAATCGACTTAGACGACCTGCTGGACGAGGCCATCGACCGCGCCCGCGAGGAGGTCGAGACCCGTCTGGACGACCGCATCCGCGACGACGACCTGACCGACGAGGACGTAGAGCGCATCGCCGAGCAGGTCGGCATCGGCGCGGTCCGCTACGACATCGTCTCCAAACAGCCGACCAAGGCCATCACCTTCGAGTGGGACCGCGCGCTCGACTTCGAGGCCCAGAGCGCGCCCTACGTCCAGTACGTCCACGCCCGCTGTTGCGGGATTCTCGAAGAAGCAGGCATCACCCCCGACGGGTCGAGCGACCTCGCCGGGGACTTCGACGCCTCCCTGCTGGAGACCGAGGCCGAGCGCGAACTGCTGGAGGTCGTCGCGCGCTTCCCCGCCGTCATCGAGGAGGCCGCCGAGGACCTCGAACCCCACGTCGTCGCCACGTACACCCGCGAAATCGCCGAGACGTTCAACACGTTCTACCGCGAGTGCCCCGTCCTCGCCGACGACGTGGACGAGGACCTGCGCGACGCCCGCCTCGCGCTGGTCGCGGCCTCGAAGCACGCCGTGGGTAACGCCCTGCAAGTGCTGGGCGTCGCCGCGCCGCGCTCGATGTAATCGTCTCGGTTTTCAGGCCGCCAGAAAGAATTATTTCTATTTCTTAAGAGAATATATACAATTACGAAAGAATTGAAATTGTGTCTCTATCGTCGGTTCAAGCTATTGTCGCTACGCGTTGTTGTGATTCGGAGGAGAACTTGTCGGAAGCTAGAAATTGCGTGCCGCGGTCGGTTAGACCCACTTGCCGGGAACGCGGACGACGCTTCCGCTCAAATCGTCGGCGTACTCGTCTATCGTCCGGATGGCCGTCACCACATCTCCGGTCTTCGCTCGGATGTCGCACGCGATGACTCCTGCGTGGTCTTCGTCTCTCGTCTCGACACCCCCGAAATCCCTGTCCTCACTTAGTACTACGAAGTTCCGCTCTCCGGCGTAATCGAGGACTTCTGAATCGGGGGCACCTTCGTATAGCGCATCTTTGGACCGAACTACCTCGAAACCCTCGGACTGAAGCGCTGTAACGTAACGGTTTGGAATGTGTTCGTCCGCGAGTATCCTCACGCCGACTCCTCCGACTTCTCGAACTGCTTACGGCCGTCGGGTTTGTAGAGTCCGACGTCTTCCGGCATCAACTCCTTCGCTCCGGGGAGTCCGCCCTTTCGCTCGCTCCGAATCTGACGCATTTCCTCAGGATGGTCGTAGTAGTAGGTCAGGGCACGGTGAACGTCGGCGAGGGCGAGGTCGTAGTCACTCGCCACGACGGCTGGCTCCTCGTCGCCGTCTATCACTCGCCGCGCGACGTGATGCACGCCGATTCGGGTCCCCTCGATTCGAGGCGCGCCGGAGAGTACGTCCTCGGTCGAGATGATGTCACTCATTGGATACACGTTCTGCGGGAAGCCGTAAATAGCCGTCGCCGCCTTCAGACCGGAAGTAGGAACGCGGACGACGCAATCAGGTTGCCGCCGACGAACAGGACCGCGCCCGCGGCGGCCGCCAGTGTGAGCAACACGAACAGCAGTATCCACCAGATCGAAACCGAATTATCGTCTGCCATGGTGATAGGTGCGGCCGCGAAGGAACTTAGAGGTTGGCGGTTTCACTTGAAGATGGACCCGAGACGCCCGAGAACGCCGCCGTCTTCGCCCGATTTCTCGTCTTCGGAGTTGTCATCCTCTAAACTGCTGTCAAGCGATTCTTCGTCGCTCTCGGTCGCTTCGTCCGCCGCGAAGTCGTCGCCGGTTGCGTGGTCGCCGCCAGTCGCGTAATCGCCGCCCGTCGCGCCGTTGGCCGTCTCACCGTCGCCCCCGTCGGAACCGGCCAGCGCGTCGCCCTCGTCGGAACCGGCCAGCGCGTCGCCCTCGTCGGAACCGGCCAGCGCGTCGCCCTCGTCGGAACCGGCCAGCGCGTCGCCCTCGTCGGGGCTGGCTAGGGGGTCTTCGGCCGAGGAGTCGCCCGCGGGACCGACGGCGCTCTGGCCGCGGTTCGACTGGGAACCGCGCCCGCCGTTGTCGAAGGGGATTCCCGAGTCCGGCACGCTGTCCTCCGCCTCGTCTTCGCCCCACTCGTCAGTCTCGTCGTCCTCGGCGTCCGGTTCGTCGGACTGGGCGCTGGCGTCGTCGGAGGACTCGCTCTCGTCTGTCTCCTCGGCGAAGGGGTCCTCGGTGCTGAGCGATTCCTCGGCGTCCTCGCGCTCGCCGGAGAACTCCTCGCCCATCTCGGCCAGCGGGTCGTCGCCGTCGCTGGCGGAGTCGCCTCTGAGTCGCTCGTCGCTGATGTGTTCGTTGATGAGGTCGTCCACGCTCCGGGCGCTTGCGCCGCCCAGACCGGCCGAGGAGTCCGCTGTGTCGTCTACTCCGCCCGCGTCCTCGCTGGTCGCGCTTTCGCTAGTCTCGCTTTCGTCGGTTGCACTCTCGCTGGCGACATCCGCGTCGGCGGTTTCTCCGTCGGCGCTGAGTGGCTCCTCGTCGGCGTCGAGCGCCCCTTCCGCCGAGTCAGAGGCTCCGTCCGCGGACTGGTTCGCAAACAGCGAATCCACGTCACCACCCGCGTCGTCGCCGATGGCGTCGCGGACGTTCTGGGCCGCGTCGGCGCTGAGCGGGTCGTCCGCGGTTCCCGCGTCGTCTGGTTTGTCCTCGACGGCGTCGGCCTCGACGGACTCGGATTCGCCCGGTTCCGAGTCAGACGCGTCGGTCTCGGACGTGTCGGCGTCCGGCGACTGGGCTTCGTCCGGTTCCGCGTCGGACATCTCGAATCCGGCCTCCACGGCGGCCGCGGGTTCCGCGCTCGCGGCGGCCGACTCGTCTCCGCTCTCGGCGACCGAGTCGAGCGCCGGGTCGGGGTCGGCCTCGCCGGTCAGCACCGCGGCGAGGTCTCGGTAGGCCTGCCCGGCGGGCGCGTTCGGGGCGAACGAGGCCAGCGGTCGCCCGGCGTCGATGCCCATCGGGACGGCCTCGTCTTGGGGAATCACCGCGAGAACGTCGGTGCCGAGGGTCTCCTCTACGTCGTCGGCGTTGAGGATGTCGCTACTTCGCTGGGTCAGGACCGCGCCCCGGACGTTGGTCTCGACGCGCTCGGCGAGTTCGCCGGTCTTGGCGGTGTCTCTGACCGAGGCCACGTCGGGCGTCGCCACTAGCAGGACGCCGTCGGCCAGCGCCAGCGGGACGAGGGTGTCGTAGCTGACGCCCGCCCCGGTGTCGAGCAGGACGTAGTCGTACTCCTCGCGGAGGTCCGCGACCACGTCTTGCAGGTTCGCGGGGTCGGACTTGACGAACGCCTCGATGTCGGTCGCGCTCGGCAGCACGTCGATGTCGCCCGGCGCTCGATAGATTGCCTTCTCGGGACTCGCGTCGCCCGCCAGTACCTCGTGGAGCGTCGGCGTCTCGATTTCGAAATCGAGGAAGTCCGCGAGGTTCGCCATCCCGAGGTCGGTGTCGACGACGACCACCGAGTGCCCTCGGTCGGCCAGCATCGCGCCGAGGTTGATGGCGGTCGTCGTCTTCCCGACACCTCCTTTGCCGCTCGCTATCGCATATACCGTGTCGGACATGATACTCGTTGTCCCAACCGAACCGTGACACGCATATAAAGTTAGTCCGTCGGAGGCGACATATTCGGTGCGTTCGCGGGACGACCGCCGAAATCGTCTGCCGCACGTATGACGCCGCGGCTCCGTCAGCGTTCGACCCCGCGACTGTAAGGTCAAAGGTTACTTACCCTCTGGACGGGCTAGAACGTAGTAATGAGCGAGCAGGAAGGCGAGCAGTCCGACAGGAAGAAGTACGAGTTCCAGAAGGTCATCGAAGACCTCAGAGACTTCGAGGGCTCGGGGACTCAGCTCGTTACCATCTACATTCCGCCGGACAAGCAAATCAGCGACGTGGTCGCGCACGTCACCCAAGAGCACAGCGAAGCCAGCAACATCAAGTCCAAGCAGACCCGGACCAACGTCCAAGACGCGCTCACGTCCATCAAGGACCGTCTGCGCTACTACGACACCTACCCGCCGGACAACGGCATCGTCATCTTCAGCGGCGCAATCGACAGCGGCGGCGGTCGGACCGAGATGGTCACGAAGGTTCTGGAGGACCCGCCGGACCCCATCCAGTCGTTCCGCTATCACTGCGACTCGGAGTTCCTGACCGAACCGCTGGAACACATGCTGGCCGACAAGGGCCTCTACGGTCTCATCGTCCTCGACCGGCGCGAGGCCAACGTCGGTTGGCTGCGGGGCAAGCGCGTCGAACCGGTCAAGTCCGCCTCCTCGCTGGTACCGGGCAAACAGCGCAAAGGTGGTCAGTCCGCCCAGCGTTTCGCCCGCCTGCGCCTCGAAGCCATCGACAACTTCTATCAGGAAGTCGCCGAGATGGCAAACGACCTGTTCGTCCCCGAGCGCGAGGAGCTAGACGGCATCCTCGTCGGCGGTCCCTCCCCGACCAAAGACGAGTTCCTCGACGGCGACTACCTCCACCACGAGATTCAGCAGAAGGTGCTGGGCAAGTTCGACGTTGCCTACACCGACGAGTCGGGCCTCTACGACCTCGTGGACAACGCGGAGGACGCGCTCGCCGACGCCGAGGTGATGAAGGACAAGAAGGAGATGGAGGAGTTCTTCAAGCAACTCCACGACGGCGACAAGGCCACCTACGGGTTCGAGCCGACTCGCCAGAACCTCGTCATGGGGTCGGTGGACCGACTGCTCCTCTCCGAGGACCTCCGAAAGGACGTGGTGGTCTACGAGTGCGGCGACAAAGAGGAGTACGAGTTCATCGACCAGCGACAGGACACGCCGACTCACACCTGCGAGGACGGCACCGAAGTCGAGGCCGACGAGCGCGAGGACGCCATCGAGTTCCTGATGAACATCGCTGACCAGCGCGGTACCGAGACGAAGTTCATCTCGACCGACTTCGAGAAGGGCGAGCAGTTGCAGTCCGCCTTCGGCGGCGTTGCGGGGATTCTGCGGTACTCTACCGGGGTCTAATCTCCCTTAGTCTTTCTGCGGAAACTCCTCTACCGGTTCTTGGCGACAGATTTAATATGATTGGTCGAAATAGTCGAAAGTGGTACCAGCGGTCGACCCTCTAGAGGAAAAGCCTCTGACGGGCCAAGAAGCGTAGCAAGCCGCAAAACTGGCCTCTCCATGCTGCTCCTCTGGATGCTCGTCTCGCCATCGTTTTAAATTATCGAGCGCCAGCTTTATTGAACCTTCATCGAGGGATGTATCCCTCTCCGGTAGCCGTCCGTGTTTCAACTCGAGGTCAGTCGGCCAACTACGACGTTAGCATGATCAGCAACTTGACGACGTTCGTGATGAACCGGACGACGAGGTTTGCTATTCGCAGGTACCGACTAGTCTTCGTAGCCGGTTCCGACTCGTCGTCGGTCCGAGCGTCTTTGCTCGACATCTCTAACCGTTGCCGGAGTTTCACAGGCGGAACGAGGCGGATGCCCCGACCCTTGAGGTCGGGGAGGAAGCCGACACTCGATGACACAAACCCCGCTACGATAGCAAGGCCGACTCCCAAACGTGTAAGTAACATCACCTGTATATGTGAAAATATAGTGGAATACCGTCGTACCGCCGTCATCAAACTCGACACTCCCGAAGGAGCCGACGATTCGCTTCGAGAGACCGTCGAGCAGTTCAAATACTGCGCCAATACCGCGAGCGAATGGTGCTGGCACGGCGACGACGGCTACCATGTCACTTCCAAAGCGAAAGCAGAACGCGCCCTCTACGACCGACTCCGCGACGAAACCGACCTGACCGCGAATCTCGTCCAGAAAGGGATTCGCAGGGCGGTCGAGGCCGTCAAAAGCGGCGTCTCGCGTCTCGAACGTGGTGAGAACACGTCACAACCGCACTTTTCTGCCGATAGCGCGGTGTACGACAAGCGAAGCGCGACGTTCCACCGCGACCACGTATCGCTGTCCACAGTAGATGGGCGCATTGAGTGCGAGTACATCCTTCCCGACGACTCGGAGACACCGCCGACCAAATACGTCTCCGACCAGGACTTCGAGTTTCGGATGGCACACTTGCAGTATCGTGATGGAGACTGGTATCTCCACGCCTCAATGCGGAAAGTCGAAGCAGACGAGGAATCGTCTGAATCCGAGTCCAAGCACAGAACAGTCCTTGGTGTGGATTTGGGCGTCAACAACCTCGCCGTCGCTTCGACGGGGCGATTCTGGTCGGCGGACGAGTTCAACCACTGGCGTCGGGAGTACGAGAAGCGTCGCGGGTCGCTCCAGCAGTGTGGATCGAGACACGCCCACGAGAACATTGAGAGCGTCGGACAGAAAGAGTACGGGCGTTTCGAGATACACCTGCACACGGTGGCGAACGAACTTATCGAGGAGGCCGTCGAGAACGACTGTTCGCACATCGTGTTCGAGGATTTGACCCACATTCGGGAGAACATTCCCGAGGCGAGGTGGCAACACGTCTGGGCGTTCCGACGCCTCTCCGAGTACGTCGAATACAAAGCCGAAGAACACGACATCGAAGCCGTACAGGTTGACCCTCGAAATACGTCGAAGCGTTGCTCGACGTGTGGGTTTACCCACGACGACAATCGGTCAGGCGAGTCGTTCGAGTGTCAGCAGTGCGGGTACGAGAACCACGCCGACTACAACGCCGCGAAAAACCTCGGTTTGCAGTATCTCCGTCGTCGGCAAAACGCAGACGACGGAGGCGCACCCGTAGATGTGCGCTTGAATCGCGGGACGCTGAACGTGAGCGGGGAGTACGTTCCCCCTGCCTCGGGTGAGGCATAGAACGGGAGTCCACGCGAAAGCCTCGGGGCTTGACCCCGAGGCGATTTACCCCGCGGTCGGACCGCCGTCCCGGGACCTGCGACTTCCCGGCCGCCGACTGGCTCGTCTGCTACGAGTACGATTCGAAAGTCTACGCGTCCTACGAGACCGACGACTCTGCGCGAGTCGACGTCATCACTCGCGTCGAGGGCCAGAACGCGTGGTGGGTGTTCGGGTGGAACTACGATTCGTATCGGGACAGCGTCTCGACCGGGTTCCGCGGCCCGCAGGACGGGTGGTCGAACGTGACCGGGACCGTGGGGCTGGACGTCGAGCGTCGGAGGCCGCCTGTCGAGCGAGCGGCGAACGCATCGGCCAAAAGTAATAAATTTGTTTCTCAGAGAAACGAGGATATTTCTAAAACAAATAATTAGTTGTCCTCGAAGGGGTTCGGGGAATCCTACGCCAGCGGCGTCCGCTCGACCACCTGCCCATCGACGGTCGGGTACTGCTCGACGATTTCGCCCTTCTCCACGTCGCCCTCCTCTATCATCTCCTCCAGTAGCCACCACGCAAGTTCGATGTGGTCCGATTTGACGGTGTAGAACTCCTCGGGCACGCCGAGTTCGCGGAGTCGGCGCTCGGGTTCCCACGTCTTGCCGTAGACCAGCGTCCCGTCGTCGGTGACCTCGTCGAACTCCCGGCGGATGTTCCGCGCCATGCGCTTCATCCGGTTTCGGTGCTGGGCGGCGTCCTTGAAGACGGAGGTGCAGAAGTAGACGCGCTCGTGGTCGCCCATCACGTCAAGAATTTCTTTGGAGCCTTCGACGGCGCTCATGTGGCCGTCCTGCAGTTCGTAGCCCTCCTCCTGCATCCGGCGGAAGTTGCCGTCGCTCATCTCGAACTCGTTGACGTTGCAGAAGTCGGCCGCGCCCTCGTCTAGGAATTCGAGGAACTCCTCTTCGGCCCGGATGCCCGGAATCTCGAACGCCGGAGTCAGGCCCTCCTCGCGGGCGATGTAGAGGATTTCCTCCCACTCGGTACCGTGCATCTCGCCCCACAGGTCGAGCGGCGGGTGGAACCGAATCTCGTCCAGTCCGGCCTCCGAGAGGCGACGCATGTTCTCGCGCCCGCCGGTGATGCCGGTGTAGAGGTGCGTGTGGTGGTCCTCGCCGAACTCGTCTTTCAGCAGCGAGAGGTACCGACAGGTCTTCTCCATCGCCTCTTGGGGCTCCCCGCCCGTGATTGACGTGCCGAGCGCGTCCATGCGCTTGGCCTCGGCGATGACGTCCTCGTCGGACTCGACTTTCCGCTCGTTGGCGTACACGTCGGTCACGTTCTTGCGGTTCTCGCCGAGCGGGCAGTAGAAGCAGTCCCGCTGGTCGCAGTAGCCGTAGACGAACAGGACCATCTTCCCCCCTTCGGCGCACTGTTCGCAACCCTTCGAAATCATTCGTTAGTGGTGATTTATTCGTCCGACGCTGAAAAAGCGTGCGAATTACCAGTATGCGTTCCGACGAGCAGCCCCGACTTGTAGAGACAGCGTAGAATTTCAAAAGAGACTTCGAATACGGTCGGCAAGACTCGGTGCGTTGGCAGGTTCCCGCCATTCGACGGAGTATGCCTCGCGTTTTTCTTCCTCCGAACGACCTGCAGAGATGAGTATCATCCCTTCTTCACTCTCGTCAAGACGCTCATCCCCTACCGAATCCGTACTCATACTAACTAGTAGTGTCCTTTGCGGTTATAAAAGTATGCCACTTTGCACAATACTAGTACGGATGGTCCGCTGATTACTAGTGGGCAACTATTCTATAACAATATGCCCAAATCGCGTGCATGTTCGACTGCACGTTCCGCTACTGCCGTCTCCTTGAATTCTATTTTCGAGAGAGACGTTTCTTCATCCAAGTTTACGAAGTCCTCAAAGTGCTGTTCGCTATCGACGATTAGAACTGCAATCGGTTCGCTCTGGTCGGTATCAGTCGGTCTGTATATCGGCGTTCCGATAATCGTGTTGAGGTGGCTGGTGACTCTGTCGTGCTGTTCGGTCGTGTTCCATCCCGAGTCCCACGCTTCGACGTGATCCGGTGATATCGCTACTTTTTGCTCTGCTTCACGATACACGTTCCCGACACACCCTTGCCCGGATTCGAATTCGAGTGTCAATTCCTCGTCTTCGTATTCATCTTCAGTATGTGTGTAGGCGATCTTGAACGACGGGTCTTCGAACCAACCGTCCGAGGTCGGTCGCATAATATTTGCGCGGAGAGTAACGTCTCCCGCGGCGACCGATTCTATATCATTTTCTATCATCCGTAGGTGATTGGTGAAGAACGTAGTAAGTTGTCTTTCTTTGTATCTTAATAGTGGCTGGTACGTGAGAAAGAATTCGCCAAGCGCTATCAAGAATATTGACACGACGCCAAAGACGACTGCGAGACCGGCGGATATTTTCGAAGTTAGGTATGCGAGTCCGATTGCGACGAGGACACCGACCCACGAAATCAAAACCGAAGCGACGAATCTCCTGCTTCGGTTGGTCGATGCTCCTGCTGTCATCTAATTGATGTTGGACGTCGAGGGATATAAATGGATTACGCAAACCAATTCTAGTCCCCGAAAGAAGTTAAACCCCGGACGCATAGCCCCGAGTAATGCTGTTGGTCCTGTGCGTGGACCTCGACGACGACCTCGGTCGCAAGACCGACTTCGATACCCCCGTCATCGGCCGCGACAACGTCGAGGCCGCCGCGGTCTCGTTAGCCACGGCTGACCCCGAGGACAGCGACGTGAACGTCATGTTCGAGGGCGTCCACCTCGCGGACCGAATCGAGGACGAGACCGTCGAGGTCGCGGTCGTCACGGGCACAGAGGGCGGCGACATCGCCGCGAACCGGGCGGTCGGCGACGAGGTCGACGAGGTACTCGCAAGTCTCTCGACCAGCGAGGAGGTACAGGCGGTCATCGTCACCGACGGCGCGCAGGACGAGAGCGTCATCCCGGTGATTCGCTCCAGAGTCCCCATCGACGGCGTGCGCCGGGTCGTCGTCCGGCAGGCGCAGGACCTCGAATCGATGTACTACACCATCAAGCAGGTCTTGGACGACCCCGAGACCCGCGGGACCATCCTCGTCCCCCTCGGAATCTTGTTGCTCATCTATCCGCTCTCGATTATCTCGGACTCGCTGGGCCTCCCCGGCGCGGCGGTGTTCGGCGTCACCTCCGGCCTCCTCGGTCTCTACGTCCTCGGTCGGGGCCTCGGCGTCGAGCGCCTTCTGGACCGCGCCGCCGACAAGGCCAGAAACAGCCTCTACGCCGGTCGGGTCACGCTCATCACCTACGTCGTCGCGGCCGCCCTGCTGGTCATCGGCGGGGTCCGGGGCGTCGAGATGCTTGACACGGTCACGGGCGGGGCCGACGGTTCGATGGGGCCGCTGCGCGTCCTCGCGGCGCTGGTCTACGGCGCTGTGACGTGGTTCACCGCCGCAGGAATCACCACCAGCCTCGGCCAGATTACCGACGAGTATCTGGCCGGTCGCTTCCGGTGGCGCTACCTCAACGCGCCGTTCTACGTCCTCGCCATCGCGGTGGTTCTCCACGCTCTCAGCGCGTACTTCCTCCATCGCGTCCCGCTCACGCTCCCCCGGTTGACCTATCTGGCGATGATGCTGACGGCCGGGACGCTGCTCGGACTCACGAGTACGCTGGCGTTCGCTATCGCCGAGTCTCGCCAGTCGAGACGGGCGGAGCAAGTAAGCTGATTCGTGAAAAGAATCTCGCCGAGTCAGTGTTCGCGGGTCACGACGAACGCCGCCAAGTCCCGCAGGTAGTCGGTCGCGGTCAGGTCCGGCGTCTCCGCCCGGTCGAGCGCGGCCAGCGCGGCGTCCGACTTCTCGTGGGCCAACTCGTCGGCCTCCTCGGCGGTTAGGTCGGTCACGCGGACGATAGAGGGTCGGCCCATCTCGGCGTCGTGGCCGGTGGGCTTGCCGAGGTCGTCGGCGTCGGCGGTCGCGTCCAGCACGTCGTCTCGAATCTGGAAGGCGACGCCGACCTTCTCGGCGTACTCGCCGAACGCCTCGACGGTCGCGTGGTCGGCGTCCGCGGCAATCGCGCCCAACTCGGCGGCGGCCCGGAACAGCGCCCCGGTCTTGCGGCGGGCCAGTTCCATGTACCCCTCGCGGTCGGTCGGGCGGGCGACGAGTTCGGTCGCCTCGCCCTCGCCGAGTTCGACCATCGCGTCGGCGACCGCCTCCATCGCGCGGGGGTCCGGCGAGAAGAGTTCGAAGGCTTCGCCGATGAGGCCGTCACTCGCCACGATGGCGGGCGCGTAGCCGAACTCGGCCCACGCGCTGGCGCTCCCCCTACGGGTGTCCGAATCGTCGATGATGTCGTCCACGACCAGCGAGGCGTCGTGGACGAGTTCGACGCCGACCGCGAAGTCCACGGCGTCGTCGGCCTCACCCCCGGCGGCCTCGCAGGACAGCACGGTGACGGTCGGCCGGACGCGCTTGCCCCCCGACAGCGCGACGTGGCGGACCTCGTCGGCGAGTTCCGACGGTTCGACGCGGTCGAGGACCGTCTCGAGGCGCTCCTCGACCAGCGCCCTTCGGGACTCGGGATAATCCATCGGCCACTACTCAGGACCGACCGAAAAAGTAGGTGACGATACAATGGCGTTTGGCGGCGGTGGAAATCTCGTGTAGCTACTAAATCAGAAGGGTTCTTGGAGTAGTAACTCCCAAAAACGACTTAATCGTCTCGAAGGTGAGCGACCGACAGAGCAATTTCTCGGAGGCGCTCTTCGCTCATATTTCGAGCACAGTTGTCTTGCATCGTTCTACTTCAAGATAGAGCGCCACTACTCAAAAGTGTTGTGCAGCATACTGCGTGAGTGAAAAAGGATTGTAGTATACTGCATCGTACCCCTCATAAACGATCAGCGAATGCTCGCTTTCCATCATCGATTTCTTCGAGTAACTCGTCCCCGCCAGCCCGTCTTACGTACTTGACCACGAATTCGACACTTCGCTCTTCGTGTTTTCGTCGGAAATGCTTCCACGGATTGTCCGTGGTGATTTCATACTCGTCGAGATGTATTTCCACACCACCTTTTCGCTCCAAGATCGTCGCTCCGCGCTCCGCTAAATGCTGAAATCCACCTGCGTTGCGCCGAACTGTAAGCAACTTTTTGGAGTCAACGATGAACTCGTTTGTCCAGTCACTCCATTCGTCACCGACGTTAGTTTGTGGGACCCCGATTCCGGGTTTCAATGTTTCGAGGTACGTCTGGAGGAACGCGATAGCGGTTCGGTGATTCGCGTTCGGTAGTCCGTGACGAAGGATGAGACGAGAAAGAAGCTCACCGCCGACTTCGGGTACCGACTGTCGCCACTGAACCCGATTTATCGCGTCGGCAACCCCTGATAACTCCGGCTTTTTGTACCAATCCAACGATTGTTCTTCGTCGATGTACTCGAATAGGTCGCGCACGGTTTTGACTAATTTATGAGTCCTATCGCCGTACTCGGGTAGATTCACTTCCAGCGGAACCCTCGAAACCTCCTTCTCGGTGGTGTACACACCGAAATACTGCTGATCGAGTTTGATGGGATAAACGATGGTTAATTCTGAACGCTGTTCGCAGTCCTTCTCGGCCTCCGTCCGGGTATCGTGGAGGTAACTGTACGAGTAATATCGGTCGTCGCGCCGAACGTGATATGGAACGCGCATTAAAAAGAACCGGTGTTGTTCGTCTCTACCCTTCGAACTGCTCGATGAGTTCCGGAACGACCTCGAACAGGTCGCCGACGATACCGTAGTCGGCGATGTCGAAGATGGGCGCGTTCGGGTCGGTGTTGATGGCGATGATGTTGTCAGCGCCCTTCATGCCAGCGACGTGCTGGACCGCGCCCGAAATTCCGATGGCGAGGTAGACCGTCGGCGTGACGACCTTGCCGGATTGGCCGACCTGCCGGTTCTTCGGGAGCCAACCGTTGTCCACGATGGGTCGAGACGAGGCCAGCGTCGCGTCGGTCGCATCCACGAGGTCGCGGATGAGGTCGAGATTCTCCTCCTCCTCGATACCGCGGCCGATGGAGACGATGAAGTCCGCCTCGCTGATGTCCACGTCGCCGCCGCCGACCTCCTCGAAGCCGGTGACGGTCGAACCCGTGTCGGTGTCGATGTCGGCGTCGAACTCCGAGACCTCGGCGTCGCCGACGCCCTCTGCGGCGGGCCACTCCGCGCCGCGGATGGTGACCGCCTGCTGGTCGCCGCCGACCTCGATGGTCGTCTCGACCTTCGAGCCGTACATCTCGCGGGTGACGGTCAGGCCGTCGTCGTAGTCCAGGTCCACGGCGTCGGTCGCCAGCGACAGGTCGAGGCTGTTGGCGACGGCGGGCGCGTAGTCGAGGCCGTTGACGCTGTTGGGCGTCAGCAGGACCTCGGGGTCGAGTTCGGCGTGGAGCGCCTCGACGGCTTGGGCGTAGATGTCGTGGTTGAACTCCTCGCCCTCCGAGACGGTGTGGATGGCGTCCACGCCCTCGCGGTTGAGGCTGTCTGCGAACGACTCGGTGTCGCCGCCGATGACGGCCACGTGGAGTTCGCCACCGGTCTCGGCGGCGAGTTCGCGGCCCGCGGTGATGACTTCGAAGCTCACGTCGCGGAGTTCGCCGCGGCGGTGTTCGGTGACGGCGAGAACGTCGCTCATTCTGCCACCCCCTTCTCTCGAAGGACCTCAGCAAGCTTCCCGGCCGTCTCGCCCGCGTCGCCCTCGAAGATTTCCACGTCGCTCTCGCTCTCGGGTTCGTACATCGAAGTCAAATCGAGGTCGCTCTCGATGGCCCCGGCGTCCAGACCGAGGTCGTCTAAGCTCTTGGGTGCGATTTCCTTGCTCTGTGCCTGCCGGATGCCCCGGAGACTCGCGTACCGGGGTTCGTTGATACCGGTCTGAATCGTGAGGACGGCGGGCATCTCGATGTCGGTGAGTTCCTCGACGCCACCCTCCAGTTCGCGGTGGACGTGCGCGACTTCCTCGTCGGCGTCGTAGTCGAGCGCGTTGACGACCGCGCCCCACTGGAAGCCGAGTTCGTCGGCCAGCGAGACGCCGGTCGCGCCGAAGGCGTCGTCGCCCGCCTGCACGCCGGTCAGCACGAGGTCGGGGTCTTCCTCCTCGACCACGGACTGCAGCAGGTTCGTCTTGGTCTCGACGTCCAGCAAGTCCACGTCCTCCAGGGCGTCGTCCCAGACGCGGACCGCCCGGTCGGCACCCTTCGCAAGCGCCATCCGGATGGTTTCTTCTGACCGCTCGGGACCGATGGTGACGGTCACGACCTCCTCGGCCGGGCCGTCCTCCTTCAACTGGACGGCCTCCTCGACGGCGTAGTCGTCCCACTCGTTCAGGTCGTACTCGAGGTAGCGCTCGTCTACCTCGGTCCCCTCTATCTCGAAGTCGTCGGCGACTTCGGCGACCTCCTTCACAGTCACCAGGACCTTCATGCGCGAAGAATTGCCGCCTTGGGGGTAAACGTTTACGAAACGCTCCCCCCGATGTCGGGGGTTTTCGCCGGCTCGAAAATCCGAAATCCCTCAGTTGACGCCCGCCGCGTATCTCAGCTGACGTCCGCCACGTCCTCGTCGGGGAGCGTGATGAGGTTCTCGCGCCCGATTCGGAGTTTGTCCACGTCGTCGTTCTCGTCCATCTTCGAGAGGAGTTGGGACACCTTCGCGTTCGACCAGTTGGTCTCCTTGACGATTTGGCCCTGCTTCATCCGGCCGTTGTTGTCCCGGAGCAGTCGGAGGACGCGCTCCTCGTCGCTCAGCAGTTCCACGTCCTGTTCGTCGTCACCGTTCTCGTCGCCCTCGTCGGCCTCAGCTTCTTTGTCGGCGGCGCTCGCTTGGCCCGCCGCGACCGAGGCGGTCGCCGACGGACCGCGTGGCTCCTCGGACCCTTCGGCTGCGCCGGGGGTCGCGGCCTCCTCGTCGCGGCGTTGGGACCACACGTACACGCCGGAGGCTCCCAGACCGAAGACGAGGAGTGCGAGGAGGAGCCCGGGGACGCTTGACAGGTCGGGGAACTCCGACGATTCCGACGGCCCCGTGTTCTTCGGGGAGTAGGTCACGGAGAAGTCGCCGCGGTCGAACTTCCGCGGCCCGTCGTAGCTGATTCGCGTGCCGTTGTGCGCGACGCTCGATAGTTCGACGTAGTAGCCCGACGGCCCGTCGATGGTCAACGTCTGGTCGTCGGTCAGCGCGGGGAGCCACGTGTCAGACCCGACCCAGAAGGCGTCGCCGAGGAGGATTTTGTCGTCTTCTACGTGCGTGAAGTTGTGCCACGTGAACGAGAGCGAGAGCAGTCCGACGGAGCCGTTGTCCCGGAGTCGCGCCGACCGATTGACGTTTCCGAGCGCCATCGGTCGGTCGCTGTCGGCGTCGGCGCGCTCGACGACGCGCTCGAAGGTCTTCGGACTGAAACCGACGTCGGCGTTTCCGTTCCGGTATCGCCCGGCGAGTTGGCGGAAGGCTTCGGTCTCGTTTTCGTCGCGGAGGACGAACCGGGCGGTGACGTTCCAGCGGGCGTCACCGCGCTCGCCGATGGAGACGTACATGTCGGTGCCGTCGCGGACCGTGGCGTTCGATTCCGTGCCGTTTACCGAAGCTGCGGCCGTCGCGGAGTCCAGACTCTCGACCGTCGAGGCGTCCGAGGCGGCGTGGGGCGCGCGCGCTCGGTCCTCGGGCGAGAGGCCTGCCCCGACTCCGGCCACGGAGCTAACGGCGAGGAGGACGACGAGGAGGGCGGCAGATGACCGCATACCATCGCGTGAATGCGCCGACAAGAAAATACTTTCCATCCACAGATAAAACGTCACAACGCTCCGTAAAACGTCTCGGCCGTTCTCGATGGCTCGCGGGTCGTTTCACATTTCCATGGATATTTTAATGGTGGGTGCCCGAATACCCGCACGTAATGCGACTCATCCCCGTTATGTTGGCATTACTGCTCGCCCTCTCCCCCGGAGCAGTTGCGATGCAGGCGTCGGCCCCGTCCACGCTTGCTTCGTCCGCGCCAGCGCCCGCCCAGAACGGAAACGACACCGCCGGTCCGGAAACCAGTAACAACACGACCGCTGTAATGACGCTCGGACCCGACCCGGCCCGGTCGGCGTTCGACACGCCCTCGCTCGCGCTCGGTAGTTCCCTCGCCATGGACCGCGACGGGTTCCGAACGCAACTCAGCGTCAACGCTCTCGACGCCCAGTTGGCGGACACTGACAGCGTCGAGCGGAAAAAGCAAATCCTGAACCGGTATCGCTACCACATCGAGAACCGCATCATCTCGCTCAAAGCCACCGACCGACAGGCTACGCAGGCGTTCTCGAACGGGACAATCTCCGAGAGCGAGTATCTCCGGACCCTCGGTCGCATCGACGCGGAAGCCGAGCAGGTCCGGAAAGTCATCAAGGCGATGGAAGCCCGTGCCGAGAACATCAATAGCTTCAACCTGGAGAACGAAGCCCACACCCTGGAGGGGAAACTTGCGACCATCGAAGGCCCCGTTCGGGACCGGATTAGCAGGGTCGTCCGCGGCGAGGCATCGCCGACGAAGGTCTACGTCTCGACCGCCGAGACCGGAATCGTCCTCTCGACCATCGACGGGAACACCTACGTTCGGGAAATCGTGCGTCAGGACCACCGCGACCCGAGCGCGACGCCCCAAATCTCCTTCCTCGAAGCCCCGGACGCGATTCTAGCGAACTACCCGTGGGTCCGTGCGAACGCGCTCGGCAGCAACACGGGGAGTTACGGCTCGACCAACATCTTCTCGCTCGCGGTGACTCACCAGCGCGGACAGCTCGTCGCCTACATCGACGGCGGAACCGAGAAGATATTCAAAGAGGTCCACTACAAGCAACTCTTCGGCGGACACTCGGTCCCGCCGGGTCCGGCCGTCACCAACACCTCCGAGAGCGTCGCCAACTCCTCGGAGAACGTCACTCTCGCGGTCAACCGCACCTACCCCGGCGGTCCGCTCCGGGTGAAACTCACGAACGCCACGGGCGCGCCGCTCCAAGGCGGGGTCTCGATTGCTGGCGAACCCGTCGGCCGAACTGACCCGAACGGCATCCTCTGGGCGCTCGGCCCGGCCGGGCAGTTCCGGGTGAGCGCGACCCACGAGGACACGACGGTCAACGTGACCGCGACGCCGGTCGAGCAGTCGTAGCTCGTCCGTCATCGCCTCCCCTTCGACCATCTATAAATTGCTTTAAACGCTACTTTAATGTCCTAGGAAAACAATTTCATTTATTTCCGAAACTGTTTCGGGACCTCCCTCCGCTCGGACGCTCCGTAGCCTCCCCGCCCGTCCGAAGGTTGAAGGCCGAAGCCGGGCCGAATCCTCGGCGTGCCCCACCGCGCTACCTCTCCGGTCCTCGGTATCGTCCTCCTGCTGGTCGTGACAGTCGCGCTCGCGGGGACGGTCGGCACCGTCGCGCTGGGAACGCCGGTCCCGTCGGACTCGCCCCGCGCCGTCATCGACGTGCGAATCGACGCCGACGCGAATCGGCTCACGTTCGTCCACCGCGGCGGCGATACCCTCGACGCGAGCGCGCTCTCGGTCCGGGTCCGCGTCGACGGGACCGCGCTCGACGCCCAGCCGCCGGTCCCGTTCTTCTCGGCGACCGGATTCCGGCCGGGACCGACCGGCCCGTTCAACAGCGCGGACGACGGCCGGTGGACCGCGGGCGAGACGGCCAGCTTCCAGCTTGCGGGGACGAACGACCCGCTGATTTCGCCGGAGTCGAGGGTCGAGGTGGTCGTCTCGGTGGACGGGACGGTGATTGCGGAGGTGGAAGAGACGGCGTGAGCGGAAGATGATACGACAAAATTCCGGTCGAGTTAGCTTCAGGTGGACATCGAGAAGAAGCTAACTTCAGGCTTGAGCCTAGGCGTCTTCCGCAACCGCCCCGCACCGCAACCGCCCCGCGACAGCCTCACGCCTCCCCAACCTCGTCGGCCGCGCGAGGCGGCCGACTCCCTCGCGCGCCTGAAGTAGCTAGTGAACCTCGCCACACCAAAAAATCGTGTCTCAGCACTCAGCGCGCTCGCTGGCTCTACTCTACTCGTCTTCGGGGTCGCGCGCGATGGTCACGAGCGCCACGTCCGGGTCGTAGCTCGGTCCCGTCTCGTAGTGGTGGATGTCCGTGTACCCCGCCTCGCGGAACATTCGGTCGGCCTCCTCGGCGTCGTAGAACAGCATGATGGCGTCGGCGAGCTTCTGCATCAGGGCGGTCTGGGGGTAGTTCGGGCCGACCACCAGCACCTGCCCGCCGGGTTTGACCACGCGGCGCATGTCTCGGAGCGTGGCGACCGGGTCGGGCCAGTACTCGATGGACCCCGAGGACCAGACCACGTCGAAGCTGTCGTCCTCGAAGGGCAGGCGCTCGGCGTCGCCCCGGTAGAAGCTCACGGGGTCGTGCTTGCCGAGCTTGTCCCACGCCTTCTCCAGTTGGTGGACGCTCTGGTCGAGTCCGTGGACGTTCTCGGTGTGTTCGAGGAGGCCTTCGGTGGCGAAGCCGGTGCCACACCCCACGTCCAGCACGCGGTCGCCCTCCTCGATGTCGAGCATCGACAGCGCCTGGTCGCGCATCTCCTCGTTCCAGATGAACGGGTTGATGGTGTCGTACACCTTCGAGAGATACTTGTAGAAGAGCCGAGCGCGGCTCTTGTCTTCGAGGATACCCATTGGACGCCCGTTAGTACCGCCAGCCAAATAATCCTGCTATTCTCTCCGTCCCAGGAGCGCCATCGGAGGATGTAACGTGTGTTTGCACGTAACACGCTGTAGACTGTTGGCCCGCAAATTGCGCAAAAGTTCGCAAGTAGTTTATAGCCGCTTGCGTAAGCTTCGGACGATTAGTATGCCGAGGCCAGAGGTTCTCGAACGAATCAAGGAGGCCGAACAAGAGGCCGACGATATCGTCGCCGAGGCCGAGGAGGAGCGCGACCGGCGCATCTCCGAGGCTCGGGAAGAGGCGGAAGAAATCCGCCGCGAAGCCGAGGAGGAGGCGTCTGACCTGCACGAGGAACGCCTCGCCGAGGCCCGCGAGGAAATCGAGGCTGAGCGCGAAGAGGTTCTCGCCGAGGGCGAGAGCGAGCGTGAGGCACTCGAATCGCGGGCGCGAGAGAACGAAGACGAGGTCAGCGACTACGTGGTAGACCTGTTCGAGGAGGCGGTGCATGCTCAGACCTGAGCGAATGAGCAAGGTGTCCGTGACCGGCTCGCGCGCCGTCATGGACGACGTCATCGAGACCGTCCACGAGCTGAATCTGGTCCACCTCTCGGACTACGACGGTTCGTGGGAGGGCTTCGAGCAGGGTGACCCCATCGAGGGCGCGGACGAGGCGTCCGAGAAACTCGTCACCGTCCGGTCGCTCGAAAGCATCCTCGAAATCGACGAGGAGGACGCCGGACCGAGTCGCATCGTCACCGACGAGGCCCTCGAAGACGAACTCGAATCCGTCCGCAACGAGGTCAACGAACTCGACGACCGCCGGAGCGAACTCGAAAACGAGCTTCGCAACGTCGAGGAGCGCCTCGACTCGGTCAAGCCCTTCGCCGACCTCGGTATCGACCTCGACCTGCTCTCGGGCTACGAGTCCCTGCAGGTCGCGGTCGGCGAGGCCGACGAAGAGGAGGTCCGACGCGCCCTCGAAGCGTCCGAGGACATCCGCGAGTTCGGCACCTTCTCGGGCGACGGCACCGTCGCGGTGTTCGCCTACCCCGTCGAGTCCGCCGACGAGGACGCGCTGGACGAGGTGCTGGTCGGCGTGGACTTCGCCACGCTCGACGTGCCAGACGCCGAGGGAAGTCCCGAGGAGTACGTCGAGGAACTCGAACACGAGCGCCAGAAGCTCGAATCCAAGCTCGACAGCGTCGAGAACGAAATCGAGAACGTCAAGCTCGACACCGCTGGCTTCCTGCTGGCGGCCGAGGAGAAGCTGACCATCGACGTCCAGAAGGCCGAAGCGCCGCTCAACTTCGCAACGACCGAGAACGCCTTCGTCGCCGAGGGCTGGATTCCGACCGAGCGATACACCGACCTCACGACCGCGCTCGGTAACGCGGTCGGGGACCGAGTGGAAATCGACGAACTCGAACGCGCGTCCTACGACGCCCACGATGCGGTCGGTCACGAGGAACCCGCGGCCCACGACGAGACCGCCGAAGGAGAGGTCGCGGCCGACGGCGGCACCACGATGGACGACGACCAGCCCCCGGTCGTGCAGGACAACCCCGGCGTGTTCAAGCCCTTCGAACTGCTGGTCAAGACCATCAACCGACCGAGGTACTTCGAGTTCGACCCGACGGTCATCCTGTTCCTGACCTTCCCGGCGTTCTTCGGGTTCATGATCGGTGACCTCGGTTACGGTCTCATGTACATGGGTATCGGCTACTGGCTGTACAGTTCCTTCGACAATCCGGCGTTCAAGAGTCTCGGCGGTATCGCGGCGTGGGCAGGCGGTTTCACCGCGCTGTTCGGCGTGCTGTACGGCGAAGTGTTCGGCTTACACCTCATCGCAACCCACCTCTGGGAAGGTGCGCTCGGACTCAGTAGCGCGCCGATAAAGAAGGGTCTCCAGCCCGTCAACGCCGACTACGCGCTGACGTGGATGGTCATCTCGATACTCGCGGGACTTCTCCACATGACGGTCGGCTACCTGTTCGGCTTCGTGGAGGAGCTGAGCCATGACCCCGTTGACGCGGTCCTCGAGAGCGGTTCGTGGGTCCTGCTGTTCGGGGGTATCTGGACGTGGATTTTCAGCACGCAGGCGAGTACCGTGAAGCCCAACTTCCTGTACACCATCTTCGCCGGAGAGCCGTTCGCGTTCGGATTCGGCGGCTTCTCGGCGGAAATCGGCACGCTCGGTCTCGCCATCGGTCTCGTGGGACTCGTGCTCTACGTTGCGGGTGAGGTCAAGCACCTCGGCGGTGCCGGACTCCTCATCGGCCTGCTGGAGAGCCTGAGCGTCCTGTCCGACGCCCTCTCGTACACCCGGATTGCCGCGGTCCTGCTCGCCAAGGCGGGGATGGCCTTCGTGGTCAATCTCCTGTTCTTCGGCGTCTACGTGACGGGTGAGGGAAGCCACGCCGCGTGGCACTTCGGACTCGGCCACATGCCCGAAGTCGGAACGATGTACCACGGCCACGAGGTGACGAGCATCATGTTCAGCGGACTCGCCCACTCGGGCATCGCTGGCATCGTCGGCGGTCTGCTCGTCCTCGTCATCGGCCACCTGCTCGTGCTGGCGCTCGGTGTGACCAGCGCCGGTCTGCAGGCGGTCCGTCTCGAGTACGTCGAGTTCTTCGGCAAGTTCTACGAGGGCGGCGGCAAGGAGTACGAACCGTTCGGTCACGAGCGGTCGTACACCACTCAGGACTAACGACCCCTCGCTTTCTGCCGAACCGATTCGTTCCGCAACTAACTGTCTCTGGCCGCGTCGCAATCTCCGATTTTGTTTGTCATTTGGTAGCACAACCTCCGATTTACGGGGTGTGAGACGGCGTTCTATCCAACTCTTTTGGGAAGCTTTATGACCACAGTAGCGGGAAATACGACTGTCCGGTTACGAGAGCCACAGGAGATTCCAAACAATGATGTCCGAAATGCTACTCGCGTTCGCGAACGCTGTTGGACCGCTTGCTCAAGAAGGTGCTGCCGCCGCCGAACCCGCTATTCCGGCTTCGGCTGCTGCTGCGCTCGCAGTCGGCCTCGCGGCCCTCGGCGCGGGATACGCCGAGCGTGGTATCGGTAGTGCCGCCATCGGCGCAATCGCCGAGGACGAGTCGCTCTTCGGTACGGGCCTCATCATGACGGTCCTTCCCGAGACGCTCGTCATTCTGGCGCTGGTCGTCGTGTTCCTCGTCTAAACACCCCCTTTCCCTCTTCATCAATGAGTCTGGACACGGTAGTTGAGGATATTCGAAACGAAGCCCGCGAGCGCGCGAAGGAAATCCGTTCCGAGGGCGATGAGCGCGCAGACGAAATCGTCTCCGAGGCCGAGAGCGACGCCGAGGAGATTCTCGCGGAGCAAGAACGGGAAACCGAGCAGACAATCGCCCAGGAGCGCGAGCAGAAGCTCTCCAGCGCCAAGCTGGAAGCCAAGCAGAAGCGCCTCGAAGCCCGCCGTGACGTGTTGCAGGACGTTCGGGACTCGGTCGAAGACCGCATCGCCGACCTCGAAGGCGACGACCGCGAGGAGTTGACGCGCGAACTCCTCGACGCCGCAAGCGAGGAGTTCGACGACGACGATACCGTCCGCGTCTACGGCAAGCCCGAGGACGACGAACTGCTCACCGACATCGTGGCGGACTACGACGGCTACGAGTACGCTGGCGAGTACGACTGCCTCGGCGGCGTCGTGGTCGAGAGCCAGCAGTCCCGCCTTCGGGTGAACAACACGTTCGACTCGGTTCTGGAGAACGTCTGGGAAGACAACCTTCAGGACATCAGTAAACGCCTCTTCGAGCAATGAGCGTGAAAGAGACGGACGGAACCTCGAACTACGAGTACGTCACCGCGCGGGTGCAGGCCCGGCGAGCGGCGCTGTTCGACGACGAGGACTACCGGAAACTCGTCCGGATGGGTCCCAGCGAGATTGCTCGATACATGGAGGAGACCGAGTACGAGGAGGAAGTCAACGCGCTCGGCTCCCGCTACGACGGCGTGGACCTCATCGAACACGCCCTGAACCGCAATCTCGCCAAGCACTTCAACGACCTGCTCCGGTGGGCCGACGGTGAGCTCTACGAGTTCATCGCTCGCTACCTCCGGAAGTTCGACGCGTGGAACGTCAAGACCGTCATCCGCGGCGTCTACTCGGATTCCGAGAGCGAGGCCGTCGAGGAGGACCTGATTTACGCCGGTGAGTTCGACCGGCAGTTCCTCGACCGACTGGTCGAAGCCGGTTCCATCGAGGAAGTCGTCGAGATGCTCGACCGCACGCGATACGGCGAGCCGCTCTCCGAGGCCTACGGTAGCTACGAGGAGACGGGCGTGCTGATTCCGCTGGAGAACGCGGTCGACCGCACGTACTACGAAGGTCTGATGTCGGGCGTCACCGAGACGGACAACCGAGCGAACCAGTTGTACGCCGAGTTCCTGCAGGCGGAGATCGACTTCCGGAACGCCCGGAACGCGCTCCGCATCGCTCGGAGCAACGCCGACATCGACCCCGCCGACTACTTCATCGAGGGCGGCGAGTTGTTCCGCGCGTCGGAACTGTCCCAGATTTCGAACAGTCTGGACGAACTCGTCACGTTCATCCGCGACAGCACCTACGGCGACGACCTCTCGGAGGCGCTCGACGAACTGGAGCGTGCCGACAGTCTCATCGGCTTCGAGCACGCACTAGACGCCGCACTCCTCGAGTACTCCGACCACCTCTCGCACGTCTTCCCGCTGTCGATTTGTCCGGTGCTGGCGTACGTGTTGGCGAAGGAGCGCGAGGTGGACAACATCCGCGCCATCGCTCGCGGCCGCGAGGCCGGACTGAGCGAGGACGAAATCGAGAACGAACTGGTGATGCTATGAGCCAGGAAATCGCTGTCGTCGGCAGTCCCGAGTTCACCACCGGGTTCCGCCTCGCGGGCGTCCGGAAGTTCGAGAACGTCCCGGACGACCAGAAGGAGACGGAACTCGACGACGCGGTGACCCGCGTCCTCGACGACGACAACGTCGGCATCGTCGTGATGCACGACGAGGACCTCGACTACCTGTCCCGGCAGGTTCGACAGGAGGTCGAGACGAGCGTCGAACCGACGATGGTCTCCATCGGCGGCGGCGCGGGAAGCGGCGGACTGCGCGACAAAATCAAGCGTGCAATCGGTATCGACCTTATGGAAGAAGACGAACAAGGTGACAACGAATGAGCCAAGCAACTGATTCCGACACCGTTCGAGAGGACGGCGTCATCGAGAGTGTAAGTGGACCGGTCGTGACCGCCACTGACCTCGACGCCCGGATGAACGACGTGGTGTACGTCGGCGAGGAAGGGCTGATGGGAGAGGTCATCGAGATCGAAGGAAACCTGACGACGATTCAGGTGTACGAGGAGACGTCGAACGTCGCACCCGGCGAACCGGTCGAGAACACCGGCGACCCGCTGTCCGTGGACCTCGGTCCGGGCATGATGGACTCCATCTACGACGGTGTCCAGCGCCCGCTCGCGGTCCTCGAAGACAAGATGGGTGCCTTCCTCGACCGCGGTGTCGACGCGCCCGGTATCGACCTCGAGAAGACGTGGGAGTTCACCCCGACCGTCAGCGAGGGCGACGAAGTCGACCCCGGTCAGATTATCGGGACGGTTCCCGAGACCGAGAGCATCGAACACAAAGTGATGGTCCCGCCGGACTACGAGGGCGGCGAGGTCGTCTCCATCGAGAGCGGTAACTTCACCGTCGAGGAGACGGTCGCCGAACTCGACAACGGCGAGGAAATCCAGATGCGACAGGAGTGGCCGGTCCGTGAGGCCCGACCCGCCGCGGAGAAGCAGACCCCGCGGACTCCGCTGGTCTCCGGTCAGCGCATCCTCGACGGCCTGTTCCCCATCGCAAAGGGTGGAACGGCCGCGATTCCCGGTCCGTTCGGGTCCGGGAAGACCGTCACCCAGCACCAGCTAGCGAAGTGGGCCGACGCGGACATCGTCGTCTACGTCGGTTGCGGCGAGCGCGGCAACGAGATGACCGAGGTCATCGACGACTTCCCGGAACTGGAAGACCCGGTCACCGGGAAGCCGCTGATGTCCCGGACCTGCCTCATCGCCAACACGTCGAACATGCCCGTCGCGGCGCGTGAATCCTGCGTGTACACGGGGATTACCATCGCGGAGTACTACCGCGACATGGGGTACGACGTGGCGCTGATGGCCGACTCCACCTCTCGGTGGGCAGAGGCCATGCGCGAGATTTCGTCGCGTCTCGAAGAGATGCCCGGCGAGGAGGGCTACCCCGCCTACCTCGCCGCGCGTCTCAGCGAGTTCTACGAGCGTGCAGGCTACTTCGAGAACATCAACGGGACCGAGGGTTCGGTCTCCGCCATCGGCGCGGTTTCGCCGCCGGGCGGTGACTTCTCCGAGCCGGTCACCCAGAACACCCTGCGTATCGTGAAGTGCTTCTGGGCGCTCGACGCCGACCTCGCCGAGCGACGACACTTCCCCTCGATCAACTGGGACGAGTCCTACTCGCTGTACAAGGACCAGCTCGACCCGTGGTACCAGGAGGAAGTCGCCGAGGACTTCCCCGAGCGGCGTCAGTGGGCGGTCGACATCCTCGACGAGGAGGGCGAACTGCAGGAAATCGTCCAGCTCGTCGGTAAGGACGCCCTGCCGGAGGACCAGCAGCTCACGCTCGAAGTCGCGCGGTACATCCGCGAGGCGTGGCTCCAGCAGAACGCCTTCCACGACGTGGACACCTACTGCGCCCCCGAGAAGACCTACGCGATGCTCGGCGCTATCAAGACGTTCAACGACGAGGCGTTCAAGGCGCTCGAAGCCGGTGTCCCGGTCGAGGAGATTCAGGACATCGACGCCGCGCCGCGCCTCAACCGCATGAACGTCCAGGAAGAGTGGGAGGAGTACATCGAGGACCTCGAAGCGGAACTCAAAGACCAGCTCAGGGAGAAGTACTAAACAATGAAAGAATACCAGACAATCACGGAAATCAGCGGTCCGCTGGTGTTCGCCGAAGTAGACGAGCCAATCGGGTACGACGAAATCGTCGAAATCGAGACGCCGAACGGCGAGACCAAGCGCGGACAGGTGCTCGAATCGAGCGACGGTCTCGTCTCGATTCAGGTGTTCGAGGGCACCGAAGGTATCGACACGAAGAGTTCGGTTCGGTTCCTCGGCGAGACGATGAAGATGCCCGTCACCGAGGACCTCCTCGGGCGCGTCCTCGACGGGTCCGGCGAGCCGATCGACGGCGGTCCGGAGATCGTTCCGGACGACCGTCACGACATCGTCGGTGCGGCAATCAACCCCTACGCCCGCGAGTACCCCGAGGAGTTCATCCAGACCGGCGTGTCCGCCATCGACGGCATGAACACGCTGGTTCGCGGTCAGAAGCTCCCCATCTTCTCCGGGTCCGGTCTGCCCCACAACGAACTCGCGCTCCAGATTGCGCGACAGGCGACCGTGCCGGAAGAAGAGGAGGCTGGCGCGGACGACGAGGGTTCGGAGTTCGCAGTCATCTTCGGCGCGATGGGAATCACGGCCGAGGAGGCCAACGAGTTCATGGAGGACTTCGAGCGGACGGGCGCACTCGAGCGCTCCGTGGTCTTCATGAACCTCGCGGACGACCCCGCAGTCGAGCGGACGGTCACGCCGCGCCTCGCGCTGACCACCGCCGAGTACCTCGCGTTCGAGAAGGACTACCACGTGCTGGTCATCCTCACGGACATGACCAACTACTGCGAGGCCCTGCGCGAAATCGGTGCCGCGCGTGAGGAGGTCCCGGGCCGACGTGGTTACCCCGGGTACATGTACACCGACCTGGCGCAGCTCTACGAGCGCGCCGGTCGTATCGAGGGTCGGGAGGGCTCGGTCACCCAGATTCCCATCCTCACGATGCCCGGCGACGACGACACCCACCCGATTCCGGACCTGACCGGTTACATTACCGAGGGTCAGATCTACATCGACCGCGACCTCAACTCGCAGGGCATCGTCCCGCCGATCAACGTCCTGCCGAGCCTCTCGCGCCTGATGGACGACGGTATCGGCGAGGGGCTGACCCGCGAGGACCACGCCGACGTCTCCGACCAGATGTACGCCGCGTACGCGGAGGGTGAGGACCTGCGCGACCTCGTGAACATCGTCGGCCGTGAGGCGCTCTCCGAGCGTGACAACCAGTATCTCGACTTCGCCGACCGGTTCGAAGAGGAGTTCGTGGACCAGGGCTTCGAGACGAACCGCGACATCGACGAGACGCTGGACCTCGGTTGGGACCTCCTGAGTATGTTCCCCAAGGAGGAGCTCAACCGCGTGGACGAGGAACTCATCGAGAAGTACTACGTCGAGGAAGAAGCCGAAGAAGTCGCCGCGGACTGAACTCTCGCGGAAACTCTTTCGTACTCGTTTTTGCAGTTGGCTTCCACGCCGCGTAGCCGTGACTCTTAGAGGGGTACGAACTATCGGTGCGGACCGCTGCGGTCGAGACCAGATTACTCGTCGCATCCGGGGTTCGACTGCTCTTTCCCTCGCCGCCGACTGTAAAAGGTTAACCCCCTTGAGCCACAAACTCCCCCTAAGATGGCCAAGGACGTCAAGCCTACTCGGAAGAACTTGATGCAGATCGAGGACCGCATCGAGCTCTCCGAGCGAGGCCACGACACGCTGGAGAAGAAACGAGACGGCCTCATCATGGAGTTCATGGACATCCTCGACCAGGCCCAGGACGTGCGCTCGGGCCTCGAGGAGGACTACGAGACCGCCCAGCAGAAGATCAACATGGCTCGCGCGATGGAGGGCGACGTGGCGGTCCGCGGCGCGGCGGCCGCGCTCAAGGAACACCCCGAAATCACCACCGAGTCCAAGAACATCATGGGCGTCGTCGTCCCCCAAATCGAGTCCAGCAAGGTCCGGAAGGGCCTCGACGAGCGCGGCTACGGTGTCCTCGGGACCAGCGGCCGAATCGACGAGGCCGCCGAGGCCTACGAGGAGCTTCTCGAAAGCATCATCCTCGCGGCAGAGGTCGAGACCGCGATGAAGAAGATGCTGACCGAAATCGAGACCACCAAGCGCCGCGTCAACGCCCTGGAGTTCAAGCTGCTGCCCGAACTCAAGGAGAACCAGGAGTACATCGAGCAGAAGCTCGAAGAGCAGGAGCGCGAGGAGATTTTCCGCCTCAAGAAGATCAAGGCCAAGAAGGAAGAAGAAGAGAAAGAGGAGCGCGCCGCCGCGGAGGCCGAGGCCGCCGAAGAGGCCGAGACCGTCACTGCGGACTGAGCGACCCGGATTCTCTCTCCACTCGATTCACTCCGCCGACGTTTTCGACCGGCTCCATCGACGTTTTTATCGCGCCCGACCAACTCCCGGTATGACCTGTCCCGAGTGCGGAAGCGAGCAGGTGGCGTTCCGCGTCCCGGCCGACTTGCGCGAGTACCTCCCCGAGGAGACCGAGAGCGCCGCGATTTGCACCGTCTGTCTGGCGCTCGACCCCGGCGAGTCTGCGGTCGAGGACTCCGCGACCGAGGATTCGCCCGACTTCGGCCGACTCTCGGACGCCTTCCCCGGCGGGGACGCGGGGGTGGCGATGGCGCTCGCGGTCGGTCTGCTCGACTCGCTGGCGCTCTACCGGAGCGAGATTGCGGCGCTGTTGGAGCGCGTCGAGCGCGCGGGGACCGACCCGCTGCTCGTGTTGGACCGACTGGCGACGGACCCGGAACTGGAGCCGCAGTTCGACGTGGACCGGCGGCGGACGCAGGCCGAGCAACTCCTCTACGGCTGATTTCGTCCCGAACCGGTGATTTCGAGCCGGTTCAAGCGGTCGTTTCCGGACCGATAATCCGGTCCTAGCCGGTGACGTTATACTCGTCCGGACCGTGTTTCGTATTCGTCATGGCCGACTCCGTCTTCGACAAAGACACGATGCTGGACATCTCGGTCAACATCGTCCCCCTCGTCATCTTGGGGTTCTTCATCGTCTACCTCCTGCTCTGGTCGCCGTACCCGACCAACTGGTTCATCGAGGGGGTCGCGCTCGGCCTGCACATCATCCCGTTCGTCCTGCTCGCCTTGCTGACCTACGTCGCGGCGGTCGCCATCGAGGGGTAGCACCGAACTCCAGCCGCCTGCCCGAGAGGCCGCGAGATGGCCGACGCGGCGCTGTCCCTTACTTTCACTTTCGCTCCGGACGGATGAGGTTCATACGCCTCCCCCGAGTCGGTCCGAGCATGAACGCTCGATTCGCTCGCGGCGAACGCACGACCGACGACGAGCGCGGACGGACGGTACTCGACGTTTCGGACGTCGAGACCGAGCGCGTCGACGAGTACGTCACCGAGTGGTTCGCGGACTGCGAGGTCCACCTCGAACGCAAGGGCGACACGACGCTCCTCGTGGCCGGGGAGTAAGCGGGAAGCGGTTCGCCTCGAAGCCTACTACCGCGAGCGAGAAGCGAGCGGGCCGAGCGACGACGAGAGCGAACGAAGTGAGCGGCGGGAGGAGCGAAGGCTTTTGGTCCAGCTTTTGCGAGGGAGGCGCGTTTATGCGCCGACCGCGGCAAAAGGTGGTACGTAAAGATTTAGGCGCACCGGCAAGTAGCCACAGTCATGCCGGACTGTCCACTCGCGGACGACTGCCCGAGTTTTCAGGAGCGAATCGAGGGAATGGGGTGCCAACACTACGGCGACCGCGGCGGGGCCGAGTGGT
The DNA here is from genome assembly GCF_004765785.1 of Halorussus ruber. GTDB lineage: Archaea > Halobacteriota > Halobacteria > Halobacteriales > Haladaptataceae > Halorussus > Halorussus ruber. Next base: position 355,711 of record NZ_SBIT01000002.1, on the reverse strand, counting down.
GCGACCACTACAGCCAGCCGATTCGAGACCTCAAGACCGCGCCCGTCAAACCGGGCGAGGAGGTCGTCGTCACCGTCGAGGACATCCACGAGAGCGGTGCGGGCGTGGGCCGGACCGAGGACGGATTCATCGTCATGGTCGACGGCGTCCTGCCCGACGCTCGCGCGAAGGTCAAGATTACCAACGTCAAGTCCAACCACGCCCGCGCCGAGGAGATAGAGCGCCTGCCGATGGAGGGCGAGGACGACCAAGCAGACGACGAGGCTGACGCCGGGTCCGACACCGAGCCGACCGACGAGGGCGACGACGAAAGCGACGGTCCCTCGCGGCCCCAGCTCGGAAGCCGCGACAACTTCTGGGGGAGCTAACTCCTCGGGCCGGGGTCTGCCGCGTCGTAGGGTGGACAGTCCCAACAGCGTTCGGTCCCGGCAGTCGAACCGCGAACTCGTTTTCGAACTCGATTCCGACCGCGTTCGTCTGACCGCCGCTTTCTCGACCGCAGTCGTCGCGGGTTTTTTGCTCGCGAGCGCGTAGCAACCCCCATGAGCGAATACGACGCGGACGAACTCTTGGACCGCGCGGGGTTCGACGCCGAGGAGAGCGTCCTGACCCGCCGACAGGCCGAGGTCTTGGCCCTCCGCGAGCGCGGGGTCGCGCAGGCGACCATCGCCGAGACGCTCGGGACCTCGCGCGCCAACGTCTCCAGCGTCGAGGCCAGCGCCCGCGAGAACGTCCGGAAAGCTCGCGAGACGGTGGCGTTCGCCGAGGCCCTCCGCGCGCCGGTCCGGGTGGTCGTCGAGGAGGGCACCGACCTCTACGACGTGCCCTCGCGGGTCTACGACGCCTGCGACGAGGCGGGCGTGAAGGTCAACCACGCCGCGCCCGAGTTGATGAAGCGCGTGAGCGACGAGGCCGGGGACGCCGTCGAGGGCCGGGAGGTCCACGAGGACCTCCTCATCGGAGTGACGACCGACGGCGAGGTGACGGTGCGGAAGTCGCGGGAAATGCGTTCCCATAATTAAAAACATTTTCTTAGGCCATAATATGATGTCTATGAGAATTGCATCTGTTTCCTTATCCCCGGGTCAGTAGAAACTACTAAGTCATTACTACGATAATCATTATCCAGATAATGTTCCACGATCGGAACGAGGAACTTGACGCGCTTCGAGAGGAGTACGAAACTGACCGATTTAGTTTCGCTATCGTTTACGGACGGCGGCGCGTCGGGAAGACAGAACTCATCAAGGAGTTCTGTGACGCCCACACTCACTTCTATCATCTTGCTTCGCAGGACTCGTCGAAGACACAACGTGAGAAGTTTGTTCAGGAACTTGCGACTCACCGAGACGAGCGAACGCCCCGTATCGAAGACTGGCACGACGCCACTGACTATCTGGGTGAGATTCTCACCGAGGGGAAGCAGGTCGTCGCTATCGACGAGTTTCCATATCTGATTGAGTCAGACGAGACAGTTCTCTCCGCATTCCAGCATTTGGTCGATACGGTCAAAGACGATTCCCAATCGATGATTCTCCTCTGCGGGTCTAGCATTAGTGTCATGGAATCCGAGGTTCTGGGCCACGAGAGTCCGCTGTACGGCAGACGGACGACCCAAATCGATCTTCAGCCGTTCTCTTTCGAAGTTGCCTCTGAAGTCATCGACTACTCGTTCGAGGAGAGCATCCGCTCGTTCGCTGTCACGGGTGGAATGCCGATGTATCTTACACTCTTCGACTACGAGGAATCTCTCGAAACGAACCTCGCGGACAATCACCTATCGAAGACCTCGATACTATACGACGAACCCGAGTTCCTGCTTCGGACCGAACTCCGAAACCCGAGTCGATACATGAGTATACTCGAATCGATTGCGAACGGGTACACCACGCCGAACGAAATTTCCGGTCAGACCGACGTTGACTCCGGACCGCTGTCGCAGTATCTTCAGCGATTGCGTCGCCTCCGACTCGTGGAGCGAGAGGTGCCCGTGACGGCCCGGAACAAAAAGACGAAGCGGTCCGTGTACACTATCTCCGACGAGTTCCTTCGGTTCTGGTTCAGATTCGTCGAACCGAACCGGTCTGGCATCGAGCAAGCGCCGGAGTTAGTTCTGGAGAATCGTATCCTTCCGGACCTCGACCGATTCGTTTCGACGACGTTCGAAGACGTCTGCGAAGAGGCCCTTTGGAAACTGTCTCGAAACGGGCAATTCGATCGCTCGTATGGCGCAATCGGACGATGGTGGTACGGCGAACACGAAATCGACCTCGTCGGACTCAACGAGCAAACGCCTGCCGCTATCTTCGGCGAGTGTAAGTGGACGAACACCCCGGTCGGAATGGACCTCGCCGAAGACCTTCAAGCGAAGACGGACCACGTCCGATGGAAGAACGGCGAACGGGAGGAAGCGTATGCCCTCTTCTCGAAAGCAGGCTTCGAAGACGGTCTCCGTGATGCGCTCGGCGACGACTGGCATCTCTTCGACCTCCGGAAACTCTCGAACGTGCTTTCGTGAAAACCGACGAGAACTACACCGGAATCGTTGACCGCCACCCCGACACCTTTTATCTCGGCCCGCGAATCAACCGCGCATGGACCTCGGATTAGACGGCAATTCGGCACTCGTGACGGCGAGTTCGAGCGGTCTCGGTCGGGCCGCCGCGAAGTCATTCGCGGAGGAGGGCGCGAACGTCGCCCTCTGCGCTCGCGGCGAGGAGCAACTCCAAGACGCCAAGGAGGAAATCGACGCGGCGGGCGACGGCGACGTGGTGGCGGTGCCGACCGACATCACCGACCCCGACGAAATCGAGGCGCTGGTGGACGCCACCGTAGAGGAGTTCGGCGGCTTGGACCACGTGGTCACGTCCGCCGGAGGGCCGCCCAGCGGCACCTTCCTCGACACCACCGAGCGCGACTGGTACGAGGCCTACGACCTCCTCGTGATGAGCGTGGTCTGGCTGACGAAGGCCGCACACCCGCACCTCGTGGAGAGCGACGCCGGAACGGTCGTCAACGTGACCTCGACCAGCGTCCGCGAGGCCATCGACGGGCTGGTCCTCTCGAACGCGGTCCGGCGCGGCGTCGTCGGCCTGATGAAGACCCAAGCCCGCGAGTGGGCACCCGACGTGCGAGTCAACGCGGTCCTGCCCGGCGCGCACGAGACGCCGCGGATTCAGGAGCTCGTGGAGGCCGCCGTCGAGCGCGGCGAGTACGACACCTACGACGAGGGGCTGGCCTCGTGGGCCGACGACATCCCGCTGAATCGGGTGGGCGACCCCCGAGAACTCGGCGACACGGCGGCCTTCCTCTCCAGCGAGCGCGCGAGTTTCGTCAACGGCGTGGCCCTGCCGGTGGACGGCGGGCGACTCCGGAGTTAGATGCGCACGGTCCTCTCGTGGAGCGGCGGCAAGGACGCTAGCTACGCGCTCTGGAAACTCCGCGAGTCGGACGCCGAAGTGGTCGAACTCCTGACCAACGTCTCGGCCGCGACCGACCGCGCCAGCATGCACGGCGTCCCCGGGACCTCTACGAGCGACAGGCCGCGGCTATCGGCCTGCCTATCAGATTCGCCGAACTCCCCGAGGACGCTTCCAACGAGGAGTACGAGGAGACGATGGCCGAGGTGATGGCCGACTATGCGGCCCGCGGTATCGAGCGCGTCGCCTTCGCCGACCTCTACCTCGAAGACGTGCGGGCCTACCGCGAGGAACGGCTCCGGAATGCTCCAGTCGAGGGCTACTGGCCCATCTGGGGCCGGAACACCGAGACGGTCGCCCGTGAGTTCGCCGCGAACTTCGCGGCCACCGTGGTCGCGGTGGACGACGACGCGCTCGACTCGTCGTTCGCGGGCCGCCGGTTCGACGCCGACCTGCTGGCGGACCTTCCCGACGAGGTAAACCCCTGCGGCGAGAACGGCGAGTTCCACACCTTCGTCTACGACGGCCCGATATTCGACCGCGCGGTCCCGGTCGAGACCGGCGAGCGCGTCACGAAGGAAGTCGGCCACGGCGACGCAGTCGTCCACTACTGCGACCTGCTCGCTGCGGACTGAGCCTCTCGCCCTACGATTCTATCTTCTCGACTATCTCCTCGGCCTTCTCGCGGGCCTTGTCTTCGCCCACGCTCTTTTTGATGAGGACGCTCTGGACCTCCCAGTCGTCGCTGTCCTCCCGCTTACCGGTCCGGACTTCGGAGCCTTCGGACACGTCTCGGGCGGCGTTAGCGGCCCAGTCGGGCGTCCGGATGGTGTCGAAGTCGTCCGGGTCGCGGAACCGGACGTGGATGTACTCGTCCTCGGTCTCGACTGCCTTTACGCTCGGTGAGTCGGCCATGACGGTGGTCGGTACGACGGCGAGGGTAAAAATTCAGTTGGCCGTCAGAAGGGGTCGGTGTACCTCTCGTCTCGTCTGGTCACGTCCGCATCTACGCCCCACTCGTAGTCGAAGTCGGTGTAATCCCTCAAAACCGCCCCTGCTCCCGGAGTTCGGCCACGACTTCGCGCACTCGCTGGGCCTCGCCTTTCGGCGCGACCAGCACCCGGTCGCCGTAAGCCGCGACGACCAATCCCTCGACGCCGACTGCGCTGACGTGGTTCTCTCCATCGCTGGCAATCACGTTCTCCGCGGCGTCGATGGCCAGCCCCTCGCCCAACATCGCGTTCCCCTCCTCGTCGGTCTCGACCACGCGCTCGATTGCGTCCCACGCGCCCAAGTCGTCCCACTCGAAGTCCGCGGGCACGACGTAGGCGTCGTCGGTCCGCTCCATGACCGCGTAGTCGATGCTGACCGACTCTACTTGCCGGAATCCGCGCTCGGGATTCCCCTCCTCCAGCGCGTCCACGAGAGGAGAGAGCGGCGAGTTGCTGGCCTCCCGAAGCAGGGCCTCCGGCGTCCACGCGAACAGTCCCGCGTTCCAGTAGAAACCGTCCTCCACGAACCGGCGCGCGGTCTCCTCGTCGGGCTTCTCTCGGAACCGCTCGATTTCGGCCCACTCGTCCCGCGGGTCGCCCGGCTGGATGTAGCCGTATCCCGTCGCGGGTCGAGTCGGCTCGACGCCGAACGCGACCAACCCCCGCGTTTCGACTGCACCGCGGACCGCGCGGCGGGCGACCGACTCGAAATCGCCCGCTATCAGGTGGTCGCTCGGAACGCAGAGCAGGACGCACTCGCCGACCTGTTTCTGGATTCGGTGAGCCGCGTAGACCAGCGCCGGGCCGGTGTCCTTGGCCTCGGGTTCCGCGAGGACGCCCGCCTCGGGGACCTCCTCGCGCACTCGGCCGGCGTGAGATTCGGCGGTCGAGACGTAGATTTCGTCGGCGAAGTGCACTCGCGAGACGGTCTGGGCGAGGAGCGAGTCGGCGCTCCCGGTTCCGAGCGAGCGGAACTGCTTGGGCCGGTCGGACCTGCTCGCGGGGTAGAGGCGCGTTCCGGTCCCGCCGGCCATCACCAGCGCGACCACCGGACGGTCGGTCTCCGGAATCTCTGACATCTCTACCACGTCTCGATTCGACCGTCGCGCACGTCTCTCACGCACCCCTCGCAGTCGGGATGCTCCGGGTCGAAGCAGGCCGGGCGGGCCTCGGTGTCCAACTCGACGGCCCGGCGCTCGGCGTACCGGCGACAGACGATTCTGGCCTTGCCCTCCTCGTCCTGCGGGAGGTCCGCCAGCGCGGCCTTCCGGGCGTTGTCGTAGGCCCGCTTGGCGTCGGCGTACTGTCGCCCCGCGGACCGAATCTTCGACCGGAGGAAACTCTTCAGGCGGTCGTCCATTTGACAGGGTGTTCGAGTCGGGGAAAGATAGGTTTGTTCGTCAAGTCGCGGTCCGACGCTGGAACCGCCGGTAGACCGCGATGACGACGCCGAACCCGAGGAGTCCGGCGACGACCAGCGCGCCGCCGACCAGTCGCTGGCCGCGGAACCAGACGAGCATGCCACCGACCCCGACCGCCAGCACGGCCGCCTGAAGCAGGACGGCCAGCACGGCGAACGCCCGGAGCGTCTCTGTCCGTCCCTCTCGGAGCGCCCGACCGAGGTTCCGGTCGGCCTCCTCGTCTTCCGGGGACGGCGGTCCGAAGACCATCGCTCTCTCTTTTGTGGTCGAGAGGGATAGTCGTGTAGGCGATTTCGCTCGCTGGCGAGCGAAATCGCTCTCGTTACGGGCCGAAGGGGTTCGCGTCGGTCTGGAGGCGCGTGACGGAATCGAGCGCGTCGAAGTCGCTGTCGAAGCTGTAGAGATACGTAATCCCTTCTCGTCTCATGTACGCCACGAGGACCGCATCCACGAACGAGAGGCCACTATATCTGTGAAACAGCTCTGTCCCTTTCTTGAAGTCGCTCTCTGTTATGTGCTCTATCCGAAAGCCTGCACTCTGATTCAGTCTGTCGTAGGTGTCGAGGGCTAATCGATGAGAATGTCGACTGTGGAGCAGGTTCAACGTCTCTACGACGACGTAGCTGACGACTCGAACCTCCGGAAGTTCCCCGTGGTCGATTTTCTGAATAATCGTCCGGCTTAACTCGCATCTCTCGTCGTCTCCGTCACGCGACGCTATCAGAACGTTCGAGTCGAGAACGGCGGTCGCCATCGGAACTACAGTCCCATGCAGTCGTGGTCGTCTGCGGCACCGCCCAGCGAAACCGTCTCCGCGTCGTCGAAGACGCCGTACTCCTGTTCGACCACTTCGACAGCGAGTTCGCCGTCGTCGGTGACGCGCCACTCGATTCTGTCGCCGGGACTCACGTCTAACTCCTCGCGGACTCGCGCGGGGAGTCTAACGGAGTAGTCGTCGCCGACCCTCGACTGGTTGGGAATATCGTCGGTTGCCATGGTCGGTGTTCGTCCCGTTCTGGTACAAAAACTTCAGGGAAATAAATACTTGCGTCGAATTTCGGCGAACGCCACGCTTATTCGGACTACGACCGATAGCCGAGTCACCAAATGCTGGGAATCGATTTCCAGACCTATCTCCTGTTCGTCACGGCCGCGATGGCGCTCGTCCTCACGCCCGGTCCGGACACCGTCTTCGTCCTCACGCAGGGCGTCTCGGCGGGCAAACGCGAGGGCGTGGCCTCCGCGCTCGGGGTCAGCACTGGGGTTCTGGTCCACACGCTCGCGGCGACGCTCGGGTTGGCCGCGCTCCTGCGCACCTCGGCGCTGGCCTACGCGGCGGTCAAGTACGCTGGCGCGGCCTACCTCCTGTATCTCGGCGCGAAGACGCTCTGGCGAGGAGACGACTTCGATTTTCCCGACACGGCGTCCTCCTCGGGCGACGCTTCCGACGCGGACCTCCGCGGGGGCTACCTCCGAGGAGTAACCGTCAACGTCCTCAATCCCAAAGTCGCCCTCTTCTTCCTCGCCTTCCTCCCGCAGTTCGTCGGCGCGGGCGGTGGGGCAGGGGGTGGGACCGGAACAACCGCCTCAACCGTCGAGATGCTGGCGCTCGGGGGGACCTACGCGGTGCTGACCGCGTGCTATCTCGGGGTCGTGGGCCTCCTCTCGGCCGGAGTCCGGTCGGCCTTCCGTACTCGGCCGCGACTCGCCGACGGCCTGCGGTGGGTGTCGGGGTCGGTGCTGGTCGGCCTCGGGGCGGCGCTCGCGCTGGAAACGCGGTGAGGAAAAAGGGCTTGAGCGGCTCTGATAGCTTCAGTTTCACTTTCACTCCGGTTGCGTAGCTTTTTATACCATAGCGCACAAACCAGTCGCATGTCTCCCGAAGAAAACGACGCGGAGACGGATACACCATGAGCGATGTGCGCCAGCACGCCGAAGAGATACGCGAACAGTTCTCCGAGCATCTAGACCTGACGACCGACGACGTCGAGGAGCGCCTCGACAACTTGGTCAACGAGTATCGAGTGCCCCTCGAAGAGGCACGCCGGAGCGTCGTCAGCCACTACCTCGACGAAGCGGGGTTGGAGCGCGACGACATCCGGAGCGGTGGCGGTGGCGGCACCGAGCAGGTCAACGTCGAGGACGTGACCGAGGACGAGCAGTGGCTCGGCCTCACGGCCAAAGTCGTCGACCTCTGGGAGCCCCGGAGCGACGCGGTCGGACAGGTCGGACTGCTCGGCGACGAAACGGGCACCATCAAGTTCACCAAGTGGGCCGACTCCGACCTCCCGGCGTTAGAGGAGGGCGCGGTCTACCGATTCGGAAACCTCGTCTCCGACGAGTATCAGGGCGATTACTCGGTGAAGCTCAACCGCACGACCACCATCGAGGAGGTCGAGGAAGACATCGAGGTCGGCGACGACTCGGCCGAGGTCGAAGGCGCGCTGGTGGACATCCAGAGCGGGTCCGGACTCATCAAGCGCTGTCCCGAGGACGACTGCACGCGCGTCCTCCAGAACGGGCGGTGTTCCGAACACGGCGAAGTCGAAGGCGAGTTCGACCTCCGAATCAAAGGTGTCATCGACGACGGCACCGAGGTCCACAAGGTCATCTTCGACAAGGAAGCCACCGAGGAGCTGACCGGCATCGGCCTGCAGGAAGCACAGGACATGGCGATGGACGCGCTCGACACGACCGTCGTCGCCGAAGAGATGCGAGAGCAGACCCTCGGTCTGTACTACCGCGTGGCCGGGCCGACGATGGGCCGGTATCTCCTCGTCAACGAGATGGAGAGGCTCGCCGGGCCGACAGACGCCGAGGAAGTGCTGATCAAAGCGAGGTCGATGTGAAATGTCTGGAACACCTACCCGAGAGGTCGCCCGCCGCGTGTTCGCCGGCGAGTTCAACGACGCGACCCACACGTTCAAGGAATCGGACGAAGAGCGCGCACCGCTGTACGCCCTGCTGCCGACCGGCGAGCGAGCGAACCGAATCTTCATCGTCGGCACGCTGACCGAGACCGAGGACGTGGGCGAGGACAGCGAGTACTGGCAGGGCCGCGTCGTGGACCCGAACGGCGACCCGTTCTTCGTCTACGCGGGCCAGTACCAGCCCGAGGCCGCCAGCATGCTTCGGGAACTGGAACCGCCCGCCTACGTGGCGATTACGGGCAAGCCCCGGACCTACGAAACCGACGACGGCAACGTCAACGTCTCCGTGCGGCCCGAATCCATCACGCAGGTGGACGCCGACACCCGCGACCGCTGGGTGGTCGAGACCGCAGAGCAGACCCTCGACCGCATCGAGGCGTTCGACCCCGGGACCGACGAGTACGACGGGATGGTCGAGTCGCAGTACGACCGGCCGCTGGACACCTACCGCGAACTCGTCATCTCGGCGCTCGAAAGTCTCGAAGACATGCCGAGCGGCGATAGCGAACCAGAAGAAACGACCGAGGAAGAGCAGACCGAGGCCGCCGACGCCGAACCCGGCCCGCAGGCCTGACCTGCGCGCGGCTCTCAGCGAACTGAATCGACCTACAGCCAACTTTCGAGGGGGCGAACGCACGAGATTCACCGGGGGTGACGAGAGACAGGGGACCACCGAGATACCGCGAGAATCGTACTCCGAACAGCCCAGCGGCCGCGCTTCGAAATGCGCCGGGTGGGACCAGCACCCGAACGCTGGGCGTGCCTACAATCGAGCAAGCCCAATGTCCACGAATACGTCACGGTCACAAGAAAGTACCGGGAGCGTCACCGGACCGCACGAGGGCAGGGACAGCGACGGCGACGTAGACCACCGCTACTGGCGATGCGAGCGATGTGGCCTCGAATCGACCGACCCGCGACTCCGCGAGGGGTGTTTCCGGTGCGGCGAGGCGCGACGCGCCTCGCAGTCCGGGATGCCGGATTCCGACAGCGAATCGAGAGAGGTCGAGGATGGTTGACGAGCGCGAGTCGCCCAGCGCGGGGTGGCGCGAGGTCTACCGCGAGATGGATGCCGACACCCGAATCGAGGAGGCGACAGCTCGGTGCCCCGACTGCGGGAGGACGAGCGAGAACGTCGCCCGCGACGTGTACGACTGCGAGGAACACGGTCTGTTTCGCGCGTCTGCGGCGGGTGGTGATGCGTCCGACGCCGCCGCGGCGGCGTCGGACGCGAGCGAACCGTCGAGCGCGGGCGAGTCGTCGGAATCGGCGCAATCGACCGCGGACGACGCTCCGCCGAACGTCGAGAAGCGAAACGCGTCGAACGACGACGAGAACGACCCGCCCGAGGCGGACGACGAGGCGACCCGCCGAGCGCGGTGGTCGGCCGGGCCGGTGTGAGCGCAGGACGGCCTCCCGTCGGTCCCGCGAGCGCGCCAGACGACGAATCCACCGGTCCCGTGAGCGCGACCAGTAAAGACAACAAAACAATTGCTTCAGAAATAATTACATTTCTTTACTGATGGTGTTTGTTTCCGAGAGGGGTTGCTGACTACTCGCCCGCGTTCTCCGCGCCGACGACCAGAACCGGCAGTTCCCCCTCCAGAATGACCTGCTGGGTCACGCTCCCGAACAGCGCCTTGCCGGTCGGCGTCCGCTTGCGCGGCGCGAGACAGAGGAGGTCGGCCCCGACGTCGTCGGCGGTTTCGAGGACGGCCCGCGCGGCGTCCCCGCTCGCCTCGGCGTAATCGACCTCGATGCCCTCGTCTTCGAGGCGTTCCGCGGCCCGGCGGACCGCCGCGACCTGATGGACCGACGCGCCCTCCGGGTTGTCGCCGTCGAAGTCGTGGAACAGCGTGACCGCTACGTCGTCGTTGCGGGGCAGGTCCGCGATGGCTCGGGCTTGTTCTCTCGCGCGCTCCTCGTCGGTGCCGATGGCGGCCAAGATTCGGTACATGTCCGAATATTCGCATTCTTTCACGATAAGTCATCCTCCCGACTCTCAGACTCCCGAAACGACCGGAACCCTTTTTGCTCCGTTTCCGGCCGATTTTCGCGCTTCGGGACTCGCTTCCCGCTTTGAAGGGGTTTCTGCCACGAGTATCACACGTGAGGTGACCGCCAATGTCCACCCGTGAACTCGAGGCAGACCTGTTCGGACGCCGCACCAACTTCCGGTACTCCGAGACGTGGGTCGGCTACGCGCTGTTCGGCCTCCGGCTCGTGATGGGCTGGACGCTGTTCTACGCTGGCATCACGAAGGTGCTGGACCCCGAGTGGTCCGCCGGAGGCTTCCTGCTCCACGCCATCCCGAAGGGCAACCCCTTCGGCGGCGTCTGGGCGACGATGGCCAACGACTGGCTCTGGCTCATCGACCCGCTCAACCAGTGGGGCCTGACGCTGGTCGGCCTCGCGCTCCTGCTGGGCGCGTTCGTCCGCTGGAGCGCGTTCTGGGGCGCAGTGATGATGCTGTTCTACTGGACGGCCAGCCTGCCGCTGGCCCACGGCATCGTCATCGACGACCACGTCGTCTACGCGATGCTCCTGTTCGGCCTCGGGGCGTTCGGCGCGGGCCGCATCCTCGGCCTCGACCAGTACCTCGAGGAGACGGAGTTCGCCGAGCGGAACGGGTTGCTCCGGTACCTGATGGGGTGACGGGTGCGTCCCCGGTTCCCCGCCGAAGTAGCTCCTCGGCGACGTGATTCGACCGGCTGATTCTGACGCGAAATCGACTCAGACCAGCGATTCGCCGAGGGCCTCCTCGACTCGCTCCTCCAGCAGTCCCGACCAGACCAGCGCGTCGGCGCTCTCGATGTCGTCGTGAATCGGCCTGTCCTCGACCAGCGGCGGAACCACGTCACGGACCGCCTGATACGCCGCGCCGGTGCCGACGCCGTGGTCGAGGTCCTCCCGAATAAACTCGGCGGCCTGCGCCCCGCAGAGCAACTCGATACCCACCACGGTCGTCGCGTTCTCGACCGCCGCGCGGGCGTCGAACGCCGACTGGGCGCTCATGCTCACGTGGTCCTCCTGATTCCCGCTGACCGGCGTGTTGTCCATCGAGGGCCGCCCCGTCGCCCGGTTCTCGTTGACCAGCGCGGCCGCGGTGTACTGGGCAATCATGTAGCCCGAGCGCAGGCCGCTCCCCTCGGTCAGGAAGGGCGGGAGGTGGGATTCCTGCACGTTCGGATTCAGCATCCTATCGACTCGGCGCTCGCAGATGGCCGCCAACTCGGTAATCGCGTTCGTCAGGTAGTCGAGGGGAAGCGCGAGGGGGTCGCCGTGGAAGTTACCGCCCGAGAGGACTGCGGCGTTCTCGGTCCCCGAAGCGCGCTCGTCTGCGTCCGCGGCGTCGAAGATGAGTGGGTTGTCGGTCGCGCTGTTCAACTCGACTTCCACGGCCTCTCGGAGGTGGCCAATCGCGTCTCGGACCGCGCCGTGGACCTGCGGCAGGCACCGAATCGAGTAGGCGTCCTGCACCCGGTCGCAGTTGCGGTGGGACTCGACGATTTCTGACTCGGCCGTGAGTCGCTTGACGTTGCGTGCGCTCTCGGCGTGGCCCTCGTGGGGCCGGACCGCCGCAATCGACTGGTCGCAGGAGGCGGTGGTCCCCATCGTGACCTCGGTCGTGAGCGCCCCGGCCACGTCTCCGGCGCGGACCGCGCGCTCGGCGTCCACGACCGCCAAGGCCGCCAGTCCGACCGACAACTGGGTCCCGTTGATGAGCGCGATGCCCTCTTTCGCCCGGAGGGTGAGGGGTTCGAGACCGACCGCCGAGAGGGCCTCGTCGCCCGACAATCGTTCGGTCCCGTCCGCAGTCTCGACTTCGGCCTCGCCCTCGCCGACCAGCACCAGCGCGAGGTGGGCCAGCGGCGCGAGGTCCCCGCTCGCGCCGAGCGAGCCGCGCGACTTCACGACTGGATGGACGCCCTCGTTGAGCATCGACGCGAGGAGGTCCACGACGATTTCGCGGACTCCCGAGTAGCCCTTGACCAGCGCGTTGAGTCGCCCGAGCAGGAGCGCCCGGACCTCCTCGCGGTCTAACTCCCGGCCCGCTCCGGCGGCGTGGCTCCGGACCAGATTCAGCTGTAACTGTTCGATGTCCTCGCGGGGGATGCGCTCGTCCACGAGTTCGCCGAAGCCCGTATTGACCCCGTACACGGCCTCGCCGCTCTCGACGACCTCCTCGACTCGCTCGCGGGCGGTCCGGACCTTCTCGCGGGCCGACTCCGGCACGACCACCCGGGCGTCCTCTCGGGCGACCGACGCCACGTCCTCGGGCGTCAGAGTCTCGCCGTCCGCCTCGACCGGTCCCGGGTCGGCGTCCGGTCCCGGGTCGGCGTCCGGTCCCGGGTCGGCACCTGTTCCCGAGTCGCTGGCGGGTTCTGAATCAGGGTCGGAACCCGAATCAGTCACGGTGGACCACCTCCCCGCCCTTCAGTACGGTCTCGACGGCGTTGACGCCGAAGTTGTAGGGCACGTGAACATACGTCGGCGCGTCGAGAACTGCCATGTCGGCGGGCGACCCCTCTCGCAGGGTTCCGACTGATTCGGCCAAGTCGAGCGCGGCCGCCGCGTTGGTGGTCGAGGCCACGAGGGCCTCGGCGGGAGTCATCCCCATCTCGACGCAGGAAAGCGAGGCCGCGAAGCCCATGCTCTGGCTGTAGCAGTTCGGGTTGAAGTCGGTCGCTATCGCCACGTCGGCACCGGCCTCGATGAACTGCCGGGCGTCGGCGTACGCCGCGCCGAGGCCGAACGCCGTGCCGGGCAGCAAGACCGGAACCACGTCGGCCTCCACCAGCGCGGCGATGTCCTCCTCGGTCGAGTGAAGCAGGTGGTCGGCGCTCGCGGCCCCGATGTCGGCGGCCAGTCGGGTGCCGCCGATGTGGGCCAACTCCTCGGCGTGGACCTTCGGCGTCAGTCCGGCCTCTTTCCCGGCCTCCAGCACTCTGCGGGACTGCTCCACGTCGAAGACGCCCTCCTCGCAGAACACGTCGACAAACTGGGCGATGCCTTGGGACTCGACCTCGGGAATCTGGTCCTGCACGACCTCCTCGACGTACTCGTCTGCATCCTCGCCCTCGGGAACGGCGTGGGCACCCATGAAGGTGGGAACGACGTCCACCGGATGGGCGTCGTCGGCGCGGTCGATGACTTCCAACATCCGGAGTTCGGTCTCGGTGTCGAGTCCGTAGCCGGATTTGACCTCGACTGTCGTCGTCCCGTGGGCCAGCATCGTGTCGAGGTGCGAAAGCAGGTTGTCGAGCAGTTGCTCGTCTCCCGCCTCGCGGGTCGCCCGGACTGTCCGGAGGATGCCGCCGCCCTCCTCCATAATCTCCTGATACGTCTTGCCCTGCAACTTGGCCTCGAACTCGTCGGACCGGTCGCCAGCGAACAGGGCGTGAGTGTGGGGGTCAACGAACCCCGGAATCACCGACTTGCCGGTCGCGTCGACCTCGTGGGTCGCGTTCTCCGGCGGGAACTCGCGGGTGACCGGCCCGGTCGGGCCGACCCGCGCGACTTCGCCGTCCACCACCGCGACGGCGGCGTCCTCGTAGATTCCGAGGTCCGCCTCGTCGGTTTCGCCGTCGTCGCCCGCGTCCTCGCTCGATTCGAGCGTGACGATTTCGGCCGCGTCGTGGACGACCGCGGTGAGCGTCATCGTGGACCCTCCGAACGGTGTGACTGAGTAGACTCCTTCGGCCGGGCGCTCAGCAGGTGGGCGACTGCTCTGGCTCCCGCGGTCGCGGTCAGGTTCGCGGTCCCCGATTCGAGGCCGGGCGCGCACTCGACGACCTCGAACCCGGCCAGACGCTCCTCGGCACCGAGCAGGCGGAGCATCCGGAATAGCTCGCGGGTCGTCACTCCGCCGGGGGTCGGCGCGCTCACGCCGGGCGCTGACGGGGCGTCCAGCACGTCCAAGTCCACGCTGACGTAAATCTGGTCAACGTCGCCGAGCGCGTCCAGCGCCCGGTCGATTGCTTCCACTTCGTCGTCGCCGACCTCCTCGGCGGTGACGACCTCGTCGCCCTGTTCGCGGACGTACTCGGCGTAGGTCGTCGAGGTCTCGAAGTGGCGAGCGCCGACGCAGGTGTAGGCGTCGAGGCCCGCCTCGTAGAGTTGGCGGTAGGGCGTCCCGCTGGTCGGGTCGTCGCCGACCTCGCGCACGTCGAGGTGGGCATCGAAGTTGACGACGCCGAGGGTGCCCTCCTCCAGCAGGGGCGCGGCGTTCGGGTAAGTCATCGAGTTGTCGCCCCCGAGGAAGACGGGGAAGGCGTCGGTGTCGTGGACTCGCTCGGTGATGGTCCGGACGCGCTCTTGGAGGTCGGCGACTGTTCCGGAGTCGGATTCTCCGTCGCCCAACGTCACGTCACCGAGGTCAGCCACGGACCCGACCGGCCCGGCGTCGAAGTGGTGTGTCTTGGTGCCCGCGAGGTGCTGGCGGAGGGCCGCCGGTCCCTCGCTCGCGCCCTTTCGACCGATGACCGCCCGGTCGAACGGTTCCCCGACGAGTACGGCGTCGAAGCGATTTGCGTCGTCGATACTCGCCAGTTCGACCACGTGGCCGAACTGTTCGTCGTTCGAATCGTTTGAGGGTCCCATCCAATCGAAGGTGTGTTCGCACTCGGTCATTCGTGGTCCCGCATCGGTACCGCGACGTTCGACTCCTCGGCCTCTGCGACTGCTTCGTCGTAGCCCGCGTCGGCGTGGCGAATCACGCCCATGCCGGGGTCGGTGGTGAACACTCGCCGGGCCTTCTCGGCGGCGAGGTCAGAGCCGTCCAGCACGACGTGGTTGTTGGCGTGGAGCGCGTTGCCGATGCCGACGCCGCCGCCGTCGTGGACCGAGACGATGTCGGCCCCGGCGGCGCAGTTCAGCAGGGCGTTCAGAATCGGCCAGTCCGCGACGGCGTCAGAGCCGTCCCGCATGGCTTCTGTCTCGCGGTTGGGACTCGCCACGCTCCCGGCGTCTAAGTGGTCGCGGGTGACCACGACAGGGGCCGAGATTTCGCCCTCGGCGACGAGTTCGTTGATTCGGAGCGCGAACCGGGCGCGCTCGGTGAGGTCGTCTCCGTCGCCGTCCTTGCCGTCGTCTCCGCCGTCACCTGCTTGGTACCCCAACCAGCACACTCGGGAAGGAAGTCCCTGAAACTCGACCTGCTCCTGCGCGAGGTCGATCCAGCGATGGAGGTGGTCCTTCCCGGGGAACAGTTCCTTGACGGCCTCGTCGGTCCGGTGGATGTCCTCGGGGTCGCCCGAGAGCGCGGCCCACCGGAAGGGTCCCTTCCCGCGGCAGAACAGCGGTCGGATGTACGCCGGGACGAACCCGGGGTAGTCGAAAGCGTCCTCCATCCCCCGATGCTCTTTGACCTGCCCGCGGATGTTGTTGCCGTACTCGAAGGCGATGGCTCCCTCGTCTTGCAGGTCTAAGATGGCCTGCACGTGGCGCTCCATCGTGTCGAGGCTTTCGGAGACGTACTTTTCGGGGTCCTCCTCGCGGAGTTCGTCGGCCTCCTCGACGGTGTAGCCCAAGGGGTAGTAGCCCTCCAACTCGTCGTGGGCGCTGGTCTGGTCGGTGATAACGTCGGGGACGAAATCCCGCTCCAGCATCCCTTCCAGCATGTCGGCGGCGTTGACGTGGACGCCGACCGAGTAGGGTTCGCCCGCTTGTGCGGCCGCTTTGGCCTTCTCGATGGCCTCGTCCACGTCGTCGGTCTTCTCCTGACAGTAGCCCGTCTCGATGCGGCGGTTGATGCGCTCTTCGTCCACCTCGGCGGCGATGCAGACGCCGTGGTTCATCGTGACCGCGAGGGGTTGGGCACCGCCCATGCCGCCCAATCCGCCCGTGACGACGATTTTCCCTCGGAGGCCCTCGTTGTCGGGGTAGTGCTGTTCGCCGAGTTCGGCGAGGGTCTCGTAGGTCCCCTGAATGATGCCCTGCGTGCCGATGTAGGCCCACGACCCGGCGGTCATCTGGCCGTACATGATGAGGCCCTTCGCTTCCAACTCGTGGAAGTGTTCCCAGTCGTCCCACTTGCCGACGAGGTTGGAGTTGGCGATGAGGACCCGAGGAGCCAACTCCGTGGTCTCGAATCGCCCGACGGGTTTGCCCGACTGGACCAGCAGGGTCTCTTCGTCGCCCAACTCGCGCAGTTCGGCGAGGAGGGCGTCGTAGGCGTCCCACGACCGGGCGGCCCGGCCGGTGCCGCCGTAGACGACTAGCTCCTCGGGTTTCTCGGCGACCTCGGGGTCGAGGTTGTTGTTCAGCATTCGGAGGGCGGCCTCCTGTCGCCACCCCGCACACTCGATGTCGGTGCCGGTCGGCGCGCCCTGATACTCCTTCCACTCCTCGCTGGGTTCGCCGACGCCGTGTACGCCGTCTCGGTCGTCTGTCTGTTCCGGTTGGCCTTCGCTCATACCGTGACATTCGGGCGCGAGACGCAAATACCTGAACACCGCCCTATGGTGGGTGGTTTAAGTACCACGAGATGCCGAACCGGCGTGTTCTGCTACATACCGCAATCCACGTACTTCGCTCGGCACCACAACCGGCCCCTGGCGGACTGAAAGGGCGAGCGGGGTTCCGGGCCGGAGGCCCGTGGTCGTCTCCGGCGGCCCTATTTGCGGGCCGGGCGGTGTCTCGCCGAACGAAGTGAGGCGAGGCTCGGAAGACGCGGTTTGTCTTCCGGCGCGGAGAGGCCCGCAAATATCCGGCGGAGCGACCGCGAACCCCGCGAGGGCTTTCGAGGCTCTAATTGCTGTTTCCGTGGCTAATATCTACACTATCTCCGTAGTGCAACACAATACATATTTACGAACTGGTGAATACACTATGAGGTGTTCCTGTAGTCCCTTTCCTGGGACAGAAATGCAGGACGCGCTTTGGTCCTCTACCAGGGACTACCTTCCGAGATGTGAACTGTCCTCTATTCATAGAGCTATTGGTGTTATAAAATATATCGCTGAAATCGAAGAAGGCGGTTTAACTGTAGGACTCCCCAACCCCGAGTCAGATGCACGAAGCGGTCCTCGGAATCGAACACCCCGGCGCGTACGCGGCGGCCACCGCGGGCACCGACACGACGGTCGAACTCTGGTGCAACGACCACTGCGACCTGCTTCACGTCGGCGGCGAGGAGTCCGCCAAAGTCGTCGCCCACGTCGAGGAGGCCGTCGGCGTCCGCGAGCGCATCGCGGAGGGCGACGAGCAACTGCTCATCACCGACGCCTGCCTGAAAGAGCGCGGCGACGACCCCATCGAGACCACGCTGGCGGACCACGACTGCCTGCTCGTGCCGCCGCTCAGGTACGCCGAGGGCCGCAAGTGGTGTCGGGTGCTGGCGCTCGACGCCGCGAACCTGACCGCGTTCTACCGGGACGTGGCCGCCGAGTTCCCGGTCGTCGTG
Organism: Halorussus ruber; assembly: GCF_004765785.1. Classification (GTDB taxonomy): domain Archaea; phylum Halobacteriota; class Halobacteria; order Halobacteriales; family Haladaptataceae; genus Halorussus; species Halorussus ruber. The sequence goes on along the minus strand of NZ_SBIT01000002.1, from coordinate 337,543 downwards.
GACGCCAAGCGCGAGGTGGCGTCGGTCCGGGCCGACCGACCCCTGCTCACGCTCGATTCGGCCCTGCCGGACCTCTCGCCGCGCCAGCGCGAGGCCCTGCTGACCGCCGTCGAGTTGGGCTACTACGAGATTCCCCGCGACGCGACCACCGCCGAGATTGCGACCGAACTGGGCGTCGAGCGCCGCACCTTCGAGGAACACCTCCGGCGCGCGGAGAACAAACTCCTCCGGTCGTTCGCCGAAGCAATGTAGACGATGCTGAAACAATCAAAAACAGTTTCTTAACATGTATATTTATTTCTCTACGCCAGCGAGCGTGCCGATAGCACGCTCGCTTGCGACTCTCTCGCTGACCTGAAATCCGCCCGCGCGCTACCAGTTCTGCGGCAGTTCGATGCCAGCGGCCTCGAACCGCCTGCTGACCCGTCGGAAGTACTCCGAGCGGATGGTCACGAACGCCTCGCGCGAGGGTTGGTCTATCCAGTAGCGGGCCTGCATTCCCGCCCGACCGTTGTCGAGCGAGGTGACCCTGACCGTCGGCGTCGGTCGGTCCAGTACGTCGTCGTGGTCGCGGGCCTCCTCGACGAGAATCTCGGCGATTTCCCCGAGGTCGGCGTCGTCGCTGACGTGGAAGGTGTGGGAGACCCGCCGAGGAGACTTGGCGACCGCGTTGACCACCGCGCTGGTGGCGAGTTGGGAGTTGGGCACCGTCAGCAGTTCGTTGTCGAAGGTCCGGACGCGCGTGACGCGAAAGCTGATGTCCTCGATGATGCCCTCTTTTTCCTGCCAGCGAATCCAGTCGCCGATGTTGAACTTCGGGTCCGTGACGATGAAGACGCCGCCGACGAGGTTGGCGGCGATGTCACGACTGGCGAAGCCCACCGCGACCGTCAGCGCGGCGATGACCGTCGGCGGGAGCGAGAGCAGATAGCCGTAGCCCGTCGCGTCGAGCGCGAGGCGGACCGCGGCCAGAATCACGGCGACGTGAACCGTCTTCACGGCCGCGCTGGCGATGGTCTCTTGGATGTGCTGAATGCCGAGCGCCCGCTCGACCACCGGGAGGACGCCCCGGCGTCCGACGAGGTACAGCACCGCGAACAGCACGACGAACAGCGCGAAGTCCAACAGCAAGTCGAGGTAGCCGTCGATTGGCAGGTCCGACACGTCCACCTGTAGGACGGGGGGTACAACGTCCGAAGCCGTCACTTCGGGCACGACGACGCCGATTGGCTTAAAATCCGTGTCCGGAGCGACCAAGCGTACTCTTTTATATCAGGGCGGGGCAACTCCGAACTAATGGCTCACTCGACTGCCGCGCTCGTCGGCGCGACCGGCGGCGCGGGCACGACCCGACTCGCGGTCGAACTCGGCGCGACACTCGCCCGCGACGGCCGCGAGATTGCGGTCCTCGACGCCGCGTTCGCCACCGAAGGACTGGCCCGCCACGCGACCGGACGCATCGACACCGACCTCACGGAACTCCTCGTCGAAGACCGGTCCGTTGACGACGGACGCCCCGACGACCGACTCTCAGACGATCGACCCTCCGTCGACGGCCGACTCCTCTCCGACGGCCTGCGCGAACACCCCGCGACCGCCGACCTCGCGGGCCGACTCGAACTCTGCCCGGCCTACGCGCCCTTCGAGCGGATGGCCCGCGCCAAGACCGCCGACGCCGCACAGCGATTCGAGGCCCTCGTCGCCGAGGCCGCCGAGTCGTTCGACCACGTCCTGCTCGACACACCGCCGGTCGCCGCCAACCAGTCCGTCGCCGCGGTCACGGCCGCCGAAAAGGTCGCGGTCGTCGCCCCCGCCGACGACCGCGGCGTGGACGCAATCCAGCGAACCCGAGGACGAATCGCCGACGTCGGCGCGAGCGTGGACTGTATCCTCGCCAACCTCGCCGCCCCCGAGCATCCAGTCGAGAGCGCCGACGCCGCGATTCCCGAGAGCGAGGTTGCGAGCCTCGAGGAGGTCCCCGCCAGCGCGCCGGACCCCGGATCGACGTTCGCGCCCGCCGTCGCTCACGCCGCGGAAGTCGTCTTCGACGCGGACCTCGGACTGGAGTTCGAGGACCCCGGACTGCTCGACTTCGACGCGGACGAACTCCTGCCCGACGCGCTGTCCTGATTTTCCAGGGACGTTCCGAATCCGGAGTTAGAAAAGTTCGCCCGTCCCGCTCATCGTCCCGGCCAGCGCGTCGCGCTTCTCGACGGTGGCGTCTCCCTCGCGGGCGAACGCACCCTCTACGAGGTCGCTCGCTCCCGGAATGGAGTCGTGGGTCTCGACGAACGTCGCCAGCGCGAACTCGGTCTCGTTCGCGCCCGTCAACTCGCGGGCCTCGGTCCGCGAGAGGTCCGCCGAGAGCCAGTCCCGGATGATGTCGTGGGCGCGCGGCGTCAGCGGCGAGACGCCCTCGCACCCGAGGAGATGCAACGTCTTCGAGGCCGTAATCGGCGCGACCCCGGCCTCGTGGGCGGTGTCGCCGACAGACCGCCCCGACGTGTGGCCGTCGAGTATCGCGGCCGCCGAGGCGGCGTCGCAGGGCAGGTCCTCGGCGAAGTCGGCGAGTCGCTCTCGGAGGTCCGTCTCGGTCCCGTCACCGGCGGTCGCGTCCACCGACGCGACTCCTCGGTCGCGCTGCTCGGTGGTCACTTCCAGTCCGTCGGCGATGTCCGAGAGCGTCACACTCGAAGTTGGCGCGTCATCGACTTAAACCTGCGCGACCGGTATCGAATCTGATAATCCTTCGGAGGGGTGAGCCTACCGGTTACCGGTACGTTCTTTCGGCCGTCTGCGGGCGTTTTCTCCGCCAGCGACCGTCCTTTAAATAGTGATTCGGGCGAAGTTTCGAATGTGATGAGCAAAGCGCACGCTCCCTCTCGAACCTGCCCGGAGTGCGACGGACGACTGAGTATCGACGGCGACGAGACGATTTGCGGCGACTGCGGTCTCGTGGTCTCGGAGGACCGAATCGACCGCGGCCCCGAGTGGCGGTCGTTCGCCGACGACAACGGTCAGAAGGAGCGCACCGGCGCACCCCTCACCCGGTCGCGCCACGACAGGGGCCTGACGACCGAAATCGGCCGCGACACCAACCTGCGGATGACCGGGCGAAAGCGTCGACAGGTCGCTCGGATGCGGAAGCACCACGAGCGCGCCAGAATCGGGTCGAAGACCGAGCGCAATCAGGTCTACGCCTTCACCGAGATTCGGCGGCTGGTGAGTTCGCTCGACCTCTCGAAGAACGTTCGGGACCGGTCGTGCGTGCTGTTCGAGTCGGCCCAGTCCGAGGACCTGCTTCAGGGCCGGTCGCTGGAGGGGTTCGCGGCCGCCGCGGTGTACGCGACCTGCCGGACGGCCTCGGTCTCGCGGACGCTGGACGAAGTTCTGGACGTGGCGCGGGCGACCCGGAGCGAACTCAAGACGGCCTACGACGCGCTGAACCGCGAGTTGGGGCTGCCGACCGGACCCATCGACCCCGCCGAGTACCTGCCGCGGTTCGCCAGCAGGCTCGACTTGCCGACCGAAATCGAGCGCGAGGCCGCGGAGCTAGTCGAGAAGGGCCACGACGAGAATCTGATTTCGGGACGCAACCCCGGCGGGTTCGCGGCGGCGTGTCTCTATCTGGCGGCGCGGGGGACTCGCCACCGGATGACGCAGGCGGAGGCCGCCGAGGTGGCGGACGTGACCTCCGTCACCCTCCGGTCGGCGTATCAGGACCTACGGGACTGACGAGGGCGTCGTAACCGCGAGTCGCGTCTCTTCTGCGAGCTTCTCGAATCGCCCAGCGGGGCGGCTCTCGGGCGCGAGTTCGGCGACCGGCGAGCCGTGGCGCTGTGCGCGCCGAACTCGCTCGTCGTCGGGAATCGCCACGACCGGGGCACCGAGCGCGCGCCGGACCTCCGCTGTCGGGGGACTCTCGCCGGTCCGATTCAGCGCCACCGCGGCCAACCCCGCGTCGAGTTCGCGGGCCAACTCGCGGGTCCGGAGGGCGTCGGCCAGCGCGAACTCCTGTGGGGCCGCGACCAGCACCGCGGCGTCGGCCGCCAGCAGGGGCATCCCGGCGTCGGCGGCCATCCCCGCCGGGCAGTCGATGACCACGCGGTCGTAGGCGGCCTCGACCGCCTCGACTGCTGTGACGAGAGCCGTCACGTCCCCGGCGCGCGCTCCGGCGAGGGTTCGCCCGCAGGGGAGCAGGCGGATTGCTCCCTCCTCGCGGACCGCTTCGAGGGGGTCGGCCCGCCCGGCCAGCACGTCGTGGAGGTCCGGGCCGCGCCGGGCCGCGAGGTCGGCCATGGCGAGGTCGGCGTCCACGACCACGGCGTCGAGTCGTGCGCCGAGGTTGAGCGCGACGGTGGACTTGCCGACGCCGCCCTTGCCGCCCGCGACGGCCAGAATCACGGCGACCTCCGGGGGTCCGGTTCGGACCGCCCGGATTCGGGCGTCGATACTGTGTCGCCGGACCGTGGCGTCGGCACGGCGTCGGCGGGCGGCCGGTGGTCGCCGAGCGACCGGACGACGCCCTCGGGAGTCGCTTCGGCGGCGAAACTGGCGTCGTTCCCGGCTTCGGTCTCACCGGCGCGCTCGGTCCAGACGATTTCTGCGGGCGGTTCGGGGAGCGAGTCGGACCTCGCGCCGCCGGAGAGGGGACTCGCGTATCCGAGCGCACGCCGCTCCTCGGCCGGGACGACGCCCTCGAAACCGCCGTCGTCCCACCCCGCTTCGGGGACTCCTCGGCTTCGAGGAGGCCAGAGCGGGCCGTCGAGGAGGTTCCCCACCCGAAACCGGCGGGCGGTGTCTGTCGGGTTCCGGACGACGAGTTCCACGAGCGCGACTCCGTCGCGGGTTTCGACCCGCGAGTCGAGTTCGACCATGCCCCGGATTCGTCCCGTCTTCGGTCATAAACCTGCGCTCGGTAGGAGATAGCTTCGGCGTGCGCTGGACTCACGGACCCACATTTTGCTATGTTCAGTCGAGCGCCGACGAAGACATAGGTAAATTGCTTTAGAACAATATAATAGGACTAAGACAAACAATTAGTTATTCAAACCGTTACTACACCCGCGTCCAGCCACGCGGAAAGCTCCTCGACGCTACCGAACGAATCCGCGTCAGAGGCCGCCGTGACCGAACCGACTACGCCGGACGCCACCACGACCGGCGCGTCGAGGTCCGCCACGCGGGCCACGGCGAGCGCCGCCGAAACCGACTCTCCCGCGCTCGCCGGGACCGATTCGCGGGCCTCCTCGAACGCCTCCCGAACCGCTCCGGCGAGATACTCCCGCACTTCTCGCCGGAGGTTGGCCGCGCGGTCCTCCAGTCGGAGCCGCTCGCGTCGGCGCTCGCGGCTCTCGGTCGCTCGCTCACGAGCGCGGGCGAGCGCCTGCTCGGCGGCGATGCGCTCGGTCTCGACCTCCGAGAGTTCGCGGGTCGCCTCGGCGAGGTCCGATTCGGCGGCCTCGCTGTCGCCGTCGGCCTCGCGGAGCGCCTGCACCCGACCGCGGAGGGCGGCGACGCGCTCGCGCATCTCGTCGGCAGCGTCGCTGGTCTCGGCGACTCGGCGGCGCGCGGCCCGCAGGTCGATTTCCGGCGGGTCGAGCGCGTCGAGTCGGTCCCGAACCGCCGCGAGGTCCTCGTCCTGTGGTGCCGAGCGGCCGCGGGTTCTGGCCGCGGCCGCGAGCGCTGGCCGGAGCGAAAGTTCCATTCCGGCGCGAATCACGCCGACGTGTTCGTGGGCGGGTCCGGGTTCCGGGCAGTCGATGACGAACGGACGAGCGGACTCGGCGGCGCGAATCGCCCCGACGACTGCGGACACGTCAAGGTCGGCAGGCGTCTCGAACTCGCGGAGGTCGACGACTCGACCAGTTCTGTTCTCCTCGGCAACTGTCACCCTCATCGGTCCGTCGTCCTCCTCATCGGTCCGTCGTCCTCCTCATCGGTCCGTGGTCACCCTCGTCGGTCGGCGTCGCCCGACAAATCGGTGCCGCGCATGGCGTCGGGCGTCGGATGGTCGGTGCCGACCGCGAACTTGGCGTAGGGCGTACTCGAATGCTCGCGGTCCTCGTAGGCGCTCGCGGCGTCTCGGACCGCGTCGGGGGCCTCCTCGAACTCGTTGAACGCGGCGGTTCGCTCGACTTGCACGTCGCCAGCGTGCTTGGCCCGGAGGCGAAGCGCGAGAAACGCGCCGAGTTCGGTCGCTTCCAGCAGGGCCGCGCGGCCGAACCGCTGGACGACGGTCTCGTCGTGGCCGTTACAGACGTTTCTGAGCGTCTGTCGCGCGGCCTGCGAGTAGGTCACGACCAGTAACACGAGATAGATTTGGATGCCGATACGATTTAAAATTACGCTATCTGCTTCGCACCGACCACTCGCCGTCGTCGAGTTCGACCACCGTGTCGAACAGCGACGTGAGCGTGCTGACCGTCTGCTGGTCGCAGGCGTCGGGGTCGAGGTGGAAGTGCGCGCTCACGTCGGCCGCGTCGAACCGCCCGGTCAGGACGTGGAGGAACTTGTAGACCGTCTGGAGGTCGGCGTACTGGAGCAGGGCAGTCAGCGAGTCGAAGCACGCGACGGTCCGGTTGTCGTTGCGGTCCCACCCCTTCAGAATCTCGCTGAGCTTGATACCGAGTCCGGTCAGGTCGCCCGGACTCGACAGCGTCTCGACGGCCTGGTCGGCCACGTTCGAGGTGTTCGAACCACCGGGTTGGGCCGCCGCGCGCGTCGTCTCGCCGACGTTGACGAACTGCACGTTTCCGGGTTGAGAATCCGCGTGCGACAGCCAGTCCTGCACGCAGTCGTCGGGCGAGCGAGTGTACGTCACCCACAGGACGTTCTCCTCGGCGGGCGCGTCGAACGACAGGAGGTCGAGACAGGCGTCTTCGGTCGCCGCGTGAATCGACGGCGCGAGGAGCAAGACGCAGGTCTCCGACTCGACCTCGTCGGCGAGCGACCGACTTTCGCTGTGACCCTTGGTTTCCATCGGTGGTATGGTATGAACCCGTCGGGGTTCGTCTTCGAGTTGTTGATACGTTCGAGCAACAGCGACTAAGAGAACCGCGCTTATTTATTTTCCCGTATTAAATGCGTCAATAGATACCTGTCAGCCGATTTTCTCGATATCGAACTCGTCCTCTCCGGAGTCGAGTATGCCCCGTACGCGCTCTCTCGCCTCTGGTTCGGACGCCGCGACCACGACGAGTCCGTCCGCGGAGTCCGACCCCGTCGCCCGGTAGGGAGATAGCTCCTCGTCCTCGAACTCGGTCGCGTAGGTCCGCAGGACGTTCACGACGCGGCGCTCGGTCGCGCCGAGGTCGGCCTCGCCGGACTCGAACGCCGCGAGGGCCTCCTCGATGTTCCGGAGGGCAGAGATGCGGTCCATTATATAGTTCGGACGTGGTCAGTACTTGGTTTATAAAGACGACCTTCAGTTGTCATTTGGTCCAGTTCGTTTTCAGCCTTCGAACGTTCCATTCCGATTTCTTCTGCGTGTGAAATAACCTCCTCAATTGGTGCTCCATTCTCATATTCCTCTTCAAGTTCATCAACAATTTCTATGATACCCTTCTTTCGGTCGCGCTGGGACTTGGAGGTCCCGGTCTCGACCACGTCGGCGTCGAACTGGCCGGTCTCGGGGTCCACGCCGATGTCCTGCAGGCAGGACCGGGTAATCTCGACCGCGCGCTCGGCGTCCTGCACCTCGACCTCGTCCGAGAGCCGAACCCGCGCGCTGGCCTCCGAGAGGCGAACGAGGGCCTCCAACTTCCGGGCCGTGACCGGGACCGGGGCGTCCTCGTCTGCCCCCTTGGTCCGGAGGTCCACGTAGAAGTCCCGGATGGTCTCCATCGCCTCGTCGGTCATCGTCGGGTAGCAGTTGCGCTTGGCGTAGGCGATGTACTTCCGGAGGAGGTCCGGGTCGATGGCGGGCGCGACCTCCTCGGTCTGGCTCTCGACTTGCTCCTGAGAGATGTTGGGCGCGCTCATCTCCGTGCGCTGGGTGTTGAGCTGGCCCGCGTAGTTGGTCTGGAGGATGTGTTCGGCCAGTCGCTTGTCGTGCTCCTCGTCGGGCTGGTCCGTGACGGTGAAGATGAGGTCGAACCGGGAGATGAGCGCGGGTTCGAGGTCGATTTGCTCGCCGATGGGTTCGTACTGGTCGAACCGGCCGTACTTGGGGTTCGCCGCGCCGAGCAGGGAACACCGGGACTTGAGCGTCGCGTTGATTCCCGCCTTCGAGACCGAAATCTTCTGCTGTTCGAGGCCCTCGTGCATCGCCGAGCGGTCGTCCGGAGCCATCTTGTCGAGTTCGTCCACCGCCGCGATGCCCTGGTCGGCGAGGACGAGCGCGCCAGCTTCGAGGGTCCACTGCTGGCCGTCGCCGAAGTCGTCGCGGACGGCGGCGGCGGTATTGTGCGTGACCACTCCGTTTCCGATGAAGTTGTGTGTCTCCGGAACGGTCAGGTCAAACACTTCCTTCTGGCCGGTATCGGCGGTAGCGACGACCTCGTCCCACCGGAGACTTGCGTCGGCGACTTCGCGGATGGTCCCGGTTGCATCACCAAGGTCGATGTCTTCCAGCATCGACTGTGTTCGGGACCTGCTCGGGTGGTCGCCTCTGTGGACGTTGTTGTGATAGTTTCTGGTGACGCCTCCGTCGGGGACCGCGAGTGCAGAGCCGACTGGTAGTTTCTCGTACTGTCGGCGTTCGTCCTCGGTGATTCGTTCCAGTGCCTGCCGTTTTTCCACCGACTCGAAGCCGATTGCGTCGGCGTACCGGTCGATGTCGGCACCGTACATCTCGACGAAGTGCTGGACGTGCTGAGACTCTATCGTCCGACCGTCAGCAAGCTCGGACGTTCCGCGTCGGTCTCGCTCACGGGTCCGTGCCCGAACACCGTACGATTCGAGCATGAGTTGAACCTGCTCGGCGAGTCGTTCGCTGATGGTGGATAGTAGAACGCTCGAACCGCCATCGTCGCGTTCGGAAACCGAACCGTCGGCATCCATCAGTCCGCGGAGGAAGGCGTCGGCGTGTTCCGCAGTCGTCAGTTCCGGCGCGAGGGTGAGGTCGGTCTTCGGTATCGCCATTCCGGCGTTGGCGAACAACCGCGCAATCGTCGCACTATTGACTCGGACACACGGCACTCTGTCGTCCTGTCGTTCGATTTCGGGGCGCTTGTCGAACTTCTCGGCGAAGATGTCCGCGGCGCGTTCGAGTAGTGTCTCGTCACTGTTCGAGATGCGAACCATGCCACGGTTGCCGTCTCGGCGGTCAAGCGAGATGTCTCCGTCGCCGAACACGAGGCCGAGGAGGTACATGAGGTCCGCGTCGAAGCGGTCGGGAATCGTAATCGAATCCCCATGTCGAATCATCAGCCGCTCGAACTGTACGTCGCTACGCTCCGCACCGACCGCGTCGAGCATCCGGTCTAGTTTGTCGAGCGGGACGTGGCGGTTCTTGAGATGGAGATAGATGAAGTCCTCGGAGAGGTCGAGTTCGGCCGCGGCGTTCCGGAGCGTTCCGAACTCGTCGGTAAGCGACTCTCGGAGGAACTGGATGGAGTCGTCCGTCAGTTTGATTTTCTCCGTAGTCAGTTCGAGGAACTGCCGGACCGATATCTCCGTTCGGTCGAGGTCGTCGTACTTCGGAACTGCGACGTAGTCGCCGGGTTTGACTGTCGAGATTTCCTTCCACTCGATGCCATTCTCTCCACAGGTCAGAACCGGCGTGTTGACCGAGGCTTCGAGTTTCTTTCCATAATTCGTCTCGATGCGGCGACACTGCTTCTCCGGCATTCGCCAGACGTGCGAGGAGTTCGCGTCGGCTATCTCGCCCGCCCCGCGGTCGAACGTCTGTACTCCGACCGACTTTTCGACCGCCGTCTCCTCGCTTACGGGACTGGGGAGTTCGGCCGACACGAGGTCCCGAATCTCTTGGAATCCGTCGTCGGTATGAACCACCGTGTCGCCGGTTACACAGAGACCTGCGCTGGAACTACCCTTACCGGAGGTGTACACCGAGCGCGGCGCGATGTTCTCGACGTAGGAAATCATTTGCGACTTACCGGTCCCAGGGTCGCCTATAAGGAGCATATGCAAGTCGCCACGAATACGCGACTCGTCCGGCAGATGCTTGGTAACTCCTGAGAACAACTGAAGAATCATCGCCAGCTTCTCCTCGTCGTAGCCGTAGATGGCGGGGGCCATCGACCCGACCATCTGCTCGTAGATGTTCTCCTCTTGAGAGAGTTCGACGATTTCCTTCTTGTCCTCGTCGGTGATGTCCATGTCCTCGAACTGCTCGTCCTCGATGGTCACCGAGACGCCGTCCATGTACACGTCGAAGACGGCGGACTTGTCCTGTCCGCTCCCCTGCTGTTCGAGGTGGAGGACGCCCGTGACCCTGACGTGGTCGCCGGGCGTGACCTCGCCGGTGATGTCGTCCTCGATGTGAACGTCGATGCTTTGGGGCGTCTCTCCGCCGCGAAGCCCCTCCGGACTCTCCTGTACCCGGAGCTTCTGGGAGTCCACGAACTCGGACTGGTCGAAGTTGATTTGGAAGGGTCCCTGTCGCTCACAGCCCTGACACTCGTGGGGTTCCTGGAAGTCACCGCTGCTCTGTGGGATGTAGGTCAGCGTGCCACAGCGCTGGCACTCGAAGGCGGCCTCCTGAATCTTGGGCCGGACGTCGGTCGCCTTCCGGACGATGCCCTGCACGCTGACTAGCGTGTTGACGTGCCGGGCGCGAATCTCTCGGATGTCGGTCGTCTCGCCGAGGTTCTGAACCCGGACGTGTGCCTGCCCGAGGCTCACGTCCACCGGGAGGTCGTACAGACGGAGGGCCTCCTCGGCGTACTCCTGTAGCTGCTCGGGTTGCGAGAGGTAGTCGTCTGCGAGGTCCGAGTCGTAGCGATAGAGGTCGGTCCAGTCGATGTAGAGCGACCGCTGTTCGTTGGGGTAGTTCTGGGCGAGTTCCCCGATTTCGTCGCTGTAGTACCGCCGGTAGAACTGCTCGAAGTTGTCTATCAGCTCCGTGTTCTCCGCGCGAGCCATTCATCAACGCTTCGTGCTTCATCTGCTAAGAAGTTTCGTAAACGGAGCGAAAGTGAAAGTGGCCGAGGGGAAGGGATACCGGGGAATTAATCTACACATGTTGGTATCTTTGGCGAAGCCGAGGACGAGAGAGCCACGGAAAAAGCGTATGGGACCGCCCGGATTTGAACCGGGGTTATCGGCACCCAAGGCCGAAAGGATACCAAGCTACCCCACGGTCCCGCACGAGATACTAGCGCGGCAGACCGTGTAAAGCGTTTCGTTTGTGCCGGGCGATAGCGGGAAAGCAACCTGATTGCCAACTAAACAAATATCCCGTTGCCTTTAACAACGAATAACATTTCTCTTTCGCGCAAAGACCTACGCCACGCCCCAAATCGAGGCGATTCCCAGCGTCGTCACCACGGCGAACAACAACTGCAGCGGAGCGCCCACTCGGAAGTAATCCGTGAACTTGTAGCCGCCGGGGCCGTAGACGAAGAGGTTGGTCTGGTAGCCGACGGGCGTCATGAACGCCGTCGAGGCCGCGAACGTGACTGCCAGCACGAACGCGAAGGCGTTGGCACCTAACTGCTGGGCGGCCTCCGCGGCGACCGGAATCATCAGCACCACGCTGGCGTTGTTGCTGACGATGTTGGTCAGCACCGCAGTCACGACGTAGAACAGGCCGAGGACCGCGATGGGCGGCAGGAAGTCGCCCGACAGGACCACGAGGTCGGCGATGAGACCGGCCGCGCCGGTCTGTTCCATGGCGATGCCGAGCGGGATGACCCCCGCCAGCAGGAAGATGACGTCCCACTCGACAGCGTCGTAGACCTCCGGCGGATTGAGGACGCCGGTCAGGACCATCACGAGCGCCCCGGCGAGCGCCGAGACCATGATGGGAAGCACGTCGAGCGCGGCCACCCCGACCACGGCCGCGACGATGCCGATTGCGAGGGGAATCTTCGACTCGCGGTAGTCCGGGCGCTCGATTTCCTGCGCGACGATGAAGTCGCGGTTGACGTTCAGCCGGGAGATGCTCTCGGGGGTCGCCTGAATCAGCAGGGTGTCGCCGACCTGCAACTCGGCGTGGTCCATGCGCTTGCGAATGTACTCCGGGCCGCGCCGCAGGGCCAGCACTGTGGCGTCGTAGCGTTCTCGGAAACTGGCGGTCGCCAGCGTCTCGCCGACCAGCGAGGAGCGCGGTGCGATGACGACTTCCACGAGGTTGCTGTCGGCGTCGGCGCTCTCCAGTTCCTCCTCGGTCACGTCCACGTTCGGGAGCAGGGTCAGTCCCTCGGTGTCGATGAGGTCGACCAGCGTGTCCCGGTCGGTCCGGACCGCGAAGATGTCCCCGGCCTGAATCTCCTTCGGGCCGAGCGGTTCCACGAACGTCTGGCCCTCGCGGATGAGTTGGACGAGGTCCACGTCGAAGTCGGTGTCCGCGAGCGCGTCCCCGATGGTCTGGCCGACCAGCGGCGAATCCTCGTCCACGGAGACCTCGGTCAGGTACTCCTCCAACTCGAACTCCTCGGTGAGGTCCTCCTTGGGCGGGATTCGGGCGGGGGTGAGCCATCGGCCGACCGTCATCAGGTAGACCACACCGACGATGGAGACGAGGATTCCGAGCGAGGTGAACTCGAACATCGAGAAGGCGTGTAGGTCGGGGTACTCGCCAGCGAGGCGGGCCGAGAGGTCGCTGGCCAGAATGTTGGTCGAGGTCCCGATGAGCGTGAGCGTCCCGCCGAACATCGAAGCGTACGAAAGCGGTAGGAGGAGTTTCGACGGCGAGGTCTTGCCCTCGTGGGCGAGGTCGGTCACCATCGGCATGAGGATGGCGACTGCCGCGGTGTTGTTTATAAAACCCGAGATAGAGCCGACCACGCCGATGGTCGCGCCGAGCTGTCGGCTCTCGTCGTCGCGGGTGAACGCCGCGATTTTCCGGCCGAGAATCTGGACCGCGCCGGTGCGCTGGACCCCGTAGCTCAGGATGAACATCGCCAGCACGGTGACGGTCGCAGAGCTGGCGAACCCGGAGACGCCCTCGGCCGGTTGGACCTGCGTCCACGGTTCCAGCACCATCAGCGCCACCATGATGCCGATGGCCGTGATGTCGATGGGGACTGGTTCCGTGGCGAACAGCACCAGCGCCGCGAGGACGACGAGGAAGACGACGACGATTCCCGGCGTCAGCGAGAGTGCCACGTTTCGACTACAAGTTTCGGCGAAGGCAAAAAGGGTGCGACTGCGGGCGAAGACGAAACGAGTGCGACTGCGGACGGCGATGTCGAAGCCACGACCGACGAATCAGTCAGTTCTCACAGACCGTGACGGTCCCGTCGCCTTCGACGACGACTACCCAGTCCTCGACGGCGAACTCGAAGCGCCAGTGGCCTTCGCACGACCGGCGCTCGAACAGCGTGTCGAGGGCTTCTAAGTCTACTGCACCGTAGAACCCGAGGTCGCAGTCGGTCGGGTCCGCACCCTCGGCGGCGGCGACGGCCTCGATGACGGTCTCGCTGACGGCCCCGCTCCCCTCGGGGTCGTGATGAGCCTCGTGAGCCGGAATCGAACTCCCACGCGATTTCTTGCTTTCCACCGTTGACATTGATACTGTATTTGCTAGACTTCCATATCAAAGTCCGGCAGACGAGCGTCAGACGCTCGCAAAAAGCGATTCGAAGGCTGTCGGCGGTTGTCGGACTACTCTTGTTCGCCGTGAAGCTCTAGCTCGGCGACGATTTCGTAGGGATGTTTCTCCTTGCGAATCCCGTCGAGAATCTTGAACGCCTCGTCGGGCGCGAGGAAGTGACTGGTGACGACCCGGCCGAGGTCGGTCGGTTCCAGCCCCTCGATGAAGCCGTACTCCAGCAGTCTGCCGAGCGCGTGCTTGGTCGGAATCTCGCCGATCATCCGGTCGCCGAGGCGCTTGGCCCCCTTGCCCGCGACCGTGATGTTGGCGAGGGTCTCCTCGACCGCGGCGCTCTCGTCGTAGAGGGTCTGGACGTCCTCCATCTCGTCTTTCAGGAGCTTGAACGCAACTTCGTCCTCGCTCATCTCCATGCTGTTGTGGTAGGCCGCGTCGGGTTCCACGAGGACGTAGACCTTCCCCCGGTCGTGGTAGTCGGGGCGACCCGCCCGCCCGAGCATCTGGTGGAACTCCTGTACGGAGAGCCACTCGATGCCCATGGCGAGCGTGTCGAAGATGACCTGCGAGGCCGGGAAGTCCACGCCCGCTGCGAGCGCCGCAGTCGTGACGACCGCCGCGAGGTCCTGGTCGGCGAACATTCGCTCTACCTTCTTCCGGCGGCCGTAGTCCAGACCGGCGTGGTAGGGCGCAGAACTGTACTCCAGTTGGCGGGAAATCTCGTGACACCGACGCCGGGAGTTGGTGAAGATGATGGTCTGGCCGCGATAGCCCTGCGAGGACTTGGTGTCGTACTCGCGCTTGACCAGTTTGTTCTCGATGTCCGGTTTCTCTTGGCCGTCGGCGAAGGTGACGTGACGTTCGAGCGGGACCGGGCGCTCCTCGAACTCCACGAGGTTGGCTTCGAGCGACTGCGCGAGGTCGGAGGGATTGCCCACCGTCGCCGAGAGGTAGACCCACTGGGCACCGCCGTACTCCTCGCGGCGACTCGCTCGCTGTTCGCAGTAGTGTTTGAGTCGCGCGATGAGACCGTCGAGGCGGTGGCCTCGGTCTTGCTCCTTGAGCGTGTGGACCTCGTCGATGACGACGGTCCCGATGTCGCCCAAGTCCCGGCCGGTCCGGAGCGCGTGGTCGATGCCCTCGTAGGTGCCGACGATGACGTCGGCGCTGGGGTCGAAGGCGTGGCCGTCGTCCCGGACTCGGCTCGCACCGACCCGAATCGTCACGTCCACGAGGTCGCCGTACTCGTCTTTGAAGTCCTCGTGCTTTTGGTTGGCGAGCGCGACGAGCGGGACGAGAAACAGCATCTTGCCCTGCCCGTTCAGCACGCGGTCGATGCCGGTCATCTCGCCGACCAGCGTCTTCCCGGTCGCGGTGGCGCTCACGACCAACTGGTCCTCGCCGTCGAGGAGGCCGTTCTGGACCGCGAGGCTCTGGACCGGCAGTAGCTCCTCGAACCGGGGTTCCAGCAGGTTCTGGATTCCGGGATGGAGGTTCAGCGAATCGACCCGGATGTTCTCGACGTCCTCGACGTTGGCGCTGATCTCGTCGAACTTGGTGAGGTCGGGGTCGAGTTGCCCCTTGAGCAGGTTCGTGATGCGCTCTAAGTCCTGCACTTCGAGGAGCAGGTCTTCGAGTCGGCCCTTGGCGGCGCTGGTCAAATCGCCCTCGAAGGCGAGTTGGCGCTCCAACTCCTCTTTGGCGCAGTCGGGGCAGATGTGTTCGTCGCCCGCATCGACTGCGGTCTCGCTCGTGATGGGCGTGTAGTGGCCGCTCGACGCGCAGAACCGACAGGTTCGGACCACCTTCGAGTCGAGTTGGTAGGCGTCGAGCATCTCCTGTAGCTCCTCGCGGCCCTCGCGGGAGGTCTGCTGGGAGATGCGGATGCGGTCGGCTCTGCGCGCGATTTCCACGAACTGGTCGGGGCTTCGAGGCTCCTCGCTCGTGCCGCGCTTGACGCGGAACCTGCCGGGTCGCGGCCCGGCGTTCGTCTCCTGAAGTTCGAGTTTGGCTCGGAAGACGCGCTCGCCGTCCCGATTCACGACCGCGACGTAATCGCCGGACGACTCGTGGAGGAACAGCGCGTCCACCTGCGGGACCTGCTTCGACACGTTCACGGGTAATAGCTCGCGGTATTTGAGCGGTTCGGAACCGAGGATTCGCCGCCAGCAAGTCGCCGGTCGCAGCGAGGAAAGGTACCCATACCGGGCGTTAAGCTCGGGATAACGGACGCCTCAGAGCGTTATTCCGCCAATACCCGTACGGCAACCGGCAAATAACAAAGACCCTCTCGTGGTAAGCGGCGAGTGCGCACAGAACGACCAAGTATGAGGGGGAGACACAACAAGCGGTTACCCGAGCGGTTCGACGAACAAGTGACGCTTGAAATCGAGGAGGACGACGCGGGAGGCAAGCCGACGGTCCGAATGCAGGACCAGTCGGCCGCCGACGCGTGGATTTCCGCTGACATTCAGGCCCTCGTCTCGCTACCGGAGTACGAGTAGCGACCGACTTCCTATTCTACCAGTTCTATCTCGTCGTCGCCGTTCGGCACGGCGCAGATGAACGCACCCGGTTCGTCGCTCTCGTTGCGATACCAGTGGACGACGCCAGCGGGAATGAGGAGCGAATCGCCTTCGCCGACGGTGTACTCCTCGTCGTCGATGCCGACGGTGTACTCGCCCGAGAGGACGTACTGTTCGTGTTCGACCTCGTTGGTGTGTTCGGGGACCTCCGCGCCGGCGTCGAGTTCGAACCGGCGGATGGCGAAGTTGGGCGCGCCGCGACTCTCGTCGATGAGGACGCCCTTGCGCAGGCCGTCGGCCGCGCCGACGTCTTCGTATTCGATTTCGTCGCTCCGGCGAATCAGAGGCTTCGGTTGCTGACTCATGCGCGGTGGTACGCGCGGGAGTCGTAAAAAGTTGCGTCAGCGAGCGGGGTAGGGAAATAAAAATGATTGTTTAAGAATTGTTATATTGTCTTTTAACCCACTATTGAATTTCCTGCGGTCGGCGCGCGTGGGCGCGACGCCGAGGCGTCGCGCCTCGCGTGCGAGGGACGAGGACCGCAGGCGAAGCCGAGGACCGCAGGAGGTTGGGGAGGACGAGGTGCGGTTGCGGGGCGGGGACGCCTATGTTCAAGGTTGAAACTACCTCTGACCAGTTCCGGGAGATGTTGCCGAATATCTCACAAACCGCTACTCAAGTGACCCGAAATAAACACAAATTGCGTGCTGACGGCAAAGACCTAATACAGCGTGCGAGTTGGCCCCGGCGTGATTTTCACCAGTACACTTTTCGTAGAGTACACCTTACAGGCTTACAAGATAGAGCCATGCCTATCTCTCGTGATGAATTCGATGCCTCGGAGGCATCTGAGACGGAGTATTCGACGGCCGAGGCGATTATCAAGCATCTCGCGGACCACGACGACTTAGCGTTCACGCGTCAGGAGATTGCTGACGCCATCGACAGGAACCCGAACACTGTCAGCACGAACCTCTCACGGTTGAAGAACCGAGGCTTCGTCGAACATCGAGGTAACTACTGGGCGCTCACGGAAGACGAGGAGAAATTGGAGGAGCTAGCCGAGAAGGTTGGTACCCTACAGTCTGCAAAGGCAGGGTTTGACGACGAAACCCCTTTCATCGAGGACGAAGAGGAAGCGGAGGAATGGGCTGACGCTGCCGCAGAATATCCGGAGGGCCAAAATACTGAGCAGTCTGCGGCCTCGGCACGTGAATACCCAGATGACGGTTCAAATCGGTCTAACACAGGGCGGACTTGATACTCCTCTACAGAAGCCGAAGGCCATCTATCGTACGATTTGCCGAAACGTTTTTCATTGCTTTCACTTGTGCTATCTTCTTATAGTCAAATTTCATAGTTTGTGACGAGACTGATGACGGTACGTAGATACGAGCGAGGAGATGTCGTCTGGAGTATCGAGCCATTTTGGCCGATGAAACGGGCGAAGGAAGCTCTCGACACTGAAAACGGGCCGGTGGAAATCGAGCGGGACGACGTCAAGCCCCGCCCATGCGTGATTCTCTCGGACAGCGGCCATCCGTTCTATCCGAAACAGTATCTCGTAGCCGGGATGACGACGACTGATTGGCTCGTCTCCCACCCTTTGAAAGAGAAACACTGGGTACGAGGAGGTATCCCGAAGGACTCCTACGTCTCTCCGTGGTGCGTCTATCCCCTCTCGCACGCACACATCGTCGCGCCGCCGACGTACGATATCATCGACGACCCGTACATCGGAAAGCTGGCTGGGTGGTTCGTAGAGATGATTGCCGACGAGGCGATAACGTATCTTCCCGGGCCAATTGCCAATCGGCGTTGACCTGGGGTTAGTTTCTAATCCGACCGAGGAGCTTCCGAAAGCTCCGCATACGGCGTAAACCCGTCGTCAGGCGTCACGAGACCCGACTGAAGGGCACACGCCGACGCGCCCAGTCCCCGCGACGACAGCGGCCCGCGCCGCACGCACCGGAAGGCGATGTTCTTCGCGGCGTTGTAGTCGTCGTGGGCCGAGGCCTCGCATTTGAGGCACTCGAACTGGCTCTCGTCCAGATTCCGGTTCTGCGGATGGGTGAAGCCGCACTCCATGCACCGCTGGCTGGTGTACTCCGGATTTACTTCCACGACCGCGATGTCCCGCTCGGCGGCGCGGTACTCCACGAACGAGAGCAGGCGGTCGAACAGCCACTCGTGGTAAGCGGTGGCCTCGGGCAGGAGTTCGGCGGCCTCGCTCAGTTCGCCGAACGCGACGAGTTCGCAGTCGTACTCGACGGCCTCGGCCACGATGTCGTTGGCGACCTCGTGGAGGCGCTGGCGGACGAAGCGGTCGAGGCGGTTGCCCGCCTGTCGGAGGGTCCGGGCGGCGCTCCGGGTGCCGGTCGCTTCGAGGTCAGTCCGGAGGGCCTCGAACTCCTCGCGGCGGTGGGTCAACTCGCCGCCGGGGAAGAACTCGGCCGTGCTGGTGACCGCGAGGTTCTCGACGCCTAAATCGACGCCCAGCACCGTCGCGCCCTCGGTCGGGAGGTCGATGTCCGGACTCGGCGTCCGAAAGCCCAGATGGAAGGTGAACTCCCCGTCGCGGTAGTGGAGGGTACTCTTGGCGGGTTCCCACTCCTCGTCGTCGAGATATTGGGACTGGTAGCCGCCGTCGTCGGGGAGTTTGAGGTCACACCGGACGCGCTCGCCGGTCGTGGTGAGACTCACCGTCCGGTCGTCGAACACCGTCATCGTCCGGGTGTCGAACGCGACTGTCGGACTCGTGAACTGGGGCTTGGACCCCTCGCCGTCCCGAGCGCGCTTGATTGCCTCGGCCGCGCGGTGGGTCGCCAGCACCGCGTGCTGGCTCCCGAGGTCGGTCTCTTCTCGCAGGCGGTCGTACGCTAACTGTTGGACTTCGCTCCTCGTGTGACAGACACCCCACGCCTCGTTGACCGCGAGTTGGCACCCGCGCTTCCACTCCTCGACCAACTCACGAAGCCGTGTGGCGTCCGTCGGAGACACGGAAAGTCCGGTGACTGCCGTTCGTCTGCAATATTCGGTGTCTGCCACGTTGTACGTCTGTGTCTCAGGGGGCCTCTTGAATACTTTGGCTTGGCCGCAAAGGCTAAGTCGATCTGGTTGTCGAATTGGCAGAAGTATCGACCGGACCCTCGCGCGACCCTACTGTTAAGACTCTGCCACGGCTACGCATACGTATGAGAAGTTTCACGGTCGGGCGGGCGTTCGGGATTCCGATCAAACTCGACCTGACGTTCCTGCTCATCCTGCCGGTGTTCGCGTGGCTAATCGGGTCGCAGGTCGGCATCTGGGTCGACAACCTGAATCTGCTCTGGAGTACGAACTTGGACCGCGCGGCGCTCACCGCCGGGAACCTGGAGTGGGTACTCGGCGCGCTCGCCGCCATCGGCCTGTTCGTCGGGGTCGTCCTCCACGAACTCGGCCACTCGCTCGTTGCGATGCGATTCGGCTTCCCAATCGACTCCATCACGCTCTGGATTTTCGGCGGCATCGCCCAACTCACCGAGCAACCCGAGGACTGGAAGCAGGAGTTCGCTATCGCCATCGCCGGTCCCGCGGTCAGCATCGCGCTCGGCGTCATCTCGTATCTCGCGCTCTTCGTCGTTCCCACTGGGCTTCCGACCGTCAGATTCCTGTTCGGCTACCTCGCGCTGATGAACTTCACGCTCGCGGTGTTCAACCTCCTGCCGGGCTTCCCGATGGACGGCGGGCGAGTCCTCCGGGCGCTTCTGGCACGCAACCGGCCGTTCTCGGACGCCACCCAGACCGCCGCCGAGGTCGGCAAGCTGTTCGCCATCCTGCTCGGCCTCCTCGGCCTGTTCGGCGGCAACCTCATCATGATCGGTATCGCCTTCTTCATCTACATCGGTGCGACCAGCGAGGCCCAGCAGACCGTGATGAACGCGGCGTTTCGGGACGTTCGCGTCCGCGACGTGATGACCTCGGTCGAAGACCTGAACACCGTCACGCCCGAGACCTCCATCGCCGACCTGATGGAGACGATGTTCCGCCAGCGCCACACGGGCTACCCGGTCGTGGAGAACGGCGAACTCGTCGGCATGGTCACGCTGGACGACGCCCGGCAGGTTCCGGAAGTCGAGCGCGACGCCTACACGGTCGGCGACGTGATGTCCCGCGACCTGAAGACGATTCCGGCCTCCGACGACGCGATGACCGCGTTCGAGAAGATACAGCAACACGGCATCGGTCGCCTGCTGGTCATCGACGCCGACGGCGAACTCGCGGGACTCGTCTCCCGGACCGACCTGATGACCGCCTTCAACATCATCCAGAAGAGCGGCCGGGCCGACCGCGTCACGCCGACCGAACAGCCGGTTCAAGAGACCGAACAGCCCTCCCGATAATGTGCGGGAGGACCTCGCTGTTCGCGCCGCCCGAGGAGGTCGCCGAGCGATTCGACGCCGAACCCAGCCGAACCCTCGAACCCCGGTACAACGTCTCGCCGGGACAGGAACATCCCGTAATCCGCAACGACGCCCTCGACGCCGTCCAGTTCCCGACGTGGGGACTGGTGCCCCAGTGGGCCGACGACTCGCCCTCCTCGGGCCACATCAACGCCCGCGCCGAGACGCTGGGCGAGAAGCCGAGCTTCCGCGAGGCGTTCGCCGAACGTCGATGCCTGGTCCTCGCGGATGGTTTCTACGACTGGAAGCCGACCCCGACCGGCAAACAGCCCTACCGAATCGAGCGCGTCGACCGGGAACCGTTCGCCTTCGCAGGGCTGTGGGAGCCGGAAACCGACAACCGAAACGCGACGTTCACCATCGTCACGACCGAGCCGAACGACGTTGTCGAGCCGATTCACCACCGGATGCCGGTGATGCTGGACTCCGAGGAGGAACGGTATTGGCTCCGAGAGTCCGACCCCGACGCGCTCGCCGACGTTCTCGACCCCTATCCGTCAGCGGAGATGCGCGCCTACCCGGTCTCCTCGGCGGTCAACGACCCCGGAAACGACTCGCCGAGCCTCATCGAGGAGGTCCCGGCCGAGGAGGACGTACAGACGGGACTGGACGAGTTTTGACTCGTCGCAGAAATCAGGAGAAAGAACCGAGTACCGCAGTCGAGAGACCGCAGGCGTCGCAAAAACCGGAAGAGAGATAGCGAGAGTTCGCGGCCGCCGGGACGAGAACTTTCGCGGGAGGGTTGGTGACACGACGGCGGGAGGCCAGCCCGCCACCAGCGCCTCCGGCATCGCCGGGAGTGGCCGCATGCTTGCACGCTCTGCGCCCGAGCCGTCGGGCGCATTTCATTCAATGGTCGGATTCGGACTTTGTTATGGGCCGTGTTCCCGCCGGAAGGAGGTGGCTAAAAACGGGTTAGCAAGTTACTGAAGCGGTGGAGTAGGGCGAGATTCGACGTGTGACCGAAGTTCCGACCTTGACAGTTTTCCAAAATCGGCCTTCCGATGACAACCGATACAGAGCGAGATCAGGTTGTCGAGGTAGTGAGCGTCCGTCTTCGAGTGATTCTCAGACTCGGCAAACGCTCGAACCGGAACGATGTGATGCACATCCGGGTTCCGACCAATCTCTCCTTTAGATTTCGAACAAATCACGCATTCGTAGTCGTCGCGCTCCAGAGCTGTCTGCCGAGCGGAATTCCAACCACGTCCGTAGGAACCGTTGTCGCCACCCTCCCAGTTCGGATGGCCAGAGCCAGCAAACGACTCAGAGAGCCACTTCGCTCGGCACTCCTCACCACAGACGGTTACTTCACCAGTCACTTCGCTCGGATAGCGTTCGACGGTTTCGGTGCAGACCTCGCACTCAAACTCGACTTTTCCACCACTCCATCGAGGATTATCAGCTCCATTGACATCAGGGGTTGTTCGCCAGTCGCGTTCTTCGACGCAGGTGGGGCAGTATAGCCCTTTCTTTGCCGATGGATAATACTCGAACTGGACTTCGCAGAACTCGCAATCGGTCAGTTGAGTCTTACTCTCGTCGTTTCGTGCCGACGGTCCCTCAGACGAGAGACACTCATTCCGGCAGGAATCGGAACAGTACTTCTTTTGGTACTCACAGTAGAACTCCTCACCGCAGTTCTTACACTCTCGGTTCGGTAGGCGTTCATCGTGAGCCATACTGTGGTGAACTCCTAGTCCTCGCCTCGTTTCGAATTCGTCATCGCACGTCGGACAACTGCTTTCCACGACTATATAGTTGATATAGCTATTAGGACTACATAGTAGTTTCTAGAAACGACTGATGAAAACAGAAAGACAGAATCACAAAATGTGTGATAAAATTTATGAGTCCAGGTGCGAGAATCGAACCCGCGTCTCAGCCTCCACAAGGCTGAAGGATAGTCCACTACCCCAACCCGGACACGCATGTAGACGTAGTGGCCTGCGAATTAAAATACGTTACGACTCTGTGCGATACTGGGATGGGGTGACAGACTCCAATGGAAACAGAGGGGTTCCCGAGGGATGGCGGGCGAGTCAGACGGCCTTGGGTGACGACACGCTTTTCAGCGCTAGCGCCCAACCAACGCCCAAGCGTGGCCGTCACCGACAAAATCTACGTCAAGAACCACCGCCAAATCGGCTCTCAGTTGGAGACCAACATCCCCAAGGGAGCGTTCAAAGGGGCGACCCTCGACATGCTGTTTCAGGGGAACAACCTCGCCCAACTGGACGACACGACCCAAGAGCGCGTGCTGGACTTCGCCGAGGACTTCCTCGACTGCGACTGCCAGTCGAACCCCTACTGCGGATGCGCCGAGGAGAAGTTCATGCGCTACCTGCTGGAACTCCGCGAGCAGGGGATGGGTCCCGACACCATCGTGGACGTGATGACCGACGACTACATGGTCTACGCCTATCCCGGCGACATCCTCTCTTTCCTCGACAACTCGGTCCGGACCCTCGAAGCGGTCGAGGAGCTGGCCGACGTGGAAGGCGACAGCGAGATGGCCGAGGACGCCCGGCGGAAGAAGCGAAACCTGTCTGGATAGTTGGAGATACCGCGAGAACGATTACCCGAGGCGATACGTCTCGTCGGACTCCAACTCGTCGTCTAACTCCTCCAGATGGACGACGTCCTCCACGTCCTCCTCGTCGTCCATCTGCTCTTTGAGGCGGTTGACGTACTGCTTGTACTCCTGCAACTGCTCGCGGAGGTGATCTGCCTCCAGTTCGAGTCGCTCGTGTTCGCGGACGAAGCTCTTGGGAACCTCGACCTTGGGCGGGAACTCGTCGGTCTCGGCATCCTCGCCGAACTCGCTCTCGGGGACGACTTTGACTCGGCCGTCGTGGGCGACCAGCATGTCCACGTAGTCGCGGAAGACTGCCGAGAGCGAGAGGTCGCGCTCCTCGGCGATTTCCCGGAGCGTCTCGAAGGAGTCCTCGCTGACGCGGAAGGAAATCGTCTTGTTCTTGTTGCCCATCTTTGTGACACGTCGCGCCCGAGACTACTTAATGCTTCGTCAGACGCGGGGCGGTTTCGGTGGCCGGGTCGATAGCTCCACCCCTAGGGACTCGAAGAACTTGAGTTCGACCCCGATTCTGTTCGGCCGAGAATGGGGAATCGCTTCTTGGGGGTGGAAATGCTAGTGGGGAGTGTGAAAGTCTCCGAACGAGCGACCCCCGGCGATGAGCGACCGAAGCGGGCGGTGAAACGATGGTAGACCCGGCGACTGCGAGTCGACTCCAGTTCGCGGTGACGACCATCGTCCACATCATCTTCCCCGTGATGAGCATGGGACTCGCGCCCTTCCTCGTCTACTTCACGTGGAAAGACATCCGGACCGGCGCGCCCCTCTACGAGCGTCTGCGTCGGTTCTGGACGAAGATTTTCGCGGTGAGCTTCGCGGTCGGGACGGTGACGGGGCTGGTGTTGGAGTTCGAGTTCGGCACCAACTTCGCGGCGTTCTCGACCGCGGCGGGCGAACTCTTCGGCGGTCCCCTCGCGGTCGAGGGGATGATGGCGTTCATGCTGGAGGCGACCTTCCTCGGCATCTTCGTCTTCGGCAGAGAGCGCGTGGGCGACAAACTCTACTTCGTGTCGTCGCTGATGGTCGGCCTCGGCACGTGGCTGTCGGCGGTCTGGATTCTCGTGGCGAACTCGTGGATGCAGACGCCCCGCGGGTTCGAAGTCGCCCGCGAGAGCGGCCAGCTGACCATCCTGCTGACCGACCCCATCGCGGCCTACGCCAACCCGCGGTTCCCGTGGATGTTCGTCCACATGCAGAACGCCGCGGTCCTCTCGGTCGCGCTGTTCATGGCCGGTGTCGCGGCCTATCACGTCTATCGACGCCACCACCTCGGCGTGGTGGACGGGGGGAACCTCGACGACCGGTTCTGGCGCGCGACCCTGAAGATTGCGCTCGTGGCGCTCATCATCTCCGCGCCCCTGCAAGTCCTGCACGGCGACGCCTACGCTCGGCACGTCTTCGAGACCCAGCCACAGAAGTTCGCCGCGATGGAGGCGGTCTGGGAGACCGACAGCTACGTCCCCGAGTACATCTTCGCCTTCCCGACCAGCATCGACGACCTGCTGAACCCGCGCGCGAAGGAAATCTTCGGCATCGGGATTCCGGGCGGGGCCTCGTGGCTGGCCTCGGGCGGAAATCCGCAGGCCGAGATTACCGGCCTGAACGAGTTCGAAGGCTCGCCCCCGGTCGCCATCGTCTTCTGGTCGTTCCGGGCGATGGTGGCGCTCGGATTCTGGTTCATGCTGCTGGCGTTCTGGGCGGGCTATCGCTGGTGGTCCGGCGAACTCTACGAGGACCGCCTGCTCCACAAGGCGCTGATGGCCTCGTCGGTGCTGGGCATCGTCGGCGTCGAGTTGGGGTGGATAGTCACCGAGGTCGGCAGGCAACCGTGGGTGATTCAGGGCGTGATGAAGACCACCGAGGGCGTCTCGCCCGGCCTGACTGGCGCGGAGGCCACCCTGACGCTGGCGGGATTCGTCGGGGGCTACCTCGTCCTGCTGTCGCTGTACACCTACATCATCGGGCGACTGGTCCGACGCGGCCCGGCCGAGCGCGAGGAGGCCGAGCGCGACCAAGCGCCGAGTCCGGCACCGACCGGGGCGGGTGACGATGACTGAGGTCGCTCCGCTTCCCCTCGAAACGGTCTGGTTCGGGATTCCGCTCTCGGACTTCTGGTTCGTCGTCGTGTTCGCCTTCCTCGCCATCTTCCTGTTCCTCGACGGGTGGGACTTCGGCGTGGGGGTCATCTTCGCCCTGCGCGAGGACCACCACGAGCGCGAGCAGTGCCTCGCCGCCATCGGCCCGTTCTGGGACGGCAACGAGGTCTGGCTGGTGGTCTTCGGCGGGGCGCTGTTCGCGGCCTTCCCGCCGGTGTACGCCACCCTGTTCAGTCGCCACTACCTGCTGCTGTTCGGCGTCCTCGGGGCGCTCATCCTCCGGGGTCTCGCCCCCGAGATGTACGAACAGCGCGAGGACGAGGGCTGGCAGACGTGGTGGGGCCGGGCCTTCGTGGTCGGGAGCGTCGGCGCGCCCTTCCTGCTGGGCGTCTTCGCCGCGAACTGGTTGCTCGGCATCGAGGGCATCGCGCTCGTCTCGGTGGTGGCGGGCCTCGCGCTCGTCGCGCTCAACGTCGCCTCGGGCGCGGCCTTCCTCCGACTGAAGACCACCGGCCCGCTCCGCGAGGAGATGCCCGACTACGGGATTCGCGCCACGGTGGCCTACCTCGCGCTGGTCGTGGTCGTCCTCGGCCTGCTCGCGCTCCGCCCGGCGATTCGGGACGCGCTCCTCGCGCCCGCACCACTCGCGCTGGTCGTCGGGTCGGTCCTCCTCGGCGTCGGATACCTCCTCGCGGCCCGCGGCGGCCACCCCTACGTCGCGCTCGGGACCTCGGGCGGCATGACTGGCGCGTTCATCGCGCTCGTCGCGGTCCTGCTCTACCCCACCATCGAACCGATGACGGGGCTGACCGCCGAGGAGGCCATCATCGGCGCGCCCGCGGTCGAGTTGCTGACCATCGGGGCCGCGCTGTTGATTCCGCTGGTGCTGACCTACTTCGCCGTCCTCTATTCGGCGTTCAGCGGTCCCATCGAGGTGGGAGAGTCGTACTGAGAGACAGACTAAGCACTGTATTTGGTTCTTTAATATATAATAATGTTTTCTAAATGTGGGTAAAGGTTGCTTAGTGGCTGAACGGCCAGATGGGTTCGGCGACCGCGAACCGCGCGAGGGCTTTCGAGGACGTTGCTGTCCCGACTCTTCCTCCGATTCCGAGCGCAAGGCCTCTCGAAACCTAACTCTCTCCACTCGCAATCACGGCAAAATCGCTGTATCTGGCTGTTCGCCTCAGTCGCGCTGGGTGTGAATCTCCTCGGCGATTTCGTCCAACTCCTCGTCGGTGAGGTCCGGGCGCTCGCCCGCCACGGCGTGGATGGGGTTGCCGCCGTCGCCGTCGAACCGCGGGATGATGTGGCCGTGGAGGTGGGGTACCTCCTGTCCGGCGGCCTCGCCGTTGTTGAACGCGACGTTGGTCCCGTCGGCGTCCACGGCGTGTTCGACCGCGGTGTTCAGGCGGTGGAGCGCGCCGAAGACGTGGGCGGCCACGTCCTCGGGGGTCTCCTCGAGGGTCTCGTAGTGGTCCTTCGGGATGACGAGCGTGTGGCCCGGCGCGAGCGGATTCGCGTCGAGGAAGGCCATCGCGGTGTCGTCCTCGAAGACTTTGCGACTCGGGATGTTGCCGTCCACTATCTGACAGAAGATGCAGTCGTCGTCGCTCATGGCTCTGATGGGTGTGTTTGACCGCGCGGCGTAAGAAGTTTGAGGCTTCACCTTACTTGGACGGAGGCTCGCACAACGGTCGTACGATGTGCCTGCACTAGACCTCGAAGATGTCGACTTACAACGATTCTTTCGCCGAGGGAACAGCCATCGCCTGAACGTACTGTATTCGACCCGTCTCTCTACTCTTCGAACCTCTTTTGAACTTACTGAAAGAAAGCGTAGCGGAGAGGCTTCTACCTGGGCACTACTTATTCGGGTTGTGCTTTGGTGCCTTTGAGCTTACTCCTACGACTTCAACTTCGCCGTGATTACGGATATGGACCTCGGGAGTGACTGTAACCGTTTTAATTTTGTACTCCCGCTGTTTCGGCTTCCGCCACGGTTCTTGCCATTCTTCTCCCCCTGCGATAGTTACGTCTTCGGGGTTCTTCTCGACGGTTTTGTAGGCTTCAACGCTAACCTGTTGTGGAGAGAGCGTAACCTTCTTTTCCTTTCCCGCTCGAATTGAAGCCTTCTTACCACTAATATCTGCGGTAATATCACCATTTTGCTCAGTTATCGCTATTTTGGGTTCGTTGTATCCCTCTTTGATAGCGAGACGCTCGGTAACACGATAATCGTCCAGAACTTTCGTTGCGAGGCCCGAGTTTTGACACTGACCATGTTTCGCCGGCAAGGAACTAAAGCCCGAATTGGCCACTGCTGAGTCGTTATTTTTCACGACTCGAAGGTCTTCAACTGCGTATTCTTCGTTCACGTAGAGCGTAGACTGGTCTTGATCAACGACGTACGTGCGTCCGAACTCGTCAAAGTGTGAAAACGGGTAGTAGTATTCGTCGTTCGATGGAACGGTAACGTCGTGACCGATACGTAGTTCGCTAAATTGTACCGACCCGTGAGACGACGCTTCCACCACACTACTGGCAAGACCAAATCCTGCAACTGCACCGGCCGATTTGAGAACGCTACGTCGGTGAACGTTAGACGAATTTTTTTCACTCATCTTTAGTAATAGGTAGCCGTTTGATCCATCGCATCAACTGTACAATTGCTGAGCGTCGTATTATATGCCTGCTCGAAGGAGCAACTGTCAGAGCAACTCCCGTGGTCTCCATGTTTGTTTTCATAGCTCGTACACATCGGCGACGTATCGTTGACTCCGCCACAGTAGAGTTTTCCGAGGTCGTGTTGTGAATCCTCGATGTAGCTGTCGGAGATTACGCCGTTGTCGAGGAAGTTATGGTGGACTTCGTGAATTCCGCCATTCTTCCAAAACTCTTTGGCCAGTTCGGTCCCCATTACACAGGCCTGCCAATTTCCGTTGAAGGGTGTCGCACCGTTGTTCCCGAGATTCCCACAACCGTACGAAATATACTCGGTCACGAGGAGATGCGACCCGACTGGTGGGTTCTTCGGTTTCAGCCACTCTTCGAACTTATCGAGTAGTCCGTATCCGTCACACCCTGAGGTACTTCCATCGTGTCCTAGTTGTGGGTTCTCACCCGTCTTCGATATTTCGTAGTACCCGATAACTCCGTTGTCGTATAGTTGGTCACACGCATTCTCAAGCGCGGTCAGCATTGCACCATCGATTTCACCCTCGTCGAAGTACCTGTTCGGGTACTGGTAGATGGACATTCGATTCTCCGCCGCTATTGGATCGCCCCGTGACGATTGCAGACTGTAACTAACCATGCAATTAGCGAAAACTAAACTCCAAAACTTATAATTTTCTAATTCTGAAAGTATAAATATATGTCTATAAAATTGTTATTTAATTATACAAAATCTCGCACTAGCATAAGAATCTATGAGATTCAGTCTTCGAGGGCAGTAAAGACTACTTAAAATAACTGCTGATAAGGAATGGAAATTCGATCAGCGGCTCACTTCGTCGATATCAATCTGGTCTTGTTGGATAGTTATATCGACACCTGTACTGTCCTGTTTCGCACGTGCGTCCCACTCGTGGGACGCGCGCCGGTTTTCATTGACGACTATTTCAAGTCGTTTCCGCCCATCTTCACTAAATGGTTGTTCGTATTCTCGACTATTCCCGGGGGCGAGCCTGAACGTGTCGTCTATGAGGCTCTGCTCGTCTTCTATCCGATATACTCTAAGGAGAACCTTTATTTCGCTGTTCGTGGCATTATATATGCTAATCTCGCTGACTGTTCCTCCCATCTGTGGAGAGAAACAACCGGCGACTACTGATGAAGTAGTCATAGCTGACGTTGCGAGTACACGACGTCGGGTCAGCAACCTCTCTTCTGAGGTCATATAGCGTGGGAAACAATTGTAGAAAAAAGCTGTTTCGATATAATACATAGCTGTCTCTAAAATAATAATAAATTTATATGTTATGGGAAATTACAATACGAATCTCCAAGCAATCGTTACAAGAACCACGCCAATTACAGACCCAACTGCACAACCGAACCCAATTTAACTCCGTAGGCGAACAGAACAGGTATGAGCAGGTTCGAGGACACCGACGACCAAAGCTCGTCGAGCAGCCGAACGCGGTTCGGCGAAGTCGAAGACCAGTACGACCCCGACGCGGTCGAAGACCGGGTGTTCGACTACTGGGACGAGGTAGACGCCTACGAGAAGACCGTGGAACATCGCGCCGACGAGGAGACGTTCTTCTTCGTGGACGGGCCGCCGTACACCTCCGGCGCGGCCCACATGGGCACGACGTGGAACAAGACCTTGAAAGACGCCTACATCCGCTACCTCCGGATGCAGGGATACGACGTGACCGACAGGCCGGGCTACGACATGCACGGCCTGCCCATCGAGACCAAAGTCGAGGAGCAACTCGGCTTCGAGAACAAGAAGGACATCGAGGAGTTCGGCGAGGAGAACTTCATCGAGGAGTGCAAGGAGTTCGCCGAGGACCAACTGGAGGGCCTCCAGTCGGACTTCAAGTCCTTCGGCGTCTGGATGGACTGGGACAACCCCTACAAGACGGTCAACCCCGAGTACATGGAGGCCGCGTGGTGGGGCTTCGAGCAGGCCCACCAGAAGGGGCTGGTCGAGCAGGGCCAGCGCTCCATCTCCCAGTGTCCCCGGTGTGAGACCGCCATCGCCAACAACGAGGTCGAGTACGAGGACGTCTCCGACCCCTCCATCTACGTCAAGTTCCCCCTGCGGGACCGCGAGGGCTACCTCGTCATCTGGACGACGACCCCGTGGACCATCCCCGCCAACACCTTCGTCGCAGTGGATGGCGACGTAACCTACCAGCAGGTCCGCGCCACCAAAGACGGCGAGGAGGAAGTCCTCTACCTCGCAGACGGCTGTATCGAAGAGGTCCTGAAGAAGGGTCGCTACGACGACTACGAAGTCGAAGGCGAGTTCACCGGCGAGGAGATGGTCGGCTGGAAGTACGACCACCCCCTCCACGAGGAGGTCCCCGACCACGCCGACGGCGAGGACGCGCTACAGGTCTACACCGCCGACTACGTGGAAGTGGACCGCACCGGGCTGGTCCACTCCGCGCCCGGCCACGGCGAAGAGGACTTCGAGCGCGGCACCGAGCTGGGTCTGGACATCTTCTGTCCGGTCGGCGGCGACGGCGTCTACGACGACTCCGCCGGGGAGTACGCCGGACAGTTCGTCAAGGACGCGGACGACGACATCATCGCCGACCTCGAAGACAAGGACCTGATGCTCTCTTCGGGCACGACCCACCACAGCTACGGCCACTGCTGGCGGTGTGGCACCGGCATCATCCAAATCGTCACCGACCAGTGGTTCATCACCATCACCGACGTGAAAGACCAACTGTTGGACAACATCGAGGACAGCGAGTGGCACCCTGAATGGGCACGTGATAATCGGTTCCGCGACTTCGTTGAGGAGGCCCCCGACTGGAACGTCTCCCGACAGCGCTACTGGGGCATCCCCATCCCCATCTGGACCCCTGAAGACTGGTCCGGAAACATGGACGACGTAATCGTGGTCGGTACCCGCGAGGAGTTGGCCGAGAAGGTGGACCAAGACGTAGACCCCGAGGACGTGGACCTCCACAAGGGCACCGTGGACGACCTCACCATCACCGACGAGGGCACGACCTACACCCGCGTCCCCGACGTGTTCGACGTGTGGCTGGACTCGTCGGTCGCCTCGTGGGGCACCCTCGACTACCCCGAGAACGACGACAGGTTCGACGAACTCTGGCCCGCCGACCTCATCATGGAGGCCCACGACCAGACCCGCGGGTGGTTCTGGTCGCAACTCGGCATGGGCACCGCCGCCGTCGGCGAGATTCCCTACGAGGAGGTTCTGATGCACGGTTACGCCAACATGCCCGACGGTCGCGGCATGTCCAAGTCCAAGGGCATCCTCGTGGACCCCAACGAGGTCATCGACGAGTACGGCACGGACCCGATGCGGATGTTCCTCCTCTCGTCGAACCCGCAGGGCGAGGACATGCGCTTCTCGTACGACGAGACCGGCGAGATGCAGCGGGACCTCAACATCCTCTGGAACGTCTTCCGGTTCCCGCTTCCCTACATGCGCCTCGACGGGTTCGACCCCGACGAGACCACGCTGGACGACGTGGACGAGAACCTCGAACTCGTGGACGAGTGGGTCCTCGCGCGCCTCCAGTCGGTCGTCGGCGAGATGACCGACCACTGGGAGGACTACCGACAGGACAAGGCGCTCGACGTCCTCCTGAACTTCGTGGTCGAAGACGTCTCGCGGTTCTACATTCAGGTCGTCCGCGAGCGAATGTGGGAAGAGGAGGACAGCGCGAGCAAACTGGCGGCCTACGCCACCTTCTACGAGGTCCTCTCGACGGTCGTCGCCCTGCTGGCACCCTACGCGCCCTTCGTCACCGAGGAGATTTACGGCGCGCTCACCGGCGACGAGGGCTACGACACGGTCCACATGCTCGACTGGCCCGAGGTCGACGAGTACTGGCAGGACGCCCAACTCGAAACCGACGTGAGCCTGCTCCGGGCCATCGAGGAGGCCGGGTCGAACGCCCGCCAGCAGGCCGAGCGCAAACTCCGCTGGCCGGTCACGCGCGTCGTGGTCAACGCTGACGACGAGCGCACGGTCGAAGCGGTCGAGCGCCACCGCGACCTACTGGCCGACCGCCTCAACGCCCGCGAAATCCAGCTCGTCGCGCCCGGCGAGAACTGGGGCGAACTCCACTACTCCGCCGAGGCCGACATGAGCCTCCTCGGGCCCGAGTTCGGCGACGACGCCGGTCGCGTCATGCAGGCGCTCAACGACGCCAGCATCTCGGAGCCGACGCTCCCCGCGCTCGAAAACGCGGTCGCCGAGGACACCGGCATGGACGTGGACCTGACCGAGGAGATGGTCGAGTTCGTCACCCAGACCCCCGAGGGCGTCACGGGCGTCGGCTTCGACACCGACGGCGACCAGCGCGGCGTCGTCTACGTCGATACCGAACTCACCGAGGACATCGAGAGCGAGGGCTACGCCCGCGAGGTCATCCGCCGCGTCCAGGAGATGCGCAAGGAGATGGACTTAGACATCGAGGAGCGCATCCGCCTCGACCTCGACGTGGCCGACGACCGAGTCGCTGGCCTCGTGGAAGAGCGCATGGACCTCGTGAAAGAGGAGGTCCGCGCCGACGAGGTCGGTGACGTCGAGGACGGCCACCGCAAGACGTGGGACGTCGAAGGCGTCGAGATGGAGATTGCGGTCGCGGCGCTGGCGGAAGCAGAAGCGTAGAACGGAAAACCGCGGCTCGTCTTAAATTTCTTCGGCAATCACGGGCGCGACAGAGACCTCGCTCACCGGTCGCTCGATGGTGTCGGTCCCGCAGATCGACTCGACGCCCGCCTTCGAGAGCTTCGTGTAGGCGTCGGCGGCCAGCATCGGGTGGACGCAGGTGACGTAGACGTTGCTCGCGCCCTTCTCGGCCAGAATCTCGACCGCGCCGGACATGGTCGAGCCGGTGGCGATGATGTCGTCGGTCACGACCACGTCCCGTCCTTCTACGTCGGTGTCGCTCGGGGTGAGTTCGACCTCGGTGCCCGAGAGGCGCTGCTTCTCGAAGTAGTCGGTGTCGCCCGCGCCGTAGGCGTCGCGGACCGTCGCGGCGATGTCGAGCGCGCCCTCGTCGGGCGAGAGGAAGACGGGGTCGGTCAGGTCGGCGGGAAGCGGGTCCGCGAGCCGCCCCGCGGCGTCGATTGGCTCGGCGGGCACGTCGAAGAAGTCGCAGACCGCGTTCTCGTGGGGGTTGACCGTCAGCACGCGGTCGGTCCCCGACGAGATGGCCCGAGCGACCGCGCGGGCCGAGATGGGGTGGCCCTCCTCGAAGGCCTCGTCTTGGCGGGCGTAGCCCATGTAGGGGAGGACCGTGACGACTTCTTCGGCACCCCACTCGCGGGCGGCGTCCTGCAGTTGGAGCAGTTCGACGTGGGCGTCCGAGGAGACGGTCGAGGCGACCACGATTGCGCGCTCGGCGTCGGCCTCCTCGGCGGCGAATCCGGGCGCGGCCGCCAGCAGTTCGCCGTCGGGGAATCGCTCGTACTCGACGCTTGCGAGTGGTTCGTCCAGTTCGGCGGCCAGTTCGGCCGCGAGGGCCTGCGAGGCGGACCCGCTGATAATCATACGCGAGGGGTGTACGTCGGCGGGTAAATCGGTTTTCAATTGTGTTCTCGGGGTTCCGTTCTCGCCTGAATCAGAGCCGTCTCAAGATTGTCTTCTGCACGTATGGCTGTTCTTCCCAGTTTCGAGCGTTGACGATGACTTCTGCGACCGCTTGCCCCTCTCGCTTGGAGACCAATCCGCCTTCGCTCATTTCGACTAACACGTCGAACGACGAGAGCCACTCGGTGGTCTCGTTTAGTCGCCGGAGAATTGCGGTTTTGCTCTTGAAGTCGTCGCTGACCATCGCGTCGGCCTCAATGCCATTCGCTTGCACGATTGCCGCGGTTTCACCACCATCTAAATCCCAATCTGGTGGGTCGTCGTGGCCCTCCTCGCCAGCGTACGGTTCTCGTACTTCGTATCCGTTTCCTTCTGCTTTGGTCACGACCGCTGCGGCAGCGGCGACGAGTCGGTCTGAATCCGGTTTTGGCGGTGATTCGCCGTTCCCGAGAAGCGTTTCGTCTGCCTCGCTCGCAAGACCGTACAGTTCGTCAAAAATCGTCTGCGGGATGGTCACGTCGTAGTTGGTCAAGAACAGTCCGAACGGTTCGACGTTGTCTCCGTGGTGGTACTCGGGGGCGACCACAGGAATTGCGAGGCTAATCAATCCGCCCGTGTCACCGACTGTGATGCTCGGCACCGACATTCCTCTCTCACTCGCTACGTTTCGTCTGTCTCGTCTCCCGTCGGGGTCGGTGCCGTATCGGGGTCGAAATCACCGTACACGTCTTCATCGACCGAGTTACCGGGTAGCTCGTTCGGCTCTCGGTCTAGTCGTTCTTTGAGATGCTGATAGGCCCTCGCCTCCTCTTGACCGAGGAGTAACACGAGACTCTCGTAGGAGATGTCGTCTGCGTAGAAGTCCTTCTCGATACGCCGCCTGACGCTTTCGGAGTCGAGCATCGCGTCGATTTGCTCCCGAAGCGCGGTTTTGACGAACTGGTTTTCGGACTGTCCGAACGCTTCCGCGACGACCGAGAGTCGCTCGACGAGGACGGGCGGCAACGCCTCTTCTTGACCCTCTTCGCTTCCGAGTCCGCTCGTCGTTATCTTCACCGCCCGAGACGAGTCCGACATAGGTATCTCTAGCCGTTCGGGGTCACTTAGCTATTTTCCTCATCACCCCTCTCGTTGCAGTTCCTCTCCTTTCCTTCGGTTAGCCGATCGATTGTCGAAACAAATACAATTGCGTGCTAGAGCAACAAAAATATATTCTTAACGATTTAAATTCTATCTCTGTCCCTACGGCGCGGCGACCGCCCGCACCCCGCGAATCCCGAGAATCTGGTGGTTCCAGCCGTCGCCGACCGACAGCAGGAAGGTGCCGTCTTCCGTGACCGCGTACGCGCCCTCCTCGCCGTGGTCGAGCGCGACGATTTCGCCCTCGACTGGCAACTCGACTTCGCGCCACTCGTCCTCGTCGTGGGCGAACAGGCCTTCCTCGCTCGCGGCGTGTGCCCAGCCGAGGAGTCCCGCATCTGCCGCCGCCGCATCGACCGCGCTGAACTCCCCGCTCAGCTCGTCCATCCAGCCGTTGCCGAGCTTGTAGAGGCCCTCCTCGGTCGCGGCCAGCGGCACCCCGTCGGTGGACACGTCCCGAACGCCGTCGAGACCGACGTGCTTGAGGCCGCCGTCGGTGGCCTGATAGACGCCCGAATCGGTCGCCACGAAGTCGCCGTCGATGGCGCGCACGTCGTCCACCTCGCCGAGGTCGGTCCAGTCGCTGTCGGTCTCCTCGCCGACCGTCGCGTTCCCGCGGAGGAGCGTGCCCCCCTCGCGCGCCACCAGCAGTTCTCCGCTCTCGCCGCCTCTCGCGTCGCCGAGGCCGACCGCCGTGGCCGGGCCGACGCCGAGGGCCTCGAACTCGACCTCCTCGTCGCCCTCGCCGTTCGCTTCGTCGGCGTTCTCGTCCGGCGCGCTCTTGCCGAACACGCCGACCAGCACGTCCTCGTCGGTTGCGACCGCGAGGCGACCGTCCCGGCCCGCGGCGTCGCGGGCCGAACACCTGCGGGCCAGTCCGAACTCGCCCACGAGGTCGTCTGAGGTATCGACCCGCGTCACGCCGAGGTCGCCGACGACGTAGACCGGCGTCGGCCCCTCGCTGGCGTCGTACACCCGCTTCTCGTCGATACTGATGCCCATGTCCGGACCTTCTCGCAGAAGCGTGGAAAACGTTCGGATTGGGCCGCGGGGAGTGCTTCGGCGAGTACGAACCGTGTGCCGGTGACGAGTCGAGATACATTTCTGAAAGGACGGAAGTATGAAACAAAAGCTGCGAGGAGAGCGAGAACCGCGCTCCTGTCTGAGAACCCTTCTCCACCTCGGCGCGCTCCGGAATAACTTTTGCCCGTGGGTCCCGACCCACGAATATGAAAGTTTTCGGGTCGAGCGGAACTCGCGGGGTCGCCAACGAGGCGCTGACCCCCGAGTTCGTGCTCAAAGTCGCCAAGGCCGCGGGGACGGTGTGGCGGTCCGACCGAGTGGCGGTCGCCCGCGACACCCGTGCCACCGGGGAGATGCTCGCCGACGCCGCCGCCAGCGGACTCGCCAGCGTCGGCGCGAACGTCGATAGGTTGGGAATCGTCCCCACGCCGGGGGCACAGGCCTACGCCGAGCGCGAGGAGACCCCGGTCGTGATGATTACGGCCTCGCACAACCCGCCGAAGTACAACGGCGTCAAACTCATCGGCGACGACGGGGTCGAACTCGCGGTCGCGGACTTAGAGCGCATCGAACAGAAGTTCCTCGCCGAGAAGTTCGAGTCGGTCCCGTGGAGCCAGACCGGCGAGAGCCGCCACGTCGAAGGCGTGCGCCGGGAGTACGTCGAGGCGCTCCTCGACGCCGTGGACCGCGAGAAGATTGCGGACGCCGACCTCACGGTGGCGGTGGACCCCGGCCACGGCGCTGGCGCGCTCACCAGCCCCGAGTTCTTCCGGAAACTCGGCTGTCGGGTCGTCACCGCCAACAGCCAGCCCGACGGCCACTTCCCCGGTCGGAATCCCGAACCCGTCCCCGAGAACCTCGGCGACCTCGGCCGACTCGTCGCCGCGACGGACGCCGACGTGGGAATCGCCCACGACGGCGACGCCGACCGCGCCATCTTCTACGACGAGAACGGCGAGTACGTCGAGGGCGACGCCACCCTCGCGGCGCTCGCGGCGGCCGAACTCGAACCGGGCGACTCGGTGGTCTCGGCGGTCAACGTCTCCCAGCGCCTCGTTGACGTGGCCGACGAGCGGGACGCCTACCTCGAACTCACGCCCATCGGTTCGACCAACATCATCACTCGCATCCGCGAACTCGAAAAGCAGGGCAAGTCCGTCCCGGTCGCCGGCGAGGGCAACGGCGGCATCTTCTTCCCCGACTACCGACTCTCGCGTGACGGTGCCTACACCGCCGCGAAGTTCCTCGAACTGCTGGCCGACCGCCCGGCCAGCGAGGTCGTCGCGCCCTACGACGGCTACCACAACGTCCGCATCAACATCGAGTACGACGGCGACGCCGAGCGCGAGGCCCTGCTGGCGGCCGCAGAGCGCGAGGCCCAAGACTCGGACGCCGAGATGACCACCCTCGACGGCTACCGCCTCGACTACGGCGACGCGTGGGTGCTGGCTCGACCCAGCGGGACCGAACCGATGGTCCGCATCTACGCCGAGGCCCGCGACGAGGCCCGCGCCGAGGAGTTGGCCGAAGAATTCGAAGGGCAGTTGCGGGCGGCGAAGGCAGAGGTCTGAGGTTCGAGAGATCGAATCTACCGCTCGGGATACTCGTCCCGCGCTTCTTCTAACTTCTCTCGCCGCGCTCGCAACTCCTCTAACTCCGACTCTACTTCACCACTCGCCACCTTCTCGCGCTCCGAATCCGACAGCTCCGTCTTCGCCTCGGCGGCGGTCCGCAGGCGCTCGAATTCGTCCTCGTCCCTGACGAGCGACTGGACTCGCCGGAGGTCGGCGACCACCTCGTCGTCGGCGAACCGGGCGACGACCGAGACTAACTCCTCGACGCGCCACCGCAGGTCGGCGGCGGGCTTCGGCGGCCAGTCCACTTCGAGCGGGTCGGCGTCGAGTCGTTCGAGGTAGGTCTGGTTGGTCGCCACCGCGCGCTTGAGGTCGGCGGGGTTCTCGACGTAGTGGTCGAGTTTCGAGTTCGAGTACCCGGCGTACTGAAGCAGGTCCGCGATGGGTTCGGTGCCGACCTCGCGGGTCTCGACGTACTCCCGCAGGTTCTCGGGCACGTCGCGGAACTCGACCAAGGGGTAGTCGTCGGCGGCGGCGACGAATCCGAGGACCTCGCGGGCGCTAGCCTCGGATTTGAACGCGGCGAAGGCGTCGGCGACCGCCTCGTTGTAGCGCTCGATTGGCTCGCGGATGTCCTCGATGGGCGCGTCCAAGTCGGCGTCGCCGAGTT
The DNA here is from genome assembly GCF_004765785.1 of Halorussus ruber. GTDB lineage: Archaea > Halobacteriota > Halobacteria > Halobacteriales > Haladaptataceae > Halorussus > Halorussus ruber. The sequence goes on along the minus strand of NZ_SBIT01000002.1, from coordinate 299,539 downwards.
CGACCAGTCGCTCGCGCTCGGCGATTTCCTCGCGGAGGTCCGCGATGGCGTGGCCCACGTCCCGGCGAATCTCGCGGAACCGTTCGAGTGCGGCTTGGCGCTCGTCCAGCAGGCCAGCGATTTCGCCCGCGGGTTCGAGGTCTGCGCGGGCGGCCTCGAAGTCCGAGTCGTTGAGTCGGCGCTTGTCGAACCGGTCGTTTGCGGTCTCGAAGGCGTCGCGCTCGGGCATCTCGTCGGGCACGTCCTCGACCAGCGTGGCGAACTCCTCCTGAAACTGGATGAAGTTGCGGAAGTTCTCCTTGCCGGTACCGGTGGCTTGGCCCTCGTAGCGGTCGAGCAAGTCGGTCGCTCGCCGGTAGGCGTCGGCGACCTGCTCGACGGTCTCCTCGCCGTACTCCTCGATTCGGCGCTCGACGTCGCGGTACTCCTCGTCGGCGTCGGCGAGTCTCGCGGGGAGGTCGGTCTGGGTCGTCGCGGTGGTTGATTTGCTCATCGCTATTCGTACACTTCGTCGGGGTCGAAGGCCTTCTCGCCGACGACCTCGCCGTCGAGGGTTCGGTAGAAGCACGACTCGTAACCGGTGTGGCACGCCCCGCCCTCTTGGTCGACGAGGTACAGCAGGGCGTCGCCGTCGCAGTCGGCCCGGACCTCGCGGACGCGCTGGACGTGCCCGCTGGTCGCGCCCTTCTGCCAGAGTTCGTCTCTGCTCCGGGAGTAGTAGTGGGCCAGTCCCGTCTCGCGGGTCTGCTCGACGGCCTCGGGGGTGACGTAGGCCAGCATCAGCACCTCTCCGGTGTCTGCGTCCTGTGCGACTGCGGGGATGCGACCGGTCTCGCCGAAGTCGAGTTCGACGGCGGAAGCGGAGCCGTCCGCCTCGGAGTCGGCGTCCGCCTGCTCGGGGTCGGCAGTAGGGGCGTCGCTCATAGCCCCGACTTCGGCTTTCCCGGCGAAATGTTTTGCGTGTCTACCGACAGCGGTGTTCGGAGAAGCATGACCAACCACCCGCTTCGGTCGGTGACACAAACCACGTCCTGGCGTCTGCGCGAGCGAAGCGAGCGCAGGCTCGGAGGACGCCGTTTGTCCTCCGGCGGACTGAAAGGGCGAGCGCCGGAAGACAAACCGCATCTTCCGAGATCACGTTCGCTTCGCTCACGTGACCGCGAACCGCGCGAGGGCTTTCGAAACCATCGTTCCTATTTTGATGATGTATCTATCCGAGCAGTCCCAATCTCGACCGCGTGTAGCACAATTCAACGAACTCGACTACGCGCAGTCGAGGGTATTTGTGTCTCGCCGCCGTGTCTCTACTCCATGTCACGCCGGGGGGTGGTCGTCGCGCTACTCGTCGCTCTCGCGCTCGTCGCGGTTCCGGTCGCGTCAGCCTTCGCTCACGAAAACCACGGAGCGACAGCGGAGTCCGAGGGCGGCATCGAGGGCGCAATCGGAGGAGTCGCGGAGAGTCACGGACTGGCGAGCGCGCTCCTCGTCCTCTTGGCGGGCGGCCTCCTGCTGACCGCCTGCGTCGAGAAGCTAATCAGCTACCTGACTCGCGCGGCGCTCGGACTGCGCACGTCGCTGTTCGCGCTCGCCATCGTCTTCACGGGGTTCGAGTTCGACGACACGGTGCTGGCGCTGGTCCTCTCGGCGGGGGACCTCGAAGGGGCGGCGCTCGGGACGGCGCTCGGGACCGGCCTCGCAATCGTCGGCGTCACGCTCGCGCTCGCCGCAATCGTGAAACCGTTCTCGGTGGACCTGCCGACCGACTACGTCGCGCTGTTCGCGCTCGCACCGGTCGCGCTGGTCCCGTTCGTCCTCGCCGGGACGCTGACGTTCGTCCACGGACTCGCGCTGGTCGCGGCGTTCGCGCTGGCGTTCGGCTACGTCGTCGTCCGCGAGCGCCAGCGAGAGACGCCGGTCTTCCGGAACTCCGAACTCGGCCGGTCGATACGCTCGGACGGTGGAGTCGCCGTCCCCGCCTCCCTGTCATCGATTCCAGAGGACAGATTTGTCGGCAGTCCGAGCGATTCCGGGTGGGTCTGGATTGCGCTCGCGGTTCTGGCGCTGGTCGGCGTCGTCTTCGCGTCGATGTTGCTGGAAGCGGGGTCGGAGGTCGCCGTCGAGGAGATGGACATCGAGGAGACCGTCTTCGGCGCGACGGTGCTGACCGCCATCCTGACCTTCGAGGACGTGATGCTCACGCTCGAACCGGTCCGGCGCGGCGTGCCGGAAATCGGCGTCGGCAACGTGGTGGGGAGCGTCCTGTTCTCGCTGACCGGCAACGTCGGGGCCGTCCTGCTGTTGAGCGACCTCCGCATCTCCGAGTCGGTGCTGGGCTTCCACCTCCCTGCGGTGGTCGTCGTCACCGCACTCGCGGCCTACTTCTTCCACGAGGGTCGCCTGAAGCGGTGGCACGGCGTCCTGCTCGGCGGTCTCTACGCCGCCTACTGGGGAGTCGCGCTCGTCGTGTTCGGCGGCGTTCCGCTCGGCGGATAGCCGCAAAGAATGAAGAATATTTTCTAAGGACAACTATATAATTCCTTAGTGATTGTTCTGTTGGTTGAGCCGGGCTCCTGTCGAAGGCGAGGAGGACCGCACCACGACAGCACAGCACCGCTACCGCGCCCCGTGCCTCCCCGTCCCCTCGCGCCTGTCGGCGCTCGTTCGGCGCGTCCCGCGGACTGTCGCAATCCGCGGAACCTCCGCGGACTGTCACAATCCGCGAAACCCCCGCGGACCGCTCACTCGCCGCCGTCGCCGATTTCGGCCCGGCCGCTGGTGGCGCTCCGGACGCGGTCCCGCAGGTTCTCGCCCTCCGTCTCGGGCACCCGGACGTCGAAGGCCGCGCGCTCGCCGTAGTCGGCGTCGAACTCGGCGTCCGCGCTCTCCAAGATTCCGCGCACAGTCCCCGAATCGTCGTACTCGACCGCGATGGAGAATCGCTCGTGGGGTCGCTGTTCGGTGATGCCAGCGTCCTCGATGGCCTGCTTGACCGCGCTGGAGTACGACCGGGCCAGTCCGCCGACGCCGAGGTTGGTCCCGCCGTAGTACCGGGTCACGACCGCGACGACGTTCTCGACCTCCTCCTGCTGGAGGACGTTCAGGGCGGGTTTGCCCGCCGACCCCGAGGGTTCGCCGTCGTCGTCGCCGTACTCGCGCAAAATGTCACCGCCGGTCCGAACCCGATACGCTGGCACGTTGTGGGTCGCGTCGTCGTACTCCGCGCGAATCTCGGCGACGAACGCCTCGGCCGCCTCGCGGTCGGCCGCCGGCGCGGCGTGCCCGATGAACTCCGACCCCTGCACTTCGAAGGTGGCCTGCCCTCGCCCCGCGACCGTCCGGAAAGTCTCCTCAGCCATTCGTCTCGTCTCCGGGTTCGGCCTCGTCCACCTTTCCTCCGTCGGTCGTGGTTTCGTCGGCGGGGTCGTCGGAAATCTCCTCGCTCGCGCGACTCTCGACTATCGAGGAGGGGTCCGACCCCAGCGACTCGGCGGTCTGGACCCGCCCGGTGACGGGTTCGCCGTGGACCAGCGGCGGGAGGACGATGCGCGCGAGCTGGACCGCCACGACCACCAGCAGCGGCCCCAGAAACAGGCCGTACCAGCCGAACAGCATCGTCCCGCCGATGTAGGCGAACACCATCAGGCCGCCGTGGACGCTCCGCCCGGCGATGTACGGACGCAGAATCGCCACCGGAAGGAGGTCGAGCAGGACGAAGCAGGTGACGAAGAACACCGCCGGGAACCAGAGCGGGCCGGGGCCGGGCGCTGTCACGGCCAGATACGTCAGATAGATTCCCACCGGCACGTAGACGATTTTTCCGACCACGAGCGGCACGAGCGTCGCCAACCCGGTCAGCAGCGCCAGCAGGGTCGGCACCGGTACGTCGATAGTTCCCGGCGCGAGCGTGCCGACGAGGAGGTTCAGCCCGTTGTAGACCACCACGCCCAGCGCGATGACCGCGAAGACCGTCAGGACGTTGCCCACGAAGACGGTGTGGAGGTCCTCGTCCACGGCCTCGAAGTAGGCGTTGGCCGCCGACCCCTCCGGTCCGAACTGGTCGCGGAACCACGCCGCGATGCGGTCGTCCTCGCGCAGGAGCGTGAACGCCAGCAGAAACGCGAGTACGAGATGGGCCAGCCCCGCGGTCACAGTCGTAAAGGCCGAAATCATCGCTGAGAGCATCTCTTGGGCCTGTCCGCGAACCGGACCCGGACCGATGACGCCCCTTGCGTTCTCGACCAGTGCCGAGGCCTGCTCGGGCGACCCCGGCACGAACCGGGCGTAGGATTCGAGGTCTGTCCCGGTCAGTTGACTCAACTGGTCGAGACCCACGAGGACGGTGTACCCGACCAGCGCGAAGACGGGCACGAGGACGATGACGAGAGTCAAGTCGGCGGCGTGACTCGACGAGAGCTCGGTCCGCAACCGCCGGTAGAGCGGGCGCGTCCCGTAGTAGATGAACACGCCCAGCACGACCGTCCCGACGAACGCCCAGAGGACGAATCCGAACACGCCGACCACGGCCAGCGTAAATATCCACCACGCGAGACGCTCGCGGTCGTCGGGAAGTCCGACCATACGCGCCCGTTGTCACGCTGACGGTAAAATCCCGCGGGCCGATAGTTCGCCGCGATGACGAGAACTCACTCGGCCGGAACGATGCGATGGAGGCCGCCGCCGTCGTCTCCGCTTGCGAGGACGTACACTTCGCCGTCTTCGTCTCGACCGAACGAGTAGACGCGCCCGACTTTCCCGGCGTCGTCGCCCGCGATTTCCACGACGCGGGTCGGCCAAAGTCCGTCGCTGGGGTCGCTCTGGGTGGTATCGCTTGCGCTCTCGGGACGACTCGCGGCGAACAACCGCCCGCGGGCCGCCAAGTCGGCGAAGAGGTAGGTCCCCGCGAGGCCGGGGAGCGCCGACCCGCGGTAGACGTACCCGCCGATGACCGAGACGCCGGTGACGCCGTCGCCAGAGTGAGGATACTCGATGACGGGGTCCACGAGCGGTTCGCCGCCGCGCACGTCGTCGGGCGTCCGGTCCGGGCAGTCGTCGGCCGCGTAGCAGTGTGCGCCCTCCCTGACGTTCCAGCCGTAGTTTCCGCCCTTCTCGACCAGACTTACCTCCTCGTAGGCGCTCTGGCCCACGTCGGCGACCAGCAGGTTGCCCCGGTCGAACGACAGCCGCCACGGGTTCCGGAACCCCCACGCGAAGTGTTCGGGGAGTCCCTCGTCGTCCGCGAACTCGCCGCCCTCCGCGAAGGGGTTGTCCTCGGGGATAGCGTAGTTTCGCCCCTCGGACTCGCCGTCCACGTCGATGCGGAGGACGCTTCCCAGCAGGTTCTCGGTCACGTCTTGGCCGTTCCCGCCGCCGACCGCGTCGTACCAGTCGGCGACGTGGCCGGTGCCCTGGTCGCCGCCGGACCCGCCGTCGCCGACGCCGACGTAGAGGTAGCCGTCCGGTCCGAAGACGACCGACCCCGCGTTGTGGTTGCCCTGCGGTTCCGGAATTTCGAGCATCGTCTCCTCGGAGTCGCGCTCGGCCCGCCTGCCGTCGTCGGTGGCCTCGAACTCCGCGAGGACGAAGGTGTGACTGTAGCCCGAGGGGGTTCCCGGTCGCGGCGGGGCGCTGTAGCGCACGAACACCCGGCGGTTCTCGGCGAAGTTCGGGTGGAGTGCGATGCCGAGCAGTCCGGTCTCGCTCCCGGTGACGACGCTGTCCCGCAGGTCGAGAAACGGCTCCTCGCGGAGACCCTCGGGTCCGTGGACGAAGACCCGACCGCGCTGGTCGGCGACGTAACGCCGGTCGGCGTCGGGCGCGAACGCAACGTCCAGCGGAATCTCGAACCCGGTCGCCAGCGTCTCCAAACCGACCGAGTTCGGGAGCGAGTCGCCTCCCGCTCCGGTTTCGGTCGCGGTATCGGCTCCTGTGCCGTCGGTCGCCCCGGTTGTCGTGACCCGTCCGGGCGACTCCTCGTTCCCCTGCGAACAGCCAGCGAGTCCGGCCGCCGCACTCGCCGCCGCGACGGCGAGAAAGCGCCTGCGAGTCGAATCGCGGTCCATGAGCGTCGTCTAGGGTCCGACACGGAAATAGCTGGGCGCGCTCGGCGACTCGAAAGACCGCGGTGCGAAGCTCTCGAAGATATAATACAATTGTTTCTCGCGATGCGCGCGCAACGCGCCGAGGTCTATCCCTACGAAACGAACCACAGAAATCCCTACGAAACGAACCACAGAACTCCGAGGAGGACGAGCGCTCCACCCGAGACGTATCTGAAGAACCACAACTGACCGACGCCGGGCGTCGGGTCCTCGGCCCCGGCGTTGTGCATCGCTGCGAACGGTTCGGGGGAGCGAGCGACCAGCAGTCCGAAACCGAGCACGAGAACTGCGAGCGGTTGCACTAGCTGGTTCTCCGCAGTCGCCCGGCAAAACAATTGCCACCTTCGAGCCGATTTGAATCCGGCCGCTTTTCCCCCGGCCGTCCCTCGCTTCGGACATGTCGGCCGACCTCCGACTGCGGCGGTACGAACCCGGCGACGGCGAGCGCGTGCTGACCTTGGAACGGGTGGCGCTCGAATCGGTGGACGCCCGCCCCGACGACGAGGGGTGGACCGACGATTTGCGCGCCGTCGAGGAGACGTACCTCGACGCTGGCGGGGAGTTCCTCGTCGGCGAGTGCGAGGGAAAAATCGTCGCCATGGGCGGCCTGAAGCGCGTGGACGACTCGACCGCCGAAATCACCCGGATGCGGGTGGCCCCCGACTACCATCGGCGGGGGTTCGGCGAGGCCGTCCTGACCGAACTCGAAGCGGCCGCCGAGCGACTCGGCTACGAGGCGCTGACGCTCGAAACGACCGCGCGCCAGCAGGCCGCCCAGTCGCTGTACGAAAAGCACGGCTACGAACAGACCGGCCAGCGAGAACACGGCCGGTTCGAGGTGCTGGCCTACCGGAAGTCGCTCTAGCTATTCGAGTTCGGTTCTACTCCAGCTCGATTTTCCGCACGAATTCGAGGTTCTTCAACTCGTTCAGCAGGTCGCCGGGCACGTCGCCGTCGGTGATGAGATAGAGTCGCGGGTCGTCGGTGAACTCCGGGTCCTCGCTGATGGTCTGGCGAATCGAGATGCCCTCCTCGGCGAGGAGTCCCGTCACGGTCGCCACGATGCCGGGTTCGTCGGCGTCGGTCACTTCGACGGTCAGCACCGAGAGGTCCAGCACCGGCGCGAGGTCCATCAGACTCGGAATCGAGGAGATATTCTGGAAGATGCGCCGCAACTCCTCGTCTTCGAGGATGGCGTCGGTGGTCGAGTCCACGACCCGGCGGTCCACGTCGATTTCGCGGGCGATTTGGGTGTTCGGGATTTCGATACCGCCGGAGACGACCCGGCCGTCGTCGTTGACCGAGAAGCCGCGTTCGAGGAGGAGGCGGATTACTGCCTGTTGGGAGGGGCTTCCCTCGAACTTCTGCATAATCTCGTCGAACATTCGTTGGGTTGGAATGGGGTGGCTGGGGGCTTAGTGGTGTTGTTGTAGAACTGTCTATCTAACTCTAAAAAGCACCATTCGCCCATCGGAAGTACTTCTAATGGATGATTTAAGTATCTCCACCTATACAAATTCAGATGTAGCGCGAAAGGGCTTGCCTCGTCTCTTACCCACAGACAGGCTTTCCTCGACCGCTACACGATGAGACCCATCTCTATCGGCCTGATGGGTGGTGTAAAAATGGCAGGAAAGCATCAGCCGAGCGACCGAGACGATTCCCAGTCGTTAGTTCGTGACGTAGAGCAGTCAGTGCTGACGAAGTTGAGAATCCGTCGAGAGATGTGGGAAATACGGCGAATTCAATTTCGAATTCTCCTGCTCCTTGGAATGCTGTTGACTACGTTGTTGACAGCAATGTCTCTCGTCCGGTAGCAAACAGAGGCGAAGAATCCGACTTACGTCGGGCCGCCTCGTCTCTTACCCATTTACTACATTCTTGTAGTAATCACTTAGCCTTTGCGAATAGCGAAGTAATTAGCAAAATTGTGCTGGTTCATAATTTGTTTATTTTTCCTCTGCTACTAACTTCAGTAGCAGAGTAGAGATAGCGGCTCGCTTATTCAAGAGTATAAATTGATGATGTACTACTTGATGTCTCTACAAACTCCTCTCAGACCGCAACCGCGGGCCACATCCTCCCCCAACCGATTGCGGTCCTCGGCCACGGGCCTGCGGTCCTCATCCCTCGCGCGACGATGGCGCGGCATGAAGCCGCGCCAGCGCGCGCCGTCCGCTAGATAACCAACAATTAAAAACACAGCTTAAAGACCTGTATACTAGTTCTAAAGAAATAATAACAATTCTATCCCGGCGAAACCAACGTTCAAATACGAAGACGAAGGAACCCGCCACGAGGCACCGACGAGTGGACCGAGACACCTCCAGAGACGACCAGCGAGACGAATCAGAGTGGAATCGCAACCAGTTCTCGGCGTGGGACTCCGAGGAGGGCGCGCTTCGCGCCGCCCGGAGCGAGGCCCGCGAGTCGCTGACAGAGACCATCGACTCCATTCGACGCATCGACCAGTCCGCGATGCGGACGCTCCGAATCGACTTGGTGATTCTCGGCCTCTCGGTGACTGCCGCTTCGTCGTTCCAGTTCCCGACGAAATTCCTGAACGGACTCACTATCCTCGGTTTCGTCGGTGTGATGCTCTCTGCCGTCGTCGCAGTCGTGGCGACGTCCGGGTCGGAGCGGCCGACAGGTGTGAGCGAAGCATACCTGAGCGAATTTCAGCAAGCGTCGTGGACCGAACGCGAGTGGAACGAATGGATGCTACAAGAGTACAGTCGGTGGCTCGCCGAAGCGAACCAAATCGCAGACGGTGACGCGCGAGCACTGCTCTACGCGCAACTCTGTCTTGGAGTCGGACTGATAGCACTCGTTTCCGGAGTCACTTTGGGAGTAACTGGCCTCTTGGATTCCGTCGTTTGACCTGAGAGTTTGGGCGTCCGACGGCCGAGACGTACGTTTAAGTGACAAGACGAACAGAGACTTCGTATGGGAAAATCGCCGAAAACTGGTCGAGAGGTGGAACCACAGCGCGTCCACGGTCCGTCTAAAATCTGTACCCGCATCGTCCGGTGGTTCGGTAAGCGCTACGACGACTGATTCGCCTTCGATTCTTCCCACGACCTACAACTGCCCCTTCGTACTCGCCACGTCCCCACGTCGCTCGTCAATCCGAGTAGCATCGTCCAGCGACCGAGCCACGGACTTGAACATCGCCTCGATTTCGTGGTGGGCGTTCTCGCCGGAAACGCCGATGTGGAGCGTCAACCCGGCGTTCATCGCCAGCGAGCGCATGAAGTGCTTGGCCATGTGGCTGGTCATCTCGCCGACGGCGGCCTGCGAGAACTCGCCGTCGAACTCGAATAGGGGTCGGCCGCTCACGTCTACGACGACCTCGGCGACGGCCTCGTCCAGCGGCACTTTTCGGTCCGCGAATCGCTCGATGCCGCGCTTGTCGCCGAGCGCCTCCGCGAAGGCCTCGCCGAGCGTGATGGCAACGTCCTCGACGGTGTGGTGGTCGTCGATTTCGAGGTCCCCGTCGCACCGGACCGTCAGGTCGAACAGGCCGTGCTTGGCGAAGCTTTCGAGCATGTGGTCGAAGAATCCCACGCCCGTCTCGACGGTGGCGTCGCCGTCGCCGTCCACGTCGAGCGTGACCTCGATGTCGGTTTCGGCGGTCTCTCGGGTCACCGCGGCGGTTCGGTCGCTCATACCCGACAGTTCGTCCGGAGGCACAAGGCCGTTGTCCTCCCGGCGAGTGGTGTTGTCGCGTTTCGGAGCGATTAGATGACGAGCGTCTGACAAAGTTATTTACCCTTCTCGTTGTCAGTTTGGTCGAGACAATGCGAAAAATCGACGTGCTGAGTCTGCTCAGCCTGCTCGTGGGAGGACTGTTGTCGCTCGGCGACGGGTTGGTCGTGGGTGTGCCGCTGTTGGTCGCCAGCGCCTACCTGCTGGCGCGACCGAAAATAGAGCCGACTCAGAATCGGGTGACGGCCGCCGTGGCCGCGCTGACGAGCTAAATCGACTTCGCCTCTTCGAGCGTGAACTCGCCCTCGTAGAGCGCGGTCCCGACGACGACCGCCGCGGCCCCGGCCTCGCGGAGCGCCCGGACGTCGTCCAGCGTGGCGACCCCGCCCGAGGCGACGACCGGGATTTCGACGGCCTCGACCACCTCACGGACGCGGTCGGTCTGGACGCCAGCGAGTTGCCCCTCCACGTCCACGTCGGTGAACAGAATCGCGCCAGCGCCCAGTTCCTCGTAGCGCGCCGCGGCCTCGGCGGGGTCGAGGCCCGTTCCCTCGGTCCACCCGGAGACGACGACCTCGCCATCCTTCGCGTCGAGGCTGACGACCACCGAGCCGGGGTACTCCGCCGAAATCTCCTCGACGATTTCCGGGTTCTCGACCGCCGCAGTACCCAAAATCACGCGGTCCACGCCGCGTCCGAGGAGGTCCGTGGCGTCCTCGACGGTCCGAATCCCGCCGCCCAACTGCACGCCGATGTCCTCGCCGACGGCGTCGAGGACGGCATCGACTGCGGTGGCGTTCTCGCGTTGGCCCTCGAACGCGCCGTCCAAGTCCACGAGGTGGAGGGTTTCCGCGCCCTGATCGACCCACTGCTCGGCGGCCTCGACGGGGTCGCCGTAGGTTTTCTCGGTGCCGCGCTCGCCAGCGACGAGTTGGACGACCTCGCCGTCCTGCATGTCCACCGCGGGGACGACCTCGAATTCGGGAAAGTGCGTCATTGGGGTGTGGTAGGTGAGAGGTGGCCTAAATCCCTCGGGTCCGTCGTGGTCGAGTTATCGATTGCGGTAGTTTTCGATTTCGAGGTCGTCCACTTTCTCGAAGTCGCCGTCGGCCGTGACGAGTGGTACGTCGAGAGACCGGGCAGTTCCCGCAATATAGGTGTCACTTGCGTTTATTTTCTGTCCGCGTGAACTGAGTGTGGCACGGATTGCGGCCGTTTCGACTGCGGCCTCGTCGGTGAAGGGAACTGCACGTACCCACCCGTATTTCGACTTTACTTCTTCGCGGCTCAAGTCAGTCGTTCGAAACAGTCCGGTGTAGACCTCCGAAAGGACGACTGTCGGTGCCCCGAAGACGGTATCATCGTTCTGGTCGAGGTAGTCTGCGGCGGCTTGCTCCCCTTGCGCGTAGCCGATGAGAACCGAAGCGTCCAACAGTTTCATTCGTCGCTGTCCTCGCCGAGGGCATCGAGAATTTCGCGCTGGCGTTCAGCCACGTCGGTGTCGAATCGTTCACGCTCGGCCTCGACGGCCTCGGCAAACTCTTCTCCCGCTTCTTTGCCGAGAAATCCGAAGTTCGTTTCCCAGTCGTCTTCCGCTTCTTCGAGAAGACGCTGGATGGTTTCCGAAAAGCTCTCGTCGCCCTGCTTGTGGGCTTTGAGGTGTTCGTACACCTCCTCTCTGATGCCGATATTCTTCGTAGCCATTTGTGTTTGTGTTTGTGTTTGCGTACCCAATAAGCGTTGCTCTCATTTCTTCCCGCGCTACCTGCGCCTTCCGGTCGTTTCAAGCCCCCCGCACCCGAATCCCCGGCCATGACGCTGGTCGCGTTCGACTTCGACGGCACGCTCTCAGACTCGGAAATGACGGTCCTCCTCGGCGAGCGGATGGGAGTCGCCGACGAGATGGCCGACATCACCGAGCGAGCGATGAACGACGAGATTAGCTACGCCAAGAGCCTCCGAGACCGGGCCGCCCTGCTGGAAGGCCTCTCGGACGAGAAGGCCGCGGACGCCTTCGACGAGGTCTACCTCCGGCCCGACGCCGCGACGGTCATCCGCGAACTCAACGAGGCGGGCGTGACCACCGCCATCCTGACCGGCGGGTTCGAGCGCGGGGTCGAAGTCGCGCTGGAGCGAGAGGGCGTCTCGGTGGACACCATCGTCGCCAACCGCCTGCCGGTCGAGGACGACGAACTGACCGGCGAGGTCGAGGGGCCGCTCATCGAGGGCACGAAGGACGACGCCCTCCAGCGCCTCGCTGGCGAGCGCGAAATCGACATGCGCGACACCATCGCGGTCGGCGACGGCGCGAACGACCTCCCGATGCTGGAGGTCGCTGGCCTCTCGGTCGGCTTCATCCCCAAGACGGCGGTCCGGCCCGCCTGCGACATCGTCGTCGCCACGATGGAGCGCCTCCGAGACGTGTTCGACGAGGAGGGCCTGCTGGACTGAGAGACCGACGAACGGCGATTTCGGGTCCGCGATAGCAGGCCGACCACCCGACAGGATGCGCTCGGTGACGCTAATCCACCGTGGATGCGCTCGACTGACCAGCCGCCGTGGGTGGATGAAGGGGCCGCCCTGTCGCGGGCGGAGACCCGCGACAGGGCGGGGCTTCAAGAAGGAAACACCACTACGATTCTGCAGTCTGAACCTCTGGTCACGCTTCTCGCCCAAAACGCTACATTTCGGCCCCGTGATAGCACGCATCCATCTATCTTTATCACCTAAGCGAGCCTATGTATAGTCGGTGAAATAGAATGGCTCGATACGACCCTTTCGAGGAGATGGACCGCATGTTTGAACAACTCCGAACCCGCGTATGGACCCCTGAGGGGTCGCTGAGCGGTGGTCGAGGAGTGCTCGCTCGTGAGGGCGAGGACGTGAGCATGGACCTGACCAAGCACGATGAGGAGTACGTCTTCGTCGCCGACCTGCCGGGATTCGAGCGCGAGGACATCGACCTCCGGTTCTCGGACGGCATGCTGACTCTCGTCGCCGAGAGCGAAACCAGCGACGAGCGGACCGTGGGCGAGGCGGCCCGCGGCGAGAAAATCGGCCGCGGCGAGGAGACTCGCCCCGAGGGCGAGGAAATCGCCATCCGGAGCCAGTTCGCTCGCTCGCGCCGCGTCGCCGAGCGCGTGACGATTCCGGAGTCCATCGTCGAGGACGAAATCGCGGCCTCCTACCGCAACGGCGTGCTGGAAGTCCACCTGCCGCTCGCGGAACCCGCGGCTGACGACGAGTCGAGAATCGACATCATCGACTGAGATTTCCTTTTAGGATAGTCATTAGACGTGACTAGAGGTGTCTTTAGGAATTGTTTATAATTACTAAACAATTGTGTTTGTTTCTCTTGTGTTCGCTTCTTAGTGGCTACTGGTGTCCGAACCGACGAAACTGCACAGCACCGCAATCGCGTTCCGTGATCTGTGACAGTTCGTGTGGTCGACCGCTCGCAGTCGCTCCACTCGACCCCGCCTTCTGAACTCGTTTTCCGAGTTCCGGCAACCGATTCACTCCGACGTAACCGATTCACTCCGACGTTCATCTCCGAGCGTCCGGACACGTATCCTTTTCCCGCTCGCGTCCGACGGTTCGCCCATGACCAGCATCGCCGTCGTGGGCGCTGGCGTGGCCGGACTCGCCACCGCCTACGCGCTCCGCGAGGCCGACGCCGACGTGACGGTCTACGAGCGCCGCGATAGAGTCGGGGGCCGGGCCGCGACCGGCCGCCGAAATGAGTGCGCCTTCGACATCGGCGCGAACTACGTCAAGGAGAGCGAGGAGGACGCCCGCGTCAGTAATCTCCTCACGGGCGAACTCTCCGAGGGACTGGTGGACACCGAGGGGCCGGTCTGGACCTTCGACGCTCAGGGCGAAATCTCGGAGGGCCGAGGAGACGACGGCCCGAAGTGGACCTACCGCGAGGGGCTGGCGACGCTCGGCGACCGACTCGCCGAGGCCAGCGGTGCCGAGGTCCGGACCGCCACCGAGGTCGAGACCGTCGCCCGCGAGGACGACGAGTGGTGGCTCCGCGTCCGGGGCGGCGAAGCGACCGCCGACGCGCTCGTCCTGACCCCGCCCGCGCCGACGACTGCGTACCTCCTCGACCGGGCCGACTGGGACGACCCGCTCTGTGACGACCTCGTGGAGGCGGCGGCCAACGTGCCCTATCGCACCCTGCTGTCGGTCGCGCTCCACTACCCCGAGCGACCCGACCTGCCCTACTACGCGCTGGTCAACGCCGACAAGGAACACGACCTCGGGTGGGTCTCCCGCGAGGAGTGCAAGCCCGGCCACATTCCCGAGGGCGAGAGCCTGCTGGTCGTCCAACCCTCGCCCGAGTGGTCCCGACAGCACTACGACGAACCGGACGACCAAATCGCCATGGCCGTCGCCGACCGCACCGCGGAACTGCTCGATAATCCCGACCGCTACCAGTTCGACTGGGTCGAGGTCGTGCGCTGGCGCGACGCGCTCCCCGACACCGGAGCGGACGCCGACACCCTCGACCGCGCCGCGGACTCGGACCTCTTCTTCGCTGGCGACTGGGTGGCGGGCGAGGGCCGGATTCACGCCGCGCTCCGGAGCGGCCTCGACGCCGGAGAGCGAATCCGCGAAACCCTCTAACTCGACTCAATCCCGCCGGAGCAACGCCACCGACGTTCCGGAGACCAGCAACACCGCTGCGACGTGGCCGACCACCGCCGCGACCAGCAGCGTCCGCCCCCAGATGAACGGCACCAGCAGGAGCTGAACCACCGCGAACCCGATGGTCAACAGGTCGATGCGGAGCAGGCGACCCCGCGCCTCGGCGTCGAACCGGTCGCCGAACCGGACCGTCCGCCAGAGGCCCGTCAGGCTGGCCCACCACCCCGTGCCGATGCGGTAGCAGAGGTCCCACAGCACCAGCAGCGCGAGGTAGACCGCGGGCGCTGGCGGCGGCTCGCCCAGCAGCAGCGAGTACAGGGGAACCTGCCCGCTCCGGGCGTCCATCGAGAACAGGTACGTCAGGAGCGCGACGAACGCCAGCACGCCCAGCACGACCTCGATGCTGGACGAGAAGAGCAACCGCCGGTAGGACTGAGGGGTCTCCAACCGCCGAATCTCCTCGCCGAGCGCGAGCATCAGGTAGCTCCCGGCGGCGGCGACCACCACCGCGGCGGTCCCGGCGGGTACCGCGCTCCAGAGGTCGTAGACCGCCGCGAAGGCCAGAATCAGCCCCTCGAACAGGAGGAACTGAATCCCGACCGCGACCGGTTGAGACAGCGAGAGGCCCGGAATCGCGCCGACGATGCTCTCGTAGACCCACGTCTCGCCGTACCGGGTCGCGGAGTCACTCATTCTGCTCCGACAGCGCCCGCTCGACGGCCTCGTCGAAGGGCGTCAACTCCACGTCCACGAGCGTCCGGATGGCGTCGTCGTCCGCGACGACCGGGTTCTTCAGCCCCGAGATGAGGGGGTGAGCGATGGACTTGGGCACGTCGGTCACCAAATCGACCCAGTAGGCCGAGAGGTTCGGCGTCAGCACCGGCACCGAGACGATAGTCGGCTCCTCGCCCATCACCCGACCGGTCCGGCGCATCATCTCGGCGTAGGTCAGCACCTCGGGACCGCCGATTTCGTAGGTCTGGCCCGCCGTCTCGGGCGCGTCGAGGACGCCGACCAGATACGCCACCACGTCCGAGATGGCGATTGGCTGACACTCGTTGTGGACCCACTTGGGCGCAACCATCACGGGGAGTTTCTCGACCAACTCGCGTATCATCTGGAAACTCGCGCTCCCGTCGCCGACGACGATGGCCGCCCGGAGCGTCGTCAACTCGAAGGTGGCCTCCTCGGCCAGAATCGTCTCGACCTCCCGCCGGGACTTGAGATGCTCCGATAGCACGTCGCCCGTCTCGCCCAGTCCGCCGAGGTAGACCACTCGCTTCAGGTCCGAGCCGCTGGCGGCGTCCACGAAGTTCCGGGCCGCGAGTCGGTCGCGCTCGGCGAAGTCCCCGCCGGTCTGCATCGAGTGGACGAGGTAGTACGCCGCGTCGATATCTTCGAAAATCTCCTCCAGACTCTCGCGCTCCAACAGGTCGGCCTCGACTACTTCGACCCCTTCCGGAGCGTCGTACCCGTCTCTGTCACGAACCAACGCGACGACCTCGTGGCCCTCCGCCAGTAAAGCCGGGACGAGGTTCCCGCCGACGAACCCCGTCGCTCCCGTCACCAGCACGCGCATTTTCTCCGTCTTCGGGCCGAGCGACCATAAACCTCGCCGACCGGAAAACTCCGCAAAAAGTTCTGTGGCCCGCTCGCTGCGGCCTGCTACGTCTCCTCGCCCGGCGGCGGGCGCTCGCCCAACTCGACTTGGACCTGCATTCGCTGGCCGTCGCGCAGAATCGTCATCGTCACGGTGTCGCCCGGCCTCGTCTGGGTGAGATAGCTCGAGAGGTCCTCGCCCGTGAGTATCCGCTTGCCGTCGATTGCCAGAATCACGTCGCCGCCAGCCGGTACGTCGAGGCCCCGAACCTCCTCGGTCTCCGGACTCCCCCGTAGAACGCCGTCGGCGGGCGACCCCGGAAGCACCTGTCGAACCAGCACGCCTCGGGTCACGTCGAGGTCGTTCGCCTCTGCGATAATCGGCGACACGTCGATGCTCGAAATACCGAGGAAGGAACTGGCGTACGACCCGTTCTCGATGAGCGACGGGACGACGCGCTCGACGCGACTCGCAGGGACCGCGAACCCGGTGTTCTCGCTCCCCGAGAGCGTCGCGGTGTTGACCCCCAGCACGTTGCCCTCGCAGTCCACCAGCGGCCCGCCGCTGTTACCCGGATTGATGGCCGCGGTCGTCTGGATGGTGTTCGGAATCGTGAACTGCGGGCCTCGCGGTCCACCCGCGGGGAGCGACCGGTTCGTCCCGCTGACGATGCCGTCGGTGATGGTGGCTTGGAGGCCGAGCGGGCTCCCCAGCGCGCCGACCGGTTGGCCGGGTTGCGGTTGCTGGGCCTGCAGTTCGAGCGGGTCGGCGTAGTCCGGCGTGTCGTCGACTTCCAGCACCGCGAGGTCGCTGTAGACGTCCGTTCCGATGACCTCGGCCGTCCGCCACTCGCCCTGGTTGAACTGGACCTCGACCGTCGAGGCGTTGGCGACGACGTGCTGGTTCGTGACGATGCGGCCCTCGTCGTCGTAGACGAACCCCGACCCGAGGCCTTGCCCGCCTTGGGCGAGAACTTGGACCGTGACGACCGACCTGATTGCCCGGTCGTACAGCGATTGGTAGTTACACGAGGCCTGTCGTGTCGCGTCTGTCCGTTCCGTTTCCCCGACGTGTTCGCCTGCACCTATCGCCCCCACCGGTCCCATTCCGAGGAGTGCAACGACTAGCACCCCTACGAGCAGAGTCTCCCTGCGCATCGACGTTCGAGACGGTCGGAACGGCCAAGAAAGTGGGGGTCCGTCGAATTTCCGCTACCACACACCAGCGGGACTTTTTGGGGAGGACTCGAAACTGACTCGCATGTCCGAAACGAACGTCGTGGAGTCGCTCCCCGACCGGTCGATGAAGCAGTCCGAGGTCGAGCAAATCGGCGAGAGCGACGCGGTCGATTGGACCGAAGCGCTCCGGACCGGCGGACCGCGGAACCCGGAACTGATACACGCCTGGATTCTCGAAACCGACGGCACCGGCCACGTCCTGCTGTACGAACTCGACGGCTGGGTCTCGCAGGGGTCGTTCGACGCCGAGGGCCTGTCCGACGAGGAGAAGCGAGAGCGCGGCGAGGAGATTCTGGACTTCTGACTACGCGCCTGCGGTGTCGTTTGCGGTCGTCTCGGTAGTCGCCCCCGCGCTCGCTGCCAGTCCGGGCCGGATGTCGGCGAGCGCGTCGGTCGTCGGGGCGTTCACGATGGTCACGTTCGACCCCTGCCGGACGACTCGGAAGGCGTCGGCGAAGGGGCCGGACTCGACGACCCACGTGTTCGGCCCGACTTTTTCGGCCCCCTGCCCGCGGAGCAGGTCGCGGTAGGCTCGATGGAACTGCCGGGCGTCTTTCCGGGTGTCCCACGCGGTCTTCCAGACGTAGCCGTACCGGGTGTCGTTTCCGACCTGCTTCCGATAGGGAACCAGCAGGTCGTTGCCCCACCCTTCCGAGGGCTCGCTGGTGTAGTTGAACCAGTCGTAGCTCCCGCCGTTCGGGAAGAGGTGTTCCTGCACGTCGATTATCTCGTTGCCGTACTCGTAGCCCTGATACCAGAACATCGTGAAGATGCCGACCTCGCCCATCGTCGTCGTGCCGTTCACGCCGCTGAACGAGAGGTTCGACTGGTCGAACTGGGTCCACTCGCCGCGGGCGGCGTCCTCGAAGTCGAGCGCAATTGGCGGCTCGTTTCGCTTGTCGGGGTGGATTAGCTGTTCAGTAGTGTTGAGTGGGTTCTGATAGTCGTCGTCCACGGCGTCCCATCCGCCCTGTTCGAGCAGTTGGGCGACGTAGCCCGGTCCCTCGGAGTATGGCGAGAGGACCATCTGGCGCAGGGCGAAGTTGCGCGACTCGGAGACCTCGCCGCCGAGCGGTTCCTTCGACTCGACCTGCTGGCAGTCCCACACCACGCCGCAGAGGTCCGCGAACTGCTCTTCGACGTACCGGGCGTCGCCTTCGATGAGGCCGCTCCGGGCGCGCGCACCGTCTTCCGTCCGGGCCTGATTCAGGGTCTCTCTCCGGCTCAGGTCGAAGTGCTGGTCCTGAAGCGCGTGGACGATTTCGTGGACGAGCGTCGTGCTACTGACTTGCAGGGGGTCCTCGTCGGAGACGATTGTGAGCCTGTCGGCGAAGAAGTTGTAGAACCCCAGCACGCGCGAGGACTCGTTCTGGATGGTCTCGGTGGCGTTGCGGTCCTCGCCGACGACGAACGTCGCCTCCCAGAGCTGGTTCTCCCACGCCGAGGCCCGCGCCGAGGACTCCGGTTCGGCCTCGTTGCGCCGGTTCAGCTCCTCCTGACTGATGACTTCGACTGACATCGAGCCCTCGTACTCCAACTGGCGAAGGTACTCGGCCCGCGCGATGGCCCGGTAGACGTAGGCCCGGAGTTCCGACTCGTTGAGGCCGTCGGACTGGTTCACGTCGATGGTCGCGTTGTACCAGTAGCCGCCCTCCTTGCCGAGAGTCTCGTTGCCGGTCGATTCGAAGACCAGCGCGCCGTCGCGGTTCTCCTCGACGCGAACGTTCGAGGAGTTTTCGAGGTAGACGCCGTCGAAGCTGTTGCCGAGGACGGTGTTGTTCAGCACCGCGCCGCCGGTCGAGTTCCGGACGAACACGCCCGTCACGCCGTCGTTCGAAGTCGAGTCGCTGACGGTGGTCCGCTCCGCGAAGAACAGATAGATGCCGTACCGGTTCCGCGAGGCGTTGGTCGCGGTTACTTCGCCCCCGCGAGTACCCTGAATCAGGACGCCCGCGAGGCTGTTGTTCGTCGCCGCGCTGTCGGCGACTCGCGCTCCCGTCCCGTTGAGCGCGTAGATGCCCGCGAGTTCGTTCTCGACCGCGGTCGCGCCCCTGACCGCGCTGTTGCGGGTCTCGAACAGGTAAACGCCGAACTGGTTGCCCGAGGAGGTGCCGTCCCGGACCGTCGCGCCCTGCGTCCTGTCGAGGAGGACGCCCGCGACGTCGTTGTCCCGCGCGGTGACGTTGGCGACGACCGCGCCCCGTCCTCGGCCCTGATAGACGCCGACGACGCCGTTCTCCGAGGCCGTGGTGTCCGAAACCCGGCTCTGGCCGCTCCCGAACAGGCCGACGCCGTAGACGGCGTTCCGAACCGCCTCGGCGTCGGTCACTTCGACGCCGGGCGACGACAGCGCCGTGATGCCGAAGGCGCTGTCCGCGACCCGGACGCCCGAGAACTGGCCGCGTCGGACCGACTCGGCGACCGCGCCCCACCGCCAGTCGGTGAGGGTCACGTCGCGGACCGTCACGTTCGAAATCGGCCGATTTCCGCCGACCGAGATTCCGATGCCCGACTGGGGCCGGACCTGCCCGGACTGGAAGAATCGCTGGGTCGCCTCCTCGGGGTTCACCGCGATTCGGCCGTCGATGGCGTTGCCGTTGCCCTCCAGCACCACGTCGCTGGCTCGAATCCGGATGCAGGTCTCGGCCGTCGCGTTCTGGATGTCGTCCACGAGGAGGTAGCGCCCGGCCTCGGAAATCGTCGTACACTCGCCGATGATAGTCGGTTGGGCCGCCCGAGCGGACTGGTCGTCTGCCGTCAGGTCGCCCGCCGCCGAATCTGGTTCTACCGCCGAATCGGTCTGCGCCCACGCGACCCCCGCCGCGCCCGCTATCGTCCCCGCCACCACGACTGCCGTGAGCAGTACCGCGATTCGTCTGTGCGTCATTCTCTATCACGGAAACGGCGCGGCGGGCCATCAAACTCTGGGACAGATTACGGGCGCGGGTCGTCGGATTCAACGCCGGAGAGAGATGGTTGGAACCATCGACAGGAGCGAGAGGACAGTAGAAACAGTATATATGTCTTTAGACTAACTAAATATTTACTAAACAAATGATTTATTTGCTATTAGAGTGGGCCGCCGATTCGCCACGAACGTTCCGTCGGGAGAACGCGACCGCCGAGAGCCGCAACGTCTTATAAAACTACTGATAACAAAACCGGCTATGGCGAGCGACACGACTCTCGTCAGCGACGACACCGTTCGCAGTTTCCTCGGCGGTCCGGCCGTCGGCACGGTTCTCGCCGCGGTATTCGTCCTCGGCTTCGAACTGCGGGGCGCGATAGGCGCGGGCGAATCTGTCGGTTTCCGCCTCGTTGCCGTCGCGCTCTGCGGTACGGCGGCGTCGGTCCTCGCGTTCGCACGGTATCGGCGCGAGGACTG
The DNA here is from genome assembly GCF_004765785.1 of Halorussus ruber. Lineage (GTDB taxonomy): Archaea > Halobacteriota > Halobacteria > Halobacteriales > Haladaptataceae > Halorussus > Halorussus ruber. The sequence continues at coordinate 278,857 of NZ_SBIT01000002.1, read as the reverse complement.
AGCGACCGCTCGCGTCGGCCTCCGAAGTTACGCTACTCCGTATCTCGGTTCTCAGTCACCGAACAGACTCGCGTGAACCGGCGCGAACTCTCGCTCCTCGGCGTCGCTCACGGCCTTCCCGTCCAGACCCGCCGACAGGAAGTCCCGAATCGGGGGCCCGACCTCCTCGGGTTCCACGAGGAAGGCGTCGTGGCCGTGGTCGCTCTCGACGACGTGGTGGGCGGTGTCCACGCCCGCCGTCTCGAAGGCGGCGGTGAGGCGCTCGGACTGCTCGACCGTGAAGTGCCAGTCCCCGGTGAAACTGACCACGAGGGCCTCGCCCGAGAACCCGGCGAGCGCGTCGGCGTCCGAGTCGTAGCCCTCCGCGAGGTCGTAGTCGTCCATCGCTCTGGTCAGGTAGAGGTAGCTGTTGGCGTCGAAGCGTTCCACGAACTTCTCGGCCTGATAGTCGAGGTAGGATTCGACCTCGCGGTAGGGGAAGAACTCCCCCGCGGGGTCGTCCGGAGCGAACGCCTCGGCGGTTCCGGCCCGGCCCGCCGACCGGCGGCCGAACTTCCGGTCCATCGAGTCCTTCGAGAGGTAGCTGAGGTGGCCCAACTGGCGGGCCACCGCGAGGCCCTCGTTCGGTTCGGGCCGGGGGTCGCCCTCCTCGTCGGTGCCGTAGTACTCCCCGCCGTTCCAGTTCGGGTCGGTCGTGATGGCCCGCCGGGCCACGGCGTCGATACCGAGCATCTGCGGGTCGAGGCGGGCCGCGGTGGCGACCGGCACGATTCGGTCCACGCGCTCGGGGAATCGCTTGGCCCACTCCAAGACGTTCATCCCGCCGACGCTCCCGCCGACGACGGCGCGGAGCGGACCGACCCCGAGGAGGTCCAGCAGTCGGGCCTGCGCTCGGGTCCAGTCGCCGACCGTGACCGGCGGGAAGTCGGTGCCGTAGGGGTCGCCGGTCTCCGGGTCGATGCTGGCCGGGCCGGTCGTCCCGTAGCACGACCCCGGCACGTTCGCGCAGACGACGAAGTACTCGCGGGTGTCGATAGCCTTGCCCGGCCCGACCACGTCGCTCCACCACGCCGAGGCCTGTCCGCTCGTGCCGTTTTCGTCGTCGCTCCCGCGCCTCGGTCCGGTCACGTGCTGGCTCCCGGTCAGGGCGTGACAGGCCAGCACCGCGTTGTTGCCGTCGTACTCGCCGTAGGTCTCGTAGGCGACTTCGAGCGGGACCGACCGGCCGCACTCGAACTCGAACTCCCCGAGGTCGGCAACGTCTCGCGTCCGGTTCATGATGTGGAAGTGGCCGCCTCGATGGCCTGCTCTACGTCCGCCAGCAGGTCCGCGGGGTCTTCGATGCCGACCGAGAGGCGAATCAGGTCGGGCGAGACCCCCGCGGACTCCTGCTCCTCGGGCGAGAGTTGGGCGTGGGTCGTGCTGGCGGGGTGGATGACCAGCGTCTTGGCGTCGCCGATGTTCGCCAGAAAGCTCGCCAACTCGACGTTCTCGCAGAACGCCTTTCCGGCCTCGAATCCCGATTCGAGGCCGAAGGCAATCATCCCGCCGTATCCGCCCTCAAGATACCGACTCGCGTTCTCGTGGGTCTCGTGGCTCTCCAGACCGGGGTAGGCGACCCACGCGACCTCGTCGTGGTCGGCGAGGTACTCCGCGACGATTGCGGCGTTCTCGCTGTGGCGGTCCATCCGCAGGGGGAACGACTCCAAGCCCTGCAGCGTCTGCCACGCGTCGAATGGCGACTGCTGGTTGCCCAGACTCCGGAGCGCCCGCCACCGGACCGCGGCGGCGAGCGGAGCCTCGGGGAAGTCCCGCGAGAAGTCGGTGTCGTGGTAGGCCGGGTTCTGGCCCGCGAGTTCGGGATACTCCTCGGCGTGTTCCTCCCAGTCGAAACTTCCGCCGTCTACCACGACTCCGCCGACCGTGGTTCCGCTCCCGTGGAGCCACTTCGTCGTGGACTCCCAGACCGCGTCCGCGCCGTGTTCGAGGGGCCGACAGAGCGCGGGGGTGGCGAAGGTGTTGTCCACCACGAGGGGTGCCCCGGCGTCGTGGGCGATTTCGGCCACCCGCTCGAAGTTCGGCGTCACCAGCGAGGGGTTGCCCACCGTCTCGACGTGGACGAACGCGGTCGATTCGTCCACGGCCTCCTCGTAGGCCTCGTAGTCGAGCGTGTCCACGAATCGCGGTTCGACGCCGCGCTTGCTGGCGTTGTGCCGGAGGTGGGCGGTGGTCCCGCCGTAGGTGTCGGTCGAGCAGACCACGTTGTCGCCCGACTCGGCCAGCACGAACACCAGCGAGTCGAACGCGGCCATCCCGCTGGCGGTGGCGACCGCTCCCTCGCCCCCTTCCAGCGAGGAGAGTCGCTCCTCGAGCGCGCGAGCCGTCGGGTTGGAGATGCGCGAGTAGATGTCACCCTCGGCGTCGAGCGCGTAGAGGTCCGCGGCGTGGTCGGCGTCCTCGAACTCGTAGGAGGTCGTCTGGTAGATGGGCGGCGCTCGCGCCCCCGTCGCGGGGTCGGCCCCGTGGCCCGCGTGGAGGCTCCGGGTGGCGAAGCGCCGCTGGGCGTCCTCGTCGGTCATGTACTACACGCATATTTCTACTCGGAGTTATAACCGTCAGTTACGGCAAGGCTTGCTGAAACGGACAGAGGACTTTAGCGACTCCCCGTCGTGGCTCCGACGTGAATCGGCGCGAACTCCTCGCAGGCGTCGGCGCAGGCGCGCTCGCTCTCGGTCCTGTCCTCGCGCGCAGAACTGCTCGCGGGCGCTCGGACGTGCCCGACCACGTGGAGGACGCCTACCGAAACCCGGTCTACGAACGCATCTTCCCCGACCCCGACGTGCTTCGCGTCGATGGCACCTACTACGCCTACGGCACTTACCATCCGTGGAAACCGGGGGTCGGCCCCGAGCGAGAGCTGATTCCGATTCTGCGGTCGCCGAATCTGGTGGACTGGGAGTTCGTCGGCCCCGCGTTCGCCGAGATGCCGGACTGGTCGCGTTACCGCGGCCTCTGGGCACCCGGCGTCGGGAAACTCGGGAACCGAATCCTGCTCTACTACTCCGACGCCGAATTTGGCGCGCCGAACGAGGGCATCGGCGTGGCGACCGCCTCGGACCCGACCGGACCCTTCGAACCGCGAGGAGGCCTGTTCCGAACCGACAACATCGGCGTGCCGAACTCCATCGACCCGGTGCTGTTCGAGGCGAAAAACGGCCCCGTCCTGTTCTGGGGCAGTCGCCGAGGCATCTACGGCGTCCCGCTCGAAGACGACGGCCTCTCGATTGCCGGAGGTCCGGACGCGAAATTCCGAGTCGCTGGCGACGGCGTCGAGGCACCCTACGTCGTGGAGCGCGAGGGCGACTTCTACCTGTTCGGCTCGCGGGGCACCTGCTGTCGAGGAGCGCGAAGCACCTACCGCGTCGTCGTCGGCCGAGCGGAGCGCCTCCGGGGGCCGTACCGCAACCGAGCCGGAGAGCGTCTGACCGCCGAGAACGCGACCGGGACCACGATTCTGGAGGGCGACGAGCGATTCGCCGGGCCGGGCCACTGCGCCGTGGTCCGCGACGAGCGCGGCGGGTGGTGGATGCTCTATCACGCCTACGAGAGAGCGAATCCGTGGGTCGAGGACACCCCGAGGAGAGTCCTGATGCTCGACCGGATTCGGTGGCGGAACGGGTGGCCTGTGGTGGGCGAGGACGGGACGCCGAGCGCGACGGGGCAGGTTCCCCCGGTAGCGGACCGAGCGTCAGAACGCGTCGGCGAGTCCGAGTAGGAGGACAACGACCGAGACGGCGGCGAGCGCGAGGACCGCGATGACGGCGAACTGAGCGAGCGCACCGCCGAAGAGGTCGAACAGTTGGAAGACGACCAGCGCCACCAGCAGGTAGGTGAGGCGGTCGAGTTTGTCGCCGAGACGGTCGATTTCGTCTGCGAAATCGTCCGGGTCGGTCATCTAAAGCTCCTCCCCGACGACGAGTCCGACGACCGATTTCCCCCAGAGGAAGACGAATCCGACGACTGCGAGGCCGATGACCGCGTATCCGACCCCCGTCGCGTCCCACCCGAACGCTTCCAGCAGTTCGACCGCGAGGAGGGCGGCGAGCAGGAGGACGATTCTGTCGAGGCGCGCGAGGAGTTCGGGGTCGGCCATGCGGAAGTGCTGGGAACCGCCCGCCATCAACCTGTGGGATTGGCTCGCCCCTCCGAAAACCATACGAAACCCGACATCGAATCCCCGGCCATGAACGAGTCTTCGGAATCCACCGACGAGGCCCCGGACTCGGCCGGCGAGTTCGTCGTCCCGCCCGCGCTGGACCGGGGCGACAAGGTGGCAATCGTCGCGCCCGGTTCCAACCGCGCTGTCGAGTACCCTCACGTCTACGAACTCGGACTGGAGCGTCTGCGCGAGGTCTTCGACCTCGAACCGGTCGAGTTCCCGACCGCCCAGAAGGACGTCGAGTACCTCTACGACCACCCCGAGGAGCGCGCCCGAGACGTGATGGACGCCTTCGAAGACCCCGAGATTTCGGGCGTCGTGACGGTCCTCGGCGGGTTCGACCAAGTCCGCATCCTGAAGCATCTCGACCCCGAGGTCCTGCGGGAGAACCCGACCCGCTTTTTCGGCATCAGCGACAACACCAACCTCCAACTGTACCTCTGGAACCTCGGCATCGCCTCGTTCTACGGCGGGACCGTCCTGACCGACTTCGCCATGCAGGGGTCGATGCACGACTACACGGTCGAGTACCTCGAAACGGCCCTCTTCGCCGACGACCTCGGCGAGTTCGGCGAGATTCGGCCCGCCGAGGAGTTCACCGACGAGGACCTCGACTGGGCCGACCCCGACAACTTGGACCGACACCGCGAGCTGGAACCCAATCCGGGCCGGACGTGGCGGGGTCCGGAAACGATCGTCTCGGGCCGGACGTGGGGCGGGTGCCTCGAAATCGTGGACATGCAACTCCGGACCGGGCGCTACCTTCCCGACCCCGAGGAGTTGGACGGAAAGGTCCTCCTGCTGGAGACCTCCGAGGAACTCCCCTCCGCGATGGACGTCCGGCAGTCCCTCATCGGGATGGGCGAGCGCGGCCTACTGGAACAGTTCGCGGGCGTCCTCGTGGGTCGGGCCAAGGCCCGCAACCTCTTCGAGGACCCCGGCCCGGAGGCCCGCGCCGAGTACCGACAGAACCAGCGCGAGGCCATCGCGGAGGTCGTCGGCGAGTACAACCCCGACGCGCCGGTCGTCTTCGACGTGGAGTTCGGCCACACCGCCCCCATCGCGGCGATTCCCATCGGTGGGACCGTGGAAATCGACCCGGCCAGCGAAACCATCACGTTCGAGGATTGAGGTTCTATCACGGCTTATAAGACGGCGCGCTCCCCATCTCCGAACGTTTCCGTGACCTCTATTCGATGCGACCGACTCCGACTCGCGGTCGTCGTGTTCGCGGTCCTCCTCGCGCAGGTCCTCCTGTATCCCGGCGTGCCGGACCTCGTGGCCGCGGTCGGCGCGACCACGACGCTCGACGCCAGCATGTGGTTCCTCGCCGCCGAGTTCGCCGCGTTCGTCGCCTTCGCCGGGGTCTGGGGCGCGGTCAGCGACCGCCTCGGATACCGGACCCCGCTCGTGGTGCTTGGAGCGTTCGGCGGTGCGCTGGGCTATTTCGCGCTGGCAATCGCGCCCGGCGCGCTCTCGCTGTCGTTCGGCGGGGTGCTGGCGCTCCGGGCGGTGCAGGGCGCGACCACCATCGGGGCGTTCTCGCTGGCGATGACGATGCTGATGGACCTGGAGGGCGGCCACGGCAAGAACATGGGCGCGGCGGGCATCGCCATCGGCCTCGGGACCGCCATCGGCGCACCGCTCGGCGGGCGACTCTACGGATTCGGCGGACTGGTCCCGCTCTACGCCGCGGGCGGCCTGCTGGTCGTCGCCGGGGCGCTGGCGGTGTCGATACCCGACCGCGCGCCCTCCTCGGGCGACGGACGGGATGGCGAACAGGGAGGTCGAGAGGGCCGAGTCCGCCGCGCGTTCGCCGTGCTCGCCGAGCGCCCGGTGCTGGGCCTGCCCTACGTCTTCGGGTTCGTGGACCGGTTCACCGCGGGATTCTTCGCGCTGGTCGGCACGGTCTACTTCCGGCAGGCGTTCGACCTCGACGCCGCCGCGACCGGCCTGATGCTGGGTCTGTTCTTCGGACCCTTCGCGCTCCTTCAGTACCCCTTCGGCGTCCTCTCGGACCGCATCGGCCGGACCGCCCCAATCGTCGCCGGGTCGGCGCTCTACGGCTTCGCCGTGGTTGGCGTCGGCGTCTCGCCCACGGTTCCGACCGCCGCGGTCGGGATGGTGGTCGTGGGCGTCATCGGCGCGCTGATGGCCCCGGCCACGATGGCGCTGGTCTCGGACCTCGCCTCCGACGCTGGTCGCGGGACCGCGATGGCCGGGTTCAACGCCTGCGGGAGTCTGGGCTTTCTGGCTGGCGTCCTCGTCGGCGGGACGGTCGCCGACGAGGTCGGCTTCCTCGCGGCGTTCCTGACGGCGGGCGCGCTGGAAATCGCCATCGCGCTGGTCTCGATTCCGGCCTTCCTTCGAATCAATCCGGAGGGTGTGAGCGTGTTCAGCGGGTGAGTTGGGGCGGTTTCTCGTTGCCGGAATCGGCTACAGGTCGGCGTTGTAGAGCATGCCGATGAAGAACCCGACCACGGCGAGAAACGCGAGACCGGTCGGGTCGAGGTCGAGTATTTCCACGATTTGAAGCACCACGACCGCGACCAGCAGGTAGCTGATGCGGTCGAGTTTCGCACCGAGGTCGGAGGCGCCGTCAGAGGGCACGAGTGTCGGCTTCGAAGGGGGATTTGAAAAAAGTCGGCGTCTGTAGTGGGGACTTCCGCTTCTCGTCACGAGAAGTACCGAGAGTCACCACTAGACAATTATAGATGTGTGATAAGAAACTAAAAAATTGCCTTTAACACATCTATAGTTGTCTAAGTGGTAAAAAATCACGACGAGGACTGAGTCACATCAGTCGATTACGCCGCTCGTAGAGTTCGAGGAGCGGAATGCTCTCGATGGGGAGCGACGACGCGAGCGCGGAGGGGTCGTCTATCGAGTTCCGGCGCTCCTTGAGGTCAAGATACAACTGGAGGAGCGAAACCACGACGACTGTCGCCACCAGAAATGCGCCGTACTGGATGCTGTAGTCCACCACTTTCTTCGAGAGTTCGTCTATGCCCATCACGAAGGCCACCGCCGCCATGAATCCCCAGAGTATCGCGGTATTCGAATCGAAGTCGATTCCGAGGTGAACCGCACCGACCAGTACCGCACCCGCGATTGCACCGAACGCGGCGATTCGGATGATTTCGGTCCCGAGATAGATGGTCAGCAGGACTTTCCGGAGCGTGGGGTGTTCAGTCCACTCTTTCACGGCCTCTGACCCGGCTGTGTCCTCGTCGTTCTCGATACCCATCTCGGGCCAGTAAACGTCGTGTTTAGTCATCGTTTGCCTCCGGAATGTCGGGTTTCAGTTGGATATTCGGCTGTCCTTTCCAGTAGAGTTTGAGTAGATTACGTATGACATCTAATACGACGAAACTTTTTATAAGCTTTGTCACCGGTACTCCTTCGCTACTCGTCGCGTGAATCGCTAATGGTTGTAGCGTTAGATTTGGTACGTTCGTCACGACTGTTTCGAGAACGACGACCGTGGCGAAGAGAAGACCCGGAATGACGTTTAGCGAGATGAACGTCGAAATGACGTAGACGACTTTGAGCCACTCTCGAAGGATGCCGAGTTTCAACTCTCGAATCCCGTCCGGCGTCTCCGACACCTCCTCGGCGGTACTCGGCTCTGGAGCCATTCAATAAACTCTCGACCACCGGGAAGATAAAAAATTACCGAACTTTACATAATCGACTATCTCACCGAAGTTCCGAACGCGCCGCTTCGATTCCGGCCTCGGTGTCCACGTCCTCGCCGGTCTCCTCGAACGCCTCCCCAATCGTCCGCACGCCGCGCAGAATCTGCTCGCTGGAGAGGTTGCCCATGTTGCTCACGCGGAAGATTTCGCCGCCGAGGTGGGCCTGCCCGCCCGAGATGGAGACGCCGCGGGCCTCCACGGCGTCGAAGAACTCCTCGGGGTTCTCGCGGGTGTGGGCCGGGAGCGAGACGCCGGTCAGGGTGTTCGAATACTCGGTGGCCTCGTTGCGCTCGGCGAACAGTTCGAGGCCCATCGCGGTGAACGCCTCGCGGAAGGCCGTCGACTGCTCGCGGTGGCGCTCGATTCGCTCGGGCATGCCCTCCTCGACGATGTTCTCGACGGCGACCGCGAGGCCGCGGAACAGCGGGACCGCGCTGGTGAACGGCGTCTGATGGGAGTCGGCCTTCCGGAGGTGCCAGTCTAAGTCCTCGTAGAAGGGCGCGGCGTCGCCGTCGAAGCGCTCTTGGGCGGCCTCGGTCGCGTACATCGCCGAGGTCCCCGGAGGAGCGGCCAGACACTTCTGAGCGTCGGTCACGGCCACGTCCACGTTCCAGTCGTCGATGCGGAACTCGTCGCCGCCGATGGAGGTCACGCCGTCCACGACGAAGGTGGCGTCGTGTTCCGCGGCGATTTCGCCGACCTCCTCGACCGGGTTCAATAGGCCCGTGGAGGTCTCGTTGTGGACCATCGTCACCACGTCGGTGTCGTCGTCCACGGTCTCGGCCACGGCGTCGAGGTCGATGGACTGGCCCCACGTGGCCTCGACGGGCTCGACCGAGGCGTACCGGTCGGCGATTCGCTTGAACCGCCGCCCGAACTTGCCGTTGACCAGCGGGACGACCTTGCCGTCTTTCTCGCGGCCGCTCAGACCGCCGACCAGATTCGCCACCGCGGCCTCCATCGCCATCGTCGCGGTCCCGTTGAAGATGAGGCTGGTGCCGTCGCTCGCGGTCTCCTCGCCGTCGAGCGTCGATTGGGTGAACACGTAGTCGAGAGCGTCTTGGGCACGCTCGTAGACGGCCTCGAACTCGGCCGACCGATGCGAGACCATCGGTTCGCTCATCGCCTGTCGCACGTCCCGGGTCGTCGGGACTGGTCCGGGGTTCAGCAGGAGGAAGTCCTCGCGCATGTGTCCATCCTTGTCCGGACCCGGCATAAGTACGCGGGGTCTTCGCAATTTCCGCCATGTCTTCAGGGGCCGTCTGACTCCGCCCCAATCGTGACAGGCAAAGGCCAAAGTTTCCTTACCGGACCTCGGTGTATCACCGTTGCTATGGCACAATTTAGTGAGGACGACGAGGGGAAGTCAGTCGTCGTAGACGGCGACGAAGTCGGCATCGTCTCGGAAGTAGAACACGGCACCGCCTACGTGGAACCTGACCCCGGAATCACCGACAAAATCAAGGCCAAACTCGACTGGGGCGACCGCGACGAGGACACCTACCCGCTCCAAGAGCAGGCCGTCGATACCGTCACCGACGACGAGATACGACTCCGAGGCAACCGCTGAACCGGAGTTAACCGATTATTTAAAGCTTTTTATGACATACTAAAACAAAGCGAATTTTATACGAACGGGGCGCATTCGTCCCCTTTACCATATTATTATTTTTATTTAAATGTAGGAAAGATATATGTCGGCTGGAAAGGGAGATGTTGACATGACGCAGTTCGAAGCGTTCGACGATGGTGTCGAAGTCGATGGGCAGGCAGTTCGCTCGATGTTAGCGGGCGTCGGTGAACTTTCTAGCGTCTTCGAGAAACGGATGCAAGAGACGCTCGACGAGAAGGGTATCGGCGAGCCACAGCCCGGCGAGTGGTATCCCCAGCAGGCGTATCTCGACTCGTTCAAGTCGGTCGCCGACACGATTGGGCCCCAGACCTTGCGGAATATCGGCAAGAAAATTCCGGAAAACGCCGAGTGGCCGCCCGGAATCGACACGGTCGGTAAGGGCCTCCAATCCATCGAGGAAGCGTATCAGATGAACCACCGCGGCGGCGAAATCGGCTACTACGAGTTCGAGGAGACCGGTCCCAACGAGCGTCTCGTCTATTGTAAGAACCCGTATCCCTGTGACCTCGACGTGGGCCTCATCACGGCCGTCGCCGAGAAGTTCAGCCCCGATAGCGCGATCGTCGAGGTCGAAGAGGAGAGCGAGACCTGCCGCGACGACGGCGGCGACGAGTGCATCTATCGAGTCTCGTGGTAATGTCACGAAGCGAAAACTCCACGGACGGCGAACCGGAGTTCGCAGGCGACTTCGTTCCCGCGGAAGTCGAGCGTCCGTCTACGCTCACAGACGTCTCGGAGTCCGACGCGGACCACCTTCGGGGCCTCGACTTCGAGGCCGCGAGCGACGACGCAGTCGAATCGGTCTACGAGGACATCTCCGGTCCGGAACTCGACGCGGACGACTCGTACACGGCCGAGGAACTCAAGCGCGCCCAGAAAGAGCAGTTGGCGAGACTCGGTCGGGACGACGTCGACGGCGACGACTTGCTCCGGGACCGCGTCCGCGGCGGGCAGTTACACCGGATGGCGGACGTGTCGCTGGCCGACCACGTCGGGATGTACGCGGCCTTCCGCGAGGCCGTCATCCCCGAAATCGTCTCGCAGGTGTCCGCCGAGTTCGGCGACGACGAGGCGGTCAATCAGGCGGTCCGAGAGACTGCCGACCGGATGCAGGCCGTGTTTCGGGCGACCACCCGCGACGTACAACTCGCGGCCGACGCCTACGAGGCGGGCGACGAGGAGGACGCCGCGAGCGAAGCACGCGAGGAGGCCGAGTCGCTCCGCGAGACGCTCACCGAGGAGGTCCAGCCAGCGGTCGAAGAACTCGAGATGGCGACCGGCGACATCGCCGAGAACGCCGACGAAATCAACGCGCTGTCGGCCTCCCAGTCGAAGAAGATTCGGGACCTCAACGAGGAGGTCGCCGACCTGAGCGCGACCACCGAGGAAATCGCGGCCAGCGCCGAGGAGGTCAACACCGTCAGCGACCGGGCAGAGGAACTCGCCGAAGACGGTATCGACCACTCGAAAGAGGCCATCGAGGAGATGCACCGGGTCGAGGACGCCCGGTCGAGCGTCGAATCGGACTTTGCGACGCTCCAGGAGAAGGTAGAGCGCATCGACGACGTGGTCGCGGTCATCAACGACATCGCCGACCAGACCAACGTGCTGGCGCTCAACGCCTCCATCGAGGCCGCCCGCGCCGGTGAGGCCGGGTCCGGGTTCGCGGTCGTCGCCGAGGAGGTCAAGGAACTGGCCGAGGAGACCCAGAACCACGCCGACGAAATCGAGGGCACCATCGGCGAAATCCAGCAGTACACCGACGACACCCTCGAAAGTCTGCACACGACCAGCGAGCGCGTCGAGCGCGGCACCGACCGCGTCGAGGACGCGATGGGGACGCTTCAGGAGGTCGGCGAGGCCATCGAAGAGGTCTCGAACGGCATCGAAGAAGTCGCGGGCGCGACCGACCAGCAGGCCAAGAGCGCCGAAGAAGTGGCGACGATGATAGACGAGGCCGCCACCGAGATGTCGGAGGTCTCCAGCGGGATGGAGACCATCACGGCCTCGAACGAGGAACTGACCGCGCTCGTGAACGGGCTGGAGATGGCCGTCGAGTCGGAAGTCGAGAACTAACCCCCTATTCTATCTGCTCGGCCACGCTGTCGAGGTGGTCGATACCCACGATTGCGACTGTTCTCCCCTCCGAGCGCAGCGCCCGGAGTTCGTCGGCCATGCACTCCTCGCGGGTGTCGTCGCGGAGGCGGACCGGCCGCGGCGGGTCGAACGCCCGGAGCAGCGACTGGGAGCGCCGGGCCTGCCTGCGCTCGTCGCGGGCCTGCTCCGCTGGCGAATCTGTGCGCGAGCAGTCGTGGTCGACGGGGGCGTCCACCTCGACGCGGAGCGAGGTGCGCTCGGCGACTGTCGCGGCGACCCGGCAGGTCAGCGCGTGGCGGGTCACGGAGGCGACGCCAGAGGCGACGCGCCGGAGCGTCCCGACCGACGCGCGCTCCGACCAGCAGTTTCTGGCGAGTCGCGCGAAGAAGTCGGTCGTGGGCGCGTCGACGCCGACGACTTCGGCGTTCTCCTCGCGGGCCGCCTGCGCCGCGGCGCTCATCTCGCCGCCGAACGACGGCGGGGTCCGGGCGTCGCTGGCGTAGGCCTCGTACAGCGGCGTCGCCAGCGGCGGCGATTCGAGCGCGACGACCGCGGGACTGCGCTCGCGGACCACCTCGCGGGCGCGGTGGACACTCGCGGGGTGGTCGTGGACGACCCCGACCAGCGTCACGTCGCCCTCGGGGTGGGTGACGGTGCGGACGTAGTCGTCGTTCATTCGAGGGTCTTCGCCGGAATGAGCGGATTCGGGGGCCGACGACGCCGACTCGTCGGCGTCGTCTGCGACCTCGGACGCGCCGGTCGAGCGGTCGTCGGGAGTGGAGGAGGCGGACGGTTCGGGGGTCGATTCGAGCGAGTCGGACGATTCGGAGGAGTCTGCGGGGGCGGACATCGGCTTGGGTGGCGGTATCACGCACCCTCCTTAGGTCGTTCGGTTTCGGTCCGGTCCCGCGAAGCGTGTGGCCGAACTCGGAAATATATCCTTATGTTAAGAATAGAATCTATTATAGTAAGGAACTATCTATATTGCTATCCGCGTTGGGTTTTCTTTCGCCGAACGCCTTCGCCCGAAGACCGGATTTTTACCACAGAAGGGACAAGCACCCGATAATGGCCACTGTCAGCGCGGACGAGAACCCCTACGTCGAGGAGCCGGACACCGACTTCCGGCCGGTCGAGGAGTTGACCGACGAGCAAGCCCGCGAGCAGGTCCAACTGCTCCGCGAGGCCGTCCGGTACCACGACTACCGCTACTACGTCGAGAACGACCCCGTCGTCGCCGACCGGACCTACGACGCGCTGTTCACTCGGTTGCAGGACCTCGAAGACGCCTTCGACCTCCAGACGCCGGACAGTCCGACCCAGCGCGTCGGGGGCGAACCGCTGGACGAACTCGAAACCCTCGAACACGCCACGCCGATGCTCTCCATCGACTCCAGCGGCGAGGCCGAGGACGTGCGGGAGTTCGCCGACCGAATGGAGCGCGAGACCGACGGGGACGTGACCTACGTCTGCGAACCCAAGTTCGACGGCCTGTCGGTCGAGGTCGTCTACGAGGACGGCGAGTACGTGCAGGCGGCGACCCGCGGCGACGGCTACGAGGGCGACGACGTGACCGAGAACGTCCGGACCATCGCCAGCGTGCCCCACCGACTCCGGGGGGACTATCCCGAGCGTCTCGTCCTCCGGGGCGAGGTCCACATCCCCGAGAGTGACTTTCAGGAACTCAACCGCGAGCGAGTCGAGCGCGGCGAGGACCCCTTCGCCAACCCCCGGAACGCCGCCGCCGGAACCCTGCGCCAACTCGACCCCTCCGTGACCGCCGAGCGACCCCTCGACGTGTTCTTCTTCGACGTGCTGGACTCGACGTACGACTTCGAGACCCACTGGGAACAGCACGAGACCCTGCCGAGGTGGGGCCTGAAGGTCAACGACCGCTCGGAGCGCACCGACGACGTGGAGGCGGTCATCGACTACCGGAATCGCCTGATGGACGACCGGCCCGACTTGGACTACGAAATCGACGGCGTGGTCGTCAAGGTGGACGACTTGGCCACCTGCGACCGCCTCGGGACCACCGAGCGCCACTACCGGTGGGCGTTCGCCTACAAGTTCCCCGCGCGCTCCGAGGTGACGACCATCACGGACATCACGGTGCAGGTCGGCCGGACCGGGCGGCTCACTCCCGTCGCGCTCCTCGAACCGGTGGACGTGGGCGGCGTTACGGTGTCCCGGGCCAGCCTCCACAACCCCGACGAAATCGCCTCGATGAACGTCAACGTCGGCGACGAGGTCAAAGTCGAGCGCGCTGGCGACGTGATTCCCTACGTCGCCGAGGTCGTAGAGAAGCACGCCGAGGGCCACTACGACTTCCCCGAGCGGTGCCCGGTCTGCGACAGCGCGGTCGAGTTCGACGGCCCGATGGCCTACTGCACCGGCGGGCTGGCCTGCACCGCGCAGCTCCAGCGCGCCGTCGAGTACTACGCCAGCGAGGACGGCCTCGACATCGAGGGACTGGGCGGCGAGCGCGTCCAGCGACTCATCGACGCCGGACTCATCGAGGACAGCCTCGCGGACCTCTACCGAATCGAGACGGACGACCTTGTGGAACTGGACGGCTGGGGCGAAACCAGCGCCGAGAACCTGATGGAGGAACTCGACGCCTCCAAACACCCTCGACTGCGCGATTTCCTCTCGGCCATCGGCATCCCGAAGGTCGGCCCGGCGACGGCGACCGACCTCGCCCGCGAGTTCGGCGACCTCGACGCGGTTCGGACCGCGACCCGCGACGAACTGGAAGCCGTCGCGGGCATCGGCCCGAAGGTGGCCGAGCAAATCGCGGAGTTCTTCGAATCGGAGCAAAACGAGCGCGTTATCGACGACCTGCTCGAGGCAGTCGGCCCGCTGGAGACCCCGAGCGCGACCGAGACCGGCGACGAGTTGGACGGCCTGACCTTCGTGTTCACGGGGTCGCTGGAGGACTACACCCGGAGCGAGGCCCAAGAGTTGGTCGAGGACCACGGCGCGAACGCGACCAGTAGCGTCTCTGGTAACACGGATCTCCTCGTCGCGGGCGACAGCCCCGGCCAGACGAAACTCGACGATGCTGACGACAACGACGTGCCGGTGCTGGACGGGCAGGAAGCGTTCGAAGAGCTTCTGAGCGACCGCGGGGTTCTGTAGTTCGCCGGTCGCCAGCGGGCGGCTTAGGGTGGATTCGAGAGGGCGTTCAGTTTCTCGGGGTCGCTGGCTGTCGCCGCGGCGTGCCAGCACTTGATGACCGCGAGCGTGACCCGCTTCACGTCCTCGTGTTCGATGCAGGACTCCCGATGCGCGTCGAGGTTTTCCGGCGGGTGGAAATGCTTGTCCGGGTACTCGGGTCTGTTCTCCCACCCGAATCGGAACTGGAGGCCAGTGCTGTCTCGCTCGCTATCGTGGCTGTCGCTTTCACTTCCTCCGCCGTCTTCGACGTAGTGGTATCTGTAGCCGTGCTTCGTCCACCACGCCACGTCGAAACGAGACCTATCCGCGTGAATCCCGTCCCAGAGTTCGATTCGAAGCTCGTTCGGTCCGACGTCGTAGTCGGGAATCCATTCCCCTGATTTGACGAGACCGTTGAGGCGATTTCGGAAGGTCGTTTCGACCGTCTCTAACTTGCTCCGGGAGATTGTTCCCTTATCCTGTCTACGCATGGTTCGACGTGTCACGTCTGCCGACTACCGACTCGGCTCCGAGATATTCTCCTACGGTCTGGGCGGCTTCGAGTCGCTTCAGGTCATCTTCGAGCGTTCGCCACGTCGCCAAATCATCCCATCCAGCGTCGTCGTCCGGGTCGAGTGCCTTCGCTAGTTCGTTCGGTGACTCCACGCCGTACTTGCGCTCGAACGCCGCGATTCGTTCTTTCGCCCGGCGGATTTTCCTGTCGAGTTCGACCGACGAGTGTTCGTCTGCGAGTTCCGCCACGCGGTTGATGCGCCGCTGAGTTTGGTTCCAGACGTATTGGACACCGTTTCCACGCTCTCGCTTGACGACCATCCCTGCCTCCACAAGCGGTTCGACGTGTTTTCGAACAGTCGGCTTTGTGGTGGCGGCCGCGTCAGCGACTTCCCCGGTAGTACGGGGTTCGTAGGTGTTTTTGAGGACGGTGTGAATCCGCTGGAACGCGGTCGTGGACGCCTTCCACTCTTCGGTCACTGCCTCGCCCACATTCTCCGGAGTATCGCCGGACAGTTCCTCGGAGTCGAAGGGGTCGATTTCGGTTATCGAAGGCGGTCTGTCGGCGTTCTCGTCGGTCGGCATACTCGAACGTACGGACCGTGGAAAGTAATATTTTAGGGTGGAAATATATCTTTCAGATGGCTGGGTGGCTCAG
Source organism: Halorussus ruber (assembly GCF_004765785.1). Classification (GTDB taxonomy): domain Archaea; phylum Halobacteriota; class Halobacteria; order Halobacteriales; family Haladaptataceae; genus Halorussus; species Halorussus ruber. Next base: position 262,880 of record NZ_SBIT01000002.1, on the reverse strand, counting down.
AGGTCGTCTTTCGAGAACTTCCAGAGGCCGATTGCGACCGGGACGAACAGCCACGCCAGCAGGTAGGCGACGACGAAGGGGTCCGAGAGGTACACCGGCAGGGAGTCGCCGAACGCCTGCGCGACGGTCTTTCGCTTGAAGATGCCGAACATGTAGACGCGGGACTGGAGCGCCGAATCCATCAGGAAGGCGTCCACCAGCGTCTTGTAGGCCTGCGTCGGGTTCAGCAGCTTGAGGAACAGCACCGTCTCGTACTTGGCGGCCTCGCTGATGCCGACGTACTTGACCAGCGCGTTGACGACCTGATTGGCGAAGGAGTTCCAGAGGACGACGAACCAGACGAACAGCGCGATGGCGGCGACCATCGCTCGCTTGCCGGTACTCGCGGCGGCCGAGAGGCCGACCGAGAGGCCGACGAACACGAGTCCCAGCAGCGCCGTGAGCGCGGCGAACAGCAGGAAGTTCGCCAGCTTCAGCGACAGCGACGTGAACAGCAGGACCACCAGCGCGACGGCGAACCCGAGCGCGATGGGGAGCGCGATAACGCCCGACCGTCCGAGGACCTTCCCGAACACCACGTCCTCGCGGGAGTGGGGAAGCGACAGCAGGAGCTTTAGCGACCCGGATTCGCGCTCTCGGGTGATCGAGGTGTAGCCGACGACGATACCGATGAGCGGAATCAGGATGGACGTGCCCTGTTTCATCAGGAACACGAACATGTCGGTCGTTCCGGCCTCGCCCTGCTGGGGCGTCGCGCCCATTTCGAGGTAGAACAGCAGTATCGGCGGGAGCGCGAACACCCCGACGAACAGAAGCGACAACGCCCAGAGCCACTTCGAGCGCACCGCGTCTTGGAAGTCCTTCCGGGCGATGGCTTGCCAACTCATGCTTCCACCTCCTGTTTGTCGGTGGTGTAGGCCATGAACAGGTCCTCCAGCGAGGCCTCCTCGGTCTCGAAGTCCTCGACTTCGACGCCCGCCTCTTCGAGCGTCGAGAGGACGCTGGTCTTCACGTCGTTCTCGCAGGAGATTTCGAGGCGACTGCCCGTGTGAGTGGCTTCGGTGACGCCCTCGATGCCCCGGACCTCGGCGAGCGCGCCGTCCGGCACCTCGCCGACCGTGACGTGGAGGACGGTGTCTGCGCTGGTCGTCTCGCGCAGCCCCTCGATGGAGTCCTCGGCGACGAGCTGGCCGTCGCGGAGGATGCCCACGCGGTCGCAGACCGACTCGACCTGCCCGAGGATGTGACTGGAGAAGAAGACGGTCGTGCCCTTGTCGGCCTCCTCGCGGACGATGTCACGCATCTGGCGCGCGCCCTGCGGGTCGAGTCCGGTCGATGGTTCGTCCAGCACCAGCAAGTCGGGGTCGCCGACCAGCGCCATCCCGAGGACGAGGCGCTGGGCCATCCCCTTCGAGTAGCCCCCGGCCTTCCGGTCGCCGTCCGCGGCCGAGAGGCCGACGCGCTCCAGAATCTCGGCCGGGTCGTCGTCGGCGTCCTTGGACTCGATGGCGAACTCGAGGTGCTGTCTGCCGGTCAGTCGGTCGTACACCGAGAACCCCTCGGGGAGGACGCCGAGGTGTTCGCGGACCGTAACGCTCTCGTCGTGAACGTCGTGTCCGAAGACGCGGACCTCGCCCTCTGTGGGGCGCACGAAGTCCAACAGGATGTTGATGGTGGTGGACTTCCCCGCGCCGTTGGGGCCGAGGAAGCCGAACACCTCGCCCTCCTCGACTTCGAAAGAGAGGTCGCGGACGGCGACTACGTCGCCGTACCGCTTGGTCACTCCGTCAATTTCGATGGCGGTCATAGTCGCGCCTTTTGCGCTCCCCTACGTAAACCCTTGCCTTATCGTGTCGGGCGTCGAACGAAAAGGGAAACGTTTCGAACTCCGTAATTGCTTACTAAGGAATCGATACTATTTCTTCAATAATTATTTATATTAATTAGGGATTAGCATTGCTCCGTTCGGCCCGTTCACACCGCCTCGTCCGGGTCGTGTTGCTCTGCCATCTTCGTCGCCTCGCTGGCGTAGCGTTCGCGCGTCTCGGCGTCCTCGACCGACTCCAAGTCCGCCGGGTCGGCCTCGGTGGCGGCGGTCACGTCCGCGCCCTGCCGGAGCATGTTCATCGAGCGTTGCTTGTGGAGACAGCGCTCGCCGTCGGTGGTGGCGTACATCAGCGAGACGAGGCCCTTGTCGGTGTACGTGCGCTCGACAAGCCAGAGTTGCTCGTCGTCCATGCTCGAACCTTTCCCGGAAGCGAGTTGAATCCACCGGGACGGCTCTCGTCTGGCGTCGGACCGATTTCTCTCTGCCGTCCAACATTTCCAGTAGTTGATGCGCCAGTAGCGTTAAGAAGGGAAGCGACGTACCCGGATGTGAATGACAGACCACGGGTGGCACGAATGCAGGGTATCTGCAGTAGCGGGCATCGGCCGTAATCGTCTTGGCGACGACTCGGCCACGTAATGACGATGAGCCAGTCCCCGCTGTCTCAGGCGACCGACGACCGCCTCTCCGAGATGCTCTTTCAGGGCGAGGAGGTCGAAGACGAGTTCACAGTCGAGGGTGCGCGCGTCGCCGTCACGACTCACCGCGTTCTCGTGTTCACGCCGAACGGCGAGGGTCGGCGCTTCGACCACGCCGACCGACCGAACGTCCTCGACGCGAACGTCGAGACCACGGGGAAGGGGTCGTACATCGAGTGGAGCGTTCGAGCGGGCGTCTACGGCGTGGTCTTTCTCGGCGGCGGCATCCTCCTGAAGGCCAGCGGCGTCCTCGACCAACTCGGCGCGACTCAGCCACCCGAGGACGCGCCCGGTGCGGGCATCGCCCAACTCGTCTCGTTTCTCCCGAAGGCGCTCGGCGCGCTCACCACCGTCCTGCTGGTCGTCGGCGGGCTGCTGGCAATCGTCGCGGGTGCGCTCGTCGCTCTCTATTTCAAGTCCCGCGAGCGGGAACTCGTCATCGAGAGAGCGGGCCGCGACCCCATGCGGGTGCCGGTCCACGGCGACGACGCCGAGCAGGTCGCCAGACGCCTGCGGGCCGCCGTAGGAACAAGTTCAAAGCCGCGTAGCGACTAGCCTCGCTCGATGGACGGGGACGCGGTACGAGAGCGCGCCGCCGAGTTGCCACGCCAACCCGGAGTCTACCAGTTTCAAGACGGCGAGACGGTCGTCTACGTCGGCAAGGCCGTCGACATTCGGGACCGGGTGCGGTCCTACGCCGACCCGCGGAGTCGGCGCATCCGCCGGATGGTCGAGCGCGCCGACAGCATCGACTACTCGGTCACCGACACCGAGACCCAAGCCCTCCTGCTGGAAGCCAACCTCATCAAGCGGTTCCAGCCGCGGTACAACGTCCGACTGAAGGACGACAAGTCCTATCCGCTCGTCCAACTCACCGACCACGAGTTCCCCCGCATCGAAATCACCCGCGACCCGAATCCCGAGGCCCGCGCCCGGAGCGACGGCGGCGCGACGACCTCGGAGAATCCGACGGTCTCCGGCCCGCGGGTGTTCGGCCCCTTCACGAAGAAGACCCGCGTCGAGACGGTCGTGAAGGCCCTGCGGGAGACCTACGGCGTCCGCGGCTGTTCGGACCACAAGTTCGCCAACCGCGACCGACCCTGCCTCGACTACGACATCGGCCTCTGCACCGCGCCCTGCACCGCCGAAATCGACCGGGGTTCGTACATCGCCGACGTGGAGTCCGTCGTCCGCTTCTTCGAGGGCGAGACGGGCGTCCTCGCCGACCCGCTCCGCCGGGAGATGGAGGAGGCCGCCGGAAATCAGGAGTTCGAGCGCGCCGCGAATCTCCGGGACAAACTCGACGCGGTGGAGGGGTTCCACGGCGGCGCTGGCGAGGCGGTCGCCACCGAGAGCGACGAGCGCGCCGTGGACGTGCTGGGGGTCGCCCTCGAAGGCGACTCGGCGACCGTCGCGCGCCTCCACAGCGAGTCGGGTCAACTCGTGGACCGCGAGCGCCACGCCGTGACGATTCCCGAAGGGGACGCGGAGGACGCCGATACCCGGGCCAGCGCCGTCCTCTCGGCGTTCGTGACCCAGTACTACACCGAGCGCGACCTGCCCGACGCGCTCCTCTTTTCGGACCGCCCGGACGACGAGGAGGTCCTCGATTGGCTCGAAAGCGAGGGCGTGGCGGCCCGCGTGCCCGGCGCTGGCCGGGAGGCGACCCTCGTGGACCTCGCGCTGAAGAACGCCCGCCGAGGAGCGAGCGAACCCGACGCGCTCTCGGCGCTTCGGGACGCGCTGGACCTCGATTCGGTCCCGCGCCGAATCGAGGGCTTCGACGTGAGCCACGCTCAGGGCAAGCACGCTGTCGGGAGCGACGTGGTGTTCGCCGACGGGTCGGCCGACAAGTCGGGCTACCGACGCAAGAAGCTAGACGACCAGAACGACGACTACGCCAACATGTACGACCTCGTCAGGTGGCGCGCGGACCGGGCAGTCGAGGACCGAGACGACCGCCCGAATCCCGACTTGCTCCTCATCGACGGCGGCGAGGGGCAACTGGAGGCGGCCCGCGAGGCCCTCGCCGACGCCGACTGGGACGTGCCAGCAATCGCGCTCGCCAAGGACGAGGAAATCGTCGTCACGCCGTCTGGAACCTACGACTGGCCGAGCGACGCCGACCACCTCCACGTCCTCCAGCGAGTCCGCGACGAGGCCCACCGCTTCGCGGTCCAGTACCACCAGACCCTGCGGGACGACGTTTCGACCGAACTCGACAACGTTCCGGGTGTAGGGCCGAAGACTCGAAGGGCGCTCCTCCGGCGCTTCGGGAGCGTCGAGGGCCTTCGGGCCGCGTCGGTCGAGGAACTGCGGGAAGTGGAGGGTGTGGGTGAGAAGACTGCCGAGACGATTCAGACGCGGTTGTGAAATCAGTTTTCGGCTTCGTCGGGGTTTTGGGTTTGCAGACCTTTGTTCTCGGCAAGGGAAACTAACTCTTTATCGGCGCTAACGAAAACCAGTTCCTCGACGTTTTCGGAGACGGACAGAGCCGCAGAGAGCTGTAGGCTGTCGAGAGTTCGCAGGTCGTCATCGAGAACTAACTCGAACGAATTGACCAGTAGCGACTCTTCGGTTGGTAGTATGAGAAAGTCGGAAAGGGCCTCGTCGAAGAAGGACGCGAGTAGTTCGTCCAGAACGTCGTCGCCGATGTCTTCGCGGTTGTACTTCCGGCGAAACGCCGAAACCGTCTCGACTACTGCGATGGAAGTCAACACGACCTTCGTATCGTCGTCAGTAACGAGTGAATCTACGAATTCCGTTCCGGGTTCCTCGTAGTATCGCTTGACGAGTGCGGAGGTATCGAAGAAGAGATTTTGCATTGTTAGAATCGCTCGTCTCGGTCCTGTTTGACGATTTCCGACAACTTCTCTCCACCCTTCGCGCGGCGGCGAAGCGATTCGAGGTCTTCTTCAGACTCGTGTTCTTTGAGGAACGACTCCATCTCCTCTCGAAGCGGGCGAGTTTGCGACTTCTTTAGAAGTTGCTCGCCAAGAAAATCGAAGTCGTCGCGGGCAACGTCGCTCATACCTACACATAAGTCGGACGAACCAAACGCCTTACGGTATTAGGTATGGCTCAGGCGTCGGTATTCTTCAGTTGCTCCCGCGTCCGGCCCGAGTACCCCACGACAAGCGCGACCAGCAACAGAATCGACAGTCCGACCGCGAGCGCACCCTGTACGCCCTGAATCGCGGCCGCCACGAACATCCCGACCGCGCCGATGGTCGCAATCTTGTAGCGCTCGGCCCAGATGCCTCGCGCCCCCGTCAGCGCGAACGAGAGGGTCAGCAGGTAGTAGAGCAGTCCGTCCTGTGAGAACCCGCCGAGCGCGAGGAGGACGTACGCGCCGATAGCGACCAGCAGGACGACGACCGCGACCGAGAACCCCTTCGCCAGCGCGACTCGCGTGTTCGACATACGCTTGCCTTGTCCGGCCAGCGACAAAATACGTCGTGGTGTCCCGCGGCGCAAACGTCAAAGGGTACGCGCCCATAGCATCGACTGAGCAACATGAACCCGTTCTACGAACTGGGGCGACTCACCGCCGGGGTCAGTATCACGCGCCTACTGGCGGTCGTCGTCGCGGTCTTCGCCCTCCTCTTTCTGCTGCCTTTCATGGACCCCGCGGTAATCCTCGGTCTGCTGGCGCTCGGGCTGGCGATTGCGGTGCTGTCCAGCGCGGTCGAAATCGTCGGCCCCTACGAGAAGCGCGCGCTGACGGTGTTCGGCGAGTACCGGAAACTGCTGAGTCCGGGCCTCAACATCGTCCCGCCGCTGGTGAGCAAGACTCACACCTTCGACATGCGGACCCAGACCCTCGACGTGCCCGAACAGGAGGCCATCACCGAGGACAACTCGCCCGTCACCGCCGACGCGGTCATCTACATCCGGGTGATGGACGCCGAGAAGGCGTATCTGGAGGTCGAGGACTACGAGAAAGCCGTCTCGGACCTCGCCCAGACCACGCTCCGGGCGGTCATCGGCGACATGGAACTCGACGAGACCCTGAGTCAGCAGAAGGAGATAAACAGCCGAATCCACGAGGAGCTAGACCGACCCACGGACGAGTGGGGCGTCCGCGTCGAGAGCGTCGAGGTCCAGAAGGTGATGCCCACGCCGACCGTCGTGAGCGCGATGGAGCAACAGACCGCCGCCGAGCGCAGGCGGCGGGCGATGATTCTGGAAGCGCAGGGCGAGCGCCGGAGCGCGGTCGAACGAGCGCAGGGCGAGAAGGCCTCGAACGTCATCCGGGCGCAGGGCGAGAAGCAGAGCCAGATTCTGGAGGCCCAAGGCGACTCGATTTCGACCGTCCTGCGCGCCAAGTCCGCCGAGTCGATGGGCGAGCGCGCGGTCATCGACAAGGGGATGGAGACGTTAGACGCCATCGGACAGGGCGACTCGACCAGTTTCGTCCTCCCGCAGGAACTCTCGTCGCTGGTGGGTCGCTACGGCAAGCACCTCACCGGCAGCGACGTGGCGGGCGACGGCGAGTCGCTGGAGAGTCTGGAGTTCGACGCCGAAACCGAGGAGTTGCTCGGTCTGGACGACGTGGACGAGATGCTCGAGGAGTCGAACGGCGAGGAGGTCGGCGCGGAGCGCGAGGAGTTCGACGCCGAGATGGAAGTCGAAGAACGCGAGCGGTCATCTACCCACGAGTAAACTCGTGGGCTTGAGCGTGGGACTCCCCTTCTGTCTCCAGTGTGGAGAAGGCAGTGTACTCGCCGTTCAGAGTCAACGTCCCGCTCTTGAGGGCGAGATGACCGTCGCCCAACCCCGAGGGGCGTTTGCCCTCGGGTAAAGCTAACAGCCGCTTCCCAATGTTCTTCGCCGCGTTGTAATCGCCGTCCACCTTGTACCCACACTCGTTGCACTCGAACCAGCCGTCAGAACCACGGTTCGTACTCGACTGGTGTCCACACTTCGAGCAGGTCTGTGAGGAGAACGCGGGATTCACCTCCTCGACGCGAATCCCGTACTCGGTGGCTTTCCACCGAATCATCTCCTGTAACTCGCGGAACGCCCACTAGTGCATCTGGCGTTTCAATTGGTCGTCGGAAGCGTCCATTCGCTCGCGGATGTGGGTGAGGTCCTCGACGGCGATGTACGAGCAGTCGTACTGGCGGGCTTCGTTCACGATGCGTCGAGAAATGGTGTGCAGGCGGTCCAAGACGAAGCGGTTTTCTCGCCCCGACAGTCGCGCTAACGCCTGCCTCGCGGAACGAGTGCCTTTGTCTTGGAGGCTCCGACGCACCCGGAAATAATGGTTCTGGCCCCACAACAGTTCACCACCGTCGTAGAACGACCCCGTGCTGGTCACCGCCACGTTCTTGAGATTCAGGTCCACACCGAGAACCCGGTCGCCTTCACGCTCCTTAACCTCTTTCTGGATGACGATGTGGAGGTAGAACTCGTCCTCCTGATTGTCGTAATGGAGTGTGCCCATCCGTTTCTCGTAGTCGTCGTCATCGAGGTAGTTGGCCTGATACTCACCGATGTCGAAGTTGACCTCGACACGAGACTCGACTGTCGAGAGGGTTGCACTTCGGTCGTTGATGGTCAGGGTGCGTTTGTCGTAGACGACGGTTGGCTGGTCGAACGTTGGGACGGGGCGGCTGTTACCCTGCTTCCAGTCGGCGACTGTTGACTTCATCATCTCGACCGCCTTCGAGTAGGCGCGAACACAGAGGTTCGCTGGAAGGTCAGTCACGCCACGGAGGTCGTGATAGACCTCGTCGTGGATAGTGGTTTTCGCGGTAATGAGGTAGCCGTCGTCGGTGCGGCCGTTCTCGATGCTGTAATTGACGGCGGTAGTGAACTGCTCGATGGTCTGATGGAGGTGGTCTTGTCGCTCGTCGGGCACATCGAGTTTGACCCGGACGGTCCGTTGCACCTCCATGTGAGACTTTTTAGGAACTTTGTTTATATAGTCAACGATTATTTCGGGAGTCGTCCCTGCTAGTATCGGTGGTCTGTGCCATAGAGTTTACGCGCTTCCTCCCACCCTAAAGGAGTGAGCTTCCGCGCTGTACTGCTGTGAGGCCGGGCGCGCTCGTTGGACGCGGCCGATTTTTCACAAATATAATTGTTTCTATAAGACATAATTAGTTATGGTAAGCGTATGATTATATTTCTCTACGCTCGTATTCCGCCTCGGGCCAACACGCCGGAGTTTCGTTCACCGAAACACGGGGGTTTACTATCCTCAATGCACAACATTGACACGCATGAGCTTCGAGAGTGACCCTCCCAGAGGCTACGACGACGTTGCTTCCGACGAGAACGGACGAGAGCGCAGTTCAACGGGGCGACTCGTCTCTGCGGTAGACAGGCTCGAAGCCATCCCGAAACGGCTCGGGACGCACCTGACCGAGTGGCCCAGTCGCTACGTCGAGATGCGGACCGAGGCGTTCTCCGGCGAGAAGTAGTTTCCGCGGAACGAGGAGAACCTACTCCTCGTCGATTCTGACCGTCAGTACCGGCGCTGGCGACTTCCGGACGACTTTCTCCGTGACGCTCCCGATGAGGTAGTGGTCCAGACCCGTCCGACCGTGCGTCGCCATCACGACCACGTCGATGTCCTTGGCGTCCACGTAGTCGAGAATCTGGGTCTGGGGCACGCCCTCGGCGACGACCGTCTCGACGGACGCGTCGTCGGGGAGCGCCATCGTCGCGTTCTCGATGGCTTGCTCGGCGCGTTCGCGCTCGGCCTCGGTCCACGCTTCGGGGGCCACGCCGCTCGACGGACTCTCGAACCGGTTGCGGCTGTCCGCGACCGCCAGCACGTGGACCGTCGCGTCGTAGGTCTCGGCGAGTTCGCCCGCGTGGGTCACCGACGCGACGGTCCCGTCGCTGCCGTCGGTCGGCAGGAGGATGTCCTGATACATCTCAGAAACCCCCCGCCGCCATCAGGAACAGCGCGACCGAGATGATTGCGAACAGCGCGCCGACGAACTTCTTGATGGTCCCCGTGTCGAGCGCGTTGGAGACGTAGGGCGCGATTTGGCCGCCCGTGACCGTCGCCGGGACGGTGAACACCACCATGTTCCACGGCGTGCTGGCGATGCTCAGCGAGTGACCGCCGACCAGTCCGCCGCCGAAGACGTGGACCACCGAGGCCAAGATGGCGGTCAGCGCGACCACGATGTGGTTGGTCCCGATGGCGACCCGGACCGGGACCGACGTGCCGAGCATCGAGATGATGCCCAACTCGCCGATGCCGAACCCGGCCAGCCCCTGAAACGTCCCGCCGATGCTGTAGTTGGCGAACCGGCGCAGGTAGCCCCCGCGAGTGTAGACGTAGTCGTCGCCCTCGCGGTCCACTCGGGTCACGGTGCCCTCCTCGTCGGTGCGGACGCCAGCGGGGCCGAGTTTCCCGCTGTCGTCGGGGAGGTCGCGCGACTCGCCGCCGTCGGCCATCGTCTCGGACTCGGTGGAACTGTCAGACTCCCCGTGGCCGAGGTCGGCCTTGAACAGGAGGTAGGACGCCGCCATGAGCGCCAGTCCCAGAAGCGAGTGGAACACCACTTCGGGGATGACGAACGAGAGGAGCGCGCCGCCGATGACGAACGGAATCGACCCGGCGACCAGCGTGAGCGCGAGTCGGCGGTCCACCAGTCCGTACTGGATGAACGCGACGGCCGAACTCGACAGGCCGAACGCCTCGCTGATGAGGCCGACCTTCACGATGGTCTCGGGTTCGAGCGGGTAGGCGAACAGCGGGAAGATGAAGATGAGGAAGGGCACGAAGATGGCCGACCCGCTGATTCCCACGGTGTTGACGATGGTCGCGCCCGCGAGGAAGAACGGGAAGAGCCACCAGTACTCTAACCAGTATCCCGAACTCGTGGTGCCCGTGGGTGCGAACAAGTACACCGCGGTGACGAACAGCACCGGGGCGGTGAACACGAACAGGTGCTGATACTTCAGGAACGACTTCTGAATCTGGCTGTAGGACGGAGTGTTCCCGACGTTTTCGAGTGGCATTGTTGTCGATGACTCTCGTGGTTAGTTGGTTTGCTGCTCCGCCGGGACCGAACCCCGCGTCGAGTGTACCTGTGACGCTACCGACGAGCGCGTCGAGAATTTTCGTGAGAACGAGTGTCTGTTATCACCGAGTTCGTCTGCAACGCTCGGTTCCTCCCGGAGAGACGACGAGCGGTCCATCTAGGTGAACCCTCCTGTTGAGGCCTGGAGGGGGTGTCCGGGGTTCGAGCGAGCGTCCGCTGTCTGCTGATTCATGGTGCCCGCGTCTAACAGAACGGCGGTAAAAAAGCCTTAATGAAGGCCACAAATATGCTGTTAGATAATTAGGTTCATCCATTGCCGTCGAGGAGGCCGCCACTCCTTCGGTCGCCGCGACAAATCCCGAAATGGCGACGTGCAGGACGCCGAGAGCGACTGATTTCGGCTCGTCTCACCCTCTCTCGGATTTTCTCGCCCGGACGACCAGAAACCGCGGCGTGTGGTCCTCGAAGTACGCGAGCGGGCCGTCTGTCTCCGGCGGCCGCGGCTCTCGCAGGACCTCCAGAACGAACCCCGCCTCGAACATCGGTCCGACGACGCCCCGGAGCGACCGCCGGAAGCAGGGAATCTCGATGCGGTCTCCGTCCGTGCCCCTGCCGCCGCCCCAGACCCGGTTGTATTTCTCGACTTCGTAGTAATCGGCCTCGGTGGCGTCCGCGCTCCCGATTTCCGGCTCCTCGTGTTCGATGACGAAGTAGGTGGTGAAGGGGTGGTCGCACGGAATCACCGATTGCGTCAGCCGAGGACGCCGAAGCCGAAGCTGGCGTAGGGCCAGAGCGCGTAGACGCCGACGCCGACGACGAGCGCCGGAATCGTCGTGTAAATCGTGGCGATGATGGCGGCCTTCATGTCGATTGCCATCAGGGGGAACAGCGCGTCGCCGTCCTGACTGATGGCGTTGGCGGTGAGCGCCGAGAAGGGAATCTCGCCGTTCGCGTAGAGCGCTGCGAAGACGATTTGGGGCGCACAGCCGGGGACGAGGCCGAGCGCCGCACCTGCGACCGGAGCGAGGACGCCCGCCGCGGCGGCGAGCGCACCGATGTCCAGCGCGAAGACGACCATGCCGTACTCGTACAGAAGGTAGGCCGCGATGACCCAGACCGTGACCATGCTGGTCTCCATGGCGGCGTGCTGGAAGGTCTCGTAGGTGCTGGCGAAGTCGTCGCGGACTCGGCCGGTCTCGCCCTCGCCGATGAACCGGCGGCCGACGAAGTAGAGGTAGAACGAGGCCGAGGTCCCGACGAGTCCGGCGACCGTGAACAGGCCGAAGAACGTCGGACCGAACTCGAGCGCGACCTCCGGGGCACCGCGGCGCAGGTACTCCACGCCAGCGACGAGACCGGCGACGGCGACGACCCACCAGAGGACGTGGACGCCGTGGCTGAGCGTCGTCATAAGATGGGACGCAGTGGTTTCGCCGGGTTCCGTACTGGGGCCGTGACCGCAGGCGGCGTCCTGCTCGTACTCCGGGATGCTCGGGCCGCCCTCGGCGACGCTCGTGGTGGCGAATCCGCCGTCGGTCATCGGGCGGCTGACTCGCTCGACAGCGTCGTCCACTCGCCCGACGCCGAGGCCCCAGCGGTCGATGGCGTAGCCGAACAGAACCGCGGCGACGAACGCCATCCCGTAGGCGTAGATTGCGGCTTCCGGGGCCAGCGCGAGGATGACGAACGCGGAGTCGCCAGCGGTCGCAGCGAGCGCGGCGACGACCGTGCCGAAGCTTATCGTCCCGCGGACGTACAGCGGCATGGCGATGATGGCACCGCCACAGCCGGGAGTCAGACCGAGGAGGCCGCCAGCGATTGGCTGGAGCTTCTCGTTGTTTTCGAGGAGTTGGACGATGCGACCGCCGGTCCGGTACTGGACGTAGCTGAACAACAGGACCGTGACGGCGACGAACGCGCTGACCTGCACGAAGCCGTCCCTGACCGAGAAGACGAAGATGTCGATGGCTTGCTGGAGGTCTATCACGCCGCCAGCACCTCCGGCAACGTGGCCTCGAATTCGACGCTCTCGCTCGGCCGAACTGCTCGCTCTTCCGAGCGTCTGTGGAGAGTAGACGACGCTTTTTCGACTAGCATGGATATCGGGCGTGTGGAGTTGAGACACGCAAACATAAAATAGTGCCTATCAAATCAGAGAATTAGATGCATCTAATACTTGGGGCGGTGTCGGCGAATAGGCGTGAGTCGCCACTCGCGGGAAACGTCGGTGATGGGCCGCGAGAAAACGAATCGCCGCTCGTCAGAACTCGGCGTCGGGTTCCGGCACGCCGCCCTCGACGTCCACGTCCACCTCGAACTCCTCGCGGAGTTCTCGGATGCGGTCGCGGATGTCGGCGGCCAACTCGAATTCGAGGTTGCTCGCGGCCTCGTTCATGCGCTCTTCCAACTCCTCGATGCGGCGCTCGGCCTCGTCGTCGGTTTCGGGTTCGCCCGAGGAGACGCCGGAGGTGTCGGTCTTGCTCCCCGGCAGGTTGGCCTCCGAGACCTCCTTGTCGATGGTCGTCGGGGTGAGGCCGTGTTCCTCGTTGTACTCCTGCTGGATTCGGCGGCGGCGCTGGGTCTCGCCGATTGCGGCCTCCATCGCGTCGGTGGTCTCGTCGGCGTAGAGGACCACCTCGCCGTTGACGTTCCGGGCGGCCCGGCCCATCGTCTGGACGAGCGAGGTCTCGGACCGGAGGAAGCCCTGCTGGTCGGCGTCGAGGATGGCGACGAGCGAGACCTCGGGGATGTCCAGCCCCTCGCGCAGGAGGTTGATACCCACCAGCACGTCGAACTCGCCGAGGCGCAGGCCCCGGACGAGTTCGTGGCGTTCGAGGGTGTCGGTCTCGTCGTGCATGTACTCGACTGCGACACCGGCCTCCTCCAGATACTCGGTCAGGTCCTCGGCCATGCGCTTGGTCAGGGTGGTCACGAGGACGCGCTCGTCGTTCTCGGTCCGGGTTGCGATGCGGTCCATCAGGTCGTCGATTTGCCCCTCGGCGTCCGACACCTCGACTTTCGGGTCCACGAGGTGCGTGGGCCGGACGATTTGCTCGACCACCTGCTCGCTGACCTCGCGCTCGTAGTCGGCGGGGGTCGCCGAGACGTAGAGGGTCTTGTCGGTCTTCTCCTCGAACTCGTCGAACTGGAGCGGGCGGTTGTCGTAGGCCGTCGGGAGTCGGAAGCCGTTCTCGACCAGCGAGTCCTTTCGGGACTTGTCGCCCGCGAACTGCCCCTTGATTTGGGGGACGGTCTGGTGGGACTCGTCGATGACGGTGAGGAAATCGTCGGGGAAGTAGTCGAGTAGCGTGTAGGGCGCGTCGCCGGGTTCGCGGTCCGAGAGGTAGACCGAGTAGTTCTCGATGCCCGAGCAGTAGCCCGCCTCCTTCATCATCTCCAAGTCGAAGGTGGTGCGCTCCTCGATTCGCTGGGCCGCCACGAGGTCGTTGTTGCGCTCGAAGTACCGGATGCGGTTGTCGAGGTCCTCCTCGATTTCGGCGATGGCCTCGTCCATCGTCTGCTCGGGGATGGAGTAGTGTTCGCCGGGGTGGACGAGGACGGCGGACTCTTGGGACTTGACTTCCCCCTCCAAGGGGTCGACCTTCATCATCCGGTCTATCTCGTCGCCCCACAACTCGACGCGGACGGCGTACCGGCCGTACATCGGGAAGATTTCGATAGTGTCGCCCCGGACCCGGAAGGTGCCCTGCGTGAAGTCCACGTCGTTGCGCTCGTAGTTCAGGTCCACGAGGCGCGCCAGCAGTTCGTCTCTCCCCACCTCGTCGCCGACTTCGAGCCGCAGGCTCATGTCCTCGTAGTTGCGCGGGTCGCCGAGGCCGTAGATTGCCGAAACGGAGGCCACCACGATGACGTCGTCCCGAGTGAGGAGCGAGCGCGTCGCGGAGTGTCTGAGCCGGTCGATCTCCTCGTTGATGGAGGCGTCCTTCTCGATGTACTTGTCGGTCTGCTCGACGTAGGCCTCCGGTTGGTAGTAGTCGTAGTAGCTGACGAAGTACTCGACGGCGTTGTCGGGGAACAGGTTCCGGAACTCCTCGTAGAGTTGGGCGGCGAGCGTCTTGTTGTGTGCGATGACCAGCGTGGGCTTCTGTATCTCCTCGACCACCCACGAGACGGTGTTGGTCTTCCCCGAACCCGTTACCCCCAGCAACGTCTGCTTGTCCATGCCCGATTCGAACCCCTCGGCCAACTGCCGGATGGCCTCCGGTTGGTCGCCCGCGGGGTCGAAGGGGGCCTCAACCCGAAACTCGCTCTCGGCCTCTGGCCTGTCGGGCGAAAGCGGTCCGGAGTCGGCGTCGCTCATTGTGGACCGAGGTAGGGATTGGAAGCACTTGAGATGGTCGCTTGATTCTGGCCCGACACGTCCGAGCGTGGCCGTTCAGTCGCGTCGGTCGGCGAGCCACCTGAGGAGTTTCCGACCGAGTCGGGGACTGTGGGCGAGGGTTTCACCCTCGAAGACGAGGGTCTCTTCGTTCTCCTCAGCTTTTGTCTCTAGTTCCTGGGCTGAACGACCGTCATCTTTCGTTGCACTCTTTCGCATATAGTCGATTTAGACTACATAGTATATAAACCATGGGTCGGTGATTTCGGGTCCACAACGTGGGATTAGACGAATTGAGAGGCAATCCCGATTGCGAGTAACCCGAGATATGCACTATACGTGATAGCTTCTGGGAGATCAGTCACGAGCGCGGAAGTGAGTCCGAGAGTCAACGAGACGAACGCGCCGATTGTCAGAAGAAGTGTCATCGTAACGAGAACGCTATTCCACCGAATTGTTTTCCGATTCGACTGAATCCACGTCACATAACTCGTGAGGAGTACGTCGTGAACCTCCGCGTCGGTGAGCCCCTGTCGTCTCGCAGTTCTGATATCCTCGCTCGACACGCCTGATTCGATGCTCGAAGACGTGTACGTGAGGCCTGCGAGTGCCGTCGAGGCGACAAGGGCCGCAACTCCGAGTGCCACGTGCGGATTGTAAAACGCCTGCGCTTCGGCCACTAACTCGAATTTGACCGCGAACGAGAACATCGGCACGACGAGACCGAGGAGGGCGGCGTTGAACCGCAACGTTCGCATCGCCTTGTCGTCGATTTCGCGGAGCCACGCTACTTGTCCTTCGACCGTCTCGCGGACCTCGGCGTGCATCGTCTCGTTTCTGTACCACGACCCGTGGTAGTCCGAGACGGCGCGACGGAGTCCTGAAAGCGGACGATACTCCTTGGACCCATTGGGGGCCTCCTCGTCGTTCGATGGGTCTCGTTCACTGACTCGCTTGATTGTGTCCGCGGTCTCGGACGCTGGATTTCGATGGTCTGTCATGCGCTGGTCTCCTCGTGTGGGCCACCTTCGTCCCGTTATGATTGATAAAAGTAGAGTCGGTTCCACTGACCGCCGCGGAGACGATTTCACCGAAGTCCTCTCAATCGTCTACCTCGAACGGCAGATTGCTCGGGTCCTCGGCGACGACCCACCAATGCACGTCGGCCTTCGGGTGCCTGCGCTCTATGTGCTCCTCCAGTTTGCCGCCCGTCTCGAAGTCCTTCCCGCAGAGGTTGCATCGGTGGTGCTTCTCGTGTGGCATGCTACCGCAGTACGCGATACTGGTCAAAAAGCGTTCTGTGAGTTCGACTAGGGAGACGACTGCCACATAGAAATATATTTTCCTATATTTAATAACTATAAATATGTTCTAAAGACGGATTTAGTTGTCTGCAAACGACCGAGACAGAGAGTTGCGGTCGGCGCGAGGGAGCGAAGCGACCGAGCGAACGCGCCGTCAGCATATGCGGTAGCGGGACGAACTAGCTGTACTACCGCGAGCGACCGGAGGGAGCGAGCGGCACTTTTTTGGTCCAGATTTTTTCGAGGAGCGGTGCCCGCAAGGAGCGAAGCGACTGAGGACACCCGACGAAGAAAAAAGGTGGTTTAACACACCGGCTTCGGATTCACGCCCATCCCTTCCAGCGTCTCGGTGTACTCGTCGTAGGCCGTCTGAATCGCGCCGCTGGCCGCTTCCAGCGCGGCGTCCCAGTCTGCCTCGCTCTCGCACACTTCGCTCAGCAACTCCGTCCCGCGCTCGATTTGCCCGTCCAAGTCGTCGCCCAAGTCGCGGAACAGTTGGGCGGTCTGGGGGTCGGCCTGCCCGACGAAGAAGCCGACCATCTGCTCTTTGGACTTCTCGCTGGCGAGCGTCCGGCCGAGGAATCCACCGACTCGACTCGCACGCCGTCCAAATCCCGCAGATACTCGTGGATGGCCGGGGCCTCGCTGGGTTCGTGGTCATCCGCCGTCTCGTCGTCTAGCTTCCCGAGGACCTGCTCGTAGTGGTCGCGCTCCTGTGCGGCGAAGTCGGCGAAGACCTCGCGGACCGACTCGGCGCTGTCTTCGTCGTCGGCCCACTGCCGGAAGGTCTCGCTGGCGGCGTGTTCGGCCGCCGCGGCGGCGCGGAACACGGTCTTCGAGTCCATCTCGCCCTCGGTCTCGGCGTAGCGAAACTTCGAGGAGCCGAGCCGCGAGAGCGCGGTCTCGTTGTCGTCGCGGACGGTGGCGAGGAACTCGTCGGGTCCATGCCCGCGGATGCGGAGGGGAATCGTTTGTAAGTAGCGACGTTGGCAGGAACCGAATCCGAAAACTGCGCCCCACGAGCGGACATTCGGGAAATCTTTGGTCGCGCTCTGTGCGGTTTCAGACATGACCGCAACTCGACGCAATCCCCCCGACGACCGAACCGTGCTGATAACCGGGTGCGGGTCCGGCATCGGCCGCGCGACTGCTCGGCAGTTCGCTCGACAGGGCTGGACGGTCTACGCGACCGACCTTCGACCCGAACTGCTGGCACCGCTGGCCGACGAGTGCGAGACCGCCGAACTCGACGTGACCGACGAGGAGCAATGCGAGGCGGTGGTCGAGCGCGTCGCCGACGAGGAGGGCGGCATCGACTGTCTGGTCAACAACGCCGGATACGGCGTCCTCGGCGCGGTCGGAGACGTCTCCACCGAACAGGCCCGCGAGCAGTTCGACGTGCTGGTCCACGGTCCCCACAGACTCGCTCGCGCCGTCCTGCCGAAGATGCACGACCAGTGCGGCGGGACGATTATCAACGTGACCAGCCTCCTCGGTCGAGTCACCTTCCCCGGTCTCGGCGTCTACGGGAGCGCCAAGTTCGCGCTGGAGGGGCTGACCGACGCGCTCCGGATGGAGACCGCCCCCGAAATCGACGTAGTGGCGGTCGAACCGGGTTGGGTCCGAACCGAATTCGACGAGACCGCCCGCGAGCAGTTCGACGCCATCGACGCCTCGCCGGAGTTCGCCGACGTGTACGAACTCCACGAGGAGGGTCCCTTCCTCGACGGCGGCCCGCTGGCGGTCGACCCCGAGGAGGTCGCCGAGGAGATTCTGTGCGCGGCCTCGTCGTCCAGCCCCAAATCGCGCTACCCGGTCGGCGTGGCCCGGTGGCTCGTCTTCCTGCGGTTCCTCCCCGACTCGCTTCAGGACAAGGGGCGCTGGGCGATTGGGAAGTTGGGGACGGAGCTTCGGCGGCTCGGACTGCTCTGAAAACGAGAGGGGAGGCGAAACGAACCTATTCGCCACCCGTGCTTCACGGCTCGCTTCGCTCGCCGTTCCGCTTCGAGGCTTCCGACTTCGTCACACTCAGTCGTCAGCCTCGCCAAACTTAGTCGTCAGCCTCGCCAGTTTCGATGGGCGCGTCAACCAGATTACCCCACTCGGTCCACGACCCGTCGTAGTTCACGGCGTCCTCGCAGCCCAGCAGTTCGTGGAGCGCGAACCACGCGACCGAGGAGCGCTCGCCGATGCGGCAGTAGGCGACGGTGGTGCCCTCGCCCTCGATGCCCTCCTCGGCGTAGAGGGCTTGCAGTTCCTCGCGGGACTTGAACGTGCCGTCGTCGTCGGTGACCGCGGCCCACGAGATGTTCTTCGCGCCGGGGATGTGGCCGCCGCGCTGGGCGGTCTCCGTGAGTCCCGGCGGGGCCAGTACCTCGACGCTGTACTCCTCGGGCGACCGAACGTCTACGAGCGGAACGCCGCGGTCGATGGCCTTCTCCACGTCGTCGCGGTAGGCCCGGATGGACTCGCGCGGACCGCCAGCGTCGTACTCCTGTTCGGAGAACTCCGGCACCTCCTCGGCGGTCGGGTAGTCGTGTTCGAGCCAGTAGTCTCGACCGACGTCGAGCAGGCGCACGTCGCCGTGACCGTAGCACTTGAACTGCCAGTAGGCGTCGGCCGCAAACCAGTTTGCGTTGTCGCCGTGGAGGACCACGGTGGAGTCCTCGGTGATGCCGTGAGAGCCGAGGAGGTCCTCGAAGTCGGGCTTGTCGAGGATGTCGCGTCGGGTCTGGTCCTGTAGCTGAGTCTCCCAGTTGAATCCGACTGCGCCGGGCGCGTGGGTCTCGTCGTAGGCCTCGGTGTCTACGTCCACTTCCACGAGTCGGTACTCGGGGTCGTCGGTCTGGAACTCATCTAGGTGATAGGTTGCACGACCGAAATCCGATGGTCGGATTCCACGTCGTTTACGGCGGGAGGGGGTCAATCTCCACCCAGTCGGCGGAGACGAGAACGTCGTTCGCGTATTCTGCGTCGCTCATGACGTCCGCAGGTTCGGACTCTCAGGTTATAGTCCCTGTATTGACGGTAGGTTCCGCCATTTCTCGCGCCATGAACGAGAACGTCGTCGTCGGTGCCGACTGGCTCGCCGACCGACTCGGCGATAGACGACCCCGACGCCGTCCTCGCGGACACCCGCGACGACGACGAGTTCGCCGAGGGCCACATCCCCGGCGCGGTCAACCTCGACTGGCGCGAACTGGTGGACGACGAGACCCGCGGGCTGAAATCGCGGTCGGAACTGGCAGAGACTCTGGCGGGCCACGGCGTCACGCCCGACCGGCGCGTCGTGCTGTACTGCAACACCGCCCGGCGAATCAGCCACACCTACGTCGTCCTCTCGTCGCTTGGCTACGAGGAGTTGGCGTTCTACGAGGGGAGTCTGGCCGAATGGACGGAGGTCGGCGGCGCTATCGAAACTGGCGAGTCGTAGTCCATCGGCGGTTTCCTATCGCGGAGAAACAATCTAAACAACAGTTAGATAAATAAAACACAGTTCGAGAATTCACAAATATTTCTTTGGCGACTCTGCGGTGGAGCCTCTCCGGCCTCGACTACGCATCGACAAGTCACTGCGCGACTGCGAAAAATCGTCCTCGTTTCTACAGGAACGCGAACTGGGTCGAACGCCGCTTGATTCGACCTTTCTTCACGTCCTTGGCGGTGCGACCGGTCATTGTCTGGGAGACAACGTACATGGATTATATTATTCACGTCGATTGCATATGAAACTTCTCGGAGAATCATACGCATACTCATACGAGAGACGTTCGCACGTCGCTTC
Source organism: Halorussus ruber (assembly GCF_004765785.1). Lineage (GTDB taxonomy): Archaea > Halobacteriota > Halobacteria > Halobacteriales > Haladaptataceae > Halorussus > Halorussus ruber. The sequence continues at coordinate 242,915 of NZ_SBIT01000002.1, read as the reverse complement.
GCGGTCTCGTCGGGCGGCTCTGTCGAGACAGTCCCGATACAGGTCAGCAAAGGGTACGATTTATATCTTGCATCTTTGAAAAGCCACCGTGAACCGCGTGCCGACTCGAACGCTCGCCGCGCTCCTCGTACTCTGTGTCGGTCTCTCGACAGTCGGCGCTCCGACCGTCGCGCTCCCGGCGGACGCGCTCTCGGCCGACGCTACGTCGGCGGACACCTCCGCGTCCGACGTGACCTTCGTCGAGAGCGATATCACGGAGGACACGACGTGGACCGCCGACGGCGGCCCCTACCGGATTGCGGCCGACGTTACCATCGCGGAGGGAGCGACGCTCGTCGTTGAACCGGGGGCAGTCGTCCAACCCGCCGCGGACATCTCGCTCGTGGTCGAGGGCAACCTCAGCGCCGAGGGGACCGCGCAGGCACCGATTACGTTCTCGCCCGCGCCGGAGGCCCCGAGTCGCGTTCGCTGGGGGTCGATTCGCTACGAGGGGTCGGCCCACTCGCGCCTCTCGCTTTCGCACGTCGTCCTCGAACGAGCGACGAACGGCCTCACCGTCGATAGCGCGGTGGGCCGCGTCGACGTGCGCGACGCCACCGTCCGGCGAATCAGTCGCCACGGCGTCCGCGTCGTCCACGACACCGGCACGCCGAAACTGACCATCGAGGACTCGACGTTCGCCGCCATCGGCGGACGAGGAGTCGCCGTCACGCCGGGCCGAGGTCCAATCGGCGAGTTCGGCGTCACGTCGAACTCGACCGAACCCGGCAACACGACCGAGCATCAACTCGCGGTCTCGCCCGGCGGGGACACGACGATGGACACCTTCCGAGTCTCCTACCGCGGGCACGGCGAGGTGGGCGACGTCGAACGCGGGCACTTCAGAACGTTCGGCCTCGACTTGAACAACAACGGCACCGTGGACTGGTCGCTGTGGCCCCTCGTCTCGAAGGTCGAGACGGGAGACAACGCCTACGAGTTGCGACTCCGACGCGCCGTCACGGTTCCCGGCGACGCGACGGTCCGGGTCGCGTACAACCACACGGAGAACCCCCAGACCTACGGGACGTATCCGATTGCGGTCGATTTCCGGCGTCACGGCGTCTCACAGACCGCAAAGACGACGGTTCCCTTCAGACTTCACTCGGCCGGATACGGCCCTGACCGGCGGATGGCCGGGCGTCCCCCGGAGGAGACCCGCGCGACCCGGATTTCGGTGACCGGTTCGACGTTCGAGCAAATCGGCGAGCAGGGCGTGTTCGTCTCGGCGGACGCGACCCGGAACGTCCGCCTCGCGGGCAACGCCTTCTCGGACAGTCAGGGGTCGGCCATCGCGCTCCGAGGACGGCGAGTCCGCGGAGCCACCGTCGCTCGCAACCGAATCTCCGCGGTCGGTGACGACGCCGACGGGATTCGGGTCGCCACGCGCCGCGCCGCGAACCTGAACGTCCGCGAGAATCGAATCTCCGAGGCCGACGCCGGTGTCGGACTCTCCGTCAGAAACGAGAACGCCGACGGGGTCCGGATTGCGGACAACACCCTCACTCGGAGTACGACCGGCGTTCGCGTCCGTCACCGAGTCGCACGCTACGCCCACCGCCTCTCGATGACGCTCGCCGACAACGAGATTTCGGACAACCGTCGCCACGGGGTTTCGGTCGTCACCGAGGCGACGCGACTCCGAGGAGCAGTCCGCGGGAACAACGTCACCGGGAACGGCGCGGCGGGGGTCCTCCTCGACGGCGACACCGTCTCTGGGCTTCGCCTGCGAAACAACACGGTCGAGGAGAACGCCGACGGCGTCCGCCTCAGGGCGAACCGTCTGGTGAACTCGGCGGTCGCAGACAACACTATCGCGGACAATCGAGGTCACGGCTTCTCGGTCCGGACGAGGCTGGTCGTCCACGACCTCTCGGTCGCCGACAACCGGGTTCTCGACAACGCCGGTATCGGCCTGAACGTGGACAACGAGTTGACCCACGCCGGACGGGTCACGCTGACCCGCAACGTCGTGGCCGCCAACGCATACGGCATCCGACTCGCCGGCGCGTTCGGCGGCCGGATTCTGGACAACGCGGTCGTGTTCAACACCTACGGCCTCGACGCGCCGAGGAGCGTCCCGAGCTACCGACCCGGCACGGGCATCGTCGTCGAGGAGGGCGACGCGGGCGCTATCTTCCGGGCCGGAGAAGTGGACGAGGAACTCGCCGAACTCGTGGACGACCAGGCGGTCGAGTCAGACCTCGAAGGCCGCCGCCCCGACGAGGAGTACACGGTCGTCCTCCGGCCGAACCGGAGCGGCTACGTCTGGAACGGCAACCGCGCCGCGCTCGCTGTCCGGTCGGTCTCCGAGGACCTCCCGACTGGGGTCGTCCTCCGGAAGGGCGACGAGAACCGCCAGCGCGTCGTCGTCAGGGGCAACGACGTCTACGGCCACGACCGAGGAATGGTGGTCAACGTCAGCACCCTGGTCGACGCGAACACCACCACGCGGTTGTTCGTCAACTCCTCGCGGACCGTCCTCGCCGAGCGCAACTACTGGGGCGCGGAGTCCGGGCCGACCCACGCCTCGATTCACCCGGAGGGGACCGGCGATCGCGTCGTGACCCGCGCCGGGTGGGTCGATTTCGTCCCCTCCTCGTCGTCGCCGAACCGCCAGCGCTACTCTCGTCCAGTTCCCAACGTCACGATTTCGTCGGGCACCGCGACCGGCGACTCCGCGGCGGTCGGCGACTCCGTGACTGTCGGCGACTCGGTGGTTCTCTCCGGGCGCGCGTCGAGCGACCGCGACGGGCAGGTCGCTTTCCACCGATTCGTCGTGAAAGGACCGGAGAACGCGACCGTCCCGTCGCCAATCGACTCGGCGGCCCCGAACGCGACAGTCTCGTTCGAGGAGACCGGCCAGTACACGATTTCGCTGGTCGTGGCCGACGAGATGGGCGTCGAGAGCGCCGACTCCGCGACGGCGACGGTTCGGGTCCGCGAGCAGGGCGCGACCACGACCGCTTCGCCGGGGCCGGGCGCAGGGTCCGACTCCGAATCGGCGCTCTCGACTTCGACGCCGTCGAACGCGACCACGGTCGGCAACTCGTCCGCGAACTCCGGGAGCGAGGACGGCGGTCTCCTCCCGAGCCTCTCGGTCTTCACCACGCTCGGAGGACTCCTCGGGCTGGTCTTCTACCTCGCGGCGCTGGCGCTGGGCGCGTTCGGCGTGATTCGGAGCGTCCAGCGGGCGGGCGTCCCCGTCAGCGGGAAAGTCATCAACGGACTCGCCGCCGTCGGCGTCCTCGTCTGGGTCGTCTTCGGACTGCTGGGGACCGGCGGCCTCCTCGCGGTCGGCGTCGGCGGCGGCGTGCTGTGGGTCGCGCTCGTCGCGCTGCTGTGGCTCCTGATGGGGTGAGTCCGCGGCTATTTTCCGATTGCTCATCCGCGGCCGTTCACCTCGGCCGCGAGGAGTTCCGAGGCCTCCACGAGGAGCGCGACCACCAGCGGCCCGGCGATGAAGCCAATCGGCCCGACGCTGAGCAGACCGCCCGTGAACCCGACGAAGTAGAGGCTTCCGGGCAGGTGGGCAGTCTCGCGGGCCAGTCGGGTCCGGATGACGGCGTCGGGGAGCCACCCGATAACGACGCCGCCGAGGACGAGGACGAGAACCGCGGCGGCGACCTCGTTGGCGGTCAGGCGATGGAACGCCAGCAGGCCGACCAGAAACGACGGGCCGACGATGGGGAGAAACTGGAGGAACCCGGCGACGAGCGCGAGCGTGGCGTAGAACTGGTAGTCCAGCACGTAGAAGACCGGGAGCCCGACGAGGAAGGTGGCCGCCGCAGTCGCGGCCTGCAGGACGTAGATGGCGAACAGGGTCTGTCGGGTTCGCTCGTGGAAGGCGGCCGCGAGGTCCCGGTACTCGTGGGGGACCGGCGCGAGGAGCGCGCGGCGGGCCTGTCCGCGGCGAATCAGGAGCGCGAATATCAGGAGCGCGAACAGCGTCCCCTTCAGCGCGAGGACCGGCGCGAGGCGGGCCAGCGACAGCGCCACCACGCCCAGATACTCGCGGGCCAACTCGGTCACGATGCTGGCGTCGGCGGTGTAAATCGTGCCCAGAATCTCGACGCTGACGCTCTCGGGCAGGTCGAGGAGGAAGCCGACCAACTCGCTCCGCCGCCGGTAGACCAGAAAGCCGAACGACGCGAACAGCAGGACGACGCTGACGAACGCGAGGGTCGTCGCAACGGCACTCGCCCACCACGGGGGGACTCCTCGTTCGACCAGTCGCTCGTGGAGGGGCACGAGGACGTAGGCGACCGTGATGGCGAAGAAGACGGTGCCCAGCACGTCGAACAGCACCGCGGCCGCGAGCAGACCGACGAGCGCCAGCACGCCCGCCAGCACCCATTGTCTCGTCGCGGACATACGCTCTCAATCGAACCCCCGTGGCAAAACGTTTGGCTTGCGCCCGGTCGCGGTCACGTGAGCAACGCGAACGTGACCGCGTGGTTCCGTTGACCGCGCGAAAGACAATAAAAACAATCCTTTGAGAAACCAAATTATTTCCTTAGGAATGAATTTCGATTATCTCCTCCGTCGCGTTCGGGCGCGGCGCGCTCGCGCCGCGCCCGAACGCGAGGTCTAAGCTCCACTACCGCTGTTCCACTACCGCTGTTCCACTACCGCTCCCCGACTACCTCGCGCTCCCGAACGCCGTCGGCGACCACGTGGGCGTCCTCCGGCGAAAATCCGACCCGCAGTCGCTCCGAATCCGGTCGCTCCGGAACCCGGAGCGTCACGTCCCGGCCCTGCCAGTCCAGATGCACGCGGAAGGACTCCCCGAGGAACTCGACCGTCTCGACGGTGGCCTCGAAGCCGTTTTCGGCCGGGCCGCGGACCAGATTCTCCGGGCGGACGCAGAAGGTGACGGTCCCGCCGTCGGGCGCGTCGAGGCCCGCGAGTCGGAAAGTCGCCTCGCCGACGCGGACTGCATCTCCGTCGACCTCGCCCGCGAAGACGTTGTTCTCGCCGAGGAACTCCGCGACGAACCGCGAGGAGGGGCGTCGGTACACGTCCTCGGGCCGCCCGACCTGCTCGACGCGCCCGTCGTTCATCACCGCCACCCTGTCGGAGACGGCGAGGGCCTCCTCCTGGTCGTGAGTGACGTAGACGGTCGTGATACCCAACTCCGACTGGATTCGCTTGACCTGCGTGCGGAGGTTCTGGCGGAGTCTGGCGTCGAGCGCGCTCATCGGTTCGTCCAGCAGGAGGACATCGGGGCCGGGAGCCAGCGCCCGAGCCAGCGCGACTCGCTGGCGCTGACCGCCCGATAACTCGTCCGGACTGCGCTCCTCGAACCCCGGCAGGTCCACGAGTTCCAGCAGGTCGGCCACCCGCTCGTCCTTCGACTGTTCGCCCGGCGTCTCGCGGAACCGCAGGCCGTAGGCGACGTTCTCGCCGACCGTCATGTGCGAGAACAGCGCGTAGTTCTGGAAGACGATGCCCGCGTCGCGGTCCTCGGGGGGCACGCCGGACATCTCGCGCTCGCCGAACCGGACAGACCCTGAATCGGGCGTCTCGAAGCCAGCGATGGCCCGGAGCGTGGTCGTCTTCCCGCATCCGGAGGGGCCGACTAAGGTAAAGAACTCGCCGTCGGCCACGTCGAGGCTCACGTCCTGCAAGGCGTCCACGCCGTCGAAGGACTTGGAGATGCCCCGAATCGAGAGGTCGGTCATGCTTCCCACCGCCCCCCGAGCCTATCGACGATCACGAAACTCACGCTGGTCACGACAAGCAGGACCGTCCCCATCGCCGAGGCGGGGCCGAGGGTCCGGTTGCCGATGTAGCGCTCGACGGCGACTGGCATCGTGTAGCTACTGCTCCCGGTGGCCAAAATCACCGTCGAATCGAACTCGCCGACGCTGATGGCGAACGCGAAGGCGGCCCCCGCCGCGACCCCGGAGGCCACCAGCGGAAGTTCCACGTCGAGCAAGGCCCGGACTCGGGTCGCGCCCAAGGCCCGCGCCGACTCCACGACAGAGCGGTCCACGCCGCCCAGCAGGGGCGCGACGTTCCGAACCACGAAGGGGTAGGCCGCGACGCCGTGGGCCGCGACGATGGCGACCGGGCCGGTGACCCGCAGGCGAGCGCCGAACAGTTCGACGCCGAAGACGAGTCCTCGGAGCATCCCGAGGCCGACGACCACGCCGCTGACCGCGAGCGGAGCCATCGCGGCGGCGTCGGCGAGTCGGCTTCCCCGGCCTCCTCGGGTCGTCAGCACCGAGACGGTCACGCCCATCGGAAGCGCCACCAGCAGGGTCGCTGCGCCGAAGACGAGGGAGTTGCGGACCGCGACCCCCGGTTTCGTCTGGAACGAGGCCCCCTCGACCTGTCGCTGGACGAGGAACTGGTAGTACTGGAGCGTGAGGCCGGAGGGACCGGTCAGACTCTCGACGACCATGCTGGCGATGGGGCCGACGAAGACGACGGCGACGACGAGGGCGTACGCCACGACGCCGACCCGCTCGACTGCCGCGAGGAGGGAGGGGGAATCGGGAAAGAGGCGCTTCCGCGGCGGCGGGTTCGCGGTCCGGCCGCCCGACTCGCGGGCCTCGTACCGGAGGTAGGCGTAGGTCAGCGCGAGCGACACGGCGGTCTCGGCGACCGCGAGCGTGGCGGCCTCGGCGTACTCCAGTTCCTGCACGAGCGAGTAGACCCAGACCTCGACGGTGGCCAACTGGAAGCCGCCGAGCGCGAGGACGATGGGGAAGGACATGAACGTGAAGACGAAGGTCAGAAGCGCGCCGGTCAGAACCGCGGGCAGGAGCTGCGGGGCCAGCACGTCGCGGAAGGCGTACCACGGGTTCGCGCCGAGCGAGCGAGCCGTCTCGACCATCCGGGCGTCCACGCTCTCCCACGCCGCGGTGGTGACTCGCGCCACGAGGGGCGCGTTGTAGAAGGCGTGAGCGACGACGATGGCTTCGAGCGTAAAGAGGAGGTTGACTTGGCCGACCCCGAGCGCGGTCAGGGCGGCGTTCAGCGGGCCGTTTGTCCCGAAGAAGGCGACGAAGCCGATGGCGACCATGATGGAGGGCATCACGAACGGGAGGATGGTCAGCGAGCGAATCGTCCTGCGGCCGGGGAACTCGTAGCGCGAGAGGACGTAGGCTCCGGGCAGGCCGAGGAGGACGCTCGCAATCGTCGAGAGCAGGGCTTGGTAGGCGGTAAAGCCGAACAGGCCCAGCGGCGACTCGGCGGCGACGGCCCCGACCTCGCCGAACTCCCCGGCGAAAATCGGGGCGAGCGCGCCGAAGTAGAAGGGGTCGGTGAGGACCTCGACGACGACGTCGAGAGTCCACGCGCCGCCGACGCGGACCGCGTCGGCGAAGACCGTGAGGACGGGGTAGTAGAAGACGACCAGCAGAACCGCCGCGGTGGCGACTCCGAGGACCCCGAGCGCGTGGCGTTCGAGCCATACGCTCGGGTCGAGGTCGGGTCGCTCGCGTCGGCCCGCGGTCTCCCCGTCTCGGGTCACGTTACCTACCGCCAGCAATCTGGCGCGCCCACGAGTCCACCCAGCCGTCGAGGTTGCCCTGTAGCTCCTCGTAGGTGAACGTCACGGGGTTCTCGGGTTCCTTGGCGTACTTCCGGAACTCGTCGCTGAGGGGTGCCCAGTCGGTCGCGGGGAACTGGACGTTGAGTTGCGCGATTTTGGTCTGGGCGCGCTTGGTGAGCACGAAGTCCATGAACTCCTCGGCGAGTTCCGGGTTGTCGGTGTCCGCGAACTTCGCCATCCCCTCGGGGTTGGCGTAGCCCTGGTCGTTGAGGAAGCCGACCTGATGCTTCGTCAGGTCCTTGTCCTGCCGGTTGGCGTAGACCTGGTCCGTGGAGTAGGAGACGACCATCGGGGCCTCGCCGTTCTCGTAGGCGGTGTAGGCGTCGCTCCACGACCCCAGAATCTTGATGCCGTTGTTCTTCAGCTTCTTCCAGTAGTCGAGGTACTGCTCCTCGCCGAGGGTGTTGACGGTCCAGAGCATGAACGCCCGGCCCGTGATGGAGGTCTTGGCGTTCTGGACGATGAGGTCTCCCGAGTACTGGTCTTTCAGCAGGTCTTGGAAGGTCTCGGGCGCGGCGTCGACGCCGCTCTCGTCGTAGACGAGGCTGATGTAGCCCGTGTCGTAAGGCACCGCGCGGTTCTGCGGGTCGAACTTCAGCCCGTCTTTGACCTGCCCGTAGTTCGAGAGTTCCGAGCCGGTCGAGGCGAACAACTGCTTGTCGCCGAGTTTCTCGTCGATGCGGATGAGGTGGTCGACGTTCAGGCCGACGTAGACGTCGGTGTCGATGTCCACGCCTTGGGCGGCCCGCTGGATGAAGTAGTTGACCTCGTTGTCGGGCGTCTGGTACTTCACCGTCACGTCGGGATGGCGCTTCTCGAAGGCCTTCTTGAGCCACCCGCCCGGCGCGGTGCTGGGCGCGTCGATGAACGAACTGTAGGTTGCGACCTTCAGCGTCCCGCTGAGGGACTTCTCGGTCGTGGTTTCGGTTGTCTCCTCGGTGGTCTCCTGCATCGGCGTCTCGGTCGGAGTGGCCTCGGTCGTGGTGTCTTGGTCGCCCTCGTCGCCGCCGACACAGCCAGCGAGGCCGACGACCGTCGCCGTCGCGCCGTGTTTCAACAGGGTTCGTCGTCTCATTACTCGGTGGTTACATTCGGTGATACTTAACTGGCCGGATGTGGGGCGCTGATACGGTCCGACGGCAGACGCCTTCGGGCGGCGTCTACGCAATTAATAAATTGTTTTTACAGTTAATGACTCATTCTAAAGCAAATTTTACATTCCTCAGAGAACGCTCACCGACCACTCCACCGGGACGAGCGGCCGGGGCCGCGAGGAGCGTTCATCGCTACGACTCTGCTCCCGGCGTTTCTTCCGGATAGTCGAACCCCGCATCCTGCGGTATCCAAACGTTCAAACCGGATGGCGGGCTAACTCCTCGCCAGTGACTTCCCGCGATTCGTGGCGCGAGGTCTTCGGCCACGACGACCCCTACGACGAGCAGGTAGACGGCATCGAGACGGCCATCGACACCGCCCAGCAAGGCGGGTTCGCGGTCGTGGAGGGTGCCTGCGGGACCGGCAAGACCATGCTGGCGCTGACCGCGGGCATCCACCTCGTTCGGAACCCCGACAGCGACTACGAGCGCGTGGTCGTCCTGACCAGCGTCAAACAGCAGCTGCGGCAGTTCGAGGAGGACCTCCGGACCATCAACGCCAACCTCCCGGCCGACTGGGACCCCGTGACCGCGCTGACCCTCGTCGGCAAGGCCGACGTGTGTCCGTACAACCGCGAGAACGCGGGCGGCATCGACGACGCGAACGTCTACGAGCGATGCGAATCCCTCCGCGAGGACACCCGCGCCATCACCGGCGAGGGCGGAGCCACCACCGCGCAGAATCTCGTCTCGCGTGCGCGGAGCCAACAGACCGGCCTCGCCGACTCGGGCGCGCAGGGCCGGAACGCGGCCTCGTACCTCGAAACCGCCGACGAGCCGACCCCCTACCCGCCCGAGATGCCGGAGTACGACAACCTCGAATACTGCCCGTTCTACGCCCAGTTTCTCGAAGATGTGCCCGACGACGGCGACCCCGTCGAGGCCGTTCCCTTCGACTTCGACAGCATGGGTCTCATCGACCCCGAGGAGTTGGTCTCCCTGTCGGTCCAGCACGGTACCTGCCCGCACTCGATGATGGGCGCGATGCTGGGCCACGCCGAGGTCGTCGTCGGAAATTACTACCACGCCTTCGACCCGGTCACCACCTCCGGATTCACGGGCGCGCTGCTGGACAAGTCCACGTTCGTCGTCTGCGACGAGGCCCACATGCTCGAACCCCGCGTCCGGGACCTCGTCAGCGACGCGGTGGGCGACAAGACCCTGCGAGACGCCGAGTCAGAACTCACTCGGGTCATCCAGCCCCTCAAATTCGACGGCGACAAGGAGACCCACACCGCCGCCGACGCCGATTTGGTCCGGGGGGAACTCGAAGACAGCGACGTATCCCTCTCGGACATCGAGGCGACCCGCGACTTCTTCCGCGACTTGCGGGAGGAGCTCGACCGCCGGGTCACGGCCCACCTCGAACGCGAACACCGCGGCTGGAAGTCGAACCTCCACGACCTGCCCGACGACGAGATTCCCCTGCGCGACCCGACCGAACCCCAACCCGACGAAATCTCGGAGTGGGCCGAAAGCGAGGGCTACCACGACGGCATCTGGGTCAAGGCCGAGGCGGTCGGCGCGGTCGTCGCCCGCATCCTCGACGAGGCCGAGGACGACGAGAAGGAGCGCGCCGCCCCCGCCGCGGGCCGAGTCCTCGGCGAGTGGTACCGCAACGACCACGAACACTACTTCCGGGAAATCGAACTCGAACGCACGTGGAACGAGAAGGAACCCGACTCCTCGTGGCGGCGCGCCTACAACGCCCGCCTCGCCATGCAGAACTGCGTGCCCAGCGACGCCATCGGCGAGCAACTCGCGGAGTTCGGCGGCGGCGTCCTGATGAGCGCCACGCTCGAACCCCTCGACGTGTTCGAGGAGGTCACGGGACTGAACCACCTCGAAACTGAGCAGGGCCGCCCCGTCGTGGACCGAACCTACGGCCTGAACTTCCCCGAGGAGAACCGCGAGAGCTTCGCCGTCGCCGCGCCCAAGTTCACCTACGACAACCGCGGTGCCCCCGGAGAAGAGACCCAAGCCCGGCAGGTCTACGCCGACGCGCTCCGCGACGTGGCGACCTCCTCGCCGGGCAACGTCCTCGTCGGGATGCCCAACTACGCCGAGGCCGAGTGGGCCGCCGAGAGCCTGCGAGAGAACTCTAGCGTCGAGAAACCGGTCCTGTTGGACGAGAGCAGCGCCGACGACGTGACCGAGGACTTGAAGGCCGAGTTCTTCGGCGGCGAGGGCAAGGTCCTCGTGACGAGCCTCAGGGGCACCCTCACCGAGGGCGTCGATTACGAGGGGGACAAACTCAGCGCCGCGGTGGTCTGTGGCGTCCCAATCATCAACACCGCGAGTCCGAGAACGAAGGCCGTCAGGACGGCCTACGACCGCGCCTTCGGCGACGGCTTCGAGTACGCGCTGACGGTTCCCGCCGTCAGAAAGGCCCGCCAAGCCCTCGGTCGCGTGATTCGCGGCCCGGAGGAGGTCGGAGTTCGGGTCCTCGTTGACTCCCGGTACGCCCGCGACTCGTGGGACAGCGTCCGGAAGTACTTCCCGGAGACCGAGCGCGAGGAGTTCCAGCCGGTCACTCCCGACATGCTCTCGCTCGGTCTCGACAGGTTCTGGTAGTCCCCGACCCGAACACCCCTTCAACGAGGCGAGGATTTTTGCCGAGCGCCCTCACAGATAGGCACATGACCGAGCCGCCGCTTGCAATCGAGACCGTCCTCGTCCCCGTCGATGGAAGCGACGAGTCGGTCGAGGCCGTCGAGTACGCCGTCGCCGTCGCCGAACAGTACGACGCGTCGGTCCACGCGATGTACGTCCTCGGCGAGGAGCTAGTCCGAGGCATCGAGAGCGGAGCCGTCGCCAAGGAGGACGTCCTCTCGGACACCGAGACGTTCATGGACACCGTCCGTGACCTCGCCGACGAGTACGACGTGACCGTCTCGACCTCGAACGCCTTCGGCTTCTCGACCACCAGAAAGACCCAACATCCCGGAAGCGCGGTCCTCGACACCGCCGAGGACGTCGATGCCGACTTCATCGTCATCCCGCGCGAACCCCTCAGCGGGGAACCCGGCGAAGTACTGGAGAAGGCCGCCGAGTACGTGCTGTTGTACGCGAGCCAGCCCGTGCTGTCGGTGTGAGACGGCCGTTACTGGTCGTTCTCCTCGTCTGCGTCGTCTTCGTACCTGTTCCGTCGGAGGAGCAACTTCGTCAGTAGTGCCGGACCTTGGTGACTGCGCTGGCCTGTTTCGGCGGGCGTTCGTGACTGTTCTGCCATACCGACTACTTCGACTCTTTCGACTATAAAGCTACGGCAAGCGCAGTACAGACGATACCAACGACGAGGAGTACCTGCGTCGTCAACAGCAGATACCCGTTTAATCGTATCTCTGACCCGTTTTCAGCTATCCAACCGCCGAAGTTGTAGAGTAAGTTTTCTTTCCAGTTCTCGTCGTCGAAGTCACCGTCTGCGAGTCGTGTGACGTACTCTTCGTTCGGCCCGAGATAGATGTCCGATTCGCTGTACGTGAACGTTCCCGCGACGAGCGACCCGACGAGTGCGAGACTACCCATGCTAGCGAACACAGGGTCGAACAGTCCTGCCTCGATTCGCCACGCCGAAAGGAGTGCGCCGACGAGGAGAACCGTTATCCTGACCGTCCGCACCGCTTTCGTATCCATGTCAGCGAGCGTCTCGCGTTGGGCCTCCAGCACCGCTCTCGCCTCGTCGTACGTCACCTCGCGGCGCTCGTCTTCGTCGTGTAGTGCCATCCGGAACGGAGTTGTCCCGGCTTCCGGTTTAAAATTCGACCTGCTCTACCACCCGACTCACAGGCGCAGGACCATCTCGATTTCGAAGCTCTCGGTGCCGTGGGTTTCGAATCCGACCGACTCGTAGAGGTTGACCGCGGCGTGGTTCCAGCGCTCGACCGTCAGCCAGACCTTCTCGACGCCGTTTGCCTGCCCGTGACCGAGGAGGCCCTGCATCAGCTTCGACCCGATTCCGGCGCGCTGGTAGTCCTGATGCACGAAGATGGCGAGTTCGTGGGCGTCCTCGTCGGGGACCAGCGTGGCGTGGCCGACCGCTCGGTCGTCGTGCCACGCCACCACGTTCAGGCCCTCCAGCAGGTTCTCGAACCAGTCGCGGACCCGCGACTCGGTGGCCGGTGGGATGCCCTGCGCGCGGTCGGCGGGAGCGAAGTCGGTGTACATCTCCACGACCGCCTCGAACTCGCCCTCGGCGTAGGGCCGAATCTCGATTTCCCGGCCCTCCTTGTCCTCGAACGACAGCGGTGGTTCGGGGAAGGACCCGGCCTCCTCGTCGGGGTAGCGACGCTCGCTTCGACTCATCGTACTAGCTTGACGCTCACCGGGGAGTTCAGCAGGACGAACTCCGAGATGTGGCCCAGTTTGATTTTGCCCATCGGACTGCGCTGGCCGCCGCCGAGGACGATCTGGTCGAACCCTTCGCGCTCGGCGAGGTCCACGAGTTGGCTTCCGGGGTCGCCCGAGAGCTGGCGGACCTCGGCCGAGAACTCGGCGTCTTCGAGCGTCTGGAACACCCGCGACTCGATTTCGTCGGTCGCGCGGTCGCTTTCGGGGTTTTCGAGGACGACGACGGTCAGGTCGTCGCCAGCGGCCTGCGCACGCTCTACAGTTTCTTCGAGCGCGCGCAGCGAGTCGTCGCTTCCGCCGATTCCGAGCAGGACGTTCATATCTCCCCCAACCGCGCCCTCCGACAAAACAGTTGTGTGGCGACCGACTCCGTGCCACTCCGGGACAGACGATACGCTTTTCCACCTCCCACCGCTACCCCGATTCATGGCAGACGACCCACCGCGTCCCTCCGAGAACGACAATCAGGACGCCGAAGCCGACCCGACTCGCACCACGGACGCCGACCGCGAGTCGAACCCCCCTGCCGACGCCGAATCCGAGGCCAGCGACGACGCGACTGCTGACGCGACCGAGGCCGAAGAAGACGCCACAGACGACGTACCCTCTGACGACGAAATCCCCGAGTCGGACGACATTCCCTCGGACGTTCGCAAGTACGAGCGATTCAAGAAGATGGACGGCGCGGAGTACGACCGCGTCAACGAGTTCCTGCGCGACCGGACCTACATCACCGCCCGCGAGTGGGCCATCGCCCGGCTCTGCGCCGACTTCCGGACAGAAACCGGGGTCGAGATGACCAAAATCGGCGAGAACCTGCCGGAACTCGTCCCGTTCATGACCGACACCTACACCCCGCAGGCGGTCAATCAGGCGCGCTCCTCGTTCGAGGACAAGGTCCGGCAGGCGGGCGCGACCTTCCTCTACGGCGCGATGTCCGGATTCTTCACCGCCGAGGAGCTAGACGACATGATGTACGAGGTGACCGAGGTCGCCAAGTTCCTGCTGGAAGTCGAGGGCGTCGATTTGTCCGTCGACGAGGAACTTGAGGCCGAGGACCGAATCTCGGGCGTGATGCGCGAGGTCCGGTCGGCCAGCGAGCAGTTGCGCCACGACGAACTGGAGTGCCCCAACTGCGGCCACGAGATGGAGGCCTCGGACGCCGACGCGGGTGCGGAAGCCGACGACTGAGAGATTTAATCCGTCAGTCCTCCTCGTGTTCCTCGCTCCCGGCGACGAACGGCCCGATGAACAGCGTCGATTGGGAGACCGTCGCCAGCCGCGAGATGTACGAGATGAGCGTCACGAACGGGAGGAGTGCGATTGTGACCGCGGTACTCACGAACCAGAGCCGATTCTCGACTCCGAAGGTCGTGGCGGGGAAGACGCCGGGGTCGTAGATTTGCGTGGCGTAGAACGCCAGCAGTAGTGACGGGAGGCCGACGTAGAGTAGCGCCCGCGAGAAGTTGATGAACTCGGTCCGGATGTAGGTCGTCTTCAGGTAACTCCGCGCGGTGACGAACAACTCGATGGCGTTTATCATCTCGACCAGCGCCTCCCTCTCCTCGTCGTTCAGTTGCTCTTCGTACTCCTTGCGAATCAGGCGCAGGCGTCGTATCTTGCCCGAGGTGTCGAGATTCATCGCTGCCGCGACCGCCTCGAAGTCGCCGAACTTCGCGTCTTCGAGATCGTCGTTGACGCTTCCGGCGTCGGATTCGAGGTCGCGGGCGAACGCTTCGAGGTCCGACTGGAGGTCCGGGCCGCCGTCGATGGCGTCGGGGAGCGAGGAGGCCCGGTCGCGGAGCGCCGACACGAGGTCGTCGAGATACTGGCCCGGCGAGAGGGGACTCACGGTGTCGTCCAGCAGGCCCTCGCTCCGCCTGCGGAGTCCCATCGTGTCCTCCAATCGGCCGCGCTGGTCGCTGACCGGCCCCAACTCCGGCGAGAGGACGAGTTGATTGATGGAGAGGACGATGGTCACGACCGAGACGACGGTCTTCATCAGTTCCACGAGCGCAGTCGCTGGCGAGACGCCCCGCGTGAGGAATCGCTGGACCGACACCGGGCCGAAGGTGCCGACAGCGACGGTCAGCAGAAAGGTGCCGACGCCGAGGAGGCCGACGACGACCCATCGGTTCGCGTCGAGCAGGAACCAGCGCTTGACGTCGAACAGCGCGCGCCGGAGCGCTCCTCGGTCGGGTTTCTCGATGGTGTCGGTGATTTCGGTCGGCGAGTCGATGTCCCCTCCGAGCATTCGCCAGGGAGGTTCGGCGTTCGGCCGTATTGGTCCATCGGCCGAGCGTGTTGGTTCGTCGGGTGAGAGTGTAGAAGTGGTCGCTCGTTCGCGTTCGCCTCCTCGTCGCGTCGCCTCACTCGGCGTCTACGTCCGTCTCCTCGCCCTCGCCGGTCGGCGGGCCGAAGTTCTGGGGTTCGTCGTGGGTGAACTCGATCTGCTCGTCGGTCAGCGTCCGGACGTAGGTGTGCATCTCTCCGGCGCTCTCGGCGGTCGTGAGCATCGTCTGGGCGTTCTGGGCGTCGTAGTAGGCCGGGTAGAGGACGGCGACTTCGCTGTCGCGGTCCTCCATGGCGACCACGAACAGGACCAGTCCGTCGGCCATCGCCCGGAAGGCCTCGTAGGCGTCGAAGGCCACGCCGCCGTCCAGCAGCGATTCGAGTTCGGCGAACTCGTCGTCGGGGACCAGCACGTCGAGACCGAACCGCTCGTCGTTGTCGTCGGGCACGAGCGCGGTCACGTCGCCGGGGTGGAGTTGGAGCGTGTCCCACCCGTCGGCCTCGTACTCGTCGGCGGTGGCCTCCATGTCGGAGATGATTTCGTCCCAGAACTCCGCGGCCCGGAGGTGCGTGCCGGGGATTTCGCCCGCCTGCTCGAACCCGGCGACCGGGTCCTCTTCGGCGAGTTCTTCGAGGTCCGCTTCGTCAAAGTCTTCGGGTACTTCGGCGTCGTCCGCCAACTCGTCGCGCTCCTCGGCGTCGTCGCTCATGGTTTCGAACGCGGCTTTAAAGGGTAAAAGTCTTGGTACTCGGGGGCACTCAGCGCCACCCTTCGCCCGAACTTTCTTACTCGCAGTCGTCGTCCACGAGGTGGGGGAGAAACTATGAGTTCACAACGGGAGCGTCAGACTCGACAGTCACGACGCAGTAGCCAAACGCGCCGAAGCGGTCGGTCTCGACGCGGCGGCCGAATGGGGAGCAGTAACGAATCCGGCGGGCGACGACCGCAGATGTTCCGGTCCGCGGTGGGGCTTCCGGAGGAGACCCGCCGAACGATGGTCGGGATGCTCAACCAGAGCCTCGCCGACACGACCGACCTGATGACCCAATGCAAGTTCGCCCACTGGAACGTCAAGGGGATGAACTTCTACCAGCTGCACCTGCTGTTCGACGAGATAGCCGAGACGCTCGAAGAACACGCCGACATCATCGCCGAGCGCGCGACGGCGCTCGGCGGCGAGGCCAACGGCACCGTCCGCTCGGCGGCGTCCAACACCCGGATTCCCGAGATTCCGGCGGACGTGACCACCGGGCCGGAGTACGTCGAGGCGCTGGTCGAGCGCGTCGGCATCCACGGAAACAACCTCCGGCGCGAAATCGAGGCCGCGGTCGAGCGCGACGACGAGGACACCGCCGACATGTACACCGAACTCTCGCGGGAGGTGGACAAGCAACTGTACTTCCTCGAAGCGCACCTGCAAGCGGTCGACCCCGAGGCGATTCCGCAGCGTCCGGGCGCGTCGATGCAGGAAGGGGTGCAGGGCGCGGGCTCCTCGCAGGGCGGTCAGCCCTCGCAGTACCGCGAGCAGTCCCAGACGAGCCAGATGGGCGGTCAGTCCGGTCGGGCAAGTGGTCAATCCGGACAGATGAGTAGTCGGAGCAGTCAGACCAGCCAGACGGGCGGCCAATCCGGTCAGACGAGCGGTCAGACTCAGAGCCAACCGCCTCGGACCGACCGCCGATACGGCAGTTCCGGCTACTGAGAACCAACTGTTAGCGACGGCGAAGAAATAAATACAGTTCTTTAAGAACCAGATAGATTTCTTTAAGACAACTATAGGTTTCTGAAGCGGCGCTTTCGCGCCACGCGCTATTCGACCTCGACGCCCAGCACGCGCTCGGCCGCCGCGCAGACCTCCGAAACCGACTCCTCGGGGGCGTAGACCCCGAGTCGCCACTGGGCGCGTCCGGCGGCCCGCAGGCCCTCGACCAGCGGCGACTCGTCGGCGAGTCGCCGCACTTCGCCGTCCACGACCACGCGGGTCGAGGTCTCGGGCATGCTGGGTTCGCCGGGCGTGTCCACCAGCACCTCCTCGGGCGACACCCCGGCGACGCCCGCGATGTCGCGCTCGAACGACCGAACCGCCTCGCGGTCGGCGCTGACGACCGACTCCGGTACCGCGTCGAACTTGGCCCAGACCGCGCGCTTGTAGAGGTCCCGATGTTCGAGTCGCCGGGCGGCGTCGGCGGTCTCCTCGCAGTCCCGCAAAGTCCCCAGCAGGCGCGCGTCGGTCATCCGGGCGAACTGGGCGGCGTCCAAATCGGTCGAGTCAAGCAGTCGCTCGCTGGCGCGTTCGAGCATCTCGCCAGCGATGCGCGAGACGTGGTGGCGGTAGACCGTCGCGTTCATCAGCGTCCGGGCGACCAGCGTCCCCTCGGCGGTCTGGACGTTGCCCGCGGAGAGGACCAACTCGTCGTCGCGGAACTGGAGCGCCGCCAGCAGGCGCGAGTGGTCGATGGTGCCGTAGGGGACCCCGGTGTGGTGAGCGTCGCGCACGAGGTAGTCCATCCGGTCCACGTCGAGTTCCCCGGCGACGAGTTGGCCGAGTTTCCCCTGCCCCTCGACCAGTTCGGCCACCTCCGCGGGACTGAGGCCGTGGGATTCCAGCACGTCGGCGAGGCGGCCCGACGCGAGGAGGTCGCCGACCTCGTCGTGGTGCTTGCCGAGTCGGCGCTCGATGATGCCCTCGGTCTGGTGGCCGTAGGGACCGTGGCCCACGTCGTGGAGGAGCGCGGCGGCCCGGACCGCCTTCGCCCGCTGCCCCTCGACGCCGAGGAGCGAGCAGGCCTCGCGGGCGAGGTAGTAGACGCCGAGGCTGTGTTCGAACCGGGTGTGGTTCGCGGAGGGATAGACCAGTCGGACCGTGCTGAGTTGCTTGATGTGGCGCAGGCGCTGGAGTTCGGGCGTGTCGAGCAGGTCCGAGGCGAGCGGGCAAACCGGGATGTGGTCGTGGACGCTGTCCTTGATGGCCTTCATGGCTTCCGGGTTGCGCCACCGCGAACAAAGTTCTAGCGCAGTCGGCCGACCACGCGTCGCTCGAAGGAAACGGTGAAACGCCGCGGCCCCGAATCGCCGCGCATGCCCTACGCGGACAACGGCGGCGTCTCTATCCAGTACGAAGTCAGCGGCGACGCGACCCAGAGCGACACCCCCGTCGTCCTCCTCGCGGACGCGGGCTACGGCCCGTGGCAGTGGAGTTGGCAGTATCCCGCGCTCGCCGGTCCCTACGAGGTCGTCGTCCCGAGTACGCGCGGCACCGGCGACTCCGACGCGCCCGACTCCTACAGCATCGCGGAGATGGCCGCGGACCTCGAAGCCGTCCTCGCCGACCACGGCGCGCGCAAGGCCCACCTCGTCGGCGCGGGGATGGGCGGAATGGTGGCGCTCCAGTACGCTCTCGACTACTCTCGCGCTCGAACGCTGACGATTCTCGGCTCCTCGCCGGGCGGTCGGCGCGCGGAACCCATCTCCGACGACGTGCGCGAGCGACTGGCGGCCAACCCCGAGGAGACCTCCTCGCTCCGAACGTCGCTCGAACCGGTCGCCAGCGAGGAGCTATTCGAGACCGAGGACCTCCTCGAACGAATCCTGCGCTGGCGACGCGCCGAGGACGCCACCCCCGAGGCCCAGCGCGGCCACCTCGACGCGATGGCCGACTTCGACGTCAGCGACAGCCTCTACGAAATCACGACGCCCGCGCTGGTCCTCCACGGTGCCGACGACCGGGTGATTCCCGCCGAGAACGGCCGTCTGCTGGCAGACGGCCTCCCGAAGGGCGAGTTCCGGGAGTTCCCCGGCGAACGCTTCTTCTTCGTGGAGCAGTCCAAGGCGGTCAACGACGCGCTCGTCGGGTTCTTGGCGGACTACGAGGAAGGAGAGTGACCTTGCCATGAGGAAAACTGAGTCGGATACTCCTGACGAGAACGAGTTGGCTATTGCCTATCGGAGTGCGTCCGAGAGCGCTGAAACACTCTCCGAGGAGTGGGGAGACGTGTCGAGCGAAGCGTGGAGAAGGTTGGAGAAGTAACCGTGACGGGGAGGAAAGGCTGACGCAACTCAACAACTAAATCCACCAGCAGACGCTCGGCGAGACGATTGGCACGTTTGGGTGGACTGAAAGGGGCCGGTCGCTTACGTCCACTGTAGTCGTCTCAGCGTGGCGCTATTTCGCGGGCGCAGTTCTGCGCCTGCAAAATCTCCCGCTGAGCGACCACGACTCTCATAGAGAAGAAGTCGGTGACTGCTCGCTCTGAATCGCGTTTTTCGAGTCGCCGCAACAACGCCTACGGTCGCCCGCGCCGAACCTCCTTCCATGACGCTCTCGCTCTCACGCCGGGCCGCGCTCTGGGGGGACCGAACCGCGGTCGTGGACGTGGACGCCGACCGCCGGGTCAGCTACGCCGACCTCGAATCCGAGGCCGACGCGATGGCGCGCAGGCTCTCGGCGCTCGGCGTCGGGCCGGGCGACACGGTAACAGTCGTGTCTCGGAATCGCGTCGAGACGCTGGCGCTCCTGTTCGCGGTCCGGCGACTCGGCGCGATTTTCGCGCCCGTCTCTCACCGACTCACGCCCGCCACCGTCGAGCGCCCGCTGGAGACAATCGACCCCGAGGTCGTCGTCCACGAGGAGGCCCAGCGCGACCTCGTCCGGGGCCTCCCCGACGAGCAGACCCACTCGTTCGAGGATTTGGGTCGCCACGAGGGGGCCGACTACGAATCGGTCGAGCGCAGTCGAGAAGACTCCCTGCTCTACCTCCACACCGAGGACGGCGAGCGCGTGGTGGACTTCCCGGCGCGAGCAGTCGAGTGGAACTGCATCACCGCGGCGGCCGCGTGGGGCCTCGGCCGGGACGACTGCGCGCCCGCCTTGTTCCCCTTCTCGGACGCCGACGGCCTCCTCCGGCTCGCGCTCCCCCTGCTCTACGTCGGCGGGCGAACCGCCCTCCTCCGGGCGTTCAACCCCGAGGACGCGCTCTCGGCGGTCGAGGAGGAAGGCGCGACCCTGCTCCTCGGCGGCGCGACCGAGTACCGCGAACTGGTCGAGAACGAGGCGTTCGCGGACGCCGACCTCGGGAGCGTCGAGTGGTTCGGCACGCGCTCGGCGCTCCCCGCCGACGCCCGCGAGGAGTTGGCCCGGCGCGCGCCGGTGGTCCGGACCTACGGCCGAGTCGATACCGGGCCGAACAACCTCTACGTGCCGCCCGACCGAGCGAGCAAAGCGGACGGGGACGACGACTTCGGCCCCGACTGCGTGGGCCGACCCGTCCCCGACTGCGAGGTCCGAATCGCAGGTGCGGGGGACGCGGAACCTGACTCCGAGGTCGGCGAACTCCAGTTCCGCGGGCCGGTGACGCCCCGCGGATACCTGACAGCGGATGGCGGTACCGACGAATTTTCGGAGTGGGTCGCCGCGGGCGACCTCGCCGTCCGCGAAGACGGCGACTACTACCTCGTGAGTTCGGCGGGCGACTCGGACTCCTCGGAATCCGAGTCGGCCCGTATCGACCCCGGCCGAGTCGAGCGAGCGCTCGAAGCCCGGTCCGGCGTCACCGCGGCCGGAGTAGTTCCGGCGTCCGAGGGCGTGCTGGCGGCGTTCGTCGGCGAGGCCGACCCCAGCGAACTCCGCGAATTTCTGGGCGACGAACTCCCCGACGGCGCGGCCCTGCCGGAACTCGACCGCGCGGAGTCGCTCCCCCGGCGCTCGACCGGTGAACTCGACCGCGCGGCACTTCGGCGGCAACTCTCGGGCGAGGAGCAATTCGGTGAAGAGTGACTCGGCGAGGACTGAGCGTTACGCGCCGTCGTTCTCCGAGTCGGCCCCCTCGTCGCCGAGGTTGAGACCGGCGACGAGTCGGTTCGTGATGACGCGCCGGACGATGTCCACGAGTTCCGCGTCGGTTCCGTCGGTGGTCAGGTCGGCGAACACGCCCAGCGGGACCTGCCCGCCCGCCATCTCGCGGTGGCCGCCCGCGCTCCCCACGTCCTCGAAGATGTCGCGGAGCGCGTTGCCGACGTGGACTCGCGGGTCGGTCGAGCGGGCGCTGAGTTCTATCTCCTCGTCCACGATGCCGAAGACGATGGCGGTCTCGACGCCCTCCAGCGTGGCGAGGTAGTCGGCGGCCTGCGGGAGCGAGTCGCGCTCGCTAGTCCGGCCAACGTGGGAGATGAGGACCGACCCGCGGACGATGCGGTTGCCCACCGCGTCGGCGATGGCGTCCACCGTCGCGCCGCTGACCGCGGGCGTGGCGAGTCGCCGGAGCATCTCCATGTCGGCGTGACCGTGGAGAGTCTGGGCGGCCCCGTACTCGTCGCCGGTCACTCCTCGGAGGAACCCGAGCGTCTCCCGGCGGATGGCGAACAGCAGGCCGGTCGCCAGAATCTCGTCGAACTCCACGTCCAACTCGCGGACGTACTCCGTGAGGATGGTCGCGGTCGCGCCAACTCCCTCGCGGTGGTCCACGAAGCGCGCCTCGATGGCTTCGGCGGAGTGGTGGTCGATGACCACGTCGATGGGCACGTCGTCGGGGACCTCGTTGTTCACGCCCGGCACCGAGTGGTCCACGAACGCGACCAGCGAGTCCTCGGCCCGCTCGCGGACGCTCTCGGCCTCGAACTGGACGAGGTCCACTTCGAGCAGGTTGACGAACGCCCGGTTCTGCTGGTGGGAGATGTCGCCGCTGTAGAGGATGCGCCGCTCGTCGATTCCGGCGTGGGCCGCGATGCGACCCAGCGCCAGCGCGCTCGCCAGACAGTCCGGGTCGGGGTTGTTGTGGCAGACGATGAGGAGTTCGTCACCCTCGGCGAGGAGGTCGTAGAGGTCCGCTGATTTGGTCATTGGTGCCGTTATTTGTGATACAGGGCTAAGAGGCTGTGGCCTCCTCTGGCGGCGCTCGGTGTCACTTGCCTTCGTTTGGGTGGACTGAAAGGGGCCGCCCGGTCGCGCAACGCTTGGTCGTCTCTGTGAGCCACTATTTCCGCGCGAGCGGTGCGGAGAGCGCGGAAATATCTCACAGAGCGACCGCGACCGGGCGGGGGCTTTCTAAACAGTCTCTCCCGTACTCCCGGCGGTAGTCCCCGTCGTGTCTTTGCTTGCCGCCGATACTGAGTACCGGCAGAACTCCCCACAGCGCAACACCTTTTGAACCGGGAGCCCTTCGTGTTCGACAATGAGTCGATTGCGAATCGCGTTCGTCAACGCCGCACACGACGGCACCGACACCCGGCGGAACTTCCGGCGGGAGTTGGACGCCGACCTCGTGGAGTTCGACGCGACGGGCGGCGACCTGCCCGAGACGCTGGACTTCGACGGCGTGGTCGTGTCGGGGTCCCGGTCGTCGGTCTACTGGGACGAGGAGTGGATTGCGCCCACGAAGGAGTGGGTCGGCGAGGCCATCGAGGCCGGTCTCCCTTGCCTCGGCGTCTGTTGGGGCCACCAGCTCCTCGCGGACGTGCTGGGCGGGGAAGTCGCCGACATGGGCGAGTACGAAATCGGCTACCGCGAAGTCGAGCATACCGGCGACTCGCGGCTGTTCGACGGCATCGACCAGCAGTTCACCGTCTTCACGACCCACTCCGACGCGGTGACGTCCCTCCCGCCGGGCGCGGAGGAGATCGCGGCCAACGACTACTCGAACCACGGCTTCCGGAAAAATCGCGTCTTCGGCGTGCAGTTCCACCCCGAGTACGACGCCGAGACCGCCGAGTCGGTCACGAAGGGCAAGGAGTTGCCCGACGAGCGCATGGAGGAAGTGCTGGCTGGCATCAACGACGAGAACTATCGGGCGGCCTGCGAGGCGAAACTCGTCTTCGAGAACTTCTGCGAGTACGTCCGCGAAGTGCGCGAGATAGCGTCCGAGAGCAATAACGAGACGGTTTCTGCATAGGGGATTATTTATTTAGGAATCATCACACTATGTTATCCGCCTATTTATATTGTCTACCGAATCGGTCGTAATCGCCCCGCAACTGCGCCCCGCCCCGTCCTTCCGGACTCGGAACACTCGCCGAGTCCGAAACCAGCGAACCCCGGAGACGCTGACAGTTCGGGAGATACCGGTGTTCCGCCGACGAAAGCGCCCTCGGTCCCCGAAACACGGTTAACTCGGCGAACTGGTCAGTCCATAGACCTTTATGCGAAAGCGTCGAAACCGGAGACATGCGCCGCAACGCCCTCCTGCCGATTTGCGTCTGCCTCCTGCTCGTCCTCGCGGGGTGCAACGCCCTCCCCGGAGGCGGCCCCGCCGTCGAGGAGACGACCACCGCATCGCCGGGTGAGACCACTGCTGGCGGGCCGACCCTGAACGAGGAGGCCCTCCCGCCGGGCCTCTCCGCCTCCGGCGTGACCGACGCCGGGGCGCTCGCCGCCGCCCACGAGGACGCCCTCGCGGGCCAGTCGTACACCTACGACCGCGAGGTCCGGGTCGTCGCAGACAACGGTACCCAACTCGGCGAGTGGAGCCAGCACACGCAAGTCGGGAGCGACCGCCTCCGGTTCAACCACACCCAGACCGGAACCGGCGTCAGCGTCGCTGGCGTCCCCATCGACGACACCCGCGTCTACACCAACGGGTCGGTCACGTACTGGAACACCAGCATCTTCTCCGAGGACTTCCGTCGGGAGTCCGGCCGGGGCTTCGCGGAGAACACCTTTAGTAGCGAGCAACTCCTCGCCGACGTGCTGAACGCCTCCGAGACGACCGTCTCGGCGGTCGAGCGTGACGAGGACGTGTCCGGCGAGGAGGGAACGCGGTACCGCGTCCGGGCCACCACCGAGGCCGAGACGTTCAGCTACAACGCGCCCAACGGCACCGCCGAGGTCAACGCGACCAACGTCACGGCTACCGTGCTGGTCGCCTCCTCCGGCCTCGTTCGCAACGTCACCTACGAGTTCGACTTCGAGCGAGAGAACGTCTCGGGTCACCGCACGATGACGGTCCGCTACTCGCAACTCGGCGCGACCGAGGTCGCGGTCCCGGCGTGGGTCGAGGACGCCGAGCGAGCGACCAACGAGACCCGAAAGGCACTCGCTGACGACCTCGCGCCCGGCCTGAACGAGTCGGGCGTCACCGACGCGGCCGCGCTCTCCTCGGCCCACGCTCGATACCTCCGGAATCGGTCGTACACGGTTCGCTCGAACATCACCGTCAGCGACCTCGACGGGACGGTCCGAGCGCGCGGCAACTCGACCAAACGAATCGCACACGACCCGCTCCGACTCACCAGCGACAGCGACGTGAGCGGCCATCCTCGACTCGCGGGTCTCTACCAACACGACATGTCGGTCTGGGCTAGCGAGAACGGCACGTGGTACGCCATCGAGCGCCCGAACGGGACGACCTACCGGAAGGTCTCGAACGAACTCCGGCCGCCGTTCGCCGCTCGAACGAGCCGTGATACCCTCTTCGTCCTCTTCAGCGCGCTGAACACGACGACCGAAGGCGTCGGCGACGGACCGGAGGGAGCGAGTTACTTGGTCGAATCGACCGGTATCCGCAACCCCGACACGCTGGCCGGACAACTCCGGGCCGATTCGGTCCGAAACGTCTCGCTGTCGGCCATCGTCGGCCAGCAGGGCCTCGTCCGCGAATACCGCATCGCGTACACCGCGACCCGGGGGAACAACACGACCCGAGTCCGGCAGACCGTCCAGTTCACCGCGCTCGGCGAGACGACGGTCGAGCGCCCGGCGTGGCACGACGAGGCGAAGAACGCCACCGCGGAGGAGTAGCCCGTAGCCGGATTAACTCGGCCGGTCGTCCTGCTGGCGGTCAACTCGGCCGGTCGGCGGCGTCGGCGATGTCCGCTGTCGTCTGGCCCGGCGCGATTTCTGTCGCAAGAAGCGTCCGGTGGGTCGCCAGCAGAATCAGAATCGAGGCTCCGACGAGGAGCGCGTCGGTCGGCGACGAGAGCAGGCCGAGCGAGACGATGAGCGTCGTCGCGCAGGCCGGGGCGTGCCGGAGGTCGGCGGCGACCATCCCGGCAGTCGTCAGCATCACCGAGACGACGCCGCTGACCGCCAGCGAAGCACTCGCGGTCGTCATCGCTGGCGGCGGCGCGGTCACGGCGACGCCGGACGCCAGCGCGTGGTAGGTCGCCAGTCCGGCCAGCACGCCGACAGCGTGCCCGCCAGCGACTCGTCGGGGATGGCTCGCCGGGGCCGACGGCTTGGTCGCCAGCAGGAAGGCCGAGGGGCCGAGGCTCGGAAAGAGGAAGGTCCGGCCCGACAGCACCGCGAGCGCGCCGACTACGACCAGCAGCGCACCCGCCGTCGCACTCTCGCGTAACTCCTCTCGCACGTCTCCCTATCGCGGACCGAACCGGAAAAGTCCTCCCGAACACGACTGGCGGGAGATACCTCGTTTCCGTCTGCCGGTTTTCCCGCTCGCCCTCTTTAAACACCTTGACTAGTGAACCAACAGCGACACCCCGTCTCGCGGGCTACTCATAAAGAGAGATGAACAACGACCTAGCTGAGGGTAACGGAGGTTCGTCCCCGACGACGCCGTCCCCGGACGAACCCGACTTCGACGTACCGCCACTGTCGCAGGACAACGTCTTCGACGCGCTGTCCTCGAAGCGGAGCCGGTACGTCCTCGTCGCTCTCCGAGAGGCCGACGACCCTCTCGACCTCCGCGAGTTGGTGGACACCGTCGCCGCGTGGGAGACGGACAAGCCGATCGACCTCGTCTCAGAGGAGCACTGCAAGCGCGTGTTCACCTCGCTTCGCCACTCCCAGTTGCCGAAACTGGCGATGATGGGGCTGGTGGAGTACGACGACGAGGAGTCGGTAGTCTCGCGCGGTCCGTACGCCGAACAGACCGACGCCTACCTCGACATCGCGGCGAGTCGTGACGAGAGCATCGACGTCTAGCACTGTCGAAGCCGCGCTATTTTCGGCGACACTCCCAGACGAGTAGGAGCGCTTTTCACGGTTCCGCCCGCAACTCCCGTCATGCTCGATTACGTCTCGCTGGAGGACGACCTCGACGAGGAAGAGCGGATGATTCGAGACACCGCCCGACAGTTCGTCGAGGAGCAAGTCAAGCCCGACATCGCCGACCACTTCGAGGAGGGAACCTTCCCGACCGACCTCATCCCCGAGATGGGCGAACTCGGCTTCTACGCGCCGAACTTGGATGGGTACGGCCTGCCGAACGTCAGCGAGAAGGCCTACGGTCTCCTGATGCAGGAGTTGGAGGCGGGCGACTCCGGCATTCGCTCGATGGCGAGCGTGCAGGGGGCGCTCGTGATGTACCCCATCTACGCCTACGGCTCCGAGGAGCAGAAGGAACGCTGGCTTCCGGGCCTCGGCACGGGCGAGTTGGTCGGGTGTTTCGGCCTCACGGAACCCGAACACGGCTCGAACCCCTCGGGGATGGAGACCTACGCCGAGAAAGATGCGGGAGAGTACGTCCTCAACGGCTCGAAGACGTGGATTACCAACTCCCCCATCTCGGACGTGGCGGTCGTCTGGGCGCGGGACCGCTCGGCCGAGGACAATCCGGTCCGGGGCTTCCTCGTGGAGACCGACACAGACGGCGTGACGACGAACAAGATAGACGAGAAGCTCTCGATGCGCGCCTCCGTCACGGGCGAAATTGGCCTCAACGACGTGTACGTCCCCGAGGACGCCGTCCTGCCCGGCGTCTCCGGCATGAAAGGGCCGCTGTCGTGTCTCACGCAGGCCCGGTACGGCATCGCGTGGGGTGCGGTCGGCGCGGCCCGCGATAGCTTCGAGACGGCCCGCGAGTACGCCACCGAGCGCGACCAGTTCGGCGGCCCCATCGGTCGCTTCCAGATTCAACAGCAGAAGCTCGCCGAGATGGCGACCCAGATTACGACGAGTCAACTGCTGGCGCACAGGCTGGCGGACCTCAAAGAGCGCGGGGACCTGCGACCCCAGCACGTCTCGATGGCCAAGCGCAACAACGTCCGGATGGCCCGCGACCAGTCGCGGGTCGCCCGGGAGATGCTCGGCGGCAACGGGATTACGACGGACTACTCGCCGATGCGCCACATGGCGAACATGGAGACGGTCTACACCTACGAGGGCACCCACGACATCCACACGCTGATTCTGGGCGAGGACCTCACCGGAATTCCCGCCTACGAGTGACGCGCTAGCGTCTGAGTAGGTCGGGAATTTCGGTGAGCAGACCGGGATTGCCGCTTACGAGTGACTCGGAAGGACTAAATCTATATTTCTTTAGCAATTGTAGACATTGTTTATTGACCTCGATAGACGACTCTCGTGAGTTGCACCGAGGTAGCGACTTCCGACACGAAGCAGACCGCGACCGCACCGCAACAGGACGGCTACTTCAGGCTTGAACAAAGCCGTCTGCCGCCCCGCCGCCGCACCGAACCTCGTCCTCCCCAACCTCGTCGGCCGCCGGTGGCGGCCGACTCCCTCGCACGAGGAGTGCACGCAGAACTGCGCGCACTCCCGCGCGCCGAGTGGACCAATCCACCGTGGGTGGGGTAAAGGGGCCGGTCGCTGAATCCCGCCCGGACGACGGAAGCACCGCAGGCCGGAGGCCGAGGAGCGCAACGAGTCCCGGCGGGTTCAGCGACCGGGGGCTTTAGAGGACAACACCACGTCGGTTCCCCCGCTCACGCCGGTCCTGCTGTCTGCTACCGTCACTCTCCTTCCGAACGAGTCACTTTTCACACCCTGCACCCAACCCACGACCGTAAAGTGAACCTTCACGTCCGCTACGAGGGCGACGACGACCCCGACAAGTGTACGGCCAGAAAGCTGGCCCGGTTCGACCTCGCCGACCTCCACCGGAGCGCCGGGGCGACCCCCTACGGAATCGTGCTGAACCCCCACGCCGAGCAGGCGCTCTCGCCCGCCGACCGGGCCGAGACCGACACGCTGGTCGCGCTCGACTGCTCGTGGGAGACCGCCGAGCGCGCGCTGTTCGAGATGCCCGGCGTCCACCGCGCGCTCCCCTTCCTCGTGGCGGCCAACCCCGTCAACTACGGCAAGCCCTTCCAACTCACCACCGTCGAGGCGTTCGCCGCCGCGCTCGTCGTTCTGGGCGAACGCGAGCGGGCCGAGGAGATTCTGGCCAAGTTCACGTGGGGCGAGACCTTCCTCGAACTCAACGCCGAACCCCTCCGGCGCTACGCCGACTGCGAGGACTCGACCGAAGTGGTCGAGATTCAGCAGGAGTATCTCGACGCCGGAGACGAGCAGGCGGAAGACGAGAGCGCGTAGCTACTCGGTTCTATTTTCCGATTCGGCGAGTCCCTTGCCGACGAGCGCGATTACTGTCCCGTTCCGACTCAGATTTCCGACCGTCGCCGACGCGCGGTTTCGCTCGCTGTCCACCGTCGTCGCCGCACGCCGCCAGCCCTCGCCCGCGTCGAAGCGCCAGAGCGAGAGGTCCTCCTCGGTCACACTCGCACCCTCGACCGCGGCGTCGGTGTACGTCACCGACAGCGTGAGGGCGGCCTCCTCGCCGGTCGGAAGCGCGAACAGCGGGTCGCCGACGACCGGCCGCTCGGTTATCGGAAGCGGCGGAGCCTCGACCGCCGAGTCGAGCGCCGCGTCGCGGACCTCGAAAGAGAGGTTCGTCTCGCCGATAGCGACCGATTCGCCGACCGCGGTCGAGTTCTCCGCGGCGTAGAGCGGCCACTCGGTCCCAGAGTTCGCGGACAGCGCGAGATTCCGCAGGCGACTGTCCTCGGCCCGCGAGAGCGCCACGTCGGCGAAGCCGTTCTCCGCGAACGAGGAGTCCGCAATCGTCGCGTTCGCCGACGCGAAGACCGCGAGTCCGAACTGGCTGTGCTGGCTCGCGTTGACGCCCGACACCGTCGCGCCGCCGGAGCGCCGGACCGAGATTCCCGCGAGGTTGTCCGCGACGGTCAGGTCCGCGAGGCGGGCGTCGGGCGAGTTCCGGAGGAAGACCCCCGTGTTGCTCCCGCGGACCTCGCCGCCCCGGAGTTCCACGCCCGGCGCGTTCTCCACGAAGAAGCCGTCGCCGAGGTTGTTCACCGCCGAGACGTTCCGGAGGGTCGCGTCGGTCGCGCCCACCACGGCGACGCCAGCGCCCCACCGAGTCGTCGTGAGGTTCGTGACGGTGACGTTCGAGGAGCGGCCCCTGACCAGCACCCCGACGACGCCGGGTTCGCCGCCGGGTCCGGCGGCGAGGGTGTGGCTCCCGCCGCGGAGGGTCACGTCGTCGGCCCGAATGGCGATGCAGGCCCCGAGGCCCGACCGGGGTCTGGTCGGCGAGGCGTTCGCCACGTCGTCCGCGAGGACGTACTCGCCGGACTCGGTGATGGCGGTGCAACGCTCGATTTCGGTCGGGGCGGTCTGCGCAGTCTGCTCGACTGGCATCGGCCCTGCCGCCGCTCCTGCGGGCGCGACGACTCCCAGAACCATCCCGAGGACGGCGGCGATTGCGAGACACTTCGCTGTGCGTCCGATTGCCATGCACCAGTACTCGTCGGACGGGGAGTTAGGGCTTGTCGCCGCCTGCGCCGGATGCGAGTTCGCCCTCCGTGGTCCGCGAGTCGGCCCGGCGGCCGGGCGACTCTGTAAGGTTTAAATGCGGTGACGGCCAACCGGTCGGTATGGCTAGCTTCGAGAAGGCGGAAGCCCGAATCCTCGACAAGATGATCTGCATGCGGTGCAACGCTCGCAACCCCCACGGAGCCGACAACTGCCGCAAGTGCGGCTACGGTAACCTCCGGCCCAAGAGCAAGGAACCGCGCAACGCCTAATCCGGCGTCGCTCGGTTTCGTCCTCGCTCCGGAAACGCCCTGTTAGTTACTTCTCTGTCGTTTTGTCGGCGGACGACTTCTACCCTCGGAACCCAAACACTTTCCTCGCGTGCTGAGTAGCCGCGAGCGATGTTCGGACGAGACGCCGTCGCCGACTCCGACCCCTCGATTCTGGTCGTGGTCGGCGCTCCCGCGGTCGTGGCAATCGCAGTCGGCTGGCTCCTGCCGATTCACCGGTCGCTCCAGTCGGGCGTCGCCATCGTGCTGTGGCTGGCGCTGCTCTTCCCGTGGCTCCTGTACGTCAAGGGCTGACGTGGGAAATAGGACTCACTCGCCGGACCCGGGGTCGCCGGTCTCCTCGATTCGAGCCTCGTACTTCGCCAGCGCCTCGTCCAAGGCCTCGTCGGCATCCACGTCCAGCGACTCGGCGACCGCCAGCAGCGAGAACAGCGCGTCGCCGAGTTCGTCGGACTTCACGTCCAACTCGTCGGGGTCGGCCCCGTAGCCCGTCGAGTCGGCGGCGTCCTTGGCGATTTCGCCGACCTCCGAGGCGAGGTCGAGTATCTGGTAGGCCGGTTCGCCCTCCATGTCGTGTTTTTCGAAGAAGTCCGCGACTTTCTGTTGGGCTTTCATTTCCAGACTGGAGACAGGAGGCCGGAGCGTGAAAACGATTTCCGATTGGTCCTCGGAGGAGAGGCTACTCGTCGGAGTCCGTCACTCCTCGGGATACTTGGGTTCGCGGCGCTCGGCCCGCTCCAGCGCGCGCTCGACGACTTCGCGCACGTCGCCGTGGAACTCGTCGCCGTGCCCGGCGTACATCGACTCGACGCCGTCGCCCATCCGGTCCAGAATCTCGCGGATGCTCTCGATTTCCCGCTCGCGGGACTGGCCGGTCATGTCGGTCCGGCCGAAACTCCCGTCGTCGAACGCGCCGTCGTTGTAGACGACCACGTCGCCGCTGAAGATGGCGGAATCGCTGATAAAGGCGAGGTGGTCGTCGGCGTGGCCCGGCGAGTAGACCGCCTCGAACTCCTCGTCGCCGATTTCGACGGTGTCGCTGTCCTCGATTTTCCGGGTCCGGCGCGGGTGGTCGTCGTAGCAGAGCAAGTCTGGGTCGTAGGCGTCCAGCACGGTGTCGAGTTCGGCGACGTGGTCGCCGTGCTGGTGGGTCAGGACGACCGCGTCCACGTCGTCTACGTGGTCCGCGATAACATCGACCACGCCGGGCATGCTTCCGGCGTCGACCAGCACCGTCCGGTCGCCCTCGGCGAGATAGGCGTTGCAGGTGAACGTCTCCGCGTCGGCGGTGACGTTGTGAACTTGCATGCCGGGGTGTTCGACCGCACCCCTCAAAACGTTGACGGGCGGCAGGAGACTTTAGTGGTCCAAGCGTGTATGTACAACTACACATGGGATTTGGGAGCTACGACGAGTCCGAACAGGACAACCAGGATTACGACGCTGACCTGGACGACGACAGCGGTGTATCAACAGAAGAGAACTCCCACGAAGGTAGCGTGGACTTCGAAATCGGCGCGTCGAACGACGAACTCCTCGACCGCCTGAAAGACATCAAAGACGAAGAAGCCTGACGTGAAGTCCGGCGTCCGTGCGCTCGGAGTCGCCGAATCGTATCGGGAACGTCGTAGCACGCTCGCAGGCGTCGTCACTCGCGCGAGTCGCGTCACCGATGGCTTCGCCTACGAGACCTGCACCGTCGGCGGACTGGACGCCACCGATGCAATCGCTGACCTTTTTTCGAGACTCGGCCGAGAGGACGTGAGATACGTCTTCGTCGCTGGCATCGCGCTGGCGTGGTACAACGTCGTGGACCTGCGCCGCCTCGCCGACGAACTCGACCGCCCCGTAATCTCGGTCACGTTCGAGGAGAGTCCCGGCCTGACCGAAGCCCTTGAAGCCGAGTTCGAGGGGGAGGAATTACGCGCCCGAACCGAGATTCTCGACCGTCAGCCGCCCCGCGAGCGCCTCGCCCTCAACGACCAGACCGTCTTCGTGCGTTCGGTGGGAGTGGACCCGAGCGAGGCTCGGGACGCAGTTCGGGCCTTCACGCCCGAGGGCGGTCGGCCCGAACCGCTTCGGGTGGCGAGGCTGGCGGCCAGAGCGGGCGACGAGTTGCGGCGAGAAGGCGACTAGCCGTGGTTCGGGGAGAGTAGGTGCGGTGGTGCACTTGAAAGAGAGCAACTGCTATCGATGGCCTTCCTCGGTTCGCACCCCAAGATAATAGCTCAAATATAATAAAAATATACTGTTATTTTAATTCTATAACTAGAAATTAACTAATATGTATGCCCGTATTTTTGCTCCCGATGTCTGAGAAAAATTCCCGCGAATCCAGCAAAACGACGACTGAGACTTTCGACCGCCGAACCTACCTCAAGTTGGCCGGAATGGCCGGGTCGGGAGTCGGAGCCGGGCTTGGGACAGGGGCGTTGAGTTCGGAGGTAACGATGCCCGCGCAGGCGGCAAGTGGAGCGGTCTTCGCGGACTTCGACTACGGTTCCATTTCGGAGATGAAAGACCACTACTATTTCGAGTTCGGGGAATCGAACGCGAGTCTCGACACCGTATCGACGAAAGCAACCGGTGACGCGAGCGATAGCGTCCTCACGCTCGGTGAAGGAGATACCAAGATGATTTCCTACGACGACGATGGCAACGACTTGACGTCGTATCCACAAGTCGGGGACACGATCACGTGCTGGATTCGAGGTGCGAACGCTACCGAGAACGTGAATGTCAACTACGGCGCGGTGGACGGCGATGGCCGGGACGACCACTACTACGTGAAGATAAACATGGAAAAGAGTCTCCTCGGCATGGGCGTGGTCAACGACGGGAGTGCCACGTGGTTAACGACTGCGGCGGAGGACCCCTCGTTCTCGACGAACACGTGGTACAAACTCGAAATAAAGTGGACCGACGGGTCGCCCAACACACACGACGTGACGCTGTACGACCAGAACGGGAATTCTCTGGCGTCGTTCACCTACGACGGGAGCGACAGCGCCGACCCCAACTTTGAGGGGCGTGGATTCGGGTACTCCGCGTACCTTGGATCGTCAAGTGAGACGGCGCAGTTCGACTACGCGACCACCGGTAGTTCTGGTCCAATCGGTAAATATCAAACTGTAGCGAACTTCAACAAGGCACTCGGTCTTTCACCTTTCGACTTTGATAGAGGTGAAACAGGAGCAGAGATAATCAAGGCGTCAGAATACTCTGGTCCGAACGAGCTAGGAGGAGTCTATAACGGTCGCCGAGGTTTAAAGATTAGTTGAGATAATACTGAAATGATAAGCACGTCGGGACTTCAGAACTCCCCGTCTGCTGGTGATACACTGGGTTGCTACTTCATGCCAACCGGTGGCGCAGATAATTTCAACATTTCATGGGGTGTCCAAGGTCACGACGACCGTTACTACGTAAAAATCAAACCAGTTTCAGGGGATGTCTACTTGTTCAAGTACCAGAACGGTGATGGTACTGTTTTGGACAGTTCGAATAACTTGTCCATGTCTCAAGACGCGTGGTACTGGGCCGAAATTGACTGGCAATCAGACGGTACTCAGAGGGTCGAGATCTACGATTTGAAGGATAATACGTTGGCTACCGTACAGGGTTCAGATTTGACTTGGACAAGTGGGGGTATCGGGTTTGATGGGTACTTTGGTGACTCTACTGAAGGAGTCTTTATTGATCACGTCAACGTTGGAGAGTTTGAGTACCATAGCGGTGGATGGGGGATCGTGAATAAGTCGGACACTCAACGGGACGATGCGGACAGTGATTCAGTTGACGTCATGCAGGATTTCAATTTCTTCTTGGATTACGATGGACGGGATCCCCTTGGTTCAGACGAGTACGTACATTACTTCGTCGTCGGTTCACTTGCTCATGCTTACGTTGTTGAAGAAGACGTAACGAACCCGTCGAAAGACGAGGTTGGGCTCCGGGAGCTAATGGAACAAATTGAAGTGACGATGGACGTGAATAACATGGCTGATTCCAGCAATCAATACCTGTACTGGAACGACCAGCGTTCGTATGCAGGTAATCTCAAAGGTGAGGACTGGGAGCAATGGAAGTCCGACAATTGGCACGAGTGGGCAACAAGCCAGGAAGTGAAAGACAAAGCAGTGGATGGAAACAAGTTGAACGAGAAAGAGGAAAACCAGGGACTTTGGGATCTGTTTATTTTGGCTCTAGGCGAGGTTCCCATCCTTGGAGATTTCCTTACTCTGGTTGATGCTATCGAAATCCTTCAGAATGACGGCTCTGCCTGTGAATACTATACTGATTCTCAGATAAACAAGGTCACTATGAGATATGACTTTTGCGATCTCCAAGCAATGATATTACAAATCGACGCCTTTAGGATTGAAATTCCTAAAGACGAGAGTGTTGATGTCACTATCAATCAGGAATTCTCTACGCCAAGTACGTCTATTGAGTACCTAGCAAAGAATGCGATGGAGTGGAAGATCCACGTTCCTGCTGGGGGACATGCTGAATTTGAGCCATCCAATCTCGGACTTCATTCTACTCAGTAACTATTGTAATTTCCGGCATTTTCCTGAGGGTTTGGGGAAAAGGCATATGTTAAAATGAATACTAATATGGGTCATGCCAGATCATTCTCATACGGAGCAAGTAGAGGAGCCAAAAGGGCGTAGAAAGCCGAAAGCTCGGCCACAAGGTCTGAAACTGTATATTGGACTGTACACAGTTGGATGGCTTGCCGTTCTCGTTCTCCTACTTTCAACAGACCCTGCGATGTGGATTTACACGCCCGTACCAATCCTTTCATTAATCCTCATATATTATCTCTGGAAATTGAAACACTGGGCTTGGACTGTTACTCTTTTCATTCACTTCCTTGCTTTCCTTTACACCTTCTCAAGTTTCTTGACGAACGAGATCGAGTTGTCCACTTTTGGAACAAGAACGGTCCTTACTATTGTGTTTGCTTCTTATCTCTACCTGAAGAAGGACTATTTCGAATAAGACCCTCTAAAAATTGATTTACCCTGATTGGTACGCCGCGAATGAACGAATGGGCGACTCGTACTTTATTGGACTTGGGGGTGACATTTTGTCCGAGGCCGCCGATTCTTAATACCGCCACCCCGAACCCTCCTCGCATGGGAGAAATGGACGGACTCGAAGTGACCGACTGCACGAAGTGCCCCGAGTTGGTCGATTGTCGGAGCCGAATCGTCAACGGCACCGGCCCGGCGGACGCAGACGTGGTGTTCGTCGGCGAGGGACCCGGCGAACAGGAAGACAGGGAAGGCGAACCCTTCGTCGGCCGGAGCGGGACGATTCTGGACGACAAGTTGCGCGACCGAGGGCTGGCCCGACAGGACGTGCGCATCACCAACTGCGTCCGGTGTCGCCCGCCCGAGAACCGCGACCCGACCGGAGAGGAGTTGGACAACTGCTTTCCCTACCTCGAAAGCGAAATCGAGCAGGTGGACCCTGAACTCATCATCACGCTCGGGAAGGTCCCCAGCCAGCACCTGCTGGACCGCGACGTGGCGGTGACCAAGGAGGCCGGGAGCATCGAGCAGGCCGAACTCGGCGGCGCGGTCCGCGACGTGTTGATTTGCGTCCACCCCGCCGCGACCCTCTACGACCGCAGTCAGGAGGAGACCTTAGACGCCGCCCTCGACAAGGCCGCCGCGATGGCCGACGGCGACTCGAACGGCCAGTCCCAGCTGGGCGACTTCTGATTTCCTTTACCTTCGACGCGGCTCTCGCCCCAGTAACCAACCAATAACAATGGGGTTTCGCTTGGAACAAAGGGGTCCATGTCGGCCTCGACCCTCGTCCCCACCCTCGAAGTACTCGCCTCGGTCCTCGAACCGCTCGCCCTGACTCCCGAATCGCTCGCTCTCGCCCTCGAATCACTCGGCGTGGTCGCCGCGGCGGTCCTCGCGCCGCTGGCGCTCGCCACGCTGGTCTACCTCGACGCGAGGAGGCGCAGAGCCGCCTCTCAGAAGCAGGTCGCGTCGCTCACGCCGCTGGCGTGGGGCGCGACGACCTTCTTCTCGGGCGTCGGGTGCGTCGTGGTCGCGGCGTGCTACGTCGCCGTCGCGGCCCGCTAGCGGTCCAGCGCCGCCCACCGGAACTCGTCGTCGAAGGCCAGCGCCGAGTCGTGGCGGGCCTCGGGGTCGTCCGCCAGCGCCCGGGTCAGCACCGCGGCGAGTTCGTCCGGAAGTCCGGCAGTCGCCGGACTCCCGGACTCGGAACTGGAGCCCAGTTCAGATTTGGGACCGGACTCTACTTCGGCCTCGGAGGAGGGACCGGGAACTTCGCCCGTGAGCAGATGGGCGGCCAGCGCGCCGACGCGGTACACGTCGCCAGCGACGGAGTTCGCGCTCTCGCCACCGTTTCGAACCTCGGGCGGCGCGTAGGGGTCCGAGTCCTCGCGGACTTCGTCGAGTGCGTCTGCGAGGAACCACCCGCCGACGCGGACCTCGGGGTCGCCGACGCGCCGTCTGTTCGCGTCGTCCGCGCCACCTCGGAGGACGTGTCGGGGCGCGAGCCTGCCGTGGACGACCTCCTCGCGGTGGGCGGCGTGGAGCGCCCGTGCGACCGCCGAGGCGACTTCGACGCGCTCGCGGTACGAGCGGGGCCACGAGTCGGCGAGCGACCCGCCGGAGAGGTAGGGCGTCTCGAACCACGGTTCTGGGTCGGTGCCGTAGTCGCGGACCGGGAGGAGTCCGCTCGCGGGGCTGGCGGCGTCGAGGGCGGCCCAGTTCTCGACGGCCGCGGCGACTGCGCGCCGGGCGTCTGGCCCCGCCGAGTCGGACAGTCGCGTCTCGGCGACCAACTCGGGTCCGTCGGGGGTCTGGACGCGCTTCAGGTACGTCTCGGTGAGCGGCCCGCTGTCGAGGCGCGCGAGGCGGCCGAGTTCGAGGTCCGCGTCTCGGTCGGTGGCGCTCGCTCGGCGCTTGGCGTGGCGGTAGCCGACGCCCAGCAGGCCCGCGCCGAGGAGGCCGAGCAGCCCCAACCCGGACGAGGTGGTGGCGAACTCGGTGGCGGTCTCGACCGGCGCGGTCACGAGCCGGGACGGCGGGTCGACGGCGTAGAGTCGCCCGTTCCGGGTGCCGACGAAGACGGAGTCGCCGAACGCGATGGCCCACGTCGTGTCGTTCTCGTCGCCGATTTCGAGCGACCACTGCTCGCGGCCGGAACCGGCTTCGAGGGCGTGGATTCGGTGGGGTCCGGTGACGTAGACGAACCCGTTCCGGACTTCGCCCCAGCGGCCGAACGCGGTCTCGCTGTCGAACTGCCAGCGCTCGCGGCCCGAATCGGCGTCGAGCGCGACCACGCTCTCCTCGCCCGTGGAGGTGAACACCAGACCGTCGCCGACGACGGGCGAGGAGCCGCGTCCGTCGCTGGGACCCGACTCGGTTCCGTCGGCGGTGTAGGTCCAGCGCTTCCCGCCGGTCCGGAGGTCGACGGCGGTGAATCGGTCGCCCCAGACGTAGGCGGCGCGCTCGCCGACGGTGCCGCCGCTGTCGTGAGCGCGGACGTGGCCGACCTCTGTCCGGA
The DNA here is from genome assembly GCF_004765785.1 of Halorussus ruber. Classification (GTDB taxonomy): domain Archaea; phylum Halobacteriota; class Halobacteria; order Halobacteriales; family Haladaptataceae; genus Halorussus; species Halorussus ruber. The sequence goes on along the minus strand of NZ_SBIT01000002.1, from coordinate 205,201 downwards.
ACCGGCGCTGCCCGCTCTCGACTTCGACGCCGTAGACCGCGCCGTCCGACCACCCGACCAGCAGGCCGTCGCGGACCGCGCCGGGCCACGCGATGTCCTCCTCGATTGGGGCGTACCAGCGTCGCTCGCCGTCGGCCAGCGAGAGCGCGGTGAACTCCTCGGTGTTCCCGAAGTAGAGGGCGTCGCCCGCGACGGTCAACCCGCGAACTCGGTTCGAGACGCCCGGCGTCTCCGATTGCTGTGGTCCGTCGCCGAGCGGGATTCGCCACCGCTCGGTGCCGTCTTCTGCGTTGAACGCGATAAGTCCGCTTCCGAACGCTCCGACGGCGATGCCCTCGCCGACCACGAACTCGCGCAGTCGGATGTCTTCCAAGTCGTATCTCCACTTCACGGACCCGTCGGCCGTGTCGAGCGCTTGGAGGCCCTGCTCGCCGCGGAGGTAGATGCGATTGGCCGAGGTGGTTCTGACGACCGGCAAGTCGTTCGTCTCGCGCTTCCAGCGCGTCTCGCCGGTCTCTCTCTCGAAGGCGTACACGGCGTCACGAGTGTCCGCCTCGGACCCGTGTCGGCGGACGTAGGTGAACACCGCGCCGTCGGCGCTGGCGACGGGGTAGACGAATGACTCCTCGGTGTCCGCCTCGAACTCCCACCGGACTCGGTGGTCGGCGTCGAGGTCCGGAACACTCACCGCGGGCGCTCCGAGGCCGGACGCGGCGTGCTTGCCGTCGATGGTGGCACCGACTCCGGCCGCGCCCGCCCCGAGGAGGAACTCCCGCCGACCTGTTTCTCTGGGGACCATATCGGGTGCGGACGCTCGGCGCTATTCAGTATTTGGGAAGCTACGTGGGTGGGGAATTTACGCAGGCCGTGTCAGCAAAACGCCAGCGGTCACGAACGGCAGAACCGGCGTGGTTTCGTCTTCTTGACGCCCCCGGTCGCTACGCTCCCGCGGCTCGGTGCGGTCCTCAGTCGTCGCTTCGCTCCTCCCTGCGGTCCTTCCGTCGCCGGGGTTCGCGTAGCGACCGGCCCCTTCACCCCGCCACGGTGGTTGTCTCCCTAAGCGTCTGCCGGTGGTCTGGTCGGCCGGAGCGATTGTCGATAGTTGGCTTCGAGGCGGGATTACAATTGCTAAAGACAGGATATTATTTCTAAAGAAATCGTACGTGATTCCCTACGACCGTCGTCGCCGTCTCCGAAAGAAAATTTGCGAGCGGTTGGGACGGACTACCGGTTCGACCCGGTGCCGAGCCACTTGTTGCCGTTTGCGAGGTCCTTGATGGCGTCGATGATGGACTTGCTCTCGTGTTCGTCGGGCCGGAGTCGAGCGCGGATGCGCGAGGAGAGCAACTCGACCGAGATGACGATGACGAACACCATGATGATGCCCGCCGCGGCCTTCTGATACTTGAACAGGTCCTGTCGCAGGCGGATGTACCGACCGATACCGCCCGCGCCGACGACGCCGAGGCTGATTGCGATGCGGGTGTTGATTTCGAGGATGTAGAGCGTCCACGCGACGTAGGAGGTCGAGACCTGACTCAGCATCCCGAAGCCGATGACCTGCGGGCGGGAGGCCCCAGTCGATTGGATGGCCTCGATGGGTCCGTCGTCGATCTCCTCGAGTTCGTCGGTGAACAGTCGCCCGAGGTTCCCGATGGTGTCGGTGGCGATGGCCAGCACCGCGCTGACCTCGTTGATGCCCGCCAGCGGGACGTAGATGAGAATCCAGACCAGCGCGGGGATGGCCCGAATCGCGCTCATCGCTCCTCGGAAGATGAAGTTGAGCGGGAAGGGCGTGACCTGCTCGGACCCGAGGACGCCGAAGAACAGCGCCAGCGGGAAGCCCAGCACCGTGCCGGTGAACCCGAGGATAATCGTCACCATGCTGAGTCGGACGAGCGACGCGCTGTCGCTCGTGATGCTCTCGACGATGGGCGCGCCGAAGTTCCGGAAGCTGGCCGGAATCGCCTTCAAGCCCGTGATGTTGTTCTGCTCGGTGTAGATGGTGAAGTCCACGAAGTTCGGCGGCACGAAGCCCTTGATGAACTCGATTTCCTGGGGAATCTGTTTCCAGAGTTCTTTGGGCGCGAACCCGATGAAGTCGAGTCCGAAGTAGGTCGCCGCGAGGATGACGCCGAGGAACCCTACGAGCAGGAGCTGGCGGATGCGCCGCCGACGCTCCAGCACGCCGAGGGTCTCGTCGATGCGCGAACTACTCATCGTCGTCACCTCGGTCGGGTGCCGTGGTGGCGAGGTTTTCGGCCCGCTCTTTGCCGTCTTCGCCGTAGTAAATCTGGTCTACGATGTCCATCGTGAGGTCCTCGCGGGTGCCGTCGAAGACGAGTTCGCCGTCCCGAATCCCGAGGAACCGGTCGCCGAACTCGCGGGCGATGTTGACCTGGTGGAGGCTGGCGACGGTCGTCAGCTCGCGCTCTTTCGCCGCCTCCTTCATGTACCGCATCACGTCTTTCGCGGCTTTCGGGTCGAGACTCGACACCGGCTCGTCGGCCAGCAACAGGTCGGGTTGCTGGACGAGCGCGCGAGCGATGCCGACGCGCTGTTTCTGCCCGCCGGACATCGACCCGGCGCGCTGGCCCGCCTCGTCCAAGAGGCCGACCGTGTCGAGCGCCTTCAGCGCCGCTCGCTTGTCCTCCTCGGGGTACATGGTGAGCGCGCTCTGAGCGAAGTTCGACCGCGAGAGCGCCCCGGTGAGCGCGTTCCTGAAGGCGGTCATGCTCTCGATGAGGTAGTGCATCTGGAACACCATGCCGACCTCGCTGCGCTCGCCCCCGACCGGTTGCTGATTGATGAGGACCTCGCCTTCCGTCGGCTCTGTCAGTCCGTTGAGGACGCGGAGCATAGTCGATTTGCCCGCCCCCGACGGACCGAGGAGAACCACGAACTCGCCTTTGGGAATCTCGAAGCTAACGTCGTCTAAGGCGACCGTGTCTCCCCCGTATATTTTGCTAACGTTTTCGAGTGAGACTGCTGGCATCGGTAAAAAACGAGGATTACTCTTTATTTATCTATTTATTTCGGACCGTTACTTGAAGTAGTCGGCACCGATACCAAGTTCGTTGGCGGCGTCGATGACGGGCTGGTACGTCTCGACATCGGTCTCTCGCACGCCGTTGAACCAGAGGTCGTCGTCGGTGCCCTTCTCGCCGTCCTTGCCGTAGTAAATCTTGTCGGGCGCGCTGGTGAAGGCGTCGACGAGCGCCGTCTTCTCCGCGTCGGACAGCTCGGGGCTGACCACGATGGGCGCGCGGGGCAGACCGTCGTGTTCCTTGATGATGGTGGCGTGCTTGTCGAAGTCGTCCTGCAGACCGGGGACGAAGCCGCCGATTCCCGCGAAGTCTGCCTGACCGTTCTTGAGCGTCTCGTAGGCTCCCGTGTGACTCGAGAAGTTCGGCGTGAACGAGGCGTCCGAACCGCCGCTCTCGGGAAGGCTACCGATGTCGATGCCCGCCTTCTTGAGGTCGTAGAGCGGGAACAGGCAGCCACTCGCCGAGAGTCGGTCGGCGAACGCGACGGTGGCGTCGTTGTTCTCGAGGTAGGTCTTCATCTCGTCGAGGTTCGACACGTCGACGTCGTCGGCCGCGACGACGAGACTCTTGTACTCCCAGGAACCGTACCCCTTCCGCTGAAGGACGATTTCGGCTTTGTCGGCCTTGACGCCGAGCGCGGCCGAGAACGGACCGGTTTCGGCGATGTCGGAGGTTCCCGCGCCCAGCGCCTGGATGACGGCGCTGTAGTTGTTGGCCAGCTTGAGTTTCGCGGGGACGTCGAAGCTCTTGTCGAGATACTCCTTGACCGGCTGGTACTGTGCCTGAAGCTTCTCCTGTGCGACAGCGGGCGAGGTGTTGAAGTTCAACTCGCCGTTCTGGAAGTCTAGCGTCTGCTCGGTCGTGGTGGACTCCGTCGTTTCGGTTGTCTCGCTACCGGACGTGTCGGTGGTCTCTTCGGTAGTGGTCGTCCCGTCGCCGGAACCGTCGCCACCCATACAACCCGCGAGTCCAACCGTCGCTGCAACGCCAGTCGATTTGAGGAATTTCCGTCGATTTGCCATGACCGAATCGTCTTAATTCTCAGACACTCGCCGGTTAAGTCTTCCTATTCACTCTAAATTTATCTCTATTGTTATATTGTGACTAGAAAAAACACGACATTTGTCACCACACCCACTGATAGGACAATCGCTCGAACGACTGCCGTCGCTCCTCGGCGCGAGAACTCGGACAAAAGAAATTGTATTTTCTGGTGGCGTCCGCGAACGCGACAGCGACTCCTCGACTCCTTAGCTGTACTTGCCGAACAGCGGGAAGGAGGTGTCGAAGACCGTCGTGTACGGGATGGTGCTGTCGCTGTTGACGTTGTTCGTCGAGTCGGTAATCTCGTCGTCGTTGAGTCGGAGGTCCGACCCGAGCGCGTTGGCGAGGTCGTTGACCGTGACGTGGGCGGCGTCGGAAGCCTTCGAGCTACCCAGCAGGACGACGGCACCGCCGTTGCTGATGAAGTTCTCGATGTTGCTGACCTCGGTCGAGGAGAAGCACTCGGTCGGCGAGGTGACGATGAGCGCGCGGCCTCGGGAGAGGTTGTCGGAACTCAGCGTGTTGACCTGCTCGAAGGCGACGTCCTGTCCTTCGAGGTAGCGCTGGTAGTAGGCGGCGTCCTCGCTCGACAGCGCGAAGTCGGCGTTGAACTGGCCGTGGCCGCCGTCGATGAGGATGTCGCCGGAGGTGTCGCTGAGGTAGTCCGCGAGGTTCGTCACGAAGACGAAGTTCTCGTAGCCCGAGGTGTCCGTGCCGAAGCCTTCGTCGGCCTCGTAGCTCTCGTCGATGAGCGGCGACCCGACGACGCCGACGTTGGCGTTCTCGTCCACGCCAGCCAGCGGAATCTGGTCGTAGCTCACGCTACCGCCGCTCTGGGTCGCGGTCGACTCGGCGTAGACCGGGACCCGCGAGTCGGCGATGGCTCCGCCCGAGGTCCGGACGCTGGTCGTGTGCGGGAAGAAGATGTCGTCGGCGTCGCGGTCCCGAATCTCGCTGGAGTTGGTCGGGTCGCTCTGGTTCCAGACGCCCGTCCCGTTCGACTGGGCGGTCGCCTCGGCGTCCCAGAAGCTCTCGTGCTTGGTGAGGCTGGACCCGTAGACGCGGGCGTAGCGTCCCTGAATCGCTTTCAGGTTGTAGAGTCCGTCGCGCGAGCCGTCGCCGTCGGCGTCGTAGTAGACGTAACCGAGCAGGCGACCGAACGGGTCGTAGGCACCCTCCTCGGAGTCGGTCCCGACTGTGACGGTCGCACCGTCGAGTTCCTGCTTGGCGAAGTCGGTCGCGTTCTTGCCCCAGTCGGCGAGGTGGTTCAGACTCTCGATGCCCTCCCACTCCTGAATCCGCTCGTACTCCTGATTCTGCTTTTTCTCGGGCGTGTCGATGCCGAGGACGCGAATCTCCTCGGTCGTCCCGTCGTCGAAGTCCACGCTGAAGGTGTCGCCGTCGGTGACCGTCGAGACGGTGCCGGTCTTGGGGCCGTCGAAACCGCCGCTTCCGAGGCCCGAGCGGTCCTCGAAGTAGTTGAAGTTCGCCGTGTTGAAATTGCCCGTCAGAATGGCGTAGTCGTTGCCGGAGTTGTTGGTCGAGTCAACCACTTCGTCGTCGTTGAACCGGAAGGCGCGCTGGAGGTAGCCCGCGATGTCGTTGAGGTTCTCGGTCTCGTCGTAGTTGTTGTAGTCCGACTGGTCGTGGAGGAAGATGACCCCGCCGTTGTTGACGTAGTCGCAGAGGTCGGCGAGTTCGCACAGAGCATGGGCGGGAAATCGCAGATTCGGACCGAGTTTCGCCCCGAGGGAAAGCGACTTTGCCGTGCCACCGAAACGCTCTCGCATGAGTACAATCGAGCGAGACGAACCCGAGGCGACCGGTGCATCGGTCGTCGTGGTCGATTACGGACTGGGGAACCTCCGGAGCGTCACCCGCGGTCTCGAACGAGCAGGTGCGGACGTCGAAATCAGCGACGACCCCGAGGCGTTCGCGTCAGCCGACGGCGTCGTCCTCCCCGGCGTGGGGGCGTTCCGAGAGGGCGTCGAGAACGCCGGACCGTACCGCGAGGCGCTCCTCGACGTCGCCGAGAGCGGGACGCCCGTCTTCGGCATCTGTCTCGGCATGCAGATGCTCCTCACGACGAGCGAGGAGGCCGAACACGCTGGCGAGGGCGAGGTCCGCGGCCTCGACCTGATTCCGGGCACCAACGTCCGATTCGCCGAGGGCCAGAAGGTGCCCCACATGGGATGGAACGAACTCGACGTGAAGCGCGACCACCCACTCGTGGAGGGCGTCGACGGCGAGTACGCCTACTTCGTCCACTCCTATTATGCGGTGCCCGACGACGAGAACGCGGTGGTAGCGACGACAGAGTATACTGTGGAGTTCCCCGCCATCGTCGCCAACGAGGAGGGCAACGTCTTCGGCACGCAGTTCCACCCCGAGAAGAGCGGCGAGACCGGTCTCCGCATCCTCCGGAACTTCGTGGACATCTGTCGAGAGTAGGGTGCGCCCCGCGTCTCGATACTGTCGCGTTGCCGATTGATTAAGTGTCAGACGAGTTCACTTATACAGTCATGAAACAATATTATAATAAACGGATATTTTATACGAAGGGTGGGTGCAAAACTAAAAATGGCTAAAAGTACGCGCTTCAGGGCGTCAGTAGCAGAAATAGGAATTTAAAATATCAGTATGGAATCTGTGATACTATGCCAGTTTACTAGTTCAGTACAGAAACAACCTTGTAGTTTTACCACTGTCGGTTAGAAAACTTTTAGAAGAAAGACTTCCTAATATTGGCCCGCGCTACGTTGTGATTGCTATGAATACGCAAACATTCGGAATCCTCGTCGGATTCGTCGTCCTTGGTATCGCTTTCACCGGCGGAGCGGCCGCCGCCCCGATTACTGCTGATGCGCCCATCACGCAGGACGTACCGATTACCCAGTCGCCAATCACGGGACCGATTACGGAGTCCGCCCCAATCACGCAGTCGCCGATTACGGCCGACAGTCCGATTACGGCAGACCGGCCCATCACGCAGTCGCCGATTACGGCCGACGCTCCGATTACGGCAGACCGACCTATCACGCAGTCGCCCATCACGGGTCCGATTACGGCGTAACGGCCGTTCTCGACGCGCAAATTTTTTGGCCACGGGATACGCCGAGCGACGCCGTCGCTCGACTAGATAAGTCCACTGCTACAGCGAGTCGCCCTGCTACAAGAAGTCCCGCACGTCCGAGTACCACATGTCGTGGTTGTCCACCTCGCCGACGCGGCGCGCGATGTCGACCGCGATGACGTGCCAGCAGAGGTCAGTCGGGTCGTCGGGGTCGAGGTTGTACTCGCTGTCGCGGCACCCGCACCCGTGACCCTCCACGACGTACTCGTCGTCGTGACCCACGACGACGGTGAAGTCTCGGTACTCCTTGACTCGCCCCTCCGAGACGGCCTCGATGGCCTGCGCTCCTCGGTCGTCGTGGACCGACAGAATTCGATTCGTGACCTCGGGCGTCAACTCGCCCGCCTCCGCGAGGTCGGCGTGCCACTTCTCGACCTCGTTCACGGATACCACCGCCTCTCGAACCGTGCAGGGCACGCGAACGACGGAGGCCGGTCGGTGGCGAGGGCCGGGAACACGCCCGACTGATTTGGACGGCCACCCTAAACAGGTTCCGGTGTCGCGTTCTCGTCGCCGGTGGACGGGTCGGCCTTCTGGAGATAACAAATAAAATAAATTCTTTAAGAAATGAATTGGAATGTTAGAACTGGTTTCTCGTTTCCCTCGTCGTTCGCTGTGCTATGAAGGTTCGAAGCTGTCTGTGAGCAGATAGACCGAATTCTCTTACCGGAGGGCGGCTTCGCCAACCGCCCAGATTCCCGCGACTGCGACCGCACCCAGCAACAGGACCACCGCGTACGTTTCGCGGAGTTCCTGAAATGCGAGTGCCGCGACTAGGGCGACGACGCTCACCCATCGTAAATGGTCGAGCGTCCGCCCGATTACGTCCCCAACGGTATCCGCCCGTAGTCCGGCGATAGCCTTCTCTGTCTGGCGTTGAGGGGGACTCATCTATCTATCACCTCACTAGAGCATTGTTCCGGAGTCTATTAATACTACTGCAATACCGGTCCGGGGTAAATGACTCAGTGTCCATATAACGATACATTTACCCGCCAACAACTTATACAGGTTTTGTATGCTTGCCGGGAGTACGCGTAGATTCGACTTTACGACTTCTTCAGCGTTTTCCTCCCGGGCACCACTCTCGTCATCGGAACCCTCCCCTTTCTCCCCAAGAAAACGCCTGTCGGAAGTGCTGGCATCCTTATCCCGATAGCGGTTCTCGGATTTAGTGTTGGTCGAGCAATCCACACTGCTGCGAACACTATCGACGAATACTTCGACAATCCCGGCCATCGTGACCACTTTCGATGGGAACTGCAGAATACCGATCAAGGCGACATGGACCAGGGCGTCGTTGACCGGTTCTACAGACGGTCGAAAGAACTCTTTGGTGAAGATATCGGTCTTCCTGAGGACCGGAGCGACGTTTCTGACGACCAAGCCGACGCTCTGTACGCACTGGTTCGCTCGTACATCCATATCGACTCTCGCGGCCGGTCGCGGACGTTCCAGGCCGTCTATTCGTTTTACCGAAGCATGTGGCTGATTTCGCTGTTGTTAGTCGTTATCTACGTCGGGTACGGTCTGATTCGGATAACCGGGATTTCACAGGAAATGGTGAACTACTACACGTATATAAGCTCACTACAAATATCTCCTGTCGTACTCGTCCTCGGGTCGCTAGTCGTCGTGACTTCCAGCTATACGACGTTTCGTGGCGCGAAACAAAAATACCAAAAGTACTTCATCCAGTACCTCGTTTCCGACTTCCTCGTATTGCGCGACTCGGACACTGGCCTCTCTCCCGGTGATCCAGCGATGCAATCCGGTGGCGCTGGCGGACCGAAGCCAAGCGGTGGCGGTGACAGTGAGGACGGATAGAAACCAGCGATTGGCGTAGGGTTACCCTATCGGCAACGACTGTACCGACGAACCGGGTTCGCATCGCTTTTCGTGGCGGAGTGACGAGTAGCGGTATGCGCGTCAGCGAAGGCGGAATCGAGGTCGAGGTCCCCGAACAGCCAGACGAGGGAATCGGCGACGAGGTGTTCTTCAACCCGGTACAGGAGCTGAACCGCGACCTGACCGTGGCGACACTCCGGGCCTACCGGGACCGAGAGCCGCGCGCGGAGTACTACCTCGACGCGATGGCCGCCAGCGGTATCCGAGGAGTCCGGGCCGCCGCCGAGGGCTGGAACGTCACCCTCGCGGACATCGACGAGGAGGCCATCGACCTCTGCCGCGAGAACCTCGCCCGGAACGACCTCGACGGCGAGGTCGTCCAGCGCGACGCCAACGCGCTGATGCACGAGGAGGTCTTCGACGTGGTGGACATCGACCCCTTCGGGTCGCCCATCCCCTTCGCCGACGCCGCGTTCGCCAACACCCGCGATTTGGTCTGCGTCACCGCGACCGACACCGCGCCGCTCTGTGGCGCGCACTTCCACAGCGGCGTCCGCAAGTACAGCGCGGTCCCGCGCAACACCGACTACCACGCCGAGATGGGCGTGCGCATCCTGCTGTCGGCGATGGCCCGGACGGCGGCGCGCTACGACGCGGGCGTGACGCCGATCCTCACGCACGCGACGAGCCACTACGTCAGGACCTACCTCGAACTCGACCACAGCGCGACCGACGCCAACGCCGCCATCGACCAGTTGGGCCACGTCTACCACTGCGAGGACTGCCTCTACCGCGAACACGACGAGGGCCTCATCGCCGACCCGCTCGACGTCTGCCCGGAGTGTGAGAGCGAGCGCGTCCTCGCGGCCGGACCGCTGTGGCTCGGGCCGACCCACGACGCCGACTTCGTGGCCGAGGTCCGCGAGGAGTGCGACGAGTCGATGGGGACGGCGAGCAAAATCGAGCGCCTGCTCGAGGACCTCGAAGGCGAACTCCACCTGCCGACCCACTACGACCAGCACCGCCTCTGCAAGGAGTGGGGTCGGTCGGCCTCCGGCATGGACGAGTTCCTCGGGCGACTCCGCGACGCCGGTTTCGAGGCCTCGCGCACTCACTACGGCGGGACCACTTTCAAGACGCCCGCGACCGTCGAAGACATAAGGGAAGCGACACGCGACTCGTAACTTCGGTGGCAAAACCGCATACCGGACGTATTGCCAATGAATATTTGTATCTCGTTGGCGAAATGAGTCGCGTGCCCAGTCTCGGAAACGCCCTGAACGTCGGCCGCTCGGTCTTAGAGGAGGCCCGAGAACAGGAGATAACCTTCCTCGCGGCGAGTACGGCCTACTACTCGTTCGTCTCGCTCATCCCCCTGTTAGTGCTGGCGTTCGTCGTCGTGACCTTCGTGGCTGGCGACCAGTTCGCTCGGCAGGTCGTCAATCAGGCCTCTGGCCTGCTGACGGCGACCGGTCAAGCCGAGTTACAGCGGTTCATCACCGACCCGAGCGGTCGCGGCGGGACGACGGTCATCGGACTGGTCGTGCTCGCGTGGAGCGCCATCAAGGTGTTCCGAGGCTTCGACGAGGCCTTCTCGGCCATCTACGCGACCGACGCCAAGACCGGGCTACTCGAACAGGTCAAGGACGCACTCCTCGTGCTGACCGCCATCGGCGTGGGCGTCGTCGTGGTCGTGCTAGCGGGCACGGTGACCGCGCTCTTTCCGCAGTTCCCGTTCGTCGGCGTCGTGACGACCGTGATTCAGTTGGTGGCGCTGGTCCCGGTGTTCCTCCCGCTGTACGTCGTCTTTCCCGACGCGGACGTGTCGATTCGGGAGGCGCTCCCCGGGGCCGCGCTGGTCACGGTCGGGTGGACGGTACTCCAAGTGCTGTTCCGGGTCTACGCGGGATTCTCCTCGACCGGCCCCTCGCAGTTTCTCGGGACCGCGCTGCTGCTGGTGACGTGGCTCTACTTCGCCAGTATCCTCGTCCTGCTGGGCGCGGTCGTGAACATCGTCCTCGCCAACCGCGGCAGTTACGCCGAGCGCACCAGAGAACCGGAAGCGACGCGCATCGAACGCAAACAACGACTACTCTCCCAATACATGAGTGACGACGAATCCGCTCCCGACATCGTGGAACTCCGCGACGAACTCCGGGAGTTGCGAGCAGACGTGGAATCGTTCGAAGAGGACATCGAATCGCGCACGGTCGAGAAGCCGGAAGTCGAGTCGGAGCTGAAACAGTACGTCCGAAAGCGGATGCGGCGAGGTCACGCCCGCGGCTGGGGACCGTACCTCGTCCTGCTGTACGGGACCGCGATGACCCTCGGGGCGTTCTACTGGCTCCGAGGAGGTTGGGCCATCTTCGCCATGGGCGTCGTCTGGCTCTCGACGCTGGGGCTGTACGTCCTGATGGTGATGTTCGGCTTCGGTGCCAGCGCGCTCAGCCTCCCGGCCCGCATCAGCGACCGCATCGGCAACTTCCGGTCGTAGCGCATAACCCTCCCGAGGAGCTAGCCACAGAGGATGCCCGGACGGGGTTTCGGAATCACGGAAACTCTGGGGGAGGTCCTTCCGGAGGTCATCCAAGAGCTATTCGCAGTCCTCACGCAGTTGGGCGACGCGTGGTTCCTCTTCACTGCGGTCGCGCTGGTCTACTGGTTCGGCAACCGGCGACGCGGCGCGTTCGCGCTCTCGGCGATACTCGGCGCGCTGGCGCTGACCCTCGCGCTGAAGGGACTGTTCGAACTCCCCCGGCCCCCGGCCGAACTCCACGTCGGCCACGCCTCGGGCTACGGATTCCCGAGCGGTCACGCCATCGGCGCGACGACGCTCTGGGCGCTCCTCGCGCTCGTCCTCGAACGCGGGAGCCACCGCTGGCGGGCAATCGGGGCCGGGGCCGTCGTCGCGGTCGTGGCGACCTCGCGGCTGATTATCGGGGTCCACTACCTCGTGGACGTCGTCGTCGGTATCGCTATCGCGCTCACGTATCTCGCAATCCTGCTGTACGTGACCGAGTGGAGTCCCACCCGCGGGTTCGTCGCGGCAGGCGCGATTACGCTTCTGGCGCTCGCCACGAACGGTCTCACTCCCGACTCGGTCGCCACGGTCGCAGGCGTCGTCGGTGCCGGGGTGACGTGGTCGTTGCTGGACGCCAAACCGGGCGGGTTGGTCCACTGGCCAGCCGCGGTCGTCGGACTGACCGCGCTCGGTGCGGTCGGCTACGTCGGGAACCGGTTCGCCCTGCCGCTTGCGGGCGTGTTCGTCCTGAATCTGCTGGTGCCGGTCGGTATCCTGACGCTCCCGCTGGTGGTCGAGCGGGCGAAAGAAGCGCGGTCGGCGTCGCCGACCTAAAAAAGCTCGAGTGCTACCTCAGAACTTCTCGAGGTACTTCTCTTTCTCCCACGACGAGACGTGGGTCTTGTAGTCGGCGTAGTCGGCGCGCTTGGCCTCCACGAACTTCTCGGTGACGTGGTTGCCCAGCGCCTCGCGGACGACCTCGTCCTCTTCGAGCGCGTCGAGCGCGCTGTCGAGGCTGCCGGGGAGCGTCGTGATGCCGTACTCGTCGCGCTTCTCCTCGTCGAACTCGTAGATGTCTTCACGGACGGGTTCGCCGGGGTCGGCGTCGTTCTCGATGCCCTCGAGTCCGGCCTTGATGACCACGGCGAGCGCGAGGTAGGGGTTGCACGACGGGTCAGGACTCCGAATCTCGAACCGCGAACTCGCGCCCGCGGCGTCGGGGACCCGCAGGAGCGCCGAGCGGTTCACGTCGGACCACGCGACGTAGACCGGGGCCTCGTAGCCGGGAACCAGACGCTTGTAGGAGTTGACGGTCGGGTTCGTGACCGCGGTGAACGCCTCGGCGTGGTTGAGGACGCCGCCCATGAACTTGTACGCGGTCTCCGAGAGGTTGAACTCATCAGACTCGTCGGCGAAGGCGTTGCCGTCGTCGTCGAACAGGCTGATGTGGCTGTGCATGCCCGACCCGTTGATGGCGCTGATGGGCTTGGGCATGAACGTGGCGTGGATGTCGTTCTGCTCGGCGACGGCGCGGACGACCGCCCGGAAGGTGGCGATGTTGTCCGCGGCGGTGAGCGCGTCGTCGTACTTGAAGTTGATTTCGTGCTGGCCGTCGGCGACCTCGTGGTGGCTGGCCTCGACCTCGAAGCCCATCTGTTCGAGCGTGAAGATGATCTCGCGGCGAACGTCCGAGGCGAGGTCCTTCGGCGCGAGGTCGAAGTAGCCGCCCGCGTCGTGGGGCTTGGTGGTCGCGCGGCCTTCCTCGTCCTTCTCGAACAGGAAGAACTCGGGTTCGGGGCCGATGCTGACCGTGTAGCCCATCTCCTCGGCCTCGGCGAGGACGCTCTTGAGGACCTGCCGGGGGCCGCCCTCGAAGGGCGTGCCGTCGGTGTTCACGACGTCACAGATGAGGCGCGCACTCGCGGTGTCGCCGTCCGAGCGCCACGGCAGGACCGCGAACGTCTCGGGGTCGGGTTCCAGCCGCATGTCGCTCTCCTGAATCCGGACGAAGCCCTCGATGGACGAGCCGTCGAACCAGATTCCCTCCTCGAAGGCCTTCTCGACCTGCGAGGCCGGAACGCTGACGTTCTTGACCGTCCCCGTGATGTCCGTGAACTGGAGGCGAACGAAGTCGACGTTCTCTTCTTCGATCTGGTCCAGTACGTCCTGCTCGGCCTCGGTCAACCCCGCATCCTTGGATGCCGCAATTTGTCCATCCGTCATCTTTGTTGGCATTCTACACCACTACATGCATTAGTAAAACCTTACCGGTTCGCCCAATTCTGGCTTTTCGACGCAGAATTGGATATTCGTAAAATTATAAAGGCGGGAGGACGTTGGTGAGCGTAATGACGTACGAAAATCTCGATGCGAAGTTAGTGAATGCACTCTTGGGCGACGGTCGGGCCAGTCTCCGGAGTCTCGCCGAGGATCTGAACGTGTCGGTCACGACGGTCTCGAACCACCTCAAGGACTTAGAGGAGTCCGGCGTCATCGAGGGCTACACGCCGAAGGTGGACTACGACGCGCTCGGGTACGACGTGACTGCCATCCTCCAACTCAAAGTCGAGGGCAACGCCCTACCCGCCGTGACCGACCGACTCCGGGAACACGACCAGATGATAAGCGTCTACGAGGTGACCGGCGACTACGACATCATCGCGGTCGGCAAATTCTCCGACACCGACGGTATGAACCGCCAAATCAAGACGCTCCTCAACGACCCCGACATCAAGGAGTCCAACACCAGCGTCGTGTTGAACGCCGCCAGCGAACACGAGCAGTTCGACCTCGAAATCGACGACGAATAGTTTCGAGCCCGTCGCGTAATAAATTTGACCGGGTTCCGACAGGCTTTCAAGGAATCGAGAGTAGTTAGTCCCAATGAGTCTCATCGCGGAGTTCTCGCTCCGGTCGCCGGACCTCGTGTTGGCGTCTGCGCTCGCCGCGGCCCCGAACGTCACGGTCGAACTCGAACAGCAGATGGCGACCGAGTTCGACGCGCCGGTGTTCGTCTTCTGGGCGTTCGGCGGCGACTTCGAGCGACTGGAGGCGGGACTCGAACGCGACGAGACGGTCACGGAGTACGCGGTCATCGAGGAGCTGGGGGACCGGCAACTCTACCGCACGCGACTCGACTGCGAAGACGCCTGCGCCATCTACCCCGTCTATCAGCGACTCGGCGCGTCGCCGCTGGCGGCCACCGGGTCGGCCGACGGGTGGCAACGCCGGGTCCGGTTTCCCGACCGGGACGCCGTGGTCGAGATGCGCCAGTTCTGCGCGGACAACGACGTGAACTTCCGCCTCAACCGACTCTACACGCCCGGCGACTCGGAACTCGAAGACGAGTTCGGCCTGAGCGCGGAACAGCGCCACGCGCTCGTCACCGCCGAGCGCGTGGGCTACTTCGAGGTCCCCCGCGACGTGGCGCTCGCGGAGTTGGGCGAGGAGTTGGACATCAGCGGCCAGTCGGCCTCCGAGCGCATCCGGCGGGGCGTCTCGGCACTCGTCTCGAACACGCTCTTGAGCGACTTCGACCGGTGAACGCGCGGGTCTGCGTCGTTTTTGCTCGCGCCGGACTTCCGCCCGGACCTCCGACTAGACTCACTCTTTAATTCCTAAAGAACGAAATTTCTATATTTAGAAATTGCTCTGTTGTGTCAGCGTAATACGTAACCTGCTATCCGCGGAAGCGACTTCCGCGACAGACGTTCTGGGGTAGACGTTCTGCCGCAGATGCGTCTCGGCAATCGACTCGCAAAGAAAAACCGAACGAGAGAGTTCCGGCGCAGTGTTCGACCGAATGGTCGGTGCTGGTTCGGATAGTCGATGGTACGGACAGTCGGTGGTGCGGATGGGTTGAGGGAGGCGGTGAAGCAGGCGTCGGGCCTAGCTTACATCGCGCCGCCCATACCGCCCATGCCGCCCATGCCGCCGCCCATGCCGCCGCCCATGCCGCCAGCACCGCCGGGCGCGCCGCCGTCGCCGCCGTCGTCGCCGTCGACCTGACCGCCTTTCAGGTCGCCAGCGGCGATGACGTCGTCGATGCGCAGGAGCATGACGGCCGCCTCGGTGGCGGACTCGATGGCCTGGGTCTTGACTCGGAGCGGCTCGACGACGCCGTCCTCCTCCATGTTGACGACTTCACCGGTGTAGGCGTCGAGGCCGGACTCGAAGCTACCGCCGTCGTGCTTGGCACGGAGGTCCACGAGCGAGTCGATGGGGTCGAGACCAGCGTTCTCCGCGAGGGTGCGCGGGATGACTTCCAGCGTGTCGGCGAACGCCTCGACGGCCAGCTGTTCGCGGCCGCCGACGGAGTCGGCGTAGTCGCGCAGCTCGAGCGCGAGTTCCGTCTCGGGCGCGCCGCCGCCGGGGACGACCTTGCCGTCTTCGAGGGTGACGCGCACGACGCCGAGGCTGTCCTCGATTGCGCGCTCGACTTCGTCCACGACGTGTTCGGTGCCACCGCGGAGGATGAGGCTCACGGACTTGGCCTCCTCGACGTCCTCCACGAAGATGCGCTGGTCGCCGCCGACGTCCTTCTGGGCGACGGAACCGGCGAAGCCGAGGTCGTCGGCCTCGATGTCGTCCACGGAGCTGACGAGATTCGCGCCGGTCGAGCGGGCCAGCTTGCTCAGGTCGTCGGACTTGGCGCGGCGGACCGCGATGATGCCCTTCTCGGCGAGGAAGTGCTGGGCCATGTCGTCGATGCCGCCGTCCACGAAGACGACGTCAGCGCCGACCTCGTCGAGCTTGTCGACCATCTCGCGGAGCTGCTCCTCTTCCTGGTCGAGGAACTGCTGGAGCTGGTCGGGGTCGGTGACGTTGACCTCGGCGTCGATTTCGGTCTCCTGAATCTCCAGCGCCGTGTCGAGGAGGGCGACGTTGGCGTCCTCCACGAAGTAGGGCATGTTCTCGTGGACGCGCTCCTTGTCCACGATGACGCCCTCGACGAGTTCGGACTGGTCGATAGAGCCGCCGACGACCGTCTCGACCTTGACGTTGTCCGTGTCGACGCCGTCCTCGTCGGCGACCGACTGGACCGCGTTCACGACGAGTTCCGCGAGGTAGTCCTTGGAGTTCTCCGCGCCCTTGCCGGTCATCGCGGTGGACGCGATTTTCTTGAGGGTCTCGGTGTCGTCGGCGCTCACGTCGATCGCCTTCTCCTCGAGGAGTTCCTTGGCCTTCTCGGCGGCCTGTCGGTACCCCTGCGCGAGGGTGGTCGCGTGGATGTCCTGCTCGAGGAGGTCCTCGGCCTTCTCGAGGAGTTCACCCGCGACGACGACGGCGGACGTGGTACCGTCGCCGACCTCGTCCTCTTGGGTCTCGGAGACTTCCACGACCATGTTGGCCGCGGGATGCTCGATGTCCATCTCCTTGAGGATGGTGACGCCGTCGTTCGTGACGACGACCTCGCCCGTGGAGTCCACGAGCATCTTGTCCATGCCCTTGGGACCGAGCGTGGTCCGGACGGCCTCGGCCACGGCGGTTCCGGCGGTGATGTTCATCGACTGCGCGTCCTTTCCGGAGGTGCGCTGGCTGTCCTCGGAAAGTACAATCATCGGCTGGTTACCCATTCGCTGAGCCATGTTCACCTGATAGATTGATTGCCATTCTATATAAACCTTTCCCTAAGCCGTATGAGAAACCGGCGCACAGAACCCCAAACCTGTTGTGGGAATACTTATCACAGTACCTTTATAAGAGGTTACGAAGAGCGACGCTCGCCCCGATTCCCACGCTCGGTGAGACTTTCCACGGCGATAGCTCGGTACGACTTTTCGACAGGAAGTGCTTGGTGTCACAACCGCCGGAAGCGTGCCGGTTGCTCTTTCCTCGGAAACGCTCGGTGCCACAACCGACGGGGCGGGACTGAAAGGGGCCGGTTCGCTCGCGGGCCTCCGGCCCGTGGTCGTTTCAGCGACCTCTATCCGTCGCAACTACGTCCGTCGGATATGTCGCTGAACGACCGCGAGCGAACCGGGGGCTTTCGAGAACGAAAAATGCTGTCTGACTCCTGCGGACCGGATAAACCCACTCGAAAAAGAAAAACTGTCTAGCCCGGGAACTGGTGGAACTCCATCCCCTGACGCTTCATCTCGTTGCGCTTGCGTTCGAGGAAGGAGTAGACCGAGCCGTGGGGCGCACCGTCGAGAATCATCTCGGCGGCGCTCCGGACCGCGTCCACCTGCTTGGGGTTGCCGATGATACCCATCGTGGTCCCGTAGATGACGACGCTCGCGCCGGTCAACTCCTCCATGAGTTCGCGGGTCCGACCGTTCTCGCCGATGAGTCGCCCCTTCTGGCGTTCGAGGTCGTTTTTGTTCCGGGCGGCGGCGTCGATGTCGATGATGTCGAACATCATCATGTCGTCCTCTAGCAAAGTGAGGGCTTCCTCGGGCGCGAAACCGCGGCCGATGGCCTTCACGATTTCCGGCCCCTTCAGGCCGCGAACGGGGTCGCCGGTCTTCTCGACCTCGACCGACCCGTTCTCGGAGTCGATGTCGAGTCGCACCTCTGCGCGACTCTCGATTTCGCGCATCGTCTCACCTCCCTCGCCGATGAGAACACCGATTCGGTCCTGCGGAATCTTCACGTGTTGCATGGGATTACCTACTCGCTCCGGGTGTTTTAACTCTTCGTCCGCGTGCTAGGTTTTGTAAAATCGGCCGGGATTCCCAGTAGTACCGACGCAGATTCCGGACTGATTGTCGTATCGAATTCCTCGAAAGCCCTCGTCCTTTCAGTCCGTCAGGACTGTAGTTTGTTCCGCCAGCGCGAAACCCGGCGGACAGGTCTCTCGACTGATTTTGTCGGTCAGTCGAAGAGCCCGACTCCCTCCGGTCTCGCACGCGCACGTTCGTCTTGAGTAAGGCGGTACTGCTCGAACTCGGCTTCGAGGTCGTCGATGGCCTCGCGGCGCTCCTGATGGGCGTCGAGGAAGTCCGCGATTCGCTCGGCGGCGTAGGCCTTGAGTTCCCCGCTGAGGAGGTCGCCCGCCCGGTACTCCGCGGCGAGGCGGTCGAGGGTCCGGTCGTCCTCCTCGAAGAAGAACGCCAGCAGTTGGTAGGCAACGTCGACCTCGGGGTCGCCGCCGTGTTCGCGGTGGGCGTCGAGGCTGGACCGCCCGCCGGAGTAAGCGTGGGTCTGGACTTTCTGTTCGACCGTCTCGCGGTCGTCCGTGAGTTGGATGGCGGGCACCTCGCTCGAACTGCTCATCTTGCCCGGGCCGTCGAGCGTGGGGAGGAACTTGCTCAGCAGGGCCGCGGGCTTGTCCACGTCGAACGCCTCCTTGGCGGCCACGTCGCGAGCGAGTCGGACGTGGGGGTCTTGGTCCACCGCGATGGGAACGACGCTGGCGTGTCGTCCGTGGACCAGTTGGGGCAACAGCAGGTGGGCGATTTGGACCGCCGGGTAGAACGCCATCCCGACGTTGTCGGGCCGCCCGTAAGTCGCCTCCATCGTGGACTGTGTGACCCGGTCGGCGAACTGTGCGGCGAGCGGGTAGATTACGTCCGCGTCGGCGGTGTCCACGACGATGCGGGTCCGTTCGGGGTCGAAGCCGACCGCCAGCAGGTCCCACAGGTTCTCTCTTGTGTACTCGTCAATATCGGCGAGCGAGAGGTCCTTCGTAAAGTGCTTCTCGTCGTCCGAGAGGGGGATGTAGACGTGTGCCCCCGTCTGCTCCTGCAGGTGCTTGGCGAAGTAGAACGGCAGGACGTGCCCGAGGTGCATCGGTCCCGAGGGACCGCGCCCGGTGACGACCGAGACGGTTTCGCCGCTGTTCGCCGCCCGGAGGAATCGGTCTACGTCCCGGCCCGCGTAGAACACCCGCCGCCGGACCATCGGGTGGTCGGGGAACCGGGCGATTTGGTCGTCGGTCAGTTCGTCCGCGCCGAATCGGTCGAGGAGTTCGCGGTAGTCCACGTCGCCCTCGACCGCGTAGGGCGTGACGGTGAAGTCGTCTGATTGCTGGTCCGTCGGCCCGTCGGACTGCTGGTCTGTCGAATCTGTCGGTCGATCCGTCGAGTTCGCTGGCATGGTGTCGTGATATCGGTGGCTGTCGCTCGGAAGTCGGTGCGAGAACGAAGAGAACGCGAGTGAGCGCCGCCACCGCCGACGCCCGGTGAGGCCGACCGCCGTCGGTTACGACACTGTCCGCTCTCCGGGCGTCTGCCAGCGCCAAGTCCGGAGAGCGGACTGCATCGAGTTACCGTAGTCGCGTCGAGGATTTGAACGTTTCGCTCGTCCGAGTCGGTCGAGAAGCTACTTGTCCGGGTCAGCGTTCTCCCGAATCCACTCCTCCAGTTCGTCGCCGCGAACGTCCATCCCCTGTCGCTGGAAGAACGAGGCCACGTTGGCGCAGTCCCGCGTCAGGAACTCGCCGCTGTTGGGGTGGTGAATCGTCACGGCCTGCCCGAGGTCGATGATGACGAGTTCGCCGTCGTGGACGATGATGTTGTACTCGCTCAGGTCGCCGTGGACCAGTCCCGCGTCGTAGAGTCGCCGCATGTACTCCCGAACGACCTCGAAGGCGGTCTCGGGATTTTCGAGGTGAGCGTCGTCCAGCGTGGGCGCTCGCTCGCCGTCAGCGCCGAGGAACTCCATGACGAGGACGTTGCGCTGGACCGCGATTGGCTCGGGGACTCGGACTCCGGCCTTCGCGGCGCGCTTGAGGTTGGCGAACTCCTTGCGCGTCCACGCGAGGACGACTCGCTTCTTGTCGCCCGAGAGTTCCTCGAACCGGGGGTCGCCCACGAGGTAGTCGCGCATGTCCCTGAAATCGGAGGCGTTGATTCGGTAGACCTTGACCGCGACTTCGCCGCGCTCCTCGTCGCCGAGCGCCGAGTAGACGTTTGCTTCCTTCCCCGAGGAGATGGGGCCGCCGAAGGCCCTGACGTAGTCGTCCTGAACCAGTTTGTAGAGGGCACCCAGCGTGGCGTCGTCGAACACCGACTGCTCGACTTTGAACTGCTCGGTGTTCTTCAGGCGCTCGCGGAACTTGTTGAACTCCCGGTCGCGCTGTCGCTGGACCTTGTCGGCTTCCGTGTCGGATACGTCGATCTCCTCCCACTCGTCGCCGGGTTCCTCGGCGTTTTCGAGGTCGAGTAGGCCGTACTCCTCGGGCATCTGTGCCGACCTAGCGCGTCCAGCGATAAAAGGGTGGGCTTCCTTGGAGAATGGTGTTTAGAGTAGTTAGTCAAACTGGAGTCGCAGTTTCGAAAGCCCTCGCGCGGTTCGCGGCCGCTCAGCGACATATCTGCGCCTCTCCGCACCGCCCGGCACAGATAGGGGTCGCTGAGACGACCATGTCCTTCGGACGCGAACCGCGCTCGCCCTTTCAGTCCGCCAGGACATGGCTTGTATCACCAAGCGAAGTGTGTTTTAAACATCGCCTTCCGAGGCGGGAGGGTTCAGTACTGCTCGCGGTGGAGAATCTCCTCGACATCCCGGCGCGGGAGTCGCTCGGGTTCCTCGCCGCCGCTCGGGCCGACCGCGATGAGCATCACGGGAATCTTGTCCTCGGGGAGGTCGAGGAACTCGGCCATCCCTTCAAAGTCGAAACCGCTCATCGGCGTGGCGGCCAGTCCGCGGGCGTGGGCCGACAGGAGGAGATTCTGGGCCGCGAGACTCGCGTTCCGGATAGCGTAATCGCGCCCGGCCTGTTCGCTCTGGTAGCCAGCGACCGTCTGTTCTTTGACCTGTTCGCCGGTCTCGGCGTCGAAACGGCCCGCTTGGACCCACTGGTCGAACACGCGGTCGGCCGTCTCGGGTTCGGTGTGGCCGACGACCAGAATCGCGGTCCCGGCCGCTCGGACGTGTTCCTGCCCGTAGGCGAGTTCGACGACCTCTTCGAGTCGGTCGTCGTCCTGCACGGCGACGAACTCCCACGGCTGAAGGTTGTACGACGAGGGCGCGAGCGCGGCGTCCCGAACCAGCGCTTCGAGCGTCTCGTCGTCTAACTCGGCCTCGGGGTCGAAGTTGTGGCCCGACCGCCGGGTTCGGATGGCACGGATGGCCTCGGGTATCTCCTCGTCGTGCGCTACGTCGCTCTCTTCGAGTTCGGCTTGCTGGAGAGTCACGAGACACCGTAAGAGGCCGGTAAGTAAACGAAAATCGCAAGCCCGCGTTCTTGCCGATTGGGGGTCGCTGTCGATAGCGCGGCGGTGAGCAGGTTACGTCGGCGTCACCGAGTCAGGTGTATCGCTAGCGAGAGCCAACCAGGTGCGGGACGGGCTAGCTACTGTACCGCGAGCGAACGAAGTGAGTGAGCGGACCAAGGAACTCCTCGAAGCCTCGCGCCGACGGCGCGAGGCTGAGGGGGTGACGCCGTGTTTTTGGT
Source organism: Halorussus ruber (assembly GCF_004765785.1). Classification (GTDB taxonomy): domain Archaea; phylum Halobacteriota; class Halobacteria; order Halobacteriales; family Haladaptataceae; genus Halorussus; species Halorussus ruber. The sequence continues at coordinate 183,266 of NZ_SBIT01000002.1, read as the reverse complement.
CGAGCTTTTTATCGCGCGAGGCCGCCGCAGGCGGCCTCGCTCGCAATAAAAAGGTCGTTCTTATTGGATGTGCCCTTCTTCCCGAAGCTGGTCGGCTTCCTGCTTGTCGTAGCGCCACTTGATGTCGGCCTTCTCGTCCTGCCAGTCCCACGGCTCGACCAGTACCACGTCGTCCTCCCGAATCCAGATGCGCTTTTGCATCTTGCCCGGAATCCGGGCGGTGCGCTCCGTCCCGTCTGCGCATCGTACTTTCACGCGATTCGCGCCGAGCATGTTGGTGACGGTGGCGAACACCTCGTCGTCGTCTGGCATGCGGAGGTTCTTCCGCCGTCCGCCGTCGTTGTCACTCATATTTTTGGTTTGGAGACGGGGAGGTTTAAATCCGCCGTCGTCTGTCCCTCCCGTTTCCGGAGCAAGGTCTTTAAGTCGCGCCCGAACCCACCCCGAGGTATGCTTGACAAACTCGGCACCAAGGGTATCCTCGGCGTACTCCTCTTGCTCGCGGGTATCGCCGTCATCGCCATCCAGAACCTCATCATCGCGGCCGGAATCGGACTCGTCGTCCTCGGGTTCGTCCTGACCGCGTGGGGCCTCGTCTCGGGCCTCATGGCGAGTTTCGGCATGGGCGGCATGATGGGCGGCGGCTTCGAGTAGGGTTCTCCGACCGGAACACGGAGTCAGCGTCGGTACTCGTCGCAAATTCTCGCCGATGCAAAACAATAGAATAGTTGGTCTAAGAAATAATTCTGTTTCTTAGAAAACTATATAGCTGTGTCTGAGGGTCGCGGACTACTGCTCCAACTCCCGCAACTTCTCGCGGCCCGGCGCGACCAACTTGTCGAGGTACGTCGCCAGCGCGCCCTTCGCGTCCGCCGGGTGAAGCTCTCCGCTCTCCAAGTCGTCGGCCAGCGCCTCGTAGTCGTCGTACTCCAGATTGCCGCCGTACTCGTCGGGGCGCTCGACCACGACCGTCTCGAAGCGCGGGAAGATGTGGTACTGGAAGATTTCGAGGACGGGGTTTTCGAGGTCGCCCTCCGGGTCGCGGGTCGGCGGGCAGAACGCCGAGTTGACCTTCTCCTCGATGTCCTCGGTGCTGTCCTCCATCGAGATGGTGACGCCGGAACTGCTCGACATCTTGCCCTCGCCCGTGCCGAGGTCGGCCAGAATCGGCGTGTGGAGGCACGGCCGGGCGTCGTAGCCGATTTCCGGTAGCTCCTCGCGCATCAGCATGTGGACCTTGCGCTGGTCCAACCCGCCGACCGCCAAGTCCAAGTCGAGGTACTCGATGTCCAGCGCCTGCATCAGCGGGTAGACGACGTGGCTGACCTTCGCGGTCTCGTCGCCCTGAATCTCGGCCATCGCTCGCTGGGCGCGGTTGAGCGTCGTGTCCAACTCTAGCTTGTGGAGGTCCAGCGCGTAGTCGTCGTCCAACTGGTAGTCGGAGCCGTAGACGAACTCGGTCTTCTCGTCGTCCAGTCCGTAGGCGAGGAACTGCTTGCGCATCTTCTCGGCGGTCGCCTCGATTTCCTCGAAGGTGCCCTTCCCGTTGAGGTAGGCGTGAACGTCCGCCAGCAGGATGACGACCTCCATCCCGGCCTCCTGCAGGTCGATGAGCTTGTTGGCGGTGAGCATGTGCCCGATGTGGAGGACCCCCGAGGGTTCGTATCCGACGTAGACCCGCTTGCCCTCGGGGTCCTCGGCGAGTTCCTCGACCTCCTCGTCGGTCACTACCTCCTCGGCGTTCCGCGTAATCAACTCGTAGGCGTCCATACGCGGTTTGTGTCTCGCACGGGGCTTTAGCGTTCCGGGACTGTGCTAACGGTTGGGACGCGCGTCGGCGGTTCTGGCGGTATTTATCTAGATAGAAAATCCTGAAATTTGTATCACGGACTCTGCCCGCTGGCCCCGGACCGCGATTCGTACTTCCGGTCGGCGCGATGCTCGCTGATGAGTCGGTCCAACTGCTCGGCCTTCTGTTCCTTGCGGCGCTCCTCGGCGCGGTCCTCCCAGTCCTCGATGACGGCCTCGACCTCGCTCTCGCGGGTGACGGCCAACTCGTCTACCTCTTGAATCGTCACGTCGTCGGCGGGTCCGACTGGAATCTCCCTGTCGAACAGCACTTCGTCGGCGGCGTCCGAGAGGCCACCGTCGCCGGTCAGCACGACTTTCGGGTCCACCTCGGCGAGGCGCTCGGCGGTCGAGCGCCCTGCGCCCGAAGCGTCCCGGAGGTAGACCACGTCGTCGGTGGCGAGGCCGAAGCTCTCGTGGGCGCGCTCGATGGCTCCCTTGGTGAACTTCTCGACCGGTTTGACCGGGGTGAGTCCGGCCTTCTTCTCCGAGACGTCGCTGAAGTTCGAGTGGTCGAGCTTCCAGAGTTCCTTGAGTCGGGCGAGTTTGCCCTCCAAGTTCTCGATTTTCTCGTCGCGCTCGTCCAGTTCGCGTTCGAGGCGCTGGTTCTCGCGTTCGAGTCGGGAGACCTCCCGGCGCTCGCGGACCTCCTTGCGCTCCTCGCTTCTGGCCTGTTCGAGGTCACCCTTCAGTTGGCCGATGCGGCCCTCCTTGCGCTCGATGGTGTCCTCCAATTCCTCGATGTGGTCTTCCAGTCGCTCGACCTGCGACTCCAACTCCTTGATGCGCTTCTCCTCGGCGGTCAGCTCGCGGGGCGTATGCTCGGTCTCTTCCTCCTCGGGTTCGTCGTCCTCGGAGAGGTCCGCGAGCGCCGTCTCCACCGAGTCCTCGCCAGCGACGACCCGAGCAGTGACCTCCCCGCGGTCCATCCTCGGGGGCACCTTCTCGGCGATGCGCTCGAACTGGTCCTGATGGTCGTCGAACGCGCAGAGGGCGGCGGCCATCGCGTCGCGCTCGTGGTCGTTGTCGTAGTCGTGGTCGCGGGTCCGGTGTTGCTTCTCGTCTATCGGCAGGTCCGACTGGGGAATCCACCCCTCGGCGTCGAAGCTCCGGCGAATCTTCTCGACGGTCTCGGGCATCGGTTCCACGTCGGCGGCGACGACGACCGGCCGCCCGCGCTCGATGATCCACTCGATGACCTCGGCGGTGTCGGCGGTCCGGGTGCTGAACACGTCCAGAATTGTCCCGTCTAAGTCCGCCACCGCGACCGCGGTGGTCGTGCCGGGGTCGATACCGACGAGGACGTGGTCCCGGCGCTTGGCGAGCGGTTCGAACTCGATGCCGTCCCGGCGCTCGCGCTCGACTTCCACGCGCACGTCGCCGGACCGCTCGTTCGAGACCGGGATGTCCTCGGGTCGGCCTTCGACCTCGAAGACGGCGTTCGAGAACCCGCCGTACTTCTCGGTCACGTCGCGCTCGTAGTCGAGGCCCGCCGCGTCGAGTTCGGACTCGACTTCCCTCGCGCGGGTCTTGACCGACCCGTGAATCCGGCGGGTGTATCGGTCCTCGCTCCACCCACCCTTGCCGGTCGAGCGACCCCGCGAGACCTTGATTTTCGTCGTGTTGGTAAACGCGGAGACCTCGTAGCCGACGTTTCCGGCGGCGAGGCGCGCGGCGGCCTCGGCCTCCTTCATCGGCTTCTTGTCGTAGGGTACCCCGTGGCGCGAGGAGACCCGCGATAGCGGCTCGGGGCGCTCGGCCCCAGTGACCTGCACGAGCCGGGTTCCGTCGGGTAGCTCGCGCAAGAAGTGGACGAGGGCGTCCTTGTCGGCGGCCAACTCGTACATGTTGTCGGTCGCCACGAGCGCTGGCTCCTCGCGTTCGATGAGTCGGCGGAGTTTGCGGTGTGACACCACGTCGCGGTCGATGTTCTCGCCATCGAACGCGACGAGCGCGTAGGAAGGTGCGTCGCCGCGGACGTCCCCGCTCTGGACGTCCACGCCGAAGACGAGCGTGTCGAGGGCACTCGTGCGGGCGTTCACGGCCGGGCGTAGGGGGTCGGCGGATATAAATCCGACGCGGGGGCTGGATTTCTACCCGCGATTCCGGAGTGCAGGTTGTCGTGGGGAAGGGTCGAAGGACGGAAGACGATAGTTTTGGGCTTGAACACGGGCGTCTACTGCACTCCCCCGCGACCGCCCCGCGACCGCACCTCGTCCTCCCCAACCTCCTGTGCTTCTCGGTCGCTCCGCTCCCTGCGATGCTCGTCCCTCGCGCACGGGCACGGCGCTCACGAGCGCCGTGCTTCGCGCGCGCCAGACTACATTATTTAAATCTATTTAAATCCGATACCTGCCCGAAATTACTAAAACCCGCGTCGCACCCAAAAAAGAAGCGTCGAGAGTCGTTTCGAGAACTGTTCTGTCTGCGTTACGCGGCGGCCGTAATCGGGGCTGAATCCTGCGTGATGGGCGCGAGACTGGCCGAATCGGTCTGCTTCCCGTCTTCCTTCTGGTGGCCCTTCTTCTCGCCCGAATCGCTGGCCTCGAAGTCGGCGTTCAGAACCGAGTGTTCGAAGTAGACGCGCTCGTAGGCGCTCGTGTCGTACTCGCCGTAAATCTGGAGCGTGCCGCCGTCGCCAGCGAGCGTCCGGTACTCGGCGTTGTCGAAGCCGACCTCGACGTGGCCCTCCTCGACCGTGAATCACGTTTAAGCAAGAAATAAAATTGGAATGAAAATATTCTATTGTTCTATATATTGGATATTATTCCCTCTCTATTCCGAAACCCGGCCTCGCTCGACGACCCCGTTCGTCACGACGCCGACCGCACCGCCCAGACCACCCGCCACGCCGAGCGCCAGCGGTGCGACGACGCCACCGAGGAGGACGATGCCCCCGAGTTCGGGCCGCATCGTGAACGACTCGTAGATAGCGAGGTAGACCGTCAGTACCCCGCCCGCGCCGCCAGCCAGCGTTCCGTGCCAGAGGCCGCCCGCCGCCGACTCGCAGGCGGTTCCGAGCGCGACGCCGACTAGCGCCGCCGCGACGAGGTAGGTCCACATCGGCGCGCCGGGTTCGAGGACCGACGCGCCCAGAATGGCCCACCCCGCGACTGCGACCGCTCCGCCGACTGCGGGCCGGACGAGGATGTCGTCCGGCCCGCCGACCGTCGTGCCGACCGCCAACAGCAGACCGCCGACGACGCCGAGGCCGAGCGCGAACGCGATTGCGCCGATTGCGCCGCCGTCGGGGCCGCCGGTCGCGTACCCGAGGAGGCCCGCCGCGAGGTCGCCGACTACGCAGGCGACGAGCGCGAGAAGAGAAGCGGTGTTCTGATTTCGGTGGGCTTCGGTCACGTCCGGGGCGTCTCGTCGGGGGGAGAAAAAGCTAGGTTTCGGACTACCTTCGCCGAGGGCGGAGACTACTCGTCGGGGTACGGAACGTCCCGGTTCTCGCCGTCGTCGGGCACGAACGCCTCGCCGTCGAACGCCTCGCGGGCCTCTCGAACGTGGTCGGAGACGTTTCCGGCGTAGCGCGAGGAGATGTGGGTCAGCGCCAACCGCTGAACGTCGGCCCGGTTGGCGATTTCGGCGGCCTGCCGGGCGGTCGAGTGGGCGGTGTCGGCCGCGCGGTCGGCCCGGTCGTCGGCGAAAGTCGCGTCGTGGACGAGCATGTCGGCGTCCTCGGCGATTTCCGCGACCGTGGCACTCGGTCGAGTGTCGCCCGTGTAGACGAACTTCCGGCCCGGTCGGGGGTCGCCGACGACTTGCTCGGGTTCGACCGTCGTCCCGTCGTCCAGTTCGACGGATTCGCCCTCGTGGAGTTGCGAGAACTTCGGGCCGACCGGGACGCCCAACTCCTCGGCCTTCTCGCGGTCGAACCGGCCCTTGCGGTCGTCCTCGACGAGGGCGTAGCCCAGCGAGTTGGTGTCGTGGTCGGTCCGAAAGGCCCGGATTTCGTAGTCCTCGCGCCGGACCGCGGTCTCGTCCGGGCCGACGCCGTAGATGTGGACCGGGAACGAGGGGTGGTTGTCGGCGGCGTGGACCAACTCGTGGATGTCGTCCTCGGTCCCGTCGGGCGTGTAGATTGTCAGGGCCTCCTCGCGGTCGTTGAAGTCGAGGGTCTGAATCAGGCCCGGAAGCCCCAGAACGTGGTCGCCGTGGAGATGCGTCACGAAGATATCGGAGATAGTGAACCCCGTGCCGAAGCGCATCATCTGGCGCTGGGTGCCCTCGCCCGCGTCGAACAGCAACCGGTCTCCCTCCCGGTTGACCAGCACCGAACTCGGGTTTCGCTCTGTGGTCGGTACTGCCCCACCGGTTCCGAGAAAGGTCACGCGCATCGACATCCTCAAGGGTACTCCGAGTGCCCGCGGGAAAGCGCCTTCGAAATCCCGACCGCGATATGCTGAGTTACCCCGGCGGAAACAGTCGGTTACGAGTCGAAGCACCTGCCCCGAACCGCGGGATAGTCCGGGCCTAAACCGACGTATCTCGCTGTTACGCTCGTAAACAGTCGCGCCCGTTTATTCGCGGTCTTGCCGTCTGATATTCTGCAGATTGGGGGTTACAAATGACACGTAATAGCAGAACAATTAGCGCCGTCTTCATGGCGGTGCTGCTGGTTTTGGCGAGCGGTACAGCCGTATCGCTCGCAGTGACTGGTAGTTCGACAACAGACGCAGGGACGAACGCGGTGGGGGTCCAAGAGACGACCACCGCGGCAGAAGACGACAACGAGACGGCGTCCGTGACGATAAACGAACAGGAAACCGACGGCGAGCAGGTCGTCGTCGAGTCGGTGACGATGCCTGAGGGTGGCTTCATCGCTATCCACGACTCGTCGGTCGCCGAGGCTCCGATTGCGAGCGTCCTCGGCAACTCGGTGTATCTCGAACCGGGCACTCACGAGAACGTGACCATCACGCTCGCCCGGCCCATCACCGAGGACCAGACGCTCGTCGCCATGCCGCACTTCGACACGAACGATAACGAAGTGTACGACTTCGTCCTCTCGACCGGCGAGTTGGACGGCCCGTACACCGCTGACGGTTCGGTCGTCGTCGACCAGGCCAACGTGACCGTCACTCAGGAGACGACCACGACGACGGAAGAGGCCGAGGAGACCACGACTGAAGGTGTCGAAGAGACCACGACCGAGGAAGTCGTGGACGAGACCACGACCGCGGCACCCGGCGAAACCACGACCGAGGCCGAAGAGCCGCCCGCCGGGATGGAGCAGTTCATCTTCAAGGTCGAAGAGATGAGCATCGACCGGTGGTCCTTCGTCGTCGGTGACGAAGAGACGCCCGACCGGACCGAGACCGTCCGCAACATCAACGTTCAGGACCGGCGGGTCGTCATCAACCTGGCCGAAGTGCTTCGGCAGGCCGAAGCCAGTCAGGGCCAGATGGGTCAGATGACTACCCAGAGTCCCGAACAGGTCGAAGAACAACTCGAAGAGAACATCACTCAGGACATCCAGACGGTCCGGTTCGTCATCGAGAACGTCAACGTCGAGAACGTGACGTTCGTCATTCTGGCTCCGGAGGACGTCGACCTCCCCCAGCCGCCGATGATGACCACCACGGAAGCGCCTGAGGAAACGACGACCGAAGAAGTCGTGGAAGAGACGACCACCGAGGAGGTCGTCGAGGAGACCACGACTGCGGCACCCGAAGAAACGACGACCGCAGCACCTGAAGAGACCACGACCGAGGAGGTTGTCGAGGAGACGACCACCGAAGAAGTCGTGGAAGAGACGACTGCGACACCCGAGGAGACCACGACCGAGGAGGTTGTCGAGGAGACGACCACCGAGGAAGTCGTGGAGGAGACCACGACCGAGGAAGTTGTCGAGGAGACGACCACTGAAGAAGTCGTGGAGGAGACCACGACCGAGGAAGTTGTCGAGGAGACGACCACTGAAGAAGTCGTGGAGGAGACCACGACCGAGGAAGTCGAGGAAACCACCACGGAAGAAGTGGAGGAGACCACGACTGAAGCGGTCGAGGAGACCACGACTACTGAAGAGACCATTGGGGCTGTAGACCTCAACTCGTTCGAGGTCTCGCAGTTGGACGCGCCCGAGAGCGCGACGGCTGGCGACACCATCACGGTGAGCGCGACCGTCAGTAACCCCAACGACCAGGAAGCCACGCAGACAGTCGCCTTCCGCCTCGAAGGCACCGTCATCGCTCGTGAGACCGTCACGCTCGACGCTGGCGAGCAGACGAACGTCTCCTTCGAGGTCGACACCGAAGGCGTGCCTGCGGGCCAGTACATCCACGGCGTGTACACCCGCGACTTCGGTGAACTCGCGGTCATCGTCCTCGAAGAACCCGGCGCGGAGACGACGACTGCTGCCGCCGGTGAGACGACGGCCGCCGCTGGTAACGAGACGACCACCGCCGAAGCGTAACGCCGTACCGCGGTCGGGAGTCAGTTCCCGACCAGACGTTCCCAAATTCATACTGTTTTTGGAGTTCAAATCCGTTTAATCGCAAGACGGCGTCGGGTTCAAAACGGGTGCGAACGGGAACGACCCTTTATTACCGACTGCTGAGTGCGGACCAACCGTAATGAGGCGATACGCGACTGTCTGTCTCGCAGTGATGCTACTGCTCGCCGGATGTATCGGCGGGCAGGGAGGAACGGCCACGTCGCCGGACGCGGGCGACGGCGAAACGACGAGTGCGGAACTGACTGCGGCGGGAACGACCGCCGCGACCACAGATTCAGCGACTACAGACTCCGAGACCGGGGGTTCGGTCGAGGACTCGACGGACGGTGACGCGAGCGCGGTGGACCTCTACCTGAGCGACGAACAGAACGCGATGGGCGACTTCGCGCACCTGAACGTCACCGTCTCGGAGGTCGGCATGAAGCGCGCTGGCGGCGGGTGGACGACCCACGAGGTAGACGACCGCACGGTGGACCTGACGCGACTCCCCGGCGCGAACGCGACTCGTCTCGGGTCCTTCGACGTGGGGAACGGGACCTACGAGACGGTCTTCGTCTACGTCAGCGAGATCAACGGAACGCTGGAGAACGGCGAGGAGGTCCGAGTCAAACTCCCGAGCGAGAAACTCCAGATTCACCAGTCGTTCGCGGTCGGCGCGAACGAGTCGGTGGACTACGTCTTCGACATCTCGGTGTTCAAGGCCGGGAAGAGCGGAAAGTACATCCTCAAGCCGGTCATCAGCGAGTCGGGCACGGACAAGAAAATCGAGGTCCGCGACGGCGAGAAAGACGAGAAGAGGGACGACAAGCACGACGAGGACGACGAACACGACGAGCGCGACGAACACGACGAGCGCGACGGCGGCGACGAACTCGATCTGGACGCCACGTTCGTCGGCAACGTCACCCGCGGCGAGAACGTCACCGTCTCCGTCACCCACAACGGGAGCGCCGTGGCGAACGCGACGGTGTCGGTGAACGGCGACATCGTGGGCGAGACGGCCGCAGACGGGAGCCTGACCGTCTCGGTGCCCGACGCCGAGGAGTTCGAGGTCGAAATCGAGACCGAGCGCGGGGCGGTCGAACTCGAACGCGAGTTCGAGTCCGAGGAGGACGACGAGCGCGAGGACGACGAAACGACGACCGAGAACCAGACGACGACGGCGTAGGCACTCGAACTCGCCGACCGGTTTCGGCACGCAAAACGTCTTGTAAACATAGGCAAATATATTTTAGATAACGAATTTCATTGCTACCGCGCGAAGTCGGTGTCACGGCGACGACTCGCCTGCGGCCCGCCGATAGCCAACCGACCGATTCTTATCCGGCCGGTCCCTACTCGCGGTCGATGGACGCGCCGCTGTGGACCGAACGGTACGCGCCCGACCTCGAAGACCTCCCCCAGTCGGAGGTCCGCGAGTACCTCCAGAAGGCCGTCGACGACCCGATTAACCTCGTCCTCCACGGCCCGTCGGGGGCCGGAAAGACCGCCGCCGTGCGGGCGCTGGCCCGCGAGGCCCACGAGGACCCGGACAACGACCTCGTGGAAATCAACGTCGCGGACTTCTTCGGGATGACCAAGAAGGAAATCGCATCGGACCCGCGCTTCTCGTCGTTCATCGACAGCAAGCGACGGCGCAACTCCTCGAAGGCGGACCTCATCAACCACGTCCTCAAGGAGTCGGCGAGCTATTCGCCGGTCTCGGGGACGTACAAGACGGTCGTGCTGGACAACGCCGAGGCCATCCGCGAGGACTTCCAGCAGGCGCTTCGCCGGGTGATGGAGCGCCACCACGAGGCGACCCAGTTTATCATCACGACGCGCCAGCCGACCAAACTCATCCCGCCCATCAAGTCCCGGTGTTTCCCGGTAGCGATGCGCGCGCCCACCGTCTCGGAGATTGTGGGGGTCTTGGAACAGATTGCGGAGGCCGAGGACATCGAGTACGAGGAGAAGGGCCTGCGGTTCGTCGCGGGCTACGCGAGCGGCGACCTCCGCGAGGCCATCCTCGGTGCCCAGACCACCGTCGAGAAGCAGGGCGAACTCACCCAGACGGCGGCCTTCGAAATTCTCCAAGACGTCGGCATCAAGGCCGAAATCGAGGAGATGCTGGACGACGCCGAGGCCGGGGAGTTCACCGACGCCCGCAAGAAACTCGACGACCTGCTCGTGGACGAGGGCTTCAGCGGCGAGGAGGTCCTCCACGAGATTCTCGACGTGGCCAACTCGGGCCGCTACTCCGGCGACGAACTGGCAGAACTCACCCGCCTCGCGGGCGAAATCGACGTGGACCTCGCCGAGGGGTCGAGCGACCGGGTCCACCTCGGCCACCTGCTTGCGGAACTCGGTGAAGGGGTCGAAGCGTAGCGCGCTGGCGGCCTTCTACCGGTCGGCGAATCGCCCGCCTAACTCTTGGCGCTCCTCGGCGAAGTCCCACCATGCCGAGCCTCGAAGCGACCCACATCCGGAATCGCTACCGAGTTCAGCCCAACGACGCCAACAACTACGAGACGCTCCACGGCGGCGAACTCATGAAGTGGATGGACGAACTCGGCGCGATGTCTGCCATGCGCTTTGCTGGCGAGACTTGCGTCACCGCGGGCGTCGACGACCTCTCTTTCCACCGCCCGGTCCCGGTCGGCGACACCGCCCTCATCGACGCCTACGTCTACGACGCCGGGAAGACCAGCGTCACAGTCCGACTCCGGGCGTGGCGCGAGGACCCTCGGACCGGCGAGACCGAGCGCACGACCGGTTCGTCGTTCACCTTCGTCGCGCTCGGCGAGGAGGGCAAGCCGGTTCCGGTCCCGGAGCTAACGGTCGAGACTGACGAGGAGCGAGAGCTACGCGAGCAGGCCAGAAACGCCGAGTCCTGACCCGACTCAGCGGAAATCAGAGCCGAGCGCGTCGTCGTCGTTTCCGTCGAGAACGACGATGTGCCGGACCAGCGACCGGTGAACCCGGCGCTCGAACTCGTCCTCGACGGTCCAGCCCTGCTGGCGGGCCACGTCGGCCCACGATCGGTCGCCGACGACGACTGCCCGGTCGGCGACGCGGCGAGCCTCCGAGAGCGCGCCCGCCACGAGGTCGTCCAAGTCCAGATTCGCTATCTTCGACTGGCGGCCGTAGGGCGCGTCGAAGACCACGGCCTCAACTGAATCGTCAGGCAGGGGCAGATGGGTCGCGTCGCCTTGCAGGGTGGCCCAGTCGCCGGTCGCGCGCTCATCGGTCTGGAAGTAGTGGCCCAAGTTCTCGGCCGCGCCGCGAGCCATCTTGCGCTGGGCGTCCGCGCCGAGGGCGTTCGCGCCCACCAGTCCGGCCTCGATGAGGACGCCGCCGGTCCCGCACATCGGGTCGAGCAGGGTCGAACCGGGGCGAGCGCCCGCCAGGTTGACCAGCGCGCGGGCCAGCAGGGGGTCCATCCCGCCGGGTTGGAAGAACGGCCGGTCGGTCGGCTTGCGCGCGCCGAAGTCCCGGACGCTCTCGGCTTCCAGCCAACCCAGCAGGCAGGTCTCCTCGGAGAAGAGGGCGCGCAACTCGTGGTCGGGGTCGTCCAAGTCCACCGCGTAGCCCCGGTCTACGAGAATCTGGCCGAGTTCGCGCTCGGCGCGCTGGGTGTCGATACCGGTGGTCTCCCGAACGTCGCGCGCCCTGACCGCGACGGTTCCCTCTCGGTCGAACCCGGCGGCCTCCAGCAGGACGCGGGCCGATTCGATGCTGGCGTCGGTCCGCCCGACCAACTCGCTGGCGCGGCGAGTGTAGGCCAAGTTCCGCACGCGGTCGGTGACGGCGTTGGCGGTGGCGAGTCCGGGCGCGACGAGTTCGACGCCGGTCGCGGCGCTCGCCGCCTCTGCGGCCGCGAATCGGTCCTCCTCTCCGCCGAGTTCCAGCGCGTACACGGTGTATCGAACTCGGCGGTGGCTATTGGGGGTTTCGTCTGCGGTCGGACCCCGCTCGTCGGGGCGCTTCATCGGCCTCCGAGTGCCCCGGATTTTTCCCCTCTGATAAGCGAAACCCCGGCGTTGGGGTCCGAAAGGCCCATAAAAACCCTCAGCACACTTGTCAAGAGGGAGTACCAACCTTTATAAACCTTAAATACGACATTTAAGTCGCGCATGACTGACCCAAAGGAGACCATCAACATTGAAAACGTGGTCGCCTCCACCGGCATCGGGCAGGAACTCGACCTGCAGAGCGTGGCGATGGACCTGGAGGGGGCCGACTACGACCCGGAGCAGTTCCCCGGTCTCGTCTACCGGACCCAGAATCCCAAGTCCGCCGCACTCATCTTCCGGTCGGGCAAAATCGTCTGTACCGGTGCCAAGAGCACGGCTGACGTACACGAAAGCCTCGAAATCGTCTTCGACAAGCTCCGCGAACTCAACATCGACGTGAACGAGGACCCGGAAATCGTCGTTCAGAACATCGTCACGTCCGCGGACCTCGGCCGCAACCTCAACCTCAACGCCATCGCTATCGGCCTCGGACTGGAGAACATCGAGTACGAACCCGAGCAGTTCCCCGGTCTCGTCTACCGACTCGACGAACCCGAAGTCGTCGCGCTGCTGTTCGGCTCGGGCAAACTCGTCATCACGGGCGGCAAGAAACCCGAGGACGCAGAGCAGGCGGTCGACAAAATCGTCTCGCGGCTCGAAGAACTCGGTCTGCTGGAATAGCGCGGTCGAACGCGGAGCGGACGCGGCCTTTCTTTCGTTTTTCGGACGAGGAGCGGCTCGACAACAGCTTTATTCCTCACGCCGAACAAGCTCTTGGCAAGTGACCCTTCCGTGACTCTCGAAGAAATCGACGAGAAGTACAATCTCGGAAGCTGTACCGAAGCCCGTGAAATCGGTCGCTCTGTCGCCCATCTTCGAGATTAGATTTTCTGGCGGACTCGTCCGGCAAACTCCGATTTCGTAAGTCCTGATTCGCTCGTTAGCCGAGCGTTACCCGTCTTTTTCAGAATCGTCGCTGCGAACTGTACTGTTCGTTGCTCGTGACGAGATGCGTATTCCGAGAGTGCCTCGCTCGTGTGCAGTTCTAAGTCGTACTCGCAGAGCGGAATCTCGATTCCACCCTTTCGGCGCACCGTTCGACATCCGAGTTCGGCGAGGTAACGAAACGGAGCGACGTTACGGCGAACGGTCAACAGGCGTTTCGAGTCAACGACGAACCCGTCAACCAACGTCTGCCACTCGTAACTGTCTGTTATTAGTGATGGAAGGCGGAAAGACGAATCAGAACTCGCGTTTGCGTATCCCTCGAACATTCCGAAGGCGGTACGATGGTTCGCATTCGGTAATGCGTGCCAGAGTATCACGTTCGACGCTAACTGCCCACCGACTTCCGGAACCGTTCTCGACCAATCGACTCGTTCGAGTGCGGCCGGAATCCGGCTAATCTCTATGCTCTTGTACGCGCCGAGGGGAACCGATTCTTCTTCGCGCTTCGTCTTTTGAATGCTATCGAACAAATCGAGTAGATACCGGACGATGACCCGCGTATCCGGACCCATCTCGGCGAACGCGCGGTCGAAATCGTACTCGATTTCCTCGGTGTCGGCCACTTCGTTCGTCTTGGTGTAAATCACGTAGACCTCCTCGTCGGGGTTGTAGGTCCTCACCCGCGTTTCGGTCGCGTCCTCGTAGGAGTCGAGTCGTTTCTCGATTGCGTCCGTGTCGGGGTTCACGAAGCCGAGCGAGAACTGGTGGTCCTCAGGGTGGTGGTAGTGGACGAGGTCAGCGGCCATCGTTCGCCCGAATTTCACCCACCGACGACCATAATTTTGACTAAATAGACTACGACTCGGGCCACGGAAACCGCTACTTCCTTGACCTATCCCTCCCGAGGGACACCCATGGCGGTCCCCATCGTCGCGCTGGTCGGTACGTTCCTGTTGGCGGTGCTGTTCTACAGCGTCACCGCACACATCGCCGCGCGGTACGTCCTCGGCGACGTGCCGATAACGCGGGCGTTCCTCGTCGGCGTCGTCCCGGCGGTCATCTCCTTCGCGCTCGAAGCGTATCAGAACCCGGCGGTCATCATCGCCATCGCGCTGGCCGCGGACTTCTTCGCCATCCGCGCCGTGTACCGCCTGCGATACCGGACCGCGGGCGTCGTGGCGCTGGCCCACTACACCGTGAGCGCGCTGTTCGGCATCACGATCTTCAATCTGGTGCGACTGCTCGGCACCGCGCCGACGTGACAAAATCCACCTTTAGAAAATAAAAAAGTTTTCTAAAGCAATAATTTAGTGTCTCTCACACCACGTCGTCGGGGTCGTGCATCTCCCGCATGCGCTCGGCCTCGGTAGCGTACCGCTCGCGGGTCTCCTCGTCCTCGACCGGCGAGAGGCGGTCTGCCGAGACCTCCATCGCGGCGGTGACCTCGGGGACTGCGGCGCGACTGAAACTCGGGACGGCGCGCTCCTTCTGGAGGTAAGCCGCCCCGTCGTCGGTCGCGTACCGGATGACCAGAATGTGGGGCGAGTCCTGCGAGAACGTCCGGTCCACCATCCAGACCTGCACGGACTCGGGCGATTCGGAGGTCTCTGGTGCCTCCTCGGCGCTCGCGTCCAGCGCGCTGTCGAGTTCGGGAGTCATACGATTCTGTACGCGCCGGGCGAGCAAAAGGGGGACAGCCGATTCTCAGGGGGTGAAAACCGGCGAGCGGGCTACTCCACCAATCGCTCGATTTCGGTCACGAGAATCCCGCTCGCGCCGACCGACTTCAACTCGTTGATAGTCTCGAACACGTCGCGCTCGTCCACGACGGCGTGGACCGCGACCATCCCGTCCTTCTCGCCGTTCTCCTTGCTCTCGACGTTCATCACTGTCGGGCCGCCGAGGCCCGGAATCACGTCGCGGACCTCGCTCAGGCGCTCCTCGGGCGCGTTCATCATCAGGTAGCGCTTGCCGTCGGCGGTCAGCACCGACTGGAGGGCCATCACGACCTGCTGGACTTTGTCGTCGTCGGCCACGTCGTCGCGGGCGAAGAGGTAGACCGAACTCGACAGGACCTCGTCCACGATTGCGAGGCGGTTGACCTTCAGCGTCGTTCCGGTACTCGTGATGTCGATGATGGCGTCGGCCATCTCGACGTGGGGCGTGAGTTCGGTCGCGCCGCTGACCTCCACGATGTCGGCCTCGACGTCCTTGTCCTCGAAGTAGCGCTCGGCGATGTTGGGGAACTCGGTCGCCACGGTCCTGCCCGCCACGTCGGCGACCGACTGGATGTTCCCCTCCTCGGGGGCCGCCAGCACCAGTCTGCACCGGCCGAATTCGAGGTCGAGCATCTCCTCTACGTTGCCGGGGTTCGCCTCGCGGACTTGGTCCAAGCCGGTGATTCCCACGTCCGCCGCGCCGTCGCTGACGTACTCGGGGATGTCGGCGGCGCGAGCGAACAGCAGGGACACGTCGGGGTCCACCGTGTCGGCGTACAACTTGCGGTCCGCGCCGTCGACGGCGTGGAGACCGGCGCGTTCGAGCAGTTCCATCGCCGGGTCGTGGAGTCGGCCCTTGTTCGGGACGGCGATTCTCATGGATGGAGGTTTCGCGTTCTTCGGGGAACTAGCTTTCGTCCTCCCGCGAGATTCGCCGATTCTGGAGTTTTGGTTTTTGGTGGAATGTCTCGCTGACCGACGACTGTAGAGTAGAGGTGACAGGACGCTAGCTTCAGGCTCGGACACAGGAGTCGCCGCACCTCGTCCTCCCCAGCCTCCTCGCTCACTCCCTGCGGTCGTTCACTCGTCCCTCGCACGAGGAGTGCGCGCAGTTCTGCGCGCACTCCCGCGCGCCGGACGCTCGGGGGGACTTTCCACCGGAAACGACAGGCCGAACAATCCACGTCCCTGGTGTCTGCGCGAGCGAAGCGAGCGCAGGCTCGGAGGACGCGGTTTGTCCTCCGGTGCTGAGAGAGCCGCGAATATCCCGGCGAGCGACCGCGAACCGCGCGAGGGCTTTCGAGGAAAATACTGCGTCTCTTTCAGTCGCTGAGTTGCGGTCTCTCGCTGACACACCTAGCCGATTCCCGAACCACTTTCCTTCCAGACACCCAACACGCGAGCCATGACTTACGTCTTCGAGTGCCTGTCGTGCGGCGCGAGCATCGACCCCGACCAGCGCCCCGCGGACTGCCCCGAGTGCGGCGGTGCGCTCGAAGTCGTCCACGAGGAGCTACCCGACGCGCTCCCCGGCTCCGGCCGGACCGACCTCTGGCGCTACGCCGACTGGCTCCCGACCGAGGGCCTCGGCCTCGACCGCGGGTCGGAAGGTGCCCCCTCGTCCTCGATGGGGGAGGGCTGGACCCCGCTGGTCGAGGCCCCGCACCTCTCGGACACCGCGGCGGCCGGGTTCGAGGTCGGCGGCCCGGACTGCTACCTCAAAAACGAGACCGCCAACCCCACGTGGTCGTGGAAGGACCGCCTCGCGCCGGTGGTCGTCCCCCACGCCGTCGCCAATGGCGCGGACCGCATCGCCACCGCCTCGACCGGAAACCACGCCAGCGCAGTCGCGGCCTACGCCTCACGGGCCGGAGTTGAGCGCGAGCGGAGCGAGCGCGATGCTCGTCGTGAAGCGAAGCAAAACGACGGCGTCGAGCGCGTCCTCGCGTTCGTCCACCCGTCGAGCGAACCACCCCACCACCGTCAGATTCGGGCCTACGGGGCCGAAGCGATTCGGCTCACCGACTACGGCGAGCGCAAGCGTCTCCTCTCGGAACTGGCCGACCGCGGGTGGTTCGTCGCGTACAACCTCGACGACCGCTTCACCGGCCAGCCCTACGTCTACGAGGGCTACAAGACCATCGCCTACGAAATCGTCGAGGAGTTGGGCGAGGTTCCCGACGCGGTGGTCGTCCCGGTCGGCGCGGGCGACGGCCTCTACGGCGTCTGGAAGGGCTTCCGTGAACTCGCGGCCAACGGCGTCGTCGCCGACAAGCCCCGGATGATAAGCGCCGAGAGCGAAGAGCGCCACCCCCTCGCGGCCGCCTTCGAGTCCGGGGCCAAGTCCGTCGGCCGAGACGACGGGCCGGAACCGCTCAGCACCTCCACGATGGGAACGACCTCGGGCGACCACGCTCTCGCCGCGGTCCGGGCCTCCGGCGGCGCGGCCTACGCCGCTTCTCGGGAATCGGTCGAGGCCGCGATTCGGGCGGTGGGTCGAGACGGCGTCTTCCTCGAACCCTCCTCGGCGCTCGCGCCCGCCGTGATTTCCCAGGCGGTCGAGGAGGGCGTCGTCGGTCCGGACGACACCGCGGTTGCGGTCGGAACCGGCGCTGGGGTCGCGTGGCCCGAGAAGACCGCGGGCGCGGTCGGCGAGTCACCGACCGTGGACCCATCGCTGGATTCGATTTCTGAGGCGGTCGGGTTCGATGTGAATTCGACGTAGCGGAAAGCCGGAGGTTTCACGCCCTCCGAGTGTGAACCGTCTCGCATGACGAAACTGCGAATCGCGGGCGGGCAGGTCCTCCGTCCCGACGAGACCGTCGAGGAGGCGGACGTACTGGTCGATTCCGAGTCCGGCGACATCGTCGCCGTGGGCGACCCCGAGGAGATTCCCGAGGGCGACGAGACCCTCGACGCCGAGGGCGGACTCGTGATGCCCGGACTGGTCAACGCCCACACTCACGTCGCCATGACGCTCCTGCGGGGCTACGCCGACGACAAGCAGTTGGACGCGTGGCTTCAGGAGGACATCTGGCCGGTCGAGGCTGAGTTCACCGCCGAGGACGTGCGCGCCGGGACCGAGCTCGGTCTGCTGGAGATGATTCGGTCGGGCACGACCGCGTTCGCCGACATGTACTTCCACGTGCCCGAAATCGTGGACGCGGTCGAAGACGCCGGACTCCGGGCGCGGGTCGGCCACGGCGTCGTCACGGTCGCCAAGGACGACGAGGAGGCGCGCGAGGACCTCGACACCAGCATCGAAGTCGCCAGCGAGTTCGACGGCGCGGCCGACGGCCGAGTGAAGACCGCGTTCATGCCCCACAGTCTCACCACGGTCGGCGAGGAGTACCTCCGCGAGTACGTCGCCGAGGCCCGCGAGGACGGAATCCCGATTCACTACCACGCCAACGAGACCGAAGACGAGGTGGACCCCATCGTCGAGGAGCAGGGCGAGCGACCCCTCGAATTCGCCCGCGAGTTGAACATGACCGGCGACTCGGACTTCGTGGCCCACGGCGTCCACGTCGACGGAACCGAAATCGATCTGCTGGCCGAGGCGGGCACCGGCGTCGTCCACTGCCCGGCGTCGAACATGAAACTCGCCAGCGGGATGGCCCCGGTCCAGAAACTCCTCGACGCGGGCGTGACGGTCGGACTGGGCACCGACGGCGCGGCCTCGAACAACGACCTCGACATGTTCGACGAGATGCGCGACGCCGCGATGGTCGGCAAACTCGCCGAGGAGGACGCCAGCGCGGTCCCCGCCGAGTCGGTCGTCCGGATGGCGACGCAGGGGAGTGCAGAGGCCATCGGCTTCGACAGCGGTCGAATCGAGGCGGGGGCGAACGCCGACATCGCGGTCGTGGACCTCGAATCCGCCCACCTCACGCCCCACCACGACCTCGTGAGTCACCTCGCCTACGCGGCCCGCGGGTCGGACGTGCGCCACACCGTCTGTGACGGCGCGGTGCTGATGCGCGACGGCGAAGTCCTAACGATGGACGCCGAGGCGGTCCGAGAGCGCGCCGAGGAGCGCGCCGCCGCCGCCGTCGAGCGCGCAGAGTAGGGAAACGAGCGAGCTTCGCCCGAAATTCCTGTCGGAAACGTACCATTGAAGGTTTCGTTGAACGATTAGAACCGATTCTAAACTTTCTAGCGCGCTCTCGTACTTTCTGGGCGCATGTTTGAACACTGAAAACAGAATGGACGGCAGGCGGGGTTTAATCTCCCATTTCCCGTAGCATCGAGTGCAATGACCTCGAAGAAACGACTGGTGGCGGTCGCGCTCGCAGGGCTCATGCTCCTGTCGAGCGTCTCGGCCGCGAGCGCAGTGAGTAGTACGACGGCGAACACGGCGGCGAACGACTCGCTGGTCGTGGCGGTCGAGAACGCAGGGAACGACGGCGCGACGGTGTCGGTGTCGCACAACGACACCGCGGTCGCCAACGCCTCCGTGACCGTCGAGACCCAGAACACCTCCTACACGGGCGTGGGCGAGTACACCACCGACGCGGACGGTGAAGTCTCGCCCCCCGAACCCGAGGAGAACGTGACCGTCGAGGTCACGGCCGCGAAGGGTAACATGACTGGCTCGACGACCGCGACGATTCACGCAGTCGGCGGCGAGGGCGAGGAGAAGACGTTCGGCGACCTCGTCTCGTCGTTCGTCCACGAGATGCTGAACGCGGGCGACGACGGCGGCCCCATCGGTCAGGCCGTCTCGGAGTTCGTCACGGAGAACAACCCCGGTAACGCCGACGAGAAGCGCCCCGACCACGCCGGAAAGCCCGACGACGCGGGTAAAAACGGCAAAGACAAGGGTAAGCCCGACGACGCGGGCAAGAACGGCAAGGACAAGGGCAAGCCCGACGACGCTGGCTCCGCCAACAAGACCGACGACGACGGTGGCTCGCAGGGTCCGCCCGAGAACGCGGGCAACGACAAGGGCGACGACTCCGACAGCGACTCTGACAGTGATTCCGACAAGGGCAACGGTAACGGCAAGGGCAAAGGAAAGGGTAAGTAACGCCCGACTCCGCTGACGCTGTGTTGACGCCCTGTCGGCGCTTCGCCGGTAATTCGCTGGCGCTTCGCTGACTCTCTGTCGGCATTCCGCTGGCTCTCCGTTGGCTCTCGGTCAGCGTCCTGCTGACGCTTCGCTGGCTCTCCACCTCATAGAGAATTGTATTGAATCGGTAAGAAAACAATTTCATTTACTAAAGCAATACAAAATTACCTGAAGTTGCGCTTAGCCGTCGCCGAACCGCTCGCGGTTTGCGAGCGGTTCGGCGACTTACTATTTCGCGTCGCTCGTCTCCGTGCGAAATCGCCGCGCCGAACCCCCGCACCACCCGCCGAAACGCTCGCGTCCACCTTCGGTAGCGTTTTGGGCGTGGTCTCCCTTTTTTCAGCTATGGCAGACTATCCGACAATCTCCGAACAGGTAGACGACTTGGAGTCGTCGCGCACCGAGGGCCATCGCAAGATGGACTGGGCGCGCGAACACATGCCGATTCTCTCGGCGATTCAGGACGAGTTCGAGGCCGACAAGCCCTTCGAGGGCGAGCGAATCGGGATGGCGATGCACGTCGAGGCCAAGACCGCCGTGCTGGTCGAGACCCTCGCGGAAGGCGGCGCTGAAGTCGCCGTCACCGGGTGCAACCCGCTCTCGACCCACGACGACGTGAGCGCCGCGCTGGACGAACACCCCAACATCTCCTCCTACGCCAAACACGGCGTGGACGACGAGGAGTACTACGCGGCCATCGAGTCCGTCATCGCCCACGAACCGACGATTACGGTGGACGACGGCATGGACCTCGTGGCGGCCATCCACGAGGACTACCCCGAACTCATCGACTCCATCGTCGGCGGGGCCGAGGAGACTACGACCGGCGTCCACCGACTCCGCGCGATGGACGCCGACGGCGAGTTGAAGTACCCCGTCTTCGCCGTGAACGACACGCCGATGAAGCGCCTGTTCGACAACGTCCACGGCACGGGCGAGTCCTCGCTGGCGAACATCGCCATGACCACGAACCTCTCGTGGGCGGGCAAGGACGTCGTCGTCGCGGGCTACGGCGACTGCGGCCGCGGCGTCGCCAAGAAGGCTTCGGGCCAGAACGCCAACGTCATCGTGACCGAAGTCGAACCCCGCCGCGCGCTCGAGGCCCACATGGAGGGCTACGACGTGATGCCGATGGCGGAGGCGGCCGAAATCGGCGACGTGTTCCTCACCACGACGGGCAACCGCGACGTGATTACCGAGGAGCACTTCGAGAAGATGCAGGACGGCGTCCTGCTGGCCAACGCGGGCCACTTCGACATCGAAATCGACCTCGACCAACTCTCGGACCTCGCCGTCGCCGAGCGCGAGGCCCGCGAGGGCGTTCGGGAGTACGAGATGGACGACGGCCGCAGGCTGAACGTTCTGGCGGAAGGCCGACTGGTCAACCTCGCCAGCCCCATCGCGCTGGGTCACCCGGTCGAGGTCATGGACCAGAGCTTCGGCGTGCAGGCCGCCTGCGTCCGCGAACTGGTGGACAACGGCGAGGAGTACGACGCCGGCGTCCACGACGTGCCCGACGAGTTGGACGTGGAGATTGCGGAAATCAAACTCGACGCCGAGGGCGTCGAGTACGACGACCTGACCGACGAGCAGGCCGAGTACATGGATAGCTGGCAGCACGGGACGTAAGCGCTTTCTACGAAGAAACCCCCGCCAGTTTCTCGGGGGTTTTCCTCTATAAAATAGTTCTCGTCGGCTTCGAGTCTAAACTCGCCGATAGGACGAAAGCCGATAATTTCTCGTGAAAAGTGAAATATTTCCGATACCGCGAGGTGCCGTTTTCCCAGCGGCCATCCTGTGGACCCCGGTTCGACTCCTCATATGTCATCAGAATGTAAATAATGGGCACTATCTAGACGATAATCCGCAAGTTTTGCGGGAAAATCCTGTATGATTCAAAAATTGCAAGTAGGTGTTCTTCCATCACTCGGATAGATATTGATGACGCCTGACCTCTCAGAGGAGTTAGTTATCGGGCACGACATGGACCTCTCGGGCGAAGACTGGAAGCACGTCTTCGAGACGACGATCGCGTGGTTCCCGGAGCCGACGTTCGCCATCGACGCCTCGGGCCGGGTCTCGCTCTGGAACGACCACGCCGAGGAGATGACCGGGTACACCGCCGAGGAGGCCGTCGGAGAGAACGCCTACGACCTCTTCGGCACGAAGGGCGAGGACGAGACGCTGGCCGAGTCGGTCGTCCGGACCGGCGAGCCGATTCGGGAGTCCCAGATTCGGGAGGCAGAGACACCCGAGGGGACGATTCACGTCCGGGCGAAGGGCATCCCGCTCGTGGACGACTCCGGCACCGTCTTGGGGGCCATCGAGGTCCTCGGTCGCGTGACCGAACTGGTCGAGCAGCGCGAGAAACTCGAGACGCTCCAGAGCCAGATGACGACCGAGGTCGAGACCTCGGTGGACGAACTCCAGCAGTCGGCCGAGAACGTCGCCGAGAGCTCACAGGAGATAAGCGAACTGGCGACCGAGCAGTCCCAGAACTTAGACGAGGTCTCGAAGGAGGTCTCGACGTTCAGCGCGACCATCGAGGAGGTCGCGTCGAGTACCGAGGAGGTCAACAGCCAGAGCCAAGACGCCGAGCGTGCGGCCGCCGAGTCCGAGGAGACCGCCGAGGACGCCATCGAGGTAATGACAGAGGTGGCCGAGTCGAGCGACGACGTTCGGTCGAACGCCAGCCGACTGGAGGCCCAAATCGAGGAGATAGACGAAATCGTCACCGTCATCGACGACATCGCCGACCAGACCAACCTGCTCGCGCTCAACGCCAACATCGAGGCGGCGCGCGCCGGACGAGACGGCGACGGCTTCGCGGTCGTGGCCGAGGAGATCAAGGCGCTCGCCGAGCAGTCCAAGGAGCGGGCCGACGAAATCGAGACCATCGTCGAGAAGGTCAAGGACAACACCGCCGAGACGGTCGAGAGCGTGGATGCCTCCGCCGAGAAGGTAGACGTCGCCGTCGAGCGCATCGACGAGTTGGTCGAGAACCAGCAGACGATTCTCGAGTCCATCCGCGAGACCTCGCGGGGCATCGACGAGATTGCCAACGCCACCGACGAACAGGCCGCCAGCGCCGAGGAGATTGCGACGATGATAGACGAGACCTCGAACCGGAGCGACGAGGTCGCCAACGCGGTCGAAGAGATTGCGGCGGCGAACGAGGAGCAGACCATGATGGTGGACGAAATCGCCGAGAGCGTCAACCGGGTCGAAGAGCGACTGGAAGACTGAGACGCCGGACGCGGATTTCGCTCGCCTGACGCCCTCGATTCGCTCGATTCCCTCGATGCTCTCGCCGGGCGCTAACGCTTTTCCTCCGGAGTGCGTACCGACGTCCGTGACCCTCCAGTACGACCACGCCGACGACCCGAGCGCGACGGCGAGACCCTATCTCGACGCCCTCTCGGAGGTCTGCGACTACTACGGCGTAGACGCCGAATCGAGTTACGTCACTCTGCCCGACCCCGCCGACAGGGTTCACTACCTGACCGCGGGCGAGGGACCGCCCTTGCTCCTCCTCCACGGCCTCGGCGCGACCGCGACTTACTGGGTGCCGATGTTCGACGCGCTGACCGACCACTTTACGATTTACGCGCCGGACAGGCCGGGCCGAGGCCTCTCGACCGCGGTAGACTACCGCGAGACGGGATTCCGAGAGTTCGGCGTCGAGTACGTCACCGACTTCCTCGACGCGCTCGACGTCGAGGAGACCGCGGTCGTGGGCAACTCTCTCGGGGGATTCCAGTCGCTCGCGCTGACGGTGGATTATCCGGAGCGCGTGACTCGACTCTGTCTCATCGGCGCACCTGCTGGCCTCTCGCTCGACATTCCCCTCCTCTTTCGAGTCCTCGACGTGCCCCTCCTCGGGCGCTGGCTGTTCGACTACTTCAGGACCGAGACGGTTTCGGAGGCTCGCGCGGAGTTCCGGCGAATCAACGTCGAGGACGACTCGGCGGTCCCCGACGCGCTCCTCGAACCGGGCGTGGTCGGCGAGGACCTGCCCGGCCAGCGCGAGAGCCTCTGGTCGCTGTTGGAGACGCTCGGGACCTACCGGGGGATGGACTCGCAGTTCGACCTGCGCGAGGAGGTCCGAGAAATCGAGGTCCCGACCCGGTTCGTCTGGGGCACCGAGGACTACTTCTGGCCGCCCTCGGTGGGTCGGCCGGTGGCCGGCGCGATGGCGAACGCCGACTTCGTGACCCTGTCCGACCACGGCCACACGCCGTGGCTGGAACCCGGCGACGAAGCCACCGACGCGGCCGTGGCGTTTCTGACGAACGAGGTCGGTCCCGTGTAGTCGGTCTCGGCGTCACTCCTCGTCGTCGCCGGTCCGGACGACGTGACCGTACTTCAGTAAGGCGACGAAGATCGACCCGCCGATGGCGTTGCCGACCGTGGCGAGCGCGAGAAAACTGAGGTAGTCCACGAGGCTGATAGCGGGGGTGACGAGCGCGCCCGCCAGCACCTCGACGTTGCCCGCGATGGAATGGGGCAAGTGGGCCAGACCGATGCTGGTCGTGACCAGCCAGACGACCGCGAGGCGAGCGATGCTCTCTCTGGCGGCTGTCAACAGCCACGAGAGCAGTCCCATCATCCACCCGGCCGCGATGCCTCCGGCGAGCAAGAGCCACGGGCCGTGGGTCGTGAGGTTCCTTGCAATCTCGGTGAACGCCGAGGAGTCGGCGATGTGGTAGGCCGGCGCGAACCAGACCATCCCGACGGCGAAGGCCGACCCGCCTAGGATGTTTCCGGCGTAGACGAACGCCCAGAGGCGGGCCAGTTCGCCGACGCTCGCCCTGCCGTCGAGGACCGGAAGGGTGGCGCGGGCCGTGTGTTCGGTGAACAGCTCCGACCGACCGCCGATGACGAAGATGAACCCGACCGCGTAGGCGTTGGCGACGACGATTCGCGTCAGGGGTTCGCCCCACGCGCCGCCGACCAGCGTCAGCAGGACTGCCATGAGCAGCGGACCGAACCCGATGTCGAGTCCGGCCGAGATGCCGGAGAGGAGCAGGCCGTCGGCTGGGCGGTCGAGTTCCTCGAGTCCCTCCTGTATCTCCTGTGCGAGAATCTCCTGCTTGGACTTTTGGCCTTCACCCGGCGCTTCGGTCCGGATGCGCCGGTCGAGTTCTTCCTTCGACACTACGGAGAAAGTGGACCTTTCCGGCAAAAAGCGGTCTGGCCGCTGAAAAGCGGACCGAGGGCCAGTCAACTCCCGCCACTTCACTTCCACCGCGCTCCCGAGGGACTTAACACACGGAAGGAAGCAGTATCCGACATGGCAGACACGACGTGTCTCTGGGGGTGCGGTGATGTCCAACGCGAAGGGTGACCGCCGGGAACGCGAACTCGTCAACCGACTCGACGAGGCCGGGTTCGCGGTCATGCGGGCACCGGCCAGCGGGAGTGCGACCGAGCGCGAACTACCGGACGTGCTGGCGGGCGACGGCGACGTGTTCTACGCTATCGAGGCCAAGTCGAGTTCGGGCGACCCCATCTACCTGACGGGCGAGGAGGTCGAGGCGCTGGTCTACTTCTCGCAGAACTTCGGCGCGAAGCCCAAAATCGGGGTGCGGTTCGACCGCGAGGACTGGTACTTCTTCCACCCCGCGGACGTCCATCAGACCGACGGGGGCAACTACCGAGTCAAGAAGGAGACCGCGCTCGAAGACGGCGAACCGCTCGACGCGCTCCGGGGGAGCGACGCGGCCGACGACGAGGAGTCCGACCACGGCATCCGCGACGTGCTGACCGCGGTCGAGCAGGGCGTCCTCTCGGTGGACGAGGCCGCGTCGATGCTGGAGTAGGTAATTCTCCCTTTTCCGTCTCGTCTCGGGGTTCCTCTCACTCTCACGAACTCGTATGGAAAAATATATTTCCTTCTGTGACTATTTCGTCAATGTCGGTGACGTAGCTACACTCCCGGCCGTCGCGTCAGCGGGCACCGTCACCGACGCGGAACGACCCACCGCTCATCGACTCTCTGGACGGAGTTCGAGCATTGTCACCCCGGCGGCGGTCCGTCGCGGCATCTTCGGTGGAGGGCCGGATCGCCGTCACTACTTCCCTGTCGATTCCTCGCGGGCAACTGCGCTGCGTTACGAATGATTTTCGTCGCTACGCGCGGGCCTCGAACTCGTTCAGTTCCGACTGGTCTTCGCCCTCGCGGTCGGCCACGTCGGCGACTGCGCTCTCGGGGCCGTCTTCGGACTCCCCGCGGCGGGCGAGTCGCCCCCGCGGGAAGGAGTACCGCCGGAGATGGTGGGGCTTGAGGTCCTCGGTCCCGAGACCCGCCGGGACTGGGTACATCGCCTCGACCACCACGTCGTCGGCGCGGTAGTCCTCGTTGTTGTGGTACGCCGCGACCGTGCAGTCGTGGTTGGCGATTTCGACCTCGTCGGCCCGGCGGCCGGTCGTCCGGACCACGACCAGCAGGTCGCCGGTCTCGCGGTCCACGACGGCCTCGCCGGGGTCGAGTCCGCACTCCTCGCAGAAGTGCGGCCCCTCGCTCTTCTCGTCCACGAAGGTCTCCTCGCCGCAGTTGGCGCAGGCGACGGCCCGCTCGCCGGGCGGCGGGACGAGTCCCTCGGTGACCTCCATGGCGACGCGCCGGATGTGCTTACACCGGACTCCTCGGAAGTTGTGGTCCGGGCAGGTACAGCGCCCGCCGGGCAGGTCCACCGAGTAGGCGTTGCCGCTCTGGCTCTCGACTTCGTAGACGCCGCCGCCGAGCGGCGTGACGGCCATTCGCTCCATGCGCGCCCGCTGGGACCGGCTGTCGGTCACCTCGGGGACGGGCGCAAGCGATGCTCGCGTTCGTTCGGAAGCTGTTGTGTTTTCCATGGGCTTCCCACCTCGTGTGCGGCGACCGACGCGACAGAATCAGCGCCACCCCCGAATCGGCAGACAGTCGGTCGATTCCGCGTACAATCCATTAGGGCCTGAACCCTCCTAAGTCTTGCACCTGACAGAACAGCTATACGAGCGCGCCAGAGCAGTAATGGACGAATAACGGCTAAATTCGTCAGGGAAAACTTAGAATAAATCGGGGTGCAAACGCCCGGCCACACTAACCACGTTTCAGCGATCTGATGGCTCGCGCCAGAAATTCTACCGCGAGCGAGGAGCGAAGCGACGAGCGAGCGGACCAAGGAATCCTCGAACGAGCGCCTCCGGCGCTCGTGAGGGGGTGACGCCGTGTTTTTGGTCGAGCTTTTGCCAGCGTAGCGGCGCGGCAGAGCCGCGCCGCGGAGCGCAGCAAAAGGTCGTTCCGAAGCCCTTTTGCCGATACCCTCGGAAGCCACCGCTATGGTAGATAAGGAAACGCGCCGCGAGATACTCGTCGGCGTGGGTTCCGTCGGGCTGTTCGTCGCGGTCCTCCTCTGGGTGGGCGCGACCTACGGGAACGGCGGTCTCACGCAGACGGGCGCGTTGGCTATCGTGGCGGCTATCGTCTTCTTCGTGCTGTTGATGACCGGCGTCGGCTACTGGATGGCACAGCAGTACTGAAATCGTTTCGGGGGTTGTGGGTGTCGAGAGTTTCGGGTAGTGGCGGGTGTGGCGGTTTTGTGGGTATTGGAGGAAGTCGGGTTTTTGAGGGTCGTTGTGGATGGATTCGGCAGAGTCGCTGGTAGTCGAGCGACGGAAGCCGCGACCGAACCGCACAGCACCGCGACGGTAGATTGGACTGGGAAGCTAGCTTCAGGCTTGAGCCACGGAGTCTACCGCTCCACAACCGCACCTCACGCCTCCCCAACCTCCTCGCTCGCTCCCTCCGGTCGCTCACTCGCCCCTCGCGCGCGAGAAACGCGCGCGCCGACAATCCTATTCAATCCTTAGAGGAACAATTTATTATTTATAAAATAGTAATGTAGTTCCTAGAGACAACTTCTAATTTCTCTGTCCCGCGTCGTCCAGCGCGTCCTCGTAGTAAGCCAGCGGGTGGGAAATCGAGTCACAGCGGGCGTCTACGGTCGGGTCCTCCTCGTCGGCGACCGGGCACTCGCCGTAGGCCGCCATCGTCTCGCAGGAGGGCGGGGCGTACTGGGCACCCGACTCGTCGCGGATATATTCTACTCTGCTAGTATCAGTATTTGCACCGCAAAAATCCTGTAGTTCATCGGTATCCGAATTTAGACTAGCAAAAAACGATACAAGCGTGAACTCTTCGGTATTTGTAAGCGTCGCACCGTCCTGCGCCTGTTCTACCAGCGAGGTAATACAAGGGGGGAAGCAATCCGGAGCAATGACATCAATATTGGTTTGGATGTCTATTTCAGAAATTTCATCCTTTATTTCGCTTATTTCGTCACTTAGACTCTCTTTGATTTCCTCAGGTATTTGTTCCGGAGGTAAGCCATCGCTGATACGCTGGCGTATTGCCTCTTGAAGCAGTTCGTACAATTCCTCCCTAGATATCGTTACTTTCCCATCTCTGAGTTGTCTTGTTGCGAGTGTCCACGATTTACCTTCGAGATTTGATGATAACCTGAGATAGTGAGTAACCGCGATTAAGAAGCCTGACTGATACTGTTCAACTTGGCTTGCGAGGCCAAATTCATGAAGGAAATATTGGAGGGGAACCTTTCCATTCTCGGGTAATCGTTTCTTGTCGTCTAAAACGTCAAAGTCCTCCGTGAACCGTTTGTAGGCTGTTTCTGCTTCAGCATTCGTGTATTTGTCAATTACACCTGGTTCGTCAAGAAGAGAAACGAGAATCCGTGCAACAGGATAGGACAAGAGTTCAATCCGGACCCCCGGATGGCGTTGGCCTTCTGGAATATCTACGGTCCCTTCGAGTAAAGCACGTTCAACACGCTGAACACCACGCTCGACCGCAGGGTGGCGTGTCTCATCCGTTTCGTCTGCTCTAATTGCTTCGGCAGGACCAATATCTGCCTCTCGGACTACTTCCTGAGAGGCGTCAAGAAACGGATAGTTCGCGTGAAACGGGTCCATACTCGCTCAATTTCGACCGGCGCGGATAAACGCGACGGTCCCTTTGCGCGGAGTAATAGCCTGAGTAGGATTCGGCGTCGGGGCTTCGGAGATTCTTGAATTAGAGGCGATGGGAGCAAACGGGACAGCAACGTCCTCGAAAGCCCTCTCGCGGTTCGCGGTCGCTGACGCAGGCTATTCGACGCGTGCAGACCTGCGCGCGTCGAATAGTTGCCTGCGCAGGTGACCGAGGTGAACGGAACCGTGCTCGCCCTTTCAGTCCGCCGGAGGACAAACCGCGTCCTCCGAACCTGCGCTCGCTTCACTCGCGCAGACGCCAGGATTCGGTTGCGCGGCCGAGTGGTACCGGTGGCTGATTCGGCCGAGCGCATTGGTGGTTGTTCGGCCGAGCGATACCGGCGCTGGTTGTCCGCTTCGACCACCATAGCCTTCGAGTGGCCGCGGCCCCTCGCTTCGATCATGAGCGAGACCGACGACGCGCCGGTGGACGCCGAGACCGTCGCGCTGGCCTACTACGACGCCATCGACGCGGGCGACTACGACCGGTTCGCGGACCTCCTCGCGCCGGACGTCGTCCACGAGCGCCCCGACCGGACCATCGAGGGCCGGGACACGCTGGTCGGGTTCATGCGCGACGACCGGCCCGACAAGGACACCTCCCACGAGGTCCGGTCCGTCTTCGGAGATAGCGACGGGGTGGCGATAGAAGGGCGACTGCGGGGCGCAGACGGGAACCCGATGTTCGAGTTCGTAGACGTGTTCGACTTCGAAAATTCGGTCGAAGGTGGAGAAGCGAAAATCGGTCGAATCCGGACCTACACGCGCTAATTTCCGTATTCTACTCCAACTTGCCGGACAGCACCTTCGCCGCGGTCAGCACGGGGTCCCAGACCGGACTGAACGGCGGGGCGTACGACAGGTCGAGGTTCTGGACCTCCTCGACGGTCATCCCGGCGTGGAGCGCCGTGGCGACGGTGTCGATGCGCTTGGCGACGCCCTCCTCGCCGACCATCGCCGCGCCGAGGAGACGCCCCGTCTCTCGGTCGCCGACCATCTCGATGGTGATGGGTTCGTCGCCGGGGTAGTAGTGAGCGCGCGACCCGGCGGTGATGACCTGCGTGACCGGGTCGAACCCGGCCTGTTCGGCCTCCTCGGTGTCGGTGATGCCGGTCCGGGCGACTTCGAGGTCGAACACCTTCACGACCGCCGTACCGACGATGTCGCCGACTTCGGTGGGGTCGCCCCCGACGGTCGAACCGATAGCTCGCCCGGCCCGGTTGGCGGTCAGCGCCAGCGGGACGTAGTCGGGCGCGTCGGCCACGACGTTGTGGGCCTCGGCGCAGTCGCCCGCGGCGAAGACGTTGTCGTCGTTGGTCCGACCGTACTCGTCGGTCGCAATCGCGCCGGTCTCGCCGACCTCGATGCCCGCCTCCTCGGCGAGTTCCGAGTTCGGCGCGACGCCCGTGGCGACCAGTACCGCGTCTACGGGATAGCTGTCGTCTTCGGTCTCGACTGCCGCGACTCGGTCCTCCTCGCCGCCGATTTCCTCGACCAGCGTGTCGAGGTGGAGCGAGACGCCCTGCTCGCGGAGGTGGTCCTCGACCTCCTCGGCGATGGTCTCCCCGAAGGGTGCGAGGACGTGCGGGAGCATCTCGAAGACCGACACGTCGATGCCCCGCGCGTCGAAGGCCTCGGCCATCTCCAGTCCGATGTAGCCCCCGCCGATGATGCCCACCGACTCGGGTTTCTCGCCGGACTCGCCCGCGACCGTGTCCCGCACGTCTCGGGCGCTCTCCATCGAGTGGAAGGTGAACACGCCGTCTAAGTCCATCCCGTCGATGGGCGGCTCGATGGCTCGCGCGCCGGTCGCCACGAGGAGGTCGTCGTACTCCTGTTCGTAGGTCCCTTCGCCGTTCTCCACGGTCACGGTCTGGGCCTCGCGGTCGATACCGACCACTTCGCTGTGGGTCCGGAGGTCGATGTTGCGCTCCTCGCGGAACTCCTCGGGCGTGATGGCGACGAGGTCCTCTAACTCGTCGATATCGCCCTTGACGTAGTAGGGCATCCCGCAGGCCCCGTAGGAGACCCACTCGCCCTTCTCGAAGACGATTACGTCGAGGTCCGGGTTCTCGCGCTTGGCCTTGCTCGCTGCACTCATCCCTGCCGCGTCGCCGCCGATTACTACGAACGTTTCTCCCATGTCCAGTAGTACGCACTCGATACTTAAAATAGACTTGCGCGATTTCTACAAGACGAGAATGGTCCGTCGCCGCGTCCCTTGACGGTACCACAACTCGCTGGAACCCCAACCGATACGTGCGGGGATTTCCAACGGGGTGGCATGAACTACGTCGCGTGGGCAGTCGTCGCGCTCGTCGGCTACTCGGTCTTCACGCCGCTGGCGAGTCTGGCGACCGACCAGATTCCGAGTACCGTCGTCGCGCTGGTCGCCAACAGCATGCTCGCGCTCGGTGCCGCCGGGGTCATCGCCTACCGGGACGAGCCAGTCGTCCAGTATCTCACCGGCGAGAACGCGGTGTACATGTACGCCGCCGGGGTCTTCCTCACGGTCGGCATTCTGGCGTACTATCAGGCGCTCGGGTCCGGCCCGGTCAGCACGGTCGTCCCCATCTTCGGGATGTTTCTGGTCGGTAGCTCCTTACTCGGCGTCGTGTTCCTGAACGACCCGCTGACCGCGAAGAAGGCCCTCGGCATCGTACTGGCGGCCGTCGGCGTCTACCTGACGACGAGTTAGTACTTCTCGTCGGCGCGAAGCGGCGTATTATACGGCAGAACTTCGACACCGTACCGACTCCCAAGTGCCCCTAATGCACCGTCGAAGGTGACGAGACAGACAGTCGCGCTCTCCGCGTCGAGACGCTCTTCGAGTGAAATCGCGTTCAGGAGAAGCGTTCCCTCGTGGAATTTGAAATCGAGGTCAGGTTGCTCTCCGTAGAGTCGATTAACGTTCCTGAACTGTGCTTCGGTGGCCGGACACCGACAGTCGCTTGCTGTCCACCGGAGCCGTCCTCGTCCCACGGTTCGCCGTCGTACAATACCGAGATATGTGATTCGGACAGGTCGTTCCAAAGCGATTCGACGGTGTTAGAGTCTTTGCCACTCCGGACGGTCCCGAGAACCTCCGCAACGACGTACGTGGTCGTGAAGACGAAGGCGTTCCGTCGCTTCGCCTCCTCGAAGATGTAGTCGATTACCGCGTGATGGTCGCGGGGTCGAATCGTCGTCAGTCGCGTCAGAAGGGCCTCCTTTCCAACTCCGAGAAGCACTGGTCCGCCGCGACTCGGATTCAGTTCGCCTCGGTCGTGACGTTCGAGCGCCTGCTCGGGGATTCTGTCTCGAACTCCAGACATCAGGGATACTCAGCGTTCGTCTTCGTCTTCCAACTCGATTCGCTCGCCGTCGAGCAAGGGGTCCTCGTGTTCCTCACTCAGGGGTTCACCCAAGTCAGGGGCGCTAGAGGTAGTACTCTCCAAGAACTCCCGGACCGCCTCACTCGAATCGCGGGAATTCGTCGCCATCGGAAAATCTCTCTGTGTTAATTGTTGGCCGCTGATAGAATGTAAATGCTCCAGTGGGGCGGTTCGCCTTGGAACTACTCCTTCTCGCCCGCGCCGAGGGCGCTCTCGCCGACCGGTTCGTGGCCCTCGATGACCTCCGTGCCGCCCATGTAGGGCCGGAGGGGTTCGGGCACGGTCACGGTGCCGTCGTCGTTCTGGTAGTATTCGAGGATGGCGACCATCACGCGAGGCAGGGCCAGTCCCGACCCGTTGAGCGTGTGGAGGTACTCGGCCGACTCGTGGCGCTCGGGCCGGTAGCGCAGGCCAGCGCGCCGGGCCTGGAAGTCCTCGAAGTTCGACACCGACGAGACTTCGAGCCAGCGGCCGCCCTCCTCGGGGCCGTCTTCCATGTCGTCGCCGGGGGCCCAGACCTCGATGTCGTACTTCTTGGCCTGCGTGAACCCGAGGTCTGCAGTACACATCTCCAAGATTCGGTAGGGCAAGTCGAGGCGGCGCAGGACCTCCTCGGCCTCGTCCACGAGCCGCTCGAAGGCCTCGTAGCTGTTTTCGGGTTCCACGAAGTTGACCATCTCGACCTTGTTGAACTGGTGGACCCGGACGATGCCCCGGGTCTCGGTGCCGTGTTCGCCCGCCTCGCGCCGGAAGTTCGGCGTGTAGGCCTGATGCTTCAGCGGGAGGTCCTCTTTCAGCAGGATGTCGTCGCGGTACATGTTCGTGACCGGGACCTCCGCGGTCGGACAGAGCCAGAGGTCGTCGTCGTCGTAGGGTTCGTCGTTCGACCCGCCGAGTCGGTAGGCGTCGTCCACAAACTTGGGGAACTGGCCGGTGCCCTCCATCGACTTGCTGTTGACCGGAACCGGCGGGAAGAGGTCGATGTACCCCTGCTCGCGGTGGAGTTCCAGCATGAACTGGAGGAGGGCGTACTCTAGCTGGGCACCCTCGCCCTTCAGGAAGTAGAACCCGCTCCCGCTGGTCTTGGCGGCGCGGGCCTCGTCGATGATGTCGAGTTCCTCGCCGAGTTCGTAGTGAGGTGTGACCTCCTCGGGCAACTCGCGCAGGTCCTCGAAGCCCTCGCGTCGGCGCTCTCGGTTGTCGTCCTCGCTGTCGCCGACCGGGACCTCCTCGGCGGGAATCTGCGGCAGGCGAAGCATCTCTTCTTCGAGGGTTGCTTCCAACTCGGCCGCTCGCTCTTCGACCTCCTCGATTTCGTCCTTGAGTTCCTGCGACCGCTCGATGGCCTCGTCGGCCTCGTCGTGTTTGCCCTCCTGCTTGAGTTCGCCGATTTTGCTGCTGACTTCGTTTCGCTCGTGTCGCAGGTCGTCGCCGCGGGCCTTCAGGTCACGCCACTCCTCGTCGAGTTCGAGAATCCGGTCGAAGTCCACGTCGGCCACGCCCTTCTGTTCGAGCGCGGCGCGGACCTCGTCGGGATTCTCGCGGATGTAGTTCCGGTCTAGCATTCCTACTCGCTACATCCCACTCCCGGCAAAAAACCGTATCGTTCGTGGGGCAGGGGTTGGCAAGGTAGGTGTAGCAAGATTAGGTGATACTGCGCCGTGTGCTTTCTCGGAATCCGGCGCGTGCTGGCGCGGCGGTTTATCGCCGCGCCGAATCGCGCGAGGGACGAGCATCGCAGGCCCATGGCCGAGAAGCGCAGGAGGTTGGGGAGGTATGAGGCTGTCGCGGTGCGGTTGCGGTGCGGTTGCGGTGCGGTTGCGGTGCGGTTGCGGTGCGGTTGCGGTGCGGTTGCGGTGCGGTTGCGGTGCGGTTGCGAGGCGGTTGCGGCGACTCCTCGGCTCAAGCCTGAAGCTAGCTTCTCGCCACTTCTTCCGTGTTCCGCGACAGTAACCGAAAGCACAGGAGGCTCAAAGGAGAATGACGAAAGTCTCGAAAGCCCTCGCGCGGTTCGCGGTCGCCCTTTCAGTCCACCAGGACGCGGTCTGTCTCGCCGAGCGAAGTAGGATTGGTTGCGCGTATCGGACCCTATTCCAGATGTCCGAGCAAATCGAACACCAGCGTCTAAATTTCCGAGGAGCGAACACCTTTTACTCCGCCGCGACCCACCAAGCCATATGCAACAAGGCGACCTCCGAGAGGTCACAGTAGGCGACTGCTCGGACCTCTACTACCTCGACACCGGGATGTACGACACCGACGAGTACGGCGCGGTCTACATCTACGACGCCGCCCGGCCCGCGATTATCGACACGGGCATCGGAACCCACCACGAACTCATTCTCGACGCGCTGGACGAACTCGACATCGCCCGCGAGGACGTCGCAGTAATCGCACCCACCCACGTCCACCTCGACCACGCGGGCGGCGCTGGCTTCCTCGCCGAGGCCTGTCCCAACGCCGAGGTCATGATCCACGAAATCGGCGCGCGCCACCTCGTGGACCCCTCGCGCCTCGTCGAGGGGACGAAGGCCGCGGTCGGCGACCAGTGGGAGTTCTACGTCGAGCCGAAGCCGGTCCCCGAGGAGCGCGTGGTCGAACTCAACGGCGGCGACGAAATCAACCTCGGCGACCACCGCCTCGACGTCTACCACGCGCCGGGCCACGCACCCCATCAGGTCGTCTTCCACGACCGGGACGACGACGCGGTCTTCACCGCCGACGCGGCGGGCATCTGGGTCCCATCCGTCGAGGAGATTCGCCAGACCTCGCCGCCGCCGAACTTCGACCTGGAGCAGTGTCTCGCCGACTTGGAGACGATTCGGGACTTGCATCCGACGGCGCTCCTCTACCCGCACTTCGGCCCGCGCGAGTACGAGGAGGGCGTCATGGACGAGTACGCCGAGGTCCTCCGCGAGTGGGTCGCTGTGGTCGAAGAGAAGTACGAGGAACTGGGCGACGCCGAGGCGGTCGAGGACTACTTCGCGGAGAACGCCGAGATGGTGGATGTCTGGGGCGAGCGCAAGGCCAGCGAGGAAGCGCGGCTGAACGTCCGTGGAGTCGTAACCTATCTCGACAACCGGGAAGAATAGGTAATTCTTTCTTCTAGAATTATATAGTTGACTTTAGTCATTGTTTTGTTGTCTGCTCTTGGCGTCTCGAGGTGTCTCTGGAGAGGCAGAGATAGCCATTACCGACTCCGAGGCGTCGCCGCACCGCCCCGCACAGAACCGGGGGCGACGCCGTTTGTATTAATAAGATTAACATGTAGCGACGGATAGTAGTCGGACAGTACTGACGATGATTCGCTTGGAACTACGAGAGTTGCTCGAAGAAAAAACCGGGACGCTCCTCCTGATTGCGGGCGGATACCTCTCGATTCAGTCGCTAATCCGGACTTTTCCGGATTTCGTCGGGTTCACGACCCCGGCGAGACTCCCGGGATGGGCTGGCTTTATTTTCTTTGCGGCACTCCCCGACCTCGTCGGATTCGCAATCCCGTTCGTCGCTCTGTTCGGCCTCTATCACCGCCTGACTTCCGAGGCTCCTCGGCTGGCGGCCGTGGGCGTCACGCTGATGGCGCTCACACCGATTCTATTCGTGAGCGGTCTCCTGACCCTGCTGGTTCGTCCGGTACCCAGAGTCCCGTATCTCCTCTGGCTCAGTCCGCTCCCGTACACGATGGGGACTGGGGCTTTCGGACTGGCGTTCTTCCGGAAACCCGCTCCCATCCGCTTCGTCGGGGTTCCACTACTCGTGTTCTCGGGGACGTGGATACTGCTATACGTTGTCAGCCTGAAAAACGGGCGAGTCCCGGACTGGTTTCCGACCGTCGAATTACAGCGATAGTGAGGCGAAAGCCCACTCCTTCAGGGGTGGGATGAAGCCGACAACTGGGAATCTATCCACGCTCGTAGCCACGGCCGGGGGGTAGATGCTTGCGTAACACCTTTAGGTGAGAGATATCTATATACTGGCGATGCCTCGTGGATTCGACAGGGAACGTACCAACGTCCACAAACTCCAGTACCACTTCATCTGGTGCCCGAAATACCGCAAATCGGTGCTTGAGGGCGAGGCACGCGACCGTCTTGAAGAACTCATCGAGGACAAGGCTGACGAACTCGACCTCGAAATCTTGGAGTTGGCGATTCGCCCCGACCACGTACACCTGTTCATCACGGGCGACCCGACGCTCGCCCCGAACAAGATAATGCAACAGGTCAAAGGCTACTCCTCGCGCCACCTCCGCGACGAGTTCGACTTCGGCCTCCCGTCTCTGTGGACGCGCTCGTACTTCGTTTCCAGTGCGGGCGACGTATCCAGCGAGGTTATTGAGGAGTACATCGACGCCCAAGCAGGCGAGTAGCCATGCAACGGACCGTCTCGACCACGGTGCGGGTCAAACTCCACTCGCTGACTAACAGGAAGGCTGACCTGCTCGCCCGTGAGTACGAGGCGTTCCAGACCGAGGTACACGGCGGAGACGCCGACCTGTACTCTGCAACCGACCAGCAAGCGTCGAAAGTCCAGCGACAGAAAGACCCGAACCCCGACACCGACCAACCCGTCGTCCTTCGCAATGACGTGTTCGACGTGGCCTACGACGAGGACACCGTTCTCTCATCGTGGTGGATGAAAGTCCCCGTCTACGACCCAGACCGGGGACGGGGGAACTCGATTTGGTGTCCTGCCCACGTCCCAGACAAGGACGAACAACTCATCCGTGAGGGCGACATTCGGGACAGCGAGTTAGTGCGCCGTGACGGTGACTGGTACGTCCACCTCGTCGTCAAGCGGTCTGTGACCGTTCAAGACGAGTACGACGACGTACTGGCTATCGACATGGGTGCACGGTGGGTTGCTACATGCGTGTTCCTCTCCGACCGCAAAACCACCTTCTACGGCGGGGAAGTCCGTCGTATCCGCGAACACTACAAGCAACTCCGCAAGTCCATCGGGAAAGCCAAAGCCCGACAGGGACAGCAGGTGGTCGAGCGTATCGGTGACGCCGAGGCACGGAAGGTGGACGACCGCCTCCACAAGATTGCTCGCCAGCTCGTAGAGGACGCCGAAGAACGGAACGCGGTTATCGTCGTGGGCGACCTCGGCGGGATTCGCAAGGACAACGACAAGGGGCGGTACGTCAACGACAAGACCCACAAGATGCCGTTCGCCCGCCTGTTGGACTACATTGAGTACAAGGCCCACGACGCGGGTATCGGCGTGCAGTTGGTCGAAGAATACGACACGTCGAAGACGTGCAATCGGTGCGCCTGCGAGGGCGCCCGAGAGACGCAAGGGCGCTTTGAGTGTCCCGTGTGTGGATTGGACGATAACGCGGACAAGAACGGTGCGCTGAATATCGGCAAACGAGCCTTGGGCAAGTTCTCGAAACCGCTGTCCGAGGCGGGGGCTGTACTGGCACAGCCCGAAACGCAGGTCATCGTCCCACGCGACGACGAACCTGCGAACCTCTCCGTTTCCGTGGGTTCAACCCCCAGTGGGGGAACCCCACGGCTTTAGCCGTGGGAGGATGTCAGTCGCCGTGTCCCTGATTGCGATGGGATACCTCCTCTACAGGAACCCGACCACTCGCAACGACGGTACTCCCTAGCAGCTAACCGTCAATGTAGTACGACATTCCCGACGCCCCTCCGATTTCTGATAGCCGTTATCGGTTTATAACGGGGCGTTGTCGGGTTTCCTACTCCTGATGGGTACGGAAACAACCACCGACGCGAACGTTACCGAACCAGTCAAAATCGGCCTCGTGGGCGCTGGCAACCGCGGTCGGAACCACGCGGCGCGCTACGACCGGATTCCCGGCGCGGAAATCGCGGCGGTCGCCGACGTAGACGAACCGAAGGCCCAAGCGCTCGCCGAGGAGTACCGCGCCGAGAGCTACCCGACCCACGCCGAGATGCTCGACGCCGCCGAGTTGGACGCCGTGAACGTCTGCGTCCACGCGACGCTCCACGCCGACATCGCGGTGGACGCGCTGGAGGCCGGGGTTCACGTCTTCTGCGAGAAGCCGATGGCCGACAGCTACGCCGACGCGCGCCGGATGGCCGACGCCGCCGACCGGACCGGCAACCGACTCGCGGTCCAGAACCAGCTCCTCTATACCAAGGACGCGCGGGCCGCCAAAGCACTCGCCGACGCGGGCGAACTCGGCGAGATTTACCACGGCCTCGCGGCCCGGTCGCCGGGGTTCGCCTTCGCCGGAGACGGCAATCCCGAGGAGGTCAGACTCGGCGCGCGCCGCCGCGGGACGCCCTACGTCGACGGCTACGGCTCCCCGGCGTTCGTCCGCGAGGACGCCGCGGGCGGCGGGGTCGTCCTCGATTTGGGGAGCTACACCATCGGACAGCTTCTCTACCTGATGGATTCGTCCGGCGATTCGCCTGCCGACGACTCCTCGTCCGCGGGACCCCCCACCGTCGAGCGCGTCCGCGGCGAAACCTTCCAGACCGTGCCCGAGCGAGTCGCCGCGGCCGCCGACCCCGAGTACGCCGAGCGCCTC
Source organism: Halorussus ruber (assembly GCF_004765785.1). Lineage (GTDB taxonomy): Archaea > Halobacteriota > Halobacteria > Halobacteriales > Haladaptataceae > Halorussus > Halorussus ruber. Next base: position 144,293 of record NZ_SBIT01000002.1, on the reverse strand, counting down.
GAAGCGTCTGGCTACGACGTGGAGGACGTGGCGGCGGCCTTCGTCACCTTCGAGGACGGGTCGGTCCTCACGGTCCGGACGAGTTGGTCGCGCTACTTAGACGACGAGTCGAGCGCCGTGGTCGGCACCGCGGGCGGGGTCCGCCTCGACCCCTTCGAGTACTTCTCGACGGTCGGCGACGTGGAGATGCGAGCGAGTGCGGACCTCGAAGAGTACCTCTTCCGCCAGCAGTACCTCGACGGCGAGCGCGGCGAGCAGGCGTACGAGGTGAATCTCTGGCCCGACCCCCTCTACCACTGGGTCGAGTCGCTGGCCGGGCACAAAGCTCCGCTGCCGACCGCCGACCTCGCGCTGGAGTCGATGGCCATCATCGAGGGCATCTATCGTTCGGCAGACCTCGGACGGGAGGTCACCCGCGAGGAGATAACTTCCCCGGGCGAGACCGAATAAACGCGGTTGAACGCCCCGGAAGTTCGGGAGTAGCTTAATGGTTCGGGGTTCTGATGGGATGGTATGGAATGGCGTGACGCCGAACGAGCGTACGAAGACGAGGTGGTCGGTCGGTCCACGATGGCGCGACTGTTCGAGGAGAGCGCGTCCCGACACGAGAACCGTCCGGCCCAGCAGTACAAGGGCGGCGTCTACGACCGGTCGCTGGCGGGGTCGGCGTTCGCCGCGGCGGCGGACGGCCAGTTCCGGTCGCTGTCCTACGCCGAGATGCGCGATATCGTCCGGTCGCTGGCGACCGGGTTCCGCGAGTTGGGCGTCGAGGCCGACGACCGCGTGGGTATCTTCGCCGACACCCGGATGGAGTGGGCCCAATCCGACTTCGGCCTGCTGGCGGCGGGAGCGGTCGTGACGACCGTGTACCGCGGGTCCTCGCCCAACCAAGTCGAGTACCTGCTGGGCGACCCCGACGCTGACGGCGTGGTCGTGGAGAACGCCGAGTTGCTCGACCGCGTGGTGTCGGTCCAAGACTCGCTGGACCTCGAATTCGCGGTCGTGATGGACGAAATCGCAGGAGAAGGGGATGAGACCGCAGCGGACGCCGACTTCGAGGTCCTGACCCTCGGCGACCTCTACGAGCGCGGCAGCGAGGCCTTCGACCGCGAGGAGTACGAGTCGTGGCTCGACGCCCGCGACCCCGACGACTTGGCCACGCTCATCTACACCTCGGGTACGACCGGCCAGCCCAAGGGCGTCAGACTGACCCACTGGAACTTCCGGTCGAACGTCAACCAGTGCTACAAGCGGTTCGGTCCCCGGCCCGACAAGGGCGACTTGCCGACCATCAGCGAGGAGTCCAGTACCGTCTCCTTCCTGCCCCTCGCCCACGTCTTCGAGCGACTCGCGGGCCACTTCCTGATGTTCGCGGCGGGCGCGACCGTGGCCTACGCCGAAAATCCCGAGACGATTCAGGAGGACTTCCAGCAGGTCCAACCAACCACGGGGACCAGCGTCCCGCGAGTCTACGAGCGAATGTACGACGCCATCCGCGAGCAGGCCGAGTCCTCGGACTTCTCGGAGCGCCTGTTCGAGTGGGCGACCGAGGTCGGCCGCGAGTACTTCGAGGCCGAGAGTCCCGGCCTCGCGCTCCGGGCCAAGCGCGCCGTCGCCGACAAACTCGTCTTCCGGAAGGTCCGGAAGGGGCTCGGGGGCAACATCGACTTCCTCATCTCGGGCGGCGGAAGCCTCTCGGCGGACCTCTGCGCGCTCTATCACGGGATGGGCCTGCCGATTCTGGAGGGCTACGGCCTGACCGAGACCTCGCCGGTCATCTCGGTCAACCCGCCCGAGGAGCCGAAAGTCGGCACTATCGGCCCGCCGGTCACCGACGCGGCGGTGAAAGTCGATTCCTCGACCGTCTCGCAGGAAATCTTCGACGACGCCGAGGGCGAAGTCGGCGAACTCCTCGTGCGGGGACCCCAAGTGACCGACGGCTACTGGGAGATGCCCGACGCGACCGACCGGGCGTTCACCGAGGACGACGGCGAGCGCTGGTTCCGAACCGGCGACATCGTGGAACTCCGGCCCGACGGCTACATCGCCTTCGAGGAGCGCGCCAAGGAACTGCTGGTCCTCTCGACAGGGAAGAACGTCGCGCCCGGCCCCATCGAGGACGCCTTCGCGCCCTGCGACATCATCGAGCAGGTCATGGTGGTCGGCGACGGCCACAAGTTCGTCTCCGCGCTCGTGGTCCCGAACTTCGACGAGGTCCGCCACCGGGCCGACCAGAAGGGCATCGACCTGCCCGACGACGACCGGGAACTCGCCCGAGACGACCGCGTGAAGGCGTGGATAGACGAGGAGGTCGAGGCGGTCAACCAGCGATTCGAGTCCCACGAGCAGATCAAGCAGTACCGCGTCGTCGGCGAGGAGTTCACCGAGGACAACGACCTGCTGACCCCGACGATGAAGAAGAAGCGCCGCAACATCCTGGAGCGGTTCGCCGACCAAATCGACGAGATTTACGAGCGGGAGTACGAGACCGCGTAGTTACGCTTCGGCGACAAGATTCTCCACGAGACTGTCGATTTCGGCCTGTACCGCCTCCAGCTCGGGAATCGTCCGCTTGTTGTACGCTCGCTTGGAGGTGTCGGTGTATTCGGGCACGATTTCGTGGGCCGCCATCGAGAGGTCGGCGAGTCGGCGCTGGACCTCGGTGCCCTCCCACTCGGGGAGGTCGAGGCGCGAGACCACCGTCTTCGAGAGGCTGGCCTTCCCCTCGGAGGCCACGCCGTCGAGCGACCGCTGGTAGACCGCCGAGTTGAGCAGGGCGCAGAGGAAGTGGGCCTCGGCCTCCGAATCGGTGCCGACGAACATGAAGTGGTCTCCCGGCACGACTTGCTTCTCGCCCACGTCGTCGTCCTCGACGGTCGAGACGACCGCGAAGTGGGGCTTGAACCCGAGTCGGCACCAGACTACCTTGTAGTCGCGCCACGTGTACTCGCCGAGACCGAAGACGTTGTAGAACGGCCCCTTCTCCAGCCACGACGAGGACCGATTTTCGAGCGCCTCGCGGTGGGTTCTGAGGTATTGATACGTCTCGGGGTACTGCTCGCGGAGTTCCGCCTCGTTGTCCTCGTTGGCCTTCCGGAGGGGAACCAGCCGGAGTTCGTGGCCGAAGAGGCCGTACTTGACGACGTGGCGCGACTTGAGGTAGGGGTAAATCAGGTCCGGTTCGAGGTCACCCACCTCCTCGCGGGAAATCGAGAACACGTCTTGGGCGTCGTCTTTCACCCCGTGGCGGATTTGGTGGGCACACTCGCCGAGGGCGGCGCGCTCGGCGTCGGCGCGTATCCACGCCGACTCGGTGTCCTCCTCGTCCACCGGGACGACGCCGACCTCCTCGGTGGCGAGGGTCTCGCGCATCTCCTCGGCGGTGGCGAAGTCGGGGGTCGGGTCGGGACCGGAGTCACCGGGCGACTCGGCGCGCTCGGTCCACGAGGTCCCATCGACCGGAAAGGAGTGGTCGGCGTCGGCCCGGAGCGCGTAAATCGCGGCGTTCGCGCCGACCTGCTCGCCGAAGGGCCGGAGTTTGTTGAAGTCGTGGATTCGGTCGAGCGCGAGCGGTCGGTCGCCGACTCGGAGCGTCCGGAGGAGTCTCCCCGCCGGACCCTTGGTCACGTCGCGCTTGAGGACGAAACTCGCGCCGCCCTCCTCGGTCAGATAGCGGTCGATGCAGACCCAGACGTAGGGGAGCGAGATGTCGTCGTTGGCGTGGCCGAGCCGGGAGTCCAGCCCCTCGTGGGGGAGCAAATCGAGGTCCTCCTCGTCGGCGTAGGTCTCGCGCCAGCGCCGCTTCGTGGTCTCCGAGAGGCGACTCCACGGAATCCACGGCGGGTTCCCGACGAGGTAGTCGGCGGTCGGCTCGAAGGCTTCGCCCGCGAACGAGATGGGGCCGTCGTGGGCCAGTCCGAGGGCGTCGGTGAGGAAGACCGGGAGTTCGACGCTGTCGAGGTCGGCGTCTTCGAGGACGGGTAGAAGCGACAGCAGGTAGTTCAGTTTCGCGCTCTTGACCGCGACCGGGTTGAGGTCGATGCCGACCACCGAGGAGGTCACGGCGTCCACGATTTCCTCGGGAGAAGCTGCGCCCTGCATCGCGGAAATCTTCTCGTCGATGCAGACCGCGAGGAAGACCCCGGACCCGCATCCGGGGTCGAGGAAGGTCGCGTTCTCGGGGGCCGCCACGCGGGAGTTCGCCACGTCGAGCGCGTCCACGGCGAGTTCGGCGACGCCGCGGGGCGTGTAGTACTCGCCGAGCGCGAGTCGGAGTTCTCGCGAGACGACGCTCTCGTAGAGGGTCCGCAGAAACTCGGTGTCGGCGTCTCGGAGAGCGTCCGCGCCGAGTTCGTCGGGGAGCGGGTCGGCGATGTCTCCGGCGCTCGCCACGCGGGAGTGCAACGCGCCGAACTCGACCGACAGCGCGTCGGTGTTCGCCCGGGACTCCCGGTTTGCGAGCGCGAAGTCGAACTCGCGCTCGCAGAGCGCGACGAGGCGGTCCACCACGAAGTCGTAGTAGAGCGCGTCAACGAACAGCCGAGTTCGGGGGTTTTCGACCGCCACGTCGGCGAACACGTCGCCGTGGCTGGTCTCGAAGAAGGTCTCCCACGTCTCGCGGGCGGCCCGGAACTCCCGGTCGGTCGCCAGCAGGTCGCGGGCCGCGTCGGTGTAGGCCTCGTAGGTCGCGCTCTCGCGGCCCAACTGCTCGGTGACGAGGGCCGCGTCGAATCCGCCGCCCTCGCCGCGCTGACGCCCGAACGTCCCGTCGTCGTTCATCGTGGTTGCTACGGTTGGTCGGTCGGGTTATTTAAATGGCGGTTCGGTCTTCCCCGATTAATACACGCAAACCCACTCTCCGGCCGCTACCGACCCTTTTAAACGTCCTTCGCCACTTTACACTGATAGGAGGTTACAGATAGTGGCAGCCGAAGGTGGCGCACAACTGGTCCCGATCGTCGCCGCAATCATCGGTCTCGGTGTCGGAGCGCAGGTCTTAGCCGACCGTTTTCAGGTGCCCAGCGTGCTGTTTCTCATCATCGCTGGTATTATCATCGGGCCGGAGGGGTTGCGGATAGTCACCCCCGAGGCGTTCGGCGGCGCGCTGTCGGCCATCGTCGGCCTCTCGGTCGCCATCATCGTCTTCGAGGGGGCGTTCCACCTCACCATCGAGAAACTTCGGGAAGCGCCCTCGGCGACGCTCAAACTCGTGACCGTCGGTGCCGTCATCGCGCTCGTCGGCACCGCGGCCGTCGTCCGGTTCGCGCTCGGCGTCGGCTGGGACGTGGCGATGCTCGTCGGGTCGCTACTAGTTGCCACCGGGCCGACGGTCATCACGCCCATCCTCGAAGTTGTCCCGGCCCGCGACCGGGTCGAGATCGCGCTCGAAACCGAGGGGGTCGTCAACGACGTGACCGCCGCGATTCTGGCGGTCGTGACGTTCGAGGTGGTCGTCCTCGAGAACCCGACCGTCAACAAGGTCGTCGCCGACTTCGCCCGACGGCTCGGCATCGGCGTCCTCGCGGGCCTCGTCGTCGCTGGCATCGTCTGGTATCTGCTCAGATACGTGGACCTCTCGCCGACCAACGCCCCGCAGAACGCTCGGCTCATCACGCTGGCGGGTGCGCTGGTCGCGTTCGGGAGCGCCAACACCCTCGCCGCCGAGGCGGGAATTGCGGCGGTCGCAACCGCTGGCATCGTCCTCGGCAACGCTGACCTCCCCTACGAGGAGGACATCGCGGCGTTCAAGGGCGACATCACCCTGCTGGTGCTCTCGTTCGTGTTCATCGCGCTGGCGGCCCTGCTGGAGTTCCAGAATCTGCTCCAGTTGGGTCTCGGGGGCCTCGTCGTCGTCGTGGCGGTGGCGCTGCTCATCCGGCCGCTGGGCGTCCTCGTCTCGACGACCGGCGACCGTTACACTTTCAACGAGCGCATCTTCATGAGCGCTGTCGGACCGCGGGGTATCATCCCCGCGTCAGTTGCGACCCTGTTCGCGGTCCAACTCCAGAACCAAGGACTGGACCAGACCGCGAACGTCCTCGTCGGGACCGTCTTCCTCGTCATCTTGGCGACGGTCGTTTTCGAAGGCGGATTCGCCCGACACATCGCGGAATACTTGGACGTGATACCTATGCGTGTAATCATCGTTGGAGGCGGGAAGGTGGGCCGTTCGCTCGCCGAACGCCTCGAAGATCGTGGCGAGAACGTGGTCATCATCGAGAAAGACCAAGAGATGGTACAGCTCGCTCGCGCCGAGGACTTCACCGTCCATCACGGGGACGGCACCGACACCGAAGTCCTCCGGAGCGCGGGCGCGAACAACGCGAAGATAATCGTCGCCGCGACCGGCGACGACGACGCGAATCTGCTCGTGGCCCAACTGTCGAACTCGAAGTTCGACGCCGAGACCGTCATCGCGCGGGCCAACAACCCCGACAACGTCGACGCGTTCGAGGACCTCGGCGTGAAGACCATCGACGCCTCGTCGGCGACCGCGTGGGCCATCGACAACGTCATCGAGCGTCCGGCGCTGTCGGACTGGATGACGGAACTCGGCCGGTCGGGCGACGTTCAGGAGATAGAGGTCACCGCCGACGACCTCGTCGGCAAGACCATCTCGGAACTCGACGACGAACTCCCGAACGGCGTGCTCATCGCACTCGTCGGCCGGGAGGGCGAGAGCGAGGTGCCCAGCGAGGGCTTCACCCTCCAACACGGCGACCACATCACCTTCCTCGGCCGCAAGGAGTCCGTCTGGGAGGCCATCGACCGGTGTCACCCCCAGGAGGCCTGACGACGAGGACGAAGGTGCGACCGCCGACGCAGGGGACGGCACCACCGCCGACGGAGGCGAAAATACGGCCGGAGACGAATTCAGAAGCGCGAGCGGACCCGAGTCCGAACGCGAGAGCGCCACCGAGTCGGAAAGCGACCCCGACGCCAAAACGCTGGAGCCGTTGGTCGAGGAGTGTCACGAATGCGGGGATACGGCGTTCAAGACGACGTGATTCACCCACCGAAATCCTACACAATTGTTAAAGACAGCTAATAACATCTCAAATAATTAGAGTACTTTCTTCGAGTGGAACACCGAACCTCACCGTTTTATTGTCCGCTCCGACCAATTACCGGACATGAGACACGCCGAAGGACCGCTCCTGACCGTCGACGTCGGCGAGCGCGAGACGCGGACCGAGAGCGTCGATAGCGTCCTCGAATCGTTCGTCGGCGGTCGGGGCGTCGGCACGAAGTTGGCTCACGACCGCATCCCGTTCGACGCAGACCCGCTCGGGCCGGACAACAGCCTGTTTTTCACCACCGGCCCGTTGCAGGTCTCCCAGATGAGTTTCACCGGGCGGACGAACGCGACCGGCGTCTCGCCGCTGACCGGCGGTCTCCTCTCGTCGAACGCGGGCGGATTCATGTCCCGGCACTTCGCCTACACCGGCTACAGCGCGGTCGAGCTTACCGGCGCGAGCGACGACCTGCTGGTCGTCCGCGTCAGCGACGAGGGCGTCGAGTTCGAGGAGGTCCCGGACCTCGAAGGGGCCACGGTGCCCGAGACCTGCGAGTACGTCGCCGAGGAGTGGGACCTCGACGCCGAACACGTCGCCTGCATCGGCCCGGCGGGCGAGAACGAGGTCCGGTTCGCCTCCGTCATGACGACCGAGGAGCGCGCGTTCGGTCGGGGCGGTCTCGGCGCGGTCCTCGGGGCGAAGAACGTCAAGGCCGTCACCTTCGAGGGCGACTCGCGGCCCGACATCGAGATTCCCGCCGACCAGATGGAGATTCACCGCGAGGCCGCCACGACCGACCACATCATGAAAGAGCAGGGCACCGTCGCCGTGATGGACCTCGCCAACGAGATGGACGGCCTGCCCTCCTACTACTTCTCCGAGCAGTCCTTCGAGGGCGCTGAGGGCATCAACGGCGACTCGGTCGCCGAGAAGAAGTACAAGAAGGGCACCTGCTCGGCCTGCGCGTTCGCCTGCAAACTCCCGACCAGGGACGACGAGCGCGGCGTCGAGACCGAGGGGCCGGAGTTCGAGACCGCGATGGCGTTCGGCTCGAACGCGGGCATCGACGACATCGTGGACGTGATGCAGTCCAACGAGTTGTGCGACCGCTACGGCCTCGACACCATCTCGGCCGGGAACACGGTCTCGGCGTACCTCGCAAGCGAGGACCGATTCGGCGACGAGGAGCTAATCTTGGACCTCGTGGAGAAAATCGCCCACCGAGAGGGCGTCGGCGACCTGCTGGCGGAGGGCATCGACCGCGCCCACGAGGAACTGGGCGTCGAGAACTGGACGGTCAAGGGCATGGACTTCGCCGCCCACGAGGGCCGGGTCCTCCACGGGCAGGGTCTCTCCTACGCCGTCGCCAACCGCGGCGCGGACCACATGTACGCCACCTTCTACTCGGTCGAGTACCCCCTCGTCGGCAAGGACGAGGCCATGGAACCTACCGGTCTGGAGGGCAAGCCCGAGCGATTGGTCGAGCGCGAGAACCTGATGGCGCTCAACGACGCCGGTATCGTCTGCAAGTTCTCGCGGGACTTCATGAGTCCCGACCGCTACGAGATGCTCTTCGACGCCGACTTCGAGGACCTCCTCGCGGTCGGGAACCGCGTGGTGGAACTCGAACGCCACTTCAACAACCAGCGGGGAATCGCGCGAGACGCCGACCGTCTTCCGTATGACTTGCCGGGCTTCGAGGAGGCCCTTGACGAGTACTATGCTGTTCGCGGGTGGAACGACGACGGGACCGTTCCTGATAGTCAAGTCGGTGGGTCCGGTGCGGTGAGTGCAGACGACTGATTCTCCGCTCCATTTCCGAGCCATAATCCCGTTCGCAGATATTCTGGTCGTCTCGACTCGCTCGTTGTTCGGTCCCCGAAACGCTTTTGCGTGAGACGCCTGTACCACTGACGTGAGATGAGTACGGATACTGACGGGAATGGCTCGCCCGAAATGGTCAAACTCGACGTGAAGGTCACAAAACAGCGGAAAGAAGAGATAGACCGTATGTGGCGCGAGGAGGGCTATCCAAATCGGTCGGAGTTCATCCGCGACGTCCTCCGCGACGCGACGAACCCTATGCTCACAGCCGACGCACTCCGACAACTTGCCGAAGGTGTCGAGGACGTAGAGCAGGGTCGAACGGTGAGTTTGGACGAGGCCAAAGAGCGACTCGGCCTCGATGAATAGTGTCGAAAGACGAGTAATTTAAACACCTCCGACTGCGCGTAGTCAATAATGACTACAACAGTCGAAATAACAGAGACCGCCCTTGAAGAACTTAGCGAGTTGGACAGCGAATCGGTGAGCGAATCATCTCCAAACTCGAAGAAGTCGCTGACTTTCCGGACCACTTCCTCGATTCGCTCACAAACTTCCCCGGCTACAAGCTTCGCGTCGGTGACTTTCGGGTTATCGTCGATTGGGAGGTTGCACACGAGACCATCTATGTCGTTACTGTCTTGAGACGAAAGCACGATTATCGGGAACTTTCGGGCCTTCGAGAGGTGTGGGGAACGTGGCGTGAGTAGACGGTTTTCACTCACGGCTTCGCCGTTCGCGGCGCGAAGCGCCGCGCCATTCCTCGCTTGCAAAACGTCGATGAAAAGACCGCAATCAGACCGACGCTTTACTTCCGCTCGAAGGTAATCGCTCCACCCTGTCCGAACCCGACGCAGAGCGTGGCGAGGCCCTTCTCGGCGTCGCGCTTCTGCATCTCGTGGACGAGCGTCACTGGCAGGCGCGCGCCGGAGGCACCGAGCGGGTGGCCGATGGCGATTGCGCCGCCGTTGACGTTGAACTTCTCGTCCGGCACGCCGAGTTCGTTCTTGGCGTAGACGGTCTGGCTGGCGAACGCCTCGTTGAGTTCCACGAGGTCGAAGTCCTCGATGGACTCGCCCGTGCGCTCCAGCAGGCCCTTGGTCGCCGGGACCGGGCCGATGCCCATCACGCTGGGGTCCACGCCGACGACGTTGTTGTCGCCGACGTGGGCCATGATTTCGAGGCCGTGGTCCTCGGCGAACGCCTTGCTGGTGACGAGCGTGGCGGACGCGCCGTCCGCGATTTGCGAGGAGTTACCCGCCGTGACCGTGCCGTCGCCGACGAACACCGAGGGGAGCCCCGACAGCGTCTCGACGTCGGTGTCGGGGCGGATTCCCTCGTCCTCCTCGACGACGCCCTCGTCGGTTTCGATGGGGACGATTTCGTCGTCGAAGCGCCCGGACTCGGTGGCCTCGGCGGCGCGCTGGTGGCTCCGAGCGGCGTACTCGTCTTGGGCCTCGCGGCTGACCTCGTACTCCTCGGCGACCTTCTCGGCGGTCATCCCCATCTGGAGGCCGGGGAGGTTGTACTCCTCGCTCATTCGCGGGTGGATGGACCGGCCCTGATAGCCGCCGCCCATCGGGACGCGGGACATGTTCTCGACGCCGCCCGCGATGATGACCTCGCGCTGGCCCGCCCGGATGGCGTCGCTCGCGCTCATCAGCGCCTGCATCGAGGAGGCGCACCAGCGGTTAATCGACGCGGCGGGGACCTCCTCGCCCAAATCGGAGAGGAGCGCGATGACGCGCGCCACGTTGTTGTCCTGCTCGTCGCGCTGTTGTGCGACGCCCCACATGAGGTCGTCCACGTGGTCGCTGGTGAGGCCGGTCTCCTCGAGGATGGTGTCTACGAGCGGAATCGAGAGGTCTTCGCTCCGGGTGTCGGCGAACACGCCGTCCTGCTTGCCCTGCGGCGTTCGGATGGCCTTGGCGATGACTGGAGTGGTGTCGTCTCCCATACTCTCTTGTCGTGCCTCTATGCTCTTAAATGACGGTAGAACTCGCGTCCCGTGGCGGGGAGTTTCCGCGAGGTATAAATTTTTGTTTTCTAAAGAAACCAAAAAATTTCTTTAGGGCTTGTTCTGGTTGCTTTCCCGTAGTCGGACGAGTCGCGTGGCCGTTTGTCGGTCTACGGTCGAGACGGACGAGCCGATGAACCGAAATGAGCGATATGTATTCCACCGGCAGGGAACGAATGCGGAAGTCGAGGAGAAGCTAGCTATTGCCGAAACTGAGGAGTCTACCGCACAGCACCGCCCCGCAACCGCGAACCTCACGCCTCCCCACCCTCGTCGGCCGCGCAAGGCGGCCGACTCCCTCGCGCGGCGCGACGCACGAGAGCGTCGCGCCATCACACAGCCGAATGGCGGCTTCGACAGTAGCGCATCCACCGACCCGATTCGACCGGTGAACCAACCACCCTCCCTGGTGGACTGAAAGGGCGACCGCGAACCGCGCGAGGGCTTTCGAGGACATTGCGGTCAAGTTTGCTCCTGCGGTGACGAGCGTGAAAACTTTCTAGGCTTTCGTCGGTACCTCAGATTTCCCCACCTCGCCGATTTCGTGACTCGATACGTAAGCCGAGCATCGACGCGTCGGTCCAGAAACTATTTGTCCGAACCCGCAGCAATAGTTTGATAATGATTTCCGCCGCCCGCGTCGCCCGCAGACCGACTCACCTCCATCGCTCGCCGACACATGGCATCGAAAACTGAGACCTCCTCGTCGCGTTCGACCGCCGACGCACGCGAGACGCTGACCGGCTACGCCTCGCGGACCCAGCTAGTCGTCCTCGGGGTCACGCTGGTCGCGCTCGTGGCCCGATTCGTCCAACTCGGCCACCGGGTCGCCCATCAGGACGAGGCCCGGGTCGCCTACTGGGCCTACCGCTTCATGGAGAACGGAGCCTACGAGTACCGGCCCATCGTCCACGGACCCTTCCTGACTATCGTGGACGGCCACCTGTTCAGCGTCTTCGGGGCCTCGGACTTCACGATGCGGTTCATCGTCGCGCTCATCGGCGGCCTGTTCCCCCTCGCGGCGCTCCTGTTCCGCCAGCGCCTGCGGGACTCGGAAGTCGTGGCGATGGCGCTCCTGCTGGCGTTCAACCCCGTCCTGCTCTACTACTCGCGGTTCTACCGCAACGACGTCCTGCTGGCGGGCCTGATGCTGGTCGCGTTCGGCTTCTTCGTCCGGGCCTACGACGACCGCCGACCGCTCTTCCTCTACGCCGGGACCGCCACCTTCGCGCTGGCGTTCACCACCAAGGAGAACGCGCTGGTCTACCCGGTCTGCTGGGCCGGGGCCGCGGTCCTGCTGTGGGACCACCGCCTGTTCGTCGAGCGCGCCGGAGAGCGCGGCCTGCTGACGGTCGCCACCGAGCGCGTCAAGACCACCGCGGTCGGCGTCTGGGAGTGGGCCGAACACCTCTCGGCGTCGGTGTTCCTCTTTTTCGCCATCGTGATTTTCTTCTACGCGCCCCGAAACACCGACCGCCTCAACACCGACACGCCCGGTCTCTACGAGGCGCTGGGCGACCCGACCCTGCTCCCTGCGGTCGCTCACGAGGCCACCTTCGGGTCGTGGGACAAGTTCGTCGGCCAGTGGGGCGGCGGCAACGAGGAGTCGTACCTCTCGACCGCGAAGGCGCTCTGGCCCGTGGTTCAAGAGGCCGCAATCGTGCTGTTCGCGTTCGCCGTCCTCGGCTTCGTCGTGGACCGCTACACCGGCGAGCGACCCCGCGACGCGGTGGCGTTCGCGGGCTACTGGGGCATCGCCAGCATCGCGGGCTATCCCGTCATCGTGGACAACCCCTTCCCGTGGGAGGTCATCCACATCATCGTCCCGCTGGTGGTTCCGGCCGCGGTCGGCCTCGCGCTCGTGGCCCGACTCGGCCTCGAAAGCGTCTCGGAGGGCGACGCCATCTCGGCGACCGCCGCGGCGCTGGTCCTGCTGGTCGTGGTCGGGCAGGTCGGCGCGACCGCGGTCGGAACCTCGTACCTCGACCCCCAGAGCGAGGAGAACGAACTCGTCCAGTACGCCCAGTCCTCCTCGGAGATGAAACCCCTGCTCGGCGAGGTTCGGGAGGTGGTCCAATCCAACGAGGGCATCGACGTGATGTACTACGGCGACGACCCCGACTTCGACGGCGACAACCTCTACGCCTCGGACTCCTCGTCGCACGCGGCCCCCCCTGCCGGAAACGGCTGGTTCGCCCGCCTACCGTTCGCGTGGTACATGGAGACCTACGGCGCGGAGACTGACAGCGTCAAGCAGGCCGAACTGCTGAAGGGCGACGACAAGCCCCCGGTCGTCATCGCGCTCGGCGACTCCGGGTCCTGCTCGAAGGACTACGACAACGCCGAGGACATCGACGAGTACATGGACGGTTACGAGCGCCACGAGGTCCAGCGCTACCTCCACGACAGCGGCTGTGTCATCAGTAGCGCGGTCGTCTACGTCGATACGGACGCGACCGAGGGATAGCTTCACCACCATCCGATTTCGGCGGTCCGATTCCGACGACGGCTTCGACGCGCTTAAGCACCTTTAGCGTCAAAACTCCCGGGAATGAGCGACGCGGCACTGGACGTCGTCGAGTTTCTGCTCACCGCGAGCCTCTACAACGACAACAGAGCGTTAGACGAGAACGACCTTCCCCCGCGCTACCGCCAGGTGTTCTGGCCCGACGGGGCGGCCGAATCGACGGGACCGGACCGACCCGGCAGCGACGACTCGCCGCTGGGAATCGAGCGCCCGATTCGGCCGACCATCGAGACCGCACGCCGGGCGACCGGGGTCGAGAACCCCTGGAGTGCCATCTCCGGGCTGATGTTCACGGACCGCGACGAGTTCTCGGGGTCGCTGGAACTCACCCAGCAGGACATGGCCGAGGAGTGGTTCTTGGACCGGGGCGAACAGCGAGTTATCCACAATCCCGTGCTGGCCTACGCCTACGAGGACGAGGTCGATGGCGCAGACTACGAGGCGGCCCGAGACGCTAACCGGCCGGTACAGGCCGACCGGGCGTGGATCGACGGGCTCCTCGCCCAGTATTTCGCCGACGAGGAGGAAGAGGAGATGCTCGACCTCGTGGACATCCGAGCGCCCGAGGAGATCGAGACCACGCTGGACGACCTCGTGCTGACCGAGGACCAGGAGGCCGAGATTCACAAAATCGTCAAGGCAATCGAGCATCGGGAGTATCTGGCCCAAATCGGCCTGCGGGAAATCGGCAAGCTCCTGTTCGTCGGGCCGCCGGGGACCGGCAAGACCTCGACCGCTCGGGCGCTGGCCTACGACCTCGACCTGCCGTTCGTGGAGGTCAAGCTCTCGATGATCACCAGCCAGTACCTCGGCGAGACCGCCAAGAACGTCGAGAAGGTCTTCGAGGTCGCCAAGCGCCTCTCGCCCTGTATCCTCTTCATGGACGAGTTCGACTTCGTCGCCAAGACCCGCGCCAGCGACGAGCACGCCGCCATCAAGCGCGCGGTCAACACCCTGCTGAAGTCCATCGACAACATCAGCCTGATTCAGGACGACGTGCTCCTCATCGGCGCGACAAACCACCCCGACCAGCTCGACGCCGCGGCGTGGCGGCGCTTCGACGAGATCGTCAACTTCCCCAAGCCGGACGTCCAGATGCGCGCCGACATCCTCCGGCTCATCACCCGACCGATGGACATCGTGGACTTCGACCCCGACGAGTTGGCCGAGGAGACCGAGGGTCTGACCGGGAGCGACCTCCGGATGGTCCTGCGCGAGGCCGTCCTCGACGCCCTGACCGAGGAGCGCACCGCGCTCACGCAGGAGGACTTCGTGGACGCCATCGAGGACTTCGAGGAGCGTGACAACCTCAAGGATTTAGACATGATAGAGGGCGACCACGACGCGCTCGTGGCCGGTGGTGACATTTCGGGGTCCGACGCGAGTGCCGACGGCGGGCACGGCCACGACCACTAAGCGTCTTCCCCTTGATTTTCCTTCCGCGGTGTCCGAGTGTGGCTTACAAAATGTCGATGGGCGTGTGTACGGTCGGAAGAATGACCACCGCAACCGAAACGTCCTCAGGGAGTGGGCGCACACTCCCCCGGCGCGTCCTGACTCGCAGCGGGGGAGCAACTCTCGGCGGAGGGGCAACGTGACCGACCTCGTGCTGGTGACCGGCGCAACCGGCACCGTCGGCTCTGCGGTCGCCGACCAACTCCGCGAGGCCGAGACCTCGGTCCGAGTCCGAATCGCCACCCGAAACCCCTCACGGACGGATGCGAATGCAGAGGGTGACGACTCCGAGACCGTCGAGTTCGACTTCGAGCGCCCCGAGACGTGGGGGTCTGCCCTCGAGGACGTGGACCGCCTGTTTCTGGTGCGCCCCCCGAACGTCGGCGTCGACCGACTGCGGGAGTTCGCGGACGCCGCGGCGCGGGTCGGCGTTCGCCACGTCGTCTACCTCTCGGTTCTCGGCGCGGGCAAGAACCCCTTACTCCCCCACTACCGGATGGAGCGCCACCTCGAAGGTGCTGGCGTGGCCTACACCTTCCTCCGGGCCGCCAACTTCATGCAGAACTTCAGCGAGATTCACCGCCCCGACGTGGTCGAACACGACGAGATTTTCGTCCCCGCGGGCGGCGGCGAGATGGGATTCGTGGACGCCCGCGACGTGGCCGCCGTCGGGGTCGCCGCGCTCACCGAACCGGGTCACGAGAACCGCGCGTACGACGTGACCGGTCCCGAGGCCCTCGACTGCGACGAGGTCGCCGAGGCGTTCAGCGACGCGCTCGACCGCCCCGTCTCGTACCCGAACCCCTCGATTCTCCGGTTCGCGCGCCGGATGCGCTCTCGGGGCGTGCCCTACCCGATGATTGCCGTGATGGTCGTCCTCTACACCGTCACGCGCCTCGGACTGTCCGGGCGGGTCAGCGACGACGCCGAGCGAGTGCTGGGTCGAGAACCGCGGGGTTTTCGGGAGTTTGTCTCAGACTGCGCCGACTGCTTCCGACGGTAGGCGGCGTCGGGCGTCGAAGGTGGGTGGGCCGTGCGTTCGCTGGTGTGAGGTCCCGATAACAATTGAGTATATTTGCGAAAGAATTGTAGAGATTGCCTAAAGAGATAAGACGTTGGCTCTTCCTTCATAGTTCGCCAGCAAAAGCGTGGATGACTCCACGCAAGCCCGCTCGCATTTTATCTCTCGACGCCTTAAAATATTGCGTCTGTATAACCTACTAAGACTAAATAGTCACATTAATTAACCGCTTGCTCGTACTCTGTTTCAGAACTACTCGATGGCTTCACCCAAGCGTGCCCTCTTGTCCGAGGAGACGAGAAGTCAGTAGTTACAGGCCGCGACAGACGTTGCGAGAGGTCTTGTCCCGCAACGTTATAATCCTCTCTCTCGTATCCCGGATACGATGGGTCCCGGCACCGAACCCACGATTACGCTCACGAAAGAAGACGACTGGTGGGTAGCGAAGGATACCGAGACTGGTGTCGCCTCCCAAGGACCAACTCGTGAGAAGGCGTTAGAAAATCTCGACGAGGCACTCGCGCTTCACGCGGACAAAAGCGGAGATTCTATCGACTCGTGGGACGAGGAGCGCGAGGCACTCGAAGAAATGGGAATCGACCCCGACGAAGTCGCGGACTCGCGTGAGGAATCTTCTGAGCTTCCCGACTTCATGCAATAAGTAGTGCGAATGCCGCCGACTGATTTTTCCGGCCGGGATATTATCAAAGCACTCACTAAGAACCGGGTTCGCATCGTTGACCGAACGGGAAGCCACGTGAAACTTCGATACGAACATCCGGCACGTACCGACGACGTACGCATCGTGAGTGTTCCAATGCACGACCGAATAAGAATCGGTACGCTACGGAGCATCGCCGAACAATGTGGGGCAAACGGTTTCGACAAGTGGTGTCGGTGGATCGATCAAACCCGATAAGTCCGGCGACTCGAACGAAAATCGTTCTTCTTACGTCGGTCACGATGCGCTGGCCACCTCCTAGAGACCTTTGTACCCCAAGCGACTACTCCCGGCAAATGCAGATTACGTTGCTCGGCACCGGGGATACCACCGGGACGCCCACGCCGGACTGCGACTGTGAGACCTGCGAGGAGGCCCGCCGCCGAGGCGTCGAGCGCTCGCGGTTCTCGGTCCACGTCCGCAACGAGCGCACCGGCGAGGCCCTCCTCATCGACGCCAGCCCCGACTTCCGCCACCAGTTCCTGACTCACGAGGTCGGCCTCCCCGACGAGGCCCTTATCACCCACATCCACTTCGACCATCTCGACGGTCTCGGTAACGCCTACCGACTGTTCGACGACCTGCCGGTCCACGCCGCGAACGAGACCGACCCCTTGACCGACGAGAGCGTCGCCGACACGATTCGCTCGAAGTACGACTACTTAGACCGGGTGACGGTCCACGACCGCGCGCCCCTCGAACCCTTCGAGGTCTGCGGCCTCGAAGTCACGCTCGTCCCGGTCGAACACCCGCCGATGCTGTGCTACGGCGTCGCCGTCGAGGACCCCGAGACCGGCGCGAAGCTCGCGCTGACCGGCGACACCAACTACGCGATTCCCGACGAGAGCCGCGAGGTTCTGGCCGACGCGGACCTCCTGCTGGCCGACGCCATCGTCCCGGCGGACCTCTGCGAACACCACCCGCTCGGCGGCGACCACCACGCAGACGGCGTCCCCCGGACGTTCGGCACCAAGCACATGACCAGAGAGGGGGCGCTCGCGCTCGCCGACGAACTCGACGCCGACCGGACGCGGCTGGTTCACGTCGCGCACTTCTACCCCGCCGACGAGGCCTTCGAGGAGCCGCTCGCGGTCGATGGTGAGCAGTACAGCCTCTGAAAAGAGAACGGTCTCTTATCGACGCCGGGCGATTCCGAGCGCGACGGCCAGCGCCGCGAGCGCCGCGACCGGTCCGAATCCGGGGACGCCGGTCGGGTCGGCTGGTTCGCCGGTCTGGTCGTCCGCGCCGGTCTGGTCGGTCGAGTCGCCGCTCGTCTCGTCGTTCATCGCGCCCTCGCTGGTCGCGGTGTCTCGCTCTCCGCCCTCGCCCGCGGCGGTGGTCCCCGACATCGTCTCACCGTCGGCGAGGCCGCTGATGTTTTCGAGGCGCTGGTGGCACGCGTTCAGTCGCGTCTCGTTCCTGTGAACGTCCGTGTCGCCCTGCATCCGGTAGGTGCCGGTGGCGTTCATGTCGGTCGCGGTCGGGCCGCCGTGTTCGCCCGCCGGGATGCGGGCCGCGTCGTAGACCAGCCACGGGGCGTAGAACTCCCAGACGACCTCGCCTTTCGGCGTCACTTCCATCACGCGGTTGTTCGCGGAGTCGGTGACCAGCGTGTTCCCGCTGGGCAGGCGGTCGGCGTCGCGGGGCCAGTCGAGGTCACCCTTCAGGGTCCACGTCAGCTGCCAGCCGTCGCCGTCGGTCAGGTCACCGTCGGGATTCGCGTACTCCACGATGCGGTCGTTCTCGCTGTCGCCGACGATGAGGGTCGGCGTCCCGTTCTCGCTTTCGAGGTAGTCGGGATTGTGCTGTTCGGCGAGAATGTCCTTCTCGCCGTCCTCGCCGAGTTTCATGACGATTTCGTTCGTGGAGCGATTGACCACGATGGCTTGGTCGAAGTTCCGGGGCGAGGCCAGATAGAGACCCTCGCCGATTTTGTCCACGTCGTTGACGTGGGTCCAGTCGTCGGTGTAGTTCTCCTCCAGATTTTCGGGGTCGTAGTGGTCGTCGAAGCGCCACTCCCACTCGATTCGGTCGGTCGTGCGGTTGTAGACGAAGATGCGGTCGTCGTTGCGCTCGGCAGTAGCGTTGTAGTTGCGCATGTTCGCCAGCAGAATCTCGGACCCGTTGTTGATGAGGTCGGCGTCGTGGGTGTCCCCGAGGTCGAAGGTCTTCGACCAGACGCGCTCCTGCGTCTCGGGATTGAACTCGTAGACCAGCGTCCGGTGGTTCTTCAGGGTGGCTGTGACGAAGATGTTCCCGTTGTCCATCGGGTCAACGTCGTAGCCCCAGACCACGCCGTACTTCTCGGCGCTCTGGTGGACCCACTCGACCTCGCCGCTCGGGCCGACGCCGACGAGTTTGGCGGGGCGCTTCCCGCCGCCCTCGCCGAACTTGAACCCTTGCACGCTGATGACCGTGGTCCCGTTCGCGGGCTGGGTGATGTTCCCCACGCAGGGGTTCGACGCGCCGTCTTGGGCCGTAACCGAGTCGGTGGACCCAACTCCGCCGGGCGTGGCGACGACGGGAGTCATCATCGAGAGGCAACACAAAAGCGCTACCGTGGCGGCGAGTGGCCGCCGGGCGGACGTTCGCATGGATTCTGGTATCGAGGTTGTCCGGTTTTTAACTACTGGTTGTCGACTCAGCAATTACTGGTCTCGAAGCGAATCTCGCCGCCGTCCCAAATCTGGACGGAGCCGATGCTCCGGCAACTCGTCACGTCCCACTCGAACTGCTCGGTCCGGCCGCCGTCGAGGGTCACCGACAGGTCGTAGGTCGCTGGCTCGACGATGGCCTTCGGA
This sequence comes from Halorussus ruber, assembly GCF_004765785.1. Taxonomy (GTDB): domain Archaea; phylum Halobacteriota; class Halobacteria; order Halobacteriales; family Haladaptataceae; genus Halorussus; species Halorussus ruber. The sequence goes on along the minus strand of NZ_SBIT01000002.1, from coordinate 124,911 downwards.
CTCGACCGATCCGCGTCGAGGTCGTAGCTCTCCTCCAGCACGGTTTCGTCGCCGTCCGAGAGCGTCAGGGCGACCTCGTGGGGTTCGTCGTCCATGTTCCGGACCGTCAGTTCGCCCTCCTCGGGCGGGGTCCGGTGGGCCATGCCGAAACAGCCTGCGAGGCTGGCAGACGCTCCGAGGGCGACGACGCGGAGGGCGCGGCGGCGATGCACGCTCGGATGGTAGCATTTCCGACGTGAATACTTTGTGTCCGGTCGGCGTACTCGGTCGGCATGACCTCGCCCGTCCCGCTCGCCGAAGCCCTCGACGCCGAGTCCGGCCTGACCTGCGTGGTCGGCGCTGGCGGGAAGAAGACGACCCTCTACGCGCTGGCTGGCGGACTCTCAGATGCCGTCGTCACGGCGACGGTCCGCATCCCGGTTTTCGACGCCGAGGTCGAGGAGGTCCGTGTCACCGAGGACCCCGTGGCCGCCCTCGACGCGGTCGAGGGCTTCCCGGCCGGTCTGGTGCCGGAGCGCGAGCGAGCGGACCGCTACCGGGGCTACGACCCCGGGACGGTGGCCGCGCTCGCCGAGGTCCACGACGGCCCCGTCCTCGTGAAGGCCGACGGCGCGCGGACTCGGTGGCTCAAGGCTCCGAACGAGCGCGAACCGCAGATTCCGGCCAGCGCCGACACCGTGATTCCCGTCGCCAGCGCCCGCATCGTCGGCGAACTCCTCTCGGCGGAGCGCGTCCATCGGCCGGAGCGCGTGGCCGGGGTGGCGGGGTGCGAGCGAGGAGACGAGATTCGCGCCGAGGACGTGGCCGCGGTCCTCGCCAGCGACGAGGGCGGTCTGAAGGACGTTCCCGAGGGCGCGACGGTGATTCCGGTCGTGAACATGGTCGATTCGCCCGGCTTGGAGTCTGTAGGCCGCGAAATCGCCGAGGAGGTGCTGGCCCGCGCTCCCGACTCGGTGGCCCGCGTCGTGCTGGCCCGGATGGTCGCCGACGACCCGGTTGTGGAGGTGATGGCGTGAGCCAGAGGTCGCTCCGACTGAGAAATCCACCCGGCGCGTGCTGGCGCGCTCTCGCGTGAGCGCGCCGAACCGCGCGAGGGCTGCGCGAGCGTAGCGAGTGCAGTCTTCGAAAATCGGAGATTTTCGTGATGTGGCAAATCTTTGATTTGCAACACCTCGGAAGACGCGGGTTGACTTCCGGCGGTCGCCCTTTCAGTCCGCCAAGGCGGTTGTTCGGTCCACCGAGCGAAGTCCGTGGTTGGGACTCGTATCTGAGAACTCCCGAAATCACCCTCCCAGACGCTCTTCGGCCGCCGCGAACTCCTCCGGCGTATCGACGCTCTCGAAACTATCCGTATCGAACTCGTCGAGGTCCTCCTCGCCGACCGCGACGAAGTCCAACTCGAAGAGGGGGGCGATGATTTTGCGCTCGCCCGCCGCCAGCGCCCCGTCGCAGGCGTCGGCCATCGGTCCCGCGCGGTAGACCGCGTGAGTGGTCTCGAACCACTCGGTGGGTCGCGGGACAGCGGCGTCGTAGGCCCCTGTGGCGTCGTCGGTTCCCGCGACCTCGCTCGGACTCCGGGCGGACTCGAAGAGGTGCGCGACGAGGTCGGCGTCGAGGAAGGGCATGTCGCAGGCCGCGACGAAGGCGTACTCGGAATCAGTGGCCTCGACTTCGCGGAGACCGGTCCGAATACCCGCCATCGGTCCCTCGTCGGGGTCGGCGTCGATTGCGAACCGGACCGGGCGGTCGTAGCCCGAGAGCGCGTCCGCGATAGCGGCGCGCTGGTCGGCCCGGCAGTTGACCACCAGCACGTCCACGACCGACGAGAGGCGGTCGGCCACCCGGCGAATCATCGGGACGCCCGCGAGGTCGGCGACTGCCTTGTCCTCCTCGCCGAACCGCGTCGAGCGACCGCCCGCGAGGACGACTGCCGCTGGCACGTCCCGGCGTTCACCGGCCAGCGTGAAATACTCCGGGGCGGATTGACAGGCGAGGGGACATGACTATCTACGCCCCTAATAATCAGGATATTTTCTAAACAATTGAATATCTATCTGTGGGCGGAGAACAGCGTCCGACCTCACCGCCCGATGCGGGCCAGTCGGGCCTCGCCGGAGGCGGCGTCGATGTGGACGTTGTAGGTCTCGCCGGACGCGGTCTCGGTGCGGACTATCCACGTGTTGCTCTCGCGGTAGGGGTCCTCGGGCACCTCGGCGACCTCGTGGCCCTCGTCGGCCAGCACCTGCCGAGCGCGCTCGATTGCGGTCTCGTCGTCCCGGACCGCGCGGCGCTGGCGCGCGAGGTTGACCGTCAGCACCGGGGTCTCGGACTTGCGGACGACCTGCTCGGTCACGCTCCCGAGGACGTAGCGGTCCACGCCCGACCGACCGTGAGTTCCCATCACGACCATGTCCATCTGCTCGTCGTCTGCGTAGTTCACGATTGTCGCGGCGGGCTTGCCCTCCTCGATGGCGGTGACGGCGTCGAGACCTCTCTCCTCGGCCTTCTCGACGATTTCGGCGGTCGCTTCTTCACCCTCCTCGCGTCGGGCGTCGCGGGTCTTCTTCCGGCCGGACTCCGAGGGCTGGTAGTCCAGCGCCTTCTCGTTGACCACGTAGAGGGCGTGGACCGTCGCGTCGGCGAGTTCGGCCACGTTCAGCGCCTGTTCGACCACGGGGGTCTGGTCGGTTCCGTCGGTCGGGACCAGAATTCGGTCGTACATACCCCTCCGTTCGACGTTGAGACAGAAAAACGCTCCCGTGGGGCAGAACTCGCTTCCGTTCCGCCGAACTCACCCGAATCTGTCGAGGCCCGACTGCCGCCTCGCCTTCCCTTCGGGGTCGGCGACCCACGGCGTTCGACCGTCTCGGGCCTCATCATGGTCGGTTTCGGGTGGGTCGGCGGGGTCGTGGCCGGGGCAGTCCGGTCCGCAGGTCGCGGGGTTGACGAATCGCCCCTTCCACGCGCAGTAGGGCAGTCCGGCGCTCCCCTCGCGCTCGACCGACTCGGCCTCGGCGCAGGCGGGGAAGGCGTCGGGCCGCCAGCCCTTGCCGTAGGCGACCTCGGCCATCCGTCTGCGGCGACGGGCCTTCTCGGCGGCCGAGACGAGCGCCACGTCGGTCCGCAGGGGGTGTTCGGAGAGAATCTCGACGCCCGACTCGTCGGCGGAGAGGGGCGTCGCCTCCCGTATCTCCTCGCGCTCGCCGGTCTCGGGGTGAAAGCGCCAGACGCCGACCGAGTCGGGAATCCGGTTGAGGTGCGCGCCGGTGACGTAGCTCTCGGTCGCCAGCGCGACCTCGTCGGCCAGCGCGAGCGCGGCGTCCTTCCGAAGTTGGAGTTCGAGGTCGCCGGGGTCGCCCAAGTCGGGCTTGTTCTCGACGGCGACGATGCGCTCGAACCAGTCGTCGGGGTACCGGGCGACCCGCCGGACGCCCCCGCCGACCGCGCGCTCGAAGAAGCCGATTTCGACCGCGCGCTCGGCGACTCGGCGGGCGTGTTCGGGCGAGGCGTCGATTGCTTCGACGGGGTCGCGCGCTCGACCGACGCCGACTTCGCTCTCGATTGCCGCGTCGGGGATGGTCTCGGGCGTCAGGCCCGCCCGGTCGGCCATCGCCGGGCCGGGTTCGACGCAGACCACGTCGAGGACGCGATTAGCGGGCGCTCGGACGCCGCCGCCGATTTGGCGGGCGACGATGGCCTCCTCGGTGGCTTCGAGGTGCGCGCACAGCGTCAACTCGAAGGGATACTCGCGCACGTCCTCGACTCGGGACCCGGAGGAGAAAAACGTCGCGCTCGGTGGGACCGACCGCCGGGACGCGCTCGGTGGAACCGTCCACGAGGCTGCGCTCGGCGGGGAACCCGACAGGGCGGGGCTTCAAGAAACGTTTCTCTTTGATTCTAGACAGGAATCCCTAAAAGCACCTCTATTTTACGACGACCGTACAGAACCCCGAAAAAGAAACATCGCTAGTCGTCGGCCGAGATGGGGTCCTCCTCGCGCTCTGGTTCCTCGGCGTCCTCCTCGACCTCGGTCGGGTCTGCGCTCGGGGTCTTCGGGTCGGTTTCGGGTGTCTCCGGCTCGGCCTCGATTGTCGGAGCCTCGGGTTTCTCGCGCTCCGGCGTCTCGTCGGCGTCACCCGAGACGAACGTCACGAGGAGGTCCTTCGCTCGCGCGCCGACCCACGCCGAGTTCTCGTCGGGGTCCTCCTCGGGTTCGCTGGCTCTGCTGGACGTTCGTGACCACTCGCCGCGTCTGTGACACATGCTATCTCCCCGCACGAATCTGCATCGGCGAACGCGATAAGAATTTTCGACGCACTGCGACACGTCGGGCGCGAAAACAATTCGCTTATTGGAGTCGTTCGAGCGCCGCGGTCACGCCGCGGACGACCAACAGCGGGAGTGCGAACGTCGCGCCGATGGCGGCGACCCAGCCAGCGAGCAGGGTCGGGACGGTCATCGGGACCAACTCCGCCGCGGTGGCGAACGTCGCGCCGGTCAGCAGGGCCGACGCCACCAGCGACAGCAGCGTGGCGAGCGGGAGCGTGAAGCGGGTGAGAACCGAAGCGATGCGGCCGTGTTCGGCCCGAGTCGCTGGCGCGACCCGCCGAAGCGTGGTGTAGAGTTTCATCGGTCTTTCCTCACGTGTAGATAGGAACCACGACCCCAAAAGTGTAATCTGAACTATATTTCTGTAGTCGACGTTACTGGAATCGCGTTCTGTAACACGGTTGTCTGTTCTATCGTGGATTCGATAGCGAACCTTCCAGAACGATTGATAAGACAACTACCCCTGTCTTTAGGAAATGTAAAACTACTCGAAAGCGCCAGCGCGACGAGAGGGCTACTTTCGCGGGTCCCGGTCCGGTCCCGGATACTCGCCGTCCTCGACCGCCTCGTAGAGCGACGCGGCGTCGAACAGGCCCGCGAACCCGGCGGGCGTCTTGACGCTGACGTTCAGGCGCGACCCGAACGCCGCGCTGGCCTCGGCGCTCCGCAGGCCCTCGTCGTAGCTCAGGATGTGGGCGGCCTGCGACCGGTACGCGCTGGCGAGGGCGGGGTGGTCGCCCTCGGGATGCTCGACTTCGACGCGCAGGGCCTCGATTTCCTCGCGCCACGCCGCGGCGAGGTCCTCGTCGGCCAACTCTCGAATTACCTCCTCGGCGTCCTCGAGGAGGGCGTCGCTGGCGACCAGTTCGACCCACGAGTGGCTCCGAATATCGTCCATCGCCTCGCGTGCCGGTCCGCCGACGAGGAGGTCCGCGACGAGGACGTCGGCATCAGCGACGATGCGGGCCGGATTGGTTTCCGGCGTCTCAGGCATCGTCGGCCTCCTGCTCGTCGCTCTCGGTCGTCTCGTCTTCTCGATGGGCGGCCAGTCGCTCGCGTATCGTCTCGACGTCGGTCTCGTACTCCTCGGCGCGCTCGAAGAGGTCGTCCCAACTCATGGTCTGAGATTTGGGCGGGGGTGAGGAAAAGTCTGCTTTACTGGGGATGATGTGTTCTTTGGGGTGCGAGTTCAAGAAGTAGAACCTGTACCACGGAGAACAAGTCTATGATGTTGTTTTAGAAAGCCCCGCCCGGTCGCGGTCTCGTGAGCGGAGCGAACGAGACCTCGGAGGACGCGGTTTGTCCTCCGGCGGTTGCTGGTCGGCATATCCTCGGTCTCTCCGCACCGGAAGACGAACCGCGTCTTCCGAGCCATCACCTCACTCCGTTCGGTGAGACACCGCCCGACCTCGGATAGGGGCCGACCAGCGACCAAGCCTCTGGCGCGACCGGGCGGCCCCTTCATCCACCCAAACGGTGGTTTGATTGGCTGAGTGCATTCCTGTCGGTTGGTCGGCCGAGCGCCCGCCGGGTGGTGGGCGCTCGGCTACCGTGGTTTTCGCGGACAGAATCAGAGTTCTCGCCTACGAATCAGACTCGTCGTCGTGGGCGTAGGTCATCCGGACCAACTCCTCCGTGCCGCCCTCCGGCACCTCGAACTCCGGGCCGAACACCTCGAAGCCCAGCGACTCGTAGAACCCCACCAACCCCTCCCGACAGAGGAGCGAGAGGCCCGGCACGGACTGCAAGTCGGGGTGGTCGAGTAGCGCCTCCATCAGCGTCTCGCCGAGGCCCTCGCCTCGCCGGTCGGCCGCGACAATCACGTCGAAGACCGTGGCGTAGTAGTTGTAATCGGTCAGAACTCGCGCCGCGGCCACGAGGTCGCCGTCTGCTTGCACTCCCAGCGCGACCTCCGTCGCGGCCAGCGCCTCGCGGACTCCCGCCTCCTCGCGGTCCTCCCACCATTCGTACTCCTCGTAGAGCGCGACCAGTTCCGGCGCGTCCTCGGGCGATAGCTCGCGGACTTCAGGCATGACTCTCCGTCTCGGTTCGACTCGTCCCCGTCAAAAATCGCTGTCGGTGGTGTGTGACGGTGTGTGGTGGGGTGGTAGTCTGGTGGTTTGACGGTGGTGTGGCGGGGTTCCCTGTTCCACCCGTTCCACTACGTGCTACCGAAGGCGCTCGTCTCGATGGTCTTCTCGTAGCTCATCGAGTCGAGTTCGACCGTGAACTGGTTGCCGCGGTACTCCACCACGGCGTAGTAGGAGACCGAGAGGTCGGACTCCTCGCCGTTGGTCAGGTGGCTGACCCACCAGTCGTCGATTCGCTGGTTGTCGAGGCCCGCGGTCGCCGAAATCGCGCGAGTCGATTTGCCCGGAATCGTGGTTCCGACGTTCGTCTCGTCGTCGGCCAGCACCACGCCGTTGGCCTCGATTTCGTAGCCGAGTCGCTTGACGGTCAGCTCGCCGTCGCGCTCGTTCGTCACCTTCCCGTCGATTGCTATCGGCGTCCGCTTCATCGTGGGTTCGCCCCACTCGGCGCTCACGCCGTGGAGTTTGGCGAGCGTCCGCCCGCGGACCGTGACGGTCTCGCTACCCGTCCGGAGGCCCGAGAGCATGTCGGTCTCGAAGGTCTGGTGTTGCTTGGGGAGCGGCACCGGCACCTCGGCGAATCCGAGGTCGGCGAGCGCCCGGCCCTCGGTGGTCAGCTTCGTCCGCTCGCCGTTCCGGACGTGGCTCATCCACCACCGCTGGATGGCGGCGTCGCTAACGCCCTTCGAGACCGTGAGTTCGCTTCTGCCGGGCGTGAGCGTCGTCTCTTGGCTGTCCTGAATCAGCGTCATCCCGTTGAGTCTCACCCGGTAGGTCGCGTCGAGCGAGACGTTGCCGAGGTGCGAATCCGCCGCGTTGGGGTTGTCCACGACGACGGTCGTGGTGAATCGCGTGCCCGAGTCGGTCGCGGCCCAGTCGCGGTCGATGGAGACGACTCGCGGCGGGCTGGCCCCGAGGCCCTTCTCCTCGCCCGGCGGGCCGAGTGCGCGAGTCGTCGCGGTTCCGCCGCCCAGAATGTCGGTCTCGAACGCGACGCGCTGGCTCAGGAAGGGCAGGGGGACTCGCTGGGTCCCCTCCTCGCCCTCGACCACGGCGAACACCGAGACGTTCAGGTCGGTCCGCTCGCCCCGGTTCAGGTGGCTAACCCACCACTCGTCCAGCTTTCCGTTGTCCAGCGTCGAGTTGATTCGGATGGTGTCGGTCGAGTTCGCGGAAATCTCGACGCCGCCCTCGGTGGTCCCCTCGGCCACCGTCACGTCGTTCATCGACACCTCGTAGCCGATTTTCGAGAACGTGATGGGCGCGCTGTTGGGGTTGTGGACCGTTCCGGCGAACCGGAGGGGCGTCTCGTCCTCGGTCGCGTGGCCCCACGACGCTTCGGTCTCCTCGACGGTCAGCAGGGTCCGGTTGCCCACCTGCACCGACTGGCCCGACTGACTGTCGAACGACGAGAGCATGTCTGTCTCGAAGGTGCGGTCGAACGACGGCAGGCCCTTCGAGACGAAGGCGACCTTCGCCGAGGGTTCGACCGAGAGGGTTGTCTCCTCGCCGTTGTTGATGTGGCTGGCCCACCACGCCGGAATCTTCTCGTTGTCGATGCCGGTCTTCAGCGCGATTTCGTTCCGACCGGGCGACAGCGAGAGGCCGCCGCTGGACCCCTCTGCCATCGTCACGTCGTTCATCGTCACGTCGTAGGTGACGCTGGCGGCCCCCGGGACGCCCACTTTGTTCGGGTTGTCCATCACGACTGTCGTCCGAATCTGGGTCTCGTCCTTCGTCACTTCGCCCCACTCGTTCTCGACCGATTCGACCGCGGGCGGTTGGAGACTGACGACGCCGGTCGAGACCGCCGCGCCGACTCCTGCGGCCGAGACGACTAGTCCTGCCAGCAGAACCGCTCCGATTTTGCCGAGCGTGCCGCCGACCAGACTCATCGTCCTACCTCGCCGGTTCGGTTCGTCTTGTTCGTTTGCTCCCTCTCGTTCGTCCACCCCGTCTGAGTTCGCTGTTCGCGTGCCATAGGGAGTGATTCCGAAGCCTCCCCTAAGTAAGTTTCTCGCGCGAGCGTGGCGAAGTTTGGATAGTGGCAGAAAAATTACGCTGACAACAGCGTCACCCTCTCTCGTGGGAGCGAAATCCCCACCTCGTCGCGCTCCGGCGGCGAGGAGGCGTAGGCGTCGAGTCGCTGGCCCGCCACGTCGAGCGCGAGGAGACACCGGCCGTCCTCCTGAATCGCGCGCTCGACCGACGCCGAGAAGTCGGCGTCGGCGGGGCCCTCCGGGTTCAGTTCGACGTGTTCCGGTCGGATGGCGAGGTGGGTGGCGTCGTCGCCTGTCGTCCCCAGTCCGTCCGTGCCGTCGAAGTCGAGTCGGCCCTCGGGCGTCGCCAGCGCGTCGTCGGCGAGTTCGAGGCAGTTCGCGCCCGTGAACCGGGCCACGAAGGGCGAGTCGGGGCGCTCGAAAATCTCCTCGGGCGTGCCGATTTGGACGATGCTCCCGTCCCGAATCACCGCCACCCGGTCGGCGATGGCCCGCGCCGTCGTCCGGTTGTGCGTGACGTACATCGCGGTCTGGTCGGCCAGCACGTCCGCGAGGACCTCCCGGAGCGTCTGGCGGGTCGGCACGTCGAGCGCCGAGAGGGGCTCGTCCAGCAGGAAGGCGTCGGGTCGGACGGCGAGGGCGCGGGCCAGCGCGACCCGCTGGGACTCCCCGCCCGAGAGCGTCGGCGGGTACCGGTCGGCGAGGTCCGCCACCCCGAACTCCGTCAGCAGGTCGTCGGGGTTCCGGATGTCGTGGTACCTCCCGCCGAACGCGACGTTCTCGCGGACCGTCTTGTGAGGGAACAGCGCGTAGTCTTGGAAGACGAACCCGAGGCCGCGCTCCTCGGGCGGTTCGCCGGTCAGGTCCCGGTCCGCCAGCGCCACCCGGCCCTCGTGGTCGTGGAACCCGGCCACGGTTTCCAGCAGCAGGCTCTTGCCCGACCCGCTGGGGCCGAGGACGACCAGTGTCTCGCCGTCGGCGACAGAGAGGTCGGCCGCGACCTCGAACCGGTCTGCGCCTTCGGCGGTGAAGGTCGCGGACACGTCGATGTCCAGCGTCACGGCAAATCACCTCCGATTTCCGGCTTCATGGCCACCCTCCATCGTCGTAAGCGACAGTCCGAACCAGCAGGAAGATGACCGCCGAGAGCGCCAGCAGGAGGGTGGCGACCGCGCCCGACTCCTCCAGTCCGGCCGAGAGGTACGTGTTGTAGATGAAGACGGGGGCGTGTTGGGCCGAAATTTCCCCCTCCAAGGGGTAGAAGAACTCGACGCTGTAGGCGACGATGGCGACCGCGCCGAACTCCGAGACCGCTCTCGCCCACGCCAGCACCCCGCCGGTCAGGACGCCGCGCCACGCCAGCGGGGCGGTCACGCGCCGGAAGGTCTCGAAGCGGTTCGCGCCCAGCGTCCTCGCGGCCCACTCGACGCGGGTCGGCACCGACTCGAAGGCCTCGCGGGCCGCGTTGACCGCGAAGGGGGCCGAGACGAACGTCATCGCCAGCACCATCCCGAGCATGGTCTGGAGGACCGCGAACGTGAACGTGAAGTCGATGACGGGAACGGTGAACTGGACGCCGCCGAACGCCCCGCCCTCGCCGAACCCGAACAGGATGGCGAGGCCAGCGACGCTGTGGGGGACCACGAGGGGCAGGTCCACGAGGCTCTCGACCAGTTCCTGTCCGGGGAACCCCCGAGCCAAGACCAGCGCCAGCGGGACGCCGAACGCGACGCTGACGATGGCCGCCAGTAGCGGCGCGTACACCGACAGGTAGAGCGCCTGCTGGACGCCGGGGTCGGCGGCCATCTCGACCACGAGGTCGGGGTTCTGGCGGGCGACCATCATCAGCAGGGGCAACCCGAGCGCGACCAACAGGACCGTCCCGAGCGTGGCCGAGAGAATCCCGAAGGCTCCTCGGTTCCGGTAGGCGGCGATGGCCCCGGCCGAGAGGACCGCGAACCCGGCGTAGGCACCCGGATAGCCGACCCCGACCGCCGCGGCGAACGCGACGAGTTGGACCGAGACGACCGCGAGGAGGGCGGTTCCGGTGCCGATGCCGCCGACGAGCGACTCGTCGGCGGAATCGGTCGCTCGGGGAGCGGTGGTCTCGCCCTCGGTTCTGGTCTCTGTGTCGGTACTCACGATTCAGAGTTCGAGCGGACCGATTGAAGTCTTTGCCTCCGCGTGCTTGGCGACGCGAGGCGGCACGTCGCCGCCCTTCGTGACGACGGCGGGTTGCTTGGGGATGAGGCCCTTCTCCTGCAGAATCTTCCGACCGGGTTCGGTAATCATGTACTCGACCCACTGAGCGCCCCGGACCGGGGCCTCGGCCACGCTCGGGACCGTCACGCCGTAGGCGATGGGCGCGCCGACGTACTCGGTGCCGCCCGCCTCGACTTTGGCCTTGGCGTAGTGTTCGGCGTACTTCGTGGTGAGTTTCGAGAGGTCCACGTGGGGTTGGAGGTCCACGTAGGGCAGTCCCGACTGGGAGGCGATAGACCGGTAGTAGAGCGCGTAGTCGAGTTTGCCCGACTCGAGTTGGCCCTCCAGTTTGGTCTCGGTCCCGGTCGGAATCGTCATGTTGTCCCGAATCTGCTGGAAGGTCCGCTCGTCGTAGAGGCGCTCGCCCTCGAATTTCTCCTTGCCCAACTGCATCGCCATGACCGCGCGGTAGCCGCCGGGGTCGATGGCCGGGTCGCTGTGGCCGACTTTCACGTCGTCCCGGCTGAGAATCTCCCACCAGTTGTCGGGACCGATTTCGTCCGCGCCGGGCGAGTCCTCGCGGTACTGGAGCGACATCGCGTTGGTGGCGAAGACGGCGTACCAGTCGCCGTAGTCGGGCACGACCATGTCGCGGATGAGCCGGAAGTCCGAGACCCCCAGCACGTCGGCCTTCCGGCCCTGCGTGGTGATTTTCTTCGTCGAGGCGACCGACCCCTTCGCCTCCCGGTTGACTGTGACGCCGTACTGCTCCTCGAACTGGGGTTCGGCCGCGCTGAACGGCGGCGCGAGGCTCCCCGCGTGGAAGGCGGTCAGCGAGTCCGAGGAGGGCGTTCGGGCCTCCTCGCCCTCGGCGGCTTCGCCACTCGTCGCGGTCCCGTCGCCGCCCTCGGTCGTGGTCCCTTCAATGGGCTGCTCACTCGCCGTACACCCCGCGAGGCCGGTGAGTCCGGCCGCGCCGAGTGCGCCGGTCGCTCGCAGAAATCGCCGTCTCGACCGTTGTTCCCTCTCAGACATAACCCTGCGTTCTATCGCGCCAGACATAACGGTTTTGCTCGCTCGTCCCGTCGGCGAGGGTATGGACGCCGGATTCGAGACTCACCTCCGGGCCGACGGAGTGGAGTTCGACGCCGACGACGCCGAACTCCTCCGGGCGGTCGACAGGGAGGGGTCGCTCAACCGGGCCGCAGACGAGTTGGGCCGGTCGTACTCCCGCGCTCACCAGCGACTCACGGCGCTCGAAGACGCGCTCGGCCCCCTCGTGACTCGCCAGCGAGGAGGGTCCGGGGGCGGTGGCTCGGAACTCACGGACGAGGCCCGCGCCGTGCTGGCCCGGTTCGAGCGCCTCCGCGCGGAGTTCACGGGGACCGCGGAGGTCGAGGAGACCGTCCTCTCGGGCCGGGTCGTCGCTCGGGAGGGAGAACTCGCCACCGTGGAGACCTCCGCCGGGCGGGTCCGCGCGCTCGCTCCCGAGGCCGACACCGACGCGGTGCAGGTCGCCGTCCGGGCCGACGCCGTGACGCTCCACGCGCCCGAGGACGCCCCCGCCGAGGCGGCCACCAGCGCCCGGAACCGGTTCGCGGGCACCGTCTCGGCCATCGACGCCGGGGAGCAGGTCGCCCGCGTCCTCGTGGACGCGAGTGCCGACGCGACCCTCTCCGCGCTGGTCACGGCGTCGAGCGTCGAGAAGTTGGACTTGCGGGCGGGGAGCGAGGTCGTCGCGTCGTTCAAGGCGACCGCGACGCGGGCGAGTCCGGGCGAGGATTGGTAGCCGGTTCCTGTCCGGACGCCGACCGGATTCGGAGAATCCGGCCGAGGAATAATTATATTGTTTAAAGAATTGTATTTGTTACTCAATGGCGTTTGAGTATTGCCCGACACCCGGACACTCCTCGGCCGTAAACCGCTCCTACGGCGCGACAGGAGTGCCCTACGAAGACTGAGGAGACGCTTTGCTGGCTCATACTAAAACACGTGGCGTCCGAACCTGCGGGTATGCCCCCGGCTAACGACGACGCGCCGTCGGTTCTCGTGCCAACGGGCGTCGCGCCGTACAGTTACCCCTGCCTGCGTTCGCTGGGGCGGCGCGGCGTCCACACCATCGCGGCCTCGGAACACGACCACGTGCCCGTGTTCTCCTCGCGGTTCTGCGACGAGACGGCGCGACTCCCCTCGCCCGACGCGGACCTGCTGGCGTACAAGAACGCGCTGTTGGACCTCGCCGAGCGCGAGGACGTGCAGGCGGTGATTCCGATTCGTGAGTACGACGCCTACCTGCTGTCGCGCTACCGCGAGGAGTTCGCGGAACGCGCCGCGGTCGAGGTCCCGCCGATGGAGACGCTGGAGCGGGTCCACGACCGCGTGAAACTCGCGGAGGCGGCCGAATCGGCGGGCGTCCCGGTGCCCGAGACCCGGACGCTCGACGCCGTCGAGGACTGGACCGGCGACCTCCTCGTCAAGTCCCGGTACAACCTGCTGGCCGACCAGTACGTCGATACCCACGCCCCGAACGAGTGCGAGGAGGTCAACAACGTCACCCACGTCCACCCCGACGAGGAACCCGACCGCGACGAGCTGGTCGCCGAGATGAACCACACGCCCATCGTGCAGGAGTTCGTCCCCGCCAGCGACGAGTACATGTTCGCGGCGCTCTACGACGAGGGCGAACCGGTCGCCACCTTCCAGCACCGCCAGATTCGCGGCAACTCCTACACCGGCGGCGGTGGCGTCTACCGCGAATCGATGTACGACCCGGAACTCGAAGCGGTCGCCCGGGACCTGCTGGCCGAACTCGACTGGCACGGGCTGGCCTGCATCGAGTACATGGAACACGACGAGACCGGCGAGTACTACCTGACCGAAATCAACCCCCGGATGTGGCAGTCGCTCCCCTCGACGGTGCAGGCGGGCGCGGACTTCCCGCTGTACTACTGGCTCCAGTCGCGCGACCGCCGCGAGGAAATCGACCCGGACTTCGAAATCGGCGTCGGGAGCCACCTCCTCTACGGCGAACTGGGCTACCTCGCCAGCGTCCTCAGCGACGAGTCGCCCTACGTCGAGCGCCCCTCGCTCTCGGAGACGGCGCTGGAAATCGGCGAGTCGATGCTCCGCCAACCCCGGTTCGACTTCCTGCGACTGGACGACCCCCGGCCCTTCGTGAGCGGCGTGCTTCAGACGCTCACTAAGGGCTAGTCGCGCTGTTGCCGTTTTCTGGAGTCAGCGAGCTTCGCTTTCCACGCGCATCGCTCGGTGAACCATCCACACTCCTGGTGGACTGAAAGGGCGAGCGCGGTTCGCGTCCAGTTGAGTCGTCTCAGCCGACCCCTATCCGGGCGCGCAGAACTATCCGGGCGCGCAGTTCTGCGCGCCCGGATATGTCGCTGAGCGACCGAGAACCGCGCGAGGGCTTTCGAAACCTGCGTCTCCCTGCTCGAAATCAGCGTTCGGTTCCTGTCTCCGGACCGGTCGAATCGCGCTTTCTCCCCTGCCTACGGTTTCATCTCCTCGACCAGTTCCACGATTTCGGCGCGCACCTCGTCGCCGACCTCCCGATGGGGTTTCCTCGCGTACCCCGCCGAGACGCCCCGATAGCGCATCGCGGCCTTCGCGCCCGGCACGCCGTACTTCGACGTGACCGCGCGGTTGAGTTCCACCAACTCGGCGTTGAGTTGCCGGGCCTCCTCGTCCTTGCCCATCCGGTGCAGGTCGAAAATCTCGTCGGCGCGCGCCGGGGCGACGTTCGCCAGTCCCAAAATTCCGCCGTCGCCGCCCGAGGAGAGCGCGTGGGCGTAGACGCTCCCGCTCCCGACCAGCAGGTCGAACTCCTCGTCGGCGGTCAGGCGGCGCTCGCGCTGGAAGGTCTCGATGTCGCCCGACGAGTCTTTCATCCCGGCGACGTTGTCGTGGCCCGCGAGCCGCCCGACGACCTCGGGATTCAGCTTGACGCCGGTGTAGGCCGGGACGCTGTAGAGGTAGACCGGAATCGGACTCTCGTCGGCGACTTCCCGGTAGTAGTCCTCCAGCGCCGCGTCGTCGTGGCCGTAGTAGAACGGCGTCACGACCAGCGCGGCGTCCGCGCCGACTTCCGCGGCGCGCTCGGTCTGGCGGAGCGTCTCCTTGAGTCCGGGGTGGCCGGTGCCCGCGACGACCGGGACCTCGGCCTCCTCGGCGACGATTTCGACCACGCGAGTTCGCTCCTCGACGCTCATCAGTTCGGCCTCGCTGTTCGACCCGCACGGGACGATGAAGTCCACGCCGCCCTCCTCGACCCACTCGACCAGTTCTCGGAGCGCCTCGGCGTCGAGGTCCCCGTCCTCGTCGAAGGGCGTGAGCAGCGGCACGCCGGTTCCGTTCATGCTCGCGTAGTCGGCGTGCGTGACCTTGAAGGTAGGCGAGTCGGCAAACGTGAGAGATTGCGTCGTCCGGCAGAGCATTCGCTGGCGCTGGTTAGTCGAGGTCAGTCCGCCAGAGGGCGCGGGCGTTTCACCCCGACCACCAGCCGAGCGTCTGACGTAGTTTTAAGTTAATGCCGTTCACACCCCCGACTGGGCGCGCATTGACGGCCTCTCTTCCCCCATCCTCCCACACCGCGCGCCCGGCACACCACCACACCTCCCCACACCCTCTCCCCCTTCGGCAGTACGCCTTCACGACGTTCGTTCCCTCTTCGGCGGTCCCCCTTTCTGTTCCCCCTCAGAACCCGGATTTCGGACCGCGAATCCCGATTTCGGTCGAGTAACTACTGCTTACAGTCCTCGTAGGCGCTGTTTGACCGGTGCGGGCTTCCGAGTCCGCCGCGCCTACCGTCCGCTCAGCCGCCACATAACAAAGTCCGAATCCGCCCATGAAAGAAATGCGCCCGACGGCTCGGGCGCGAAGCGTGCAGCAGTCTCCCGGTCGGCATCCCGACGACGCCGGAGGCCCTGGCGGCGGGCTGGCCTCTCGCCAAAGTGTCACCAACCCTCCCACGAAAGTTCTCGTCTCGGGGTGCCTGCCAAGACCCCGCGCTACCTACTGCCCTCCGCGGCCATTTTTCGGGAGCTTGCACCCAAGCACAGCGTATCGTCCGCTTATTCTGCGGCTTCGGCTTCTCCTCCGGCATCGCCCTGCAATCGCTTTCGGACCTCCGAGAGAGCGTCGCGCTCGGCGATGACCGCGAGTTGGTCGCCGCTCTCGACCGTCGCGTTCGGGAGCGGAATCGTCATGCGCTGGCGCTCTCTGCCGTGAGCGTAGATTCGGGCGTCCTCGGGGAGTTCGACCGCGCTGACCTGCTGGCCGACGACCGGCGACTCGTCGGGCACCATCACGGTGGTCAACTGTAGCTCCTCGGTCAGGTCGGCGATGACGTTGAAGTTGCCACCGAGGAGCGCCGTCTTCGCTCCGGCCGCGCCGAGGCGCTCGGGGTAGACCACCTCGTCCACGTCGTCGGCGAACTTGTGGTAGATGTCCGCGCGGTAGTCCTCGTCGATGCGCAGGACCGTCCGGCAGTCGTAGTGCTTGCCAATCATGCACGCCGCGAAATTGACGTTCAAGTCGCCGGTCAACCCGGCGATGGCGTCGGTCGTTCCGAGGTCGGTCTGGGTCAGAATCTCCTCGCTGGCACCGTCGCCTTCGATGACCATGAACCCCTCGTTGCGGGCGTGTTCGGCCTTGTCGGCGTCGTCTTCGACCACCGTGACTTCGTGTCCCTCCTCGTGTAGGATGCGGCCGGTTCGCAGGCCGACCCGGCCTGCACCAACGATAACAAATCGCATGGAGTCACGTACTCCGAGAAGGACCAAAAGGGTTCGCGTCGAACTAATCGCTCAGCACGAGATGTTTCCGTCGAGCAGGTCGGCGACCGTCTCGCGGACCGCCTCGACGCCCGAAAGCGGTTTCGTGAGGTAGGTGTCGCAGTCTAAGTCCGAAGTGGGTTGGGCGGCAGGGACGACTGCGACCCGGCAGTCGCACTCGGCGTCCCGAATCTCTTCGAGGAGTTTGTCGCCGTGGGTGTCTGGGAGATTGCGGTCCAACAGCACCACGTCGAGTTCCTCGTGGAAGGATGCGCGGGCCTCCTCGGCGGTGTAGGCGGTCTGGACCTCGTATCTCTCGGGGAGGGCACTGGCGAATCCGTCCGCGAGCGGGCGATTGTCGTCTACTACCAGTACTGCCGGATTATCTGACATGATGTGGTCTCTCGGTACCGACTGACCTCGACTGTATCAGGGTCTGGGAGGATAACGATTAGCCGGTTCGTTGCAGACCGTTGCAGTCCGTTTCGACCGGAGTAGAAGTCGAACTGCTTATATTCGTGACAGGGCCACTCCCAGTAGATGGTCCGCGACCCGCTCGGAGCCGAGGACCCGGCGGAACTCCAGACGGTCCTCGACGCGCTGAACGACTCCGATTGCAGGCGAATCGTCCGACAGCTCGACGAACCCATGACTGCCAGCGAAATCTCGACCGAATGTGACATCCCCACTTCGACGACGTATCGCAAGCTAGAGCGTCTCACCGACGCCTCGATTCTGACCGAACAGACCGCCATCCGAACCGACGGCCACCACACCTCGGAGTACACGCTGGCGTTCGAGGAGGTCAAGGTGTTCTTGGACGAACAGCGCCAGTTCGAGGTGTCGATTTCCCGGCCGACCCAGTCGGCCGAAGAGCAACTCGCGGGCCTCTGGGCCGAGGTCCGCAAGGAGACCTGAGATGGTACACATCCCCTCCACTGTCGTCGCGCTCAAGACGATAACGCTCGTGCTGGGCGGTCTCATCACCTACTTCGCGTTCAAGGCCTACCGCCGGACCGGCGCGCAAGCGCTCAGGGCCCTCGCGCTCGGATTCGGGACAGTCACGCTCGGGTCGCTGTTGGCCGGGGTCGTAGACCGCCTGTTGGATACGGCGGGCACGTCGGCGCTGGTCGTCGAGAGCGCGCTGACCGCGGTCGGATTCGCTATCATCCTCTACTCGCTGTACGCCGAGTGAGGAACGAAATCGGACGACCGAGTGAAACGGGACCGAAGAACCAGATTCGGTACGGGACCGAAGAACCGAGTGCGGAACCGCGGACGGTTCAGCCGAGGACGTACCGGAGCCTCGGGTAGCGTTCCACCAACGCCTCGCCGCCTGCGTCGTACTTTTCGATGAGGGCGTCCAGTCCGAGGAGTCGCCCCGCGCCGAGCGCCGCGACCGCGAGGAACACCAGCATGTACGCGAAGTCGCCGTTGACCAGCCCGTGCTGGACCTCCCAGTTGCCGAAGTAGAACAGCAACATCATGAACGCGCCGAAGAACGCCGCGAGGCGGGTCGCCGCGCCCACCAGCAGGGCCATCCCGACGAGGAACTCGCCCCACGGGACCGCGAGGTTGACGAACTCCACGAACCACCCGGTCTGGCCCATCGCGTGGAACAGGTCCGAGAGGGGGCTGGCGGCCGTGACGTGGGTCAGGTAGCCCGTCGCGTCGAACGGTTCGGCGGCCGCGATTTTGGTCCACCCGGCGTGGAGGAAGGCGTAGCCCATCATGAGTCGCAGCGCGACGACGAACCACGCGCTCAGGCTGTGGGCCTTGCCGCGGACCGTGATGCCCGCGAAGTCGGTCTCGAAGACGTTCGCCTCGGTTCGGAACTTGGACGAGTCGGTGGCCATAGCGAATCACTCCTACAGGAGAACGTCGTTCCTCAGTGAGGGTATAACGCGCCACCGATTCTCAGACCTTGAAAATCGGAGCAGATGCGTTTTTGGACGCTACCAGCCGTCGAGTTCCTCGACCGGCGAACCGGCCGAGACGGGACACCGGACGATGAGAACGTCGAAGGACTCGTCGGAGGCGACCGTACTGCCGACGCTGTGTATCGACGTGACCATGTGCCCGGCGTTGTCGCTCCCGATGGCGACCAGCGAGGCGTCGGCGTCTTTGGCGGCCCCGCGCAACTCGCTGGCGATGGTGCCCGACGAAGCGTACCGACCGACCGTCTCGTGCCAGAAGTCGGCCTGCGGTGCCATCTCGGCGACGCGCTCGTGGAGTCGCCCCACGATGGTCTGCACGTCGAACTCCTCGTCCGGCCCGAGCCAGTCGCGTTCGCGCGCGTACTGTACGTCACCCTCTGGGACGATTGTGAGCGCGAGGACGCGCTCCTCGAAGGCGTCTCCGAGGGTGGTCGCCCGGACGAGCGCGGCCTCGGAGAGTTCGGAGCCGTCGAACGGAACTACGATTGTCATATTTAAATTTTATTTCTCCGGGGTTATATCCGTACATTCTTTTCTCAATCGCTGGGAACGGTTAATTTTGTTAATCGCTCAACACGACTGGCCGAGGAGAGAAACGCGAGCGGGTCGGATTCGCACGATGGAGTCGGGGTCGTTTTCACCGAGTGGGAACGACTGTACGTTTATATACTGCTTGGGTGCCAAGTACGAAATGTAATGTACGAGACGGTCCTGCTCCCGACGGACGGGAGCGAAGCTATGGAGACTGTGGTCGAACACGCCCGCGACGTCGCCGAGCGGCGTGACGCCGAGGTCCGCGTCCTCTACGTCGTGGACGACCGTGCCTTCCTGACCCTCGACGACGAGCGCATCCCCGAGGTCACCGACGAACTCTGCGAGGAGGGCGAGCGCGCGACCGACGAGGCCGCCGCCGCCTTCGAGGGCGTGGACGTGACCACCGAGATTCGGCAGGGCAACCCGGCAGACGAGATTCTGGCGGCCGCCGACGAGTCCGACGCCGACCTCGTGGTCATGGGCACCCACGGTGCCGACCCGACCCGGAACATGCTCGGTAGCGTCTCCCAGAAGGTCGTGACCCTCTCGTCGGTCCCGGTGTTGACGGTCAACATCGCGGAAATCGACGACGAACCCTCGGCCCTCGACGCCGCCATCGAAGCGAACGACGACTGACTCCCACTCACGGACTCCGCTATTTCAACGATGACGAACACGACTCCCGCCAACGACGACGACAGCGCGTCTCCGACCGAGGAACCGCTCGCCGACCGCGCCCCCGCAGACCGCCCCGATTCGCTGACCGCGGTCGTGGTCGAACGCGACGACGAGTTAGACGCGTGTACGCTCTACCCCGAAGACGCCGACGAGGAGGACCTCGTAACCGAGTGGATTACCGCCGAGGAGGGGTCGTACGTCGAACTCGACTCGATGCGATGAGTCGGTCACACTCCAGTTTTCTTCCCGATTTCGGCGGTTCGACCCTGTTTTCGACGCGAATTCCTGCGTCGGACGCGACGAACTCCCGTCCCGCGTAGCCGGTTTTCCCGAACCCGTTCGTCAGTTCCTCCGATAGCCGCAGGCATGGCCGAACATGTTCGGGAAGAGTTATGCGTTCGCGGGTGCTGTTGTCTCGACTAGCGATGCCGCGAGCCAAGCTACACATCACGCTCCCCGACGAGGTTTGGATCGCCGAGATTTCGTCGGCCTACCCGGACGCCGAGTTCCGCGTGCTGGCGGCCTTCCCCGCCGACGAGACTGGGGTGGGACTCCTCGAAATCACCTCCCCGAAACTGCCGACGGTCGTCGCTGACATGGAGGACCGCGAGGACATCGTCTGTCTGGACCTCCAGCAGGCCTCCGGCGAGTCAGCGCTGATGGAGTTCGAGACGACCGCGCCCCTGCTGCTGTTCTCGGTGCAGGAGTCGGGCCTCCCGCTCGAACTCCCGTTCACCATTATCGACGGCGAGGCCGAGGTGGAACTGACCGCCTCGCGCGACCGCCTCTCGGCGTTCACCGCCCAACTCGAAGCCTTCGAGATGGACTTCGACGTGGAGTACGTCCGCGAGATGGTCAACTCCGAGAGCCTGCTGACCCAGCGCCAGCGCGAACTGCTGAACGCGGCGGTCGAGGAGGGCTACTACGACACGCCCCGCGAGTGTTCGTTGACGGAGTTGGCCGAGCAAGCGGGCGTGGCGAAGTCCACGGCGAGCGAGACGCTTCATCGAGTGGAGGAGAAGATTATCAAAGAATACTGTGGTTAGGCTAAGAGTATAAAAACAATCACTGAACAAATAATTTGTTATGTCGGGGCTTTCTGGGGATTGCGTACTGCCGCGGACGTGTCGGTCACGCGCGGGAAACAACCTATTTGAAAGGTCGAGACGAAGATTCCGTCTCGGTCACCGACTGCAGTCCTACGACGTGTCTGTCACGGACTCGCCGTCCTCCCACGGGAGCGGACCGTCGTAGTCCTCGGGGACGAACGAGCAGAGGGGGTCGCTTTCGAGGGGGTCGCCGGTCGTGGCGTAGGCTCTGGACCGGCTTCCGCCGCAGACGTTTCGGTAGGGGCAGGCCCCGCACTTGCCGCGGAGCGCGTCCTCGTCGCGGAGCGACTCGAAGAGGTCCGCGTTCCGGTAGATGTCGGTAATCGGTCGCTCGCGGACGTTGCCCGCCGACTCGGGCAGGAACCCGGAGGGGTAGACCTCGCCGAGGTGGCTCACGAAGGCGAAGCCGTCGCCCGCGGTGATGCCCATCTGGCGCTCGGGGGTGGCCTCGGTCTGCTGGACCGCGACTCGGCGATAGTGTGGCGCTTCGGTCGTCTTGAGGCCGAAGGGCCACTCGTCGCTCTTTTCGACCAGCCACTCCATCACGCGCTCGGCGCGGTCCGGCGAGATTGGGTCGAGCGCCGCGCCCCGGCCCACCGGCACGAGGAAGAAGACGCTCCAGAGGACCGCGCCGAGGTCCGCCACGAGGTCCGCGATTTCGGGCAGGTCCGAGACGGTCTGGCGACAGACCGTAGTGTTGATCTGCAGGGGCAGGCCCTCGTCGCGGGCGGCGTGGGCGGCCTGCATCGTCTCGGCGAAACTCCCCTCCTCGCCTCGGAAGGCGTCGTGGCGCTCCGCGGTCGCGCCGTCGATGCTGAGCGCCATCCGGCGCAGGCCAGCGTCCGCGAGGTCGGCCACGGCGTCGGGCGAGAGCGCGGCGGTCCCGCTCGGGGTCATGGTCACGCTCAGGCCGATGTCGGTGCCGTACTCGACGAGGTCCGCGGCGTCGTCGCGCTTGAGGGGGTCGCCGCCCGAGAAGACGACGAGTTGGTTCTCGCCGAACTCGCGGGTCCGGTCGAGGAGCGACTCGGCCTCCTCGGTCGAGAGTTCGCCGGGGTGGCAGTTCGGCTGAGCGTCGGCTCGGCAGTGTTCGCAGGCCAAGTCGCAGGCTTGGGTCAACTCCCAGATGAGTACGAACGGACGCTCGTCGGTGTCTACCCGGCGTGGCGGCCCGGCGGAACGATTCCTTGTGGTCGCCATGGCGGGGTTACTCCACGACGATTGCGCCCTTCATGCCCATCGTCTTGTGGGGCGTGCAGACGTACTTGTAGGTCCCTGCGCTGTCGAACGTCTGGGAGAAAGTGTGTCCCTTCGTCCCCGTCATCTCGCTCTCGAAGTCGCCGTTCTCGGCCGCGACGTTGTGACTGCCGCCCTTGCCGTTCCACTCCCAGACGACCTTCGTCCCCTTCGAGACTTTGACCGCGGCGGGCGAGAACGCGAAGTTGCCGTTGTTGCCCTTCGCGCCGACCTCGACCGTGACCTCCGACTCGCCGGTCTTGTCTACCACGCCGTCGTAGTTCGAGGTCTGGTCGAACCAGCCGTCGAAGCTCATCGAGTTGCTTCCGGAACTGCCGCCGTCACCGCCGGAGTCGCCGCTTCCAGAGTCGCCGCCGTCGCCGCCGTTTCCGTCCTCGCCGCCGGAATCTCCGCCGCCGCTGGAACAACCAGCGAGCGCCACGCTGGTCGCGCCGACAGCCATCGTCTTCACCATCGTTCGTCGGGAGAGGGTATCTCGGTTCATCTTCGTTTCCCGCTTTGAGGGCTACATAAATGGGGGTAGCCCTGATTCCCACTCGGTGAAAATGCCATCCGAACGTGTTCGGGTCAGTCGGCGCTGGGGTTTTCACGCGCTGAACTCGTCGGCCCGCCGTCAAATCGCGTCTCGCTCGGCCTCGATTCGCTCGGCGTAGGCGGTCGTGATTCGCTCCAGAATCGCCTCGCCCGCCTCGCCGATCCCCTCGCGCGGGTCGCCGAGGACGCCGTTCTCGGTAATCGATTTGAATCCCTCGCTCAGGAGCCTCGCGGTCGAAATCTCGCCCTCGTGGCCGACTTCGAGTTCGTCGGTCCGGACCAGTCCCTCCTCGACCGCCAGCACGATGGCGGTCTCGACCGCTCCGGCGTGGACGACCGGCTCGTCGTACTCGACGCCGCCCTCTCGAAGCCCCTCGTTCTGGAGGTCCATCAAGTCGCCGAGGTCGGCGACTGCGATGACGCTCGCGTCGATTTCGTGGGCGATTTCGGGCGCGACGGTGTTGACCGGCGCGAAGTTCCCGCCGTGGGTCGGCACGAGGACGACGTGTTCGAAGCCGTGTCGGTCGAGCGACCGGCAGTAGCCCCGAATCAGGTCCATCAGGGTCTCGGCGGGAATCGTGATGGTGCCCGGAAACTCCATGTGGTGGCCCGAACACCCCGGCCGAATCGTGGGCGCGGCCAGCGCGTCGCCCAACTTCGCGGCGATTCGCTCGGCGAGTTCGTCGCCAGCGAGCGTGTCCACGAACAGGGGCAGGTGCGGGCCGTGCTGTTCGACCGCGCCGACCGCGACGACGGCGGTCCGCGTCCCCGCTTCGAGCGCCGATTCGACCTCCGGCCACGTCCGTTCGGCCAACAGCACTGATTCGTCTGCTGTCATATCCTGCCAATACGAGGTCTGGCGGGTAAGTCTGTGGTTTCCACCGACCGTGACTGACGCTCTCCGCCAGCGAATATCCACCGTCTGCGTTTCACCAGGAGCGTATATAGATGGCTAAGACACAATAGATAATTATCAAAAGAAACACAAAATGTCTTTAGTGCGTCTGACCACCCCGCGTCTCTCACCGAAACCGAACATGTTCGACACAACCTCGAAGGCCCGGCCCCGACAACTGTCCCTCATGCCGAGACTGGACGTCCGCGAGATGCCGCCGCCGGAGCGCCATTCGGAGATTCACGACGCCTTCGCCGAGCTGGACAGCGGCGAGGTCCTCGAACTCGTCAACGACCACGACCCAAAGCCGCTGTTCTACGAGATGCAGGCCGAAGTCGAGTCGTTCGACGCCGACAATTACGACGTCGAGCAAGAGGCCGAGGAGAAGTTCGTCGCCACCTTCCCCAAGAAGTAGCATGCCCGAAACCGCTTCGCTCGACGACCTGACCGAGACGCCCCGCGAGCTGGTGTTTCCGGGGAGCGAACCTCGGACGATTCGCCTCGCGCTCGACGCGGGCGAGGAGATTCCGGCCCACAGCCACCCCGAGCGCCACATCGTGATTCACGGTCTCTCGGGGCGACTCGCCGTGACCGTCGGCGGCGAGTCGAACGCGCTGGAATCCGGCGACCTCCTGCGATTCGACGGCCGGGAGGAGGTGGTCCTGACCGCCGAGGAGGACAGCACCGCGCTGTTGGTACTGGCTCCTCGGGCGGACGAGTAGGAGAAGCCAGGGGGGTTTGGGTTCTCTTTTGTCGAGTATTCCGATTACCGAGTTGGTTCGACAGGCTGGCGTGAACTGATTGGTCCGCGAAGCGAACGACTCCTCGAGCAACTGAAGACGGCACCGCCCCGCACCTGCACAGCACCGCTCCGCCACCGCAGACCGCACCGCGCCCCGGACCTCCCCGCCCGCCGCGCGCAGAACTGCGCGCGGCGGGCGCATCCCGTGGATGGTCACACTCCACGAAATCCACTACGAAATCCCATTGCGGTCCCCACTCGACGCGGTCCGAGGCGCTGGACTCGGGGCCGTCTCGGCCTCTTTCCCACCGGTGTTCTTCCTCGGCCGAACACGTTCGGCCGGGTTCCCAGAGGACAGCAATCGCGTCCCGGTTAAAAGCCCCCTGACGGGCAACCTCGACCTGTATGAGAGTGAAACGTAGCACGCTGGCGAAAATCCTTGCGACGGTCTTCGTCGTCAATCTGGTCGTGATGGGTATCGGCGCGTGGTACTCCTATCAGGAGGCCCCGCCGATTCCCAAGGAGGTCGAGGGACCGAACGGCCGGACGGTCGTGACGGCCGAGCAGGTCCGCGAGGGCAAGACCGTCTTCCAGTCGAACGGCATGATGAACCACGGGTCGATTCTCGGCAACGGGGCGTACTACGGCGAGGACTACACCGCCGATACGCTGGATTTGAAGGTGCAGTTCATGCGCCAGTACTACGCCCGAGAACAGTACGGGACCGACGACTACGGCGGCCTCTCGGCCAGCGAGCAGGCCACCGTGGACGTGGCCGTGAAGGGTGACCTGACCGACGGCACCCCCGGCGGACAAATCGAGTACACCGCCGCCGAGGCCTACGCCCACGAGCAGGTCCAGCAAGTCTACGTCGAGCGGTACCACGAGGGGAGCCACGAACGCGGCGTCCCCGCCGAGATGATAGAATCGGAGGAGGAGGCCGAGCGCTTCGCGGACTTCGCGCTCTGGACGGCGTGGATTTCCCACACCGACCGGCCCGGAACCGACCACAGTTACACCAACGAGTGGCCCTACCAGCCAGCGGCCGGTAACGACGCGACCGGCGCGTCGATGATTTGGAGCGTCGTCGCCATGGTCCTGCTGGTCGGCGGGGCCGGAGTCGGCGTCTGGCTCTACAAGTCCATCGAACTTCCCGAACCCGAGACCGAGGGCGTCACCATCCCGAGTCCCGACGAGGTCAACCTCTTCCCCGGACAGGCCGCGGCGCTCCGGTTCGCGGTCGTCGGCGCTGGCCTGTTTCTCGGACAGGTGCTGCTCGGCGGCTTGCTGGCACACTACTACATCGAGCGCGCAGGCTTCTTCGGCCTCGGCGAGATGCTGGGCATCGACTTCCTGTCGTTGCTCCCCTTCGCCATCGCCAAGACGTGGCACCTCGATTTGGGCATCCTCTGGATTGCCACGCTCTGGCTCGGCGCGGGTCTGTTCCTCCCGCCCCTGCTGACCAAGCGCGAGCCGAAGAATCAGGGCCGGTACGTCAACCTGCTTTTGGGCACGCTGGTCGTGGTCGTCGTCGGTGCCCTCGCGGGCATCTGGCTCGGGTCGAAGGGCTACTTCGACGACCTCTGGTGGATCCTCGGCAACGAGGGGCTGGAGTACCTCGAAATCGGTCGGCTCTGGCAGGTCGGCATCCTCGTGGGCTTCCTCGCGTGGGCCGGTCTCGCGGCCCGCGGTCTCAAGCCGCTGCTCGACCGCGAACCCCGGTACGGCCTCGCCCACATGATTCTGTACGCTGGCGGCTCCATCGCCCTGCTGTTCACCGCGGGCTTCCTCTACACGCCCCAGACGAACATCGTCGTCACCGAGTTCTGGCGCTGGTGGGTCGTCCACATGTGGGTCGAGGGGGCCTTCGAGTTCTTCATCGTCGCGCTGGTCGGCTTCACGCTGGTCAGCATGAACCTGCTGAAAAAGCGCTCCGCGGAGAAGGCAGTCATGGTCCAGGCCCTCCTCGTGATGGGCACGGGCGTCATCGGCGTCTCCCACCACTACTGGTGGGTCGGCCAACCCGACATGTGGGTTCCCATCGGGAGTGCGTTCTCGACGCTGGAACTCATCCCCCTCGTGTTCATCCTCTACGAGGCCATCGGCCAGTACCGCGCGATGTCCAACAGCGGCGAGGGCTTCCCCTACACCCTCCCGTTCATGTTCATCGTCGCCTCCGGCGTCTGGAACTTCGTCGGCGCTGGCGTGCTGGGGTTCTTCATCAACCTGCCGTTCATCAACTACTTCGAGCACGGCACCTACCTCACGGTGGCCCACGCTCACGCCGCGATGTTCGGCGCGTTCGGATTTCTCGCGCTCGGCATGGTCACCTACATGCTCCGCATCGCGGTGCCCGAGGCCGAGTGGGACCCCACAAACCTCCGGCGGGCCTTCTGGGCGTGGAACGTCGGCCTCGCGCTGATGTGTCTGCTCAGTCTCCTCCCGGTCGGGTTCCTCCAGTTGGAGGTCGCGTTCACTCAGACCTACGACGCGGCCCGGAGCCTCGCCTTCTACGAGGGCGAGCTGGTCCAGCTGCTGTTCTGGCTCCGGATGCCGGGCGACACGCTGGTCATCCTCGGCACGGTCATCTTCACCTACGACGTGGTCAAGAAGGTGCTTGCGCGGGGCGAGACGACGCCGAGCGACGCGCCCACCGACGCCCCGGTGACGACCGGTCCCGCGGTCGAGACCGACGACTGAGGAGACTCGCCGCGGACTGAACCACCGCCGGTCTCTTTTCCCGATACGTTTCCTTTCTCGGTTTCCCTCCTCGTTTCTCCGTTTCCCTCCTCGATTCGTTTCTTCGACCGCGCCATTTTCAGAACGCGAGAATACCGCGAACACGTTCGTGAGCCTTCTTGCGGGCCGAGAATCGCGTTCTCGTTTGAAGGTGGAGAGGGCACTATCTATCCCTGTACGGTGACTCCCAATGCCTACAACCAGTCGTCGCACGGTCCTGCAAGGTATCGGCCTCGGTGGCGCGGCCACCCTCGCGGGGTGTTCCGGGCAGTCCGCGCCCAAAGCGACCCAGACGCAGAAAGCCATGAACAAACAGAAACAGAAGACGGCCGAGCGCGTCGCCGCGGACCCGACAGACATCCCGTCCCCGATTAGCCGGGACGAGCCCAAGGAGGTGGACGTGACTCTCCGGCCCGAGGAGATGACGGCCGAAATCGAGGAGGGCGTCACGTTCAACTACATGACCTACAACGGGCAGGTTCCCGGCCCGTTCATCCGCGTCCGGAGGGGCGACACGGTCAACCTGGCCTTCGAGAACCCGGCCGAGAACGACATGCCTCACAACGTGGACTTCCACGCGGTCGCCGGGCCGGGCGGCGGTGCCGAGGCCACGATGACCGCGCTGGGCGAGACCACCCACCTGGAGTTCAAGGCCACCTACCCCGGCGCGTACATCTACCACTGCGCGGTTCCGAACCTCGACATGCACATCTCGGCGGGGATGTTCGGCATCATCCTCGTCGAACCCGAGGAGGGCCTGCCCGAAGTGGACCACGAGTTCTACTTCGGCCAGATGGAGGTCTACACCGACAAGCGCCCCGGCGAGAAGGGCCAGCACAACTTCGACATGGAGGCGATGAAGCGCGAGGAGCCGACCTACGTCGTGATGAACGGCGAGAAGTACGCCTGCACGCCGGGCAAGCGCGGCGCAGGAAAAGTCGAGACCGGCGACACCGCGCGGGTGTACTTCGTCACGGGCGGCCCGAACCTGACCAGTAGCTTCCACCCTATCGGCAACGTCTTCGAGGAGCTCTGGCCCGAGGGGTCGCTGACCACCCGGCCCCAGACCCACATCCAGACCAAGCAGGTCGCGCCCGGTAGCACCGCCGTCGCCACGATGAACTTCCCGGTTCCGGGCAACTTCAAGCTGGTCGACCACTCGCTGAGTCGCGTGGCACGGAAGGGGTGCATGGCTATCGTCCAAGCCGAGGGGAAGGAGCGCCCCGAAATCTTCGACCCCGAACCGAAGAAGTGACGGCGGGGTAGCGACTTTTCCACTAATTTTTGCGGTACGAGACAGTCGTTATGCTACGAAGGAAAGTGAACCGCAGGAAAGAGCCTAGGCCGGGATTTGAACCCGGGCTCTCGTCCTTACCAAGGACGCGCTTTACCTCTAAGCTACCCAGGCGCACTCCGCTTCTTCTGCGCATTTCATGGTATGACCGGAAACCTCTTTAGGAGTTTCGATTCGAGTCAGGGGTCGGTCGCCGAGGGCCGGGGGTCGTCGCTCGGGGCGAACTGCCGGGGGTTCGGGGCGTCCGAGACGGCCTGTTCGACCTCCTCGGCGACTGGCTCGGGCGGTTCCGGGTGGTCGCCGTCGAGCGATTCGGCCAAATCCGCCGCGTAGGCCAAAAGCGAGTCAGTGGGACTCGCGCCGAACGCGGTCGAACCGGCGAGGACCGCCAACTCGAAGACGTCGGTCTCCAGCGCGTGGGGCGCGGTGGGTCGGCCCTGCTGGTCGTCGGTCTCGTTCCGGCCGAACGACTGGACGGTCTCGACCGCCTTGTCGGCGGCCTCGGTTCGGGCCAACAGCGAAAATCCGCGGGCGACCATCACGTCGGCCGCGAGGATGTCGATGTTGCTGTCGGTGTGCGGTGAGTCGCGCTCCCACGGCGGTTCGTCGGCGAGCGCCCGCGTCAGGCGCAGGCCTTCGTAGATGAGTTGAACGCCAGCGGCGCGGTCCTCGACGCCGACAGTCCCGCTTCCCCCGGCGGTCTCGGGCGGTTTGGTCGCCGTCGCTCCCTCGACAGCGCGTGCCGACGTGAGCGCCAGCACGCCCGGCACCATCGCCGACTCGTCCAACAGCCCGTAGATTCGCTCGCGGAGGGGGTCGGGCGACACGTCTCGAACCGCCTGTCGTCCCGCTTTTCGTGCCCGGACGGCCGCTTCCATTGGCCGACCCTTACGACGGAATCGCCAAAGACCTTTGGAAACTGGCTCCGAGGTGCGAACGTGATCCGAACTGACGACGAGGAGGGCCTGCGGGTCGTCACGCTCGCGCGGCCCGACAGACGCAACGCGCTCACCCCCGAGGGACTCGACGCGCTGGAAGCCGCGGTCACCGAGGCCGACCAGCCAGTCGTCTACCTCCGGGGCGCGGGACCGGCGTTCTGCGCTGGCGCGGACTTGGACGTGGTCGCGGACCTCGACCGCCAGCAGGCCGAAGCCTTCGCCGAACAGGGCCAGCGAGTCGCCGACGCAATCGAGGCCGCCGACAGCGCGGTCGTGGCGGGCGTCGACGGCCCGGCCCGCGGCGGCGGCGTCGAGTTGGCGCTCGCGGCGGACCTCCGGGTCGCCACGTCGGAGGCCACCTTCGCGGAACCCGGCGTGAAACTCGGCCTCTTCGGCGCGTGGGGCGGGACGGTCCGCCTGCCGCGAATCGTCGGCGAGGGCGAGGCGCTGGATTTGGCGCTCTCGGGGCGAACCATCGACGCACAGCAGGCCCGCCGGATGGGATTGGTCTCGCGCGTGACCGACGACCCCCGCGCCGTCGCCGACGAACTGGCGCGCAACGACTCCGAGACCCTCCGGGCGGTCAAGGCCCGGATGCGCGACGACGCGCCGCCCGACGAGCAGGAACGCCGGGAGGCGGAGGTCTTCGGCAGATTGGTCGAGCGCCACGCCGACGCTATCGCCGACCAGCGGGACTCCTGAGCGTTCGGGTTTGGACGGAGGATTCACGCATTTCTTCTTTTTTCTCCGGCGCGCGCTGGCGCGGCGTCTCGTCGCCGCGCCATCGGCGTGCGAGGGATGAGCATCGCAGGCCGGAGCGAAGCGAAGGCCGAGAAGCGCAATCGGTTGGGGAGGACGTGGCCCGCGGTCGCGGTGCGGGGCGGTGCGGTAGACGCCTAGGCTTCGGGAGTAGCTAGCTCCCCATCTCCCCCAAACAATCTCCACCAACACTTAACAAATGTTTAGACACTCAAAGGAAACAAAAATCATTTCCCACGGCCAGTAACCAAACACCACACGACCGACTGCCGGATTCACGGACCGAATCCCGCCAAGAGCCAA
This sequence comes from Halorussus ruber, assembly GCF_004765785.1. Lineage (GTDB taxonomy): Archaea > Halobacteriota > Halobacteria > Halobacteriales > Haladaptataceae > Halorussus > Halorussus ruber. Next base: position 94,782 of record NZ_SBIT01000002.1, on the reverse strand, counting down.
AGCACTTTATTCCTCTCTGCCGTACTCCTCTTCCATGGCAGACAAGGTAGACAAGCCCAGTACCGGCGAGTTGCTAGGCGTGCCGTACAACTTCGAGCGACCGAGTATCGGTCGAATGCTGTCGTCGTACTGGAAACCCGACGAGGGAATGTTGGTCGAGAAGCCCTTCGGCATCGGCTACACGCTCAACCTCGCCAACTGGCGCTCGTGGATCGTGCTGGCCGTCGCTGGCGCGCTCCTCTGGCACGAGCGCAAGGGCGAACAGCAGGCCGCGTCGGCCGAGGAGGGTCCGGTCGAAGTGGTCGTGGACGACGACTAAACTCAGAAGACTTTTTGTCCGTTCGATTTTGCGGTCGGTCTGGTCGCTTTCGGAGTCCTCGACGGGTCGCTACGGACTGCTAAAACCGGGCGTGGGTACGGAGTTGTAGCGATGAACGTTTTTTGAAGCCCCCGCCCGGTCGCGGTCGCTGACCGACATATCGCGGGCCTCTCCGCGCCGGAAGACAAGCCCCGCGTCTTCCGAGCCATTGCCTCACTTCGTTCGGCAAGACACCGCCCGGCCCGCGATAGGGGTCGCTCAGACGACCACGTCCTTCGGACGCTGGGAGACAAACCGCGTCTCCCAAGGTCACGTTCGCTTTGCTCACGTGACCGCGACCGGGCGGCCCCTTCATCCCACCCCGTCGATTGATTCGCCGAGTGCTTGCTGTCGGCTGCTTCACCGACCGCACGGCTCGTCGCAAAAATCCCGAAAGAGAGACCAGCCCAAACTCCCGAACGTCCCCGGTTCAGTACGCGTAGCCGACGAACGACCCCTTGGTGACGATGTTCGCCTCGTCGTCCTCGCCGAGTTTGTCGAGGGCGTCCTCGAAGTCCGACTGGCGGACCTCGGTCCGGCCGTCGCGGATGGCGAACATCCCGGCCTCGGTGGTCAGACTCTCGATGTCGGCCCCGCTCTTGCCCTCGGTCTCGCCCGCGAGTTTGCCGAAGTCCACGTCGTCGGCGACCGACATGTCGCGGGTGTGGATGTCGAGAATCTTGCGCCGGGCCTCCTCGTCGGGTTCGGGCACCTCGATGAGGCGGTCGAACCGGCCGGGCCGGAGGATGGCGCGGTCGAGCATGTCGAAGCGGTTGGTCGCGGCCATGATGCGAATCTCGCCGCGGTCCTCGAAGCCGTCCATCTCCGAGAGGAGTTGCATCATCGTGCGCTGGACCTCGGCGTCACCGGAGGTCTTCGAGTCGGTGCGCTTCGAAGCCACGGCGTCGATTTCGTCGATGAAGACGATGGCAGGCTCGCGCTGGCTCGCCAACTCGAAGAGGTCCCGGACCAGCTTCGCGCCCTCGCCGATGAACTTCTGGACCAGTTCCGACCCGGCCATCTTGATGAAGGTGGCGTCGGTCTGGTTGGCGACGGCTTTGGCCAGCATCGTCTTGCCGGTGCCGGGCGGGCCGTGGAGCAGGACGCCGCTCGGCGGTTCGATGCCGACCGACTCGAACTGCTCGGGGTTTTCGAGGGGTTGCTCGACCGCCTCGCGGACCTCCTGCATCTGGTCTTCGAGGCCGCCGATCTGGTCGTAGGTCACGTCCGGCGACTCGTCGACTTCCATGGCCTGCGCCCGGGCGTCCTTCTCGGACTCCAGCACGGTCTGGACCGTGAACGAGTCGTTGACGGCCACGCGGTCGCCCGACTCGATTTCTTCGCGGAGCGTGGGCGAGACCTCGGTCAGCACTTCCTGGTTGTTGCCGTGCTGTTTGATGATGATGCCGTCGTCGGTCAACTCCTCGGCGGTGGCGACGTACAGGGAAGTGGTCTTCAGCGTCTCGTTCTCGCGTTCGAGCCTATCGACCTCTTCGCGCAGGTCGCGGCGGCGCTCTTGGGCGTCGTCGAGGCGCTCTTCGAGCGTGTCGTTCACCTCGACGATTTCGGCGAAGTGTTCGCGGAGCGCCGCGAGCCGCTCCCGGTCTGTCATTTCGGGGTCGAGTTCGAGTGTCGGTTGGTCGGGGAGGGGTGGGCTACGCGACATCGTTGCTACTCACCCTTAGGCCACCGGCTTAAAAGTGCCTTTGGGTCTCGGTCGTTCTCCCGCAAAAAAGCCTTTCGCCGAACTGGCTCGGAAAATTCTCTCTCGGTGGTCGGTCGGCGATTAGTCGGCGGTCAGTCGGCACCGGCGGGTCGCCGCGCCGTCCCGCGACTCTCGGCCGATTTGCTCTCCTCGGGCAGTCGGAACTCCCCGAGGAGCGCGTCGAGTTCGTCGGCCTTCGAGGAGAGCGAGGCCATCTGCTCGGCGACGCCCGACAGCGAGGTCGCCTGCTGTTCTGTCGCGGCGGCCGCGGTCTCGGACTCGGCGGTGGTCTCCTCGCTGATGGCCGCGACCTCCTCGACCATCGCCACCACGTCCTCGGCGGACTCGGCCTGCTGGTCGGTCGCGTCGCTGATTTCCCGCACGCTGGCGTCGACCTCGCCCACCACGTCGGCGATGTCCTCGAAGTCGCCCAGCGCGTCCTCGACCGTCTCGACGCTCCGGCCGACCTGCTCGCGGGTCTCTCGCACGTCGGTCAGCGTCTCCTCGGAGTCTGCCTGAATCCGCTCGATGCGCGCCGTAATCTCGTCGGCGGCCTCGCTGGTCTCCTCCGCGAGGTTCTTGACTTCGTCGGCGACCACGCCGAACCCGTCGCCGCGCTCTCCGGCGCGGGCGGCCTCGACCGAGGCGTTGAGCGCCAGCAGGTTGGTCTGGGTCGCCACCTCCTCGATGAACGACGCCACCTCGTCGATTTCGCCGATATCGGCCACGAGTTCCTCGACCGCCTCGGCGGTCCGGTCGATGCCGTCCTCGACCCTGTCGAGTTCGTCGGCGGCCTCGCGGGCGGCCTCCCGGCCGGACCGGGCGCGCTCGGTGGCGGTCCCGGCGGTCCGGGCCACCTCGTCGGCAGAGGCCGCGATTTCCTCGATGGTGGCCGAGAGGGTGTTCATCTCGGCCGCGGCCTCGTTGAGGCGGTCTGTCTGGCGGGCCGCTCCCTCCGAAATCTCTCCGACCGCCGATGCGACCTCGTCGCTGGCCTCGCTGACCTCGCGGAGGTCGGCGTCGGCCTCCTCGCTTGCGGTCGCCACCTCGTCGGCGAAGTCAGCGAGTTCGCCCACCGCGTCGGCCAGCGTCGAGAGGAGCGCGTTGTAGTTGTCCACGACCGCCTCGTGGAGGTCCTCCTCGGCGACCCCGGCGTCGATGGTCGCGGTTAGGTCGCCGCCCTTGGCGTCCTCGGCGGCGTCGCCGAACGCGGTCACGAGTTGCCGGAGGTTCTCAGAGCGGCGTTCGAGGTCTGCGGTCGTGGCTTCGAGTTCTGCCGTGGTCGCCTCCAAGTCGGCGGTGTAGCTCTGTAGGCTCTCGGCCATCCGGTCCAAGGAGGCACCGAACTCCCCGGGGACCTCCTCGTCCAGCACGGGGTCGTCGAACTCCTGTCGGGAGAGCGCGGCGGCCTGCTCGGCGACCACGCCGAGGTACGACCGCATGTCGGTGAAGGAGGTCACGAGGTTCCCGATTTCGTCGCACTGGTCGTTCTCGGGGGCTGGCGCGTCGAGGTTCCCGGCCGTGATGGCGTCGGCCGCTTGGTCGAGCGCCGCGATGGGTTCGGTGATGTCCCGGCGAGCGACCAGCACGGTGTTGGCGAACGCGATTCCCGCGGCGGCGAGCAGACCGACCGTGAGAGCGACGCGGGCGACACCTGAGACCAGAAACGGCAGTACAGCCTGTCCGATCGAGATAGCGAACTGGATTGCGACCGCGGCCAGCACCTTGCGCTCGACCGACTCGGTCACGCCGAGTCGGTCCATCGACCACCAGAGTGCGTCTTCGTACCGAGCGAGCAGGTGACGTTCCATATCCCGCTCTTTACACGTGGGCTATATAAACCGGGGCGGGCGTTATCAGAAAATGAAAATGTCCGCGCTCGTCGGTGGTTCGGTCGAGGAAATCGTGGAGGTATCCTAGAGAAAGTATTTTATGTCTAAAAGAAACTTATAGTTATCTAAGTACCCCGATACGCACGTCCACCGACTCGCTTCGGTCGGGTGAACAAACAACTGGGCGCGCTCGACTGACCGGTTACTGTCCTGGTGGAATGAAAGGGCGAGCGGGGTTCGCGGCCGGAGGCCGTGGTCGGCTCAGCGGGCAACTATTTTCGCGCCGAGCGTCAGCGAGGCGCGGAAATATCCCGCTGAGCGACCGCGAACCGCGCGAGGGCTTTCGAAACCTTCGCTGTCCCGTCTGCTCCTGCGGTTTCGAGTTCGAGAACTGTCGAGGTCTCGATCGCTACGCCGATTACTGCCCGAAGTACTCCTCCCCACCGACCCGACTAGATGAGCGACTCCATCTGGTCGAGGTGGTCGCCGTACACGTCGAGAGCGCGCTGGATGGGTTCCGGCGAGGACATGTCCACGCCCGCGGTCCGGAGCAGTTCGAGGGGGTACTCCGTCGAACCGCTCTGGAGGAAGTCGAGGTAGCGCTCGGCGGCGGGTTCGCCGGATTCGAGAATCTCGTCGGCCAGCGCGACGGCCGCGCTGATGCCCGTGCTGTACTGGTAAACGTAGTAGGTGTAGTTGAAGAAGTGCGGAATCCGGGCCCACTCGCGGGCGATGTGGTCGTCCACGACCGCTGGCTCGTAGAACTCCGCTTTGAGGTCGCCGTAAATCTCGTCGGCCTTGCCGGGGGTCAGCGCCTCGCCCTCCTCGACCAACTGGTGGGTCTGATGCTCGAAGTCGGCGAACATCGTCTGACGGTAGAGCGTCGAGCGGAACCGCTCCAGATACTCGTTGAGGACGTGTCGCCGGAAGGTCGGGTCCTCGACGGTGTCCAGCAGGTGGCGGGTCAGCAGGGCCTCGTTGACCGTGCTGGCGACCTCCGCGACGAAGATTTCGTAGTCGCCGTAGACGTAGGGCTGGTTCTCGCTGGTCAGTTGGCTGTGGAGCGAGTGGCCGAGTTCGTGGGCCAGCGTGAACATCGAGGAGATGTCGTCCTGATAGTTCATCAGGATGAACGGCTGGGTGTCGTAGGCCCCGCCGCTGTACGCGCCGGAGCGCTTGTTCTCGGTCTCGTAGACGTCTACCCAGCGCGAATCCAGACCTTCCTGCACGCGGTTCTGGTAGTCCTCGCCGAGCGCGCCGACCGCTTCCACGATGTGGTCGCGGGCCTCCTCGTACTCCACGTCGGGCGTCTCGGTCTCGGTCATGGGCATGTAGAGGTCCCACATCTGGAGTTCCTCCACGCCGAGGGCCTCGCGCTTGAGTTCCGCGTGGCGGTGGAGTTTGTCGAGGTTGTCCCGGACCGTGTCCAGGAGGTTGTCGTACACCTCGACCGGGATGTTGGGGCCGTCCATGGCGGCCTCGCGGGCGGTGTCGTAGTCGTGAATCTGGGCGAGGCGCACGTCGGCCTTCACGCTGTTCTTGTAGGCCGTGCCGATGGTGTTGTGGAACTCGCCGAGTTCCTCGAAGAACTGCTCGTGGACCGTCTGGCGGAACTCCCGGTCTTGGTTCTTCAGGAGGTTGGTGAGGTTGCTCTGAGTGATTTCGACCGCGTCGCCGTCCGGCTTTTCGACGGTCGGGAACTCCATGTCGGAGTTCATCAGCATGTTGTAGATATCGCCCGACGCGCCGGTGACCTCGCCGAGTTCCGCCAGCACGTTCTCCACTTCCGCGGAACGAGTGTGCTCCGAGAGGCGAAGCACGTCGTGGAGGTAGTGGTCGTACTGCTCCAGTCCGTCGGTCTCCTCGACGAGGCTGTCGAGTTCGTCCCGGCTCAGGTCCTGAATCTCGGGACCGATGAAACTGCTCGCGCTACTGGCTTGGGAGGCCAGCGCCGACCCGCGAGAGGAGAGCGCCTGATAGTGCTGATCTGCGGTGTTCTCGTCCTTCCGCATCCGGGCGTAGCCCACGACCATCTCGACCTGCCGCATGATTTCGTCGCGGAGTTCGAGTACCTCGAGCAGGGTCTCGCCGTCCTCGGTGACCCGACCCTCGTAGGCTTCCAACTCGTCCAAGCGCTCTTGGACCTCCTCGTAGGCCTCCTCCCACTCGTCGTCGGTCGCGTAGATGCTCTCTAAGTCCCACTTGTATTCCGTGTCAATCTCCGACCGCTCGGGAACCGAACTCATACCCATGGATTAGGAAACCCGTACTGTAAGCCTTTGTCATTCGGAGACCACTTCCGGAAATTTTGGCCGGTAGCGTCCGCTCGCGGCCCGAGACCCGCCGAATCTGCGGGCGGGATGCTGCGGGTGAGAACCCGCGGATGGGAATCTGCGGGCGGAGGTTTTTGAGCGTCGGCGACTCATTTGCACGCTATGAACCCGGAGACCGCGGCCACGCTCGGCGAGGCGTGGCGCGACGACTACCCGTGGGAGTTCATCACGCAACTGACCGAAATCGGCGACCGGATGGGCGGCCACCCCGGCGAGCGCCGGGCCGCACAAGTCGTCGCCGAGGGGTTCGAGCGAGCGGGGGCACGAGAGGTCGAAATAGAGTCGTTCGAGATGCACCGCTGGACCCGAGGAGACGCCGAACTCGCTGTCACTGACCCGGTCGAGCGTTCGTTCGAGACCATCGCGCTCCCCTACTCGCCGCCGGGCGAGGTCCGAGGCGAGCTCGTGGACGCGGGCTACGGCACGCCCGACGAACTGGACGACCTCGACGTCGAGGGCAAAATCGTGGTCGCCTCCACGACCACCCCGAAAGGCTCGCGGTTCATCCACCGGATGGAGAAGTTCGGCCACGCCGCCGCGGCGGGCGCGGAGGCGTTCGTCTTTCGGAATCACAAGCCCGGCCAGCTGCCCCCAACCGGGTCGCTCCGGTTCGACCGCGAGGCCGCGATTCCGGGCGTCGGCGTGAGTCTCGAAACCGGCGACTGGCTAACTGACTACGCCGACCGCGGCGCGCGGGCGGCCCTCCGAGTCGACGCCGAGACGAGTCCCGCGACGAGTCACAACACGCACGGCCAACTCGGTCCTGACACCGACGACGAGATTCTCGTCGTCGGCCACCACGACGCCCACGACATCGCGGAGGGCGCGCTCGACAACGGCTGTGGCATCACGGTGGTCGTCGCGGCGGCCCACCTGCTTGCCGAGATGGACCTCGACACGCGGGTCCGGGTCGCTGGCGTCGGGTGCGAGGAAATCGGCCTCCTCGGGGCGGACGCGCTCGCCGACCGTCTCGACCTCGATTCGGTGAAGGCGGTCGTGAACGTGGACGGCGCGGGCCGGTTCCGCGACCTGCGCGCTCACACTCACGGCTCGGAGCGGATGGAGGAAATCGTGGACTCGGTCGCCGACGAGGCCAACCAGCCGATCGCAGTCCGCGAGCAGGTCCACCCCTTCAGCGACCACTGGCCCTTCCTCAAGCGCGGGGTGCCCGCGCTCCAACTCCACAGCGAGCGCGCGGCGCAAACCGCCGCGGCAAGCGAACGCGGGCGAGGCTGGGGTCACACCCACGCCGACACCCGCGACAAGGTAGACGACCGTAACCTGCGAGAACACGCGATGCTGACCGCCCTGCTGGTCCGCGAGGCGGCCCGGACCGACGAGATTCCCCGACCGAGCGCCGAGTCGGTGGCCGGGAATCTCCGGGCGGGGAACTACGAGGAGGGCATGAAGGCGGCCGGAATCTGGCCCGAGGGGTGGGAATGAGACCGCTCAAACGCTGAAAAACTTTTTCGTCGAGTGGCAGCGAATCTATCGTATGGCTTCAGGCAGTAAATCTGTCAAGAGAACGGTCTCCGACCGGATAGACGGAGTAGAGACCGAACAGCTCGCTCTCCTGTCGCTGTTCGTATTCGTCTTGCTCACGACCTTCGTCACGATGACGAGTCTCGTCTCGTTCGACCGGCTGGTGACGATACTGAGCGGCGCGGAGGTCTGGAACGGCGGCGTAGCGGACAACGACGGCGACGCTCGTCGGATATATCGAGCCATCTTCCCGGTCGAACCGGAGCAGGCCATGATTATCCCGAAGCTCAGCCGACTCGCGTTCGTGGTCGTCATCGGACAAATTGTCCACCGGACGAACCAGCGACTCGCGGAACACGCGAAGGGGCTTTCGATGTTCGGTATCGCCCTCTATCTCGCTTTGCTCTTCTCGATTCAGAACCGGAGGTACGAGATAGCGTGGGTTCTGGCGGTGCAGTTCTTTCTGTTGGGGTACTACGGTGCCAGCTTCGCGTTCGTCGCGCTCCGGTCGCTCCCGTTTTTGTCCGCGATTCCCGGACCGGCCCAGCATACGGAAAACTCAGAGAGAGGTGACGAGGGAAACGACTCTTCCCGAGAAGAGCGAACCGACGATTCACGAGAGCGGCGACCTCGAATACGGAATCCTCGTGACTGACCGGCATCGACACCACTGGAACGACGAGAGAACGCTCCCAAGCCACGTAAAACGACGGTAGGAGTGCGGTATCCGAAATGGTGGTGCCATGGGATAGCACTCGCTACCGTCACCTCCACCTTCGGACTCCGAGATAATAACGCTAATTGCCAGCGTGGTATTTTAAAGACGGCTTATTTTCTGCTGGCGATTCCACGACAGACTGAATCCCAGAGTCCGAAACGGTAATCTATCGTTACGGTGACTCGACTCGCGTCGAAATCTCGGACGCGACTCGTGCCCCCGTCGCGCGTTCTTCGCGCAGCGATTCGAACACCTCGCGCGCGCTCGCGGCGGCCTCCTCGTCCACCGAGAAGTCGAGTCGCGGGTAGACGGCATCGACCAGCACGAGCGGGTACGCCGGAGCGGGCGCGATACCTGCCGGGCCGTCGATTTGCTCCGGGCCGAGGACGCGCTCGACTTTCGCTACCTCCGCGTCGCCGGACGCGACGGCGCGGACCAGCGAGACGACGCGCCGGACCATCTCGCGGACGAACCCACCAGCCCGGAGCTCGAAGACGAGGTACTCGCCGTCTCGGTGGACCTCGCCGCGGAGGTCTCTGACGGTGTTCTCGTCGTCGGGCGTGAGGTTGTGGAAGTCGTTCTCGCCGCCGCAGAGCCGCGACAAGGCCTCCTCGGCCCGCCCGAGGTCGGCGTCGGGCGCGTAGAGGTGGTAGACGTAGGCCCGCGACTCGGCGTGGTGGGTCGCGTGGAAGCCCGGCGGGGCCTCGGCGCTGGCCCACGCTCGGACGCTGGCGGGGAGTTCGCTGTTCAACGCGGCGGGGGTCAGCCAGTCGGGGCACTCGAAGGCGACGGTCTGGGCGACTGCCGAGACCCCGGCGTCGGTCCGCCCCGCCGCGGCGTAGCCCTCGGGCTTTCCGTCGGCCACGCCGAGCGCCCGGACCGCGTCGAAAATCGCCTCCTCGACGGTTGGCACGTCCGGCTGGCGCTGGAAGCCGTGGAACGGCCGACCGTCGTAGGCGACCCGGAAGGCTCGCATCGACTCGGAGTCGAGCGCGGAGGCACTTAATTCGGCGGGAAGGGCGTCCGGCGCGCGCGAGGCGGGACAAAAGACACCAAGATATTTACTAAAGACATAGGGATAATTCTTTACCGATTGTATTTATTTCCACTTGAGTCGCTCAGCCCGGTCTGAGACGCCCGACCGCCACCGCCCGGTCGGCGCGAGAATTTAAATACGAACACGGGACCAACCCCGTCCGTGACCTGAGAACCGCCGCGGAGGAGTCCGCGATTGCACGGCACCCTCCTCCGCGTCTCGCGCGTGCCGTCTGTTCGCCACTTCGACAGTCGCTCCTCTCGTCTCGCTCCCTGTCGCGCTCGCCAGCGGTCGCTTCGGACTGGCGGTCCGGAGCGACCGCAACGGATTGGTTCACCCGGGAGACCGCTCACTCGCGGTCGAAGACGCGCTCTTTCGACCGCTTGGCGTCGGCGTCCTCTGTCTCTATCAGTCGTTCGAGTCGTCGCTCGAACTCCGCGTCGGTGAGTTCTCCTCTGGCGTAGCGCGCCCGGAGTTCGTCTATCGCGTCGTCGCCGGACGACGCCGACTGCACCGATTCGACAGCGGCGTCTTCGTCGCTCTCGCTTGCGACCATCGGGAGTGAGTCGCCCAGCATCGCTACCATCGGAACGAGGACGAAGTAGCCCAGCACGAAGATGACCGGGACGATGAAATCCAGGTGCAACACCGCCGCGAGGGCCGTCAGGCCGAACGTCAGGACCGACAGCGTGCCGAGGAGTCGCTTCTTCTCGAACTGTACCGAACGCTCGTGCATGTCCGGTGGTAGGACGGACGGTGCTAAAAAGGTTGAACTGTTCGGTTACTCGAAGTCCTCGTAGGTCGGTCGCGGTTCGTCTTCGGGCGGGAAGTCCTCGACCGGGACCTGCGTCTGGTCGCCCGAGTTCATGTCCTTGACCGTCACGTTGCCGTCGGCGAGGTCCTGCTCGCCGACGATGACCACCGTCTCAGCGCCGATGGAGTCGGCGTAGTCGAGTTGCCCGCCGAAGCTCCGGCCCGACACGTCGGTCTCGACGACGTGGCCTTCTCCCCGAAGCTCTCTGGTAATCTCGGCCGCCACGTCGCGGGTGTCGCCGACTTGCAGGACGTAGTAGTCGGTCGAAAGCTCCTCGTCCGGCCAGACGCCAGCGCGCTGGAGCAGGAGCGTCAGCGTCGCGTCGCCGACCGCGAACCCGACTGCGGGGGTGGGCTGACCGCCGAAGCCTTCGATGAGGTCGTCGTAGCGCCCGCCGCCGAAGATGGACCGACTCACGTCGCCCGTCGAGTCGAAGCACTCGAAGACGACCCCGGTGTAGTAGTCCAGACCGCGGGCGGTGTCCAGCGAGAGCGTGCAGTAGTCTCGCGCGCCGAAGTCGTCGGCGGCGTCCAGCACGTCGGTCAGGTTTTCGACCGCCTCCTCGACGCGCTGGGTCTCGGCGAACGCCACGAGGTCGTCGAGTTCCTCCTCGGGCGTGTCCAGCAGGCCGTCGAACTCCCGCGCTTGGTCGTAGGAGAGTCCGGCGTCGTTGAGCAGGCCGTAGAACTCGTCTTGGCTGACCTTCTCGTTTTTGTCCACCGCGCGAATCGCGGCCTCGGTGTCCACGTCGGCGTCGAAGGCTTCGAGCAGACCGCCCAGAATGTCGCGGTGGCTGACCCGGAACTCGAAGTCCTCGCTCGTCAACCCGAGGTCGGTGAGCGCGTCGGCGGCGCACGCCAGCAGTTCGGCGTCGGACTCGGGTTCCGAGGAGCCGAAGATGTCCACGTTGGTCTGGTAGAACTCCCGCTTGCGACCGCTCTGGGGCTCCTCGTAGCGCCAGAAGGGCCGAGTCGAGAACCACTTGATGGGCTTGGATAGCTCCTGCTGTTTCGCCACGACCATCCGGGCGACCGTCGGCGTGAGTTCCGGCGTCAGCGCCACGTCGCGCCCGCCCTGATCTTCGAAGCTGTAGAGTTCCTCGACGATTTCCTCGCCGCTCTTGTCCACGTACATCTCCGTGCGCTCCATCGCGGGCGTCCCGATTTCTCGGAAGCCGTACCGGCGCGCGGTCGACTCGAGCGCGTCGAACGTCTCCCTGCGCGCCCCCATCTCGCCGGGGTAGAAGTCGCGGAAGCCCTTGATGCGGTCGTACATGAGGGAGCGTTAGAGGAGCGCGCGCTTGAAACTTTTACTTCGCGTCGGTCTTGCCGGACCCGGCGGTCGGCGCTTCGGCGTCGCTCTCCGACGCGTCGTCGGCCCGCGCGAATCCCTGAACGTAGGTCTGGGTGTGGTCAGGGAACACCTCGCTGACGGCCTCCTCGCCGTGTTCTCGCACCAGCAGGGCGCGGAGTTCCGCCTCGTAGTCGGCCTTCGGAATCTGCTCGCTCGGACCGGTCGTCACCTCGAGCGTCTCCTCGACCAGCGAATCGACCGCGCCCCGGCCGAACCCGGCCAGCGGGACGATGTACTCGATTCCGTGGCGGTCTTCGAGGCTCTGGGCCTGCGCCCGAGAGACCGATGGCACGCGGTCGTCGCGCCGGGTACCGTCGGCCACCGCGTCGAAGTCCATGCCCGCGACGACTTCGAGCGCGTGGAGGTGGACTTTCTGGATGCCGTTGCGGGGGTAGCCGTCCTCGACCATCTGCTCGACCGCCTCCTCGGCCACCGATTGGTCCATCTCGACCGTCTCGAAGTCGAACCCGACCGCGTCGGCGGTCCGTCGGGCGTGGTCCCACGCGTCGGCGATGCCGAAGGTGGCCGTAACGAGCGTTACGTCGTAGAAATCTTCGAGTAGGAGGGCGGCGAGCGTCGAGTCCTTCCCGCCGCTGTAGAGTAGCCCGAGGTCCATCTCACCGACGGCGGATGTTGAAGCTCTTGGAATCGGGCTTGAGTTCGCGGAGCAACTCCTTCATCTTGTCTTCGTCGATTTTGCCGCTGACGCGGCCGCTCTGGGCCAGCGCGAGGATTTGGCGCTCGACTTTGTCGGCGAAGTCGGGCTTGCTCATCCGGACGGAGTTGAGTCGCTTGCGCGCGCCGTCGGTGAGGTGCTTGCGGAGCATCGCCTGCTTCTGGGCGTCGGCCTGTTGCTGGGCCTGCTCTTGGGCCTCGCTCTGGTCGCCCTGCTCCTGCATCTCCTGCATCTTCTGCTTGCGGAGTTCTTCGAGTCGCTCGTCGTCGGGCTGGTCACTCATGTGTTGTCTCGTAGTTAACGCCCGCGGCCAAAAATGATTACGGAGCGAGGACGGTTTTCGAGAGGCTCGCCGCTCCCAAGCAGTCGGTCGTCGGAAAAATCTGCGACTCTCGTCGGTCGTCAGGCGTAGCGTTCGAGTTCGGGACGGTCGAGGTCCTCCATGACCTCGCCCGCGGTGTCGTCGAGCAGACTGCGACCCTCGCCGGTAGCGATGCGGCCCGCGTTGCCCTCGGTGTCGACGAGGTCCTCGTCTTCGAGCTGCTGAAGCATGGTCCGGATGACCTTCTGGCTCCCGTCGGTGCGGTGTTCGGGCGCGACCTGGTAGCGGTTCGAGCCGTCCTTCTTGTCGCCGTACTCCGTCGAGAGTCGCTCGACGCCGACCGGGCCGTCGGTGGCGACTTTGCGGAGGAGGCTGGCGGCGCGTCGGTGCCAGAAGTTCTCCTGCTGGGGCGGAAGCTCGCGGCTCTCGCCGGTCTTGACGTACTCGGCCCAGTCGGGTTGGTCGAATCGGTCCTCCAGTTTCGCGGCGACCGCGTCGATGAGGTCGTCCGCGGGAACGTCGTAGAGCGTCGTCATACCCACGAATTCCCGTCCGCGGCGTTTAAAAGCATCGTTACGAAACGTGGCGGATTTGCGAATCGTTGTCAGTCGCTGGGCGACTCTTGGACGTTGTCGGCCTCCAGCATCGCGGTCGCGCTCCCGCCGAGCAGAACCGGGAGCCAGTAGGTCGCGCCGCGGTGGAGGAGCGCCGCGGCGGCCGCGGTCTGGGCGTCGACGCCCGTGATGGGGACGATGAGGAGGACCAGCGCGGCCTCGATACCGCCGAGGCCGCCGGGCAGGGGCGTGACGCCCGCCACGCTCCCGAGCGGCACGATGAACAGCGCGGCCGCGAACGGGACCCAGTGGCCGAGCGCGCCCAGCGAGAGCCACAGCGACACCGACAGCAGGAACCACCCGAGCGCCGAGAACGAGAGCGCGAGTGCCAACTGGTGGTGGTCGCCCGCGACTCGTTCCAAGGCCGCGAAGAAGCCCTCGATGCGGTCCCGAACCCGGGACTCCTCGGGGGCCTCGACGCGAGGGACGACCCGGCCGATTGCTCCTCCGGCCGAAATCACGACGCCGACCACGAGGTCCGAGATGGGGTGGCGGTTGCGCCACCCGAGATAGGCCCCAATCGGTACCGCCAGCGCCAGCGCGAGGAGCGCGACCGCCGCGAACTCGACGCGGTCGCCGACCGTGAACTGGGTCGCGTAGTAGCCCACGCCGAGGAGCGCGAACGAGATGGAGGGGACGAAGTTGAGCGTGTCCACGCTGGCGACCGCCGCGAGGCCGTTCTCGTACTCGGTCCCGGTCGAGCGCGAGACCAGCAGGGCGCTGAAGGGTTCGCCGCCCGCCTGCCCGAACGGCGTGACGTTGTTGGCGAACGTCGCCCCGGAGAACAGCAGGAACGAGCGCCACATCGTCACCTGCACAGCGATGACGCCGAGGACGGTTCGGAGCGCCAACCCCCACGCGAACAGCCACGCGACCGCCGCGGCGCAGACCGCCCCGACCAGCAGGGGGTCGGCCCGCGAGAGCGCGGACAGCACGTCCTCCAGTCCGACCAGCGAGTACAGCGCCAGCAGGACGACGACGCCAGCGCCGAACCCGACGAGTATCGAGCGCGCGTCCCCGAAATCTACGTCCATCGACTCCCACCGACGACCGGTCACGGCTTGAAGCCACCGAAGACGAGCATCGAGTCGGTGGCGGTCGCGTCGGGTAGGGTTTGCTTATCGGGAACCGGAAAGAAATTAAATTGTTTGTTTAGGATAACAGAACAATTATCTAATAACGATGTATCTGTCTTGCTCCGGCGCGCGCTGGCGCGGCCCTGTGCCGCACCATCGTCGCGCGAGGGATGACCGAAACGACCGGAGGGAGTGAGGGAAGAGGTTGGGGAGGTGTGAGGCCCGCGCTCGGTGGGACTTCCCACCGGCTAATGCTCCGTGACACAGCCGATAGTTCGGGCGGGGCTTCAAGAGACGTTCACGACTCTGGTCACTGCGGAAACTGTTGTGGGGCAAAGCGACCGGGCGAGAGCTTTCTGAAACGAAGTTCTACTCTCTAACGGACCGACTTCCAACCTCCAAATTTGTAAACCGCAGACCTTTCACCGCGGCCCGACAACCCGAAGGCATGGACGAGCGGGCCGCATTGTCGCTCCTCGCCGACCGACTGCCTCGCGCCGGTGACGACGCGGCGGTCGTAGACGGACACGTGCTGACGACCGACATGCTCCACGAGACCACTGACTTCCCCGCCGGAACGACCCGGTACACCGCTGGCTGGCGATCGGTCGGTGCCTCCCTCTCGGACGTGGCCGCGATGGGTGCCGAGGCCACCGCCGCGGTCGCGGTCTACGCCGCGCCGGAGTTCGAGGAGGCCGACCTCGCGGAGTTCGTCGCTGGCGCGAGCGACGTCTGCGAGGCGGTCGGCGCGGAGTACGTCGGCGGCGACTTGGACGAGAGCCGGGAGTTCACCACCGCCACGACTGCACTCGGCGCGACCGACGACCCCGTCTACCGCTCCGGCGCGAGTCCGGGCGAGGTCGTCTGCGTCACCGGCACGCTCGGGCGGACCGCCGCGGCGCTCGAACTGTTCGAGCTCGGCGCGCCCGAGAACGACGACGCAGAAATCGAGCGCGCAAACGACCTGTTCCGCTTCGAGCCGCGAGTCACGGCGGGCCGAGCGCTCGCCACCCACGCCACCGCGATGATGGACTCCAGCGACGGCCTCGCGCGCTCGCTCCACCAACTCGCCGAGGCCAGCGACTGCGGGTTCTCGATTTCGTGGGACAGCGTGCCGGTCGCCGAGGCGGTCCGCGAAGTGGCCGAAGACGAGGCCGACGAGCGCGAATGCTCGCTGTTCTTCGGCGAAGACTTCGAACTGGTGTTTACGATTGCTGAGGACGACTTGTCGGCGATTCGGAACGAATCGCCGACGCCGATTTCGATGATTGGGGAAGTTACCGAGTCAGGTGTCGAGATGGACGGCGAGGAGTTACCGGACCGCGGGTTCACGCACGGCGGCGATTAACCAGACTTGTTGCTATCGGCCAACAGTTTCCGACGAAAAACCGCCAGAATGGACGCCTACCGGTCGTATTCCTTGTGGGCTTTGTCGATGTCCAGCAGGTCGGTGACGCGCACTTCCTTCTCGTCTTCCAGCACGACGTAGAACGCCGTGTACGACCGGCCGACGTGTATCCGGTAGATTTCTTCGTCTTGCGCCTTCAGTTTCTTCTTGTCGCCCTGCCCGCGGCCCGGATACGGGTTCTCTTCGAGATAGCCGAGCGTCTCGGTGCAGATACGCTGGCTTTTCTCGTCAAGTGTGGTGAAGAAGTCTCGCGCTTCTTCACTCAGTAGTACTTCGTAACTCATCGAGACTCGTCAGCTCCTCCCGGTCCGCTTCTCGGACCTCGCGCGCTCGCTCGGCGAGCTGACGCTCTCGATGCTCCTGAATCAGTTCCGTCAGGAGTTCGTCGAATGTCTGTCCGGGTTCCTTTAATTCGTGCAACTCTTTCCATGTTTCTTCGGTGGTGGGGATGCGTTTATCAGCCGACATACGCACCTCCCTTGCCTCGAAGATTGGGCACGCACACACGTTGGTCAGGTTGGTCACACATTGGGGTAGCACTCCTACTTACAGCGGTTTTGGTGCCGAGAGTCGAGGCATTTTTTGGCTCCACGACACTCATCGTCGCTGTAAGCATATCACATCCTTAC
The DNA here is from genome assembly GCF_004765785.1 of Halorussus ruber. Lineage (GTDB taxonomy): Archaea > Halobacteriota > Halobacteria > Halobacteriales > Haladaptataceae > Halorussus > Halorussus ruber. The sequence continues at coordinate 78,426 of NZ_SBIT01000002.1, read as the reverse complement.
AACGCTTACAACATAAACCTTCGGGAGAGAAACATCTGCGAGAGCAGAAAATGACCGAAAATATCGCAAGCAGACCTCTACGTGATAATCTCGATGGGAACCGGCGTGAAGCACAGCACGCCCAGCACGAACGTCAGAATCCCGATGGCCTTGCGCTTGGGGTCCAACCCCTCGTCGTCGATGGGGTTGGCCGGGCCGACGTAGGCGACGTAGGTGGTCAACAGCCCCCAGAACACCCACAGCACCGAGGCGTTGCTCACCTCCTCGATGTAGAAGACGTAGGCCGCGAGGCCGAACAGCGCGACCGGGACCAGCGCGGCGATGCGCTCCTGTTGCTCGCCCAGAATCGCCCGGACGATGTGGCCGCCGTCCAACTGGCCGACCGGGATGAGGTTCAGGAAGGTGATGAACATCCCGACCCAGCCGCCGATGACGACGGGGTTGACCATCTTTGTTGGGTCATCATAGACGAGCGGCTCGCCAAGTGCCCACGCGATTAGCTTTAATAGTGGTGGATACCCGAACTCAACCTCGATTGTGCTCGTACCATTGATATACTCGACCGGTACAGGTTCAGCTGGAAGGCTCACGCCGATTGCGGTCACGAGAATTGTCGCTATTAGCCCTGCTAAGGGACCAGCGACCCCGATATCGAACAGCGCCTCGCGGTCGGGCATCTGGCCCTTCATCCGGATGACCGCGCCCATCGTCCCAATAAGTGATGGTATTGGAATAAAGTACGGTAGGGTCGCATCTACGCCGTGATACCGAGTCATAACATAGTGACCGAGTTCGTGGGCGAGCAGTACACCAAGGATTGCCACGGTGAATGGCCACGCTCGGATAATCTGGGTAGGGTTCTCAAAGGGGTGAAGGTGATACCACTGGCTACCGGCATAGAGCGTTGAGACGACCGTCAGCAGGAACAGCACGACGTTGGTCCACGGAATCCCGTCGATGCTGTTGTCCGCGGGTTGGGCCACCAGCACGTACTCGCCCGTGTCGGTGGTCAACTCGACCTCGTAGCCGTGTTCCTTGAACAGAGGCCACGCGGTCTCCAGCAGTCGCTCGCGGGGGACCAGCGGTTCGCCGTAGTACACCAACTGGTCGCCGTCGCGGCGGGCCTCGTAGACGCGAAATACGGCACTCAGTCGCTCCAACGACGGACCGTCAGCGGGCGGGTCGGTCGAACCCATTCACCGCACGCTACGGCGCGAATGTTGATAAACCCCCGGACGGAACGCCGGAAATATAGCTCCCGGCGCAAAGACTGAATGGTTTCGGCGCGTATCAGGGTTTCATGGGGACGGGGGAGTGTGCGTACTGCGGAGCATCGTTCCAGGAGGACGAACAGTACCTGCGACACCTTCGAGACGAGCATCGGGGCGAACTCGGGCCGATAGAACAGCGCCGCGTGGCCGAACTGGAGTCCGACGACGAGACCCCGACCGCCGCGATGTTCGGGGCGCTCGTCGGCGGCCTCCTGCTGGCCGGACTGCTGGGCTACGTCCTGTTTTTCTCGGGCGGGAGCGGAGCCAGCGACCCGAACACCGGCGGTCTGACCCAACCGACGAACGTCGGGTCGGTCCACTACCACGGCACCATCGACGCCACCGTCGGCGGGCAGGAACTCGACTTCGGTCGCCAAAAGTTCCAGCTACAGGCCGACGCCTTCCACTTCGAGAACGGGAAGGGCGAGCGGTGGCACGTCCACGCCGAGCAGGTCACGCTGGCCTACGCGATGCAGACGCTCGGTATCGACGTGACCGGCGGGACCGTCGCCTACGACGGGACGACCTACGGCGACGACCCGAACGAGACCGCCGTCGTGCAGGTCAACGGCGAGTCGGTGAACCCCACGGAGTACGTCCTGAAAAAAGGCGACAGCGTCCGAATCGTGGCGAACCAGTCCAGTAGCTGAAAATCAACTCCAGCCGTTCGGCTGTTCCAGCGGTTTGGCTACTCCAGCGATTCGGTTACTCCAGCGGCTCGGGCGCTGGCGGAACCCGGCGCTTGTGTTCGCTCCGTTCGTACATCTGCCGGACGCGCTCGACCTGCTCCACGGTCACTTCCTCGACTTCTCGCGCGGTGGCGGTGACCGACAACGGGCCGTCGACGTGGAGCGCGAGAATCGCGTCGAGGCTGTCGTAGCCGATGCCCATCTCCTCCTCGTCGGTCTGGTCCGCCCAGAGGCCCGCGGTCGGCGGCTTCTCGACCAACTCGTCGGGCACGCCGACGTGGGTCGCCAGTTGGCGTACCTGCTGTTTGTAGAGGTTCCCCAGCGGGTGGCAATCGACCGCGCCGTCGCCGTACTTGGTGAAGTAGCCGACCAGCGCCTCGCTCCGGTTGCCCGTCCCCAACACCAGCGCGTCCTCGTGGTTGGCGACGAGGTAGTTCAGGACCGCTCGGGTCCGCGCTCTGGCGTTGCCGACCGCCAACTGGTCGCCCTCAGCCTCGGAGTAGGCGTCCAGCAGTTTGTCCACGATGGGATTGATTTCAAACACGTCGTAGGGGATTTCCAGCTCCTGAGCGACCCACTCGGCGTCGCTCATGTTCTCCTCGCGGCTGACCGCGCCCGGCATGACGAGGCCGTGGAGGTTCTCCTCGCCCAGCGCCTCGACGGCGAGGTAGGCCGTGAGCGTGCTGTCGATGCCACCCGAGAGGCCGAGGACCGCCCGGTCGGTTCCGGCGTCCTCGGCGGTCTCGCGGACGAACTGGACGACGTGGTCTCGGCGCGCTTCGAGTTCCTCCTCGGAGAATCGGAGGTCTATCATGGATTGGTCTAGGGAGGGAGGAGACTAAAAGACGTGTGTCAGGTTTCGATTTCTGGACGAATGGGCAGGCCTGTGCGTGTTGTAGGGGTGGGCTGAAGCGCTACGTTGAAGTGCGGGCAGGGAGAAAAGACGAGCAAGCGCCGGTGGTGAGAAAACGCGAAGCGTTTTCGAGCCTCGGGGCACAAGTGAGCGAAGCGAACGTAGTGCGCCGGTGGTCTAGTGGTAGGACATGAGCTTCCCAAGCTCATAGCCCGGGTTCAATTCCCGGTCGGCGCATTTCTGTCGAACGAGTTACAGCGGTTCACGGAGCGCCCAGAGGTCGCTCTCCGGATCGAGATTGGAGGGTTCTGCGCCTCTCTCGGTCAGAATCCCGGCGTGGAACAGCATCGCTTTCAGTTGGAACACGGTCGGAGAGTGGTAGATATTCCCATCGGCTAACGGTGCGGTCCGGAGTTCACCGTCTCGGTCTAGAACGCGCTCTCTGGCGTCGTCGGTCCCCCGGATGAACAACTCGACAGTGAAGGACGGATGAAGTTCGTGAAGGTACTCGACGAGGTCGACGAGCATCGGCTCGGGGAACCCATCCTCGTGGAGGTGCTGTATCTCCTCGACGAGGAGTTGCGTCGCGGGATACGCGAAGACGACTCGTCGGGTGAGTTGCCCCCACGATGGCGCGAGGTCGTAGAAGCACTTCGACTTTCGATACCAGTTCGGGAACGTCGCTAGCGCGTCTTCGGCGGAGTCGTAGCGGTGCAGAGCGAATCGGACCACCTCCCGACCGAGCGGCGTCAGTCGAACGCCTTCGGGCCGGTCGTCGACGAGGTTCAGAAACGCGGCTCCCTGCCGTGCGCTATCGACCTCTCGAACGACTTTGTTCTCTTTCATCAACTCCGCTGTCGGGCCGTCCGCGTAGTGGGCGAGCGGGTACCCGAGGTAGTTCTTCGGATGGTTGAGGCCGAAGGACTTGTTCGCAACGCCTTGCGCACTCGCCTGAAATCGAATCGCCGAGGTTTCCGTCGTCGTTCGACTGCCCACGAGCCGGGGCGTTTCCAGCGGCTCGACCGAGCCGTCGGCTTCGACGCCGAGAACGCCGACGTTCAGTTCGCGGGCGAGGGTCCGCGCCGATTGGGACACCGCTTTGGCGGGAGCCGCGACGTAGGCCGCGTTCGCCTCGTGGAGACGGTCGTACGCTTGAACGACGCCTCGTTCGACTCCGACGCGTCCGCTTTCGGTGTACCCCTTGGCTTCTATCGCAACTAATGGTGGGTCGTCACCGAATCGCTCGACCGCGAGGAACTCGTCGTCGAGGAGTCTGACGCCGACGAGGTCAGGATATCCGCTACCGACTCGAACGTGATTGAAGGGGGCCAGAACCTCGGCGAGTTCTCGGTCGAGTCGCTCCTCGGCGAGCCATCGGTCGGCGGTGAACTGGGTATCCACGACGGCGTACGAATCGTCGGCGCTATCGTCGGGAAAGAGGCGACGCTTCGTGTGCGCGAGAACGCGGGGTTCCGTGAGATTCTGCGCCGCGCTAGCCATGCGAATACGATTTTCCGAGGTACAGATGAAAGTTCTGTTCCCGACGTTCGCTTCTAAAAAGTGCGACCTTCATTCCGTGTCTGTCCGTGGGTCGAGAACCAGATACGCGAGGTCTTGAATCAGATTCCCAGCGACTCCGAACACCGTCGCCGGGAGGAGGCTAAAAAGCACACGACGATTTCTATCGGCTCCAATCGACAATTGCTGAAGAACCTCTCTATTCGAGAATAGTGGGGAAATCGTATCAGGCGACGTTAGTGTAGGTGGAACTCAAATATCGAGGAAGCCGACGTAGACTCTCCCGTCCGAGGAGACGTGGACCGAGAGCGCCCGCTTGGGGTCCCGCGTTTCGATGTCCCACCGCTTCGTCGTGACGCTCCCCTCGACTTCGACTCGGGCCTCGTACTCGCCGGGGTCGGCGACGGTGAAGTCGAACTCGCGGGTCTCGTTCGGTGCGAATCGCGTCGAGACCTCGAACACGGCGACGGAGTCGTTTACGGCCGTGACGCTGACCGTGATGTTCCGGTGGGCCGTCCCGGAGTTCGAGACGCGGACCTCGTAGGGCATGTTGCGCTCGTAGGTCTCGGTGGTGGTCTGATTCGTCGCGGTCCCGTTGGTCGTCTCGGGCGGGGCGGTCCGAGTAGTGACTTCGGCGGCATCAACCCCGGCGGTTCCGCCGGACGCGCTGGCTTCCTCGATTTCGGCGACTGTCTCGTCGGCGGCCGTTTCCTCGGCCGCGGTCTCCTCGGCAGACGTAGCACTGGTCGCGGTCTGCTCGGTGGTCGATTCACCGGTCGCTTCGGTCGTCTCGGTCACTCCGGTCTCGGAAACCGGCGCGGCGATTGCTCTGGTCGCGTTCGCGGTCGTCTCCGCGTCGGTCGTGGTACTCTCGCCCAGCGGTCCGCTGCATCCGGCGAGGAGAAGGCAGGCGAGTAGCGCCACGACCGCGAGCCTCGACATGAGGTGTGGTTCGTGTCGTCGCTAAAGTGCCTTGTGGGTGGTTCGGACATCCGTTTTAGTACGACTGTGAGAAGTCAGCACCAGACCTTTCGGTGTAACCGCTACTCCGAACCGCAGAATGAGGGTCGTGGTGTCTTCTTGAAGCCCTCGCCCGCTTTGTCTCGGTGTGAGTAGAACCACGAACAGCAGTACCCTCGTTGTGATGTTTTCTTGAAGCCCCCGCCCGGTCGCGGTCACGCTCGGTTCCCTCGCGTGACCGCGACCGGGCGGCCCCTTCATCCCACCCCACCGGTTGGTCAGCCAAGCGCATCCGAACGCCCGAAAGAAACAATTCTATTTCCTAAAAATAGGATTTTATTTCTTTGCCAATTCCAAAACCTCCTCCGTCGCGGTCGCATCGAACTTCATCGGTCGTCGCCACCACGGTCCCTTGCCGGAGTCGCTCGACAGGTCCGTCACGACGCGGTTCGCCTCCGACCCCTTCTCGGGGGAACTCAGCGGGACCGCCGTCTCGTAGAGGCCCGACTCGCCGTCGTCGCCTCGCAGTAGCACTGCGGCGTCGAACTCCTCGCGCTTGACGTGGGCGTTGGACCTGAAGCGCGCTCGCTCGTCGTCCGGCAGGTCGCGGTACTCCTCGGCGTCTACCGGGTCGCGCGCCAGTCGGAACTGCCCGACGAGGTACGCGCCCCAGTCGGGGGCAATCCACTCTCGCTCGGGCGTTCCGCGGGTCGTCAGCGTGGCGTAGAACAGCGCGTAGTCGCCCTCGCGGAGGTCCAGCAGGGGTCGGGCCTTCACGCCGTAGGGGTCGCCGTAGGTGTACGATTCGCACTCGGGATACTCTGCGAACTCCGGGTCTAAGTGGACCGGCGAGTCGATTGCGTCTGCCGGAACTTCCGTATCGAGATTCAGGTCGGCGTAGGTCGGCACGGGTTCGCTGGTCGGGGCCTCCTCGGGGATGGGCACGAACTCGAACGAACCGTCCGGGTAGATGGGACCGCGGACGCCGGGCGCGTTGGTGTTGGCTCCGACGTTGATAGCGACTGCGCGGGGCATTCGGGTACTGAGTCGGGGGCGAGCGAGAAAGGACTGTCGTTACTCGACGGTAGTCGCCCCCGGCGCGACGCTCCCGGTTCGATTCCCGGCCTCTCACCGTGCCGTCATCGGACTCACGCAACTCCGGCAGTAGGTGAATCCCGTCTCGTTCTCCGTGCCGCACCGCGGACAGACCACCACCGCGGGGTCGTCGCTCCGGTGTCGGTCCTCCAGTTCTCGAACCTCCTCGATGGCGGCCGTCTCCCGGTTCGGCGGCGTCGAGCGGAACAGCGGCGCGTCCTCGTCGCTCCGGAGGTATCGGTAGATGAGCAACTGGAGCAGGGAGAACAGGAGTACGTAGAGTACTATCCAGCCCCAAACGCCCATATCATGTCATACGGTATCATGGTACTTTGCTCTTCTGTCGGTCCGGGCCGAGCGACGGAGTCGATGGCCGTCGATTCGCCTCTTTCGACCGAGACCGGCAGCCCTTAATCCACCGAGGAGACAGGCACGTGTATGGAGCGACGACGGCGGATGCGGTATCTCGCGTGGGTTGCACTTCTGCTCGGGCTGGTCCTCGGGGCCCAGGGGTTGGCCGCCAAGCAGGGCGTCTCGGCGACTTCGGCTGCGGAAGGACCCTACGAGGGCCACACCCTCATCAGCGTCCAGAGCTACGGCTTGGACGGGAAACTCCTCGAAGTGGACGAAAATAACGAGGTCGTCTGGGAGTTCGACCCGCCGAACTCCAGAGTCTTCGACGCCGAACAGTTGGACAACGGCAACTTCCTCGTGGCGGTGACGACCCAACTCCCGCCCGCGGAGTGCCCCGCCGAACACCTCGTGGTCAACACCGACCAGTGCATCGAGGCCAAGGTCCTCGAACTCGACTACGAGACCAAGGAGGTCGTCTGGGAGTACTCGTGGTACGACGAGTACATCACCCACCACGAGGTCCACGACGTCGACCGCCTCGACAACGGCAATACCGCCATCGTGGACATGGGCAACGACCGCGCGTTCGTGGTGAACGAGTCCGGAGGAGTGGTCTGGGAGTGGCACGCCGAGAACCACCTCGCGCAAGGAACCGAGTTCTACGAGGAGTACGGCGGCCATCCCGACCCCGGCGGGGAGGCCGACTGGACGCACATGAACGACATCGACAAGCTGGACAACGGCAACTTCCAGCTCTCGGTTCGGAACTTCGACGTGGTGATCGAAGTGGACCCGGAGACCGACAACATCACGAACGTCGTGGGCGAGCCCGGCAACCACACCATCCTGAACGAACAGCACAACCCCTACAAGCTCCGGAACGGCACGGTGCTGGTCGCCGACAGCGGGAACGACCGCGTGGTCGAGTTGAACGCCACGACGAACGAGATCGTCTGGCAGTACGGCGGGAAAGGACTCCTGCACTGGCCGCGGGACGCCGACCGCCTGCCCAACGGGAACACGCTCATCGTGGACACGTTCAACAACCGCGTGCTGGAAATCAACGACCGCGGGAGAGTCGTCTGGTCGTACTCGGGCGTCCAGATGCCCTACACCGCAGACCGACTCTCGCTTCCCGAGGAGGACCACGAGACGGTCCCCGGCACGGAACTCCGGAGTCGCTACCGAGGCACCGGAACCCTCCAGAGTACGCTCAAACAGGCTGAAGCCTACGCCGCGTTCGTTTTCCCCGCGTGGGTGAAACTTCCGGAACTGCTGACGCTCGCCGGGATGGCGCTGTGCGCGGTCGTCTTCCTCCTCGAACTCGGAATGGCGGTCCTCCGCGGCGAATAACCCGGACCGCCGGAATCCGAACTCAGACCGGCTGAATCCGAAGCACTCGGTCGTCTTGAGGCGCGGGCGTCCCCCTCCCGTCGCGGTTGCTCGTCGTGACGTAGAGGTGGTCGTCCGGCCCGGTGAAGACCGTCCGGAGTCGGCCGTACTTCCCGTCGAGGAGGCGCTCTTGCTCGACAACCTCGTTTCGGTCGTTTATCCGGACTCGGTGGAGGTGCGTCCCGGCGAGCGTGCCGAAGAAGAAATCGCCCTCCCAGTCGCTGACGGGGCCGCGGTAGAAGGCCGCGCTTCCCGGCGCGATGGTGGGCGTGTAGGCCGCGATGGGGTCGGTGAATTTGTCGCCCTCCGTCGGTCCCTTCGCTTGGGGCCACCCGTAGTTGTTCCCGGCTTCTAGAAGGTTGATTTCGTCGTCGGTCGAGGGGCCGTGTTCGGTGACGAACAGGGTTCCGTCCCGCCACGCCAGCCCCTGCGGGTTCCGATGGCCGTAGGTGAACACCGCGTTGCCGAAGGGGTTGTCGGGGTGTGGTTCGCCCTCGGGGGTCAGCCTGAGGACTTTCCCGGCCAGCGACTCGCGGTCCTGGGCGAGGTCGCCCCTGCTCGCGTCGCCGGTCGTGACGTAGAGCGCGCCGTCCGGGCCGAAGGCGATGCGGCCGCCGTCGTGGATGGACGAGGCCGGAATCCCGTCGAGAATAATCGACTCGCGCGCGAAGTCCTCCGAGACGCGGTGGCGCACGACCCGGTTGGCGAGACCGCCGTCGCCCTCGTAGGTCTGGTAGGTGTACGCCAAGTCGGAATCGTCGGGGTGGAAAGCCAACCCCAGCAGGCCGCCCTCGCCGCGGGCCGCCACGGTGTCGGTGAGGTCGGCGACCAGTTCCTGCCGGTTGCTCTCGCTGACGACGCGCTGGACTCGGCCGGGACGCTCGGTGAGATAGAGGTCGCCGTCGGGCGCGAACGCCGTCCCCCACGGCACCTCCAGTTCCATCGTGACGGTCTGGATGCGGAACTGGGGACCCTCCTCGGTCGTGGTCGTGGGTTCGCTCCCGGCAGTGCGCAGACATCCGGCGGTCCCGACCGCTCCCGCCGCTACCAGCGACTGCAGGTACGCGCGCCGGTTCATGGCCGGGACAACGGGACCCCGCGAGAAAAATAGCGTGGTTCCGGTCGTGTGTCAGATAAGTGTCTGGAAGGGTGTAGTCCGGCGACGTTGGTTCGAAGGGTGGAAGAAGGGGGACCGTCCGAAAAGGGACCAATCGGACAGCGTCACGCGACGATTCGACTGGAGCGCACGCGACTGGGACGATTACGCCGAGCAGACCCGCCAAGTGGTCGCACTCGTGTACGACCACTTCTCGATTTCGAGGTCGGTGGCCGAGTCCTTGAGTTTGACCATCAGCGCGCCGATTTCCTTCGACGACAGGCCGACTTCGTCCGCGATGAACTTGCTCTTGAAGTACATCTCCCCGTCCTCGGCCTTGCGCCGGAGGAACTGCTTGAGGCGCTGTTCCTTGGACTGCGGTTCGGGGGCGTCGGAGGGCTGGGTAGTTGCGCTCATCTTCGTTTCCACGTAGGGGTTGGGGGATGATATAAAGGGAAGTCGGTTAGGGTGATTTTCCGAATATTTGGGTTGCAGATTCGACACGAGGCGGGAAAATGGGGTGAAAATCACTTTTTACGACGTTTTCTGCGACTCTTTTATCGTTTAAAACCGCCTCTAGCTCTTTGTTTCCCTGCTTCAGCATCGCGTCGGAAACGTCATGCGAACGACTGACACCGACGGAGAAATCACGGTCTCAGCACGGGCTGACAAAGTTTGTCATACCTTCCGAAACCCGGATTTCAAAAAGAGATAAACAGTCAGGAACGCTCGTGGACCCAGAACTGTTCGTCGGTCGTGACCTCCTTCTTGAATATCGGAACCTCGTCTTTGAGCCGGTTGATACCGTCCTCGACAGTCCGGAAGGCCTCCTCGCGGTGGCCTGCCAACACCACCACGAAGACGATGTCCTCACCGTATTCGATGACGCCGGTTCGGTGGTGCATCACCACCTCGTAGACGCCCTCGCGCTCCTCCAGTTCGGCGCTGATGGCGGCCATGCGCTGTTCGGCCACGCCTTCGTACTTCTCGAATTCGAGGAGTTCTGTCGGCTCGTCGTCGGCGTCTTCCTTCGCTCGGACCCGACCGGTGAAGGTGGCGATAGCGCCGGAGTAGGGCGCGTCCTCGGACCGTTTGACCTCGGCGACGAGCGATTCGAGCGTCTCGTAGGGGTCGGTCTCCTCGAGGAGTCGCCGGACCTCGGCGGGGTCCACGTCGGCGGCGCTCTCGGCGCGCACCAGCACCTCGCCCGCCGGTTCGGACTCCTCGAATTCGGTTTCTGTGAGTTCGCTCTCCGGCGACTCGGCGTCCACCGCCTCGGGATTCCCGACCGCGACTTGCGGCACGTCGGCCTCGGGGAACCCGACGAGGAGCGCGTAGTCGTAGCGCGGCGCGAGGTCCTCTAGAATAGCGCCGAGCGACCGCTCGTGGCCGGTCGCCGACCAGCCTCCGGAGTCGAGTTCGTACTTCGCGTCCGCGGGTTCGTCGTGGGTCTCGGCGTCGGTTCCGGTCCGGTGAATCTCCGCGACGCGCCCCGCCTCGCCGAGGCGGGTCGCCAGTCGGTCGGCGACTCCTCTGGCGGCCGCGTCGGAGCCGACCACGCTCAGTACGTGCATGCCGCGATTTTGGACTGCGGCGCGCTTGTAGCCTTCGGTGACTGGGGACGGCGTGGGCCGAGAATTTGTTCGGTCGGCACGACTCTCGACTGAAGGACGGAGAGAGCTAGCTACTGCCGAATCCAAATAGTCACCGCCACCGCGACCGCGGACCTCACGCCTCCCCAGCCTCGTGGCCGCGCAAGGCGGCCACGTCCACCGGCAGACAAACTGCGTCTGCCGAGCCTGCACTCGCTTCGCTCGTGCAGACCTCGCACGCCGATGGCGCGGCACGAGGCACCGGCGGACAAACCGCGTCCGCCGAGCAGTCACTCGCTTCGCTCGTGACGACCGCGACAGCGCGCGCCAGAAGATAAGGAAGCCCGTCTTGAGCCTGATAGACAACTACACAATTATTTACCGATTGAAGAATAGTGTTTAAGACACCTATTCAATTGTTTCTGCCGATGCCACACCGCGATTCGGTCGCGCAAATCGGACGTGTGCGCTGTGACCGAGACCCATTCCTGCCGGGGCCGAGGCGCGTTCGAGAACGTCGATTGGGTGACGAAAACTGGGGCGCTGGTCCCGGCAGTTGGCAATCCTTAAGGCCGCGACCGGGCTACTCGGCCACAGAATGAAAGTAGTCGTCTCCATCGGCGGGAGCGTACTCGCGCCGGACCTTGGCTCGGAGCGCGTACGCGACCACGCCGACGTAATCGAGGACCTCGCCGCCGAAGGCTGCACCGTCGGAACGGTGGTCGGTGGCGGTGGCGTCGCGCGGGAGTACATCGGCGCGGCCCGCGACTTGGGAGCCAACGAGATCGAACTCGACGACATCGGCATCGACGTGACGCGGCTGAACGCCCGCCTCCTCATCGCGGCGCTCTCCGAGCAGGCCGCGCCGAGTCCGCCCGAGGACTACGAGTCCGCTGGCGCGGCGATGCACCGAGGAGACATCGCTGTCATGGGCGGCGTCACGCCCGGCCAGACCACCGACGCCGTGAGCGCGGCGCTCGCCGAGTACGTCAACGCCGACCTGTTGGTCTACGCCACCAGCGTCAACGGCGTCTTCAGCGACGACCCCAACGAGGTCGAGGACGCCCAGAAGTTCGACCAACTCGACGCCGGGGAACTCGTGGACGTCATCGCGGGCATCGAACTGACCGCCGGGAGTTCCGCCCCCGTCGATTTGGTCGCGGCCAAACTCATCGAGCGGTCCGGCGTCCGAACCATCGTCTTAGACGGCACCGAACCCGAGCGCATCGCCGACGCGGTCCGGTACGGCGAACACGACGGCACCGACATCGTGCCCGAAGGCGCGGACGACCAGATGACCTACTGGGTCCGAGACGAAGAATGAGCGACGACGCAACCGAGTCCAGCGAGGAAGCTGATTCGACTGCCCGCGAGATGCACGCCGAGGACGACCCCTACGTCCTACAGGGACCACAGCCCCACCCGTTCTGGGCAGAGTCGGTCGCCGAGAAGATTCTGGACCGCGACCCGGACGACCCCATCGTCATCAAGGGCGGCATCTCGCCCTCGGGCGTCCCGCATCTGGGCAACATGAACGAAATCGTCCGGGGGTACTTCGTCGCGGAGGCCCTCCGTGACCGGGGCCGAGAGGTCCGGCAGGTGTTCACCGCCGACGACCGCGACCCGCTCCGCAAGCTCCCCCGAAAGCTCGCCGACTTGGACGGCAACGTCGTGGACCTCGGCGACGTGAACGCCGGAGCCTTGGGGCGCAACCTCGGCAAACCCTACACCGCGATTCCCGACCCCTTCGAGTGCTGTGATTCGTACGGCGAACACTTCTCGAACCTCATCGAGCGGAGCGCCGAACTGCTCGGCATCCCGGTCGAGATGGTCTCGAACACCGAACTCTACGAGTCGGGCGAGTTCGAGGAGCTGACCGAGTACCTCCTCGACAACCAACAGAAGGCCCGCGAAGTCCTCGGCCACTATCAGGACAAGGTGGACGAAGACTACGTCCCCTTCAACCCCATCTGCGAGGAGTGCGGCAAAATCACCGAGACCGTGACTTCGGTGGACACCGAGGCGGGCACCGTCGAGTACGTCTGCACCGACATGGAGGCTGGCGACAAGACCATCGAGGGATGCGGCCACGAGGGCACCGCCACCTTCCGCGAGGGCAAACTCCCGTGGCGCTTCGAGTGGCCCGCCCAGTGGGAGGTCCTCGGCGTGGACCACGAACCCTTCGGCAAGGACCACGCCGAAGGCTCGTGGCCCAGCGGGTCGGACGTGGCCCGCAACGTCTTCGAAATCGAGCCGCCGGTCCCGATGGCCTACGAGTGGTTCACCCTCGACGGCGAACCGTTCTCCTCGTCCTCGGGCCACGTCATCATGGTTCAGGACACGCTCGAAATGCTCGAACCAGAGGTCCTGCGGTACTTCTTCACCAAGGACCCGAGCAAGGCCCGGGACTTCAGCGTCGAACACTTGGACCAACTCGTGGACGAGTTCGACGCCTTCGAGCGCGCCTACTTCGGCGAGGAGTCGGGCGAGACAGACGAGGAAATCGCCGCGGCGGCCTACCCGCCGGTCGTCCGGCCGACCATCGCGGCCCGATTCGAGACCGACGGAACCCCGATAGCCGACCCCGAAACCGGAAGCGTGCCGGTCGCCGACGCCGACCGCGAGACCTACGACGAAGTGATAGACGAGACGTTCCACAGTCGCGTCCGTCTGCCCTACACCTTCGCGGCGGTCCTCGGCATGACCGACGACCCGGACCTCCGCGAGGCAATCGCCCGCCGCGAGGGCCACCTCGCAGAGGAGCCCGAGTGGGCGGTCGAGATGGCGCTCTCGCGGGTCGAACGCGCCAGAGAGTGGGCACGTCGGACCGGCAACGAGTTCGACTACGAACTCAAGCGCACCGAGATGCCCTACGTGGACTTGGACGCCGACACGGAGGCCGCGCTGGACGAACTCGCGGACTTCGTGGAGAATCACGACGACCCCGACGAGATTCAGGGCGAAATCTACGAGACCGCCAAGCGCCACGACATCGACATCGGCGAGTTCTTCTCGGTCGGCTATCGGCTCTTCTTCGACGACGACCAAGGGCCGAAGTTGGGTCCCTTCCTCGCCAAACTCGACAAACAGTTCGTGCTGGCCCGCCTCCGGCGCGAGGAGTAGCGCCGCCGACTTGACGTTGCCTTCTGGGGGTCGCTCGGGGGTTTAGCTCGCGCCTAACTCGACCTCGCGTCTCCTCCTCGCCAGCGCGACTCCGAGAGGCCGCGTCGGCCGATTGCAGCGCCTTTTTGGCGTGTCTTTCGAAATATCCGATTCTCGTTCGAAAGTATCAGCTCTCTTTACGAGTCCGTGTGACGTATACACACCCTGTAGGCGGCGACGCTCGAAGTATGGCCAGCATAACAAAGTGGTTAGCCGCGGTTAACTGTAGTTGGAAAGTCGGGCGATGCAGTCGGCGCTCGCACCGACCCAACGGAGATTATACTATGGCGATAATCGAACTCAACCTCGAGAAACCCGCGCTCAAGCGCGTCGAATCGGTCGAAGAGAAACAGGTCGAAGAAGAGCAGATCGAGGCCACGGTCAACCCCGACGAGGCCGTCGAGGCCGCGGAGTCGGTCGAAATCGAGGAGGCGGACGAGTCCTCCGAGTCGGGCGGTAAGAGCCGCATCCGACGGTACGGTCGCCGGGCCGTCCTCCTCGGCGGGACCGCGGCGGGCGTCGCCGCGGCCCGAAAGCTCCGTCAGCGCCGCAAGTCCGGGTCCCAGCAACAGGAACTCGAAGAAGACTGGCAGACCGCCGAGTAGTCCTCGCAGTCGAAGTAAGGTAGTCCTCGCAGTCGGTAACCGAGACGGCCCTCGACTGCGGTCGGTTCGGGCCGTTCCCAAACGCCTTTGACCGGTGCGTCCCTTTTTTCACCCGATGAACACGCTCGTGTGGGTAGTCGTCGGCATCGCACTCTACTGGTTCGGAGTGCTGGCGCTGGACTCCCAAGGGCTTTTGCCGTCGTATATCGGACTTCAGGGGCCTATTCTGACGATTCACACCAAACGCGGGAAGAAGCTGCTGAACTGGCTCGCCAGGCCCAAACGCTTCTGGCGCGCGTGGGGTAACTTCGGTCTCGGAATCGCGCTGGTCGTGATGGTCAGCACTTTCCTGCTGCTCCTCGTGCAGGCGATCGCGGTCGTCCGAAATCCGCCGCCAGCGACCCCGGCGACCCAGCCCCGGAACGTCCTCGTGATTCCGGGCGTCAACCAGTTCCTCCCGCTCTCCGTCGCGCCCGAAATCCTGTTCGGCCTGCTGGTCGGCCTCGTGGTCCACGAGGGCGGCCACGGCGTCATGTGTCGGGTCGAGAACATCGAGGTCAAGTCGATGGGCATCGCGGCGCTGGCCGTCCTCCCGGTCGGCGCGTTCGTGGAACCCGACGAGGAGAGCCGGGCCGACGCCGACCGCGGGAGCCAGAGCCGGATGTTCGCCGCGGGCGTCACCAACAACTTCGCGGTGACGCTGGTCGCCTTCCTCCTGCTGTTCGGGCCGGTCGTCGGTTCCATCGCGGTCGCGCCCGGCGCGGCCATCGGCGGGTCGCTCCCCGGTTCGGCCGCCGAGGCCGCCGACATCGGGCCGGGCGACCGGATCGTCTCGGTGGACGGCGAGCAAGTCGAGAGCAACGCCGACCTCGACGCGGTCCTCTCGCGCGCCGAGAGTCGGACGGTGTCGGTGACGTTGGCGGACGGGACCGAAAAGCAGTTACAGCGTTCCCTGCTCGTGACCGGCGTCCACCCCGACTCGCCGTTCTCCTCGGCGATTTCGGTCAGTGCGGACGACACCACGACCGTCGCCGCGGTCGACGGCACGACGGTCTACACCGAGGAGAAGTTCCGGAACGCGCTCGCGGACAAGCAGGTCGTCACCCTGCGAACCGAGGGCGGCGAGACGACGACTGGTCCCGTCGGCGTGTTGGCGACGGTCCAGTCCGACGGTCCCTTGGCGCAGGCAGGGCTTCCGTCGGGCGAGTCGGTCGTCGTCACGTCGCTCGACGGCCAGCGAATCCTCAACGCCAGCGACCTGCGGTCCGCGACCGACCGGTACGAATCGGGCGAGACCGTGAACGTCACGGCCTACGCCGCGAGTAACTCCGGCGGCTACGAGCGCCAGCAGTACGACATCACGCTCGGCGAGAACAACGCGGGCGACGCCATCGTCGGCGTCCTTCCCGTCCAAGGCTACAGCGGCGTGACGTTCAACAGCGTCGGCGTCGAACTCTACCCGGCGGGTCAGTACCTCGGCCTGCTCGGCGGTCGCTTCGGCGAACTCGCGGGCATCGGCGGTCCGATTCTGTCCTTCCTCTCGGGCATCTTCGGCGTCCTCCTGCTCCCGTTCGCCAGCGTCTCGCTGGGGGCCTCGTACAACTTCGCCGGGTTCGTCGCGTGGAACGGCGGCTTCTACACCGCGGCGGGCGGGCCGTTCTCCTTCCTCGGCGACTGGGGACTGTTCCTGCTGGCCAACCTGCTGTTCTGGACCGGGTGGGTGAACCTCAACCTCGGGTTCTTCAACTGCATCCCGGCCTTCCCGCTCGACGGCGGTCACATCCTCCGGATGGGGACCGAGGCGGTCGTCTCGCGGTTGCCGACGAGTCAGGGCCGCCAACTCACGACGATGGTCACGACGACCATCGGACTCGTGATGCTCGTGAGTCTGCTGTTGATGGTGTTCGGGCCGCAACTGCTGTCGGGGTAGTCAGGACTCGACCAACAAGACGTCGCTTCGGTTTTTGGCCGACGCTCTCCACGCTTCGAACTCCTCGTCGGAGAGTTCTCGGAATCGGTCTGCGAACTGTTTTCCCTCGTGGTTGTACTCTTGAAGGTAGTCGAAAAACCGGTCTTCGTTCCGTTTTCGATAGACCGCGTGGACGACGAGTACCTCTCGAAAGTGACCGCGACACCAAGTGACGAACGCTCGCGTTTTGCTTCCCCTGTGTTTCACCTGCCGAACGTGCCCAGCGAGTTGCTTTGCAAACGCGCTTCGAGGCGTGTCGAGAAACGATTCGAGTTTATTTCGGATTCGCGTCTCGCGAGAACCGTCGAGCGAGGATAGCGCGTCTCGTGCGTCTTCGAGATAGTAAACTAATCGTTGCACGTGTAATTCTGGGGAGCGTTGGTCCCGTTTTCCGATTTAAATGTACGGGCGTCGGGACCTACTCGGAAGAGAACGCTTCGTCGGCGGACGAGTTCTTTTTTAGCCCTTCTTCCGGCCCTGCACCGAGAAATTCGCGTTCTTCCTCGGAGTCGTCGTCTGCCACTCCCTCGGCCTCGTCGGAAACGTCGGCGTTCGCGTCAGAAGATGCCATCGTGACTACGTGTTCCGCGCTTTGCTACAAAAACGTTCGGACGCAATCGGTCGCCGATTGCGTCCGGACGAGATAACTACGCAACCGTTAAAGAAATAAAAACAATGTCGAAAGAACGAATCCCGATTCTCGACGCCGCGCCGACTACTCCTCGTCTTCCTCCAGCCCCATCCGCTCGGCGAACTCCTCGGGCGTGTCGGGGATTCGCTCGAAGTCGCCGAAGTCCCGCTCGTAGTGGCGGATGAGTTGCTCGACAATCCAGCCGTTGAAGTCCTCGTCGAACCGCCACTCGTTCGGGCGGTCCTCGACCTCGAAGCGGTCGTCGGTGGCGAAGGCGGCGAAGACGTGGTAGAAACCGAGAATCACGTCCGCGAAGTCCCGCGCCTTGCCGCCGGTCTCCTCGCGTTTTTCCTGTAGCTCCTCGCGGCCCGCGTCGGTGAGCTCGAAGTACTTGCGGTCGGGTTCGTCCTCGCGTTCGATGCGCTGGGCCCAGCCTTTCTCCTCGAACTTGTAGAGAATCGGATAGACGGAGCCGTAGGACGGCTCCCAGTGACCGCCGCTGATTTCCTTGATTTCCTTGAGTATCTCGTAGCCGTATCGGGGCTTCTCGTCCAGCAGTTCGAGTACGAGATACGCGATGAGGCCTTTCGGCGGGCCGCTTTTCCGCATTGGCCGAAGATTCCGACCGTGCTTTTGAAAGGTTTTCGGTCGGGGAAGTGTCTCGGCTCGGCGTCATACTGACAATTAGAAATCTAAAATGACATGTCTCTAAAAGTCATAAAATTATATAATAAAGCCATGAATTTACAGAATTGGATGTCGAATAAGATAGAAACTAGGAATGGAAGAACTCGAAGATCGTTCCTAAAGAAAACGGCGACCACCGGTATCAGCGGTGCAGTCCTATCGCTCGGAGTAACAGCACACGAGGCGACTCTCGCTGCTGCTGTGTCGGATCCACAAGAGCATTGGGAGAAGAATGACTCGTCAGAAATCGGTAATACGTGGGATTTCGGTCAGTATCACAGTACATCAGTCGGTTGGTACGGTGCAACTTGGGAAGGAGACCGCGAAGGATGGTGTCACGACTTCCGTATCGGTACGACACTCTCTGGTCGCGATACGAACGACCCGAGCAAACACGTTCCAACTGTACAAAAGCACAAGCTATGGGTCACATCGGGAGGGCTTAGCGATCTGAAAGCCTCATATCTACCTGAATATTACGGGGCCGCACCCGTACCCGATAGTGACAATCACGATCACGACGACTTCTTAAAAGCAGTTGTGAAGGATGCCATCTCGAAATTGGTGTCCGCGAATCCGGTAACGCAGTTTGCGTGGACTGCCGCCCAGACCCTCTCTAAACTTGGAAACTGGGGCGACAACAGCGGTAGCTATGCGATAACGGATACGTGGGACTACAATAACCGATATGCGGATGCTTCCCATATTCGGTGGATAGAGGCCTGTACGAAGGGTGAGAGTCACTTCGACATCGGAACCGAATCGTGGGGATACCTCGACCAAGATTGTAGCGTAACGTTCAACTTCAAACTCAACGATAGTTACACTCCGACAGAAGGAACCGTCGGGACGCTCACTACGTCCACAACTTCAGAAAAAACGAAATTCGGAACGACGCTATTCCGGCCGAAGGAGGGATGGCTCGTTGAGAAGATTCCTGCTGGGAAAATCGAACCGCGTGGGAAAGCACTCGGGTTCGGACCGGCCCAAATGAATCGACTGCAGGACAGGATAAAACGGGGTAAGCCGGTGTTCTTCGCGCACAAGGCTCCGATTACACTCCGAAAGTAAGTCCGTTTCTACTTCTTTTCTGTGGTCGTGCAGTCGGGCGTATCGTTTAGTGCTGTCAACTTGCCCTGTTCGGTGATCCGAACGGTAACGTTTATACAACCGCCCTCGTGCGGTACGTCTGTCAAATCGAGACGAGTCTGTTCGGAACCGGAATCGAGTGTCGCGCCCACCGTCCAATCGCCACGCTCTCGGTCGAACGTCGGCGGTTCGATGATTTTTGTCCCGGCCACATCCGAGTCGGCGTCGAACTGCGGTACGTGATACGTCTGCTCGTGGACTGTCTCCGACTGACGCTCGATACTGAGCGTAACTGCGTGGGGTTCCGAGTGATGATTGCTTAGAACGACGTATTCCAAAATCGGCTTCTGATTGTCTGTCGTTGAACGAGAGCGGTCGTCTCGACCGGATAGTGATTCCAAGTTCGAGAGGCATCCCGAACTCCCGAAGATCATCCCACCCGCGAGTAAGATAACTCTTCGCCGTTTCTTTTCTATAGGCGGCATACGATACCGAATCAGTTGGATAATAATAAACTCCTGTGTAATATAGTCCGGTATTTCAGAATATATTTGGTAATATAATAGATATTAAGTGATATGGTGATGGAAACCCTTCGGCTTTCCGTCGCGTACAACTCAAAAACCTATTACCGCCCCAGAACCGAGAGGGAGATATGACCAGAGAACCCCCGGCGACGAACGAGGGCTGGTACGCGCTACACGATTTCCGGACTATCGACTGGGACGCGTGGCGCTCCGCGCCCGACAGAGAGCGAGAGGCGGCGCTCGAAGACGGCGTCTCGTTCCTCCGCAATCGCGTGGACGTGACCGACGCCGAGGAGGGCTCCTCGGCCATCTTCTCGATGCTCGGTCACAAGGCCGACCTGTTGGTCGTCCACTACCGACCGACGATGGCCGACCTCGACACGGCCGAGCGCGCCTTCGAGGACACCGCGTTCGCCGAGTACACCGACCAATCGAACTCCTACGTCTCGGTCACGGAAGTCGGCGGCTACACCTCCGAGGAGATGACCAAGCCGCCCGAGGAAATCGAGGACACGGGACTGGCCCGCTACGCCGAGAGCAAACTCTACCCCGAGATTCCAGACAGCGAGTTCATCTGCTTCTACCCGATGGACAAGCGCCGCGCGCCCGGCGAGAACTGGTACGACCTGCCGTTCGACGAGCGCGCAGAGATGATGGACACCCACGGCGAAATCGGCAAGACCTACGCCGGGAAGGTCAAGCAAATCATCACCGGGTCCATCGGCATGGACGACTACGAGTGGGGCGTCGACCTGTTCAGCAACGACCCGACGAACATCAAGGACCTCCTCTACGAACTCCGCTTCGACGAGAGTAGCTCGAAGTACGCCGAGTTCGGCCCGTTCTACTTCGGTCGGCAGTTCCCGCCCGAGGACCTCCCGCAGTTCATGGCGGGCGAGGCGGTTCCCGCCGAGGAAGGGACCGACGAGTCCGGCCGTCCGCACGGCGAAGGCGGTCATCCTCACGGTGAGGGCGGTCACTCCCACGGCGAAGGCGGCGACTCCGAGAGCCACCACGGCGGCGAGGGCCACCACCACGGCGACAGCGAGGGCAACCACGGTTCCGACGACTCGGAGTCCGACGAGTCGGGCGACATCCGGGGCGAACTCGAAGACCTCGACATCTACGCGGGCCAACCCCACGGCGAGGACGTCTACGCCATGGTCCTCTACTCCGAGGCCGACCCCGAGGAGCTTTTCGAGGAGGTTGACGGCCTCCGGAAGAACTTCGACCACTACGACACCCACGTCAAGACCGCGGTCTATCAGACCCGCGAGGAGGCCGACAGCAGTCGCTCGGCGGTCGTGAGCATCTGGGAGACCCAGAGCGCGGCCGACACCGCGGGCGGGTTCCTCGCCGACCTGCCCGGCATTGTGGCCCGCGCCGGTGAACGTGGCGGTGGCCACGCAGGAGAGGAGAGCGGCTTCGGCACGATGGGGATGTTCTACACCGTCAAGCCCGACAAGCGCGAGGACTTCGTGGAGAAGTTCGAGACGGTCGGTGGCGTCCTCGAAGACACGGACGGCCACCTCGAATCGAACCTGCTGGTCAACCGCGAGGACGAAAACGACATGTTCATCGCCAGCCAGTGGGAGTCGAAAGACGACGCGATGGCCTTCTTCCGGAGCGACGCCTTCTCGGACACGGTCGATTGGGGTCGGGACGTGCTGGCCGACCGCCCGCGCCACGTCTTCCTGGCCTAATCGGCTCGCTGGCGGTTTCTGCGCGGTTTCTTTCTCGCGGTCCGGGCGAGCGTCGGGCGAAGTTTCCACACTCCCCGCCGCAACCAAAACCCCCATCAAGTACGGATGACAAGTATAAGCAAGTGATTGCCCGCCATGACTAAACGACACGTCACGCTCCCTGACGAGATGGAACACTCGTTAGAGGAGTTCATCGCCGACGTAGACCGACGACTCGCCAGCGACGAGGACACCTGCGCCATCGTCGAGGAGGTACTGGTCGACCTCCACGGCGACCGGGACGCCTACGAGCGCTGGCAGAACGGCGAGCGCGTTTCGCCCGCCGAGGAGGTCCGCCTCCAGAGCTACGACCCGTGCAACGCCACGCTCGAAAGCGAGTACTACGCCGAGAAGGACGAAGAGAAGTTCCGCGAGTCTAAGCACCTCCAGTGGCTCTGGCGGCAGTTCGACGCCACGCCGATGGCCGACAACGTCGAGTTCGCGCTCCGGTTCCGCGCGATGCTGGCCGACCACCTCTTCGAGGACTGCGGCGACAACTGCCGGTTCTTCAAGGGCATCTCCTTTACCTACGGCCACAACATCACCGTCGGCGACAACGTGGTGGTCCACGACGACGTGCATCTCGACGACCGCGGGAAGTTGACCATCGGCGACCGCGTCTCCATCTCCGACTCGGCGCACGTCTACAGCCACGACCACGACGTGGTGGACCAGACCGAGGTCAAAAACTACCACACCATCATCGCCGACGACGCCCGCGTCACCTACGACGCGATGGTCCGAGCGGGCGTCCGCGTCGGCGAGAACACCATCGTCGCCGCCAAGTCCATCGTCCAGCGCGACGTGCCCGACCACCACGTCGCGGCCGGTCAGCCAGCCAAGAGCGTCAAGGTCAAGCCCGGGTGGGAGGAGGTCGCCGAACCGGTGGACGCCGAGGTCGAGAGCCGGAAGGAGGACCGCCGCATCGAGTACGACCTACCCGAGGACTTAGAGGTCTTCGACGAATTCCAGCGCGACCTGAACCCACCGGGCGAGGAATGAGATTCTGCTGTTCTGGGTAGTTCTGGACTTTTCTGCGACGGTTTGGAGCGGTTGGTCAGATGGTGTGAGCGTAGCGATTGTGTGGGTGATAGTGAGTACGTGAACAGTAGGGATTGTCAATCGGTGACGTGGGATGGAGAGTTGGGGAGAAGCTAGCTTCAGACTTGAACACAGGAGTCAACCGCACAGCACCGTCAGAGCAAAGCTCTGACGAGCCGTGACTCGCTCGTCACGACACCGCCACTGCAACAGCAACCGCGCCTCATCCTCCCCAGCCTCGCTTCGCTACGCTCAGCGAAACTCCGCGCGCCAACCACGAACAATTCTAATTCTTAGAAAAATACCATCATATATTAGAATTAGGTATTGTTGTGTCTAGACTATAAATAGATATGTTAGATTGAGGTGGTTCTAGTCGTCACCGGGTTTGTAGGCACTACCTCGATTCTCGATGGTATAGACATCCAGTGTCTTCGTCGCGCGGTCGCAGTCCGCACCGAGACGAAACTGCCCGATTCGGAGCTTCGAATACGGGACCCCGGTTAGTGGTTCCAGATAGTCGTCCGGAGTCCGCCACTGGTCGTTCACTATTTCGTCCAGCTTGTCGGTGATGCGGTTCTGCCCGTGGGCATCCAAGTCGTCGTACGTCCGTTTCGCAGGTGCGCGAAACTTCCACGTCCAATCGTCGTCACTCATCCTCTTCGAGAACTTCCTCGCGAGAGAACGTCTCGCTCTCGCCCGTCCGACGTGCGTGTTCGACGGCGGCGATTTCTTTCCAACTCTTGCGCGTCAGGTCTGGATGCCGGACCGCATCACGGAGTGCCTCGCGGATAAACTCGCTCCGACTGTTGTAGCCTTCCTCGTGCCACGTCGCGTCGATGTCTTCGAGGAACGACTCGGTCAGACGGATGTTGATGTTCGTTTTCTCCGGTTCGCCCCCACCGTCTGTATTCGTTCTCGACATACAAGCGTATTACATACGCCATCTCAAAAGCGTTTCCCGGTTCGTCTCGCTCAGACCTCGCCGCCTTCGACACCTTTGTACCTCAGAACCACCACCTCACGAGACGTGTCACTCGTCTCTGCGCTCGGGACGGCCATCCTGCCGGTCCTGTCGGTCGCGGCGGTCGGCTTCCTCCTCGGGAAGGCCCGCGACATCGACGTGGACCCGCTGGGGACCGTCACCATCTACGTCCTGACGCCCGCGCTCATCTTCCACAGTCTCGCCACCTCCTCGATGTCCGGCACGCTGGCCGCGAAACTCATCCTCGCCGTCGCCGTCTTCACGCTGGCGATGGTCGCGCTGGCCGAGGGCGTGGGGCGCTTGCTGGGCGAGTCCGAACCCGCGCTGGGCGCGCTGGTCCTCACCTCGTCCTTCCCGAACGCGGGCAACTACGGCATCCCGCTCTCGGCGTTCGCGTTCGGCGCGGTCGGGCGCTCGACCGCCGTCCTCTTCATCGCGGGCCAGTCCATCCTGATGTACACCGTCGGCGTCTATCTGGCCTCGCGGGGCGACGAGACCGACCTCCGAGGAGCCTTCGCCGAGGTCTTCCGCCTCCCGCTGGTCTACGCGGTCGTCGCGGCGTGGGCCGCCCGATGGCTCGGAGTCGTGCCCGCCGGAGACACCGCCGCGATGGAGACGCTGAAGCTCGTCGGCGACGCCGCCATCCCCGTAATGTTGCTGATGCTCGGCATCCAACTCGCCAACACCCAGCACGGCGCGGCCATCTCGCGGGTCGGCGTCTCGAACGGCCTGAAACTCTTCGTCGCGCCGCTGGTCGGCGTCGGGGTCGCCCTGCTCCTCGGACTCGGGACCAATCCCGCGGTGGCCCGCGTCTTCGTCCTCGAAACCGGAATGCCCGCCGCGGTCACGCCGCTCATCCTGACCATCGAGTACGACTCGGGCGGCGACGGCGGACTCACCGGCCCGGAGTACGTCAGCACCGCCATCTTCGCCAGCACCATCGCCAGCATGGTGACGCTGACGGGTCTCATCGCGGTGCTGAAAGCCGGGATGCTGATTTGAAAACAGACGAGCGAACCACTACTGATACCGACCCCGACCCTCGACTTCCCGCAATCGGTCGAGGACCGTCTCCGAACCAACTTCGGCGTAGCTCTCCTCGAACTCCCGCTGGAGCGACTCGGCGTCGTCGGCGGTCCCCGCGAGGCTCTGGGCGAAGACGTGGAGGTCCATCGCGTAGTCCTCGGCGTCGTCGGTGTTGTAGCCGAGGCCGAAGTCGATGAGGTAGGTGCGGTCGTCGCCGACCCGAACGTTTCTGGTCGTCGGGTCGCCGTGGACGAACCCCGCGCCGTGAATCGTAGCGAGGTGGCGGGCCACGTCGCGGACGCGCTCGGCGGTCAGCTCCGACCGGAGGTCCGCCTCGCCGACGCGCTCGAAGACCAGCACGCCCTCCTCGGGGTCCACGTCGTAGACGACCGGCGTCGGCACGCCGCGCCTGCGGGCCTCGCTCGTGAGGCGCGCTTCGAGGACGGTCCGGTCGCGCCGGAGCCGCGCGTCGAGTTGCGGGTGGCGGTAGCTCTTCGGAAGCCTGCGCTTGGTCACGCGCTCGTCGCCGATTTCGACCGTGGCCTCCGCACCCTTGACTTCCGCGCCCTCCTCGCGCCACCGGGCCACCGACTCGTCGTCGGAGCGCCACGTGACCGGAACCTGATCCGGCCGGAAGTTCGGGTTCACCGCCGACTCCTCGACCGGGATGGTGTCGCCCGCGCGGACCATCTCCGCGCCGAGGACCGCAATCATCCCGGCGTTGTCTCGCAAGAACCGGGGTTCGGGCGCGTAAAACTCCGCGCCGCGCTGGTCGCACATCTCCCGCAACATCTCTCGGAGGCGGGCGTTCTGGCCGACCCCGCCGCCCAGCACCAACTCGTCGCTCCCGGTCAGCGAGAGCGCGCGCTCGGCGACCTCGGTCAGCATGGCGAAGACGTTCTCCTGCAGGGAGTAGCAGACGTCCTCGACGGGGACGCCTCCGTCTCCGTCATTCTCGCCGTTCTCGCCGCGTCGGCCGTCGTAGGCGTCCTTCGCGGCACTCATGATGCCCGAAAAGGAGAAGTCCATCCCCTTGACCACGTAGGGCAGTTCGACGTACTCGCCGTCTTTCGCGGCCTCCTCGACCTTCGGGCCGCCGGGATGACTCCACCCGACGTGGCGCGTGAACTTGTCGATGGCGTTGCCGACTCCGGTGTCCATCGTCTCGCCGAGGACGCGATACCGACCGTTCCGGTAGCCCAGCACGTGAGCGTTCGCTCCCGAGGCGTTCAGACAGACCGGCGAGGAGAACCCGGACTGCTGGCGGCCGATTTCGAGGTGGGCAACCATGTGGTTGACCCCCACGAGAGGCACGTCGAGGGTCTGGGCCAGCGCCCGCGCCGCCGTTCCGACAGTGCGCAGGCACGGGCCGAGACCGGGACCGCGGGAGAACGCCACCGCGTCGATGGGACCGTCAGCCTCCGCGAGTGCGGTCTCGACGACCTGCGGAATCGCGTCGCTCATGTGTTCGGCGGCCTCGCGCGGGTGAATGCCGCCGCTCTCCGGCTGGTAGGCGTCGGTCTCGATAAAAATCGAATCGGTGTTTTCGGTTTCAGTGTCGTAGACCGCGGCACTCGCGGCCCACGCCGTGCCCTCGATTCCGAGGACCCGCATTTCGTTTACTGCCACTCGGTGTAACCGCACCGACCGCAGTGGCTTCGGTCGTCGTGTTCGGCGAGGAACGCGTCGCCGCAGCGCGGACACTGCTCTTTGTCGGTGGTGCCGTCGTCGTTGTAGTACTCGTGTCGAGCCATTATTCAGCCTCCTCCGCCTCGGCCTCGCCGTCGGCGTCCGCGGAAATCTTGTTGCGCTCGAGCATGTAGTCCTGCTCGACGTCGCGGGCGTGTTCGGGGCTGTCGTAGACCTTCGCGTAGCCGACGGTCTTGCGCATCCCGAACTTGGTGTTCATTTCGTGAACCACGACTTCGCTGGAGTCCTTGTCGAGCTTGGCCGCGAGACTGTCGCGGACCGAGAGCCGAGAGGGCGTCGCTTCGTCGTGGACGATCTGGAACCGCACTTCGGACCGGTGGAGCATCGGATTCTGCTCCTCGGAGAGGATTTCGACTTCCATGTGTATCGCTCAGTTACTGACTACTTGGCCGCGTAGACTGTAAAAGGATTACGAACGACCTTTTCCAGCACTCGTTCGGGCGAGCGCCACCGGCGCTCGCCCTCTCTCGCTTGCAAAAGGTCGATCAAAAACACGGCGTCACCCCCTCACGAGCGCCGGAGGCGCTCGTTCGAGGGATTCCTTGGTCCGCTCGCTCACTTCGTTCGCTCGCGGTAGGGCGTCGGTGTTCGACAGCAAATCGTCAGTACCGCAAATCGCTCGGCGGCTTGAGGACGACTTCCGTCTTCGGTTCGCCTTCGGCCTCGGTGACGACGTGGGCGACTGACTCTTTGTTCTCCGGCAGGTCCCGCTCGCGCTCGGCGACCATCAGCACGAACGACCGCTTGAGGTTCGGCACCTTCTTCCGGTACTTCCGGAGTTGCGAGAGGAGGCGCTCGCGGCTACTGTAGCTTCCCGCGAGTTTGACTTCGACGACGTATTGGCGGTCCTCGCGGACGTGTGAGACTAGAAGATCCACGCTACTCCGCCCGAAAGTGGCCTCCTGCTCGATTTCGTAGGGCCGGTCAGCAAGTCGATATCGGAGTCCTTGGAATATCTCCGAGCATATCCACCCTTCTCTGACCGACCGACTGCTCTCTCTGCCCGCGTTCGAGGAGATTTCTACCTCGTTCAGCACGTGACGGATTCGCGTCGTCACGCGCTCCGGACCGTCGCTAGATAGCTCGTCTCGAATCGTTTCCACGAGATCCCCGTAACTGCACTCGCCGTCGTCCATCGACCGCTTCAGCGACCGGCGGATGCGCTCTACGAACGCGGACTTGTCGCCGTCGTACTCGGTCACCCGCGGACAATACTCGCGTCTGACCGACCGGAGTTCGGCGACCGTCAGACTCCGAAGTATCTGTTTCAACGCTCCGGCGCGCGGCATACCAGTCGCTACCCCGGGACTGGATGATAAACGCACCGACACGAGGTCACCCTCACTCGATTTCCAGAATCTCGAACAGCGCCTCGGAATCGCCGTCCATCCGACGCAGTAAATCGCACATCTCGGCCTTCGCGTCGTCTGTGACTTTCGCGTGGACCATCCCCTCGCCGGGTTGGCCGTAGACGACGCTCGCGCCGAGAGGAGCGGCCACGATGGCGGGGAGGGTGACGAGGTCCTCCTCGCCCTCGACCACAATGACGGTCGGCTCAGGGTCGGCGATGGCCGCCCGGAGCGTTCGGACCATTTCGCGGGAGATGGCCCCTGCGGGGTTCTCGACGTGGACCTCGCTGGCGGTCGCGCCGAGGCGGGCGACGCCCTCGGCGACTTCGTCTTCGACCTCCTCGCGCTTGGTCAGGCCGTCTACCACGGCCACGTCGGGGGTGACGCCAGCGCGTTCGAGGTGGTAGGTCACCACGTCGCCGACGGCGACGAGGAGTTCGCCGGTTTCGGAGAGGAGCGACTCGGCGTCGGTGAAAATCGGCCCCATCGGCTCCTTGAGTTCCCCGCGCATCTCGGCGGGCAACGTGACGAGAGCGTCGCTCACGGTCGCCTTACCGGACCTTCAGCGCGTACTTGCCCGGCTTGTCCACTTCCATCTCCTCGGCGATTTGGCTCTCGTCGGGGTGGGCGATGATGACGAAGCCACTCCAGTCCTCGGTGAGACTGGTCGAACCGCAGATGGGACAGGTGTCCTCGTCGGGTTCGGCCACGGCGTGACACTCGCGGCAGGCGAGACGGTCACTAGCCATCGTTATTCACTCTCAGTCGTGGCTTCGCGCTTCTGGCGCTCTTCTTCCAGCCAGCCGTGCTTGCCGAGTCCGACCTGCTTTGCGGTGAGGCCGATCTTGCTCTCGCGCGGATTGCGCTCGTCGATGCTCTTGGTGACGATGCGCGCCCGGACCGAGTCGCCGACGCCGAGCGTGCGGTTGGACTCGCGGGACGCGAGCATCTGGCCCTCCTCGTCGTAGGCGAGGTACTCGTCCGAAATCTGGGAGACGTGGAGCAGGCCGTCCACCGGACCGATGCCGACGAAGGCACCGAAGTTGACGACCTCCACGATTTCCCCGTCCACGACCTCCTGCATCTGGGGGTCGTAGGTGACCGCGTCGAACTCCGCTTCGTAGTAGACGCCCGGTCGGTTCGGCAGGACCGCGCCGTCGCCGATGTCGTGAACGTTCACGACGCTGACGACGCTCCCGACGTCTTCGTCCATCCGACCCTCCAGTTTGTCCTGCAGGAGCTTCTTCACTAGATTCGGCGTCACGTCCGCGAGGTGTTCCGGGGGAACCTCGACTGTATCCTTGAGTCTGACCCGTTTGTACATGCTAAGGTTTGCTAATTGCGAGTTTGTTCCGGCCCCTTATATGAATTACCGGTGCGCCCGCTTCGAGCAGGCGCGCCTTGAGGGGACCGTCGTTCGTGACGACGTAATCGAACTCGTCCGCGAGTTCGACCAGCACGTCGTCTGCGTACGATGCTTCGTGTTCAATCGTCCGACACCGCTCGGCCGCCAAGTCCGCGCCGACGCTGGCCGCGACGGCCTCCGCGCTCCCGCCTTGCGAGAGTTTGGCGAGTTCGTCGCGGACCGCCTCGGGGACGACGCACTCGAAATCGCCCAGCAGTCGCTCTAGCTCCTCGAAGACGCGAACGTCGCACTCGACCGGCATCATGAGCGCGCTGGTGTCCATGGCGACCGTGACGACCATCCTACTCTTGGAGCGTGCCGACGCCGATGAGCCGCCAGCGAGCGCCGATGCGCCGGTTGATGGCGATCTGCGCGCCAGCAGGCGCACAGACCGGTCGCTTGAGCGCGACTTCGCACTCGCCTTCGCGGGCGCTGGTCACCGAACCGACCGTCGTGGCGGTGCCGATGGTCAGCATCAGCGGCTCACCGGTCGAGATGTCGTCGATGTCCTGGTCGTCCACGCCGACGAGGCGCTCGAGCAGGTCCACTTCCATCGTGAACCGCTCCCACGTCGGCGGGAGCGTGCCGGGCGTTCCGGCGACCTGTCCGGCCAGCGCGTCACCCTTCGTCAGACTCGGGTCGAGCGCCGTGCCGACGCCGAGGAGTCCGCCCGGCGTCACCTCGTCCACCGTCTCGCCGCCCGCCTGAAGCGAGCGCACGCTGGTCTGGATGGGTTCCCACCGAGTCTCGCCGCCCTCCTCGACCTCGCGGCCGGGGCGGAGTTCGAGCTCCTCGTCCGAGGTCAGCTTCCCCTCGACCAGACTGCCGCCGAGGACGCCGCCGACGAGGCCGTCCCACGTCGTGCCGGGGCGGTTGATGTCGAAGCTCCGGGCGACGTGCATCCGGGGGTCGGCGTCCGGGTCGCGCTCGGGCGTCGGAATCTCCTCTTCGACGGCCTGAATCAGGAGGTCGATGTTGACCTCCTGCTGAGCCGAGATGGGGACGACCGGCGCGTCCTCCGCGACGGTGCCCTCCACGAACTCCTGAATCTCCTCGTAGTTGCGCTCGGCCTGCTCGCGGTCCACGAGGTCGATTTTGTTCTGGGCGATGACGATGTTCTCGATGCCGATGATGTCCAGCGCCATCAGGTGCTCCTCGGTCTGGGCCTGCGGGACGGGTTCGCTGGCCGAGACGACCAGTACCGCGCCGTCCATGATGGCCGCGCCCGAGAGCATCGTCGCCATCAGCGTCTCGTGGCCGGGGGCGTCCACGAACGACACCGTGCGAAGCGGCTCGCTCTCGCTGCCGTCGGGACACTCCTCGTCTACCGTGTATCGCTCCGGCGCGTCGAGACCGGGACACTGCCGGAACGTGGCGTCTGCGTACCCGAGCCGGATGGAGATGCCACGTTTCATCTCCTCGGAGTGCTGGTCGGTCCATTCGCCGGAAAGAGCCTGCACGAGCGTCGTCTTTCCGTGGTCTACGTGACCGACCAGTCCGATATTCACCTCCGGTTGGGCGTAATTTCCTGTCAAAGTTGACCTCCTGAAGTAATTCTACTGGAAGATTCGCCCTGAAAGCCTGATAAACCTACTGTTCTCGCTCGGGGGTCTGACAGAGCTGTCACTTCCCCCGCGCCGGTCTCTCGCGCCGATTCGTTCGTCGGCTTTGGGTCTGCTGTCGATACACGTCGTAGAGGACCCCCGCCGAGATCACGACGCCCGCGAGGACGATGAGCCGGTCTTCTCGACTCCCGAAGAGGCCCGCTCGCTCCGGCGTCGGCTTCGGTTTCAGTGGTCGCTGTTTCTGGTTTCGCAGGGCCATTTTGCTCCGAACGAACCACCACTTCCAGCGGGAAACTAGTTTCGGTGAGGTGGTCGATCTTCGGTGGGGCGGTCAAGAATATATACGAAAACCTACAAAAATGCGATCAAGGTAACACTTTAGCCGGACGCGGCCGCAGGTCCTTTCATGAGCGGAACAACTGGGCCGAACGCAGACGACTCGGTGATTCGGGACTGCGAGGACTGCGTGGCCCCGGCCGAGGCCTTCTCGGTCATCGCCAACGAGACGCGACTGTCGATTCTGGAGGCGCTCTGGCAGGCCCCGGACCGGCCGGTGAGTTTCTCGGAGCTCCGACGCGAGGTCGGCATGCGAGACAGCGCGCAGTTCAACTACCACCTGAAGAAACTGACCGACCACTTCGTCGTCCAGACCGAGGAGGGCTACGACTTCCGGCAGGCCGGGAAGAAAGTCGTCCGGTCGATTCTGGCGGGGTCGTTCAACGAGCATCCCGAGATGGGGCCGTTCGAGGCCGAGGGCACCTGCGCGGAGTGCGGGTCGAACCTGCAAGCCTACTACCACGACGAGATGCTGGCCATCGAATGCACCGAGTGCGCCAAGAACCACGGCCAGTACCCCTTCCCGCCGGGCGGCCTGAACGACCGCACCCGCGAGGAGATTCTGGACGCGTTCAACCAGCGCGTGCGCCACCTCCATTGCCTCGCCGCCGACGGCGTCTGCCCGGAGTGCAACGGCCGGATGGACACCACCGTCACCCGCGACACCGAGGACTACCTCGGACTCGAAGTGCGAGTGGACCACGAGTGCCAGCAGTGTCGCCACCAACTCTACTCGGCGGTGGGCCTCTCGCTCCTCGACCAGTCGGATGTTGTCACCTTCCACCGGGAACACGGCGTGGACCTCTGCACGACGCCCTACTGGGACCTCCCGTGGTGCGTGAGCGACCAGCACACGACGGTTCTCTCGGCCGACCCGTGGAAACTCCTCGTGGAGATTCCGCTGGACGACGAGGTGCTGTCGGTGACTCTCGACGGGGACCTGACGCCGCTTGAAATCGAACGGACGTGCGGGGCGTCCGCTGCCGACGACGGCGCGCAGGCGATTTCGGACTAAGAATGAAAATTTATTCTTTAGACACTAAATAGCTGTGTCAAGCATATCTATTTGTTTCTAAATTCTCTCGCGCCTCGTTGCTTGCCCTCGGTGCCACAGCCGCCAGCGGACGCTCGGCCGACCAAACCACCGGCAAACGCTCGACTGACCAACCGCCGCAGGACGCGCTCAGCCGAGAAACCGACATGGGTGGGATGAAGGGGCCGCCCGGTCGCGTTCACTTCAGTCGCTCCGCGGCCTCTATCCGAGGCGGGCGGTGCGGAGAGCCGAGGATATGCCGCGGAGCGACCGCGACCGGGCGGGGGCTTCAAGAAGACAAAACAACTCCAGTTCTGCAGTTCACAGTCACCGTCACGTCGAGACGAAGTAGCGAGAAGTACTCTAGAAGACGAAACTCACGCCTGAAATCACCGATTTTCGGCCAACCAGTCAGCGAACTTCGCCAGCGCCCGCCCTCGATGCGAAATCGCGTTCTTGCGCTCGGTACTCATCTCGGCCATCGTCGTGCCCTCGTGTTCGAAGATAGGGTCGTAGCCGAACCCGCCGTCGCCGCGAGGAGCGACGATGCGGCCCGGCACCGCGCCGTCGAACGTCTGGGCCTCCTCGCCGTCGTAGTAGGCCACGACGCACCGGAAGCGCGCTCGCCTGTTGTCTTCCATCTCCGTCAACTTCCAGACGCGCTCCACCCCGACGGTGTCCTCGACGTACGAGGAGTACGGGCCGGGGAACCCGCCGAGGGCGTCCACGAACAGGCCCGCGTCGTCTACGATTACTGGGTCCTCGCCGCCGGTCTCCTCGAAGGCCTCCTTCGCTCCGGCGACCGCGATTTCCGCGAGGTCGTCGCTCTGGATTTCGGTGTAGTCGTAGTTGACCTGCTCCACGTCGTCGGTGAGGTACTCGCGGGCCTCCTCGACCTTGCCCTCGTTGCTCGTCACGAACCTGATGGTCATGCTCTGGTTGTAGTTCGTGAATGTGAACAAATAGGCGTTGAGTTATGGAGTTCTGGTAGTCCGGGTTGCTGACCGACGCTGAAGCACCGATAATTCTTTCCCCATTAAAAAAAGCATATATCTAATACTTAGAAAAGTTTAAATTAATTCTATGTAATTATGTGGTGGGGAAACCAATGAGTAAGAATAACAGAAGCAGGCGTCATTTCCTGCGAGCTAGTAGTGCAACCGTGCTTGGCAGTACGGTACTTACAGTTCCCGCTCTCGGTGCCTCCTCCGCTGACGAGGAAATTGAACCCAGCGACGGTCTTGAAGAACGAATTCGTAAGACCGACACCGATGGTATCTACCGTATGTTCAGCGATCAGTACGACCCGAAGGTCGCCCGACGTGTCGTCCAAATCTGGGAACAGTACACTAATCGGGTTCTAAACGGTCGTCTCACCGAACAACAGGCATTCGATCGGATCATGAGTTCGTTGAAGAAACTCTCGCCTGAGCTCCGAACTGATATCAACAACGCCCGCCGGGCGCGAACGTCGGATCGTACCGGGGTCGCGTCCGAAAATCAGCGGAAGGTCGCCAACAGTGAACTGAAGCGTTCAAGTCCGAGTGTCACCGACATCACGACACAGGATACTCAAGAGATTTTGCTCATTGACGGGCAGGTCGGCGGAACCGGGGTCGGATACCGGGACTCTCACTACTACGAGGATCAGGACATCGTCACGTCTATCGTCGAGACGGCCGGTATCGGCGACCTGACCCAGTGGGCATGGCTCGAAGGAAACGCATACATTCAGAATGGCGGTCGCCACGATATCGTCTGTGACTACTGGCAGAACGGCGGCGTTCTTGGCGGGAATGCGTCGTACGATATCTGGGTGCAGGAGGAAGGTGAAAGCTACAAAACATGGCTGAATCTGGCTACGACTAGTAACTTGGTCTACGGGAACAAAACGCGTGCTGTGCAGTATAACTTCAACAGCGACACCGTCTACAACTTTGGTATCCGTCTGAAGACAAGTATCTCGGGTATCGCCGACGCGCTTGTGGACTTCCAGACGGTCAACGCCGACGGTTCAACTCGCCAACTCAAGATTAACAGTCTTCGGGTCAAGCCGGACTAAAGCCCTCGGCAACGGCTTGTCTGCTACCGTTTCCTTGCGGAAATGATGTGTGGGAGTAATCGCCTTCTGTCCTAAACACAGACGTAATATTTTGGACAGCTGAAAAAGATTATAATCTCTCGGCGGATACCAAATCTCATGGAGGCGCTCACGCTCAAGAAGTCGATTGGGGCCCTAGTCACGAGCCTCATCTACCTCTTCGCGGTCGGAATCGCTATCACCCTCCTATTCAAAAATCCAACCTCCCCGTACCGGGCAGTTCCATTAGTGGCCGCGGTCGGACTTCTTGCCCATGCGTTGACCAACGACACTCTTCGAGCCATGGGGTACGCCGTTGGAGGTCTCTTCGGCGTCGTCGCCCTTCTCCTGCTTGTTGCTATCGCCGCCGCGGCGTTCGGGCCGGTTCCTCTCCTTAGCGTCGTAACCTCGGACGCCGTGATTTCGGTCCTGCTCGCAGTTGTGCTGGCGCTTTTCTACGTGGCTGGACTTCGTCGACTGGAACCCAACTTCTGAGAGCCATAGTAGCTCTACCGACCACGACTCGGAAATCGCAACCCCTTACCTCTCGCACCGACTGCATCCGAACATGAGCACGATTCGGGTCGCGTGGGGTACCGGGACCGGTCCCACCGAGATGTCCTCCTACGACGCCGCCTTGGCGGACGCCAACCTCCACAACTACAACCTCGTGGCGGTCTCGTCGGTGATTCCCGCCGACGCCGAGGTCGAGGCGGTCGGCACGGCCCCGGACCTCGGTCCCGCTGGCGAGCGCCTGACGGTCGTCGAGGCCCGCGCGACTCGCGCCGGAC
Organism: Halorussus ruber; assembly: GCF_004765785.1. Classification (GTDB taxonomy): domain Archaea; phylum Halobacteriota; class Halobacteria; order Halobacteriales; family Haladaptataceae; genus Halorussus; species Halorussus ruber. The sequence goes on along the minus strand of NZ_SBIT01000002.1, from coordinate 43,873 downwards.
CCGGCCCCGTCTCGGCCGGACTGGGATGGTCCACGAGCGAGGCCGAATCCGGAGCGGGAACCGAAGCCGAATCCGGAGCGGAGACCGGCCCCGGCCTGTTCTACGAGTCGGCGGGCGAGACCGACCCCGAGGCAATCGCCGAGCGCGTGCGGTCCGGCCTCGCGGCGGGCCGAGACCTCCGCGAGTGGAACTTCACCGACGAGGAGGTCCGGACCGCGACGACCGACGCCGAGTCGGGAACCTACGCGACTGCGGTCGTGCTGGCGGTCTACGGCGAGAGCGAGCCGATTTGCTAATCGGGAACTCATTCCGTGACACGCCCTGCCGAAGCCGAGAACTTTTATTACGTCGGGCACTAACCAACTCCCAGCAGATAGATGAACGGAAATACCCCCTACGCGGGCGTTCCGGGTAAGACACCGGCCGGTAAACGCGCGAACAACGACGTTCCGGACCTCTCCCCCGAGCAGAAGGAGTCGCTCCGCGACAGCATCACCGCGATTGCGACTCTGACCCGCGAGTTCCTCCCCGACGAGTACGTGGTCGGGTCGAAAGTCGCCGACAACGGGAGCGGCCCTCAGGCGCAGGTGTCGGTCCAACCGCCGGTCGGCCGCCCGGTCAGCGCCGGTTTCCAGCCGGGCCTCGACGACTTCGACGGCAACGACCTCGAAACCCACGAGGAGAGCGAAGTCGCCCGCGGTCTCGCGGCCAGCGCCGCGATGCAGGTCAAGCAGGTCATGGGCGACGACATCACGCCGACCGCGCGGTAATCGGTCGAAATCGCCTGCCACTACGCCGAGGGTCCGCCAATCCGACCGCGCGGGCCGCCATCTCCACCGCGCGGGCCGCGCCGGGTCGGCGGCTTTCGGAACAGGACGTGGCCGACCCCCATCGCGGACAGCACCGCGCCAACCGACACGCCCGTCGAGACCGGAATCCCGACGAATTTTCCGACGAGCAGTCCGACCAGCAGCGGCACCGGCAGAAGTGCGAGAACGAGGTCGTAGTACGAGAGCGACGGTACTCCGGCGTTACCACTGGGTAGTAGGTTTCGCCCGAGCATGAAACCACCTTCCGGTACGATACTACGGGCCGGTTCGACTAAAAATTATCGCTCGGTGGTAGCGTGTGGTGTCTTGATACATGGATAGAGTCATCAGTTCGACGAGCAGGAATAAGACCTCGAAAGCCCTCGCGCGGTTCGCGGTCGCCCTTTCAGTCCACCAGGAGGCTAGTTGTCTCACCGAGCGAAGTAGGTGACAGTCCGTATCTGAACACCAACAAGATGGTCTATTTGCCCCAGAAGGGGTCGCGCTTGCGCTGTTTGTCGAGATACATTTGGAGCGCCTCCAGTTCGTCCACCGGGATGTCGTCGGCGAGTTCCTGTTCGAGAATCTTGGCGTGCTTCTCGGGAATCTCGATCCAGAGTTCGTCGCCCTCCTCGATTTGGCGGCCCACCGTCGGGCCGTCGATGGCGACGCTGACGCGATTGCCGCTCCGGGCCTCGTCCACGTCGTCGCCCTGCTCCTGAATCCCCTTGAGTTGGCCGACGCGCGTCGGGTCGTTGCCCTCGAACTTGACGACGTTGCTGTTCTTCTTGACGGTGCCCGAGAGTATTTCGACGCCGACCACCGCGGGGTCGTTCTGGCGGAAGGTGTGGTCCTGTAGAATCTGGAACCGGGCGGGCCGAGTGATGTTGTCCAGCACCGTCTCCTGCTGTGCCTTCTCCATCTCCTCGACGTACTCCTCGTACTCCTCGATGAGGCGATAGATGACGTCGCTCTCGAAGATTTTCACGTCGTCCTGCTCGGCCTGCCGCTCGGCGTCGGCCAGCACGTCCACGTTGAACGCGAGGATGGTCTCGTGTTTGTCCTCGCTGGCGGTCGAGGCCACGCTGATGTCCCGAGGAGCTACGTCGCCGACTTCGGCGCGCATGACCGGAATCTCGGCCTCGTCCATCGCGTTGGCGATGGCCTCCAGACTCCCGAGGGTGTCGGCCTTGACCACGACACCCTGCTCTTGGGTGCTGACCTCAATTTCGGAGAGTTCGGCCCGCACCTCGGCGATGACCTCCTCGATGTCTCGGTCGCGGACGACCCGGACCGGCGCGCCAGCCATCGCGTCGTCGAGGTCCGGCGCGGCGATTTTCACACCCGCCGCGGCCGCGATCTCCTCGACTTTCTCGAATCGGTCCTCGGTCCGAATCTCGGCGAGCGGTCGGGGCTTCAGCAGGGCGCGCACGTCGGTCACGATGGGTTCGTTCTTCCCGCCGACGACGATGGTCTCGTCCTCGCGGACGGTGCCGTCGTACAGCACCACGTCGAGGGTCGTCCCGAATCCTTTCTCCTCTTTGACCTCGAGGACGGTGCCCGCGCCCGGCCCGGACACGTCGATTGCCATGTCCTCCTTGAGGTATCGCTGGGCTAGTCCCATCAGGACGGTCAGCAGGTCCGGCACGCCCTCGCCGGTCTCGGCGCTGACGGGCACCACGCCGATGTTGCCCCGGAAGTCCTGCACTCGCCAGTACATGTCTGCGGAGAACCCTTGGTCGCTCAACTCGCCGATAATCTCGTAGAGTTTCTCGTCCAAGTCCGACTGGACCCGGTCGCTCTGGGCCTCCTTGGTCTGCTGGACGGGAGCGTCCTCGTTGGGCTTCCACCCCGGCACGGTGTCGATTTTGTTCGCCGCGACGACGAAGGGCGTCTGGGACTGCTTGAGGATGTTGATAGCCTCCAGCGTCTGTGGCTGGAAGCCGTCGTTGACGTCCACGACGAGGATGGCGATGTCGGCCAGCGCGCCGCCGCGCGACCGGAGCGTCGTGAACGAGTGGTGGCCGGGCGTGTCGATGAACAGCAAGCCCGGCAGGTCGAAGTCGTCGGGGTTGACGAGGCTCCCGGCGACTTTCGAGACCACGTCGAGCGGAATCGCGGTGGCCCCGATGTGCTGGGTAATCGCGCCCGCCTCGCCCTCGATGACGGTCGAGCCGCGAATTTTGTCTAAAAGGCTAGTCTTACCGTGGTCTACGTGGCCCAGTACGGCGACGATAGGGGTTCGCAGACCTTGCTCGTTCTCGCGTGCATCTGTATCAGGCATAGGTCTACCACCGGGGAAAGAAGGTTTCTTACTCAAGAGGTACTGCGCGTGGCATTTAACTGTTGCGAGCGAGAGCGCTCGTTTCGGGCGACGGTGCCGAGCAGAGACGGGATAGCGAGGCGACGGGAGAGCGTCGGCGGACCGGAGCGGACCGCTCGGCGGCGGAAGCCCGGCCGACATTTCGACCGAGAGACACCATAATATCGTTCCTTAGTATAGGATATTATCTTATAAAGAAATACATAAATGTCTTTAATGTGAGGGCAGGCCGACCAGCTGCGGGGACGCGCTCGGCCGACTGAACCATCGGGGTGCGCTCGACTGACCAACCGACAGGGTGCGCTCAGGGAATCAGCCGACATGGGTGGATGAAGGGGCCGCCCGGTCGCGGTCACGCGAACGAAGTGAGGGTGACCTCGGGAGACGCGGTTTGTCTTCCGGCGCAACGCTTGGTCGCTGAGGGACTCCTATCGGCGCGGGCGGTGCAGAGAGCGTCGATATGTCCCTCAGCGACCGCGACCGGGCGGGGGCTTCAAGAAACTTCATCACATCGACTGTTGTCGTAGCTGTCGCGGTACGAAACGGGTAGGGGCTTCAAGAAGACGACATCATGCCGATTCTGTCGTTCGTTTCCAGAGTCACGTCGAGACAAAGCGACCGAACGCAACTTCAGAACGCTTCACGTCGCTCCCCCTATCCTTTATATGGAAGCATTCAGTAACCCCCGGTATGCCAGAAATCCTCGCCGAAAACCTCTCGGGGAAGGCCGTCATGGGGTCAGACGGAACGGAACTCGGCATGTTGTACAACATCACCATGGACCTCAAGACGGGAGAACTCGCGGACCTCCTCGTGGAACCGGACGAGCAACTGCAACGCGACGCGGTGGAGTTCAGCGCCGACGACCAGGGTCGGTTTCAAGTCCCCGTGAAGCGAGTGCAGGCAGTAAAAGACTACATCGTCGTTCAGCGGTAAATGTACGTTCTAGACTCCTCAGCCTTCATCAACGAGTATCACACGACAGAAGACACCGCGACCATCCCGATGGTCCGCGAGGAGCTCGAAGACGAGAGCGCCTATCGCTTCGACGCGATGGAGGGTTCGGGGATGCACATCCACATCCCCCAAGACGGCGCTGTCGAGCGAGTTCGCCGGGCCGCCGGGGAGACCGGTGACTTAGACGAACTGTCGAACACCGACGTTCGGCTCATCGCCGCCGCCTTCGAACTCGACGCCAGACTCGTCACCGACGACTACGCGATGCAGAACGTCGCCGAACACATGAACGTCAGCGTGGAGGTCATCGCGCAGGACGGTATCGCCGAACAGCGCGACTGGCGGTTCCAGTGTCAGGGATGCGGCCGGGAGTTCGACGAGAACAAAGACCGGTGTCCCATCTGCGGGAGCGAACTCACCCGAAAGAACCCGTCGAACGCCTGATTCACTGCACCACGACCAATTCGCCACACTACGACCGACTCTGCACGCTCGACGCGCATCTGCCGGACGGTGTTTCCGTCGCCGTCCGCCGGATTTCGTTCGCCCGTCGGTGTTCGCCGGGCGGTGTTCGACACTCGCTATTCGTCGGTCCCGATTTCGTCGAGTCCGACCTCGATGAGTTGGTGGAGGACTTCCTGCGTCGTGAGGTCGTACTCCCGGGCAAGCGACTCGATTCGCTTGGCGCGGTCGCGTTCGCAGGTGATCGAGTAGCGGCGCTCCATGAACTTTTCAAAAGTAGTTGAAGCTGTTAAATCTACGTCAGACGAAGAGCGGACGCGAGGCAGACGCACGGCAGACGGCTCGAAATCTTCGACTTCAAACGTCTCTCGCCGGTCACGCCGCGCCCCTCCGTCGATGACGCCGTGTCCCCGGTCACGCGACGCCAGCCATCTGGACGTACATCGTGCCGAAGACGACGGCGTCGTAGGTCCCGTGGACCAGCGCCGCGACGGTGGTGTTCCTCGTCAGGTGGTAGGTCGTGCCGAGAACCAGCGAGAGCGAGAGGATGACCCCCAGCGTACTCACCAGCGCTGCGACGCTGGTCGCTCCGGCGGAGTAGGCCGGGATGTGGGCCAGCGCGAAGACGACGCTACCGACCAGTACCGCGCCCCAGTCGCCGAAGGTCCCGTAGAGGTCCTTCTGGATGATGTTGCGGTAGAGCAGCTCCTCACCGGGACCGATGATGAGCCACGACGCCGGAATCATGAGCAGGAGGACTCCGGCGTTGCCACCCGCCGCGGCCTGCTCGATGTCGTGGTCCGCGGTCTGGATGCCCAGTTCCGCGAAGACGACCGTGACGAGCATCTGGAGCGCGAAGATGGCGACGACGCCCGCGACGATGTAGCCCACGTCGCGCTTGGTCGGTATCCGGAAGTCGAGGTACGCGACCGTCTTGTCGGTCCACTGGAAGTAGACGAGCGCAATCGACCCGGTGCCGAGTCCGAGACCGAGCGCACCGACCGCGAGCCGCGAGGCCGTGCCGATACTGCCGGGGAACAGTCCCGAAAGCAGGCTAATCAGCACGCCCGACCACACCGCGATGGCGAACAGTCCGGCGAATCCGACCGCGAGGCTCCACGCCGTAGCCTTGACGGCGCGTCCGAGCGACTCGGGGAGGCCCCGCCCGTCGCCATAGGCCGCGATGACGCCGCCGAGGCCGCCGACGAGCGCGAGCGCCGGTCCCCACAGCGAGGGTATCGACTCGCCGCCGCCCGCGAGCGTTCCGGCGGTTGCAGTCCCGGCGTAGCCGACGACGCCGAGGCTGGCGATTCCGGCCGCGAGCGACCCCGACCGCCGCGCCAGCAGGTCGCGCCGTCGGAGCGAGAATGCGCCGAGCGCGGCGACGCCGAGAGCCGCCAGCGCGACGTTCTCGACCGGACCGACGCCCGGCGTTCCCCACGGAAGCGCGGCCGCCGCCAGCGCGAATCCGGCCACCACGACGCCCACGTTTGCAGCAGAACGGTCGTCCATGCCTGCTACGTGGGTGGCGCGAGCTAAAATCCCTGTGTTTGTCCGCGCCGAAAGCGGTGTGGAAAACCGGGTGCTCTCAGGACCGGCGAGCGAGCGCGAGTCCGGCCAGCAGCGCGCCGACTGCCATCGCCGCGCCGAAACCGGGGACGTCGGACTCGGTCGCTGTGGTTTCAGATTCGGTCGTCGTCACGGTCGGGAGCGCCACCGACTCGTTGACGACGCGGCCGTCCTCCATTCCGAGTCCGTCGCCGACCCGTATCGAGAAGTTGGTGCCGGGTTCGACGCCGCCGAAGTTCAAATCCGCGGCGAACCGGCCGTTCTCACCCACCGTGACGTTCGCGGTCCGGGTGAAGTCGTCCGGCGAGTTGCGCTCGTCGCGGACGGCTTCCACGGTGAGTTCCGTGCCCGGCCGGAGGTTCGTCTCCCCGTAGATGGTCTGGTTCTCCGCCGGGTGAACTAGCACCGTCTCCTGCGGATACCGAATCGTCACCGACGGGAGCGTCTCCACGAAGGCGTAGACGGTCGGTGCGCGCCCCTCCTCGGTCACGACCACGGAGGTCACCGACCGCGGAATCCCACCGGTTTCGACCGAGACTTCGGTGCCGGTCGAGAGTTCCGAGAGGTCGAATCCGGCGGCGAACGTCCGGTCGTCGCCGACGGTAACGGTCTGGTTCTGAGCCGCCGCCTCGCTCTTCGGCGCGACTCGAACGCCGAGTTTCGTGACCGCGGGGTCTATCACTCGACCGCGAATCGTGACGTTCGAGTCGGTGTCGGCGGGGGCGAACGTCGCGTCTCGGTGGACCGTCGCCGACTCGTTCACTACGATGCCGCTGGCTTCGGCGTCGGCGTCCGCGCTGGTGGTGACGCTGAACGTCGTGCCGGGGGATGTATCACTCAGGTCGAACGTCGCGGTGCCGGTCCCGTCCTCGGAGACAGTCAACTGGCTCGACACGAGGAGGTTGTACTTGGCCGACCGAATCGTGACCGACAGTTCGGTTCCCGCCGGTGCGTTCGACTCGACGGAGACGGTCTGGTTCGGCGCGGAGTGTAGCACGAGTGGCTCGTCGTGGGCGATAGTCACGGTAGCGTTTTCAGCAGTCGGATTACCGCTCTCGACGGCTGAGGAGCCGTTTTCGACAGTCGATACGTCAGTCTGCCCGACAGCAACGCCCGCAACTGCGCCGGTCAGAGCGAGCGCAACCAGCGCGAGGGCGAGCGCTACCTGTCGGTGGAGAGGAGTTCGGAGCATGATTCAGGGCGGATGTCAGCCCGCCAAGCTACTCAGACAGGTGTCAAAAGTTTTCTGTTATAGAGCAAACCTGTCCCGCTGGTCGTTTCGCTTCGGTCGTTTCGCTCCGGTCGAGCCGCGCTACTCGACCGTCAGCGTCGTCTTCTCGGCCACCGCGTCGGCCTCCTCGAAGTCGCCCCCGCCGAGGAGTCCGCGGGCGGCCTTTTTGCCCCACTCGACCGCGGGCTGGGTGAAGGTCGAGATTTCGGCGAGTTCGCCGTAGAGGACGCAGGCGGCCTCCATGCCGTAGAGGAGTTCGCCGAGACTGCGCTCGTCCACGCGGTCGATTTCGACCCGGACGTTCGGCTGGCTCGCGGCGGCGAGGCTGGCCTCGGTCGCCTCGAACTCGGCGTCCAGCAGTTCGCCGAGCGACGAGCCGCCGAGGTACGAGAGGCCGTCGAGGTCGGTGGCGGGGATTTCGCGGTCGGCGCGCGATTCCGGTCGGACGAGCGTGACCATCTTGTCGTGGGGTCCGGCGCGGTAGAGTTGGAGTTGCGAGTGCTGGTCGGTCGCGCCGAGGGCGCGGGCCGGGGTCTGACCTCGACCGTCCTTCCCCAAACTTTCGGCCCAGAGCTGAGCGAACCACTCGGCGAAGGTCTCCAGCGACTCGGCGTAGGGCATCATCGCGTTGACCGCCGCGCCGCGCTCTTCGAGGGCGTAGGAGACAGCACCGTAGGCGTAGGCCGGGGAGTCGTAGAGCGACCCCGCGAGGCGGTCGGCCTCGTCGCTCGCGCCCGCCAGAATCGCGTCGAGGTCGTGGCCCTGTATCGCGGCGCAGGCCAGTCCGACCGTCGAGAGGACCGAGAACCGGCCCGGCACGCCCTCGGGAACGTCGAGCGCGGGCAGGTCCTCCTTCTCGGCTAGGTTGCGAAGATTACCCTCCTCGCCGGTCGTGACGAAGGTGCGGTCGGTCCAGTCCACTCCGGCACTTTCCATCTCCTCGCGCACGACGAGGAAGTTCGCCAGCGTCTCGGCGGTGGTGCCCGACCGCGAGACGACGTTGACAGCGGTCGAGTCGAGCGGGAGGGAGTCGAGCAGTCGGGAGACGTGTTCGGGGTCCACGTTGTCGAGGAAGTAGGCGTCGGTCTCGGAGGGCAGACCGTGAGCCAGCGTGGCCGCGCCGAGCGCCGACCCGCCGATGCCGACGGTCAGGACCGCCTCGGCGTCGGCGAACGGTTCGACCGCGGCCCGAATCTCGTCGGGGTTCGCGGTCTCGGGCAGGTTCAGCGCGGCGTAGCCGTGTTCGGCGTCGGCCATGCCGCGCTCGATTCGCTCGTGAGCGTCGGCGACTCGCTCGTCGAGTTCGTCGAGTTCGGTGCGGGAGAGTCCGGGGTCGGCGACTTCCGAGAGTGCGTTACCGAGGTCTACTCGCATGTGTTCGTATCGGCGTCGGCGGGCGACTAAATGGTTGCTCCTTCAGTCGTCGCCGTCTCTGTAACTGTCGAAATCCCCTTTTATCACGGGAAACAGACTAGGGAATATATTGATTCAAACGCTAGTTTTAATTATAATATTTATTTAGTTGGTTGAATAAATCACTCCCTCCTCTAATAATCTGAGTCAAATCGATTTCATCGAGTGTTTTTCATTGTTCGAGATACTGCTCCACAGCAATAAGTGAACGGAACTCCTCGATGCGATCTACCTCCGATTTGAGTCAGTCGGAAATCCCGGCCTTCAGGCCGGGAGGGAAGACGTAAGCTATCGTCCCAATCCACGGGACTACGAGAATCTGAATATCGACCGGGCTACGAATCGTCTTCGACGGACCACACGAGGGTTCCACCGACCTTCTTGCTCAATACCTTGCCCACCTCAGACAATCGCCGGAGACGGTAGTCAGCACCTTGTCGAGACAGCCCTAACTCGTCGGCCACTTCCTGTGTTCCTGCCGGTTCATTCTGCCGAACCACACCAAGAATATCCGTTTCCGTGATGTCAGAATCGTATTCCCCGGTATCGCTTCGTTTCCGAGTTGTCATACGCTCACTATGAATTTCGGGCCACTTACGTCTTGCCGAATAGCAAGGGGAAGATTTAACACCTGTTGCCAGTGAGCAAGTGGTATGACGAACCCGGCCACTCGGGGCGTGGCTGTCGAAGGAACGCCCGCGTGCTGACGACACGCGGGCCGGGTTCGCCAGAGTTGAGAACCCAATGGCAACGAAAGACCGCAGTACGGAAAGTAGTATCGACTCAATGGACACTGTAGACGCGCTCCTGCTTGAGTGCGTCGAGACGGCACGACAGCAGGGCTTCAACCCTTCGAAGGTCGACACTCACAGCGACCGCCTACGCACCGACCAGTACACGCCCGTCGTCTCCTACCCCACCGGTCAGGAGGACGCTGAATGACCGATTGGGAAGCGGTCGCCCTTCAGTACCACCTCGTGACCGTCACGAAGTACCGGACGCCGGTACCCTCCCCGGCGATTCTCCGACGGTTTCGCACACTGGCGCGTGACATTGCCGATGATTACGGGTGCGAGGTCTCGGACATCAACGTCGACCTCGACCACGCCCACCTGCTGTTTCGGGCCGAACCCGATATCGACCTCTCGCAGTTCGTCGGCCACTTTAAAAGCGCGACTTCGAAGACGCTCCGCGACGAGTTTCCCGGCCTGAAACGCCAACTCTCCGACGCGCTCTGGCAACCGGGATACTTCCTCTGCACGACCGGGCAGGTTACGCTTGACGACCTCAAGGAGGATGTCGAAAACCAATGAGCCAGACCGTCACGAAGACGTTGGAGGCCACCCTCGCCCCGCCGACCCAGCACAAGGAGCAGAAGCTACAAACGCTTCTCTCTACCTACCGGGAAGCCCTACACGAAGCGTTCGACGCGGGCTGTACGACGATGACCGCCACCAACGACATCGTGACGCCCTACGACCTCCCGTATCAGACGAAAGACGCGCTCAAGAGCTATGTCCCGAAGCTTCGGGACACCTACGACGCCCGCGAGTTGGACGACGACCACCCGGTTCGGTTGGTCAACCGCGCCGCGAAGTTCGACTACGACGATTCGCGGGAGTACGGCGTCTGCTGGAACGTCCCGCAACCCGGTCGCGGCACCAACTTCTGGATACCGCTTCGGTTGAACCCAGAGCAACGCGACCGCTGGATGGACCTTCTCGACGACGACCACCCCGCGAGTGCGGGCGACCTTACCCTCCAGCAGAATCGCACGACGTGGACGCTTCACGTGACCGTGGAGTTCCCCGTCGAATCACCCGACTACTCGCCGACCGACGGCGACGTGACGCACATCGGTTTGGACATCGGTGAATCGGCCCTGATTACGGGCTGTGCCCTGAAGGACGGTTTACCGACCGACCCGTTCGTGTGGAACGGCGGCCGCGCCCGACAGTTGCGGAACGAGATGCACACCACCCTAAAACGCCTACAGGAGCGCGAAGCGTCGGAGTGGCGGCGTGACGACCGCTTCGACTACTACCAGAACGCCCTGACCGACATCGTGGAGAAAGCCAGCAGGGCGGCCGTAGACTACGCTCTGGACTACCAGAATCCGGTGCTGGTGATGGAGGACCTCGCGTACATCCGCGAGAACTTGGACTACGGGAAGTACATGAATCGACGCCTGCATAACTGGGCGTTCGCCCGGTTACAGGGCCGCGTCGAAGACAAGGCCCGCGAAGCCGGGATTCCGGTTGAGTACGTCCGGCCGGAGTACACCAGTCAGACGTGTCACTCGTGCCAGCGTCTCGGTCGGCGAGACTCGCAGGCGGAGTTCCGGTGTCCGAACGACGAGTGCCACGTATCAACGTTTCAGGCAGACATCAACGCGGCCGCGAACATCGCACGACGGATATACCCGTGGGGAGAGACCTGTCCACTGAATCCGGACGGGAATGACTCGCCACGGGACGGGAGCGGTAGTGACACCGCCACGACCCACCGAGAGACGAGCGAGACACCCTCGCAGATGACCCTCTCGGCCTACTCCGGGTCGAAACCCTCTACCAGGAATGAGAACGCTTAGGCTGGTATTCCCACCGTGTGGGAAGCTCGGCGCTTTAGCGCGGGGAGGATGTCACCGCACCCCTTTTGTCCCCGCCTTCCCAACCTCCGGACGAGATGGCCGACGCAGAGACCGGCACGGAACCAGACGCGCCCCGGACCGAGGAGTCGCGGAGCGTCCTCGTGGGGTCCTTCCGCCGAGCGTACGCCGACACCGAGTCCCGACTGCTGAAGTCCTACGTCGTCGTGAGCCTCTTCCTCGGTGGCCTGCTCGCGCTCCTGCTCCTGCTCGCGCTCCCGGTCTGGGTGCTGAACACCGCAGGCGGCTCGGAACTCGCTACCTTCTCGCGGGCCTTCCTCATCGTCGGCGGGGTCTTGCTTTTGGTCGCGCTGGTCGCGCCGGTAGTCTCTGCCGGACGACGCCACGCCCGCGGGACCGGAAACACCCGCGCTGACGTGTCGCTCGCGCTCTCGGGCTACGTCTTCGTCCTCTCGCTGTACGTCTCGCTTCTCATCTCCGCGCCGCCGGACCAGCGCGAGGCCCCGCCCGCGCTGGTCGCGCCCATCGTGGAGTTCCTCTACTCGCTCCCGGCGACGTACGCCGTCGCGCCGCCCCTCGTCGCCGCGGCGCTCGTTCTGGTCGTGCATCACTTCGCCGAGTGAGCGAATATATGCTCCAATGCGACCGGGAACGCAACCGAAAAAAGCACGGCCGTCGTACCTACGTTCATGTCCGACCCTGACCCCGAGGAGAAGACCAGCAGCTTCCTCGTCACCCACGCCGAGGGCGACTCGGCGGTACTGAAGGACGTCCACGACGGGCAGGTCCACACGCTCTCCTCGAACCCCGGTGTCGAGGAGGAAGACGCCGTGGAAGCGACCGTCGCGCCCGACCCGCCGATGAACCTCACGTGGTCGGTCGTGGAAGTCGAGGAGCGCCGCCAACTCTCGACCGAGCGCAGCGAGGAACCCCCGACAACCCAAGAGCGTGACCTCGCCGCCGAGCAGGACGTGGGCGAAATCGCCCGGACCGAGCGCGCCGGAGACGGCGAGATTCACGTCCTCACGGTGCCGCCCGAGGACACCGAGGACGCGGTCGCCGACGTGCTCGACGACGAGGGAACCCTCTCGCGGGCGGCCCGACTCGGCGTCTCCCGAGTCGAGGTCCGGTCCGAGGAGGGCGTCGTCAGCGTGCGCTACATGCCCTGAGAAGGGAGTTGATTACACTTCGTTCGGTCCGCTCTGGCTCTGCACTTGCCAGCCGCCCTGAATCCCGCAGGCCTCCCGAATTTCCCACTCGATCTCCGTCTCGGGGCCGAGCGTCTCCCCGCCTTCGATTCGCTCGACGCGGAGTGGCACGTCGAGGGTACTCCCGCAGCACCCGACGCCGACGAACTCCTCCCACGCGTCGCCCTGCCGGACCCTGTCGGTCTTGGTCTTGCGGAGGTAGGCCACGAAGGCGTCTTTCTCGACTTGGAACCGACCCCACTCGCTCAGGTCCTCCGGGTAGGAGACGACGACGCGCTCGGCGGGCGCGAGGTCTTCGTGTCGCTGGCTCAGGTCCTTCTCCTTGTTTCCACGTACCATGACTCGTGGTTCGTGTTCTAATTATAAAACCACAACGCTACCCCTACCAAAAGTATGGTTGTCCTGCTATTAGGGGGTTGTTTATTGGGCCAAAATCACAAATTTCAACACCCACAGTGATATTTGACTGTTTGACAATCACCTACCCAGCAATTCGGGCAATGTTCATCACAAACCCATGCATCGCCAACACAAGCAGCATCCCACGTACACCAACACCCATTACAGTGGTCGGAGGTAGAAATTTCTTCCTTGTTACCTTTGGCATCATAGAAGACCCGCTTTGACCCATCCTTTGGGTGAAATACCGCAAAGGATGAATGCTCCCCAGTTGGAACATTAAGCGACAATCGACCTCCCTGATTCGTTTGCTTGTGGAAAATCCGTTGGTCAATCTCCCCAGCTAAAAGCCGTTCCACACCGCCTATGCGTTCCTCACCAGACATTTTATGGGTGGGGAAAACGCTGGCCGATGGTTCAGAAATATGCCCATCGGCAACTAAAGCATCTAACAACTGTTGGTTAACTCCTTTTATAGCTTCTTGGGCACGCCTCGGATTAACCTCTAATGGCTGCGTGTCGAAGTCTTTTTGACCAGTTGCACTTCCCGTGTCGGAGATCCCGAGTAACGAGACTGTAATTCCCAACAGACTCGTCGCAACTCCCTTTAATATTCCTCGCCGCTCAGTTTCTTCTCCTTGATTCGTTTGTTGAGACTGTCCGACTGCTTGTAGCGCACGCCGTTTGCTCACTTTGTCTTCTTCAGACATATTCGTGTAAAATATATATATAATTACTTAAGTATTACTATAAAATACAGAACCGGCAATAATGTATGAACGGATATATGAAGGTGAGGGGGATAATGTCTCCTATTTACTCTCAGATTGGTCTACTGAACAAGATGGATAAGAACACTTATTCACGGCCCCACCTCATTTCTCACCCATATGGTAGCGTTCGAAGTGCCGGAGGTGGACTACACCCAGTACACTAACCGGCAGTTGGCGGCGATTCCGTTGGCAGTGCTCGCCGTCGCACTGTTGGTAATCCTCGGGTGGTACGTCTTCACCGGCGCGCCGGTACAGCTCGGGATGGAGTTTACTGGTGGTACGGAGCTACGAGCTCAGACGTCGACACCGCCCTCTGAAATTCCAGCTGCGTTTAGTTCAGAAGCGACAGTCACGCCCGTTCAAACTACTCAAAACACGTACATCGTGACGTTCGGACCGGAGGCCCAAAACATTGCCAATCAGGCCAGAAACAACTTACAGCCCGTACAAGGGCAACAGAAGGCCGACATCGTGAAATCCGTGCAGGGAACGTCGGCGAGCTTCGGCGAATCGACCCAGCGCCTCGCGCTGATGGGCATCGGACTGGCGTTCGTCGGCATGAGCGTGCTGGTCTTCCTGATGTTCCGGTCGTTCGTGCCCTCCATCGCGGTGGTCATCTCGGCGTTCAGCGACATCATGATTCCGGTCGCGCTGATGAATCTGCTGGGCATTCCCCTGTCGCTGGGGACGGTCGCGGCCCTCCTGATGCTCATCGGTTACTCGGTGGACTCCGACATCCTGCTGAACAACCACATCCTGCGGCGGTCGGGCGGCTTCTACGAGTCGACCCACCGCGCGATGCGGACCGGTGTGACCATGACCGTCACGTCGCTGTCGTCGATGGCGGTCATGGCGTTCGTCGCCTACCTGTTCGGCATCGACCTGCTGGCGTCCATCGGTATCGTGCTCGTGCTCGGCCTCGCAACTGACCTGATGAACACCTACATGCTCAATCTCAGTCTGCTTCGCTGGTACAAGTACGAGGGGGTGGCCAAGTAATGGACATCCGCGACAATTGGCGGGTCATCCTGCTCGCCATCTTCCTCGTCGTCAGCACGTTCGCAATCTTCGCCCCCGGCGTCGGCGGCGACAGCACCAGTAGCGGCGCAGTCGTCGAGGAGACCGACAGCGGTCCGACCAACCTCAAGTTCGGCCTCGAACTCTCCGGCGGGACTCGCATCAGAGCGCCCGTCGACGGGATGACCGCGGAGGTCAGCCTCTCGCCCCAAACTCAACCCGGAACGGTCGAGAAGTCGGTCGCTGGCAACCTCTCGAACGTGGGCGCTGGCGACGTGAAGGTGCGTCTCGCCAGAGCGCAGAACGAGACCACGACCGTCGAGGTGTTCAGCAACAACGTCACGCGAGACCAGCTCACCTCGGCGCTCGACCAGTCCGGATACGACTACAGCAACGTCCGGTCCGGCGTCACCGAGGCGACGCGCAACACCGTCGTCCGAATCCTGCGGGACAAAATCTCGAAGGCCGGACTCTCCGGCGGTCGCGTCCAGCAGGTCGAGACCGCGCAGGGCGAACACTTCGTGGTCATCGAGATGCCCAACACCAACCGGAGCCAAGTCGAGGACCTCGTGACCGAGCGCGGGAAGGTCCAAATCGTCGCGGGGTTCCCGGCCCGGAACCAGACCGGGAACGACACCCAGTACCGCCGGGTTCCGCTCCTCTCGCAGGGCGACTTTCAGAGCATCGGGACCGCACAGGAGTCTCGGACCCTCGGCCCGAACGTCCCGGTGGTCCTGAACCAGCAGTCGGCCCAGAACTTCTCGGACTCGATGCGGAAGTTCGGCTTCGTCACCGAGGGCGTCGGCCAGTGTCGCTGGCAGACCAACCCCGACGACCCCGGTTACTGTCTCTACACGGTGGTTGACGGCGAGACCGTCTACGCCGCCAACATGGGGTCGCGCCTCGCCGGGACCTTCCGTCAGGAGAAGTTCACCCAGAGCCCCAACTTCGTCATGAGCACGACGAACATGTCCGAGGCCCGCGAGCTCCAGATTCACCTGAACGCGGGTGCGCTCCCGGCCTCGCTGAACATGGAGCAGGGGACGTCGTACTTCCTCGCGCCGAGTCTGGCCGAGGAGTTCAAGCTCTACTCGCTCATCACCGGACTGGTCGCGGTCGGCGCGGTCAGCGCCGTGGTCTTCCTCCGGTACGGCGACCCGAAGGTCGCGGCCCCGATGCTGGTGACGGCGCTCTCGGAGGTCGTCATCCTGCTCGGGTTCGCCGCCGCGGTCCAACTCCCGCTGGACCTCTCACACATCGCCGGGTTCATCGCGGTCATCGGGACCGGGGTGGACGACCTCATCATCATCGCCGACGAGGTCATGTCCGAGGGCGACGTGTCCTCCTCGCGGGTGTTCCAGAGCCGCTTCCGCAAGGCGTTCTGGGTCATCGGCGCGGCGGCCGCGACGACCATCATCGCCATGAGTCCGCTGGCGGTCCTCTCGCTGGGCGACCTGCAAGGGTTCGCCATCGTCACCATCCTCGGCGTCCTCATCGGCGTGCTGATCACCCGGCCCGCCTACGGTGACATCCTGCGGAGCCTGCTAACGGACAAGTAACCCTATCTGCTTTCTATTCCTGCTCGCCTGATAGCAGTCATTCGACCGCAAGACTAACGGATATGAATTAAATATGAATTTCTATGAGTGAGAGCGAACGCCGAAAAGTCGGTGAGCGGGGACAAGTGACGCTTCCGAAACGGATTCGGGAGCAGTTCGGTATCCATGGAGGTGACGAGGTAGTCGTCAGTAACGAAGACGGTAAAATAGTCATAGAGAAGCCAGTAACTCGTGATGAACTCGCAGAGGGCTACCGTCGCCGTGCGGACCGCGACCAGCCAATCGCGGAGTCGTTCGACGGAGTCTCGCGCGAAGCGAACGAAGAACTAGGCGATGCTCCGGACTGGTAGGCGATGGAGGTTCGTCGTGGCGATGTCGTAATTGTCGAACCCGACCCAACTCGTGGGTCCGAACAGCGCGGAACTCGTCCGTGTCTAGTGGTACAGAACGACATCGGAAACGAAAACGCACCGACAACAGTCGTCGTCCCATTTACCACCTCGTTCGGCGACCAACTGTATCCGTTCGAAGCACTGATAGAAGCCGAGGAGTGTCCACTCCGAGAGGACTCGGTCGCACTTTGTAGTCAAGTACGGACTATTTCCGTCGAACACCGTGTTCGAGAGAATCTCGGGTCAGTTCCGGACGACCGGATGACCTCGGTTGATACGGCTCTCGAATACAGTCTCGGTCTGCGAGACGTTTAACGGCGATTAGTTTGGACGCGAACCTTCTTGTACGAAGCCGAATAACTCCGTGCTATGCCCTCCGAGACCTCCGACGAGGAGTTAGACCGGGTCGTCCGGCGCGCGGTTCGCGCCGAACTCGAACTGCTCGCCGGTCGCATCTTCTGGACGCTCGTCGCCACCGTGGGAATCTTCGCCGGGTTCGGACTCGTGACCATGAGTTTCAACGCCGCGGGGTGGAACCTCGCCACCGGTGCGTTCCTCGCGCTCGGTGTCGCGCTAATCGGCCTCGGGATTCGGACGCTCCTGCTGAAGTGGGACCTGCCGCCGTACTCTCCCGAAGGCGGTCGGGTGTAGCTTCCCATCTCGGGTGACATGGGCTACATTTGACCTTCCACCCGGCGCGCGGGAGCGAGACCTTCCACCCGGCGCGCGGGAGCGACTGAACGAAGTGAAGGAGTGACTCGCGTGAGGGACGAGGACCGCAGGGAGTGAAGCGACCGAGGACCGCAGGAGGGTGGGGAGGCGTGAGGCACGCGGTCGCGGTACTGTGCGAGGCGGTCGCGGTGACTCCACAGAGTCGGAGAGAGCTAGCTTCGCCTCTCCCGCCAAATCACCGGTAGCAGTCCCCGAACCCTCCGAAGAAGTCCACTCCGTAACTGAGCCTCGACTATCTCAAAAATCCCCGAGACCTGCCTGTTGCTGTTCGGCCAACACGTCCTCGCAGGTGGACCAACTCCGGCGCGCGCAGTCCGGAAGCCGCCCCTGCTCGGCCACGAAGGTCTCCAGAAACTCGCGGGTGACCGAATCGTGCGGGTAGCCCGACCCCACGTCGCCGAACTCGCCGCGATACTCCTCGGCCAGCGCCGAGACGTGGGCGTCGCGCTCGACTTTGGCGACGACGCTGGCCGCGCCGACGACCGCGTGGTCCTCGTCGGCACCGTGTTCCGCGGTCAAATCCACCGCCGCGGGCACGCGGTCGGCGACCCGGCGAGCGAACCGCTGTTCGCTGGTGTCGCCAGCGTCTACGATTCCCTCCTGTTGACTCTCCTCGTCCGCTCCGACCACTTCTGCGATGGCCTCGGCGTGGGCCGCCACGGTGAGGGTGTTCATGTCGGTCTCGGGGTCGTCGATTCGCTCGACCGGAATCTCGGCGACGCCGACTGTGATGCGGTCGTCCGCGCGGAGTTCGGCCGCCATCTCCTCGCGGCGCTCGACCGAGAGCTTCTTCGAGTCGTCCACGTCCGCGGGGAGGAGACCCGCGTCGGGCACTCGGACCGCGGCCGCGAACATCGACCCCAACACCGGACCCTTGCCAGCCTCGTCTACTCCGAACACGCTCTCGAAGTCCGCGCGCGACTAATTGGCTTTTACGGACCGGCGCGGACTGGCACGGACCGGCGCGGCGGCGGGTCGAGCGTCGCCGTCGCTCCGGAGTGCGCGAAAGAGAGAAAATCGGCGTCGGCGCTACTAGTTGCTCTCGATGTCGCCGGCGTCGAACTCGCCGTCGAGGAACTGCTCGCCGAGGTCCGTGATGGCGTAGGTGCCGCCGCCGAGGTTCTCCAGCAGGCCGTAGTCGTCGAGTTCGCGGCAGCGCATGCCGATGTGGTTGGCCGAGTAGTCGAGGTCGTCGCCGATTTCGGCGAGTCGGTTGCGAATCGCCGTCGGCGGGTGGTTGCCGTGTTCGCGGATGAATTCGAGGACTCGCTCGTCGGTCTGGGTCAGCCAGCTAGCGTGTTTGCGCATGGTCACGCTGATTTTCATTATCGAGGTATATATAGTTGTGTGTTTTAGCAATGCAAAGATTTGTCTAATAGGACATGAGATAGGTTTCGTGAATGGAGAGATTGTTTCTGTGCTATGAGTCAAACATCTCTTCTCCCAAACTTTTACTAAATACCTTGAGACCGAGAACTATCCCAAGAAGAAGTATAATAATCGTGATTGATCCACCGATATAAATATTGTATTTTGAGGAAATATATATGAATGCAAATATTGTGACCACAAGATAAAATGCCGAAGATAATATCTTAATAAGATAGTCAAAACCGAAGAATAGAGCAAGGAAAACAAGAAGAGCAATAAAAAGAGGGTCTGATTCTTGTGCTACAGGCTGGCCACCAATTTTTGAAAGCAACAGGACGGTAAAGCCGCCGAATAAAAATAGGCCACCAAAGAAACGGTCCATAAGACTGCGAATTTCTTCAGCATGAGTATTTACCTCTGATACCTCTCCTATCGTGATTTTACCGCTACGAACTGCCTCTAAAGCAAGTACAAGACTTCCATACCCTTGGATTACTTGTAAAGCGGTATTTTTCATCCCTGAAATACCGCGGGAATACCAAAGAGCTAGAAAAACAGCTGAGATCAACATTGTGTGAGTCTTAATATTCCTAATAACTACTCGGATGCGATCTGCACGACGAAGATCGATATTGAGCGCGATTTCCACCGTCATAATTAGGGGAACTGACAAGAGAGTTCGAAGACCAGCCCCACTCTCTTTTAATAGCTTGGTTTTTGATTTGGTTGATGTATTCTCCTGCCGTGTTAGGGCTATAAATACATATGAAAATAAGAATATTAAAAAGGTAAAAAGTGATAGAATACTACTAATTACCACCGAAGCAGACGGTTTCATGGGTTTATTGATCGTCGGATTCTAGCGTCGTCGCGTCTAGCTCTTCATTCAAATACGCCTCACCAAGGTCGGAAAGTTGATAGTACCCTCCCTCTCGCTTTTGGAGTAGTCCATAGTTCGTCAACTCTCGGCATCGCTCGCCCGCGTAATTTCGATGCATATCCGTATTCCGAGCGATGACCGCAGGTGGAACCTCACCAGCGTCTCGGACATATTCGAGAATTGCGTCGTCTGCTGGTTTCATCCACTCTGCACGCTGGCGCATAGCGAATACGCGGCGAAACAGTCGGTTAACCGCTCCGATGGAACACAAATTCTGTGCAGATAGGATTCTAAAAATGTGCATATGGGAAGATTAACGTAGCTGTCAAGGGGGATATGTCTTACAGGATGACCAAGTCCGACGAGTTCGAGCGCATCGCCCGCGAAGCGACATTTCAGGTATTGAAACGCCTCGCCGAGGACGCAACCATCACGGCCGACGAAGTCGCCAGTACAGTCTACTGGAACGGCGACCTCTCGACCGAACAGGTCGAACGAATGCGACAGGTCGTTTTCGAACTCCAGTACGTCACCGAGGAGTACCTAGCACGGTTCTGCGCGGACGCCGAGCCGTGGGCCGACAATAGCGAGCGAGCGCCATCGTGGCGTGATTCCGAGGAGATGCCGCCGTGGCACTCAGACGATGCGGACCGGACAGAGTGAGTCCCGGCATCAGGACATCAGTCGAGAATGTCGCGGACCACATTGCCGGCCTACTCGACGGGTTCGCGCCAGTGAACGGTGACGTTGTTCACGGCGAAGCTGTCGTCGGCGGATTCGTCGCGCCGGATTCGCAGGGTGTTGGTGCCCTCGTCGAGTTCGGCGTCGGTAATCGCGTCCTCCCAGTACTGCCACCCGTTGGCGGGCGGTACGTCGAACCCGCCGAGCGACTCGCCGTTGATTTGGAGTTCGTGGCCGTACTCGCTGACCCGGAAGGCCTGAATCCCGACGTAGGCGTCCACCGGTTTCTCGGTCGGAATCGTGAACTCGAACGCGGGCGTGGCGTCGCCGACGTACTCCGCCCACGGTACGTCCAGCGCGTCTCTTTCCGGTCCGAGGTGGCAACTCACGTTCACCAGCGCGTAGTTAGCTCGGTAGGCCATACCCCCTCTCACGACGTGAGTCCCCAAATTCGTAGGGGCCTCCTCGGAGTCGGCTCCGGCCGGACTCTCGACGCGGGGCCGCGCCGGTGGGTCCGCGCCGCCTTCTGGCGCGTTCCCACACACATAGAAACTATTTTAGTTTCGATTCGAAATACTCCGAACAACGTGGCACGCTTCCCGAATCCGGTTCGGTTGCTCATCCTCGCGGTCGGTCGGGCCTTGGCCCGCGCCGGACTCATCGACGGCGAGCGGGCGCGTCGGACCGCGGACCTCTCGTGGCCCCGCATCGTCACCGGCCTCGCGCGGATGTCGAAAAACGCGGTGGACGTGGCGATGGTCGGCCTCGCGGTCGGTCCCGTCGCAATCGCGGGCATCGGCTTCGCCAGCCCCTACTGGGGCGTCGCCTTCTCGCTCGGCGGCGGCATCGCGGGCGGGACCATCGCCTTAGTCTCACAGCGCTACGGCGCGGAGGCCTACGACGAACTCGGCGTGGCGATTCGGGCCAGCGCGGCGGTGGTCGTCGCCATCACCCTCCCCGTCACGGCCGCCTTCTGGCTGTTTCCGACCGAACTCGTCTCCCTGCTCAGCGACGACGCGCGGGCCGTCGAACTCGGCGCGGAGTACCTCCGACTCCTCGCGCTCGGGGTCCCGTTCGCGGGCCTCAACCTCGTCGGGAGTCGCATCTACATCGGCGCGGACGACTCGTGGACCCCGATGCTCGTGCGGGGCGGCGGTGCGCTCTCGAACATCGCGTTCAACGCCGCGTTCATCTTCGGCCTCGGGATGGGCGTCACCGGGGCGGCGCTGGGGACGGTCCTCGCCAACGTCCTCGTGACCGCCGCCTTCGTCGCGGGCCTCGTGTGGGGTCGCCTCCCCGGCGTGGGCGACCTCCCCCTCTCGGTGGACCCCTTCGGCTCGTACCTCCACCGCGAGACCGTCGAGGACGTGGTGCGAATCGGCGCGCCCGTCGTCGGCCGGAACGGCATCTGGACCGTCGCCAAGTTCCCGATGCTGGCCATCGTCGGCCTGTTCGGCCCGACGGTCGTGGCCGCCTACGTCATCACGCGGCGCATCCTCGGCCTGATGAACACTCCCGGCTGGGGGTTCAGTCTGGCGTCGAGCAGTCTCGTCGGACAGGAACTCGGCGAGGGCGACGAGCGCGCCGCCGAGGCCTTCGGCCGGGAAATCGTGCTGTTCTCGGTGGCGACATACCTCGTCGCGGCCGCGCTGGTCGCGGCGTTCGCCAAGCCCATCGTCCTCCTGTTCGTCGGCGACGCGGGGTCCGAAACGGTCCCGGTCGCGGTGGGACTGGTCTACGCGGCCTGCGTCGCGGTCGTCCCGCAGGCCGTGAAGGGCGCGGCGTCCGGCCCGCTGACCGCCAGCGGCGACACCCGGTGGCCCTTCTACAGCCAAGCGCTCGGCATGTTCGGAGTCGCCATCCCGCTGGCGTACCTCGGCGCGGTCACGCCGCTGGGCATCGTCGGGATTTACCTCTCGCTGCTCGCCGAGTCGTCGGTCCCGGCCGTCATCAACTACTACCGGTTCTCGACCGGCAAGTGGAAGGACATCAGCCGAGAGTTCCGGCCCGAGGAGGGAACGCCCGCGGACGACTGATTCTGTCACTCCTTCCCTGTCTCGCTACTCCTGCCACGGGTCGGTGCTCTCGCGCTCGTGGAACTCGCGCTCGCCCCGACTCACGACGCCGTAAATCACGAGCGCCGTGACCGCGAGGTAGGACAGGCCGACTCCGGCGACCACGGCGGGGCCGGAAATCCCGAAGATTCGGGCGGTCGCCCGCCACGTCTCGTTGGGCTGAAAGACCGTGATGCGGACCAGCCACGACGCCAGCAGGACCAGCAGGAGCGGGAAGTAAATCCGCCGGAGGCGTCGGGCCAGCGCGACGCTGGCCGGGGTCTTGACCGCGGGATTCCGGAGGTCGGCGGCGAGGCGCTGCCGCCAGTCGGGGTGCGGGAGGTCGGCCTCGGGGTCGAATATCTCGGCGAAGAGGTCCTGTTCCAGCAGGCGAACTCGCTCGCGCCACACGTCGTAGGCCCGGTAGCGCCGGGTCTCGACCGTCAGGAACACTACCATCGCGCCCATCCCGATGAGCAGGAGGTAGTGGGGGTTGTTCGGACTGGAGAACACCCACGTCAGCAGGGCGGCCATCAGCGTGACCGCCCAGTAGGCGGTCTGGTCGAGTCTGCTCCGCCACGTCGTGACCCGCGACATCTGGCCGCGGTAGAAGTGCCCGAGCATCCCCGTCATCGCGGAGGGGTCGCCAGCCACGCTCTCGCCGAGAACCCGGCCGAGCGCGTCGCCGGGGTCGTCGTCGGGCAACTCCTCGCGGGCGTCGGCGTCGTCGCCGCCACCGTCTCGCTGTCGGTCGTTCGAGTCCGCCATGTCCGGCGGTACGACGCTCCGGTATCTACTGCTTGTGGCGGCTCAGACGGTTAGGTTCGGACAGGCGTGACCGACCGCCGACTGCGCTCGGCCGACCAACCGCGGACTGCGCTCGGTGTTACAGCCGACCGGGGTCGCTCGGTGCTACAGCCGACTGGGTTCGCTCGGCTAATCAACCGAACCCTTGGCGGACTGAAAGGGCGACCGCGAACCGCGCGAGGGCTTTCGAAACCTCAGTTGCGGTTCAACCTAAGTATTTGTCAGTCGCAGAATCAGGTCATAGAAACCTTCAGACTTCTTCTTTCAGATACTCGGGGTCGTCGAAGGCCTCGTCTTCGCCCTCGACCGCAATCACGTCGAGCGCCGTGACCTCCGCGCCGACGCCCAGCAGGCCAGCGAGGCTCGGGGTGGTCCGCCCCTCGTCGCCCGAGACGAGTTCCTTGACGTAGAGGCCACCCTCGCCGTGGACTTCGAGCTCGGCGGTCCGGGCGTCTTCGAGGTGCCCCTCGATGTCGTAGACGGTCCGAGTTCGGGTGATGGACGCTCGGCGGTGGTCCACGCGCTGGGGCGTGTCCTGCTCGACGGTGGTGCCCCGAAGCTCCTCGATGGCTTCTTCGAGCGCCTGCTCGGTCACGTCGCCCTCGAGGGTCACGTCCATCCGGTAGGTCTTGCTCGCGTCCAGCTCCTTGACGCGCTCGACCATCTCGTGGGTCGCCAGCGCGAGGTCGGTGACCTCGACTTTCCCGTCGGCGAACTCGTTGATTTTGGCTTCGAGCGCGTCGGTATCGACGTTCCGCGTCCGGGGGCGCTTGACCTCGATGACGAAGGGGCGGCCCGTGCCGACCATTTTGGCGTCCACGTCCTCGCGGCCCGCGCCGTGGAACAGCGCCTCCTCGCCGTCCATCGCGTCGAGAACCGGCGGCGTGGTGAGTTGCTCGACGCTCTCGTCGTAGAGGTAACCCGACCCGCCGCAGTGGTCGCAGGGCTCCTCGCCGCCGCGAGACTCCGTCTCGCGAGCCTCCGAGCCCTGCTCGGAGACGCCGCCAACGGCGAGTTGCTTGCCCGACCCGCCGCACTCCCGACAGGGCCACTCGGTCTGGGGAATGTCGCGCTCCAACTTCTTGTACCGGCCGTAGACGAACGCCGAGTTGATCTGGACCTCGACGGCGTGGTCCGAGAGGTCCTCGCGCTCGGGATCGACGTTGAGGAGAGCCAGCACGTCGGGGCGCTCGAAATCGACCTCCGCGCCGGTCAACTGGCCGACGCGCTTGCCGACCTCGCGGTTGAACTCCGACTTGAACGACTCGCCCGCGTCCTCGGGGAGTTCGGCGGATTCGCGCAGGAGACTCTCGTTCTCCTCGACGAGCGGCGGGGTGCGCGTCCCGACCTGATAGGTGTCGAAGTTCCAGCCCTCCAAGGACTCGGCGACTTTCTCGGCGTACTCGTCGAAACGTTGGCTCTCGCCCTCGCAGACCCAGCAGTTCTCGGGGTCGGTCGGCTCGAAGGGTTCGTCGTCTTCGATGGCGGCCGCGACCCGGAGCGACCGGCCGCGCTCTTCGTTGGTCAGCCCGAAACTCCGGTCGGCGAAGCACCGGCCCAGACAGGAATCGCAGACGGGGCCGTTCTCGGCGACTCGGCGGGCGTCTTCGAGGGTAGTCATGTCCGAAAAGAGTGGGTCGGGCCGTAAACGGGTTTCTCATTCCTCCGGCGCAAGTTCGTCGAGTTTGCGGATAATCTTGGCATAGAGATTGGGCGAGCAATGCCAACCAGCGTCGAGCATCTCGTCGATAGTATCTCGCGCCTCTTCGGCAGGGAGGTCGCCGCGTTTTACCAGCGACAGCAGGAGGTAGGCCGTTCCGCGTGTTTCGATACCCTCTACGTCGGCGATTTCCCGGCCATGTCGTTCGTCCATCACGGCGGTGCCATCTGCATCGTCGGCAAGTAACAAGACCGCTACATCTGCTGGGCTAAGGGAGGTATTTTCCACGAGATTCGCGAAACGTTCGTTTTTCTCGAAAGTCCGCTGTTCGAAGAGACCGTCCCGAAGACGGTTATTGATTCGCTTCGCGTCGGGGTACCCCCGTTTCATACCATCGCCAACGACCTCTTTACAGACTCGGCCAGGAATGACGAGGTCATCCTCCAAGTTCGTCAACACACCTAATCGGTCGGCTTTCCCGAGATAGATGAGAGGAGTCGCGTCGAAAACCAGTGTCATAGGTCGTCCAAATCCGACTCTAAGTGGTCATCAGAGACCAACGTCACGTTTCGGTCTTTAGCTAGCGCGGCGAACTCCCAAACATTCATTTCCGCAATTGCAGCAGCCCCCGAGAGAGTTGTTTCACCGGCCTCAAGCTTTTCCAGCGCTTTTTCTTTTCGCCAATCACCGAGTCCTTCCGTGAGGAGCTTCCGAACCGCAGTACTCTTATCGAGATTCTCCTCCTCAATGTACGACTGCAAATCGTCTTCGAGGTCGTCCGGAATGCGGGATGAAATAGTACCCATGATGTATGCAATGTATGCAATGAATACAAAACTTCCGGCTTCTAAGAAGTCGGACATCACCGCAACCCCTTTCGCTCCGCCGCGCGACTCCCCGGCCATGCGAACGGTCTTCCACGTTTCGACGCCCGAGGACGTGCGGGTCGTCGTCGCCAAGGTCAGCAACTTGCTCGCCGACGAGACGGTCGAGATGGACGCAGTCGCGGTGGTCCTCGACAACGGCGAGGCCATCACGCGACTCCACGCCGACTCGGACCTCGCCGACGACCTCCGGGGCTTGCTCGGCGAGGGCGTCGAACTCAAGGCGTGTAGCAACGCGGCCCGGCACCCCGACGTGTCGGAGGAGAACCTGTTGGAGGGCGTCGAGGTGGTCTCCTCGGGCGTCGGCGAACTGACCCGGCTTCAGGACGCGGGGTACGCCTATATCCGACTTTAAGAAATAATTATAAGTGTCTTAGACAATCAGAATCATTCAAAAAGCATAGAAATATTGCTTAGTCCCGTTCACCGCGGAGCGTCTCGAAAATCGCGGCGGCGCGTTTCTCGCCCACGCCCTCGATTTCTTGCAACTCCTCGGGCGTCGCCGCCAGCAGGGCCTCGACCGAGGAGAACTCCTCGTAAATCGCGCCCGCGGTCTGCGGGCCGACGCCCTCGATACAGCCGAACAGCTTCTTCGTCGTCGGGGTGGCGTAGCCGGTAATCGTCCCGCCGGGGAGCGGCCTCGCGGACGGCTCCTCGCCGTGCTTGCGGAGCAGGCGAATCGCCACGTCCACCAGTCGCTCGCGGTCCGAGCAGGGCAGGACCGGCGTGTCGTGACGCGCGGCGAACGAGGCCATCGTGCCGTGGACCGCCGCCGAGTCGAGGCCGGGCCTGCGCGCGCCGACCTCCGAGAGGTCGCCCTCGAGCAGGACGTAAGCGTGGTCGTAGGCCGACCCCATCTTTGCGACTTGCTCGCGGAGGTCCGTGCCGGTCGTGCCGATGGCGGAGTTCACGTAGTCCGAGACGGTCTTGCGCTCGATGCCGACCGAACTGGTCGTCTCGCCGCCGGAATCACCGTCGCCGTCCAGCACCGCGAAGTCCGCCGCGGGGAGTCGGCGGACCTCGACCGCGGACACGTCGCCGTGGGCCTCGACCGCGCGTCGGATTCCCTCGGGTTCTCTGTCGTCTACTACGACCGAGAGTGGCATTAGCCGTGGGTAGGGGTTTGGCGCGTATCAGTATCTCGGCTCCTCAGTCGATTCAGAGACGAAAATGCAGCCGGAAGGGTATCGGTCTCGAAAGCCCTCGCGCTCGGGACCGCAGGAACGGAGAGAACGGCAGAGTCTTCGAAAGCCCTCGCGCGGTTCGCGGTCGATCCGAGGGCTATTCGGCGGGCGCAGAACTGCGCGCGCCGAATAGTGACCCATCGGAGACGACCACGGGCCGCGGCCACCGGCGGACAAACCGCGTCCGCCGAGCAGTCGTTCGCTTCGCTCACGACGACCGCGAACCCCGCTCGCCCTTTCATTCCACCAGGACAGCACATGCTTCACCGGTCGAAACCAGTCGGTGGATGCGGTACATGGTTCGACGCTCGACTGCGAACGCTTCCCAACCCATGCAAAAATTGAACAGTCCTCGCTCGGTACTCGTCTGCAATGGTCGAGAAGGACGCGGTTCGCCGCGGGTACGACGAGTTGGCCGAGACGTACGCCGAGCAGCGCCACGATGGGAGTCGCCAGACTGGCATCCTCGCCGAGTTCCTCGAATCCGTCGGGGAGTCGGTGCGGGTCCTCGACGTGGGGTGCGGACAGGGCACGCCGGTCCTCGACCGGTTGGCCGAGTCGGCGACTGCGATGGGCGTCGATTTCTCGCGCTCGCAACTGGAACTCGCCGCCGAGAACGTCCCGGGCGTCCCGGTCTTGCAGGGCGACATGACGCGACTCCCCGTCCGCGACGACGCGTTCGACGCGCTCACCGCCTTCCACTCGCTGATTCACGTCCCGCGCGGCGAGCATCAGGCGGTCGTCGACGAGTTCGCCCGCGTCCTGCGACCCGGCGGGCGACTCCTCGTCTCCGAGGGTCCGAACGAGTGGAGCGGGTCGAACCCCGACTGGCTCGACGCCGGCGCGGAGATGCAGTGGCACATCGCTGGCGCGGAGGCGACCCGCGACCACCTCCGGAGCGCCGGGTTCGAGATCACCGACGAGTGGGGAGCCAGCAACCAGTTCGCGGAGGAGGACGAGCAGTGGGTGTTCTTCGCGGCGCGCCTCGACTCGTCGGCCGATTAGCTCAGCAGATACCCCCACAGCGCGGCGGCCAACAGCGCCGCCACGAACAGGCCGAGCGAGAGCATGCTGTCGCTGATGCCGCTCGACTCGTCCGCCTGCGACGGCGGCGTCCCGGACTTGACGTTCTGGTCGGACATGGCTCGGTCGTTGCTCTCGGAATCTTCATCCGAGGCTGAATTCTCGTCCGCCGTCGTCGCGTTCTTGGCAGCTTCCGAGTCGTCTTCGCCTGCCGAACCGACGCCGACCGCGAACACCGAGAACCCCGGCGAGGTCGCCTCGAAGCGGTAGAAATCGCCGACTTGCTTCAGCACCCTCGTCTCCAGCGTCTGCCACTCGCCGTCGTGAAAGCGGTAGAGTCCCACCGTGTCGGGCGAGACACCCAACTCGTCGAGCGCCGACGCGGCGACTCGGAACCGGAACCGGGCCGACCGAATCGCGGTGTCGGTGATGTTCCGCTCGCCGACTCGGAGGTACGACACCACCGCGTCCGCGTTCGGACTCGGCGTCCCGGTCGGCGGCGTCGAGAGCGCACCGACCGAAAGCGAGAACTTCGACGCGCCGTCCGTGACGACCGACAGCGTCTCGAACGCCGAGCGATTCCGGCCGAACTCCTCGGGGAACTCGACCGCCGCTCGGTCGCCGCCGGAGGCGTTCTCGACCGCCGCGACGACGCGGTCCGAGCTGTCGCCGACTCGCTCGACGGTCACCGCAGGGGAGGGTGCTTTCTCGGCCCGTTCGGATTCGTCTGCACCGGCATTGTCGTCTGCCGAATCGCCTGCCGAATCGCTACCCCCGGTGCCGCCTGCCGAACCGCCTGCCGAATCGCTACCCCCGGTGCCGCCTGCCGAGCCACCGCCGGTCGCTCCTCCGGCCGCGCCGCCTGTCGCACCGCCGGTGCCTCCTGCTCCACCGCCGCCGGTAGCGCCGGTCGAGTCGCCGCCGGTTGCACCATCTGCCGAATTGCCGCTGGTTCCACCGGTTGCGCCACTACCGCCACTACTTCCGCCACCGCTGCCAGCGGGCGCTCCGGACCCGCCGCCTGCGCCGCCACCGCTCGTATCGGTCTCGTTCTCCGTCGCGTTTCCGCCTGTTTCGGTCGCGTTCTCGCCCCCGTCGGTCGCGTTCCCGTCTGCTCCGGAGTCACCGGTTCCAGAGCCGCCTGTTTCCGACTCGTTTGCGAGCGCGACGGTCACGTTCCGGACGACCTCGCGGCCCGCGGCGTCCACGAGCGTCACGTCGTACTCGCCCGGCGCGTCGAACCGGTGGGTCGCGTTCCTCTCGGTCACGTTCGCCGACTCGGGAGTCGCCTCGACGGTTCCGTCGCCGTCGAAGTCCCAGCCGTACTCGCCCGACCGGTTGACCTCGAACGCGACCGACTCGTTGACGGTCGGTTCCTCGGGCGCGTGCGAGACGTTCGGCAGGGAACTCGGTACGACCGCGATTGCGACTGCGTCCTCGTCGGTCGCGCCGTGGTCGTCGGTGACGGTCAGGTTGAATCGGAGGGTGGTCGTCCGGTTCACCTCCGGCGCGGTGAACGCCGGGTTCTCTGCTGAGTCGTTCGAGAGTTCGACCGGCGGTCCCTCGGTCTGGTTCCACGCGACCGAGAAGGAGTCGTCCGGGTCGGTCGAGTAGCGTCCGTCGAGCGCGAACAGCGACCCGGCGACGACCGACTCACCGGCCCGCGCGTCGGCCTCCGGCGGCTTGTTCGGCACCTCGACGCTCCGGGTCAGTTCGTCGGTCTGGCCCTCCTCGTCGGTGACGGTCAGCGTCACGTTGTAGGTTCCGCTGTCGGGGAACTCCTGATTGACCACTCTGCCGTCGAGGACGAACGAGGAGGACGGGTACTCGATTTCCCACGCGTACTCGGTGACGGTTCCGACCGCGGCCGTCACCGAGGCGTTGAACTCGACCGCCTCCCCGATGCTCGGCCGGGCGTCGGAGATGGTGAAGTTCGCGGTCGGCGGCGGGATTTCGACGACGATTCGCCGCTCGGCCCTCGCCAGATTTCCGGCCGCGTCGGTGACTTCTACCGTGGCGTTGTACCTGCCGCTGTCGGCGTAGGCGTGCGAGACCGTCGCCGGGGAGGCCGTCGCCGGGGACTCCGCGGAGGTGTTTCGCTCGAACGACCCGTCGCCGTCGAAGTCCCAGCGGTACTCCGCGATGCCCGTCTCGCTGTCGAACGAGTCGGTCGCGTCGAACGTGACCGACTCGTTCACCGTGACGGTGGTCGCGTTCCCTTCGCGGTTCGTCGCGTTCTCCCCGGCCTCAGTCACCGCGAGGTCGGCGACCGGGTCTCGCCGGTCCACGATGCGAATCGGGACTGTCGTGCGGTTCACGTTGCCCGCGCCGTCGGTCGCCGACAGGTTCACCGAGTAGTTGCCCCGCTCGGAGAAGCGATAGCCGACCGCCGCGCGCGAGACGGTGTCGGCCGGGAAGGTCCACGTCGTCTCCGCGATACCCGACGGGTCAGTCGAGTTCGTCGCGTCGAAGGTGACCAGTTCCGAGACGTTCGCGGTCCGGGCGCTCACGTCGTACCGGAGCGTCGGCGGGGTCTCCTCGGTCAGGTCGAGGACCACCCGCCGGTCGCCCGCGTCGGCCGGGACGGTGACCTCGCGGTCGGCCAACGAGGCGTTCGGCGCTTCGACCGACACGGTGACGGTTCCGGCGAGTTCGACGCCGACGTGACCGCCGACCCTGACCCGCCCCTGCGCGTCGGTCTCCCCCGAGAGCGTCGCGTTCGCGCCGCCTCGGGCGTGGGTCAGTCGCACCGTCGCGTTCGGGACTGCGGTCCCGTTCTCGGCGACCACCGTGAGGTTCAGCACCGACGCGGCCGGGAGCGAGACGGTCCGATTCCGGTCGGTCGAATTCACTCGCCCGATGGCGTAGATTGCCGGGAGACCGTCGCCGGTCGTCCCGTTTCGCTGGCGGTAGGTCAGGTCGTAGCTCCGGTTGTCGTCGCTGTAAACGTGAAAGCGCCCGCGCTCGTCGGTCCGGTTTCGGTCGGCAGACCCGAGGAGGACGCTGTCGTTCGTCGCGGGAGCGCCGTCGCTGGCCTCGACTTGGCCGCGTATCGTGACCGAGTCGTCGTTGGCGACGGCGGTCGTATCGCCTTCGGCGACGGTCGTGGTCGAGCCATCGCTGGTGACGGTCGTGGAATCGTCGTTGGCGACGGTGGTCGAGGCGTCGTTAGCGACCGTCGCTTCGTCCGCGTTGCCTGCGGCCCCGACGACCGGCGCGTGGTCGCCGAGGCCGACGGCCGCGGCCATCGGTGCTGGCGCGAGGACGCTCGCCACGAGGAGAAACGTCGCCAAGAGGGCGACCGTGCGACGAGCGCCGCCGCTATCGGAGACGCGAAGAGAGGGGTGCTTGCGTGCCATAGGTGCGTGCCATGCCGACCGAAAGGTCGTTGTCGGTTGGTTCATCTAGGCCCTTATTAAAATACTGGAAATCAAATTGAAAAGTTAAATTCTAGTGTTTTCTGCGCTTCCCGGCTCGCCGCGTCCTCGACTCGGCGGACTTCCGAGCAGTTTTTACCTCCGACGTTCGCCCACCCTGTATGAATCGGTCCGCGCTGATTGCGGTCGTCGCCGGAGCCTTGCAGGGCGTCTTCGAGTGGTTGCCCATCTCCAGCGAGGGCAACATCACCGTCTTTCTGACCGCGCTCGGCTCCTCGCCGGAGGCCGCGGTCCAGTTCTCGCTGTTCCTCCACGCCGGGACCGCGCTCTCGGCGACAGTGTACTACCGCGACGAACTCCGCGAGGTGCTGGGTGCGCTTCCGACGTGGCGGCCGCGGTCGGCGTTCGACCCCGGCGAACCGGCCGCGCCGTCCGGCGGGTCCGCGGCCTCGAACAGTACCGGCAGACCACGAACCGCCAGCGAGCGCCCGACCCTCTCCTTCCTCGGGGTCGCCACGCTGGCCTCCGGCGTCGTCGGCATCGCGGCGTACGAGACCCTCGACCACGTCGTCTCGGCGCTGACCGGCGGCGCGTTCGTCGCGCTGGTCGGCGTCCTGCTGGTGCTGACGGGCGTCCTTCAGCGAGTCGCGGACGATTTCGAGTTCGGTGGACGGGAGTCCCCCGACCTCATCGACGCCGTGCTGGTCGGCGCTCTGCAGGGACTCGCCATCCTCCCCGGCGTCTCGCGGTCGGGCACCACCGCCTCGGCGCTCCTGTTCCGCGGCCACGACGGCCCCTCCTCGTTCCGCCTCTCGTTCCTGCTGTCGATTCCGGCCGCGCTCGGCGCTGGCGTCCTCGTCCTGCTCGACACCGGCATCCCGTCGGTCGCGCCGACCGAGGCCGCGCTGGCGCTGGGCACCGCGGCGGTCGTTGGCTATCTGACCATCGACGCGCTGATGCGAGTGGTCGAGCGCGTTCCCTTCTGGGGCGTCTGCATCGGTCTCGGCGCGCTGGCGATGGTCGGCGGCGCGGCGCTGGTGATTTGAGCGGGTTGGAAGCGATATATCTCGTCTTCGGGAAAGATATATCCTCCACTAGCTCGAAACGTGTCGTATGACCGACGGGCCGAGCGGACCCACACCGTCGAATTCCCACTCCGGCGACAGCAAACGGCGGTGGCGTGAGGGACAAACTACGTTCCAGCGCGTCTACGACGTGATTACCGGCACGTCAGACTACACGTCGGCGAGCGACATCGCCGACGCGGCCGACTGCTCGGCCGACGGCGCTCGGGACGCTCTCTCCCAGTTGGTCGAGATGGGCGTCGCGGAACGTCGAGAGGGCCGCCCGGCCACCTACCGCCGGAACGACTCGTACTTCCGGTGGAAGCGAATCGAGGACCTCGCCACGAACAACTCCGCGGCGGAACTGCGAGACCGAATCGAGGACCTCCTCGCGGAGGACGAGGACTTTCAGGACCGATTCGACGCGCCCGACCCCGACGCCGTCTCGCCTGAGACGTTCGAGACCAGCGACCACGACGAGATTCACGACTCGTGGGAGGCGCTGACTCGCTGGCGGACCGTCCGGCGCGACCTGCAATTGCTTCAGCAGGCCGCCCATCGCGCCGAGCGCGGCGGAGACGCGAACGACGCGGCGTCCGTCTGAACTCCCGAGGTGCCGTAACGCGATGTCTGAGTCACCACGAGACGGCGACTCGGTTCCGATGGGGGAACTCGACGTGCCCACGCTTCGGACCATCGGCAGACGCGCCGATACGCATCCGCTGGTCGAGTCGTGGCAGTTCGACCCGTCGAGCGCCGCGCCGCGATTGCTCGAACTCCGAATCGACGCGGAGACGTATCCGGCCGCGGTGGACGCGGTTCGGCTCGACGTTCGCTGGTTCACGACTGACGACTACTCCTTGCACTACGTCGAGCGCCGCGGCGACGACCAGTACCAATGTCGATGGGACCGCCACCCGAAGTCCGACGCGCCGAGGACGCACTTCCACCCGCCGCCGGACGCGGGTACTGCCGAGGAGTCGCCGCTCGACGCCCACTTTCTGGAGGTGTTGTTCACGGTCCTCGACTGGACGAGCGAGCGCGTCGAGCGACTCCACGAGACGAGCGATTTGGAGTGAGGTCGGTCAAACGCGTCCCGTTCTGGGGCGTCGGCATCGGCCTCGGCGTGTTGGCGATGGTCGGCGGCGCGGCGCTGGTCATATAGGAGAACAATTCTTTAGCAAATCAAATTCTATATTAAAGAAATAGTTACATTTCTTCCGACCCGAACTACGGCTCGACCTCCGTATCTGAACATCTCCATCCCGTGAAGCCGAAGGTTGATACCGCACGTTGCCGATTATCCGGACATGACAGTTCGCGCCGCCGTCGTGCTGGCCGCGGGTGAGGGAACCCGGCTGCGGCCGTTGACGCGTAATCGTCCGAAACCGATGCTTCCGGCCGCGGACAGGCCGATTCTCGAACACGTCTTCGACGCGCTCATCGGGGCCGGTATCGAGCGCCTCCACGTCGTCGTCGGCTACAAGCGCGACCGGGTGCAGGACCACTTCGGTCCGACCTACCGGAACATCCCGGTCAACTACGTCTCACAGGACAAGCAGTTGGGGAGCGGTCACGCCCTCTTGCAGGCCCGCGACGCCGTCTCCCAAGAGGACGGCTTTCTGGTGGTCAACGGCGACCAGGTCATCGAGCGCCAGATGGTCGCCGACGTGCTGGACGCCTTCGAGGAAGACGACGGCAACGCCACGCTCGCGGTCACCGAGCAGGCCGACGTCTCTCACTACGGCGCGGTCGTGATGGACGGCGACCGCGTCGTGGAGCTGGTCGAGAAGCCCGACACCGACGAGTACCGCCTGCTCAACGCGGGCGTCTATGCTTTCGACCCCTCCATCTTCGACGCCATCGAGGCGACGCCGCGCGTGCAGGGCGAACTCGCGCTGACCGACACGCTGGTCCGCCTCATCGAGGGAGTCGACGCCGAGGATGGCGACGCCGCGGAAACCGGCCGCGCCGCGCCCGGCGACGCCACGGTCCGGGGCGTCGTCACCGAGGAGCTATGGGAGGACGCGACCTACCCGTGGGACCTGCTCGACGTCTCTCGGGACCTCCTGCTCCACGGTCGAGTGACCGAACCCGAGCGCGAGGAGTCGGTCTGGGTGGCCGACAGCGCGACGGTCCACGACGACGCCACCCTGCAAGGCCCGGTCGTGGTCGGTCCCGACACCGAGGTCCGCCCCGGCGCGGTCGTCGGCCCCTACGCCGCCTTGGGCCGGAACGCGACCGTCGGCGCGAACGCGGTCGTCTCCCGGTCGGTGCTGGACACCGACGCCCGCGTCGGCCCGAACTCCACCCTGCTGGACTGCGTGACCGGGCAGGGCGTCGCCTTGGGGGCCGACACCACGGTCCCCGGCGGCCCGGGCGACGTGCGCGTCGGCGACACCGTCTTCGAGGACCAGCGACTCGGCGCGGTGCTGGCCGACCGCGTCCGGGCCGAGGGCGACGTGAGCGTCGCTCCCGGCACGCTGGTCGCGCCGAGCGCCACCCTCCACACCGGCGTCACCGTATCCGAAAATATAAACGAACGCGCCGAGGTGTTTCGTTGACATGAGTGCTGTTTCGTTGCAGACGTTTAGGGTGGTCCGCTGATGTGCGGCATCATCGGCTACGCCGGCCAGAGCGGCGACACCCTCGACGTGCTCCTCGACGGTCTCGAAGGCCTCGAATATCGGGGCTACGACTCGGCGGGGGTCGCGCTCTCGAACGGCGACCTCTCGGTCTGCAAGCGCGAGGGCGAACTCTACCACCTCCAGGAGGCCGTGGACGGCGGTCTCGACGGGCCGGTCGGCATCGGCCACACGCGCTGGAGTACCCACGGCCCGCCGAGCGACCAGAACGCCCACCCGCACACCGACTGCTCGGGCGACGTGGCGGTGGTCCACAACGGCATCATCGAGAACTACGACGACCTCAAGGCCGACCTCGCCGACCGCGGCCACGAGTTCGACAGCGACACCGACACCGAGGTCGTCCCCCACCTCATCGAGGAGCGCCTCGCCGAGGGCGCGACCTTCGAGGAGGCGTTTCGGTCCGCGGTCGGGCGACTCGACGGCAGCTACGCGCTCGCGGCGGTCTCCGAGGACTCGGAGGCCCTCCTCGCCACGCGCCGGGACTCCCCGCTGGTCGTCGGCGTCGGCGACGAGGCGGCTTACCTCGCCAGCGACGTGCCCGCATTCCTCGATTACACCGACCGGGTGGTCTACCTCGAAGACGGCGAGTTCGCCCGCCTCGAATCCGGGTCGTGGACCGTCTCGGACGCCGAGGGCAAACTGTTGGAGAAGTCGGTCTCCCGCGTCGAGTGGGACGCCGAGGAGACCGCCAAGAGCGGCTACGACCACTACATGCTCAAGGAGATTCACGAGCAACCCCGCGCGCTCCGGAAGTGTCTGCGGGGCCGCGTGGACGAACTCACGGGGTCGGTCGAAGTCGAGGCCCTCGAAGGGTTGAATCCTGGCTCTGTGCAGTTCGTTGCTTGTGGTACGTCTTATCACGCTGCGCTGTTTGGAGCGCAGGCCTTGCGCGAGGCTGGCGTCCACGCACAGGCCTTCCTCGCCAGCGAGTACGCCATTGCGCCCCCGCCGATTCCCGACGACGCGCTCGTCGTCGGCATCACCCAGAGCGGCGAGACCGCCGACACCCTGTCCGCGCTCCGCGAGGCCCAGCGGCGGGGCGTCCGAACGCTGGCGATGACCAACGTCGTGGGTTCGACCGCGGCGAGGGAGTGCGACCGGGCGCTCTTTATTCGGGCCGGGCCGGAAATCGGCGTCGCCGCGAGCAAGACGTTCTCCTCGCAGGTCGTGGCGGCCAACCTGCTCGCGTCGTCGCTCGCCCGGCGAGGCGACGCTCGTGAGGTCGTGCAGGCGCTTCGGGACCTGCCGGGGCAAGTGCAGGAGTTGTTGGACTCCTCGCGGGCCGAGCAAGTCGCAGAGCGGTTCCTCGACGCAGAGGGCTACTTCTTCATCGGTCGGGACTACAACCACCCCGTCTCCATGGAGGCCGCGCTCAAGATGAAGGAGATTACCTACAAGCACGCCGAGGGGTTCGCCGCGGGCGAGCTGAAGCACGGCCCGCTAGCGTTGGTGACCGAGAAGACGCCGGTGTTTGCGATTGTGACGGGTAACGACGAGACCGCGACCAAGACCGTCGGCAACGTCAAAGAGGTCGAAGCGCGGGACGCTCCCGTGGTCGCGGTTACGGACGGGGCCTCGGAGGTCGAGCGGTACGCCGACGAGGTGCTGGAGATTCCCGAGACCCATCCGCGGGTGGCTCCGGTGTTGGCCAACGTGCAGTTGCAGTTGGTGGCGTACCACGCGGCGAACAAGCTGGGGCGGTCGATTGATAAGCCGCGTAATCTAGCCAAGAGCGTGACGGTGGAGTAGGCTACCGTTCGTTTTCGTCTGGCAACTCTGGGGGTTCCAACGCCGCCCGGAGCAGTCGAACCGTTTTTGATTCCGTCAGCCACGCTGCATTCGCGGCCGTCCGGAGTCGTATTGTGATTCGGGCGACGAACGACCCTTGCCATATGCGAGCGACGGTCGGCGCGAGGCGGTTGAGAAGTCTAATGAACGGCCCAACGGTGTAGGTCTCCCGAAGGTCGATGACGACAACCTCCGGGTTCGGTTTCTTAGTGAGCCAACGATAGAAGAACGAGAAGTGTATCCAGAATGCGAACGTACGGCCGCTCTTGGCTATCACTGACGCGTCGGCGGCGGTGGCAAGGCGATCCACGAATGCTGTTCCCGCGCGGGCGAGCCACGAGGCGGCTATCCACATCTGAAGCTGAGCGACAATGTGCCGAGTGAGGCTAACAAGTATGGAGTCGGCAGCATAGCCCGCGCGCTGGGTGTCGGTCGGCATAGATTAGGAGGTCTTCGTGACGGCCCCTTTCACGGTGACGGGGCCAAAGTCGAGCGTAAGTTGCTGGCCGACTTCGAGCGGTTCGCCGTCGAACTGGGATTCGCCGTCCGCGCTCGTGGTGTTAAGCGCAACGCGAAGTGTGACTGTTTTTTTCTGTGGGTGCTTCCGCTCGTGGAATGTCCCGTTCTGGTCGGTGACGACCACTTCGGTCGGACGAACCGATTTGTTCTCGACGGCGGCAATGCGGTCCGAGTCGATGGTACCTTCGGGGATGGCGTCGGCGACGTACGGTTGGACGCCGGTTGCCTCGAACGTGACCGTCGTTTTCGTGCGGTCGGTCGCTTTCTCTTTCGGACCGAGGACAAATGCTGCGCCTGCGGCGGCAACTGCGAGGACGAGCAGAACTGCGAGCGCGTCAATGATGTTGACGGTGCCGAAGAGTCGGCCCTTGTCGTCGATGATATCCATAGGTTCGTAACTCCGTCTTCGTATTCGAAGCCGTGGTTCGTCGCGCCGCTAAACTGTTGTGTTTTGGGTGCCGACTTGGATGCCCCGAACTCGCTCGTCCGGTGGCCTCGAACGGTTTCGTCGTATATGTCCCGATGGTTCCGATACACTGATACGTCCCGAATGAGGTGGGTTACTCAGACAATGAGTAACTCTAATTCGGCTCCGGAAGACGACGCGAGTGACCACCTAGAGTGTCTCGGCGACGGAGACGGTTGCATCGAGATTGCGGAACGACTGAGCGAACAGCGCGAAGACGAATAGCGTCGGTTTCGTTCGATTTTGGAGGCTCGAAGGTTCTATCACAGAAAGCGTACTGCTTAGTCTCAGCTTCGGCAAGTGAAACCGCCAGCCAAATCTAAAATAACAATACTTTTTAGGGTGGTTACTCGCAGTCTGAGTAACCCATGACGATACTAGTTACGGGCGCCGATGGGTACATCGGCTGGCCGACTGCTCTCCGAATCGCCGAACGTACTGACGACCGCGTCGTCGCCGTAGACAACTTTGCGCGACGCGAGTGGGTCAGCGAAATCGGTAGCACAAGCGCGATTCCCATCCGCGAGATGGAGGAGCGACTGGGCGCGGCCAAGGCCAAACTCGACGTGTACAACCTCTCGTTCGTCGAGGGTGACCTGACGGACAAGGACTTCGTGGACGAACTCCTCTCGGTCCACGAACCCGACACCGTGGTCCACACGGCCGCCCAGCCGTCCGCGCCGTACTCCCAGATCAACGGCGAGCGCGCGAACTATACTCAGCACAACAACCTCCAAGCGACTCGCAACCTCCTCTGGGGCCTCGAAGAACACGACCTGACCGACTCCCACTTCATCGAGACGACCACGACCGGCGTGTACGGTGCCCCCGAGTTCCCGATTCCGGAGGGCGGTGCCACGATGGAGAATCAGGGTGAGCGTGACGACGTGCCCTTCCCCGCGATGGCGGGGAGCTGGTACCACCTCACCAAGTCCCACGACGCCGCCAACATGCGGCTGGCCCACCAGCAGTTCGACATCCCCATCAGCGACGTGCGGACCGCCATCGCCTACGGGACCGAGACCGCCGAGACCCGCGGCGACGACTACCACCTCAAGACCCGGTTCGACTTCGACTACTACTTCGGGACCGTCGCCCACCGTTTCTGCGCGCAGGCCATCGCTGGCTACCCCGTGACGGTGTACGGCAAGGGCGAGCAGCGCAAGCCGTTCGTCAGCCTCGAGGACGCCGTCGAAGGCCTCGCTCGACTCGCGCTGACCGACCCCGACGAGCGCCCCGACGACTACACAGTGTACAACCAAGTCACGCGTGCCATAAGCATCGTAGAGATTGCCGAAACGATTTCGGACGTCGCTTCGGAGTTCGGCTACGATGTCGCGGTCGAACACTTCGAGAACCCGCGCGACGAGGACGAGACTCACAAGATGGAGATCGAGAACGACCGGTACATGGACCTCGTCGGCGAGCAGGCCCAGTCGTTCGAGGAGGGCGTCCGCGACATCTTCGAGACGCTAACTCAGTACGAGGAGACTATCACCGCCTACGAGGACCGCTTCCTGCCCGGCGTCCTCGAAGACCGCATCGAGGAAGAGCAGGCAGACGCAGACGAGGTCGCGGCCGAACTCGACTGACCTGATACCCTTCTTACTTCCATAATGAACGTCTTAGTGACCGGCGGCTGCGGATACATCGGTAGCGTGCTGATTCCGCGACTCCAAGCCAACGATGAGGTCGGGAACGTCACCGTTCTTGACAGCCTCGCGTCCGGTTCTCCCCGGAATCTCCTCGCGGCGCGAGTCGGTGCCGACGCGGACTTAGAGTTCAAACGCGGCGACGTCCGCGAGTACGGTGACGTCGAGAGCGCGATGCGGACCGTCGATACGGTCGTCCACCTCGCGGCCATCACCGGCGCAAACAGCACGCACGACCGAGAGGACGAGACCTACGCCGTCAACCTCGACGGGACGGAGAACGTCCTGACCGCGGCCGAAAAGCTCGACGTGGAGAACGTCGTGTTCGCGTCGTCGTGTAATAATTACGGCCGCGCGACCAGCACCGACATCGACGAGGAGACCGAACCCGACCCGCTCAATCCGTACGCCGAGACGAAACACGAGGCCGAGAGACTGCTTTCCGACCACGTCGCGGCGGGCGACTTCGACGGCACGGCGCTCCGGATGAGCACGAACTACGGCTACGCGCCCGGCATCCGGTTCAACCTCGTCGTCAACTACTTTGTGTTCCGCGCGCTGACCGACCGACCGCTGACCGTCTACGGCGACGGGAGCAACTGGCGGCCGTTCATCCACGTCCGAGACGCGGCGCGGGCGTTCGAACACGCCGCGTGCAATCCCGACGCGTGGTCCGAACTAGTATACAACGTCGGCGCGAACGACGAGAACTACCGCATCGCCGAAATCGCCGAAATCGTCCGCGACGAGGTGGACGGCGACCTCGACATTACGTACCTCGAAGACGAACACCCCGGCCCGTCGTACCACGTCAACTTCGACCGACTGGCCGAGACTGGCTTCGAACCGAAGTGGACCGTCCGCGACGGCGTGCGCGACCTCGCCGACCGGTTCACGTCGAGCGGCGAACCGACCGAGTTTAACGCGGCCGACGAGTCTTTCGAGCCATGACCGAAACGACGTCCGAAGGCGACCATCCCACGATCGCCGTCACCGGAGCCGCAGGCTACATCGGCAGTCGAGTCGTACAGCAACTCCGCGCGGTCCACCCCGACTGGAACGTCGTCGCCGTGGACAACTTCTACCTCGGCGACGTGCGCGAAATCGAAGACATCTCGGTCCGACACCTCGACATCCGAAACCGAGACCGATTGGAGGAAGCGCTCGACGGTGCGGACATCGTGATGCACTTGGCGGCCATCAGCGGGGTCGAGGACTGCGAGGAGAACCGGGACCTCGCCTACGAGGTCAACGTCCAAGGGACCGCCAACGTCGCGTGGTTCTGCCGAAAGACCGGTGCCGGGCTCGTCTTCCCGTTCAGCATGGCCGTGCTGGGCGACCCCGAGACCTTCCCCATCACCAGCGACCTGCCGCGCGACCCGATGAACTGGTACGGACGGACGAAGCTACTGGGCGAACACCTCGTTGAGGACATGGCCGACGGTGAGTTCCCCGCCCATCTCTTCCTCAAATCGAACCTCTATGGCGAACACGAGATTGACGGCCGTACCGTCTCGAAGGGCACGGTCATCAACTTCTTCGTGAATCGAGTGTTCTCCGACGAACCGCTGACCGTCTACGAACCGGGCACCCAGTCGCGCAACTACGTCCACGTCAAGGACGTGGCGCGGGCGTACCTCCGGAGCGCGGAAGTCATGCTCGACCAACTCGACGCGAACGAGACGGGCGTCCGGAAGTACGAACTCGCCAGCGAAGAGGACCCGAGCGTGATGGAAGTGGCCGAACTGGTACAAGGGATTGCGGCCGACGAGGCCGATATCGAGACTGAGGTCTCGCTGGTCGAGAACCCCCGCGAGGGTGAGACGCTCGTTAGCGACTTCGCGGTCGATACGACGAGAACCCACGAGGAACTTGGCTGGGAGACGGCCCACTCCGTCGAGGAGTCGATTCGAGAGCTGATTCGGCAGAAGGCGAACTGATTTTCACTCGCAGGCCGTCTCTCGGCTGTCGTGTTCCCAGATGAGGTCGAAGTACCGCTTCATCCCGGCCACGAACGACCCGTTCTCCGTGACCGCGGCCTGTCGCATGTGGAGCGGTACGTCCTTCTCCTCGACGAGGAAGATGGCTTTCCCGGTCTCGTACTCCATGCTCGGGTCCGCGAGGGTCCCCCGCCACGGGAGTTTCTCCTTACTGAATCGATACTCGACCTCGGGGTAGGTCGCGTCGATGGCCGAGACGATTTCCCGCTGGACGGTCTCGTTCTCCTCCGAGAGGTACTCCGGTTCGAGAAAGATGAGCTGTACGTCGAGGTCGCGCTCGACAGCGTCGGCGAAAGCGGGTTCGACCTCCTCGAAGTACTCGAAACTCTTCGTGAGGACGTTGACGGTCTCGTCGGCGTCGTGGTACAGCTGGCGCGTCTCGGTCTCGCTCGGGTCGCCCACGTCCACGACGTAGAACAGTTCCTCTGTCGGAGTGATGTCTTCGCTCGCCTGCTCGTACAGCGGTCCGAAGGTGTCGAGGAACTCGCCGCGAACAGACTCGATCTCTCTGCGGTAGGATTCGAACGACTGGCGGCGGTTCTCCTGCGCCCGGTTGAGGATTTCTGCTGGTGATTTGGGTTGGTACTTCTTCGGGCGACCGGGGATTATCTTGACGAGGCCTTGATCCGCGAGCGAGTCGAGGACGCCGTAGATGCGCGCCTTGGGGATGCCGGTGGCTTCCGCGAGGTTCGGCGCTGTCGTGCGGCCGAGTGAGAAGAGGTGTTCGAGTGCGGTTTGTTCGTACTCCTTGAGGTCGAGTTTGTCCAAGAGGCGAGAAGTGTCCGAGGGGTCTGGCATATAGTAGCTGTGTTCGTTCGTAGTACTTAACGACTGTTCGTTACTGCTACGGGGGCTTCTCCTTTCGAAGCTCGGGTTGCTAGATCACTAAATAGAAATCCGACGGTCAGACGAAGTGTACGTCGGGGGAAGGGTCGTCAAGACACCCTTGTAGAGTAGCTCTCGTGCCCGGTCGTGGATTTCGTCCCGGGAATAATACTCGTTGGTGGCTTCCATGCTGAGGTCGAATTCTCGTGCGAACGCTGGCAGAACGGTTCCCCGTGTAATTCCGTTGGCAGATTTCTCGTAGAGTGGATTGAGAGTGAACTCGCCGCTCGGATTCGACAACGGGTGGTCCGTCCAGTCAATCGAAACTTCGTCGTGACCAATGAAGAAGTTGAACTCCTGGGTCTCACTTACCGAGGTGTCAGATGCCGTGTACGTGTCAGAGGCAGTTACGAAGTCGGTGAGGAAATCGCGCTCTGGGACACCTATCGTCTCCCGGGAGAAACATTCAGCGTACTCACTAGCCCGTAACGGCGCTCCGAAATTCGCTCTCTCATTTATGTTACTGTTGTGAGTGTGTAATAACAGGATAGAACCGTCGGCGCGGGTAACTCGTTCGTACTCGCTTGCGGTCCCGTTTTTGTTGTGTACGTAGTGGAAACCGTCGAGATCGATGAGGGTCTTGAACGCGTCCTCGCTGAAGGGGAGGTCGTTGCCTCGCTCGATAATGACTCCCTTCGTTTCCGGTTCTAGGTATCGTTTCGTAAAGTAGAGCGGTTTGAAATCGACTTCGAGTGAGAATATCGGTCGGGAAGTCGCTATCTTGAGTAGTTGCGCAGTGTGCCCCCATCCACCTCCGTAGTCGAGAACAGGGCCTGTCTCGGCCGTAACGAGCGGTAAAACAGCGTGACAGTTCCAAAAGCTCTGCGCGAATGGTCGGTGGAGGAGATACTGGCAATATCTGTTCGTGATGCCGACTGTTCGAACCGCCTCATCGAACGTGTCGATTGACTCGACCGAGTTGAACTGAGACTCTATCGTTGCCCCACCGGTGAGATACCTCGAAACGAGAGAAAAGGGGTCGGGGAGATGTCGAACTTTCGAGGCCAATTTGGCCAACGAGGGCCGCCCCGGCAGAAAGTTGGTCGGCCGATTGAGCAGTAGGTGAAGTGCTACGGAGGGATTGTCGTTCAGAATTACGTCTTTGACGTGTTCCGTTAACGCGTCGTTCCGCAGGATAGGGATACCAGCGACGACCGGAAACTCAGAACATCGACACTCTATGACACCGAAATCGGAACCTCTGTCTGACCTTCCCCTCTTACGCTTCCTGAACACGTTTTTACAAAGTGGGCATTGAAGAGCGTCTAACAACCGGCTATCCATGGCGGGTGATTGTTCAACGGGGCGTAAATACTACGTGGTTTTTCCACTTTGGGGTGTTCGGTTTCACGGCACTGTCTAGTTAGCGCGGTTTAAGAAGTGAGCAGGTTGTAGCGGTTGTGTCCATGCAAGCCGCAAACCTGCTCAAAAGGACGTTAGACACCGCGACTCTTGAATGTTGGCAGCGGGAGCGGACG
>NZ_SBIT01000001.1 GCF_004765785.1 Halorussus ruber | reverse complement strand
TCTTCCGCGAGGTAAAACGACGAACCTCATCGTTCAGTAACTGTTTTAGCCATGTCGAACCAGCAACTGCTGAAACATGGTTGCAAGCGTTCGCCGTCTGGCACAATTCCACTAACTAAACACGATGGAGCTTACAGAAAGACCTTTGAAGTGGAAAT
Organism: Halorussus ruber; assembly: GCF_004765785.1. Classification (GTDB taxonomy): domain Archaea; phylum Halobacteriota; class Halobacteria; order Halobacteriales; family Haladaptataceae; genus Halorussus; species Halorussus ruber. The sequence goes on along the minus strand of NZ_SBIT01000001.1, from coordinate 510,245 downwards.
AAAACGAATGGATATGAACCGACGCGCGTTCCTCCAGCGGAGCGGTGGACTGGCGACGCTCGCGGGGCTTGCCGGATGCCTCGGAAGCGCCGGGAGCGATACCGAACCCGCCGACAGCGACGGAAAGCAGACCGACGGGACGACCCACTCGACGACGGACGACTCGACCACCGACTCCGAGCGCCGATTCTCGGGCGTCCGGTCCGAGGAGGACGAACCCTTCCGGACCATCTCGGTCGGAAGCCGCGACGAGGTCGCCTTCCCCGAGAACAACAAGCCCCGCGGCCTCCGGGTCTGGAACGCCGCCGACGAGGCCCGCGAAATCGACCTCCAAGTCTCGCGCGGCGCGACGATTCTGGTCGACCGGACCGTCGAGTTCGCGGCCGACGCCTACCTCACAGTCACGCTGAACGAACCCGCCGACTACGGAATCGCGGTCGGCCTCGCCGACGGAACCTCGACCACCTTCGGCGTCGAGCGGACCTCCTTCGACTGCAACACGACCGGGACCGACGTGGGCGTCATGCCCGACGGTCGCGTCGAAACCATGTCGATGTCCACGGCGATGGGATGTCCCTCCTCGGAAGTCGCAAGCGCCGACCTCTCGGTCGGGCAGGGAACCTGCGGCGAGGAGAACGGCGCGTCGGTCGCGTTCGACGCCGAGTCGGTCCGCGTCGACGGCACGGTGCGGACCTCGACGCCGAACCGAGACCTCGAACTCGCCGACGCGGGGTACGACGCCGAGACCGGCGCGCTGACGGTCCGGGTCCGGGCGACCGAGGGCGACGACGGGGAGATGGGCGTCCAGTGCGTCGGCCAAATCCCCTACGAGGCGACGATTGGGTTCGACTACGACTTGCCAGACACGGTGGTCGTCGTCCACGAGAGCATGGACGAGACGACCGAAGTCGCGCGGGCCGACCGCGGGTCGAAGGAGAATTAGCTAGTCGGTCAACTGGATTCGACCGCCCAGCACCGAGTTCACGACCGCACCGAGGAGGACGATTGCGCCAGCGAAGTAGAGCCACGTCAGCAGGAGCAAAACAGCGCCGATGGCCCCGTAGGCCTGATACCGCCCGGCGTTGGCGAGGTAGAACTGGAACAGGACTTGGAGGACGACCCACCCGACCGCCGCGAAGGCCGCGCCGGGAATCGCCTCTCGGACCGACATCTCGACCGGCGGGAGGACGTAGTACAGCGGGAGGAACGCGACTGCGAGACCCGCGACGAGCGCCAGATTCCCGACGAGGTTGGGAAGCGGAATGTTCGGGGCCACCGAGGGCGTCCGCAGCGCGTAGCCGATTGCGACCATCAGCGCGACGGCGACGACGACGAGGGCGATTGTCACCGCCCCGTCCACGATTTGCTCGACCAGCGAGGGGTCCTTCTCGGTGCCGTAGGCCTCCGAGAACGCGATGTCGAGGCCGCGGAACAGTTTGAGCGCGCTCCACCCGACCGTGACGAATCCGACGACGCCCGCGCCGGTCCGACCGGTCGAGCTGGTCAGCGCCTCCTGAAGGACCCGCTCGCCCGAGGCCGACAGCGAACTCGCTACCTGCTGGACGAGAAATTCCGCGAACGCCTGTCCGCCGACGATGCTTCCGACGACGATGGTGAGCAACGCCAGCGGAATCAGCGAGACGAACGCGTAGTAGGCGACGCTGGCCGCGAGGAACGTGACGTTGCGGTCCCGCGCGACGTTCACCACCCGCTTGACGCGACTCTGCGAGGTTGCCACGAGTGTCCCGTTCCACGGCACCCACGCCTAAAGGCGGTACGGCCGGAATCGCGGGAATCGAGGCGGTAGAGAGAGCCTACTGGGTCGTGGTCTCGTTCGTCCCGGGGGTGGTCGTCTGGCCGCCGCCGACGGTCGTCGTCTCGTTTCCGCTCGGGGTCGGCGTCGTCTCGGGCGGTTCGGTGACCTCGATGTCGAGTCGGTTGAGTCCGTCGCAGCCCTCGGCCGAGGCGACGCGGTACCAGTCGCCGATTTGGAGTTCGGTGACGCCGTCGGCTATCGTCGTCGTTTCGCCCACCTCTGTCCTTGTTTCACTCATCTCTGTCGTTGTCTCGTCCATCGCTGTCGTTGTCTGGTCCTGCATCGCGCCTTCCGTCGTGGTCTCGGTCATGCCTCGGCCTCGGTTTCCGTCATGCCCCCGGCCTGCGTCGTCGTCTCCTGCGCTGTCGTCGTCTCTTGGGCCGACGCGCCGTTCATCGTGAGTCCGGTGAGTCCGAGGAGACCGACCGCGCCACCGGCCTTGAGCAGGTCACGTCGCCGCGGTGTGCCGTCGTTTCCCGCGTCGTCGGTTCGTGCGTCGTCGTTTTTTCGCCATGGTCGAACGCCATCGCGTTCGGTCTTATAGCGAACCGGCCGTTCACGGACGTCGTGGCGGTCTACCCCGGCCGAATAGAGATTACGTCCGAGAAACGGGGATTATCGCGGGGAAAGGGAGGGTTACGTCAGTCCCAGAACGACTGCGTCCGGGCGTACTGGCGCTCCTGCTCCAGAATGTCCCGATAGAACTCGTCTTCGTCCTCGCGGAGTTTGGCGATGATGCGGGCCGCGTTTCGGGGGCCGACGCCGCGGGCCGCCAGCGCGACGACGGCCCGCTTGCCGTGGCTCTGGACCAGACTGGCGGCCTTGTGGGCGCGGCGGGTCATCTTCTCCTGCTCGTCGTCCTTCTCGGGCGCGCGGACCGCCTTGACCACCTCGTCGGCCCACGGGTTCAGGGCGGCGATGCGAGTCGAGTTGCACTCGGGGCACTCGGGTTGGTCGCGGACGCGCCGGACCGGCTTCTTTCGCTTCCACTCCTCGCAGTGGAGACAGAACAGGATGACCTCGTCGTCCCGAATCCGGTCCTTGACGGTCTGGATGACGCTGGCGTCGGCGTTCTCCGGCGCGAGGAGTTCCCGGCCAGACGAGCGCCCGCCGGTGCCGACCGGGGTGCGCCCGCCGGTCGTCACGACTTCGATTTCGCCCTCGCGGATTCGCCGGAGGACCTCGCTGGCCTCCTCGACCGCGAGGTCGTCGTGGAAGACCTCGCGGACCGCCTCGTCGTACATCGGGGTGTCCTCCAAGGCGGCCATCAGGCGACTCATTCCCGGTCCCGAGGTCCCGCTCGCGCCCTGCCAACTCCGGAGCGCGCCGAATTTGGCGGCGACCTGCGAGAGCTTGAACTTGAGCGAATCGGAGTGTTTGAGGCTCAACTCGATGATGGCCTCGACGTGGCCGGGGTCGGTGGTTCGCAGGACCTCGGCGACCTCCTGCCCGTTGACTTTCGCGGGCACGTCCAACTCGATTCGGTAGGGGTCCACGTCGAGGCCGACCGACGACCCGGTGCGCTGGCCGACCATCGACGAGAGGACCCGGCCGAGCGTCTCGTTGACCTTGTGGCCGAAGCACGAATTGAGGACGACGGTGTTGGCGGCGTGTTCGACCACGATTCGGTCGGCCGTGGGGAGCGGGTCGCCCGATTCGGCGTGGCGGTCGAGTTGCGAGAGGGCCTCGCTGGCGGTGTGCTGATTCGTCGGGTAGCGGTTCGTGAACTCCCGAGCGACGCCCTCTCGGGGCGCGCCGCGCTCGAACTGGGGTCCGGCGACGGCGCGCATCTCGCCGACCTCCTGGGCCACGTCGTACGGAACCGGAATCTCCTCGCCGACCCACGAGGGAATCTCGCCGCCGGGGTCCTCGATGGGTGAGACCTTGACCGCCTCGTCGTCGTCGTCCACCTCCGTAATCCGCCACATCTCGCCGCGCTGGACGAACACCTCGCCGGGTTGGGCGAAGTTGACGACGAATCGCTCGTCCAGCGTGCCGACCTGCGACCCGGAGGCGATGTCCTCGACGGTGTACTTCTGCTCGTCGGGAATCATCGAGAGGTTGGCGTAGAAGTACTGCCACGTCTGGCTGGACTTCTCGAGGCGGTCGTCCTGCTCGTCGAGCCACACCAGCCTGTTGCTCTTCAGCTCGCGGACGACCTCCTTGAACTCGTCTTCGGTCAGGTCACGGAAGGGGTACGCGCGGGTCACGATGTCGTAGGCCCGCATCGCCGAGAGGTCCCCGAAGTCCATCACGAGGCCGACGATTTGGTTCGCCACGGTGTCCAGACTCCCGTCGTGAATCTCGGCGTCCTCGACCTCGCCGTCCTTGGCTCGGCGGGCGATGGCGAGGGCTTCGAGCGTGTCGTCGGGGTGCTTGGTGACGATGGTGCCGTGAGAAATCTCCTCGGAGCGGTGGCCAGCGCGGCCGACGCGCTGGAGGAGGCGGGCGACCTCCCGGGGACTCGAATACTGGACCACGTGGTCGATTCGGCCCACGTCGATGCCCAACTCCATCGAGGAGGTACAGAGCAGGGCGTCCAACTCGCCCGCCTTGAATCGGTCCTCCACGTCGATTCGGGCCTCCTTGGATAAGGAGCCGTGGTGGACGCCGATGTTGGCGTCCAGTTCCTTGAAGCGCGAGCCGAGGGCCTCGGCGGTCTGGCGCGTGTTGACGAAAATCAGGGTCGAGTCGTGGTCCTCAACCACGTCAAGAATCGTCCGGACGTGGCTGGCGACCGACTCGTCGGTCACGAGTTTCCCCGCGAGTTGGCTGTCCTCGTCGGTAATCTCGGGTTCGCGGACCTCGAACTCGACCTTGCTCCCCACGTCTACCTCCACGATTTCGGGGTCGTCGCGCTCGGCCGGGTCGCCGACGAGGAACCGCCCGACCTCCTCGGGGTCGCCGACCGTCGCGGAGAGGCCGATTCGCTGGAAGTCGCCAGCCAACTCGCGCAGGCGCTCCAATCCGATGGTCAACTGTGCGCCCCGCTTGGCGCTGGCGAGTTCGTGGACCTCGTCCACGACGACGTGGTGCACGTCTTCGAGGGCTGTTCGGAGTTTCGACCCGGTCAGCATCGCTTGCAGGGTCTCGGGCGTCGTCACCAGCACGTCGGGCGGGTCGTTGGCCTGCTTCTGGCGCTGGTAGTCGGTAGTGTCGCCGTGGCGCACGTCCACGTCCAAATTCAGCTCCTCGCCCCACCACTCCAGTCGCTGGCGCATGTCGCGGTTCAGCGCCCGGAGGGGCGTGACGTAGAGGGCGGAGATGCCGAATCGAGGCCCGTCCTCCGTCTGATTCTGGGCAATCGCGTCGAAGACGGGGAGCATCGCGGTCTCGGTCTTTCCGGTCCCGGTCGGCGCGATGACCAGCGCGTGGTCGCCCCGCGAGAGCGGCGGGATGGCTCGGCGCTGTGGCTCGGTGGGCGTCGAGAATCCGCGCTCGGAGAGCGCTGACCGGACCTCCTCGCCGAGTTGCGCGAAGGCCGCAGAACCGGCGGCCCGTCGGTCACTCATCGGTCGTTTTTAGCTGTTAGAGGGTGATAAGCGCGTTGCCTGCGGAAACTGAGACGTCGGTCGGGGACCGGGGTTCATCAGTCGAGGCCGAGTCGCGTCAGTCGAGACCGAGGTACGTCAGTCGAGACCGAGGTACGTCAGTCGAGGCCGGGGTCCAGCCGACGCCGAGCGTACATCAGCGGGAGTCCCGAGACGAACGCGACCGGCAGGGCCACCGCGAGAGTGGCCGAAATGGCCAGGAGTACTCCGCCCGCTCCAAGCACTTTCGGTCCCCAGACGATAGCCAGCACGAGCGTCCAGAGGAGGACCGCGGCGAGCGCCGTCAGCAGCCCGACGATGCCCCCGAACAGGTACGTGTACGTTTCTCGTCGCTCGACGACCACCCACCAGACGATGGCTCCGAGAAACGGGACCGGGGCGGCTAGTGCGAACCCCGAGGAGCCGATGGGGGCAGGCAGTACCGTGACCAGCGTGTCACTTATCGGAGACAGTTCTCGTAACGTGACGATGCTACAGAGAAACGCGTAGACGCCCGCGTACAGCGACCACTTTTTCGAAGGAGAGAATCCGAAGGGATGGCGGGAACCAGCAGTTTCCATGATTCGGCTACGAAAGCACCTGATATAATTTTTGTCACGACTCTGCGATTCCATGCCTGTTTATAACAATCACAGTCGTGTGAGAGCTCCGAAAATTGCCGACAGCGTCCACGTAATTCGGCCCTCCCGAACGTGTTCGGCAGAAGCTATTCCCTCGTGACGCACCCAAATTTAGGCGACGCCGGTCCGGGACGACCGGGAATCGAGTTGCGACCGACGCCGAAGTCGGCGACGCGGCGATAATCGAAGTAACAACGGGAATCACGAATGTCTGCAGGAGAATCCCTCTACCATCGGTTAGGCGGAAAGGAACAGATTTCGAACGTCGTAGACGAGTTCTACGAGCGAGTGCTGGCCGACGACACGGTCGCGCACTTCTTCGAGGACGTGGACATGGCGGCCCAACGCGCCCACCAGACCCAGTTTCTGAGTGCGGTCGCTGGCGGACCGGTCGAGTACGACGGCGAGGACATGCGCGAGGCCCACGAGGGCATGGGTATCGAACCGCAACACTTCGCGGCGATTGCGACCCACCTCGAAGCCGCGCTTCGGGAGTTCGACGTGCCCGACGGTGACATCGAGGCCATCATGTCGGAGGTCGCGGCGCTGGAAGACGACGTCCTCTGCCGGTAGCCGTAATCCATCCGCGTTTTTGCGAGAAGGCTTTTGTCCGCAGACCGCGGAGTCGATACTATGGAGACGAAAGTCCACTTCCGAGAGACCCAAGAGTTCGACCAGCCGTGGCTCTGGGGACTCCTCGGACTCGGCGCGGTCGCCGACGTCGTGAACCTCGCGCGCGGCAAGCGGTCGGCCCGCGAGACGATAACCCGACTCGGCGCGCTCGGGGCCGCCGCCCTCCTGCTCCGAGTCGCCACGCTCGAAACCGAGGTCCGCGAGGACGGCCTCTACGTCCGGTTCTCGCCCTTCCACCGCTCGGCCAAGCACATCCCGTTCTCGGACCTCGCCGACGTGCAGGAGACCGGCTACAGCCCGATGCGCTACGGCGGGTGGGGCATCCGCTGGAGTCCGCAGGGCATCGCCTATACCGTGAGCGGCAAGAGCGGCGTGCGCATCGAGCGCGCCGACGGCAAGTCGGTGTTCGTGGGGTCGGACCGTCCGGACGAACTCGTCGCGGCGGTCCAAGCGGCGACCGAGCGGACGATTTGAGCAGACGGTCTAAGCGGACAGTCTGAGCGGACAGTCTGAGCGGACGATTTGAGTGAAGGCGGCCATTTTCGTAGCGTCCGAAAGAATATTTTCTTAGGACTGTACTGAAAACAATAGTGAACGAGAGCCAACGTCCGCCGGGGTCCGGCCCCGCCGACTCCCGGCGCACGACCGGCCGTCGCCAGCGGTCGGATGACCCCGAAAGCGATGGAGACGCCGCGGTCCCCCGCGAGGAGAAACTGCTGACGCTCTACGAGAACCTGCGCGCCGAGGTTCGCGTCCGGATTCGGGTGGCGAACGTCCGGGCCACCCGCGGCATCGCGGTGGTCGGCGGCGTCGTCGGGTCCGCGATGGTCCAGAGCAGCTTCCACCTGCTGGCGCTGGTGCCCATCGTCTTCGGCGTCCTGTTCGTGGACACGGTCCGAAGCTACAACGAGATTCTCGCGGTCGCGCGCCACCTCGTGGAACTCGAACGCGACCTGGCCGAGCGCGGGTCGCCCTTCCAGTACGAGGTCCGGCGCGGCGGAGCGTTCGGCCTCGCGCGAAACCAGTGGGGCACCTTCGGGTGGCTCTCGGTGGCCAACGGCGCGCGAATCATCATCTTCGGAGGGGTCTACCTCGGCTCGTGGGCGGTGTTGCTGTCCTACTGGGCGACCCCGCCGCGGCTGTTCGGGGTAAAAATCGGCACCACGCTCCTCGCGGTGTTCGCGGTCGGACTCTCGGTCTTCCTGCTGGCGGTCGGCCTCTCGCATCTGGCGTACCGCCGACGGCTCTCGACCGAAATCGAGTCCGCCGGGTCCGGGCCGTCCGCTCGGTCCGGCGCGTCCAACTCGACCGACTGACTCAGACTTCCGAGTAGGCTCCCAACCGCGCGCCGTCGAGGAGATACGCCTGCCCGTCGGCCAGCGCCTCGGGCAGGAACGGGGCCAGAAACTCCTGTCCCTCGACGTTGACCCACGTCGCGCCCACCAGCTCGTTGAACGCCGGGAAGACGATTAGCTCCGCGCCGGGCCGGACTGAGTTCCCTCCGCCCTCTCCGCTACTCGCTGCGCGCTCGGCGAAGGCGTCCCCGGAAAGGGACCCCCGGAGCCAGACGCGCTCGACGCGACTCCCGCCGACTTCGTCCTCCAGACGGACCGCGGGATGCTCGTGGCCGACGCAGACCACCTCGCTGTCGAGTACCTCCGGCGCGGGCCACGTGTGACCGTGAGCGAACCCCACGTCGCCGAGTCGGACGCCCGAGCCGTCGGTGACTTCGAGGTCGGCCCACGACTCGATTGCGCCGTCGTGGTTGCCCTTGACCAAGGTGGCCGAGACGCCGCGGTCGCCGAGGGCTTCCAGCAGGACCTCGATTTCGCCGCGCTCGGCCCCGCCGGGGTCGCCGATGGCGTGCATCAAGTCGCCGAGGAAAATCGCGCGCTCCGCGCCGGTCTCGGCGACCAGCGAGAGGAGACGCTGGCGGCGCTGTTCGGCGCGGCTGTCGAGCGAGACGCCCTCCGAGCGGAGCGCCTGCTCGATGCCCGCGTGGAAGTCCGCGACCACCAGCGTCCGGTCTGCGAGGTCCGCGACTGCGGCTGGCTCGCCCGGAACCGGCTCCACGAGCGCCATCAGATGGGCTTGAGGGTGTCCTCGCCCGACTCGTAGCACCGGCCGGACATCAGCGCGGATTCGAGCGCGTCCTCGACGTCGGCGGGCGTCACGTCGTAGTCGTTGACCACCGCGGCCAGCAGGGTCTCGCGCCCGACGCCGTCGCCCTCGTTCAGCTCGCGCATCGTCTCCATCACGGTCTCTTCGAGGTTCTCGGGCACTTCGCCGCCCGATTCGTCGTCCTCGGGTTCTCCGGTCTCTTCGCTCGCTTCAGGCTCGCCACCTTCGTCTTCGGCGATGGACGCGCCGGGCGCTTCTCCGGCGGCCGACCCGCTTCCCGCGGGTGCCTCGTCGGCGGAGTTCACCACGTCCTCGGTGCCGCCGGTCGCCGATTCGACATCCTGGAGTTGGTCGGTATCGACCTCCTCGGCGGTCGGTTCGGCGGCCTCGTCGGGTTCGGGTTCCGCGTCGGCCAGTTCGGCCTCGCGCTCGGGCGTCGATTCCGCGGGACCCTCGCCTTCCGCGCCTTCGTCGGGTTCGGGCACGTCGATGTCCGCGTCGCCGGGTTCGCCGACCTCGGAGCCGGAGGAGAATTCGAGGCCGTACTCCTCTTCGACCTCTTCGCGCTCCGCTTGGTCGAACTCGTACATCTCGTCGCCCGCACCAGCGGTGCCGATGTCGGGGCCGTCGTCCTCGCCGTCGGTCTCGGGCGCGAACGACTCGTCGGTCGAGGTCTCCTGCTCGGATTCGACGGTCGGCGGCTCCTCGTCGCCGATTTCGTCCTGTAGTTCGGCCGCGTCTTCTGCGTCCTCGACCTCGGGGGTCTCGGCTTCCGTTTCGGTGACTTCCGTTTCGGTAGCGTCCTCGGTTTCCGGAGTCGCCTCGGTCTGGTCGGTCTCGCCGCCCTCCACGGTGCTGGTCGGGGCGTCACCGAGACCGGAGTCGGTCGGTTCGGCCGATTCGGGCGAATCGGCCGAACCGGCGGTCGTCTCGGGTTCCGGTCCGGTCTCAGGCTCCGATTCGGCACCGGACCCGGGCGCTTCGCCGAGGTCGGCACCAGCCGTTTCGGAAACGTCTTCCGTGCTTTCGGACAGCTCTCCCGTTTCTTCAGCAACGTCTTCCGTTCCTTCGGCCGTCTCTTGTGTGCTTTGGGCGGGCTCGGCTTCGACCCCCGTCTCGGACGCTCCGCCGGTCTCCAACTCCGAAATCTCGCCCGCCTCGCTCTCGCCGGTCAGCGAGTAATCGAGGTCCACGGCCACTTCGTCGCCGCCCTCGCCGGGCGCGAGTTCGAGCGGTCCGACGTCGTCGGCGGTGATTTCGCCCGCGACGACGCGGGCCGAGTCGATGGCGAGGTCCCAGACCTCCGCGAGGTAGGCCTCGGTCGTGCCGTAGTGGTCGAGCGCCAGCGGGATGCCCGAGGAGAGTCCGGCGTCCACGCCGTTGGCCTCCAAGGCCGTCCGGAGCGCGTCGCCGGTCTCGCCCGAGTCGATGGCGTCGGCGAACGTCGAGACCCGCGAGAGGGTCTGCTCGGCGGTCTGGACCACCCAGCGGTCCCGCGTCTCGGCGTCCACCTCGTTGATGGACTCGGGCCGGATGGAGGTGAACACGCGGTCGGAATCCTCCGGTTGGAAGGTCCGGGCCTTGCCCGTCACCGCGACGAACGCGGGCGGGGTGGCGTTTTCGAGGAAGGCCATCTCGTCGGGTTGGTACTGGCCCGCGTAGAGGACGAACGCGCCGGTCGGGTCCACCACGCGGCCCCGAAGCACGTCGTCGCTGACCTGCTCGACCTCGGTCAGGACCCCGACCACGAACAGGCGATTGACCCGCGCGCCGGTCGGCGTGACCACGTAGTTCGGCGCGCGCTCCTCGTCGCTCTCCGAATAGTCGAAGTCGGCGTCGTCGTACTCCGCGGCGAAGAGTCGCCACGCGACCTCGCGGCGGCCCGCGCCGCCTTGGTCGGACCTGGAGTCGTCTCCGTTTCCGTTCGCGCTCATGCGAACCACCCCCGGTGAGTGTGAGGTCGGAAGTCGCACGCCTGCGAGCGGAGCGAGCAGGAACGTCTTCCGGAACTCATTCTGCCACCTCCGCGAGGAGCGATTCAGCGCGCTCGGCGGGCGGGTCGGAAGACACCTCGAACTCCGAGACTTCGAGGTTCGCGCCGTAGTCGTCCACCGAGAGGTTGCCCCGGACGCGGTACTCGTGGCCGACGATTCGCTCTCGAATCGTGTCGGCGACGACTTCCTTGTCCATCGCGTCGCGGGCTTGGGCCTTGGCGTCGTCCACGTCGCCGCCGTAGACCTCGGCGGTGCGCTCGTCGTCCAGAATCGCGGTCACGGTCCCGGTCCCGTCGTCGAGGATTGCCTTCACGCGCAGGTCGTCTTGGCCGTCCACGCCGCCGTGGCTCCGACACTGGCCGTTCTGGATGACCCGGCCGCACTCGGGGCACCGCTCGATGAGGCCCGAGCCGTCTCGGACCGCCACGATGTTGCCGACGATTTCCACGTCGTAGGCCCCGCCGGTGCCGACCGCCTCGCTGACGGTCATCCGCGTGCCGGTGTCGCTGATGGCCAACTCGCGGTCGAGGGGCGCGACCGAAGTGAACTCCGAGAGGTTGACCGAGGGGACGCCCCGGAACTCTCGGACGTAGACGTCTTCGAGTCGCATCGCCGCGCCCTCGGCGACTTCGGGCCGGGCCTCCCAGTCGGTGAACGGGAGGCGGGCCGACTCGTCGGCGAGGACGCCGCTCTTGATTTCGGTCTCGCCGTCCCGGCCGTCGATGGTCTTGGTCTCGACCTCGACCACTTCGACTTCGAGGTTGATGCCTCGGTCGCCGGGTTCGAGGGCTTCGAGGTCCGAATCGCCACCGGCCGGATAGGACACCTCGATGTCCTCCTCGAAGGCGACGTTGGTACTCTCGCCGAGGTTCAACTCGGGGTCGCCCTCCCACTCCCGGACGCCAGCGTTGCCCGCCGTGATGGTGTCGCCCGCCGAGAGGCCGAAGTCCTCCCACGCGGTGTAGGAGATTTTCCCGGACTCGTCGGCGATTTCGCCCTCGTGGATGACCTGCTCGTTGCCCTGATACCGAATCGAGCGCTTGCCCACCGTCAGCACTTTTCCGGTGACGGTGACGCTGCTGTCCTCGGTGGTCACGTCGGCGATGTCCACTTTGGAGGGTCCGCTCGACCCGCCGCCGCTGTCGCCGTACTTTCGCCGGAGGCTCTGTTTGGCCTCCTCGACTGGAACGCTGTACTCCACTAAGTTCTCGAGGTCCGCCTTGACCTCCTCCTTGTCTACGCCGAGGTCGGAGGCGAGCTCCTCGGCATGGTCGTCGAGACTCATCACTCGGATTTGGCCCGGATGGATTAAAAGTGTTCGTCACGGGGGCGAATCTGACAGGTGGATTCGGGGGTGTGGTCGGGATGGGTATCGTTCTGAGTCACCGAAGGAATTCCGGTGTAAGTACGAAGGTAAACCGCAGAATCGGACATCGTGGTGTCTTCTTGAAGCCCCCGCCCGGTCGCGGTCGCTGAGCAGGATATTCGGCGCGCTCTCCGCACAGCCCGCACGCCGAATAGTGGCCTGCTCAGACGACCACGGTAAACGCTGGAAGACAAACCGCGTCTTCCAAGGTCACACTCACTTCGTTCGCGTGACCGCGACCGGGCGGCCCCTTCATCCACCCACGGCGGTTGGTCAATCAGGCGCGACCTGTCGGCTGGTCAATTGAGCGTTCGACCGTGGTTTGTTCCACCGAGCGCGCTCGCCGCGAATCGGTTGGTGACCGATTCGCGGCGGAAGGGTGCGTCAGAGGGATGTGGAGGAGAGATTGCAGGGATCAATCGAGGAGCTATCGAAGCCGAATCGGCCACTGGAACGCGACCGAGACCGAGGAGTCACGATACTCGATGACGGCCCACGCGAGCAGGGTCAGAACCAGCACCAGCGCGACCAGCGCGTCGGCGAAGCTCATCCAGAGCGGGAGGACGAACGCGATGCTGTTGGTGACCTTCCGGGGCGTGAACCCGGCGACCGAGGTGGTCTCCTGCGAGTGGTCGGCCCGCTCGACTCCGCGGGATTGGAGGTCGGCCTTCGCGGCGCTCGGGCCGCCCGTACTCTCGTCGCCCGTGCCGAGGCGCTCGGCCTCGTAGGGCGCGTAGAAGTCGATGCTCCAGACGACCTCGCCCGACTCGTTGACCTCCAGCACGCGGTGGCTGTTGGTGTCCGAAATCAGGGTGTTCCCGTTGGGCAGGCGGTCGGCGTCGCGGGGCCACTGCATCTCCTCGTCGGACCAGACCCACGATTGGACCCACCGACCGTCCGTGCCGTTCGCTCCGCCCTCGCGCTGGTACTCCACGATGCGGTCGTTGAGCGAGTCGGCGACGATGACCGCGGGACCGCCGTTCGACTCGTTGATGTAGTCCGGGTTGTGCTGTTCGTAGAGGACGCTGTAGTCGTTCTCGCTCCCGAGCGTCCAGTTCTCTTGGACGCCGGTCTGCTTGTCCACGAAGACCACCGAGTCCTGGTTCCGGAGGCTCAGCATGATTCGGCCGTCGTGGAGTCGCTCCACGTCGTTGAGATGCGCCCAGTCCTCGGGGTAGGGGCCGCCGCCCGAGATGGGGTAGGCCTGCTTGGTGGACCACTCCCACGTCGTCATCCCGGTGGTCGTGTTGACGATGTAGGCCTCGTCGGTGTTGATTGCCCCGACGAGGAGGCGGTTCTCGCCGAGTCGGTCCACGTCGTGCCAGTTTGCTCCTCGGTCGGCCGGGATGACGCGGGAGTAGACGCGGGTAATCTCCCCGGTCGTGAGGTTGACGCGCTCGACTGCCGAGACGGTACACTTGCCGTTGCAGTCGTCGCCGTCGTAGTTGCGCTCGGCGACGTACTCGACGGTCGTCCGAGTCCCCTTCACGGGGTCTACGTCGAAGTAGCCGTGGAAGGTGTCGTTGTGGTAGAGAACCTCTCCCTCGGGGCCGAACGCGACCAGCGCGGCCGACTCGCCCTTCATGCCGTGCCCGGCGACGACGGTCACGTTCTCGCGGGGCGGGACGACCGAGGCCCGCTGGTCGCCCGCGAGTCCGGCCTGTCGCTCGTAGGTCGTGACCGCGGCGTCGGCGGGCGAGGAGAAGTAACTGTATCCGAGCGTGCTGGCACAGAGGACGACGACGACGGCGAAGATAACCCGGTGGCGGCGCACACCCTAACGTCCATCGTGTGCGACATAAATCGACCGAAAGCGGTTTTCCCGGCCGGGCGCTATCGGAGGTATGCGCGTGGTCGTCAACGCGGCGATGAGTGCCGACGGCAAACTCTCCTCGCGGCGGCGCGAGCAGATAGCCATCAGCGGCCCGAAGGATTTCGACCGGGTGGACGCCCTTCGGGCCGGGAGCGACGCCGTCATGGTCGGGGTCGGCACGGTACTCGCCGACGACCCGCACCTGACGTTGGACGACCCCGACCGCCAGTCGGCCCGCCGGAACCGCGAGGAGTCGGCCCACCCCGTCCGGGTCGTCGCCGACTCGAAGGCCCGCACGCCCACCGACGCCCGAATTGTGGACGACGCGGCGACGACCTACCTGCTGGTCTCGGAGTCCGCGCCGAACCAGCGAATCGAGGCGTTGACCCAGACCGGCGCGCGACTCATCACCGCGGGCGACGAGCGAGTCGAGTTGGACGCGGCGCTCTCGGCGCTCGACCGGGAAGGGATAGAGCAACTGATGGTCGAGGGCGGCGGCGAACTCATCTTCTCGCTGTTCGAGGGCGGACTCGTGGACGAACTCCGGGTGTTCGTCGGTTCGAAGGTCATCGGCGGCCGGGACGCCCCCACGCTGGCCGACGGCGAGGGCTTCGTCGCGGAGTTCCCCGAGTTGGAACTGGACGACGTGGAGCGAATCGACGACGGCGTCCTGCTCCGGTACGCGGTGGTCTGACTACTCCTCGACGTGGTCGATGGTCAGGGTGTGGCCGGTCCGCTCGCCGTGTTCGATGAGAACCTCGGCGGGTTTCGCGTCCTCGGCGCTGACGAGTTTCTCGAACGAGCAGTCACGACAACGCACCCGGACTTTGTTCTCATCGGCGGACATTTCGGTCGTTCGTACCGTCGTTCGCATCCCGCTGGGGAGTTATTGTTGCCTGCTATAGTCAATGCTTTTTAAGCCCCGGTGGAACAGAAATCGGAGACGGGTTCCGTAACTCGTGGTGCGGTTGGAACCGTACTTGAAAGTGCTCGTCGAAAATATACTTTTGCTGAAAAATCCTATTCGAGCGACAGTTAGTGGGAGTGACCGGTCATCTCGCCGAACGTCTGGCCGAATCGCTCCTCGAACAGTTCCATCGTCTTCTCCTCCTGCGCGAGAGTCTCCTCGTCGGGTTCCCCGTGAGCGTGGTGGACGAGGGCGTGGGCCTGCTGTGCGAACGAGAGCATCGTCAGGTCGCCGAGGACGGAGGTGTCGGTCTCGCCCTCGTCCTCGCGGAGCGCGTCGACGATGCCTGTCGGCAGCGTCAGCTCTTCGGTGTCACCGTCGGGCGATTCGATGGTGTACGTCACGGTCTCGACTTCGTTGTCGGCCATGGTCCTTCCTTCCGCGGGCGGACGTAAAGAAGTGCGGATACCGGTCCGGGAAGCGAGCCGAGCGGCCCGAAGTCGAGGAGAGTTCTCAGCCACCGTCTCCCGTCTCGGTGGCGTTCACGAGGACTTCTTGGGTCGTCGTCTGGTTCGGCGTCGTCGTCGTTTCGGTCGGCGGCGTCGTCTCCCGCGTGACCGTAGTCGTCTGGTCCGACAGCGTGGTCGTCTCCTCGGTGGTCGTAGCCGTCTCCCCAGTGGTCGTAGTCGTCGGTTCCTCGGTGGTCGTGGGAGTCCCCTCGGTTGTCGTGGCCGGTTCCTCGGCGGTCGTAGTGGTCTCCTCGGTAGTCGTGGCCGTCTCTTCGGCCCCCTCTTGCTCTGCTTCTTGCGTCTCGTCTCCGGTCGTCTCCTCGGCCGCTCCTTGCCCTGCCGGGCCTGCTCCTCGTTGTATCTCGGATTCGAGCAGGCCGAGTTCGTTGTTGAAGAACACGGCGTTGGTAGTGAACGAGTAGGTCTGACCGGTTTCGAGCAGCCCCTCCCGCAGGAAGACGAGTTCGTAGTTGCCCGGGCCGCAGTTCTGGTAGCGGACGATGTAGCCGTTCCAGTCGGCCGGGTCCACGACCGCACCGTCCGCCGGGTCCGGATTGGCCGGGTCGATGTAGCCGAGAATCTGGTTGACCGTCGGCTGTTGAACGCGGCTTATCGGCCGGAACCCGATTCCGGGTTTGTAGCTGTCCACGAATACCAAGGCAGTGTTCGGTTCCTGTGCGTTCTCTTGCATTATGTCCCCCGTGGCGCTCGCGCGCTGAGTTCGGTTAGGCTATGCGAGCCTCGGTGGACCGTGACGCGGCGGTCGAGCATCACCCGCCGTCGCCACCGCCGTTGCCGTCACCGCCGCCGTTGCCACCACCGCCGTCGCCACCGCCGTTGCCGCCGCCACCCCCCGACTGGATACTCGCCTCGAGCAGTCCGAGTCTGTTGCTGAAGAAGACAGCGTCGGTAGTGAACGAGTAGGTCTGTCCGGATTCGAGCAGTCCCTCCCGCAGGAAGATGACGTCGTAGTTGCCCGGGCCGCAGTCCTCGTAGTGAATCATGTAGCCGTTCCAGTCGTCCGGGTCCACGACGGCACCGGGCGACGCGTCAGGATCGTTCGGGTTCGCCGGGTCCACGTACCCGAGGATTTGCTCGACCGTCGGCTGCTGGAGACGACTCACCGGACTGAAGCTGACGCCGGGCTTGTAGTCGTTCACGAACACCAAGGCGGTGTTCGGGTTCGCTGCGTTCTCCTGCCCGATAACGCTCCCGCTACCGGCGAGGCCGAGCGCGACCGCACTCGACGCCAATACGCCCTTCTTCATGAACGACCGCCGCGTATCGTCGGTCTCTTCTGCGGAGTTCTCTCGTGTCATAGTTTCTCTGCCCCCCAACCGGGGCATTGCAAACGTGGGACTGACTCCTCCATAAAGAAGGACGACCGTTCTCGACGTAACGAATTCTTGATGAGAAGTGTGATGTATTAAATTTCTATCCGGGGTAGTATTACGCATTCTATATTCTTATTTGTGAATTAGAGAAAGAAACGTCCGATGCCCGAGCGACAGCCTGAATTTCGACGAGGACACGAACAGTTAGACGCTCGACAATATGGATTTCACCGGTTCTCGGTCTGCTTTCCGACTGAGAAAATCCGTTACTCTCGCCCGAGTAATCCTAAGAGGAAAATAACCCCGTGAACGGTCGAGAGCATCTATTCGTCGATACGGAGTGACTCTCTACCATGCGCGAGAGCATCCGGGTGAGAGCACAATGACTCCGAGAGACGACCCCCGCCGAGCGGTAACCGCCGTTTTCGTTACGGCGCTCTTAGTCGTCGGGGCGGGCGCAGTCACGAGCGGAGCGATAGTCTCAGACGGAACCGCCCGAGTTCAGGAGACGACAGCGACGACTGCGGGGACGACGACCGCCCAAGCGACTGGCGTCTCGGTCGAGAACCTGACAGCACCGGAGCGAGTCCGCATCGGGACGAACTACACCGTCTCGGCGAACATCGTCAATAGGGGCGACGAGTCGTTCGCGGGCGAGGTCAGCTATCGAATCGCCGGAAACGTCATCGGTGCCGAGTTGGTCGAGGTCGCCGAGAACGCGACCCAGACGATACAGTTCAACGTCACGACGGACGACACGACCGGGTTCCCCGCGGGAACGTTCACGCACGGCGTGTTCGCCGAAGACACGGCAGTTACTGCCAACGTGACGCTGACCGAGGCGAACGCGACGACCGAGGCGACAGAAACCACGACCCCGGGAACCACGACTGCGGGGACCACTACGGCGGAAACGCCGACGGAGACGACAGCGACGACCGAAGCCACTACCGTGGCGACGGAAACGACTGCAGCGACCACGACGACTACCGCAACTACGACTGCTGCACCTGCAACCGAAACCACTACTGCTGCACCTGCAACCGAAACCACTACTGCCGCACCTGCAACCACTACGACCACCGCAACCGAAACGACGACTGCGGTTACGGAACCCGCGACGACGACCGTGGCGGAAGCGCCCACTGCGAGCCTCACGTTCGAGCGTCAGGACTCGACCGGAGAGGCCGTCACCGTGCAGTCGGTGACCGTCCCCGAAGGTGGTTTCGTCGTCGTCCACGACGAGAGTATCATCGAAGGGAACGTGGTCGGGAGTATACTCGGTCAGTCCGGATACCTCGCGCCCGGACTGAGCGAGAACGTCACAGTCGAACTCAACCAATCGCTGAATCAGTCCCAGCGACTAGTCGCGGTCGTCTACCGGGACTCGAACGATAACCAGCAGTTCGACTTCGTCGCGTCGAACCGGACTGCCGACGGACCGTACACGAAGGTCGATTCACGGGAGGCGGTCAACGGCATCGCCGTGATCGAAGTCACTGACGAGACGACTAACGAAACGGCGGAGACGACGACAGAAACGGTGACTTAGACGACCGAGTCCTCGGCTTAGTCGTCGCCCGCCGCGGCCTCGGTCGCGCCCTCCTCGGCCTCGATTTCGGCGGTTTCGAGGTAGTCGTCGGCGTCGAGCGCGGCCTTACAGCCCATGCCCGCGGCGGTCACGGCCTGCTGGTAGTGGTAGTCCACCACGTCGCCCGCGCCGAAGATACCGGGCACGCCCGTCTTCGTCTGGCCGCCGCCCTTGCCGCCCTCGGTCTGGATGTAGCCCGCGTCGTCCATCTCGACCGCGGTGTCTTCGAGGTAGTCGGTGTTTGGCGTGTGGCCGATGGCGAGGAAGACAGCGCCCACGTCCATCTCGAACTCCTCGGTCTCGGGGTCGTCCAACTTGTCGGTCGGATAGCCCTCGGGGTGACGGACGAGGTCCACGGTATCGACTCCCTCCTCGACCGAGCCGTGGATTTCGGTGACCTCGGCGTTCTTGACGAGTTCGATTTCGCCCTCCTCGACTTTCTCCTGCACGCGGTCTATCCAGTAGTCCTCGGCGCGGAACTCCTCGCGGCGGTGGACGAGGTAGACTTTCGAGGCGAACTTGGTGAGGAAGTTGGCCTCCTCCATCGCGGCGTCGCCGCCGCCGACGACGAGCATCTCCTCGCCGCGGAAGAACGCGCCGTCACAGGTCGCACACGTCGAGACGCCGTAGCCCATCAGGTCGTCCTCGCCGGGGATGCCGAGGGTCCGGGCGCTGGCACCCGAGGCCGCGATGAACGCGTCGGCGGTGTAGACGTCGCCGTTGGCGAGTTCCACGCGGTAGGGCCGCGAGGAGTCGTCTACCTCCTCGATGATGCCGTTTTTGACCTCGGCCCCGAACCGCGTGGCCTGCTCTTTCATGTTGTTGATGAGGTCCGGGCCGCTGATTCCCTCGGGGAATCCGGGGTAGTTCTCCACGTCGGTCGTCAGCGTCAGTTGCCCGCCGGGTTCGTCGCCCTCGAGTACCAGGGGGTCGTTGTTCGACCGCGCAGCGTAGATGGCCGCGGTCAGCCCCGCGATTCCGCTCCCGGAGATGATGAGTTTCCGATGCTCGACGCGAGGTTGTTCGCTCATACTGCAATATTACGATGGGGCGCGTATTTAGCTTGTGTTGTCTCCTCGGCTTTCCGGTTTCTGAAATCTCGGAGAACATTCATCCACATTTTTATTCCGCGACTAAATAGTCGTTAGTAATAATAATATCGAGTGGGACAGACGACGAGGAAAGTAGCCGAAGGCAGGAATTAGAACAAATCGCCGAGTGCCGTGACCCCGATTCAGACGCGCTTGAACGCGCTCATTCCGACGCGCAACTCGTCTTAGAGCAAACGCTAGAAACGTTCTCGGACCTGTCGGACAAGGCTTTCCGACTCATCCGCCTCAATGGCCTTGTTCTGACTATCCTGATTGCAGTCGCCTCGAATCTTCAAGACCTGCAATCGTACGTCAGTATCCCCTCTATCGGCGCTGTGCTGTTGTTCATCGGTTCGATACTGTTCGCATTGTTCAGCTACATGATACAGACTGTCGATGGAGGCGTGAGTACGGACGCCTTCGATAAACTGACGAAATACAACCTCCGTGAAGACGAGTACCTGAACTGGGTTCTCACGCTCGGGTATCCGAAATGGATCGACAAAGGTGTCGAAAAACGAGACGCAAAAGAGCGATGGATAGAGTACTCGCTAATCGCGTTTCTCGGCGGAATCGCCATGCTTCTCGTCGGAATGCTTTTAACTATTTATCCCGACATTTAAACCATGAGCGAGAGTACATCGACTGACGAAGAACCGACAATCCGCCCCGAGGACCTCGGTGAACCGGGTGCGACTACGTTCGGCGAACCGAGCAGTTCCGAGGCCGAAGACGACTCGGAAAAGGAGTAACCGTCTTTCACTTCAGGTCGAAGTTTTTACTTCCCTCTCAGTTCCATACGCGGTATGGCCGCCGACCTCGAAGAGAAGACCGACCGATACGAGGGCCTGCTCGCTGAGGCCCTCGACGCCGCCGAAATCGCGCCGCCGGAGGACACCCCGATGGGTGAGGCCGCGGCCGAGTGTCTGGAGATGGCGAGTTCGTACCTCGAAGACGGCCGTCACTTCCGCGAGGAGGACGACCTCGTGAACGCGCTGGCCTCCTTTTCCTACGGTCACGCGTGGCTCGACGCTGGCGCTCGCGTCGGACTGTTCGACGTGCCCCGCGAGGGACACCTGTTCACCGTCTGAGTCTCGAACGGGTCGAGCCTCGTGGAAGTTTATAACACGCCAGCCCCCCTAACGGATTGCCATGGAAGAACGTTCGTTGTCGGGCGTGGTGCGTCTCGAGATGGATAGTCGGCTGGACTGGGTCGCGGTCGCGCTCGGCGTCGTCCTCGCGGCCATCCACATCTACCTCGGCGTCACGACCGACCAGTCGCCGTTCGTCGTGATCGGTGCCGGGTTCCTCCTCGGCGTGGCGTTCTTCATGACGCAGTACTGGCGGCCGGTCCTCTACGTCCTCGGCGTCGTGTACACCCTCGTCCTCGGCTTCATCTGGCTCCTCAGCGGAATGCAGTATCGGACGATTGGCCTCGTGACCGGCGCGCTGAGTACTGCCTTCCTCCTTCTCATCAGCTACCTCTTCGCCCGGGAAGGCAAACTCGTCTGAAAGGCGAACTCGTCTAATCGCGGTCGGCGGCGGCGCGGGTTCCCGGCACGCGAAAGAACTTAGAACAATTCCTAAAGAAAGATTTTCATTTCTTTACAACTTAAAGAAGTTGCTTGAACTAGATTTCACTCCGAGGAGTGGCGCTCGTCTTTTCGGCGTTCGGTCCCGTGCCCCCGGCGACTCCCGTAGCGGTGGTCGCGCTCGCTGGTGCCGTGTTCGCCGCCGTGGCGGTGTTCGCGCTCGCCGCCCTCCTCGCGGAAAGTCGAGTCGCGCGGGTCGGAGTGGTGCGAGGACTCGCCGCGCTGACCGGTCATCCGTCCGGAAATCCCCTGCTCGCGGTGGCTTCCGCGCTGGCTCCCGGTGCGCGACGAACCGGTGTCGTGGCTCTCCTGTCCGCTTCGCTTGCGACGCTGGCGGCCTCCGCGTCCGGATTGGTCCGACCTGTTTTGCTGGCCTCCGCGTCCGGACTGCTCCGGTCTATTTTCCTGCCCTCCGCGTCCGGACCGCTCAGGCCGGTTCTGACGCCCCTCGCGTCCGGATTGGTCCGACTCGTGGACTGCTGTCGTCCGATTGCTCCCCCACCGGTTCGCGTGGCCGTGACCGGTGAAGTCGTGTTTCGCCTCTATCTCGTTTTTCTCGTGGTGACTGCGCGGTGCCTCGTCGCTTTGGTTCCGGTGTCCGGTGCGACGCTGTCGGTCGCGGTCGGCGGCGTCTCCGTACTGGTTCGAGTGGCGCTCGTCCGCCGGGTGGCCGCTCCCTTCGTCTCCTCGCCCGCCGCTTTCGCGCCGAGACTGGTCTCGGTCGTGGCTCTCGTGGCGTCCGCTTCGATTCTGGTCGTCGTTCCGTCGGTCGCTTCGGTGTCGATTAGCCATACTCTCAACCCCCAACGAGGGTTGCGCGAGAACGGCCTTAGACGTGCTGGCGGGTCGGTGGTTCGACGGCTACCGCCCCACGAGTTGGAATACCGCGACAAGTTTTTTCTATCAGCCACGCGCATGGTTCTTTGTACATGAACGAAACCTACGTGCGGCTGGTTTGTCCGGAGTGTGGCAAGGACTGGGAGGAGTCCCCCGACGACTTGCCGTCCCACGACGAGCAGTTCAACTGCCCGAACTGTCACGCCACGCGCCGGACCGCCGAGTTCGCGCGGACCGAGCGCGACCTGGAGACGCTGAAACAGTTCCAGTAGTCAGCTACTGGTCGCCGAGCGTGCGCCGCACGCCTCGCACCGTAGCAACACCGCACCCTGTTCTCGTTCGAGTCGCGTGTCGGGGAGTCCGCACTCCGAGCAGAGGACGTACTCGTCGGTGTACTCCTCGAGGGCGTCCTCGATGCGGCGCTGGCTGAACTCCCCGGTCAGCCGAGCGCGGCCGCTCTCGTCGATGTGGGCGCTCGTGCCGAGTTCGTCTTGCAGGAACTTCAGGACGTGGTCCTCCTCGCGGCCGAGTCGGTCGAGGGTGTCCTGAAAGTTCTCGTAGACGGTGACGTTCCCCTCTTGGCGCACGTCGGCCTCGGGCACGTCGAACCGGTCGCCGCTACCCTGAATCTCGGGCGACTCCTCCATCGCCCGTTCGAGGTGGTCGTCGTAACTCTCCATACGAGGGGGTAACGAGCGCATACGGATAAAAACCTTTCAGACTCTCAGAGTCGTTAGCCATCGACTGATGCGCCGACCGGTAAGGTTGCCTTTCTGTGTGAAACGAACACAACTTCATGAAACTGTTTCACAATACCACGGTGGTAGGCGTTACGTACTATTGTGGCCCCGTAATCGGGAGAAATGCGTACACCGTGTTAACGGGACTCAAGATAATACTATAACCCTGCAACTGTTAGCCTCGTTTGCTTATGAAGAAGCAGGAACTCATCCACCTTCACGGCCTGCTGGCGGAGGTCGGAAACTACTTCGAAGAGGAGAACAGCACCGAAGTCGACCTTAGCGAGTACGATTCCCTTGGCGTACGACCAACTTCTATTCACAAGTCGAAAACAGACCACAAAGCAGCAGTCTTCGCCATGGCAAACGCAATCACGTCCGAAATGAGCGAAGCCGAGGCGGACGAGAAAGTCGCCGCCAAGGCCGACTGAACTGCGGTACGACGCTTCCTCCCGAATCCGCGACGACTCGCTAGCGGCGCGACTGTTCTGCGGACGAGAACTGCGACCGGGACGAGAACTGCGATAGTCGAGAGTTCCTGCTCGAAAACGATTTCCGCGCCGGTGCCGCCGACTGGCGGCACCGGCGCGGGACTGGCAGAGTCACTGGTTACAGCGGTAGCGAGGCGACATCCCACTCGTTTACGGGTGGGATGCGGCCGACAACGAGGAAACTGTCCCCGTTCATAGCCACGGTTGGGGGTGGATAATTGCGTAACATCTTTAGGTGGGAATTTGTGTATATTGACGGTACCTCGTGGGTTCGACCGGGAGCGTACCAACATACACAAACTCCAGTACCACTTCATCTGGTGTCCGAAGTACCGCAAATCGGTACTCGAAGGCGACGTACGTGACCGTCTCGAAGCACTCATCGAGGAGAAAGCCGCCGAACTCGGCTTAGAGAGACTGGAGTTGGCGATTCGCTCCGACCACGTACACCTGTTCATCACGGGCGACTCCACGCTCGCCCCAAACAAAATCGTGCAACAGGTCAAAGGCTACTCCTCGCGCCACCTCCGCGACGAGTTCGACGTCGGCTTGCCCTCGCTGTGGACGCGCTCGTACTTCGTCTCAAGCGCGGGCAACGTGTCCATCGAGGTCATCGAAGAGTACATCGACGCCCAAGCAGGTGAGTAGGCATGTAACGGACCGTCTCGACCACGGTGCGGGTCAAACTCCACTCGCTGACCAACAGGAAGGCCGACCTGCTTGCCCGTGAATATGAGGCGTTCCAGACCGAGGTTCACGGCGGAGACGCCGACCTCTACTCTGCGACCAAACAACAGGCGTCGAAAGTACAGCGACAAAAAGACCAAAATCCCGACACCGAGCAACCTGTCGTGCTTCGCAACGACGTGTTCGACGTAGCCTACGACGAGGATACTGTTCTCTCGTCGTGGTGGGTCAGAGTCCCCGTTTACGACCCCGAGCGCGGACGAGGCAACTCGACTTGGTGTCCGGCCCACATTCCCCGAAAAGACGACCAGCTCGTCCGCGAAGGTGATATTCGGGACAGCGAACTCGTGCGCCGAGACGGTGACTGGTACGTCGATCTTGTCGTCAAGCGGTCTGTGACCGTTCAAGACGAGTACGCCGACGTACTGGCTATCGACATGGGCGCACGGTGGGTCGCCACGACAGCGTTTCTCTCCGACCGCAAAACCACCTTCTACGGTGAGGAAGTGCGTCGCATACGCGAACACTACAAGCAACTCCGCAAGTCTATCGGGAAGGCAAAACCGCGGCAAGGTAAGCAGGTAGTCGAGCGCATCGGTGACGCGGAAGCGCGGAAGGTGGACGACCGCCTCCACAAGATTTCCCGCGCCATCGTGGCGGGGGTCGGACTGGCACGGCCCGAAACGCAGGTCCTCGTCCCACGCGACGACGAACCTGCGAACCTCTCTGTTTCCGTAGGCTCAACCCCCAGTGGGGAACCCCACGGCTTCAGCCCTGAGCGGATGTCAGTCGATGAGGTCCTCGAACTCGGGAAGGACCTCGTCGTCTTCGTCGCGGTCGCGCTCGCTCTCGGACTCGACCTCGACGTCTTCCTCGGCCTCGGTCTCGTCCTCCTCGTCTTCCTCCTCGATGACTTCGACTTCGAGGACGGTCAGCGGGATGTTTTCGAGACGCTGGCCGATCTCCTTCCGGGCGATGCGCGAGGCGTGTTCCTCGCGCTCGACGTTGAACACCGTCATCTCCAACTCCAGCGCGACGAGACTCTCGTCGGCGGCGATGAAGGCGGGGTCGAGTTCCTCCCCGCAATGGGGGCAGGACCGCTCGCCCATGTTGATTTCGACGTAGTTGAGGTCCGGGTTGAGCAACTCGCCGGTCTTCGAGATGGCGATCCGAACGGCCTCGTCCGGGGTCTCCACGTCGTAGACCGGGACTGCGGCTTCCACGACAACTCTGCAGTTCATAGCCACGTAGAAGTTGTAGCGCCAACAGTATCAAGTTTAGCCCTAAAACGAAAGCTTTCCACCTTCGGGGGCCGGAGGGTTCCGCGATGCACTCCGGTTCGATACCTGTCGCCGACCTCTCGGGAGGTTTCGACCTGCAGGCGACGCTCGAAAGCGGCCAGACCTTCCTCTGGCGGCGCGACGACGACCGCGCCTACGAGGAGGCCGACCCCTACGGCGGGTCGGCGTGGTACTACACCGTCGTCGGCGAGTCCGCCGGAAGCGGACGCGCCAGCGGAGACCCCGACGTGGTCCGCGTCCGCCAGCGCGACGGCCTGCTGGAGTGGGAGGCCACCACCGACGCCGACCCGCTTCTCACCGAGCGACTGCGCCTCGACGACGACCTCCCGGCCATCTTCGCCGAGCTGCCAGACGACGAACTCCTCGCGTCGGCGACCGACGCCTACCGCGGGCTTCGAATCGTGGACGACCCCTTCTTCCCCTGTCTGATTTCGTTCATCTGCTCGGCCCAGATGCGGGTCGGGCGAATCCACGGGATGCAGACCGCCCTCGCCCGGGAGTTCGGCGCGGAAGTCGAGTTCGACGGGGAACGCTATCACGCCTATCCGACCCCCGACCGCCTCGCCAGCGCGACCGAGGAGGAACTGCGTGCGTTAGGGTTGGGCTACCGCGCGCCCTACGTCCGGCGCTCGGCGGAGTTGGTCGCCTCGGGCGAGGCCACGGCCGACGACGTCCTCGGACTCGACTACGAGGCGGCCCGCGAGGCCGCCCAAGCGTTCGTCGGCGTCGGCGACAAGGTGGCCGACTGCGTCCTGCTGTTCTCGCTGGGCTATCTGGAGGCGGTCCCGCTCGACACGTGGATTCAGACCGCCATCGCGGACTACTACCCCGATTGCGACAGGGGGTCGTACGCCAAGACCTCGCGGGCGATTCGGGAGCGGTTCGGCGGCGAGTACGCTGGCTACGCCCAGACCTACGTGTTTCACTATCTCCGGAATCAGGGGTAGAGAGTTCTCTTCGACGCATCCCACCAGTTCGAGTACCCAACCAGTTTAAGCGAGAACGCCGAACAACCGACCCGAACCATGTCCGACAGTTCCACCGACGACCGAACCCGAGCGCACGTCTTCGTCTCCGGGAAAGTGCAGGGCGTCTACTACCGGGCGAACACCCGCGACACAGCCCGCGAGAAGGGAGTAGACGGGTGGGTCCAGAACCTCTCGGACGGCCGGGTCGAGGCCGTCTTCGAGGGACCGGAGCCCACGGTCGAGGAGATGGTCGAGTGGTGTCACACCGGCAGCCCCGCCGCCGACGTGGACGACGTGAACGTCGAGTACGGAACTCCCGAGGGCGAAGACGGCTTCCGGATTCGGCGGTAGCGCGGCGAGTGCGAAAGAAGCAATTTTTCGGAAAGAGCGACTTCGCGGACGCGACGACCTCAATACCAGTCGTCGCGGTGACTCTCGGCGCGGTGGCGTCCTTCGCTCTGGAACTGGTCCGAGCGGTCGCGTTCGGACCGTCGCTGGTCGTCGTGACGCTGGTCGCCGTGGCGCTGGTCTCCCATGTCACCACCCTGCTGGCGGCTGGCGTCTCCTCGCTGACGACCTTCGAATCGACCGGTCTGGGACCGCTGGCGCTGGTCGCGCTGTTGGGGCGTCCCGGACGGACCGGTTCGGACCTGCTCCGAGTGGGACTGGTCGGACTGGGAGCGCCCGAACTGAGACTGCCCGGACCGGGACTGCTCAGACCGAGACTGCCCGGACTGGGACTGCTCAGACCGAGACTGCCCGGACTGGGACTGCCTCGACTGAGACTGTCCGGACTGGCCGGTCATCCGGCGCGACTGTTCGAGTCGCTGGGAGTACGACCCCTGTCCGGTCGGTCGCTGGTGCGGTTGCTTCGGCGTCGTCCGCTGGCCGGACTGGTGGGTCTGCTGGCCGGACTGGTGTTGGCGGCCCTGTTGTCCGGACTGTTGCTGGCTGGTCTGGCGGCCGGACTGCTGTCGCGTTTGCCGCCCGGTCTGCTGTCGAGACTGGCCCGAGGTCTGGTGAGACTGCTGGGGCGACGGCCGTCGCTGTGGCGGTTCGGCGGCGTAGTCCTGCCGGGACTGCCCTCGACCGGACTGGGAGTGCTGCCCGCCTCGCTGGCCGGACTGCCCACCCTGCTGGCTCGACTGGCGCTCCTCCTGCGAGAACTGCTCGCCGCCGTGGGGTCGCTCGGCGTGGCCCGACTCGTGTCGAGGCTCACCGCCGAATCGGAGGCTGTGGCGGCTTCCCTCCGCGGACTGCGGGTCGCGGGACTGCTGGCCCTGGGAGGGTTGGCGGCTCTGCGACGACTGACGGCCCTGTCGCTGGCCCTGAGGAGACTGGCGGCTCTGCTGTTGTCCCCGTTGCGATTGCTGGCCTTGCGGTGACCGCTGGCTCTGTTGACGACCCTGCGAGGACTGCTGGCCGTGCTGTGACTGACGGCCCTGCTGTGACTGCCGACCCTGCTGTTGGCCCTGCGGCGACTGCCGGTGCTGGTATCGGCGCGTGGTCTGGCGCGACCGATACCGGCCTTGCGGCTGTGAACTCTGTTGTTGGCCCTGCGACTGTGAACCCTGCTGTCGCCCCCGCGACTGTGAACTCTGTTGCTGACCCTGCGAAGGCTGTCGGCCCTGCGAGGAGTGCTGACCCTGCGAAGGCTGTCGGCCCTGCGAGGACTGGCCGGTCTGGCGCTCCCGCGGGACGTGGTCGCCCTCGTGTCGGCCCTCGCCGCCGAAGCGGAAGCTCGCCTGCCGGGTCTGGTCGGACTGCGCGCCGGTCGGGACGACAGCCTCCCCGCCCGTCATTCGCTCTTTGACCTCTCGCTCGACTTGCTCCGGACTTCGGTCGTCTCGCTGGTCTCGACCGCCTCGGTGCCCCCGTCGCTGGTCACCGCGTCCGCGCTCCTCGTGGCTTCGCGCGTCGCGGTCACCCTGTCGATTTCGCGTGTCGCGGCCTCCCTGTCGGTAGTGGTCGTCGTTGGACATGAGTAATTTCCCCCGCCAAAGGTTGGGGCCGCGAGACTCTTATCCGTGCTGGCTAGGCGGATTCGATGAAGGCGATAGAGAAACGTATTTGATTTATTTAGACGTGTTTTTCAGTTCTTAAGACAATTTTACAATTCTATCCGTTACACGTGCAGTAATTTCGGGGAGCCGTGAGAAGGACGGTAGGGGCGGGAGCGAACCACTCCACGACGCTCGGAAACGCCGCCGCACCGCCGCCGTACCGCCACAGCACCGCGCCCCGTGCCTCCCCGCTGTGGCCGGGGGCGGCCGTGCCAGCACCGCAGATGCGGCCGCCCCCGGCTACGGCGCGTCCCGTGGATTGAGGTTCTCGGCGCATCCGGTGGATTGAGACAGTCGGCGCATCCGGTGGATTGAGACAGGCGGCGTATCCCGTGGATTGAGACAGTCGGCGCATCCCGAGGACCGCGGTTCTCAGCGCGTCCCGCGAGTTGTCCCACTCCGCGAAAGCCGGATCCGGAACGGCGCACACGACAGGACTTAACGCCGTCCCCGCCGAATCCCCGGGCATGATATCCTCGGAGCGAATGGCACAGGTGGACGCGAACGCGGCCGCCCTCGGCGTGCCACAGAAGCAGTTGATGGAGTCGTCCGGCAACGCTGTCGCCCGCGAGGTCCGGGCGGTCGCAACTCCCGGCGCGCGGGTGGCAGTCGTCGCCGGGCGCGGCAACAACGGCGGCGACGCCCTCGTCGCGGCGCGATTCTTGGACGAGTACGACGTGTCGGTCCACCTGCTCGGGCGGGCCGAGACCATCTCGACCGATATCGCCCGCGAGAACTGGGACGCGCTCCGGCAGGCCGACTACGCCACCGAGGAGGTCGGCGACTCCAGAGACCTCTCTCTCCCCGACTGCGACGTACTCGTGGACGCTATGCTCGGAACCGGCGTGACGGGGGCGCTCCGGGAACCCGAGGCCACCGCCGCCGAGCGAATCAACCGGCACGACGCGACCGTGATTGCGGTAGACGTCCCCTCCGGCGTCGATGCCAACACCGGAGACGCGGAGGGCACCGCCGTCCAAGCCGACCGCGTGGTCACCTTCCACGACCGGAAACCCGGCCTCGACGCCCTCGACGCCGAGGTCACCGTCGCCGACATCGGCATCCCCGAAGCGGCCCAGCGTTACGTCGGCCCGGGCGACATGCTCCCGGTACGGAAAGGACCAGAGGCAGACGACGCCCGCGCCTACGTCGTCGGCGGCGGCCCCTACACCGGCGCTCCCGCTCTCGCCGCGCAGGCCGCGCTCCGGGCGGGAGCGAACCTCTCGTTCGTCGCCGCGCCCGGCCCGGTCGCGCCCCAGATTCAGGGCTACGCCGAGGACCTCATCGTGCAGGCCTACGAGGGCGAGCGCCTCGAACCCGAGCAGGTCCCCGACCTCGTGGACACCGCCGAGAGCTACGACGACGTGGTGGTCCTCGGGCCGGGGCTGGGCAACGCCGACGAGACCCTCGAAGCCGCCGAGAAGTTCCTCGCCGAGTTCTCCGGCCGCGCGGTCGTGGACGCCGACGCCCTCCCCGTGGTTCCGGAGGTCGATACAAACGCGACGTTGGTCTGTACCCCCAACCGCAAGGAACTCGAAAAGATGGGCGGCCCGGAAATCGAGAGCGCCGACGCGCTCGCCGACCGCGCCGACGAAGTCGAGGCGTTCGCCGACGACCTCGGCCACGTCGTGCTGGCGAAAGCCAAAGACGACGTGATTTCCGACGGCGACCGGACTCGCATCTCGCGGGCCGGAACCCCCGGCATGACCGTCGGCGGCACGGGCGACACTCTCGCTGGCACGACGGCGGGCTTGCTCGCGGCCCACGACCCCTTCCAGTCGGCCTGCATGGCGGCCTACGCCAACGGTCGGGCGGCCGAACTTGTGGACGAGGAGGACGCGCGCCACGGCGGCCTGTTGGCCTCGGACCTGCTGGATGCGCTCCCCCGCGCTATCTGGGGTGATGACGATGAATGATGAAAGTGAACGAGATACCACAGACCTGACCCACACCGACGAGGAGGGCGAGGTCCAGATGGTGGACGTGGGCGACAAACCCGACACGGCCCGCCGGGCGGTCGCGGCGGGCGAAATCCGCCTCCAACCTTCGACCGTCGCCGCCATCGAGGCCAACGACGTGAGCAAGGGCGACGTGCTGGCGACCGCCCGGGTCGGCGCGATACAGGCCGTCAAACACGCGTGGGAGACCATCCCGATGTGCCACCAGATTCCCATCACGAACGTCGAGACCGACTTCGAACTCCACGACGACCACGTCGCGCTCGAAGTCGCGGTCGAGACCACCGGCAAGACCGGCTGCGAGATGGAGGCCCTCGAAGGCGTCACCACCGGACTGAACGTGGTCTGGGACATGGTGAAATCTGCGGAGAAGAACGACGACGGTCAGTACCCCGACACCGCGATTCGCAACGTTCGCGTGGTCGAGAAAGTCAAGACCGAACTGTAGCTACCGCCGATTTTCGTCCTCCTCTGCCTCCTCGTCGTCCCCCCGGTCGAACCCCACGTCTCTCTCCAGACTGACCAGAAAGTCGGGCGGCGTGTCCTCGCTCCGCCGTCGCCACCGGCGCACGTCGTACCAGTAGCCGATGCTCGCCAGCGCGAACAGTCCCACGACCAGCGCGGCCGCGACGACCGGACCGACGCGGTCGAACGGCGACACGTCGAGCCAGACCAGTCCGACGAGGACGGCCGACACCGCCGTCAGCGTCAGGTACACCCGGTACCACGACACCTCCGTCCGGGGGTCGTTGGCCAGAAACACCGCCACCTCCGGGTCCTCGACGTGTCCCGTCGCCACGTGTCGCCGGTCGTCGTAGGTGACGAGCCCGCGGTCGGCCAGATACGGGAGATGGCTCCGGCGGAGCGACGAGCGAACCGACTCGACGTGGTTTCTCGCGACCTCGTCGGGCGTCGTCTCGCGTTCCCACGCCGCCACCTGCTCGGCGAGGTCGTCGAGTCCGACCGGACCGGACGACTCGTGCAGGTAGTAGAGCGCGTAGCGCCGACGCTGGTCCAGCACGACGCCAGCGACGAACTGGTCCCGAGAGCGAACGGAAACGGGGCCGGTCGGCGTGCGGTTTCGTTCGGGGTCCATCGAGTGGGTCGTCGTCACGTTTTGAGGGCGGCGGGCTTTTTGTTATTGACTGCCCTCGGCGCGGTGTTCGAGACAACCCGAAAATCGCCCGAATCTGGCGGTGGAATGGGAGTCGATAACGGACATTTCGCGCCGAATAACGGAAGTTACGGCTGGCTAGCCGAGCTAAAACGTATCAGGCCGAGGGCGCGCTCGCCAACTCCCCGGCCTTGGCTCTGGACTGCTGGACGATGGCGGGCCGGGCCTCGAAGTCCACGACCACCTCGTCGTCGGCGTAGGTCACGTCGTTGACGCGAGCGTGGTCGTGGACCCACGACACCACGCTCATCGTGTCCTCGGTCATCGGGAGGACCAACTTCTCGCGCTCCCAGTCGGGCAGTTCGCGGTCGATGCGCTCGCGCAGACCGTCGAGGTTGAGCTGTTCCTCGCCCGAGACCGCGATGGGATTCGGCGCGAGCGCCGACAAGGCCTCGGTCTTCTCGGCGAGTTCGTCCTCGCTGACGGCGTCGATTTTGTTCAGGACCGTCACGATGGGGGCCTCGTTGCGCTCGTAGAGAGTGTCGTGGCTGGTGATGAGCTTCTCGCGTATCTCCTCTATCGGCTCGCTCACGTCCACGACCAGCAGGACGAGGTCTGCGTAGTACACCGCGTCGAGGGTGGACTTGAACGACTCGACCAGCCAGTGTGGCAGGTCGCTGATGAACCCGACCGTGTCCGTCAGAAGCACGTCCCGTCGCTCCATGTCCATCTTCCGGGTCGTGGTTCCGAGCGTCGTGAACAGGCGGTCCTGGGCTTCCGCCGTGGTGTCGAGGTCGGGGTGCAACTCCTCGTTCTCGCCGAGTTCGAGGTCTTCCGCGAGGCTCTGCATCAGCGTGGACTTCCCGGCGTTGGTGTAGCCAGCCATCGCCACGAGGTCGAAGCCGGACTCGCGTCGCCGGTCTCGGCGGTCGGCCTCGGTCCGGGCGATGGAGTCGAGTTCGTCCTTGATGCGGGAAATCTGGTCTTTGATGTCCTGCTCGCGGCTCTCGTCGTACTCGCCCAACCCCATGAACCCCGGCCGCTCGTCGCGCTTGGCGAGGCTGGTCTTGGCCTCGGCCCGCGGGAGTTCGTACCGGAGCTCGGCCAACTCGACCTGCAACTGAGCCTTCCGGGTCTGGGCGCGCTGGCCGAAGATTTCGAGGATGAGCCGGAACCGGTCGATGACCTTAGTGTCCTCGGGGAACTTCTGGCCGAGGTTGTACGTCTGGTACGGCCCCAGTTCGTTGTCGAAGATGACGACCTCGGCCCCAGTCTCGGCGACCGCGGCCCCGATTTCGGCGGCCTTCCCCTCGCCGACCTGTAGCCCGGGGTCCTCTTTCCTGGACTGGGTGAACTCCCCGGCTATCTCGTAGCCCGCCGCGCGGGCGAGGTCTCGTATCTCTTCGGTATCTGGCGTGCCTGAATCGACTCGCTTGACGATTATCGCTTTCATAGGAACAGTTTTCGAGCGGCGTAGGCGGCGTGGTGTGCGGCCTGAACGGTTTCGCGTTCGGCTATACTCTCGACGTACTTGAAACTCGGGCCGAGGAACTGCTCGACGCGAACCTCCGGCTCCTCGTAGAACTCGCCGTGTTCTGCGACGACAGGTCCCTCGGGCGGCGCGGGCAGTTCCGCGACCGCGTCGGCGATGACGGTGGCGGCGTTCTCGAACGTCGGCGGGTCGTCGCTGGTGGCGAACCCCAGCCCCTCGACGCTTCGGAGTCGCGCCGTGCCGACGCTGGCGTGGACCGCCGCGGCGACCATCAGATACTCGCCGGACTCCTCGTGGCGGCCGCTGATGTCCACGCCGACGACGCTGGCCTCGCTGGCGTTAGCCTCGCCGGGCCTTCACCTCGGTTGCCCGTGCCGCGGTACGCATATCTCCGGGTACGTCCCCAACCCTTTTCAATCATGCGTCGGGTGAAGCAGGCGGGGAGAATCGGAGAGGAGTCCGACTGATTGCTCGGTTGTCGATTTCGGACGGGAGTTGTGTTACCACAAAGGGTTTAAACTGTCAATGAGGCATTGACCACTATGCAACTCGGCATCGACCCCCAGCAACTCGGACTCGAGTTCGGGTCCGGGGCCGTCGTCGGCGGCGTCATCGGGTTCGCGGCGAAGAAAATCGCCAAACTCCTCGCCGTCATCGTCGGACTCGAACTCGCCCTCTTCAAGTTCCTCGAATCGCGGGGCATCCTGACGGTCGATTGGAATCGACTGACCGCGGGCGTCCTGCAGGTGGGCGAAACCGCCCAGAGCGGTGCCCCGCCGTCGTGGGTCACGACCATCCTCTCGACGCTCTCGGTGGGAGCCGGATTCACCGGCGGCTTCCTGCTCGGCTTCCGGAAGGGGTAATCCGCGAATCGGCTGTTCGGCTTCTCGACTCCCCCGCTTTTTCGACGGCGTATTTCGTTCCCGAATCGGTTTTCGAACCAGCGAGTCGTGTCCGAGCGCGTCGTTAGGGAATTATAGAGTTGTCTTACGCAATCAAAAGAAATTCTTAGATAATTAAATAGTTACTTTAGAGTAGCTTGCGCTTCTCGGCGGGATTCCGAGCGCGAGCGGTAAAACGGAGGTGGGAAACGTTTCTTGAAGCCCCCACGCGCTGGCGGTCGCTCAGCGACATATCTGACGGACGTAGTTGCGTCAGATAGAGGTCGCTGAGACGACCACGGGCCTGCGGCCCGCCAGCGCGCGGCCCCTTCATCCCGCCCGGAAGTTGGTCGGTCGAGCGCGTCCTTGTCAGTAGGTCAGCCGAGCGCGTCCTCGCCGGTTGGTCAGTCGAGCGCGCTCCGGTGGAAAGTCCCACCGGGTGCGCCCTGTTGAAAATCACACCGAGCGCCCGGAAAACGACCGCGCCACGCCCGGCGACCGCCGGGCGCGTCGCTGGCCTACCGCATGCTGATGTCGTCCTCGTCCTTGATGATGCGCGTCTCGGCTTCGCCGCTGGTGTGTTCGTTCACGAGGTCGTAGAACTCGTTTTGCATCCCGGCCGGGAAAGTCAGCACGCCGACCCAGCCGCCGTCGTTCTGCCACTCCTCGCGTTCGAGGTCGCCGAACTGGCGAATCTTGGCCTGCGCGCTCCCGGCGTAGTCGGCGGGCACCTGCACCGCGACTGTAACCTCGTCGAATCGGATTGGGATGACCGGCCGGAGCGCCTCCAGCGCGTCGTCCACCTGCGTCTCGACCGGTTCCATCGGGTCTACGCGGAAGTCGGTCTCCTCCAGCGCGGACTCGATGCGCTCGGGCGGATGGGGCGCGTTGTCCATCTGGGGGTTGACCGCGTTGCGCGTGATGCGGTTTATCAGTTGCTTGTGCTTCTGCTCCTGCATCTCGCGGCGCTGTTCGGCCGTGATCTGAATCTCCCCGTCCTTGATAACCTGCGGGATGATTTCGAGGGGGTCGGTCGTCTCGAAGACCTCCTCCAGCGCGCTCTCGGCCGGTCGGTCGCCGCGACTCGCGTTCTCGAACACGTCCTCGGCCGCGATGACGTCCTCTAAGTCGCCCTCGAACTCGCCGCGCTTGATTTCGAGCGCGGCGTCGGGGTCTACCAGCACCTCGAACCGCTCACCGTGAGATTCGAGGCGGGCAGTCACCGCCTCTTCGAGTGGTATCATAGGGTACGGTAGTGCCCCACGTCTAAAATAACCTTGCGTCCGTCGAGTCGCTCCTCACAGTATCTCCTCGCCACTCCGCCGCTCCACGAGGAGCAACACGGCGAGGCCGACGATGATGAGCGTGTAGGCGGCCGAGGCCAACAGCGCGGCGCGCTCGGACCCGTACTCGCCGGTCCGGAAGATGATGGCCTTCCGGACCATGGCGATGACCCCGGTGTAGATGACCAACCGGACGATGCGGCGGGTCTCGCTCTCCTGCGTGTAGGCCACGACGGTCTGGTAGACCTCCACGATGATGAACAGCAACAGCGCGGTGTCGATGAAGCTCACGACGACGAGGGGGTCGGTGATGTCTCCCCTGATGGCGCTTTGGAGAATCTGTAACCCGAGGTCGAAGACGCCGATGGCGAACAGCGCGACCAGCACCAGCGCCGCGACGACTTCGACGTACCGAATCAGCGACTCGCTGACCCCGAGGAGTCGCTCCGGGAACGGGTCGGACGCCGAAACCTGTTCCCCGGAAACCTCCCCTTCGGGGGACTCCTCGTCGGCGGCCATACACGTGGCAAGGACTACAGGACAAAGAATCTAGGTCTCTCGCGGCGGATTCGTCGGCGTCCGAACGCGACCGGTTCGAGGGATAGAATTATCACCCCGGCGAGATAACTCCGGACAACGGCAGGCGACCGATGACCCGCTAACTTCTCCCGACCGGCGTTCGTTCCGCTCGGCCAACGTTCGCTTCGCTCGACCGGCGTTCGCCCCGCTCGGCCAGCGTTCGGTCAGTCGCCAGTATCGCTTCTGAATCGAGTTACACCAGACAGCCATGAGTTTACGAAGAGTCAAGGAGAAAGCCCCGCCGTTCAGGGCGAGGATAAATCCGACACGACCCTTCACAAACCACCGTTCGATGGCACGGCAGGATATTCCCCGCTTCTCGGAACTCTTAAGTAATATTGCCTATATAGGCAAAATATTGCGAAGCAGGTCGTCACTCGCACCTACACGGCGTCCATCCGGAACCAGCCACAGGTGTCCGACGACCTGGATTCGCTCGGGTTCTCAGCCTCGAAACTCTGGAACGTCGGCCGGTGGACAATCAGTCGAGTCTGGGACGAAATCGGCTACATCCCAGACCACGACGAACTCACCGCGTACCTCAAGAGCCACGAACGCTACGATGACCTCCATTCTCAGTCAAGTCAGCGTGTTCTTCAGGAACTCGCTGAGGCGTTCACCGGCTGGTACGCCAACCGACGCAACGGAGACACGAACGCAAACCCGCCCGGCTACCGCAAACACGGCGACGAACATCCCCGAAGCACAGTCACGTTCAAGCAGATGAGTTTCAAACTCGATACCCAGTACAATCGCGTCCGACTCTCCAAAGGCTCGAACCTCAAAAACTACTGGTCGGACTTCATCCTCTGTGAATACCGAACTAGACCCGACGTTGACCTCTCCACCGTGGAGAACGTCCAACAGGTTCGAGCCGTCTGGACGGGCGATGAATGGGAACTGCACTTCGTCTGCAAAGTTGAAATCGAAGTGTCAGAATCACCCGGCGAGAAGACCGTGGGCATCGACCTTGGTATCAGCAACTTCGCCGCCCTTGCCTACGAAGACGGCCATGCCGAGTTGTATCCACTCAACTGTCTGAAGCAGGACGACTACTACTTCAGCAAGCGTCTCGCCCGGTGTGACGACTCGGACTCCGAACAGGCCACGCGGCTAAATCACAAAAAGTCGGCTCGCCGCACCCACTACTTCCACACGCTCTCCAAACACATCGTTGACCGATGCGTGGAGGAGGGAGTCGGGACGATTGTGGTGGGCGACCTCTCCGGTATCCGTGAGGACGAGGAGAACGGCGAGTCGAAAAACTGGGGAAAGCACGGCAACCTCAACCTGCATTCGTGGGCGTTCGACCGCTTCACCAACCTGCTGACGTACAAAGCAGAGATGGAAGGTATCGAGGTTGAGCAGGTGTCTGAGCGCGATACGTCGAAGTCGTGTTCGTACTGTGGTCAGAAATGTGATGCGAACCGAATTGAACGCGGATTGTACGTGTGTGATAGCTGCGGGACGGTGGCAAACGCAGACGTGAACGGTGCTGAGAACATTCGACAGAAAGTATCTCCGAGTCTCGCCTGTGATGGGGGAGATAGGAGTAACGGCTGGTTGGCACAGCCATCGACGTACCTGTTTGACAAGGAAACTGGTGCGGTTGCACCTCAAGAACACGTCACGTCGTAAACCACAATATCCCAACGCGGGAATCCTCGCCCGTCATGGCCGGGAGGATGTCAACAGCCAGAGACGACGTGAACCCCGAGTATCGCTTCGACTTGACCAGAATCTTCGCCTCGCCAGCCGAGTGGGAGGACGCCGCGGCGGCGCTCCGCGAAGCACTCGACGCGCTCGAATCCAGCGCCGACCGGTCGCTCGACACCGCGGCCGACCTCCGGGCGCTCCTCGAACGCGTCGAGGACTGCTACCGCCGGAAACAGCGCCTCGACCTCTACGCCACGCTCTACGGCAACGTCAACACCGAGTCCGAGGAGGCCGACGACCTCCAGCGCCAGTTCCGAACCCTCGAATCCGCGTTCGAGCCAGCGGTCGGGAGCGCGCTCCGCCGACTGCGGGAGACCGACGCCGACCGCCTCGACGCGTTCGTGGCGGAACTTGACGACGACTACCGCCGATACGCCGAACACCTCCGCGAGCGGGCCGAGCGCGTCCGGTCGCCCGACGCCGAGGAGGCCATCGCGGCCCACGGCGAGGCCCGGTCAGCGCCGACCCGGGTGATTCGTGAGGTGACGACCGAGGACTTCGACCCGGCGAGCGTCGAGCGGCCGGACGGAACGGAGGTTGCGCTCCGGTACGGCAACTACCGCGAGGAGGTCACTCACCCGAACCGCGACTATCGCCGTCGGGTGTACGAAACCTACCGCGAGGAGTTCGACCGTTTCGAGAACGTCCTCGCGCGGGCCTACGCCGAGAAGCTGGCCGCCGCGAGTACCGAGGTCGAGGTCCGGGGGTACGACTCGATTCGGGATCGGGACTTCCGCGAGACTTACCCCGAGTCGGGGCTGGAACCCAACCTGCCGGGCGCGGTCCACGACGCGATGCTGTCGGCGGTTCGGGATAACTTGGGGCCGTACCACCGCGCCCAATCGGTGCGCCGCGAGCGGTTGGGGGTCGCGGAGCTACGACCGTGGGACCTCAACGTCTCGATTGCCGACGCGCCGGACCCCGAGGTTCCCTACGACGAGGCGAAGGCCGACGTCCTCGGCGCGCTCGAACCCCTCGGCGAGGAGTACGTCTCTCGCGCGCGGTCGTTCTTCGAAGAGCGCCGCATCGACGCCTTCCCGACCCGGAACAAGCGCACCGACATCCCGGCCTACTGCCCGTCTTCGGCGGAAGACGGCGCGTTCGTGCTGGCGAACTACCGCGAGGACGCGCGCACCGCCTCGTACGTCTGCCACGAACTCGGTCACGCGCTCAACGCCGCCTACTACAGCGAGGGACCGACCCGATACGCGACCTGCCCGACCGCAATCTGCGAGATTCCGTCGATTCTCCACGAGATTCTGCTGGCCGAGTACTGGCTGGAGGAGGGCGGCGCGCTCGCCGCCCACGCGAAGAACCGCCTGCTGGAGTTTCTGGGCGGCAACCTCTACGGGTCGGCGATGGGGTCGGCGTTCGACCACCGCCTCGCCACCGCGGTCGAGGACGGCGAGAGCCTCTCCGCCGAGCGCATCCGCGAGGTCTACGCCGACCTCCTCGGGGAGTTCCGGCCGGACGTGGTCTACGAGGACCGCGCGGGCCGGAACTGGCTCGGCAGGGGCCTGCGACCGCCCTACAGCAGTTTCCAGTACGTCCTCGGCGCGACGGGCGCGCTGGTGGTCCGCGACCGACTCCGCGAGGGGAGCCTCACCCCGGCGGAATACCGGGATTTCCTCCGAAACACGGGCCAGCGGGACCTGCTGGACCAGTTCGACGCGCTCGGCGTCGACGTGACGAGCGCCGACCCCTACGAGCGTGCGGCGGAAGCGTTCGCGGGGTATCTGGAGGAGTTTTGACCGAGAAGCGAGATTCGTTTTGTTCGAGGTGCCGACTCAAGGATTGTCGGCGCGCGCTGGCAGACCACGGGTGTCTGCCATCCTCGCGCGAGGGATGAGTAGCGTGGTTCGAGCGAGTGAAACTCTCTCGTCATCCCGAAAATCGGAGATTTTCGGAGACAGCAAAGCGAGCAACGCAATCGGTTGGGGAGGGCGTGGCCCGCGGTTCCGGTGCGCGGTCGCCCTCGGTTGTGACAGAAGGCCACTAAAGTCGGATATGGAAAGAAATATTGTCATTAGAAACACGAAAATATTTCTAAAACACCGCTAGATACGTTTTATCTCACTCCTCTTCCGGCGCGAACTCGACCAGCGTCAGGTCTCGGTCCAGCATGCAGTAGTCGTGTGGCGGGTCGCCCAGAATCTCCGCAATCTGGTAGTCCTCGTCGAAGTCCGCACCCGCGGGTTCGCAGAACTCGTGGCTCGGGCACTCGGTGTGGGGGCACGGTCCCGCCAGACTGGCCTTACTCCCGGCGTAGGCGTTCTTCGCCGGGACGTTGGCCTTCACGCCGACCGGCTCGACCTCGACCGCCGTGACCCCGGCGTCGTGGACGCCGCAGTCGAGGGTCTGGGCACCCTCCCGCACGTCGCTGACGCGGTAGCGGACGCCTTCTGAGAGGTTCAGGCACTGGTCGCGGTAGGGACAGCCTTCGCAGGCGGCGGCCTCGCCCCGATAGACGAACTCCTGTCCGGCTTCGGCGAGGCGGGTTCCGATGAGGGTTATGGATGACATGACGGGGCGTATGCGGGCCTCCGGGTTAAGGCTCTCGTCACGACAGAGTGAGAGGACGGATTGGAAAACGCTTGTTTGGATACTGGTACTCCCGGAATATCGAATCCTGACCGCAGAATCATAGTCGTGAACGTTTCTTGAAGCCCCCGCCCACATCGACTGTGTCATCGGGCTTTCGCTGGCGGTTGGTCGGCCGAGCGCATCCTCGTGGTTTGGTCCACCGAGCGCGCCCCGACTGGAAACTGTCACTCGCCGTCGCCGCCTGTCAACTCGTCCAACTCGTCCAGATAGTCGTCGCGCGGGACCTGATACGCGCCGCGGTAGTCGAGGTCGCCGCGAGCGAACTCGTCGGCGAGTTCGCGGGCACCCTCCAGCGCCTCCTCGCGGGTGTCGAAGGTTCGCGCCGGGACCATCTCGACCTCGGGTTCGAGGAAGAACTCCACGCGCCAGACCTCGGTCGGGTTGAGTTCCGACTCGGCGGCGGGGCGGTTCGGCGCACCCGCGGCGACGTAGAGCGTGGGGAGGCACGCTGGCGGGAACTGCTCGGTGTCGAACACGTCCGGGCGGTAGGCCAGCACCTGTCGCCCGCCGGGTTCGTCGTTCCAGACGGTCCAGCCCTCGGGCAAGTCGCGTTCGGTCACGCCCGGCGATTGGGGCCTGTCGGGTAAGGACCTGCCGGTCGCGGGCGAGGAGAGCGTCCGAACGCCGCCAGCGTCGGCCCCTATTTAAACGTGATATATGGTACCGTTCGACACCGAGAAGCGCGCGCGACCGACACCCATCACCGGGTATAGTCGTGACCGACCCGGGGCGTTAATTCAGTCATACACTCCCATGGTATGCGCCAACAATTATATATCGCTTCATCCCATCCATTAAATAGTATCGGTGGTAGCGACCCACGCGGTACAGACTAACATACCGACGCCCATTCACGACCGCCCGAACTCGTCGCCCTCCGCCGTCTTGTCGCCGTGAATGGGGAGTGGGGATGGCACGCACATGTCCGGCCAGCAAGACGGCGTCTCGCACGCGAGCGAGACCGAACGAAGTTCCGGGGTGGGAAAGCGGCGGCGGGAGCGCCGCGAATGGGATGAGTTGTCACTTGCCATAGAGGCCGATAAACATTTGTGCGTGTCTACCTACCACATATCTCGACCGCGAAATGCCGAACCACCGGTCAGCCGTTCGCCTCTCTCGCCTCTCCCAACAAGCGTGATACGATGACAGAAACACTCGAAGAACTCAGCCAGCGCTACCAGGAATCGATGCCCGAAGACCTCCGTGAGACCAAGTCCTTCGACAGGTACTTGGAGGAGGTGTACGACGACCCGAAAATCGCCAGAAACGCCCACCAGCGAGTGGCCGACATGTTCGACTACTACGGCACCGAGTACGACGAGGAGGCCGGGGTAGTCGAGTACCTCCTCGCCTCGGAGGACCCGCTCCACGACGGGGAGAACACCTTCTACGGCCACGAAATCCACCGCGCCATCCACGAGTTCGTCAACAAGGTCAAGTCCGGCGCGCGAGGTCTCGGCCCGGAGAAGCGTATCAAGTTGCTCCTCGGCCCGGTCGGGTCCGGGAAGTCCGACTTCGACCGACAGGTCCGGACCTACTTCGAGGACTACACCCTCAGCGACGAGGGCCGGATGTACACCTACAAGTGGACCAACCTCTGCGACGTGATTCACGACCAGGACCCCGCCGACGACACGGTCCGGTCGCCGATGAATCAGGACCCGCTGGTCCTCCTGCCGCTCGAACAGCGCCAGCGCGTCATCGACGACCTGAACGAGAACCTCGACGCGCCCTACACCATCCAGAACGAGCAGAGCCTCGACCCCGCGTCGGCGTTCTACATGGACGAACTGCTGGCGTACTACGACGACGACATCCAGCAGGTGCTGGAGAACCACGTCGAGGTCATCCGCCTGACCGCCGACGAGAACAAGCGCCAAGCGGTCGAGACCTTCGAGCCGAAGGACAAGAAGAATCAGGACGAGACCGAGTTGACCGGCGACGTCAACTACTCGAAAATCGCCATCTACGGCGAGTCCGACCCCCGCGCGTTCGACTACTCCGGGGCGTTCTGTAACGCCAACCGGGGCATCTTCTCCGGGGAGGAGCTACTGAAGCTCCAGCGGGAGTTCCTGTACGACTTCCTCCACGCCACGCAGGAACAGACCATCAAGCCGAAGAACAACCCCCGAATCGACATCGACCAGGTCATCGTCGGCCGGACGAACATGCCCGAGTACCGGGACAAGAAGGGCGACGAGAAGATGGAGGCGTTCAACGACCGGACCAAGCGCATCGACTTCCCCTACGTCCTCGAGTACGAGGAGGAAGCCGAAATCTACCGGAAGATGCTGTTCAACGCCGACGTGCCCGACGTTCACATCGAACCTCACACCCTCGAAATGGCAGGACTGTTCGGCGTCCTGACTCGCATCGAGGAACCCGACAGCGAGATGGTGGACCTGATGCAGAAGGTCAAGGCCTACAACGGGGAAATCAAGGACGGCGAGGACGTGGACGTCAAAAAGCTCCGCGAGGAGGGCGAGGAGTCCGCCGACATCGGCGAGGGCATGGAAGGGGTTTCGGCCCGGTTCATCGGCGACGAGATTGCGGAGGCGATCATGAACTCGACTCACCGCGACCGCGGGTTCCTCAGTCCCCTCTCGGTGTTCAACCACTTCGAGGAGAACCTCGAAAACCACGGTTCCATTCCGGAGGAGAACTTCGAGACCTACTACCGCTACCTCGAGATGGTCCGCGAGGAGTACAAGGACCGCGCCATCGAGGACGTCCGCCACGCGCTGGCCTACGACATCGAGGAAATCCAGCGCCAGGGCGAGAAGTACATGGACCACGTGATGGCCTACATCGACGACGATACGGTCGAGGACGAACTCACGGGCCGCGAGCAGGAACCCGACGAGAGCTTCCTCCGGGCGGTCGAGGAGAAACTCGACATCCCGCGCGACCGCAAAGACGACTTCCGCCAGGAAGTGAGCAATTGGGTCTCCCGGCGCGCCCGCGAGGGGTCGCCCTTCGACCCGCAGGACAACGACCGCCTGCGCCGCGCGCTGGAACGCAAGCTCTGGGAGGACAAGAAGCACAACATCAACTTCTCGGCGCTGGTGTCGAGTAACGAGATGGACGACGACGAGCAGAACGCCTGGATAGACGCGCTCATCGACCAGGGCTACTCCCGCGACGGCGCGAAGGAGGTGCTGGAGTTCGCCGGTGCGGAAGTCGCCCGCGCGGAGATGGAGGACTAACCGTGGCGACCGGCCACGACGACCGGACCGGCCGCGACGACACTGGCCGCGAGGAGTCTCCCGACCGCCGAGAGGGACTGGACCCCGACGAGGCACCCGACGGCCAGCAGTTCATCGAGGCGGCCGACCGCGAACTCCGCGAGACCTACGAGGAGCCAAAGCGCCTCGACGAGTTCGTCGAGGAGGCGTTCCGAAATCCGACAGTCGCGGCCCACGCCAGCAAGTACCTGCTGGAAGCCATCGAATCCATGGGTACCCGGACCGTCATCGAGGAGGGCGAGGAGAAACAGCGATACAAGTTCTTCGACGACCCCGCCAACGACGGCGAACACGCAATCTTGGGCAACACGGAGGTGCTGAACGCCTTCGTGGACGACCTGCGGTCCATCGCCGCGGAGCGGGGCAAGGCCGAGAAAATCATCTGGTTCGACGGCCCGACCGCGACCGGCAAATCGGAGTTGAAGCGGTGTCTCGTCAACGGACTCCGGGAGTTCTCGAAGACCGAGGCGGGACGCCGATACACCATCGAGTGGAACATCGCCAGCGCGACCGAAGCGAAGGGCCTGAGCTACGGCGAGGAGCGCGCCGCCGCCGACGAGGAGAACTGGTTCCAGAGTCCGGTCCAGACCAATCCCCTGACGGTGTTCCCCGAGGAGGTGCGCGAGCGCATCCTCCGGCAGGTCAACGAGGGCGTCGCCGACCACATCGACGTGAAAATCGATAGCGACCTCGACCCCTTCAGTCGAGAGGCCTACGACTACCTCGAAGAGCAGTACCGCCGGACGGGCGAGGACGACCTCTTCTCGGCCATCACCGACGAGAACCACCTCCGAGTCAAAAACTACGTCGTGGACATCGGCCACGGCATCGGGGTGTTACACTCCGAGGACTCCGGCCCGCCCAAAGAGCGGTTGGTCGGGTCG
This sequence comes from Halorussus ruber, assembly GCF_004765785.1. Taxonomy (GTDB): domain Archaea; phylum Halobacteriota; class Halobacteria; order Halobacteriales; family Haladaptataceae; genus Halorussus; species Halorussus ruber. The sequence goes on along the minus strand of NZ_SBIT01000001.1, from coordinate 466,464 downwards.
TGGATGCGCGGGATGTTGCAGGAGTTGGACTCGCGGGGGCGCAAGAACCCCCAAGCGTTCAGCTACGACGGGGTCCTCTCGCAGGGCAACGGCCTGCTGACCATCGTTGAGGACGCCGCCCAGCACGCCGACCTCCTCCAGAAGTTGCTCAACGTCCCCGACGAGAAGACGGTCAAGTTGGACAAGGGCATCCAGATGGACATCGACACCCAGTTGCTCATCATCTCCAACCCCGACTTGGAGGCCCAACTCAACCAGCACGCCGAGGCCGGGGGCGCAGACCCCCTGAAGGCCCTGAAGCGCCGCCTCGACCGGCGGCGGTTCAAGTACCTGACCAACCTGAGCCTCGAAGCGGAACTCATCCGCCGGGAACTGACCAACGAGACCGACGTCTGGCAGGCCGAGAGCTACGACGAACTCGAAAACCTGATTCGGGAACCCCTCTCGGTCAGCGTCCGGCGGGACGAGGACGCCGCCGGCGTCAGCGAGCGCGAGTTGGCTCCTCACGCCATCGAGGCCGCGGCGCTCTACAGCGTCGTGACCCGCCTCGACGGCGAGGACGTGCCCGCCGGACTCGACCTGGTGGACAAGGCCAAGTTGTTCGACCGGGGCTACCTGCTGGACGGCGACGACCGCCTCGACAAGGACGACTTCGAGTTCGGCGACGACCCCGACGACGGCGAGCAGGGCATCCCCGTGACCTACACGCGGGACGTGATCGCCGACCTCCTCAACGACGAGAGCGAGCGCCACCACGTCGAGTACGCGGTCGAGGAGGTCATCATGCCCCGAGACATCCTGAACGCGATGGCCGAGGACCTGACCGGCGCGCCCGTGTTCTCGACCGCCGAGCGCACCGAGTACGAGAACCGCCTCGTGCCCGTCAAGAACCACGTCTTCCAGCAACAGGAGGAGGACGTGCTGGACGCGATGATGCGCGACAAGCGGGTGGACGAGGACACCGTCGAGGAGTACATCGAACACGTCTACGCGTGGGCCACCGACGAGCAGGTCGAGAACGACCGGGGCGAGCGCGTCGAACCCGACGCCTTGAAGATGAAGGTGTTCGAGACCGACCACCTCGGGCGGTTCTCGCCCGAGAGCTACGGCCCGAACCACGGCCCCTCGCCGGCGGTCGAGGAGTTCCGGCGCAACAAGGTCATCACGGCCTTGAACCGCCACGCGTGGGAGAACCGCGACGAGGATTTCTCCGTGACGGACATCGACCCCAAGGAGATTCCCATCATCAAGACGGTGCTGGCCAACTACGACTGGGACGACGTGCGTCGGGTCTACGAGGACTTCGACCCGAACCATTGGTCCGACCCGCCGAGCAATACGGAGACGGCTAAAGTAAAGGAAGAGACGGTTCAGAACATGGTAGAGATGTTCGGCTACAGCGAGGCGTCGGCCGAGTTGACCAGCCAGCACGTCATGGGGCAGGTGAGTTACAAATGGGACTGAACAGCGTGTCCCGGCTGGCGGGACCAAGCAAGGTGATTCAGGAATGGGACTGAGAGAGGACTTAGAGCGGTATCGTGAGGTCGGGGAAGCCAAGCGCCAAGACCTCGCCGACTTCATCCAGTACGGCGACCTCGGCCAGAGCCTGCCCGACGAAATCAACATCCCCATCAAAATCGTGGACCTGCCGGAGTTCGCCTACGACCAGCGGGACGAGGGCGGCATCGGGCAGGGCGAACCCGACGTGGGCGACCCCGTCGGCGAGCCACAGCCACAACCCGGCGACGGCGACGAGGAGGGCGACCCCGGCGACGAGTCGGGCGACCACGACTACTACGAGATGGACCCCGAGGAGTTCGCCGAGGAGTTGGACGACGAGTTGGGCCTCGACTTGGAACCGAAGGGCAAGGAGGTCATCGAGGAGAAGGAAGGCGACTTCACCGACATGACCCGGACGGGTCCCGACTCGACGCTGGACTTCGAGCGGATGTTCAAGGAGGGCCTCAAACGAAAGCTGGCGATGGACTTCGACCCGGAGTTCCTGAAGGAGGTCCTCCGAATCGACGGCTGGGGACCGGACAAGACGTTCTCGTGGGCCAGAGAGAACGCCATCAACGTCTCGAAGCATTGGCTCGAAGAAGCCTACAGCCAGATTCCCGACGACGAGAAGACCGAGTGGTCCTCCATCGAGGAGGTCGAGGAGAACGTCACCCGTCGGAGTACCGCCCAGAAAATCAAAGAGGAGGGCATCAGCCACGTCCCCTTCCGGAAGGAGGACGAGCGCTACCGCTACCCCGAAATCATCGAGGAGCGCGAGAAGAACGTCGTCGTCGTCAACATCCGGGACGTGTCCGGGTCGATGCGCGAGAAGAAGCGCGAGTTGGTCGAGCGCACCTTCACGCCGCTGGACTGGTACCTGACGGGCAAGTACGACAACGCCGAGTTCGTCTACATCGCCCACGACGCCGAGGCGTGGGAGGTCGAGCGCGACGAGTTCTTCGGGATTCGGTCGGGCGGCGGGACCAAAATCTCGTCGGCCTACGAACTCGCCGCCGCGATTCTGGACGAGCGCTACCCCTGGACCGACTGGAACCGCTACGTGTTCGCGGCGGGCGACAGCGAGAACTCCCGCAACGACACCAGCGAGAACGTCATCCCGATGATGGAGGAGATTCCGGCGAACCTCCACGCCTACGTCGAGACTCAACCCGACGGGAAGGCCATCAACGCGACCCACGCCGAGGAGGTCCAAGACTACTTCGGCGACTCCTCGGAGGTGGCGGTGAGCTTCGTCAACAGCCCCGAGGACGTGACCGACGCCATCTACGAAATCCTCAGCACGGAGGCCGAATCGTGATTCGCAGTAACGACAGTCAGGAGGCCACAGCATGAGAGAGCGACCCCGAACCAAGCAGGCGGCGGAACCGCTACAGGAACCGGCCGACGAGGCCAGAAATCTGGCCCACAAGCTCGGCCTCGACCCCTACGACGTGAACTACTGGGTGGTCGATTACGACGAGATGAACGAACTCATCGCGTACAACGGGTTCCAAGAGCGCTACCCCCATTGGCGATGGGGCATGCAGTACGACCGCCAGCAGAAGCAGGGCCAGTACACCGGCGGGAAGGCCTTCGAAATCGTCATCAACGACGACCCGTCCCACGCCTTCCTCCAGGAGTCCAACGCCGTCGCCGACCAGAAGGCGGTCATCACCCACGTCGAGGCCCACAGCGACTTCTTCGCCGAGAACCGGTGGTACCGGATGTTCGCCGACGAGTTGGACGCCGCGGCGATGCTCGAACGCCACGCCCGGCGCATCGAGGAGTACATGGCCGACTCGGACATCGACCGCGAGGAGGTCGAGCAGTGGATAGACAGCGTGCTGTGTCTCGAAGACAACATCGACCAGCACGAACCGTTCAAGCGCCAGTACGAGCAGAGAGGCGACGACGACGAAGAAATCGAGAACGACGAGTTGGCCGAGAAGTTAGACGAGATGGACCTCTCGGAGGAGGTCAAGCGCCAAGTGTTCGACGAGGAGTGGATGGACGAGCAGGCCGACGCCGCCGAGTTGGACGAACCCGAGATGGACGTGCTGGCCTTCCTCCGGGACCACGGCAAGGCCTACGACGAGGAGACAGAGAAGGCCGAGGAGATGGAAGAGTGGCAGCGCGAGGTCTTGGAGATGCTCCGGGCCGAGTCCTACTACTTCGCGGCCCAGAAGCTGACGAAGGTCATGAACGAGGGGTGGGCCGCCTACTGGGAGTCGATGATGATGGGCGAGGAGGCCTTCGCCGGGGACGACGAGTTCCTGAGCTACGCCGACCACCAAGCGCGCGTCCTCAACTCGCCGGGGCTGAACCCCTACCAGCTCGGCAAGGAGCTGTGGGAGTACATCGAGAACACCGAGAACCGCCGGGAGGTCTGCCGGAAGCTCCTGCGCGTCGAGGGCGTCACGTGGCGCAACTTCCACGACACCGTGGACTTCGAGCGGGTGCAGGACTTGCTCGCGCCCGACCCGCGAATCGACAGCATCGACCCCGAGAATCTGGACGAGTTGGACGACCTCGCGCCGGAGAAGGTGGACGGGGAGGCGCTCGACGCCGCGAAGGAGGGGGACATCGACATCGAGCGATACCCGTGGAAGGTCCTGACCTACCGGGGCCTCGCGGAACGGCACTTCTCGCTGTGCAAGCGCCAGAACCGCGGGTTCCTCCGGTCGGTCGCCCAGCAGGACTTGGAGCAGTTCGCGCGCTACATCGTGGACGACGCCCGATTCGATTCGGTCGAGGAGGCCATCGCCGACGTGGACTACGCCACCGGCTGGGACAAGATGCGGGACGTGCGGGCCTCGAACAACGACGTGACCTTCCTCGACAGCTACCTGACTCAGGAGTTCGTCAACGACAACCAGTACTTCACCTACGAGTTCAGCCAGACCACGGGCGACTACCGGGTCGCCAGCACGGACTACGAGGACGTCAAGAAGAAGCTGATGCTCCAGTTCACCAACTTCGGCAAGCCCACCATCGCGGTGTACGACGGTAACTACAACAACCGCAACGAACTGCTGTTGGGCCACCACTACAACGGCGTGATGCTGGACGTAGAGCAGGCCAAGCGGACCTTAGAGCGCGTCTTCGACCTCTGGGGTCGCCCGGTGAACCTCAAGACCATCGTGAAGGAAGTCGACGACAGGGACGCCGAAATCGCCCGCCGACGCGACCGCGAGCCAGAACCCGAGGAGGTCGGCAAGCTCCTGCGCTACGACGGCGAGCAATTCACGATGGAGGACCTGCCGTGGAGCGAAGTCGAGGACATCGCTGCGACGGAGGTCGATTACGACACCAAGCCCGTGGACTGGCTGGCGTAACAGAATCATCGCTGGTTTTCCGGCCAACTATTCCCGACAGCAGAAAGAGAAACGAAAGTCCTACCCTTCCCGCACGACGTATCCGAGACCGAACACTATCAGGAGCGCGAGGACCGACGCCAGCGGGGTGAATCCCGGAACCGACCCGTCGGTCCCCGAAGTATCGTCCGCCGAGCGGGTTTCGTCCGCCATCGCTTTCGCACTCTTCTGACCGCAGTCCGTGACGACCGTGTCGCCCTCGACCGAACTATCGCCGGAGGCCGCGAACTCTAACTCGACAGGGTCACCGAGGGTCGTCCCGACCTCGAACGTGTACTCTCCGTCGTCCGAAAGCTCGACCGTCCGCGACTCGTCGGCTCCGACCCTCACCTCGTCGGCGACACCGCCGACCGAGTACACGAGCGGCATCGACGTGGGATTGTTCAGCACTGCCTGCGGTCCGCCGTCACCACAGGAGACTTCGACGCTCGCGGTCACGTTTTCGGGGGAGACCTCCTCGATTCCGAACCGGAGGACTTTCCGGCGGTCTCCCTCGTGGCCGTACGGTTCGACGTACTGCACTTCACCGCTCGGACCGCTGGCGGCCATCTGGACTTGGTAGTTCTCCCGCGTCAGATTCTCGTTGTACTGATTGTCGAGCGACCGCCCCGGTATCTCCCTGCTCTCGGGCATCGGTTTACCGAGGTCCGTCCGGTAGAAGGTGGCTCGTCCCAGATACGTCCCGTTGAGGCTCCTGACGTGGACCTCCTCGAATCGCCGCACGCCCTCGGCTTCCGACTGCTCTTCGACTGTCGTGTACAGGAGTACTCCGTCGGTCTGGACCATCGACCCGACCGCCAGATTGCGACCGGAGGAGTCGCCTTCGACTTCGAACCACTCGCGGTCGGTCGGATGGGCGAAGACGCTCGTCTTGTAGAGGTCGGAGGTGTTCGTCTCCCCGCGAATGCTGACCGCCATGGAGAAGCTTCCCGGCGGTCCCATCGTCTCGACGGAGTAGGTCAGATAGCGCAGTTCGTCGGGCAACTCCTCGGCCTTCTCGTAGGCGGTCACGACTCGCTCCGGCGGGTCGAACGTCGTCGCGGTTTCACCGGTCGTCGTGTTGACGAACACGCGGGTCGGTGCCGGGTCCACCGTGAACGAGAGATACGCCCCGCCGTCTATCTTTGCGACGCTGTTCCACTTCCACGAGTCCAGCCTCGGCGGTTCCGGTCCGGAATGGCGGGCCAGAACTTCGCCGGTAGAGTGGTTTCTGAGGACGTACTCGCCATCGACGTGCAACAACACTCGGGACGGGCTATCGTAGAGAATATCGTCGTTGTGGTAGCTCCACTGCACGTCACCGGTATCGGGGTCCACGATGAACTCTTGGTTGTGATTCGTCCAGAAGCGGACGTCGCCACGCATTCGCTCGGCGATGTAACCGCTGTTCGGAGCCTCCCACGTCCACGCCGGTTCCCCGGTCGTCACGTCGCGGGCGTAGAACGTGGCCTTGCTTCCGGGCTGCGTGAGCAGTAGGTCGCCGACTCGCTCGGTGAGAACGTACTCGTTTGCGACGAACTGCGTCCACCGCTCGTTCAGGCCCGTGTCCAAGGCCCCGTACCGAGACCCGTCGTCGATTTCCCCCGAGCAGCCGCTTGCTCCCTCGGCTTCGCAATCGGTGTCGTCGAGGGTCTCGAAGGTTATCGTCCCGTCGGCGTAGTCCGCGCTTTCGAGTTCGTACTCGGTCTCGTACCGGGCCAGTTCCGTCGGTTTCGTCCCGACGCCGTACTTTCGGATACCAGCTTTACTGACCACGAAGACCGCCGAGTCCGTCGCAAACATCGTCTCGAACTGCGCGTCGAGCGTTCCGAGGTCGAACTGCTTCCACTTTCCGCCTCGTTTCGCCACGGCAGAAATCGTCCGTCCGTACCGGACGACCAGCGTGTCGCCGACGACCCGGCCGTCGAACCGCTTGGAACTCTCCTCGGTCCACTCGGCGTCTGCGACGACCTTGGTCGCCGCGAGATTCGTGGTGTTGTTCCCGACGAGTACGTGAACGGCGGGCGAGATCGTCGGTCCCGAAGAGGGGAAGCTCGCCCCACCGACGAACACGAACTCGCCGGAAACGCCGAGACGGTTGAGGTCCGGTTCCGTCTCGTTCACCGTAACGTTCCACTCGGTCCGATCCGACTCTCGAACGTCACTGTCGGTCGCCGCCTGCACGTGGTGGTCCGCTGGCTGGCCCACGGTGGCACCCACGGGAACAGCCATCGAGAACAGAAGGACGACGGCTAAGAAGAGCGATTTTCCCATGCCGCCGTGTTGTTATGTCCATCGTAAATTATTTTCGACTGGATACTTATCCGGACTTTTGAAATATAAATGCGTCTTTAGTGATTATAAATAATGCTTAGAAAAATAAAATTATGTCTCTATCCTACCAAGCGTACTCTTCGCGCGGGTCAACGTCGTCGCGCTCGCTGTCGTAGACGCGCTCGCCCTCCACGAACACCTGCTGGGCGTCCGAGTCCAACTCGAACATCGGCCCGTCCCAGACCACGAGGTCGGCGTCGGTCCCCTCCTCCAGCGTCCCGACGCGCTCCTCGATGCCCAGAATCTCGGCCGGGTGGCGCGTGACCGTCTTCAGCGCCACGTCCTTCGGCAGGCCCTCGCGGACCGCCAGTCCGACGCAGACGTCCAGATGCTCCTGGGGCAGGACCGGCGCGTCGGTCTGGATGGCGACCTTGACCCCGGCGTCGTGGAGGATGCCCGGCGTCTCGAAGGTGATGTTGCGGAGTTCGTACTTGCTGGCCGAGGAGATGGTCGGCCCCACGACCGCCGGCACGTCGCGCTCGACGAACTCCTCGGCCAGCACGTGGCCCTCGGTCGCGTGTTCGATGGACAAATTCTCGATGCCGAACTCGTCGGCGATGCGGAACACCGTGGCGATGTCGTCGGCGCGGTGGGCGTGGACTCGCAGGGGCAACTCACCCTCGATGACGCGGGCGAGGTTCTCCATCCCCAAATCGCGCTCGAAGGGGTCGCCCTCCTCGCGGGCCGACTCCCGGCGCTCGACGTAGTCCTCGGCGTCCATCAGGGCCTGTCGGAGCGTGGCCGCGACGCCGGGGCGCGTACTCGGCTGGCGGTCCTTCTCGTCGCCGTGGAACCGCTTGGGGTTCTCGCCGAAGGCGGCCTTCATGCCGTCCTCCCGAATCAGCATTCGGTCGGCCACCTTGCCGTAGGTCTTCATCGAGCAGATGATGCCGCCGACGACGTTCGCGCTCCCCATCCGGGCCGAGACGGTCGTCACGCCGCCTTGGAAGGCGTGTTTCAACTCGTCGTCGCGCGGGTGGAACCCGTCGAGGGCGTTGACCTGCGGCGTCACGGGGTCCGAGACCTCGTTGAAGTCGCCGTCCTCGGGTTCGCCCCACTCGGCCATCCCGGCGTGGCTGTGGGCGTCGATGAGGCCGGGCGTGACGTGGGCACCCTCGGCGTCGAATACCTCGGCGTCGTCGGGGACCTCGACCTCCTCGTCGGGGCCGACCGCCGAAATCTCGCCCTCTTCGAGGAGAACCGTGCCGCCGTCTATCGTTCCTCGCTCCGCCACCGTGTGGACCGTCCCATTGACGATTGCTCGCATACCTCGAAGGTGAGAAAACGAGGATATGAGGATTTCGGTTCGAAGTACCTCCCGACCCTCGCCGCTACCCCGGAAAATAAACCCGCGTCACTCGATACCACGGCCATGTACCGACGCGACCTCAGAGACACCCAATCCGACGACCTGCTGGCCGACGCCGTCACCGCGGAGATGGCCGAGCAGGCGATTCCGGAACCGAACGAGTCCGACGGCAATCGCCTCGCCTACGCCGCCTCCCGCGAGCATCGCACCGACCTCTACCTGAAGGACGGCGAGGAGACCCGCAAGTTGACCAGCAGGGGCCTCCTCGCTCAGCGCTACACCCACCTCGACCCGCGGTGGTTCGACTGGCACCCCGAAGGCGAGAACATTGCCTACGCCGGAGAGGACGACGACGGCCTCTCGATTTGGACCGCGGACGCCGAGACCGGCGAGAAGACCCGCGTGACCAACCACGACGCCGCCGACGCCGGACCGCGGTTCTCGCCCGACGGCGACGAAATCGCGTTCGTGACCGACAACTGGTCGCCCGGAAGCCTCGCGGTCGCCTCCGCCGACGGCCGCCGCGTCGAGGTCCTGCGCGACGACGAGTTCCTCTATCAGGACCCCCGATGGGCCGACGGCGACGCCCTCTACGCGGTCCGGACGCGCCACGAGGACCTCACGGACCGCGCGAGTCAGGTCGTCCGCGTGAGTCGGGACGGCGGGGTCGAACCGGTTTTCGCCAGCGACTCGGTGAACGCCTACGCGCCCCGGCCTCGGCCCAGTTCCGACTCTGACTCCGAGGAACTCGCGTTCGTCCACGACGAGACCGGGTTCGACGCGATTTACCTCACGGGTCCCGACCGAGAGGAGCCGGAGCAACTCGTCGCGGAGCGCGGCACCGACCTCGGCGCGCCCTCGTGGGACTCCTCGGGCGAGAAACTCGCGTTCACGGCCACCCGAGACGGGAAGGTGGAAATCCGGACCGTCGCCGCCGACTCGGGCGAGGTCGAGGCGCTGACCGACGAACCCGGCGACCGCTACTTCCCCGAGTGGCGGGAAGGCGACGTTCTCGCAGTCGCCGCGGACCCGACCACGCCCCCGGAGGTCCGGAACGTCTCGACCGGCGAGCGCGTGGCGGGGCGACCCCCGGCGGGCCTCGAATCCCGGTTCGTGGACCCCGAGGAGATCACCTACGACTCGACGGGTGGCGTCGAGATTCACGCGATGGTCTACCTGCCCGAGGGCCACGACGAGGCGGACCCCGACTCGATTCCCCTGCTGGTCCACCCCCACGGCGGCCCGACCGCCTTCGACGGCTACGAGTACAACTACCGCGCGCAGTACTTCGCTCGGCAGGGGTTCGCCGTCATCGAACCCAACTACCGCGGTTCGTCGGGCTTCGGCCGCGAGTTCCGGAATCGCAACGACTTCGCGTGGGGCGAGGGCGACTTGGACGACGTGGTCAACGCCGCCGACGCGCTGGCCGACGCCTACCCCGCGGTGGACCCCGACCGCGCGGGCATCTTCGGCGGGAGCGGCGGCGGCCTGATGACGGTCAACGCCCTCGGGAAGACCGACCGCTTCGACGCCGGGGCGGCCTTCTACGGCGTCTACGACTACGAGACGTTCGTGGACGACACCGACGACGTGGGCTGGCGACTCATGAAGCGCGAACTCGGCTTCCCCGCGACCGACATCGACAACTATCGGGAGGCCAGTCCCATCCGGAGCGTGCCCGACATCGAGGCACCCCTGCTGGTCCTCCACGGCGAGGAGGACGTGCGCGTCCCCCTCAGCCAGTCCGAGCAGTTGGTCGAGGAACTCGACAAGCACGGCAAGACCTACGAGTTCCAGACCTACGACGACGAACCCCACGGGTTCCTCAAGCGCGAGAACGTCGTAGACGCCTACTCGCGGGTCGCCGACCTGTTCGCCAAGTACCTCGAAGTCAACCCCGACGACGGGAGCAGTCGGCCGCATCGGCCCGACGACGAGTGATTGCGACTATACGAACGTCGCAGTCGCATGCGACTGCGACATTCATATAGTACTTTGCGCGCGAACGAGCGCGAACGTCGGCAATTCCCTCCGGGTTCCGGAGGGGGTTTACCCGCCCGCGAGCAAGCCTCGGGCGTGACGACCGACCGGCGACAGCGACTGCTCATCGGCGTGGGGGCCGCGACCAGATTCGCCAGCGGCATCCTGATGGGCACCGCGCTGGCGGTGTACGTCGGCAGGCAGGGGTCGGCCTTCGCGGTCAGCATGGTGTTGACGGCCTACTTCCTCGGGATGATGGTGTTCTCGCCGGTCTGGGGCGCGCTCGCCGACGTGACCGGGCGGCGCAGAGCCGTGATGGTGGTCTCGGGCGCGCTGGCGACCCTCGCGGTCCTGCCCCTGACGGTCACCGAGGGCGTCTGGGGACCCATCGGCACGCGCGGCCTCTACGCCGTCTTCGCCTCGGGCTTCGCCCCGGTGATGTTGACCATCGTGAGCGTCCACGGCGGCGAGACGGGCCGGGGCAAGTCGGTCGGCTTCTTCAACAGCACTCGCGCGGTCGGATTCGCTGGCGGGCAGTTGACCGTCGGCGCGCTTCTGGGTCTGCTCGCGCCCCAAGAACTGTATCTGGTCATCGCGGGCGTGAGTCTGGTCTCGACGCTCGCGGTCGCGTTCGTCGCCGACCCCACTCCGAACCCCGACAGGGAACCCTCGCTGAGCGAGATTCGGACCGAGGTCAAAGAGCGACTCTTCCCCGCGGCGGGCGAGCGCGACCACCTCACGACCAACGGTCTCGGGTGGCTTTACGTCGCGCTGGCGCTCCGGAACATGACCGTGCTGGGCGTGATGAGCCTGATGGCTCCCTACCTCGTCGAGCATGTCGGCGTCTCGGAGTTCGTGATGGGCGCGCTACTGGCAATCAACCCGGCGGGGCAGGCCGTCTTCATGGTCCTGTTCGGCCGACTCGCCGACTCGGTGGGCCGGAAACCCCTCGTCACGGTCGGGATGGCCGGGAGCGGCCTCTACGCCGTCGTGGCGGGACTGGCGACCGCGCCCGACGCCCTCCTCGCGCGGATGGCGATTGCGGGAATCGGCTTCGTGATTATCGCGGCCGCCTTCTCGGCGATGACGACCGGCGCGATTGCGTTCATCGGCGACGTGGCTCCGGCCGAGCGCGAGTCGGAACTGATGGGCCTGCGCTCGACCGCGAAGGGGGTCGGCGGCGTGCTGGGGCCGCCGATTTTCGGCGCAGTAGCCACGGTTGCGAGCTACGAGACGGCCTTCCTCGGCGGGAGCGTGCTGGCGTTCGCGGCGGCGGGACTGGTCGGGATTCGACTGGTCGAGAGCAACAGCGGGCCCTCGCGGGCGACTGCGGCCGACGACTGAGAAACGCGCCCCGCCCGACTCAGAGCCACGCGGTCAGCATGTTCCAGTAGGCGAGTTGCCAGAGGAAGGCGACGAGCGCCGCCGCGACCAGCGAGTAGTGGACACGACCAACCGGACCCCAGTAGCGGTCGGTCCACGCGAGGACCGCGGCGGCGACGACGCCGAGCGTGGCGAGCGCGAAGACCGGCGGGACGAAGAGCAGGGCTTGCAGGCTCGGCGGGAGAACGAGGATGCTGAAAGGGTCCGTGAGGAGGACCGCGAGGAATCCGACGACGAAGCCGATACCGAGTAGTGCGGTGAACCCGGCCAGCCAGCGGGCCGCGCGGGGACGGTCGCTCGCGGCCAGTCGGTCATCGCCGTCCGCGCTCACGGGACTCCTCCCCCTGCCTCCACGCCCTCGCCTCCGGCGTCGCCAGCCGCGGAAGCGACGCCAGAGGGCCGCGGCGGGCCACCCCAGAATCGCGGAGGCGAAAATCAGGAGCGCCGCGGCGAACAGTCCGGCTTGCATCTGAGTGGTCTCCCACCACCCGATGCGCTCGAAGCTCTGGGGCGCGGCGGCGTCGAAGAAGACGTAGCTCGCCCGGCCGTCCTCGACGCGGAAGGCCATCCGGCCGTCGCCGCCGACCTCCTCGAAGACGGTCGGGCCGGTCCGAATCCAGCGCTGGGTGCCCTGCCCGGGCCGGGAGGTCACGAGGACTCCCTCGGCGCTCTCGGCCGGTCGGACCCGGAAGTCGCCGTTGAGCGCGGCGACCTTCGTGAAGTCGGTGGAGGAGATTCGCGTCGTGCGGAAGGCCCCGGTGAACGCCGAGAGTTCCGGGTCGGCGATTTCGGCCCCGCCGTTCGCGCTCGCCTCGCTCCCTTCCGCTTGGCCGCCGTCGGCGACGGTCGGGGCGACCGGGCCGGTCACGGGCCGCTCCTCGGTCGGGAAGAAGCGGTCCATGAACGAGTCGTAGAACTCCTCTCGGGCCTGCACGCCGCCGACCGAGTTGTAGGAGACGAACACGCCGAGGTCCCGCTCGGGCATCAGCCACAGCCCCGAGTGGAACAGTCGGGTGTCGCCGCCGTGGCCGACGACGCGCACGCCGTTCTTGCTCTGCTCGTAGAAGCCGAAGCCCATCCCGTTGAGCGCGGGATGGTTGGCGAAGTGCTGGCGGTGCATCCGCCGGGTGGCCGACTCGGAGAGGATTCGGGAGTCCTCGAACTGCCCGCCCTGCAAGTGCGCTATCATGAAGTTCGCCATATCGGTCGAGGTGGCGCTCATCGACCCCGCGGGCGGGATGCCGATGGTCTCGAACTCGCCGCGGACGTAGCGCCCGTTCTGGTAGGTGTAGCCCTCCGACAGGCGGCCGGGAACGTCGGCGGGAACCGGCTGGCGGAAGGTACTGCGGGTCATGCCGAGGGGCGCGAAGAGTTCGCGCTCGGCGTAGCGATTGAAGGGCGTACCAGCCTGCTTGGCGGCGATGTGGCCCGCGAGCGCCGCGCCGTAGTTCGAGTAGGAGGTGACCTCGCCCGGCGGTCGGACCCGAGCGGGCACCTCCTGAAGGGTCTCGCCGAGCGGTCGCACGTCCTCGGGCGAGCGGACGCCGACGCCGGTCAACTGCTCTTCGAACCCGGCGGTGTGGGTGGCGAGGTGTTCGACCGTGACGGGTTCGCCGTACCTCTCGGGGACGTGAACGTCGTCGAGATACCGGTTCACGCTGGCGTTGGGGTCGATGCGGCCGCGCTCGACCTGTTGCATCGCCGCGGTCCACGCGAAGAGCTTCGAGACCGACCCGATGCGGAACATGGTCCGGTTCGCCGCGACCGGGGTCCGGTTCCGTCGGTCTGCGTAGCCGTACCCCTCCGCGAAGAGGAGTTCGCCGTCCTTGACGACCGAGACGGTCGCGCCCGAGACGCGGTGTTCGTTCAGGTCCTCGGCCATCGCGGTGTCAACGAAGGCCTCGACCTCCTCGCGGGAATCGACTCCGCGCTCCTGCGCGTCGGTCTCCTGCGCTTGGGCGTTCTGGCCGTCCAGCGCGGCGACCGCCAGCGCGGGCGCGGCCTGCGCGGCGACGAGGAGAAAGACGAACGTAATTGTCAGTAAACGGGTTCTCTGACGCATGAAACTCCGATACGACGGGACTCCACTTAGGTTTCGGGAGGAAGATGGTGTCAGATGGCAGACGGACGCGCCGCGTCGGAGACCGACGCGGCGCGTCCGGTCTGAGGCGGTCGCGCTCGGTGGACCTTCCGACAGGACGCGCCCGGCCGACCAACCGCCGGGATGCGCTCGGTGAAACAACCGACGGGGGGCTGAAGGGGCCGCCCGGTCGCGGTCACGTGAGCGGAGTCTCACCGAACGAAGTGAGGTGACGGCTCGGAAGACGCGGATTGTCTTCCGGTGCGAACGTGACCTTGGGAGACGCGGTTCGTCTCCCAGCGCCCGAAGGGCTTGGTCGCTGGGCGGCCCCTATCCGCGACGGGCGGTGTCTCACCGAACGGAGTGAGGCGAGGCTCGGAAGACGCGGGTTGTCTTCCGGTGCGGAGAGGAGCGGATATGTCGGCCAGCGACCGCGAGCGGGCGGGGGCTTCAAGAAGACATCATCACTCCAACTCTACTGTTCGCGTTCGAATCACGCCGAGATAGAGCTGGCGGGGCTTCAGAAGACACCACCACGGCCTCCGTTGTCGCTCGGCGTCACATCGAACCATCCTTCCTCCGAGTTGAAACGTGGTCCGAGAACCATCTGCCGGGAGTTCGACTGCGAGACATACCCAGACATTTCCTAAACAATCAAATACACATATTAGGAAAACAATTAAATTTCCTTCACGATTCGCCGACCAAAATCTCCGGAGGTCTCATCACGAAATCGGAAGGTCAAGCATTTAATATCCTGCGAAGAACCGTAGGGGTATGAAGCGAGTCGACGTTGCTATCGTCGGCGGCGGTCCCGCCGGGACTGCCGCCGCGCGGGCCGCCGCCGAGGAGGGAGCAGACGCGCTCCTCGTCGAGAAGGGAGTTCCGCGCGCCGACCGCGAGGAGTTAGGACCCGATTCGACCGACGCCGCAGGGATGCTCGACTACTGGGTGGACATCATGGGCATCCCCTTCGAGGAGATTCCCGACCACGTCGTCCTCCAAGAGTTGGACCGGACCGAGTTCCTCGGACCGGAGAACTCCTGCGTCATGGAGGACACCGGCATCGAGTCGTCTTACGACGGGTTCGGCTTCACCTTCCACCGCGCCCGGATGGACGACTGGATGCGAGACCGAGCGGAGCGCGCCGGCGCGGCGTACCGCGTCGGCGTCGGCGTGACCGACGTGACGACCGACCTGACGGGCGCGCCGAGCCACACCCTCCACCTGTCGGACGGCGAGGACGTCGAGGCCGACTATCTCGTCCTCGCCGACGGCCCCCAGCGACAGGTCACGATGCGGGCGCTCGACCGGTTCTCGCCCGAGGACCGCCCCATCTCGGAGGTCGTGGCCCCCAACGAGGCCAACCACATCGCGTATCAGGAGTACCGGGAGTTCCCCGAGGAGCTGTTCGAACCGAACTCGCTCAAGTTCTGGTGGGGAATCATGCCCGGCGAGACGGCGTATCCGTGGATTTTCCCGAACGACGGGACGACTGCCCGCGTCGGTCTCACTATGCCCATCGGGATGAACCTCGAAGACGTGGACAACCCCGAGGAGTACGACCTTCTTCGACCCGACGACGACGCCATCCCCCGGCCCGCCGAGTACATCGAGCGCCTCCTCGACCGCCAGTTCGGCGACGAGTACGACCTCGCCGACTTCCCGCTGGTCCGAAATCGGGGCAAGAGCAAGGGCACCGAGACGTATCCTATCTCCTCGACGCGGCCCATCGACTCGCCCACCGCGGCGAACATCGCCGTCGCTGGCGGCGCGATGGGCACCACCTCGGCCTTCCACGAGGGCGGCTATCACGTCGCGGTCCGGACCGGCAAAATCGCCGGAGAACTCGCCGGGAAGGGTCGTCTGGACCCCTACAACGACCGCTGGAAGGACGCCATCGGCGAGGAGATTGTCCGGAACGTCACCTTCGCGGACATCGTGGCCGACTACGGCCCGCGCGACTGGGACAAGGCGTTCTCGGCCGCCAGCGACATTCTGGCGGGCGAGGGCGAGGGCCGCCTACTGAAGTACAAACTCTCCTCCGGCCTGACGGGCGCGAAGATCGTCACGAAGTACAAGACGACCAAGCGCAAGTTCCGCAACGGCAAGTACGTCCAGTTCGAGGAGTCGGAGTACACGGTCTAAACCGCCGAGTCAGTCGGCCTTCTTCGCGTTGAACACCAGACAGTAGCTGTGGTCGTAGCCGTAGCCGTACCGCCCGCCGTCTCGCTCGTCCTGCTCGTCGCCCTCCCAGCCGACGACGACTTCGCCCTCGAAGTGGAAAGATTCGGAAGCGACTTCCGCCACGTCCCACGCCAGCGGGGTGACCTCCCCGGCGTGCTTCATGTTCGACACGTCGAGGAGCAGGCTGGCGTCCGGATTTGCGAGGAGAGCCAGTCGCTCGAACAGGTCCGCGAGGTCCGCCAGATACGTCTCGTAGTCGCTCTCGCTGTCGTCGGCGTAGTTCCGGAAGGGGTTGACCCCCATCGACCGCTCCATGTAGGGCGGCGAGGTGAGACAGCAGTCGAACGCCGGGAACTCGTCGGCGAGGTCTACGTCGAGTGCGTCTCCACAGACCACGTTCTCGGAGTGGTCGATGCGCTCGCGGACGAACTCGGCGCGGTCGGCCTCGTACTCCACGCCGTAGGGCACTCGGCCCAACTCCTCGGCGACGGCGAGGGTGGTGCCGAACCCCGCGAAGGGGTCGAAGACGGCGTCTCCCTCGTCGGAGAACTCGGCGAGGAAGTGCCGGACGTAGGCCTCGGGGGTTCGCACGTCGGCCTCCTCGGGCGGAATCGCGGTTTCCTGCTCGTAGTCGAGCGTCAGGAAGGTCTGCATGAGGCGGGATTCTGGCGGGGACCTGATAAATCTCGCCGGTCGAAGCCGACCGCCTCCCCTATCACTTCCTCCTCCTCCGCCCCAACCACTCGACCCCACCCACTCCGCCCCAACCGCTAAGTCCGCGCTCGGCGAAGTTCCGGGGCATGGGAATTCTCGAAATCCACTTCCACGACTCGGAGTTCAGTTGGAGCACGAACCCCGGAAGCGACGAAGAGCGGTCGTTCTCGCTCGGGGGAAAGCGCAAGTCCGGGGCCGCGACGACCGACGGCGGCGGGACCGACCGACCGTCGATTGCGCCCAAACTTCGCTCGCTCGCCATCATGGCGCTGGTCGTCGGCGCGGGCATCGCCTACAACCGACTCAAAGACCGGAGAGCGCGCGAGGCCGCCGAAGCCGAGGAGCAAGCGTCTGGGGGCCGACTCTCGCGCATCCGGTCGCGGTAACCTCGGAGTCGTCTTTCGAGCGGAACGTTCTGCTGTAACTCGACCGTCGAGTTCGTACTATCGCGCGGTACTGTCGTCAAAAATACAGAATGTACTAAATAACAGAAAGTGGATTGGGTTAACATGTCGGGGGAGTTTTCGAGACGGCGATTCCTCAGGGAGGGCCTCGGAACAGCGGGGTTCGCAGCGTTTGCCGCGCAGTCGGCGTCGGCCGTGCGCGCTCAATCGGACACGCTTCGGGTCGAGTCAGACGGGGGCGGTCACGCGGCGTACGAGTTCACCGTCAGCGGGTCAGTCCGTCAAGAGGACTCGGGCGACCACGTTCGCGGCAACCGAGTCTACGGACACGTCGGACCGAAGCGAGGGACGGACACGTTCAGCTATTCGGGTCGACTGACCGGATTCGTCCTCGCCGGGCCTGCGACGGTGTACCGAAACGGCAATCGGTTGAATACGAGCGGCGTCGCCCACCCCTCGGGGTCGGTCAGCGGGGCCGATTTCCCGGCTGCACAGGGCACGAATACGATTCGAATCGAGAGCGACGGCGGTGGCATCGCGGTGTACGAGTTCGGCGTGACGGACTCGCTGAATCAGGTGGACAGCGGCGACCAGGTGCGAGGAGGCCGCGGATACGGTCACGTCGGGCCGAAACGCGGCACCGACGAGTTTCGGTACGCGGGGGACGTCTCCGAGTTTCGACTCGCCGGACCGGCGACCGTGTTCCACAACGGGAGCGAGGTCCGGCCCGGTAGCCGAGGCGGAGGCGGCGGACAGCAGGGCGGCGGACAGCAGGACGACGACCGCGGCGGTCAGGACGGCGGCGGTCGAGTCGAACACGAACTCTGTATCAACGCGCCCAACGACCGGCTGTATCCCTATCAGTTCGCGGTCGGCGGGAACATCGAGAAACTCGACGCGACGGAGATGGCGAACATCGACTCGGACGTGGTGACGGTCGATGCGGAGGACGACATCGACCACTGTAGCGTAAACGGGTTCAACCGAGGCGAGTGGAACTGCTACGCTTTCACGGGCGACCTCCGGGCTTTCTCGGTTCCGGAGCAGTGGATGGACAAGTACAACGTCCGGTTCGACGGGCGGCCCGTCAGCGCCCGCGACCTCTTCACGGACAAGAACCCCTCGGAGGTGCCCTGCGGGGGAGGCGACCGGCCGGACTGCGACCCTGTTCGGAACGACGTGATGCTGGTTCTGGACCGGTCGGGTTCGATGACCGAACAGACTGGGAAATTCAACCAGGCCAAGACCGGTGCGATAAATCTCGTCGGTCTGCTGGCTCGAAACGACCGGGTCGGACTCGTCTCCTTTGCAAGCGGCGTGAGTTTGGACTCGGGGTTGACCGGAAACTTCGGACGTGTCCGGTCCCTCGCGCGAAACCTCGACGCTCGTGGGGACACGAATTTAGGCGGCGGTGTCGCTCGCGCGCTGAACGAACTCAGGACGAACGGTCGGCAGAACTCGAAGAAGGTCATGGTCGTTCTCGCGGATGGACAACACAACACCCCCGGTCCGAATCCGGTACAGGTGACACGTGATGCGAAATCGGCGGGCGTTCGAGTGATGACTATCGGAATCCCACAGTTGACCGACCGGTCTCAGCTACGCCAGATGGCGTCCGACCCGGTGAGTGATAACTTCGTGGAGGCCGAAACCGTCGAGGAGATAAACGACGCGTTCGACGCCATCGCTCAGCAGATCTGCGAATAGTCGGCGTCGGTTCGGCAGTCACGCGGTCGTCCGATTCGCCGCTTTTTCCCACGGACAGTCCACGAGGTCGGTCTCGGACGAGAGTCCGGCAGTCGCGGTTGTCGTCGTCGCGCTCGCAGTCGTCGTCTCGCTGCTCACCGCGCGCCGGACCGCGGTACACTCGCTGAAGTTCCGCGCGTCCGGTCCCTGCTCGACGGCCTCGGTCGCGCCCGTCCGGAGGTCCACGACCATCGCCTGCCCGCCGAGACCGTGGGTCTGGTCGTGGCCGCGAACGACGACCAGCGAGACGGGTTCGGGGACCGAGATGCGCTCGGAGCGAGTGAACGGGCGGGTGCCGTGGGCGTGGAGCAGTTCCCGCCTGCCGAGTTCGGTCCCGTTCAGGGTCTCGACCTGCCAGCGGTCGGCGTAGCCCGGTTCGCCGTCGTCGTCGTGGTAGAGCGTCACCGAGACGTCGAAGCTCCTGTCGTCGCCGTCTCCTCGCTCGAACTCGACGCCCACGACGTTGGCCTCGCGGAGGTCGAGGTCCGATTGTCGCGTCGTCGCGGTCTCTTGACTCGCGGCGAGCGGAGCGACCGCGAGGAGGACGGCCAGCACCAGCGCCGCGCCAGTCGTTCTCATACCGACTCGCGGTACCACGGCGACCTGATTAATCGTTAGGGTGGTAGTTACCCACACACTTTTCGCCGGGTCCGTCGTACTCCCGGTGCGATGTCCGAGAGTGTCTACTCCGTATACCTGGTGCAACGACACGGCGAGCAAGGCGGCAAGCGAGAAGTCACTTCCCCGGTCAAGGGCCACAAGTTGGAGTTCTACGACACCGGGGTCTGGCTGGACCGCGAGGCAGGCCGGAACTTCTTCCCCTACGAGCAGATTCGGACCATCCGAGAGCATCCCGAGGGACAGCACTCCGAACAAGCGAGTACGGCCCAGACACAGACACCGGAGGGCGGAGGCGGCGACGCGGGGGCCGAAGAAGAGATGCTCGAAGAGTGATGACCGAGCAGACCCCCGGTTTTCAGGGCTTCAGCCCGACGATTTCACGGTGCATGATGTCGGCGTAGCCCGAGAAGGAGAACTTGAGTTGCGGGACGCCGGGGAAGGTCATCGTCTGGACCGCGAGCATGGGCCGGTCGCCCTCGGCACCGAGTCGCCGGAGCGCGGATTCGACGGCGTCGTAGAGCTTCGCGGTCTCCTCGACTTCGAGGTCCGAGCAGACGCCCGCGACTCTCGTCGGGAGTTCCGCCACGACCTCGCCGGACTCGACCACGGCCCAGCCGCCGCCCATCTCCTCGACGTGTGAGACCGCGGTCCGCACGTCCTCGTCGTTGGTGCCGACTGCGAGGACGCCGGTGGTCTCCCAGACCACGCTGGTTGCGACCGCGCCCGAGTCGAGGCCGAGGCCGGTGACGAACCCGGTGAATCCGGTTCCATCGCCTTTGGGATGCCTGTCCAGCAGGGTCGCCTTCAGGAGGTCCTCCTCGGGGTCGGCGACGAGTTCGCCGTCCTCCTCGGGAGGAGAGACGACGGTTTCGCCCGAGAGGAGGCCGCCGCGGTACTCGACCGCCCGAATCTCGCCGTCGTCGTTCGCGGCGTCGGCCGGGACCCGGAACTGTTCGGGGTCGGTCGAGACGTTCACCGAGTCGTAGAAGCGGTCGGGGTACTCGTGGGTCCGGGGCGCGACCTTCGACTCGCCCTTGTTGTAGACGACCTCGCCGCCGGAGACGACCGTGGTGACGTTCACCGTGTCGAGGTCGTCGATGAGGACGATGTCCGCGACGCTTCCGGGCGACAGGGACCCGACTCCCTCCTCGGCCAGTCCGAAGTGGCGGGCCGGGTTCAGGGTCGCCATCCGGATGGCGTCCGCGGGTTCGACGCCCTCCTCGATGGCCCGGCGGACCACCACGTCCATGTAGCCCTCGCCGATGAGTTCGCGGGGCCACATCCCGTCGGTCGACAGCGAGAGTTCCGCGGTCGGGACGTGGGGGTAGGCCTCGCCGATGGCTTCCATATCGTCACGAATCGAGCCGTAGCGCCCGATGGCGTGGATGCCGTTCTCGACGCGCTCGATGACGTCCTCGCCGGAGATGGCCTCGTGGTCGTCGTCGATGATGGTGGCGAACGCAGAGAGCTTCTCGCCCGAACAGCCCGCGGCGTGGCCCGAGACGGTCTTGTCCTCGGCGTCGGCGCGCTCGTAGAGGCGCTCCGCGGGGGTGTCCCGGCCGACCGCGTGAATCCAGTCGGTCTCGCCGACCCCGACCACGCGGTCGTCCGAGAGGAGGTCCACGAGCGCCTCGGCGTCCTCGCCCTCGTCTCGCGGGGGTTCGAAGGTGTCGAGCAGGGGTTGGGGCGGGACGACTGCTCGGACCCGGACCGGGAGGTAGGAGGTGGCGGCGAGGAACTGCTCGACGCCCTCCGCGCCGAAGGCCGGGCCGTAGCCCGTGACCTCCGAGACGACGGTCGTGGTGCCGCCCTCCACGACGTAGTGGTACGCGTTCTCGAACGTCTGGTGGAGGTCGAGGTGGGTGTGGGCGTCCACGAACCCCGGCGCGACGACCCGGTTGCTCGCGGTGATGACCTGCGTCTCCTCGCCGACGACGGGGTCGGCGTCCTCGGGGAGCGCGGCGACTCGGTCGTCCACCACGACCACGTCCCGGGACTGGAACTCGCCCTTCTCGGGCAGGCAGACCCGACCGCCCGTGATGACGAGGTCGGCCGTCTCGTCGCCGAGCGCGACCGACTGGAGGTCGTTCACGCCGCCACCTCCCAGACGACCACGCCACCCTGCTCGCGGGCGTCTACCTCGCCGCGCTCGTCCAGCACGTCGAGGTGGCCGACCGCCTCGCTCATGCCCGAGAAGTACTCGGTCGCGGGCAGGTCGTTGAACAGCTCTTCCATGACCTCGACCGCGGTGGTCGGGCCGTCCGCGACGATTTCCTTGACGTTCTCGGTGCGCTCCTCGTGGGCGTCGAGAATCTGGTCGATGCGCTCGGTCGGGTTCGGAATCTCCTCGCGGTGGCCCGGCAGGAACCGGTCGAACTCCCGGTCGCGGAGGGTCGCCAGCGAGCGGTTGAACGCCGGGAGGACCCGCGGGCGCTCGCCGTGTATCGGGGCGCTGGCTCCCGCGCCGGACGCGCTCTCCTCGGGAACGGGCGGCTGGAGCAGGGGATTGGGCGTGATGTCGGCCAGCACGTGGTCGCCGACGATGGCCCGCAACTCGGCGTCGGTCTCGAAGGTGAAGATGGTCTCGCCGGGTGCGTGACCTTGGACGGCCTCGGCGGTGACGCCGGTGTCCGCGACCTCGACGGTCTCGCCGTCTTCGAGTCGGCGGTCAGTCTCGACGCCGGGCGCGACCTTGAGGAAGACCTCGGGCAGGTCGGTGACGGTCTCGGCAGTCTCGCGGGCCATCCCGTGGCGCTCGAACATGTCCACGAAGTACGACTGCTCGTAGTCGAGTCGCGCGCCGAAGTCGGCGATGACCTCCGCGGTGGTCGGACTGGCGACGACTCGCGCCCCCTCCTCGCGGAGTCGGCTCGCCAGTCCGAAGTGGTCCGGATGCGGGTGGGTCACAAGCACTTGTTCCACGTCGGTCGGTCCCAGCCCGCGGGCTTCGAGGCCGTCGAGCAGGGCCGCCCACGCCTCCTCGCTTCCCGGTCCGGGGTCGACCAGCGTCCGCCCGGCGAGGTAGGCGTTGACTGGGCCGACCTGGAACGGCGTCGGTATCGAGAGCCGCGTGAACATACCCGGACTGTAGCCTCCTGCCGATAAACAGTTTTTGACACGGCACGGGAGTTTGACGGAATTGGTGCCGACGACGGGGATTCGCGGTCCTCGCCGAGCAACCGAGCGTCGTGGATTTTCCCGGTTCGCGGGACGCGGTCGTTGTGGAAATCGACGGGGTGCGGTCGGCGTGACCATCTACCGGACGCGACCGGTGTGCTAGTCATCGGGTCGCGGCCGTCCTGCGCGAACGAAGTGAGCGCAAGGCGGGCGAGGAGGCACGGGGCGCGGTGGCGGTCACGGGTTGGCTCCGTCGAGTGAACCACCACCAGAAAGAAATAAAAACAATTTCTAAACAAATAAATAATTGTTCTTAGCAAATGTAGAGGTGTTCTGTGAGGCGAATCGAGTCCCGAAACCGCCGACTCGCGCGCGGAACAGGGACTTCGGCGCGGTCCGAACGAGGGTAAAAGCTATATCTGTCCTTCCCGTAAGAACACAATGGTGTGCGAGATATGAACAAACATTTCGAGGACGCCTGGTACTACGCCCGCCGCGCTGGCAAGCACCTCACCCGCGGCCTGCGCGAGGAGTTAACCCCGGTCGAGCGCCGCCTCCGGACGGCCACCGGCCGCGAGAAAGAGGTCACGACCCGCCGCGAGAAGTGGCTCGCCGAACTGAAAGCGACCGAGGACGAGGCCGTGGACCGCGCTCGACGCGCCGTGCGAAAGGCCCGCCGCCGGGTGTGAGGTGTTCGAGACCGTTTCGAGGGGACTCCTCGGGAAAAGTCTCGGACGACGGCCGATTTTCCGAGCGTAAAGTAAGTCTTAAGTCCCGGAAGGGGAAAGCATGGAATGCGCGGGTCGGTAGTCTAGTCCGGTTATGACAGCTCCTTCACACGGAGCAGGTCGGCGGTTCGAATCCGCCCCGACCCATTCACTCTGTTCGTGGCGAGTAGTTAACCACCAGACGTGGATACGGTGGAGTTCTACCTCGTTTCCAACTCACCAAGTCAGCGGTTGATACTGTCCAATCCACCCGGCGTGGTCGGCTTCACCTTGGAGTAGTGGGTCTGCCACCTAGAGTGTTTCCCATATCGAAGTCGAGGGGGAACGAACCATCGACTCTATGAAGTTCCCCACCTGTTAGAACATTACCGAAGTACACACATGCGCGTATGAGGTAACTCAGTCTGCGAAATTTCCGGCTGAGAGTCACAATTTTCGTCACGCCATCTCGGCGTGAAACGTCCGATAAGTAAGTGTACGTCCGTATTCGCCTACACCTGTGACTGCTCTGTCTCCTCTTTCGCATCCTGCACAACTTCGTCTTCAACGATCTCCGACCCGGAGCGGTCCTTGTCGGTTTCAGCAATACCCATAATTGTCTGAACCCGGGAACTAAATCCTGGGTCCAACTTACTGAGACCTCGTTTGAGGCCATCTGCCACTTCTTCCCCCGCGTTTGTGAGTCGAAAGATGTGTATCCGGTCGTTCTCGTCTATTTCCGCGAGGTTTAGGTCCTCCAGTGACTGCATGATTTCAGTGAAACCCGGGTCGGTTGGGCCCCAACGTTCTCTCGTAAAACCCCAGTCTTCCTCTTCGAGTGCGTTCACCCGATATTTGTAGAGGATTTTCTGGTACTTCAGTTCCCCGTCGACCTCGCCATCGAATCCATCAAGCATGAGGAGGTGGGGGTGGTTCTTCCCCTCTTCGTCTTTCATTATGTGTACCTCCCGAGAGAGGCTTGAATCCGCTGCCGAGTCAGTTGCCCAGTCTTCGGGAACTCCTCCAGCATCTCTTCGTTAGAGGAGGTGCAGATGAACTGCAAGTCAGATGACTGGATGAACTCAAGAAGGTTCTCCCGACCTTCCGCGTCGAGGTTCGAGAATGGCTCGTCGCAGACGATTGTCGACCATTCCGTTGCTTCCGCCTCTCGGACGAAGCGATTGTATGCAACTGCAAACGAGATGTTCATGAAGGTGATCTCCGCATCGCTCAGGTCGCCTGCACGGTCGTACTTTCGGGGCCCTTCAGATCCAGGAATCTCGATGTCACCATCTTGCGTTATCTGAATCTCTAGTCCAATTTCGCCAGCTATCTCCTCGAAAACCTCCTGCCACTCTTCGGAGAACTCATTAATCTCGGCGTTAATGCTCTCATCCCGCATTTCTGCCACCTCGTCTTTAGCCTCCTCCAGACGTTCTTGTGAGGAATTCAATTCGTCTTCCAGTTCCTCAATCTCGGTTTCCCGCTCTGCGATCTCTTCCTCGGCCTCATCGATGCTCGACTGATAGCGTTCTAGCTGCTTTTCGGTTTCTTCGAGGATACTGGATAAGTCGTATCCGTTATTCCGGATGACTCGTTCAATCCTGCCGTCGATGTCACCCAGCTCGGGTCGCTCCTCGTGAATTTTAGCAATTTCTTTGTCGACTTCTTCTAACTCCGATGCGATTTCCTCCAGTTCTCCCTCGATTTCTTCTAGCTCTTCTTCGGAGTGACTAATCTTCTCGTCGACATCTGCCTTTATGTCGTCGCTACGACCGTCAACAGCACAGAATGGGCATCGAGACCCTATGCGGTTCTTCGCTAATTCCGTATCAACGTGGCCGCTACAGGCTGGGCAGACGAAGTCGTTGACCGCTTCAGCAATAATCTCGTTCCTCTCTGACTCTCGGTATCGTTCCCACTGTCTCTTATCCTTCTGCCTACTTCTCTGCTTGCGCTGGAGGAAGTCCTGCCTCTTCGATAATTCGGAGAGCGTTTCTTGAAGCTCCTCGTCAGATTCTATTGTCTTGATGATGTCTTCGAGTTTACCAGACTCGGCAAGAGATTTTACTTTTTGGTACTTTTCTAGTTGGTTTTCGTTGCTCCGAAGGTTGTTCTCACGCTCACGCTTATCCTCCTTCTTCCGGCGTAGACTCGCCTTGATCTCTGTGATTCGTTCCTCTAGTTGAGAGATTTCTTCCTCAGTCTCCTCAATACTCTCTTGAGTGTCTTGATTAACTGCCGACCGAACGTGATTTAGCCGAGCGTCTTCCGAGAGCCGCGATAGCGGCATTCGTTCGATATGGGTATGGACAAAGTGGTTTTTAATTATATCCGTGCTTGAGACCTCTGAGGACAAATCGTTTGCCAGCCAGTCTGCGAGCTCTTCTTGTGCTTCATCTTCACTTTTTTCAATATCGTCCTTCCGAAATCGTGCACCCAGCTTACCCCGCCGGAATTCGGCTCCGTCGGTGAATTCAAGGCTCACGTTGTTGTTCCGGCCAGTGGATAGATCAATCGTTTCTTGAGCGCCGAGAAGGTTGTACAGAACCGCGTTGAATGTAAGAGTCTTCCCAGTGCGGTTGCCGCCCTGAATGAGCAAATTCTCCCCCTCAATGTTCGTATGTTCGAATCCGCCGTACTCGTCTTTCGCAAATTCCCGGGAATGAATCTTATTTACCTTCATCTAATCAAACATGACTGTAGTCATTAGAATAGTCTTTTTGATTTTTATAATTGGTAACCAACATAGTACGACAATAGAGACACAAGCAGCTGCGAGAAGTCCGAGAGTTGCCAGCCGGCCTGTTAGCAGGAAAGCATGGATTACAGATGTTGCGGCAACAAGCAATCCAGAATAGAATAGACAAGTGTATTGGAAGACTTGGCCGTCGAACTTGTCGAAGTCATCTTTCTTATCTTCATTGTCGAAATAAAAGTGCCCCTGACCATTCTTCTCATCGATACTCCGTTTCGCACGGAGAATTATCGGGAATGAAATGAAACCGATTGCCTGTTTACTAAGCAACTTCAAGACGAGGGCGAATATGAAGCCGGAAACTGCTGCTGCGAGTACTAACTCGTTTCTGGTGATATTTGGAAACCAGTATTTTCCAATAGAGTAGGCCAGAACAGACACTACGGTTCCTCCAGGGCCAGCTTGTGTAATGATTCGGATTAGAGACATACTCTGTGGTTGCTATGTCGGACGACTTATTCTTGGCTGTAGTAGACTGCGCTAAAAAACCAATGTAGTAAGCAGTTGGTTGCCGCGTTGAGGGAGTTCAGAACGCAGTCCGCTCAATGCAGTAGCCCGCACCAGGATACGAACGTGAGGCGACAATTCTGACGTCGGCCCTTCGATGCCGGAGGGTGGTACAGCGAGCTATACCGCCAGGCTTCACCAAGCTGCTTGGCGACAACCTACGGCCTTTTGTGGGCCGTATTCGCTTGGCCTGGTGGGCAGGTCGGCGGTTCGAATCCACCCCGGCCCATTCCTGCCGAAAATACGACTTCGATAGACTCGCCTACAACCGTCCATTCCCGTCGGAATCCGGAACCATCTCCCGCGGATAGTCGGTCAGATTCTCGTACCCTTCTTCGGTAATCACCACGAGGTCTTCAATCCGAACACCGCCAACCGCAGAATCGTAGACGCCCGGTTCGACCGTCACCACGTTTCCGGCCTTCAGAGCCGCATCACCCGCCAACGACGGACTTTCGTGCAAACTCATCCCGACACCGTGACCGAGACTGTGATACATCCCCGCATCCACGTCACCGACTTCGAAGCCGTACTCCTCCAGCGCGTCGGTCGCGGCGTCGTGGGCCACTCCGGCGCGGGTTCCCGCGCCGCCTTCCAGCACCGCGAGCGCGGCGTCCTGCGCCTTCGCCACCGCCTCGTAGGCCGTCGTCTCCCACTCGCCCGCGTCCCCGACGACGAAGGTCCGCGTGAGGTCGGCGTAGTAGCCGTGAGGACCACGCGGTGAGAGGTCCAGAAGGACCGTCTCACCCGGGCGAACCACGTCGTTCCCGGTGAAGTGGAGGTCGGCACAGGTCGGGCCAGCGCCAATGACGCTGTTTCCGGCGTCGGTCACGCCGGACCGCGACAGCGCGGCGTTGACCTCGCGGCGGAGTCGCTCGGTCGTGAGGCGCTCGCCGCGCCAGCGGACCTCGTCGCCGTCGATTTCTGCCGCCGCGAGGACCGCCTCGGCGCGGGCCATTCCCCGCTGGGCCGCTCGCTGGACGAAGGCGTGGCAGGCGCGCTCGGCGTCGGTCTTCCGCGCTCGGCCCGCATCGACCGACGCCGCGACGACCTCGCCGACTCCATCCGCGAGCGTTCGGTACGACTCGACGGAGACGGCTGGCGGGACCAGCACTCGGAGGCTATCGGTCGCTACGTCGCGGTCGTCGGCCTGCGCGTCGAGGACTTCCAGCGCCCGCTCTCCCGCGTCGGAGGCGCGCTGCTCGCTCGCCGCGTGAACCGTCGCTCCCGGGAACTCGTGCTCGGCTTGCTCTGCGAAGAGCGAGGGTGCGCAGAGGTGGGCCGCTCCGTCCGCGTAGACGAAGGCGTAGGCTCGGTCAGGTCCGCCGAATCGGGTCAGATAGCGGAGCAAGTCGTCGAATCTA
This sequence comes from Halorussus ruber, assembly GCF_004765785.1. Classification (GTDB taxonomy): domain Archaea; phylum Halobacteriota; class Halobacteria; order Halobacteriales; family Haladaptataceae; genus Halorussus; species Halorussus ruber. The sequence continues at coordinate 438,400 of NZ_SBIT01000001.1, read as the reverse complement.
TCGCCGACGTGGACGAACGCGTCGGCGTCGTTGGCGTCCAGCGCGTCGTCGATTCGGTCGTAAGTGGTCGTCGGCGAGTCCGGCGCGTCCATGGCGGTACGCCCGCCCCGGACTCGGAAAAGTCTGGGGAGTCAGGTTGGTTTCACCGCGACTGCCGACTTGCCGAGTAGAACTGCCGGTTCGAGACTGGAAAAAGAAGTCGTTTGGAAATCAGTCGTTCAAAAATCGGTTAGCCGAAAACCGTCGGAGTCCGTCGCTCGGACCCGAGGAGTCAGCTCCGTCGCCAGCCGACCAGTGCGGCCGCGACGAGTGCGACGACTGCCGTAATCGGCGTGAAGCCGGGGGTGTCGCCGGAGGACTCGGTGGTCTCGGTGTCGTCACCGGACTCGGAGGTAGTCGGTTCGTCGGTCTCGGTCGCAGTCGCGGTGGAGCGCTCGCTCTCCGAGGACTCCTCGGCGGTCGTCTCCTCGCCGCGCTTCTGGAAGTAGACGTAGCTCACGTCCGAGACTTCCTTGCCGTTGGCCGTCTCGTACGAGACGCTGTCTTCCGAGGCGTTGAACGTCTCGCTACCGTTGTTGCGGTAGACGCCGAGGACCAGCACCTGCGGGTCTTCGAGCGTCGGACTCAGCGAGACCGAGAGGTTCTCGTGGTCGCCCGCGTCGAGGTAGTCGGTGTGGCCCAGAACCGCGCCGCTCTGGTTGTAGACGACGACGAAGCCGCCGTCGGGGAGGGTCGCCGACTCGACGTCGAGGGACTCGCCGTCGAACTGCTGGTCGGGAGCCGACACCGACGCCGTCTCGTTCGGTGCCGTCTCGTTCGTCGTGGCGGTGGTCGTGGTGTTCGCCGTAGTCGTCGTGGTGGTCGTCGTATTCGTCGTCGTTTCGTTCGCCTGTGCGTCCGTCATAGCCGTGGTTGCGGGGCTTGCGAGGGCTGCTCCCGTGAAGACTGCAAGCGCCAGTAGTGCCGCAACGAGGACCGTTCGCGTCGTACCTGTCATCGTTAGTTTCCCTGCCCCAGAGATGTATCTCGTGAGACTCTCCGACAGGCGCAAAACGCCCGCGGTCGAGACATCTCCGGAACGCGATACGTCGTTGACACGGGACTGAAAACTACCTTACGGAAGCGGATGTGATGGGGTGGCAACACGAACGTGGCGTGTTCTCTCGGCACGTTCCAGCTCGAATTCGTGCTCGGAACCCCCACCGTCACATCTAATTTCGCCTCCTGATTGGCCCTAACGTATATATATACGTCATAGAAAATACTTAACCGAGTCAGGCCGCAGTCACGTATGCGGCCGGAGCAACATGAGTACGGACCCCGACACCCTCGACACACGGACCGACGCAGACGCCGATTGCCGGACCGAACCGCGCGCCGACCGGCCCTCCATCGAGTTGGACTCGGTCGTCGTCAACTACGACGACCGCCCCGACCGACGAACGATCTATCCCGCCGAGGCCTCTGGCGTAGAGCGCATGTCCGCGTGGATTACGGCCGACGACGACGGATTCGTGGACCCCGACGCGATGCGCTGACGCCCGGACTCGCCGACATCCGGACCCGCCGACATCCGGACCCGCCGACATCCGGATTTGCCGACCGCGGACTGTCATCCACTCCGACGCCTGCCCGAGGACGCCTCGCCGCCGTCGCTCGGCGACTGCGTCCGGATTTCTTTTCCCGACTCTATTTCGTGCTCGAGCGTCGCCGCCGGTCAGACGTGACTCGACACTCGCCTACTGTGTGGGATGTTCGCACTCTCACCCGAGCGTACCGGGATATATAAATATCTCTATGGTTTGGTGTCGGCGCGCGGCGCTGGCGCTCCTGTGCGAACGCGAGTCGGTGGCGCTCGACGAACTCGCCGACGAGGTGGCGCGGTCCACCGCCGAGAGCGCCGAGCGCCTCCTCGTCTCGCTGGACCGCCACCACCTGGCGGTCATGGCCGAGGCTGGCCTGCTGAAGTACGACCGGGCGAGCCAGCGAGTACGACTCGCGGACCTCTCGCCGACGGCCCGGTCACGAATCGACCGCCGACTCCTCGCTCGCTCGGAGTCGGCGGCAGATACTGACGAAGCGTAAATCCAGCCGAATCCGCTTGGCTTACTCTCTCCAACTGTCAGTCGGTTCGGTAGCAACCGGCATGGCTTCAAATAATCGGAACAATTAATAAGTATCGGCCGAGGCTCTCGCACATGAACCTCGCCCTCCGACTACTGGTCGCCTGCTTCGTCATCGCTTCGCCGACCTTGCTGTTTCTGGGACTGATGCGCGGACTGGAGAAACTCCGCGACGACGCCCTCCTGATGCGACTCGCCGAGAGCGACGAGGCACCACGAGACGTGTCGAGCGCCGCCGCCGAAGCCCTCGACAAGGGACCGATTCGGGCCGACGGCCGCGGGTCGCCCGCGGCGGGCGACTCGGTCCCCACCGCCGACTCCTACGTCTGCTCGACTTGCGGCGCGTCGAACATGACCGGCGCGCGCTACTGCCAGAACTGCCTCGGCGAACTGAAGGGGTAGGTTTCTGCGGGTTTAGGGAACTTTTCTATTTCCTAAGAAATTGTATATTTCTCAGACATAGGTCTAGTTGTCCTCCATCTCTTTTGGAACTGTGGTTGAGAACAGCGTGCCAACCACCTGCTTCGCTCGGTGACACAGGCGATTTCCTGGTGGACTGAAAGAGCGAGCGCGGGGCGCGGTCACGCGAGCGGAGCGAGGGTGACCTCGGAAGACGCAGTTTGTCTTCCGGCGACCGCGAACCGCGCGAGGACTTTCGAAACTCAATCCTCGCCGTTCGACCCCGCGACTCCGACTCTCCCCTGCCGAAACCTCTTGTCGCTCGCCCGAGTAGTACGTCGGCATGCAGGTGTCAGCGGACGGTCCGCTCGCCGAGGTCCTCGCCGACCTCCGGGCGACTTTCGTGGACGCGATTCCGCGCCTCCTCACCGCGCTGGTCTTTCTGGTCGTCGCCTACGTCGCCATCCGACTCACGCTCGGGGTCGTCCGGTCGATTCTCGGGCGCGTCTACGCCGACAACGAACTCGTCGCCGACCTGTTCGCCACCGTCGCGGCGGTGTTCCTCTGGTTCGGGGCCGCGCTCACCTTCCTGAAACTCCTCGGCATGGGCGACATCGCGGCGAGTCTGGGCACCGCGACCGGGTTCGTCGCGCTGGGTGTCAGTTACGCCCTCTCGGACGTGATAGCCGACACGGTGGCCGGGGTCTACCTCCTGAAAGACCCGGACTTCAACCCCGGCGACAGGGTCGAGACCGCCGACGTGTCGGGCGTCGTGCTGGACATCGGCCTCCGAAAGACGCGACTGGAGGTCGAAAGCGGCGACGTGGTGGTCCTCGGCAACGGCTCTGTCGAGGAGAAGTGGATCAAAAAGACCGCGGCGGCGGACTCGACAGCAACGTCAGAGTCGCCAGAATAGACCGCAGAACCCTCCGCAGGCGCTCACTCGGTGCGCTTCTCTCTGATGACGAGCATGCCCTCGTTGGTCGTGAACTCGGTCGCCTCGTCGGGGACCGCGAACTCGAACTGCCGGTCGCCAGCGACGACGATGGCCGTGTCGCCGAGGATGTCGAGTTTCGCCTCGACGCCTCGGCCGAAGTCCACGGTGACGACGCTCTCGTCGTCGTACTCCCGGCGGGCGATGGTCAGGTCGTCCTCTTCGTCGGCGGCCGACCGAAGTGGTTGGGGAGTCTTCACACCTTTGCTACGGGCCTGTCACGGGTAAGTGCTGTGCCCCCGGCGGATTACGCTTCGAGAGAAAGGCGTAGAGACGAGAGAAAACGGGAGAAAGAGAGACTACAGGAAGTCTTCGATGTGGTCAGCGACTTCGTTCGGCGTGTCGCCGACAGGGACGCCAGCGTCGTTCAGCGCGTTGATTTTGCTCTCGGCGGTGCCGGTACCGCTCCCCGAGACGATAGCTCCAGCGTGGCCCATGCGCTTGCCCGGCGGGGCGGTCCGACCGGCGATGAAGCCAGCGACCGGGGTGTCCATGTTCTCGGCGATGTAGCGGGCGGCCTCCTCCTCGTCCTCGCCGCCGATTTCGCCGCACATGACGACCGCCTTCGTGTCGGGGTCGGCCTCGAACAGTTCCAGCGCGTCGATGAAGTCCGTGCCGATGATGGGGTCGCCGCCGATACCGATGGCGGTGGTCTGACCGATTCCTCGGCTCGTGAGGTTGTCCACGACTTGGTAGGTCAGGGTACCCGACCGGGAGACCAGCCCCACGTCGCCGGACTCGAAGATGTTGCCCGGCAGGATGCCGAGTTTGGCCTCGCCGGGGGTGATGATGCCCGGACAGTTCGGACCGATGAGGCGAGTGTCGACCTCGCTCAGGCGCTTGTTGACCTTCGCCATGTCCTGGGTGGGGATGCCCTCCGTGATGGCGACCACGAGGTCCAGCGGCGCGTCGAGCGCCTCGAAGACGGCGTCTCCGGCGAACGCGGGCGGGACGAAGACGACCGAGGCGTCGGCGTCCTCCTCGCGGGCCGCTTCGTGGACCGTGTCGTAGACGGGCACGCCGTTGACCTCTTGGCCGCCCTTGCCCGGCACCGCGCCAGCGACGACGTTGGTGCCGTAGTCCATCATCTGCTCGGCGTGGAACTTGCCTTCCCCGCCGGTGATGCCCTGTACGACGACTCTGGTGTCCGAATCGACTAGAACGCTCATTGTGCTTCCTCCTCGGAGTATTCGACCGTGCGCTGAACCGCGTCTTCGAGGGTCTCCTCGACCGTGACGAGTTCGTCGTTCAGAATCTCGCGGCCCTCCTCGGCGTTGGTACCGGCGAGGCGGACGACCACGGGCTTGGGAATCTCGTCGAACTGTTCGAGCGCGTTGTTGATGCCCTTGGCGACCTCGTCACCGCGAGTGATGCCGCCGAAGATGTTGAAGACGACCGCGTCGACGTTCTCGTCGGAGAACACCATGTCCAGCGCGTTCGCCACGCGCTCGGCCTTCGCGCCGCCGCCGATGTCGAGGAAGTTGGCGGGTTCGCCGCCGTAGTAGTCCACGAGGTCGAGCGTCGTCATGACCAGTCCGGCACCGTTGCCGATGATGCCGACGTTGCCCGAGAGGCGAACGTAGTCGAAGCCGTACTCGCCAGCCTTGCGTTCGAGGTCGTCCTCGAAGGTCTCCTCTTCCATCTCGGCGAGTTCCTGCTGGCGGAACAGCGCGTCGTCGTCGATGTTCATCACGGCGTCGGCCGCGATGATTTCGTCGTCCTCGGTGACCATCAGCGGGTTGATTTCGACCTCGCTGGCGTCGCGGTCGTCCCAGAGCTGATACATCGTCTGGAGGACGCTCGCCACGTCGCGGGCCAGTTCCCGCGGGACGCCAGCGTCGTAGACGGCCTTGCGGGCCTGATAGGGGTGCATCCCGAAGGCGGGGTCGATGTGCTCCCGAGCGATAGCGTCGGGGTCTTCCTCGGCGACCTCCTCGATGTTGACGCCGCCCTTGGTCGAGACCATGGCCACGGGCTTGCCCTCGCCGCGGTCCATCGTCACGCCGACGTAGAGTTCGTTCTTGAAGTCGACGGCCTCCTCGACCAGCACGCGGTCGACGTGGTAGCCCTTGAGGTCCATGCCGATGATGGACTCGGCCGCCTCCTCGGCCTCGTCTCGACTCTCGGCGAGTTTGATGCCGCCAGCCTTTCCGCGGCCCCCGACGTGTACCTGTGCCTTGACGGCGACGGGGTAGCCGATCTCCTCGGCGGCCTCGACTACCTCCTCGACCGACGACGCCAGCGTCGCGTCCGGCGTCGGAATCCCTGCGTCGGCGAAGACGCTCTTCGCCTGATACTCGTGTAATCTCATTTTCGACTCGCACGCAACTTTTCCCGCCCGCGAGTTAGGCGTATCGGAATCGTCGGGATTCGAGGCGTTTTTTCTGTGGGGTACAGTAGCATACGGTCCGGGGTCAGTAGGCGGTGGGAGGATAGGTGTAATCGACAATTTTAAATGGGCGGCGGAAGAAGTATGGGATGTATCGTAGGCAGTACACGGTACTGCTACGAGCGTACAACAGAACTTCTTGGCATGCGGTGTTGTAGCACCGCATTGCCGATTTCAACGTTTCAAGAGTAACTTCTTAGCCAAATGATTGGGTTCATTGCCTTCCCTTCTCGACTGACGCAATAAAAAGACGTTTCAGGCCCCTACTTCGGGCCTTCGCTGTCGTCGTCCCTTGCCGACATCTCGACGCCGAACAAGGGTGTTTTGACACCCACGTCAACGTGCCGCCAACGCTTCGGCACGTATCGCAGGCAGACCATCGCAAGGAGTGCGACTGCACACGGTACTACCGCGACTACTCCGTACAACAGATTTTCGACCATTTATTCTCCTGCGGTGTTGTAGCACCGCGCTCGAACCGTCACAGAGTGCCCCGAAAAGCGTGTCGGAAAATAGTCGAGTACGACTATTCACTCCTCGGCGTAGAACCGCACCAACCCGCAGTCGGGACACCGCCGAGGAGTCACGTCCAACGCCTTCGTCACGCCGACTGCGGCCAGCACGTCGTCGCTCTCGGCCTCGGTCCGAATCCTGAACTCGCCCTGTCCGGTGAACAGGTCGGCCTCTTCGAGCGACACGTCGCAGTCGGGACACCGCGCTTCGCCACCCATACGCGGGCGTTCTCGGGGTCCGACGAAAAACATATCGAACTTTGTTCAATTTGTCTATAACTTGCACGGGGTGGTTCGGGGTTGTCCTCGACGTGAGTGTGTACGTGAACAGCGAATTCGGATGACTGTGAGCGCGAACCGCAGAATCAGGAGGAGGAACGCTTCTTGAAGTCCCTGCCCGGTCGCGTTACTTTGTTGCGTGTTCGAGGGGATTCGTAGCCGTGTTCTCCTCTTGAAGCCCCCGCCCGGTCGCGGTCACGCTCGGTTCCCTCGCGTGACCGCGACCGGGCGGCCCCTTCATCCCACCCGTCAGTTGATTCACCGAGCGTTCGCTGTCGGCTGGTCGGCCGAGCCTTCGCCCGTGGATTGCTACCCCAGCGCCCGGCCGCCAGCGGTCGGGCGCTCGCGGGCTGGTAGGAAAGAAATAGATATTCTTAGAAAAGAAAGACAATGCTCAAAGACAACTACTTACTGCTCTACTCCGGCGCGTTCAGTTCGTCGAGACGATGTCGATGACGTCCCGACTGTCGAGTTCGGCGTCAGCGCCGACCTGCCGGTTGCTCCGGCAGTCGATGCCGTGGAGGAAGCCCTCGCCGAGGTCCGAGTGGATGTGGTGGGCGAAGTCCTCGGCGGTCGCGCCCTCCGGCAGGAGGAAGCAGTCGGGCAGGACCTCGCCGTTCTCGTTGCCGAGACCGTTCGCGCCGCCGGGGAAGACCGGCACGAGGCCCAACTCCTCGAAGAGGGCTTCTTCGAGCGCACGCTGGACGCCGGTGCCCTCGAACTCGTTGACGAACTCCTCGATGGCCTCCAGTCCCTCGCGCTGGTCGCCCGACACGTCGCCGACGATTTCGAAGTCGCTGTCGCCCGGTCGGTACTCGACCGCGCCCTGCTCGTCGGCCTGCTTGAGCGCCTTCTCGGCGTGGGCGCTGGCGGGCACCACCGTCAGATGCTCGTACTCGGGGTCCGACGTGATTTCCTCGAAGTTCGCCTGTGCCTCGGGCGTGTCCATCTTGTTCGCGGCGATGACCATCGGCTTGGTCGTCTTGCGAATCTCGCGGGCCAACTCCTCGCGGTCCTCGTCGTCCCACTCCTCGGGTTCCAGCCCGATGCCGAGCGAGAGGATTTCGCGCTTGATTTCGTCCTTGTTGGTCCGGAAGGCGCTCATCTGCTCGGCCAACTCGATTTCGATGTCGTCGTCGTTGCCGTCGTACCCGCTCTGGTAGCGCTCGATGCCCTTCTCCAGCACTTCGAGGTACCACATGTCCAACTCGTTCTCCAGAAAGTCGATGTCCTCGCGCGGGTCGTGATTTTCGGTGGGTTCGCCCTCGATGTCGGTCTTGCCCGAGAAGTCCACGACGTGGACCAGCACGTCGGCCTCGTTGAGGTCCGTCAGGAACTGGTTGCCCAGTCCGGCCCCCTCGTGGGCACCGGGAATCAGTCCCGCCACGTCCACCAGTTTGGTCGGGACGAACCGGGTGCCGTCCTCGCAGAACCCGACGTTGGGCGTACACTCCTCGTCGAACTCCGGCGCGGCGCACTCGACCCGGACGTAGGCCTCGCCCACGGCGGGGTCGATGGTCGTGAAGGGGTAGGCCCCTTCGGGTACGTCGTTCATCGTCGCGGCGTTGAAGAACGTGGACTTGCCCACCGAGGGCTTGCCCACGAGACCGATTTTGTAACTCATTGCATCCGACTGGCGGTTCAGCAGTTATAAGGACTGCTAATGGCGGAATCGACCGGTACGTAGTCTCACGATTATTGGTAACGACCCACAGCAGACGGCCCGCAGGGACTTTTGTTCCGGGCGTCGTGGCTCCGACGATGACTCGCCGACCGTCGCCGACGCCGGAGTCGCACCGATGGACCTGAGAGCGGGCCTCTCCTCGCTCGCCGACCACGCCTCGTTTCTCGCCCAGTGGAGACTCTACCGCGGCATCGAGGCCCTCCAATCGTTCTGGAAGCGCGACGAAACGCTGTGGGTCTTCGGGGCGCGCGGCGGCGAGGAGTTCGTAGACAACTCGAAGTACCTCTACCTCCACGTCGCGGCCGAACATCCCGAAATCAGACCGGTCTGGCTCTCGAAGAACCCGGAGGTCGTCGCCGAACTCCAGTCGGCGGGCTACGAGGCCTACTCGTGCTACTCGCTTCGGGGCCTTACCCTCACCTTCCGGGCGGGCGTCGTCTTCCTGACGCAGGGCCACCGCGACCTCGCCATGCCAGCGACGGCGGGTGCGTTCGCGGTCCTGCTCTGGCACGGCGTCCCCCTCAAGCACATCTCGTGGGACGCCGGATTCCGCGACCTGCCCGCACCGGTCCGGGCCGTCCACGCCGACGTGGCCGAGGAGTTCGACCTCTTCGTCACCCCCGGTCGGGAACTGGCCGACGTCTTCGCGTCCGGTCTCCGAATCGACCGCGAGCGAATGGCCCGAGCGGGCTACCCCCGCAACGACGCCCTCTTCGGTCCGATTCCGGGCGAGGAGGAGCGGACCGACTCGGAGGCGCTCGCCCGAATCCGAGACCTCGGGACCGACCACAGGCTCGTCTTCTACCTGCCGACCTTCCGCGAGTGGACCGACGAGTCGGTCGAGAACCACCTCGACTTCGAGGCCCTCGACGCGTTCTTCGCCGAGCGAGACGCCATCCTCGTCGTCAAGACCCACCCGAACGAGACGTTCGACCTCCCCGAGGGTCTCTCGAACGTCCGCCAACTCCCCGAGGGAATCGACGTCTACCCCTTCCTCCGGCACGCCGACTTGCTCGTCACCGACTACTCGTCGGTCTACTTCGACTACCTCCTGCTCGACCGTCCGGTCGTCTTCTACCCCTACGACCTCGACGAGTACCGCGCGCGCCGCGGATTCTACTTCGACTACGGTTCGGTGACGCCCGGCCCGGTCGCCGAAAACTTCGAGGACTTGCTTGACGGTCTCGACCGGGCGCTCGCCGACCCGGAGGCGGACGCCGAACGCAGGCGTGACCTGAGAAATCGACTCCTCGACGGCGACCCCCGCGCGAGAGGAGGATGCAAATGTAGTCGAGGGCACACGATTTACGAACTCGTCCGTGACCTCCTCGCCGACCGAGACGGGAAAACCGACAGAGAGCGTCCGAATAAATAGCGTACCGGTCTCTCTATTGATTTCCTTCTGTTCTACAGGGGTATTTATATGCAGAAAGAAAGGTTGAAGTTCTCCTTCTCCAAACCCCCGAACGAGAGCAGTTGCGGTCCCCGCCGCAGACGAGCGACACTCGACCCAACATGCCACAAACCAGCGGACAGACCGAGCAGGAGACGGCGAATCGAACCGACGTATCGCTCATCGCCCACCGCGGATTCGCGGGCGTCTACCCCGAGAACACCGTCGCCGCGGTCGAACAGGCGGTAACGTCCCCGGCCGCCAACGACCCGCCTTCCATGGTCGAAATCGACGTGATGCCGACCGCCGACGGCGAAATCGTCACCTTCCACGACTGGAATCTCGGCCGACTCACCGACGCGCCCGACGAACTCGCCGACCGGAACGTCTGGGAGGTCTCCTACGACACCCTCGCGGAGTTCGAGGTCCTCGGGACCGGCGAACGCGTCCCGACGCTGACCGACGTTCTCGATGCCCTCCCCGAGGAGGTCGGCGTCAACGTCGAGTTCAAGAATCCGGGGTCGGACGAGGTGCGACCCCGCGAGAACCTCCCGCCGGGCGACCGCGACGACCAACGCGCCCTCTGGCAGGCGTTCGCCGACGAGGTTCTCGACACCCTCTCGACGTACGACCACGACGTGTTGATTTCGTCGTTCTGCGAGGGCGCGCTGGCCGCGGTCCGCGAGTCTGACTCCTCGGTCCCCATCGCGGCCGTCTTCGCCGAGTCCATCGCCGACGGAATGGAAATCGCCCGGCGGTACGACTGCGAGGCGGTCCACCCGCCGTGGAACATGATAGCCGACACGGCGCTTTTCAACGCCGACTACGGGACGCTGGGGCCCTACGAGAACATCGACCTCGTGACCGCGGCCCACGAGGAGGGCCGGGCGGTCAACGTCTGGACCGTCGAGAGCTGGTATCAGGCCAACCAGCTCCGGCAGGCCGGAGTAGACGGCCTCATCACCGACTATCCCGGCGTGCTTCGGTTCGGCGACCAGTAGTACCTCTTTTCCCACATGTCGAGTATGATTTGTCTGTAGCGAAAGGATAGCCAATACTGTTATGACCGACGGCGTTGCCTTCTGGTGCAGTGTTATTCATGAAGGGGGTTATTTTAGCGGCGGGTATCGGGTCCCGCCTCCGACCGCTCACGCTCCAGAAGCCGAAAGCCTGCGTGACAGTCGACGGGACGCCGATTCTCGCGCGCCAACTGCACGCCTACGCCGACGCCGGGGTGACCGACGTGACGGTCATCGCGGGCTACTTGGCCGACGACGTGCGAGCGCTCTGCGAGGAGATGGGGGAGGCGAGACCGGAACTCGACGTGACTGTCCGCGAGAGCGAGGTGTTCGCCAACACCGACAACATGTACTCGCTGTACCTCGCCCGCGAGGTGGTCGCCGGGGAACCGTTCGTCCTCAGCAACGGCGACGTCGCCTTCGACCGGGAACTGCTGGTCGACCTGCTCGACGCCGAGGCCGACAGCGCCATCGCCACCGACGTGGGGACCTACTCCGACGAGGGGATGAAAGTCACCGTCGAGGAGGGCGACCGAGTGACTCACATCGACAAGGGCGTCCCGCCGGAGGTCGCCCGCGGAGTTTCGACCGACGTGTACCGGTTCTCGGCCGACTTCTCGTCGATGCTGTTCGAGGAGATGACCGAGACCATCGAGCGCGAGGGCGACTACACCGACTGGACCGAGGCCGCCATCGACCGCCTCGTCCGGAACCGCGACCACGACGTGGAGGCCGTGGACGTCTCCGGGCGCGACTGGGTGGAAATCGACAACTTCGCGGACCTCCGGACCGCCGACCGCCGATTCTCGTCGCTGTCTACCCTCGACTCGAAGGAGGCCGTCTTCTTCGACCTCGACGGGACGATTTACTTGGACGACGAACTGCTCGACGGCGCTGGCGAGTTGATTCGGACGCTCCGCGAGCGCGGCGTGGACGTCTACTTCCTGACGAACAACTCCTCGAAGTGGAAGGACGACTACGCCGAGCGACTCACCGACCTCGGCGTCCCGACCGACCCCGAGGACGTTCTCCTCTCGACCGACGGCGTGATTCAGCACCTCCAGCGCACCGCCTCTGGTGGGGTGGACTCCGGCGGGGCGGACTCCGGCAAGGCGGACTCCGACGGGGTGTACGTCCTCGGCACCGAGGCGATGCGCGATGCGCTCTCGGACGGCGGTATTCCGGTCGTGGAGGCGGTCGAGGGCGGCGACGAGACCGGCACCCCGGACGCCGCGGTCGTCGGCTTCGACACCGAACTCACCTACGAGAAGGCCCGGCAGGCGACGCTGGCGATTCGGGACGGCGCGACCTTCCTGCTGGCCCACCCGGACGCGGTCTGCCCGACCGGCGAGGGGTTCGTCCCCGACTGCGGGTCAATCGGCGCGATGATAGAGCGCGCGACCGACCAGTCCCCGGCCCGCGTCTTCGGCAAGCCCAACGCCGAGATGCTCGCGCCGGTCCTCGAACGCGAGGGCTACGACCCCGAGGAGGTCGCAGTCGTCGGCGACAGACTCGAGACCGACGTGCAACTCGCCGAGAACGTCGGGTGCGAGTCGGTCTGCGTGCTGTCGGGCGACGCGACTCGCGCCGAAGTCGAGGAGAGCGCCATCGACCCGACCCTCGTCGCCTCGGACGTGTCGGTACTGACCGAGTTCGTCGCCCGCCCCGCCAGCGAGTCGCTGGACTCGGTCGATGCCGCCGAACCGGACGAGGCCATCGTCGGCGAGCGCGGAGGCGACGAGTGACCGACGCGAGCGTCCGCCGGGGGTACGTCACTCAGACCCACACCGGGGCGGTGTCGTGGCGCGAGGCGATTCGGGAGGGCGCGCGAATCGGCTTCGACTTCGTGGAACTCTACGTGGACGGCGCGACCGAGCGCACCCAACTCGACGCCGGGGCGGTCGAGTCGCTGGTGGACGACGAGGACCTCGACCTGCTGGTCCACCTCCCGTTCGTGGACATCGAAATCGGGTCGCCCCGCGCGCCGGTCCGGCAGGGGTCGCTCTCCGAACAGCGTGCCTGCATCGAGCTGGCGGCCGAGATGGGAGCCGAGAAGGCGGTCCTCCACGCCGGGACCAGCGCCCGACCGCCGGAGTGGGACCTCGAATCGGTCGCGCCGAACCTGCTCTCGGCGATTCGGGAACTCGACCAGTTCGCCGCCGACCGCGGGGTCGAAATCTGCGTCGAGAACCTGCCGGGCGTTCCGTTCACCATTCACCACTTCGACCGGGTGTTCGCCGACACCGAGGCGTCGATGACCTTCGACACCGGCCACGCCCGCGTCGATGGGTTCGACGCCGAGGACACCGCCGACTTTCTGGACGACCACGGCGACCGCATCTCCCACGTCCACGTCAACGACGCCCGTGAAGACGCCGACGAACACGTCCCCACGGGGTCGGGGACGACCGACTTCGACACCGCGCTGGCACCCCTCCGCGAGGACTGGGAGGGCACGGTTTCGGTCGAGGTCTACACCTTCGACTTCGACTATCTGGAACTCAGCGCCGAGAAACTCGACGGCTACCTCTGAGTCCGGGTGTGGGTGCGCCCGGCGACCCAACCGCCGCGGATGCGCTCGGTGAATCAGCCGCCGAGGGTACGCTCGACTGACCGAACCACTGAGGATGCGCTCGGCCTGACAGCCGACAGTGTGGGTGGATGAAGGGGCCGCCCGGTCGCGGGTCGGAGACCCGTGGTCGTCTGAGCAGGCAACTATTCGGGGCCGGGTTGTGCGGAGAGGCCCCGAATATCCTGCTCAGCGACCGCGACCGGGCGGGGGCTTCAAAAAACGTTCACCACCTCAGTTGCTGTCGTAGCTGTAGCCATGCAGAGCGACCGGGAAGCGGCTTCAAGAAACGCTCTCTGCTGAGTTATCAGTCGCCGCCGAGCCTTCCGACTGTCAGATTTGACTTCACCGTCCGACTTTATCAGCCACAACCGCGTACCCACTTCCATGCGAGCAGTCCGATACCACGAACACGGCGGCCCGAACGTACTGACAGTCGAGGAGACAGAACAGCCCGACCCCGGCCCCGGGGAAATCCGGGTCGAAGTCGAGGCCGCGGGCGTCAACCCGGTGGACACCTACTTCCGCGAGGGGAGCTACGACCCCGCCGCCCTGCCGATGATTCCGGGGTCGGACTTCGCGGGCGTGGTGGACGCGGTCGGCGAGGAGGTAACAGAGTTCACCGAGGGCGACCGCGTGTTCGGCACCGGCCTCGGCAACGACCGGCAGGGGACCTACGCCGAGTTCGCCGTCGCGCCGACCGACCGCGTGGCCCGCTTGCCCGACCGCGTGGACTTCGCCGAGGGTGCGGCGGCCGCGCTGGTCGGCGTGACCGCGTGGCGGGCGCTGGTGGACCACGCGGGCCTCGAACCCGCCGAAACCTGTCTCGTCCACGGCGGCAACGGCGGCGTCGGCCACGCCGCGGTTCAGATTGCGGCCTCCTCGGGTGCCCGCGTCGTCACGACCGCCTCCAAGGAGTATCACGACCAACTCGAAGACTTAGGCGCGGACGTGACGGTCGATTACGGCCGCGACGACCTCGCCGACGCGGTCGTGGACGCCGGACGCCCGGACGTAATCGTGGACCACCGACTCGACCAGTACCTCGACTTCGACGCCGAGGTCGGCACGACCGGCGTCCGCGTCGTCGGCATCGGCAACACCCAACCGAAGGCCGGGTTCGGCGACATCGCGGTCGCCCGCGGGCAGGAGATGACCCTCCACCTGATGAGCATGTTCAACACGCCCGATATCTCGGCGGTCCTACGGAAACTGGCGTGGATGCTGGAGGAGGGCGACCTCCGGCCGCGCGTCTCGAACCGCTACGACCTGAACCACGCCGCCGACGCCCAGAAGGCGGTCCTGCACAACAGCTTCCTCGGCAAGTTGGTCGTGGAACCGTAGCCAGATGGCGGACCGTCACGGAGAGAGAGCGGCCAGATATAACTATTTATTTCTTTAGGACACCTAAACAATCAGTAGATGGCTAATATTGTTTCCCTCTGGTCTGGTCATCGCTGGTCTCCTCGTCGGCTTGTTCGCGGTCACGAGTCGCGCCGACTGGACTGAGAAGGCGCGGGCTGAGTTCGCACGCGAACTCGCCGCGTTCGCCGCGACGGAACTCCGGCCCGAACGTTATCACTCCGGCCGTCGTCCCACCGGGTATGAGCGTCAGCTTCGACTTCAGCGACGACGTGGCACTCGTGACCGGAGCCAGCGGCGCGCTCGGAAGCGCGGTCTGCCGAGCGTTCGCCGACGCGGGGGCGACCGTCGCCGCGGCGGACGTGGTCGCGCCCGACGACGAGGACACCGCCCTCGATGCCGACCGCGAGCGCATCCACTTCTACGAGGGCGACTTCACCGACGAGTCCGACGTCGAGCGCGTCGTCTCGGAAGTCGCCGACGACCACGGCGGCCTCGACTACCTCGCCAACATCGCTGGCACGTGGCGCGGCGGCACGCCAATCGAGGAGACCGACGCCGAGACGTTCGACTTCCTCTTCGACGTGAACCTCAAGACGATGTTTCTGGCCAGCAAGCACGCCCTGCCCCATCTGCGCGATGGCGGCGGTAACGGGAGCGACCGAGAGGGCGAACAGGGCGCGATAGTCAGCGTCAGCGCCCGCTCGTCGCTCGAAGGCGGCGAGGGCGACGGTCCCTACCGGGCGTCGAAGGCGGGCGTCCGCCTGCTGACCGAGACCATCGCCGAGGAGAACGCGGGCGAGGTCCGGGCCAACGCTGTCATGCCGAGCGTCATCGACACGCCCGCCAACCGCGAGATGATGCCCGACGCCGACCACGACAAATGGGTGGACCCCGCCGACATCGCCGAGACGATTCTGGTCCTCTGCTCGGACGCCACCTCGGTCACCAGCGGCGCGGCGGTCCCGGTTTACGGCGAGGCCTGAATTATAAGATATCTTTCCTTTTGACGTTCGTCAAATTCTCCCCTCCGTCGTACTCGTTGACACGAACAAATCGGGCAAAAATCGCCCGACGAAACTGAAATCGTGTCGTTTATACAGAGGCGTTTGAAAGCTACCCTCACACATGGCACAACGCGAGACATGGACGAGTCGGATAGGATTCATCTTCGCCGCGGTCGGGAGCGCGGTCGGACTCGGGAACATCTGGTCTTTCCCCTTCCAGACCGCAGCGAACGGCGGCGCGGCCTTCCTCGTGGTCTACTTGGCGGCCGTCTTCCTCATCGGCTTCCCGACCATGATGGTCGAGTTCGTCATCGGTCGGCGCGGCGAGCAGAACCCCGTCGCCTCCTTCGGCAAAATCGGATACAATAACTGGTCGTTCACCGGCGGCCTCGGCCTGTTTTCGTCGCTCATCACGCTGTCGTTCTACAGCGTCGTCGGCGGCTGGGTCCTGAGCTACATCGTCGGTAGCGCGACCGGCGCGTACTTCGCCGACGCCGGAGCCTACTTCGGGTCCGTCGCCTCGGGGCCGACCGCTATCGGCGGCCACCTCGTCTTCATGCTGCTGACCATCGGCATCGTGGCCTCCGGCGTCACCGACGGCATCGAGCGCGCGACCAAGGTCATGATTCCCGGCGTGCTGGTTCTCCTCGTCGCGCTCGCCGGTTGGGCGACGACGCTCGACGGCGCGACCGAGGGTTACAGCTACTACCTCTCGCCGGACTTCGGCGTCATCGCCAGTAACTTCGGCTCTATCGTCCCGCCCGCGATGGGTCAGGCCTTCTTCACCCTCTCGCTCGGGTTCAGCGTCATGATCGCCTACTCGTCGTACCTCGGCCGCGACGACAGCCTCCCGGCCGACGGCGGAGCCATCGTGGTCGTCAACACCCTCATCGCGCTGCTGGCCGGTTTCGTGGTCTTCCCGATTCTGTTCGCCACGGGCGGTGCAGAGGGCGCAGGCGGCGGTCCCGGAACCGCGTTCGTCGCACTCGCCGGTGCGTTCGGTAGCCTGCCCGCGGGGGGCATCATCGGCTTCGTCTTCTTCGCCATCCTGCTGTTCGCGGCCCTCTCCAGTTCCATCAGCCTGCTGGAGGTCCCGGTTTCGTACGTCAGCGAGAACCACGGCTACAAGCGTTCGACGACCGCCGTGGCGATGGGCGGTCTCATCGCTCTCATCGGCGTGCCCGCGACGTTCGGCACGTCGTGGCTCGGGTTCTACAACGACCTGGTGTTCAAGCTCCTGCTCCCCATCTCGGTGCTGCTGCTGGCCGTCTTCGTCGGCTGGGTCGCCGACCGGGAGGCCATCGACGAACTCGGTCGAGGGTCGTCCGTCGGCGATTCGTTCACCTCGGCGTGGCTGTGGTGGGTCCGACTCGTCGTCCCCGTCGCCGTCATCGTGACGCTCTACCTCGGCGTCAAGGCGCTCTCGTCCGGCCTCGCGTCGGGAGCCTACTTCTAAGCCGTCCCCTCTCTCCTCGGTTACGAATCGTAGCTGATATCCCGCAGATACGGAGGAGAATCTACGCTTCGTAGAACCCTCTCCAAAATTCTCCGGAAAGTGTTGCGAAGAACTACCGAATCACGCCCGAAAGAGCATTGTATTTCCGAATTTACGATTTGTAACTCGAAAAACTCTTATGGCCGTGTGAGCGAGTGTGTGCCAATGACACGTGAATCGTGGCGCACCCGCCTCGGTTTCATCCTCGCCGCGGTCGGGAGCGCGGTCGGGCTCGGTAACGTCTGGCGCTTCCCCTGGATGACGGCCGAAAACGGCGGGAGCGCGTTTCTGGTCGTATATCTCGCAATCGTCCTGCTGGTCGGGGTCCCCGGCCTGCTCGCGGAGTTCGTCATCGGGCGGCGCTCCCAGCGCAACCCGGCGGGCGCGCTCTATCGGCTCTCCTCCGGGTCGAAGTCGTGGGGCGCGGTCGGCCTCTTCGGCGTCGTCACCGCAATCGTCCTACTGTCGTTCTACAGCGTCGTCGGCGGGTGGATTCTCCGGTACTTCGTCGCCAGTTTCACCGGCGGGTACTTCGGGTCGCCGGGCGAGTACTTCAAGGCCATCGACTACGGTCTCGGCGCGGTCGGCTTCCACGTCGGCTTCCTCGCGCTGACCGCCCTCGTCGTGGTCGGCGGGATTCGAGACGGCATCGAGAGGGCGACCAAAATCATGATGCCCGCAATCGTGATTCTGCTGGTCGCGCTCGCTGGCTGGGCAGTCACCCGACCTGGAGCGGGCGCGGGTCTCTCGTTCTACCTCGACTTCGACGCCGCCTACCTCCGGGCGAACTTCTTCGACGTGCTGGGCGCGGCGGCCGGACAGGCGCTGTTCACCCTCTCACTCGGCGTCGGCACGATGATTACCTACGCCTCCTATCTCGGCGACGACCACAATCTGGCCTCCGACGGGAGCCTCATCGCGGTGCTGAACACCGGCGTCGGCGTCCTCGCTGGCTTCGTGGTCTTCCCCCTGCTGTTCGCCACCTTCGGCGAGTTGACCGGTCCCGCGGCCTCCGGCGGCGGTCCCGGCGCGCTGTTCGTGAGTCTGGCGGGCGCGTTCTCGCAGGTTCCGCTCGGACGGTTCCTCGCGGTCGTCTTCTTCGGCGTCATCGTCCTCGCGGCGCTCTCCTCGTCGATTAGCATGCTCGAAATTCCGGTTGCGTACCTCGTGGACGAACACGACATCTCGCGCCGGACCGCGACCCTCTCGCTCGCCGGCCTCGTCCTGCTGACCGGAAGCGCGAACGCGCTGAATCCCGCGCTGTTCGGCTTCGTGGCGGGGACGCTCGTGGACCTAATGCTGACCGCCGGGCTCGCCGGATTCCTCGTGTTCGTCGGGTGGGTGCTGGGCAAGGACGCCCTCGCGGAGTACTCGACCGGCGCGGGGTCGCGGGTCCGGTCGGTCGGCCCGGCGTGGCTCTGGTCGGTCCGGACGATTCTGCCCCTCTTTCTGGTCGGCACGCTCGCGGTCAACCTCCTCTCGCTGGCCGGGTTCTCGCTGACCAGTCTGGTCACGGCGGTTCTGGGGTAGGCCCTCGCTTTCTTCGCCTCTTTAGGAACGTTTTTCCGCTCCGTGGCCATCAAATCGCTCAATGAGTAGCCATCGGAGGGTTCGACGAGCATGACGATGGAAGACAAGATTGCCGAGTTACGCGAACTGCGCGAGGAGGCCCTGAAAGGCGGCGGTGAGGACCGCATCGAGTCCCAGCACGAGAAGGGTAAGATGACCGCGCGCGAGCGCATCGACTACTTCCTCGACGACGGCACCTTCCAGGAGTTCGACCAACTCCGGACCCACCGGAGCCACAACTTCGGGATGGAGGAGAAGCAAATCAAAGGCGACGGCGTCGTGACGGGCTACGGCGAGGTCAACGGTCGCAAGGTCTTCGTCTTCGCCCACGACTTCACCGTCTTCGGCGGGTCGCTCGGCGAGGTGTTCGCCGAGAAGGTCTGCAAGGTCATGGACAAGGCGATGGAAGTCGGCGCGCCCGTTGTCGGCCTGAACGACTCGGCGGGTGCCCGGATTCAGGAGGGCGTCGCCTCGCTGGCGGGCTACGCCGAGATTTTCCGGCGGAACACGGAAGCATCGGGCGTCATCCCCCAGATTTCGGCCATCATGGGTCCGTGCGCTGGCGGTGCGGTCTACTCGCCCGCCATCACGGACTTCATCTTCATGGTCGAGGACACCAGCCACATGTTCATCACCGGCCCGGACGTCATCGAGACGGTCACGGGCGAGGAGGTCACCTTCGAGGAACTCGGGGGCGCGAAGACCCACGAATCGACCTCCGGCGTCTCGCACTTCTCCGAGAAGAGCGAAGAGGAGGCTCTAGACGACATCCGCCGCCTGCTGTCGTACGTCCCGCAGAACAACGTCGAGGACCCGCCGAGAGTCGAACCGTGGGACGACCCCGAGCGCCGCGACGACGAACTCAAATCCATCGTCCCCGACCAGCCCAAGAAGCCCTACGACATGACGCGGGTCATCGACGGCGTGGTGGACGAGGACTCGTTCTTCGAGGTACAGGAGGGCTACGCCAAGAACATCGTCATCGGCTTCGCGCGCCTCGACGGCCGTTCCATCGGCGTCGTCGCCAACCAGCCCCGCGTCAACGCCGGGACGCTCGACATCGAGTCCTCGGAGAAGGGGGCCAGATTCGTCCGGTTCTGCGACTCGTTCAACATCCCCATCCTGACGTTCGTGGACGTGCCCGGCTTCATGCCCGGCACGGACCAGGAACACGGGGGTATCATCCGCCACGGCGCGAAGTTGCTCTACGCCTACTCGGAGGCCACCGTGCCGCTGATGACGGTCATCACCCGGAAGGCCTACGGCGGAGCCTACGACGTGATGGCCTCGAAACACATCGGCGCGGACGTGAACTACGCGTGGCCGACCGCGGAAATCGCGGTGATGGGGCCGAAGGGCGCGGTCAACGTCCTCTACAGCGACGAGTTGGACGAGGCCGAGGACACCGACGCCCGCCGCCAGGAACTCATCGACGAGTACCGCGAGGAGTTCGCCAACCCCTACACCGCCGCAGACCGCGGGTTCGTGGACGACGTTATCGAACCGCAGGACACTCGCCCGCGACTCGTGGACGACCTCGAAATGCTCCAGAGCAAGCGCGACGAACTCCCGGACAAGAAACATGGCAACATCCCGCTCTGAGGAGGCCGAGTCCGAGGAGGACGCCCCCGCCACCTCAGCATCCGACGGACCGCTCGCTGGCGTGGACGTGACCATCCCGGACGACGCCACCGACGAGGAGGCCGCCGCCATCGCCGCCGCCATCGGTGCCCACCTCCGAGCGCAGGAGGCCGCGGCCGCCGCGGCGGCGGACGACGACGAGGAGACGTGGCAGGGCAAACGCTGGTCGTTCGCGGGCCGCCTGCGCGGCCTTCAGGGCCGCGCCGGCCGCGTGCCGAAGAGTGCGCCGACTGATGCGTGGGCCTCCTCGGGCCGTACCGACCGGTTCTGAGGACGCGACAGGAGAGTATTTTTCGAGTAGCGTACCTACTGGCTGGTTTCGGCCAGTAGAGCAACCACCCCCTTGGCGGACTGAAAGGGCGAGCGCGGTTCGCGTGTACGTGGTCGTCTCAGCCGACCCCTATCCGAGACGAACCGAGCGAAGCGAAGGTGAGTCGAGGATATGTCGCTGAGCGACCGCGAACCGCGCGAGGGCTTTCGAGGACGTTGCAGTCCCATCTACTCTTGCGGTTCCGAGTGCGAGGGCTTTCGAGGACGTTGCAGTCCCATCTACTCTTGCGGTTCCGAGTGCGAGGGCTTTCGAGGACGTTGCTGTCCCGGTTACTCCTGCGGTTCCGAGCGCAAGGGCTTTCGAAGTTACAGCGGTTTCCCCGGTCCCTCTTGTCTCAGGAAATGAATACAGCCATTTAACAAATAAATATAAACACTAAATATAGATATTCATTTCCCAAACGTCTCGAACTCGAACTTTCACATCCCCCGAACTCAGCGTCAGGCCCATCGAGAGGTCCAACTCCTCCGTCACGCGCTCGAAGTCGTGGAACGGTCGTTCTTGGGCGGCGAGGCGTTCGACTACGCAGCACTTCGGACGGTGGGCGACGCCATCCGACTGGTCGAGAACCGGACGAACGGAACCGTGGTCAACGCCGGCATCAAGCGGGGTGAACTCGTCTACGCCGTCGCGCTACGGACGCCAGAGGGGAGCCGGACCAGCGCGCTCGTCGCGGCGACGGACGAACCGCTCCTGGGCATCCGAACCGTGAACCGGACCGCGCCGCCGACGAACACGACGACCGAATCCTGACGCAATCTGCCGGGCGGGTCGAAGGTCCTGCCGCCGACTGTTTCTTCCGCTGCCGGAACTCGCCGCGTTCACGCCCGGCAGACCGCCAGCATGTGTTCGGAGGTATCGACCACGCTCCGGTCCTCGCGCACCTCTCGGAGCATCGCTCGAACGTCCGCTATCGCCGCGTCGTCGGCGTCGGCCAGCTCCGCCTGCAACCGCGAGACGGGACCCTCCAAGCCGACGAGTCTGTCGACCGAGAGGCCGGCGTCGGCCAACTCGCGCTCGAACTCGTCGGCGCGGAAGAAGTGACACTCGGCCCAGCCCTCGCCGTCGGCCAGTCGCTCGACGCGCTCGTCGGTGTAGTCGCCGTCCTCGGCGAGCGGGACGAGCAGG
The DNA here is from genome assembly GCF_004765785.1 of Halorussus ruber. Taxonomy (GTDB): domain Archaea; phylum Halobacteriota; class Halobacteria; order Halobacteriales; family Haladaptataceae; genus Halorussus; species Halorussus ruber. The sequence goes on along the minus strand of NZ_SBIT01000001.1, from coordinate 416,506 downwards.
CCGTGCGAGCCGTCGAGGACGTGCTTGGCGATGTCTCGGAGCGTGGCGAGGCGACCGATGACCGAGACGAACGTCGGCGCGTCGGGGGTGGCCACGCGCCGGAGTTCCCGGATCGCCTGCTCGCGCTCGGCGGGGTCCACGACGTGGCTCAGGACGCCGCCGAGACAGCACACCGCGTCGAACGAGTCGTCCGGGAAGGGCAGGTCGCGCACGTCGGCCTGCTGGCAGGTCACGGACCCCTCGACGTTTCTCTTAGCAACGTTCTCACGTGCTAGAGAAACCTGTTCGTTGCTAAGGTCGGTGTGCTGGACCTCGTACCCGCGCTCGGCCAGCCAGCAGGCGTACCGGCCCGGACCGCCGCCGGCGTCGAGGACGCGGACGGGGTCGGAGTCGCCGCGCGCCGAGTCGTCCGCGGGGTCGCTCGGCGACTCCGCGTCGGGCAGGCGCTCGGCGAGGTAGTCGGTCGTGTTCTCGAACTCCAGTCGGGCGACGGGGTTGGCATCGAGGCGCTCCCACTCGCCGTCGCCGAGTTCGTCGTAGTACTGTCGGGGGTCCATCTCCGTGTCGTCGCTCATGTAGGTCGTCTGAGTCGGATTTCAGGTGAGTCGGAGTTAAACGTTGGTGACGTGTGGGTCGGCTTGGCGCGGTGATCTTCGAGGTTTTCGACGCTCTCGGATCGGTCAGACCGCGACCGCACCGCAACCGCGACGTAACTGCAACTCTGAGATTTGTTCCCCGGAGCTAGCTACTGCCGAGGCACAGGAGAACCGCCACCGCGCCGCGCCCCGTGCCTCCCCACCGCGTTCGCGCAGTTCTGCGCGAACGCGGTGCATCCTGTGGTCTGTGGAGTTTCAGGAAACGCGGTGGACCGCGAAAGTCCTCGAAAGCATAGTCTGCGGTGTCTCTTACTGCCGAACATCGTCTCGTCGCGCTTCTGGCAACTCGTCAACCGACTTCGCCGCGAAAGTAGACGAGCGGTCGCGTTCGCCGTTCGGAACCGACAGAATGAGGTAGCCCACCCGAATATTTCACCGCAAGAATGTTCGACAAGGTGCTCGTCGCCAACCGCGGCGAAATCGCGGTCCGAGTGATGCGGGCCTGCGAGGAGTTGGGTATCGACACCGTCGCCGTCTACAGCGAGGCGGACAAAGACTCCGGTCACGTCCGGTACGCCGACGAGGCGTACAACGTCGGCCCGGCCCGCGCGGCCGACTCCTACCTCGACCACGAGGCGGTCATCGACGCCGCGACGAAGGCCGACGCCGACGCCATCCACCCCGGCTACGGCTTCCTCGCGGAGAACGCCGAGTTCGCGGGCAAGGTCGAGGACACCGAGGGCGTCAAGTGGATCGGCCCCTCGGCGGACTCGATGCAACAGCTCGGCGAGAAGACCCACGCGCGAAAGACGATGCGCGAGGCCGACGTGCCCATCGTGCCGGGCACGACCGACCCCGTCGAGGACCCCGAGGAGGTCACGGAGTTCGGCGACGAACACGGCTACCCCGTCGCCATCAAGGCCGAAGGTGGCGGTGGCGGTCGCGGGATGAAGGTCGTCCGGAGCGCCGAGGAGGCCGAGGACCAACTCGAATCCGCCAAGCGCGAGGGCGAGGCGTACTTCGACAACGACAACGTCTATCTGGAGCGCTACCTCGAGAACCCGCGCCACATCGAGGTCCAGATTATCGCCGACCACCACGGGAACGTCCGGCACCTCGGCGAGCGCGACTGTTCGCTCCAGCGCCGCCACCAGAAGGTCATCGAGGAGGGTCCCTCCCCGGCCCTGACCGACGAACTGCGCGAGGAAATCGCGGAGGCCGCCCGCCGCGGTGCCGACGCCGCGGGCTACTACAACGCGGGCACCTTCGAGTTCCTCGTGGAGGAAGACGCCGAGCGCGAAGACGGCGAACTCCTCGGCCCGGACGCGAACTTCTACTTCCTCGAAGTCAACACTCGGATTCAGGTCGAACACACCGTCACCGAGGAGCTCACCGACATCGACATCGTCAAGTGGCAGATTCGGGTCGCCCAAGACGAGGAACTCGGCTTCGACCAAGACGACGTGGAACTCGAAGGTCACGCGATGGAGTTCCGCATCAACGCCGAGAACGCGGCCGACGACTTCGCGCCCGCCACCGGCGGTAAGCTGACGACCTACGACCCGCCGGGCGGTATCGGCGTGCGTCTGGACGACGCCTTGCGGCAGGGCGACGAACTCGTCACCGACTACGACTCGATGGTCGCCAAGCTCATCGTCCACGGGGCCGACCGCGAGGAGTGCATCGTCCGGTCCCAGCGCGCGCTTGCCGAGTACGACATCGAGGGCATCCCGACCATCATCCCCTTCCACCGCCTGATGCTCGAAGACGACGCCTTCGTCTCGGGTACCCACACCACGAAGTACCTCGACCACACGCTCGACAACGAGCGCATCGAGGAGGCCCAAGAGAAGTGGGGCACCGAGACGACTTCCCCCGCCGGAGACGACGAAGAAGTCGTGGAACGCGAGTTCACGGTCGAGATCAACGGCAAGCGCTTCGAGGTCGACCTCGAAGAGCGCGGCGCAGCCGCGATTCCCGCCAGCGGCGCGGGCGGCGACGGCGGCGCGAGCGGCCAGAAGCCCCAGCCCGCGGGCGGCGACAGCGAGAGCAGCAGCGGCGGCGCGGCGGCCGACGCCGAGGGCGAGAGCGTCACCGCCGAGATGCAGGGCACCATCCTCGACGTGAAAGTCGACGAGGGCGACGAGGTGGCCTCCGGCGACGTGGTCTGCGTGCTGGAAGCGATGAAGATGGAGAACGACGTGGTCGCCGACCGCGGCGGCACGGTCACGCGGGTCGCAGTCGGCGAGGGCGACAGCGTGGACATGGGCGACGTGCTGGTCGTCATCGAGTGAATCGAGTGACTCCTCGGTAGTCGGCGTCCGCAAGCCACCCCTTTTTCAATCCTCTCGCAGGTCACGCAGTAGCACTACCCAGTTCCGTGTCGAAGTCAAGTATCCGTGAGAATCATGTCGGAACACTCCCCAGTCGATACGAATCCCGACGACCCCTCGCTCGACCAGACGATGCAGGCCCTCTCGGACGACGACCGACGCGAGATTCTGACGTGTCTGTTCGAGCGCGACGGAGACGGGCCGATTGCGGTCGAAGCACTCGCCGACCGAATCACCAGCAGCGACGCCTCCGGGTCGGTCTCCGAGTTGCTCTATCACACTCACCTGCCGCGCCTCGACGCGGCGGGCATCGTCGCCTACGAGCGCGCCGAGAAGCGCGTCGAACTCGCAGGCGACCAGTCGTCGGTCGAGGCGCTCCTCGAAGCGGGACGAAGCGTGAACTGACGGCCGGAGAAACGGACCTTTCTTGTTCGGTTCAGCCCTACCGCGGGGTATGAACGACACGCGCCGGGCGGTCCTCGACGCCCTCGCGGACGGTCCCGTGCCCGGGCCGGAACTCGCCGACGGCCTCGGCGTCTCGCGCAACGCGGTCTGGAAGCACGTCGAGGCGCTCCGCGAGGCGGGCTTCGAAATCGACAGCGGCGACGACGGCTACGCCTTGGCCGGGGTGCCCGAGTACGGCGGTCCCGCCGTCGAGTTCGGCCTCGACGCGCCCTTCGAAATCGAGTACCACGACGCCGTCGGGAGTACCAACGACCGCGCCCGGGAACTGGCCGACGAGGAGGCCAGCGACGTGGTCGTGCTGGCCGACGAGCAGACCGGAAGCCGGGGGCGACTCGACCGCGAGTGGTCCGCGCCCTCGGGCGGCGTCTGGGTGAGCACGGTCCTCCGGCCCGACCTCGCCCCCGCTCGCGTCCCGGCGCTGACGCTGGCGGGTGCGGTGGCTATCACCGATGCGGCGCGCGAGGCGGGCGTCCCGGCCGAAATCAAGTGGCCGAACGACGTTCTCGTGAGGGAAGCGAACGAGAACTCGGAAGACGAGCGAAGCGAGTCTTCCGGTGTCTCGCCGAGCGAAGCGAGGCGAGGAGGCCGAAAGCTCGCTGGCATCCTGACCGAGATGGAGGGCGAGGCCGACCGCGTCTCGTGGGTCGTCGTCGGCATCGGCGTGAACGCGAACATCGCCGCCGAGGACCTGCCGGAGGGCGCGACCAGCATCCGCGAGGAAGCCGGGGACGTGGACCGCCGGGCGTTCGTCCAGCGCCTGCTGGAGCGCCTCGACGACCTCCGGGCAGACCCGGAGCAAGCTATCGAGGCGTGGCGCGAGCGGTCGGCTACCCTCGGCCAGCGAGTGCGAGTCGAAATGCCGAACCGGGAGGTCGTCGGCGAAGCCGTGGACGTGGCTTTCCCCGGCGCGCTGGTGGTCGAGACCGACGACGGCGAGCGCGTTCGGGTTCACGCTGGCGACTGCGAACACCTCCGACCGGTGTGACGTGGATTTCTGCTGTGGGTTTCTGATTTCTCCTCTGGCGCGCGCTGGGCGGCGTCGTCGTGAGCGAAGCGAACGACGGCTCGACGGACGCGGTTTGTCCGTCGGCGCTCTCGTGCGCCGCCCGAATCGCGCGAGGTCTTCGGCGAAGCCGAAGGCTCGGCGGACGCGGTTTGTCCGCCGGTGGATGAGGACCGCAGGCCCATGGCCGAGGACCGCAATCGGTTGGGGAGGTGTGAGGCTGTCGCGGTGCGGGGCGGTTGCGGTAACTCCTCGGCTCGAGCCTGAAGCTAGCGCCCTCGACTTTCCGGTGTTCCAGTCTCTCTCGCCCTCAATTCTCTCGTTTCCTGACGCTATCCCGACCACTCCATTTTCGCCGACAGAACTCACTCTCACGTAATCGACCCTTCCGCAGGTACGTCCTCGCCTTCGGCCTCTGCCGAATTGCCTTCACTCTCTGCCGAACTACCCTCACCCTCCTCGTCGCCGACCTGCACCGTCAGCACCGGGACCGAGCAGGCCCGGACGACCCCCTCCGCGACGCTCCCCAACAGCAGGCGGTCGATGCCGCCTCTCCCGTGGGTGCCCATGACGACGAGGTCACAGTCCTCGCCCTCGGCGTACTCCACGATGCGCTTGCTCGGCGACCCGTCGAGGACGGTGGTCGTGACCGCGACGCCGTGGCCCGCCGCGATGTCCTCGACGCGGTCGAGTGCCGACTCGCCCTCCTCGCGGAGGACCTCGCTGACCCCCTCCCACGAGGTCTCCATGTGGAGGCCCGCGAACGTTGCCGAGTTGACGACGTAGACCGCGTGCAGGTTCGCCCCGTGTGCGGCCGCCAGTTCGGCGGCGTGTTCGACCGCGCGCTCGGTCTCGGTCGAGCCGTCGGTCGGCACGAGTATCCGGTCGTACATCTGTCTGCTGGATGGTAACACGTTACACGATATAAGCGTTTGCCGTCCGAGGGAGGCCACTGGAGAAATAAAACGACCCTACAAGAAATAATTAGATATGCTAAAGAAACAAATTTCTATGCTAAATCTATAGAATTACGTCTTCGACGTCGCCCGTTCCGGCCCGGCGCACGACCGCGCGGACCACGTCCTGCGCGCCAGCGAGGTTATCCGAGTCGCCGTCCAGCACGAGGAGCTTTCCGGGGCGGCCCTCCTCGATGACGCCGCAGTCGAGGCCCGCGATGCGCGCGCCGTTGCGCGTCGCCATCCGGAGGACCTCGCGGGCGCTCACGTCGGCGAGTTTGGCGGCGAACTCCATCTCGCGGAACATCGAGGGTGAGTTGAGCATCACGTTGTCGGTGCCCAGCGCCACCGTCGTCCGGTCGGCCAGTTCCGCGATGGGCGGGACGCCGACGCCGGTCACGAGGTTCGAGCGCGGGCAGACCACGACCGGGATGGCGCTGTCCTCCAAGCGGTCGAGGTGGAGCGGTTCGGGGTGGACCATGTGGACCAGAAAGTCGGGGTCCAAATCCAGCGCGGGGTTGATGTCCGTGGGGTCGCGCTCGCCAGCGTGGATGCCGAACAGTTTGCCCTCGCGGGCGGTGGCGTTGCGCTCGCGGGAGAACTCGCCGTCGCGCGCCCCGCTCGCGCCGAAGCCCTCGGCGGCCTCCATCGCCTCGACGGTCTCGCGGCCGAGAATCACCGGCTCGACGTCGAGTCCTTCGACCGCCTCGCGGAGCGCGTAGACGCCCTCGACGCCGCCCTCGCGGAACTCGACGAACGAGGCCGTCCCGGTCTCCTGCATGAACCGAATCGAGCGATGCATGGCCTCGACTTTCTCCTCGCGCGAGGCCTCGCGCAGGAGCTGGTGCTTCAACCCGTCCGGCGGCGCGACGAGTTCGGCCAGACTCAGGCCGCCACCGGCCTCCTTGGCGATGGAGTCGCCGATATGGGTGTGGGCGTTGACGAACGCCGGGAGGACGATGCGCGACGAATCCACCGACGCCTCCTCGACCGCGGTAATCTCGCCGTCCTCGACCACGACCCGGCCCTCGATTGGCTCGAAGTCGGGACCGCGGAGGACGGTTCCCTCGACTATCATGTGGGATGGACTCTCCGCGACGGCCTTGAAGGTCCCTATTCGTTTATCGGCTACCGGAGATTGTGGTGGAATGTATCCGTTCGAGACTCTTGAGACGTGAGATTCCGTAAAGCTAGTTCGGCTTGAACACAGGCGTCTGTCGCACAGCACCGCCCCGCGGCCGCGAACCTCGGGCCTCCCCAGGACCCTCACGCCTCCCCAGCCTCCTCACTCCCTCACTTCGTTCGGTCGTTCGTCCCTCGCGCGAGGCCGCGCGCAGTTCTGCGCGCGGCCCACGCGCCGGACTAAAAGACCAGAAAATGAGTCACTGACGCCTTAATAAGGATACTCTCGCGGCTCGTCCTGCACCGAAATCCACCGGGTCTCGGTGAACTCCTCCATGATCCACTCGCCGTTGTACCGGCCGATGCCAGACGCGCCGACGCCGCCGAACGCGACGTGCGGTTCGTCGTTCAGCGTCTGGCCGTTGATGTGGACCATGCCGGTTTCGAGTCGCTTGGCGATGTCCATCGCTCGCTCGACGTCCTCGCTGTGGACCGACCCCGAGAGACCGTACTCGGTGTCGTTGGCCATCTCGATGGCCTCGTCGATGTCCTCGAACGGGATGACCGGCGCAATCGGGCCGAAGTGCTCCTCGGCCGCGATGGGCATGTCGTTGTCCACGTTCGAGAGGACCGTCGGCTCGATGAACCAGTCGAAGTGGTCGCCCCCTGTTTCGATTTCGGCGCCCTGTTCGACCGACCGCTCGAGGAGGTCCACGATGGACTCGTACTGCGATTCGTTCTGGACCGGCCCGACCAGCACGTCCTCGTCGCGCGGGTCGCCCATCGGGAGCTTCGAGGCCCGTTCGGCGAGGCGCTCGACGTACTCGTCGTAGACCGATTCGTGAACGATGTGGCGGTTGATGGAGATGCACTCCTGGCCCTGGTGGGTGAACGACCCGAAGACGCCGCCGTCGACCGCGCGGTCGAGGTCGGCCTCAGCGGTGACGATGTGAGCGTTGTTCCCACCGAGTTCGAGTGCCGGGAGCGAGAGCTGTTCCGCCGCCGCCGCGCCCACTTCCCTGCCGACCTCGGTCGACCCCGTAAAGGAGATGACCGAGGGCGTCGAGTGCCCGGCGACTGCGTCACCAATTTCTGAACCTTTCCCCGTGACGACGTTCAGCACGCCGTCTGGCAGGCCAGCCTCGTCGAAGAGTCGCGCGAGTGCGAGGCCGCCCATAATCGACGTGTGCGTGGAGGGCTTGAGCACCACGCTGTTGCCCAGCGCGATGGCGGGCGCGACGGCCCGCATCGAGAGGTACAGCGGGAAATTCCAGGGTGAGATGACCCCGACGACTCCGGTCGGTTCGCGGAACAGCAGGTTCCGCTTACCGTCGATGACCGACTCGCGCTCCTCGGTCTCGTAGGAGTCGGCGAGGTCTTCGGCGACCTCCATCGTCCCCTGCGTCAAGTCGAGTTCGATTTCGGCCTTCAGACGCGACCCGCCGCACTCGACGGCGAACAGGTGCGCGAAGTCCTCGTGGTACTCGTCCACGAGTTCGCGGGCCTCGGCGACCACGGCCGCGCGCTCCTCGGGCGCGACCTCGGCCCACTCGTCTTGGGCCTCGTCGGCGACGGCGTAGGCCTCGTCCACGTCGGCGGCCGTCCCGGCGGGCACCGTCCCGACGGCGTCTCGGGCGGTCGGGTCCACGACGTCGAGGCCGTCGCGGTCGCCCTGTGGCCGCCAGTTTCCGTCCACGTAGAGCGCGTTCCAACCGCCCTCGGGGGCGACTTCGAGGCCGTCGAGCGCGGTGGTGCGTCCGTCGTCGAACTCTGGGGCTGATTGACGTTCGGTCGCCATGTGAGATACTAAAGCTCTCTTCTGATTTATATTTTCTGGCGAAGTAGTATATAACACTACCAGAATATCAAAGGATTTAAATAAGATAAGAATTTTTAGCGCTTTCGCCGGGGCAAACCGCGCACTCTTACCTGATAGCGAGATGACGGGTAAACACGTAACGAGTGACAGAGCGAGACACTTTCCGGCTTGCAATTAGTTCTCGCCGCCGAGGAGACCCTACTCGAACTGGTCCAGCGTCGTGCGCTGGCCGGGCGAGCGAATCTCGTTGACGAGCGCGCCGTCGGTCTCCAGTCCCAGCACCGACTCGGCGGCGTGGCCCACCGCGTCGGTGTCGTCCTCGGGGGCGTAGACGCCGAGTCGCCACTGCTCGCGCTGGACGTGCCGGAGCGCCGCGACCAGCGCCGACTGCTGGTCCAAGCGCCGAATCTCGCCGTTGACGATGACCCGCGTCGAGGACTCGGTCATGCTCGGGCGGCCGAGTACGTCGATGATGACCTCGCCCTGCTCGACTCCGGCCGCGTCGGCGATGTCGGCCTCGAACTCGCGGATTTCGTCGTGGTCGGCGTCGATGACCTCCTCGGGCACGTCGCCCATCTCGGCCCAGACCGCCCGCTTGTAGAGGTCGCGCTCGCTGAGTCGGCGGGCGTACTCGGAAGTCTCGGGAGTCGCCCGGAGCGCGGCGAACAGGTCGTGGTCGTCCATCCGGCGGAGTCGCTCGGGCGTCACGTCCGACTCGGCCAGCAGGCGCTCGCTGGCGCGCTGGAGGATGCCCCGGCAGATGCGCGTCACGTGGTGGTTGTAGACGGTCGGGTTCATCAGGGCGCGAGCGAGCAGAAGGCTCTCTGCGGTCGGGACGTTGCCCTCCTCTAACACCAGTTCGTCGTCCACGAGCGTCAGCTCCCGAACGAGGCGCGCGTGATCGATGGTGCCGTAGGGAACCCCCGTGTGGTGGGCGTCGCGCACGAGGTAGTCCATCCGGTCCACATCGAGTTCGCCCGAGACGAGTTGGCCCAGTTTGCCCTCGCCAGCGATGAGGTCGGCGATGGTGTCGGGGTCGTGGCCGTGGTTCCGAAGCACGTCGCCGACTTCGTTTTCCGCCAGCAGGTCGTGGACGTCGTCGTGGTACTTGCCGGTGTGGCGATAGACGACCTCCTCGATGGTGTGGCTGTAGGGCGCGTGGCCGATGTCGTGGAGCATCGCCGCCGCGCGAACGCGCTCGGCCCGCTTGCCCTGAATCCCGAGATGGTCGAGGCCCTCGCAGGCCAGATGGTAGACGCCGAGACTGTGTTCGAACCGGGTGTGGTTCGCCGAGGGGTAGACGAGATGGGCCGGACCGAGTTGCTTGATGCGCCGGAGGCGCTGGACCGCGGGCGTGTCGAACAAGGCGCGAGCGACGCCCTCGACCTCGATGTGGTCGTGGACGCTGTCCTTGATTGTCTTCATATTACTGGGTTGTTCGCCTTCGTATAAAAACCGCCGGGAGTAGAGGGGTCGTGGCAGATGATTTCGTCGGGTCGCTCGATAGATGTGAATACGCGCGATATCCACTAGAATTTAGATTTAGTCGTTTCGAGACGGGACTCCCAACCGAACTGGTGTTTCGCTCCGGTTGGCCAACTCGCTTCGAACGTCGCGTTGACTGATTGCGCTCGCGTAACCTCCCCGTTCCATTGGACTCCGTACTCTCCGCTTGCCCCGACTTTGCTGTCGGGGTCGTACCGGACTTTGCCCTGACGAAGCGGAAAGTCCACCGCGAGCCCGTCTACGCCGGGAGATTGCGGCCCGACAGAAACGGGTCCCTCCGACGAATCGTGCGACGGAGAATAAGCGAGCATGGTATACGCTGAATCGTCGAAGGAGACGCGGTTTTCTACGTGTGTGAACGGGAGTATCTCGTCGTCGGAAGCCTGCTCTACTGGTCTGACCGCGGACCAGAGCCAAAATTGATAGTGCTGTTGACTGTCCTCGCTCACTTTCTCGGGAATCCGATACAGTGTGACGGAGCTATCGAAAATAGCGAACCCCTCGGTCGCATCGCCCTTCTCGACCGACTCGCTCGACTTCCAAGCACCGACGTACTCTAAATCGTGCGCTGGTTCCGTTCGGGAGTTGCCCCAGACTCCGGCATTTCCGTATCTCTTCTCTGTTCTCTTCACGAACTCCGTAAACGCTCGTTGGGACATCCCGGAATCGGCTGGACCCACGTTCGTTTTGTGCGATACTTCTTCCGACGAGCTGAGTGTGCCACTACAACCAGCGAGGGAGATAGTTCCGGTGATGGCGGCTCCGATTCCAATCCGTCGTAGTAACTGACGGCGACTGCTTTCGTATTCTATAGGTGTGATTTCTCGGGGCGAATCAGAGCTTGATGAGTTATCACTCATATTTGAATTTAATGTTGAATATTGAGGTAGAGTAATAAGCTTTTGGAGGTCAAGTGGGTTAGTCCACGATAGCCCAAGCAACCACGCAACCGCACCGCGACAGCACAAGCATTTACCTCCCCGAACACGCACCTCCCCCTATGACGACGTTTCTCTCCGGGGGGACCGGCACCCCGAAGCTCCTCGCCGGAGCCGACTCCGTCTTCGACCCGGCCGAGACCACCGTGGTCGCCAACACGGGCGACGACGTGGAGTTGGGCGGCCTCCTCGTGTGCCCCGACGTTGACACCGTCCTCTTCGACCAGGGCGACGTCCTCGACCGCGAACTCTGGTGGGGTATCGAAGACGACACCACCGAGACCCACGACGAACTCCACGCGCTCGCCGACGCCGCGGGCTTGGAGGGCGGCCCGCGCTATCTGCCCGCCGAAGCCCAGACCGCGGGCCGGGAACTCTCGCGCTGGCGGCGCTTCTCCGGCGTCGCGGAGTTCATGGAACTGGGCGACCGCGACCGAGCGGTCCACATCACTCGGACCGGCCTCCTCGACGAGGGTCGAAGCCTGACCGAGGTCACGCGCCTCCTCGGCGACGCCTTCGACGTGCCCGTGGACGTGGTGCCGATGAGCGACGACCCCGTGGCATCCATCGTCCACACGCCGCCCGAGGACGACCGGTACCGCGACGAGATGCACTTTCAGGAGTACTGGGTCGCCCACCGCGCGGACCCCGAAGTCTACACCGTCGAGTTCCGCGGTGCAGAATCCGCAACTCCCGCGCCTGCCGCGCTCGGCGCAATCGAGGAGGGGCCGGTCGTCATCGGTCCCTCGAACCCCGTCACCAGCATCGGCCCGATGCTCGCGCTGGACGAACTCCACGACGCGCTCGAAGAGACCACCGTGGTCGCAATCTCGCCCTTCGTGGAAGACGAGGTCTTCTCCGGCCCGGCCGCGGAACTCATGGAAGGCGTCGGCTTCGAACCCTCTACGAGAGGCGTCGCGGAGGCCTACCCCTTCGCGGACGCCTTCGTGCTGGACGACCACGACGACACCGACCTCGACCGCCCCGTAATCAAGACCGACACCGAAATCGAGGACGAATCGGACGCCGACCGCGTGGCCCGCGCCGTCGCCGACGCGCTGGAGGTGCTGTGATGTTCGAACCCCGACTCGCACTCGCCAGCCTCAGCGGCCAGTCCGACGCCGAGTGGGCCGAGAACGCCCAAAAATTCGCTGGCGCGGCCATGCTGGGCGGTATCGCCCTCGACGAACCGACCCGCGAGGCCGCCCGCGAGATGGTCGAGCGCGACCGCGAGGAGTTCCTGCCCGAAAATCCGGTCGCGTTCGTGGACCGCCAACTCGCCGCGCTCGGAGACGCCGACATCCGACCGGGCTTCAACGTCCGGACCGCGACCCTTCCGCCCCTCCGGAAAGTCGCCGAGACCTGCGCCGACCGCGACGCCCTCCTCGAACTCAACGCCCACTGCCGACAGGACGAGATGTGCCGCGCGGGCGCTGGCGAGGCCCTCCTGCGGGATTCCGAGCGCCTCCGAGAACAGGTCAGGACCGCCGCGAGCGAAGGGGCCACGGTCAGCGTCAAGGTCCGGGCCGAACTCCCCGGCGTCAATCTCCCCGAAATCGCCCGACTCGTCGCCGACGCCGGGGGCCACGCCGTCCACGTGGACGCGATGGACTCCGAGGGCGTCGTCGCCGAGATTGCAGACGCCGCCGAAGCCACCGACGAATCGGACCTCTTCGTCATCGCCAACAACGGCGTCCGCGACCGCGCCACCGTCCGCGAGTATCTGGCCTACGGCGCGGACGCGGTCAGCGTCGGCAGGCCGAGCGACGACCCCGCGGTCCTCCGGCGCGTCCGGAGCGCGGTAGACGAGTGGTTCGAGGCAGAGAGCATCGAAGAAGCGAAAGAAACGGAGGTCGAAGCATGACTCCCGCCGAGAACGCCCAGCTCGCGCTCCTGCTGGAAGTCGCGGGCACTCCCAAGCCCGGCAACGTGGACCGCGACCGCGACCTTCCGGACCTCCGATTCGAACACTTCCTCGCTGGCGCGGTCGGCGCGGGACCGGGCCTGCGCGCCGCCCAGAACGGTGCCCCGGTCGGCGAGGCCTTCGAGCAGGCCGTCGCCGGGATGAGCCAGCAGGAGGGCGGCAACACCCAGTTCGGCGCGCTCTTGCTCCTCGTGCCCCTCGTCCGGGCCGCCGGAGAAGGAGACCTCACGCCCGACGGAGTCGCGCGCGTGGTGAAAAATACGACCGTCGAGGACGCCGCGAACTTCTTCCGAGCCTTCGACCACGCCGACGTGTACGTCGACGACCCGCCGGAGGACGCCGAGGAGCTCGACGCCCGGCGCGGGAGCGACGCGGTTCCCGCGGTCGAGGAGCGCGGCGTCACCCTCTACGACGTGATGGAGCTGGGCGACGACGAGGACGATGTGGCCCGCGAGTGGACCCACGAGTTCGAGCGCACCTTCTGGGCGGCGAATCGCCTCGCGGAACTGGCGGGGTCGGCCCCGGCCTCGGCCATCGGCGCGCGGGTCTACCTCGAACTCCTCGCGCGCGAACCCGACACCTTCGTGGCGAAACAGCACGGCCAGAAGACCGCCGAGAGCGTCCGGGTCCGCGCCCAGCAGGCCCTCGAAGGCGGCCCCGAAGTAGTCGAGGCCTTCGCCGACTCGCTGGTCGAGGACGGTATCAATCCCGGCACGACCGCCGACATCACCGCGGCGGGACTGTTCGTCGCGCTGGCTCGCGGGGAGGTGTCGGTGTGAGCGACGGGAGACGCGACGGGGGAGTTGCGGGCTGGCCCGTCGAGTTCCGGGGCGTCACCGAGTCGCTCGCGACCACGCTCGGTCCGAACGACCTGTGGAACGTCGCCGCGCTCGGACTCCATCCCCCCGAATCGGACGCGCCAGACTGCGATGAGGCGGCGGACGGCGTCGTCACGGCCCGCACGTGGGGCAACACCCGCACCCGGCGGAACTTCCACCGGCAGGGCGGCGGCTACGTCCAGTTCACCCGCGACCCGGTCGATTTCGTGGACGCCACGCTCTCGATTTACGAGATCGACGAGCCACTCCTCGACTCGGCCGACGCGTGGGTCGAGGTCGAAGTCGAACAGGTCGATTCGGGCGAATCCGGCGGCACAGAGTGGGAAGAGTGGAAACTCCGGCCCCGCGAGTCCGGCGTCGAGCGCGAGACGGTGCCGACCGTCACCCGCGGCTTTCCCGCGGTGGTCGAAGCCACGGTCGCGGCCTCGCGGCTCGACGTCCCCGAGTACGACCAGACCGAACTCCGCGAGCGCCTCGACTACTTCGAGGAGGTCGGCAGAAAGTGCGGCGACCAGCGAGTACGCGCGGCGCTGGATAAGCTGGCTGAGTACGTCGGCGAGTAGCCTCAAATCCCGTCCTTGCGGTCGATGGTCACGGTCCAGTTCGGAATCTCGTCGGGTTCGTATTCGAGGTCCCAGACGCCCTCTATCTCCTCGCCGTCCCCGAACGCCTTGAGAACGAGTTCTTCGAGTTCGCTCTCGAACTCCCGCTTTCCGGCGTCGGTTTCGATGTTCCCATCGGTATCTCGGTCAGCTCCACGCACGGTTACTGATTCTCCGTGCATATTCCATCCTCATTACCCTTACGAATCCATCGTCGCGTCGCGGCCGGGCCGAACGAATGCTTTTAAGGTCGACAACGGGAAATTGTCGAGTATGGCAATCAAACCCGACTACGTAAAGAAGACGGGGCGAATCCTGCTCGAACGGTACCCCGAGGCGTTCACGACCGACTTCGACCAGAACAAAGAGAGCGTCAAGAAGCTGACCAACATCGAGTCGAAGGGCGTCCGCAACCGCATCGCGGGCTACGTCACGCGCAAGCAGTAACTCGGCGAGTACATCGGCGAGGCTATTCTCCGGCGCGTCGAAACCCACCAGCGGAGCGTTGCGACTCCGCGACAACCGTGGTCGGACGCCGCCGCGCCGTGCAATCGGTCCGCCTCGGCGATAGCGACCGATGCTCTTCGTGAACTCTTCCTGAACACGGGACCCCACATTTTATAAATTATATCCGCCACTACCGCGGTTTTATAAAACATATTGGGTACTATCGTGATGTCATTCGAGATTTGGAAAGGTTTAGGGAGACCAAAACCGTTTTCACGGCCTATCACCCTACTCCCGAACAATGTCTGTACGAGTCGGAGTCCTCGGTGCGACGGGCGCGGTCGGCCAGCGATGCATCCAGCTACTGGACGGCCACCCTGAATTCGAACTGGCGGCGGTAACGGCGAGCGAAGACAGCGCGGGCAGTTCCTACAGCGAGGCCGCGAAGTGGCGGGTCGACGCCCCGATTCCCGACGCGGTGGCAGACCTGACGGTGCGCGCGACCGACCCCGCGGAGGTCCCCGACGACGTCGACCTGCTGTTCTCGTCGCTCCCTTCGGGCGTCGCAAGCGAGGTCGAACCCGACTTCGCCGAGGAGGGGTACGTCCTCTCGTCGAACTCCTCGAACGACCGGATGGCCGACGACGTGCCCCTCGTGATTCCCGAAATCAATCCGGGCCACCTCGACCTGCTGGAGGTCCAGCGCGACGAGCGCGGCTGGGACGGCGCGGTCGTCAAGAACCCCAACTGCTCGACCATCACGATGGTCCCGACGCTGTCTGCGCTCGACCAGTTCGGTCTGGAGCGGGTCCACGTCTCGACCCTGCAAGCGGTCTCCGGCGCTGGCTACTCCGGGGTCTCCTCGATGGAAATCATCGACAACGTCATCCCGCACATCGGCGGCGAGGAGGAGAAGATGGAGACCGAATCCCGGAAACTCCTCGGTAGCTTCGACGGCGCGGAACTCTCCCGTCACGACGCCGAGGTCTCGGCCTCCTGTAACCGCGTGCCGACCATCGACGGCCACCTCGAAAACGTCTGGGCCGAACTCGACGCCGACCCGAGCGAGGCCGAAATCGAGGCGGCCTTCCGCGCGGTCGAGAGCCTCGACCTGCCGAGTTCGCCCGACCAACTCATCGAGGTGTTCGAGGACCCGAGCCGACCACAGCCCCGACTCGACCGGACGCTGGGCGGCGGGATGTCGGTCGCCGCTGGCGGCGTCCAGACGACGCCCGCAGGTATTCAGTACAACTGTCTGGCACACAACACGATTCGCGGCGCGGCTGGCGCGGCGGTGCTGAACGGCGAGTTGCTCCAGAGCGAAGGCTGGATTTAGCGGGGGTTTACTTTCTTCGGGTCAGTACCGGATGCTGTGACGCCCCGCTCCGAGACGGTCTCGTGGTCGCACACCCCGGAGAACTCTCGACTCCTCCGGGCGCTCGCCTCCGTCTCGGTCGGCGTCGTCGGCGGGTTCGGCCTCGGCATCGCCCTCGGAGCGGTCGGCCTCGGAGTCCTGCTGGTGGTCGAAGGCCGGTACGCGCTTGGCGTCGGCGTCCTGCTGGCGTTCCTCTTCGGACTGGCGCGGACTGCGCCCCACCTCGCGGCGACCTCCCCGCGAAAGGGAACCCCCGCGCTCCGCGGACTCGGACGCAAGTCACTCGCGGCGGCGTCTGTCGGCGGTCTCGGGTTCCTCGTTCTCGGCGGTTTCTTCGCCCCGTACAACTGGTTCTCGACACTGGTCGTGGCGACGGTTTCGCTACCGCTAGCGCTCGCCAGTCTGCTCGCCTCCGAGGGCGAAATCGACGCGGACGCCGCGATGCTCACTTACTCCGGCACCGCTATCGACTGCTCAACGCTGGCCGGTTTCCGGCGGTGGGTGGTCGGCGGCTACGTCGTCTATCGACTCTCGTACGCCGAGGAGGCCGCGACCTTCGGCACGCCGCGGTCGCTCGTGGTACCCCGAAAGGCCGACGCCGCGGTCCGCGATGCGCTCGAATCCGGCGTGGAAGCCGACTCCGGCGACCCCGGTTCGACGCGGCGCGGGGTTCGACTCGCGGCGCTCGCACTCGGCGCGTGCTTTCTCGGACTCGCAGGGCTACTTTCGACCGTAGGCCCGACGGCCGCGAATCCCCGAAGCGGGGTCGTCCTCTGGTACGCCGCGCTTGCGAGCGGCGGAGTCGGCGTCCTCCTCGTCGCAGTCGGGATTCGCGGCGGCTGAGACGGGGTTCGCCGGACCCGCTCTCCCGGCGTTACTTCCCGCGGAGCAGGTTCTGGGGACGCTCTCGCGTCTCCGTCACCTTCGTCACGGCCGCGTCGACCGACCCGCGCTTCTCGCCGATGGTCGCGCCGACGAGCGCGCCGACCCCGGCGGCGGTGCTGGCGGCGTTCCGACTGAACAGTCCGCCGAGCGCTCCGCCGACCGCAGCCCCGGCGGCGGCGTACTCTGCGCGGTTCAGGACTCGTTTGATGCGTTTTCGCATACTTCGAACGTCGATGGCCGGGCAGATAAAACTAGTTGCCGAGCCGAGGTCAGATTCAACTCTCTAACTCGCGGGACTTCGCAAGCATGGACTCAGCGAGGTCCGACGAGGAGCCGTCTTGGTGTCGAGCGAAACCGGTTCGGTCGTCGTACTCGACGAGTCCGGCGTCTCGGAGGAGCGGCAGGTGGACGTGGTGGAACGCCACCCGCAACTGCTCGTCGGTCTTCTCGGACAGGTGCCCGAGTCCGTCTGCCAACTCGACCACGTCGGCCACGCCGTCGTCTCGCCGGGCGAGCAGGGCCAGCACCTCGCGCCGAAGCGGGTGGGCCATCGCCCGAAAGACGAGGTCGATTTGCTCCTTCATGTTCGAACGTCGTCGCTCCATCGGGTTAGAAAACGGAGCAGATTTTCAGCCTGCGAGAAATAGGCCGATGGTTTTTAAGTTGAGGGTCGTTTTCACTAATCGACTCGCACCTGAACGTCGTTCTCCTTTTACGAATATGTTTCGACAAGCGCGGAATCGGAAAGCGAGCGAGGCCGCGTTTGGCGTGGAATCGCCTCAGACGACTCGATTCTCCAACTCCTCGCCCTCGTCCAACCGGCGGACGTTCCCCGCGACGATGTCAGCCAGTCGGGAGTAGTACTCCGGCGTGTGTCCCGAGCAGTGGGGCGTAATCAGGCAGTTCTCGAAGTTCCAGAGCGCGTGGTCCTCGGGAAGCGGTTCGGGGTCGGTCACGTCCAGCGCCGCGCCGCGGACGTAGTCCTTCCGGAGGGCGGTCACGAGCGCGTCGGTCTCGACCACCGGCCCGCGGGCGACGTTGACCAGCACGCTCTCGGGCGGCAGGGTCTCGAACTCCTCGCTCCCGACGAGGCCACGCGTCGTCTCGGTCAGCGGGCAGGCTAGTACGAGATAGTCCGTGCGCGCGAGCGCCTCGTGGAAGTCCTCCTCGCCGAAGCCGAGGACCTCGTCGGTCGGGCCGCCCTTCTCGGGGGTGTAGCGCACGCCGATGGTCTCGACGCCGAAGCCCGCCAGTCGCTCGACCACGGACTGTCCAATCGCGCCGAGGCCGACGACGGTGACGGTGCTGTCCTGTAGTTCGTGAGCGCGGAAGTGCCGCCACTCGCGGTTCTGCTGGCGACGCCACCCCTCGTGGAGGCGGCGCGCGAAGACGAGGAGATTGCCGATGACGTGTTCGGCGATGTTCGGCCCGTGGACGCCCGAGGCGTTCGTCACCGCCACGCCGCGGTCTTCGAGCGCGTCGAGGGGCAGGTGGCCGGTCCCGGCGTAGGCGCAGGCGAACAACTCCATCGCGTCGGCGTGGGCCAGCAGGTCCTCGTCCAACTCCATCCCGGCGACGATTGGCGCGTCGGCGACGAGTTCGCGCTCCTCTTTCGGCGTCCGGGCGTGGCGCACGTCGAGGTCCGGCAGGCGCTCGCGGAGTTCGTCGGCGAACTCGGAGACGGGGACGCCGTGGGTCCCTTTCCGCAGGACGAGCAGGTCGGGTGTACTGTCGGTCATTCGTACGCGGTGGTTTGGCGTGCGGGTGTAAAGTAGCACCTGAAAGGGGCTAATCAGGAGACGAGGAAGATTCGCGTATCCGAAACCGCAACTGCACCGCGACCAGCACCGGGATTGGTTCGTCGGAGCTATCTTTGGCTATCTTGGGATTGCTTCGTCGGAACCAGCTATCGGCACCGAGGTTAATTCGTCGGAGTCAGCTATCAACACTGGATTGTTCGTCGGAGCCAGCTATCAACACTGGATTGTTCGTCGGAGCTAGCTTCAGGCTTGAGCCGAGGCGTCTACCGCACAGCACCGCACAGCACGGCCCTCACACCTCCCCAACCTCCTGCGCTACTCGGCCTGTGGCCTGCGTTGCTCGTCCCTCGCGCGACGATGGCGCGGCATAAAGCCGCGCCAGCGCGCGCCGGTCAGTAGGTTCCGAACGAGTCCGAAGGCTTTGATACACAACGGATTACAAGCCTTAAACACAACAAAACATTTCCCAAAGCCCGGTCCTCCGGTGCAACTACGGGGTTCGCCGTGCGACCGTTTGGTATGTTCCGCGTCGAGACCAGCGACCGAACCGAGGTCGTGGACGTGACCGACCGCGTGGCCGACGAGATTCCGGACTCCGTCTCGTCGGGCGTCTGCACCGTCTTCGTCCGTCACACCACCGCCGGGGTGGTCGTCCAAGAGGCCGAGTCCGGACTGCTGGAGGACATCGAGGAGTTCGCCGAGGACCTTGCACCGAGCGACGGCGACTATCGCCACGACCGAATCGACGACAACGCCGACGCCCACCTCCGGGCCACCGTGCTGGGCGAGTCGGTCAGCGTCCCGGTCGAGGACGGCGAACTGGCCACCGGGACGTGGCAGTCGATACTGCTCGTGGAGTGCGACGGCCCGCGGACCAGGAAAGTGGACGTCGTCGTCACCTCCTGAAAATCGCTCGACCCGCCGTCAAGCCGTCATCGCGGCCACCGCTACCCCGCGGCGACCCTCGCGGGACGGTTCGACCGTCGAACCGGACGACTGACTCGCCTCGCGCCCGAACAGGGATAATTGTCGCGGGCTACACCAACCTGCTCCCGTGCGACAACACCATCCGGGTCGAGGCCATCTCCGGGCCGTCGGCCGGGCGCGTCCCGGTCGTCTGGACCGACAACTGGAACACCGACGGCAACTGGTCGGTTGCGATGGACACCGACGGTCTGGAACCCGGCCCTCTACACGCTGACGGTCGAGGCGGACGGCGAGACCGACGACACGGTCTTCTTCCGGGTCCCGCAACGGTCTGGCAACGTGACGCCAGGATAGCGAACGTGATGCCGGGGTAGCGAACGTGACGCCGAGATAGCGCGTCACCGACGGTCCGAGCGACCGTCGAGTCGGGTCCCCCTCGTCCGAACGCCGCCTGATGAAAAAGTATTTACACTATCCGTTCTCACAACCACCAAATCGCCCGTCGGCCCTCCAACAGCTCCGAACGCGGGCGACTCACCAACGATGGTCAGAAGCCGTAGCCCCGTCCATTTCGCCCGGCGACAGCTCCTCGCTCGCTCCGCTCTGCGCTCCGGAGGTGGCCCCTGAGCCGTGACGCTGGCAGACGCCCTCTCGTCGGTGTTCCTCCGGCCGCTGGGCCTCGCCGCGGTCGCCGCGGCGCTCCCGATAATCGCGCTCTACCTGCTCAAACCCGACCCCGAGGAGGTCGCCTTCCCCGCGGTCGAGTTCCTGCTCGGGGACCGCGAGGAGCGTCGCCGCCACCCCGCGCTCCGACGACTCCAGCGCAACGCCCTGCTCGCGCTCCAGTTGCTCGCCGTCCTCCTCGTCGCGGTGTCGCTGGCCGCGCCCTACGTCCCCGTCTCCGAGCGCGAGACGGTCTCCGAGACCGTGGTCGTGGTGGACGCGACCGCGAGCATGGCGACCGAAGCGGGCGAAAAAACGCGCTTCGACCGAGCCGTACAGGCCGCGGAGGACGCCGTGACCTCAGAGACCTCGGTCGTCGTCGCGGGCGCGGAGACGACGGTCCCCACCCGGCGCGCTCCGCCGACCGAGGCGAAGGCCGCGCTCTCGGACCTGCGAGTCACCGCCGGGACGAGCGACCTCCGCGAGGCCGTCAGTCGCGCCGCGGCCGTCGCGGGCGACGACGCCCGAATCGTGGTCCTGAGCGACTTCGCCTCCGGCGACTGGCGGACCGCGGTCGCGTCGGCCCGCGCCAGAGGCTACACGGTCGCACTCCGGCAGTTCTCCGGCGGCGGGTCCGAAAACGTCGGCGTCGTGGGGTCGTCCTTCTCCAACGGCACCGTCTCGGTCCGGGTCAAGAACTTCGGCGAGCGCCGAGCGACCCGGAAGGTCACGCTCGGCGGCGAGAGCGAGTCCCTAACTCTCGACCCCGGCGAGGTCGCCACCGCGAGACTCTCCGTCCCGGCGGGCGGCGGGACCCTCGAACTCGCGCCCGGCGACTCTTTCCCGACCGACGACCGACTCGCCATCGCGGCACCCGAGGAGCCGACCATCGACGTGTTGGTCGTCACCAACGACGAGAACCGCCCGCTGACCACCGCGCTGTCGGTCATCCGGGGGACGCGGGTCACGGTCAAACATCCGCCAGCGTCGATTTCGGAGTCCTACGACCTCGTGGTGTTCAGCGAAGTCGCCCCCGACAGACTCCTCGACGGGACGCTCAGCGTGGCCCGCGAGACCTTGTCGGCGGGCGGCGGCGTCGTGATTCAGGCCCAGTCGAACCTCTCGGCGGTGGGCTACGGCGACCTCCTCCCCGTCGCGCCCAACGGCACCGCAACCGACCCGACAGTCCGCCAGCCGTCGCCGACGCCCCTGACCGAGGACGTGACCTTCCCGGCACCCGAGGGCTACGTTCGCGCCGACCTCCGGGCCGGGACGGCCCACCTCCGGACCGCGAACGGCACGCCCCTGCTCGCCGCCGCGCCGCTTTCGGGAGGCCGGGTGTTCTACTACGGCTACCCCGCCGACAACTCGTCGTTCGAACACAACTACCGCTATCCGGTGTTCTGGAAGCGCGTCGTCTACGAACTCACCGGGCGGCGCTCGCTGTCGTCGATGAACCGCCGAACCGGGACCACCCTCCCGCTCGGCGGCAACGCGACCGTCGAGACGCCCGCCGGGAAACGGAAAACCGGCCTCCTCACCTTCCGACGGGTCGGCTCCTACGAGGTCGGCGGGCGGCGCTACGCCGCGTCGCTTGCCAGCGCTGCGGAGTCGAACGTCGCGGCTCCCTCGATTGAGTCCGAAGCTGAGGGCGGCGCGGCCGGAGGAGACACCGAGACGACCACCGTTCCCCAGCAGTTGACGCCAGCAGTCGCGGGCCTCGCGGTCCTGGTCGTCCTGCTGGAGATGGCCTACCTGCGCTATCGAGGTGACCTCTGATGAATCTCCCAGTCGGTACCGCCATCGAGTTCGCCCGGCCGGTCGTCTTCGGCGCGGTGCCGGTCGCCGCGCTCGTCCTCTGGGTCCTCGTCGTCCGGCGAGGAGGGGAAAAATCCGACCACGAATCGGCCGACAGCGAACCGAGTCGCCGCGCTCGCCTCGCGCTCTTCGGGACTCGACTCGTCGTCGTGACCTGCCTCGTGACCGCGGCCGCCGGGCCGACCACCGTCACCACCGCGACCACGGCGGGCGACCCGCAGGTCACGATGCTGGTGGACGAGTCGGCCAGCATGGGCGTCCACTCGCCGGTCGCCGACGACCTCGAATCCGGAATCGAACGGCAGGGCATCGCGGTGAACCGCGTCACGGTCGGCACCGAAAACCGGTCCCGAGTCGGCGAGGGCGTCGTCGCCAACCTCCGGCCGAACGCGAGTCTGCTCGTGGTCTCGGACGGACAGACCACGGGCGGCGCGTCGCTATCGCGGGCTGGCGACCTCGCCCAGTCGGTCAACGCGACGATCAATCGGGTCCGGCTCACCGCAAATCGGTCCGACGCCCGCGTCACGCTCTCCGGGCCGCGGAAGGCCAGCGTCGGCGTCGAGAGTCGGTTCGGAGTCCGCGTGGCTGGCATCGAGAAGACTCCGAGCGGTGCCCGGGTCACGGTCACTATCGACGGTTCCGAGGTCGTCTCCCGAAAAGTTCCGAAAGACGGGTCGTTGTCGTTCGCGCACAACTTCAGCGAGACCGGCCCGCACCGAGTCACGGCCCGCATCTCGGGGACCGAGGACGCCTTCGCGGTCAACGACGCCTCCCGCAAGACGGTGCAAGTCGTCGAGCAACCCCGGGTCCTCTACGTGAGTCGCGGCGACTACGCCCTCGAATCGTACCTCCGGAAACTCTACGACGTGACTCGCGCGAAATCGGTCCCGACGAACCTGAGCGACTACTACGCGGTCGTGATTCAGGACGTCGCCGCACCCGACCTCGGGAACGTCGGCGCGCTCCAGAGCCACGTCATCGACGGCGGCGGCCTCGTGGTGGTCGGCGGCGAACGCGCCTACGAGAAGGGCCGATACGGCAACTCCCGCATCTCGTCGCTCCTCCCGGTCCGGGTCGGCGGCTCGACCGGCCAGAAGTCTCGGGTCGTGCTGGCGGTGGACGTCTCGGGGAGCGCGAAGGCCGGGATGGCGGTCCAGAAGGCGCTCGCGCTCGACGTTTTGGGCCAACTCGGCGACCGCAACGAAGTCGGCGTCGTCGCGTTCGACGGCGACGCCTACCGAGTCGCGGACCGCACGTCGCTGGACTCCGGTCGCGGACGGCTCGAGCACAAGATTCGACGCCTCCGGAGCGGCGGCAGCACGGACATCGGCGCGGGACTGCTCGGGGCGTCGAAACTTCTGGGCGACGAGGGCGGGACGGTCATCCTCCTGAGCGACGGTCGTGACTCCCCGAAACCCGCGTTCGCGGCGGCCCGAAAGCTCTCCGACCGGAACGTCCGGGTCGTCAGCGTCGGCGTCGGGAGCGTCAACGAGGGCCTGCTCCGCGGCGTCGCCGACCGGACCGACGGCTCCTTCCTGCTGGCCGACGAGACCAACCGACTCCGGGTCGAGTTCGGCGGCGCGAACCGGCAGTACGACGGCGACCACGCTGTCGTCGTGGACGACGGTCACTTCGTCACGCGCGGGGTCTCGCCGACGGCCTCGCTGTCGGGCGTCAACGAGGTCAGCGTCAAGGAGAGCGCGGACCTGCTGGTGGCGACCGGCTACGGCGCGCCCGCCATCTCGACGTGGCGGTTCGGCCTCGGCAGAGTTGCGAGCGTCACCGCCTACGGGGCCGAGGGCGGCCTCGGGGACCTGCTGACCAAGCCCGACTCGCTACTCGTCTCGCGGTCGGTGAACTGGGCCATCGGCGACCCGCAGCGCAAGGCGACCGGCGTGGTCTCCTCGCCCGACACCCGCGTCGGCGAACCCACGACCCTCGTCTACGCTGGCAGCGAGCCGCCGGAGAGCGTCGGGAGCGCCAGTCTGTCGTTCTCGGAAGTCGCGCCGGGGCGCTACGAGGCCGAGGAGACCCCGACCGAAGTCGGCTATCGGGAGGTTTCGGGGAGCGCCTACGCCGTCAACTACCCGGCGGAGTACGCCGCGCTCGGCGTCTCGCCGGAACTGAAGCGGGCCGTCGAGCAGACCGGCGGCCGGGCGTTCTCGGCGAATCGGCCAGCGACCGTCGCGTCGGCGGTCGAGCGACAGGTAACCCGCGAGCGCCGGGTCGAGCGGTCGTGGGACTGGGCCGCCCTGCTGGCGGGCCTGCTGGTCCTCGTCGGCGAGGTCTGCGCCCGGCGACTCGGACGCTATCGCGGTCAGGGAGTGATTCCATGAGCTACATCGGTGACACCATCAACGTCGCGCTGGCGCTGTTCGTCACGCTGTCGGCCGTCGGACTGGTCGGGACGACCGTCTACTATCAGGAGTCGGTCGACGAACTCCGGACCGAGAACCGCAAACTGGCCGAGGAGAACGAGAAACTATCGGCGCAGGTGGAGGCCAAGCGACAGCGCGTCGCGGAACTGAATCGGACGCTCCGGAACATCAACCAGTCGCTCCAGACTCGGCTCTCGGACATCGAGGAGGTGTCCGAGCAGTTGCGAGCGACCGAGGAGCAACTCAACGAAACCGAGTCGGAACTCGACTCGACCGAGCGAGACCTCTCGCAGGCCCGGAGTCGCCTCTCGAAACTCGAAGACGAGCGCGACAGGCTGAAACGCCAGTTCGAGGAGACCCAAGAGCGCACCGACGAACTCAACGAGACCATCGAGCGCCTCGAAACGCGGGGCGAGGCACGCAACGCGACGCTTGAGCGCGTCAACGAGACGCTCGACCGCCACGAGCGGATGCTCATCCGGAAGAACCGGACGATAGCGAACCTCCGCGAGGAGATAGAGCGCCTCCGCGAGGAACTCAACGAGTCGTCGTCGAACGACTACGCGCGGCCCGACCGACTCCGGCGGAGCCGGTCGGACGCGGGGTCGGAGGCAGGACTGCTCACACGACTCGGAGAGCGTCACCTCGGCAGTCCCGCCCGCGTTCCCAGCGGCGTCCTTTCCGCGGAGGTGAGACGATGACCGAGGACTCGGAGTCAGAGACAAACAAGAAGTTGTCTAAAGAGAATCAAGACAATTCCGAAAGCAACGAAATCAATGCCGCGCTCGCCGAGATTCGCCGGGAATGCCGAAAGGCGGCGCTGGTCTACGCCAGCCTCGACGCGGTCTGCGTCCTGCTGGCGGTCGATTTCGCGGCCACCGCGGTCGGCGTGCCAGCCTTGGACGCCGAAGTCGCCGCAAAGACGTTCTCCTCGGCCGGACTGCCCGCGCCCGACCTCGGCACGCTGGTCGCGCTCGTCGCGGGCGCGGTCGCGTTCGCCGCGGAGTTTCGCATCCGGACGCGCCGACCCGCCGCCGAGCAGTTCGAGGCGGCCAATCCCGAAATTCGGGAGGCGCTCCGGACCGCCCGCGACGTGGCCGAATCCGGCCGAGGCGACCGAGGAGACGGCTCCGAACACCCCGACCGACCGAACCCCGTGGAGCGGGCGCTCTACGCCGACGTGCTGGAGAAACTCCGCGAGACCTCCAGCGTCGGCCTGCTGAACGCGACCCGACTCGCCGCGACCGTCGCTCTCGCGCTCGCGCTGAGTCTGGCGACGGTCCAGACCGCGGTCGTCGGCGTGGATTTGGGCGTCGGCGTCTCCGAAAGCGGGCCGGGCGCTGGCGGGCCTGCCGGGAATCCGTCCGAGCGCGCGCTCCCGAACCAGACCGCCGAACTGAAATCCGGCGACGAGGTGCTGGGCGAACCGACCGACGTGACCGCGGGGTCGAAGAACCTCTCGGCCGCGGTCAGCGCGAGCCCCGGCGGCGAGGGCGAGCGCGACTGGAACTACGAGCGCGACGGCGGCGAGTCCGGCGGTGACGAGGCCGTCGAGGCCCAGCGCGCCGGGTTCTCCTCGCCCGACCGGGTGGAGGACGCCGCGCTCGTGCAACGCTACGCGCACCGATTGGAGGCGAACTCGACCGATGATTGAAATCGACAACCGACCCGTGACCGACCGAAAACCGACAACCGACCCATGACCGACCGAAAACCGACCATCGACGACGTGACGAACCGCATTCAGGCCATCCGCTCGGAGGTCCGCAAGCGAATCGTCGGACAGGAGCAGGTGGTTGACCAAGTGCTTGCCTGCCTGCTCTGCGACGGCAACGCCCTGCTGGAGAGTACGCCCGGACTGGGCAAGACGCTCCTCGTCCGGACGCTGGCGGAGGTGACGGACCTGTCGTTCTCGCGCATCCAGAACACGCCGGACCTGATGCCCTCGGACGTTATCGGGACCGAGATGGTCCGCGAGACCGAGACCGGCCGGTCGTTCACCTTCGAGAAGGGACCGGTGTTCGCCAACCTCGTGCTATCGGACGAAATCAACCGAGCGACCCCGAAGACCCAGTCGGCCCTGCTTGAGGCGATGGAGGAGGGCCAAGTCACGGCGGGCAACGAGACCTACGACCTGCCGGAACCGTTCTTCGTGCTGGCGACCCAGAATCCCATCGACCAAGAGGGGACCTACCCCCTGCCCGAGGCCCAGTCCGACCGCTTCCTGATGAAGATTCTGGTGGACTACCCCGACGCCGAGGCCGAACGCGAAATCGTCGACCGGTACACCCGCGACGTGGACTCCTCGGTCTCGGTCGAACAGCGCGTCTCGACCGGGCAACTCCGCCAGATGCAACAGCTCACCCATCAGGTCCCCATCGCCGACGACCTGCGGGACACGGCGGTGGACCTCGTGCGCGAGACTCGGACCGCCGACGACTTGGAGTACGGCGCGAGTCCCCGCGCCAGCATGTCCTTGGTCCGAGCCGCGAAGGCTCGCGCGCTGGTCGAGGGCCGGACCCACGTCAGTAGCGAGGACGTGACCGCGATGGCCGTGCCGGTCCTGCGCCACCGCGTCGTGGTGGACTTCCGGGCCGAGCGCGAGGGTTTGGCCCCCGACGACGTAATCGAGGCGCTGGTCGCAGACCGATGATTACCACCGACTTTCTGGACGAACTCGACCGGTTCGAGTCCGCCCGCGACCGAGACGCCCGGTCGAACCAGCAGGGCGAGCGCACCACCGAGGCGGTCGGCGAGGGCCTGACCTTCGCCGACTACCGACGGTACGCGCCCGGCGACGAACCGCGGTTCATCGACTGGAACCTCTACGCCCGGACCGACGAGTTGTACGTCAAGCAGTTCGAGGCCGAGCGCAACTTCACGGTCCACGTGCTGGTCGACGCCAGCGCGTCGATGGACTTCGGCGACGGCGACGCCCACAAGTTCGAGACCGCCGCCAAACTCGGGTTAGGGTTCGCCTACCTCACCGCCCGCGAACACAACGACTTCCGATTCGCGGTGTTCGACTCCGCCGCCGAGCGACTCGAC
Organism: Halorussus ruber; assembly: GCF_004765785.1. Classification (GTDB taxonomy): domain Archaea; phylum Halobacteriota; class Halobacteria; order Halobacteriales; family Haladaptataceae; genus Halorussus; species Halorussus ruber. Next base: position 389,102 of record NZ_SBIT01000001.1, on the reverse strand, counting down.
CGCGGCCGCTCGAACCGCGGCGAGGTGCTGGGGCTGGTCGAGCGATGCAACGAGATTTCCCCCGACGGCGAAGCCGACTTCGAGAACGCGCTTGCCGACTACGCCGCCACCATCGACTCGAAGGCGCTGGTCGTGGTGTGCAGTGACTTTCTGGGCGACGTGGACGCCATCGACGCCGGACTAGAGGCGCTGGCCTCGAATCAGGTCCTCCTCGGGCACGTCGTCGCTCCCGAGGAGCGAACCCTCCCCACCGGCCGAGACACCGTCTTCGAGGCGCTGGAGAGCGACCAGTCGCTCCGGGCCTACGTCAGTAATCGGTTAGAGCGCTCGTACCGCGAGGAGTTCGACGCCCACGCCGACGCGGTGGCCGACGTGGCGCGAGACCTCCGGGCGCGCTACGAGCGGGTCGATACCGGACGACCGTTCTTCGAATCGTTCGGCCAACTGTGGTTCGAGTAGGTCGGACCTCGGCGCGGTTTGCGGAACGCGAGAATTGAAGAATCGTCGCTAATCGAGGGTAATTTCTTGGAAAAGTATGCTCCGTCTGGGATTTGAACCCAGGTCCGGGGCTCGAAAGGCCCTGATGATTGGCCGGACTACACTAACGGAGCGACTACTTCGGTCCGGGTCCACTTCCGGACGCATTTCGACGAATGGCCCGCATGCTTATAAACCCAACTAAATCGCTCTCTCGCCGTGGGGCGATTTGTCACGTGATGGGTTCTCGCGCTTGCCCTTGAAGAGTAGTTCTATCGGAGCGTCGAACTCGATTTGTCCGTGATCTGCGTGACCGTGACAGCGGTTGCAGAGCAGGACGAGGTTCGATTCCTCGTGTGCGTCCTCGATTTCGAGATGGTCGGCCTTCCGGAACACCCGAACAGGGACGATGTGGTGTACTTCTAGACGGCGTTCTGACCCGTCGTGACCGCAATGCTGGCACACTACGTCGCGTTCACGGATTTTCTCGCGCACGACCGACCAGCCAGAGCCGTACCGATTGCTGTATCCGCCTCGCCAGTTCGGGTTTTGCTCTCCTGCTGTAGATTCGCTCATCTTTCGGCGGGTTTCCTCGGGTCGAGTGAAGCCTTCAAGGGAATTAGAAATCTTCTCGCGCACGTCCTTCGGAAGTTCCTGTCCTCGTTGTGCTTCCGACATCTTCCGTCGAGTCTCGTCCGAGAGGGTCCGACCTTCCAACGATTCGGAGATTTTCTGTTTTTCCTCTTCGGTTCGCTCTCGGCCGTACATCGGGTGATTCTCGCCGCGCATCTCGCGGGTGGGAATGTCGAACCGCTTCATGTACTTCCGGACTGTCGTCGGCGAGATACCGCATTTCTCGGCGATTTCCTTCTGCGTCAGTCCCTCCTCCCAGTACTTTTCTTCGAGCCAACGACTGTTCCGGTATCGCTTCATCTGTAGTCTTTCTAGACTATCGAGACTACAAAAATTTCTCGGAACTGGGGGAGAAACGTATTCGGAGATAACCGACAGTGGTCACTCAGCACGACCGCTGTGAAATCAGAATCGCCACCTTAGGAAATGAAAATGTCTACGCCGAATGAGTTAGTTCCCGTCAGCCGCAAACCCTGACGGCGTTCGCTTCGGTCACTTCCCTTCGAAGTCTGGCTCACCGTCGCCCATGAACGCCGTGATGCCCTCCATCAGGTCGTCGGTACTCATGAGGTGGCCGAACGCCTGCGATTCGACTTCCAGACCGGCGTCGGTGTCGTCTCGACCGGCGAGCATCGCGCGCTTGGTGTACTTCTGGGCGATGGGCGGTCCGGCGGCGAGGTCGGCCGCGAGTTCGAAGGCCCGCTCCTCGAACTCCGAGACCTCGACGACTTCGTTGACGAAGCCGAAGTCCGCCATCGGCTCGGGGTCGAAGCGGTCGGCGGTGAAGATGATTTCTTTCGCGCGGCCCTCGCCGACGATGTGTTTGAGGCGCTGGGTGCCGCCCCAGCCGGGGAGGAGGCCGAGGTCGTGTTCGGGCTGGCCGAACTGCGAGCGTTCGCTGGCGACGCGCATGTCGGCGCAGGTCGCCAGTTCCATGCCGCCGCCCAGACAGTAGCCGTCGATGCCCGCGACGACCGGCATCGGGCACTCCTCGAGCTTGCCGAAGGTCTCCTGGCCCTTCTTCGAGAGTTCGACCGCCTGAAGGGGGTCGCCGCCGCCCGCGGCCATGCTCTGAACGTCTGCACCGGCGGAGAAGGCCTTGTCGCCCTCGCCGACGAGGAGGATGGCGCGCACGTCGTCGTCCGCCTCCAGCGCGTCCACGGCGTCGGAGAGGTCGTCAAGGAGTTCGTCGCTGATGGTGTTCATCCGGTGCGGGCGGTCGAGGACGACTTTGCCGACCATCTCGCCGGGCTTCTCGACGCGGATGGTGTCGTAGTCGTATGCACCCGATTCGCTGTCGCCGCCGTCCTCGCCGCCGCGGAAGCCGCCCTGTTCGGCGGCCTCGCGGAGGTAGTCGGCGGCCTCGTAACGCTGTGCGCCGGTTTCCTCTTGAAGGTCGTCGAGCGTCTCGACCAGCGTGTCGAGACCCGCGTCGTCGGTCATCTTCGCCGGGCCTTCGGGGAAGCCAGCGCCGAGCATGACGGCCTCGTCGATGGCGTCGGGGTCGGCCACGTCGTTGCCGACGAGTTTGGCGACTTCGTTGGCCATCACGGCCTGCAGGCGGTGGACGGCGTCCTCGCTTCCGGCGTCGGTGGGGATGTCCGCGCCGCCGTCGTCGTAGTCGTAGAAGCCTTCGCCGGTCTTCTTGCCGAGTTTCTCCTCCTCGACCTTCCCTTCGAGGAGCGGGCAGGGTTCGTAGGCGTCGCCCAGCACGTCGTGCATGTATTCGAGGACGTGGTAGCCGACGTCGATTCCCACTTGGTCGGCGAGTTCGAAGCTCCCCATCGGGAGGCCGATGTCGAACTTGGTCGCGCTGTCGACTTCCTCGATGGTGTACTCCCCAGTTTCGACCATCCACGCCGCCTCGTTCATGAGGGGGACGAGGACGCGGTTCACGATGAAGCCGGGACTGTCCTTGCGGACGCGGACCGGCGTCTTGCCCATCTCCTCGGCGAGGTCCTCGGTCAGGTCCAGCACCTCGTCGTCGGTGTGTTCGCCCGAGATGACCTCGACCAACTGCATCCGGACCGGCGGGTTGAAAAAGTGCATCCCGCAGAAGCGCTCGGGTCGCTCGGTGACCTCCGAGAGTTCCGTGATCGAGAGGCTGGACGTGTTGGTGGCGAAGACGGCCTCGTCGGGCGCGTACTCTTCGAGTTCGCCGTAGACGTCCTTCTTGATGTCCATCTTCTCGGGCACCGCCTCGATGACGAAGTCGGCGTCCGAGGCGGCCTCCTCGAAGTCGACGAGGGGCGTCACGCGGTCGAGGGCCGCGTCGGCCTCGTCCTGCGAGATCTGGTCTTTCTCGGCGAGTTTGTCGAGGCTCCACTCGATCTGTTCGTAGCCGTTCTGGACGAACTCGTCTTTGATGTCGCGCAGGTTGACCTCGTACCCTGCGAGGGCGGCGACTTCGGCGATGCCGTGGCCCATGTTGCCCGCTCCGAGAACCGCGATGGTGTTGATATCTTCGACGTCCATGTTCGTGCCCTCGGTTGCCGGGCGTTTCAACGTTTCCCTATCGCAGGTTAGAAACTTCGTTCGAGTTCACTTACGGTTACAAAAGGATTTAGGGCAGGGTATGTAATCCTGACCCATGGACTTCGGACTCTCCGACGAACAGAAGCAGATTCGAGAGGAAGTGCGCCGGTTCGCCGAGAACGAAATCGAACCGATAGCCAGCGAGTACGACGTCAACGAGGAGTATCCGTGGGAAATCATGGACGAGGCCGCGAAGATGGGTCTCCTCGGTGCCCACATCCCCATCGAGTACGGCGGCGCGGGCTACAGCAACCTCGAGTCGGCCATCATCACCGAGGAGCTGTTCGCCGTGGACCCCGGTATCGGCCTCTGCATCACGTCGGCGGCGTTCGGCGCGGACGCCATCATGGAGTTCGGCACCGACGAGCAGAAAGAGCGTTTCCTGACCCCGGTCGCCGAGGGCGAGGCCATCATGGGCGCGGCCATCTCCGAACCCGACACCGGTTCCGACGTCTCCAGCGTCTCGACGCAGGCCGAGAAGGACGGCGATGAATGGGTGATTAATGGCAACAAGATGTGGATTACGAACGGCTCGGTCGGCGACTACTACGTCGTCCTCTGTCAGACCGACCCCGACGCCGACGGTCGGTACAACGGCTTCTCCCAAATCGTCGTCGAGTCCGACCGCGACGGCTTCGAGGCCGACAAGATTACGGGCAAACTGGGCATTCGGGCCTCCGACACGGCCGAACTCGTCCTGAACGACGTGCGAGTTCCCGAGGAGAACCTCATCGGCACGCGCGGCATGGGCTTCCTCCAGCAGATGCAGTTCTTCGACGAGACCCGGACCGCGGTCGCCGCCCAAGGCGTCGGCATCGCCAAGGGTGCCTGCGAGGCCGCCCTCGACTACGCCGAGGAGCGCGAACAGTTCGACCGCCCCATCTCGGAGTTCCAGGCTATCCAGCACAAACTCGCCGAGATGCACACCCAGACCGAGGCCGCGCGCAACCTGACCTACAAGGCCGCGTGGAACGTCGACCAGGGCGAGGACATCACGAAGCTCGCCAGCATGGCCAAGGAGTTCTCCTCGCAGGTCGCTGTGGACGTGGCCGACGAGGCCGTCCAGATTCACGGCGGCGCTGGCTACGTCAACGACTTCCCGGTCGAGCGGTTCTACCGCGACGCCAAGATTACCCAGATTTACGAGGGCACCACCGAGATTCAGAAGAACATCATCGCCCGCGAGCTTCTTGGTAAAGGTTTCTAGTCGAACAGCGGTTTACTGTTTCTTTTCCCGTCTTATAACTGAAGTCAATTGCCGTTTCGGTGAATCAATGTCTTCCGTGAGTTTATGTATTATATTAATTTAATAAATATTTAGAAAACTAATTAAACATCCAACAATTAGCCAGAAATTGCATGCTAGAGAAATACAAATTTAGTAGAAGAGATGCACTAAAAAAGGCTGGCGCTCTAAGCCTCGGTGGCTCGTTCGCCGGACTTGGACTGTCGAACACTGCCGTCATCCCTGCGGCGGCAGAAGACACCCCACAAGAAAAATGGTCGAAGAACGACAGCGACGAAATCTACAATACGTGGAACGTGGGACTCTACCACTCATCTGCGGTCGGATGGTATGGCGCTGATTGGATTGGCGGAGGAGATGGTTGGGGACACGATTTCAGAGTCTCCTCCACAACTTCAACACGTGATACAGAAAACGACAACATCGTACCAGCAGTCGAAGAACAGTCTTGGTGGTTAACCAACGGAACCACCCAAAACATGTACATCTCGGTTCATGATAAGAAGATCGGTGTTCACCCGAAAGTCAGTGATTCGGACGATTTCGATCACACTGAGTTCGCGCTAGCAATCGCAAGAGAAGCGATTACGAGACTCAGTTCGCTGGCGACGTTCGCGTTCAGTGCTGCGGATATCGCAGCTAAATATGTCGTTGACCCCGGTGCGGACGGCTCTCACGCCCACGACGATATCTGGGCATATAATGATCTGAAAGCGGATACCTCGTTCTTCCGCTGGATCAAAGCGTGTACCGACTCCAATGATTCTGTCTTCGACATCGGGACCGAGTGCGTGGGTAATTACGACCTTGCGTGTGACACGAATTACACGTTCACAATCAATGGAGACTACGTTCCGTCAGAAGGAACAGTAAGTAATCTTTCGAGCCAACGGAAAACAACGACTTCGATGGGAACGACTCTCTTCCGTCCGAAATCGGGATGGCTCGTCGAGCAAATTCCGTACGCGAAAATCGCAAAGCGGACGAAACAATTAGGTCTCTCAGAAGAAACCCGAGAACGACATCTGAATAGCGTCGGAAAACCGATGTACTTCGCCCACGAGGCTCCGCTGACGTTAGTCCAATAGGACGATTCACTCTTATTCTGAACACTCTGGCGTATCACGGAGGAACTCGATAGTTCCCTCCTTTATCTGAATCATCACATCGTAACACCCGCTTGACCCGTTCGCGGTAAGGTCGAACGTTTTCCCAGTCGGTTTACCACTAAGGTGAGATGAGATGGCCCACTTCGCGGGCATGGATTTGAACGCTGGTGGTGTAATTTCAGGGCCATATGTGATATCTTTCGACTGATCCTTCCCGCGAATCTCAAATTCCTCCCAATAGATTATTTCACCGTCGCGCTTGATGACAACATCGACTGTTCGAGTGGTTGCATCGTGATTTTTTACAGATACTCGCCGTAATGAAGGTAGCTCCTCGTTTTTGGACTCTTTTGTCCGATTTTGCGAACTACATCCTGCGAGAAGCGCAGTAATTCCGCAACTAAAGTATTGTAAGAAACCCCGACGGCCAAAGTGTAATTTTCTCATAATGAATGAGGGTGGTTAGATTAGTATTAATCTTTTCGTTGCTTATCAAGGTCCCGTAAGCAAGCTTAGTAAATACGTCGAATCGAATGCCAAGTAGATGGAACCGATTCAAATACTTACATCGAGAATTATTCACGCAATCTGCCACGTCCAGCGCGAGTCCAGATAGTACCGATAGAGGCCGCTGATGAAGATGGCGAACCCGTTCGCCAGCAGGTAGACCAGTCCGGCCCAGTTGACGAACGCCCAGAGGAGCGCGAGTTGAATCGGAATCGCGCTCCCGCGGACGATGTTGGTCCGGACGAGGCCGACGAAGTAGTCGTATCTCGTCGTGTACTTCGCGTGCTGGAAGGTCCAGGCGTTGTTCGCTACGTACTGGAGGACGATGGTGAACTCGATGGCGACGGTGGCCGCGACCAGGTAGTTGAGGCCCGCGAACTCCACGAGGAGCCACAGGACCGCCGTCTGGACGACCGCTGCGCTCGCGCCGACGAGGCCGAACCGATAGAGGCGCACGACAGTCGGGTGGTTCGCAACGGCCCGGTATCCTGAGTCACCCACGACAGGTACGTCAGGACTTGCAGAAGGTAGTGCGTTCTGGTTTCGCGCCACTAGGCGTTGTCTGTCGGAAGAGAAACGGTCTGGAACCGGACGGCCTGTCAAAAGGGGCGACCAGTCGGAAACGGGACGACGCTTCCGTGACGTTCATTACCATGCATCTGATTCGTCGGAAGTATGGACGAACCGCACCGCGACTTTCTCGAACGTCTGCTAACTACCCCGAGTCCGTCCGGATTCGAGGCCGACGTGCAGCGCGTCTGGGTCGAGTACGTCTCCGAGTTCGCCGACGAGGTCCGAACCGACGAGTACGGCAACGCCGTGGCCGTGGTGGAAGGTGGCGACCCCGCAGTCGCGTTCACCGGGCACGCCGACGAAATCGGCATGATGGTCAACAGCGTGGACGACGACGGCTACATCCACCCCTCGCGCGTCGGCGGCACCGACCGCACCGTCACGAAGGGCCAGCACGTCGAGATTCACACCGACGACGGCGTGGTCCGGGGCGTGGTCGGCCAGACCGCCATCCACCTGCGCGACACCGAGGAGGACGAAATCGAGGACGTGGCCGAACAGCACATCGACATCGGCGCGGAGTCAGAGGCCGAGGCCCGCGAACTCGTGGACGTTGGCGACCCCATCACCTTCGACACGCCGGTCCGAGAGTTGCAGGGCACCCGGATGGCCGCCCGCGGGATGGACAACCGCGTGGGCATCTGGGTCGCCGCGGAGGCCGCCCGGCGCGCCGCCGAGTCCGACGTTGACGCGACGGTCTACGCTGTCAGCACCGTCCAAGAGGAACTGGGCAAGCAGGGCGCGAAGATGGTCGGGTTCGACCTGCCGGTGGACGCCGCCATCGCCGTGGACGTGACTCACGCGGTGGATTCGCCCGACATCAGCAACGAGGACGACGAACACGGCGAGGTCGAACTCGGCGGCGGGCCGGTCGTGGCCCGCGGCTCCTCGAACCACCCCGAGGTCGTCAGTGCTGTCCGAGAGGCCGGTGACGCCGCCGACCTGCCGGTCCAGTTGCAGGCCTCCGGGCGTTCGACCGGAACCGACGCGGACGCCTTCTACACCTCGCAGGGCGGGATTCCCTCGCTGAACGTCGGCCTGCCGAATCGCTACATGCACACCCCGGTCGAGGTCATCGACACCGAGGACTTGGACGCCGCCGCCGACCTGCTGGCGGCCTTCGCCGAGGAGTCGTCCGGCCGCGAGTCGTTCTCGGTCGAGATTTAGGGACCGAAAGGGGGATTTCGAAGCCCGGCGTCGAAGGGACAGACCCAAAACGCCGCCGGGAGAATATCCGCCAGAGAGCAGTCCATGCCTGTCTACGAAGGCGTCCACGCCCACCCCGACGGCGACAGCACCGTCGCGCGCTTCGCCGCCACCGCCGCCGAGTACGGCCTCGACGGCGTCGTGGTGCGCAACCATAGCGACGCGACCGCCGACTACGACCGAGCGCGAATCGCCGAGGAGTACGGCGTGGACATGGTGGACGCCATCGAGATTCGGGCCGACAACCCCGACGTGGCGTCGGGCCACGTCGGGAACTACCGGCCAAAGCAGACGATTCTGGCGCTCCACGGCGGGACCAACGCGCTGAACCGGTTCGCGGTCGAGTCCGACCGGGTGGACGTGCTGGCGCATCCGATGCGTGAACGGGGTGACTTCAACCACGTGCTGGCGAAGGCCGCGGTCGAACACGGGGTTCGGGTGGAGTTCGACCTCGCGCGCGTCCTCCGGAACGACGGCGGGCCGCGAGTGCAAGCATTGCAGGACCTGCGAAAGCTTCGGGAACTGGTCGAGAAGTACGACGCGCCCTACGTCGTCAGCGCGAATCCGCGCTCGCACCTCCAACTGCGAGCGCCGCGGGAACTCGCCGCGGTGGGCGAGGCGATCGGGTTCTCGACAGATCAGATTCGGCAGGGACTGGAAGAGTGGGCCGTGCTGGCCGAGCGCAACCGCGAGCGAATGTCCGACGAGTTCATTGCACCGGGGGTCAAACGCGGCAGGTATGAAGAGGAGCCTTGAGGAACACGCCTCGCGGTTCGACGACATCGCCAGGGAGTACGACGACAGCCAGAACAACACCGAGGAGTACCGCGCGTCGGTCTCGCTCGTAATCGACCACGCCAGCCCCGGCTCCGGGGACACTGTCGCGGACCTCGGTACCGGCACGGGAGCCATCGCGCTTTCGCTGGCTGACGACGCCGGGAGAGTCGTCGGTCGGGACATCAGCGAGGGGATGATGGAGCAGGCCCGCGAGAAGGCCGCCGAGCAGGGCCTCGACAACGTGGAGTTCGGGGAAGGGAGATTTCGAGAGCCGAACGTCGAGGAGGCGGACGTCGTCGTCTCGAACTTCGCCATGCACCACCTCAGCGACGACGAGAAGGTCGAAGCCATCGAGGCGATTGCCGAAATCGGACCCCGGAAGTTCGTCCTCGGCGACGTGATGTTCTTCGGCGAACCCGACCCCGACGAGCCGTTTTACAGCCCGGAAGTGGACGACCCCTCGACCGTGGGCCACCTCGCGGACGCGCTGACCGACGCCGGATTCGCGCTGACCGCGGTCGAACGCGTCCACGAGCAGGTCGGCGTGCTGGTGGCCGAGCGCGGCGGTGACGGCGGCGAAGACGAGTAGGGAGTTCTGCAAAACAATCTTCTTGTTTTCTTTAGACAGGTACACAATTCTCTAACAACGAGGTTTGTTTTCCTACCTGTCTGAGCGTTTTCATCTCGTCAGCGTGTCCGCCGCCTCGGCGGTGGCCAACTCTCGCCTTCTCTAATCAGGACTCGAACAAATTTGTCTTGAGTCCGGATTACAAGATTAAAACAGTCGGAAAACGGCCACCGACGGCGATACATCGTCCGAAGCGGGAAAGTACTCGCCGAGTCGAGAGCGGAAAATTGCGCTCTCTGCCGGAGACAGTCGCGTCAGGGACGGAGTTCTCGATGTCCAACGACCCCATTAGGTTTATCCGCTCGGGGGCGGTAGTCTTGCCCGACATGAGCAAGACAAAGCAAGAAAGCCCGACTATCAGTCCTGACGAAGTAGCCGACCGACGCGACGACGAAGACCTGTTCATCCTCGACGTGCGAAACGAGGAGGACTACGACGAGTGGGCCATCGAGGGAAGCCACAATCTCCCCATCTACGACGAGTTGGCCGACGGCGACCTCTCCGGTCTGGAGGAGTCGCTGGACGAGATTCCCGAGGACGAGGAAATCGCGGTCATCTGCATCGGGGGCGTCACCTCCGACGATGCCGCGGGGTACCTCCAAGACGAGGGCTACGACGCCAAGTCGGTCGAAGACGGCATGCGCGGGTGGGGCAAAGTCCACGTCCCCTACGAGGTCGAGTCCCTCGACGGCGTGATTCAGGTCGTCCGTCCCGGCACGGGATGCGTCTCCTACCTCGTCCACGACGACGACGAGGCCGTGGTCGTCGACCCGAGCCTCTACACCGACGAGTACCGCGACCTCGCCGCGGAGCGCGACCTCGAACTCGTCGGCGCAATCGACACCCACGCCCACGCCGACCACGTCTCCGGCGGGCGCGAACTCGACGTGCCCTACTACCTCCACGAGGACGACGGCGGGGACTTGGACGACTACGAGCCGATTGCTGACGGCGACACCGTCGCAGTCGGCGACCGAGAGCTGGAGGTCCTCCACACGCCGGGCCACACGCCGGGGAGCGTCTCGCTCCTCGTCGGCGATGGCCTGTTGTCGGGCGACACGCTATTCATCGACAGCGTGGGCCGCCCGGACCTCGAAGGCGACACCGAGACCGACATCCGCGAGGGGGCCGAGGAGCTATTCGACAGTCTGGACCTCCTCGCGGACCTGCCCGAGGACACCGTGGTCCTGCCGGGCCACTTCAACGACGAGGAGATTCGCCCGCTGGCGACCACGCTGGGTGACCTCGAAGAGAGCAACGACCTGTTCGGCGAGGACGACCGCGAGGCGTTCGTCGAGACTATCGTCGAGAGCCTCTCTGACGAGCCAGCGAACTACAACCAGATTAAGTCGATTAACTGGGGCGAGGAGCCCCTGACCGAGGACGCCGAGGACTTGGAGTTGGGGCCGAACAACTGCGCGGCGAATTAAAGTCGTTCGTCGCTTCTCTGCCGGTAGCTGAGTGCGGTCGCAGGGCGTAGTCTTACGAGGCTTCTTCTTCGTCCATTCTGATTCCCACCTTTCAAGCCCTCGCCACCCTAACAACCGCCAACTGACCGATGAAACACCTCCCCAAGCACCTCCGACCGCGGTGGCGCTACATCGCGGTCGGCCTCGAAGCGTGGCCCGACGCGGACTTCGACCGGCGGGACTTCCAGCGGAGCGTCTGGTTCGCGGCCCAGAACCTGCTGGGCGACGCCGGGAGCGCCGACGCCGACCTGAAGGTCCTCCAGTTCGAGTTCGGCGACGGGACCGGCGAGGCCATCGTCCGGGCGCGCCACGGCCACGCCCAGCAAGCCCGCGCGGCGCTGGCCTGCGTGGACGAAATCCGAAACGACCCCGTAGGCCTTCGCGTCCGCGGTATAAGCGGTACGGTCCGTGCCTGTGAAGAAAAGTATTTAGGAGCAGACGGCCAAATTCACGACGAGAGAAAAGTCGTGTTCGGGGACGACCAGCGGTCGGCAGTCGAGCGAGACGGACTCCTCGACGTGCGGACCGACAGCACGTTCGCGGGCGCGACGGAACTCGATTTCGAGTGATACTATGCAGGGACAAAGTCAACAGCAGGCCTACGACCGAGGGATTACCATCTTCTCCCCGGACGGACGGCTCTACCAGGTCGAGTACGCCCGCGAAGCGGTCAAACGCGGCACGCCGTGCGTCGGCGTGAGAACGAGCGACGGCGTCGTCCTCACCGTGGACAAGCACATCCGGTCGAAGCTCATGGAGAAACAGAGCATCGAGAAGCTCCACAAGGCCGACGACCACATCGGCATCGCCTCGGCGGGCCACGTCGCCGACGCGCGCCAGCTCATCGACTTCGCGCGAAAGCAGGCGCAGGTCAACTACCTCCGCTACGGCGAACCCATCGGGCTGGAGACGCTGACCAAGGAGATTACCGACCACATCCAGCAGTACACGCAGGTCGGCGGCGCGCGACCGTTCGGCGCGGCGCTGCTCATCGGCGGCATCGCCAACGGCGAGCCGCGACTCTACGAGACCGACCCGAGTGGCACGCCCAACGAGTGGAAGGCGCTGGCCATCGGTGCCGACCGCGGCGAGATTCAGGAGTACCTCGAGGAGAACTACACCGAGGACCTCGACCTGGACGCTGGCATCTCGCTGTCGCTCAACGCGCTCGCACAGGCCAAAGACGACAAGCTAGAGCCTGAGGGTGCCGCGATTGCGACCGTGGACGTCGAGACCGAACAGTACAAGACGCTCGACACCGACGAAATCGAGTCCTACCTCCGCGAAAACGACCTGCTCGCGTCGGACGAGGAGTAGCTCCTCGCTGTCGCCGAGCGTCGAATCGACCGCAAACTTCTTTCCGTGTCCCTCGGCGCAAGGGATTCCGCCGTCCAGCGCGGGTTTTCGCAGAACCAGTCGGCGCGGCGCTTCGCAGAATCAGTCGGCGCGGCGTCTCGGTTAGCTTTCGAGGACGCCGATGCGCTCGGCCCGATAGCCGAAGACGTTCTCGTAGCCGTAGGCGGACATCAACACCGGGTAGAACGACTCGGCGGCGACTAACTCCTCGCCGTCGGCGGCGGCGAACGCCTCGCCCTCGGTGACTCGCTCGAAGTTCTCGGCGAGTACCTCGTAGTCGTCGGCCTCGGTCTTGGGCACCGGACTGCCGAGCCGATAGACGTCGACCGACTCGCAGTCGTCGCCAGCGACCGGTTCGGCGTCGTCGGCGAGCGCGCCGGTCGCGGTGAGGAAGCCGCAAATCAGGTCGTAGGCGTTCTCGGCGGCCTCCTCGGAGTGCTGGAGGCCGCACTCGGCTTCGACGACGTGGGGGTACTCGATGAGTCGCCCGTCGCTCTCGGCCTCGGTCTCGACCACGACCGAGACCGGGAGGTAGGGGCAGACCGAGCGCGCGACGGCGTCAATCGTATCGACCAGCGCGAACGGTTCGGCGTAGGACTGGGTGGAGTGAAGCGACAGGGTGGTGCAGTCCCGAACCTCGCGGGCCAGCGCGTCGGCGAGCCGACGCTCGTGGGTGTCGGCGTCTGCGTCGCCGGGGAAGGCGCGGTTGAGGTCCTCGTCTACGTACCGAACGTCGCGTTCGAGGGCCTTCTCGTTGGCGACGACGAACTTCACGGGGCGCTCGGCCGCGGGCGACTCGGCGAGCAGTCGCTCGACGGCCCGAACGCCGCACGGCTCGTCGCCGTGGATGGCCGCGACGACTGCGATCTCCGGCGTGCCCTCGCCTAGCTGCTCGATTCGCATCTGACGAAAAAGCGGCAACGCTCCCTTTTGAGCGTTTCGACTCCTATCTGTCGTCGGGGTCCCAGAGCGACCGAAGCGGCGATTCGAGTCGCTTGCCAGCCTCGGTCAGGGCCACGTGGTCGCCGTCCTGGTCGTAGTTCACCAGGTCCGCGGCGGCGAGCTTCGGGACGTGGGTGTGGTACAGCGAGAGGTAGATCTTCAGCACGTCGTCGGGGTCGATGTTCGGGAGCGGCCGGTCGTACTCGGCGACGGCGACCTCGTCGGCGAGGTCCGGAAGCGACAGGTCTTCGTGGCGGACCAGCGTGCGCAGGGCCTGTCGCCGCCGGGAGTCGGCGAGCAACTCGAACAGCCTGTCGGTCGAACTCGGCTGGTCGGCCGATTCCAGCGACTCGACGGTCGAGGCCAGCGAGTCGAACCGGGAATCGGACCGGAAGCGGACGAGACCCCGGTCGGCGTCGTACTCGACCAGTTTCGCGTCCGCGAGCTTCGGCAGATGAGTGTGGTGGAGGGAGGTCAGCAGACGGGCCTCGCTCGCCGAATCGTCGTCCAACTCGTCGGCGAGTCGGTCCGCGAGGTCGTCCACGACGAGCGCGTCGCCGCTCTCGGAGAGGTGCCCGAGCAGAGCCCGACACCGCCGATTGGCGAGCGCGTCGAAAGTCGCGTCGAGCGAGGCGTCGCGCTCGGAACTGTGCGGTCGGGCGTCCGCCGTCGCGTCTCGGAAAGAGTCGGTCGTAGTCATTTAGTAGCCTCCTTTCGGGCGAGGGTCGATGTGCGAGCAGTCGGGGACCACTCTGTGTTAGCTTTCGAGAGTCGAGGTTTATAAGTTGTCGATATTTTTGATTACGCATACGGAACCCGATACAAACTATCGAAGTGGGCGTAAAAGCGAGTGGCAGGGCCGATTTCGAAGCTACTCCAGCGACTCGGCGTAGGCGAAATCCGACTCGTCGGCGACCGGGCGAGTCCCGTCGAGCGTTATCTGCCAGCCGTGGAGTTCGGTCGGGTCGTCCAAGGCCCGAGTCATCGTCTCGCGGACGTCCAGCACGTCCACGCCGTAGTAGTCCCGGGGCACGCCGTGGAGGTACTGGAGGGCGGTGTCGAAGAGGCTCCGCATCCCGCCGTCGTCCTCGAAGTCGAAGTGCTTGTAGGCACCCGCCGCGACCTGCACCATCCCGTGGAGGAACTTCGATTCGGTGGTCCCGCTCCCGTAGTTGTACCATTCTGCTTCAAAACAATCGTGGGATTCGTGGAACTCCGCGGCGTTGAACAGCCGAATCCCGTGGGCGGTGGCTCTCCGGAGCGTGTCGTGTTCCCACCGACCCTCGGCGGGGAGCCACCCGGTCGGGGTTCCCCTCCTCGGCGGGCCGACCGACTCGTCGCGGGTGTGTTCGTCCATGCCCGGAACGTCGGCCCACAGTCGGGTAACGTCGTCGGTGGCGACCAGTCACGAGCCGAGAATTCGCAAGCATCAGAGGAGGCCAGCCGAGATGCTTACTTACGAGAGGCATCTTTATGCTACGTCCAAGTATCCGCTACGAGTTCGGTGGTCGAGTTCGCGGTCAGTTCGCCGGTACTTCGGGACGCGAGGGACGCGGTGCCCGACATGGAGTTCGAGACCGAGGACGTGCGTCAGACCTCCGAGGAGGGCCAGAAGTACGTCTTCTGGGCGAGCGGCGACGACTTCGACGCCTTCGAGGCGGCCCTCGACGAGGAGCCGACCGCGGCCGACTACAACCTCCTCGTGAATCTCTGCGACCGGCGGCTCTACCGGGTGACGCTCTCTCCGGCGGCCCCCGAGCGGACGACCCACGAGACCGCCGCGAGGTACGACATCACGTTTCTCGACGTGACCGCCGACGCCACCGAGTCACAGATTCGAGCGCGAGTACCCGACAGAGAGGCGCTGTTGGCCTACCGGGACGCCTTCCGCGAGAACAATCTCCCCTTCCGACTCATCGGAATTTACGACCGGGCGGGAGAGAACGCCGACGCCGACCAGTTCGGCATCACGGCCCCGCAACGCGAAGCACTCGTCCGTGCGCTGGAGGCGGGATACTTCGACGTACCGCGCCGAATCACGTTGGCGAAACTGGCCGCGGACCTCGGCATCTCCGACCAAGCCCTCTCGGCGCGACTCCGGCGCGGACAGACGAATCTGGTTCAGAACGCGCTCGACGGCGAGAGCGACGCCGACGCTGGTACTGAAAGGGTTGGCCCTCCAACGAAGAGCGATTCACGTCGGGCCTCCATTGCTAACGCATGGCAAAGGCCAGCGACCGGGGGAGTGCGTCAAACCGCGAAGTCAGGTACCAACCGATTCCCGACCAAACGCCGAGCGAGGCCGTCGTCGCGGCCGTCGCCGCGCTGTCGGGAGCGTCGGTGTCCGGCATGAACGACCCGACTGTACTTCCGCCGCTCTACGAGGTAGTAGACACCGACGCCCTGAACGCGCTGTTCGAGCGGGCCTGGGACAGCGGCGAGTCGGACGTTTCGGTCACGTTCCGATACGCGGGGTGCGTCGTGACCGTCGAGGGAATGGGACGAGTGGTGGTCCGGAAGACCGCGTGAGAAATGAGAAATCAATCTAAACACATCCACATATATTTATAAGACGTGTTATTATTTCTTTGAAACGTCTATAGAACTGTCTGACCGGTACGGCCACCAACGCGGAGTCGCTCGGACTTCAGCCGGGATGTCACGACGGGTCGATATCGACCCGTCGCCGAGGGACGCCACCCAAACAGATACGCTTCCAGAGAGTGAAGCAGTAGGCGTGCCCGTCGCCCACGACTACCACGTCCACACGAACTACTCGGACGGCGAGGTGATGCCGTCGATGGTCGCCGCCGCCGAGGAGGCAGGCCTGCGCGCGGTGGGGTTCGCGGACCACTGCAACGTCGCCGCGCGCGACGAACTCCTCCGGGCCAAGCGCGAGTTCGGCTTCAACCTCGACCAGACCTATCCCCTCCGGCGCGAGGCCATCGAGTCGATGCGCGAACAGGCAGACGTTCGCATCTTCGACGCGGTGGAACTCGACTACGACCCGCGCGACGAGGAGGACATCGCTGCCCTCCTCGACGAGGCGGACTTCGACTACGCCATCGGGAGCGTTCACCGCGTGGACGGCGTCAACGTCCAGAGCAGTCGCCCCTTCGCCGACATGTCCGAGCGCGAGCGCCGCGAACTCGTGGACGACTACTACGAGCGACTCGCCGACCTCGTGGCGTCGGAGCTGTTCGACATCGCGGCCCACCCGGACCTCGTGGAGCGCACCCCCGAACTCCGGGGGTACACCACGCCCGACCACCACGCGATGGTCGCCGACGCCTTCCGGAACTCCCGAACCGTCCCCGAAATCAACGCCGGGCGCGTGCGCCGGAACTACGGCGAGTTCCACCCCGCGAGCGACTTCCGGGCGACCCTCCGCGAGCGCGGCGTCCGGTTCGTCGCGGGGTCCGACTCCCACGAACCCGCCGAGGTGAAACGGCGGAAGGGCGAACTGGACGACCACTTCGCGGGGCGGGAGGCGAAGCCGGTCCGGTTGTTCGACTGAGTTGAGTTCACTACTAATTCTATAGGTACTGCAAGCCGACGGAGACGAGAACAGAGATCATGGAAATAGCGACCGCAACGACCGAGAGTGTAAGTCCCATCCGAGTCGTTGCGGCATTCTGTTTCTCTGTAAGGGTCCTCCGAGTACGCGCAAGTTCGTCAACAGTTGAATTCAGTTGCTTAGTGATTTTTGGCCTTGATCGGCTAAAATCGTTTTCCGCCTCTGCAAATCCAGTATCTACCCGCTCAAAACGATGCGGTTCACCATGGATGACTGCTTCCCTGGCCTCAATCGAATCATCCAATATTCCTACATAAGATAACTCGTGCGTTTTTAAAGTACGCCATTTTTTGAATCCTGTTAATCCAAGGTCTTCTGAGGAAATCTCGTGGCGCAAATCAATCGCCTCGCTATCCATCTGAAGAAGGTGTGCATAGAACTCAATAACAGCATCATGCGGCGTATAATTTTTCTCGCTTAAACGCGATTGCGCTCTGTTTGTAGGAAGTTCGTTAACCATCATCGGAGAATTTTCCTCACTAATAAAGAGTTTGTATAGATGGAAATTGTGGCTTGTAGAGTAATCATCAGGCTCCGCTTTCCGAACCCTTTTGACTGACCGGTCAGTTAGTTTCTGGTAGTGACTGCGAGCCAGACTGACGAGACTACCGAAGATATGATGCAGGCGACCTACTGCGCGCTCTGCGAACACGGCTACGCGGAGGTGACGATGCAGGACATCGCCGACCGGACCGACGCGAGCAAGTCGTCGCTCCACTACCACTACGACACCAAACACGACCTCCTGCTGGCCTTCTTAGACCACCTCTTCGAGTCGTTCGCCGACCGATTCGGGGCCGACGAGGAGGGCGACCCCCTCGACCGACTCGCCGCGGTCGTGGACGAGGCCTTAGACGAGGCCGACGACGAGGACCGCCGGGACTTCCGGACCGCGATGCTCGAAATCAAGGCCCAAGCGCCCTACGACGAACAGTTCCGCAAACGCCTCGCCGAGTTCGACAACCACATCCGCGAGTGCATTCGGGGTATCGTCGCCGACGGCGTGGAGTCGGGCGTCTTTCGGGCGGACGCCAACCCCGAGGAGGTCGCGGAGTTCTTCGCAACCGTCTTCGACGGGGCGCACACCCGCGCCATCTCGACCGACGAACCCCTCTCGGGGGCGCGGCGCTCGCTGGCGGAGTACGTCGAGCGCGACTTGCTGGCCGAGGACGTAGACCGGGAGGTCGAGTTCGAATGAGCGTCCGCGAGCGACTCGGAAGCCTGTTCAAAGACCAGTCGCAGTTGGACCTGACCGACGGGTCGGTCGGATGGCCGCTGTTCTACCTCTCGCTGCCCATCGTCATCACGAACCTGCTCCAGACCGCCTACAACCTCGCTGACACCTTCTGGCTCGGCCAGTACTCCACGAAGGCGCTGGCGGCGATCAGCTTCGCCTTCCCGATGGTGTTCCTGCTCATCTCGCTCGGGATGGGTCTGTCGGTGGCGGGGTCGATTCTGGTCGCCCAGCACACCGGGGCCGAGGAACCCGAGAAGGCCGAGTACGCCGCGTCTCAGACCGTTACCTTCTCGCTCCTCGCGTCGGTCGTGCTGGGCGTCATCGGCTACACCTTCGTCGGCGATTTCCTCGCGTTTCTGGGGGCCTCGCCCGACGTGCTGTGGCGCGCCGAGTCGTACATGCAGGTCATCTCGCTCGGCATCGCGTTCATGTTCGGCTTCTTCGTGTTCGTCTCGCTGATGCGAGGCTACGGCGACACCGTGACGCCGATGGTGGTGATGTTCGGAACCGTCGTGGTGAACGTGATTCTCGACCCCTTCCTCATCTTCGGCTGGGGACCGTTCCCCACGCTCGGCATCGAGGGCGCGGCCGTCGCCACCATCTTCTCTCGGGCGCTGGCGATGGTGGTCGGTCTGGGCATCATGCTGCAGGGCGAGCGAGGCGTCCAGATTCACCTCTCGCAGATGCGCCCGGACCTCGACTACTTCAAGAAACTCCTCGCTATCGGCGTTCCGGCCTCCATCGAGGGGACCGGCCGGGCGCTCTCGGTCAACCTGCTGATGTACGTCGTCGGCCTGTTTCCCTACACCGTGGTCGCGGCGTTCGGCATCGGCGTGCGAGTGTTCTCGGTCATCTTCCTGCCCGCCATCGCGGTGGCCCGCGGCGTCGAGACCATGTCGGGCCAGAACATCGGCGCGGGCAAACCGGACCGGGCGGCGCGCGCCAACGACTTCGCCGCCAAAATCATGTTCGTCGTGCTGGCCGCGATGGGCGTCCTCATCTGGTTCGGGGCCGAACCCATCGTCTCGGTGTTCACCGACGAGACCGAAGTCATCGACATCGGCGCGACCTTCCTCCGGTACGTCGCGCCCACCTTCGGCTTCATCGGCGTGATGCGAGCCTACACCGGCGGGTTCCGCGGCGCTGGCAAGACGATGGTCGCGGCGGCCATCGCCATCCTGATGCTCGGCATCGTCCGCCTGCCTGTCGCGTGGTACAACACCCAGTACGCCGGGATGGACCAGACCGGCATCTGGTGGGCGTTCGTCGTCTCGAACATCGTCGGCGCTGTCGTCGCCGTCGCGTGGTTCAAGCGCGGGACGTGGCGCGACGCCGACGTTCGGGACGACGAGAAACCGGGCGTTCCCTCGGACGACTGACCGCGGTCAGTCGCCCTCGACTGGGTGTCCGCTCTCGTCCAGAATTTCGAGCGCCCGCGAGAAGGCCTCCTCGCTGGTGTCGAACTCGCCTTCGTGGTTCCACTCGTCGTCAGCCATCGTGTACACGTCGAAGTTCCCGCCGCGGTACTCGTGGCTCTCGACGTAGAGTTCGCGCTCGACGCTTCCGTCGTCCACGAGTAGCCAGACGCCGATTTCTTTGCCGCCTTCGAGGTCTCTGCGTCGTTCCCAGTGCATAACGGTGTGTTCACAACCTGCACGGGATTAGGTGTTGGTGGCTACGGGACTGCGAGAGCCGGATGGAACGAGGACTTTCGGCGCGTGCTGGCGCGGCGGTTTATCGCCGCGCCATTTCGCGCGAGGGACGAACGACTGAGCAACGCGAAGGAGTGAGGAGGCTGGGGAGGCGTGAGGCACGCGCTCTGTGGGACTTTCCACCGGGGCAAACGCTCGACCGACCAACTGCCGTGGGTGGGATGAAGGGGCCGCCCGGTCGCGTTCAGTTTAGTCGCTCCGCGGCCCCTATCCGAGGCGGGCGGTGTCTCACCGAACGAAGTGAGGTGACGGCTCGGAAGACGCGGTTTGTCTTCCGGTGCTGAGAGCCGAGGATATGCCGCGGAGCGACCGCGAGCGGGCGGGGGCTTCAAGAGGCGTTCACGGTGACGAATCCCCCTCGAATCGGTCGTAATCCAAAGCGACCGGGCGGGGGCTTCAAGAAGCATTCATCACGCTACTTCTGCAGTTCGCGCTCACGGTTGCGTCGAGAAAACCCCAAAGAAGCCACTACCCAAGTAGCGTCGGAGAAGTTTGCGAGGGCCCGCGTGGGCCGTCAGTTTTGCGAGGGAAGAACGCTCCGAAGCGGTCTTCCTGCACTCGTTTGTAACGTGGCAAAGCCACGCTGTGAGTGCGAGGGAAGGGATTCGAACCCTTGGACCCCTACGGGAGCGGATCTTGAGTCCGCCGCCGTTGGCCAGGCTTGGCTACCCTCGCACTTGTTTTGCACCCGCCGTCTTGGGGCGTGATGCGGTCTTTTTGGTTTTGGGATTCGGGTTCCCGTTTGTTCCAAAGGGTTTCGGATATTTAAACCTCTTCGGAATCGGACTAACTCCACTTGCGGTTGGAACGGCTCTGCATCGCTTGTTGTGGTTGTACCAACCTTCGGTATGCGTCAGTAAACACACGCGCCGCGCCCAGACGCGGTCCAAATATACAAATTATTTATATAATACCAGCACCGTGAGTACCGTCTGCTTGCCTGCCTGTTTCGCTGATACAGTTTCACTTTCACTCTGGTCTCAAAAAGGCTTTATGACAACCAACCCAACACGGTAGCGAGAAACAAACTGATTCCGTATAATCTCAAGGTACGGGAGAAGGGGCAA
The DNA here is from genome assembly GCF_004765785.1 of Halorussus ruber. Classification (GTDB taxonomy): domain Archaea; phylum Halobacteriota; class Halobacteria; order Halobacteriales; family Haladaptataceae; genus Halorussus; species Halorussus ruber. Next base: position 368,051 of record NZ_SBIT01000001.1, on the reverse strand, counting down.
ACTATCGAATACGCGGACCTGCTGAATCTCATCTACACAAACACCTTCGAGGACGAATACCGAGAAGACCTGTCAAACGCACCGCAGACATTCATCGAACTCTTCGAGCGGTACTGTGAAGACTGGCAGACTCGTCAAGGTGCCCACGTTGACCAAGACCTCCAAAAAACCCTCCGGGTCAGCGGAGAGGACGGGGAACTGGGGATAGACTACGACCACCACATCGTGGAGGGCATTTTCCGCTACGGCGAGTACGGCCAACGGTATGACATCTACAACACGGAAACCGGAGAATCGGAGTCCGAAGTCATAGACTCTGTTGAAGCTCCAGACACACCCTATTACTTCCTGCTCCACATCCCGGAAGAAGAGCCGCAGGAAGCAATCGTAGTTCTGGAAGAACGGGGTAACATTGGCATAAAAGGCCGGTTCCAAGACGCGCTTCAAAAGAAGCTACCGACGGGCATCTCGCAGGAGATGGGAAGAATCTCCGAAGAAGATGTTTACAGCACAATCCGTAATGCAAGTCGCATCAAGCGGCTTGTAGTCGAAACCACGGAAAGTCCTCACAAACTCGGGGGACGGTTCAACGATGCGTTCTCGCCATCTTCGACTGGAAAGAAGATGACGTACACAGCGACGGATGAAGGAAGCATCAATCTCGATGTAAACGAACTGGAGGACTGGATGGAGAACGATGATAATCCGTTCACGAATGTTGGGGGAGACACCTACACTAAATTCAAACTGACCGTCGAGAGTGCTGGCTCGCAAACAACTGTGGACTTCTTCGACGGAAGCATTGACCTAAGTAGGAACCTTGAAGGGGTTGAGCGAGAAGGAGGCCATCCAATCCCGGCGTTTATGTCGGGCGAGGCACGGCAGTTCGTGAATCAGGAACTCCTACCTGAAGGTGCGGAGACGATACCAACAGATTCCCTGCTACGCGGTAATTAACGGACAACCTGTGGCCGTAAATTCGGACTAATCTTACACCCTGTCGAAGTGCGAATAGGCCCTTTTCGTCGTCAGGATAGTCGTGTAACTGAGCCACTTCGTCACGTCGTACAGGGTGTTTCCTTCCTTTCGATTCAGCATCCGGTACGAGCGGAAAGTCAACTTCGACTAATTGTGAATCAATACTCCGGGTGGACTCGGATTTGAGGTTCCATTCAGTCATGGTTCGAATGGAACCTGAAACCCATGACGAAATAGGGTAGCAGGGCCGTAGCGGTGCGGGCGGTAGCAAAGGCGTTAGCTCGCGCGTCTTGAGTCCGCCGCCGTTGGCCAGGGTTGGTTGCCCCGCTCTTGCTTCCGTCCGGGGTTCGCGCCAGACGTTTTCCCTAATGAGGCGGGTATGTGGACTACCCCTGCCTACTCGGTCGCGCTAACGCGCTCGCTCCTTGAGGCAGGGGCTTCCGTCGAAGGTTCCTCCATATCCGAGAGGCTTATTCGACGTGGGGCGTCCACAGCCCGCTCTACACCCTCCTCGGACTCAAACAAGTCCGAATTGGGCTTACCTGTGGCCTTTCGAGCCATGTTCACCGCACCATTCACGTCGGCATTATAGCGCGTCTTGTCCGACGCTTCGAACAGTCCACGCTCAACACGTTCGCCAACGTAGTCGTCATGGTGTTCGACGGTCTCTTCGTCGTAGAATGAGCATTTCGACGTATGGGCTTCAGGCACTAACTCGAACTCGATACCTCGGGCGTTGAGTTTGTGCTTCAACTTCTGTTTTAACGTGTCGAACGGAATCTGGACGAAATTCTGGTTCGTCCTATCACCGAGGTTCACGTTCTGTTTCCAGCCCTTCCCATCACCAACGTACACGGTCTCGATGCAGTTCTCGATACAGTAGTCAGTGATAGTGCGAACCGTCTTGTTGAGGTAGTCGTTGACGGCGTACCGACGCTTCTGGTGCAGCCGTTCGATACGACGAGTCGTGCCCTCGATACCCTGTTTGTCCTTGATGGACTGGTAGTGGGCGAGTCGTTTGTTGAACCACCGATTTTGAGATTTGAGGTGCCGACCGTCCACGATGAACGAGTGGCCTCGATGGTCAACGCACGTCGCCAGATTGTCCACGCCAAGGTCGATACCCAGCCACGACCCCTCAATCGTCTCGACTTCCTCCACATCCTGTTCGTACAGCACACGGTACTCGAAGTATTGCGCGTCGGCCTTCGGGAGAATCTGGACGCGCTTGATATTCGCGTCTCGCACCTCGTCGTAGGTGAACTGGATTTGGATTTCGGTTAGGTCACAGTCGAACTCGTCGCGGTACGCTCGTGGGATACCGAGCCGAATGTGGTCGTCTTTGACCTGAAACGACTGCGACGGATACTCGAGCGTATAGAACCCGTCTTTCGGTAGGTACGATGGAGGGCTTACGTCGGCGTCGTAGTTGTTCTCGTGCTTTTTCTCTACGAGAGTGAAAAACGACTTGAATCCCCTATCGACCTGTTTCATCGTTTGTTGAGCGACCTGACTCGGAAGTACCTCGTAATTCCAGTTGGTCTTCAACTGATCGTAGGCGTCGTAATAGGTGAGGTACTCGCCGTTGTCGAAGTAGTGCTGGCGCACTTCGTAGAGCGTTTTATTGTAGAGGTTTTTCGAGAGGTGGCTCAGACTCCGCAGTACCTCGTACTCGTCGGCGGATAGCCCACGGAGGTTTTGCTGGAGTGTCTGAACCATTCTATTGACTATTAAGCTGAATTTAGGTTAAATTTTGCGTTTTAGCTCGTTTGATGGTTGATGACGGCGGGCGTATCCCTCGCTACTGGTTCATAGAACGCGAAGCGTTCTAATGTGCGAACGAGAGTTTCGATCTCGTCAACGCTACTCGGCCTTCGGTCTGCGTTGCTCGGTGGGGAAGGATCTTGCCCGCCTAAAATTAGATAAAGACGGCGATAGGAAACGCACTGAAGTAGCACCCTCAGTGTCGACCAGATACGAAGCCCTATGGAACTGAGTCAGAACCAACAAACCGACAACGCTTTTCCCGCGACGGCCCACCACCGAGTCATGACCAAGGACGCCGAGGAGCGCCTCGCGGTCGCCGAGCGCGCCGCGAAGGCGGGGAGCGAAATCGCCGCGCGGAACTTCCGGCAGGGAATCGAAGTCGAGACCAAGTCCGAGAAGACCGACGTCGTGACCGAGGCCGACCGAGAGGCCCAGCGGCGGGTCATCGAGGTCATCCGCGAGGAGTACACCGAGGACGCAATCGTCGGCGAGGAGGAAGACGAGTTGAAGGAGGTTCCCGACGAGGGGCCGGTGTGGGTCATCGACCCCATCGACGGGACGAACAACTTCGTCCGGTCGATTCCGGTGTGGACGACCAGCGTGGCCGCGGTGGTGGACGGCGAACCCGTCGCGGCGGTCAACGACGCCCCCGCGCTCGGTGAGACCTTCCTCGCAGGCCCCGAGGAGACCCGGTTCAACGGCGAGTCCGTCACGGTCAGCGAGCGGACCGACCCCGAGACGTTCACCGTCGCGCCGACGTTCTGGTGGGGGTTCGACCGCCGCGACGAGTACGCCGCGATGTGCAGGGAACTGGTCGAGCGCTTCGCCGACATCCGGCGGTTCGGGTCCGCGCAGATCACCCTCGGCATGGTCGCGGCCGGGTCGCTGGAGGGGGCCGTGACGAACGTGGACCCGAACCCGTGGGACACCGTCGCGGGCGTTCACATGGTCCGGCAGGCGGGCGGCACCGTCACCGACCTCCACGGCGACCCGTGGCGACACGGTTCGGAGAGCCTCGTCGCTTCGAACGGCGAGGCCCACGACGAACTGGTCGAAGCCACGAAACGTGTCGAGTGAGAAGAAACAGAATCACTCGCCGCTGACGAAGAGAATTCTAAGGATATATAGTCTGAAAGAATCTGATGTAGGATATGGAACTCGATGATACTGACCGCGAAATCTTAGAAGCCCTGCAAGAGAACGCGAGGACGCCGTTTAGCGAAATCGCGCGCCGAATCGACATGTCGAGTGCGACGGTTCACGACCGCGTCAACCGGATGGAGGAGGCGGGCGTCATCGAGGGCTACCACGCGAAGGTGGACCCCAAGGCCTTAGACTACGGAATTTCGGCGGTTGTGGGCCTGCAAGTCGAACAGGGCCAAGAGCAGGACACCCTCGGGCGACTCGAAGACATCCCCGGCGTGCAGGAGGTCCACCTCACGACCGGTTCGTGGGACGTTCTCATGCGAGTCTACGCGGAGGACGCCGACAAGCTCCGCGAGCTCATGTTCGAGAATATCGCTCAGATGGATGGCTTCGCCCGCTCGCAGACGATGGTTATTCTCGGGACGCCCTACGAGACCGAGGAACTTCCCATCGAGGACGGAGAAATCTAACTCGGACCCGGGTACGACCGAGGCGAGACCGGAACCGTAAAACCGTCCGGTTCCGCCTTGGCAAACATGGGTACCGCAACCGAGAGTACGGATACCGAACGCCTCTGGGGCGGCGCGATTACGGCGATACTCGTGGCGCTCGTCGGCGGTGCGCTCGTCTTCCCGGAGCGCGTCTACTACGGATTTATTTGGCACTACTTCTGGGGGCCGGTGCTGGCCGACGCCAAGAGCGCTCAGTGTGCGGCCTACGCCGACGGGTCGGTGTCGTACCTCTACGACGCCGCGGCGTGTTCGGCCGCGGCCGAACCGGTCGCTTATCCCGGCTACACGCTGGTCTCTGAGGTCGGGTACGCCATCACGATGCTGTTAGCGCTGCTGGGCGTCGTCTTCATGCTCCGGCGACTCGACGTGGGACAGGACCGCGAGCTGTTCTACGCGCTGTTCCCGTTCATGCTGTTCGGCGGCGCGCTCCGCGTGGTCGAGGACGCCTTCGACGGCCTCTCGCCCGCCGACGCCGCCATCACCTTCCCGTGGAACACGCTCATCATCAGCCCGATCATCTACTTCACGATGTTCGCCATCACGCTGGCGGCGCTGCTAGGGGGCATCTGGCTCAAGCGCTCGGAAATCACCGACACCTACCTGTATCCGCTGGCGGGCGTCGGCACCGCCCTGCTGGCGACCTCCATCGCCTATCTAACCAACCTCGCGTTCACGACCGAGTACGTCGATTTCTTCCCGCAGATTTCGGTCGTGGTGCTGGTTGGCGCGACCCTCGTGACGTGGCTGACGTGGGAGGCGGTCAAGCGCTACGCGCCCGAGGTCAATCAGGGCACCGAGAAGATGGGACTGGTCGTCATCTGGGCGCACTCGGTGGACGGCGTGGCGAACGTCGTCGGCATCGACTGGGCGAAGGAGTTGGGACTGCCCGCAGACCTCGTGCCCAAGCATCCCGTGAACCGCGCGCTCATCGGCGTCGGCGAGCAGTTCCCCGAACCGGTCGTGGACCTCATCGGGACGGCGTGGCCCTTCCTCGTGGTGAAAATCGTGGCCGCGGTGTTCGTCGTCTGGGTGTTCGACGAGGAGATATTCGAGGAGAGTCCGCGCTACGCCATCCTCCTGCTGGTGGCCATCGTCGCGGTCGGCCTCGGTCCCGGCACGCGAGACATGCTCCGGGCGACGTTCGGTATCTGACGGGATTCGATTTTTCTGTTCCGTCTCCGAGCGACGTGCGTCGCCTACGAGAGGTGCGCGGTCACGTCGGTCGAGGAGACCATCCCGACGTAGCCGTCGTCGACGACCGGGAGGTGTTTGATGCCGTAGGTGGTCATCATCGCGGCGACCTCCTCCATGTAGAGGTCGGGCGTGGCGGTCTCGACGTCGGTCGTCATCGCGTCGGATACCTGTAGCTCGGAGGTGTCGCGCCCGTCGGCGACGGCGTCGAGAACGTCCGTACTGCTGATAATCGCTCGCGGCGTGGTCGGAACGACTAACGCGCTGATGTCCTTCTCTCGCATCTGTTGGGCCGCCTCCGTCACGGTCGCGTCCTTCGAGATGGTTTCCAGCGGCGTGGACATCACGTCTTCGACGGTCGGTCTGTCGTTAGAACTCATATCGCTATCAATGGATGCGGACGGTATGGTGGTTTGCCCCGGAATCAGCTCTCGTAGAACAAAATTTTACTTTCTGGAAATCCGATTAAATCGACGCCCCACTCCCCGGACCGGCGTTTCAGGTTCCCAATCGCTCCAACGTCGTCTCCGGGAAGTACCGACCCCCGCAGTTCGGGCACTCCGCGACCTCCAGCGAGTCGAACGAACCGAACCCGAGCCTCTCGGCCGCGACTTCCCGGCGAGTCAGCGACGTCCCGCAGGTCGCACACCCGAGGTCGAACTCGGACGTCATCGGCGTACCCCCCGATAGCGAGCGCTGTTCGAGAATGTCATACGTTAGCGCGTATGACGGTGTTCGACATAAAACCCCTGCTTACGCAAGTCACCGACCGGGGTCCGCTGACTTCGGAGTCATCTCAGTTCGAAAATACAGGTAGGTGATGGAGAAATCTAAGAGAGGAGCAAAGAAGCAATTAGTTGTTCGGGAGCGGAACCGCGGCGGTGAACAGGCGCTCCGCGCCAGCGGTCGTGACGCAGGCGACGAACGCGGTCGTGCCGAGTTTCCCGCCCGCGCCAGCGAACGCCGCTCCGACCGCGACGAAGACGAGGCCGCAGACCGCGCCCGCGAGCGCGACCCGACCCTCGCCGTCGAGGCGCTCCGAGGAGGACATGCCGACGAACGACGCGCAGAACGCCGCCGCGGCCAGCGTCTCGCCGGGGGCAATCGGAATCGCGGGGAAGCCGAGGCCAGCGATGAGACCCACGAGCGCAGAGCCGATGACCGCACCCAGTTCGAGGCGGACGCTCAGGACCACCGCGCCGACCGCGCCCGCGACCGAAACCGGCACGACGAGCGCGGCCTGCGTCCACGAGAGCGCGCTCCCTCCAGCGTAGGTCGCGTCGGTCAGGACCGCCGTGGTCGCACAGCCGAACAGCGCGAGCGTGCCCAACTTGCCGCCGAACCCCGAAAAGGCGCGCTCGGCCGCGACGAACGCGACGCCCGACAGCAGGCCCGCCAGCGCGAGGTAGCTCACCGAGGGGAACAGCGCGGGCGAGGCCATACCCACGAACGACCCGCAGTAGGCCGCGACCGCGATTTCGTCGGCGAGGACGCCCGCCAGCAGGCCGACGAGCGCCGAGGCCACGACCGGCCCGAGTCCGGCGCGAACGCTCAGGAGGTAGGTCACGACCGCCGCGCCGACGACCGCGAGCGCGTCGGCGGCGTCGCTCGGTCCGAGGTCGAGCGCATCCGGCGCGACCAGCGCGCGCTCGTGTTCGGCGACCACCGCGACTCCTCCGGCGAGGGCCAGTCCGACTTCCAGACCGGCGACGGGGACCGAGACGCCGGTCTCGACCAGCGCGCGAGCGAGGAGAGCGGCGGGCGTCACCAGCAGTACGGCGTAGCCAGCGAGACGAGTCGGCGGGTACACGCCCGTGGGTAGTTCGGCGACTCGTGTTGTCGGTTGTGGTTGCGGTAAGGTTCGGAGACGGGTGAGACTTCGATTTAACAGCCCTCGCGCTCAGAACCGCAGGAGCAGACGGGACCGCAATGTCCTCGAAAGCCCTCGCGCGGTTCGCGGTCTCTCAGCGACATATCGGCGCTCTCAGCAACGCCCGCGCCGATAGGGGTCGCTGAGACGACCACGGACCTACGGTCCGCGAACCGCGCTCGCCCTTTCAGTCCGCCGAGGACTGCAGATGATCGGTTCGCCGGTCGAAATCAATCGGTTGGTTCACCGGCCGAAATCGGTCGGTGGATAGATAAAATAGAAAATCAGGGATAGGGATGATGCTCGCGGTCGGGGCGAAACTCGAACCCGAGCGAGGAGGGAACCTCGCGGGCGCGCTCGCCGAAGAAGGCATCCCCAGTAAAGAGGGGTTGGGCGTCGGGGACCAAGACTCGGACCGCCTCGAAGCCCAGTTGGGCCACGTCGCGGGGCGTCAGGCGCGCGGCGTAGGCCGGGAGATTCTCGTCGGCGAGTCGGGCGAGGAGAGCGTCGAGTTCGGCTTCCCCGGAGAGGGAGCGGTCCGGACCGACGCTCGCGCTCGGCACGGTCGTCTCGGGCGAGACGAACGCGCGGGCCGCCTCGGGGAAGTCGGCGTAGCGCCCGATTGCGCCGTCGGCGTCCGCCGCGTCCTCCTCGCCCATCGACCGGAGTTCCATCCAGTTCTGGAGCGCCTCGGCCAGCGCCGACTCGGCCGCGGCGTCGGGGTTCAGGTCGGCGTCGGAGCCGACCGCGAACCGGGGCCACTCCCCGTCCCGATGCACGGCGACCGCGACCACGGGCACGTCCACGTCCTGCGTGACCAGCAGGGCGGTTACATTTAGATTCTTTGCGCGTGCGCGAGACCGGAGGGCGTCGAACTGTTCGCTCTCGACCGACAACCCGAGGGGGTCGAACGTCGAGTACCACGCTATCATCGTCGCGTCGCGCTCGACGGTCTCGTAGAGGCCCGCCAATAGGGCCTCGACCGTCGAACTCCCGAGGCCGAGGCCGGTCGTGATGGCTGGCTTGTACCGGGGTTCGGGCGGCGGGAAGTGGACGAACTCGGCGGGCAGGTGGACCGACTCGCCGGTCCGTAGCTCCTCGCCGCCGACCCACGCGATTTCGTCCTCGGACGAGAAGTCGGGCCACTCCTCTGGCCGGAGGAACTCCGAGGGAGCGATTGGGGTCTCCAACTCTGCCGCGCTGGCGGTCTCGAAGTCGCTCGCCCGATACACGCCCGCGCCGTAGCGTTCGAGCGCCTCGCCCAGCGCCTTCATCAGCGCCTCGTTCCAGTCGTCGGAGACGCCCGCGGCCTGCTCGGCGGCCTGCGCGTCGCTGAAGCGCGTCGTGTCGGTGACGTTCGCCAAGTAGTAGGGCGCGGGGAAGGACTCGGCCTCGCCGATAGAGGAGACCACGCCGACGCGCTCGTCCACGGCCTGCTCGGCCCGCGAGAGAGCCTCCTCCAAGTCGGTCTCGCGGTACTCGCGGCCGAGGCCGGAGCGGGATTCAGAGTGGCCACAGCCCTCGCATCCCGGCACCGGGAGGAAAGTGCGCTCGGCGTGGGGGACCTCGATGACGCCGCCCAGAACCCGCGACTCGCCACCCGAGAGGAGGGTCGCGGCCTCTCGCCCGGCGAGTGCGCCCGCGAAGCGCGCGGTCGCCGGGTCGGGTTCGGGGGGCGAGTCGGTCGCCGAATCGTTCGCCACCCCTTCGTCGTCCGGATTCGCCGCGACGCGGGTCCGCAGACACTCCCAGCAGGCGGTCGCCGAGGCGAATCCCGAGACTGCGGCGTCTACCTCGGGGAGCGCGCGCCCGCCGAGACCACCGAGTTCGACCGCGAGCCACGGCGTCCCGGCCTCGCGCGCTGTCCGGTTCGCCTCGGCGAACACCTGCGCGCCGACCTCGCCCGCGACCACGGCGAAGTCGGCGGTGTCAACCTGTCGTGGGCCGCACTCGACGGTCTCGGCGCTCACGTCCGCGAGCGCCGCCGCTACTGCATCGATAGTCGGCCCGGTCCCGACGAGTCCGACGGTCGGTGCGTTCATGGCGGTATCGAGGCGGGGAGACCGGAAAAACGCGGTGCTATCGCTCGGGAGCTACCGCGCGAAAAATGGTGAGTCTGGTCGTCAGTGAAGCAGGCTCTGGGCGACGCTGGCGAGCTGGTCGGTGTCGGCGTTGCGCAGGTCGTCGTTGGCCAGCTTCAGGCGGAGCCGCGGTCGGCCCACGTCGATGGGGACCTTCTCGGTGCCGATGAGGCCCATGTCCTCGAGCTTGGTCTTCGTCCGCGAGAACGTCGCCTTGCTGGCGATGCCGACGTCCTCGCCCCACTTGCTGATGTCGTACAGCAGGGCCTCGTTCTTCGCCGCGACGAGGAGGCTGATGGTGACCTCGTCCAGCCCGTCGCCGTCTCCTCGGGCGGTCTCCATCGAGGAGAGGACCTCGTCGAAGTCGTGCTGGGCGTCGGGGCTGATCTCGTCGCCGAGCGTGTCGCGGACGCGCGAGAGCGGCGGCGTGCGAAGCGAGAAGTCGTCGGCCGACTCGAACTGCTCGGAGTACGAGTCGTAGGCCTCCGAGACGAACTCGGTGTCGTCGGCGGTCAGGCCGCCCACGCGGTCGTCGGCCGTGACGAGCGCGATGACGACCTCCTCGGTGACGAGCAGGGAGTTGCTCGGCACGTCGTCGGTCGTGCGCAGCGACAGCGACCCCGCGTCGATGAGGTCGGCGGCGTTACTGGCGACGATGAAGTCTTCCATCACGTCTTTCAGCGTGCCCGACTGGGCGAGCATGCGCAGTTCGGGCAGGTCGCCCTCGTACTCGGTGGCGACGTTGATTAGCTGTTCGATGGCGTCCTTCGACGGATTGACGACGAGCATCGTCTCCGGGGCCTCGTCGAGAACCGTCCGAAGGATTTCGGCTATTTCTTGGTCGAGTAAATTCGATTCGGTCTCCATGTACCGACAAACGTTTTACCCCTACTTAATTTTAACGTTAGTAACGGGGGGAAATCACGGATTATACGGATGGTATTGGAAGTCAGTCGTACAATTCTAATCCGGTCCCGGTGTGGGGTTTGGGTTCCATGGAAGATTCCGGGCCAATTAACAGTGAGCGGAGAAAATCGAAAGACGTAATGGGGATTTCGCTCGCGCGTCCCAGATTCGGGACGCGCTCGCGTAGGTTTAACGTCGGATTTCTTGGGTTATTCTTCTCCTACGGGCGCATGAAAGATACGAAACAATAAAGTAGTGTTGCTGATTAACACGAAACAAGCCATGCAAGGCAAGATTCGACAATGGTTCGCTGACAACCCGCGAGCGATGGACTTCGCGTTTTCGCTTATGCTTGGAAGTTCAGTCTTCCTCGAGTTGAGTACGCAGGAAGCAGGCGGTAGTACGATGGGACCATAGAGCAGACTATATTTTTTCGCCAAGTTCCTCTGACCAGTATAGGTCTCCATCGAAAATAAACGGCATTTTTGCCCGGTCAAGGAATGAACGAAGCTCTGATTGAGAAATAGCGACGGTGGTGTCGTTGCCGTGAAGTTTGAGCTTGTCTGTATCTGGTAAGTACAACTGGTAACAACCACCAATTTGGTCTATCGTTAGAGAATTATACTCGATTTCGTACTTTTTCTCGGTGTCTTTGTCGACCTCAGTAATCTCTCCGAGTGCTGGAATCCGATTATCTGCTTGCGTGAGTTGGTGAGTTCCATCCCCGACGACGGCGTAGTCTTTCCCCATCATGATTCGACGACGGGCGAGTTGGATGGCGTGAGCGATGTCGTACCCGTTGATCAGCAACTGGGCGAACGCCACACCAACTTTCGCCGCCTGCTTGTTCAGGACTTTCGTGAACGTAACCGCGCCCGCCACGCTTCCTTTCTCCACGAGGTCTCGGCCCTCGTAGTACGACCCACAGGCGTTCAAGAAGAACGTCTGGACTTTGCTCTCATCGATGCTCTCGACAGAGAGATTCCCGTTTCGGCATCGCAGGCCGTCCTCCTCGCAATGACCGATGTAGTGAACGAAGTCGTGAGACGACTCGAACACGCTGGCAAGTTCGTCTTTCGAGCAGTGTTCGAGGACGGTCACGTCGATTGGGAGGTCCCTCGCTCGGTTTTCGTAGATTTCGGCCGCCGTTTCGTGTTCGTCTACCATCTCCTCGTCGTTGAGGATGACCGTCACGTCGATGTCCCCGCCTTCTGGGTCAAGGTACTTGAACCGGTTTTCGTAGGCCTCAGGCACTACTTTGAACACGTCTATCGGCACGCCGTCGGCGAGCCACCCGTTCACCTTCCCCTCGTGGAGTATCGGGTCGCGTCGGTCCACGGATTTGACCTCGCCGGGGCCCTTCCGCGCCATCCCAACGGCGGACTTCTGTGGGAGGAGTTTCGGCGAACGCGGTGGAGTCTCGCCCGCGCGGTAGAAGTCGTCGATGGACTTGTTCAGCAGTTCGTCTTTCTCCAAGTCGGTCGATTCGGGCAAATAGACTAACCCGAGATTGTCGAGGAAGTACGGCAGGGAGGTGGCGTTGTCCGGAACCGGCTCGACGTGCATGGCGAGGTGCCACTCGGGGAGTTCGCCGTCGATGCGCTCGTAGGGGGCGTCGAGATACGTCGCCAACTGCTCGCCGGGCGTGGCCTCGTAGGTGGCCTCGGCGTCGATTTCCACCCGGTCGAGGAGTGGCATCTCGGCCAAGTCCCAACTGTAGGGACCCGCGTTCCGCACGAGGCAGTCGAGGAAGAACACTCGCCGGAGGAGTTCGACGACCTCGTGCTGGAAGCCCGGGAGCGGCGTGAACGGGTACTCGACGCCCGCCTCGGGCGCTCGCAGGACCGGCGCTCGTCGGTCCTCGACGGTCATCTCGGCCTGCAAGTAGTAGGCCAGCGGGGCCGCGACGAAGGCGTACCGGAAGTCGTCGGGGACGACCATCTCGATACCCGTGTCGAATCGCTCCTCGCGCACGGGGTCGGGAATCTCGGTCTGTCCGCCGAGTTCGATTTTGGGCGGGTGGCCCCGAAGCGTCGGGTACGAGCGATCCGCGCCGGTTGTCTTGTGCGAGGACGACGAGTAGGTGACTGCGGTGGCGATGCCCTCGGGCGTCGGCGGAACCGTCATCGTGTCCACGGGCGCTTCGTGGTGGCTCCGAAAGCCGAAGGTCACCAGCGTCGGTTCGGGGAAGGAGAGGTGGAGTTCGGTGTAGTCCTCGGTCTTGCGGACGACCGCAGCGCCGGAGAACCGGATGTAGGTCTTGATGTTGAGGCTGACGTTGAGGAGGTACTCGTCGGCGTCGAGGTCGATTGCCTCGGCGTCGCCGCCGTGTTTGTACTCCTCGTCCGAGGTGAGGCTGTTGGCTTTTACCAGCGCAGGCGGGAGCCGTAGCTCCGAGACGTAGCCCGAGACCGTCTCGTCCAGCGGCCGGTCGATGTCGTAGCCCGCGTCGGTCGCCTCCCAGTTGTCGGTCTCTATCGACACCTCCGTCTTCGTGCGGTCGAATACGCGCAACCCAGAATCCGTCTCCTCCCACTCAATCATGTCGGCGTTGTACAACGTGTCTCACCGGGACTTTATATTTTTGTCGCCCGGGACGTTCCCCGCGAAAGGTAAGCTTATACTCGCGGACGCACCGAATTTTGATATGAAGTACGACCGTGTCCGCGATTCCGACCCGGAAGTCGCAGATGCCCTCGAAGCAGAGGTAGAGCGCCAGCGCGACACGCTGGCGATGATCGCCAGCGAGAACCACGTCAGCGAGGCCGTGATGGAGGCCCAAGGCAGCGTCTTCACCAACAAGTACGCCGAGGGCTACCCCGGGTCGCGCTACTACGGCGGGTGCGAACACATCGACACCGTCGAGGAGTTAGCCATCGAGCGCGCCAAAGAGCTGTGGGGTGCCGACCACGTCAACGTCCAGCCCCACTCGGGCACGCAGGCCAACATGGGCGTCTACTTCGCCATGCTCGAACCCGGCGACAAGATTCTGTCGCTCGACCTGACCCACGGCGGCCACCTCAGCCACGGCCACCACGCCAACTTCACGGGCGAGTTGTACGAGGTCGAGCAGTACGAGGTCGACCCCGAGACGGGCTATCTCGACTACGAGGCTATCCAAGACCACGCCGAGGAGTTCGACCCGGACATCATCGTCTCGGGCTACTCGGCGTACCCGCGCGCAGTCGAGTGGGAGACGATTCAGGAGGCCGCCGACGCGGTGGACGCCTACCACCTCGCCGACATGGCCCACATCACGGGACTGGTCGCCGCGGGCGAACACCCCTCGCCGGTCGGCGTCGCCGACTTCGTGACCGGTTCGACCCACAAGACCATCCGCGCGGGCCGCGGCGGCATGATTCTCTGCGACGAGGAGTACGCCGACGCCATCGACTCGGCCGTGATTCCGGGGATGCAGGGCGGGCCGCTCCTGCACAACATCGCCGGGAAGGCGGTCGGGTTCGGCGAGGCCCTCCAGCCCGAGTTCGAGGAGTACGCCGCCCAGACCGTCAAGAACGCCGAGGCCCTCGGCGAGAGCCTGCAAGAACACGGCTTCGAGTTGGTCTCGGGCGGCACCGACACCCACCTCGTGCTGGTGGACCTGCGCGAGTCCCACCCGGACGTGACCGGCAAGGAGGCCGAGGAGGCCCTCGAAGACGTGGGCATCGTGCTGAACGCCAACACCGTGCCGGGCGAGACGCGCTCGCCGTTCGTCACCAGCGGGATTCGGGCCGGGACGCCCGCGCTCACGACCCGCGGGTTCGACGAGGAGGACTGCCGGTACGTCGGCGACCTCATCGCCCGCGTGGTGAACAACGTCGGTGACGAGGACGTGAAGGCGGAAGTCGCCGAGGACGTGCAGGAACTCTGCGACGCGAACCCCCTGTACGAGTAAGCCGCCGTTAAGACCGTTATCCCCTTCTTTCTCGGGCAGAAAGCTTATTCCACTTACAGGAAAATCCGTCTTGCATGAACGGTTCCCGTCGCCGGTTGCTCGCCGCGAGCGCCGGCCTCGTCGCTTCGGTCTCCGGATGCCTCTCGTCGCTGGGCGACGGCGGGTTGGAAGGCGTCGATTCGAGTGACGATGTGTCGGAGGCCGAGACGACCGAATCGAGGACGCCGACAACGACCAGTCGGGAGTACGCCGACACCGTCGAAGTGACTACGACGATTCGGCGCGACGACCTCGAATACGTCGAGTCGAACGACACCGTCAGATACGTGGCGGGGTGGCAGACGAACCACTCCGGCGAGACGCCGACCCGGCAACCCGTCTACTCCACGGTTCCGTTCGAGCGGTGGGTCGAGACCGAGTGCGCCAGCGCGGCCGCCGAGCGCGTCGGCGAGGTGCTGGCCGAGCGACTCGACGGAAACGACGATGGCATCGCAACCGGCGTGACGACGGAGACCGGCGAGAAGACCGCGCTGGTCGAACACCAGACGAGACTCGACCCCGAGGGCGACCTGATTTCGAAACCCTCGGTGTCGTACCGACGGGTGAAACGAGTCGCGCCCGAGACGGTGGTCGTGGAGTTGACGTTCGCCGGTCGGACCCGGACCTGCGGGGTCCCGGTGACGACGCGGGAGGCGACGATTCGTCAGGCCTGATACCCCGACAGCCCGATTTAATCCACATACTTGCATAGAAACTACTTCGTGAGTTCGAAAATGAGCACGAACCCGAGGGTTGAAGGTCCTCGGTGTTCCACGTTCAGGTAATGACAGAGGTAATCGACGGCAACGCCGTCGCCGAGCAGATTCGTGCCGACTTGCAGGACAGCATCGAGACGCTCGCCGACGAGGACGTCGAGGTGGGACTCGCCACCGTGCTGATGAGCGACGACCCCGCCAGCGAGACCTACGTCTCGATGAAACAGCGCGACTGCGAGGAGGTCGGCATCGAGGGCATCCACGTCGAAATCGACCCCGAGGCCCCCGCCGAAGAACTCCACGAGACCATCGCGGACCTCAACGACGACCCGGACGTTCACGGCATTCTGGTCCAGATGCCCGTCCCCGACCACGTGGACGACCGCGAGGTCCTGCGGGCCATCGACCCCGAGAAAGACGTGGACGGCTTCCATCCCGAGAACGTGGGTCGCCTCGTCGCGGGCCACGCGCGATACCGACCCTGCACGCCCCACGGCGTGCTGAAACTGCTCGAATCGGCGGGCGTCGAGACCGAGGGCGCGGACGTGACCATCGTCGGCCGGTCGAACATCGTCGGCAAGCCGCTGGCGAACCTCCTGATGCAGAAGGCCGACGACGGAAACGCGACCGTGACGGTCTGTCACTCCCGCACCGAGGACCTCGAAGCCAAGACCGAGCAGGCCGACGTGGTGATTGCGGCCTGCGGCGTCCCCGAACTCATCGACGGGTCGATGCTCTCTCCGGGCACGACGGTCATCGACGTGGGCGTCAACCGCGTGGACGCCGACAACGACAAGGGCTACGAACTCGTCGGCGACGTGGACTTCGACAGCGCCAAGGAGAAAGCCAGCGCCATCTCGCCGGTCCCCGGCGGCGTGGGCCCGATGACCCGCGCGATGCTCCTCTACAACGCCGTGAAGGCCGCCAGTCGTCAGGAAGGCGTCGAGGTAGACCTGCCCTAACCCCGAGAAGCAACGTTCGCAAGATGTGCCGTCAGGACTCGCGCCACTTGTGGCCGCACTCGACGCAGGTGAACAGCCGAACCTCGTAGGAGCCGCCCGGCTTCGGCATCATCTCGTAGTAGGCCCGGTCGCTGTCGCAGTCGTCCGCCGGACAAGGCTCCTGCATCGTCTCGTTGGAGTCCTGTGTCGCGTCGGCCACGGCGGGTGCCCCGTCGTCCTGCTGTCCATCCTGCGTCGTCATCGCCGCTTCTGCCTGCGAGTCCCGCCGCTCCTCGTTCTCACAGGAGCGACACACCCACGTGTCGCCCTCCGTGTGCATCAGCGAACCACACTCGTCACAGAATTGCATATATCGTAGGGATACCCGGTATCGGATATATGTGTTAACTTCCGATTCGTCAACGGTTGATGGGTGATTCTCGTGAAACCGTGCTACCAACTACGGTCAGCGTCTCTCTCGGCGATTGCTGTCGGCTTCGGCGAGGCGCTCGGCCTCCTCGGTGATGCGGTCGCCTTCTTTGGCGGCGTCGGTCTGGCTGGTGTAGGCGTAGGTGTAGTACTGGTCGCCGGAGCCTTCCACGTCGGTATCGGTCTCCTGCCCTCTCCGACGGCGCTTCTGGCGGACCAGCATCGCCGCGGCGAGCGAGACCACGACGAAGCCGACGAGTCGCACCAGCGTCTCGCTCCCGATTTCGGGCACGTCGGCGACGCCGAGCCACGGCCCGAGGACTGGCACGAGGAGCGCGGCCACGAACAGCAGTCTGACCACCCACCGGAACTTTGAGGTGCCGTCGGTCGCCATAGGGGCGTGGTACGTTAGCATACGTCAAAAGTGTTGGTCGGGAAACCGGACGTGTCGAGCGGGAAATCGCGTCTTGGCGGCGACTTCTCGACGAGAACGTCCGATTGGCGAGAGAATGGTCGAACGGGAACGCGAGTTGAGGAAACAAACGACTAGTCTGAAGACATAGTTCGGTTTTCTAAAGAATCAATAAGTTATGCTATCCGACCGAACCGCTCTCTCGCGCTGGCGAGGGCGTCCGCGTCGCCAGCGCGGAGGTACTCGCCCACGTCGCGCGCCGCGGACACGAGCAGTTCCGCGGTGTCGGCGTCCACGTCGCCGTCGAGCGCCTGCACGCGCTTGACGTGGTCGCCGAGGGTTTCGAGCGCGTCTCGACCCTCGTCGCCGACCTCGTTCTCGTCGGCCCAGTCGGCGAGGTCCCGTCGGTACTCGGCGACGGCCTCGGCGTAGGCCAGCCCCCGAATCGGGTGCATCGCCTCGGGCACCTCGCCGGGCGCGGGCCGCCGGTCGGCGTCGGGATTCGTCTCCGGGTCGACGTCCGCGCCGCGCAGGAGCGCGAGGAAGTACCACTCCTCGTCGTCGCTGAGGTCAAGGCCCCTGCCGACCACGTCGGCGGCGTGGCGGAGTTCTTGGGCCGCGAGGTAGGTGTCGTCCAACCGCTGGAGGTCACCGCCGCGGACGAAGCCCCGCTTGCGGACGTACTCCCGAGCGAGGTCACTCGCGGTATCGGCGACCTCGCGGAGCGGCCGGGCGTCTACGGCCTCCCGCGGTTCGGTCAAGTCGAGTTCGGCGGGGCTATCGGTGTGGAGGTGGCGGTCCTCCTCGACGCCGACGCTCCGGAGGCTCCCGCAGTCGGGGCACTCGACGCTCCCGGTGTCGTAGTAGGACCACCGCGCGCCGCAGTCGGTACACTCCCGCTGGCCGCGAATCTTCATGTCGGCTTGTTTGGCCGGGCGACACAAAACGATGCGGACTCCGAGGCGGACTCCTCCGCTCTCGCCGAACCCCCTAACTACGAACATTTTTAC
Organism: Halorussus ruber; assembly: GCF_004765785.1. Taxonomy (GTDB): domain Archaea; phylum Halobacteriota; class Halobacteria; order Halobacteriales; family Haladaptataceae; genus Halorussus; species Halorussus ruber. The sequence goes on along the minus strand of NZ_SBIT01000001.1, from coordinate 350,158 downwards.
CCTCGCGCTTCCGTGGCACGGGTATGGTCGGCGGCTTGCGCATCGACCGCGCGCGACTCGGCTGGTGGCTCGTCGGACTGGCGCTCGGAGCGGCGGTGCTGTTCGTCGTCTACTCGTTTATCGGCACCTTCGTCTTCGGCATCTTCCTCTACTACGCGACTCGGCCGGTGTACAAGCGCCTCCGGCGGCGGATGCGCCCGCCGAGTCTGGCCGCCGCGACGGCGTTGGTGGCGCTGGCGCTCCCGGTGTTGCTGTTGATGGCCTACACCGGAGCCATCGCGCTACAGGAGTTCAACAACATCGCCACCCGGACCGACATCAACGGGCTTCAGACGACGATTCAGCCGTATCTCGACGTTTCGACCGTCGCCCAGCGCCCCGGCGAACTGCTATCGAACCCCGACCCGGCGCTGGTGTCGGAAATCGGCCAGTCTGCGCTCCAGTATCTCGGGTTCATCGGCAACGCGGTCCTGCACCTGTTCGTGATGATAGCCATCGCGTTCTACTTGCTTCGGGACGACCACCGCCTCTCGCGGTTCGTCCGACGGCAGTTCTCCGACGAGGGCGGCGTTATCGAGGCCTACGGCCGGGCGGTCGACAGGGACTTCAACAGCATCTTCTTCGGCAACATCCTGAACGCCCTGCTGACGGGGACTATCGGCGCGGCGGCGTACAACACGATGAACCTGTTCGCGCCGGGCGTCGCCATCCCCTATCCGACGCTGGTCGGCCTGCTGACCGGCGCGGCGAGCCTCATCCCCATCGTCGGGATGAAACTGGTTTACTTCCCGATTTCGGCGTATCTCGGGCTGGAGACCGCGCTCGCAAGTCCCGCCCTGCTCTGGTTCCCGATGCTGTTCTTCGCGGTCTCGCTCGTCGTCGTGGACACGATTCCAGACTTGGTTCTGCGGCCCTACGTCTCGGGCCGGAACCTCCACGTGGGACTGGTGATGCTGGCGTACATCTTCGGTCCCCTGCTGTTCGGGTGGTACGGCATCTTCCTCGGACCGATGATACTGGTGCTGGTGGTCCACTTCGTCCGCATCGTCCTGCCGGAGCTGGTCGCGGGCGAACCCATCCGGCCGTGGGCGGTCGACCCCACCTACCTCTTCGAACCGGAGTCGGCGACGCAGGCCGAGGAGTTCCGGAGCGACCTCGGGACTGACGCGGAAGAAAGTGATGCGGAGCAGAGTGATTCCCCACCCCCAGAGGGCGAAGAAGCGACCGAGAGCGCGCCGGGTCAGAGCGACCGCTGACTGGACGCTATCGCCGACTGGACGCACCGCCGTCGCGCGGTCAGGCTTCGACGCTGAGTTCGACGTACTGGCGCTCCCACTCCCTACGGGCCTCGATTTCGCGCTTGCCCCGGCGGGTGAGCGTGTAGTAGTTGGTCCGACGGTCGCGCTGGCCCTTCTCGACCAGCCCTTTGTCGACCAACGTGTCGAGGTTCGGGTAGAGTCGCCCGTGGTGAATCTCCTTCTCGTAGTACGATTCGAGTTCGTCCTTGATAGCGAGGCCGTGCGGTTCGTCCAGCCCGGCGATGACGTACAGCAGGTCTCTCTGGAATCCTGTCAAGTCGTGCATCGGTAACGTATCATTTAGAATATCGACGGAAATGAAGATAACGGCCCTTCGGTTTCGATTCTCCGATTGTAACCGGGCCGGTACGTCTCGGGTCCGTCGAGCGACACCCGCCAACTTCTCCGACCAGCGTCAGGTGAAACAGGCGGCGGGCTTAAGGCCATCGCCAGCGTCTACACACGTATGCCAGAAGAAGTGCTGTTCAAGACCGAACGCCGCATGAACCGAACCGAAGTCGCTTCCTACCTCCGAACCGTCGCCGAGAAACTCGAGTCGGGCGGGGACATCAGCCTCTCGGCGGGCGACCAGTCGGTGACACTCGCACCGCCCGCACAGCCGACGTTCGAGGTCAAAGCCGAGCGCGAGACCCCCTCCGGCGGCGGGCAGGGCGAACTCAGCATCGAGTTCGAACTGGAGTGGGACGAGGGCGGCGACGGCGAGCAGACCGGGGACTCCTCGCTCAACATCGAGTAACCGGGCGCGCTACTCTCGACTCTCGTGTTTTTTGCGTTTCGTCGGATAGCCGCCGGGATGCGCTTGGAAGAACATTCTGCGGTGTCTGGGTGGATGAAGGGGCCGGTCACGCGAACGACGTGAGTGTGACCTCGGAAGTCGCAGTCCGCGCAGGCCGAAGGCCGAGCAGAACCGTCTTCCGGTGCCCGGTCGCGTTTACGTGGTCGTCTGGGCGGGCCACTATTCGCGGGCCGGGCGGTGCTGAGAGGCCCGCGAATATCCCGGCCAGCGACCGCGACCGGGCGGGGGCTTCAATAAAACACAACCATAGCAGTTCTGCTGTTCATACTCGTGCCTATACCAAGATAGACTGGACAGAGCCTTCAGGAAGCCTCAAGCCAACTTCTAAACCTCATGGCGAGTTTCGCAGTCACTCTGTAACCAGAAAGACCACGTAGCGCCACGTAGAAACACCCGTCACTATCGAACTCGTAATCACTCGAAAGGAATATGGAAAGGAAAGCGGAAAACGCGGGGGTGAAAAAGCCCCGCGAACCGCTTGCCGCCCTGAATTGGTCCCCGCTGACGCTTCGGCCCTCCAAGCGAAGCGTCACCTGAACCAAAACGCCCTAACAACTTAAACCTAACGCCGCCAGAATCTTGTGCCGGTATCGGGTGCCAACACCAGTTTCAGAATTAGAGCGGCGAAATTTTCGGTATTGTAAGGCGGTCTAGATATGCTCTTCCTCCAGAACCCACCCGAGCGCCCGCTTGTAGTAGGTGAACATCTCGCGGACGCCCTCGTGGCGCATGTCCTCGTCGTCGAGGTGTTCTTTGAGGAACTCGTACTGCTCGCGGATTTCCTCCTCGTCTCTCATATTTCGTGAGTTTCGGGTTCGGGCGTAATGAGTCCGGTGGGAATCGAAATTCGGTTGTGTTCGGTTTCGGGGCAGACCTCGACGGACCGCGACCGCTCCGCGACTGCTGACGGAGCTGGCTAGTCGGAGCCAGCGACTGCTTGGGCAAAGGGCGACCGCGAACCTCACGCCTCCCCAGCCTCCTCGGTCGCTTCGCTCCCTCGTCCCTCGCACGGATTGGCGCACCCACGACGGGGTGCGCCAGCGCGCGCCGGGCGGTAAAGAAATATTTCTGGTTCCTTAGAAATTGGAATTCTTGCTTTAGAAAACGAATACTTATCTCTAACGCGCTGCCTCACTTCCGGTCCAAGCGCGACAGCCCGTGCCAAATCGCGTCTACCATCCGGTCTTCGCCCCCGCCCTCGGCGTCGTCCCACCCGCGGGCTAGCGCGTCCTCGACGACCGCGAGGTCGTGGTTCTCGAAGTTGTTCATCCCGCGGAAGGCTTCGAGGGCGTCGCGCTCGTCGTCGCCGAAGGACTCGCTCGGTTCTGCGTCGTAGAAGCCCAGTTCCGCGAGCGTCGAGGAGACCTCCTCGGCAGTCTCGCCCGAGAGTTCGCGCACGTCGTCGGGTTCCTCGCGTTCGAGGAGCGTCACGTCGTAGATTTTGAACACGCGCTCTAGCTCCGCGATGGGCGACTCGTGGTCGTCCACCCGAACGTCTATCCAGCGGTCGTTCTTGCCGTCGTAGCCGCCCTCGGGCTTGACGACGTAGAGGGCCGCGCTCTGCTCGCCGCGCTTGTCGCCGCCCGCTTCGTTGCCCGCGTGGAGCGCCGCGAGGAGCTTCTCGGGCAGGCCACCCTCCGTCGTTTCGTAGGCGTCCGCCATCGCGTCGAGGGTGTCCTCGTTTTCGAGGATGTTGCCCTGCACGGTGTAGGTCTCGCCCTGTCGGTCGCCAGCGACGTCGAAGCACTCCTCGCCCGTGAACGCCGCCACCGAGCCGTCCTGCCCGACGACGCCGACTTGCCGCTGGGCGGCCTCCGGGTCGTCGTCGGTGAGTTCCGAGACGACCTCCTCGGCCGACTTGCCCTCGCGCAGGAGGTCCAATCCGTCCGGGCCGTAAGCCACGTTAGCGAAGCTCTGGGTGGCGATTGCGCCCGCGTCGGCGCTGGCGAACGGGACGACGGAGCCGACGCTGACGAACTTCGACTGGACGGCCACGCCGACCGCCTCGGTTTCGGGGTCTCGTGCGACGATGGAGAAGGTGGCTGGTCGCGGTTCCATGCCAGACTCGTCGGAACCGACGCCGAAAAGCGTTCGCCCGGCGGCAGGTTGTGTTCAGAAACGTCGTGAGAGTAGCGACGATGGTTTCGAAAGCCCTCACGCGGTTCGCCCTTTCAGTCCGCCAGGGGTGCAGTTGTAACACCGAGCGAAGCAGGTCGGTAAGAACTCAGCGGAACACCGCCGCGGTGTCGGTCTCCGACTCCCGCAAGATTCAGTCTTCGGTTTCACCTCCCGATTCGGCGCGGACCTTGCTGGCAGTCAGGGGCTGGCGCTTGTCCAGTTCGCACTCGAAGGCCGGATGCTCGGCGACGTGGTGGACCAGCATGTGCCTGCGCCCGCCGGTCAGTCCGGACCGACCGACCTCCTCGGCGGTGAACTCGTCGGGCAGTCGGTCGTAGAGCCGACGGAGTGCGGCGAAGCTCTCGAACACCTTGCGGTGGCCCGACGAATCGGCTCCTCGGCGCGCGACGACGTAGCTTCCGTCCTCGCGGTGGGTGCCGACTGTCCGAACGAACTCCCGGCGCTCGGTCAGGGCGTCGCCGAGCGCTGTGCGCAACTGGTCGGCCTCGGCTCTGGTGAGGCGATACGTCTCGCCCGCGACGGTGACGGCAACCGACTCGGAGTCAGAAGCAGGCGTCTCGGCGCAGAATTTCTCGACCAGCCGCCGACTGGCGACTTACTCTATCCTCGGGGGCCTCGGTAGCGAGGCTGTGGCTCGACATTGCGTCTGTCCGTAACGGGAACAGGGTGATAAATCGTGGTGGTGGCGATGCCGAATCGCGGAAGACCCACCTCGCCGGACTTATAAACCCGTTTTGGAGAGAGATATTTATACCCACATAGCTATAGTGAGAGGAGTGCCGGGTATCGTCGAGTTCCTCACGCAAGTGCCGTTAGACAGTGAGGTCGTGCGGGTCGCGCTCGCCGCGGCCCTCGGGCTGTTCCTCGGATTGGAGCGCGAGTGGTCACACAAGCCCGCCGGGATTCGGACGTTTACCCTCATCACGCTCCTCGGGGCGGTGTTCACCATCCTCGACCGCGACGTGTTGCTCCTGCTGGGCGGCCTACTTGTCATCGTGCAGGGCATCATGCTCGGCGTGCAGGGCCTGCTGGCCGACGAGGAGGAGGACGTTGGCCTCTCGCTGACGACTTCGGTGTCGATGCTGGTCGCGTTCGGCGTCGGCGCGCTCGTGATGGAAGGGTACATCCTCGTGGGCGTCACGGTGGCGGTGCTGTCGTCGCTCCTGTTGGTCCTCAAGCGCGAACTCCACAGTTTCGCGTGGGGGATGTCCCGTCAGGAGCTTCGGTCGGCGGTCGAGTTCGCCATTCTGGCGTTCGTCATCTACCCGCTGCTCCCCAACGAGCAGTTCGCGTTCGGCATCCAACCCCGGACGGTCTGGCTGATGGTGGTCACGGTGGCGGCCATCGGCATCGTCAACTACGCGGTCGTGACGACCTACGGCGGTCGAGGCATCGCGGTCACGGGCTTCTTCGGGGGGCTGGCGTCCTCGACCGCGGTCGTCGGGACGATGCTGGACCACGTCCGCCAGCGCCCGGAGGCGGCGTCCTACGGCGTGGCGGCCATCCTGCTGGCCGACGCCGCGATGGCGGTCCGGAACCTCGCCATCGCGCTGGCGTTCACTCTGCCGAGCAACAAGCCGGTCCTAATCGGAGCAGTACTTCCCCTCGGCGCGGTGATTCTGGGGAGTGTCGCCATCGCGGCCTACACCGCCGACTGGTCCGAACACGTGGACATCGACCTCGAAAGCCCCTTCTCGCTCCGGAACGCGCTCGGATTCGGTGCCATCTTCCTGCTGGTCATCGTCGGCGGCGCGATTGCCCAAGAGCAGTTCGGCTCCGCCGGGTTCTACGTGACTGCCCTGCTCTCGGGACTGGTCTCCAGCGCGGGCGCGACCTCCTCGGCGGTCTTGCTCTACATGGGCGGCACCATCGACCAGCAGACCTCGGTGTTCGGAATTTTGCTGGCGACGGCCTCCTCGATTACGGTCAAGGCCGCGCTGACCCTCTCGGGACCGAACCGGTCGTTCAGCTATCGCGTCGCGGCGTGGAGCGGCGTGCTACTGGCGGGGTCGGCGCTGGCCGCGGTCGTAGCTGTTGTCTGAAGTGATAGCGTACCAGAAATTCGGAAAGTATTGCGCGAAGCGCAACGAACCAATTCCATTAAAGGGTCCCCCTCCTAACCGGGTGCCATGAACCGAGACACGGCAGAGCCGACTGTCGAGGAGATGCCCGGTAAACGGGCACAGGAGTGGGCCGACTACCATCACCAGTTCTCCGCGCCGAGTACGTACGTCTACGACTTCGTCTGGGACTTCACCGAGGACGCAGTTGGGCCGTTCTGTACCGACGTCGACGGCAACGTCCTGATGGACTTCACCAGCCACGTCGCGGCCGCGCCGCTGGGGTACAACAACCCCAAAATCATGGAGAAGTTCGACGAGTTCGACCTCGTGGACCCGACCAAAATCGCGGGACAGGACTTCTACGCCGCGGGTGGTTGGCCGCCCGAGGACCCCGAGCTTCCGGGGCCGACACAGCTCATGGACCGACTGACCGACCTCACCAGCCACTACGACATGGACACCGTCTTCCTGTCGAATTCGGGCGCTGAAGCGGTCGAGAACGCCATCAAAATCTGCTACGCGCAGGGCGGCCACCGCGCGTTCACCTTCGACGGGGCCTTCCACGGCCGGACGCTCGGCGCGCTCAGTCTCAACCGCTCGAAGGTCAACCACCGGAAGGGCTACCCCGAAATCGGCGGCGTGATTTCTGTCCCCTACCCCTCGACCGAAGACGCGTACCGCAAGGACTGGCTGACCGACGGTCCCGGCGGCAACGTCGTCGCCGACAAGCTCGACCCCGAGCAGGGCATCATCGACCCCGAGGAGGTCGCCTACATCATCCTCGAACCCGTGCAGGGCGAGGGCGGCTATCGCGTCCCCCACGACGGCTTCGTCAGCGACCTCGCCGAGATTCGGGAGCGCTTCGACGTGAACGTCATCAGCGACGAGATTCAGGCCGGGATGGGCCGGACCGGCGAGATGTGGGGCGTGGACCACCTCGACCTCGAACCCGACGTGATTACCTCCGCGAAGGGTCTGCGCGCTGGCGCGACGGTCGCTAACTCGGACCTCTTCCCCAAGGAGAAGGCACGCCTCTCCTCGACGTGGGGCGCTGGCAAGATCGTGGACTCGATGCAGGGCGTGTTCACCATCGACGCCATCCACGAGTACGACCTGCTAGACAACGTCGCCGAGCGCGGCCGTCAGATGCGAGAACTCCTCGCGGACGCCGACCTGCCGAACGTCACCGACGTTCGCGGTCGCGGCCTGATGCTGGCGGTGGAGTTCGACAGCAAGGAGCGCCGCGAAGCGGTCGTCAAGGCCGCACTCAAGCGCGGTCTGCTCACCCTCGGCTGTGGCCACAAGACGCTCCGACTCCTCCCGCCGCTCGACGTGACCGAGCGCGAAATCGAACTCGGCTTCGACGTGTTCCGGTCCGCGGTCGAGGACGTGGCCTGACGCGGTTTAATTCCCATCTTAGCGTTTATTTCAAAAATACTATTACCTTTCCAACCTATTTTCTTCCCGTGAGTCGATATCGAAATCTCGTACTCTTCGTCGCACTAGGAGCGATTTGGGGTGGGGCGTATCCGGCCATCAAGACGGGACTACAGTACGTCTCGCCGGTCCTGTACGCGGCGATCCGTTACGACGTAGCTAGCGTTCTGATGGTCGGATACGTGGCCTACTCCACCGATTACTGGCGGCCCCGGACGCGCGCCGACTGGGTCAACGTGGCGCTCGGGGGCGTCCTGATCATCGCGGCGTACAACGGATTCCTGTTCGTCGGCGAGACCTCAATTCCGAGCGCCGTCGCCGGGATTTTGGTCGGCCTGATGCCGATACTCACGACGGTCTTCTCGGGGGCGCTCCTCCCCGACACTGACCTCACTTCCGCTGGCGTAGTCGGCGTCCTGCTCGGGTTTGCGGGCATCCTCGTCATCTCGCGGCCCGACCCCTCGAATCTCCTCTCCAGTGACGTGTTCGGCCAGTTGTTCGTCCTCGGGGCGGCCGCGAGCATGGCGCTCGGGAGTGTCCTCACCGAGCGGTTCGACGCCGACCAGCCGGCCGTGACGATGGAAGCGTGGTCGATGCTCGTCGGGTCGGTGGTGCTCCACGCTGCCGCGTTCGCACGGCCCGGCGGGAGCGTGGAGTTCACCGCCGAGTTGGTGGTCATGATAGCCTATCTGTCAGTGTTGTCGAGCGCCGTGGCGTACTTCATCTACTTCGACCTGCTCGACCGAGTGGGCGCGTTCGAGATGAACTTCATCGCGTACGCCGCGGCCGCCTTCGGTGCGCTGTTCGGGTGGCTGTTCCTGAGCGAGCAGATTACCGCCTATACCGTCGGCGGCTACCTCTGCATCCTCGGCGGCTTCCTGCTCCTGAAGAAAGACGAGATTCGAGATGGAGTCGCCGACTACCGGACTCGCGCGAGGAGAGCAGACTGACACTCAGTCGCTCCGAACCGACGACTCTTCGAGGAAACGGGCGTCTCGGTTTTCGACGAAACTCTCGGCTTTGAAGTCTTGGAAAGTGCTGGCACGGCCTGCGGGGTAGACTTCCTCACCGATTAGGGTGTTGAGGATGACCGCGTTCCGGTAACACCCGAGACCGAGGTCGGGCGCATTGATACCGTGGGTGTGGAGTTCGGCGTTCTGGACGAAGATATCACCGGGCAGGTCGCTAGTTTCGAGTCGGTAATCTTCGGACACTTCCAGTCGGTCTCTGTCGTCTCTGTGTATCTGGCTTTCGAGCGGCGCAAGGAACATCGGCTCAGGTCGCTCGTAGCCCGTTGCGAGGACGACCACGTCGGTCTCGTGGACGAAGGCCGACTCTTCTTGCCACTGCTCACACCGCAGGTGATAGGTCCCATCGTCGGTCGCGTCGATGTCGGAAACCTCGGTCATCGCCAGCAGGCCGACGTCGGGTTCGGAGTCGCCGATAGACTGCTCGTAGAGCGCGTCGTAAATCCTCGCGCTGGTCAACTTGTCGATACCCTTGTAGAGCAGGTCCTGTCCTTCGAGGACCTCGTCTTTAGTCTCTTGGTCGAGGTCGTAGAAGTATTCGGTGTAGTCGGGCGTGTAGACCATGTGACCAAGCTTCGCATCGATAAGTTGGAAGAACCCACGAGATCGAGTAATCCAGTCGAGGCTGTAGTCGGCGTCGGGTTGACGTTCGAGCAGGTCGCGGAAGATTTCGGCGGCGCTCTGGCCTGACCCGACGACCGTTATCGAGTTGGCGTCGAGACACCGGTCGCGGTGGTCGAGGTACGACGACGAGTGGAACACGTCCTGGTCAGAGTAGCCCCGGAACGTCTCGGGAACCTGCGGACGGGTACCGATACCCACGACGATGTTCTCGGCGAAGTACTCGTAGGTCTCCTCGGTCGTCGGGTCGACGGCTTCGACCGCGAACACGTCGCCGTCGTCGCGGACGTTCGTGACCCGACGGTCGAAGTCGATAGTGTCGAGTTGGTCGACCGTCCACCGGCAGTAGTCGTTGTACTCCCGTCGGGGGATGAAAAACTCCTCGTAGAAGTAAAACTCGTAGAGTCGGTCGTTCTCTCGCAGGTAGTTGAGGTAACTGTACTGACTAGTCGGATCGGCCATCGTGACGAGGTCGGCGAGAAACGGCACCTCGAGAGTAGTATTCTCGATGAGCATCTCCTCGTGCCAGTTGAACTCCGACTTCTGTTCGAGGAAAGCAACGTCGAGGTCCGTGTCGGCGTCGTCAGCGAGCGCGGCCAACCCCAGATTGAACGGCCCGACACCGACCGCGACGATGTCGTGGACGTGCTGGCTCATACGTCCACCTCCGACTCGAACCGCTCGCGCTCACAGAACATGAGTAGTGCGTCTTTCTCGTCCATCGCTATCTCTCGCTGAGGCTCGAATCCGCAGTTCTCGAACACGTGAATCGCCTTCTCGTTTTGCACGTCGGGTTCGGTCACGATTCGTTGCGTCTCGGAGTGTTGGAACTGGAAGGCGACCATGGATTTGAGGAGCGGAGTCGCGTACCCGTAGCCAAGGTACTCCGGTGGTCCAATGAGGAGGTGGATACCTTGGTCTGTGGGTCGCGCATCGTAATACGCTGAAAGCCCGTCACGGGCCGCCCAGTACGACTCCCAGTAACTCATCGGAACATGGTCAAGATACCCTACGTACAGCGTCTGGTCGTCGTTCGCGGCACGCTCGGCGATGGTGTCGCGCACCTGTGGGAGCGGGTCGTCCTGCGTCCAGTACGGCAGTACGTGCGGTTCGTTCAGCCACGAGTGAAGCCGTCCGAGGTCCCGGTTGAGCGAGACCTCTCTGAACGCGATGGTCTTGTCGATGTCGTCGCTGTATCTCCGGTAACTATACGTCGAACTGACAGTCTCTCGAGGGCCGGTCATCCGAGTATCGAGTTTGTCTGTCTGCGGTTGTCTGGTAGCAGTACCCCAGTCCGGAACTGTTCGCACATTTGTTTGTAGCTACTACTGTATTATTTTCTAATAAATTAGTTACGGTATTAATTTATAGAAGAGATAAAATATCTAGGTATAGGTTGACACACAATAATTATAAATAAGAAGACACCATGTCCGGTAGAGGCAAACGACGATGAGTTCCCAGCCCGACGTGGAAGCAAACGAGGAGTACGGACTCAGCGACAAACAAGTGAAACAATTCTACGAAGAGGGATATCTCGGTCCACTCAAGGCCTGTTCGCCCGAAGCGGCCCGCGAGTTCCGCGAGAAGGCGTGGGACGTATTGGACACCAAAGAACATCCGCTTCAGGACGCCGACGTGTCGTCACGCCACGACCGTCACCGAGACTCACGTCTCGTCTACGACTTCGTGACCCAACCCGGTATCGTCGAGAAGATAAGCGATCTCTACGGTCCGAACCTCCTGCTGTGGACCTCACACCTCTGGGAGAAAGGCCCCGGCGAGGAGGGCGTTCCGTGGCATCAGGAACAACACTTCAGCGCCATCGAACCGCCCATCACCGCCACGCTTGACCTCGCACTTCATCCCTACGACGAGGAGTCAGGATGCTTCCAAGTGATCCCGGGGTCCCACGAGGGTTACATCCCTCACACCGAGGCCAGCGGTGCCGAATCACAGGGCTACGCCGACCCCGACCACTTCGACGAGAGTGAAGCAGTCAGCGTCGAACTCGAACCCGGCGAGTTCCTCGTCTACAACTCGCGACTGCTCCACCAGACGCTCGACAACGACACCGACGAACCCCGGCGTACTGTCTCGTGCCGCATGACAACCCCATTAGTCAACGTCCAGACCGACTCGCCCATCATGTACGACGACCACGAGGCAATCGTGGTGAAGGGCGAGGACTGGCACGGTCTCAACGCGACTACGGAACCACCGCAAGAGTAAGTCGTCGCTTTCCGATTTCTCCGGCCGCGATCTCCGGACACGCTCTAGCCTCTCCCCGAAACCCCCGACAAGATTGATAACGCGAATCGCCCAATTCGGCGGTATGTACCAACTCAGCGATTCGCTCCGAGAGGACCCCTCGCTGGTGGCGCGCCTGCTCGCCGCCCTCCGCAGCCGAGTCGCGGGCGCGCTCGGCGTCGCGGCGGTCCTCGCGGTGGTCGCGCTCCCCGACCCGCTTCCGGCGTATCCGGCCGGAGCGTACGTCCTCCTCGGCGCGGTCGAAGGCATCGGACTGGCAATCGCGGCCGAGAACCTGCTGTGGCGGCCCGCGACCGGGTTCGACTGGGCGCGGGCGAGTCGGAAGGTCGGCGGGGTCGCGGCGACCGCGGCGCTGTTCGTGATTGCGATGGCCGCGCTCGGGGTCGAGTTGGGGCCGCGCGACCGGGCGCTGTTGGCCGCGTTCTGCCTGTCGGGACCGGCCGCCATCGCGGGCATCGACTATCTCAAACACCGCGTGCAGGCCGACCTGCTCGCGAGCGACTCGGCGTGATTTTGTCTATGTCGCCGCCAGCGTGACGCTTTAGTCCGCCCGCCGACTCTCCCCCGATATGAGCCAACTGGCGGCACGGGAACCAGAGACGAGGAGCTTCGAAGCCACTGTCGAGGCCGTCGAGGGGCGCGAGGTCGTGCTGGACGAGACGTACTTCTACGCCGAGAGCGGCGGGCAACCCGCCGACAGGGGCACCCTCGGCGGCGCGCTGGTCGAGGACGTGCAGAAGCGCGAGGACGGCGAAATCGTGCATCTCCTCGCGGAAGACCCCGCAGACGCCCTCGATTTCGAGGTCGGCGAGACGGTGCGGGGCGAAATCGACGACGAGTTCCGGACCTACGCGATGCGCGCTCACACCGCCAGTCACGCCCTCTACGGTGCCGGACGGAAGATTCTGGACGAACTGGGTTACGGCGGGTTCGACATCGGCGAACAGAAAGTCCGCGTCGATTTCACCACCGCGACCGACATCACCGACGACACGCTCGCGGAACTGGAGCGCCTGACCAACCGGGCGATTTGGGACTCCCGGCCGGTCTCGTGGGAGGAGATTCCACAGCGAGAGGCCCGCGAGCGCGAGGAAATCGCGTTCAACACCAAGACCGAGGAGGGCGTGATGAGCGACTCCGAGACGGTGCGAGTCGTCACCATCGAGGGGTTCGACTGGGCGGCCTGCGGCGGCACGCACGTCTCGAACACCCGCGAAATCGGCCCCGTGACCGTCCTCGACCGCTCGAACCCCGGCGAGGGCCTGACTCGCGTGGAGTTCGCGGTCGGGCCGAGCGCGATTCGTCGCCGCGCCGAGGACGTTCGCGCCGCCCGCGAGGCCGCCAAGACCCTCGACGTCGGCGTGGCCGAACTCCCCGAGGCCGCCGAGCGCGTCAGCCAGCAAGTCGAGGAGTTGGAAGCCGAACTCGCCGACGCCAAGGAGACGGTCCTGAGCGGCCTCCTCGCGGATCTCCGCGAGAACCCGGTCGAGCGCGACGGCGACGAGTGGGTCGTCGGCACCGTCGAGGACTTCGGCCCGAACGAGGTCGCCGACCGCGCTCGGGAACTGGCCGGTGACGATGAGGAGGCGGCCGATGCGGTTGTTCTGGCAGGCAAGGACGGCGCGACGTTCGTGGTCGCCGCGACCGACGGGGACCTCGACGCGGGCGACGTGGTCGAGGACGTAACCGCGGAGTTCGGCGGCGGAGGCGGCGGCAGTCCGCAATTCGCGCAGGGCGGTGGGTTGGACGCCGACCCGGAGGAGGTTGTCGAATACCTAGAAGAATGATAGAGAAATAAAAACCTATCCTTTAGAACCCACCTCAATTTTCTAGCATTTGTTTTTATTTCTCTGCAGTCGGCGCGTGCTGGCGTCGTCGGGAGCCACGCGACCGACTGTTCGGAAGACGCAGGTTGTCTTCCGGCGCGCTCTCTTGTGAGCGCGCCGAACCGCGCGAGGGGCGAGCGAACGACCAGCGGGAGTGAGCGAGGAGGTTGGGAGGACGAGGTGCGGTTGCGGTGCTGTTGCGGGAGACGGCTTTGCCCAAGCCTGAAGCTAGCTTCTCTGCGACTTTCTCCGTCGGTAGCGATTGTATCACGATAAAAGTCACGTCGAGCGGACTCGGACAAGTCACAGAAACAGTAACTTTGGTTTCGAAAGCCCTCGCGTGGTTCGCGGTCGCTGACGCAGGCTATTTCGGGCGCGCAGAACTGCGCGCCCGAAATAGTGGCCTGCGCAGACGACCAAGCGTTGCGACGACGGACAAACCGCGTCCGTCGAAGTCACACTCGCTTCGCTCGCGTGACCGCGCCCCGTGCTCGCCCTTTCAGTCCGCTGGAAGACAAACCGCGTCTCCCAAGCCTGCGTTCGCTTCGCTCACGCAGACGCCGAGGACAGCACATGGACCACCGGCTGAAGCCCCATTCACGCCCCGGAAGCCACCTCCGCGACTAAATTTTTCACGTACCGGAGTTCCTCCTCGTTGACGCCGTGGGCCATTCCCTCGTAGATGCGCTCGGTCACGTCGGCGTCGAGTCCCTCCAGCACCTCCCGCGTCTCGTGGACGCGCTCGACCGGGATGTGGGGGTCGCGGTCCCCGCACCCCAGAAACACCGGCGTCCCGTCGAGCGACTCCTCGTAGTCCCTTGGTGTCCCATCAGGACCGATTAGCCCGCCGCTCAGCACCGCGAGGCCGCCGTACCGCCGTGCGTTCCGGGCGACGAACTCGCTGGCGAGGCAGGCACCCTGCGAGAAGCCGACGAAGCAGGTCCGGTCGGCCTCGATTCCGGCGTCCGCGACTCGCTGGCGCACCCTCCCCAGAAGGTCCAGCGCCGAGCCGAGACTCGGCTGGTTGTCCTCGATGGGTGCGAGGAAGGAGGTCGGGTACCACGTTCGACCGCGGGCCTGCGGCGCGAGGTAGGCGACGTTCTCGGCGTCGAACTCGGTCGCCATCTCCAGCATGCCCTCGGCGGTGGCTCCTCGGCCGTGGACGAAGATTACCGCGACGTCGGCCGAGTCGAGGTCTGTGCCCGCGGTGGCGACCCGCTGGCCGTCGTGGAGGTCCGACGTGCCAGCGTGAGGGTTCCGGCCCGTCATCGCCGGTCGGGCGCGTCCACGAACTCGCTTCCGGGGTCGTCCTCGTCCACGTCGAAGCCCGGCTCCTCGGTGCAGAGTTCGATGGTCAGGCCGTCGGGGTCCGAGAGGTAGATGCTCTTGAAGTAGGTCCGGTCGCGGACCTGCGAGACGCGGACCCCCTGCTCCTGAAGGTGGTCGCGCCACTCGCGCAGGGTCTCCTCGTCCTCGACGCCCAGCGCGAAGTGGTGGGACGCGCTCGGACCGGGATTCCCCCGCGAGTTGGGGTACTCGAAGTAGGTGACGATGGTTCCGGGTTCGCCCTCCGGCGTCGACGAGAAGTAGTAATGCTTCGTGCCGGGGTCGTCGTAGTTCTCGGTTCGCTTGACCGTGTGGAAGCCCAGTACCTCCTCGTAGAACTCCCGCGTGCGGTCCACGTCGGTACAGATGTTCGTGACGTGGTTGATGGTCGTAAGTGGCGGTGTCTCTGCGTCGCTCATACCCAGAGTAGCCCGAGTGCGGCCTTGAGCCTTGTCGGACGGAGGAGTAAGTAGGTAGCGAGAGCGTAACTGATTTGTCGCCGAACTGTTTCGATGGTTTGCAAGTCGTCCTCCGCAGATGACTTGCGGTTATGTCTCACTCTACAGTTCGACCGTCCGCAAGTCATCTGCGAACCGCACGTCACCGTCGTACACCGCTTCGATGGACGAGAGCATCTCCTCGTGGCGGCCCTCGGTGTGGGGGTAGAGGTGGGTCAGATACACCGTTCCGACGTCCGCGCCCGACCCCGCCAGCGCCTCGCCGAGTTGGGTCGGGGTCGGATGGTTGTCCACGTCCACCTCGTCGGGGAACGAGCAATCGTGGAGCAACACCTCGCAGCCGTCGGCGAAATTGGCCAGTCCCTCGAAGGCCTCGCTGTCGCCGCTGAAGGTGAACTCGTCGCCGAAGCGGTACGCGAGACACGGGAGCGAGTGGCGAGTCTCGTAGCCCTCGACCTCGAATCCGGCGACCTCGAACTCGTGGGCACCGACCTCGCGGATTCGCAAGTCGATGCGCCCCTCCAGATAGTCGTGGACCTCCAGCAAGTCGTCCACCAGCGACTTGGTGCCCGAGGGGCCGACGATTTCGAGGAACTCCTCGCCAGCCAGCCAGCGGGCCTTCAGCAGGGGCATGAGGTCGGAAACGTGGTCCAAGTGGTGGTGGGTCAGCAGGACGGTCGAGACGTTCTCGTAGCCGATAGACGACTGCTGGAGGCGGTGGAGGACGCCGCTCCCGCAGTCGACCAGCACCCGGCGGTCGTCCCGCTCGACGACGAGACCAGTCTGATAGCGCTCGCCGGTCGGCATCGCGCTTCCGGTTCCGAGAAAGGTGATTTCCATGTCCGGTTTCCCGGCCCGAACGGTGTTAATGGCTTTGGAGACGTGTCGCGCCGCGGATTCTCGGTCGTCCTCGCTCGGGACGCTCGGAGTTTAGTTTATATTTATACCCGGTTCTGGGAAAAGAGCTTTCAAGCCGACGTAGAACGCTCGACTCGCACTATTTCACTTCCGACAGGTGGCAAACATTTAAATTTGAGACGGAGCGTCGGAATTTTGGTGGTGGCCGCCGTCGCTTTCGGCATGGTCACGACGCGCTTCGGTCGGACGCCGGACGGCAGACGCCTCGAAGTTGCGGGGGAGTTCGACGCGCCCGCCGACCTCCTCTGGGAACTGCTGACCGACACGACGGAGTGGGCCGAGTGGGGACCCATGGTCGAGGCGGTCCTGTGCGCGGACCGCCGGATTCAGGCAGGCACGACCGGCGAACTGGAGACGAGTTTCGGCGTCGGCCTCCCCTTCCAGATTACGACCTGCGAGGAGTACCGCTGGACGTGGAAAATCGCGGGCATCTCGGCGACGGGCCACCGGGTCGAGGAGTTGGACGACGGCGGGTGCCGGGTGGTGTTCGAGGTCCCGCTGTTGGCGGCGGGATACTCGCCGGTGTGTGCTGTGGCGTTGCAGAACCTGAAAGAAATTGCTTAGATATTGTTTTGTATTTGTTTTGGTGGTTTCGGGTCCGGACCGCGGAATCGGTGTCGTGAACGTTTCTTGAAGCCTCCTCCCGGTCGCTTCGTTCTGACGTGACTACAACCGCAAACCGCAGAATCGTTGTGGGAGTGTCTTCCTGAAGCCCCCTTCATCCACCCCACGGCGGTTGGTCAGTCGAGCGCGTCTACCGGTTACTCGACCGAGCGCGTCCCGTCGGTTGTCCCACCGGGCGCGCTCCGGCGGAGCGCGCCCGGATTTCACTTTCACTCCGGTGGCCAAACCGTCTTAAGCGGCCGACCCCAACGGACGGTCAAATGGGAGCGCGCGAGTTGTTGGCGCGCGGGGACTTCGACTTCGACGCCGAGGAGGTCGAACTCGACGACGCCGAGGTCTTCGAGTCGCTGGAACCCGAGGTCCGCGAGTGGTGGGTCGAGGAGTTCGGCGAGTACGTCCCCGGCAACGGCGGCTTTTTCACGCCGCCCCAGAAGCGCGCGATTCCGCTGGTTCGGGACGGCGAGAACGCGCTCGTGGCCTCGCCGACCGGGAGCGGCAAGACGCTGGCGTCCTTCACCGCGATTCTGAACGAGTTGTTCCGGCGCGAGCGCGAGGCCGAGGACGGACTCGACAACTCGGTCTACTGTCTCTACGTCTCGCCGCTCAAGTCGCTGGCTAACGACATCCACCGGAATCTGGAGGTTCCGCTGGAAGGAATCGCCGAGAAGATGGACGGCGAGCCGTCGGTCCGCCACGCCATCCGGCACGGCGACACCGACGACGCGGCGCGCCAGAAGATGCTGACGGAGACGCCCCATATCCTGAACACGACGCCCGAGACGCTCGCTATCCTGCTCAACTCGCCGAAGTTCAAGAAGAAGCTCGAATCGGTCGAGTACGTCGTCGTGGACGAGATTCACAGCCTCGCCGACGGGAAGCGCGGCACCCACCTCGCGGTGAGTCTGGAGCGGTTGGAGAACATGGTCGAGTCCTCGCCGACCAGAATCGGCTGTTCGGCCACGGTCGAACCGCTCGAAGACATCGCGGACTTTCTGGTGGGGTGCGAAGACGGAGACGAGGCCACGCCCGGCGGCGACCGGACCCGCGACCGCGAAATCGTGGACACCCGGTTCGTCCGCGAGTTCGACATCGAGTTGCAGTGCCCCACAGACGACCTCATCAACACGCCCCGAGAGGTGGTCAACGACCGATTCTACAGCCAACTCGGCGACCTCGTCAGCGAACACACCAACACCCTCGTCTTCACGAACACTCGGTCCGGAGCGGAGAGGGTTCTGCACAACCTGCGAGAGCGATTCGAGGAGTACGACGAGGAGAACTCCGGGTGCCACCACGGAAGCCTCTCGAAGGAGGCCCGCCAGTCCATCGAGGAGGATTTGAAGGACGGGAGCCTCGACGTGGTGACGACCTCCACGAGCCTCGAACTCGGCATCGACATGCCCCACATCGACCTCGTGGTGCAGGTCGGGTCGCCCAAGTCCGTCGCCTCGCTCCTCCAGCGCGTCGGTCGGGCGGGCCACCAGCTCGGCCAGACGGTGACGGGGAGAGTCATCGCTCTCGACCGCGACGAACTCGTGGAGTGTGCGGTCATGCTCAAGAAGGCCGAGGAGGGCTTCGTGGACCGGGTGTTCGTCCCCGAGGAGGCCTACGACGTGGCGGCACAGCACGTCTACGGCATGGCCATCAACTCGGTCCGGCCCGAACGGGAGGTCCGCGACACTCTCAGACGCGCCTACCCCTACCGGAACTTCACCGACGAGCAGTTCGAGACCCTGTTTCGGTACCTGACTTCCGACTACGAGGGACTGGAGGACAAGAACGTCTACGCCAAAATCTGGCGCGACGAGAACGACCCGCCGGAGGGTGAGTACCACTATCCCGAGTTCGACGTGGGCCGACCCCTCGTCGGCAAGCGCGGCAAACTCGCTCGCGTCATCTACATGACCAACATCGGGACGATTCCCGATTCGTTTACCTGCGACGTGTTCACCCGCGGCGACAACGAGTGGGTCGGCGACTTGGACGAGAGTTATCTCGATACCTTAGAGAAGGGCGACGTGTTCGTCCTCGGGGGCCAGAACTTCGAGTTCAAGTACCGCCGCGGGTCGAAGGTCTACGCCGACCGGACCAACGCCCGCCCGACCGTCCCCTCGTGGTTCTCCGAGCGCTTGCCCCTCTCCTACGACCTCGGTCGGGGCATCCTCGACTTTCAGGGCGACCTCCTCGAAAAGTTCCAGAAGCGCGGCAAGCCCGCGGTCAGGGTCTGGCTCAGGGAGTTCCCGCTGGACGAGAACAGCGTCCGGGCCATCGCCCGGATGTTCGACGAGCAGATTCGCTACGCCGGACCCGAGAGCGTCAGCACCGACGAGCGCCTCGCGGTCGAAATCGAACTCGACCGCGACGAGTACGAGCGCCACTACTACGTCCACTCGAACTACGGCCGAAAGTTCAACGACGGCCTCTCGCGGGTCGTCGCCTACCGGTGCGCCAACGCCGCCAACACCAACGTCTCGGTCGCCGTCGCGGACCACGGCTTCACGGTCTCGATGCCCCTCAACCGAAAGGTGGACGTGGCCGAAATCCTGCGCGATATTTCCCCCGAGGAGGTCCGCTCGGACCTCCGGGCCGCCCTCGACGGCACGGAACTCCTCCAGCGGTACTTCCGCATCAACGCCACCCGGTCGCTGATGATTCTCAAGCGGTACAAGGGCTACGAGAAGTCCGCCAGCGAACAGCAGGTCTCCAGCGAGATGCTGCTGGGGTTCGCCGAGGACCTCGACGATTTCGCGGTCATCGAGGAGACCTACCGGGAAATCATCGAGGACAAACTCGCCGTCTCGGCCATCGAGGACGCGATGGCCGACGTGCAGGCCGGAGACGTGACGGTCACCCAGAATCGCGTCGATACACCCACGCCCAAAGCCTTCGGCCTCGCCACCCTGATGGCCAGCGACGTGGTGCTGGCCGAGGACGAGAGCGCGGTCCTGCAGGAGTTCCACGACCGCGTGCTGGAGGAAATCGGCGGCGAGTACGAGGGCGAGAGTGCGGGCGGCGCGTCGGCCGCGGAGTGACCTCACGACGACCAGTCCCGAACTTTATCATTCCGGCCGCGCATAGCCGAGAGCGATGGAAAGCGCCGAGGAGGTCGAAGTCGAAGAACTCTCGCCGCTCGCGTGGCGACTCCTGCGCGTCGCGGCGGGGTTCGAACAGCGTGCCATCGAGCGGGAAGTGGACGATCTGATGCAGGCCCACATCTCGATGCTGGAGAGCGGCACCCGGGCGCTCTCGGTCGAGCGCCGCCGGGCGCTGCTGGAACTCTACGCCGCCGAACTCGATCCCGACCAGATACGCGCACTCGCCGACAACTTCTGACTGTCGTCCAATTGCAGTCGCTGCGCCAGCAGTATTCCGGCAGCCATTGCACAAACAATTGTGTAGATCTCTTTCGTTCGTGACATCATTTCCCACGGCAATCGAAAGCTATTAATCACTACATACAGCTCTATGACGATGTGTATCAATGATACGCTCGCCATCGTCCGCTCGTGGGCGGATTGTCATGTTCGTAATCGCACTCCTCGGGACGGCGGTCATCGCCGGTGCGCCGTCACCGGAAGGACTCTCGGTCAGAGGGCAGTTCGCGCTCGCCACCATGTTCTTCGCGGGCCTGCTCTGGGTCACCGGGGCCTTCCCGCTGGCGGTCACCGCCATCTCGATTCCGGTGTTGCTCACGTTCTTCGGAGTGTACGACGACCTCGACGCGGCGCTCGTCGGCTTCGCCGACCACCTCATCTTCCTGTTCATCGCCGGGTTCATGCTGGCGAACGCGCTCCAGAAGTACGACATCGACCGGCGCATCGCGCTGTGGATGATGTCGGCGATGGGCTCGTCACCCCGGCGACTCGTGCTGGCGGTCATGCTCGCCACCGCCTTCCTCTCGATGTGGGTGTCCAACACCGCGACGACCGCGATGATGACGCCCATCGCGCTCGGCGTCCTGACGCAGGTCATCGGCCGGGAAGGCGTCGAGGCCGCCAGCGCGGCGGCCGAGGACATCGACTCCGACGTCGCCGCCGACGGCGCTGGCGCGACCGGCGTGGCCGACGCGGCCGGTAGCGACGATTTCACGAACATCCAGGTCTCGATGCTTCTCGGCACCGCCTACGGGGCCAGCGTCGGTGGCGTCGGGACGCTCATCGGGACGCCCCCGAACGCGGTTCTCGCCTCGCAACTCAACAAGATGCTGGGCTACGAAATCGGCTTCGCCCAGTGGCTCCTCATCGGCCTCCCGATCGTGGCCGTCACCCTGCCCATCGTCTGGTACGTCCTCACCTACGTCCTCTACCCGCCGCAGGTCGAGGACGTGACCGACGCCCGCGCCGAGGCCAAGCGCTACCTCGACGAGGAGGGGCCGCTCGACCCCCGCGGCAAGCGCGTGGCGGTCATCTTCACCGCGACGGCCTTCCTGTGGGTCGTCGGCGGCCTCGAAGACTTCATCGCGCCGCTGCTCTCCGACGCGTGGGCGGTCACGCTGTTCGGCGGAAGCGGCGCGAGCATCTTCGGTATCGAGGGCCATCAGGGCCTGTTCTACTACGTCATGGTCGGCCTGATGTCCATCCCGGCGCTCGTCCTCGCTGACACGATGGAGTGGGAGGAACTGGCCGACATCGACTGGGGGACCATCCTGCTGTTCGGCGGCGGCATCGCGCTGGCCGACGCGCTCGCGGCGACCGGCGCGACCAAGTGGATCGCCGACACCGTCTTCTCGTCGCTGACGGGCGCACCTATCGCTCTCGTGGTTGCCGTGGTCGTCCTGCTGGTCATCTTCCTCACGGAGATGACCTCGAACACCGCGACGGCGACCATCATCGTCCCCATCCTCATCAGCATCGGCGGCGTGTTCGCCGCGACGCTCGGCCTGACCGACGTGGCCGCCGCGGTGTTCCTCTCGGTCTCGGGCGCTATCGCGGCGAGTTTCGCGTTCGCGCTCCCGGTTGCGACCCCGCCGAACGCCATCGTCTTCGGGAGCGGCTACCTCGAACAGAAGCAGATGATGCGGGCTGGCATCGTCCTCAACCTGCTGATGACGGTCGTGCTGACCGGCTTCATCTGGCTGCTGTTCCAGTTCGTCTGGCCGCACATCCTGTGGTAAGCGCAGTCGGGTAGTCAGCCACCTTCGCGGTCTACTTCTCCTCGCCGTTCCACTCGTCGCCGACTCGATTGTAGCCCATCATCTCCGGGCCGTCGTGCTGAGTGAAGACGACTTTCATGTTGGGTTCCGGAATCCCCCAGCGGTCGCTGGCGGCGTCCATCACGGCGAGCGCGAACTCGCGGCGTTGCTCGACCGGGCGGCCCGCCCGCACGTCGGCGTCGAGGAGAAGGAGCGGTCCCGACTCGGCCCGTCCGAGGTGGAGGTCGGCGTCCGCTCGCTCTCGAATGGCGACGGCGACGTGGCCCGCGGTCGTCTCCATGACGTCGGTGTAGAGGTTGGTCACGGTCGCCGCGAAGGCGTCCTTCTCGTCGGCGCTCGCCTCGCAGGTCAAGTCGAACTGAAGGAGCGGCATACCCGACGGTTCCGCCGTGGGGAGTTAGGTGTGGGGGTCGTCCTTGGCGAAGAATCGGCGAAACGCTGTCAAACACGTGCTTCGCTCGGTGGCACAACCGTCATCCTGGCGGACTGAAAGGGCGAGTGCGGTTCGCGTTTACATGGTCGCCTCAGCGACCCCTATCGGCGCGAACTGTGCGGAGAGCGCCGATATGTCGCTGAGCGGCCGTCTCGTGAGCGGAGCGAACGAGACCTCGGAAGTCGCAGCCCGCGCAGCGAAGCGAGCAGGACCGTCTTCCGGCGGCGAACCGCGCGAGGGCTTTCGAGGACGTTGCTGTCCAGTTTGCTCCTGCGGTTCCGAGCGCGAGGGCTTTCGAGGTCTGCGTCTCCTGACTTGAACTCGCTCCCAATCGGCGTCGCTAATCACTACTTTCGACCAACAGCGTATCCAGCGCGTCCGGAACGACCAGCACGTCGCTTCCGGGTTCCACCGCGTCCGCGACCGACCCGCGGGCGGTCATCAGGCACTCCTCGACCACCTCGGGACGCTCGCTGTTCGTGACGAACACGTCGTAGTCCCGCAGGACGCGGGCCACGACGAACGCCCGCTGTGCGCCGGGTTCGTAGCCCCGGCGCATCTCGTCGTAGAGGTCCTCGGCACTTGCAGCCTCGCTCAACCAATCGTAGAAACGCTGTTCGCCCGTGCCTTCGCCAGCGCCCTCCTGCAAGCGAGCGGGGACGACGATTCGACCGCCTTCCTTCAGGGGATTGTAGTCCCCGAGCGCGACGTAGGTCGCCGCCCGCGTGGCCTGATAGAGGTTGGCGTCCTTGGGCGCGCCCACGCCAGCGACGATAGCATCGTATTTATTTCTCGTGGAAATAGAAATATTTCTTTTGCACAACTCTGTAAGGTCTCTGACGACCTCGCGGTGGTCGCCCGCGCTGGCTCCCAAGATTCCTGCGGGCGCGTGCGTGACGTTCAAACAAAAGTCGAGGCCGACGAGGTCGCCCGCGGCGTCGAGCGTCTCGCGGAAGGGGTTGCCCTCGACGCGTCCGAGGAGGACCCCCTCGCGGGCCAGCATGTCGGGACCGTGGGTGTAGCGGATGAGCGACTCGCCGCCAGCGCCGATGGCGACCGTCTTCGCGCCGCCGGAGAAGCCAGCGTACTGGTGGGGTTCGACCATCCCGGTCGAGACCACGGCGTCGGCGTCCGCGACGGTGGGATTGAGTTCGATTTCGACCGCCTCGCCGTCTGGGCCTTCGATTTCGCCGATAGAGCGCGCCGCCTCGGCGTCGTGGTTCTGCGCGAGGTCGGCGTACCCGCCGAGCGCCGAGCGCAGTTCCCCGTCTGTCATCGGCCGGTGGAGACCCAGACCCACGACGATTGAAATCTGGTCGCGCTCGACGCCCGCCTCGCGGAGGTCAGCAACCAGCGCGCCCACCAGCACGTCGTCCGGCGTGGCGCGGGTCACGTCGGTCACGACGATTGCGACCTCGTCGTCGGCAGACACCCGCTCGTGCAGGGGCGGCCCGTGCGGGTCGGCCATCGCCCGCTGGGCGGCCTCGCGGGAGTCCACGGCCTCGGACTCCGGCGGTTGTGCGACGGTCACGTCGCAGTCGGGGAGCGACACCGAAATCTCGGTGTCGCCGTAGGGGAGTTGCATGCTCAGAACTGGTAGCGCCGGTTGTCTCGGTCCTCCTGTTGCTGGGAGAACTGCTGGCCGCCGCCGCGCATCTCGTCGAAGGTCATGCCCGAGAGGTACTCGTCGTAGGTCACGTCGTACTCGCTCCGGAGGTGGAAGTCCAGATTCCCGGTATCGACGGTGCGCTGGAAGAGCATGTGGACCGCCCGCCGGAGGAGTTCGTCGGTCTCCTCGGGGTCGAACGCGGCTTCGAGCATCGCCAGTTCGTTTCTGGTCTCGCGGTCGAGCGAGACGGAAATCTCGTCGCCGAGGTCGGCATACCCGCCTTCGAGGTCATCCTGTAGGTCGTCGAGACTCATGCCCGGAGTGTGGGGTGCGGGCCGGAAACGCCTTTCGACTAAGAGGGTAGGCAGTAGTCGGATGCGGCGACAGGGTCGGGGTTTCGAGTAGATGGAACCGGGCCTCGAAAGCCCTCGCGGGCCTCGCGGTCGTGGTTCGAGCGCTTCGCGCTCGTCGTCTCGAAAATCTTCGATTTTCGGCGACTCAGCGGGCTATCTCGCGGGCGCAGTTCTGCGCCCGCGAAATAGGGCCACGCTGAGACGACCACGATAGACGCGAGGCCCGCTCGCCCTTTCAGTCCGCCAGGGACGCAGTCGGTTGGTCGGCCTACCGAAGCAGGTGGTTGGTCACGCGTATCCGAAACTATCCTGTAAGTCCGCAAGAAAAGTTCAAGCATCTGGACGGCCTACGTCTACGATGGGGGAAACAACGATGGAAAAGAACGTGGGCGGATTCGACAGAACAGCCCGATTAATCGCCGGTCCGGCGCTGCTGGTGGTCGTCCTCGCGTGGTTGCTCGGCGCAATCGCGCTCGACCTGTGGCTCGGCCTCGTCGTCCTGCTGGTCGGAGCAATCCTGACCGTCACGGGACTGACCCAGAAGTGTCCGGCCAACAGCCTCCTCGGGATGAACACCTTCCGGCGGGGAAGCGAACCCGAGGAGGAACGCCCGACCGAGACGCCCCGGTGATTCAGAGCGACGCGCCGCAGTCTCGACAGCGAGTCCGTTCGGCCCAGTTTTTCGTCCCGCAGTCGGGACAGGAGACGCGGTACTTCTCGTCGCTTCCGAGGTAGCTCGTGAAGCCGACGGCCGCGCCGAGAACCATCAGAACCGCGCCGACCGCCAGAAGCGCCATCGGACCGAACGCGAGGAGAACCGCGGCGACCGACGCCAGCGCCACCCCGAGCAGAAACGTCGCGGACGCGAACCTGTGCATATCTGCCCGAACGGGCTCGGATTTGATAGGCCCACCGCCACCGAACCGCCGACCATTTACCCGACTCGTCCTAACCTCGGGGCGATGAGCGACGCCGAATCGGACCCCGCATCCGACTCCGACGCCGACTACTCGCTCCCCGAGGACCTCCCGGCGGTCCGCGACGCCCTGACCGCGTGGTACGAGGAGGACCACCGCCAGTTCCCGTGGCGCGAGACCGACGACGCCTACGAGATTCTGGTCTCGGAGGTCATGAGCCAGCAGACCCAGCTCGGCCGGGTCGTGACCGCGTGGGAGGCCTTCCTCGACGAGTGGCCGACTCCGCAAGCTCTCGCCGACGCCGACCGCGCCGACGTGGTCGGGTTCTGGACCGACCACAGCCTCGGCTACAACAACCGAGCGAAGTACCTCCACGAGGCCGCCAAGCAGGTCGTCTCCGAGTACGACGGCGAGTTCCCCGACACGCCCGAGGAGCTACAGAACCTGATGGGCGTCGGTCCCTACACCGCGAACGCGGTCGCCTCCTTCGCGTTCAACAACGGCGACGCCGTGGTGGACACCAACGTCAAGCGCGTCCTCCACCGCGCCTTCGACGTGCCCGACGACGACACCGCCTTCGAGAAAGCCGCCGCAGAAGCCATGCCCGAGGGGAAATCGGAGGTCTGGAACAACGCCATCATGGAACTGGGCGGCGTGGCCTGCGAGAAGTCCCCGAAGTGCGACTCGGCGGGGTGTCCGTGGCGCGAGTGGTGTCACGCCTACGAGACCGGCGACTTCACCGCGCCGGACGTGCCGACGCAGCCGAGTTTCGAGGGGAGCAGGCGGCAGTTCCGCGGGAAGGTCATCTCGATTCTGAAGGAGTACGACGAACTGGCGCTGGACACGCTCGGTCCTCGGGTCCGAGTCGATTACGCGCCGGGCGGAGAGTACGGCCGCGAGTGGCTGGAGGGCTTGCTTTCGGACCTCGCCGAGGACGGACTGGTCGAGGTCGAACAACGAGATGGCAACCTCGTTGCTTGGCTTCAGAAATAGTCGATTCGGAAGACCACCGACAGAGTAGTTCTCGGCGGTCAGAAGGACGTTCACGGGATTATCGTAAGGTAGTCGGTAGATTCGAGGGTAATAGAAATCCGGATTCACTACATCGAATCGACATTTTTACTACTCAAGAGCATTTGTCGGATATAAGAGGAAAGATGGCAGAGCTGACCGCCATGAGCATATCGGGATGGTCCTTCGAATTCGTAGAGGAGTTGGAGCCACGACGAAACGACGACGGAACGATAGAGGCGAGAATGCCTCAACACCGATACGAAGACGCGAACTCTACTTACGTCCACCAATATGGCTGGGGTCCGTTCTGTAAATTCTCCGTTTCAGGCGACTGGGAAGAAAAATCCGGTGTGTACGTTCTGATGACAGACGATAAATTTCTGTACGTCGGCAAAACGACGAACTTCGAGAGACAGTTGAACCACGGTATCGGCAACATTTCACCCCGGAATTGTTTCGAAGGGGGACAGCAGACTAACTGCCGGATAAACTCTTTAATCCGCGAAGCAACGGTAGAAGGGACTCCAGTAACCGTGTTTTTCCACGAAACGGATAATCGGAAAGCCGTCAAGCAGGAGTTGATAAGTGAGTTGGAACCGCCGTGGAATAAAACCGGCACGTAGAAACTGAAACGTCCGTTTCTGTTCTACGTCCGGACCGAGATATCGTTGTTCGTCGGGCGCGTGACGGAACGCTCCGAGAACTGAGACTGCACTGCCCACCCCTGACCCGGCGCATCGGCTTTCGTCCGTGCAAGCAAATCCCTAGTTTGATGCGAACCCGATGCGCCCGCCGTCTCCGGAGTTCGCTTCGCTCGCGTGCTGGTCGCTCTATCCGAACCTTACGGCCAGAGACCTCTGCTCGATTTGGCCTCGCCGACGCGTTCCAGCGCGACGACGTAGGCCGCGTCGCGCCAACTCGCGTCGCGGGCCTCGACCTCGGTTCGCACGTTGTCCCACGCCGAGAGCATCATCGACTCCAACTCCTCGTGGACGCGCTCTAAGGACCACTGGCGGCGGTTGATGTCCTGCAACCACTCGAAGTACGAGACCGTCACTCCGCCCGCGTTGGCCAGAATGTCCGGAATCACGGGAATCCCGCGTTCTTCGAGGATTTTGTCCGCGGCCGAGGTCGTCGGGCCGTTCGCGCCCTCGACCACGATGTCGGCCTGCACGTCGTCGGCGTTGTCGGCGGTGATGACGTTGCCGACGGCGGCCGGAATCACCACGTCTACGTCGAGTTCGAGGACCTCCTCGTTCGTCAGGGTGTTCGGCGCGTCGTAGCTCATCACGGCCTCGGGTTCCTCCTCGTGGGAGGGCACCGCGTGGGTGTCGAGGCCCGTCGTGTCGTAGGCCGCGCCGTTCACGTCGCTGACCGCGACCACGTCAGCGCCCCAGTCGTCCAGCAGGCGAGCTGCGTTCGCGCCGACCGACCCGAAGCCTTGGACTGCGACGGTGGCCTCGCCGATGTCCTTCTCGTAGTAGCGCAGGGCCTCGCGGGCGATGATGGCGACCGAGCGACCGGGCGCTTGCTCGCGGCCCTTGCTCCCGCCGATGACGGGCGGTTTGCCCGTGACCACGCCCGGAGTCGTCTCGCCCTCCTGCATCGAGTAGGCGTCCATGAACCACGCCATCGTCTGGGCGTCGGTGCCCATGTCGGGGGCCGGAATGTCCTGTTTCGGGCCGATGGTGTCCCGAATCTCCTCGGCGAAGCGCCGGGTCAGCCGTTCTTTCTCCTCGGTGCTGAGGTCTTTGGGGTTCACCACGACGCCGCCCTTCGCGCCGCCGAAGGGCAGGTCCATGACCGCGCACTTCCAGGTCATCCACATCGAGAGACCCACGCACTCCTCGGCGGTCACGTCGGGGTGGAACCGCAGGCCGCCCTTGTAGGGACCGCGCACGTCGTCGTGCTGAGCGCGGTAGCCGGTGTAGACCTCGACAGAGCCGTCGTCGCGCTTCAGGGGCACGCCGACCTCGACCAC
The DNA here is from genome assembly GCF_004765785.1 of Halorussus ruber. Classification (GTDB taxonomy): domain Archaea; phylum Halobacteriota; class Halobacteria; order Halobacteriales; family Haladaptataceae; genus Halorussus; species Halorussus ruber. The sequence goes on along the minus strand of NZ_SBIT01000001.1, from coordinate 321,873 downwards.
TCGAGTCGGGTGTTTGAGGCGCTCGATGACGCCCTCGTCCACGTCGACCTGCGTGGCCGCGGCCGAGAGCTGTCGCAGGGCAGTTTCGAGGGCCGATTCGGTCTCGGAGTAGTCGTCAGCCTCAGGGTCGTCCAGCGTGTTCGTAGCCATGGGTTACTCGAAGGGCATCCCTCGGTTGCGCATCGCGGTTCCGCAGTCGTCGCACTCGCCGGGGTGGCTGTCGGCGCGCGCGGTCGTCCCACAGCGCAGGCATTCGTACTCGCGGTCGGCGTCCGAGTCGTAGTCGGGGTCGCGGAGGCTCATTCGGTAAAATTTGCTACGAACTACGTAGTCTTCGACTGTATTGTTGAATAGTAAACCGTGGTGCGGAGCTTCGCGGGTTACTATTCAACCCCGGACGCACTCGTGCGATTCTCGAACAGCGAGGAGAACAGTTTTCGCTCGATTCGGCGGACGTGGTCGTAGAACGCGGTGTGGGAGATGTCGAGCATCTCGGCCACGTCCCGCCCGGTCACGTCCCGGTCGGCGTCGAAGAATCCCGCGTGGTAGGCCATCTGGGCGACCTCCAACTGTCGCTCGGTGAGCTCCTCGATGAGTCGGCCGGGTCGGCCCTTCGTGTCCAGCGCCCGAGTTCGCTCGCGCTGGGCGACCGGTTCGGCGGCGTCGTAGCGGTTCGAGACGACCTCGTCTATCGACCGGGTCGTGACCGAGTCGGGCACGTCCACGGTCAGCGAGAGGTCCTCCGGGGTCGCCCTGAAGCGTCGGAGGACGGCCCCGTGGTCGGCCAGCACCGTGGTCACGAATTCGTCCGGAATCCGGAGGCCGACGAGGCCGTCCTCGTCTGTCGCCCGAATCACCTCGGCCTCCGCGATGCCGACGAACTCTCCGGCCGTCGAGACCACGCCGTCGAGGTCCGCGCCCTCCACGGTGGCGAACAGGAGGGTCGTGCCGTCGTCTCGGCGCACGTCGCCCTCGACCGAAAGCGTCGCGCCGGTCTCGCTGGCGAGTCGGTGCAGGACCGAACTCGGATTCGGGATGCGGTACTCGAGTTCGACCACCGTGTCGCTCCGGAGCGCCTCCTTGCGCTGGGCCGCGTTGATGGCCGCGGCCACGGTGTCACCGAGTTCGCGCAGGACCGACTGGACCATCTCGTCGAAGGCGTCGGGGCGGTCGGCGTAGACGTTTAGCGTGCCGAACAGCACGTCGTCGTAGACCAGCGGAATCGACAGCACCGACTGGAAGTCCCGCGACACCGCCTCCTTGCACCACGGGTCGGCCCGGAGGTGGTCGGCGACGTTCGAGACGAGCGTGGCCTCTCGGGTCTCTGCAGCCCGGAGGCTCGGCTCCCAGCGACTCGCCTGTGTACTGTCGGCGTCGGGGCCGAACTCCAGCGAGACGCTGTCGAGGTAGCCCTGTTCGTCTCCGGCCCACGCTCGCGGCCTGAGCGACCGACTCACGGCGGTCGTCTCGCCTATCCACGCGAACCGGAAGCGGTCGTCGGCGGTCAGTCGCTCGCAGACCGCCGACTCGATTTTCTCGCGGGATTCGGCCCCGACCAGCGCCTGGTCGATTTCGCGGATGAACTCGTTCACCCGGTTGAGCTTCGAGAGGCGCTCGTTCTGGCGCTTGAGGGTCCGGTCGCGCTCCCGCAGTTCGCTGTCGCGCTCGACCCGGTCGAAGGCCGCCTCGGTCGTCGCCGCGAGCAGTTCGGCGACCTCCTCGCTGACCTCGTCGAAGGTCTCTTCGTCTCCCGCGGCGGCCACGAAGACGCCGTGGTCGCCCAGCGGGACCGCGACGTAATCGCCGAGCGCCGCGAGGAGGACCTTCCGGCCGCCCCGGTCGGGGGAGTTGCGCGTCCGGGTCTCGTCCTCCACGAAGGCCCGACTCACCGCGCTCCTGCCGTCGAGTCTGAGTTCGGGGAGCGGTCCGGTGAGGTCGGCGAACTCGTCGGAGACCGCGGTCGGGTAGAGGACGTTCTCCTCGCGGTCGAACCGGTAGACCGCCGCCGCGGCTGACGGGAGGATGTCGGCGGCGTCGGCGACCACGCGGTCGGCGATTTCGGCCTTCGTCTCGGCGTAGAGCAGGCTTCTGCTGGTCTGGTGGAGCTGGGTCAGCGCCCGCTCGCGCTGTTTTCGCTTGGTGATGTCCCGGCAGCTGTAGAGGGTGGTCCCGCCCTGAATCGAGACCTGCCGGACGTTGACCAGCAGGGTGTGTTCCCGGCCGTGCTTGTCGGTCGCGGTGCATTCGAGGTTCGTGAGGACGCCCTCCGAGTCGAGGCGCTCGCGGTCGAAGAGGTCCTCGCCCAGCAGGGCGTCGATGGTGCCCAGATCGTGAATCTCCTCGGCGCTGTAGCCGAAGATGAAGTGGACATTCGGGCAGACGTAGGTGAACTCGCCGTCGTCGTCGGTGACGAGGACGGTGTCGGTCATGTTGTTCAGCGTGACGCGGTGGAGTTCCTCCGACCGGCGCAGTTCCTCCTCCAATCGGACGCGCTCGGCGACTTCGCGGCCCTCCACGACGAGACGAGTGATTTCGTCGCTCTCGTCGTATTCCTCGCCCTCTCCTCCGCCCTCACCGCTCCCGCGGTTCTGGACGACGGGCCGGACCGTGAACTCGAATCGGACCTCGCGCTCGGGGGCCGCCAGTCCGGCCTCGAACTCGGTGTACTCGCCGCGCCGGGCGCGTTGGACCGCTCGCTGGAGTTCGCGGTGCGAATCGTCGGTCCACGGAAGCCCCCAGAATCGCTTGCCGAGGAGGGCGCTCTCGTCGGCCTCCAGCACGTCGAGCGCGCCCCGATTCACCCGGACCACGGTCCCGTCGGCGTCGAGGACGGCGCTGAACTGGTCCGGCGTGGCGAAGAAGGACTCGAACTGGTCGGCCTTCGCGCTCCGCCTGCGCTCGGCGGCCCGGCGCTCGACCGCCTCGCGGCACCGACGCGGGAGGTCGGCCGGGTCGGTGTCCGTCGGGGAGAGGGGAACGTAATCGGCGACCCCCGCAGCGATGGCCTCGCTGGCGAGCGATTCGCTCCCGTCGGTCGGTGCCAAGACGAAGGGGTCGGTGACGCCGCGCTCTCGCAGGGCCGCGAGCAGTTCGAGGCCGGATTGCTCTCCGCCGGGTCCGTCGGCGAGTCGGCGCGCGGCGACGACGCAATCGACGCCGGTCCGGTCGGTCGCGGCGTCGAGGGCCTCCTCGGCCGTCTCGGCGGCGCGGACCGAGAACCCGTCGGCACCGAACGTCGGTCGAAGCCGGTCGCGCCACGGGGCCGGTCCCACCAAGAGGACCCGGACGCGCTCGGCGGTGGTTCGTGACCGAGTCGTATCCATCGTCGCCGCTTTGGCGCGCTCGCCGATAAGAGTCTTCGTTGTGCGACGGCGGAGAGTGTTCTGGTGAACCGCAAAAAAGAGTGTTCAGATAAACCGCGAGAATAGCGATGATGGCTTCGAAAGCCCTCGCGCGGTTCGCGGTCGCTCAGCGACATATCCTCGACTCACCTTCGCTTCGCTCGGTTCGTCTCGGATAGGGGTCGGCTGAGACGACCACGGTAAACGCGAACCCCGCTCGCCCTTTCAGTCCGCCGTCGGAGACAAGCTCCGACGAGCCTGCGCTCGCTTCGCTCACGCAGACACCAGGAGTTGATTGTAGCACCGAGCGAAGTCGGTGGCTAGCGGTGCTTTCCGAATACAGCGTGGCGGCGGGCCGACGCGCCGGTCGAAAAATCCTCGACAGAGAGCGACCGGGACCGACGAGTCGGTCCCGGTCGGGCCAGCGCGGTTACTCCGAGGTGGTGGTCGTCTAGCTACTCCCGCCGATGTAGTCCTGCGGGGACCCCTGCTCCGGTTCGGGGAGCTTGCTGACCTGCTGTTCCTGTCGGTTCGTCGGCAACTTCACGTAGTTGTTCGCGGCGACGTACCGCTCTTGGCCCATGTCCGAGAGCATCGTGAGGATGAACGCGGCCTCCTTCGGCGAGGTGTCCTCCCACGTGTAGCAGTGGAGGTCGCGGTTGAGCGGGTAGTCCTTCGCGCCGAGGTTCTTACCGTACTCGTAGGTGGTGTCCTCGATGGTGAGCGCGACCGGCGGGACCCGCTGTTCGTCCACGAACGCCAGCGCCATGTACGCGACAGCGTTGTTGGAGTTTGCGACCAACGTCTGGACCTGCTGGTTCTGGCCCTTGCGCACGTCTACGCCCTCCATCGACGCGTTCGGCCCGCCCAGCACGTTGGCGCGGAAGGAGGTGTCGGTGCCCGACCCCTCGGCGCGACCGATGGCCTGAATCTCCTTGTCCTCGCCGCTGTAGGAGTCTATCTCCGACCAGTTCGAAATCTCGCCCCGGTAAATCTGCTGGACCTGCTGGAGCGTGAGTTCCGTCACGCCCGCGTCGTAGATTTCCTTGCTGACGACCAGCGGCTGGGCGTCCACGCCGACCACGTGGTCTACGAACTTGTTCAGTTCCTCCTCGCTGTCGTTGGGGGAACTCCTGAGCGACCGTCGCGCTCGCGTCACCGATGTCGAGGACGCCGTTCCGAAGCTTCTCCAGCCCGGTGCCGGAGTGGCTCAGCCCGACCGTCACGTTGAACGGCAGGTCCTGTCCCGACTCGAAGCCGTACCGGCTGGCCCAGAAATCGGCGTAGTTCATTTCCGTGTCGATGTTCCACTCCCCCGGCCCCCAGTACTCGGCGTCGCTCGCCGGTGGATTCGAGTTCCAGACCGCCCCGGCCTGACTCGTGATGGGATACACCGTTGAGGAGCCGCCGATTTTCAGTGCTTGGTTGTTCCCTTGCCGTGCCGTCGCAGTCCCGGTTACAGCGAGACTCCCGGCCGCACCCATGGCCGCGAGGTATTTTCTCCGCGAAACCCCGTCCCCGTTCTCTGACGTGTTGAACGTCATCGAGTAAAAGAACGGCCAACTCTTTGAAATCGACTGCTATGAATACCATATAGCGGTTTTAGTCCCACCGACGACAGGGGAGCAGAGGGAATCGGTACGAGGGGAACATACCGAAATGACCCATTCTCTAGACTTGTCGGTTCTGCGGGAAGCGACCGCGGTCGCTTCCCGCTCGCGGTCGGGATATTTGTTCAGCAGGACGTATCAGGCTCGAAAACACTTCTCGGCTTTCACTCATGTAATTCTGTCTCTAGAAATTGTATTTGTTTTCTTAGTAATCGTACTCGTTTGTTAAACAAGCATAGAAATTGCTCAGTCGGGCAGAGAAAGAAACCCGTCGCTGTCGGTCGGGCCGCGCCACGACCTATTAGTCACTCGCTTCCGACTACCGAGTATGCCTGATTCGCCACACATCGCCGCGATTTGCGGGAGTTTGCGAGACGAGAGCGTCACCAGAGTCGCGCTCGAACACGCTTTGGAGGGCGTCGAGGAGGAAGGCGGCGCGGGCGAACTCCTCGACCTGCGCGAGTACGACCTGCCCGCCTACGACCCGGACGTGGACGCCGAGAACGCGGGCGACGCGGCCGAACTCGCCCAAAAAGTCCGCGAGGCCGACGCCGTCCTGCTCGGGACGCCGATGTACCACGGGTCGTACTCCTCGAACCTGAAGACCGCGCTCGACTACTGCGGGTTCGACGAGTTCGAGCACAAGACCGTCGGCCTGCTGGGCGTCTCGGGCGGGAGTTTCCCCATCACGGCGCTCGAACACCTCCGGTCGGTCTGCCGGGCGCTCGACGCGTGGGTTCTACCGTATCAGGCCGCCGTGCCGCGCTCGCACAGTTCGGTCCGCGACGGCACGTTCACCGACGAGAAGTTAGAGGAGCGCGTCCGCGAACTCGGTCGAGAAGTCGTCAACTACGCCACTATCGAACCGAGTCCGCCGACGATGGAGAGCGAGGAGAACGTCGGCGCGGTGGATTAGTTCGAGTCGTCGCCCGCGTCGTCGCCGAAGAGGCGTTCCGGGTCGGCGGAGTCGCTCGACGGCGTCTCCTCGTCGCAGTCCGGACAGAGCGCCTCGGTGTACTTCCCGACGATTTTGAGTCGCGTCCGGGTGACGCTCCCGTCGCCAGCGTGAATCGCCCCGCAGACGGGACACTTGTAGCTTTTCCGCGTCCTGAGTAGCCCCATCGTCCGGAAGTCTACATTCTACGCACATATTCGTTTCTCAGTCCGGCCGGGTGCGACCGAGGCTAGCGGGAACTTCCGTCACAAAAATATCATAAAAGATTTTTCGGAGAACGAAATACGATTACGTGAGAGGGTGAGAACGATGCCGGTCGTTCCGCACTACCCGTCCGACGAACCGGACCGCGAGCGAGACGCACCGGACTTCGGAGAAATCGTGGACGAGATTCTGGAGCGCGACGACCCGACGCCGTCCACGGTGTGACCTGTTTTCCCTATTCGGCCGAGTAGAAGTCAAGGTGGGCGTTTTTACCAAAAGACATCGTACTTCCAACCGCGTTTGGACCTGCCGGGGCGGATGCGATTCACATCGCGGCCGTCTTCGGTTTTTCAGGGCAGGTTCGTTTCCGATCAGTTCTGCGTCCGACACCGTATCGACCGAATCGGCAACCCTTTTGACGCTCCCTTGAGCGCAGAACGGACATGCACAAGATAACGAACAGTGGGTGGGTCGAAGTGATAACGGGGTGCATGTTCTCCGGCAAGACCGAGGAGCTTCTGCGCAGACTCCGGCGAGCCGAAATCGCAGATCAGGAGGTCGCCGTCTTCAAGCCCTCGCTCGACGACCGCTACGGCGAGGGCACCGTCGGGTCGCACAACGGCCGCCAGTGGGACGCGACCATCGTGGACCCCGACGAGGGCGTCTGGGACATCGCCGAGGAGCTAAACGGCGAGGAGGTCGTCGCGGTAGACGAGGCCAACTTTTTCTCCGATGACCTCGTGGAGGTTTGCGAGTTCCTCGCGGACGACGACCGCCGGGTCATCGTCTCGGGCACAGACCAGACCTTCCGGGCCGAACCCTTCGAACCTCTCCCGCGACTCATCACGCTGGCCGAGTACGTGGACAAGTATCAGGCCATCTGCGCGAAGTGCGGCGAACCCGCGACCCGGAACCAGCGCCTCATCGGCGGCGAACCCGCCCACGTCGAGGACCCGACCATCATGGTCGGTGCCGACGAGTCCTACGAGGCGCGATGTCGGAACTGTCATACCCTCCGGAGCGACTAGTTCGAGCTAATGACCCAGTGGGTCGAGAATCCGACCGGCGGGCGCGACCGGGGACCGGCGGCCCTCGCTCGCGCGTGGGTCGAAGTTCTCACCGGCCCCCGCCGGTTCTTCGAGCGCGCCATCGCGCCGGGCGACCAAGCGCCGGGGCTGGTCTTCGCCATGACCGTCGTGCTGATAGAGGAAGCGACCCGGTTCGCGCTCGTCGCTGGCGCGGCCCCCTCGCTCGGCGGGCGACCGACGCTCTCGGCGCTGTTCGGCCTCGCGGTGGCGGCGCTGTTCGTCGCGCCCGCGGTCCTCCACCTGACCGCCGCGCTCCAGACAGTCCTGCTGATGGCACTAGTTTCCGACCGCGCTGGCACCAGCGAGACGGTGCAGGTCATCGCCTACGCGACAGCGCCGTGCGTCTTCGCCGGGATTCCCTCGCCGACGCTCCGGGCGGCCTGCGCGCTCTACGGTGCTGTGCTGTTCTTCGTCGGCCTTCGGACGGTCCACGACACCTCGTACCTCCGGGCGCTCGTGGCCGGGGCGATTCCCGCCGCGCTGGTCTTCGGCTACGCCTTCCGCGGGTTCGCGGCGGGCCAAGCCCTTCTGGCGCGGTACGGCGTCGAACTGAGTAGCTTCTTCTGATTCAGAGGTCCTCGTCTTCGACCCCGAAGGTGAGTTGGAAGTCGTACCCGCCGACGAGCGCGTAGCTATCGACGACTTGGCCGCCGAGACGCTCGATGTCCTCGCGGATGGCTGCCCGAAATCGCTCCCCGTCCCTTATAAGGCGACGGCCCGCGTAGCCCGACCCATGCTCAACCTCATCCTCGAAGACTTCATGGTCGAGCTGAAGGACGGAGCAATCAAGAACGTCGGTCCCTCGAACAAGTCCGGCACCGCGAAGCTCTTCGACGTGGAGTCGGCCGAGGCCCGCGAGTTCGGCGACAAGCGCGTCAAAATCGTCTGCGAGGACGACGAGGGCAACGAGGTCCAAATCGCGCTGTTCCCCGAGCAGGTTCGGGAGATCGCAAACGACATCGAAGCGATGGAGGACGACAGTCCGGTCTTCGAGTGAGACCGCAGGCAGTCAACTTTCAAGGCACTCGGCGTTGGCCCACTATCGGATGGCACGAGATGACGCCGACGACCCCCGAAAGGCGGACCACTACCGGCACTGGGACGGAACCGACGAAATCGTCTTCGCGGTCGAGGAGGGCCGCGTGCTGACGATTCGGGAATACGAGAGCGTCGGGGACTTCGAGCGGACCGTCGAGGACGCCGACTACGCGGGAACGCACGAGGGCGTGGCGGACCTGCCGGGAGCCGAGGCGTTCGCCGACGACGAGGCCCCCGACGAGTAGGCAAACCAGTTTCGACAACAGTTTTAGGCCGGGGCTATATTTTCCGCGTATAAGATGGGTTCGTGTATCATCTGCGGCGCTCCTGCTGACGGCGCTATCTGCGACAGCCACGAGCAGGACGTCCGCTTCGAGTTTACCGGCAGCAATCCGAATCAGCTGACGCCGGGACGGTACTACAAAGGAACGGTCGACGGATTCGCCGAGTTCGGCGTCTTCATCAACATCGGCGACCGCGTGACTGGTCTGCTCCACAAGAGCGAACTCGACCAGCGACTCGAGTCGCTCGACTGGAAGGAGGGCGACGAGGTCTTCGTCCAAGTCACGGGCGTCCGCGACAACGGCAACGTGGACCTCGGGTGGTCGATTCGCCAGTCCGACCGCGAGTTCCGCGGGCAGCTAATCGACGACCCCGAGAAGGGCGCGATTCTCCCCGAGGAGGCCGACGAGGGCGAGAGCGACGACGGCGACGACCAGCAGGCTACCACCACCGACGGTGCTGGCACGGTCGATCCCCAGACCAAGCGCGACGCCCAGCAAGCCGAGGAGTCCGCCGAGGAAGAGAGCGACGACAAGTCCGAGGCCGAAACCACCGGGGCAGCCGCCGAGGAATCCGCGACCGAAGCCGAGGTCGAGTCCGAGAGCGACTCGGAACCCTCCCGCGTCCAAATCGAGACGCTGAGCGACCGCGTGGGCGAGACGATTCGCATCGAGGGCGAAATCGTCGGCGCGCGCCAGACCAGCGGCCCGACCGTCTTCGAGGTCCGCGACGAGACCGCGACGGTCGACTGCGCCGCGTTCGTGGAAGCGGGCGTCCGGGCCTACCCCGAAGTCGAGACGGGCGACCTCGTCCGACTCGACGGCGAGGTCGAACTCCGGAACAACGAGTTGCAGGTCGAGACCGAGGACCTCCAGAAGCTGGAGGGTGACGAGTACGAGACCGTCCAGACCCGCCTCGAAGACGCCCTGCGCGCCGAGGCCCGACCCGACGACGTGGACCTGCTGGCCGACCACGAATCGGTCGCCGCGGTCCACGGCCGCATCCGGGACGCCGCCGAGGAGATTCGACGCGCGGTCATGGAGTCCCGGCCGGTCATCGTCCGGCACAACGCCACCGCCGACGGCTACGTCGCTGGCGCGGCAATCGAGCGCGCGGTCCTGCCGCTGGTCCGCGACGAACACGCCAAGAGCGACGCCGAGTACCACTTCTTCGACCGGCGACCGCTCGAAGGCGGCGACTACGACATGGCCGACGCGACCAAGGACGTGACGACGATGCTCGACAACAAGGAGCGCCACGACGAGAAGCTCCCGCTGTTCGTCGTCGTCTCCGCCGGTAGCACCGAGGAGTCCCGCGACGGCTTCGAGTTGCTCGACATCTACGACGCTCCTCGCGTGGTCGTGGACGCCGGATACCCCGACGAGGGCGTGACCGACCTCGCCGACGTGGCGGTCAACCCGTACCTCGAAGGCGAGGAGGCCGACGACGTGACCGCGGGCCTCCTCGGGACGAACCTCGCGGCCCACGTCAACGACGACGTGCGCGAGGACGTCTCGCACCTCCCGGCGGTCAGCTACTGGGACGAGGCCCCCGAGGACTACACCGACCTCGCCAGCGACGCGGGCTACGACGAGGCCCACACCACCGCGCTCCGCGAGGCGGTCGCGCTCGAAGCCTACTACCAGTCCTACGAGGACAAGCGCGAACTGATTACGGACCTGCTGTTCGAGCACGAGAAGCGCGACCTCGCCGAACACGTCAGCGAGCAGTTCAGCAAGAAGCTCCAGAACGAACTCGACACCGTCGAGCCGAACCTCTCGGTCCGCGGTGCCGACGGCGTCTCCTTTACCGTGCTGGACACCGAGGCGTTCACTCACCGGTTCGACTTCCCGCCGACGGGTCTCCTGCTGGACGAGATTCACCGGCGCGAACTCGGTGCCGAGGGAGCCTCGGACGGCGACCACGTCACGCTCGGCGTGGGCGAGGACGAGATTCACATCCGGAGCGACGGCCGGGTCAACGCCCGCGACATCGCCGACGCCGCCAGCGAGGAGGTTTCCGACGCGGGCATCTCCGCGAAGGGCACCCGCGACGGAGCCATCGAGTTCCTCTCCGGCGAGCGCGAGGCCACCCTCGACGCGGTGGTCCTCGCCATCAGCGACCAGCTGTAATCCGCGGACAGCCAGAACAGCGTCGAAGACGCTTCTTCCGTCCGTTTCTCGTGGTGAGCGACTGCCGAAGTCCGCGCCGTCAGAGCATTCCGAACAGCACCGCCGCCCAGAACAGCAGCAGGAAGCCACCGGCGACCACCCAGAAGAGCTTCCAGACGAGGTGCACGTCGTCGAACGCCGAGGGGTTCGGCTTGGTGACGTGGTCGTTGCTCATGGCTCGGGAGTTCGTTTCACTTCGATAAGTAGTTTCGGTGGTGCGCCGTAGTCGTGGTCAGAAGAGCGACGATTCTGGAACTGTGGTTTCGAAAGCCCTCGCGGGCCTCGCGGTCGCTGACGCGACATATCTGGCGCGCGCAGAACTGCGCGCGCCAGATAGGGGTCGCGCAGACGACCGTGATAAACGCGAGGCCCGCTCGCCCTTTCAGTCCGCCGAGGATGGCAGTTGGCCCACCGGCCGAAACTAGTTGATGGACGCGCTACGCTGGACACTATCCGCGGCTCTACCCCTCGCCGTCCGCGGGAGCAGACGCCCGCACCGCCTCCGAATCGCCCCCCACCGAGAGCGGCGCGGCCCAGACCGCGAGCGCGACCGCGCCGACCAGCAGGACCGCGCCCAGCGCCGCCAGCATCCGGGGGAGCGCCGCGACCGCGAGCGCCCCGGCGGCGATTTTGAGCGGGGCGACCGCGACCGACCGGAGCATCGAGACCGTGCTGAGGACCGAGGCCCGACCGCGCGACCGGATGGCGTCGTTGATTCGACCGTCGGCGAGCGGCCGAGAAGTCGCGCCGAGCGCCCGCAGGAGGAAGAACAGCGGGAGCGCGAGCCACGGCTCCGCGAGGACCGCGAGGAGGCCGACGCCCGCGAGTACGGGCGCGACCCGGAACCACTCCTCGACGCCGACGACGGCCTCGATGCGGCCGGTCTGGCTCGCGGCGGCGGCCGAGACCAGCGTCAGCCCGGCGTAAATCGCGCCGAGGCGCTCGGGCGCGATGGACAGGACCTCGACGCTGAACGGCTGGACGAACAGGAGCGCCGCCGAGACTACGCCGAGGAAGAGCGCGGTGTAGGCCACGAACGACCGGAGGCCGGGCCGGGCGAGCGCGGTCCGGGTGACGGCGACGGCCTCCGGGACGGTGAGGTAGTCCGGGTCGTCGGAATCATCTTTATGTTTTTGGGCACTATTTTGATTTCTTTCTGCATTATTCTGATTGCTCTCGGCCTGCGCGGCAGGCACGGCGACGAGGAGCAACGCGACGCCCGCGAGGAGCGCGACGGCGTCGAGCGCCCACGGCAGGAGGTGGCTGACGGCGTAGGCCCAACTCCCGAGGAGGGCCGCGCCCGCCTGTCCCGCGAGGCCGAGCGCCCGCGCGCGGCCCGAGACGCGCGCGAACTCGGCTTCGGCGTCCGCGTCGGCCAGCACCTCGTAGAGCCACGCGTCCGACGCGCCGGAGGAGAACGTCGCGCCGATTGCTCGAATCACGACCGCCGCGAGGAAGGCCGGAAAGGAGTGGGATAGCGCGTACCCCACCGCGCCGAGCGCCCCGAGCGCGTTGGCGACCGCGAGGCCGTTCCGCCTGCCGATGCGGTCGGACAGGTAGCCCGTCGGGAACTCGAAGCCGAGGACTGCGACGGTGAAGGTGGCTTCGAGCAGGCCGAACTGGGCCAGCGAGAGGCCCCGCGACTGGTAGAAGACGACGTAGATGGGGACCGTGAACGCCAGCGACCGCGAGAGGACGTAGAGGTAAAATACGCCGACGGGTCGAGACGGCAGGCGTTCGGCGACCCTCTCGCGGATTTCGCTCTGTTCGGGGCGACTCGGCATGTGGTGTGACAGTTGTCACACAGCGATTTGAAGCTTATCCGAGATGTTATACCGTCACACACTGTCACTCCTCGGGCCTGCGTCGGACCTCCTCGACCCTGCTCGACCGCCAGCGAGGTTTTCCCTCGCGGCGGCGTACTTGGACCGGACATGAGTGCGTTCGAGACCGCGATGGAACTGTACCCCTACGTCTTCCACCCCGCGGTGATGGTCGGCGCGGGGGCGCTCGTCCTGATTCACTACGAGTGGGCGCGACGAGACGCCGACAAGTCGGCGCTCGCCCGTCGCCTCGGTGCCTTCCTCGGCGCGGGCGTCTGCTCGCTCGTCCCGACCGGCCTCTACGTCCTCGCCACCGGACAGGGCCTCTACGAGGTCACGAAGGGCAACGCGTGGCAGGTGGACGCGCTCGTCGCTGGCGGGATGTTCTTCACCGCCGGGGTGATGTGGTTCGTCTGGCACCGCTACGACTGGGGGTCGCTCGTGCCGGGGTACGCCGAGGCCCTCGCGGTCGCCACGGTGCCTTACATCGCGCTCTCGCCCTTCTGGAACTTCTCGGGTCACGTCACGATGGCGCTGGTGCCGACGCTCTACCTGACGCTCGTGGACCGGAAGTTCTGGCCGACGCTGTTGATTCCGGTCGTGATGGTCCCGAACCGCGTCTATCTCGACGCCCACAGTTGGGCCGAGTCGGTCGTCGCCCTCCTCGTCATCGCGGCGGTCGTTGTCGGCGCGTTCTGGTTCCAGACCGGCGGCGAGTTCCGGGCGGAACCGGACTCGGCGATTTCGTGAACAAACGAGTCGCGCACCCACAGACGACACCCTTTTCCCGACCAACCGACCAAATACCACGTAATGAGTACCGAGACGCCGGACGCCACCGAGACCGAGGCGTTCGAGCGAGTCTGCGAGGAGCTCGTCGAGCGCATCCTCGACGGCGACATCGAGCGCGACGACTTGGAGAGCGAGAAGCTATCGGTCTGTTCGGAGTACTCCTCACCGAAGGTTCCGAAGAACTCCGAGTTGCTCGACTACGCGCCCGACGAGCGCCGCGAGGACTTGCAGGAGGTCCTCCAGAACAAGCCGGTCCGGACCGCCTCGGGCGTCTCGCCGGTCGCCATCATGACCAGTCCCCACCAGTGCCCCCACGGCAAGTGTCTCTACTGTCCGGGCGGGCCGGGGTCGGAGTTCTCCTCCTCCCAGAGCTACACCGGTCACGAACCCGCCGCGGCGCGCGGCGTCCAGAACGACTACGACCCATACGGGCAGGTCACGCTCCGCCTCGAACAGTTGCGGGAAATCGGCCACCCCGTAGACAAGGTCGAACTCATCCTGATGGGCGGGACGATGACGGCCCGGAGCCACGACTATCAGGAGTGGTTCGTCAAGCGCGCGCTGGAGGCGATGAACGACTACGACACCGACAAGTCGCCGGAACCAGCCGAGGGCGTCAGTTTCGCCGAGGACCCCGAGGAGGTGCAGTTCCGGTATCTGGAGGACGTCATCGCGGAGAACGAGCAGAACGACATTCGCGCCATCGGCATCACCTTCGAGACCAAGCCCGACTGGTGCGACCCCGAGCAGATAAACCGGATGCTCGATTTGGGCGGCACGAAGGTCGAGGTCGGCGTCCAGACCACCTACGAGCGCATCAACCGCGAGATGCACCGCGGCCACGGCGTGCAGGCCTCCATCGACGCCAACCAGCGATTGCGAGATTCGGCGTTCAAAGTCGGCTTCCACATGATGCCCGGCCAACCCGGCATGTCCAAGGAGATGTGTCTAGAAGACTTCCGACGGCTCTTCGAGGACGAGAAGTGGAAGCCCGACTACCTCAAAATCTACCCGACGCTCGTGGTCCGGGGCACCGCGACCTACGACTGGTGGTATCAGGACGAGTACGAACCGCTCCAGAACGAGGAGGCCGCCGAACTCGTCGCCGAAATCAAGTCGATGATTCCGAAGTACACCCGCCTCCAGCGCGTCCAGCGCGACATCCCCGCGGACTTCATCGACGCCGGGGTCTGGAAGTCGAACCTCCGACAGCTCGCCCGCCAGAAGATGGACGACCACGGGTGGGAATGTGACTGCATCCGGTGCCGCGAGGTCGGGATGAACGACGAGGACCCCGAGAACGTCGAACTGGACGTGATGACCTACGAGGCCGCCGGGGGCACCGAACACTTCATCAGCTACGAGGACCCCGACAAGGACCTCCTCGTCGGCTTCTGCCGACTGCGCTTCCCCGGCGACCCGGTCCGGCGGGAACTGGAGGACGCGGCCCTCGTGCGCGAACTCCACGTCTACGGCCCGATGGTCGAGGTCGGCGACCAGAGCCACGACTGGCAGCACAAGGGCTACGGCAAGAAACTCCTCCGCAAGGCCGAGGAGATTGCGGGCGACGCGGGCTACGACAAGGTCAGCGTCATCTCGGGCATCGGCGCGCGGGAGTACTACCGCGAGAAGTTGGGCTACTATCAGGACGGCCCGTACGTGAGCAAGCGGCTCTGAGTCGCCGCGAGCACAGCGAGCGGGCCGAGTGAGGACCGAAGGGACGAACGACGGCTTTTCATCGACGTTTTGCCAGCGAGTGAGCGGCGCGAACGAGCGCGGCAAAAGGTCGGACGTACTACCGCGAGAAGTTGGGCTACTATCAGGACGGCCCGTACGTGAGCAAGCGGCTCTGAATCGCCGCGAGCACAGCGAGCGGGCCGACGACTACTCGCCCGTCGCCCCAGTATATCTTACCATCGTTAAAGACATACAAATTTATTCGGAAGAAATGTATATATTTCTCCAGAGGTCCTCTGTCCGTGTCGATACGCTGGCGAATTCCCGCCACCGCTCGACCGACTCGGCTTCATTTTTCAACCTTCGCGCGAGAGTATATAAACCAAAGCGGCCAACTTCGTCCCGTCGAGGATGTCGTCGGAAGAGAAAATCTATCGGTCGTCGGCGGAGGAACTCCGGAAAACGATGGAGAACCAGCGGGAAGCGTACGCCCGGATAAACCAACTCGCAGTCGATTTGGCGAAAATCGACTTGCTCACGGTCAGCGCCGTCCTCGCTGGGATTTCCCTCTCCAAGCTATCGCTCAGTCTTCCGCTCGTCGCCGGTCTGGTGACGTTCGGCTACGCGCTCTGGTGTTGTGTCCGCGTTTACGAACCACGGTCGTTCACCCACGGCATCGGTGCCGAGGCCGTCGAGGAGATAGACGAGTCCGCTCGGAGCGGAAGAAACGCCGAAGAACACTACCGACACCTCATGTTTTCCTACAGACGAGCGATTCTGCGTTTATCGACCGCATACGGTGCGGTACGGAAAACCTTCCGTAACGCGCTCTGGGCGTCGATAACGGCGCTCGTCTTCTTTGGCTACGTGGCTGTTCGCCAACTCCTTCCGTCGTATCCCTTCCAGTTCGACGTGGTTCTGCTCGTGGTCGTCTCAGTCGTTGCGCTCTGGAGAAGGGATAAATACGAGCGCGAATAAACGATACTCATGCGAAAAGACGATAATGACGATATGGATCTAGAGGAAATCCCGAAGGGATATTCACTCCAATGGGTCGAGGGAAGGCATCCGGACGAAACCGACACGACAGTGGAGACGGTCGGCGACGAGTAATCTCCTACCTCGTCAGCTCCTCGGAGCCATCCGGCTTTAGTGCGCTCGCCAGCAACTCGTTGCATGAACCTCACTCTCTTAGGCTCGGGTGGCGACTCCCAGACGCCGATGCCGACCTGCGAGTGCCGCGTCTGTACTCCCGCCCGCCAACAGGGCCGACCCCACGCCAGACTCGGCAACTCGACGTACGTCCACGAGGCCAACGCCGTCGTGGACGCCCCCGAGTCCATCTGGGCGATGCTGAACCGCGAGGAGGTGACCGACGTGGACTACATCTTCATCTCGCACCACCACGTCGACCACGTCGGCGGCCTGCGAATCGTCCAAGCCATCGGGCGACCCCAGTACCCCCTCGAAGACTGGAACAACGAGGACCCCGCGACTGTCGTGATGAGCGAGACGACCTACGACCGCATCGCCGAGTCGCTCGACCTCGAATCGCAGTACGACGACCGGGGCTACGCCGAGTTCGAGTTTCTGGCGGACGGCGAGACGATGGACCTCGGCGGAGGTATCGCGGTCACGGCCATCGGCGCACCCCTCGACCCCGGTGGACCGGAGGACGCCGCGATGGGGTACCTGTTCGAGGAGGACGGCGAATCCGGCGATGCGGACTCCTCGGCGCTCGTCTTCCCCGACGAGACGACGTTTCTCGACCTCGAAAAAGTGCCCGACGACCTCGGTTTGTGGGTCCGAGAGTGCGGGATGTTCCGCGAGACGCCGAGCGGCGACCTCATCCTGAGCGAGGAGCTGTGGGCCGAGGAGCGCGAGCATCAGACCACCTTCGACCAGACGCTCGAACAGGTCCGGACCGTCGAACCCGACCGGACCGTCCTGACCGAAATCGAGGAGATCTACCGGCGGCGACCCGGCGAGTACGCCGACCTCGAATCTGCGTTCCCGGAGTTGAATCTGGAGTTCGGCCGCGACGGGATGGACATTGAGGTGTAAGACGTGAACGTGATGGTCCACGGAATTGGGTACAATATTTACGGAACGAATAGCGAATGGGGAAAATAGCCCGACCGACGAAACGCGCGACAAAACTGGCGAGCGAACTACTTCCGAATCCTAGGCGTCACCGCAACCGCACAGCACCGCCCTCGAACCTCCCCACCCTCCTGCGGTCCTCGGCCGATGGCCTGCGGTCCTCGTCCCTCGCGCGAGCGACGCAGGCGAAGCCTGCGCCGCCGCGCGCCGTGACTGTCTTCGTCGGCGACTGTCCGGTTCGCTGTAACTCCCCGTCGGCGACTGTCCGATTCGCTGTAACGACACGCCTTTGTCCGCCGATAAAAAACGAAAGGCCATGGACCAGAAGCGGGAACTGTCGAGTATCGACCTCGCAGCCGTCGTCTCCGAGTTGGGGACCTACGAGGGCGCGAAACTCGACAAGGCCTACCTCTACGACGACGACTTTCTGCGGCTGAAGATGCGGGACTTCGACCGGGGTCGGGTCGAACTCCTCGTGGAAGTCGGCGACCTGAAGCGGGCGCACGTCTCGGCTCCCGAGAACGTCCCCGACGCGCCCGGCAGACCGCCGAACTTCGCCATGATGCTCCGCAATCGACTCTCCGGGGCGGACTTCGCGGGCGTCGAGCAGTACGGCTTCGACCGCATCCTCCAGTTCCACTTCGAGCGCGGCGACGAGGACACCACCATCGTCGCCGAACTGTTCGGACAGGGCAACGTCGCGGTGCTGGACGAGAACAACGAAGTCGTGGATAGCCTCGACACCGTCCGGCTGAAATCCCGGACCGTCGCGCCGGGGAGCCAATACGAGTTCCCCGACGAGCGCGTCAATCCCCTCGAAATCGACTACGAGACCTTGGCGGCGCACATGGAGGAGTCGGACACCGACATCGTGCGGACCCTCGCCACGCAGCTCAATTTCGGGGGCCTCTACGCCGAGGAGGTCTGCACTCGCGCTGGCGTCGAGAAAGGAAAAGACATCGAGGACGCCAGCGAGGAGGACTACGAGGCCGTCTTCGACGCCATCCAGCGCCTCGCCGAGCAGGTTCGGGAACGCGAGTTCGACCCGCGAGTCTATCGGGAGGACGACCGCCTCGTGGACGTGACTCCGGTGGCTCTCGAAGAGTACGCCGACCTCGACTCGGAGCCGTTCGACACCTTCAACGAGGCGGTCGATTTCTACTTCGCCAACGTCGATTACGAGGGCGAGGACGGCGGCGAAGGTGCCGGGGCCGGAGACCAGCGCCCGGACTTCGAGGCCGAAATCGAGAAGCAAAAGCGCATCATCGAACAGCAGGAGCAGGCCATCGAGGGGTTCGAGCAGGAGGCCGAACAGGAGCGCGAGAAGGCGGAACTCCTCTACGGCCACTACGGACTGGCCGACGAGATTCTCACGACGGTCCAGAACGCCCTCGACCAGGGGACCTCGTGGGAGGAAATCGAACAGCGCTTCGCAGAGGGCGCAGAACAGGGCATCGCTGCCGCCGAGGCCGTGCAGGGCGTCGACCCCGAGAACGGCATGATTACGGTCGAAATCGACGGGACGAACGTGCCGCTGGACGCCGAGATGGGAGTCGAGAAGAACGCCGACCGACTCTACACCGAGGCCAAGCGCATCGAGGAGAAAAAAGAGGGCGCGCTGGCCGCCATCGAGGACACCCGCGAGGACTTAGAGGAGGTCAAGCGCCGCAAGGAAGAGTGGGAGGCCGAACCAGACGAGAGCGGAGAGGGCGAAAGCGGCGAGGGCGACGAAGAGCAGGAGGAAACCGACTGGCTCTCGGAACCCTCGATTCCGATTCGCAAGCAAGAGCAGTGGTACGAGCGATTCCGCTGGTTCCGGACCAGCGACGGCTTTCTGGTCATCGGCGGGCGCAACGCCGACCAGAACGAGGAGTTGGTTCAGAAGTACTTGGAGGGCAACGACCTGTTCTTCCACACGCAGGCCCACGGCGGCCCCGTCACCGTCCTCAAGACCTCCGACCCGAGCGAACCCTCCCGCGACGTGGACGTGCCGGACCAGAGCAAGCGCGAGGCCGCCCAGTTCGCGGTGTCGTACTCCTCGGTCTGGAAGGACGGCCGATTCGCCGGAGAGGCCTACATGGTCACGCCGGACCAGGTGAGCAAGACGCCCGAGAGCGGCGAGTATCTGGAGAAGGGCGGGTTCGCCATCCGCGGCGACCGCAACTACTTCCGTGACGTGGAGGTCGGCGTCGCGGTCGGTATCGCCTGCGAACCCCACACCCGAGTGCTGGGCGGTCCGCCCTCGGCCATCGTGCCGCAGGTCGAGACCCACGTCGAGGTCGAACCCGGCCGGTACGCCCAGAACGACATCGCCAAGCGCATCTACCGGGAGTTCCGCGAGCGATTCGAGGACACCTCCTTCGTCCGGAAGGTGGCCAGCGCCGACCTGATTCAGGAGTTCCTGCCGCCGGGCGGGAGTCGGATGAAAGAGGAGTAAACGGCGACGGTTCGACCGCGTTTTCAGACTGCCACCACTCAGTCTCTCGGTCGGTTGTACAGTTCGAGACCTTCGAACCGAGTTAGATTTTCAACATTAGTAACGAAGTTGCGGATATTCCGGAGAAGGTCGGTCTCGCTTTCGTATTCGTAGGTGTCGATTCCGAAGCCGTGCGGTATCTCCTCGATACTCGCGCTGGAGAACCCGTCGGAGTGATAGATTCGGAAGCGTCGTCGCGGCTTCCGGCTTGGGTTTCGATTTCGGCGCCGAAGGTTGAATTCGCCGAGTATGGCCCCGATTTCGCTGGCCACTCCCGCGTTGAGACCGGCCTCGTCTAGAATGAAAATGACGGCATCGCTGACAGTCGCGTATTCGATGGACTGGTCGAGCGGACTCAGACCGGTTTCGTCCAAGCGCTCTCTCCTCGCTTCTCTCGTCGTTGGAATTCCGATATCGGTGGCGATAAACGCCCGTATTCCAGGGTCACTTCCGAGTTCGGTGCAGATGTCCCGAAGTGTCGCCTCCATGTCCTCGTGTTCGTCCGGGTCGAAGAGTTCTGCGTCGATGTACGGGCGTCCGATATCTTCGTCCGAATAGGCGTACGTCAAGTCGAACGGCGTGTACGGCCCCATGACGTAACACAAAAAGTCGGGGCGGTTTTTAGGCGCGGACGTAGCGTCCAGAATGTGGCGGTAAATGGATTTTCCCCTGTATTCGAGCGTCAAATCCCGTCGGCCCATTACTGAAATGCCATCACTGCCGAGGGTTAATATTTCCTATTTTGACTATCGGCAAAGAAGGTTAGCAAATCCTAACCTTAATCAGGATGGTCCGAGTAGTAACAGATACGATGGCTACAGAATCGCGTTCCGAGGGTGAAAATTCGCGGTCGGGAATTCCGGACGACGGCGAACTCGTGGATTTCGTAGACGACCGACTGTTCGACGAGCGTACCGACACGCTCGAACGGTTTACCGCACGAAAACAGGCGCTCGCACATCCGGTCCGTTACGCGATTCTCTACTACCTGTTCACGGCGACAGACGCCGAGGAGACCGAGCGGGTCCCTCGGAAGGAACTCAAGCGACTGCTGGACCGGGAGAAAAACGGCCTTCAGACTCACATGAGACCGCTGTTGAAAGCGAACTTGCTCGCGGAGGTCCCGGCCCCGGACGGCGCGGACGGTCGCCAGACGTTCTATCGACTCACGAACCTCGGTAAGCGCGAGATTCAGAGTGACCTCTGGAGCGTCGATGGGGAACGCCCCGAGTAGTGTCTCGAATTCTAATCCTATGCCTTCTCTCGCCACACAACGATTAAGCCGATAGCGAGCGTCCTTCTCTTGAGCGAGTTCTACCGAAGCGCCTGCTCGGGACCCAATCATGTTCGAAACAGCACTCAGATACCTCGTAGATAGCGACGACGGGACCGAGACGATTCTGGTCGGCGGACTGCTGACCTTGCTGGGGTGGCTCCTGATTCCGGCGGTGTTGGTCGCGGGCTACCTCCAGCGAGTCCTCGCGCGGACCAACGACGGCGAGCCAGCCCCATCCTTCGACGACTGGGCCGACCTATTCTGGGACGGTCTGAAGGCAATCGGGGTCGTGATAGCGTACGTCGCAGTACCGATAGTCCTGCTGACCGCGGTGCTAGCGAGTCTGGTGGTGGTCTCGGTCGAGACCACAGTCGAGGAGTCCGTCGCCGACCCCACCACGGTCGCCGAACCAGTCACGAGCGTCGGCCCTGACCCCCTCAGCGTTCTCGTCGTCCTCGGCGGCCTCGCGCTCGCCGGACTCACGTCGCTGGTCGCGTGGTACGCCCTGCCCGCGGCGCTCGCCCGCCTCGCGGTCGAGGGTCGCTTCGGCGCGGCGTTCGAGTTCGGGCGGCTCTGGCCGGTTCTCACGAGCGGGGCCTACGCCACCGGCTGGCTGGTCGCGCTGGTCGTCCTCGTCGTCGGCGGCGCGCTGGTGAGCGGCCTCGCGTCGATTCCCCTCCTCGGCTGGGCGCTGCTTCCGTTCGCGTCGTTCTACCTCAACGTCGTCGCGTTCGCGCTCTACGGACAGGGCTACCGCGACGCGACCGGGACCGGTCGTCGGGAACCTGTCGAGGGCGACCGACAGGCGTCGGTGTGACCCGTTTCGAGTAATAATTTTGTTTCCTAAGTAAATATTCTGTTGTCTTTAGTAATCCAGATTAATTCTCTTTCGGCTATTCCCCCGACGTATCTAAAGCGACCACGAGACGCCAGAACTAACTCCGATTGCGCGAATCCTCCACCGTGTTCCGCGAGGCGCTGACCTACCCCGTTCGAGGAGACCACGCCGAGCAGCCCCTCTTAGTCGGCGTCATCTGCTCGCTCGCCGTCGGCCTCCTCGCCCGCCTCGGCGTCCTCGCGCTCCTCGGCCTCCTCCCCGCCATTTTGCTGGTCGGGTACGCCGTCGCGGTCGTCCGGGCGACCGCGGAGTCCGACGGCAGTTCCTCCTCGCTACGGTCGGACGCGCCGCCCCGGTTCGGCGACTTCGGGGCGCTCGCGGCCGACGGCGTCCGGGCGCTGGTCGTCGCGGTCGGCTACCTGCTGGTCCCGGCGGTCGCGCTCGCGGTCACGATTCGGGGCGCGGCGGCGGGCAGTGGACCAGCGGACCTCGGCGCGACGGTTCTCCTCTTCGGCGCGAGTACGACGGTGCTGGTCGTCTCGCTGGCGTTCGCCTACCTCCTGCCCGCGGCGCTGGCCGGGGTCGCTCGGCGTCGGTCGGTGTCTGAGGGCTTCGACCGCGGCCGACTGCGCAAATTCGCGGGCGACGGCGGGTATTTCGTCGGGTGGATTTCGGCTCTGCTGGTCGCCGGGAGTTCCGTGGTCGTCCTCGGGTCGCTGGCGGCGCTCGGCCGCCCCGGCGAGGTCGCCGCCCTCGCGCTGTCGTTCTACGCGCTGGTCGCTGTTTCGCGGTTGGTCGGGCGAAGCGTTCGGTGAACGCGGGGAGCGCGAGCGATTCGACCGAGGAGACGATGAGAAGATACATGCCGGTGCCATCGTGGTTGGAACGCATGCGGCTCTCGAAGTGGTGCTACGCACTCGTCGGAATCACGCTCGTCAACCTCGGATGGTCGCTCGCCGGGACGGTGGTGAGAGACGGCTTCTTCTTCGACGCGGGAACCGTCGTTTCGCTCGTCTACCTGCTCGGTGGACTGTTCGGTCTCCTCCTCACGCCGGTTTTCTTCGTCGCGCTCTACGCCGATGCCGGTATCGTCCGAGGGAGTTCCTCGCCGTGGAATCCGGACCGCCGACTCTGGGTCGGCGGCGGGGTCCTGTGGTCGCTCCTCGCGTACGCGGTCAGCAGGAACCCGTCTATCGTGTTCGTCGTGGTTCCGTACCTGTTCCGTCGGTTCCGCAACCCGGTAGTGGACGAGTCTGACGGCGACGGTCGTCCGAATTCCCCCGCGTTCGACCGCAGGTAACTTATCGCCCGCCGACCCATTTCCGGGCATGCGAATCAGCAATCGCCAGCGGGTCGACGGGGGCGGCGAGCGCATCACGCTCGTCCCCGAGAGCCTCGACGACCTCTGGCATCTCACCTACGTCCTCGAACCCGGCGACCTCGTCTCGGGCGACACCACCCGGCGCATCCAGCGCAACGACGACCAGATGCGCGACACCGGCGGGGAGCGCGAGCACATGCACGTCACCATCGAGGTCGAGACGGTCGAGTTCCACAAGTTCGCCAACCGCCTCCGGGTCGGCGGCGTCATCGAGAACTGCTCGCGCGAGGACCAACTCGGCCAGCACCACACCATCAACTTCGAGGAGAACAAGGAACTCGCCATCGAGAAGGTCTGGAAGCCGGATCAACTCGACCGCCTCGAGGAGGCCGAGGAGGCCACCGACAACCCCGACGTGGCTATCGTCACGGTCGAGGAGGGCAAGGCTCACATCCACACTGTCGCCCAGTACGGGGCCGAGGAGCGCGCCGAGTTCACCGGCACCACCGGCAAGGGCGAGTACGCTCGGGGTCGGGACGAACTGTTCGCGGAACTCACCGACGCCGTCTCGCGCCTCGACGTGGACGCCATCGTCCTCGCCGGGCCGGGGTTCACCAAGCAGGACGCCTACGACTACATCGAGGAGAACGAACCCGAACTGACCGAGAAAATCACGACCGTGGACACCAGCGCGGTCGGCGACCGGGGCGTCCACGAGGTCCTCAAGCGCGGCGCGGTCGAGGAGGTCCAGAAGGAGACCCGCATCGCCGAGGAGGCCGAACTCATCGACGAACTCACCCGCCGAATCGGCGAGGGGGCGCGCGCGGCCTACGGTGCCGAGCAGGTCCAGAAGGCCGCCGACTTCGGAGCCATCGAACACCTCCTGCTTCTGGACGAGCGCCTCCGCGAGGAACGGGGGAAGGACGGCGAGTGGGAGTTCGACGTGAACGACCTCATCACGACGACCGAGCAGAAGGGCGGCGACGTGACCGTCTTCTCCAGCGAGTTCGCGCCGGGCGACCAACTCTCGGGGTTCGGCGGCATCGCCGCGCTCCTGCGCTACAGGCTGGAGTAGCAGAGAGGGACCCGAATGGTGGACGGACTCGAACGTTGGCTCGACCACGTCTTCTTCGCCGGACTCGAAGTCTCGGTGCTGTCGATTCCGGCGCTGGTCGTCCTGTTGTTCGCCAGCCCCCAAGGCCCCATCTCGCTGGCCGGGCTGGTCGCCGTCGTCGTCCTGACCTGCGCGGTCGGGACCTTCCGCGGCGGATGGTTCGACTCCCGCGACTGGCCTCCGGCGGGCGACCCCTACACCCTCCCGGTGCGCTCGGCCTACTACAGCGCGACCATCGCCGGGGCGGCCTCCCTCGGGACTGCCGCCCACACCGCGCTCGCCACCCCGTTCGCGGGAATCCTGACCGCCGCAATCGTCTCGGTCGTCGGCGCGGCCGCACTTCCCCGCGCCCTCGGCGGCATCGCGTCGCTGGCGGACCGACTCCAGTCCGCCTGAATCGACCTCTCACGCGCCGCGTTTCCGTCACACCCCGTTCTCCGAGAGGACGACGTAGACCGTCTCGCCGTCACCGCCGAGAATCTGAACCCGGAGGTCGTACTCCTCGGCGACCGAGGCCACCGCCTCGGGCAGAATCTCGGTGTCGGTCGGAACGGCAGTGACGGGCAACGCCCGGAGCAAGCGCCCGAGGAGTCCCTCGGGTTCGGGATACTCGACCTCGACGTGCCCGTCGAGAATCGGGTCGTGGTCCTCCTCGTCGGAGATCTCGAAGTCGAATCCCCGCGCCCGGAGGTCCTCGCGGGCGGCGCGCAGGTCGGCAGTCACGGAAGGGATTGGGAGGGCGGCCCACGAAAATCCTCGGGAGAGGTGACAGTATTCAGCCGCTTCGCTCGATGAACCACTCCACCTCCTTGGCGGACTGAAAGGACGAGCGCGGTTCGCGTGCAGTTTAGTCGCCTGCGCGACCCCTATCCGGCGCGCGCAGTTCTGCGCGCGCCGGATACGTCGCGTCAGCGACCGCGAACCGCGCGAGGGCTTTCGAGACTCTATCTGCTCCCCGACCACTATTCGATTGTTCCGACCGCTGTCTTCCTCCGAGCGCTCCGGAACAGGCAACTTTTTCCACCCGCTCGCCCACAAATCCGGTATGAACCTCTCGGACGAACAGCAGGCCATCCGCGACGTGGTGCGGGAGTTCGCGGTCGAAGAAATCCGCCCGACTGCCGAGGAGTGCGACGCCGACCAGACCTTCCCCGAGGAGGTCTGGGACGGCCTCGCCGACCTCGACATGACCAGCCTCACGGTCCCCGAGGAGTACGGCGGCCTCGACGTGGACCGCCTGACCTACAGCATCGTCAACGAGGAGGTCGCCTACGGTCAACTCGCGGTGGCGACCGCGCTCTCGGTCCACAGCCTCGCAACCTCCTGCATCGCCGAGTTCGGCGACGAGGACCAGAAGGAGCGCTGGCTCCCCGACATGGCCGAGGGTCGGCCGGTCGGAGCCTTCGCGCTCTCGGAACCCCAAGCCGGGTCGAACCCGGCGGAGATGACGACCGAAGCGAAGCGCGAGGGCGACGAGTACGTCATCAACGGCAAGAAGCAGTGGATAACCAACGGCCACCGCGCTGGCGTCGTCGTCCTGTTCGCCAAGACCGACCGCGACGACCCCCGGTCGGTCACCCAGTTCGTCGTCCCGAAGGATGCCGATGGGTTGGAGGTCGGCAAGAAGGAGGACAAACTCGGCCTGCGCGCCAGCGACACCACGACGCTCGTCTTCGAGGACGTGCGCATCCCCGCCGAGAACCGCCTGACCGAGGAGGGCCGGGGCTTGTCTGCGGCCTTCCACATCCTGAACGGCGGGCGCATCGGCATCGCCAGCCAGTCGGTCGGACTGGCCCAGTCGGCGCTCGACGAGGCGGTGGCCTACGCCCAGGACCGCGAGCAGTTCGACCAGCCACTCTCGGAGATTCAGACGATTCGCCACAAGTTGGCCGACATGCAGACGCAGGTGCAGGCCGCCCGTCTGCTGACCCGAGACGCCGCCCGGCGCGACGACGAGGGCGAGAACGTCGAGATGGCCGCCAGCATGGCGAAGTACTTCGCCAGCGAGGCCGCGGTCGACGTGGCCAACGAGGCGGTCCAGATTCACGGCGGCTACGGCTACACCACCGACTTCGACGTGGAGCGACTCTACCGGGACTCGAAGATTCTACCCATCTACGAGGGGACCTCCGAGATTCAGAAGAAGGTCATCGCGCGCAACGTGCTGGAATAGCCGGGAGAAGATTCGGCCGACCGACACCTCTTTTTCCGCGGTGGCCCTACCGCGAGTCGTGACCAGAGACGACGCCGACGAGTTGGCCGCGGTCGTCTACGACCTCGACGGGACGCTGGTCCGACTCGACGTGGACTGGGAGGAGTTAGAGGCCCGACTCGAAGCCCTGCTGGAGCGCGAGGGCGTAGACACCGGCCCGCACAGCGCGTGGAACCTCCTCGACGCCGCCGAGGAGGCCGGGGTCGGCGACGAGGCCGACGAACTCATCGCCGAGGCCGAGCGCGGCGGGGCCGCCGACTCGTGGCGACTCGACCTCGCGGACGCCCTCGCCGACCACGAGGTTCCGGTCGGCGTCTGCTCGCTCAACCACGAGTCGGCGGTCCGCATCGCGCTGGACCGCCACGACCTGACCGAACACGTCGAGAGCGTGGTCGGCCGGGGGACGGTGCCCGAGCGCAAACCCCACCCGCGCGCCCTGTTGGCGGCAATCGAGGAGTTGGGCGTCGAACCCGAGAACGTCCTGTTCGTCGGGGATTCGGCGAGCGACGAGGAGACAGCCGAACGCGCCGGGACGAAGTTCGAGTGGGTCGAGTAAGTCGAGTGAGAAAGGGTTTGGAGGGTGCTCGGCGAGAGAGAACGAGAGTATTCTACTCCTGACTCCGGGCGTAGAGAAACACGCCCACGGCCATCACGAACCACACCAGCGCGCCGACTCGAATCGCAAACTCGGCTCGCGCGGCCCACGTCGGGAGCGAGACGCCGACGAGGAGGGCGACGACGGCGACGACTGGCGCGCCCACGACGATGGTGAGGACGAAGGTGGTCTGCATCACCCACCCGTAATCGACGCCCTCGGGGTCGTGGGACTCGACTGGTTCGGGCACGTCTGGAACGCGGGTCGCTCGGGGCTTAAACGTTGCAGTTCGGCGCGGCAGCCGGACAGCGTTCGGCAGCGAGAAATCTCACAGTCTTGAAAGCGCCAGACAATACTTACGGTCCGAAACCCAACTCACAAGTGTGAGTACGATTCCGCTCGTCGCCCTCCAGATGGGCGGCGGCCAGATGGGAAACGGCATGGGACCGGGCGGCTGGGGGTTCGGCTTCGGTTTCGTCGGTCTCGCGGTCATGGCCCTCGTCCTCGGCACAATCGGATACCTCCTCGTGAGCGCGCTCGGGGGGAGCGAGCAAGCTCAGACCGGCGGACGGGACTCGACCGTCGAGGACCGCGGACGAGCGACCGGCGAGGTGGACCCCGCGCTCGAAGAACTCCGGAAGCAGTACGCTCGGGGTGAAATCGACGACGCGGAGTTCGAGCGACGTGCCGAACGCCTCGGCGGCGACTCCGAGTCGGCGCGATGACCGGAACCGAACATGTTTAACACACCGCGAACCAGTCAACGAACATGACGACCGTTCAGGACCTCGCGGAGAAGGCGGGCGAGGAGCAGATCACGATGCTGACCGCGTACGACGCACCGACGGCCGAAATCGTAGACGAGGCGGGCGTGGACCTCATTCTGGTCGGCGACAGCATGGGCAACGCGGTGATGGGCCACGACTCGACGCTCCCCGTGACCGTCGAAGAGATGCAGAGCCGGACCGCCTCGGTCGCGCGGGCGGCGGACGACGCGATGGTGGTCGCGGACATGCCCTTCCTGAGCTACGGCGTGGACGAGAGCGAGGCCATCGAGAACTGCGGTCGGATGCTCAAGGAGGCCGAGGCCAACGCGGTCAAAATCGAGAGCGGCCCTCACACCGTCGAACTCACCGAGCGACTCGTGGACTTGGGCATTCCCGTGATGGCCCACCTCGGGCTGACGCCCCAGCGCGTCAACCAGCTCGGGGGCTACTTCCGGCAGGGCACCGACGAGGAGAGCGCCGCCGAGATGCTGGAACTGGCGACGGCCCACGAGGAGGCCGGAGCCTTCTCGCTGGTGCTGGAACACGTCCCCTCGAACGTGGCCAGCCAAATCACCGAAGCCATCGACATCCCGACCATCGGCATCGGCGCGGGACCGGACACCGACGGGCAGGTCCTCGTCCTCAACGACGTGTTCGGCATGAGCGACCGCAGTCCCTCCTTCTCCAAGCAGTTCGGCGACGTGCGAAGCGAGATGGAGCGCGCCGTGGCCGGGTTCCGCAACGCGGTCGAGTCGGGCGAGTTCCCCGCCGAGGAACACAGCTACGAGGAAGCCGAAATCGACGACCTGTACTGACGACGCTTCGGTGCTGGTCTGGAAGCCCGTTTTTCCTCATCTATATTCTTGAGCCATAAGTATACACATTTAGACTAGGTATGGATTGTTAATGGCGGCGAGGAGCTAGCTGTTGCCGACTCACGGACGACACCGCAACCGCCCCGCACCGCGACGGCCTCACGCCCCACAACCTCGTCGGCCGCCGCAGGCGGCCGACTCCCTCGCACGTGCGGCGCGGCGCTCGCGCGCCGCGCCCACGCGCACCGGAAGAAAAATTTGTCCCCGTGTCGCCGCCGGAAACTCAGATTCCTTCGTCGTCCAGAAAGTCCCGAACCGCCGCGTTGAAGCCCTCGGGCTCCTCCAGCATGGCGAGGTGGGCCGCGCCCAGCACCTCCCGGTAGCGCGCGTCGGGAATCCCGTCGGCTAGCTCCTCGTGGTAGTCCGGCGGCGTGAGGTGGTCGTGTTCGCCGACGAGCGCGAGGGTCGGCACGTCCACCTCGCCGAGTTTGTCGCGCACGTCGAAGACGTGGCAGGACTCGAAGTCCCGGCGGGTCACGCGCTGGCCGACCGCCCGCATCGCCTCGGTCGAGAGTTGGGTGTAGCGCGAGTCGGCGTCGTGGAAGAGGCGGTCCTCGCCGTGGAGGAACTCGACCGCCCGGTCGAAATCAGATTCGAGCCAGCGCCGGAGGTCGTCCAGAACGGGGAGCTTGGCCCCCGTGCCCGTCAGAACCAGCGCGTCGAAGCCGTGGTCGCGCTCGATGGCGACGTGGAGCGCGACCGCGCCGCCCAGCGAGTTGCCGACCAGCACCCCCGCGTCGGTCTCGTCGGCCACCGCCAGCACGTCGTCGGCGTAGGCCGAGATTGTCTCCCACCCGATGTCGGCGTCGAAGTCCTCCGACTCGCCGTGACCGCTCAAGTCGAGGGCGACGACCGGGCGCTGGCTCGCCAATCGGCCGAGTTGGCCCTTCCAAGCCTCGTGAGTGCCGCCGGAGCCGTGAACGCAGAGGAGCGGCGACTCCTCGGCTCCTCGGTCGGCGACTCGGTAGGCCGTGGTCCTGCCGTGGTGCGTGACCTCTTGCATGTAACGGTCTTCGCGTGCGCGAGACAACAAACCTCCGGTCAGGAGCGCGAACCTCCGGTCAGGAACGGAGTCGTCCTCGGTCCGGAGCGCAGTCGGTTCGGCCGAAAGTTCAGTCTTCGTGATACACCCGGCGCTCGCCATCCGAACCGCAATTCAGGCCGTATCCAGATACCCCGTCGCCTTCTTGCGATTTTTTGGAGAAAGATTTAAGTATTAGAATCCCTAACCTATGGTTAGCATCAAAATGTCACTACAGCACATCGCCGACAGAGACGACGTGTTCGCCCGGCGCTACGACTACGGCGACGAGGAGGTCCTCGTCGCTGACCTCGGCGTCGCGGGCGACGCCTCCGTCGATATCCTCGACGACGTGGCAATCGTCGTCTTCGAGGACGAGGAGGGCTCGCGCCAAATCGAGCTGCAACTGCCCGACGGTGGGGCACAAGCGTTTATCACCAACGGCGTCCTCACTATCGAGGTGGGACTATGAAACTCACTGTCAAGCCGTTAAAACAGAAGGACGCCGGGCGCGGACTGGCCGCCATCGACCGCCAGTCGATGCACGAACTCGGCGTCGAGAACGGCGACTACATCGTCATCGAGGGGAAGAGTCAGGGCCGGGCCGTCGCCCGCGTCTGGCCGGGCTACCCCGAGGACGAGGGCCGGGGAGTCGTCCGCATCGACGGACAGCTGCGACAGGAGGCGGGGGTCGGCATCGACGACAAGGTCACTATCGAGAAGGCCGACGTCAAGCCCGCGAACTCCGTCACCATCGCGCTCCCCCAGAACCTCCAGATTCGGGGCGACATCACGCCGCACGTCCGCGACAAGCTGAGCGGACAGGCCATCACGAAGGGCCAGAACGTCCCGTTCGGCTTCGGGCTGATGGGGATGGGTTCGGGCCAGTCCATCCCGCTGAAAGTCGCTAGCACCGACCCCGAGGGGACGGTGGTCGTCACCGACTCGACCGAAATCAACATCAGCGAGCGCGCCGCCGAGGAGATCGCGCAGGGCGGCGGCGCTGGCGGACCCGAGGGCACGCCCAGCGTGACCTACGAGGACATCGGCGGCCTCGAAGACGAGCTAGAGCAGGTCCGCGAGATGATAGAGTTGCCGATGCGCCACCCCGAGCTGTTCAGTCGGCTCGGCATCGACCCGCCCAAGGGCGTCCTGCTCCACGGCCCGCCCGGCACGGGCAAGACCCTGATGGCGAAGGCCGTCGCCAACGAAATCGACGCCCACTTCCAGACCATCTCGGGCCCCGAGATTATGTCGAAGTACTACGGGGAGTCCGAGGAGAAGCTCCGGGAAGTGTTCGAGGAGGCCGAGGAGAACGCCCCGGCCATCGTCTTCATCGACGAGTTGGACTCCATCGCGCCGAAACGCGAGGAGGCCGGTGGCGACGTGGAACGGCGCGTCGTCGCGCAACTCCTCTCGCTGATGGACGGGCTGGAATCCCGCGGCGAGGTCACGGTCATCGCCGCCACGAATCGCGTGGACGCGGTGGACCCCGCGCTCCGGCGTCCCGGTCGGTTCGACCGCGAAATCGAAATCGGCGTGCCGGACCGCGAGGGCCGCCTCGAAATCATGCAGGTCCACACTCGCGGGATGCCCCTCGCGGACGGCGTGGACCTAGAGGAGTACGCCGACAACACCCACGGCTTCGTCGGCGCTGACCTCGAAAATCTGGCGAAAGAGGGCGCGATGAACGCGCTCCGGCGCATCCGGCCCGAAATCGACCTCGAAGAGGAGGAGATTCCGGCCGACGTGCTCGAATCGCTGAAAGTCACCGAGCGCGACCTCAAGGAGGCGCTGAAGGGCATCGAACCCTCGGCGCTCCGCGAGGTGTTCGTGGAGGTCCCCGACGTGACGTGGGACCAAGTCGGCGGACTGGAGGACACCAAAGAGCGGTTGCGCGAGACCATCCAGTGGCCGCTTGACTACCCCGAGGTCTTCGAGGAACTCGACATGCAGGCCGCCAAGGGCGTGCTGATGTACGGCCCGCCCGGGACCGGCAAGACCCTGATGGCGAAGGCCGTCGCCAACGAGAGCGACAGCAACTTCATCTCGATCAAGGGTCCGGAACTCCTGTCGAAGTGGGTCGGCGAGTCCGAGAAGGGCGTCCGCGAAGTGTTCAGCAAGGCCCGCGAGAACGCCCCGACCGTGGTGTTCTTCGACGAAATCGACTCCATCGCCACCGAGCGCGGAAGCGGCGGGGGCGGCGGCACGCAGGTCAGCGAGCGGGTCGTCTCCCAACTGCTGACCGAGTTGGACGGCCTCGAAGAACTGGAGGACGTGGTCGTCATCGCCACCTCGAACCGGCCGGACCTCATCGACAGCGCGCTCCTGCGCCCCGGTCGCTTGGACCGCCACGTCCACGTCCCGGTGCCCGACGAGGAGGCCCGTAAGGCCATCTTCGAGGTCCACACCCGGAACAAGCCGGTCGCCGACGACGTGGACCTCGACTGGCTCGCCAGCGAGACCGAGGGCTACGTCGGCGCGGACATCGAGGCCGTCACGCGCGAGGCCTCGATGGCCGCCAGCCGGGAGTTCATCAACAGCGTGGACCCCGAGGAGATCGGCGACAGCGTGGGTAACGTCCGCATCAGCAAGGACCACTTCGAGCAGGCCTTGGACGAGGTGACCCCGAGCGTCACCGAGGAGACCAAGGAACGCTACGAGGAAATCGAAGAGGAGTTCGACTCCGCGGAACCCGCGACCGAGGAGGACACGCTCGGAAGGACCTTCCAGTAGAACCTTTTGCCGCGGTCGAGCGCGCCGTAGGCGCGCTCTCCCTGGCAAAACGTTCATGAAAAACACCGGAAGACAAACCGCGTCTTCCGAGCAGTCGGTCGCTTTGCTCCCGACGACACGGCGGTCGTCCCGCCGCTCACTTCGTTCGCTTTGGTCCTCCCTTGGTCCGCTCGCTCGTCGCTTGCGCGGCGCGAAGCGCCGCGCCGCCGCTCCTCGGTCGCGGTCGATTGCGGTGACTCGGGTGGATTGGCTCGCCGAGCGCAAGCCGATTGAAGAAACAATTTTCGTTCTTTTGGAAACGTTTTCGTTTCTTAGATAAATCCGTATATTTCCGAAGCGGTCGCTACGCCGTCTGCGTCTGGCGGGAAAATCGCCGTCGCCTCACTCCAGTTCCTCGGCCGCGCCGCGCTCCACGAGCGGCGCGGCGTTCGCCTCGGGCAGGGTCACCACGTCCTCGCGCGCCAAATCGTAGGTGCGCTCGTCCACGCCGAAAATCTCGCCCACGTCGTCGGTGATGCGGACGGTCGTGCGCTCGGCGAGACCCGAAAGCGGGCCGTCCTCGTCACCACGTTCGGAGTCCGGGTCTGCTTCGGACGGCGACTCGTCCGGCGACCCAGGCGAAGCTGTCTCCGCGTCAGGTCCGTCCGCGTCAGGCCCGCTCTCGTCTGGTGCGTCGGCAATCGCGGCGGCCTCGGCGGCTGCGGGGCGCGCGCCGTCCGAATCTCCGTCCGACCCCGCCGCGCCGGAGTCCGACGACGCAGTCGCCGGACTCCCGGCGCTCGCTCCGGCGTCGGTCTCGCCCATCACGTCGGCGGCGCTGACCTCGCCCGAGTCGTCTGCGCCCGCGCCGGGAGCGGACGAATCCCCGACAGGCGGGTCGCCGGGGTCGGGGGTCGCCGCAGGAGTCGAGTCTCCGCCTGCGCCCGACGCGGCGTCGTCAGCGGGCGTCGGGGTCGGCGACTCGGAGTGTGGTTCGGCCTCGCCCGCGAGGATGTCCAGCACCTCCTGTTTGTTCGACTCGATGCGCTCTACCAGTCCCTCGAAGAGGTCCTGCTCCTCGCTGGTCAGGCCCTCCTCGTCGGCGGGCATCCCCGCCGCGGCGAGACTCGCGCGCTTGACGATTTTGCCGACGCGGCGCTCGTAAATCGCTTCTACCACGTCCTCGGCGGTGTTGACCTCGTCGGTCAGGCGGTTGACCTCAGGGTCGTCGAACGGGCTATCTGCCTGCTCGGCCGCCCGCTCGCGCTGGTCTTTCAGGTCGGCGATGTAGTCGGCCACGTCGGCGTAAAACGACTCCCGCAGGTGCTGGAGGCTGTCTTTCGACCGCTCCTTGCTCTGTACCGTGCGGAGTTCGTCCAGATTCATCGTCGTCCCGTCATGTTTGTCCAGTCAGTTTCGTGGTCGTACTCATTCGCGCCCCTTCTCCGCCCGACCGCGGGCCATCAGGAACACCGCGACGTATTCCGGAACCGATACGTCACCGTCCGAGAGGGTAAAGCTTTCGTCGTTCAGTTCCACCGGGCCGGGGTCGGTGACCTCGATTGCGACCTCGTTGCCCTCGAAGGTCTCGGGAACCGGGTCGCTGAGTGGGTCGAACGCCTCGACCTCGTCGCGCGGGATGCGAATGACCTTCAGTCCGGTTCCGCCGTGGAGGCTCCCCGGCAGGCGGATGAGCCGCCGGAGGTCGGTGGTGACGGGTTCGTCGATGGCGGCCGACTGGGATTCGACAGTTTCCTTTATGAGATGTTTAATTAAGATACGAATCCCCTGTCCTCCTTTTTCGATATTACCGGACTTAATTTTCTCATAATCGTCGTAAACAGCTTCTAGAATTTTCTCTGCTCGTTCACCGCCAATTCTGTCGAACGATTCCAATCGTTTCAATGCGCTATCTTTGTCACGGTTCTGTAGTTCGTCAGTAAACGCAAGAAGGGTATTATGAATGCGCTGGCCCCAACCACCCTCGTTCGGAATTACACGAGCAGTTGTTGTTACCCGTTGCTTCTTCTGAATAATTGATTCGTAATTCACACCTTCACCCCGGATGTAGTCCACGATTTCCCGGCGCTCGTCCCGATTCAGGCCCCGAACGCCCTCGTCGCGGACGTGGACGTGGTAGCCTCGACCGCCCGAGAAGACCACGGTCAGCTCCGAGAAGCCGAAGTCGTCTTCGAGCAGGTCCACGAGGTTCAGGACCTCTTCTTTCCCCTCGGCGAGCATCTCGCCGTAGGAGTCCCGCTGGGGGTCCACGCCGGTCAGGTGGTCGGCGTCGATGTCGAAGACCAAATCGGAGTCGCGCCACCCCTTCTCCTCCATGTCGTCCGCGCCGGGGTCGTCGTAGCGCCCGGCCGAGAAGTAGACGTGGCGCGGGCGTTCGCGCTGGAGGAAATCGCCAACCTCGCCCAGTTCCAGCAGCGACTGGTGGCGGACCATCGTCGTCGGCCCCGTCGTCCACGGGATGTAGCCCCACTCGCGGAACTGCGGGTCCGGCGGCGGCGTCAGCTCGCTCCGTCGGTAGTGGTCGCGGAAGCGACCGCGGAGGTACGCTCGGGTGCGCTCTTCCATGCTGTTTTGCTGTCTCGGGCGGACCCTAAAACGCTACCTAATCGCTACTCGGTCGGGAACCCTCACCAAATATCGGTACGATTAAATTACCGACGAGACAGAACCGGGTATGAACGTCGAGACGAACTCGACCGAGACCGACTCGCCGACCGACGACGGGTTCCCGTGGCACTATCTGGTGTACGCCGGACCGGTGAACATGGTGCTGTCCATCCTGACGATACTCGGCATCGGCCTCTATCTGGCGACCGAGGTGCGATTCCTCGCAGTCCTGAGCGGACTCGGACTCGTCGTCCTCATCCTCGGAGGCTTTCTGACCCTGCTCCTCGTGGAAGTCGGCATCTTCTTCGACGCGCCCGCGGTGGCCGAGTCCGACGTGCAGTGGTCGCCCAACCGGGCGCTGTACATGCTCGGGGCGCTCCCGTTCTCGCCGCTGGTCGGGACTGTCTACGTCCTCCAGCGACGGGAGTACCTCCAGTAGCGCGACCAGTCGAACAGACCGACTTCGGCCCGGCCGACCTCAGCCCCGCATGAACTCCGAAATCTTCTGGGTCAGGCCGCCGTTCCCACCGAGTTTGAGGTAGTAGGCGTCGCCGCCGTCCTCGTAGTAGTTCTCGATGTGTCGCTCGACCTCGAACCCGAGATGCTCGTAGAACCCGAGGGCGTTCTGATTGCTGGCGCGGGCGTGGCAGGTGACGCTGTCGTGGTTCTCCGCGACCTGTCCGACGAGGCGCTTGCCGATTCCTTCGCCGCGGAACTCCGGGCTGACGGCGAGAAAGAGGATATAGCCGTCGCGCCGGACCGCCGCGAACCCCATCAGTGTCTCGTCGCCCCCGCCGCTCCCCCGCTCGGAACTGCCGCGGACCTCGCGCGTCACGAGGAGGTGGACCGTCGAGCGCCGATACGCGTCGGTGAAAAATCCCTTGCGCTGTTTCAGCACGTCCTCCTCGCGCCGGATGCGCTCTTTGAGCCGCCACGCCGCCTCGACGTAGCTATCGTCGCCGGGGCGGGCGATTTCGAAATCGACGTTGACGCTCACTAGTTTGCCGTAAGCCCGTGGTCAATATAATTCCACCGCCCGCGCGCGTCGGTCGCCGGTACTCGACCCGAAGCGATGGCGAAACAGTTTCCGGCGTCGCCTCGTGAGAACCGGTATGAGCTACGAACTTCGGGACCACACCGCCGACGTGGCGGTCGAGGCGACCGGGCCGACCCTCGAATCGGTGTTCGCCGCGGCGGGCGACGGACTGGCGGCCGCGATGTGCGAGGAGATTCCCGAGGCGGGCGGCGAGCGCTTCGAGTTCGAGGTCCGCGCCGAGGGCCGCGAGGCCCTGCTGTTCGACTATCTCGACGACCTCATCTACGAGCGAGACGTGCGGTCGGTCCTCCCCGTGGACAACGAGGTGGAGATTCGAGAGCCAGAGAGGGGAGACGAGGACGGGGAAAGTGGGGAATGGGCGTTGGAGGCCAGCGCCCGCGGTCTCCCCCTCGCAGACATCTCGGCCCGCGAAATCAAGGCCGTGACCTACTCCGAGATGGCCTTAGAGGAGACCGAGTCGGGATGGCGGGCCTACGTCGTCTTCGACGTGTGAGTGCGAGAGCGTGGCGCGAGGGGCACCGCTGTTGACACGTCACGCGCAGAGACGAATGGCGAAACGTATTCCGGCAGGGCGACCAACTGGCGAGTATGACCGACAACGACGCGGGAGACACCTACGAGGCGGGCGAGGTCACGCTACAGAAGGTCCGTGACTACGTCTGGGAGATTCCCCGAGAGGGGGACATGCGCGTCCCGGCGCGAGTGCTGGCCAGCGAGGAGCTACTCGACCAAATCGCCGACGACAAGACCTTAGAGCAGTTGCAGAACTCGACGCACCTGCCGGGGGTCCGGAAGTACAACGTCTGCATGCCCGACGGCCATCAGGGCTACGGCTTCCCGGTCGGCGGCGTGGCCGGAATCGACGCCGAGGAGGGCTGTATCTCGCCGGGAGCGGTCGGTTACGACATCAATTGCGGCGTCCGGATGATGAAGACCGACCTGACATACGAGGACCTGAAGGGCCGCGAGGAGGAGCTTTTGGACGCGCTGTTCGCCAACATCCCCTCGGGCCTCGGCGGGGGCGGCGTGGTCGAGGGCGACATCGACACCGTGGAGGCCATCCTCGACCGAGGGATGGAGTGGGCGCTCGAAGAGGGCTGGGCCGTCGAAGAGGACTTGGCCCACTGCGAGGACGAGGGCGTGCGCCACGATTCGGACCCCTCGAAGGTGTCCCAGAAGGCCAAGGACCGGGGCAAGAACCAGATTGGAAGCCTCGGGTCGGGCAACCACTTCCTCGAAGTCCAGCGCGTGACCGACACGTATCTAGACGACGTGGCAGACGCGTATGGCTTGGAGGAGGGCCAAATCGTCGTCCTCATCCACTGCGGGAGCAGAGGGCTGGGCCATCAGGTCTGCACCGACTACCTGCGGGACATCGAGAAGGCCCACGCTGGCTTGCTGGACCAGCTTCCGGACAAGGAACTCGCCGCCGCGCCCGCAGGGAGCCAGTTGGCCGAGGACTACTACGACGCGATGTGCGCGTCCATCAACTTCGCGTGGGTGAACCGCCAACTCATCATGCACCGCACGCGGCAGGTGTTCGAGAAGGTCTTCGGTAACGACTGGGAGTCGATGGGCATGGACCTCCTCTACGACGTGGCCCACAACATCGCCAAGAAGGAGACCCACACCGTCGAGGGCGGCGAGGAGCGAGAACTCTACGTCCACCGGAAGGGCGCGACCAGAGCTTTCCCGGCGGGCCACGAGGAGGTCCCCGGCGCGTACCTCAACGTGGGCCAGCCCATCATCATCCCCGGAAGCATGGGCGCGGGAAGCTACGTCCTCCGGGGCGGCGAGGACTCGATGGACCTGACCTTCGGCTCGACCGCCCACGGTGCGGGCCGGACGATGAGCCGCACGCAGGCCAAGAAGGACTACTGGGGCGGCGACGTGCAGGACGAACTG
The DNA here is from genome assembly GCF_004765785.1 of Halorussus ruber. Taxonomy (GTDB): domain Archaea; phylum Halobacteriota; class Halobacteria; order Halobacteriales; family Haladaptataceae; genus Halorussus; species Halorussus ruber. The sequence continues at coordinate 283,989 of NZ_SBIT01000001.1, read as the reverse complement.
GAGCAGGAACACATCTACGTCAAGGCCCAGAGCGGTGCCACGGTCGCCGAGGAGGCCCCGGGCGTCTACAAGGACGTGGACGAGGTGGTTCGGGTCTCGGACGCGCTGGGCATCGGCGACAAGGTGGCCCGGACCTTCCCGGTCTGTAACATCAAGGGGTAGCTCCGGACACCTGATTTCGGCCAGCGCGCGCTCGGTGGAACAGACCACAAGCAAACGCTCGGCCAAACAAACCACCGAGAAAGAGCTTCCTCGACCAGTCCACCGGGGGATGAAGGGACCGCCCGGTCGCGGCCGTCGTGACCGAAGCGAACGACTGCTCGGCGGACGCGGTTTGTCCGCCGGTGGCCGTTAGGCCCGTGGTCGTCTCAGCGACCGCGACCGGGCGGGGGCTTCAAGAAGCGTTCACAGCCGCGTATTCTGTCGTGGTGCGGTTCGTCTCCCGAATCCAAACTGCCGCGACAGAGCGAAGAAGAGGCCTGAAAACACACCTAGTCGATTTTCAGGAACGTCGCCCGCCCGTCTTGAGAGAGTTCGATGCGGTAGCCCTCGAAGGTGAACGCCAGTTCGGCCTGCGCTTCGATTGGCGGCGGGTTCGAGAACAGGTGTTCGACCACGTGGTCGATGGTGTCGTACAGCGACCCGATGTCGGTCGGGTCCTCGCCTTCGAGGTCCGCGACGATTCGCGCGATGTCGATCTCGGGGTCGTCGGCGTCGCCCGGAAGCTGGCCCTCGAAGAGTTCGCGGTGGACGATGACGCTGTCAGAGTCTGGTGGTGTTTCCCCACCCTCCTCGGTCATGCCTGATTATGCAATCCGAAGTGTAATATGCATTGCTGGAAATATCAGTTATTTCTTATTTTTCGAGGGCGGAACCACCAGTTTGCCCGGAATTTGATGTGGCTGCCCCGCGAACGGCGAGACGATGGCCCTTCTGGAAGCACTCGTCGTCTTCGTCGTCGGATTCGTCTCGGGCACGGTCGTCCGCTGGTTCGCGGGGCTGGCGGCGTTCGTCGCGCTGGTTCTGGTGATTCTCGGGGTCGCCACGCCCCAGATTACGCTCTTGGACCACATCGTCCAGCGGTACTACCTCGGCAACGAACTGCTGTTCATCTCCGGGTTCCTGTTCGGCATCGACGCCAAACAGACCAAGGAGGTGGTGGTCGAGCGCCGCGCGAGCGACTGAGCGAGGAGAAACCGAGCTAGCAATCTAATTCATTCTCTCGAACTTGTTTTTATTTTCTAAATAACTCTATAGCTGTCTTTTGTGGCGGTGGTCGTGAGTCCGTCGAGCGACGGGCCTCGCTCTCGGCGAGCTCATAACTTATGTAGATTATTTTCTGAACCACTCTCTTTCCAACCCAATGTATTTATATACCCATAGAGCGTAGTATATAGTATGAATTACTACGACCTCGTTCTCGGCCTCATCCCGCTCGCCCTCCTCGGTCTGACCGCGCTCCTCACCACCGCCGGGTTCGCGCTCACCGCCGCCGTCCCGCTCGCTGGCACGATTTCGGCCGGGATGATTGGCCACGCGATGTTCGTCCGCACGCCGACCGACGTGGTCGAGACCCCCGCCACACTGGTCGAAACGCGATAAATAGACTGCTCTCTTCTCGACTCCCGCTCTCTTCTCGACTACTACTCTTTTGCCCGACTCGCTTCGTCCGCGTCGGCCGCTCGTCTGACGTATTTATTTGTGTTCGCTCTGCGGTGAGTTTCCAATATGCACCAGGACCACCTCGACATGGAGTCGGTCACCCTCGAACTCTCCGAGGAGGAACTCGACCGCATCGACGACATCGCGTTCGCGGACCACCGGGACAACCGCGAGGCCGCGATTCGGGAACTCCTCGACCAGTGGTTGAAGGCCCGCAAGCGAGCGGACGCCGAGGCAGAGGAGTCCGAATCCGGAGCGCCCTGCGACGAGTGACCCGCGATTCGAGGGTGACCTACGGTTTGAAGTCGAACCGCGGGCCGTCGTCGTCCGAGTCGGGGTCGTCTATCGACGGCCCTTCGACCGACGGCGGCACGAACGACCGGTCTTTGGGGTCTATCTCTGTTCCCTCCTCGTACTTCACGAAACTCAGGTAGTAGACTTCGCCACAGCCTTCGCCCTCGGTCTCGTCGGCCCCGCAGACGATTTTCACGCCGTCCGCCTCCTCGAAGTCGTCGTAGGCGTCGGCGTACTCCCACCCGTCCAGCGGCGTCGGCGTCACGCACTTGTCGGCGAGGTACCCCTCGCGGTCGAGGGTGGCGATTGCCCCACAGCGCGGGCAGTAGTAGCGGACCTCGGTCATGGTGTGTTGTAGGTGGGCCGGGCACTTTCGATTGACGACTAGGAAAATCGGATCGAAGGTGAACGAGAATCAGGTCGAAGACTGAGAACCGATTAGCGATGGTAGTTTCTGAAGCCTCTACTCGGTCGCAAGCCTCTACTCGGTCGCTTCGTTGTGGCGTGACCGTGAGCACGAACCGCAGAATTGTCATCGTGGAGTTTTCTTGAAGCCCCCGTCCGGTCGCAGTCGTTGCTCGGCATATCCTCGGTCTCTCCGCACCGCCCGACCTCGGATAGCGGCCGAGCAACGACTGAAATGAACGCGACCGGGCGGCCCCTTCATCCACCCGTGGCAGTTGCTCAGTCAAGCGTTTGCAGGTGAAAGTGCCACTGAGCGCGTGCCTCACGCCTCCCCAGCCTCCTCGTTCGCTCCCGCTGGTCGCTCACTCGTCCCTCGCACGCCGATGGCACGACACGGAGGTCGTGCCAGCGCGCGCCGGAGTGGAAGAAAACTGTTCGAGAGCGAACCCCGAGTCGGTCCCGACTCCCCGTCGTGAATCTCCGCCCGCGCCCCGAGGAGCAAGACATTTGGCCCGCCGAAGAGAGCATTCGGGTATGATAGACGAGACGGTCGAGGAGATACGCGAGATGCAGACCCATAGCTCCTCCGTCGTCGCGGTGAAGGCCGCCCGCGCGCTGGAGGACCTGCTCGAACGCGACTTCGCCTCGGTCGAGGACTTCGAGCGCGACCTCGAACGCAACTCGTCGGCGCTCCGGCGTGCCAACCCCTCCCACGCCTCGCTGGTGACGACCCAGCGCGCCATCGTCTCGATGGTCGAGGACGCCGACGCCGGGACTGTCGAGGAGGCCAAAGCCACCCTCGCCGACGCCATCGACGACGTGGTCCAGCAGGTCGAGACAGCCAAGCGCCGGGCCGCCGAGAACGCCACGGAGTTCGTGGAGGACGGCGCGACCATCCTGACCCACGACTACTCCTCGACGGTGCTGGAGGCCATCGAGCAGGCGGTCTCGGAGGGCCGGTACGTCACCGTCTACGTCACCGAGGCCCGGCCGCGCTACCTCGGTCGCAAGACCGCCCGCGCCCTCGCCGAGATGGACCGCGTGGACGCCCACCTCGTCGTGGACGGGGCCTGTGGCCACTACCTGCCGGAGTGCGACCGCGTGTTCATCGGCATGGACTGCATCGTGGACGACACCCTCTACAATCGCGTCGGGACCTTCCCGCTGGCCGCGACCGCGAACCGGACCGACGTGCCCGTCACGGTGGTCGGCTCCTCCGCGAAGCTGGTCGGCGAGGGCTTCCGGTTCGAGAACGACTTCCGCTCGCCCAGCGAGGTCCTGCGCGAACCCGCAGAGGGCTTCTCCGTCGAGAATCCGGCCTACGACGCGACGCCGACCGACCTCCTCGACTCGGTCGTGACCGACGAGGGCGTCCGCGAGTTCTGAGGACCCCGAGCGCGTGGCGGTTTAGTCAGCAGGCCGAAGGGACTTCCCGAGGTTATCCTTCTCGATGGACCCCACGGACAGGCTCACGCACAATCTCGTCGCCGAATCCGAAGCCTACGGCTACACGCTCACGGTCTGGGGGTCGGGCGCGATGCTCATCCACCCGTTCGGCATGCCGGACCTCGGAACGGTGTTCCTGTTCGTCTTGGGGGCGCTACTGGGATTCGGTTCGCTCGGCTTCATCGACTTCGACCGACTACTCCACCGCGACCCACTCACCGTTCTCGTCGCTCTCCTGAATCGCCGCCAGCGCCCGCTGGACTGCGAGACCGTCGGCGAAGTTCGGATGATACGCTTCGCCTGAGTCAACGGCGCTCAGGAACTCGTAGTTCTCGTGGACGAAGGTGTGTTCCCACCCGAGGACGTGGCCCGGCGGCCACCAGTGTTCGACGTAGGGGTCGTCGGCGTCGGTCACCAGAATCGTCTCGTATCCCCGGTTCCCTTCCCGCAGAACTTCGAGTTCGTTCAGGCGCTCCAGCGAGAACTTCAGGCTCCCCTTCGAGCCGTGAATCTCGATGCTGTGGTCGTTCTTGTGCCCGGTGGCGAACCGCGAGGCCTCGAAGGTCGCCATCACGTCGCCCTCCAACTCGGCCTGCGCGGAGTAGGCGTCGTCCACCGTGACCTCGCGCATCTCGGTCTCGTCGCCATCGCCCTCCACCGGGCGTTCGTCCACGAAGGTCTGGAGGTGGCCCGAGACGCGCTCCACGTCGCCGACGAGGAAGCGCGCGAGGTCGATGGTGTGGGCACCCAAGTCGCCCAGCGCCCCGCTCCCGGCCATCTCCTCGGAGTTGCGCCACGACCACGGGGCCTCGGGGTCGGCCAGCCAGTCCTGCATGTAGGTGCCCCGGAAGTGCCGAATCTCGCCGAGTTCGCCGTCCTCGATGAGGTTCTTCGCGTACCGAATCGCCGGGACGAACCGGTAGTTGAACGCGGTCGCGGTCGGGACGCCCGCCGACTCGGCGGCCTCGGCCATGCGCTCGGCCGACTGGAGGTCGTTGGCCAGCGGCTTCTCCGAGAGAACCGGGGTCCCGGCTTCGAGCGCGGCGATGGACGGCTCGGCGTGGACGTGGTTCGGCCCGAGGTTGTAGAAGGCGTCCACCTCGTCCACGACGTCCTCCCAGTCGGTCGCGGTGGTCTCGAACCCGAGCTGGTCGGCGGCGTCCGCGAGCGCCGCCTCGTCGCGGCCGACGAGGACGTGGCGCTCGATTTCGGGCGCGTCGGGGAAGAACATCGGTAATCGCGCCATCGCGTTGGCGTGGGCTTTGCCCATGAACCGGTAGCCGAGGACTCCGACTGTGAGCGTCATCGTGGCGGTGTACTGTAGCGAGACGCTTAGTAGTTCAGGCAGGCGCGGAATTTCGCCAGCGGTCTCTCACCCGCGACGCGCTCGGACCACCAGAATCTCGGGCGCGTCCATCGCGGCCTCGTACCGGTCGGGGTAGTGGTCCCGAAATTCGGGTTCGGGTTTCGGCTCCTCGAAGGCGTCGAGTCGGTAGTCGGCCCCGAGGAGCGCCCCGACAATCGCGCCAATCGGTCGGTAGAAGGTCGGAATCTCGACGCCCGGCCAACTGTTCGAGAACTCGGCGACCTCGTAGTAGTTCGCGTCGGTGCCAGCGCGGAGGTATTCCGGGTGGACCGTGGTGAACACGAGTCGCCCGTCGGGCGAGAGGAGGCGGTGGAACTCCTCGAAGACCGGCGTCCACTCCTCGACGTGGCTCAGCACGAGGTTGCTGAACACGAGGTCGAACGCGCCGGCCTCGAAGTCGAGTGAGTCGGTGATGTCCGCCACGGAGAAGGCCGCTACGTCGCCGAATCGCTCGCGGGCCGTCCGAATCGCCTCCGCGCTGGCGTCCACGCCGACGACTCCCGCCCCGCGCTCGCGGAACCACTCGACGTGGTCGCCGCGGCCGCACCCCGCGAGGAGGACTCGCTCGTCGGACACGTCGGGAAGCACGCGCTCCGTCGCGGGCCACGAGTAGTGTCGCTGGAAGTGGCTGTCGCCCCACGGGCTGTCCGCGCGATGCAGGTCGCCGTCGGCTTCTCGGGCCCTCTCGGCCAGCAGGTCGTAGCCCTCGGCGACCGTCGAGGGTGGAGGTGTGGAGCGATTGGATTCGTTTTCGTCGTCTCCCAAACTTTCTCTCCGTCACTCCTCGGCTTCGGTCGATTTGCTCCCGCTCGCCTCGTCGCCTTCCTCCTCGCCGAGGACCGACTCGACCGCCGAGGCCAGTTCCTTGAACCGGTCCATCTCCATCGGGTCGGTGGTCACGAACGCGCCGTGGTCGCCGACGATGACCCGCGTGAGGTAGCCGTAGTCGAACACCCGGATGGTGAAGTGGTACTGGCCGAGTTCGGTCTCCTGATACAGCGACTGGGAGTGAAAGCCCAGTCGCTCGTTGTCGGCGAACCCCACGAGGTCGGCGTCGGATTCGAGGTCGTCGCGCAGGTAGATCTGTTCCTCCTCGTCGTCGGTGAAGTAGGTCACGCTCCGGAGTTCGTCCCCCACGGCGGTCCGGCAGGTACTGACGAGTTGGTCGGCGAGGTCTGACGGTACTGATTCCGGCATGCGTGAGACTACCACGGACTAGGGGAAAAATGCTGTTGGCGTCACCGGAATTCGGGAATTGACCTGTACGGTTTTGGCGATGGCTGACGAAGAAGTCCAGAGCGGTCGAACCGGTTGAGCGGGTCACAGGACCCAGAAAACCCGGGAAGGGATTGAAACACTTTTTAACCAATCGGACATTCTCCCGAATCCGTGACCGAGCGCGCTATCCGAGTCGTCGCGCGGGGCCTCGTCCGGCGAACGCGCGGCGGGACCGAGGAGCTACTGGTGGCCCGCGAGCGCGACCCAACAGCGGGCGAATCGTTCTACTACCTCCTCGGCGGTGGCGTGGAGTTCGGCGAACACAGCGAGGAGGCCCTCCGCCGGGAGTTCCGCGAGGAGTTGGGCGTCGAACTGGCCGACATCTCCTCTCTCGGAACCTACGAAAACGTGTTCACCTTCGAGGGCCGGGCCGAACACGAGATTTGGCGAGTCTACGACGTCGAGATTTCGGACGGCTGGCCCTACCAGCGCGAGCAGTTCACCGCCTCCGAACCCGATGGCGAGGCGTTCGAGTGCGTCTGGAAGCCGGTCTGCGAGTTGGAAGAAGACGGCGAGCCATTCTATCCCGAGGCGGCGCTGGCGGACCTGTAGTCAGGCCCAGTAGGCCTCGCCCGGTTGCTCGCGGAACACCGCGCGCTGGAGCATGGCGACCGCCTTCTCCAGGCCCTCGTTGGAACTGGTCAGCGAGTCCTCGTGTTCGATGGAGAGCGCGCCGTCGTAGCCCACCATCCGGAGGGTGCTGACGATGTCCTTCCAGTGTTCCTCGCCGTGGCCGTACCCGACCGAGCGGAACAGCCACGAGCGGTCGGCCTCCTCGTCGTAGGGCGTCGTGTCGAGGACGCCTTTCGTCCGGGCCTGCGCGTCGTAGACCTTGGTGTCCTTGGCGTGGAAGTGGTGGATGGCGTCGTGTTCGCCCAGCAATCGGATGGCGTCGGTCACGTCGATGCCCTGCCAGTAGAGGTGGCTGGGGTCGAAGTTCGCGCCGATGCGGTCGTTGGTCTCCTCGCGCAGGCGGAGCATGCCCGAGGGTTCGTAGACCAGCATGTTGGGGTGCATCTCGATGGCGACATCGACGCCGTGGTCGGCGGCGTGGTCGGCGATGTCCGACCAGTAGGGGATGGCGACCTCCTCCCACTGGTACTCGTGGGCCTCGGCGTGTTCGCCGGGCCACGGGGCCGTAATCCAGTTGGGCGTCTCGTCGTTCGGACTCCCCGCGGGAAGCCCCGAGAAGCACGTCACCGCGTCCACGTCCAACTGGTCGGCGAGTTCGATGGCCTCTCGGAGTTCGGTGTCGGCCTCCTCGGCGGTCTCGTCGTCGGGGTGGAGCGGATTGTTGTGGGTCGCCAGCGCCGAGATGCGCATCTCGTACTCGTCGAGGAGGTCGAAGAGGTGGTTCCGGGCCTCGTCGTTGTCCAGATACTCCTCGCGGGGCAGGTGGTCGTCGCCGGGGTGACCCCCGCATCCGAGTTCGACGGCATCGGCTCCGATGCCGTGGAGGTACGCCAGCGCGTCGTCCAGCGACTGTCCGCCGAGCGGGACTGTGAGTACACCGATGTCCATACCCCGACCCACCACGGACGGCGTGAATAAGATTGTGGGAGTCGCAGAAATCCGACTGAACCGACTCGCCGCCCGAGCAAAGGAGTTTACAGGTGGTGCGAGGCGAATGCCACGGGGCTTGACCCCGTGGATGAAGCCGACAACTCGTGAACCAAACCATTAAGTCGAAATACTTCAAACAAGAAGGTGTGACGACGTAATCTGCGTCTGGCTTAGAGTCCAAAAACACGGACGGTCAGATGCTCTGTCGCCACCGAGTAGGAGTGGGAGAGGCCGAATCCACGCCTGCGGAGACTGCGCTCCCTGTGGATTCCCTCGTGGACTCTGCAAAGCGTGTCGTGGAAACAGGAAGCCTCGGGGTTTGACCCCGAGGCACTTCACCCAGTTAATCAAAACTCGTTCTTTAGTGAAAATCTCTTAAGGTTTTCCGTATCGGGCGGCTAGCGTAGGTGTGTCTAACGCTGATTCAGAGGGAGAGTTGGAAGAATGGAACGGCGGACCGAACGTGAGTGCGATGGACGACAGGACGCTCAATCAGGCGTTCGACCTGCTCGGTAACCAGCGGCGGCGCTACGTCCTCGAAACGTTGTACACGACAGTCGGGACTGAGCTATCGACCGACGACCTCGCCGACCGCGTCCTCGCTCGTGACCCGGACGCTCTCGACCGCGACCGCGTGGCAGTCGGACTCCACCACAGGATACTGCCGCGATTGGCGGACGACGGCGTGGTCGAACTCGACTCGGGGACCGACACCGTCCGGTATCGTGGCGGCGAACTGCTCGACGACCTTCTGGCCGTCCTCGTCGGATGAGATGACCGTAGAAACCCCATTCGAGACGGACTTTCGATTCGATTGCCCCGCTTGCGATGCCGTACTGCGGTCGGAGGCCGTCGAGGAGTTGAAGCGCGACGGACGGCGGCATCTGAAGGACCACGACTATCAGGAGGTCTCGGCGGCGTTCGCCGAGACGTACAGCGGCACCGAGTGCGAAAACGACTGTGGGTACGTCTATCCGGTCGTCGAGGACGAGACGAGCGGGTTCGGGTGTCCGAACTGCGGGTTCGACCACCGCCACGAGTTCGCACGTCGGTATCTCTACTGGCACATCGAGACGATATGAAAACGTACATCGTGGTTAAAGTATTATATACAATTCCTTACCAAACAATATTGTTTCTCTCTGCTGAATGATACCGTCGCAATCGACAGCGAGGACCGCGCAACCAACGACGGAGCGGGGTCAGTAGTCCGCGAGAAAGCTCACCGCTCCTCGGCCAGTTGCACGTCGAGGCGGTCTTCGAGCGCCTCGACCAGCGACCCGGCGACGTTGGCCTGATTCGCGCGGCCCTGTTCGACCGCCAGCAGGTCGTTCTCGGAGATTTCCAGCTCCTCGGCGAGTTCGTCGCGCTGGAGGCCAGCGTCCTGGCGGGCGCGCTCTACCTTCTCGCCGTAGTCGGTGACCAGATACGGGAGCGGGTCGTCGTCGTAGTTGGTGCCCTCTTCCTCCCAGCGACTCGAATCGCCGTCGTAGACGCCACTCGCTTTGGCGGTGTTCTGGGCCGCCTTGCGGTTGCGTTCGCGCTCGCGGTCGGTCTCGGAGTCGGTCTTGGCGTTGTCGTTGTGCGACGCGCACTCCGAGCAGACCTGCAACTGCGCTCCGGCCACGTTGGCCTCGGTCAGCGAGTCGCTCGACTTCCCGCAGAGTTCGCACGAGCCGCCGCCACCGCCGCCGGACGACCCGCCAGTCGAGTACTTAGCCATATACCAACCAGTTAGGGCACGACGCATTTGAATACCCCGCTTGTCGTTCACATTCCGTCGGTACCCGCTCCTTCCGACCACCGCCTCCTGTCGTCAATCACCACTGGCGCTTCCCGCGGACTACCACTACCACTTCCCGCCGACCACTACCGCAACAGTCGCTCCGCCAGCGACCGGTCTTACCGCTGCCGAATGGTTAATGGTCTTTCGTGTCGTATTCGACTCGACTATGACCTCCGACGGACCAGACATCGACTCGTCGGACTCTCACTCGACGGACGCCGACTCCTCGGACTCTGACTCGGCGAACACCGACACGGCCGCCGAGGTCGATGCGGCGTTTCGGGTCCTCTCGGACGTGCATCGACGCTACGCGCTCTACTACCTGCGGGACAGGGAGACCGCGACGATAGCGGAGTTGGCGACGATACTCGCCGGGTGGCTCGGAACCCGCGGGGACGCGAGTCGAGTCGTCACGACCGAGGAGCGCGAGCGACTGCTGGTCGCGCTCCACCACGCTCACCTGCCGGAACTCACGAAAGCTGACCTCGTCAGCTACGACCCCGAGACCGGCGACGTGTCGGTCGAGTCGCTTCCCGAAATCGTCGAGGCGGCTCTCGACACCTCTCTCGAACAGCAACGGGACGCGCCCGACCGGCCCGAAGAGCGGCGCTTCGGGTGGCGGACCGGGAAGTGACCGTGAGCCTCCGCGAGTTCCTCGACGGCGTCGCCGAGCGCCGGAAGAGAGTCACCGTGTTCGCGCCGGAGCGCTACGACGCGCTGGAATCCCACTTCGAGACTCGAAACGTGACCGTCGAGCAGGAGGACATCCCGGACGACGGGTCGGGCGGGTTCGTCGTCGTGACCGAGGGCGGCGAGTTCGTCGGGAGCGTCGACGCGGCCGCAATCCGGACCCTCGTCTCGCCGACCGCCGCAGACGCCAAGTCCGCCCCGAGCGAGGCGATGCGAGCGTTGCTCGACCTGCTCGCGGACACCACCTTCGTCTCCTTCGACAAGGGCCAACTCGTCGTGATGGCACACGAGATCGAGGACCGGGCCTTCCGGCAGGGCCGGGGCACCCTCCGAACCGGGTTTCAGGCGCTACAGGCGCTGAAGGCCCAGCGCGACGTGTACGAGACCCTCGCCGCGAAATCAGACCTCGACGTTCACGTCTACGGCGAGCGCGACTGGTCGCCGGACGTGTCGGGCGTGACGATTCACGCCGTGGACGGAGAGAGCGGCGAGGAGAGCGACACAGCCGACCCGACCACCGAAATCGGCGCGTACTGGTTCGTCGTCTTCGACGGCGGGGGCGACGACCGGCAGGCCTGCGCGCTCCTCGCCGAGGAGGACCCTCCCGACTCGGGGCGCTTCCGGGGGTTCTGGACCTACGACGCCGAACTCGTCGGCGACATCGACGCCTACCTCCGTGAGACCTACGGGTAGCCGATTCGAACACCGAACACTCATTGTCACCAAGCCGCAAGAACACACGACGATGGTCGAGGACCGACCGGACGGCCCCGCTGAGTCGGTCAGCGAACTGTTCGACGCCCTCAGACGGAGCAACTGTCGCTACGCGCTCTACTACCTGCAGGACAGAGAGACAGCGACGCTAGCGGAGTTGGCGACGGTCGTGGCGAGTTGGACGCAGGCCCGGGCGGCCGACCCCGAAATCGTGACCCCGGAAGACCGACAGCGCGTGATGGTCTCGCTCCACCACGCCGACCTCCCGGCGCTCGAAGACGCCGGACTGGTTCGGTACGATTTCGACTCGAAGACCGTCACCGCGGAGTCCCTGCCCGAAATGGCGGACGCCATCTTGGAGAAGTCGCTGGTCTACGAGCGACTCGCCGACCGAGAGCCAGACCACTCCGACCGACGGGAGTCGGGCAACGAAAAGGAACCCAACGACGAATGATGCTCCGAGAGTTCGTGGACGAAGTCGCGTCGTATCGCCGGACGATTACGGTGTTCGCGCCCGCCCCGGACGAGACGCTGGAACGGTACTTCGAGACGCGCAACGTCACGGTCGAACACGAACCGCTCCCCGACGACGGCTCGGGCGGGTTCGTCGTCGTGACCAGAGACGGCGAGTTCGTCGGAAGCCTCGCCCGGAGCGCGGTCCGCGAGTTCGTCTCGCCGGGCGAGGTCGGTTTCGGACCCAACGAGGGGGTTCGGCTCCCGATGAACCTGCTCGCGGACACCACCTTCGTCTCCTTCGACAGGCGAAAGCTCCTCGCGGCGACCCGCGAAATCGAGGACCGGGCCTACCGGCAGGGCCGGGGCACCCTCCGAAGCGGCTTCCAGACCCTCTCGCGGTTTGCGACCGAGCGCGACCGATACGAGTCGATCGCCTCGAAATCCGACCTCGACGTTCACGCCTACGCCCGACCGGACCGGACCACCGCCCAGTCGATTTCCGAGACGGAGAACGCGACGGTCCACGCCGAGGAGGCCGAGGAAATCGCCGCCCACTGGTTCGTCGTCTTCGACGGCGGGGGCGACGACCGGCAGGCCTGCGCGCTCCTCGCCGAGGAGGTCGCGTCCGGGCCGAACTCCTTCCGGGGGTTCTGGACCTACGACGCCGAACTCGTCGGCGACATCGACGCCTACCTCCGGGAGAGCTACGGCGAAGAGTGATTTCGAGGTGTCGTGAGGAACGGACCCCACCGCCTCGGCGCGCGCTGGTGCGACCTCGTGTCGCACCATCGACGTGCGAGGGACGTGGCCGCCTTGCGTGGCCACGAGGTTGGGGAGGTGTGAGGACCGCGGTCGCGGTGCGGGGCGGTAGACTCCTGTGTTCAAGCCTGTAGCTAGCTTCTCGCGCGCTCGCGTCTCCGATTCGCTACCGGTTCCCCTTTGGCGTCCTTCCCGACTTGGCACTTCGCAACCTGTTCTCTACTCGACTCCCGACCCAAAAACGAAGCCCTCGCCGGAAACGACAGACCGAACTACACCGACCTCCCAGTACCGACGATGAGCGACTACTCCTTCACGACCGACGTGGACGTTCGCTACCGAGACCTCGACACGATGGGGCACGTGAACAACGCGGTCTACGCCTCCTACTTCGAGCAGGCCCGCGTGGCCTACTTCGAGGAGGTGCTGGACGTCCCGCTCCGGGAAATCGAGTCGGTGCTGGCGACCCTCGAAATCGACTTCCGGCGACCGGTCGAAATCGACCACGACGTGACGGTCGGCGTGCGCGTGCCGGAACTGGGCAACTCCTCGCTCCCGATGGAGTACGAGGTCCGCGCCGACGGGGCCGTCGCGGCGACCGGCGAGACGGTGCTGGTCGCGGTCGACAGCGAGACCAAGTCCTCGCGGCCGATTCCCGACGACTGGCGCGAGGACGTGCGGGAGTTCGAGGGACTGTAATCGGCGCTTTCCGCGGCGCGCGAACCGTTCGGACCGCGACAGAACCGTTCATCGGTCGCGTTTTCGGCCCGAAAATCCGTTCGGGAGTAAACCGTCGTCACGGTTTATCCGCCTCTCGGTGGAACCGCCGCGTAGTGAACGACTTCGACCGAACGCCCGCCGCCCGCTCTGTTTCCGACTCCGACGACACGCTGTCCGACTCCGACGTTCTGACCGCCGGCCTCCTGCCGCGCGACCACGCCTGTCGAGGAGCGACGTTCGTCCGGCGGCCGGACTGCGAACAGACGACGCCCGAACGCGAGCGGACGAGGATGTATCAGGCACTCGCGGTCCGAGTCGGAGCCGAACCGACGACGCTCCTCGTCGGCCCGCACGCCGTGGTTTCTCCGACCCGGACGTACCGGGTCGAGGCGGTCCGGAAGGTCGCCTCGGGGCGACTTGCGACGATACAGTTCTGTCCGACGAGCGCGAGACTGGAGCAGGAATAGCGTTCTCGACCGAGGACACGGCTGTCGCTCGAAGGTTAGCGTTCGGAAGGAATTGTGCGTGGGTGCAGTCCCAAGGGACTCCACCTGCATCGTCCTCGGCGGCGAGGCCGCCTCGAATATCGCGGGAAACCCGCGCTTGCGATGCGTGGGACCGGATTTGAACCGGCGGACCCCTACGGGACAGCGCCCTCAACGCTGCGCCGTTGGCCTAGCTTGGCTACCCACGCTCGCGGTGTCTTTCTCTGCATTTCTTTGTAGACGCTACCCAGATAAAATGCCTTTCGTTTCAACTCCGGGGCGGCACGGCCCCACACGCCGCGGGCGGTGGGAAAGTACGCCCCGAAGAGGAGGTGGAGAGAGAAGCGTCAACACACCGCGCGAAGCGGCGACCACACAGCAAGGTGTATTTCGGTCCGCCCCTTAGGCCCACCCATGCAACGATTCGTCGAGCGCCACGTCCCCGCGGTAACCGGATTGTTGACAGTCGTCTCGCTCGCGTTGGTGTTCGCGGCCGCGCTCCGCGTGGTCCCCGCCGGAACGCTCCCGCGCGCTCCCGAGGTCTTCCTCGCGGCCATTCCGCACATCAACGCCGTCGTCAGCGTCGTGGCGTTCGGGACGATTGGGGCCTCGTGGCGGTGGATTCGGCAGGGGAAAGTCGAGCGCCACCGCAAGGGGATGCTCGCGGGCGTCGGCCTGTTCGCGGTGTTCCTGACGCTGTACCTCTACCGCGTGGCGCTCCTCGGGCCGACGCCGTTCGAGGGTCCAGCGTTCGTCGAGCAGTTCGTCTACTACCCGATACTGGGGATTCACGTCCTGCTCGCGGTGGTCTGCATCCCCCTGCTCTACTACGTCCTGCTGTTGGGGCTGACCCGCCCGGCGTCGGAACTCGGCGCGACGAAGCACCCGACCATCGGCCGAGTCGCCGCCTCGCTGTGGCTGACCTCGTTCGCGCTCGGCGTGGTCGTCTACCTCATGCTCTACCTGTTCTGAGGCGGGGCGCGGGTTTCCGGCGCTCCAAGTTGTCGGCACACACATATTTATTTAATAATTATAAATATTTTCAGGTAAAGAACCAGAATGTCTAGAAGCGGGGAGGAGTGCCCTTCTTTCGGTGGCTCGGCGGGGCTTTCTCCTCGCTCGGACCGCGCTCCGTAGATTTCAGACCTCGCCCTCGTAGGTCTCCAGCAGGACCTCCCACGAGTCGTACCGCTCGTGGAAGTGGCTGGCGTGGACGCGGCCGTTCCGACCGAGTTCGAGCGCGTGTTTCGGTTCGCGGAGTTGTACCCACCGGAGTTGGCCCTGCGGGCGAGGCTCGTCGTTTCCGTCCTCGGTCTCCCTCTCAGGGTCGGCCCTCCTCTCGGAGTCGGTCTCGCTCTCGCGGGCCGCCGGTCGGTCTGGCGGGTCGTGACGCTCGGCCATCCTCGTGAGCCACGGTCCGAGAGGGATTAACCGTTGTGCCCGCGAGATTCCGCCGGTCAGACCAGTTTCAGCCAGTCCTGTGCCGACCAGCCCTCGGCGTGGCCGTCGTACTCGACTTTCCACCAGACGTAGCCGTCTGCCCACTCCGGCCCGTTGACGATTCGGCCGCGGTCGCCGCTGTCGGCGGCGTCGATGGCGGTGTAACTCGTCGCGGGACCCTCGCGGATGTTGAGTCGGGTCGAGTCCGTGTCGACTTCGACCCGGTCGCCGATAGAGAGGCGCTCGGAGTTGCGCGCGCCGGTGTCGAGGCCGACCTGCTGGGACCATCCGGTCGTCCCGCCGTCGTCCTCGTAGTACTCGACCTGCCACCACGTCGCGCCGTCGGCGGACGTGGGACCGTCCACGATTTGCCCGGAGGAGTAGACGTGCTTCTGCTTCTTCGAGTCGTAACTCGTGCCGGGGCCGGTTCGGACCGCCAGATTCTCGACCGAGACGTGGACCTCGTCGCCGACCGAGAGGTCCTTCTCGACGGTGTGAGTGTCCGAGACGCTCCGCATCGGGAGCGTGAACTGCGAGGGGTAGTCGGTCGAGTGCATGATGTACGTTCCCTCGGACTCCCGCGAGTCGAAGTAGAAGGGGTTCGAGATGCTGACCCCGAGGCTGATGGTCTCGCCCTCTTTCAGGAATCGCTGGATGGGCGAGAACTGAACCGATATTTTGTGGTACTGGGCTTCGCCCTCCACGCGGTAGGTCTCGCCCATGTCGTTTATCATCTTGGTGTGGCCGTCGGCGTCGGTGTGATAGAAGTTGAAGAAGAGGCGCTCTTCCGGCCCTGTGGGGTAGACCCAGATGTCGAGTTCTGGCGCGCCGACGATTTCGAAGTCCGACCCGGCCTCCCAGTCGAATCGGTACTCGGTGTCGTTCCACCACCAGATGTCCTTTTCGAGGTAGGTGTCGTCGCCGCTGGCGGTCTCGCTGAGTTTCAGCGTCGCGTCCGACACGTCTCCGGGCGGGAACTGGTCGTGGGTCCGCCACGCGTCGGGTTGCTTGAGGTACATCGTGGCTTGGGGCACGTCGGTCGATTTGCCCTTGACGTGGCGATCCATCCAGTCGAGCGCGAGGCCGTTGAGGTAGTCGATTTCGCTCTGGGTTCGGTCGAGACCCTCCAGCGCGTGACCGCCCTCGTAGAAACAGATGCGAGTCTCGACGCCTCGGTCCTGCAGCGACCGGTAGGTCCGGAGCGCCTCGACCGGCTTGAACAGGGTGTCGTCCCAGCCCTGAATCAGGAAAGTCGGGGCGTTCACGTTCGAAATCTGGTTGGCGGGCGACCGCTCGGCGAAGGCGTCCTCGGCGTCCTGAGAGAGTTCGTTGGTCCACGCCGCGTCGAGGTACCAGTCCCAGAGGTCTTCGTCGAGTCCGGTCCCGGTCTCGAAGTCCCACGACTTGATGCCGCCCATCCCCAGCAGGAGCGTGAGCCAGCCGATTTTGACGACGCCGTGAGGAGCCATCGCGTATTCGAGGTCGTTCCACGTGATTCGGGGGACGATGGCGTCGATGCGGTCGTCGTTGGCCGCCGCGAGCAACTGAATCCCGCCCGAGTACGAATAGCCGTCCATCCCGACTTTGGGGTCGCCCGAGGCGTCCGTCAGGACGTTGTCCCGGCCCGCCAGCCAGTCCACGAGAGTCGAGGCGTCGTCTACCTCCTTGGGGCCGTCGAGGCCGACTTCGCCGCCGGACTCGCCGAACCCGCGCGAGTCGTAGGTCAGCACGACGTAACCGTTCGAGGCGTAGAGCTTCGCCTTCTCGGTGACCCGTGCCGACTTGCGGTCCGACCCCCAACCGTGGGTCATCAGGACCGCCTCGTGGGCGTCGCCGTCGTCGGGTTCGTAGAGGGTCGCCGCGAGGTCGGTCCCGTCGTGGGACGAAATCGTCAGGTCGGTCGTCGAATAGGACCCCGCGTTGGCGGGAGTCGCGCCGACCGCAATCGTCCCGGCGGTCGCGCCGGTCGTCTTGATGAAGCCGCGCCGGTCCATCTCGGCCCAGTGGACGCTGGAATCGTCGTCTTCGCGCATGGTGTAATTTCCCACAGGCGCGCCGCCGAAAAATTATTTTCGTACCCGATGAAACTGAAATCTCCGAGCGGTCTCGTCAGTCGTCGGCCGAGGAGCCGATTTCGGGCCGAGACACCTGGCGGTCGGTCTCCTCGCCGTCGATGTCGTAGGGGTACTCGCCGGTCACGCACCCCATGCAGAGGTCCGACTGCTCGGCGTCCAGCGCCTCGGCGACCGCCTCGGTCGAGAGGTACGCGAGGCTGTCGGCCTCGATTTCGCCGCCGATTTCCTCGACCGACTTGCCCGCGGCGATGAGCTCCTCGCGGGTCGCCATGTCGATGCCCATGTAGCAGGGCGCGACGATTGGCGGGGCACCGATGCGCATGTGGACCTCCTCCGCGCCGCAGTCCTTGAGGAGCGCGACGAGTTGGGTCGAGGTGGTTCCCCGGACGATGGAGTCGTCGATGAGCGTGACGGTCTTACCTTCGACGGTGGACTTGATGGGGTTGAGCTTCAGGCGGACCGCTCGCTCTCGCTCGTCTTGGGTCGGCATGATGAAGGTGCGCCCGACGTAGCGGTTCTTCATCAGGCCCTCGGCGAACTCGACACCAGCGCCGTCCGCTTGGGCCGCTTCCGCGTACCCCCCGGCGAACGCCCGGCCGGAGTCGGGCACCGGCATTACCACGTCGGTGTCGATGCCGCTCTCCTCCCAGAGCTTGCGGCCCAAGTCGCGCCGGGCCTCGTAGACCAACTTGTCGTCGATGACGCTGTCCGGGCGGGCGAAGTAGACGTGTTCGAAGAAGCAGTGAGCAGTGTTCTCTTGCTCGAACAGCTGGTAGGAGTCGAATCCCTCGCCGCCGGGTTGGAGGACGACGAGTTCGCCGGGGCGCACGTCGCGGACGAGTTCGCCGTCGAGGGTGTCGATGGCCGCCGACTCGCTGGCGAGGACGTAGCCGTCGTCCAGTTCGCCGATGCAGAGCGGGCGGTTGCCCTGCGGGTCTCGCACGCCCAGCACGGTGTCGTCGTGCATGATGGTCAGCGAGTACGAGCCGTGAATCCGGCCCATGGTGCGCTTGACCGCTCGGACGAGGTCCGCTTCCAAGAGGTTTCGCGCGAGGTCGTGAGCGATGACCTCGGTGTCGCCGTCGGAGGTGAAAGCGTGGCCCTGCGCGGCCAACTCGTCGCGGACCTCCTCGGCGTTGACGAGGTTGCCGTTGTGGCTCAGTCCCAGCGCGCCGCTCCGGAAGGAGACGGTGAACGGTTGGGCGCAGGACTTGTCCACGCTCCCCGCGGTCGGGTACCGGACGTGACCGATGCCCGCGCTTCCGCGGAGTTCCTCGATGTCGGACTGGTCGAAGGCGTCGCCGACGAGGCCCATCTCGACGTGGCTGTGCTGTTGGAACCCGTCGTGGGTGACGATGCCCGCCGACTCCTGCCCGCGGTGCTGGAGGGCGTACAGCGAGTAGTAGAGCGGCCGCGCGGCGTCCCGCTCGGTGAGCGAGACGCCGACGACGCCGCACTTCTCGGTCGGCCCCGAAAGGACCTCCGCTGGGCGTTCCGAAGGGGTTTCGGTGGGTCCCGAATCGGTTTCGAGTCCCGAATTTGCGTTCTCGGTCGGACCACTTGGGGCCGCGTCCCGGCCGTCTGGCATGGTCGGTGGTACTGCGCCACCGTAGTAAAAACCCTCGCTATCGTGCCGACTTTTCTCCGGCAGAGCCAAAAAGTATGCACGAACACGCATACTTCCAGTTGGCGCGCTGGAAACTCACGTCTACGCCGAGTTCCGACGCCCGCGTCGGAACTCGGCGTTTCCTCGCCCGGTGTCACTTCCGACCAGCGCGCGCTCGGTGATCCGTTCCACCAGAACGCGCCCGACTGACCAACCGCCAGCGAACGCCCGACTGACCAACCGCCAGCGAACGCCCGACTGACCAACCGCCAGCGAACGCCCGACTGACAAACCACCGGGTGGGATGAAGGGGCCGCCCGGTCGCGCTTGCGTGGTCGTCTCAGCGACCCCTATCTGACGCAACTACGTCCGTCAGATATGTCGCTGAGCGACCGCGACCGGGCGGGGGCTTCAAGAAACGTTCATCACGAATCTGTTCCAACTGTCTATTTCATAACTTCTCCGAGACTACCGATTCAAAAGGACACACGCACCGCTACTCGACAAAACTTCGCAGAGAGAAGGGAGACCGCAGATGCGTCGCGGCTTACTCGCCGGACTTGCTCTGCCACTCGTAGTCGCGGCGCTTGGCGGACTTGCCGAAGCCGCAACTCGAACACTCTTTCTTTTTCGTATGATACGACTTCTCACCACAGCGACGGCACTTGGTGTGGGTGGTCGTGTTCTTCTTCCCCTGGCTCGGGGTTCCTGCTCCAGTCATGGGCTTATCGACACGAGGTTATCGCCGCGTATAATGGTTGTGTCTTCCTCCTCGGTGTCCTCCAGAACCAGGTTCATGTGCTGGTCGTAGCCCGTCAGGATTCCCTCGTACTCGTCGCCGCCTTTCAACTGCACTGTAACCTCCTCGTCGAGAGAGGCTTCCAGCACGTCGAGCGGTCGTCCACTCATATCATTAGCGGCACCCGTCAAAGGCTTAAACGTACCGGAAGATGCTCAACGAGGAAAGTTTCTGGAACCCAACTGCGGATGGAAGTCGTCCACACACCGACCCGTGACGCAAACGTCTCGAACACACTCGACAGAGCCGAACGGCCGGAGACGGCGATTTCGAGGAGACTCCGAATCCGGCAGACTCGCCGCGAATCGGGGTCCGGCATCGGAGTCGAGTGCTGGAGTCGGGCGCGCGATTTTCGGTTCCCGAGGTCACGGCCGCGCTAAACCGTCACTTCGCCAACGTAGCGCCGGGAGGAGAAAACGTTTCCAGGGGCAACAGAACCAAAGTTATTCCCCAGGTAAACATTTCGAAACCTTCGAGATAACTATTTATTTCTTTGCCGGTCGGTAGCGACTCCGCGCGACCGGCCTACTGCGCCCAATCGACCATCCGCGAGTAGAGGTCGTCGCTCCGCAGGGCCTCCTCGTCGCCGACCAGCACGAGCGACTTCTTCGCGCGGGTCAGCGCCACGTTCACCCGGCGGTAGTCCTCGAAGATGGGGCTGTCGAGGTTCTCGGTGGCGACGAACGACACCACGATGACCTCCTTGCTCGACCCCTGGAAGCGGTCCACCGTATCGACCGTGACGCCCTCTGCGACTCGGCGGCCGATTTCGGCGACCTGCGCGCGGAAGGGGGCGATGACGCCGATTTCGCCCGGTTCGACGCCCACACCGAGGAAGGACTCGACCACCTCGGCCACGCGCTCGGCCTCGACCGGGTTGGTGTTCCCGTCGGTGTGCCCGCCGGGGTTCACGAACGAGACGCCGCCGCGCCCTCGCAGGTCGTCGGGCAACTCGTCCGCGGCGACGTCCGGCAGGTCGGCGAGTCGCTGGCCCGCCACCTCGCCGCTGGCCGGGCGGAGCGCGCCGTCGTAGAACTCGCGGGAGGCGAACGCCTGAATCCGCTGGCTCATCCGGTACTGGCGGTCGAGCATCACGCCCGCCTCGGGGTACTCGTTGATGAGGCGCTCGAACAGCGAGGTCGAGAGGTCGTTCTCGGTGCGGACCACAGGCGGCAGCTGCTGGTGGTCCCCCACGAGGACGAACCGGTCGGCCAAGTTCACCGCCGCGAGCGTCTCGGGTTCGGTGAGTTGCGAAGCCTCGTCCACCAGCGCGGCGTCGAACGACTGCTCGCGCATGATTCGGGACCCGCAGGTCGCCGTGGTCGCCGCCACCACGCTGGCCTCGCGCAGTTCTGTCAGGCGCTCGCCCGGGTCGCCAGCCTGTTCGAGCCGCAAGTCTTGCATGTCCTCGCGGACGCCACTTTCCGTTCCCACTCGGACTATGTCCTCGAAGCCTTGTTCGCGCAGGGCTTCGAGCGCGTTGTCCACCGCGCGGTTGGTGAACGCCGAGAGGAGGACCCGATTGCCCCCTCCGGCGGTTTCACCGCCTCCGTTTCGAGGCGACGGAGTCGCCTCGCCTTGCTCCACGAGAGCGCGGATGGTCCGAGCGATGGTGTAGGTCTTGCCCGTGCCCGGCGGGCCGTGGACCAGCGCGAGGTCCTCGGCGTTCACCGCGAGGTTCACCGCGTCGTTCTGGGCCTCGTTGTTGTCGATGAAGGTCTCGCGGTCGTCTCGAAATTCGGGGTCCTCGCGGCCGAACAGCACGTCTTTCCGGCGCTTGTCGCCCTTGAGCAGGGAGTCGTGCAGGGCCGTGAGCATCCGGTCCGCGGAGAGTTCCGAGGGGTACACGTCGAGGCGTCGGAGTTCGACCGGCTCGTCGGCCGTGACGACGACTTCCTCGTCGAGTCGCTCGACGCGGGCCAGTTCCGCGTGGCCGTTCACGGGGTCGCCGTTGCTGGCGAGGACGACGTCGCCCTCCCGAATCTTCGAGACTGCGCCGCCGGTCCGCTCGGCGCGCATCTCCCACCGGCCGCCGTCGAGTTGCCTGCGGTCCGTGGGTTCGAGGTCGATGAGCGCGCGGTCGTCGTCGGCCCGTTCCGCCGCGGTCTGCTCCCAGAGTTTGGCGTACTCGGCGTGGGTCGCCCGGCGCTCCTCCTCGATGAGTCGGTAGTTGCGGTCGAAGTACTTCCGTTCCTCCTCGGGAATCGCGGTGCCGATTTGGCCCGCCTTCGACTCCTGATTCAGACGGCCCGAGACCACCATGCAGGTATCCTGCTCGAAGCAGTACTCGCAGGTGGCGTCGGCCTCGTAGCCGGTCGGGACGCCCGGATACTCGTCGGGTTCCCCCTCGTCGCCTCTCTTGGTGGGGTCGTGGTCGGATTCCGTGACGTGGTACTCCATCGCCGCGATTTCGTTTCGCGTGCGGACGACGAAATCGAGGAGGCCGTCGCCGATGGAGAACTCCTTGGCGGGCGAGAGGTCGCCGTCCTCCTCGGTCCGGTCGAGCGCCGAGTTCTTCGTGTAGAGCAGGGTGCCGGTGTTCGCCGGGACGCCCTTCTCTTGGAGGACGAGCGCGTAGCACGCCGCCTGAATCTTGTCCTGAAATCTGGGGTCGCGTTTGAGATTCTTGCCGGTCTTGAGTTCGACCGGCATCCCGCGCCGGAGCGCGTCGGCCCGACCCTTGATGCCGAATCGCTCGCTGATGAGCGTCTGCTCGCTTCGCCAATTGTCTCCCTCGGTGAGCGCGCCTTGTGCCAGCCAGCCCTCGATTGCCGCGGCGTTCTGGCGGACCTCCTCGGCGACTTCCTCGCGCTCCCGGCCGAGGAGGCCGAGTTCGAGTCCGGCCTCCTCGACGCGCTCGTCGATGGACTCGTCCAAATCGCGGCCCCGGAGCAGGTCGCCGAAGACCTCGTGGACGATTGTCCCCTTGACCACGGGGTACGCGAGCGGGATTCCCGACAGCTTGTTGAGGTAGTACATCCGCGGGCACTGGACCCACGACCGGATGTCGGTCACGTCCACGAGGAAGGAGGGTTCGACCACGACGTACGAATCCTTGCTCGTCTGGTAGGTGGTTTCGCCCTGATACTCCTCGGCCTCCACGTCGGTCACGAGCAGTTCCATCCCCGGTTCGAGGAGGTCGGCGCTCTCGGTCCACTTGCCCCAGAGGGTGACCTGCTTGAGGCCGTCCTCCTCGCGGACCGTGACCTCGGCGAGGTCGCTCTCGCCGTACTGCGTGCTGACGGTTCGGACTTCACCGGCTTCGACGACGTCTCCCCGAACGTTCACGAGTGCGTCGTAGCGCCCGATGGTAGAAAAATCATTGCGTCGAGCGCGGCGTCTGTTGGAAGGTGGTGTCTGTCGGAGGGCGGCGTCTGTTGGAAGGCGGTGTCAGGTGAAAGATGGCGTCTGTTGGAAGGCGGTGTCAGGTGAAAGGTGGCGTCTGCTGGGGGTAGCGTCTGCTGGAGGGCGGTGATGGAAGGCGGAAAACTCGGAATGGTTGTCGAGGCGATGCTGTTTTCGAGTAGGCGGTCACGGTGGCCCGACCACTTGAGGGCCGGTGAGACTGACCGTCAGTCCGCGCCGTGGGGCGGGATGTGACCGCACTTCGAACACGTTTCGTAGCCTTGCGCGGCGACGAGTTCGCCGCTGCATTGGGGGCACTTCATCGTGGGAGTCGGTAGCCGAAACGGACGTAAGAGTCTTCCTATAATTTTCACTAATTCGTTATAATCTGTATAAGGTTGCCTATTATTCTCGTGCCAAAACGGGCCACGTTCACGGTTGTCGAGGAGCAGAAACGAGGACTCTGAGAACGAGATTAATGACCACACACCCGTCTCTCAGAAGTTGTATCCGCAACCGACGTGAAAAGAGTCGGCGTCTATCCGGACCAGCCAGCGCAGATGTCGTCGTTGATGTTGCTCCGCCACGTCTCGAAGCCGTCCTCGCAGTCGGGATTCTCGCTGATGTGGTCGATGAAGCCCGCACCGGGGTTCTGAAGCTCGCTCCCGCAGAACGGACAGTCGTTGGGGTCGCTCCACGTCGCTGTTGTTGACATGGACGAAAAGCCGACGTTCTCACGTATAAGTTCTGTCCCGATATGTCTAAAATACCTTAGTTAGAATAATATGTGCCTTATATTCATCCGGGGTTGCTGGCGTGGCTTCGAGGAGCGAGAACTGCGTGTCTGCCGATTCGAGGAGAGCGTCCGGAGATATCGAAGGAGAGCGTCCGGAGATATCGAAGGAGAGCGTCCGGAGATATCGGGAGCAGAGGTCCTCAGATGCCGAGAGAGAGAGCGCCCTCAGATACCGAGGTCCGCGATGCGGGAATCCCGGTTGAGAACCTTCTTGACGATTTCTGGCTCTTCGAGGAGTCGGTGTTTGGTGTGGACGCCCCGGCCTCGACCCCGGCCCTTCGTCTCGGAGTTGATGACGTTGAGGAAGTCCTGCTCTTGGAGGATTTCCTGCACGCGGCGCTCGGAGAGGGCGTCCATGTCGAGGTCCGCCGCGATGGTCTGGTACTGGCGGTAGATCTGCTGGGTCGGGAACTGGTCGCGGGGCTTGTTCTCGGTCAGGAGGGTGAGCGCGAGCAGGATGGCCTTGGCCTGCGTGGGCGCACCTTCGATGAGTTCGGCGAATCGGTCGGCCTCGGTCTTCTCCTTGGCGGCGTAGACGTGTTCCTCGGTGACCTCCTCGTCCTCCTGCTTGGTGGCGATTCGGCCCGCGTTCCGGAGGATGTCGATCGCCTTTCGGGCGTCGCCGTGTTCCTGCGCGGCGAGGGCGGCGGTGAGCGGAATCGCGTCGTCCGACAGCACCCCGTCGCGGAAGGCGTCTGCGCGGTTCTGGAGGATGTCCACGAGCTGGTGGGCGTCGTAGGGCGGGAACACCAGTTCGTCGTGGGCGAAGCTCGACTTGACGCGCTCGTTGAGTTCGTCGGGGAAGTCGATCTTGTTCGAGATGCCGATGATGCCGATGGTCGAGTCGGTGACGCGGCGGTTCTCGCCCGCGCGCGAGAGTTTTCGAAGGACCTCGTCGTCTTCGAGCATGTCGATTTCGTCGAGGATGACCAGCGCCACGTCGCTACAGGCGTCGATGATTTGCCAGAGTCGGTCGTAGTAGTCGCCGGTGCCCAGACCGCGCTGGGGCACCGTGATTCCGGTCTCGTTGGGGTCGTTGAGTTCCCGGCCGACGGTCTTGATGACCGACGCCTCGGTGGTCTGCTCGCCGCAGTCGATGAACGCAGTTTCGACCTCGACGCCCTCGTTCTCGGCCTCGTCCTCGACGCGCTTGGAGACGCTTCGAGAGATGAGCGACTTGCCGGTCCCGGTCTTGCCGAAGATGAACAGGTGGGTCGGCTCTTGGCCGAAAATCGCGGGGTTGAGCGCCTCGGCCACCTTCTGCATGTGTTCGTCGCGCCCGACGATGCGGTTCGGACCGGGGAGGTGGGAGATGCGCAAGAGGTCCTCGTCGGCGAATATCGGCTCGTCGTACCGGAAGAGGGGGTCGCGGTCTACGTCGTCGTCGGTAGCCATCTGATGGCCCTTGCTTCGCACTTCAGAATATAAATGGAGGGGGTATCGTCGCGGATGTATCCCGCCGTCGAGTGACGCCCCGGGCTATCGACCGACGGTTCGGCACGACCGGCGCTGAGAGTACCCTCGCGGATGTTTTCCGTCGTGGACGCTCGCGGAGTGCCATCGTGGACGCTCGCGGAGTGCCGTCGTGGACGCTCGAGGAGGGCGTTGGCGGACGGTGGATTTTGGTAACGGGACAGACACCACCCTCGCGGATGTAAGGCGAGGGCCGGAGGGTGGGTGTCGAGGACGGGAGTCGGCGGCGGTACCCGAACTATCGATTCGAGAACGATTGGAAGGGTACTCGTGCCGAGAGAATTACACAACCACTGGAAATATACACTCAGTTTTCTTTCCACCCTCGATACGTATTTATAGACAATGTAATTATTGCCTTTATAAGTAACCATCTAGACTAGGTAAGAAAACTAGGTGAACGAAGGAGAACGAGGAGACACTCGTGAAAGAGATGTAATAGAGAACGAGTGACACCCCCACGTCGCGTCTGTAACGAATAATAGGTTTATCCGAGAAACACACACCACCGTCGCGGATGTAAATATCGCATATTCTCGAATAATAGGCCCGTAAAGCCAGATATAGCTTTTCCAACGTTCTCGACACCGCCGACGAGAGATACATCCGCGACGGTAGTGTCGCCGGTTCGTCTCCGGCTGTCCACCCACCCCGCCCATCATTTCCTCTTACATCCGCGACGGTGGTGTGGGCGCGAGAACGAAATCGAACACGCGAGAAGACCACCCGAAACGTGACGAGACCACTCGAAGCGCGACGAGACTACCCGAGACACAACGAGACCACTTGAGACACCACGAGACTACCCGAGACACAACGAGACCACTCGAGACACCACGAGACTACCCGAGACACGGCGAGACAACCGAAACAGGACCCAAACCCCGGAACTCGGCAGAAAGATTTTGACCGTCGGTCCCCAACGCGAATCCGTGAGCATCTATCGTAGCGTCCGGGCAATCGCCGACGCGTCGGGCGAGGGTCCTATCGACTGGATGGCGGTCGCCGAGGCGGCCAAGGCATCGACACCCCCCGGTTCGCTCGCGTTGTCCGAGACCGAGAAAGAAGGCTACGCCGCCGACGTGCGGGACGCCCGGAGCAGGGTCCGCGAGGTCTCCGGTGCCGACTTCGACGTGCCCGAGACCATCGAGGTGCAGAACCGCCACCACTGGATCGACGCCAACATCGACACCTTCCGGCGCGTGATGGAACCCGTCGAGGAGCACGGGCCGGTCGCCATGCCCGGCGTCGCCCGGACCATCAACACCGGCACGATGTCGGTGATGCTGACGGTGCTGGCCAAGAACGTCCTCGGGCAGTACGACCCGCTGCTGCTCGCCGACGGCGACGAACACGCGCTGTACTTCGTCCGGCCGAACATCGAGCGCATCGCCCGCGAACTCGACGTGAACTACGACCGGTTCCGGCGCTGGATCGCCTTCCACGAGGTGACTCACGCCGCCGAGTTCGGCGCGGCCCCGTGGCTCTCGGACCACCTCGAATCCCGGATGGAGTCGGGCATCGAGGCGCTGGCGGGCGGGCACCTCGACCGCGAGGCGTTCAAGGAACTCGACGCCGCGATGACCGCGGTCGAGGGCTACGCCGAACTCCTGATGGACGGCGCGTTCGACGACGAGTACGCCGACCTCCGCGAGAAGATGGAGGCTCGGAGACAGGGCGGCGACCCCCTCTCGCGTCTCCTCCGGCGGATGCTCGGCCTCGGTCTCAAGCGCCGCCAGTACGAGCGCGGCAAGGCCTTCTTCGACGCGGTGGCCGCCAAGCGCGGCATCGAAGGCGCGAGCGTGGTCTGGGACCGACCGGAGAACCTGCCGACCGACGCGGAACTCGACGACCCGGACCGCTGGCTGGCGCGGGTTAACCCCTGAAATCCGGTGACAACATCCCGGGCGACTTCTACGTGATGTAGACCAGATAGCCCAGCAGCGCCGCGCCGACGAGCGACCCCGCGACGACGGCGATGGCGACTTCCATCATCGACCCGCCGCCCGACATCGTGATGAGACCGGCCGACAGGCCGACGATGACGACGATGCCGACTTTGAGGCGATTCATCGAGTCGCGCTTCTCCTCGGCAGATGGCGGCCCGACCATCGTTAGAGTTCGTGGGGCGCGCTGACGTGCATCTGGACGAACCGCCAGCGTGGCTCCTCGCTGTCACCACTCGATTTGCCGCTACTCGATTCGTCGCTATTCGATTCGCCGCTACTCGATTTGCCGCTACTCGATTTGCCACTACTCGATTCGTCGTCACTCGATTCCCGCTCCAGCACGCCGCTCCACCGCGTGTCGAAGGAGTAGCGAGTCTCCTGCTCGGCCTCCGAGTCGGCCCCCTCCGAAGCAGTCCACGACAGCGCCACGTCGTCGGTGAACCACGCCACCGAATCGCGGACGACCACTCCCAGATTCCGGCTCTCGACTCGCCAGTCCTCGGTGGTCCGAGTCTGCTCGCGGAGCCCCTCGGAAATCGCCTCGTAGCCCGCGAGACGCTCGCTGACGCCGAACTTCACCGCGTCCTCGCGCTCGGCGAAGTACGGCGAGAGAGGTTCGCCCCGCCGGAGCGCCTCGTAGTACTCCTCGACGGTCTCGGTCGGGTTCATGCAACATCGGTGTCGGCGAACTCGCTTAAGGGTACTCGTCTCGGGCGATATCGCCGAATCGGCCCGGGCGACAGCGAATAAAAAATGCTACTGGAAGCCCTTGCCGACTTCGGCGTCCTCGATGAGGTCCTCCAACTCCTCGTTGAGCAGGTCCTCGGCCTCCTCGAATCGCTCGGAGAGTTCGTCTGCCGGGTCGGGGCGACCGTACTGGTCGAAGTCGATGGGGCCGAACGCCGGACTGTCCATCGCGTCCATCACGTCGTCGAAGAAGTCGTTGGGCGTGGTCGGCGCGTCGGCGTGGGCCTTGACGACCTCTTCGAGGTGGCGGGCCTTCTCCTCGGCGTCGGACTCGTCCTCGGGCGGATTCTGGACCGCGAAGCGCCCCTCGGTCTCCTTCTCGGGGAGGAACGAGCCGATTTCGTCGTCGAGTTTCCGGGCGACCCGCGTGCCGACGCCCTGAACCTCGTAGGGGTTCTTCGCGTAGGTCTTGAGGAGGTAGACGCCGCCTCGCGGGTGGCCCAGATACAGGTCC
Source organism: Halorussus ruber (assembly GCF_004765785.1). Lineage (GTDB taxonomy): Archaea > Halobacteriota > Halobacteria > Halobacteriales > Haladaptataceae > Halorussus > Halorussus ruber. Next base: position 255,681 of record NZ_SBIT01000001.1, on the reverse strand, counting down.
TCGCCGACTCCTCCGGCGCGCGAGCCGCCGACCGCCCGCCAGCCCTCGGGGTCCACGTCCTTCTCGACCACGTCCTCGACGATGTCCTGCCACTCGCGTATCCGCATGGTTATCTGTAGCATGGAAGCGAGGGAGAATTAACGTATCGGTCTCGGCGACGCGCTGGCGGACGCTTTCGGAGACGGTAGGGATGGTTCCGGAGAGATACCGAGCAGCAGAACGTGGTGGTCGCCGAGTCTTCAGCGCTCGGGCGGCTCGTCGTGGATGCCCATCGCCTCTATCTGCTCCTGATACCGGTTCCGGATGGTGACTTCGGTGACTTGGGCCGCGTCGGCGACCTCGCGCTGGGTCTTCTTCTCGTTGCAGAGCAGCGAGGCGGCGTAGATGGCGGCGGCCGCGTAGCCCGTGGGCGACTTGCCCGAGAGCAGACCCTGTTCGACGGTGGCGTCGATGATCTCGTTCGTCTTGGCCTCTACCTCCTCGCTGAGTCCGATTTCGGAGCAGAAGCGGGGGACGTACTGCTTGGGGTCCACGGGACGCATCTCCAGACCGAGTTGCTGGGAGAGATAGCGATACGTCCGGCCGATCTCCTTGCGCTCGACGCGGGAGACCTCCGCGGCCTCCGACAGCGAGCGGGGGATGCCCTCCTTCCGGCAGGCGGCGTACAGCGCGGCAGTCGAGGTCCCCTCGATGGAGCGCCCTCGGATCAGGTCCTCGTTTAGCGCGCGCCGGTAGATGACCGAGGCGACCTCCCGGACCGACCGCGGGACGCCCAGCGCCGAGGACATGCGGTCGATTTCGCCGAGGGCGAACTGGAGGTTGCGTTCGCCCGCGTCCTTGGTCCGGATGCGCTTTTGCCACTTTCGCAGGCGGTGCATCTGGCTTCGCTTCTTCGAGGAGAGCGAGTTGCCGTAGGCGTCCTTGTCCTTCCAGTCGATGGACGTGGTGAGGCCCTTGTCGTGCATCGTGTTGGTCGTCGGTGCGCCGACGCGGGACTTGCTATCGCGCTCCTGGCTGTCGAAGGCGCGCCACTCGGGGCCTCGGTCGATGGTCTCGTTTTCGAGAATCAGGCCGCAGTCCTCGCAGGTGAGTTCGGTCTCGTCGGCACTCTTGACGAGATCGACGGAGTCACACTCCGGACAGGTCCGCCGCCCGCCCGTTTTCTCGTCCGTTACCTCCGCTTCGTCGCGCTCGTCTCGCCGACGGAGCCTCTCCATACTATCGACTTGGGTATGTACACGGGTAACAGTTGTGCAGACTGGCCAATTCGACCCGCCCTCACTCGACGCTCTCGAAGACGAGGAGTAGCGTCACGCCGTTGCGTCCGAGCGCCACCTCCTGGTCGGCGAGTTCGAAGCCGTTCTCCTCGTACTCCTCGATTCGGTTGTTAGCGGAACTCTCGGCCTGCTGGCGACTATCAGACTGGACGATTTCTATCTGTTTGCTCATTTAATTGATGACCTCGTTGCTACTAGAACGAGCGCAGCGTCGAACGAGTGGCTGAACGGGCGGTACTTACCACTCCTCGCGGGGCGGAAGTTCGTCGCCACAGCGCCGACAGTATCGCATCGGCACGCGCGACTCCTGACCGTCCCGGCCGAACGTGGCTTTCCGTCCGCAGTTCTCGCATTCTATCTTGGGCATCGTTCACCTCCTTTCGCCGAGCTTCGACCGACGACTCGGCTAGAACACGACCTCGTCTGTGGTAAAGGTTCGCACGAATCGCCCGTCGGCGAGTCGAAGCGGTTCGCCACCGCCCGACCGCCGAAAACTCGGCTCAGTACGTCGGCGACTCAGTACGTCGGCGACTCCTCGGGCACGCCGTCGCGCTGGTTGACCACGCGACCGAGGACGAACAGGGCGTCCGAGAGCCGATTCAGGTAGGTGACGGCGGTGTCGTTGATGTCCTCGTCGGCCTCCAGCGCCACCGCGCGGCGCTCGGCGCGGCGGCAGACAGTCCGGGCGTGGTGGAGTCGCGCGCCGGAGTCGCTCCCGCCGGGCAGAATGAACGATTCGAGGGGTTCGAGTTCGTCGTCGTAGGCGTCAATCCAGTCTTCGAGTTGCTCGACGTGTTCCTCGCGGACCACGGGGTCGCCCTCGTCGGGGTCCGGGTTGGCGAAGTCGGCCTGCACGACGTGGAGGTGGTTCTGAATCTCCCGCAGGTGGTCGTCCACGTCGTCGTGGCCCGTGGGTCGGATTCGCCCGACGAGCGCGTTGACCTCGTCTACCGTGCCGTAGGCCTCGATTCGGGGGCTGGCCTTCGAGACGCGGGACATGTCTCGGAGGTCAGTCTGCCCCTCGTCACCGCGACCGGTGTAGATTTTCATGCCAGTGCGTAGCCCCGGACGCTACTTAGTTCCCGCCCCGAACGACCGACAGCCGTTTCACGCGAGCGAGGTCTCGACGTACTCCACGATTTTCTCGCTCTCGGCCATCGTGACGCCCGCCTCGTGGTCTACCAGCACCGGCACGTCGCGCTGGCCGCTGACGCGCTTGACCTCGTCGCGGTCGGAGTGGAGCGGTTCGACCCACTGAGTCTCGTACTCGACGCCGTGGTCCTCCAGCGCGTCGTGGACCGTCTCGCAGAAGGGACAGGCGTCGAGCGCGTAGAGTTCGATTGTCACGCAGAGCGGTTCGGTTTCCGCGGGCAAGAAATTGGTGCCGGGTGAAGTGATGACGGGTGTCTCCTCCGGTGAACTACCTGTGCTACCGATGATTCGGCGGCCTCTCGGCTGGCACGCTCGCGTTCGTCTGGTTGCCCGAGGCGCTCCCGTTGTCGGTGTCCGCGGTCCCGCGGGCGATGACGTCGTTGACGGTCTCGAAAACGCGAGCGTCGGCCTCGTCGTCGCTGAAGTCGTCGCTGTCGATGGTGACGTTGTGGACCGCGCCGACCGCCGAACTCCGGACCGAGAACCCGACGCGCTGGCCGCGAGTGGCCTCCTCGGACCCGAGACCCAGCGAGGTTTCGGTCTCGCCAGTCACTCGAATCGTCGCGGACCGCGACGCCGGGCCGAAGTTGAGGGTGTCCCACCCCTCGACCGAGACGGTGACGTTGCCCGGACCGACCTCGCTGAGGTCGAGCGCCCAGTAGGCGGTGCCGAGCCGAGACGAGTTCTGGAGTTCCGCTCTGCTGAACTGGCCGAGGCCCTGCAAGTACTCGATGCCGGTGCCGGTGTCGCGTTCGCCGACTGCGCCGATCTTCTCGGGGTACGTGGCGTAGGGACCGCTGAGTCGGGCTTCCTGCGCCGCGGACAGGTCCTCGGCCGACGTGAGAACTTCGTCGGTGATGTCCGCGCCGCGCTCGTTCCGGACGACGAGAGAGGTCTTCGGCCTTCTTGAAGTTCCACTTGGCTTCGACCAGAATCGTCTCGTCGTCCTCTACGTTCGCGCCCTTCACGTCGAATCCGCGTTCGTTGACGAGCGAGAACTCCGTGACGCGGGGGTCTGGACCTCGACTCCCCGATCGGACTGCCCGCCGAGCGTGTACTGGCCAACCGCTTTATCCTGCGGAATCGGCAGTTGGAGGACCTGCCCTTCGGCGTTACCCGACGCGCCGACCAGTCGGCCCGGAGCGACCGCCTCCCCGCTCGGTAGCTCGTAGTCGATGTCCGACTCGCCCTGATAGACGACTGGCGTCGAGTTGCTGACGATTACGTCGTTCGGACCGCCGATACCCGGGTTGAACGTGGGTTCGTCGCCGCCGCGGATGACCCTCCGTGAAACGCGGACGCGACACCGACCGGGGCCGTGAGAACTGACGTTACCATGAGTATCGAGAGGACGACTACGAGCGCGTCTCTGGCTTCCATGTCCCCCGAACGACGTTCGCGGACTTTGTCATTATCTAACACCCTAGCTGTAATGGTGCTTAGAGGCCGTCACGGATCCGATATGGTCCGGTAAGGTCGGAACCACGTTACGATAGCGCCCGCTCGAGTCGACGCTTCCGACGAGAAGCCCGCAGCATCGAACTCGACGCCGCCCGACGCCGACGAACCGAACTCGCCTGCACAGAATTAGTATATCGGAATACGGTTCATGACCTTCTCGGTCGGGGTTTTCCGGCCACCGTGCGGTCGATTCGGAGCCGACTGTCACCTCCTCGGCCAGAACCGAGCCGGGAATCGGCGTCTCGAATCAGTATCCTCAAATGCCGCGCGCTTCGACGTTCGAACATGGCTCAGGAACTCGACCACGACTGTCCCCAGTGTGGCACCGAGCGAACGTTCTACCGCACCGCCAGCACGAACCTCCACCTCGGTCTGAAGACCAAGTGGGGCTGTCCGGAGTGCGACTTCCGATTCGTGCAGATCGACGGCAACATCGACTCGACCGAAGCCTGACGCGATTTTCCGCTCGAAGACTTCGTCTTGTTTCTATCGACGCTTCTCTGATTCGAACGGCTCGACGCCGACGCCACCCGGACGAATAAATCTTATACCGATATACAGAATTGAGGGTGGCGGTGGAAATAGCGGCGAGCGCCTTTGCGCTCTTGGAAGTCGTGACGGCGTAACGCTCGACGGGCGCAAGCGCCGCGAACGCGGTCAGATTCGACATCGACGCGACGGCGGCGAGGACCGATGGCACGCTAACACACGCTTAGAAAGCGTTATCAGTTCGCCGGAACCCTAAACGAAACATGAGCCAGATTACGGTCGTTCTTCCAGACGGTTCCGAACTCGAACTCGAGGAGGGTGCGACGGTCGAGGACGCGGCGTACGAAATCGGTCCCGGTCTCGGCCGGGACACCGTCGCCGGGGTCGTGGACGGTGACCTCGTGGACAAGGCGAGCGAACTCCACGAGGGCGCGAAACTCGAAATCGTCACGCCCTCCAGCGACGAGTACCTCGACGTACTCCGCCACTCGGCGGCCCACGTCTTCGCGCAGGCCCTCCAGCGACTCTATCCCGAGGCCCGACTCACCATCGGCCCGTGGACCGACGACGGCTTCTACTACGACATCTACGGCGTCGAACTCGACGAGGAGGACCTCGAAGAAATCGAAGACGAGGCCTACGACATCATCGACGAGGACCTCGACATCGAGCGATTCGAGCGCTCCCGCGACGAGGCCTTCGAGGTCTACGAGGACAACGAGTTCAAGCGCGAGATTCTGGACGACGAGGCCGCAGACGAGGAGTCCATCTCCTTCTACCAGCAGGGCGAGTTCGAGGACCTCTGCAAGGGGCCGCACGTCGAATCGACAGGCGAAATCGGCGGGTTCGCCCTGCTCTCGATTTCCGGGGCCTACTGGCGCGGCGACGAGGACAACGAGATGCTCACGAGGGTCTACGGCACGGCCTTCGAGACCGAGGAAGAACTGGAGGAGTTCATCCAGCGCCGAGAGGAGGCCGAGGAGCGCGACCACCGCAAAATCGGCCGAGAGATGGACCTGTTTTCCATCCCCGAACACTCGCCGGGGTGCGCCCACTACCACCCCAACGGGATGACCATCCGGCGCGAGCTGGAGGACTACATCCGGACGAAGAACGACGAACTGGGCTACGACGAGGTCTGGACGCCCGAGTTGAACAAGGCGGAACTCTGGAAGCCCACGGGTCACTACGACACGTTCAAGGAGTCGGGCGAGATGTTCGCGTGGGAGCAGGACGACACCGAGTACGGCCTGAAGCCGATGAACTGCGCGAACCACGCCCACGTCTTCGACGACCAACAGTACTCCTACCGTGACCTGCCGGTCCGGTTCTCGGAGTTCGGCACCTGCTACCGCAACGAGCAGTCGGGCGAACTCTCGGGCCTGCTCCGCGTCCGCGGGTTCACGCAGGACGACGGCCACGCCTTCATCCGGAAGGACCAGATTCGGGACGAGATTCTGGCCGTCCTCGACGCCATCGACGACATCTACGGCCACTTCGACCTCGACGTGCAGTACAAACTGGAGACGAAGGGCGACGACGCGGTCGGGAGCGACGAAATCTGGGAGCAGGCGACCGGCGCGCTGAAGGACGCTCTCTCCTCGGAAGGTCTCGACTACGACGTCGAGGAGGGCGAGGCCGCCTTCTACGGGCCGAAAATCGGCATCAACGCCGTGGACGCCATCGGACGGGAGTGGACCATCGGCACGGTCCAACTCGACTTCAACATCCCCGAGCGACTGGACCTGACCTACGTCGGCGAGGACAACGACGAACACCGCCCGGTGATGGTCCACCGCGCGCTGCTGGGCACGTTCGAGCGATTCATGGGCATCATCATCGAACACTTCAAGGGCAAGTTCCCGACGTGGCTCGCGCCCGAGCAGGTCCGCATCCTGCCGGTCAGCGACGACAACATCGGCTACGCCAAGCAGCTTCAGAACCGGTACCTCGGCGACTTCCGGGTCGAAATCGAGGACCGGTCGTGGACGGTCGGCAAGAAGATTCAGCAGGCCCACGACGACAACGTCCCCTACATGCTCATCGTCGGCGACGACGAGGAGGAAGCCGGGACCATCTCCGTGCGCGACCGACAGGAGCGTTCGCGTGACGACGTGGATGTCGAGGACTTCCGTAATCACCTCGAAGAAGAAATCGAGAGCAAGGCGACCGACGTGACCTTCCTCGAATAACGCTCTCGTTCAGTTTTCGACTCGGCGCGCGCTGGCGCGGTCTCTCGTGACCGCGCCGAACCGCGCGAGGGACGAGCAACGGACCGAAGGGAGTAGCGCAGGAGGTTGGGGAGGTGTGAGGGCCATGCTGTGCGGTTGCGGCAGACGCCGATGCTCAAGCCTGAAGCTAGCTCTTTTCTTCTAACTCTTCTTCTCTCCGGTACTACTCAACCAAACTTCAGAGACAGCAACGCAGTCTCGAAAGCCCTCGCGCGGTTCGCGGTCGCTCACCGGGATATTTCGCCCGCGCAGTTCTGCGCGGGCGAAATAGGGCCACGCTGAGACGACCATGGCCTTCGGCCACCGGCGGACAAACCGCGTCCGCCGAGCAGTCGTTCGCTTCGCTCACGACAACCGCGAACCGCGCTCGCCCTTTCAGTCCGCCAAGGACGTAGACTATCGAACCGAGCGAAATCCGTGGTTGGCGACTCTGGTAGGTGCCTCCTGTCGTCTCCATCCCTCGATTCACACCGGTTCCCAGCGAATCTCAGAGAGCGGATGGAGCGGATTCCCGCCGACCACGTCGTAGGTCGCGGTGGCGATTTCGATGCCCGCGGCGGTCTGGAGCGATGCAAGCAGGTCATCGTTGTAGTTCCGGGTGTCCGTATACCGTCGCCTGAGAAGCCCCAGCAGGGTCTCCTCGGGGTGGAGTTCGCGGACGTGTTCGAGGTGGACCCCGGCCTTCACGCGGTCGGCGTACTTCGCCAGCGTCTCGGTGACGACGTCCCGAACGCTCGGGAGCGCGGTCAGCGACCCCTGCGTGAACAGGACCACATCGTCGCTCTTGCCCTCCTCGTCGTCGCTCTCGCTGGCTTCGAGGGCCTCCTCCAGCAGGGTCCACTCGTCGTCGCGGAAGTCGAACTCGCCGACTCGGATGCGGTCGTGGTCGCCGAACAGTTCCCGGCCGAGCGCCACGCCGCTCTCCGCGGGGTCGCCGCCGACGAACTCGCAGTCGGGGTAGGCCTCCGCGAGGACGCCGAGTTCGTAGCCCCAGCCGCAGCCGAGCGAGACGACCGTCTCGCCGCCGTCGAGGAGTCCCGCGAGCGAGGCCACCGTGGCCTCGTCCTGTAGCTCCTGTTTCTCGTCCACGTCCACGAGGAAGAGGTCCTCGGCGCGCGAGACGGCGACCGGACTCTCCTCGGCGTAGTGGTTGGCCGATTGCTGGATGTCCCGAAAGTCGGCGTCGGGGTTCTCGCGGGCCATCGCCAGCAGGTTGGCGTAGACCTCGTCGTAGGCTTCGACGCCGACGCCGCCGTGGCCGGGTTGGTCGTCCCAGTCGTCGCCCCCGAGGAGGCGGCCGGGCCACGGCGAGTGCTTGGGCAGGTCGTTCAGCGAGAGTTCGCGCATGGAGTGGGCGACTCCTCGGACGGGAAAAAGGATTCTGGAAGCGCGAGCGACCCGGACCGACCGCGCCCGTGGACCGACCGCCGCAAGTCGAACGGGAAATACTTATGTCCTGATAGATACCCGGTTACGAGTAACGAATGGCTCCCGATTTGCTCATCGTGGACGACAGCGACTTCCAGCGGACGATGATTCGCCAAGCGGTCGGCGACGAGTTCAACGTCGTCGGCGAGGCGAAAAACGGCGTCGAGGCGGTCGAACTGTACGACAAGCACAGCCCCGACGCGATTACGATGGACATCATGATGCCCGAGATGGACGGGGTCGAGGCGACCGACCGCATCAAGTCCAGCGACAACCCGCCGACCATCGTGATGGTGACCAGCGTGGACCAGAACAGCAAGATGAAGCAGGCGGTCAAGGCGGGTGCCGACGGCTACGTGACCAAGCCCTTCGAACCCGAGGACATCAAGGCCGAACTCTCGACGGTTCTGTGAGGCGAGTCGCTGTTTTTCGACGCTGGTTCTGGCATTTTGGAGTTTTCGGAGTTTTCGAGGTGACTGCGATTTGGGAATCTTCCAGTCGTGGGTTTCGGAGAGGCCGCGGAGCGGTGGCGGTGCTGTCGCGGTCGGCGCGCGCTGGCGCGTCGTCGTGAGCGGACGCGAACGACGGCTCGGAAGACGCGGGTTGTCTTCTGGCGAGTTCATCTCGCGCCATCGTCGCGCGAGGGATGAGCATCGCAGGTCGGAGCAACGCGGAGACCGAGAAGCGCAATCGGTTGGGGAGGACGTGGCCCGCGGTCGCGGTGCGGAGCGGTGCTGTGCGGTGACTCCTAGGCTTCAGAAGTAGCTAGCTTCGTCTCGGTGGCTGTCTTCGTCGTCGCAGTCGTGCTTCGGAAGTAGCTAGCTCTGGCGTAACTTCGGTTTCGTCTCGTTTCCTCTCATCTTCTGTTCGCAGTAGATTATCCAACGCCACCGACAACTACCGAACGCCGACACCTTCCAGATACCGCCGACTACTCACCATCGTCAGCACCCACCATCCCACTACAAACCAACTACACAATCACCAAAAAACGAAAAACAATTCCAAAGCAAATAATTAGTTGTCTAAGAGCGAACGACGCCCCAGTTACTCCTCGCTGTCGAGCGACTGCCACGACAGCCGCAGGTTCCGGGCCGCGCTGGTCTGGTCGATGCGCCGCGCCGTCGTCCGATTCGGCGCGTTCGCCAGCGTCTCGTCGTCCTCGGCCGCCACCGCGTTGAACGCCTCCGCGAGTTGGTCGAGAGTGTCCTTGTTCTCGATTTCGGTGGGTTCGGTCATCAGGGCCTCCGAGACGATTTCGGGCCACTTGGTCGTCGGCGGGTGGACGCCGTAGTCGAGCATGCGCTTTGCCACGTCGGCGGCGTCCTGGTCGCCCGCGCTGGCGACGAACTCGTGGTGGAACGGCTCGAAGGGGACCTCGTAATCGACTTGGCTGGCGAGGTAGTTGGCGTTCAGGACCGCCTTCGCGGAAGCGTCCGTCAGCCCCTCGTCGCCGAGGCGGGCGATGTAGGCGTAGGTCTTCACGAGGACGAGCCAGTTGCCCTCGAAGCCGTGGACCTTGCCGAGCGACGATTCCGGCTCGAAGCGTTCGTACTTCCCGTCGCCGTCCTCGACCTCGCGGACACGGGGCGCGGGCAGGAACTCCGCGAGGTCAGACACGACGCCGACCGGGCCAGCGCCCGGACCGCCGCCGCCGTGGGGCGTGGCGAACGTCTTGTGGACGTTGTAGTGCATGATGTCGAAGCCCATGTCGCCCGGTCGGGCCTGCCCGAGGAGGGCGTTGAGGTTCGCGCCGTCGTAGTAGAGCAGGCCGCCCGCGTCGTGGACGATGTCGGCGATCTCCTCGATGTCGCGCTCGAAGAGACCCAAGGTGTTGGGGTTCGTCAGCATGAACAGCGCGGTGCGGTCGCTCGCGGCGGCTTCGAGGGCTTCCAAGTCCACGCGGCCGTCGTCGCCCGAGGGGAGTTCCACGACCTCGTAGCCCGCGAGCGCCGCGCTGGCGAAGTTGGTGCCGTGGGCGCTGTCGGGGACGATAATCTCGTCGCGCTGGTCGCCCTCGCCGTTGGCCTCGTGGAAGGCCTTGGCGACCAGAATCCCGGTGAACTCGCCCGCCGCGCCGGCCGGCGGCTGGAGGCTCACGGCGTCCATGCCGCCGATTTCCGCGAGGTAGTCCTGAAGGCCGTGCATCAGCGCGAGGCTCCCCTGCAGACTCCGGTCCGAGCGGTCGTGGTGGACCCCCGCGGAGGGGAGCGCGGCCACGTCCTCGGTGAACTTGGGGTTGTACTTCATCGTACAGCTACCGAGGGGGTACGGCCCGGAATCGACGCCGTAGTTCATCTGGGAGAGCCGGGTGTAGTGTCGAGCGAGTTCCGGCTCCGAGAGTTCGGGGAGTTCGACGCTGTCGCGGGTCAGCTCGTCGGGGAGCGGCGACTCGACTTCGACCTCCTCGCTGTTCTTCTCCGAGAGGAGGGGTTCGTACTGCCCGTCTGCGTCTTCGCCCTCCATCGTCTTGCCGTCGGTCCAGCGTGCTTGGTCGTACTTCATTCAGGCCACCTCCTCGAAGGCCGCGACGAGGTCGTCGGCGGCGTGTTCGTTGGCGTCGGTGATGCAGACCTGTACCTCGTGGTCGCCGACCGCGTGGACCGCGAACCCTTCGGCTTCGAGGTCCTCGGCCACGGCCTTGGCTGGCTGGTCGGTGTGAGCGACGAACTCGCGGAAGTGGTGGCGGTCGTGGACCGGCGCTTTGAGGCCGCTGATGCCGTCCAACCGCTCGGCGAGGTCGTCGGCGAGGCGCACGCAGTCGTTGGCCAAATCGACCAGTCCCTCTGGACCGAGGTAGGCCGCGTGGATGGCGGTCCGGAGCGCGACCCACGCCTGATTCGTGCAGATGTTGCTCGTGGCGCGCTCCCGGCGGATGTGCTGCTCGCGGGTCTGGAGCGTCAGGGTGTAGGTCCGGTTGTCGGCGGCGTCCTCGCTCGCGCCGACGAGGCGACCGGGGACTTGGCGCACGAAGTCCTCGCGCGTGGCGAAGAGACCTAGTCCCATCCCGTAGGCGGTCGGCAGGCCGAGCGCGGCGGCGTCGCCGACCACGACGTCCGCGCCGACCGACTCGGGTTCCTGCAGAATCGAGAGCGCGACGGGGTCCGAGCCGAGGCAGAACAGCGCGCCGTGGTCGTCCGCGAGGTCGCCGATGGCTTCCACGTTCTCCTCGACGGTCCCGCGCGTGGTCGGGTTCTCGGCGTACACCATCACGGCCTCGTCGTCGATGGCCTCGGCGAGCGCGTCGGTATCGACGTTGCCGTCGTCGGTGGCGAACGTCTCGACCGAGAGGCCCGCCCCGTCAGTATAATTCTCCAGCACGTCCCGGCGCTGGTCGAGGAGGTAGTCGGGCACCAGCACGCGGTCGCCGTCGGTGGACCGGACGCGGGCCGCGAGCAGGGCCGCCTCGGCCAGCGCAGTCGCGTGGTCGTACATCGAGGCGTTGACGATGCCCAGTCCGGTCAGCTCCACGAGCATCGACTGGTACTCGAACAGCGCCTGTAGGAACCCCTGCGTAATCTCGGGCTGGTACTGGGTGTAGGAGGTCAGGAACTCCGACCGCAGCGAGAGGTGGTCCACCAGCGATGGCACGTAGTGCTCGTAGTGACCTCGGCCCAGAAACTCGGTCAAGTCGTCGTTGCGCGAGAGCAGGCCCCGGACGTGGCGCTCGGCCTCGCGCTCGGTCCGCTCGTCGATGTCGAACTCCCCGTCGAAGACGACCGACTCCGGGATGTCGAACAGTTCAGTTACGTCGTCCGCGCCGATGGCCGACAGCATCGCCTCGGTCTCCTCGGCGGTGTGGGGCGCGTAGGGACTTCCGCGCTCCCCTGACTCGTGTCGTCCGCTCATGTAGTCGGGGCTAGGGAGTGTACCGTTTTAATTGGGAGGTATTCGGTTGCGTTCTCCGGTTACCTACTTTTACGACTCGGAGCCGAGGAGTCATCCGTCCGAGGGTTTTTAACGGCTGCCTGCGACCACCGTCGTACAGTCGAGGGGTTCTAATCCATGTCTCTTCATCCGAGGTTCGAGGTGCCGTCCGACGAGACCGGTCTCGACATCATCGACCCGGTCGAAACTCGCCACTTCTCGCTCCGCACGGACGAACCGGCAGACCCGACGCCTTCCGATACTGAGCCGTTTGCCTTTCCAGTCGAGACGGCCTGCCGGATTTCGGTCGGCGAGATTCGTCTTCCGTATCTTCTCCCGGTAGACGTTCGGACGCCCGATGGCGACCCGTTGCGGTCGGTCGATAGTCCCTCCACACACGAACTCGCAGACGACGACTACCTGCTGGAACTCCACTCACCTATCAAAGTGTATCTGCGCGTCTCGGGTCGCGTCCGCATCGAGGCGACAACTGAGGAGGTCGTCTTCGAGTTTAGCGACGACGCCGCTATCGAAATCGGCGCGCGGTCGTACCACAGCGCGCCGGGGGAGACTATTACGGTTCCGGACGACCCCGAAGCGATGATGAAAGCCGTCTCGATGTTCCCGTCGGCGCTCAAGACTCTCTCGCCAGAGCGTGCGTGGCCGACGTTGCGCGGACACCCGCCGCGCATCGAACGCGGAGACGAACTCGACGTTCCTTCGGACATCGACGTGCCCGAGACGGGAATTCGGATAACAGTACCGTCTGAGTACTGGGCGGTCTATACCGTGGCTCCGCTGGCGTACTATCTCGGCGCAGAGGTCGTTCCCGGCGACGGCGCTCACGTCACCGCCGACAGCGGGGCCGCGCACTATCTCGGTGACGAACCGGCCGAAATCGCCGACGCGACAGAAACCCTGCTCAAGCGCGTCTTCTTCCTCGACTGCGTGGTCAGGACCGAGGGTCTGTACCCCGACGAACTCCACGAGCGGAACGTCCTCGAATCCCGCGCGGACGTAGACTTGGACTTCGCGGGCCTCTACGAGGCCTCGCCCGCCGAGCGACTCGCCACCTATCTCTCGGTGCCCGACGAGGCAATCGAGGCCATCTCCTCGCCGTGGCATCGCGTCACGCACACCGAGCGGAACCCCGGCCCCGAAGTGGGCGAACTCCTGCCGTACCTCGTCAACGACCTGTCGCTGGTGCGGCCGAAAGTCGAGCGCGACGAGTCGGCGGAGCAGTCCGAAATCAACGAGGAGCTAGACGACGCGCTCGGGTCGTTTCTCCGGCGGCCGAGTGCCAGCGAGCAGGTCGCCGCAGGCGAGGATTTCGTCCGGTCGGTAGACGCTCCGAATCTGCGTCGAGACGGCGAGTCGGGAGGCTCTGCCTCGGGCGTTCCGGACTTGGACGAGTACGTGACGCTTCCGGAGGTTGACGCCCTCGAACAGGCGTGGGTCGGCGAGGGCACGCCGACTCGCGGGACGAAACTTATCGAGGCGGCGTTCACCAACGAGACGCCCGAGCCATCCGACGGGACCATCGACATCGCGGTGGTCTGCAACGACGACCGGATGCGCGAGGAGTGGGAGTCGGTCGGAGAAATCTACGGTAGCCGCGACGACGTACCGGCCAGCGTGACCTCCAAAGTCGGCGTCTCGACCGGAGAGTTACGAGAGTTGTTCGCCGAGGACCACGACGTGTTTCACTTTATCGGCCACATCGACGGGCAGGGTTTCGAGTGTCCGGACGGTGTTCTGGACGCCGGAACTGTCGAGGAAGTCAACGCGACGACTGTGCTTCTGAATGGCTGTCGGTCGCATCATCAAGGCATCGAGTTAGTGAAGGCGGGAGCGAGCGCCGCCATCGTGAGCCTCGCGGACTTGTTCAACTCCGGCGCGGTCGAGGTTGGCGAGACGTTAGCTCGGTTGCTTCACTACGGATTCGGTATCGGGGCCGCGATGAAAATTATCCGTGAATACACTTCGATTGGTGACAGATACGTGGTTGTCGGAAATCCTAGTGTTGTTGTGGCGCAATGTGAAAGTGGAATGCCAACGCTATGCCATGTCAAGAGTATTGATAGGGATGCACAGAAAATTAGTGTGATTCCCTATGCGTACCCTGCTCAAGGATACGGGCTTGGGACGAATTTTAAACCTGCTTTTCTAAATGACGAAAAGTATTACGTCGCTGTTGGCAAATATACTAGTGTTGTAACTACATTTTCCAATCTCAATGAACAAATATCTAGCTATCAATATCCATTAATCTCTCACCAAGCATTAGTTTGGAGTGGTGGGTACCTTGAGTAAGTGAATTATGGCCCCGGCTTTGCGCAACAAATGGTAGTCCCAATGTCGCTATAATTTAAAGCTAGTGTGAATATCCAAGCAATTTCTAGGACAAGGGCTGTCACACGAGACCAAACCGTAGTGTCAAACTGTGCCATCCTGTTCGATGTTATTGAACGTAGCACCTTCCAACTTTCTACTATAGTCCAACTTCCTGCAGTGCTCAAATAACCTCGGAGTTCGCCTTTGTGGCTGAGATTTCAGCCAGATGTTCGCTTACGAGAAAGAACCGTTATTATATCTACTGATACTCAGAGGGAAATTTTATACCTTTCCTCTGAAAATGACAGTCATACCAACACCTATGTCGTCCCCAACTCCCCGCGATTTCGAGCGCGGGTCCGACGAATCGCCCCCCGACGACGACCTACAGAGCTTTCTCAGTCTTCTGAACGAGTTGAAGTCCACCGGCTGTAATCTGCTCGTCGTCGGCGACGCCCCGCGGGAACTGTTCACCCAGACGAGTTCGCGGATGCTCGGGGACGACGACGCGGTTCGCTATCGAACGCTGGCGGTTACGGACGCCACCCCCGAGAGCATCGCCGAGCGACTTCCCGACCCAAGCGAGTCCCCGCGACCGGTCGGCGAGACGACCCACGTTCTCAATCACGCCGGGGCGCTCCGGTCGGTCACGGCCGCGGCGGACCCGACCACTCCGGTCGATCTCGCGGGCGTCAAGGAGACTCGTATCGCCGACCCGCAGTTGGCCGGGCTTCAGGCCGCGCTAATCGAGGCTATCGAGGAGTTCGCAAATCGAGCCGACTCGCTCCACCCGGCCGACCTTCGGGTAGGAATCGACTCGCTAGAGCCGCTTCTCGACCACTACGGCGAGGACGTCGTTCGGCGGTGTCTCCGCATCGTCGGGAGCTACGTCCGCGACTACGACGCTATGGCACACTATATTCTGCCGAAACCGTACGATAGCGACTTGGTACAGCGGTTTGCCGACGATATGGACGCTATCGTAGAAATTCAGTTGGACGACTCGGCCGACAACGACCGAGTCGGCAAGCAACGATGGCACGTCCCGAGTCGAGACCTGACCATCGGCTGGGCGTCGATTTGACTCGACGCGCTGTTCTGACTATTCTATCTGTTCTCGGTACTCCTCGGCACTCAGCAACTCGTCGAGCCCGCTGTCGTCGGCAAGCTCGACTTCCATCATCCAGCCCTCGCCGAAGGGGTCTTCGTTGACGAGTTCCGGCTGGTCCTCCAGCGCGTCGTTGACCGCGGTGACGGTGCCGTTGACCGGCGAGTAGAGGTCCGAGACGGCCTTGATGGACTCGACGACGCCGAACTCGTCGCCCGCGGAGAGTTCGTCGCCCTCGCTCGGGAGTTCGACGAACACCACGTCGCCGAGTTCGTCCTGCGCGAAGTCGGAGATGCCGACTCTGGCGGTGTCGTCCGCGTCGTCTACCCACTCGTGCGATTCGAGATACTTTCGGTCGTCGGGAACTTCGAAGCTCATTGGTCGTCGTTGAGGAATGGCGTGCTCGCAATCTTAGCTTTTTTCGACTGGCCGCGGACCACGACACGGACGACCGTGCCGGGGTCCGAGGAGTCGGTCGGTACGTAGCCGAGCGCGATGGGTTCGCCGAGGGTCGGACTCATCGTCCCGCTGGTGACCTCGCCGATGACGTGGTCGTCGGTGTCGGTCACGTCGTAGCCGTGGCGCGGGACGCCGCGGTCCACGAGTTTGATGCCGACGAACTCTTCTTCGACGCCCTCTTCTTTGGCCTGCTCCAGCGCGTCGCGGCCGACGAACTCGGTGTCGAGTTTCACCGTCCACCCGACGCCCGCCTCGTAGGGGTTTCGGGGGTTGTCCTCGGCGTCGAAGTCCTGCCCGGAGAGCAGGAAGCCCTGTTCCATCCGGAGGGTGTCGCGCGCGCCGAGGCCGCAGGGCTGGCAGTCGAAGCAGTCCCAGACGGCCTCCGCGTCGTCGGTCGGGACGATGATTTCGAATCCGTCCTCGCCGGTGTAGCCGGTTCGGGCGGTCCAGCAGTCAGCGCCAGCGAACTCGGCGTACTCGCCCTCGAACTTCGAGATGTCGAGGACCGAGTCGTCGGTCGCCGAGTTCACGAGGTCCGGCGCGTCCGGCCCCTGAATCGCGTACATGCAGTACTCGTCGGTGGCGTTGTGGACCGTCGCATCGAGGTCCCACTCGTCGCGGTGGTCGGTCCAGCGCTGGTGCATCTGCTCGTCGTGGCCCGCGTTGGGTACGAAGAGGAACTCGGCGTCGTGGTCGGCCGGAAGCCGGTAGACCACGGTGTCGTCCAGAACCGTCCCCTCCTCGTCGGGTATCATCGAGTAGTGGGAATCGCCGTGACCGAGTTCGCTCACGTCGTTGGTGGTGAGCCGCTGCATCAGTTCGTCGGCGTCCGGTCCGGACACCTCGATTTGGCCCATGTGGGACACGTCGAAGATGCCCGCCTCCTCGCGGACCGCGCGGTGTTCGACCTTGATGGAGTCGAACTCGACGGGCATGTCCCACCCACCGAACTCGGTAAACGTCGCTCCCTCGGCGGCGTGAACGTCGCGCAGTGGCGGCTTCCGAAGGGTCATACTGAAAGGGTTGTACGCCCGGTACGTAATGCTTTGTCTTCCGGGCGCTCGACAATTACTCGATTACTAGTGAACTACTGGAACTCGAACCGGGTCGCTCTCTCAGGCCGGTTCGATGACGATTTGGCCGTCTCGAAGCTTGTAGACGAGGCGGTCGCCCTCCTCTACGTCGAGACCGTCGTCGGCGAACTCCTCGCGGACGGCCTTGATGAGACTGATTCGCCATCGCTGGGTGACTGTCGTCGTGCCGAGTATTTTCTCATCGGAATCTTCTTCGCTCATCTACGCCCGTCTTCGGTATCGGTGTTGTTATGGACTCTTAGCTATTTCGACTATATTCCCAAAAGAGGTGGAATAGCTAACGTTTCTTCGATGATTACGCCAATTCGATGACGATTTTTCCATCCACCATCTTGTAGACGAGGAGGTCGCCCTCCTCGACTTCCGCGCCGTCGGACGCGAGTTCCGCTCGGACTGCCTCGAGGAGGCTGATGCGCCAGCGGTCTGAAATTTTGGTCGTGCCGAGTATCTCTTCTGTGTCGTCGCTCATCAAGTATACCCTGTTATCCGACTCTTTTATGGACTGTTAGCTATCCAGACGATAATGACTATACTTGGGCGGTTACTGACGGGAAACCCGAGACGTTCGTGAAGTGACCGAGAGCGACGGGCAGACAGTCAGAGTTCCATCCACGGCGTCGTGGCATCGATTTCGGGCGCGTACCACCGCTGTTCGGGGTTTCGCCGAGGTCGCTTGCGGAGTTCGACCCGAGCGTCGAACAGGTGCATGAGGTCCTCGACGACGTCGGCGTCGGCGGGCACGCGGAGGTGGTAGTGGGCCATGCCGTGAACGTCCCGGACTGTCGCGCCGAGGGTCCGCAGGACGCGCTTGGTCGCCGAGCGGTCGCGCTCGACCAGCGGGAACAGCGAATCGACGCCGACGCGGAGTTCCGCGGGGGCCAGACCGTCGGCTTGCTCGTCGTAGAAACTGATGGCGGTCTGTATCTCCTCGCGGAGCTGTCGGGCGTCGTCGGTCTCCAAGGGGTCCAACTCGTCGGTGACGCCCGTCGCAGTCGCGGGGACCGACCGCTCGCCACGGCGCTGGTCGATGACCCACGTCGTCGGGTCCGCAGAGGAGGTCTCGTCGGGGAGTCGGGCCTCGGCGCTGGTAATCGACTGGTCGGTCAGCCCGAGGACTCGAAACCGGCGCTCCTCGCGTCCGAAGAAGGACCGAGAAGCGCGCGCAGAGACCGCGTCGGGGACCTCGCCCGTGATGAGGATGTTGCTCCCAACCTGCTTGAGGTTGGCGAGCCACTTCGAGAAGCGGGGGTTGGTCCCGCCGCCGCGAAACCGTAGCTCTGCGGTCATACGCTTATTTCGTCACACGTGCCTAAGATAAAATTTCCGGAATTTCCGGCGCTCGGGAAGACGAATTTCGGCGCAGCTTCGAGTGTGGGACTGTCAGACAGACTTTTACCATTTTCGCTCTAACTTCCACTTAGTATTTACTTCAATTGAAATCATCGGCTTTTTCTCATATATTTCATGGTTAGAATACTTTAGAAAATTATAATTTCTGACAGGTGGTGTGTCGGAATGCATGACACAGAGCGAAACCCTCGAACGACTCGCACGGCACCCCCGAATGATTGGCTTCCTGTTCACGATGAGTCTGGTTTTGGCGCAGGCTGGAAATGCGGCGGCGAATCACTCAGGTATGAACCCTGGTCCTTGAATTACTCAAAATCAGCAACCGAGATTTCGTTACTCCAACGAAGTTCACCGTTGACTTCGACAGGTTCTAGTTCCTCATCAAGAATTGACTCAAGTTCTTCCTTATCCAGTTGAAATGGTCCGACTTTACCGGAAGCAAGATGGTGAGTCGTGCTATCGGCGATAAAGTGGGTTAAGGTACCGATACGATGTGAGGAATTAAGGTATACTGTGTACTCTACCAGAGGGCCATTTTCACGCTGATTAACGTGAAACTTCACAGGGGCACCACTATCATTCTCACACAGCGTCAAACCACCATCCCCCACAGTAACGTACTCGATAGCAACCACGACTTCCTCCTTCGCAACATTCAGCGCCGAGCGCAACGAGAAACCGGAATTCAACAGTCTCGCCAGCGCCCGGCCGATTTTCGTCGCCGAGGAGTGAACCACCTCGGCGAGGGTGACCACGCCGCCGCGGCTCCCCTTCTCGACCAGCGTCGCGCCCTGCTCGTAGGACCGGCAGGCGTTCAGCAGGAAGGCCTCGACGCCCACCGAATCGAGCGACTCGGCGTCGAGGTAGCCGTCGGCGCACCGGAATCCCGCCTCGTCCACGTGGCCGATGTAGTGCAGGAAGTCGGCTGGCGCTTCGAGGAGGCTTGCGAGTTCCGCTGCGGTGGTCTCCTCGTGAATCGTCACGTCGTAGTTCACGAAATCGCGCAGGCCGTAGAACTCGCTGACCGCGTTCTCCTCGGCCATCCGCGGGTCGTTGCAGACGACGTGGACCTCGATGGCCGACTCGTCCGGCGGAGTGCGCTCGGCCTCGCGGTGGAGCGCGTCGATGGTGACCTTGTTGGCGTTGATGGGATAGCCCTCGCCGACCCACGCGTGTTCGACGGTCTCGGCGGGGTCGACCTGAAACATCTCGTCGTCGCCCCAGTCGGCGTCGGCGCTGGCGCTCCGGGTGAAATCGCCCGCGGCGACCGCGGCCCGGGTGAACTCCTCGACACTCTCCATCGCGGGTTCGACCGCGCTGGCCTCGGGATTCTCGGGCGTCCGCAGCAGCGAGAGTTCGTCGGCGAAGTAGGGAAGCGCCGCCACGTTCTCGGCCACCGGCACGATGTCGGTCGTCAGATGCCAGTCCAGCAGGTGGGGTTCGAGGACCTCGAAGGGGACCGAGAGATATTCCGGCAACTGCTCGACCAGCGGCCGGTCGTAGAGGCCCGCGAAATCGAGGTCTACCTCGGGTTCGACTTGCTCGCGCTCGTGGAGTTCGACCGGGTAGTAGCCCTCGGTCCGGGTCAGGCAGTCGAGGAAGAACACCTGCTTGAGGACCCGATTCACCGTGGCCTCGTAGCCACCCGAACCGGCCAGCGAGTACTCGAAGTCGCCCGCCACGAGTCGCGGGTCTGTCCCCGGAACGACCTCCGCGCCGAGGTAGTACGAAAGCGAGGCGGCCGGGTAGACGTGTTCCCGGTCGGGCGGGAGGACGAGTTCGACGTTCGTGTCGGCCTTTTCGATGTCGTCCAGCACGTCGAACGCCTCGCCGCGCTCGATGCGGGGCGGATGGCCCCGAAGGGTCGGAAACGACCGCTCGCAGGTGGTCGTCTTGAGCGCGGACCCGAAGTACGACATCGCCGCCATGAGGTCCTCGACGTCGTCGGTCACGGTAATCGTGCCGACCGGGCGCTCGTGGAAGGACCGCGCGCCGACCCGGACGCGGCGGTTCTGGCCGAACTTGACCGTCACCGACGTCTCGCCGGGGTGGACCTCCATCGGGCCGTCGACTGTGAGGTAGAGTTTCATCGGCGTACTCTGGAGTTCCACGAGGTAGGTTCCGCTCCCGAACGTCTGGATTTCGCTCGCGGTGGCGTCGGCGAGCATCTCGCCGTCGTGTCGCCGGACCACGGTCGAGACGAGTTTCGGGACCTCGACCGCCGTCGCGTCGAATCTCACCGCGTGAGTCACCGGAAAGTGGAAGTGGTCGGTCGAGGCCGATTCGAGTTCGACTGGTTCGGGCGTGTACAACTCGAACCGAGCGTTCTCGA
The DNA here is from genome assembly GCF_004765785.1 of Halorussus ruber. Lineage (GTDB taxonomy): Archaea > Halobacteriota > Halobacteria > Halobacteriales > Haladaptataceae > Halorussus > Halorussus ruber. The sequence continues at coordinate 235,099 of NZ_SBIT01000001.1, read as the reverse complement.
TCGGGTCGAAGATACCGACCCCTGTCCGGTCGTCGGGAACGTCGAACTCCATTCACTCCGAATCGTGTCGCCCGTGTTTATAGTTCTGTCTACACGAGACCCCCAGACGGCGAGCGCGGCCTCGTCGTCGGCCCTCCGACTGTTTCCGTCGAAGGTTGGGGGTCAAAGGCCGAGGAGTGCTGACCGTTTCTGGCGAGAGTCGAGAGGCTCCGCCGCTCTTGTCGAGGCGCGATTGCTTTTCTCCGGTCGGACGCATCGGTATGTTTATACGACAGCAGCTATTTCAGCAAAATAGTCACGAATGACTAAGAGGATGAATCAAATCCGTGCGCGGCTGGACCAAACCGGCGCTCGGACTGCGCTGGTTCGCGGAGCGAGCGCGCCACCCCGGCCGCCCGACACCGTGACCGTCGCGCCGGGGGTCGCCCGCTCGGTGGGCCTCGACGGCGGAAGCCCGCCGCTGTACGTGACCGCCGAGGCCCCGAGCGGCCGGACCGTCCGCGAGTACGACGGCGACGCGGGCGCGGCCGCCGACTGCGCGGCGGAGCTAACCGCCGAGCGCGACCCGCGAGCCGTGTGGCTCTGCGAGCGCGCCCAAATTCGGTCGTGGTGGAGCGAGCGCATTGCCGAGTTCCTAGAGCGACGACTTGCCGACGCCGCACGCGGAGCGGACGCACGGCTGGTCGTCTGGACCGGTGAGAGCGGCGGAGTCGGCGAAAGCGGCGGAATCGGCGAAAGCGGCGGAGTCGGCGAAAGCGGTGGAAGTACTGAAAGCAACGACAGTACCGAAAGCGACGCGGCGGTCGGAGACCGCTACGACGTCGTCCTCGACCGATAGCGCGCCAGCAGGTCCTCGGCCGAGACGCCGACGTCGGTGCTGTCGCAGGCGGGACACTGAACCGCGAGCGAGAGGCCGCCAGCGTCGGCGGCCTCGCCGTCGATTCGGTCCGAGCGACAGTCCCCGAGCGATTCCGACCGCGCGCGGTCGGAATCGCTCGGGCCGGAATCGCCCCGGTCGGCGTCGGCCCGATTCGAGTCGAGCGCGTCGGCGTCGGGGACCGCGAGCGCGAATTGGACGAGCAGTACGAACGTACCGGTGTGACCGCAGTTGTAGCAGTTCGTCATGGTATCGGACCGGCAGGTGCGTTCCGCGCGCCGGTCGGGACGAGTTGGTTCGGTATCGTATTTGAACCTTGGCAGGAGAGCGCGAGAAAGGGGAAATGAAATTGATTGTTAAAGAAATAATTTGGTATGTTTAGAAAATATATGGTGGTCTTTGTCATCCGGCCTCGAACACAGAAAGACAGGAGAGCTAGTTTCAGGCTTGAGCCGAGGCGTCACCGCAACCGCCGCCGCACCGCCCCGCACCTCGTCCTCCCCAGCCTCCTCCCTCGTCCGCTACGCTCCCTCGGTCGTCCCTCGCACGCCGATGGCGCGACACGGAGGTCGCGCCAGCGCGCGCCGACTCGAAATCCAATCGAAGCGCACGCCGGAGCAGAACGTCACCGGAGAACGACCGATTCGACACCTCAGTCGTCGCTCGGCTTCCCCGACTCGAAGGGCAGTTCGAGGCCGTACTCTTGGGCCTGCGAGCGCCAGAACTCCTCGTAGCCCTCCTGATCCGGGCGGTCGGTGACCGTGCTGTCGCCCGACTGGACCCGGTCGATTTTGAGGTCGATTTCCTCGATGAGGCGGTGGCCCACGTCGTCGCTGACGGTGCCGTTTCGCATCGCGTCCATCAGGGCGCTCTTCTCCTGCTTGAGGACCCGGCGCTCGCCCACGAGGAGTTCCTCGCGGCGGAGTTCGGGGTTGTTCTCCAGCAGTTGGGCGATGGCCTCGTTGAGGTCCTCCTTCTCGCGCTCGTACTCCCCGCGGAAGTCCTCGTAGACGCTGGCGGAGAGTTCGCCCGCCTCGTGGAGTCGATCGGCCGATTCGAGCGCGGCGTCCACCGCGCGAGCGCGGCCCACGAGGAGTTCGTACAGCTCCTCGGCGTCCGAGCGCGTCACGATGTCGAGCGCGCCCATCACGTTGCCCATCGTCAGGCCCTGCACGACGAGGCTGAACGCCGCGACCCCGAACACCATCGCGCGAAGCTCCTCGAGGTGCGGGAAGTTCGGCGGCAGGCCAAGCACCAGCGCGATGGGAATCGAGCCGTGAAGCCCGCCCCAGACCATGATGTGCTGGTAGTCGAAGGGAACCGGTCGGTTCACGAACCGGTTGACGATGTTGGCGATGGGGTAGACCACCGCCGCGCGCGCCAGCACGACTAGCGGGATGGCCAGCAGGATGAGTCGGCCGTGGGTCAGCACCTGATGGATGGGCGTCTTCGCGCCGATGAGCAGGAAGATGAGGGTGTTGACGAGGAAGGCCGCCGTGTCCCACGTGTTGAACACCGAAATCTTGGTCTGGGCGCTCATCGCGTGTTCCGCGCCCCGATTGCCGATGAGCAGGCCCGCGGTCACCGTGGCGATGACGCCGCTGAAGTAGAAGTCACCGATTGCGTCGCTCAGGGTGTGTTCGGCCAGCAGGAAGCTCCCGTAGGCCAGCACGAGCGTCAGCACGATTTCGGTCATGTGTTCGTCGAGGCGGTACATGACCTGATACACCGCGAGTCCCGCGACCAGTCCGACGACCGCGCCGCCCGCGCTGGCGACCACGATATCGGCGGAGGCCGCCGCGATGGTCTCGAGGGTGACGAGTTCCGCGAGGTCGGTCCCGGCCTCGGTGGACTCGATGACGAGCGCGAACAGCGTCGAGAAGATGACGACGCCCACGCCGTCGTTGACGAGGCTCTCGCCCTCGACCAACACCGACAGGCGCTCGGGCGCACCCAACTCCTCGAACAGCGCCAGCACCGACACCGGGTCGGTCGGCAGAATCATCGCCGCGAACAGCAGCGAGACGAGTAACGGGAAGCCGAAGGCGTAGTGGCCCGCGACCCCCAGTAAGAAAATCGCGGTTATCAGCCCCACGACTGCGAGAACCAGTATGTGCGAGAGGTTCGTCCGGAAGTGTTCGAGGTCGGTCGTGGCCGCGCCCTCGAACAGCAACGGCGGCAGGAACACCAGCAGGATGAGGTCGTGAGAGAGTTCGATATCGATGGTGATTCCGAGAATCGATACCGCGAGTCCGGCGAGCAGGAGTGCAATCGTGTAGGGAAATCGGCCGATTTTGGCGACGAAGACGCCGACGCCTGCCGCGATGATGAACACCGATAACAGGTCGATTAGTTCGGCGGCGATTCCAGTCTCGGCGACCATACACAGAATAGGCGGGCGCGGCCATTAAACGTCCGTGGCCCTCAGCAGGTGACTTCTGCTATTCGCGCGAAAGAAAGATAGCAATCAGACCGAAGCGGTCGGATTACTGGTACTCGGTGATGGTGAGGTCGTAGCTGCCCGAGCCGCTGTAGGAGTCGACGTCGATCTGCATCGCGGTCGAGTCGTCGGGGTTGTCGATGGTGATCTTCTCCTGACTGTTCGTGGAGTACGATGCGTAGTCGTAGTCGCTCGGGGTCGCGTTGGCCGTGGTGCCCGTGTTGATGTAGAGGTCGAAGTCCGCGTCCGTGGGACCCGACAGTTCCACGACGACCTGACTCGGCGAACTGTACTCCCAGTTCCACTCCCAGTCGTCGTAGTCGTAGGAACTGGACAGCGAGTCGCTGACCGTCGTGGAGGTCGAATCGCCGCCGTCGCCGCCGTCGCCGCCGTCGCCGCCGTCGCCACCGTCGCCGGGCGTGGTGGTGACTGCGTTGTAGGCGTTGACCTGACCTGCGCCCTGCTTGTCCGAGGAGAGGCCGATGTCCTTCGCCGTGTTCTTCAGGTGGCTCCGGAGTTCGGAGTTAGTGAGGTCGTGCTGGGCGAGGGTGAGACCGGCGACACCGGAGGTGACGGGGGTCGCCATCGAGGTACCCGAGAGCTTCTCGTAGGAGCCGCGGGTCTCGGTCGTGGTCGAGAGCACGTCCACGCCGGGTGCGGCGAGGTCGACGCTGGAACCGTACTGTGAGAACGAGGCGAGGTTCTCGTTGGAGTCGACCGCAGAAATCGCCATACACTCGTCGTAGGCGGCGGGGTAGGAGACGGAGCTGGAGCCGTCGTTACCGGCCGCACAGATGGGGAGCGCGCCGTTGTTGACCGCGTAGCTGACGGCGTTCTTCATCGTGTCGGTGTAGCCACCGCCACCGAGGGACATGTTGATGATGTCCGCGCCTTGGTCGGCTGCCCACTCGACGGCGTCGGCGATGTCGGACGTGGAACCGGAGCCGTTCTCGTCGAGTGCGCGGCCGTTGATGAGCGAGGAGTTACCCTGACCTGCGACACCCGTGCCGTTGTCCACGACGGCCGCGGCACAGCCCGAGACGTGAGTGCCGTGGTACTCGTCCTGGGGCACGTCCGGATAGGGGTCGCTGTCGTTGTCAACGAAGTCGTAGCCGGGGTTGGACTTGTAGTTGCCTTCGAGGTCCGGGTGGTCGTACTGCGCGCCGGTGTCCACGACGGCGATGGTGACGCTGGAGTCACCGAGCGTGGTGTCCCACGCGTCGTCGGACTGGACCTGCTGGGGTGCGTACTGGTCGCCGAACTGCGGGTCGTTCGGCGTCAGCTGGGTCTGGTGAGTCTTGTTCTTCTCGGCGTACTTGATGCCGTCCTTCGAGGTGACGGCGTCGATGAAGTTCGCCTTGGCCTTCTCGCTGGCCGAGCTGGGGAACTTCACGGCGGCGTAGCGGAGGTTGTCGTTCGTGTGAACGACTTCCGCGTTGCCGGGCACGTGCTGGGCGACCTTCTGCTCCACGTCGCCCTGACCGGCGGAGACGCCGACGAGGATTTCGTCCTTCTTCGGACCGGGTTCGCGGCCGGGCGTCGCTGCTGCGACGCCACTAGTCGCGGCGGCCGCGCCAGCCGCACCGGTTGCTTTCAGAAATGTTCGACGGTCGAAATGTTGCATGTCTTTGTCTGCCATGCGGTACGATATACATTAGACTCTGCCTATTAATATTTTACTTAGAAATAGTAACTAAAAAGCGCTATTTTGTAGATAAAATATTGGCTTATGTCTGGATTTAATTCTGACATATAGATAATTGCTCGAACGAGAATAGATACGATAACTTGACGCAACGGGCGATATTCGGACAACGCAGTCGCTGGGCGTTCGAGCGCGAAAGAAAAATGGGAGCAACCAGACCGAAGCGGTCGGTTACTGGTACTCGGTGATGGTGAGGTCGTAGCTGCCCGAGCCGCTGTAGGAGTCGACGTCGATCTGCATCGGCGTCGAGTCGTCGGGGTTGTCGATGGTGATGGACTCCTGACTGTTGGTGGAGTAGGAGCCGTAGTCGTAGTCGCTCGGGGTCGCGTTCTCGGTGGTGCCCGTGTTGATGTAGAGGTCGAAGTCCGCGTCCGAGGGGCCGTCGAGGACGACCTCGACCTTGCTCGGCGAGCTGTATTCCCAGTTCCACTCGTAGTCGTCGTAGTCGTAGGAACTGGACAGCGTGCCGCTGACCGTGTCGGAGGTCGAGTCGCCGTCGCCGCCGTCACCGCCATCGCCGCCGTCGCCGCCGTCCGAGGGGTCGGTGGTGACAGCGTTGTAGGCGTTGACCTGACCGGCACCCTGCTCGTCCGAGGAGAGACCGATGTCCTTCGCTGTGTTCTTGAGGTGGCTCCGGAGCTCCGAGGCGGTGAGGCTCCACTTGGCGAGGGTCAGCCCGGCGACGCCGGACGTGACGGGGGTCGCCATCGAGGTACCCGAGAGCTTCTCGTAGGAGCCGCGGGTCTCGGTCGTGGTCGAGAGGATGTCCACACCGGGGGCACACAGCTCGACCTTGTCACCGTACTGCGAGAAGGAAGCGAGGTTCTCGGAGTCGTTGACGGCGGAAACGGCCACGCATTCGCTGTAGGCGGCGGGGTAGGAGACGGAGCCGGAGCCGTCGTTTCCGGCCGCACAGATGGGGAGCGAACCGTTGTCGAGCGCGTAGCTGACGGCGTTCTTCATCGTGTCGGTGTAGCCACCGCCACCGAGGGACATGTTGATGATGTCCGCGCCCTGGTCGGCGGCCCACTCGACGGCGTCGGCGATGTCGGAGGTCGAACCCGAGCCGTTCTCGTCGAGTGCGCGACCGTTGATGAGCGAGGAGTTACCCTGACCGGCGACGCCCGTGCCGTTGTCCACGACGGCCGCGGCACAGCCGGAAACGTGAGTGCCGTGGTACTCGTCCTGGGGCACGTCCGGATAGGGGTCGCTGTCGTTGTCAACGAAGTCGTAGCCGGGGTTGGACTTGTAGTTGCCCTCGAGGTCGGGGTGGTCGTACTGCGCGCCGGTGTCCACGACGGCGATGGTGACGCTGGAGTCACCGAGCGTGGTGTCCCAGGCGTCGTCGGACTGGACCTGCTGGGGCGCGTACTGGTCGCCGAACTGCGGGTCGTTCGGGGTCAATTGGGTCTGGTGGGTCTTGTTGACCTCAGCGTACTTGATGCCGTCCTTCGAGGTGACGGCGTCGATGAAGTTCTGCTGGGCGTTGTCGGCGGCCTGACTCGGGAACTTGACCGCGACGTAGCGCAGGTTCTCGTTCTTGTGGACGATCTCGGCGTCGCCGGGGACGTACTGGGCGACCTTCTGCTCGATGTCGCCCTGACCCGCGGAGACGCCGACGAGGACCTCGTCCTCCTTGGGGCCGGGTTCCCGGCCGGGGGTTGCTGCACTCACACCACTGACGGCGGCGGCCGCGCCGGCCGCACCGGTGGCTTTGAGGAAAGTACGACGATCGAATCGCTGTGTGCTGTCGTCTGACATGCGACATTCTGCACGAGGCACCCCTATTATTTAAATCTTAATCATATCGTGCAATAAAGTGAGTTTCGAGTTAGTTGATTAATTAGAAATCCTGTTAGAAAATCGTTGAAAAGAACAACACGAATATGAATTAAAATTGGTAATAGTCGGGGCAGGACCGGCACCGCTAAACCGGGACGCCCGCTACCGCAGGGTATGCAACCGCTACGCTCGCTCCTCGGGGGCGAGGAGACGACCGTCGCGCTGTTCGTCGACGGGCCGAACGTCCTCCGAGACGAGTTCGACGTGGACTTGGACGACGTGCGCGAGGCCGCCGAGGAACTCGGGCAACTCGTGACGACGAGACTCTATCTGGACGAACACGCCACGCCGGGCCTGATTCAGGCCGCCGAGGCCCGGGGCTTCGAGGTCACGGTGACCTCCGGCGACGTGGACGTGAAGATGGCGGTCGATGCGACCGAGTTCGCGCTGACCGAGGGCCTCGACGTGCTGGCAATCGCCTCGCGCGACACCGACTTCAAGCCCGTGCTGGAGAAGGCGGCCCACAACGGGGTCCGCACCGTCGCCATCGCGCCCGGCGAGTACGGCCGGTCCGACGCCCTCCGGAACGCGGCCCACGAGGCGTACGTCGTGGAAGAGTGAGCGACTCGAATCGCAGGAGAATCGCGCTTCATGAGACTCTCTGTCCGGCGCGTGCTGGCGCGGCGGTTTATCGCCGCGCCGAACCGCGCGAGGGATGAGTAGCGCAGGAGTGAAGCGACGAGCAACGCAATCGGTTGGGGAGGGTGTGGCCCGCGGTTGCGGTGGCGGTGCGGGAGACGCCTCGGCTTCGGCGATAGCTAGCTTCTTTCGACTTTACCCATTCCCGCTCCCGTCACCTTCGTCCGTATCACCGACTTCCGCTCCTCTCCCAGAAACCCGTACCGGCGACCAGACCACAATTCCGCAATCACTCCTCGGACGATTTCCCGAGCGTCTTGACCTCGACCCGATAAGTCTCGCTCTCGCCCAACCGAAACTCGACCGACCCCGAAATCGCGTCCGCGACGGCCTCGCGCCACGCCTCGACCGCCTCGACGTGGCGCTCGCGGTGGCGCTCGACCGTGAACTCCTCGTCCGGGTCCTCCCGAAGGGCGTCCTCCGTCTCGTCGGGCGAGGGGTACTCGGGAATCGACTCCTCGGAGACGAACCGCCGAGGAGGAACCAGCAACGCCCCGGTCTCGGCGTCGAGGTCCGACTGCGGGTCCGTGCCCGCCACGGCGGGACCGGGGTCGTGAAGTCGCGCCCGCATCCGACCGGAGAACGGCGGCGTCACCCGAAGGACGAGGAGGCGAGGACTCCGCTGGCGGGCCTCGTAGGCCGACACCACGTCGGCGGCGGTGACGGCGAGCGACCGGATTCGCCGCGGGTCGTCTGCCATGCTCGTGTCTTGGGTTCTGCGCGGTCTTGAATTTCCCGCTAGGTGTGAGGAGAGTGCTCAGATGAGCAGTTTCCCCCGTAATCTCGAAAGCCCTCGCGCACTCAACCGCAGGAATTGATGGGACAGCAACGTCCTCGAAAGCTCTCGCGCTCGGCACCGCAGGAGCAAACTGGACAGCAACGTCCTCGAAATCCCTCGCGCGGTTCGCGGTCGCTCAGCGACATATCTGGGCCTCTCGGCACCGGAAGACAAACCGCGTCTTCCGAGCCGTCATCGTCCGAAAATCGGGGATTTTCGTGATCACGAAAGGCTTCGCCTTTCGAACGACCTCACTTCGTTCGGTGAGACACCGCCCGGCGCAGATGGGGGTCGCTGAGACGACCACGCCTTTCGGGCGCGAACCCCGCTCGCCCTTTCAGTCCGCCGAGGGCGTGGACTGTGGCACCGAGCGAAGCGGGGTAGTTGGCGGCGCTCTCCCGAGCGTCCCGTTCGTATATTTCTTTGCGCTTGCACGGCCACGCGAGCGCGTGGGCGTGTTGGAGAAATATATACAAATTTTAAAGATAGAATTATATTTTCTAAACAAAGAATAACAATTCTCTGCGTCAATCCTCCCGACCACAGTAGCGACACCGACCCTGCCGAGTCGAGCCGAATCGCCGAGGTTTTTCCTCGCTCGGGCGTAGCCACGACCATGAGCGAAGACCTCGGCACGCCGGTACTCGACAACCACATGCATCTGGACCCCGACCACGGCCGGGGCATCGAGGCCGTGAAGGACTTCGCGCGGAGCGGCGGCACCCACCTCCTCGTCGTCAACAAGCCCTCGTGGTTGCTGGGCGTCGAGCCCGAGACCGGCGAGGAGTTCCGCCCGGTCTTCGAGACCACCATCGACGTGGTGGAGCGCGCCAGCGAGGAGCTACCCGGTCGGGCGTGGCCCGTCCTCGGGGTCCACCCCGGACTCGTCTCGAAGTTGGTGGACGACCGGGGCTACACCGCGGCGGAGGCCCGCGACCTGATGCAGGCCGGACTCGACCTCGCGGCGGAGTACGTCGCCGACGGGAAAGCCGTCGCGCTCAAGACCGGGCGACCGCACTACGACACCACCGACGCGGTCTGGGAGGCCTCGAACGAGGTCCTCCGGCACGGACTCGCCCTCGGCGCGCAACGGGACTGCGCGGTCCAACTTCACACCGAGGCCAGCGAGGACCTGACCGACATCGCGGGGTGGGCCGAGGAGGCCGGACTCGACCCAGCGAGAGTCGTCAAGCACTACGCGGGCGGGAAGTTGGCGGGGCCGACCCCGAGCGTGATGAGCGAGAAGGACCGCCTCGAAATCGCGGTCGAGCGCGGCGACCCCTTCCTGATGGAGACCGACTTCGTGGACGACCCCGACCGGCCCGGCGCGGTCATGGGACCCAAGACGGTCCCCCGGCGCGTCCGCTGGATGCAGGAGCAGGGATACGACGAAGGCGTCCGAAACGCCCACGTAGAAACGCCGAAACGGGTGTACGACCTTAACACGGAAGAAACATTCGACCGGTAGCGCGGCCAAAGGAGAAAGGCATATGAAGCGCGCAACACTCGGAAAAGACATGAGCGCGCCTCCGGAAGAATTCTACTCCGACGAACGCTGGCAGAACTGGCTCGACCGAATCCGAGAGGAGGACATCGACCCGGAAGACGAGGACTCGGCCCGTCTCCTCCTCAATCTCCAAGACGACGTGGCGATTGCGGTCGCCAAAATCGTCACCGCCTACGACGACGGTGACGTGGACGAGGAGGAGGCGCTGGACGAACTCAACGACATCCGAGAGGTCGTCCTCGACGAAGTGGACTTCGAGAACGACGAGAAAGCGATGCTCATCGACGGCGTCCAGACGAGTCTGGTCTGCGTCTTCTACGCCGCCGAGCAGTACGTCGCCGACGGCCCGGCCGACGAGGCCGCCGTCGAGGAGTACGTCGTCGAGGCTGGCCGCGCGGAGGAGGCCGAAGACCTCGACTCGGCGCTCGGACTGGTCGCGGCCGCCGGGACGCGCATCATCGACGGCGAGGAACTCGACATGTCCGTGACCGAGGACCTCGAATACGGTCTGGTCACCGAGTGGGTCAACGGCCTCGACAGCCTCCAGAGCGCGATGAGCGACCCCGAAGTGGTCGAAGAAGAAGACGAAGAGGCCTGAGCGTCTGTCGCCGGTCGAAAGACCGACTTTTTCCGACTCTATTCCGACTGCGCAGGCGCTACGTTTAACTACTATCCCTGAAAGAAAGCGAGTAGTGCGACTCCGAACCGACGAGCGCGGGGTGACGGTCCAAATCGGGACGGTGCTGCTGTTCGCGGTTCTCATCGTCCTGGTCTCGACGTATCAGGCGTCGGTCGTCCCCCAGCAGAACGAGCAGGTGGAGTTCAACCACAACCAGCAGGTCCAGAGCCAGATGCAGGACCTGCGGGACGAACTCCTCCGGACCGCCGAGACGGGAAGCGGCGGGTCGTCCTCGATTGCGCTCGGCACCCGATACCCGGTTCGGGCCTTCTTCGTCAACCCCTCGCCGCCCTCGGGGTCGCTTCGGACCTCCTCGTCCGCCCCGGTTCGCCTCGAAAACGCGAAGGCCAGCGGCGAGACCGGCGATTACTGGGACGGAAACCCTCGGACCTTCCAGAGCCGAGGGCTGACCTACGACCCCAACTACAACGTCTACCAGAACCCGCCGACGACCGTCTACCGGAACGGCGTCCTCTACAACCGGTTCGACGGCGCGACCCGAGTCGTGGCAGGTCAGCGACTCGTCCGCGGAAACACCGTCTCGCTGGTCGCGCTGACCGGCGACCTCTCGAAGGCGAGCAGTGGAACCGCGAGCGTGAACCTCCGGCCGGTCAGTCCGGCCGCTCGGACCGTGACGGTCGAGAACGAGGAGAGCGAGGACCTGTCGCTGGTCGTCCCGACGAAACTGAGCGTGAGCGAATGGGAGGACCTCCTCGACAGCGAACTCGACCCCGACGGGGACAACCCCGACAAGCACGTCGCCGCGGTCGAAGACGCCGGAACCGACCGCGTCCGCGTCGTGCTGGAACCCGGCGTCTACCAACTGAAGATGGCGAAAGTCGGCGTCGGAACCGACGTGTCGGGGGTCGGCCCCCACTACGTCACCGACGTTCGCGGCGACGACGCCAGCGTGGCAGAGGGTACCAGCCAGAAACTCGTCGTGGAGGTCCGCGACCGGTACAACAACCCGGTCACGGGAGCGAAGGTGAACCTCTCTATCGACGCCACCGAACCGAACGAACCGGACGACGCGCTGGTCTATCAGGGCGAATCGAAGCGGTCCTTCGAAGACCTCAAGACCGACTCGGAGGGGCAGGTCACGGTCCAGTTCGAGGCGGGCGAGTTCGACGGGAACACCCGCGAGGAGCAGGTGAACGTGAGCATCGCGGACGTGCCGAACGCCGAGTTCGACGCCGAGGCCAAGGAGAACCTGACGTTCGACTTGCAGGTCTACAGCGTCGGTGGTCCGGGTGACGGCGGTGGCGGAGACGGCCCCGGTGATGGCGGCGGAGACGGCGGCGCTTCACCGACGGTCCAGTCGTTCGACGTGACCGACCGGAGCGACCCGTGCGACCGGAACCCCGGCGGTCAGTGTCGCGGTCAGAGCGACACGGCCGAGTTCGACGTATCGTGGGACGTGACCGACGACGACCTCGAGTCCGTGAACGTCTACGTCAACAAGTCCGGTTCGACGGTCGAGACGTACTCGGGGGCCACGGGGTCCGAGACGTATCGGGAACAGGGCGCGTACGGCGACGACTACACTGTCACGCTGATTGCGCGCGACGGCGAAGGCAACCGAGCATGCGAGCGAATCGCCGACACCGCGAACGGCGACGATAGCGACCAGAGCCGGTCGTCCTGCTGACTGTCTTCGACGCACGTCGAAGACCCTATCGACAAAACCTTATATCCGGTCGTCCGATGTGGATACATGACAGCCGTCGGTATCGACGCCATCGAGATCTGGACGGGGAAGCTCAAACTCGACCTCGCGGAGACGTTCGCGCCCGAGAAGGGCGAGGACCCCGAGAAGTACACCAAGGGACTCGGCCTGCACGCGAGTTCCTTCCCCGACGCCCACGAGGACATCGTGACGATGGGCGCGAACGCGGCCCATCGCCTGATGGACCGCAAGGGGCTAACCCCCGACGACATCGGCCGCATCGACGTGGCGACCGAGTCGGCGTTCGACAACTCCAAGCCCGTCTCGACGTACATCGCGGGCTGTCTCGAACAGGTCTACGACGAGGACTTCCACCACGCCAACAAGGGCGAGCGCAAGTTCGCCTGCATCGCGGGCACTCAGAGCCTCGACGACGCATACAACTGGATTAAAGCGGGGCGGAACCGCGGTCGGTCCGCGCTCGTGGTGGCGACCGACACCGCGCTCTACGCCCGAGGAGACCCCGGCGAGGCCACGCAGGGCGCTGGCGCGGTCGCCATGCTCATCTCCGAGGACCCCAACCTCGTCGAGATGTCCGCCGAGCAGGGCTACGGCTCGGCCGACGAGACCGACTTCCTCAAGCCCAACCAGCAGTTCCCCAGCGTGGACGGCAAGCGCTCGATGCAGGTGTATCTGGCTCGGATGCGCGAGGCGCTCGAAGATTACGAGTCGGTCGCCGGAGCCTCTCACCCCGAGGACTTCGCCTACGTCCCCTTCCACACGCCCTTCCCCGGCATGGTCCGGAAGGCCGCGGTGCTGGCCTACCGCCACATGATTCGGGGCACGCCCATCGAGGAGGAACTCGCCGAGGAAATCGGCTTCCAGCCCCGCGAGGAGGACTTCGAGGACCGCGAGGAGTACGAGGAGGCCATCCGCGACTACATGGACGAACTCAGCTCGACCGACGACTACCGCGAGTGGTACGACGCCACCATCGAGCCGACCCTCTCCATCTCCCGCGAGGTCGGCAACTGGTACACCGGTTCGGTCCACATCGCCCGCGCCGCCGCGCTGAAGCAGGCCGCCGAGGAGGGCCGCGACCTCGCCGGACGGAAGCTCGGCGTCGGCTCCTACGGCTCCGGCGCGCAGGCGGAAATCCACGCCGAGACCGTCCAAGAGGGGTGGAAAGACGAAATCGAGGCGCTCAACATCGACGAGCAGAACGCCGCCCGCTACGACCTCTCCTTCGACGAGTACGAGAACGTCCACGACCGCCACAACCACGACAAGACCATCGAGATGGAGGACTTCACGGTCCCCGACGGCGAGTTCGTGTTCACCGGCACGGGTCGGATGAACGAGCGTCTGTACGACTACGTGGAGTAGTTCGCTCGGTTCCGTCTCAGATTTCGGGGTCTCGTCGCCCGTCTTTCTTTCCGACACCGTCTACCCTTCGTTCCGACACCGCTTCTCGAACGTCAGTAGAGAGGGCGTGTCGTTCCGAAACGTCCTTTCAGTCGTCGCTCGGCGCGCTCGAATCCGACTGTCGGGTGAGGAACGTGTCGGACTCCACGTGGGTCTCGCCGTCGTTCCGCACGTGTCTCTTCGCGACGACGTAACTCCCGTACAGGATAACGAGTAGCAGTATCGAGAACGGAAGCGCCATCGTGACCGAGAGCGACTGAATGGAGCCGAACTCTTCGAGTTCGAGCGACATCATCCCGAAGAAGGCCAGTAGCGCGCCCCACCACGCACGGTTTCGGGGGTTGGGATTCTCGTCGCCGAGCGTGATCGCGGAGATCATGAACACCGCCGAGTCGAGCGAGGTGACGATGTACCCCGCGATGACGAACACGAACAGTACCGCCAGTACCGTCCCGAAGGAGGTGATTTGCAGGGCCTTTGCGATGGCCGCGGGCTTGCCAGCAGCGGCCATGGCTCCGGCGACCGGTTGCTGGTACCCCGGTGCGAGCACCCACCCGCCGATGAGTAGATGCTGGACCCACGTGAGCAGCGTCGGTACCACGACGAGTACGACGAACATCTCGCGGATGGTCCGTCCCTTCGAGACGCGGGCGACGAAACTGCCGACGAAGATGCTCCAAGCGGCCCACCACGCCCACCAGAATCCGGTCCAGTTGGCCGCCCAGTTACCCTCGGACGTCGGCGCGGTGTAGAGCATCAGGCGGAACATCTCGCTGAGCCAGACGCCCGTGGCGTCCAGACCGAGTTCGAACATGAAGACGGTCGGTCCCGCCACGACGAGCAGCGCCATCGAGATGCCGATGAACAACATGGTCACGCGGGCGGCGTTGCGGATTCCCTTCCTGAGACCGAGCCAGACGTCGCCGAGGAAGACGACCCCGATGAGCGCGAAGACCGCGTACGTCAGGACCGTCGCTTCGAGGTCGAACACCCGGCCGAGGATGGCCGCCATCGTCTGCGCGCTGAACCCGAGCGTCGTCGAGATTCCGCCGATGGTCGCGACGACCGCGGCCAAATCGACCGCCCAGTAGAGGCCCGGGATGCGGTCCTCGTCCACGATGGCGGTGAGCATCGAGCTTATCTTGTAATCGCCGACGCCGTCGGTGTAGACGATGATGCCGAACGCCATTGCGACCGGGAGGTACCACATCGCCAGGCCGGGGAACACCTCGTGAACGAACATGAACGCCAGCGCCATCGACTCCACGGACGCGCCTTGGACCGGGTACGGCTTCGGTGGCGGATTGGTGACGATGGAGACGGGTTCCGCGACGCCCCAGATGAGAATGGACGCACCGAACCCGACGGTGAACACCATCGACAGCCACGAGAACAGGCCGAACTCCGGTTCGGCATCGGGACCACCGATTCGGAGTTGCCCGTACCGGGAAAACACCATCAGCAGGACGACGACGAGCAGGAGGAATCCGAGGAGGATGAACCACCAGCCGAAGTAATCGAGAACCCACGTCTTCGCGCCCGTGAGCGTGCTACTCAGTAACGACGGGTTCAGGAACCCCAACCCGCCGAGAGCGAGCATCACGGCCATCGCTACGAAGAACAGGATTCTGTCCGACCACGAGCCCTCGTCGAGGCCCAAAAGGTACCACGTCTTCATTCTCCGGTATCCGGTGAAGCGGCCGACTTTGTCGAGGCCTTTCGAAACACTGTGTCACTTTCGAGGTCAGTACCGTCGTTTTCGGTATTCCGAATCACGGTCGGATATACCGAGAGGCCAGGTGTATCAATCGGAAAAAGGCGTTGTATCGAAATACCTTTGCGAGAAGTTACCACCACTTTCCCGGCTCGAACGCGACCGTCCGCGGAGAGGCGTCTTACGGTCGAGCGGCCGTCCGATTACGGAAACTCCCGGAGTGCCTTCAGCACGTCGTCGATGGGTTCGTTCGTAATCGCCAGCGAGAAGCCGTCGAGGCGGGCCATCTTCGGGGCGTGTTCCCAGAGGTCCTCGCGGTCGAGGCCGTGGAGGACCACCGCGTTCGGCGTCGGGTTGACCACGCGCATGGCGACGAGGGGCGACTCGCCTCGCGTGACGTTGGTGAACATCAGCGCCCTGCTCGTACTCTGGCCGTAGAGGCGATAGAACTCCTCGCTGGAGAGGCGCGTGATGGCCTCGATGCTGTCGATGACGGTGTGGCCGGTGACGTGGCGCTGGTCGCCCTCCGAGAGTTCGGTCGCGCCCACCGTCTCGTAGAACCGGTCGAGCGAGACCTGCGTGGGGTACTCCCGCAGGTCGCTCACGATGTCGCTCTCGAACCCCGCCGAGAGGACTCTGGCGTACTGGCGGATGCGGTCGCCGCCGCGGCGCTCGTCGATGTCCAACAGCGCGGTCACGATGCGGGCCACGACGCCGATGCCCGGACTCTCGCGCCGCCCGGACTCGTAGTCGCTGACGACCGACGAGGAGACGTCGAGGTGATTTGCGAGGTCGGTCTGGGAGACGCCGAAGTCGGTGCGCCACTTGCGGAGGGTCGCGCCGGGGTCCTCCGAGAGGGTAATTTCGCCCGCGATGCGCTCGGCGAGGTCCTCGCGGGGGTCGGTGGCGTCGGTCATGGTCCGGTGTGCGCGAGTCTGGCGGAAAAGGGTATCGAAATCGGGGTTCGGCGAACGTCGAACAGCCCGCGAGGCTGATACGTCGCCCCGGCGAGTGGCGGGCGTAGCGATTCGCTCGTCGCCGAGCGCGCGAGGGCAAATCTTGATACATCTTGACAACCCATGTAGGTGCAGATGCCATCGACGGTGGTTCACGTCGCGCTCGCGGGCCTCGTGGGGACGGCGCTGTTGGCCGAGTACTTCGACGGGAAGGCGGTGGCGGTGGTGATGGCGGCGACAGCGCTGGTGGACTTCGACGTGTTTCTCGGGTTCTGGATAGAGGGCGCGCACCGGGCGGCCTTCCACACTCTGCTGTTGCCACTCCTCGGGGGTGCGCTCCTCTGGTGGGACCTGAGATACCGCGAGGAGGCGCGCCTTCGCTCGCGGTGGGGACCCCGGGGCGTCCGAGTCGCGTGGGTCAGCGTGGTTGCGGTCGCCTTCGCGGGCATCGGCCTCGACGCCTTCTTCAACGGCGCGAACCTCCTCTACCCGGTCCACGACCGGTTCTACACCTTCTCGGGCAAAGTGTTCTACTCGACCACGGAGGGGTTCGTCCAGACGCTGGTGACGGTCGACGTCCAAGCCCTCGTGGACTCGCTCGTGCCCGACCCCGCCACGAGCGCCGGTCCGGACGCCGGGTCGGGCGCGTCGGGTGGCGGGAGCGCCGGAGGAGCCGGTAGCTCCGGCGGCGGTGCCAGCGGAGGCGACTCGAAACCCGCGCCCACGACCGACAACACCCACTACAGCACGGGCATCGACCCGAAGAAGGGCGCTGAGGAGCAACAGGTCGAGCGACTCTTCCCTATCGCCTACACCGGGGAGCGGGCGCTCCTCGCGCTGACGGGCTACTCGGTGGTCGGGATGCGGGTCTGGATGGAGCGACGGCGGGAGTAGCGTTTCGTCCGCCCCGAACTCGCAACCGCTAAACGCCTTCGCGGACCACCACCAGCCATGACCGACGGGAACACGAGCGACGAGTCCGCGACCGAGGGGAACGACGTTCGACTCCGACCCTACGACCCGGACCGCGACCCCGAGGACCTCTGGGACCTCAAGCGCGCCTTCGAGCTGGGCCTCGGGTCGGGCACCGGCGGCGACGACAAGCAGTCCGTCTACGAGGAGAAACTCACCAACGAGTACGGCGAGCGATACCTCGACTGGGTGTTCTGGTGTACGAAGCACAATCCCCGGTGCGTGACGGTTGCAGAGATTGTCGAGGGAACGGATAGTAATTCTGAAGGAAACGAAGAGAATGCTCAAGACGACGAAAACGTCGGCGAAAGCGAGACTGTCGGCGAGAGCGAGAACGAGACGAACGCGCTCGCTGGCTACGTCTTCGTCCTGCCACAGCAGTTGGCGATGATTTGGGACGCCGCGGTGCTGAACGAGATTTACGTCCGGCCGGAGTACCGCGGTACCGGCGTCGCCGACGACTTGATGGCGGCCGCCGTCGAAGTCGCCGAGGAGCAGGACCTCCCGCTCGACCGATTAGTGCTGGACGTGGACCGCGAAAACGACCGTGCGGGAGCGTTCTACGAGCGACACGGCTTCGAACACTGGGGCGAGATGGTCGCTCGGAAGTTGGAGTAACGACTCGCTACGACGTCTCTATCTGATTTCCGCACACCGCACAGTGGTCGGGTTGCCACGAGACCGTTCTGACGACTTCCTGTTCGTCCTCGCAGTAGTCGCACCAGACTTCCATCACCGAATAGTAGTTGAGACAACATTTAACGGGGCGGGAACGTTTTGTCTGGGTTCGCCTGTTAGGCACTTGCACACGAGACGTAACGCGCTCGTCACGCGCTGTAATCGGTAGTCGCTGGTCCGTTGGACCGCAGTTGAACGGCGGTTGGTCTGCGATTGGGCCGCGAGTGGCTGGCGCTTATAAAGTCCGAATCACCGATTACTCGGCGATTTCCGTCAGCGCGCCGCCGACGCTCCCGAAGACGAGGGGGTAGACCGCGCCTGCGAGGAGAATCGCGGTCACGGGGTCGGGCGAGATAGCCGCCTGCGTGTCGCCGATGGCGTGGGAGGTGAGGAACGCGGCCCCCGTCGAGAGCGGGAGATAGCCGAGTACGACGCTCCCACCGGTTTTCGCCCCGTCGAGGGGGCCACCGCCTCTCCCGTAGGCCGCGACTGCGCCGGAGACGACCAACAGCAGGGCGGGGAGCGCGAGCAGGAGCGTCGAGCCGCCCTCGCCCGTGACGAAGTTGGTCGTCCGGGTCCCGCCCGCGATGGTCGGAATCCGCGTGGCGACGAAGTGGGCGTTCAGGAAGAGCCACGTCACGCCCTTCCACGCCGGAATCGCCTCGCCGCCGAGCAGTTCCGAGACGAAGCCGACGCCCCGGAGCGATTCGGAGACGGCTTGGGCCTTCCAGACGTACGCGACCAGATAGCCGACCAGCCACGCGCTGGCACCGCCGATTGCGCCGCGGGCGAGGAGTCCGCCGAGACCGAGACCGTCGTCCCGCACAGATGCGTCTTGCGTCGTTGGCATACCGGCCACCTGCCAGCGACGGGTGGAGTATCTTGTGGCCTCTCGACAGCCGACCGACTGGTTCGGTCTTAAATCCCGTGAGAATATCGCCGCTCTCCGCGGGATTCAAGGCCACGGACGGGAAATATACCACAAATGATTGTTCGTGACGCCCGTATTCTCGACGGGACCGGTGAAGTGTACGAGGAGGCGTCGCTTCGGTTCGACCCCGAGTCGGGCCGGGTCGAGGCGGTCGGCGACGCGGAACCCGGAGACGACGAGGAAGTCTACGACCTCGGGGGCAGGACCGTCGTGCCCGGACTCGTGGACGCTCACGTCCACTTCTCGCTGTCCGGCGAGGCCAGCGTGGCCGACGTGGTGGCGATGAGCGACGGCGAACTCATGCTGACCGAGGCCAAGAACGCCCGCGAGACGCTCGAATCGGGGGTCACCGGCGTCCGAGCGATGGGGGCGCGCGACCTCGACGTGGTGCTGGCCGAACACGTAGAGCGCGGCGACGTGCCCGGCCCGCGGATGGTCGCAAACTGTCGCTCCATCACCATCACGGGCGGGCACGGCCACCACCTCGGCCGGGAGGTAGACGGCCCGACAGAGTGCCGACGCGCGGTCCGCGAGCAGGTCAAGAAGGGCGCGGAGTTCATCAAGTTCATGGCGACCGGCGGGGTGACCACGCCCGGCACGGACCCCAACTCCCCCGCGTTCACCCAAGAGGAGATGGACGCCCTCGTGGACGAGGCCCACCGCCGGGGCGTCCACGTCGCCTCCCACGCCCACGGCGCAGAGGGCGCTCGGGCCGCGATTCGGGCGGGCGTGGACACCATCGAACACGGCACCTTCCTCGACGCCGCGACCATCGAACTCCTCGTGGCCGAGGACGTGGTGCTGGTCCCGACGCTCTCCGCGCCCTACCGAATCGTGCGCAACGCCGACCACGCCACCGACGAGAGCGTCCAGAAAACCCACACCGTCTACGAGCGCCACATCGAGTCGTTCGAGGCCGCGGTCGAGGCGGGCGTCGACATCGTCGGGGGCACCGACGCCGGGACGCCGTTCAACTACCACGGCGCGAACGCCACCGAAATCTCGTTCATGACCGAGTACGGGATGGACCCGATGGACGCCATCGTCGCCATGACCGGCCGCGCGGCGGAGGTCGTCGGTCTGGAGGAGGCCGGAACCCTCGAATCCGGGTCGTTCGCCGACTTCCTCGTGCTGGACGAGAATCCCCTCGAAGACACCGCCGCGCTCGGCGAACCCGAGGCGGTCCTCAAGGGCGGGGACGTCGTCGCCGGGTCGTCGCTGGACCGACTGGGCGACCGCGTCGAGGCGACGAACGCTCGGGCCGACGACGCAGACTCGCCGGACCGCGCGGACGACGCCGACCCCGCCGTCAGTGAGTGAAGACCAGAATCCGGCCCTCCTCTCGGACCACGCAGAACCGGCCCTCGGGCGGGTTGAAGCTGTTGTGGCGCTTCTCGGAGACGAGCAGGTCCGAGAAGGCCTCCTCGCAGGCCGGGCAGGCTAACTCTCTTTTGTTCTCCCACAACTGCGTCTTGCCCGTGTCCTTGTGGAGTTTCAGCGCGTGGCGATGGTCGTGAACGTCGAATCGCTGGGTCGTCATGATTGGTCGTCTCTTTCGGATGCGACGGCTTGCTTCCATTGCTCTCGCGTGACGGTGTAGCGGTGCAGGTCGTCTACTTCGTCACCCATCGGCACCCAGTTCCGGAGGACGCCGTCGTACTGCCCCCCGAATCGCTCGACGTACTTCTCGATGGCGCGTTCGGACTTCTCGTTGCCCTCGTTGTAGCCCGCGGTCACGAGTTCGAGGTCGAGGCGGTCGAACGCCAGTTCCAGTAGGGCCGCGGCGCGCTCGCCGGAGTAGCCTCGGCCCCAGAAGGGCTTGCACAGAACCAGACCGAGTCTCCCGGTTCGGCGCTCCCACTCGCAGTGGAGGTGGGCCGTGCCAGCGATTTCACCGGCCCGCTCTTCGCCGTCTTTCGGCCGGACCACGTACTCTGCCGCGGTTCCATCCCGCCACCCTTCCTCGGCGTCCTCGATTCGGTCGTGGGCCTCCTTGGGCGTCTGCCACGGTTCTTGGGGAACGTACTCGAAGACCTCCTCGTCCGCGACGCCCGCGGCGAAGCAGTCGTAGAGCGCGAGCGAATCCACGTTCTCGTGACAGAGCCGTTCCAGCAGGAGACGGTCGGTGTCGATTCGCTCCGGAAACATAGGAGGGGCGTCGGAGGGGCGAAATAAAAGCGTTGTCCGGACTCGACAGCCGGTAGCGCAGTTTTATCAAACACACAACTTTTTTCTAGTCGAGACGACGTGAGCCGAGACAGAACTATCAGATGAGCGAACTCGTGATTCACGACGCGACGGTCGTGACCGTGGACGAGGAGAACCGCATCCTGCGAGAGGGGACCATCCGAGTCGAGGACGGCGAGATTACCGCGGTCGAACCGACCGAGGAGGCCGACCGCCGGGCCGACGCCGACCGCGTCATCGACGCCGACGGCCAGATCGCTATTCCGGGTCTCATCGACGCCCACCGCCACACCGACTTCGCGCTGGTCGGCGGCCTGTTCAGTGACCTCGACGGCGACCACCTCCTGCGGGAGGCCATCAGCCTGTACCACAACGCGGAGAAGGAACTCGGCGACTCCTTCTTCGAGGCGGGGTGGGAACTCGCCTGCCTTCGGCAACTGACCAACGGGATTACGACGGTCAACGCGATGGACTTCACGCCCGAAATCGGCGCGGAGGCGGTGGGCGAGTCCGGCCTCAGAGGCGTCATCGGTCCCGAACTCGCCGACCTGCTCAAGCCCGAGTCGCCCGCGGAGCAACTCGCCGAGGCCCGGTCGTTCATCGAGGAGTACCACGACACCTACGACGGGCGCGTGACCGCCAGCATCGCCCCCGGCGGCGAGGTCGGTTGTTCGCGCAAGCTCTGGGAGGGCGTCGCCGACCTCCGGCGATACTACCCCGACCTGCGCCTCCACACCCACCTCTACGACACCCCGGAGGCCGACACGATGGCGGCCGCGAGCGGGGCCGACGACCCCATCGCCTTGCTCGACGAACTGGACCTCCTCGACGAGCGCACCCTGCTGACCCACCTGCTCCACGCCGACGAGGACGACGCCCGCCGAATCGCGGAGTCGGGTGCCCACGTCCTCCACTGCGCGACCGTCTACAGCTACTTCCGGGCCGGTGCCCAGACGTGGTTCCCGCTCCCGGCGCTCCGAGAGGCCGGTGCGAACGTCGCGCTCGGTCTGGACGACCCCTTCTGGTTCGACTGCTGGGACATCATCCAGGAGGCAAAACACGCCCGACTGTTGGCGAACTTCGAGTACGGTGCCCACCAGTTGTCCTCCTACAAGTTGGTGAAGATGCTAACCATCGACGCCGCCCGCGCGCTGGGCATGGACGACGAAATCGGGAGTCTCGAAGCCGGAAAGCGCGCGGACGTCGTCCTCTTCGACGTGGACGCGCGGCGACACGAACCCTTCAGCAACCTGCCGTCGCTCCTCACGAACACGATAACGGGCGGCGACGCGAACACCGTCATCGTGGACGGCGAACTGCTGATGCACGACGGGGTCGTGAAGTCGATGCCTGTCGAGGAGACCGTCGCGGCCGCCGAGCGCGAGCGGTCCCGACTGCAGGAGAAGACCGGATGGAAGACCTCGCTGGCCGGGAGCAGCCCGCCCGAGAAGTCCATCGTGCGCCGGATTTCGGCGCGGCCGATTATCCGTGCCATCGAGCAGTACGGCCACGGGTTCGTCTCCGAACACCTGCCGTAGCAGTTCGCCGGTCGGTTAGTACTCGGCGACTGCCTCCTTTCGCCCGGTTAGTACTCGGCGACTGCCTCCTTTCGCCCGGTTAGTACTCGGCGACTGCCTCCTTTCGCCCGGTCAGTTCCTCGGGGTCGAGTCGGAAGAACCGGAAGCTCACCTCGCGGGGGTTGCGCTCGAACACGTCCACTAGCGGGAGTTCGATTCGCTGCATCGCCTCGCCGACCTCGGGGTCGAGCGCGTCCTCGGAGATTTCGCTCAACTCGCCCGACGCGACCACGCTCCGCCACCCCGAGTCGGTGTCGGCGTAGGCGACGAACGACACCGACGCGCCCTCCTCGACCACCTCGGCCTTTCCGGCGTCCGGCCCGAACGCGAGTCGGAAGTAGAAGTGGCCCTCGGCCACGTCGTAGCCGTACGACACCGGGAGCGAGAAAGGCGACTCCTCGCCCCGTGCGAACGAGAGGACGCCCGTGCCCCCGGGTTCGAGGAAGTTGTCGCGCTCTTCGTCGTCCATCGTTACCGAACGCGGATCAGTCATGCGATATACTACCACGGACAGCGAGAAAAAGCTGTGGTGCGATTCTCGGCGGTGCGAAGGCTCCGCAATCCCTAAACTCCCTACCTCCCTACTACCCGCCAATGACCGACTGGACCGAGAAATACCGGCCCTCCTCTCTCTCCGAGATTCGCGGGAACAACAAGGCCCGCGACCAGTTGAAGGAGTGGGCCCAGACGTGGGAGAACCACCGGGACGCGGTAATCCTGCACGGCAGTCCGGGCGTGGGCAAGACCTCCGCGGCCCACGCGCTGGCCAACGACATGGGGTGGCCGACCATCGAGTTGAACGCCAGCGACACCCGAACCGCGGACGTGGTGGACAAGGTCGCCGGAGAGGCCGCCAAGAGCGGAACGCTGACCCAGACCGCGCAGGGCGAAATCGGCCGCCGACTCGTCATCATGGACGAGGCCGACAACCTCCACGGCAACGTCGACAGGGGCGGGTCGAAGGCCATCACGCAAGTCGTCAAGGAGTCGGGCCAACCGATGGTCCTCATCGCCAACGAGTTCTACGACATGTCGAACACCCTGCGGAACAACTGCGAGACCATCGAGTTCCGCGACGTGCAGGCCCGGTCCATCGTGCCCGCGCTCCGCCACATCTGTAAGCAGGAAGGCATCGACTACGAGAAGGACGCGCTGAGGGCCATCGCCGACAAGAACGACGGGGACCTCCGGTCGGCGGTCAACGACTTGCAGGCAATCGCCGAGACCAGCGAGCGACTCACGAAAGAGGACGTCGAGGTCACGGGCGACCGAGACCGGACCAGCGGCATCTTCGACTTCCTCGACGTGCTGTTCAAGGAGGCCGACGCCCAGAGCGCGATACAGCAGTCCTACGACGTGGACGAGACCCCCGACGACATGCTCAACTGGGTCGAGGACAACGTGCCCAAAGACTACGAGGGCGAGGAGTTAGCCACCGCGTACGACTTCCTGTCGAACGCCGACAAGTGGCTCGGTCGAGTTCGGGCCTCCCAGGACTACTCGCTGTGGCGGTACGCGGGCGACAACATCGCTGGCGGTGTCGCGGCGGCCCGGCAGGGCGACAAGGGCGGGTGGACGCGCTACGGCCCGCCGAGTTACTGGCGAAAGCTCGGGAGTTCGAAAGCGAATCGCAACAAGCGCGACTACGTGGCTCGGAAGATAGCCGAGACCGACGGCGTGAGCATGTCCACCGCCCGGCGGGAGATACTGCCCTTCCTCTCGGCGATGACCCACCACTGCAAGGACCGCGAGTTGACGACCGTGATGACCGCGAAGTACGACCTCGAAGCCGAACACGTCTCGTTCGTCACCGGGTCCGGCAAGACCACGAACAAGGTCCAGAACATCGTCGAGGAGGCCGAGGAACTTCGGGAGGAGGAGGCCGTGGAGCATTCCGGGGGCGCGTTCGAGGGGAGTCACGGGAGTCGAGCCGCCGAGTCCGACCCGACCGAATCCGATTCGGCCGAGTCGGACGCGGACGAAGCGAGTTCGGAGGACGACTCGGAGGCCGAGGCCAGCGGGGACGACGAGTCGCAGGCCGGACTCGGGGACTTCTCCTGAGCACTTATCTCGCGGGCCAGACCAGAATCTCGCCATCCTCGCGGACCGTTACGTCGTGGCCCTCGTACTGGAAGGTGATGGACGTCTCCGTCTCGCGGTCGCGCATCGACGCGACGAACTCGTGGAGCGCGTCGGGGTCCATGTACTCGTAGAGGGGCGCGAGTTCTCGGACCGAGACCCCCGTCGCCCGCGAGATGGCGCAGGTAATCGCCGAGTCGAGCGTCTCGGTGCCGGACCAGTCTGCTTGCACGCGCAAGGGTGTCTCGCTCTCGTACTCCACCGCGTCAGCCGTGTGCGTTTCCGTCTTCGACATGGTGTCTCGCCAATTTACGGCAACACGGACAGGTGCTTCAACCCCCGAAACCCTGAAAGCCGATTGGAAAGCCTGAGGACGGGTTGGCGTCGAATTAACCCGGATTAAGACCGCCAACTCGTTCCTAATCGGGGTAACCGGAGACTACCGACAAGAAATGACTCGTGGAACTACGAGATGGCGGGTAAGACGAGCCAAAGTGACGCAATCTCTTTTTTGCTGGGGGCCGGAGATAACAGTCGAATGGGGGCGCGACAGTTCGCGTTAGTCGCCGCGGCGCTCTGTCTTACCGCCGCGGTGGGTGCGCCTGCGATTGCAGCGGCCTCGACGAGGGCGACGACGCCGACGAACGTCGAACGGCCAGCGGACTCGGTAGCGACGCCAGCGACCGCTCGCCAGATGCAGCAGGTCACGCCCGATACGGTGGTCCTCGACGTGAGCGTCTACGAGAACGGAACCGCCCGGTGGGAGGTGGTCTACCGGACGCGACTCGACGACCCCGAGACGACCGCGGCCTTCCGGAGCTACAAGTCCGACATCGAGAACAACTCCCAACGCTACAGCCAGCAGTTCGTCGGTCGGATGAACAGCACGATTCGGAGCGCCGAGGAGTCCGCGGGCCGAGCGATGACGGGGAGCAACTACTCGGTCCGGGCCGAGATTCGGGAGTTCCCCCAGCGGTACGGACTCGTGGTCTACTCCTTCCGGTGGGACGGGTTCGCCGAGACCTCCGGCGGCGAGATTCGCGTCGGCGACTCGCTGTCGGGGCTGATTCTCAACGAGAAGACGCGACTGCTGGTGAAGTGGCCCGAGGACTACGAGGCCACCACCATCGAACCCGAACCCGACTCGGGCTACGAGAAGCGCGAGCAGGCGGTGGTCTGGAGCGGCCCCCTCGAGTTCGCGGGCAACGAGCCTCGAATCGTCCTCACGACGCCCGGAACCGGGTGGTTCGACCCGCCCGAGGGCCTGCCGTGGGGACTGCTGGCGCTCGCAGTCGGCGGCCTCGGCGTCCTCGCGCTCGCTGGCGGCGGGTGGTGGCTCTACCGGTCCCGCGAGAACGAGTCGTCCGAACCCGCCGACCAACCGCCCGAGGACCTGCTGAGCAACGAGGAGCGCGTCCTCCGACTGCTGGAGCGCCGGGGCGGTCGGGTCAAGCAGAAGGCCGTGGTGGACGAACTCGGGTGGACCGAGGCCAAGACCAGCCAAGTCGTCGGGAGCCTGCGCGAGCAGGGCAAAATCGAGAGCTTCCGGCTCGGTAGGGAGAACGTACTCGCGTTGGCCACCGAACAACAGGAATCCTAACGTTCTGAAAACGAGCGTCGCGCCGGTAGACGCCCCGAAACGAGCTTAATTCGGCTAAATCCGAGTTCAGTAACGGCGGCTTATTGGCCGTGGGAACCCTGTGAACAGACGAATGAGGCCGACGTTCGTCTTCCTCCTCGCCGCGGTCGCGCTGGTCGGAGCGACCGGGGCGGCCGCGGCCGACGGGGGACAGCATCCGATGGGCGGAGAGGGACAGTCACCGAACGGAGCGGACCAGCGAACGAGCGGAGCGGACCAGTTCTGGGGACAGGAACAGTCACACGAACAGAATCAGTCCAACGGGGAGAACGAGTCAGCAGCGCAGGACCGGTCGAGCGAACAGAATCGGTCGAACGACGAGAGCAACTCGACAGAACGGAACCAATCGGAAGCGCAGAGTCAGCCAGAAGCGCAGAGCGAATCGACGGAAGGGAACGAGTCAGCAGCGCAGAATCGGTCAGCGGAGCAGAACCGGTCGAGCGAACGGAACCGGTCGAACGAGGAGTTGGGGATACAGGCCGAAACCACTCGGGAGCGACCGGACCGGCCGGGCGAGGACACCGCGACCGAGAACAACTCGACCACGACCGGCGTCTCGCCGGGCCAGCAACTCGCCGGAGCGGTCGGCGCGCAGGGTGCCTCCTTGCAGGGCGAACTCTGGAACCGGACCCTCTCTGAGCGACTGAACAACGCCACGACCTCTGCCCAGCGCGCCGCGGTCGTCGCCGACGAGGTCGAGTCGCTGGAGTCGTACCTCGACGCGCTCTCCTCGGTCCGGGAAAACATCACCGAGCGACGGGCGGACGACGAGATTTCCGAAGGCCAGTACCGGGCCTCGCTGTCGGAGTTCGTCGTCCGGGCGCGGACCGTCGAGTTGCGGGCCAACCAGACCGCGCGGGCCGCCGAGCGACTGCCGACGGCCGTCCGCATCGCCAACGACATCAACGTGACTCACATCCGGAACCTCAGCGCGCAGGCCCACGACCTCTACCAGTTCGAGGACGAAATCGGTCGGGAGGTCGCCAACGAGACGCTGGCGAACCAGAGTACGGAGGAGCTGCCGATGGGTGACGAGAGCGAGGATTCGGAGAAGGACGAAGACGAGAAGCGTTCTGACGAGCGTTAGAGAATTATATATATTTCAGAAGTGTAAATTTCTTGCTTTAGTAATTGTTTTGTTGTCTTTGTCGGAAGTGCTCCGTCTCGACACGAGTACGAGTGTGACCGCAACACGCGTACGAGTGCGACCGCAGGATTGTCGTGGTGAACGTTTCTTGAAGCCCACCCGGTCGCGGTCGCTCCGTGACTCACTTCGTTCGCGTGACCGCGACCGGGCGGCCCCTTCATCCCGCCCACGGTGGTTGATTCGCCGGGCGTTCGCTGGCGGTTGGTTCGCCGAGAGCCTTCTCGTGAAAAGTTCCACCGAGCGCGCCCGGCGTCGGTCGGCCGCCGCCGGGCAAAAAAAGAGCGACTCCTCGACTCCCGGCCTCAGTACGGGATAACCTCGAAGCCCTGCGGAAGCACGACCCCGAGAATCAGGAACAGCAGGCCCGCGATGGCCGCGGTGATGACGGCGTAGGGAATCTGGGTCCGGACGTGGACGAGGTGGTCGCTCCCGCTGGTCGAGGAGGCCAGCACGGTCGTGTCCGAAATCGGCGAGGAGTGGTCGCCGAAGATACCCCCGCTGAACACCGCGCCAAGCACCAGCGGGAGGTTCGCGCCGGTCGTGAACGCCACCGGGATGGCGATGGGGAACATGATGCCGTAGGTGGACCACGAACTCCCGTCGGCGAAACTGATGCCCGCGGTAGAGAAGAAGACGAGGAGCGGGATTATCCACGCCGGGACGTTCTGGAACCAGTCGGTGACGAAGTTGGCGATGCCCAGCACCGTGACGCTGTTCTGAATCGAGGAGGCCAGCGTCAGGATGAGCGCCGCGAGGAAGATGCCCTTGAACCCGCGGACCAGCGCGTCGGTGGCGTCGTCGTTGCTCGGGATGTCGCCCCGGAGGCGGTAGAGGACGAACGCGACGACCAGCGCCGTCGTGGCCGCGAGGCCGAGTTTCACGCCGCCGATGTTGAACGCCCACGCACCTGCTGGCGGAACCATCAACTGATAACCGCCGACCGAAAACAGCAGGTTCTCGGGCTTGCCGGGGACGTGGACCACCGGACTCCCGCGCCAGAACATCGCGCCCAGTCCGACCAGAATCATCGTGGCGACCGGCACGGCGAAGTTCCGCCAGTCGGGCGTGGCGGTCGGAGCCATCTCGTACTCGTCCATCTCCTCGGAGATCATGGGGTCGTGGTCGTCGCCGACCACACCGCCGCCGTTCCGGGCGCGAGTCTCCTCGCGGTCCATGCCGAAGATGTTGGGGAAGACCTGCCACGCGACCAGTCCCGCGATGACGAGCGCGACCCACGAGTAGAAGCCGAAAAAGAGGCTGTTGAAGAACAGCGGCCAGATTTCGGCGGTGACGGCGCTCGCGCTCTCGCCGGTCCCGTTGACGAACCCGCCCATGCTCTCGGGCAGGACGCCCTGTTTTTGGGCCTCGGTGAGGCCGCCGCCGATGAACCCGATGAGCGCCGCGCCCCACGTCGAGTAGAAGGCGAGGCGGGCCGCCGGACTCCCCGCAGAGTCCACGTAGTAGGCCAGCTTCGCCCGCGAGACGTTGTACTTGTCCGTCAGCGGGCGCATCATCGACCCGACCACCAGACAGTTGAAGTAGTCGTCGATGTGGACTGTAATTCCGGCGATGTAGGCCGCCTTCTCTGCGTCCGCCGGGGAGTCGGCCCAGTCAGCGAGGGCCTCCAGCACGCCTCGAATCGCTCCGGCCCGAATCATCAGTCCAATCATCCCGCCGATGGCGAAAATCGCCAGCAGGACGTTCTCGACGTACCACGCGTCGCTGAACAGCGGTGCGGTCGCCACCAGCGTCGGAATCAACTTGAACCCGAAGAGGAATCCGAGCGCGTTGCCCGCGGTAGTACCGACGAAGTCCGGGGGCACGCCGACCGCGTCCGCCCCCGGCCTCAGCGCGCCGTAGACCGGTCCCGCGCTCGCCACGCCGACGAACAACCCGATGAGGGCGTCGCGGGTCGTCCACGCCAGCGAAATCGCCAGCACGGCGGGGACGAGCGACCAGACGCCCGCGTCGATGCTTTCGAGAGCCATCTTGTCCGTGATAGGCGGATTCAGACGGAAACCGATTTCGGCATTTCCCGCCCCATCGGCGAAAAAAGGAGACGATACTCGCGAACCGCAGACGCTAGTTCACGCGCGAGAGGAACTGCTTGGCCCGGTCGGTCTCCGGGTTCTGGAAGAACTCCTCGGGCGGCCCGGTCTCGATGACGTTGCCGTCGGCCATCAGGACGATGCGGTCGCCGACCTCGCGGGCGAAGCCCATCTCGTGAGTGACCACCAGCATCGTCATGCCCTCGTCGGCGAGCGTCCGCATGACACCCAGCACCTCGCCGACGAGTTCGGGGTCGAGCGCCGACGTGACCTCGTCGAACAGCATCACGCTCGGGTCCATCGCCAGTGCCCGAGCGATGGCGACTCGCTGCTGTTGGCCGCCGGACAACTGGTTCGGATAGGATTCGGCCTGGTCGCCGAGGCCGACTTCTTCGAGCAGGTCGCGTCCTTGCTCGGTGGCCTCGGACTTGGGGACTCCCCGAACCTTGGTCGGCGCGAGCGTGACGTTCTCCAGCGCGGTCTTGTGCGGGAAGAGGTTGAAGCTCTGGAACACCATCCCGATGCGCTGGCGCAGGCGATTCACGTCCACGTCGGGGTCGGTGATGGCCGTCCCCTGAATCCGAATCTCGCCGTCCTGAATCTCCTCGAGCCGATTCACGCAGCGCAGGAGCGTCGATTTCCCGCTCCCGCTCGGCCCGATGATGACGACGACCTCCTGCTCCTCGATTTCGAGGTCGATGTCCTTCAGGACGTGGGTCTCGCCGAAGTACTTGTCCACGCCGTCGAACTCCACGGCCGGGACGTTACTCATGGCCCTCACCCCACGCGGACCGGCGTTCGAGATAGCGCACGATTTTGCCCAGCGGGAGCGTGATGGCCAGATACGCCAGCGCCACCAGCACGATGGGGGTCCAGGCGTCGAACGTGTTGCTGTTGACGTTCCGGAAGACGCTCATGATTTCGCGCACCGCGATGACGGTCAACAGCGAGGTGTCCTTCACGAGGATGACCTGGTCGTTGCCCAGCGCCGCGAGCGCATTTCGGGCGGCCTGTGGCAGGATGACCTCGCGCATCGAGTCGATGTAGGACATACCGAGCGACCGGGCGGCCTCCATCTGGCCGTCCGGGACCGCCGTGATGCCGCCCTTGATGGCCTCGCCGGAGTAGGCGGCGTGGTTGAGCGTCAGGCCGATGACGGCCGCCGCGAAGCTCCAGTTCTCGATGGGGAAGGGTTGTGGCGAACTCCGCCAGAAGGCCGGAATGCCGAGGTAGATGATGAAAAGCTGGAACAGCAGGGGCGTCCCGCGGAAGAACTCGACGTATCCCGTCGCTATCGAGCGAGTGAATCTGGTACGGGAGACCCGGCCCAGACCCACCAACGTCCCGGCGATGAGCGAGAGGACGCTGGAGATGATGAAGATTTGAAGGACCAGCACGTAGGCGTCCACGAACCGCGGGAACACCGCCTGCATCAGCTCGTAGTCCACGAAGTCGGTCAGTATTCGGTACAACAGGTAGAGGACCGCCGACGTGAACAGCCCGGCGACTGCGATACCGAACCACTTCACCCGCCGGTCGGTCAGCAGTCCGTTATCGGTCTGGGGTTCTTCGACGGTCGTTTCGTCTGAGTAGGTTCCCGCCATTATTGCTGTGTATCACGGAGTCGTCAACGACCAAAAAACCTGCTTCGGTCGTCAGTTACCGGACGATTCGAAGTACTCTGCGTAGATTTCGTCGTACCGGCCGCTGTCCTTGATGGCGGCCAGCGCCTCGTTGACCTGCTTTCGGAAGTCGTCGTCGTCCTGCCGGAAGGCGATGCCGTACTCCTCGACGGTCAGCGTGAGGTACGGCGGGGCGTTCTTGCCCTTCTCGGCCGCTTCGCCCTCGCCTTCGAGGAAGACGACGCCGTCCTGCTCGTTGACGTACTTGGCATTGACCGTGTTGTCGTTGATGACCGCCGACGCCTGATTGTTCAGCAGGGCGTTGAACGCGCCGGTAATCTGGTCGTAGCTGTCGAGGGTGAGGTCGCCGCCGAACTCCTTCTTGAGTTCCTCGGCCGCGCCCTCGCCGGTCGTGCCCTTCTGGACCGCGACCGTCTCGCCCTTGAGGTCTTCGAGTTTGCTGACGTTCCCGTTTTTCAGGATGGCGACGGTCTGATAGGCCGTAAAGTACGGGTCCGAGAAGTCCACTTCTTCGGCGCGCTCGTCGTTGATGGTCATCGCCGACATGATGATGCGGAAGTTATCGTTCTTCAGACTCCCGATGATGGTGTCGAACCCGGTCTGCTGGAACTCGTAGCCCAGCCCCATCTCCTCTTCGAAGAGGGCCTTCGCTATGTCCACGTCGAATCCGGTCAGTTCGCCGCTCTCTTTGCGGAACTCGAACGGCGGATACGGGATGTCCGAACCGATGACGATGGGTCCTTCGACGCTGGCACTTCCCTCGGTGGTCGTGTCCTCGCCGGTCGTGCCCTCGCCGCTCGATTCGCTGGTCGTCTCCTCGGTGGTTCCGTCACCGCCGCCGGAGCCGCCGAGACAGCCTGCAACCGTCAGTCCGCCGGTGACACCGGCGGTTCCCTTCACGAACGTACGTCGTTTCATGCGTGTGATAGGCTGTCGTTTATCGTATACGCATTTACCCCTTTTGATTCCGGTGTCCGAAGCCAAATTCGCTGACGATTCTGTCCGGAACGCTCAGAAATAACGATCCACGTTCGAGAAAATCGCAAAAATTGCGAAATGACCTAACTGCGGGTCGAGTCGGTCGTCCAAGTCAGTCACTCGGTGGTCGTTTCGCTTCCGGTCGTGGTCGCGTTCCCAGTCGTGGTCGCGTTCCCCGTGGCCGTCGTGGTCCCTTGACCGCGTTGCAGGATGCTCTGAGGCGGCTCACCGGGGAAGTACTCCGTGTATATCTCGGCGTACCGCCCGCTTGCGATGACGGCGTTGAGCGCCTCGTTGACCTGCTGTCGGAACTCGTCGTCGTCCTGCCGGAAGGCGATGCCGTACCGCTCGACGGTCAGCGTGAGGTAGGGCGGCGCGCTCTCGAACTCCTCGGCGGCCTGTCCCTCGCCCTGAAGCAGGGTGACGCTCTGTCGGTCCTCCGTGTACTGGAGATTGACCGCGTTGTCGTTGATGACCGCGACGGCCTGATTGTTCAGCAGGGCGTTGAACGCGCCGGTAATCTGGTCGTAGCTGTCGATGGTGAGGTCACCGCCGAACTCCTGTTTGAGTTCCTCGGCCGCGCCCTCGCCGGTCGTGCCCTTCTGGACCGCGACCGTCTCGCCCTTCAAGTCGTCGAGGCTCTGGATGTTGCTCCCCTCCAGAATCGCCACCGTCTGGAAGGCGACGAAGTACGGGTCCGAGAAGTCCACTTGCTGGGCGCGCTGGTCGTTGATAGTCATCGCGGACATGATGATGCGGAAGTTCCCGTTCCGCAGACTCGGGATGATGGTGTCGAACCCGGTCTGGACGAACTCGTACTCCCGGTCGAGTTCCCCGGCGAAGATGGCCTCCGCGATGTCCACGTCGAACCCGACCAGCGTCCCGTCTCGTTCGCGGTACTCGAACGGTTTGTACGGGATGTCCGAGCCGATTTGAATCGCGCCTTGGTCCTGCGCTCCGGAGACCCCGCCCAACGCGAGTCCCCCGACGATTCCTGCGCTCCCCTTGACAAACGACCGCCTGTCGATGTCCATGGTTTTTCCCCCGAACTCACGTCTACGCGATACTACATAACCGTGGCGAGAAACGTCCAGGTTCGGAACAAAGAGCCGCTAAAATCGATTAATCGTCGCTCGGATAGCCCGCCGTCGCGTCGGCGGTTTGCGAGTCGGGCGCGCTCGCCGCTTCGTAGGACCACAGCGTCGTGGCCAGCAGCGCCCCGAAGATGACGAGCGCGGCGGCGTGGTGGGCCACCTGCACGGTGGGGGTGTAGACGAAGACCGTCGCGCCGCCGAGGACGATTTGAATCGGCGTGACCGCCAGCGCGAGGGTCGCCGCTCCTCGGATGCGCTTCTGGGCGGTGTACTTCCACGCCCCGACGGTGGTCCCGATGATGAAGAACCCGGTAATCATCGCAATCAGGCGGTGGAACCACTCGACGAAACTCGGCCACGACTGCGGGACGAGGCCGCCGTCACAGAACGGCCACTGGGCCGAACACGACAGGCCCGCGCCCATCGCGGCGGTGTAGACGCCCAGCAGGATGAGGGTGAACGTCAGGCCGGTCGTGACCGCCGCGAGGTGGCGGAACCGGACCATCAGCGGGCACCTCCCGGCGCACGGATTCGGATTGTGTGGACTTTCACGGTTTGAACTCCCCTTAGCGGACGTTTTGGCCGGTCGTACTTAGGTCTGTTCGACTGCTTCTGAGCGAGCGTGAAAATTGGTAGCGAGGTCGGGGTCGGTTTTCGTCTGATTCGGGGGCTCCGACTCCGTCCTCCGTCGGGAACTGACTCGTTTGTCGCCCTCCTCGTGAAAGACACGGATAAACAAGGTAGAGAATCATATAGCAAGTCTAAAATGTTGTTTCTATTTCTAAGAGATAACTAAATATTTCCTCCCTTCGCGGAACTGTGGTTTGGAACGCCTCACGAAACGGTTCGGTGGGATGTGCCATCGAGCCATCGATCGAGAAACGACGCCACTCGACCGCCCAAGATTCACCGAAGCCGACCCCTTGAAGGCCGTCGGCCACGAGCGACCACGTATGACCAAGCAGGAACGCCTCGACGCCTACCTCGCCGAGAACGACCTCGAAGCCGTCTGGTTCGCGCGACCCAACTCCTTCGCGTGGCTGACTGGCGGGAACAACGTCGTGGACCGCGAGGGCGACGTGGGAGTCGCGGCGGTGGGTTACGACGGCGACGGCCTCGAAGTCGTGACCAACAACATCGAGGCCGACCGCCTGCGCGACGAGGAGTTGGCCGACACAGACGACGACCTCCCAGTCACCGAGTTCGACTGGTACGACCAGTCGCTGGCCGAGGCCGTCGCCGACCGCACCGCCGAACCCGCCGCGGCGGACTTCGACGTGCCGGGCGCGGAGTCGGTCGAGGCCTCTCCTCTGCGCCAGCCCTTGACCGAGGAGGACATCGAGAAGTACCGCGAACTGGGCCGGGAAACTGCCCAAGCGGTCGAGTCGGTCTGTCGGGAACTCCGCCCCGGTGACATCGAATCAGAGGTCGCCTCCGCGCTCCGGGTCGCGCTCTCGGCCAGGGACATCGAGGTCCCCGTGGCGCTGGTCGGCGGGGCCGAGCGCGCCCGGAAGTACCGCCACTACACCCCGACCGAGTCGGAACTCGGCGAGTACGCGCTGGTCTCGGTCACGACCGAGCGCGACGGCCTCCACGCCAGCATGACCCGGACCGTCGCGTTCGAGTCCGAGACGAGCGAGGAGGACCTGAACCACTTGGGCGAACTCCATCAGGCCGCCCGCATCGTGGAGGTGACCGCCCTCGGCGCGACCCGAGCCATCGCGGGCCTGTCGGGCGACCCGACGAGCGTCTTTCAGGCGATGCAGGCCGCCTACGAACACGTCGGGTTCGCCGACGAGTGGGAGCGCCACCATCAGGGCGGCGCGGCCGGGTTCGCGGGCCGGGAGTGGATAGCCGCCCCCGAGATGGACGACTCCGCCGGGGTCACGACTCCGATGGCCTACGCGTGGAACCCGACCGTGCAGGGCGCGAAGAGCGAGGACACGGTCCTCGTGACAGAAGACGGATTCGAGGTGCTGACCGACACCGGGCAGTGGCCCACGACGACGGTGGACGCGTGGGACTACGACGCGATTCTGGAGCGGCCCGACGTGTTGGTGCAGGAAGACGAGTCGAATTGAACCCTATCTTTATACCTATGGAGCGAACAACATAGGATGCTGGATGGCG
The DNA here is from genome assembly GCF_004765785.1 of Halorussus ruber. Classification (GTDB taxonomy): domain Archaea; phylum Halobacteriota; class Halobacteria; order Halobacteriales; family Haladaptataceae; genus Halorussus; species Halorussus ruber. The sequence continues at coordinate 199,768 of NZ_SBIT01000001.1, read as the reverse complement.
GGCTACACCGTAATCGAAGACTGGCAGTCTGTCGAGAGTGGATACGTGCTGGACGTAACCATTCGGAAAACGGAGGACGACAAGTATCCTAGTGGGTGGGACTACAGTCTCCATCTCGGGAAGGTCGTGGTGATACTGTCCTTCGATACGATAACGCCCACGAACGGACGAAAGGCCACGAACGACATACTCGCGGCGAGGTAGAATACATCGACTTTCCCGGAATGTTAGACCTCTACGATAGGTTCGAGGCCGAGGCCCGAGAGATGACTCCCGAGGAATGGAACTGGCCGAAATCGGTGTAGAACGCCAAAAGAGGTGACAGCCATCATGCCCAAACTCAAAGTGACCGTCGGCGAACGCGACAAATTGCGCGACCGAACGCGCCGACGCATCGAGGCGGCCGAAGAAGACGTTTCTCTCGACGACGCTCAGCCGGTGCTGAACTTCGAGTCGTACGCCGACTTGAGTAGACTTCTCAGCCAGAAGAACTTGGAATTGCTCGAAGCAATCGCCGAACACGAACCGGATAGCATCCGGCAAGCCGCGAAGATAGTCGAACGAGACTACAAGCAGGTGCATAGGAATCTCGCCGAACTCGAAGACATCGGAGTCATCGAGTTCGAGGGAGGTGGGTCTGGACGTCCGAAGAAACCGATTTTGGTCTACGATGGACTGGAAATCGATCTTCCATTCGCAAATTCGGCTAGCGACACCGACGTTGCCCTCTCGTAGCACCGTGTTTTCGTCGTCTGTCGAAACAGATTTCGACGCCTTCGGGTAGCTTTTTAGGCTCGGGGACGGTTGCCCCGACCATGGGACTAGACGAGGACTCACTCGACTATCACCGCGAGGAGCCGCCGGGAAAAATCGAGATTTCCACGACGAAACCGACGAACACGCAGCGTGACCTCAGTCTCGCGTACTCGCCGGGCGTCGCCGCGCCCTGCCGCGCCATCGACGAGAACCCCGACGACGCCTACCAGTACACCGCGAAGGGCAACCTCGTGGGCGTCGTCTCGAACGGGAGCGCGGTCCTCGGGCTGGGCGACATCGGCGCGCAGGCCTCCAAGCCCGTAATGGAGGGCAAGGGCGTCCTGTTCAAGCGATTCGCCGACATCGACGTCTTCGACATCGAACTCGACCAGGAGAGCGCCGAGGACATCATCCGGACGACCAAGGCGATGGAACCCACCTTCGGGGGCATCAACTTGGAGGACATCAAGGCCCCCGAGTGCTTCGAAATCGAGGAGACCCTGCGCGAGGAGATGGACATCCCCGTCTTCCACGACGACCAGCACGGGACCGCCATCATCTCCGGGGCGGCCCTGCTCAACGCGACGGAACTCAACGGCAAGAACCTCGAAGACCTCAAAATCGTCTTCTCGGGCGCGGGGGCCTCGGCCATCGCCACCGCCCGGTTCTACGTCAGCCTCGGCGCGCGCAAGGAGAACATCATCATGTGCGACTCCTCGGGCATCATCACCGAGGACCGGGCCGAACACGGCGACGTCAACGAGTACAAGGCCCAGTTCGCCCGCGACGTGCCGGAGGGCGACCTCGAAGACGCGATGGAGGCCGCGGACGTGTTCGTCGGTCTCTCGGTCGCTGGCATCGTCAGCCCCGAGATGGTCCGGTCGATGGCCGACGACCCCATCATCTTCGCCATGGCGAACCCCGACCCCGAAATCGGCTACGAGGAGGCCAAGGAGGCCCGCGACGACACCGTCATCATGGCGACCGGGCGCTCCGATTACCCCAACATGGTGAACAACGTCCTCGGGTTCCCGTTCATCTTCCGCGGGGCGCTGGACGTTCGCGCCACCGAAATCAACGAGGACATGAAGATTGCCGCCGCAGAGGCGCTCGCGGACCTCGCCAAGCAGGACGTGCCCGACGCTGTGGTCAAAGCCTACGGCGACCAACCGCTTCAGTTCGGCCCGGAGTACATCATCCCCAAGCCGCTGGACCCTCGCGTGCTGTTCCAAGTCGCGCCCGCCGTCGCCGAGGCCGCGATGGAGTCGGGCGTCGCTCGGGGCGAGTTGGACACCGACGAGTACGTCGAGACGCTGGAGGCCCGCCTCGGCAAGTCCCGCGAGATGATGCGCGTGGTCCTCAACAAGGCCAAGTCCGACCCCAAGCGCGTCGCGCTCGCCGAGGGCGACGACGAGAAGATGATTCGGGCCGCCTACCAGATGCAGGAGGAGGGCATCGCCAACCCGATTCTCATCGGCGACCGCGACGAAATCGAGGCCACCGCGGCCGACCTCGGACTCGACTTCACTCCCGAAATCGCCGACCCCGCGACCGGCGACTACGACGAGTACGGAAAGCGCCTCTACCAGCTCCGGCGGCGCAAGGGCGTCACCGAGAGCGAGGCCGAGGACCTCGTGCGCAAGGACAGCAACTACTTCGGGAGCGTCATGGTCGAGCAGGGCGACGCCGACGCGATGGTGACTGGCCTCACACACCACTACCCCTCGGCGCTCCGGCCGCCCCTGCAAGTCATCGGCACGGCCGATGACGCCGACTACGCCGCCGGGGTCTACATGCTGACGTTCAAGAACCGGGTCATCTTCTGCGCCGACGCCACGGTGAATCAGGACCCCGACGAGGAGGTGCTGGCGGAAATCACCCGCCACACCGCCGACCTCGCCCGCCGGTTCAACGTCGAACCCCGCGCGGCGATGCTCTCGTACTCGAACTTCGGCAGCGTGGACAACGAGGGCACCCGCAAGCCCCGCCGGGCCGCCGAGAAGCTCCGGGCCGACCCCGACGTGGACTTCCCGGTGGACGGCGAGATGCAGGCCGACACCGCGGTCGTGGAGGACATCCTCGAAGGCACCTACGAGTTCTCGGAACTCGACGACCCCGCGAACCTGCTGGTCTTCCCGAACCTCGAAGCGGGCAACATCGGCTACAAGCTCCTCCAGCGTCTGGGCGGCGCTGACGCCATCGGCCCGATGCTGGTCGGCATGGACAAGCCGGTCCACGTCATCCAGCGCGGCGACGAGGTGAAAGACATCGTGAATCTGGCTGGCGTGGCTGTGGTTGACGCCCAGCAGAACGAGTAAGAAGCTCTCCTTCCAGACGCTTTCTCGTCCGCTCTCGGGTTCGCCCGACGAACAGTATTTCCCTACTCGGTTCGTACCTTTCCGCCAACACGCATGACGGAGACCACGCGGGCCGCGGTTCTGCGGGCGGTAGAGCGAGTCGTCAGGTACGGAATCGTCGCCGTGTTCGGCGAGGGGTTCCGCAAGCGAAATCCCGGCGCAATCGTGAACGCCGTGTTCGCGTTCGCCGCGACCTACGTCCCCGACGTCCTCGAACGGCACTGCGACGTGGAGTTCCGGCCGTGGCAACGCCTCTACGCCGCGGTCGCCATGCTGGCCCACGCCGTCGGCATGCTCGGCCCCTACGACGACACGTGGTGGTGGGACCACGTCACCCACACGCTCTCCTCGTCGCTTCTGGCGGGGGTCGTCCACGCCGCGGCCGACCGCCGTGGCAAGAATCCCCGACCCCGAGTCCTCGCCGTCATCACGGTCGCTGGCGTCGTCTGGGAACTGCTGGAGTACGTCATCCACGCGGTCAGCGAGCGCATCGGCATCGACCCCCTGCTGGTCTCCTACAGCAGGCGCGACACCTTGCTGGACTTGGTGTTCAACCTCGTCGGGGCGGCGCTCGTCCTCGCGTTCGGCGACCGCCTCCTGCGGAACTTCACGCACGACGAATAGCTCGTATCGGACGGTAACTTCAACTCCCCCGCCCGAGACGAACCCCACATGGACCACACCAGAGAGCGCGTCACGCTCGCTCGGCTCCCCTCCGGCGTCGAAATCCAGACGACAGTTCATATCTACGACGGCGACGAGGAGGGACCGACGGTCTACGTGCAGGCCGCCCAGCACGGTCGGGAAATCAACGGGACCGAGACCCTCCGGCGGGTTCACGAGCGACTGACCGCGGGCGAGGGAGACCTCGCGGGGCGAGTCGTCGCCGTCCCAGTCGCCGACCCGCTGACGTTCGACCACGTCTCCTACACCACGCCCGAGAAGTTGGACAGTATCAACCCGAACATGAACCGGGTCTGGCCCGGCGATTCGGAGGGGACGCTCCACGAGCGCATGGCGGCGAACCTCTGGGAGTACGTCGCCGACGCCGACGCCGTCATCGACCTCCACACCGGGAGCGCCGACATGCTGACCCACGTGGTGTTCATGGAGGGCGACGAGGAGTGTCGCGCCCTCGCGGAGGCGTTCGGCACCGACCTCCTGCTGGGCGAGGAGGCGGGCGAGGACGCCGACCCCGAGTGGGCCGCCCGCGACTTCGGCGGGAAGTTGCGAGTCGCCGCCACGCGCGAGGGCATCCCGACCATCACGCCCGAGCTGGCCCACAACAAGCACCTCGTGGAGGACGCCGTCGAGGCGGGCGTCGAGGGCACCCTCAGCGCCTTCCGGCACCTCGGCGTCCTGCCGGGCGACCCCGACGCCGACGGCGACCGGGTGCTGGCGCGCAACCACCTCGGCCGGGTCGTCGCCGACGACTCGGGCCTCTTCCGGGCGGACCCCGACCGCGAAATCGGCGAGCGCGTCGAACCGGGCGAGCGCATCGGCGTCCTCTACGACCCGACGACGTACGAACAGTTGCAAGTCGCCGAGACCGACCGGGGCGGGATTCTGTACTCGCTGACCCAAGAGGCGACCGTGACGGGCGGGGAGACGTTGCTGAGCGTTGCGCTGCTTCGAGAGGAGTGACTAGGAGTTCGTCGGGGCAACGAGACCGCTTCTCGTAGTGCTACGACGGCCGTAGTAGTGAGCGTTTCCTGAAGCGACCGGCCCCTTTATTCCATCCCCGGTGGAATGTCGCACCGAGCGCCCGCTTCGGTTGCCCGCAAACATAATAAAATACGTCTTTAAGACTTGTACAGTTGTTCTAAAGAACGGAATACAATCATCTGTCCCGCCACACACCTCCGGAATCCGAACAGTAACGTTATCTGTTCGTTCTGCGAAGTCGAGGTATGGAACTGGTAGCGACGGCCGCGACGGTCGGCCTGCTCGGCTTCTTCGGCTACCTCGCCTTCCGGGCGTACTGGCACGGGAAGACCGACGGCCTCAACAGCGAACTGCTCGACTGATTGCCCTCGCGGGATTCGACTCTTTTCTCCCCCGCCGTCTCAGCGGCTCAGAATCGTCTCCACACAGACGCCGATGGAGGAGCCTCCTCGACGCCGGAGGCTCGGTCGCGGCCTCGGTGAATTCACGGCTGGCGCTCCGGAGCGGGCTACGTGTTCGAGAATCGCTGAGGATACACGGCAGAGTCGCATTCGAGTACGTCCGAACGGAAACGAAGTGACGTCGAGTCGTTTACCGGCGGGCCGTGCTGTACAGCAGGGGCGCGGCGACCAGCAGCGCGATGCCGAGGAACTTGTAGTGCAGGGGCGCGAGGCTCGCCGGGGTGACGACGAACAGCAGCCCGAACGTGATGGCGTTCAACGACAGCACCTTTCGGGAGCCGAGCGGGATTGCCGCCAGCACCGACAGGACGAACAACAACAGCAACGCCTGCCCGACGTTGTAGTTGATGAGGAAGTCGTCGATGAGGGGCAGTGGTACGAACTGTGTCATCCTTGTTCGAAAGTCGCCCCGAAATACCCTTTAAAGTTCCGCTATACGGCAGTCAACCGTGTCAGTCCGCGTCGAACGTCCCGAGTCCCGTGTCACGTGGTCGCACCCTGCAAATCGAGCGGGCGAATCCAGACGTACCAGATGACGAGTATCGCGGTCGCGTAGCCGCTGACCCAGACCGCGGTCCCGAGTTGCTCGTAACCCGCGGTCGTCAGGAAGTACTTGAGTAACCCCGGCAACATCACGCCGAGCGCGAGCGCGGCCCCGAATCGGAACTTCTCGCTACGGCCCATCAGCGACCACCGCCGTTCGGTTCGGTCATGCTCGACGCTACGGACTCGAAGCAAGTCAACTCCTCGGTTCGGTCGTTATTCATCGTCTTCGGGTCGAATGCCCGTTCAAGTTAAAATACCTAAATATATAGAAACAATATTCACGTATGGTATGATTTATGTGTAATGCTAATTGGTTTTTATCCATGCGGAGACGCACTTTCCTGTCAGCACTCGCGGCCGCGACTGGCAGTTCGGCCGCAGGTATCGAACTCGCCGGACGAACCCGCGCGGCGTCCGGTCGGATTCCGGAACTCGAAGTCTACTCCAGTTCGAGTCTCGTGAACGCGAACAACAGTCCGCTGACGAACGACTCGTACGTCGCGGTATGGGCCGAGGACACGGCCTACAACGTAGACGACGACGGGAACGGCGACGCCGTCTCGTACCCCGACGACACGCCGATTCCGGTCGTGGCGAGCGACTGGAACGTCGTCGGATTCGGCTCGATGTTGGTCACCGACTCCGACACTAACTGGCAGACGGGCAACGAGGAGTTCCTCCTCAACGTCTGGGACGACGCCCTCGGCGGGTCGGGCACCGTCCTCTTCGACGAGGGCCACAGCCAGTACTACACCCTCTCGAAGTTCTCGGAGTTCGAGTCCTACGCCGAGAACAACGGCTACACGGTCGAGGCGACCACGTCGCTGGCCTCGGACCTCTCGGGCGCGGACGCCGCGGTCATCACCTCGCCCAGCGACTCGTTCACGTCGAGCGAACTCAGCGCGCTCGGCGACTTCGTGGCTAACGGCGGCTGGCTGTTCCTCCACGACCAGTCCGACCACGGCAACTACGACGAGACCCAGAACCTCAACGACCTCGCCAGCTACCTCGAACTCGCCTTCCGGTTCAACGACGACCAAGTCACCGACGAGATTCAGAACGCGGGCGAGAACTACCAGCCCGTCACGACCCAGTTCAACACCGCGTTCTCCTACTTCGGCGACCGCGAGGGTCTCGGCCTCGACCCGAACAAGACCTACACGGTTCCGGTCAAGGACGTCACCGACGGCGACACCGTGACGGTCGAGTTCAGCGACGGCACGACCGAGAACATTCGCATCCTCGGAACCGACACGCCAGAGAAAGAGCAGTACGACCAGTACGAGCGGATTCAAGAGTGGGAGGGCATCGAGTCCAACACCTATCTCGAAGCCAGGGCGGACGACGCCACCAACTTCGGGAAGGACGAACTGCTCGGCAAGACGGTGGACCTCTACTTCGACGACAACGAACCGGTCCGGGACGTGTTCGACCGCATCCTGGGTTACATCGACTACGACAAGAACGGCGACGGGTCCCGAGACGCCACCTACAACCACCAACTCGTGAAGAACGGTCACGCTCGCGTCTACGACTCGTCGTTCTCGCGCCACTCGGAGTTCATCGACTCCGAGGAGGCCGCCAAAGCCGACGGGACGCAGGTCTGGGCCGAGAGCGACCCGAGCAAGTCCAGCGAAATCCGCGACAACCCGGTGGACGACCTGTTCTTCCCCGATACCGCCAGCGTCCGGACCTCCTCGGGCGGCGTGGCCGACTCGCGGGTTCCGGTCTACGCCGAGACCACCGCGACCCAGTACCTCGACGGCGGCTACAGCTACAGCGGCGACATCCCGCTCGTGGCCGTGGACGAGGACGCCAACGTCGGCGTCGTCGGCGGCCCCTTCATCGACGAAGGTTACGAGAAGAACGAGGGCTACAGCACCGACACGTCGAGCTACGGCAACTACCCCTTCCTGACGAACCTCATCGACTACCTCGCGGACGCCTCCGGCGACGTGCTCATCGACGGCGGCCACGGCCAGTTCGGCGCGAGCTACGGGCTGTCGGCCGAGGACGCCGCCTACTACATGCGCTACCTCGAAGGGCAGGATATCGCGTTCGAGGGCATCAACGAGTTCTCCAGCGCGAACCTCGACGGCGCGCGGGCCGTCGTGGTCACGACCCCGCCCGAGTCGTTCACCAGCGCCGAAATCGACACCCTGAACGCGTTCGTCTCGAACGGCGGCGCGGTCGTCCTGATGGGCAGCGGCAAGACCACCGCCGACGCGCGGGCCAACATCAACGACCTCGCAAACGGTCTGGGAACCGACCTCCGGGTCAACGCCGACCAAGTCGTGGACGACACCAACAGCGTCGCCACGAGTCAGGAGGTCCCCGAGACGACCGTCTTCGACACCTCCTTCCCGCTGTTCGACGCCTACACGCCCGGCACGTCCTCGGACTACTCGTTCTCGATTCCGACCATCAGCGAGGACGGCGAGACGCTCAACGACGAGTACGTGGACGTGAAAAACGACGGGTCGAGCGGGCAGGACATGACCGGCTGGACCCTCGAAGACGAGGCGGGCTACACCTACCAGTTCCCCGACGGCTTCTCGCTCGGCGCGGGCGAGACGGTTCGGGTCCACACCGGAAGCGGCACCGACTCCTCGACGGACCTCTACTGGGGCAGCGGGTCGCCGGTCTGGAACAACGACAGCGACACTGCGTACCTCTACGACGACGGGAACAACCTCGCCGCCGAGAAGACCTACCCCTCGAACACCTGCGACTCGAAAATCTGCGTCGAGAGCCTGAGCGAGGACGGCGAGACGCTCAACGACGAGTACGTGGACTTCGAGAACACGGGGTCGAGCGGGCAGGACATGACCGGCTGGGTCGTCGAGGACGAAGCGGGCAACAGCTACCAGTTCCCCGACGGCTTCTCGCTCGGCGCGGGCGAGACAGTCCGACTCCACTCGGGCGACGGCACCGACTCCTCGAGTGACCTCTACTGGGGCGGGTCGTACATCTGGAACAACAGCGGCGACACCTGCTACCTCTACGACGACTCGGGGAGCCTGCACACGAAGTACAGCTACTGAGACCTCGGTTCAACCCTTATTTTGTAGTCGGATTGTCGAGGTGACAGAAGCGCGGGAAAGAGGAAACTGCCGAAAGGAATGCGGAAAAGGGGGAACTGCCGAAAGGGAATTGCGGGAAAGGGGAGACGGGAAAGCGAACGAGCGACGAGCATCGGCTGGCTGGTTGTGGCGTGCGTCGGGCGCAGATGACAGGTGCCACGTGGGGGATTTCGAGGCGCGACGGGACGCGCACGCCACGTTTCGAGCGATTCACCGCGGTGGGAAAAGCCTCGCTAATTGTCCCATATAGCTCTCAATATCCCTACGAATCCCGCGGCGCGGGGTGAGTCGGCTCACGCGCCGGTCAGCACCAGCGGGCAGTTGACCAGCGCGCCCGCCGCCCGGATGCCCCCGAGTTGCTCGTTCATCGCGCCGTCCGGCGCGGCCGAGGCCAGTTGCCCCTGCCGGAAGGCGGAGACGGCTTCCTGATGGCTAGTAAGTCGTCGGCGCTGGTCGGCGTCGATGGCCTCTCGGGTCCACTCGACGGGATGCACGTCCCAGAGAGGACTGTAGAACAGCGCGCCGCAGTCGGCCCGGGAACTCGGGTCGCCGCAGGTCTGCTCCTCGGCGACCACGTTGAGCGGACTCCCCTCGCCAGCAACCGCCGAGCGCAGGCCCTGCCGGTCCGGATTGTCGCTCCCCATCGGGCCGTTCACGACCGGGATAATCGGTTCGCGGGCGGAGGTCGCCGCGGTCCGGTCGCCCGCCGACGGGGCCGCGTTCAGCACCGGCGCGTAAGTCGCGGCTTCGAGCGCGGCGATGTCCGGCGCTGAGGCCTCGGTGCTGACGTAGCGGACGTGCTCGCCCTCGTAGAAGCCGTCGGTCAGTCGCATGGTGACCTCCAGTTCGTCGCGGTCGATAGCGACCACGGCGTCGTGTTCGCCCGAGTCGTTGGCGACGTGCGGGGCGTTGTAGACGACTCCTCGGCGGGTGACGAACAGCGGCGTGTAGCGGTCGCTCCTCGCGCCGGGGTTGGTGCCGCCCCCGAGCGGGAACCCATCGGGACCGGGCACGACCTGCCGTTCGAGCGCGAAGTTCGGCGTCGCGGTGAACGCCACGCCCGCCGCCGTGTCGGCCCGGTTGCGAGCGCGAGGCTGTCGCCCGGCCCCGTCCTGCACCGCGTTCGTCCCGAGGGCGTTGGTGAGTTTGGGCGACCAGTTGAGGCCGCGCTGTCCGGCCTGCCGGAAGTCGCTGGTCTCGAAGACGACGTAGTAGACCTCTCCCGTGGGTGCCTGTCCTCGGTAGAGCGGGAGCGTAATCGTCTCCTCGACCGGGTCGATGTCGAGCGCGCTCGGGAGTCGCGGGGGAATCGCGGCCTCGTCCTGCTGGCGGCGCTCGGTGTCGGTCGCGGTCCGCGCTCCCGCGAGTCCGATCGCGCCGACCGCCCCCGCGCTGGCGAGAAACGCGCGGCGAGATACCGACTCCGAGAGCGATGTTCCGTCCGCCTGCTGGTCGTCTGGGTTCATAAATCAAGGGATGTAGACCCGCAGGTTAACACGCGCCGACCGTTCACCGCCGGAAGGGGTCGTTTCTCGGCGGTCACGTCGATTACCGGGAGGAAAACCGGCGATTGGCCAATCGGTGTCGAGAGTAGCGGAACCACCGACTGGGTTCGGTCGGTGGAACAGCCCTCGTCCTTGGCGGACTGAAAGGGCGAGCGCGGTTCGCGTCCGAAGGACGTGGTCGTCTCAGCATGGCCACTATTTCGCGGGCGCAGAACTGCGCCCGCGAAATATCCTGCTGAGCGACCGCGAACCGCGCGAGGGCTTTCGAAACCACAGTTCCTCCGGTCCTCTATCTCTTTCTCACAGTTCCGAGATGAAGTGAACTGCGCGAGGGCTTTCGAGGCCATAGTCACTAGTCTCCGAGCATCGGTTTTTTCTCACCTGCCGACGACCGAACGCCCGTGAGCGCGATTACCTTCTTCGCCACGACCGACTTGGAGCGCATCGTCGGGTTCTACACCGAGACCGTCGGCGCGGACGTGTGGCTCGAACAGCCCGACTGCACGATTCTGCAGTACGACAACCAACTGCTGGGATTCTGCGAGCGCGAGGAGGCCGACACCGAGGGCATCGTCACGTTCGTCTCCCCCGACCGGGCGGGCGTCGAGGAGATGCACGAGCGACTCGGCGAGCGCGTCCGCGAGGAGCCACACGAGAACGAGCGCTACGAAATCTACCAGTTCTTCGCCGACGACCCCGACGGCCGCACCGTCGAGTTCCAAACCTTCCTGCACGAGATCGACGAGATATAACTCTGCAATCTGGAAGGAATTGAAATCCGTTCCTAAAGTAATGTAATTCTATCTCCTCCTGCCGACGGAGGCCCGGCTCACCGATAGAAAGAACGCGAAAAATGACCGAAGCACGACCGAGTTTCGTCTTCGACAGCGGAACGTATTCGATACATTACTTTCGTTTCGGATACAGATCCGTAGCTATGTCTACCCAAAATGCCCGACGCAAAGATACGCTGTCGATGGCGTTCGCTATTCAGTTGACCATCATCGGAACGGCACCGGCTGACGATTCGTTAGTACCGCTCTTTTTCGTCGGTGTTCTGATTACCATCATCGTGCTATTCAAGGAGGCCGCACGCCGCTTCGCGGAGTATTCGAATCGATAGAACGACCGACGGTAATTCTCAGACCGAAAAGTAATCTCGTTCACTCGACCATCGCCAGAACCGTCACAATCTCGGCCGATAGAAAGCCTCGACTCCCAGATAAAAAGAACGCGAAAAAGACGGGACCGCAACCCCGCGATTACTCTTCGTCGTCGGCGTCTTCGTCCTCGGCTTCCTCGGCGCGCTCGCTGAGGACGGCCTCGCCGCCCTCCTCTTCGATGAGTTCGACCGCGCTGGCGGAGAAGGCGTCGGCCGTGACTTCGAGCTGGTTACGGACCTGACCGTCTCCCAGCACCTTCACGGCGTCTGCTTCCCAGCCGTCCTCGACGATGTCGCGGGCGTCGAGGCGGTAACCGTCGTCGGTTGCTTCGGCGTCACCGTCGGCGGCCAGCAGGGCCGCGTCCTCGTCGAGCTTCTGGACCGTGATGGTGCGAACGTCGTCTTTGACCTTCTCCGGTCGCTTGAAGCCGTGCTTGCCGAGCGGTTCGTAGTTGTGGAACTCGTGTTTGGCGCGACCCGCGCGACCGCGGCCGCCACGGTGACCGGCACCGCGCCGGTTCTTGTGACTACCGCCGCCGTGCGTGCGGGAGCCGCGCTGTCGTCGTTTCTTGTCCGTCATGGTTATCGCATCGCCTTCAGGAGCGAATCGATTTGCTCGGTGGTGTGCTTGCCGAGCTGGCCACCTTCCTTGGTGGGGTGCTTGATACCGTCGTGACCGCCGCGCGGCGGGTGGAGACGGAGGACGGGCGAGAGGCCCTGCTCGCGCAGGGTCGTCTCCTCGTCGACCAGCGCCTCGGCGAGGGCGCTCACGTCGTCGTAGTCGGTGTTCTCGGCGACCCACTCGTCGTCGACGTCGGCGTCACCCTCCTCGGGTTCGGCGCGCTTGCGCAGGAGCGTCTCCAGCACGTCCGCGCTCGGCTCGCCGTAGGCGGTGTAGTCGTTGACCTTCGTGATCATGCCGCGGTAGGCGTCGGTGTCCGGCACGAGCGTGCAGTGGTTGACGCGGTGGAGGTTCAGCATCTCCAGCGTGTCCTGCGTCGAGCCGGTCATGTCTACCTCACCGCGAATCTGGACGACTGCTTTCATCAGTCAGCCACCTCCTCGCCGTAGTCGGTCCGGCCTCGCGGGCCGCGGGACTCCGCGGCGTTCTCCAAGGCGTTGTAGGTCGCCTTTGCGAGGTTGAGCGTGGTTCGGGTGTTGCCGTGGCTCTTGGTCCAGGCGTTCTCGACGCCGCCGAGTTCGAGAATCTTGCGGACGGTGTCGGTCGCGGCGAGGCCGAGTCCGGTCGGGGCCGGGATGAGTTCGACCTCGACGCTTCCGGCCTTGCCCTTCGTCCGACGGGCCAGCGAGTGCGGTCGCTCGGAGCGGTCCTCCCACGAACCTGCACCGCGGTTGACCTCGATGAGGTTCAGCTTGGCGATGTCGATCGCCTTCTGGATGGCTCCGCCGACCTGGTCGTCTCGACCTTCGGCGTAGCCGACGTAGCCGTCGCGGTTGCCGATGGCGACGACGCAGCGGAACTTCACGCGGCGGCCGGAGTCGGTCATGCGCTGGACCATGTTGATGTCCAGCACTTCGTCCTCCAGCCCCGGCAGCAGCTGGTCGACAAGCTCCGGCTCCTTCAGCGGAAGGCCGGAGTTGAGGGCGTCCTCCATCGTGTCGATGTCGCCCTCGGCGACTTTACGGCCGAGACGGGTCTGGGGTTCCCAGCCGTCGTGGTTTGCACACATACGTTAGTCCTCCATGATGGTTTCTCGCACTTCGTCGAAGTGCTCGGGTAGCTCTGTGGCGTCGAAGTCCCCGCTGTAGAGCGGTTCGTCCAACTGCTCGGCGTACTCGGCGATGTGTTCGCCGCGGTTGCGCGACCAGTCGGCCAGCACGCTGTCGTTGTGGGGGATTTCGAGCCCGGCGTCGATTGCGCCTTCCTGTACTGCGAATACTTTGCCTCCGGGTGTCGCGGTGTTGAGACCGATGTCGAGGACAGCCTCCTCGAGTCCGGCTTCGAGCGCGCGCTTTCCTGCCAGCAGCCCCGTCAGATACGCGCTGGGGAGATTGCCCGTGGGGGCCTCCCAGCCGTAGTCTTCGAGGTCGCCGGAGAACGCACTCGTTACCGTTTCGTCGCCGTTGGGACCCATCGTGACCAGCTGCGCCCTGACGTGCTTGTTGCTCTTGCGAGCGACCAGCCGGGGCTTGCCCGATTTCAGCAGGCGCAACCTCTGATGGTAGTCAGTCCGGACCTCGCGGCGACGGCGCATCGGCACCGTGTATCGTGGTCCTGTTGCCATGGTTAGTAGTTACTCTCGATGTAGTTCAGCAGGTACTGGACGCTACGGAACTCCCCGCCTTTTGCCTTGTCATACAGGTCTCGGTACTGAGACTGCGTGATTTCGCCTTCGGCGCGGAGTTCGCGGAGCTTCGTTCGCTGCGCGCGAATCGTCTGCTGCCACTCCTCTTTGCGCTGCTGTCGGCCGCCCGACTTCCCTTTCCGGGTACCGGCCCCGGTCTGGTGACCGTAGTCGCGCTTTTCCTTCCGCTTGCGAGCGCGGCCGCGGGAGTTGCCTTTCTTCTCCTTCGACTGAATCGAGCCGTCCTCGACGAGCTCGCGGATGTCCTCGCGGGTAATCGCTTCCGCGATGGCACCCTGCGCGTCGGGGTCGAACCAGACTCGGTTCTGGCCCACGTCGAGCACGTCGGCGGCGAGTCGCTTCTGTGCGCTCAGGTCGCTCATTCTTCAACCTCCACTTCGACGTAGGTCGGGTTCAGGACGCGAATGCCCTGTTCTTCGGCCTGTTCCTCGATGCGCTCGCGCTTGCGAGCGCCGACTTTCGAGGCGATGCGGACCGCTTCCGTGTCGCCGTCGACGCCTTCGAGGTCGTCGGTGTTGTGGACGCGGACTTCCTCGAAGCCGCTGGGGTGCTTGCCGCGCACTTCCTTGGGCGTCCGGAAGCCTGCCTCGACCGTCGGGCCTTTGCCCTTGACGCCGCGGCGCTGCTTCGACAGCTGGCCGCGCGGGCGTCGCCACGAGGTCGGGGTCCGCTTCTTCTTGTGGTAGTCCTGCCGGTTGAACTGCGGCTTGCCGACGCGCTTGCGCTGGGTCAGCAGTTCTTCCTCTCGGTCGCTGAGGTCGGGGGTCTTGTCGACCAGCCCGCGGGGCTGGAGTTCGGTCTCGACCTCCTCGGCCTCGGCTTCCGGCTCTTCTGGCTCTTCCTCTTCGATTTCGGCTTCGGTCTCCTCTTCGACTTCGAGACCGCCGACGTCGGCCTTGATGCGGGCCGCGAGGGCGTTCCCGATGCCTTCGACCTCCGCGAGTTCGTCCTGGCTCGCCGCCTTGACGTCCTCTACGGATTCGAAGCCTGCGTCGCGGAGCGCGTCGGCCTTGCTCGGGCCGACACCGCTCACGTCTTCGAGTTCCTGGGATTCGTCGTCTGCCATTCGTTAGACACCTCCGGTCTGTGGCTTCTCGGTGATGTAGACGCCGTCCTGGAAGACGCGGGTGTCCTTGTCCTGAACGCGGGTCAGCTGCTCGATGTCCGCGGCCGTCTGGCCGACGTCCTCGATGCTGGGTCCGCGCAGGTGCAGAACCTCGTCGTCCACTTCGACGCTCGTGTCGCCGTGAATATCGGTGCGTCGCGGGGCCTTCTCACCGAGGAAGTTCTCGATGACGACCTCGTCGTTCTCGGCGCGGACCTGCATCGGGAAGTGGGAGTAGAAGACTTCCATCGTGTACTCCCAGCCCTCGGTCACGCCGTGGAACATGTTGCGAACGTGGCTCTCGAACGTGCCCACGGTCGCGTTGGTCTTGGCGTCTTCCTCCTCGCTCTCGATAACCACGGTACCGTCGTCCACTTCGACCG
Source organism: Halorussus ruber (assembly GCF_004765785.1). GTDB lineage: Archaea > Halobacteriota > Halobacteria > Halobacteriales > Haladaptataceae > Halorussus > Halorussus ruber. The sequence goes on along the minus strand of NZ_SBIT01000001.1, from coordinate 184,418 downwards.
ACACGTCGGGGTACCAGAGGCGTCGCGTGACGCTACCCTCGGGCCCCTCGACGCTGAGGTCGAGGTGGTCTTTGGTCGCGGTTACGTCGTCCGGAATTTCTAGTTCTGTTCGTGCCATTGTTCTAGTAGACGTAGGCGATGACCTGCCCACCGACGCCCCGTTCGCGGGCCTCGTAGTGGCTCATGACGCCGTGGCTGGTCGTGACGACGAGCGCCCCGTAGTCGCGGGCGGGGAGGAACCGCTTCTCCCACTTCTCGAACTCGTCTGCTCCGGCCGAATACCGGGGCTTGACCGCGCCACACTCGTTGATAGCGCCTTTCAGTTCGACCTCGAACTTACCGGCCTTGCCGTCGTCGACGAACTCGAAGCCGTCGATGTACCCGCGGTCGTAGAAGACCTCGAGTACGCTGCCGATTTCGTTCGAGGCGGGCTGTACCGTGTGGTCCAGATGGCCGACGCTCTCTGCGTTGTCGACGCCCGAGAGCGCGTTGGCCAGCGGATCGTTTCCTGCCATGTTTATCGATACTTCTTGAAGCCCATGCTCCGGGCGATTTCGCGGAAACACTGCCGACACAGGTTGATGTCGTACTTGCCGACGAGACCCTGCTTTCGACCGCAGCGCTGGCACTCGTCCGTCTGGCCGGTGCGCTTTCCGGCGTGTTCTCCGGTCGCCTCGGAGTCGGTTTCGCTTTCACTCATTCGTTGACCTCCACGTCGAAGTTCGATTCGAGGTACGCGATGGCGTCCTCGGGGGTCAGCTTGTGACCCGAGGGAATCGACCGCGTGACCTTGTCGCGCTTGCTAACTCGGTAGCCCGGACGGACGAGGTTGACCGTCACGTCGAGACCGTAGATGCCGACGTTCGGGTCGTACTCCTGACTCGGGAACTCGGTGTGTTCCTCGACACCGAAGCTGAAGTTCCCGGTGTCGTCGAACTGGCGCGCCGCGATGTCCGAGAGCGGCAGCGCCTTCTCGAGGAACTCCTCGGCGTCCTCGTCGCGGAGCGTCACCTTCGCACCGATGGGGTCACCCTGACGGATGCCGAACTCGGGCTTGGTGGACTTGGCCAGCGTCCGCACGCTCTGCTGGCCGGTCACGTCTTCGAGGATTTCCTCGGCGTCCGCGAGTTCGCGGCCGCCTTCGCCGACGCCCATGTGGACGACGACCTTCTCGACGGTCGGCTCTCGCATCTCGTGGAAATCAGCTTCCGCTTCGCTCATTCCTCATCACCCGTGAAGTTCTCGTCGATGACCACGACGTACTCCTCGACCGTCTCGAAGGTGCCGTCGTCGGTCTCGACTTCGACGTTGTTCGACCCGCTACCGGGCGTGACGGTGATGTCGGTGATTTCGCCGACTTCGCCGGCGTGAGCACCGCGAACGGCGGTCACGAGGCTCCCCTCTTCGTAGGGGAAGTGAGCGACGATGTCGTCGCCCTCGTTGGCGATGACGATGGAGTCGCCGGAGCCGTACTCGCTCTCGTCCTCGACGAGGAGGTTCTGCCCGTCGTGGAGGTTGAGCTGCGTCTTGCCGCCGGAGACCATCGTCTTGTCCTCGATTTTGCCCAGCTTGCTGTCGGCGGACTCCGCGTCGATTTCGGTCAGCGCGAGCCGACCGCCCTCGTCGGGGAAGACGCGGTAGTACTCCTCGCGCTCGGTGAACGCGAGAATGTCGAACATGCCGATAGGTCGGTCCTCCGCCACTCCCTCGTCGCCGTTGACGAGGACGGTGCCCTCTTCGAGGGCGTAGCGGGCCTCTTTCCGCGAATCGACGTATCCCAGCACGTCCCGCAGGATGATGAGCAGCGGGACGCCGTCTTCGCCGTGCGGGCCGGAGTCGGCCTTCACGGTGAAGGTGTCGGTCTTTCGCTCGACCGGCCAGGACTTCGGAACTGAGAGTCGTTTCTGGTGCTTCGTCATTCGTTCTCACCTCGGAGACGCTCCTCGCGTCGGTCGTCCTCGAGGTCGAGGTCGGTCACGCGAAGGTTGCTCGCGTCGAGCGGTCGCGGGACCTCTTCGCCGTCTGCCTTCTCGACGGTCACGTCCTCGACGTGGACGACTGCATCTCGCAGGTCGACGTTGGCCACTTCGCCTTCCTCTCCGGCGAAGTCCCCGCGCATGACCTCGACGGTGTCGCCCGCGTTGACGCGGACGCTGCGGGTGTCGAACTCCTCGCGGAGGTCGTCGGCGAGCGTCGCCTTGACCTGCTCGTGTCGCTCGTGGAGCGAGGCGCGCTCGGTCTTGTTTCGCTGTTTGCGTGGTTGCTTAGTCATACTATCATCGTAGCGGTGCTTGCGATGCTTCCGAACCGCTCTGCGACTTCCCGCGCGATGGGACCCTTGATTTCGGTCCCGCGCGGCTCCTCGACGTCGTCGATGATGACGGCCGCGTTGTCTTCGAACTTGACGCGGGTGCCGTCGGGACGACGGATGGGCTTGCGCTGGCGGACGATGACGGCCTCCAGCACCTGACGGCGCATCTCGGGGGTACCCTTCGTGACCGAGACGGTCACTTTGTCACCGATACCCGCCTTGGGGTGTCGGCTCTTGGTGCCCGAGTAGCCGGAGACGCTGATGACTTTGACTTCGCGTGCGCCAGTGTTGTCGGCGCAGGTCAGCAGCGAGCCCTTCTCGAGGCCCTGCGTGACGTCGGCTTTGAGCGCTTCCATTATTCTTCGCCCTCCGTTTCGTCCTGTTGTTCGGTGCCGCCCGCGCCGAAGCTCCGCGTCGTCTCGAACTTCTCGACGACGACGTGGCTCTTCGTTTTCGATAGCGGTCGGGTCTCTGCGATACGAACCGTGTCGCCGACGTCCAGTTCCATACAGTCCGGCGCGTGTGCCGGAACGCGGGACCGGCGCTTCATGTACCGGTCGTACTTCGGAACCGGAACGTCGTACTCTCGCTCGACGATCACGGTCTTGTCCATGTCGGTGGAGGCAACCTCTCCTTCGAGGGTCTGGCCGCGCACGGAAAGCGTTCCGTGGAACGGACAGTTCTCGTCGGAGCAGGTTCCCTCCGGTTCTGATACGTTCAGTCCTGTTGCCATGTGGAGTCACCTGCCTTCTCGGTGCGCAGTTCGGGTCGTGAGAGCAGCCGCGCGCCATCCACCGTAACGTAGGCCACGCCCTCGCAGTCGCGGGGGTATCCCCCGGAGTCCGACGATAGGGTATCGCCGGACGAGCCAGACTGACCGGAGCGTACTCCGGCAGTTTCCGACCCCCGTTTGGACGCGGTCCCCGAGACCTTCGCAGCCTCGGCGGATTCATCTGTGAGCGCGAACTCGAATGTAGAGCCCTGCTTTGGCACCTGCCGCACCCGAGAGCCGGACCCGACACTAAGGGTTCCCTGCGTCTCGGCGACGACCCGGCCCTCGATTCCGACGAGGTCCGGATTCGCCGCGTCCACGACGCGGACGGGAAGCCCGTTGAGTTCGTGTCGGGTCAGCGTCTCGGGTGTGAGTGGCATGGTTCAGTTATTCTGCTGCTGCTTCGTCTTCAAGGTCGCCTTCCTCGCGCTGAATCGTCTTGATTCGCGCGATGGTCCGGCGCAGTTCCTTGAATCGACCGGGGTCCTCGGGGGCACCACCGGCCGCCTTCACTGCCTTCGCGTTGAGGAGTTCCGTTTCGAGGTCCTCCAGCTCAGACTCCCGCTCTGCGGGCGTCATGTCGCGGATTTCCTCGGTGTGAAGAATCGCCATTATTCCTCACCCTCCTCGTCTCGCGGCTCGTCGCCGCTCGAACTTTCCGAGGCCTCGTCGGCCTCGCTGTCCATCTCGTCCATGAGGTCCTCGGCTTCCTGCTCGACTTCCTCTTCGAGCTCGTCGAGTTCCTCTTCGACCGACTGGTCGGACTCGGCCTCCTCGGCCGACTCTTCGCTTTCGGTCTCGTCCTCGATGACCTCTTCGACGACCTCCTCGTCGATTTCTTCCTCGCCGACGTCGGCAGGCTCCTCGCCCGCCTCCTCTTCGGCGCGGAGGTCTTCGAGTTCCTCGTCGGTCGGCTCTTCGAGGAGTTCTTCGACGCCAGCCTGCTCGTTGGCCTCGACGGCTTCCGGGACGATTTCCTCGGGGCTCGCGCCCTCCTCGATTTCGAAGTCGTCGGGAAGCTTGGCGTTCGGCGGGATGATCTTGACGTCCACGCCGATGGTGCCGAGCTTCAGGACGGCGACGCCCTGACCGTGGTCGACGATGTCCTCGGCGGGTTCGCCGTTGTGCTTGATGTAGCCGCGGTTGAACTTCTCGACGCGCGAACGCGCCCCGGTGACCTTCCCGGACAGGACGATTTCGGCGCCCAGCGCGCCAGCGTCCATGATGCGGTCGATGGTGGTGTGACCGGCCTTCCGGAAGTACCAACCGCGTTCGAGCGCGTTGGCGAGTCGGTCCGCGACGATGCGGGCGTTCAGGTCCGGCTCGTCCACTTCCTGCACGTCGATTTGCGGGTCTTCGAGGTCGAACCGCTCTTCGAGCTGCGTGGTGATCTTCCGGATGTTCTTCCCGCCCTTACCGATGACCATACCGGGCTTCTCGGCCTTGAGGACGATTTGGGTTCCCATCGGGGTCTTGGCGACTTCCATGCCACCGTAGCCCGCGCGGCCGAGTTCCTCGGCGAAGAATTCGTCGATCTGAGACCGCTGAAGCCCGTCGTGAATGAACTCTTGTTCGTCTGCCATTATTCTTCGACCTCCTCGAGTACGAGTTCGACGTCTACTTCCATCGTGTTCCACGCGCTGGCTCGTCCCATCGCGCGGGGCTTGCGGCCCTGCACCTCGCCGACTTTGTGGGCGGCGACGTGCATGATTTCCATCGACTCGCCGTCGAAGCCCTGCTCGTCGGCGTTGTTGACGACGTTCTCGATGAGGTCGAGGAACGCCTGACTGGCCTTCTCGGGGTAGCGACCGGCGTCCCAGCCGTCGATGTCGCTACGGTGGCCGACGCCGCTGTTGTGGGACTTGAACGGCACCGACTTCTCCTCGTCGATGACCGCCTGAAGGTACTCTTGGGCGTCCTCCGCGGTCATGCCCTTGATTTGGCGGGCGATGGCTTTGCTGTGCTTGTGGCTCATGTGCCGCTCCCGGAGCATCCCCTTGGCGGTTGTGTCCGGGTCGGTCTCGACGCTGTAACTGATTCCCATGGTTTACTTGAGTGGCACGAACTTCGAGGAGCGGGTCGCGCCGATACCGGCCTGTCCGTGTTCGACCGACTTGCGGGTCAGCTGGAACTCGCCGAGGTAGTGGCCGAGCATCTCGGGCTCGACGTACACGCGCTCGAAGCTCTGCCCGGTGTACACCTCGAACGTCTTGCCGACGAACTCCGGCAGAATCGGCATGTTCCGGAGGTGAGTCCGAATCGGGTCGTTAGCCGACCCCTCATCGGTCGCCTCGCGGGCCTCCTCCAGCAGCTTCTCCTGCTGGGCAGACAGACCGCGCTCGATGGTTCGCCGCTGGCGAGCGGGAAGCAGTTCCGCGACTTCGTCGACGCTCATGTCCTGCAACTCGTCGAGGTCGTAGCCGCGGTAGGTGAACTCACCTTCACGGCCGGTTCGGTATTCGCCTTCGCTCATGGGTTAGTTCCCTCCTCGTCCGGTTCGTCGGGACGAGATGTCCCCGACCTTCCGTCCCGGCGGTGCGTTCCGCGAGACGGACTTCGGTTTGCCGGGGTGCTGGCGGCCACCGCCACCGAACGGGTGATCGACGGCGTTCATCGCCACGCCGCGCACGTTCGGCCACTTGGTGCCGCGAGCCTTCATCTTGTGGTACTTGTTACCCGCTTTGACCATCGGCTTCTCGGTTCGGCCGCCGCCTGCGACCACGCCGATGGTCGCCCGACAGTCGGGCGAGAGGCGCTTGACCTCGCCGCTGGGCAGTTCCACGACGGCCGCGTCGCGGTCGTGCGTGACGAGGTTCGCGCTCACGCCGGAGGCGCGAGCGAACTTGCCGCCGTCGCCGGGCTGGCGCTCGACGTTACAGACCGGGACTCCTTCCGGAATCTCGGCCAGCGGCATGGTGTTGCCCTCCTTAATCTCGGCGCTGACGCCGATTTGGATGGTCTCGCCGACGCCGACACCCTCGGGAACGAGGATGAGTCGCTGGTCGCCGTCCTCGAACTCGACGGCGGCGACCGGCGCGCTTCGGGCCGGGTCGTGTTCGATGTCCACGACCGTCCCGGAGACGGTGTCGACATCTTCGGGCTTCTTGTGCGTGAGGTCCGCCTTGTATCGGTGCGACGGAGCGCGGAAAGTCGGTCCGCCACGCCCGCGTCGCTGTCCTTGAATTCGTCGTCCCATGTGTCAGAACACCCCGATTCGGGAGGCGACTTCCTGCGCGTCGTCGTCCTCCGAGAGTGTCACCGTGGCCTTCTTGTCACCGTTCATGGTGACCTGCGTGTTGATCTTCTCGATGGTGACCTCGTACTGATTCTCGATTTCCTCGCGGATTTCGGGCTTCTCTGCGTCGAGGTCCACGATGAACTGGAGCTTGTTGTCGAAGTCCATCTGGTTCATCGCTTTCTCGGTCACCCACGGGTACTCGATAACCGAACTCATCGCTCGGCCACCTCCTCGACTGCGCTCTCGGTCCAGACGGTGAGTCGGCCGGGATGCGCGCCGGGCGCGAGGTCCTCTGCGTTGACCTCACCAGCAGTCGCCACGTCGGCACCCGCGAGGTTGCGGGCGGCCTTCGACGGCTCGTCGCTGGTCACGAACAGGACCGACTTGGGCGTCTTGTACTTGCGCCCACGGGTCGTACCCTGTCCTGCGCGAATCGACTTGTTCTCCTCGGCGCGCTCGATGTCGGCGTCGATGCCGACCGCTTCGAGGAAGGAGACGACCTCCTTGGTCTTGACGAGGTCCTCGAAGTCGTCGGAGACGACCAGCGGCAGTTCGAGGTCGTCGTCGAACTGGTGGCCGCGCTCGGAGACGAGGTCGGCGTCGGTGGTCGCCGCGACGGCGCTCCGAATCGCCTTCTTGCGCTCCTTCGTGTTGATGTCGAGCGTTCGGTCTTTCTCCTCTTTCGGCGGGTGGGCCTTGCGACCCCCGACGGCCTGTGGCACTCGCGCGGCCTGACCGTTCGTTCGGGGGACGTGGGCCATCCCGCGACCGCTACCGGGCGACTCCGCCGAGGTTCGCATCCCGGCGTAGTCGTCCGCGCCGTAGTCCTGCTTGCGGTTTGCCTGCGCGGCGAGGACGGCGCGCTTGATGAGGTCCTTCCGGACGGTCTTGTCGAAGACGTCCGGCAGGTCCAGCGTGCCGTCTTCCTCGCCGTCGAGGTTGCGGATTGTTGCCTGCATAGTTTATCCCTGGTTGGATTCGGTGCTTACGTAGCGCACCTCGGGGTCGAGGCGCGGCTGGTCTTTCGGTCGAACGGCAGGGCGGAAGCGCAGGAGGCGCTTGTCCGGGCCGGGGACCGAGCCTTTGACCAGCGCGTACTGGCCGTCGACTTCGCCGTAGTTGACGAAACCACCGTCGACGTTGATGTCGTCGCCCTCACCGAGGTCGATAAGACGCTTGTTCAGCTCGGTGCGCTGGTGGTAGCCGGTCTGACCCTGCTGGGGCACGGTCGAACGCACGCGGGACGGATTCCACGGGCCGAGGTTACCGATTCGGCGCCGCCATCCCTGGCGTGCGTGTTTGCCCTTTCGCTTCTGCACGCCCCATCGCTTGACGGGGCCCTGCGTGCCTTTACCTTTCGTGACGCCGCTCACGTCCATGTACTCGCCCGCGCGGAACACTTCGTTCATGTCGTGTTCCCCGCCGTCCGCGAGTACGTCCAGCGCGAAGTCGACGCGGTCGTCGAGCGACCCGCCACCGACGCGAGTTTCCATCACGTCGGGCTTCTTCTTCGGAACGCTGGGGATGTTGTCCGGAACGGTGTGGGTGACGACGCGGAGGTCGGCGACGTCGCCGTCCTCGACTGCCGCACGAAGTTCGTCTTCGGCGGCGTCTGCGTCGTAGTCCTCCGGCACGTCGAGCGTGCGCGAGAGGTCGTCGTGGAAGTCGTCGCCCCACACTTCCGTCAGCGGCTTCTTGCCGTACGGCGTGTCTTCGTAGGCTCGCAGAGCGACCGCTCGCATGGGCGGCGTCTCCACGATGGTGACGGGCACGGTCTCCTCCATCCCCTCTCGCGGGGAGTCGGATTCGTCGTTGACCATCACCACGTGGGTCATGCCGACCTTGTAACCCGCGAAGCCCTGGAGGGACGGACTGCCGTCTCCTTCGGGCCACGAGTTGAAGCGCGGAACCTCACTGGTCGCGCGCTTGCGGGGGCCGAACCCTAGCGAACCTTTGCGTGGTCTGCTTGTTTCTGGCATCGTATCACTTCTCTTTGAGGTTCAGGCAGCCGAGTGCGGCGAACATCGCTTCTTCGGTTCGCACGACCTCGCTGCCTTGATTCGGAACCGCGTTTAGCCAGAGGTCGAACCGGCTGGGTGCGCCGTGTTCGACTCCGGACTCCGCGTCCGCCTCGTCCTCCCCGTCGCCGGGCCACGTATCGGCCAGCGAGTCCGTGGGGAGGTCGAGCATCTCCGGCAGGCCGCGACCCGGTGAACCGAACGCGACGGTCATACCGTCGCGCTCGGTCCGGCCGACCAGTTCGGTCAGCCGCCGGGTCGTCAACTCGACCCCGTGGCGGGACGTTCCGATTCGAACGCCCGCGTCGTCGCGGTCGAGAGCCGCCGGAAGGTCCATGCGCGTCACCGACAAGCCCGAAACGGGCTCGTCTACGAGTTTCGCACGGACCGGACTTCGCGAAGAGATCCTGACGGTTACGCGCTTCCCCTCGTCGACCTCCATTTCTGGCGGCACGACGAGCGAAATCGGGTGTTGCAGTCCGCAATTGACCCGAACGCGCCCTTCAGGTCCGACCTCGGTCACGATTCCCTGTCTTAACGACCCCGAACCCTCGGATTCGGAGCCGGTCAGTGACGGAGCGCGGAGCGGCGGTAGGACGCCCGCGAACTCCAGTTCGTCCCGCTTGCCGAATACCTCCTTTCGGAGGTAGGGCGGCGTCGCGGCGTACTCCAGTACGGTGCTTACGAACCCGCCACCCCATCGCCGTTCGCCGTCGGGGTCGGGAAAGACCACGAGGCGGTCGGCCCGGAACACCGTCGCCGCGCGGGCGACGTAGCCGATTTTGCGAGTCGCCTCGCGCTTGTCTTCGGCCTCCCGGACGAGGGATGACGGAACGAGTACGCTGACGGTCATACCATACCGCTTCGACGCCCCGTCACTAGACTGTAGCGAATCGTACCGGCTTAGGTCTTAAAAGGGTGCCGCTTTCCGCTGGGATTGCGATGGCCTCACAAAGCTCGTATCGGCGGAAATCGGAGCTTGAAACGTGCCATCCGTTCCCAGTCGCCGCCCGCGAGGAGGACCGACCCATTCCAAGTTCCTGAGAGTCGAGTCATATCCTCCTTTGCGCGTGCGAGGAGGCTGCCCCTCTCTCGGGCCGTCGTCCCCCGCCACGGACCGCCGCTCGCCGCCGAAACGAGATCGTCGTCCCGTCTCCGATTTTCCAGAAACCGCGGATTGAACCGTGCCACCGTATGGCGATTCCGTCTGCTTTCGGAAGCCTTATTTGTTCGCCGGGCATTGTTGGAAATGCAGACGAAGACCGAACACGTGCGCTGGTAGTGTAGTGGTATCACGTGACCTTGCCATGGTCGCAACCGGGGTTCAAATCCCCGCCAGCGCATTTCTACTGAAGCAAGCTGGCGAGCGACGTTCATATCGCTCGCCCTCGCGCGAAGTGAAATCGTTCTACGGGGATTTGAAGTAGACGAGTCGCACGCCCGCGCAACGAGGTGAGCAGGACCGTCTCGGCGTAGTTCAAATCCCCGACAGCGCACTTCTCTTAGACGCTAACTGTCGAGTGATGCTTCTATCGCTCGACTTTTGTCGCCGTAACTGCCCGCAGAGGCGTCCGCGTTCTCCTCGACGATTCGGTCGTGAGACGTAACTGCCATTGTATTCTGGAAACACGGAGCAATATATGTAGTACAAAGATAAACAATTATAATTTCCTAAGAAATCTATACCTATTCCTACTGCCTCCTCGACCAACCCTCCCATTCACCAGCCCCGCTCCGAGAACCCACGATTAAAGCCGAGGAGCGCGCACGAACCCTCGTGAACCACCGAGCAGACCCAGAGCGAGAGGTCCGAGAGTTTCACGAGTTCATCGAGGCGTGGCTGGCCGGACGCGCCGACCGCGACGAGTACGACCGCGCGGAGGCCGTCCTCCCCGACGACTTCGAAATCGTCTCGCCGTCGGGCGAGCGCCGCGACGGCGAGAAGATTCGCGCCGACTTGCGCGCGGGCCACGGCGCGGCGGGCGACTCCGACCCGGCGTTCGAGATTCGCGTCACCGACCTCCGGACGCGCGTCGAGCGCGAGGAGTGCCGTCTCGTGACTTACGACGAGTGGCAACGCCGCGACGGCGACTGGGAGGGTCGGACGAGTAGCGCGCTGTTCCGGCCCGCGGACGACGCGCCCAACGGCGTCGAGTGGGTTCACCTCCACGAGACGTGGCTTCCCGAGGACGCCGACGCGCCCGCCTAATCGAGACGGGATTTTCGAGCAGAAAAAGACGCTAAAAGAGAGCGAGATTACTCGCGCCGTCGCGCGAACAGGAGCGCCGCCAGCAGCGCCGCCAGCGTCGCGGGCAGTCCGAATCCGGGGATTCCGGACCCGGAAGTGCCGGAGTTGCCGCCCTGCTTGGTCTTGGAGTTCTCGTCGTCGCTCATCCCGCTCTCGCCGGACGCCTTCGAGACCGAGAGCGTCCCTGCGGTGGCGGACCCGACGGCCACCTCGTGGTCGCCCGCGCCGAACGTCCGGACGAACTCGACGGAGGCGGACTCGCCCGCGGAGAGCGTCACCTCCTCGGTGGCGACGACTTCGCCGTCCACGGTCAACTCGACCGTGTGGGTGCCCTCGCCGGACCCGACGTTCTCGACGGTCGCCGACACCGCGACCGAGTCGCCGGGCGCGACGTCGGTCTCGTTGAGCGTCGCGTCGCTGACCTCGAACGACGCCGAGTCGAGGCCGACCGCGAAGGTGCCGGTGGATTCGGCGGGCGCGTAGAACCGGTAGGACCCGCCCTTCTTCTGGCGGAACGTCGTCTCGACCGGCGACCACGTGTCCTCGGTGTAGTGGTAGAGCGCGACGTTCTCCGGCGACCCCGTCTTCGCGGCGTCCACGCCGAAGGTGACCCCGACGGTCTTCAGTTTGTTGTCCTTGATGTAGGTCGGCGTCACCGTCAGGTAGCCGAGCGTCTGGCCCATCTGCTCGAAGGACGGAACACCCGGTGCGGACTCGCTCGACTCCGCTTCCACGAAGAACCGCGGCTGAGCGTCGTTGGTGCTGGGTTCAACGGTCAGCCCTCTGAAGGTCGCTTCACCGCCGTCGAGGCCGCCCTCGAAGGTGACTTTGCCGGGATTGTTGGACCGTGCGCTCGTGATTTTCGCCTTGGCGTAGGTGCTGCTCTGCTCGACAACCTCATCCTGCACCGCTGGCGGGGGCGCGCCGCCGCCACCACCGCCGCCACCGCCGCCTCCGCCGCTACTCTCCGCTTCGGCGACGGTGAACTCGACGGTGTGCCACTTTCCGTTTCCGGCCTCGTCTTCGAGGTAGACCGAGAACTCGTGGTCGCCACTCGACAGTCCGGTTGCCTCGTAGCTGACGGTGCCGTCGTTGATGGTCGCGGCTTCGAGGACGTCGGCCCCGTCGAACGTCGCGCGGAGCGCGGACACGTTGACGCCGCTCCGTTCGTCATCGAACATGACGCTGAGAACCACCGACGAGGTGTCGCTGTCGAACTTCGCGCCGTCTCCCGGCATGGAGCCGACCACCGTCGGCGGTGCCGTGTCGCCTTCGACCGAGAACTGCGTCGTGAACGTCTCCTCGTTGCCTGCTTCGTCCACGACGACGGCCGTCGCGTTGTAGGTCTCGCCGTTGTCGAGCGAGGCGTTGTACCGGGCGTACTCGCTCGTAATCGTCGCGGCGTCCGTCGAGGTAACGTCTTCGCCCTCGAACCGGAGTTCGACCTCGCTCGCGTTGACGCCCGTGAGGTCGTCGGTGTAGTCGAACTCGACGGTCGCGTTCGACGTGCCGTAGTCCACGGTGTCGCCCGGCGTCACGCTGGTTTCGAGGGTCGGCGCGGTCTGGTCGTCGGCGACTGCGCCGTAGGTCGAGAAGTGCGTGACGTTGGTCGTCCAGTAGGTTCCGTTCGTGCCGTCCGACAGCGTGACGTTCCGGACGGTCGTGTTGTGAAGCTTCCAGTCGCCGGTCGATTCGTCGTAGTAGCTGATGTTGGCCTGTCCGGCCGAGACGCCCTCGGGGAGTCGGGACTGTTCGACCGGAATCCCGATCATCGCGTTGTCGAGGGCGTCGCTCAGTTCCGGACCCAACTGCCCGTTCAGGAAGTTGATTCCCTTGAGGTTCGGCGAGAGGGGCGCGAGCTTCGACCGGCTCGCCGTAATCGTGACGAACGAGTCGCTAACCTCCGTGTCCGTCTCGAACTGGATGAACAGCCCCGACCCCTCGACTTTCACCGTGACAGTCTTGTCCTTCGTGGTGACGGTCGTGATATTCGCCGACGAAGTTCCGGTTCCGGTATTTCCGGTCAGGTCGGACCCAGTCGCGGTCACGTTGTATCCGCCGTCTTCGCCGAGTTCGAAGGTACCGTTCCATTGCCGCGTGGCGTTCTTCTGGAGAGCGACGTCCGTCGTCGTGCCGTCCGGTAGTTCGACCGTCGCGGTCGGTTTCGAGGCCAGCGCCTCGTCAGACGTTATCGTGACCGACCCGTGGCTGGTGTTCTTCCGGTTCAGCGTCGCGCCGATGTCCGGCGCGCGGCGGTCCACGACGACCGTCGAATCGGCCCGCTGAATCTTCCAGTTGCCCGCCTTGTCGATACCGACCGCGTACAGCGTGTAGTTCCCGTCGTCAGGAATCGACGAGAGGTCCGCCGACGTGACCCACGTGCCGTCCTGCTGGGTCGTCGGGAGCCACGTACCGTAGCTCGTGAAGTTCGCCGAGAGGAAGAACGCGGCGCGGTCGAGTCCGATGGGCGAGTCGCTCGCGGTCGCCGTCGCGTGAAGCGGTCCGGTCGTCCGGACCACCGACTCGACGGTCGAGGGGTTCTTGGTCGCGCCGACCCCCGTCACGCTCACGGATGGCTTGGTGTTCTCGACGCGGAAGGCGTCGAAGACCGTGTTCTCGACCGCGTTTCCGTGTTCGTCGGCGAGCCGGAGCGCGAGGTTCATCCGCCCGGTGTAGTTCTCGACCCGGAGCGTGGCCTCGTAGGTGTTCAGTCCGACCTGCTCGACGCTGGCTTCCCTCCAGTCGCTCTCCTCCTCGAACGGCGTGGTCGTGACGTTACCGGGCGACATCCACACGTCGGCGGTCATGTCGGGGTCGTCCGTCCAGTAGGTGTGGAACCGGAAGGTGACCTCGTCGCGCGTGACCGTGTGGTTCGCGTTCAGCGACTCGACGCGCGCGCCGTCGAGGAGCGGCGGTCGGTTGTCGCCGCCGTCGGTGTAGGTGATGCTGTAGTCGGTCACCGACTTGGTCGAGAGCGGCGTGGCGTCGTTGTTCGAGACGACCTCGATGGTCGCGTCGTCTCCGTCGGTGAGCTTCGCCGTGTCGAACTCAAGGGAGCTTGTGTCCGTCGTAGACGTCTCAAAGGCGAGGTCTCCGTTTCGATACACCCGAATCTCGTCGGCGGTGGTGTCGCGGTAGTTCCACAGCTCCGGGCCGCTCGCGGATTGGGGTTTGACGATTGTGTTCAGCCACGCACCGTCCGAGGCATCGGTGAAGAATGCGTTGACGTGCGGGAAGAGCGGGTGACGATTGAAGTCGAACGAGATGCTCTCGCCAGCCTCGGGAACGGGACCGAGGCCGAAAGAGGAATTCAGGTACCACTCGTTGCCAGCACTCCGGTTTCCGTTCGCCTCTATCGAGTGGTAGAGCAGTCGTCCGTCGCCGTCGGCCGCGTAGTCCGACTCCTCGTTGTGTTCCGGCGAGAGGTAAATAGTCTGCTCGTGAGTGTCGCCGATGCTCCCTTCGACGATGTGGCCGTAAGCCGTGTCGAACCACGTCCCGCCCACGGTCGTCATCGAGACGTTGTACGTCGCGGAACGGTTACTGTGGTAGTAAGTGACGTTCTTTCTCGCCAACTGGCTCTCGTCCACGTCGGTCGTTTTCGGCCCGGTGACGCTGGCGTCGGTGGTCACCAAGTAGTACAGCGCCGGGGCGTCGAGCGAGGTGGCTTCGGCGCTACTCGGCGCGCCCGCGGTGAGGAGGCGGTGGACGCTGACGTTCAGGTCGGCGTCCTTCGAGAACCGAACCGCGGTCGTCTCTGACGGGCCTGAACTGCGAGTCAGCGTGTAGCCGCCACCAGACGCAGTCTGTTTTCGAGCGATCACGTCGGCCATTCGAGTTCGGACCGTCTCCTCGATTTCCGTCGTGTCGAGGTCGTATTCGACCGTGTTGCTCTCGTCCAGCGTGACAGTTTCGCCGCCGGTGAGGGTAACATCGCGGGAGAGGAGTATCGGCTGTCCGGTGTTCTCGTTCACGCCGTCGGACACGATGTTGTACTCGCCCGGACTGACGATGGTGTACGTGGCGGTGGTATCCGAGACGTTCTTCAGTCCGGCCGTTCCCGTCATGCTGAACGGCCCGGTGTTATCTGCGAACAGCCAGATGTCGTCGCCGTCGGTCGAGGTGCCGCTTATCGGCGTCTTCTCGACCGTGACTTGGCTCGCGCGAACGAACCCGAAGATGGCGTGGTACTCGCCGCCGAACGTGACGCGACCCGAGTAGACGCCAGCCGCGACGTCCGTGTCGACGCTGAGTTTCACGTCGGCGCTCTCGTCCGGCGCGAGCGTGAGACTCGACTTGTTCAGTGTCACCTTCGCGGAGGTGTCTCCAGCGATGTTCTGGACACTTACCGTCGCGTCGAGCGTCGTCTTCGCCTCACCGAAGTTCGTGACGGTGATGACTTTCGAGTCGTTTTTGTCGCTCTCGTAGGTCCCGAAGTCGACCGTTCCGGGGCCGACCACGACGTCTGTCCCAATCGCGTCCGCGGCGTTCAGTCGCCCTGCGCCTTGCGTGTAGACGTCCTGCGAACCGAGCGGGTCGGCCGTGCTGACCAGCGCGCTCTTGACGCGCGAGGGCGTCCAGTCTTTGTGTTCTTGGAGCATCAGCGCCGCGGTCCCGCTCACCACGGGGGCCGCCATGCTGGTCCCGCTGTAGCTGACGTAACTGCCGCTCTCGTACCCGGCTTCTGCCGACGCGGTACTCATCACTCCCACACCGGGCGCGACGAGGTCGGGTTTCAGGTACATCCCGACGGGCGTCGGGCCGCGCGAGGAGAACCCGGCGATGTTCCCGTCCTTGTCACTCGCGCCGACCGTGATGGCGCTCTTGTGGATGCCGGGCGACCCGATAGTCTCGTACCCCGGCCCCTCGTTTCCGGCAGAGATGACGACCGTCACGCCGTTCGCTCGGGCGTGTTCGACTGCGTCGAGGAAAGCGTCGTTCGAGCGCTCGGCCTCGGCGGGACCGCCGAGGCTCATGCTGATGATGTCGGCGTTCTGGTTCACGGAGTAGTTCATCCCCGAGACGATGGCCGATGTCGGGCAGCCGTTCAAATCACACACTTTGGCGTCGATGAGACTCGCCTCCGGTGCGATACCCGTGTACTTGCCGCCGCTGGCGGTCCCGTCACCGGCGATGATACCGGCGACGTGCGTGCCGTGCCCCCACCGGTCGTCGGCGACCGCCGACGTGCCGTCGTACACGAATTCCTTTTCCGCGACGACCGACCCTTCGAGGTCGGGGTGGCTCTGGTCGATTCCCGTGTCGACGACGGCGACTCTAATCCCTTCGCCGGAGACGCCGTACTCGCTTCGGGCCTGCCCGGCCGAGACGCGGTCGTTCGTCTCGTCGAGAGTGACGTTGTACTTCACGTCGAGTATGACCTTGCCCACGTCGTCGCTCGACGCGAGTTGGGCGTAGGCTGTGGACGCACTCGACTTCGGCACCTCACCGGCCGCCGCGCCGATGCTCGCCAACGTCCGGGTTCGGCGAACCGCGGGAGCGCCGCTCAGGACGTCGACCGCTCCGTCCGCGCTCGCGGCGAAGTACTCGTCGTCGTTCCGCTGGTCGCGCTCCGCCTCGCTCACGATGACCGGAATCGAGTCGGTCTTCTCGTCGGTGAGGTTCTGTTCGACGAGGAAGTCGATGTCGAAGAGGCTTCGGTCGAACGTGCCGAAATCGACCGATTCGGGGTAGATGTACGTCTCGTTGTCGGTCGAAATCCGCTGCATCGGCACGTCGGCGTCGACGTGGTAGCGGGTCTGGTTGTCGACTTCGGCGACGGTCACGGTCTGGCCCGTGACGAGCGTCACCTGCGTCGTCGTCGCGTTCTCCGGAATCGCCCCGTTTCGGACACTTCCGTTCGCGGGGAAACGTTGGTCCGTCGCTGACGACGTGTCCGCAGACGTTACGTCCGCGTTCGAGAACGTCGCCGGATGTTCACTCGATTGCGACTGCTGTGCGACTGCTGTCGTCTCGGTCGCTACTGCCGGAACACCGGCCGTAGTTGTCGAGACGGCGATAACGGGCGTGACGGCACCACCGATGAGTAAAATCGAAAGGGCGAGCGCCATCACCGCTTCCCGTTTAGTTAGATTATCTAATACTTCTCTCGGACTGGCTTTCATATCGCTACTGAGCGAGAGGTATCACCACCGATATTTATATCCTGTCTTCAATTATCAAATCCAATAATACAACCGAGTTGTTTCTCGCGCCGTCGAAGCAATGTGTCCATCATCAACGCCTTAGAGCGCTCGGCCCGTCTGTCCGACCATGACGGTAATCGCACTACTCAGCGTCGCGCCCGTGACCGAGGAGAGCATGGCCGAGGAGGTCGCCAAGGCAGTCGCCGCGCTCGACGAGTTCGACGTGTCCTACGAGACGAACCCGATGGGGACCGTCATCGAGGCCGACTCGGTGGACGAGTTGTTCGCCGCCGCGCAGGCCGCCCACGAGGCGGTGGACGGCGACCGCGTGAGTACCGTCTTAAAAATAGATGATAAGCGCACGCGCGAGCAACGCGCGCAAGAGAAGGTCGACGCGGTCGAGGAGGCGCTGGGTCGGGAAGCAAAGCGGGAGCGGTAACTCGAAAGACGACAAGACACGTACTACTTCGCAGTAACGCTCGAACGTGAAGTCCGCCAGACGACAGTTCCTGCGAATCGCGGTCGGGTCCGCCGCGGTCCTCCTCGGCGGATGCACCGGCGAAGACCGGACCAAATCACCGAATACTACCGACGGTGCGAACTCGACACCGGCCTCGACTCCGACCCCCTTCCGCAGAAACAGCACGAACTACCGGACGGTCCGAAATCACCGCCGGAACCGCCGGAGACGTGGACCGAGGAGACTGCCCAGCGATACGCGGCTACCTACGAGGAGCGCCGGATGTACAACTCGATGTACGGGACGACCGTAGACGAGATTACCGTCGAGTGTAGCGTTCAGGAAGTCGAATCTGTTCGGGGCGGATACCGCGTCGTGGTACTCCGTCAGGGAGCGGCCTACTACGGCGACGACGGACGGCACGGCGATTACGTCGGCGCGCCGATTACGTATCTCGTCGGGAACGGAGCGGCGATTCGGACCGCGCGCCACGACGCGCGCTACTGACTGATAAATGGTTTAGGCGGTGACGTCCAATCGACGCCCATGGACAGTCTCAATCGGAACGCGTTGGAGTTGGCCGACGAGGCGCTCGACTTCGCCGAGGAGTTGGACATCGGAGCGCGCGAACTCGAGAACGGGGCGACCGTCCTCGACTTCGGGCACGAGTTCGACGGCGGCGTCGAGGCCGGACTCCTGCTGGTGGAGATGCAGACCGCGGGCCTCGCCACGGTTCAGTCCCGGATGGACGAAGTCGCGGGCGCACCGCTCCAGCACGTCGAGTTGACCAGCGACCACCCCGCGCTGGCGCTCCTCTGCTCGCAGAAGGCCGGGTGGGAGGTCGCCACCGAAGACTTCGAGGGCCTCGGGAGCGGTCCGGCACGCGCGCTGGTCGCCGAGGAAGAGGAGTTCGCTCGCGTGGGCTACGAGGACGTCTCGGAGTTCGCGGTGCTGGCGGTCGAGAGCGACGACTACCCGACCGCGAGCGTCGCAGACCACGTCGCGGACCTGACCGGCGTCGAACCGAGCAGCGTCTTCCTGCCCTCCGTCCCGACCGCGAGCCTCGCGGGGAGCGTGAGCATCGCCTCGCGCGCCGCCGAGATGGCCGTCTTCCGCCTCTCGGAACTGGGCTACGACCCGCTGGACGTCGTGAGCGTCACCGGCTCTGCGCCGGTCGCGCCCGTGGCGGGCGACGAGGAGGCCGCCATCGCCCGGACCAACGACGCGCTTGCCTACGGCGGGCAGGTCCACATCACGGTGCGCGAGGAGTTCGACCGCTTCGACGAGATCGTCTCGACCGCGAACGACGAGTACGGCACCCACTTCGCCGAAATCTTCGAGTCGGTCGATTGGGACTTCTACGAGGTCGAGGAGAGCGTCTTCGCGCCCGCACAGGCCACCGTCAACGTCGTCGGCGGGGACACCTACGTCGTCGGCGAGCGCGACGAGGAGCTACTGGCCGAGAGCTTCGGCATCTGAGCCGCCGGATTACGACCGAGGTGACATACGATGCAATTCAAGCTGGTTCCCGAACCCCCGGAATCGCTGGCGTTCGTCGAGGAGGCCCAGCGCGCGGTCCCGCTGGTCCCCGGAAGCGAGGACGACTGCTGTGCCCGGATGCTGGACCGGACCGACCTCCAGAGTCGGGACCAAGCCCGGACGTGGCTGACCTTCCTGCGGGCGCTGGGGCTTGCCGAGGAGAAATCGTCGGGATCCGCCCGGATTCGCCGTGACCCCGAACCGGCGTACCTGCGCGAGCAATTTCGGGAGAACGTCTTCGGGGTTCCCGCGCTGTTGGAGATTCTGGCGGAGGCCGAGGAGGCGTTGTCCGCCGAGGAGGTCTTCGAGGAGTTCAAAGGAGCGGTCCCGACGTGGGAGCATCACAAGAATCCGAACTCGTGGCAGGAGATTTGGGGTGAGCGCGTGGAGTATCTGCTGGACTGGGCGGTGCTGTTGGGATTGGCCGAGGAAGTTGACGGGGGGTATGCGGCCCCGTAGTTACTTATTCGACGCCGAGATATCCGGCGGCCTCCTGTGCTACCTTTTCTGTCGTCGCCTCGACTAATCGACCTTCTTCACCGTGAACATCGGCGTGCCGAATTGGAACGACGGTCCACGGATTGACGTAGCTTTCGCGTGGTAGTCCACCGCTCTTGAAATCGGCGTCGGCGAGTGGGATAGCGACTGCGCGTCGGGTCGTCGTGACCGCCGTGTAGAGTGCTTCCTCATCGCTAAATGGGTGGGCATCGTCGCTAAGGCAGACGTAGGGGCGATAGTTATGGTCGGCGAGCAGGTCCGGGCCTTTCACGACTGTTCCGCGGTCGTACACCATCGGTTACTCCTCACCATAGTAGTCGTCGTTCGTGGACGCCGAACTGGCCTGCGTTTGGGCCGCGTATCCCGCGAGGCGGTCGTCCTCGGCGATGGCCCAGTATCGCCCGCGATGGCGAACGAGACCGCGGTCTTCGAGGCGCGATAGCGTGGCACCGACACTTCCGCGGTTGATGCCAGTCGCCTCGTGGATTTCGGTCTGGGTGAACGCTTGGTGTTCGTTCTCGGCGAGAAACTGGATGATACGGTAGGGATTGGTTCCCTTTTGGAGGTCAAGGACTCCCGATGGCTCCTCGTTGAACTGGTCGATACTGATAGGCATGTGTGATAGAACGTAATAGAGTGTAATAAGTCCGATGGTGAGTTCTTTTCCGGCAGATGAGATGCCGATGGAAACACCACAAGAAACCGAACTCGTTGGAGGGCATCTGGCGCGAGTGCTTGGAATTCTTATCGGGGTGAGACTGTTAGTTGAGGAAATAGACAGGGAGAACGTGACCTAACGTCAATGCTGAAACTCCTATCCCACGTCGGTCCCAATCTGAGGAATCTCTGAATTTTCCAGTCAACCAAACCTTCAATATCTGTTGACTACTATCATTAAAACATGGTAAATACCCAGATTATTTTGTCGACTCTAATACTGCTGTTTTCCATACCTGCGGCATTCTTTAGTTTTCTAATTTGGCGGTCAAACAGAACTCAAGGTATTTATGAGCAACAAGAGATACTGAAAAATTCGCTCGAAGGCAGAGAATATACGATTCAAATGCCTGAGGAGGCGGACGTGATATCTCATACAATCCATGTCGATAGAATTGGGTGTTCAGAAAATGACGACCGTATTCGTTATAAGTTGGAGAAATCTATTTTCGGAAGCGAGGGGAACACGTCTATCAACTTAAAATTTGAACAGGTTCTTCGCAACCACGATGGTATTCCAAAGTCATCAGGTGTTCCGGACATGATGGAGGAACTACGTTCACACCCTTGGTATAATGATGCTAATCTCCTTGTTCATCCTCCGAATAGAGGTCGCCTTATCGTAGACATCCATTCAAGCAAACCGAAAGTAGTAGAAAACGAACTATCGCGGTTGATAGAAACTATTGAAATGGTATTGGTCTCAAAACGCTCTGGTAAGAGAATCATGGTCAAGAACCCCGAAAGATGACCACTGGTCACGTCACCGAATCTTCCGCACGTTACTGATGTCGAATCCGCCGTCGTGAATCTCCGTCTCGAATCGGATGATGTCCTCCTCCTCCAGTCGAGACAGCACCCCACGGAACTCCCGGACGAACATCACCCTGTCGCGCTCGTTCCCGCCGGTCTCCCACTCGAAGGCGATGGTGCCGTCGGCCGCGCCCATCAGACTGCCCATCTCCTCGTCGGTCAGCGCCTCCTGATTCACGAGGACGAGAATCATCCCGCCCCACGCGCGAGAGGCCTTCTGAAGCCCTTTCACCAGCAAGGTGATGTCGCTCCAGTCTAGGTGTTCGTTCGGCGCGCGGGCGAGGTCGGTCAGCGAGTCGAGGAGGACCAGATTCCCCGGCGCGTTCTGGTTGAGGTACCCGCCCAGCGCCTCCAGTACCCCTCGACGGTCGCTTCCTCGCCCGAGGTCGGTGATGGTCTGGGTCTTGCGGGTGTACCACTCGCGGGGGATGGCCGAGAGCTGGAAGTACTCTTGGCTGAAGTCGGCGAACTCCACGGCCCGGACGCCCGCGCGGACTAACTCCTCGCTCATCGTGAACTCGATTTCCTGCCGGAGTTCGTTCCCGCTGGCGGTGAACGAGACGTAGTGAATCTCCTCGGGGACCGCGGCGCGCTCGGCCACGTCGCCGTAGTGGAGGTCGAACTGGTCGTCGTCGGTGTGGGCCAACCCGTTGATGGTCGCCGCGGTGTAGCAGAACTCGCGGGCACCGGCCCCGGCCTCGCCCGCCAGCAGGACCACGCTTCCGGGCGGGGCACCGCCGCCGATGATGTCGTCCAGTCGGGAGACGCCGAAGGGTACTCGGTCCATTGATTCGTTTCGGGTGGTCTCGGCGGTGGTGCTTGGGTCTTTCGTCTGTGCGGGGGAACCGGCGGACTTTCGACTCCTCGGTCGGATGCACGTCGTGACGCGAGATGGACGTTTCCTCCGAAAGACAACAAATTAATTTCTTGAGACAGAAACAAATTGCTTAAGAACAGGCATTTATTTCTCTGCTCTGAATCCTGAGCAAAGCTAGTCCGCAGACCGTGACCCTCGCTCGAGCAAACGAAGACTGCAACCGCACGGCACCACCCTGCACCACCACGCCCCCACGGCACCACCACGACCGCACCGCCACCGCACCGCGCCCCCGTACCTCCCCACTGTGGCCGCGCTCGGCCGCGACCGCACCGAATGCGGCCGAGCGCGGCTCCGGTGCGTCCTGTAGTGAGTACCAATTCACGACACTCGCAGATGGCCGGACCTGCGCAGGCGAAGGTTGAAATACGAGAGCGGGACGAATCAACTTCGGACGTTTCGCGCGGTTACGGGTAGGGAGGTGGCGAGTCAGTCACCAGTGTCGTCTCGGCGGTTTCACCGCCTCGGTGGCGGCAGAGCCGCTCTGACCTCGTAACCGCCAGTCCGACTAACCTGAAAAGGCAGAGCCAAAATCAATCCTCGATTCGCGCACCTCGATTCCGAGGACCGGCGAGAAGCACCTCGCCGCCGACGCCAGCCGTCGAGAGCGCCTCGCGGGCCGCTTCGCGGGCCGCGTCGGCGCGGCGCTCGGTGGTGACGCCGTAGACCGCCGGCCCCCACGAGGACTGGCCAGCACCGGCTATCGCGGGCGACTTGGCGAGTTCGGCGACGAGTTCGCCGACTGGCGGGCGGTAGACCCCGCCCTGCTCGTCGGCGTACCACGCGCCATTGAGGCGGCCGACCTCGGCGACCGCCGCGCCGAACCGCTCCGCGTCGCCCTCCGCGATTGCCGGGAGGACGCGCCGAGTCACGACCGCGGCGATTTCGTCGGCCAGCGCGGGGTCCGCGCGCTCGACGACCGAGCGCATGCTTTCGTCCTCCGCCTCGCCGTTCCGGCCCGGGTCCGAGTCGGGGAGGACGACCACGAACCGCCAGTTGTCGGGAATCCCGTGGCGGGCCGCGACCGCCGGGACCGACCACTCGCCGCGGGCGGGCCGGTCGGCGGTGAACCGCTCGGTCGGGTGGCCCGAGTCCACGACGAACCCGCCCGACTCGAACGTGGCGACGCCGACGCCGCTTCGACCGCCCCGGCCCAGTTTCGGGGCGCGCTCGCGGACCGTCGGGTCGCAGTCGTGGGCCTGCGCCACCGCGGCGAGGACGGTGAGTGCCAACTGAGTCCCGCTCCCGAGGCCGACGTGGCGCGGCAGGGTCTCCTCGACGGTCACCTCCGCGCCCGCCACGCCGAGGAGTTCGACCGCTCGCCGGGCGTACTCGCGGGCCGCGTCGTGGTTGCATCGGACCTCGTCGGCGGGGTCGGCAGTCACGACTACGCGCGGGGCGTCGAGACCGACCCCGAGCGACCCGTAGAGTCGCTCGTGAGCCAGCGAGAGGTTCTGAAAGCCGAAGTGGAGGCGCGCTCCGGCGGCGACGCGAGCCATACCCTCGACTTGGGAGGGACTGGTGTTCGTGGTTCCGATAGTGGCAAAACGTGGTCAGGTCGGCCGCGTTCAGACAAGTTCGCCGAGGACGTGGTCGGCGACGCGGTCGATTCCGTTCTCGTGGTCGGGGGCTTTGGGCGGATGCTGAACTGCCCGGGCGACGTGGGTGACCGAGTGTTCGACCTGAAAGCCCTCGACGCCGCGGCGTTCGAGGACCCGCGTGACCCCGTGTTGCTCGTCGGTGAAGGGGTAGACCACGCAGGGCGTCCCGGCGACGGCGGCCTCCATCACGGTCGAGTACCCTGAGCAGACAACCACGTCGGCCGACCGAATCCACGGCAGGAGCGCCGGAACCGGCTCCCAGCGGTCGTCGCCGACCAGCGTCACCTGATGGCCCTCGGTCCGGAGCGTCTCGGCCAGCACATCGAAGTTCGTGGAGTAGACGCTCGGGACGACCAGCACCTCGATGTCCTCCTCCGGCGGCGGGCACCCTTCGGGGTCGAGCGCGATGGGCGGCACGTGGGTCACGCCCGGCGGGTCGCCCTCGTCGGGCGGCCAGACCGCCGGGTAGAGGAACGACTCGGCCGCCCCCAACTGGTAGCGATTGAGGAGCCACGTGAACACCTGCTCGACGGCGGCGTCGTAGTAGGAGGCGGCGTTGTGCGTGACGATGTACAGCGGCGTCCCGGTCAGCGGCGCGGCCATCGCGGCGAACATGTCGTCGGTGACGAGCGCCGCGGGGTCCTCCCGGCGGAGCCACCGCACGAAGTCGAACACGCGCTTGCCGCTGTAGGGCAGACTCCGGGTCAGCACGCGGCCGAGCGACCCCTGCTGGTAGTCGCCGATGTAATCGACCGGCGCGGCCCGGAACACCTCGTAGCCGTTGTGTTCGATGAATCGCGAGCCGGGGCCGCCGCCCGCGAGGACGACCTCCGTGCCCGCCTCCTCGAAGGCTTGGGCGACGGCGAGCATCCGGGTCGCGTGGCCAGCGCCTTCGGGGTAGTGGGCGACGGCGACCGTCTGGTCCATGCCGTCCCTTCGACGGCCGCCCGGAAAGTATGTTCCCATTCTAGGATTTCGTCGGCTCGCAGGCCGCCGAGAGGCGCTTCTCCGCATCACGCCGACTTAGCTTTTGTTTCCGAAGGCCAACGCCGGAACTCGTCGGGGATTCGACCGACGTGGTTGTGGATTGATACTCCTTGGCATGAAATGTGCGCCGAGGAGTCAGCTACTCGGCGCGAGACCGAACGGCGTCCCGCGCTGGTCGCTCTCGACCAGCAGGAGGTACATCGCCTGACTCCACTGGAGGTTGGAGTTCCACCGGACGTCGCCGTCGCCGTCCACGCGCTCGGGGAGGAGTCCGGCCGCGGTGGTCCACGTCTCGGCGTGGTCGAAGACGTAGTCGCTCACCGCGCTCGAATCGACGCCGCTCTGCCAGCGCACTACGTCGGCGTAGGCCTCGCAGAGGGGCCATCCGCCGTCTTCGGCCGTCCCGCTCGGCGTGTAGTCGTCCTCGGGGTACCGACCCGCACAGGGGGAGTTGTCGGCCTTCCACCGGTTGTCGTCGGCCTTTCGGACGGTCGATTTCATCTCGGCGCTCGTGGCGGCCTTGACGTTCCACGGCCAGTAGGCCATGAACGCCGCGGCGTCGGGGCGCTGGTCGGCGGGCGGACTCCCGGTGTACTCGGGGCTGTCGGCCGTGACGTAGTGGTCGCCGAGATAGGCGTCGGTCTTGTAGCAGTAGGCGTCGAAGTTCGATTCCCACGTGTCGGCCTTGCTCCGGCAGTCGTCGGCGAAGGCCGTCTCGCCATTCGCGTCGGCCAGCTCGGCCATCGCCCGGAGGCCCGCAATCGCGGCCGCGGTGCCCTCGGTCGAGTAGCCCCATATCTCCTCCCACGGGTCTTGGTGTTTCTTCGGGAAGCCGTAGCCGTTGTCGTAACCTAGCAGGAACTCGGCGGCCTGCTTCGACATCGAGTAGTGGTCGTTGAGGACCGTCGAATCGCCGGTCTCCCGCCAGACCAGCCAGTGGGCGTAGATGGGGGCCGCCGACTTGGTCGAGTTGGAGCGCCTCCCAGTGGCTGGACCCGTCCACGTAGTAGTTCTGCCACCACGTCCCGTTCCGGTTGATGTTCCGGTCGTCGTAGGTGTCGGTGGTGATTTGGGCGCTGTCGAGCCACGAGAGGGCTTCTTTCGCCTCGGTGGTCGCTCCTGCCGAGAGGAGCGACTGAATCACGACGACTTGGTCGCGCGGCCAGACGTAGGTGTACTCCTCGCTTCCGGGTTCGAAGGCCCCCGCAATCATCGGGCCGCGGGGGTCCTGGGCGCACTTGAGGCTGGTGAGGGACTTCTCGTACATCGCGTCGGCGGTGGCGTCGCCGGTCGGGCCGGACGAAACGCTCGCGTGCCAGTCGGTCCACGCCGACTCGAAGTTGCTCCGCTCGGTGGCGTATCCGTTGTCGAGTGCGGCGGTCGCGTTGTCGATGGCTTCGCTCTCGGACTTGCCGAACCCGATTGCGGTGAGCCACGTCACGTCGGTCGCGCCGCCGACGTAGAGGCCGACGCCGGAATCGACGTTGCCCGACGCGGAGTTGTTCCGGTCGATGTAGCCGTCGTTCTCGCCGTAGATGTCGTGCCACGCGCTCTTGTCCGACCCCGAGGTGTCGCCCTCGACGCCGACCCGGTGGCCGTCGAAGGTCGTCTTCCCGGTCGAGGGTCGCTTCTGAGCGTAGGCGAGATACCACGACCCGTCGTTTGCGACGATGCAGTCGTAGCCGCTTGCGGTCGTGTAGTAACCCGAGTCGCCCTCGCCGCGACTGTCGTACTCGTCGATGGCGGGGTTGACGAGCGTGTAGAGGGTGTGGTCGTTGGCTCGGTCGAACTGGACGTTGTTCTGCACGAGGAGCGCGGGCTTGTCCGCGGTGACCAGCACGTCCTGATAGAGGTCGGCCCAGTAGCCGCTGTCGAACTGGAACCAGTTGTGGACGTGGACTTCCGGGACCGTACTCGACTCGTAGGTGACTTCGCTCCCGGCGGCGTCGTTGCGAACGTCGAGGGTTTGGCCGAGGTCGGCGTCCCAGAGCATCGTGTGCACGTCCCGGACGTGTTCCACGTCGCGCCGGAAGGCCGAGGTGTCCTCGATGAGTGTGCCGTACCAGTCGTTGCCTTCGACGCCGGGGTACTGGTTGAGCGTCGCCAGCACGTTCTGGCCCGCGCCATCGGGAGCGCTCACGATGGCGTCCTTGTCGCTGTCCGGATAGTGTTCGCCCGCCGAGGCGGGCGTCGAGACGCTCCGCAGGAGGGCGCTCCCGGCGGCCGTCCCGCCGATGCCTTTCAGAACTGTCCGTCGGCTGAATCGGTTGTCATCTGTCATGTAGCGCGTATCGTGTTAGATACGAGTCTATAAAAATTTCCTCGAAATAAAATTAATATAAGTTCGAGCGGTGATTCGGCTACGAGTCGGGTTGCACTCGAATTCGAAATCCGATGGCAGAGCTGGCGGGAGCGCCGGACCAGTTCGGCGTTCGACCGCCGCCGAACCTGACGGTCAGACAGCAATATCTGTCCGAGGGCGGTAACTTAAGCCGATTCGCCGCCATCCGGACGTATGACCGAGAAGTCCGAGAACCTCCGCAGTAGCGAAGTCACCGAAGGGGTCGAGCGCGCCCCGCACCGGGCGATGTTCCGCGCGATGGGCTACGACGACGAGGACCTCTCCTCGCCGATGGTCGGCGTCGCCAACCCTGCGGCCGACATCACGCCGTGCAACGTCCACTTGGACGACGTGGCCGCCGCGGCCTACGACGGCGTGGACGTGGCGGGCGGGATGCCCATCGAGTTCGGGACCATCACCATCTCGGACGCCATCTCGATGGGGACCGAGGGGATGCGGGCCTCGCTGATCTCCCGAGAAGTCATCGCCGACTCGGTGGAACTGGTCGCGTTCGGCGAGCGAATGGACGCCCTCGTGACCATCGGCGGGTGCGACAAGAACCTGCCGGGGATGATGATGGCCGCGATTCGGACCGACCTGCCCTCCGTGTTCCTCTACGGCGGGTCCATCATGCCGGGCGAACACGACGGCCGGGAGGTCACCATCCAGAACGTCTTCGAGGGCGTGGGCGCAGTCGCCGAGGGGGACATGAGCGAGGACGAACTGGACGACTTGGAGCGCCACGCCTGCCCCGGCGCTGGCTCCTGCGGTGGGATGTTCACCGCGAACACGATGGCCTCCATCTCGGAGGCGCTCGGCCTCGCGCCCCTCGGGAGCGCCGGGGCACCCGCCGAGTTCGAGGAGCGATACGACGTCGCGGAGCGAACGGGAGAACTCGCCGTCGAGTGCATCGAGGAGGACCGGCGTCCCTCCGACATCCTCGACAAGCGGTCGTTCGAGAACGCCATCGCGCTACAGGTCGCCATCGGCGGTTCGACCAACGGCGTCCTGCACCTGCTCGCGCTGGCGGCGGAGGCCGGAATCGACCTCGACATCGAGGAGTTCGACGAGATTTCGCGCCGGACGCCCAAAATCGCCAACCTCCAACCCGGCGGCACCAAGACCATGCTCGACCTCTACGAGCAGGGCGGCGTCCCGGTCGTGATTCGCCGCCTCGTGGACGCCGGACTGTTCGACGGCGACGCCATGACCGTCACGGGCCGGACGATTTCCGAGGAACTGGACGAACTCGACCTCCCCGAGGATTCGGACATCGACGCCGAGTTCGTCCGCCCGGTCTCGGACCCCTTCCACGAGGAGGGCGCAATCAAGATTCTGACGGGCAACCTCGCGCCCGACGGTGGCGTCCTGAAGGTCACGGGCGAGGACGACTTCCACCACGAGGGACCGGCCCGCGTCTTCGAGACCGAGGAGGACGCGATGAAGTACGTCCAAGAGGGGCACATCGAATCGGGCGACGTCATCGTCATCCGCAACGAGGGACCGCAGGGCGGGCCGGGGATGCGCGAGATGCTCGGCGTCACCGCGGCGGTCGTCGGCGCGGGCCACGAGGACGACGTGGCGATGGTCACGGACGGCCGGTTCTCGGGCGCGACTCGCGGGCCGATGATTGGCCACGTCGCCCCCGAATCGTTCTCCGGCGGGCCGATTGGTGCTTTGGAAGATGGCGACCACGTGACTATCGACATTCCCGACCGGACGCTCGCGGTGGACCTCTCCGACGAGGAAATCGAGTCGCGGCTGGACGCTCGGGATGAGCCAGAGCTAGCGTATCAGAACGGCGTGCTGGCCAAATACGGCGCTACTTTCGGCTCGGCGGCCAACGGCGCGGTGACGAATCCGGGCGTGAAGCGGGACTAGCGGTAGTTAAAACGTCTTTTCTGTCGGTTGTTGTTCGAGGCATTACAGTACGAGTTGTAGTTTCCGAGTAGCTAGCTATCGCCGAAGCCTCGGCGTCTACCACACAGTACCGCCCCGCGACCGCGAACCTCACACCTCCCCAACCTCTTGCGCTTCTCGGCCTCCGGCCTGCGATGCTCATCCCTCGCACGCCGATGGCGCGGCATGAACGCCGCGCCAGCGCGCGCCGAGCCGAAGGGCAGATATTAGGGACAAATAGATACCAAAACAATTCTTTAAGACATGTATTTATACCTTTAGAAAACAGAAATATTGCTTAACGCCACAGAGAAACGACCCTCTTCACTCCTCGCCTTCCCGCCACTCCTCGACCAGCAACCCGAACCGAAGCAGGTCCTCGAACTCGCCGCCGACCAGCGCCTCGTCGCGGAGGACGCCTTCCTGCGTGAACCCTAACTTCTCCAGCACGCGCGCCGAGGCCGGATTCGACGCGAAGGTCTTGGCGACGACCTTGTGGAGGCCGAGGCTGTCGAACCCGTGGTCGAGAATGGTCCGTCCGGCGTCGGTGGCGTAGCCGTTGCCCTGCGCGTCGGGGGTAATCCAGTAGGCCAGTTCCGCGCGCCGGTAGGTCTGGTCGTTGGGTTTCTCGCGGACGAGATAGACGTGGCCGACACGCTCGCCGTCGGCCCAGATCACCAGCGCGAGGGTGTCGTCGTTCTGGCCGAGCGTCCCGCCGAGTCGGCGGCGAACGTCGTCGGGACCGGTCGGCGCGGAGGCGCTCCGAGTCGCGCGGACTGCGGGGTCGTTCTCGTTTTCGAGCAGAAACGCCACGTCTGACTCTTCAGGGACGCGGAGCGTCACGCGCTCGCCGTCGAGAAAGGTTGGTCCGGCCATTGCGTCGAGAGCGTCGGCGGGCGGACTATTAAATGTCGGACCGGTGAGGGTCGGGATTTCGTTCTCAGACCTCGATTCGAAGGAGTTCGTCGGCCCCCTGCTGGAACTCGAAGGGCACCGACCGAATCTCGGTGCTGTACCCCGCGTCGGCCAGCACCTCCCGCAGTTCGTCCAGTCGGGGGTAGCGCATGCCGTCGAAACGTTCGAGGGGGTAGACCCGGACCTCGTCGCTCGCCACGCGGGCGAGTTCCAGCAGCGACTGCTCGTGGAACTCGTGGTCGAGCTTGTCCATGTAGAGGAACAGCAGGTGGGCCGACAGCACCAGCGAGAACGCGTCGTCCTCGAAGGGCAGTTCCGGCAGTTTCGAGGGGAGGTATCGCCCGCTGTCGTAGTGCTGTTCGTAGTCCTCGATGAACTCCCGATACGCCGCGCTCCAGTGGGCGCGGACGTCGGCCACGTCGTCGTAGAAGTCCCAGACGAACTGGTCCTCGACGCCGTCGAACCCGGCGATGGCCCTGTCGATGTCCTCCTCGCATCGCTGGCGTAACTCCTCGGGCGGCGTGTCGTACATCAGGTCTACGCCGACCGCGTCGATGTCACGCGAGTTCGCCTCGGAGACGAACGCGCACGCACCGCCCGGACAGTCGAGAACCGACTCGCCCTCCCACGCCGAGAGGTCGAGGTCGAACATGTGTTCGTACTCTGTCACCGTCCGGCCGATGAACGCAACGTCGTCGATGGCGTACGTCTCCGTGCCGTCCATACGTACTACCTCCCAGCTTTCTGATTATAAAATTATCCTAGCTAGTTCGTAGTATTTTCTAGGTCGAAATTTTGTAACCTAGCCTCTGAAATCGCCAAAAACTCGCGTTTCGATTCAGACGTTAAGATTCTCAACCGTAGCACCAATTATCATATCTGATAATATTATAACAGTAAAGTTAAGTCAAGCAAATATGATTCATGATGTATGGCACATCAAAAAGCATTCAGTACGGACGGCGAAGTAAGCGGACAGACTGTTCGGTCGGTCGTGGAAGGCGTCGGTCAGTTCTCGACCACGTACAAGGACCGCGCGCTCGGCATTCTCGACGACCACGGCCTCCCGGAACCGGAGGAAGACGAGTGGTACTCGTGGGGCGCGTACATCGACGCCTTCGAGGAGTTGGCCGACACCGTCGGCCCGAAGACCGTGACCAAAATCGGCTCCGAGATTCCCGGCCTCGTGGACTGGCCGCCGACCATCGACAGCGTCGAGGGCGCGCTCGAAGCGCTCAACCAGCAGTACCAGAACACCCACCGCGGCGACGAAATCGGCTACTACGAGTTCGAGAAGACCGGCGACCGAGGCGGCGTCATCGAGTGCAAGAACCCCTACCCGTCGTCGCTCGACGAGGGACTGCTGAAGGCCACCGCCGAGAAGTTCAGCGGTGACGACGCGTTCGTCCGCGTCGAGCAGACCAGCGACGGCGAGGTCACGACATTCCAGATTTCCTGGTAACGCTTCTAACTGCGGCGAGGAGTTTCCCCCTTACCGCGGCGAGGTGTACTCCATTCCGAGGTACTCCCGAGCGCGCTCGGGGTCGGTGATGACCTCGCGGCCGAGCATCTCTGCGAGTTCGACCGCCATCTCGACCACTTCCGAGTTCTTCCGAATCAGTTCGTCCTTGTGGGGGTAGCGCCAGTAGGCGTCCTCGATTCCGACCCGGATGACGTTCGCACCAGCGACCAGCCCCATCATCAGCATCGGGAGCCAGTTCCGACCGCCGGGATAGAGGCCGACGACGCTGTTGTCGATAGTCTGGCGCACGTTGTAGATCTCCGAGATGACCTTGAAGTACGACCACGGGTCGTTTTCCGTCGTCAGCGAGTCGTGGGCACCCGCCCGGATACAGAGGACGTGGGGTTCCCAGACCGTCTCGTCCTCGTCGATGAGGTGGTGCTTGATGTCCCGCAGGACGTGGGTGTCGTAGAGTTGGAAGATGGGCTTGACGCCGTTCTCCTCGTAGTAGCGACACGCCTCGCGGATGGACGACATCGAGTGGAGCGCGCCCGCGCCGAACAGCCCCGGCGGGAGGATGACGCTCCCCTGACAGTACTTGTTGCCGTCACCGCGTTCGAGCAGGTCTTGGACGCCCGAGACGTAGTCGGCGTGGGGCGCGACTTCCCACCCCTGCGAGAACGTCACCACGTCGCCGCACTCCTCGAACACCGGGTCGAGGATGTCGGTCAGCAGTTCGTTGTCGTTCCACTGCGGGCGTCGGCTCTCGTCGCGGGGGTGGACGTGGACCGCCGCGGCCCCGGCGTTCACGCTGTCCACGAGTTCCTGAATCTGCTCGTCCTTCGTGTCGGGTACCGCGGGGTAGTGTTCGCCGCCGGGTTGCCACCCCGGATACGCGCACTCGATGATGACCGGACTGTCCATCGTGTCGATTCGGTCTTGCTCGTGGACCGGGAAGAACTGCTTCGCGGCCTCCTCGGTGAACGTGCCGGACGGTTCTAACTCGTCGAACGGAATATCGTCGTAGAGGTTCTTGTGCAGCGGCTCGTCGCCGGTGCCGGGCGCGTCGCTCTCGTGAGAATCGGGTGCCATTTCACCCGAGTATCAATTTCAATTTAACTTAAATATTTCCTTGTTAAAATAATGATCCAAACATATGCCGACAAAATCGAGGGCTTCACGCCAACGTTGGCGATTGTACTACGATTTCCGATTCTCGGACCTATCCGGAATTTACGCGACGGCGTGACGACGGAGCCGGTGCCCGAACGTCGGCACCGGAAGGAAGTGAAACGGGACGCCGAAATATCGAACGGCGATAGCCCGCTCCTCGTCTTGCTTCGTGAAAAGTGGGACCGCCGAGGTATCAAACCGCGATACCTCGTGCTCCCATTTTTGCGTCGCAGAAAGTGGGACCGCCGAGATTCGAACTCAGGTCCAACCGACCCCATCGGCTGAGGATACCGCTACCCCACGGTCCCGCAATGCACTTCGCGTGCAATTCAACAAAGGCACGTCCTTGAGTTAAGCGCTTCGTTTCGTAGCGGCCGTGTCACTCGGAGTCGGACCCGGCAACATTTCACTCGGACGCGGACCCGGCAACATCTCACTCGGACGTAGACTCCTCGGCGTCCCGCGGGACCACGAGGTCGCCGTCGTCGCGGACCGCCATGCTCGCCAGCGCGTCGTTCTCGTAGGCCGCGACGCCGTGCATCCGGCCCAGCACGTAGCCGTCGTGGTCGGACTCGACCGTGGCCTCGACCTCGCCGTGGGGCGTGCAGATGTCCGCGACGGGGTCGCCCTCCGCCACCACGTCGCCCGCTTCGACCCGATGGCGCGCGATGCCCGCCGTCTCGGTGTGGGGGTGGACCGCGCGCTTGACGGGGTACTCGACCGGCGCGTCGGGGCCGACCGCGTCCGGGTCGGGATCGCCGGGGAGGACATCCAACTCGCGCATGACGTTTCTGACGCCCTCGACTCCCGCGGCGCGGGTGTCCTCCTCGACGACATCGTGGCCGCCCAGCTCGGCGGTGAACGCGGGGACGCCAGCGTTGTTCAGCGCCGCGCCGGCGGTCGAGCGCTGGAGGTTCTGCTCGGTGTACTCCTCGGCGGCGTACTCGTTGACCACGGGCATGCCGAAGGCGTCCACCAGCGATTCGAGGAGGTCGGCGAGTTCGCGGGCCTCGTCTTCGGTCCGCTCTTCCCCGAAGAGGACTCTGTCCCGAATCAGGAAGGGCATCGACCCGACGTGAGCGGTGTGGAGGTCCACGAGGGCGTCCGCGGAGTCGGCGAACTCGTCGTAGACGCGCTCGTCAACCAACTGCTGGACGCTCGGGGGCCGACTGCTCTCTGCGTCGGGGTCGGGGAAGTACCGGTTTGGGTCCTCGTCGTCGTAGTAGGAGGTACGAGAGTTGCGGCGCAGGCCCGCCGGGTTGAGGTTCGGGATGCAGACCACGGTGCCCCGGATTTCGCCGGGCAACTCCTCGGTCATCACGTCCTGTGCGACAGCGAGGCCCGTGACCTCGTTGCCGTGGATGGACGCCGTAATCCAGAGCGTCGGGCCGTCCGCTTCGCCCTCCGCGATGAGGACCGGGAGTCGCTCGGGGGTGCCGGTCGGGAGATTCGTCACGTCGAGCCACCCGGTGACGAGTTCGCCGGGTTCGGAGTCCGCGGTTCCGAGTTGCATGGAAACGAGGTGTCCGGGCGGCGTGAAAAAAGTGAGTTTGGCGGCAGGGGAGGCGCAGGGAGGCGTGCGTCTTACACCAGCACGCGCTCTAACTCGACTACTGTCCCCGAGTCCGCGTCAGCATCGCCGACCATCGTCCCCAGACAGACCGCGGCCTCGTCCGGCGTGAAGCAGGCGACCAGTTGGCCCTCGTCGGCGTCCTCCGCGTCGATTACGCCGGGCGCGTAGACCTGCGCTCCCTGCGCGACCTCCTCGGCGGCGCTCGGCGCGATGGTGACTTTCGGGAGGTGGGTCAGGGCGCGCTCTGCGGGCTGGACGACTTCGCGGAGCCAGTCGTCTTCTCCATCCTCACGCCACTTCGCCAATCCATCGGCGAAGTCCTCCATCGTGACCAGCGTCGAGTCGTCGAAGGGGTCGGTCGCGGTCCGCCGCAAGTGGCCCATGTGCGCTCCGGTGCCGAGCGCGAGGCCGAGGTCGTGGCAGAGTTTCCGGATGTAGGTCCCGCTCTCGCAGCGAATCCGCAGCAAGGCCTGCCGATTTTTCACTTCCAGCACGTCCAAGTCGTAGACCTCGCGGACGCGGAGTCGGCGGGCGACCGCGCTCTTCCTCGGGGGTTTCTGGTAGAGCGGCCCTTCAAACTCCGCGACGATGGCCTCGACGTCGGCCGGGGGTTCGTCGTGGAGTTTCAGCACCGCGACGTACTCCTTGGCTCCCTCCAGAAACACCTGCGAGAGGCGGGTCGCCGCGCCAGTCAGCATCGGGAGACAGCCCGTGACCTTGGGGTCGAGCGTCCCGGCGTGGGCGGCTTGGCCCACGTCTGCCAAATCGCGGACCCACGCCGCGACCTGATGGGCCGAGGGACCGGGCGGCTTGTCGAGGTTCACGACGCCGAACTCGAGGAGGTCGTCGGGCGACCGTTCGTCGGGAGGTCCACGGAGCATGGCGTCAGAACTCGTAGTCCAGTTCGACGGGGTACTTGCCCTCGTCTGCGTCGGGGTCGTAGTCCTCGACCGCGGTGGTGAGCAGGTCCACGACCGCCTCGGCGTCCCAGCGCGCGGTGTTGATAGAGAGGTCGTAGATGGTGAGGTCGGTGATGTCGATGCCGTAGTACTCCCGGTAGCGGTCGGCCTCGCTCCCCTCGCGGGCCGCGGTCTCCTCGCGGGCGTTCTGGACGGTCTTGTCCTCGCGGTCGGCGATTCGCGCGGCGCGGACTTCGAGGGGTGCGTCGAGCCACACCCGGAAGTCGGCGTGGTCGCCCGCCAGCCACCCGGCGAGGCGCGATTCGAGGACCACGTCGTCGCGGTCGGCCGCGATTTGCTCGAGTCGCTGGTCCAAATCGCGGTCGATTTGGTCGTCCTCCTCGGCGAGTTTGTTGAACTCTAGGGTCGTGTAGCCTCGCTCGTCGGCGAGTTCGCGGAAGATGTCGCCACCGCTGATGTGTTCGAGGTCGAGTACGGAGGCGAGTTCGGAGGCCGTCGTACTCTTTCCGACACCCGGTGGTCCGGAGACTGTAATTAGCATATCCCATCTCCGAGGCGAAGTATAAAAGGGGTTTTGAACTTCGCCGGGGGTTCGCCCTGTTAACTCGTAACTCTCTTCGAGAGGAACTCGGAGCGCACGGAGAGCAAATACGAACCGGGGCCACAGCCGAAACAGAAACTCGGCGCGCGCTGGCGGCTCCTCGTGAGCTGCCATCGTCGTGCGAGGTCTTGCCTCTGACGGTGGACGAGTGAACGACCACCGGGAGTGAACGAGGAGGCTGGGGAGGCGTGAGGCCCGCGCTCCGTGGCGCTTTCCACCGGTTACAGCCGGTGACGCAAACTATCGGTGAGTGGATGAAGGGGCCGCCCGGTCGCGCCGAAGGCTTGGTCGTCTGGCCGACCCCTATCTGCGACGGGCGGTGTTGAGAGGAGCAGATATGTCGGCCAGCGACCGCGACCGGGCGGGGGCTTCAGGAAATGTCCACCACGACAACTCCGTGGTTCGCGCTCACGATTGCGTCGAGACAGCGTGACCGAGCGGGGGTTTCGAGAAGCATTCATCACGACAATTCTGCGGTCCGCACTCACATAGATGCAAGGAGGAAGCCCACGGCTTCAGCCGTGGGAGGAATCCGACGACCCACAGAAACCCAAAAGAAAAGGAAAATTGCGCAGTCTACGTCGGTGTCGTCTGGATGTTCAGCGACTTCCGAATGAGCTGGGTGAAGCCCATCGAGCAGAGGAAGTACCAGACGATCCAGAGTTGCATCGGGCCCAGCACCTTCGTGGTCCAGCGGGCCTCGCCGATGAGCGGCGCGACGATTTCCCACTCGCCGGTCGCAACGTGGCCGTCCAGCACCATCCAGTAGATCCAGAGGAACACGGGGATGGTGAAGAACATCGTCCAGACCATCGGGCGGAACTGCTCTTTGAACATGCCCAGCTGGTCGCCCATCGCGTCCATCTGCTCCTCGCGGATCTGTTCGAGCGCCTCGTCGTCGCCGCGCTCGCGGGCCTCCTTGCGCTTGTCCTGAATCTCCTTCATGCGCTCCTGATAGGCGCTCATCTTCTCCATGTCCATCAGGTTCGCCTGCAGGAGCGTCGTGAACAGCCCCGTCAGGAGCGCCAGCACCAACACGACGATGTAGAACGGCAGCACGCCGTCGATTGGGCCGACGAAGAGTTCGACCGTACTCCCGACGATGTTCCGAACCGTCGTCTGAGAGTAGCCGAGGAACAGTCCCGCCGCGCCGACCGCGGCGAGCTTGTCCCACGTGGTCCACGAGGAGCCGTCCATCTCCTCGTCGTCCAAGTCCACGTCGGTCGTCGTTGTCGAGGCCGTGGTCGATTCGCCCTCCAACGCCGCCTCGACGGCGTCGGGGTCGGCGAGCCGGAACTCGTCGTCCACGCTCTCCAACACGTCCTTCTCGATGAGTCGGCCCCACTGGCCGCTCGTGAGTTCGTCGTTCACGTCGGCCCACCCGATTCGCTCGGAGCCGCCGTCGGTGCGGTCGTAGACGACCGCTAAGGCGTCGGCCATCGCCGAATCGTCGGCGATGAGCGACTCGATCTTGTCCGCGGTCCGTGCCATTGTGACAGATTTGGAATCCCCCGGTTAATCAACTTTCGCTCTCGTGCGCGCTCGGGACAGTTCGTTTGAGATTTGTGTTCGGTTTGTGGGGTGTGTTTCCGGAGAACGTGTGAAGACAACTAATTGTATGTTAAGAAATTAAATATGCACTTCTAAATTTGTTTTGTAATTGTCTACCGGCCCAGAACGTGCGGACACCGAACGCACAGACATCAATTGAGTAATGAAACGGGCTACTGGTTAGGCAGGTACACCGAAAGCGGGCGACGACTGCAGCAATCCAAGACCGCGACCGCACAGCACCGTAGAAACGGCAGAGCGCTAGCTTCAGGCTTGAGCACAGGCGTCTACCGTACCGCGACTGCGCCTCGTCCTCCCCAACCTCGTCGGCCGCCTCCGGCGGCCGACTCCACCGGAAGACAACCCGCGGCGTCCGAGCCGTCGTTCGCTACGCTCACGAAGACCTCGCACGGAAGGGTGCGCTCACGAGAGAGCGCACCAGCGCGCGCCGAGTCGGGGAGTCGCCGTCTCGAAACCGGGGAAGCGAGACCGTCGAAAACGTCGAACCACCGAACACAGCCGAAACAAAAAGTCGAAGCCGAGACTGAAGCGACGACCCGACGCCGACCGATTCAGGCGCGGTCTTCGATGGTCGCCTTCACGTCCGTCCAGACCTCGTCGGGGGTCTGCTCGCCGTCGATACGGGCGAGTTCGCCGCTTTCGTCGTAGAACTCCACGACGGGTTGAGTGTTCTCGTCGTAGACCCGGATGCGCTCGCGGGCGGTCTCCTCGGAGTCGTCCTCGCGCTGGTAGAGGTCGCCGCCGCACTCGTCACAGACGCCCTCCTCTTCCGGCGGGTTGAAATCGACGTGGTAGGTCGCGCCGCACTCCTCGCAGACGCGGCGGCCGGTCAGCCGACTGACCAGCACGTCCTCGTCCACGTCGAGGTACAGAACCACGTCGAGGTCGGTGATGTTCGAGAGGTGTTCGGCTTGGTCGAGGTTACGGGGGTAGCCGTCCAGCACGTAGCCGTCGGCCTCCGAGAGGGCCTTGTCCACGATTTCGTTCACCACTTCGTCGGGGACGAGTTCGCCCTGGTCCATGTACTCGCCGGGCGTGTCGTATTCGAGGTCCAGATGGCTGATGTCCATCTGCTTGTTCGCCCGGAGGGCGTCACCGGTCGTGACGTGTTCGACGCCGAACTCGTCGACGATTTTCTCACTCTGGGTTCCTTTGCCCGCGCCCGGCGCACC
Source organism: Halorussus ruber (assembly GCF_004765785.1). Classification (GTDB taxonomy): domain Archaea; phylum Halobacteriota; class Halobacteria; order Halobacteriales; family Haladaptataceae; genus Halorussus; species Halorussus ruber. The sequence continues at coordinate 146,565 of NZ_SBIT01000001.1, read as the reverse complement.
GAGTATCAGAATGTTCGGGTTCATGTATCGAACTCCGCCGCCCTCGCATAAAGGCTTAAAGAAAGCGGATAAAGTGCGCCGTGCCAACACTCGTCACGCAAAAAGCGACGCGCCCCGGCAGGTTTTTGATTTGCCCCTGACTATGCACGGGCATGCTTACGGTGCGGGCCCCAGCGACGAGCGCGAATCTCGGTAGCGGCTTCGACGTGTTCGGAGCGGCGCTCACCCGCCCGGCCGACGTGGTGCGGGTCGAACGCGCCCCCGAGACGACGATAGAGGTGACCGGCGTGGGTGCCCAGTACGTCCCGACAGACCCGGCGGAGAACACCGCGGGCGTCGTCGCCCGCGAACTCGACGCCCCCGCTCACATCCGAATCGACAAGGGAGTCCGTCCCTCGTCTGGTCTCGGCTCCTCGGCGGCCAGCGCGGCGGGCGCGGCGGTCGCCCTGAACGAACTCTACGACTGCGGCCTCTCCGACGAGGAGCTAGTCTGGCTCGCCGCCGAGGGCGAAGCCGTCGTCTCGGGGGACGCCCACGCCGACAACGTGGCCCCCTCGATTCTCGGCGGCTTCACCATCGTCACCGACGACGGCATCACCACGATGGACGCCGACCTCCCGGTCGTGGTCTGCCTGCCCGAGACCGTCGTCTCGACCCGCGACGCCCGCGGCGTCGTTCCGCGCTCTGTCGAGATGAACGAGATGGTCGAGACGGTCGGCAACGCCTCGACGCTGGTCGCCGGGATGTGCCGGGACGACCCCGAACTGGTCGGTCGGGGTCTGACCGACCCGGTGGTCACTCCCGCACGGGCCGACCTCGTGGACGGCTACGAGGCGGTCGAGGAGGCCGCCCGCGAGGCGGGGGCGACCGGCGTGACGATTTCCGGCGCGGGACCGGGCGTCCTGGCGGTCTGTCGCCACCGCGGCCAGCGCCGGGACGTGGCCTCGGCGATAGTCGGCGCGTTCGCGGAGGCGGGGGTTGACGCGCAGGCCTACCAGACCGAAATCGGGGACGGGGCGGAAATCAGTCGGTAGAACAACCTTCAGTGGCAGAAATTTAATGTTTCTCGGTGGCTTACCGATTTATATTACAAATGAGACCAAAGATTACTCGATACGTCGCTGTTGACCCTGAAGAAGTAGATGTATGTGAGGAGACCAAAAACAACGTTTTCAACTCACAATATGGTGCTACATTGGGAGACCTCAAGCAATTCGTCATCAAATCAAATCGCCGAAAAGACAAATTAGAGGCAGTTGAAACAATTTCACGCTTTGGTCCACAAGCCTATCTCGTATTAGCTGAGATTGCATCAGAAATTACTCTCGAATGGGAAATCCGGCAAAAAGCGCTGAAGGAGATACGAGAACCCGTCCAACGACGAAGGAAACAGGAGTTCCGACAGAAACTGACTAGCCCAGTTAATGCAACTTCTGCTAGCTCTCCAGAAAAAATCCAAACACGCGCAACACTGGCAGAGGGAGTTAAAAAAGAGGAAATACTCGAACATCAGCGAGAGTTTCTAAAAACCCTCTCTGCCTTTGGCGAGGATGGTTTAGAGTCAATTTCTAATCTTTTAAATTGCGAGGAGCTTGACGAAGATGCGGAGCAACTCGTACTTGAGGCTCTTAAAAATAGCACTACAGTAACGGTAAAAGATCCAGTAATCAAACGTCACATTGCCTCCCTGAAACAGATGATGAAGCGACGAAAGACGAATACACGCCGATACTCAGGAAATAATCCCGATGAGAGTGACAATAATATTCTTGATGGAATAGCTAGAAAAATCCAATTTTTACTCAACCTTATTTAGTATAATTAATTTCTATATTTAGAACAAATTTGTCTATCTTCCTCAGTTCCCGCGACCCTGCAACTGCTCTTCCTCGGGCAGGTCGGCGTTGGCCTCGCCCTTCATGCCCGACCCGATGTCCTTGCTGATTTCGGCGAGTCGCTCGGGGTCGTCCCAGTTGTTCGTCGCCTCCACGATGGCGTCGGCCATCGCCTCGGGGTCCTCTGCGCCGAAGATGCCCGACCCGACGAAGATGCCGTCGCAACCGTGGTGCATCATCAGCGCGGCGTCTGCGGGCGTGGCGATGCCGCCCGCCGCGAAGTTGACGACCGGGAGGCGGCCCTCCTCGGCGGTCTCGTGGACGAGGTCGGCGGGGGCCTCGATGTCGCGGGCGAATGCCTCGCGCTCCTCTTTGGTCATACCCTCGATTTTGCGAATCGCGCTCTTGATGTTGCGCTGGTGGTGGACGGCCTGATTCACGTCGCCCGTGCCAGCCTCGCCCTTCGTGCGAATCATCGCCGCGCCCTCCTCGATGCGGCGCAGGGCCTCGCCGAGGTTCCGGGCACCGCAGACGAACGGCGAGGTGAACTCGCGCTTGTCGATGTGGTACTTGTCGTCGGCGGGCGTGAGGACCTCCGACTCGTCTATCATGTCCACGCCGATGGCTTCGAGAATCTGGGCCTCCTTGGTGTGGCCGATGCGGGACTTGCCCATTACCGGGATAGAGACCTCGTCGATGATCTCCTCGACGTCGGCGGGGTCGGCCATCCGGGCCACGCCGCCGCGCTTGCGGATGTCGGCCGGGACCGCTTCGAGCGCCATCACCGCGACAGCGCCCGCGTCCTCGGCGATGCGGGCCTGCTCGCGGTTGACTACGTCCATGATAACGCCGCCCTTCTGCATCCGGGCGAACCCGCGCTTGACGAGTTCGCTCCCTCGCTTGAGTTCCTCGATATCAGTTTCGTCGGCCATACCGCCACGTTAGGATTCGGGGACTTAAGACGTACCGATTGCCCCACGTCGTTACCGGCGGTCGGCCTGCTGGCACTCGGCGTCTCGACGCGCGACGAGTCTGTCCACCTGCGCCGCCTCCTCGTCGTCGGTCATCCGGTACGTCCCCCCGGCGACGACGCCCAACAGCACGAGGTCGTAGAGCGCGAGCGAGAACGACGCCACCCCCGCGAGCCGAACTCCGACGTTCGGACGGAGCATCAGCACGAGCGCGGCCATCGAGAGGAACGGAAACGCGGCCAGCGAGGCCGTAAGGGCGTGAGGATGGTGGCGCTCTACCAAGGTCCACCACGACCGATAGTAGTCGCTCTTCCGGTAGACGAGGTCGTTGTCGCTATCCTCGTCGCTATCGCTGTCGCCGTCTTCATTGCCGTCCTCGCCTTCGTCCTCGTCGCTGTCGTCGTCGAACGCCGTCACGTCCGGGTGGTGACGGATGGCCTCGGCGGCCGCGTAGGTTTCGACCTGCGCGTAGGTGAAGAGACCGACACCCGCGACTGGCCAGATTGCCGGAAACAGCGCGCCGAGTCCGGCGACCGAGATTTCCGAGAGGAAGAAGTCAGCGACACCGAGACTCGCCGCTATCGGCGGAACTGCCACGACCGGGGCGAACCACGAGGCCTGACTTAGCGCCACCGAACGACGCCGGACGCGCTCGTAGTGGCCGAACTGGTAGGCTCCGATTCCGACGACGATTGCCCCGACGAAGCCGAACAGAATCGCCGCGTTCACGCCCAGTTCTATCACTAACGGAGCTTTTTCAGAACGTTGCAAAAAACGTTTCGACGAGTGGCTGGGGAGCGTCCGCGGAACGACTGCGGTACCGTTAGGATTTAGCCACCGCCCTCCGAGGCTTTCGCCAATGACGAGGGTGCCCCGCCGCGCCGACGTACCGCGTCGCGCCGACCTGCCTCGGTATCTCGCTCCGCTGCCGGAGTCCCTGGAGGACCTCGCGCTCCGCTACGCGTGGGTCATCGTCGCGGTCAACATCGTCGGAACCGCCTTCGGCTTCTGGTACTACGGCTTCCATCTCCTCCCGCTCTCGGACTCCCTGATTACGTGGCAGTTCGCAGTCGAACCGCCCGTCATGTGGCCGTTCGTCCCCGACAGCCCGGTGGCGACCTTCTTCATCGCGGCGAGCCTCGGCCTCTGGAAGTTAGGTCGGAACTCGGAGGTGGTCAACGCGCTGGCGTTCTTCGGGTGTCTCAAGTTGGGCCTCTGGACGCCGTTCGTCCTGCTGGCGTTCATGGAGGGGTTCTCGTACAACTCGGTGTTGATGTACAACTTCCTGTTCTGGAGCCACCTCGGGATGGTCGCCGAGGCGTTCCTGATTCACCGGTACAGCGACTTTCCGGTCGGCGCGGTTCTCGTGGCGGTGGTCTGGTACGGGTTCAACGACGTAGTGGACTACTTCATTCCTCTCGTGGGAACGCCCCACCACACCGCGCTTCCGGGCCAAGAGGTGCTGGCGACTGGGTTCTCGCATCCCTCGCCGACGCACGAGATTGCGGCCGCAGGTGCGGTCGTAATCACGATTGCCGCGACGTTTCTGGCGCTGGCGACGCGAGTGAAGAAGTTGGAGGCGAGGGCGTAATCCGCGGCTTCGGAATTCTTTTTTCCTGCCCCTCCCACCCTCGACTCGATGCCCTCCGCCGCGTTTCCCTCCCGGCGCTCGTTCTTGGCGACCCTCGGAACGGGGGTCATAGCAGGTCTGGCCGGTTGCACCGAAACGGAGACCGTCCCCGACGAGCAGAACTGGCCGCAGTTCGGTTTCGACGCGACGAACGCGGCGTTCAATCCCGACGCCACCGGCCCCGACGGGGAACCTCGCACGGCGTGGGTCCACGCCGCCGGAAGCTACTACCGCAACTCGGCCCAGCCAGTCCTCGGCGAGTCCGTCTATGCCAACGCCGGGTTCGACGGACTGTTTGCGCTCGCCCCGGACGACGGGAGCGTCCGGTGGCACGACCCGACCGGGTACAAGGAACTGACGCCCGCGCTCGCCGACGACACACTTGCGCTCCCGAGACGGTACGGTTTCCGCGGGGTCGCGGCGGACGGCGGTCTGCGCGCGTTCGGTCGAACGGTGACGTACGACCGCTGGCGGACCGACCTCGATTACCCCGAATCGCCGCCCACCGTCTCCGAGAGCGTTATCGTCGCCGGAGTCGGAATGACCGGCCACTCGCCCGGCGGCGGCCGGGTCACGGCCGTCGAGTTGGCTGACGGGAGCGTCCGGTGGGAGTATCCCGTCGAAACGTCGGTCTGGGGTGCGCCGGCCGTCGCCGACGGGACGGTCTACGCCGCCGCCCGCGACGACGACGAAGGCGATCCCGACACGCAGGGAACCGTCCACGCCATCGACCTCGCCGACGGGTCGGCGGTGTGGTCGCAATCACTCGGCGAGTCGGCTCGGTTCAACCCGGTAGACGCGCCGGTCGTCGGCGACGGACTGGTTTACGTTCCAACTGGTACCGGCCCGCTCGTCGCGTTAGAGACGGACACCGGGGCCGAGGCGTGGCGCGTCGACCCGCCGCGCGGCGTGCAGGCGTCGCCCGCGCTGGCCGACGGCACGCTCTACGTCGCCTGTCTCGACGGGACGCTCCGGGCGCTCGACGCCGCGACGGGCGACACCGAGTGGACTGCGGCGGGCAAAACGTACTACGGCGGACCGACGGTGGGCGAGCGCGGCGTCTACGCGGTGGACATCGACGGCGCGCTGAGTTCGTGGACTCGGAGCGGCGGCGAACGCTGGCGCGTCCGAATCGACCCGCCGGTCAAGGGTTCGCCGATACCCGCGGACGGACGGCTGTACGTGGGGACGAGCGATGGTCTCCTGTACGCGCTCGAATAGGACGCTTCTGCGTTCCTGTACGCGCTGGACTTACTGCGTTTGCGTCTCTCCGTTTGCGTGGGCTCGGACCCACAGCTCCCCGATTCTCGACAATCTGGTCCGATACGATTTCCCGTGTTCCTCCTGTTCGATGTACCCTTTACCGCCCGGTCCCAGCCTATCGACGTTGTAGATGACCTTCGACCGGAAGCTGTCGGTGTACTCCTCGTCGAGTTCGAGCGCGAGGGCCTCCGCGAGTTCCGAGACCGACTCGAACTCGCCTTCTTCGCCGAGTTTGAACAGGATGACCTCCTCGAAGGGCTTGACGTTCGAGAAGGAGGCCACCGGGAGTTCCACGATGTGCCCGCCGCGGATCTCCTTCGCGCCGATGGTTGTCCCGCGCTCGTCGAACTCCGAGAGGAGGTCCCGGGCGCTCTCCAGTCGCTGGCCGATGCGGTCGTCCTCGACTTCGGATTCGAGGTCTTCGAGCAGGTCCATCTGGCGGCGTAGCTCCTCTGCGAGTTCGGTTTCGAGGTACTTCTCCGGGGCGGTGTAGTAGGTGTGAATCTTCTCGCGGTCCTCCTCGCGCTCGACCATCACGGAGTGGGCCGCGGTGGCGAACGCGAAGCTGACGGTCCGGGGCATCGCGGAGATGTTGACCCAGACCTCGCGGCCCGCGTCCAGTTCCGCGTTGATGAGGTCGTAGGCCTGCTCGAAGGCGGCGTCGTAGTCGTACACGTCGGCGACGACCACGCGCTCGGTGGACGCCCCCAACAGGTTCTGGAAGTCCTGTTCGAGCTTCTGGGAGAGGTTCTGGGAGTACTCGACGTTGGCCTCGCTCCCGACTGCGCCCTCCAGCAGGATGACGCGGTCCACGTCCAACTGGTCGCGCACGAGGGGCGCGATGAGCCGGTCGTAGTCGAAGCCGACCGGGACGATGTGGGTTTGCATATGCTCCCGTTGCGCGGAAGGCCGGTTAAACCCCAACCTTTCGCGGTACGCGACGACTTCGACTTGGAGTTTCGTGTGAGTTGGCCACCCACCGAGATGCACCGACTAACCACGCCACCGAGTCGCGCTAACTGACCAACCGCCAGCGAACGCTCGGCCGACCAGCCGACAGTAGACGCTCGGCCGAATCGAACACGGGCGGGATGAAGGGGCCGGTCGCTCGCGTTCACTGTAGTCGTCTGACCGACCCCTATCGGCGCGCGGTTTGCGCCGATATGTCGGTCAGCGACCGCGAGCGACCGGGGGCTTCAGAAACCGTCGTCCCATCGAATCGGCGGCGTCTCCTGTCGAGTCGAAGAACACCAACAACACGGACCGTAACTGACACTCAGAAACCACTACCACATCCAAGAACCGCCACCTTTACCCACTACTCCCGCACCACTCACACCCGAATGAGTCTCCGAAGTGCAGTCGCCGCCCCGTTCCAGCAGAAGGGCACCGAGTCGATGCCCGAGAGCGAGTTCGTCGTGGCGCTGTCGCTGGACCGCGACTGGTTCTCGCCCGACCAGGCCGAGCGACTGGTGGACCTGGCGACCGGACAGGGTCTCCTCGCGCGCGACGACGAGACCGACGAGGTCCTCGCGGAGTTCGACCCCGCGGCGGTCGAGATACCCGAGGAGTTCGTGCCCGACGAGTCGGTCCTCCAAGAGCAATCGACCTTCGAGAAGTTGCTCGACAGGGTGGTCTCGGCGGGCACCGACAAGCAGACCGCGGTGGCCGAGATCAACGACCTGCAGGGTCGCCTCGGCGTGACCATCGAGGCCGCGGCCGTGGTCTACGCCCGACGGCGGGGCGTCGAGGTGGGTAGCGAGGCCGAGGAAGCACGTGAGGAACTGAAAGTAGACTAACCTCTCCTCCCCTTCTTGGCGCGACCACGAGTGCAAACCGCAGAATCGGTAGCGATGAACGTTTCCTGAAGCCCCCGCCCGGTCGCGGTCGCTCAGCGACATATCGCGGACCTCTCCGCACAGCCCGGTCCGCGATAGTGGTCGCTGAGACGACCATGGGTCTCCGACCCGCGACCGGGCGGCCCCTTCATCCACCCAGACGGTCGGGTGTATCCATGAGCGCCTGCTGGCGGTTGGTCGGCCTGGCGCTTCCCGGTGGCTGTGACACCGAGCGCGTGCAGTCCCCGGTGACAGCCACTCGAATCCGGCCCAAAGCCGAAGGCTGATTCCCCCGCGATTCGATTCTCCGGTATGGTCGAGGACCGAACCACCGACGGCAAGCGAATCGCGCAACTGCTCTCCTCGGAGGTGTCGAGCCGCGAGGACTCCGGACTCGACGCGCTCGAAGTCGTCAACGCCGACGCGGACGTCGAGCCGTCGGCCGACGGCGAACTGGCTTACGAAATCGCGTTCGTGGACACCGACGAAACGCTCGCCGAGGTCTACGTCCACGACGACCGCGCTCGAATCGAGTTCCGCGAGGAGGTCGATGCCGCGGCGGAGGCCGCGGAGTCGGTCGAACTGCGCGTCCGGCCCAAGGCGGTCGAACCCCCGCGAACCATCGTCTTCGTGGAGGACGGCGCGGCGGTCAAGCGCGCGACGGACGTGTTCGTGGCGATTCTATAGCTGTTTCAGGATTTCCGGTAGCGCTGCAGCCAGCGAGTCACGCTCGACGTGAGCGTCTGCGTCGGGATGGCGGTCAGGACCGTCCTCGTAGACGACCTGTATCACGTGCATTCCGGCGCTTCGCGCGCCCTCCACGTCGGCCTCGGGGTCGTCGCCGACGTAGACCGCTTCGGCGGGTTCGACGCCGAGGTCCGAGAGGATGGCCTCGAAGGCCGCCGGGTCGGGCTTCCCCGCTTCGAGGTCGCCCGTAATCGCAATCGCGTCGAAGCGCGCGACCCAGTCGAAGGGGTCGAGTTTGCTCCGCTGGGCCTTCGAGGGGCCGTTGGTGAGTAGTCCGAGGCCGTAGTCGGCTTCGAGGTCGGCCAGCAGGCCCGCCACGCCCTCGACCGAGCGGAGCGACTCGGCGACCGTCTCGCGGTAGACTGCGGACAACTCCTCGGGGTCGGTGTCGGCATCCTCGGGCAGGAGGGCGTCGAAGATGGGGTCGCGCGAGTCGCTGTCGAGGTGCTGGGAGTGAGCGTCGAGGTACTCCTCGCGCGAGAGGTCCGGTGCGCCGACCGCCTCGGTGCTGTCGTCCAACACGGCCTGCCGCGGGCGGCCGGGAGCGGTCAGCGTATAATCGAAGTCGAAGACGACGGCAGAGAGGGTCATGGGAGGTTTTTGGCACGATGCGCCCTTGAGGGCTACGGGCGCGAGCGGGCTCGGGGTTTCGAGGAGTAGCGAACGACCGTCCCGGACGACCAAAAAACAACAAAATAATTCTCTAAGCAATAAATATATGTCTTAAGCGGTTAGCTATCTATATTTCCAGTTCAAGAGTAAGAGCCTTGGTCGCGCCATCGCAACGCCCGGTGTGACCTTCTTCGACCGCCTGCGCGAGCGAATCCGGCTGACCGACAGCTTGCTGGCGGTGGGGCTGAACCCCGAGCGCTCGCGGCTCCCCGACGACTGCCGAAATCACGACTACCCGCGGCGGGCGTTCAACCGCCGCATCGTGGACGCGACCCACGAACACGTCGCGGCCTACTCGGTCAACCCGGCCGTCTACGCCGACCGCGAGGGGTGGACCGCGCTGGCCGAGACCGTCGCCTACGCCCGCGGCCGAGGAGTCCCGGTCGTCCTCGACGGCAAGTACGCCGAAGTACCGAACCCCGACGCCGACCTGTTCGACCGCGCCGACGCCGTGACCGTCTCGCCGTATCTCGGCCGGGACGCGCTCGCGGGCCTCCTCGATTCCAATCTGGGCGTCTTCGTCACCTGCCGGACGCCGAACTCCGGCGCGGCGGACTTGCAGGACCGGGAACTCGCGGAGGGTAACGACTCGCGGTCCGACGAGGAGGACGAGGACGGAACTACCCTCGCCGAACACGTCGCGGGACTCGTCAGCGACTGGGCCGCGGAGGGCGAGGCCGAGGAGAGCGACCCCGAGGCGAGCGAGGCCGAGAACGCGGCCGACGTGGGCCTCCTCGTCGGCGGGGGAAGCGACGAACTCGAAGCCATCCGCGAGCGCGCGCCGGAACGGCCGCTCCTCGCGGTCGGCGGCGCGCGAAACGACCCCGGGGTCGCCGACTACGTCGCGCCGGAGGGCGGCCCGAACGACGGCCTCGGACTGGTCGAGACCACGCGGGAAGTCCTCTACGCTGGCGAGACCGCGGGCCGAGGACGCTCTCGCGGGCAGGACGACCACGCCGCGGCGGCCCGCCAGTCGGCCCGGCGGCTCAAGCGCCAACTGAATCGCCACCGGTAGCGAGGCGCGACGCCCTGTCTAAAATCGCATCACTTCGTCGTCGTCCAAGTCCTCGGGTCGGACTTGGCCTTCGCCGCCACCGCGCTCGATGGTGGCCGCGCAGTTCGCGCAGAGGCCGTCCGCTTCGTCCCAGTGTTTCTCGCACGCGAGGGTCCCGCAGTTGGGACACGAGTGTTCGGCTTCTCGCTGTTCACAAATCTGGCAGAGGCCTGTGACACTCATGGGCGTTTCACTCGATTCAGGTAGGGCTTCGAGGCGTATCAGTGTGTGGGAGCATCAGTCATGGTGTCGATGACGGGGTTCAGTCGAGTACGACCGCACCGCCACCGCACCGCCACTGCGCCCCGTGCCTCCCCGCCCGCCGCGCGCAGTTCTGCGCGCGGCGGGCGCGTCCCGTGGTCAGTTACAATTCGCGCCGGAGAAATCTAGGTCCGGCGGCGAGCGAGTGACAGACGAAAGAAGAAACGCGAAACGAAACCCGAAATTCGTAATCAGTCGTCGGCCAGTTCCTCGCGGAGCGTCCCCACCTCGGCCACGCGCTCGGCGTGAGCGTTGTGCTGGTGGATGGACTCGTCGTTGCTCTGCTTCATCGTCACCACGGCGTCGTCGGGCAGGTCGGGGAACTCCGAGACCACGCCCTCGGCCATGTCGCGCACGCAGTCCTCCACGAACTTGGCGTTGGCGTGGGCCTCGTAGGTCATGTGGTCCTCGTCGGGGCGCTTGGCGAGGTTGTAGATGCGGGCGCTCATCGAGTCGCGGGCCACCTCGATGAGGTCCATCAGGTTGGCCTCGGGCGCGCCGTCGCTCTCGACGGTGAGGGTGGCGTGGCCGCGCTGGGAGTGGCCCGCCTGCGGGACCTCGCGCAGGAACTCGCTGACTTCCTCCTCGCCGACGCCGAGGTCCTCCAGCTTCTCGCGGGCGGTTTGGCTCATCATGCCCTGCGAGCAGGGACAGACCGTCATGCCGGTGACGCGCGCGCCGATCTCCTCGCGGGTGCCCTCCTCGGTCGCGGTGGCGCTGGCGATGATGTCCGCGGTGGCCTGCGTCGGTCGCTCGCTCGCGGGCGTCTCGTCTTTTATCATGTACTCGGCTTCCATCTTGACCTCGGCCTTCGAGGTGTAGTCGTGCTTGCCCAGCAGGCGCTCGGCGACCTCGCCGCACAAGTCTTCGACCGAGTAGGTTGGTTCGGCCACCGCGTCCTCCAGAATCTCGTCCACGACCTCCATGTTTCGGCTCATGTCCGCGCCCTTGCGCCAGCTCGGCAGGTCCACGAGGACCTCGAACTCGGCGGTCAGCACGATGGGGCGCTTGTCGGAGCGGGCGAGTTCGACTAACTTCGTGACGCCGGTCACGCCGACGCGGTTCAGGCCGACAGTCACGTCGGGTTCGGAGGCCTGCACGTCCGGCAGTTGCTCGGTCATTACCGGCGACTAGCAAACCAGCGGGATTAGGGCTTTCCCTTTCGGCAGATTCAATCGAGTTTTCCGAGCGCCCGGAAGAAGTCGCTGGAGGGTTCGGCGATTCTGGTCGGCTCGTCGGCGGGCCGGACCGTCACCGACTCGGGCATCTCGAATCGCTTGCGCGTGCTGTCGGCGCTGACGTAGCCGAACTTCGCGCCCTCGGCGCGAATCACGACTTCGGTGTCGCCGTCCATCACCAGCGGGGGCATCGACTCGGCGGCGCACATCTCGGTAATCACGAACGCGTCGGCGTCGGGATGGACGAGCGGCCCGCCCTCGCTCAGGTTGTACGCGGTGCTTCCGGTCGGGGTCGAGACCAGCACGCCGTCGCCGCGTCCCGCAGTAAACTCCCGGCCATCGACTCGGACCTCGTAGTCGAGGCCCTGTCCGTGGCCGCGCTGTGGTCCCTGCACGACGATTTCGTTGAGCGCGGGGTGGACCGACCAGTCGCTCTCGCCCTCGCCGGTCGCCCGCAGTCGGGGCACCTCGCGGGACGGAATCGTGTCCGTCTCCCGATAGCCAGCCACGACGGCCTCGACCGTCTCGACCGCGTCGTCGGGCGCGACGCCGTTGAGGAACCCGACCTCGCCGAGGTTGACGCCCAGAATCGGGGTCGAACCCGCTCCGCGGGCCGCGAACAGGAAGGTGCCGTCGCCGCCGATGGAGACCACGAGTTCGCAGGCGTCCATCTCCTCGACCGGGTAGCCCTCGCCGTCCACGCGCTCGGCGGTCGCGTCGTCGAGGCGGACCGTGACCTCCTCCGGCAGGGTCTCGCGTATCTGTTCGGCCAGAAAGGCCGCCCGAGCGTTGCCCTTCTGGGCGACGATGCCGACTCTCATCGTCGGGTATTCTCCCCCGCCCGTCAAAAGTCCGCCGACGCGGTGGCGAGAAACATTAAAATGTGGCCGGTCCGAGGTGCCGGACATGCATCGCGCTCGACCGCCGAGGAGGTGGCTCACGTGACCGAGGACGACGACTGGTTCGAGCGCGCGCTCCGCGAGGACGACGAGAGCGAGGGCGGCGAGAGCGAGGGTGGCGACCGAGCGGACGACGGCGAAAAGCAGGAACCTGGAGCCGACTCGGGAGGCCCCGACTCCGCGGAGGCCGAACTCGAACACGCCGAAGACGACCCCGGCGGATTCGGGGACGCCCCCGACTTCGGCGCAGAGGGGAACGCCGACGACGCCGAACAGATTGACGCCGACTCAATTGACGCTGACCCGACTGACGCCGCAGTCGGCGACGACGGACCGGGCGAGGGCGGGGAGTTCGGCATGGGCGGCGAGTTCGACGCCGACGACACCGGCCCCGCCGGATTCGGTGCGAGTGACGACGCCCCCGACGCCGAATCCGACGACGGAGGATTCGGCGCGAGCGACGGGGACAGTACTGGTAACGCTGGCGACGCTGGCGGCGCTGGCGGCGGCTTCGCGGACGCCGACCCCTACGACGGAGACGACGAGGAGGACGAACTCTTCGAGGACGACTTCGCCAGCGCGTTCGAGAACGCGCCCGGCGGCGGCATGGACGCGGGCGGCATGGGCGGCGGAGCGAGCGACGACGCCAGCGGTGGCTTCGGCGGCGCGGGCGGCGCGGGCGGCGGCGCTGGCGGATTCGGCATGGACGCCGACGAGGGCTTCGGCGGCGGATTCGGCGGCGGCGACGGCCCCTTCGAGGACGAATCGTTCGACGACGAGGAGTTCGAGTCCTCGATACCCCGCATCGACCTCGGCATCGAGGGCTTGGACGACATGATTCAGGGCGGCGTGCCAGAGCGCTCGCTCATCACGACCGTCGGGTCGGCCGGGACCGGCAAGACCACCTTCGGCCTGCAGTTCCTCCACGAGGCCCTCCAGCAGGGCGAGAGCGCGGTATTCATCACCCTCGAAGAGAGCCACGACCGCATCGTCAACACCGCGACCGAGAAGGGGTGGGACTTCGACGAGTACGAGAAGAACGGCCAGCTCGCGGTCATCGACTTGGACCCCATCGAGATGGCCAACAGCCTGACCTCGATTCGCAACGACCTGCCGCGACTGGTCGAGCAGTTCGGCGCGAGTCGCCTCGTGCTGGACTCGGTGTCGCTGTTGGAGATGATGTACGACAATCAGGCCACCCGCCGAAACGAGGTCTACGACTTCACCAAGAGCCTGAAGGAGGCGGGCGTGACGACGATGCTCACGAGCGAGGCCAGCGAGGACAACGCCTACGCCTCACGGCACGGCATCATCGAGTACCTCGTGGACGCCGTGTTCATCCTGCGCTACATCCGGTCGGGCGACGACTTCCGCGAGACCCGACTCGCGGTCGAAATCCAGAAGATTCGGGACGCCAACCACTCCCGGGAGATCAAGCCCTACTCGATTACCAACGAGGGCATCAGCGTCTACCGGCAGGCGAACATCTTTTGAGCCGACCTTTTACTGCACTCGCAGTGCGACCGCTGGTGCGCTCCGCGGAAAGATAAATAGAGAATCTTCTAGGAATGAAAAATAATTTTGAAAGCAATGAAAAATTGTCTTTTGTCGTCCAGCGAGCGCGTGCGCAGAGCGCACGCGCTCGCTCCGCCCGAGGTTGGTATAGCAGACCTACCGAACCACGGTAATCGGAATCGTCGCGCGCCGGACCACCGTCTCGGCCACGCTCCCGAGCAGAATCCGCGAGACGCCCGACCGGCCGTGGCTTCCCATCACGATGTGGTCGAAGCCCTCGTCGTCGGCGTACTCCACGATGGTCCGAGCCGGTCGGCCCATCTCGGTCGCGTTCTTCAGGGTGATGCCGTACTCGTCGGCGACTTCTTGGGCCTCCTCGAACAGGGACTGGGCCTCCTCTTTGGCACCCTCGTACCACTCTTCGGACCCGCCGGGGAGGCCGACCGGGGCGTTGTACCCCGCGTCGATGGGGTCGATGACGTGGAAGACCGTGATTTCGTCGTCGGCGAACTCTTCGAGCGCGTGTTCGAGCGCGTCGCTCGACTGGGGCGACCCGTCGAGCGGAACGAGAACTTGTTTGCTCATGTTTGCCGATAGATACGGGGACCGCTTAAGCTTTCATGCGCGGCGCATCGACCAGTCCGGGCAGTCGGACCGTGACGACCGTGCCGGTCTCGTCTCCCTCGAACGACACGTCGCCGCCGAGCGCGTTCACGCCCCACTGGACGATCCAGAGGCCGAGTCCGCTCCCGTGTTCGAGGTCGCGCTCCTCGCCCTGACTGATGACCTTGACCTCGTGGTCGGGAATCCCCGGCCCCTCGTCGCGCACGGTGAGGACCACCGAGTTCTGGTCGCGCTCGACCTCGGCGAGGCTGATTTCGACCCGCGGTTCGTCGCCGGGAGCGTGTTTGAGCGCGTTCTCCACGAGGTTCGAGAACACCATGCGGGCCACCGCGGGGTCGGTGTCGAGTTCGAGTCCGTCGGGAAGGTCCACGTCGATGTGACTGTCGGGGTACTCCTCGCGGAACTCCCCGGCGAGGTCAGCGAGGAAGGTCCGGAACTCGACGCGCTGGCGCTCGCCCGACTCGCCCATCGCCTGCTCGAACTTCCGGGCCTTGTCGCCGAGTTCGGCCAGTTCGCGTCCCGTCTCGATGATTGTCTCGGTGTGTTCCTCGATTTCCTCTGGGTCGTCGGTGTCCTGAATCACCTCGGCGTAGCCGGTAATCGTCGTCATGTCGTTGCGGAGGTTGTGCCGCAGGACGCGGTTGAGGACTTCGAGGCGCTGCTCGCGGCGCTTCTCCTCGGTCACGTCTTGGAAGACGAGAGTGTAGCCGACGTGAATCCCCGTCGAGTCTACCACTTCCGAACTGGCGACGCTGTACTCCCGGCGCTCGCCGTCGGTCCGGACCGTGATGAGTTGCTCGTCGGCCGTCACGTCGATTCGCGTCTCCACGAGGTCGTTCAACTGGCCGCCGATGTCGCCCACGGCGTCGATGCCGAACACGCGCTCGGCCTCCTCGTTGGCGTCGATGACGCGGTGTTTGGTGTCGATGATGAGGACCGGCGTACCGAGGTCGTGGATGGCGGCGCGCTCGCCGACTCGCCGTGCCGCGGGCGACTGCTCGAACATGTCGAGGTGGAACAGTCCGTAGAAGTCCAGTACGAGGTGAATCGTCAGCGCCGAGGTGGTGAGGTTGAGGCCCGGATGAGGGACCCAGTTGAACAGCCACGCCGCGTTCGCCACGAAGGGGAGGAAAAAGGAGAGCGCGACGACGGCCGTCTGACCTCGGTAGACCGACCCGTAACTGACGAACGCTTCGAGCAGGAGCAACAGCGCGACCGTCGTGAGCGAGTAGAAGATGAGCATCGACATGAACAGCCACGTCTGGTGGGTGTACGCCACCGTGGCCGCGCCGAAAATCGGGTCGATGTGGTAGTTGTTCCACGCGATGTGGTGGAGGGGGTTGGTCGCCACGAGCATGACCGACGCGAACTGAATGGCGCCGAGGAGGTACATCCACTTCGACCGGACGATTTCGGCCCGACCGGTGTATTCGAGCGCGTAGGCGAGGAAGAATACGGTGATGAAGCTCTTTCCGAACCAAATCGGGATTTCGAGGAGTTGGCGAACGACCGGGTCGAAGACGAGTAGCGCGACACCGTACGAGCCGGTCCACAGCCCCTCGCAGACGACCGTGGCGATAAATAGCCCTCCGCCCGGTTCGTCGCGGTAGGGCCAGAGGTGCCAGATGAAGTACAGCGACATAACAAAAGCTGAGAGGGGGCCGAGCGCCAGCCACGTCAAAGAGAGTTCCATCTCAGCCGTTACAACAGAACCAACCAATAAAAAAGTAGGTTGGTTTCGGCGGGCAAAAATGTCGACCGACCTTGACTAGTCAGCTCTGACCGCCTCTAGTCTCGGCCGTGTTTGGTCACGCACTTCGAGAGGCCGATGATTTCGACCGGTTCGGAGTTGTCCGGCGAGTAGACCACCATCTGTCCCTTCTCCATGTAGGGCACCTTCCCCTCCAGCTTGGCGGGGATGTTGACGCTCTTGATGGCGTCCTCGTCGCCCAGATTCAGGACGACGGTGGTGTTGACCTGCTTGAAGACGGGTTCGGCGATGTCTTGGGGGTCCTGCGTGATGAGGAACAGGCCCAGACGCTCCTTGCGGCCCTGCTTGGCGGCCTCGGTGAACTTCCCGATGACCTTCCGGGCCTGCACGCTGTCGGCGTCGGTCAGGAAGTTGTGTGCCTCGTCCATCCCGACCACGAGGGGCGTCTGCTTGATGCGGTCGTGGGTCGGGTCGTTCGACAGCTTCTCGTCCACCAGCAGGCTGGCGAGCGCCAGCACGACGACCTCGGTCGCCCGCGAGTCGTTGAGGTGGTAGGTCGGCACGACGCTCAACTGGCCGGGCTTGACGAACTGCTTGATTTGGTCGGTGATGGGCCGGGCGTCTTGGTCGAACACGTCGTAGAACGACGAACTAATCGCGCGGCGCTTCACGGCGTCGTACGTCGCCTCGTGGACCCGACCGCTCTCGTCTAACTCCTCGCGGAGCGCGGGGTCGTCGATGTAGCTGACGAACTGCTCGTAGGTCGCCGAGTCGCCGTACTGCTCGAAGAAGCGGTCTAACAGGAGGCGCAGGGCGTTGTACTGGTTGTCGTTGAGACTCGCGCCCGCGACCAGCCACGGCCGCCGGGCGACCATCGAGAACGGAATCGTGAACTCGACCTGCTCGGCGCGGTGGTGGTCCGCGGCGTAGCGCCCACCGCCGACCTTCGGCACGAACGCCTTCGTCTCGTCGTGGCCACCGTGGGCGACGTTCTCGGCTTCCCACGTGCGCTCGTCCTCCCGAGTCACGTCGGGGTTGTCGTCGTGCATCTGGGCGTACTCGTCCTGCGGGTCGAACTGGACGACCGCGGTCCGGCGCTCCGCGCCGTCTTCCATCTCGTATCGGCGCTCGTCGGCGAGGAACTGCCGGAGGATGTTCTTCGCGCCGTGGGTCTTGCCGGACCCGGTGCCACCGGCGACGAGGGTGTGGCGGAAGACGAGGGGGTCGCCGTCCTCGTAGTCGTCTTTCAGCCGGTAGTCGATTGTCGGCGGCTCCGCGGCGGTCCGGACCTTCTCGCCGCCGACCGAGAGGTGCCCGAGGAAGACGCCGTCCTCGGGCATCTTGAGGCCGGTCTTGATTTCGGACTTGTCGCTGGCCTCGCGGACGACCGACTTGGGCTTGGGCACGCGGTCGGTCATCCGGCGCTTGAGTTCGGCGTCCGGGCCGTTCCCGTCCTTGTAAAGGACCGCGACGGGTTCGAGGTCGGCCATGAGTTTGTAGTCGGTCTCCTCGATTTCGTCCCGGCGCATCGCGCGCTTGGAGTGGATTTCGGTGGCGTCGTCCACGCGGTACTCTTGGAGGTACTCCAGCCCGCAGATGCGACAGAAGAGCTTCTCCTCGTCGGGGTAGGGCACGAGGAGGTACTGGCCGACTCGGACCTCCTCGCGGTTGTCGGCGGTGACGTAGGCTTGGAGGTGAGTTTCGTCGTCCTCCTCGCCGATGCGTAGGCCCTCGGCCGCCGACAGCGTGCCGATGCCCCGGTCGGTGCCCGCGGGATTGGCGGTCATCTGGTCGAACTCCGCGCCGTCGCGCGCGCCGGAACTCGACGAGGTCTCGAAGTCGCCCACGTCGTCGAGGTCGGAACCGGCGGTGTCGGAGCCGGAAGCGTCCGCATCGAAGTCGTCGGTCTCGGGAGCCGACGACTCGGAGGTCTCCGAGTCGTCGCTCTCGCCGGACCTGCTGAAGTCGCCGAGGTCGGTCATCGTTACCCGGCAATGAGCGCATGAGACAAACAGGTTTCCCTCCGGCGCGGCCACGGGTGGAAGCTCCTCCGGCGCGGCCACGGATAGGACCTCGTCCGGTGCGGGCGGCAGTCGGGGCGTCGTCTGTCGGGTCTCGACCCACTTAGAGACACAATTATGAATATTAAAGGTATGTTTGGGATTCTTTAGAAAATGTGAATACGTTTCTGTCGAGACTCTCGACTTCGCTTCGGCCTTCGCTACCCGGGATACTTCGCGCGAGCGCACCCCTTTTATCTCCCCGCGTCCTACGTCCGGTCTATGCTACTCATCCGTGGCGAAGCAGGGGGTACCACCCTGACCGGGACGCTGTACGAGCGGGGGGAGCGCGCGCCGCGGTTCAAGGGCGCGCCCGACGAGGACGCGCCGTACGTCTGGGTCTGCGACGAGTTCTATCAGGTCGAGAGCGGCGGGACGGTCCAGAAAGTCGACGGCGAGGAGGTCAACGTCGCCTTCGAGTCGCCGATGCCCCGCGGGTTCGACACCCGCGAGCAGGCCGAGGAGGCCGCGCGCGAACATATCCGGACGCAGTTCGTCCGCATCGGCATCGACGCCGACGACGTGGAAATCACTGTCGAGAAACAGGAACCCGAGGCGGCGGAACCGCAGTAGACTCGTTTTTGGAGTCGTCAGTAGTCCCGACCCCACCGCACCGCGTTGTAGTTCTCGTCCAGTTCGGTATCCAGCGACTCCTCGAACGATTTGATGAGCGAGTCGGCGCTCCCGCGGTCGATGGCCGCCAACTCGTCGGCCTTCGAGACGACCCGGGGCGGGCCGCGCCGCGCCGCGATTTCGCCGAGAATCTGGCGCTCGATGCGCTCGCGGGTCGCGTCGTCCTCGGTGAACACCTTCGGGGCCTCGACCTTGAACACGAGGTCCCGGCGCGGGTCGTAAATCACGCAGAACGTGACCTTGTAGTCCTCGGGGTCGAGTTCTCGGTCGAGGTGGCGATTCGGGTCCGCGTCGAAGAAGCCGTCGAGGCCCGCGCGGGACTCGAACCAGTTGGTCAGGGTCAACTCGTCGGTCAGGCGCTCGAACTCGCCGTCCACGAGGTCTCGGCGCTCCAAAATCTGGGCGAACAGGCCCGCGTCGTGTGCCCACGGCACCGGTCCGAAGTCGGCCTTTTGCTTGAGCGCCCGGACGACGGACTTGGCGGAGACGTTCTTGACGAACCCGGCGAAGGGGACCCCGCGCTCGGCGAACGTCTCGACCAGTTCGACGTAGTTCGACAGAATCCGGGCGACTTCGTCGGACTCCTCGAAGAGGTCGGTCAGCACCGAACTGCGGGAGTACCACCGCAGGACGCCCTTCGGGTAGATGGGGCCGTCGAGGAGCAGGAAGTCCGAGACCCGGTCGGCGTGTTCGAGGGCGTGACTGCTCTCGGCGAGGTAGAGAGCGAGGGCGTGGACCACGTCCTCCTCGTACTGGTTCTGGGGGAGGTGAGTGTGGACGATACGGCGCTGGCTTCCGTCGTCGTACTCGTCCCAGTCGGTCCCGAAGTTGGCGGCGGTGTCGTTCGAGTGGAGCGCCTTCACCACGGTCCGGCGGTCGTGGAGGTCCAGCTCCGAGGGCGTGGCGCTCATCGCGGCGTGGGCCACGTCGATGACCAGTCCGTTCTTGAACGGTCGGGGGTTCAGGGTTCCGGCGTCGAGGCCGTGGGTCGTCGGGAAGGGGTCGTCTTCGAGTGCGATGTTTTGGGCGTCCACCCGGCGGCGCGACTGCTCGCCGATGGGCGTCAGAATCTCGCCCTCCTCGCCGTAGAGCGGGTCGAGGTAGTGGTTCCAGACCTCCTCGGCGAACTCCCGGTGGTCGCGGTCCTCGGCGTCGTAGTCGATGTGGTCGGCGAGGCCCGCGATGCCGTCGAAGTGCACCGGGTCGAGAGTCATGGGAGATGGATTCTCGCCAACTCTGCAAAAAGGGTTGGGTTCCGGGGAAGGAGGTCGTGCGGTTGGCGAGCGCAGGCCGACTTCCGGCAGTTGGCTTAGCCAACCTATCCACCGTTGGTGGGTGAAGGGGCCGCGCGGTCGCGTTCACTTTGGTCGTCTGAGCGACCACTATCCACGGCGGGCGTTGCTGAGGGCCGTGGATATGTCGCTCAGCGACCGCGAGCGGGCGGGGGCTTCAGAAATAAAATTAGTCCACCCAGCGTTGCTCTCTGCTATCAGCTCGATAGCAAAAAGCTAACTTCAGGCTTGAGCCACGGAGTCCCGCACAGCACTGCAACCGCCCTGCACCGCAACCGCGGACCTCACACCTCCCCAGCCTCCTCACTCACTCCCGCCGGTCGTTCGCTCGTCCCTCGCGCGAGGGATGCGCGCAGAACTGCGCGCATCCCCGCGCGCCGGACGAGAAATCCCCGATTTTGTTCCGGTTGAAAATCTCTTTACTCGCTTCCGAAAGCCGAAGGGTAGTTAGGACGCGACGCCCTCCTGTCGCGCATGAAGGCCGCGCTCATCATCCTCGACGGCTGGGGGTTAGGTAGCGAAGACGGTGGACGAAACGCCATCGAAGCCGCCGACACGCCGAACTTCGACCGGTACGCCGATTCGGGGGCCTACGGCACCCTGAACGTGACCGGGAGGAGGGTCGGCCTGCCGGAGGGTCAGATGGGCAACAGCGAGGTCGGCCACCTCAACATCGGCGCGGGCCGGGTGGTCAAACAGGAGTACACCCGTATCGAGGACGCCATCGAGAGCGGCGAGTTGGGCGACAACGAGGCCATCGACTCCGCCTTCCAGTACGCACGGGACAACGACGGGTGCGTTCACTTCATGGGGCTGGTGAGCGAGGGAGGAGTCCACTCCGACCAGCGCCACCTCTACGCGCTCATCGAGTTGGCCGCCGAGCGCGGCGTGGACGCCGTGACCCACGCCTTCACCGACGGACGGGACACCCCGCCCCGGAGCGGCGAGGACTTTTTGGGGAAACTGGAGTCGGTCGTAGAGCGCGAGGGGACCGGCGACGTGGCGACCGTCTCGGGGCGGTACTACGCGATGGACCGCGACCAGAACTGGGAGCGCACCAGACGCGCCTACGACGCCATCGTGAACCGCGAGGCCGAGCGGGAGGCCGAATCTGCCGTCGAAGCGGTCCGCGAGTCCTACGACCGGGACACGACCGACGAGTTCGTAGAGCCGACCCTCGTGGAGGGCGGTTCTGCCCTCTCGGACGGGGACGCAGTAGTCTTCTTCAACTTCCGGTCGGACCGCGCTCGGCAACTCACGCGGATGCTCGCGGACATCGACCCGGTCTGGGAGTTCGAGACGACTCCCCCCGAAATCTGCGTGGCGACGATGACCCAGTACGACAAGGAGTTCGACCTCCCGGTCGCCTTCCCGCCCCACCAACCCGAGGACACCCTCGGCGAGGTGCTGGCCGACCACGGCCTCACCCAACTCCGCATCGCCGAGTCCGAGAAGTACGCCCACGTCACCTACTTCCTCAACGGCGGGCGCGAAGTCGAGTTCGAGGGCGAGCGCCGCGAAATCGTCCCCTCGCCCGACGTGCCGACGTACGACCAGCAACCCGAGATGAGCGCCGAGCAGGTCACCGACACCGCGATAAATACCATCCAGCGCGAGGACCCGGACGTGCTGGTGCTGAACTACGCGAACCCGGACATGGTGGGCCACACGGGCGACTTCGACGCCGCGGTGCGAGCAGTCGAGGCCGTGGACGCCCAACTGGGCCGCCTCGTGGAGGCGGTCGAGGCCGCAGGCGGGCACCTCCTCGTCACCGCCGACCACGGCAACGCCGACGACATGGGCACGCCAGAGGACCCCCACACCGCCCACACCTACAATCTGGTCCCGTTCGTCTACCTGACGCCCGAGGGCGATAGCGGTGGTAAGCGCGTCCGCGAGGGCGGGTCGCTCTGCGACATCGCGCCGACCCTCCTGTCGCTCATCGGCGTCGAACAGCCGAACGCGATGACCGGCCAGAATCTGTTGGAGTAGGCTGTCGAACGCTCGGGTTGACTTCTTCTCGGCACGTACTGGCCTCTCCTCCCGACTCGGCGCGCGCTGGCGGGGTCGTCACGAGCGAAGCGAGTGACTGCTCGACGGACCGAGCGAAGCGAGTGACTGCTCGACGGACGCGGTTTGTCCGTCGGTGTCTCTCGTGGCCCCGCCAACCGCGCGAGGGATGAGTAGCGCAGGCTCGGAAGACGCGGTTTGTCTTCCGGCGGCCGAGCAACGCAATCGGTCGGGGTGGGTGTGGTTCGCGGTTGCAGCGCGGTGCGGCAGACTCCTATGTTCAAGCCTGAAGCTAGCTCCGTTCGATTTCCGCCACCAGACAGTTCTACAATTCTAAAAGAAATAAAAAAATCCGAAACATGACTACATATTCATCTAAACTACTCTCCGGTCCGGAACGACAGGTCAAGACTCGCCGCCGAGTGCGTCAGCGACCCCATCGAAATCACGTCCACGCCGGTCTCGGCGTACTCCGGCACGTCCGAAATTCCGATTCCACCACTCGCCTCCGCCAGCACGCCCTCCGGCAACGACTCCACGCCCTCGCGCACCCCGTCGGGCGTCATGTTGTCCAGCAGGACGATGTCGGCCCCGGCCTCAGCGGCCCGCGCCGCGTCCGACGGACGCTCGACCTCGACCTCGATTTTGGTGGCGAAGGACTTCTCCTCGCGGAAGTGCCCAACCGCCTCCTCCATCCCCATCTCGGCGACGTGGTTGTCCTTGACCATGACCATCCCCGAGAGGGTGAGGCGGTGGGTGTCGCCGCCGCCCGCCGCGATGGCGCGCTTCTCGACGCCCCGCAAGCCGGGCGTGGTCTTCCGAGTGCCCGCGATGGCGACCTCGTCGCTCCGCTCGCCGGTCGCCTCGCGGGCCGCGTCCACGGCCCGGCGGGTCTTCGTCGCCACGCCCGAGGCGTGGCCCGCGACGTTGACCGCGACGCGCTCTCCTCGGAGGACCGACTCGGCGGGACCCTCGACTTCCAGCAGGACATCGCCCGCCGAAATCCGGTCGCCCGCTTCGACCGTCGCGGAGGCGTCCACGTCGAGGTAGTCGAAGACGGCCCTCGCGGCGTCGAGTCCGGCCGCGACGCCCTCCTCCTTGGCGACGAGTCGGCCCGTCGTCTCGCCGGGGACGTGGTTGGTCACGTCGCGGTGGCCAACGTCCTCGCGGAGCCACTCCTCGACTTTCCGGTCAGTCACTCGCATTCGCTGGCACCTCGTCTGCGTCACCCTCGTCGCTGGTCACGTCTTCGAGCGCGTGGCATCCGACCGGGTCGGCCTCCATCGCCTGCCGGGCGACCAGCAGGGCGACCACGCTGGCGTTCCGGAGTTCGTAGAGGCTCCGCGAGGTTCTGGTCCGGGTGTAGGCGTCCACCTCGCCTTTGAGCCGCCGGAGGACCGCCGTCGCGCGCTGCAGGCCCTCGGGCGTCCGCCTGAGTCCAACGTTCTCGTCCATCACCCTCCGAAGGCGGACGAACTTCTCGCGGGCGAACCCGGCGGGCAGGTCGGGGTCGCGGTCCAGCAAGTCCGGGGCTTCGACGCGCTCCGGGTCGAATCCGGCCGCGGACTCCCCGGCGCGCAGGCCCCAGACCAGCCCCTCCAGCAGGCTCGTGGACGCGAGGCGGTTCGCGCCGTGGACGCCGGTCCGGGCGCACTCGCCGACCGCGAAGAGCCGGTCGAGGTCGGTCCGGCCCCGGTCGTCCACCGAAATCCCACCGCAGAGGAAGTGTTCGCTCGGCTCGACCGGGATGCCCGACTCCCAGTCCACGCCGCGCTCCTCGCACTTCTCGGCGAGGTCGGGGAACTCCGACTCGAAGTCTAGCGGGGATACGTCTAGATACACCCCGCCCGTGCGCTCGCGCTCGTCCGCGACGGCGCGGGCGACCACGTCGCGCGGGCCGAGTTCGGCCTCCTCGTGGTAGTCGGGCATGAATCGCTCGTCCTCCGCGTTCCGGAGGAGCGCCCCTTCTCCTCTGACGGCCTCGCTGACGAGGAAGGGGTCCTCGCCAGCATAGGCGGTCGGGTGGAACTGGATGTAGGCCATGTCCTCCACGTCGGCCCCCGCGAGGGCGGCCATCGCAATCCCGTCGCCGGTCGCGGTCTCGGGGTTGGTGGAGTTCCGATAGAGCGCGCCGATGCCGCCGGTGGCGAGGACCGTCGCGCCCGCGAAGACCGACTCGCGCTCGCCGTCCTGTTCTACGATTGCGCCGTGGACTCGCCCCTCGTGGGTGATGAGGTCGAGCGCGGCGGTGTCGGCCCGGACCGTGACTCGCTCGTGGTCGTCGAGGTGGTTCAGGAAGGGACCGAGGACGTGCTTGCCCGTGCTGGCGTTGACGTGGAGGATTCGGGGTTCGGAGTGGGCCGCCTCGCGGGTGTAGTCGAAGTCCGAACCGTCGCCGCCGTTGCCGCCGTCGCCGTCTTCGGCGCGGTCGAAGGGCACGTCGAGGGTCTCGACCAGCACGTCCTCGACGGCCTCGCGGGCGTCCGAGACGAGCGTGTCCACCGCCTCGGGGTCGGCGGTGTCGGCGCTGGCTTCGATGATGTCTCGCTCGAACGCTTCGGGGTCCGAGCGCGTGGTGGCGACCCCGCCCTGCGCCCAGTGGGAGGTGGTCTGCTCGGGGCGCTCGGCCTTCGTGACGACGAGGACCTCCGCGCCCTCGCGGGCCGCCGAGAGGGCCGCCGCGCATCCCGCGACGCCGCTTCCGACGACCAGCACGTCTGCTTCGGCGAAATCTGGCGTAGTGTCGTCCGTCATGGTCATATCTCCAGCATTCGCTGCATCGCCACGTCGGCGAGTTCGGCCTCCTGTGGCGCGACTTCGATGACGTTGCGCTCGCGGCCCGCGACGAGTTCTTCCAGCACCCACGTCAGGTAGTTGGGGTCGATTTGGCGCATCGCGTTGCAGTCCATGCAGGCGTCCCCGCAGAGGGGGACGACGTTCACCTCGGGGTGCCACCGCTGGAGGTGGTTCGTGAGGTGAATCTCGGTACCGATGGCCCACGTCTCGCCGGGGTCAGCGTCCTCGACAGTCTGGCAGATGGTCGCGGTGCTTCCGGCCACGTCGGCGGCCTCCACGACCTCGCGGCGGCACTCGGGATGGACGATGACGTTGGCGTCGTCGTACTCCTCGCGGACCTGTTCGATGTGGTCGGCGCGGAATCGCTCGTGGACCTGACAGTAGCCGTCCCACAGGATGATGTCGCTCTCGGCGACCTCCTCGGCGTCCTTGCCCTCGGGGTCCCACGGGTCCCACTCGGCGATAGAATCGGCCATGCCGAGGCGGTGGGCGGTGTTCTCGCCGAGGTGCTTGTCGGGGAGGAACAGGACCTTGTCGCCCTGCTCGAAGGCCCACTCGAACACTTTGTCGGCGTTCGAGGAGGTACAGACCGCGCCGCCCTGCTCGGCGCAGAACGCCTTCAGGTCGGCGTAGGAGTTCATGTACGTGATGGGGACGATGTTCGCGTCGGGGGCCGCTTCGGTAATCTCGGCCCACGCGGCGTCGACTTGCAGGGCCTCGGCCATTCCGGCCATCGGGCAGGAGGCCTCCATCGAGGGGAGGATGACGGTCTGGTCGTCGTCGGTGATGATGTCAGCCGACTCGGCCATGAAGGTCACGCCGCCGAAGACGACGTACTCGGCGTCGGCCTCGGCGGCCTCGACGCTGAGTTGGTACGAATCGCCGATGAAGTCGGCGTGTTCCACGATTTCGCGGCGCTGGTAGTTGTGGCCCAGAATGACGAGGTCGTCGCCCAACTCGTCTTTCGCGGCCTCGGTTCTGTCGCGGCGCTCTTCCTCGCTCAAACCCCGATACGCTTCGGGCAACTGTTCGAGGTTGTCGTATTTGAAGAGACTCAGGTCTGTTTCGATGTCCGCCGTTTCCATTTTTGGCACAGTCAGCCACCTCCGATTGCAACAGACTTCGGTATCCACTATTGAAAATATTTTCTCTTCATAGGCGAGCGGTGAATTGGCTCGGGTGCTATCGACTTTTACATTCGGGGATGCCTCCAACGGAGTCGGTTCGTGAACCGGAGACCGTCGGGAGTCTGCCTCGGCGACAGTTTCGGACGCGGCCGAGATGACCGACTCGCCGACGGCTAGGAAACAATTATAGGTATTTTAGATATAAATATATTTCTCAAAGACAACTAATTAGTTCTCAAACGAAGGTAGATAATCCCGTAGGGTGAGAGGCCGACCCTACCGACCGTCGTACACCACGTCGCCGTCCACGATCGTCAGCGCCACGTCGATGTTCTCGATGTCCTCGGGATGCTCCCACGGCGAGCGTTCGAGCACTACCAAATCGGCCTTCTTGCCCTCCGCAATCGTCCCGAGTCGCTCCTCGTCGAACCCGGCGTAGGCCGCGCCGCGGGTGTAGGCCCGCAGGGCCTCGGTGACCGAGAGGCGCTGGCGCTCGGCGGGCGCGTTGACCGTCTGGTGGACGCCGAACAGCGGGTCCAGCGGCATGCAGTCGCTCCCGAACGCCAGCGGCGCGCCCGCCTCCAGCAGGTCGGCGTAGCGATTCGACCGCTCGCGGCGCTCGGTCCCGAGTCGGTCCTCGTACAGACTCTCTTCTCCGGCCCACTTGAGGAAGTTCGGCTGGACCGAGGCCACGACCCCCGTCTCGGCGAATTGCTCGACCGCCTCGTCGTCGGCGAGTTCGGCGTGTTCGACGCGGTGACGTGCCGCGCCGGGGTCGTCGGTCTCGGCGTAGGCCGACAGGACCTCCTCGACCGCCTCGTCGCCGATGGCGTGGGCGGTCAGCTGGAAGCCAGCGCCGTCGGCCTCGGCGACGAGTTCCCGAAGCTCCTCGGGCGAGACGACCCACTGGCCGGTCGCATCCTCCGGGTCGCCCTCCGCGTCCGCGGCGTCGGCGTAGGGGTCCGAGAGCTTGGCGGTCCGCCCGCCGAGGCTCCCGTCGGTGAAGGTCTTGATGGCGCCGGTCCGGACGAACTCGCTCCCGTGGTTGGTCCGCAGGCCGGTCTCGACGGCGGCGTCGAGGTGGTCCGACCAGTAGTTGATGCGGACTCGCAGGCTGAGGTCGCCGTCCATGTCCATCTGGCGGTAGACCTCGGGGGCGCGCGAGTTCCGAACCATGTCGTGGACGCCCGTGACGCCCAACCGGTTGGCCTCGCGCTGGGCGGCCGCCACGAGTTCGCGCATCTCCTCGGCACCGGGTTCGATGGCCTCGTAGATTACGTCCACCGCCTCCTCGACGATGACGCCCGTGGGGTCGCCGCCCTCGGTTCGCACGTCCTCCTCGGGCATCTCGGCGACGTAGCGGTCGAGGGCGACCGAGTTGACCGCCGCGATGTGCATGTCCTCGCGGAAGGCCGCGACCGGGCGCTGTTCGCTCACGGCGTCTAAGTCCTCGCGGGTGAGATACCGCGAGTCGTCCCACGTACTCTCGTCGTAGCCGAAGCCGAGAGTCCACTCAGTATCGCCATTCTCGGTTTCACCGAGGAGTTCCACGCAGTCGGCGGGCGAATCGGCCGCCGAGAGGTCGGCGTGGACCAGCGAGCGCCCGAGGTGCTGGAGGTGGGTGTGGGCGTCGATGAACCCCGGCAGGAGGACGCGCCCGCCGAGGTCCACAACCTCGGTCTCGACGCCGTTCAGGAACTCGACTTCGTACTCGTCGTCTACGCGCACGATTTCGCCGTCGCGGACCGCCACCGCCTCGGCGACCTCGTCGGACTCGCCGAGCGTGTGGACTTCCGCGTTCGTGAAGATGCAGTCTGCCGCCGCTGTCATGCCAGAGACGTGCGCCGGAGAGGCGATAATCGTTGGGGAATCGGAGAACGCGGGCAAGAGATACGCGACGAACCGACCGCAGAAGAGCGACGAACCGGCCGAGGAGACTACTGGGGCGCTTCGACCACCGAGACGTGGCCGTCACCGCTGACGACGAGTTCGTGGTCGAAGAACGAAAACTGGGCGGTTCCCGCCGACCGGGGCGTCCCGTCGTAGTGGTCGGCGAAGAGGGCGTCGAGGGCGTCGGGGTCGATGGCTTCGGCCAGCGGGTCCATCTCCGCCGGGTCGGTGTTCGACACCGCGGCGACCGCCGCCACGACGCCTTCGCTGAGGCTTTGGTTCTCGTCTACTTCGTACGTCAGTACCGTGCCGCGATTGAGTGCTGATTGCTTCTCGCTCATGGGTGTTCGGACTCGCAGAGCACGTCGGTCTCTCGAGAGCGCGCTACGTCGAACACTAGTGACCTGCTGGCGTACCCTCGGGGGTTCGTCACCGAAGGGGTTTAAGTAGGGGTCACTTCTTGGGGACGAGCGTGACGGCGACGAGGTTCCGGAGTCCGCGCCGCATCCGCTTCGAGACCGCCCGCGGAGAGACGTCGAACTGCTCGGAGAGTTCCTCTACGGTGATTTCACGCGGCTCGTCGAAGTACCCCGCCTCGAAGGCGACGAGGATGGTCTCTCGCTGGTCGTCGGTCAGGCCGTACTGCTGACCGGCCTCGACTTCGCTCAGCGTGTGAATCCAGTTGAGTCGCAGGTCGATGTCGTTGTCGGCGCAGTAGCGCTGGAGGTCCACGATGGCCTCCCGGTCGGGCGACCGGAGTCGGAACCGCCAGACGCCGTCGCGCCGCCGGACCTCCAGCAGGGTGGCTTTCGATTCGAGGATGCCCTCGATGAGGCCCGGTTCGTTGCTCCACGCCGCCCTGACGAGCGCGCCGTCCTCGACCTCGTCTAACACCGTGACGCTCTCGATGCCGCGATTCTCGCGCAGCGTCTCGACGAAGGCGTCCACGTCGTCGCCCCAGACCCAGAAGAAGGGGAGCGCACTCCCGCCGGTCGGGACGATGCGCTCCAGTTCGACCTGCATGTCCGGCGTCGCGTCGAGTGCCCGACCGAGCGGGAACTCCTCGACGGGCACGGACAGCTCCGCGATGACGCTCATGACACTCGGGGTTCGACACGCGCGTCCAAGGTTGTTGGGGTGGTTCCCCGCCAACGGTTTTCCGGAACCACTATGCGAGGGGCGGACAAATCGCGGCGCATGAACCGCATCATCGGCGAGCGTGACCTCTCGGAGACGCCGTTCTCCCCCGAGGAGGCCCGAGCGACCTACCGGGACATGGTTCGAGCGCGGGCGTTCGACGAGCGAGCGCTGGCGCTCCAGCGCAGAGGCTGGATGAGCAGTTGGCCGCCCTACAAGGGCCAAGAGGGTTCGCAGGTCGGGGCCGCGCTGGCGATGGACGACGACGACTGGCTCTTCCCGACCTACCGGTCGAACGCCATGCAAATCGCCCGCGACGTGCCGATGAGCGACATCCTCCTCTTCCGCCGGGGCCGCCCCGAGTTCCACTCGGGCCACGAGGTCCCCAACTTCCCGCAGGCGGTCCCCATCGCCACGCAGATTCCCCACGCCGCCGGGGCCGGGATGGCGATGAACTACCGCGAGGAGGTCGGCGGTGCCGAAGAGAATCACGCCGCGCTCTGCTACTTCGGCGACGGCGCGACCAGCGAGGGCGACTTCCACGAGGGGCTGAACTTCGCGGGCGTCTTCGACGCGCCGACGGTCTTCTTCTGCGAGAACAACGAGTGGGCGATTAGTTTACCTCGACACCGCCAGACCGCCTCCGACACCATCGCCCAGAAGGCCGAGGCCTATGGCTTCGAGGGCGTGCAGGTCGACGGCAACGACCCTCTCGCGGTCCGCGAAACCGTCTCGGAGGCCCTCGACTCGGCCCGGGACGGCGACCCGGTCCTCGTGGAGAGTCTGACCTACCGGCAGGGTGCCCACACGACCAGCGACGACCCGAGTCAGTACGAGGAGACCGCCCGCGAGTTGCCCGACTGGCGGACCGCCGACCCCCTCGAACGCTACGAGGAGTACCTCCGCGAGCAGGACGTGCTGGACGACGAGTTCGTCGCCGAGGTTGAGGACGAGGTTGACGCCGAGTTGGACGAGGCGGTCGAGCGCGCCGAGTCGGTCGAACCCGGCGACCCCCACGACGTGTTCGACCGCGTCTACGCCGACCTGCCCCCGAACCTGCGAGAGCAGAAGGCGTGGCTGGATTCGTTCCTCGGCGAGAACGACGTGCAGGAATTGGACCACTAAGCGAAGTCGATTCTACCGTTCCCCCGCTCAGTTCTGTGTGTCTCCCATTCAGTCGAGCGCCATGTAGGTCTTGGTGTCGGCGACCCCGTCTATCCCCGAGATGTCCGAGGAGGCGGCGTGGAGTACCTCGTAGACTTCGTCGGCGTCGGCCTCCACGATGATGTCGAACTCGCCCGCGACGACGTGGCCCTCCGAGACGTGATTCAGCTCTCGAACCGATTCTATCACGTCCTCGGAGCGTCCAGCGGCCGTTTTTACCATAATAAAAGCGTGAACCATCGCACTATGGGATTCTGTACCATACGAGAAAAACCTTTGGGACGGAGAAAAGTTATTCAGTCGTCCCGTCGTAAGCGTTACCATGCGTTTCGTTATCATAGGTTCGGGTCGGGTAGGGCTTCGCACGGCCCGAGTTCTCCGCGAGGAGGGCCACGAGGTCACGTTGGTCGAGGCAGACGCAAACAAGGTCGAGCGCGCCCGGAACGACGACTTCGAGGTCATCGAGGGCGACGGTGCCCGCGAGGAGGCGCTCAAGAAGGCGGACTTGGAGTCCGCCGACGCGGTCGGCGCGCTGACCGGCGACCTGAACGTCAACTTCGCGGCCTGCATGGTCGGCAAGCACTACGGCTGTCGGACCGTCCTGCGCATCGACGAGGACTACCGCGAGGACATCTACCGCAAGTTCGCCAGCGACGTAGACGAGGTGGTCTACCCCGAGCGTCTGGGAGCCATCGCCGCGAAGAACGCCATGATGGGCGGCAACGTCCGGGCTATCGCCGACATCGCCCAGAGTTTGCAGGTGGTGGAGCTCACCATCACCGACGAGTCGCCGGTCAAGGGCTACTCCATCAGCGAACTCTCGATTCCGGCCGACTCGCGGATTCTCGCCTTCGGGAAGGCCGACGAGGCGATGGGGATTCCCCTGCCGGACGACTCGCTGGAGGTCGGCGACCGACTGGCGGTGCTGGCCGACTTCAAGGTGTTAGAGGACGTGCGACAGATTCTGGTGGGCGACGCCAGCCGAGAGACTGCACAAGCGATGACGGGAGAAAACTAACATGGTTACTGCATACGTCATGGTCAAGGCGAACACGGGCGAGGCGGACAGGCTCAAGAGCGCAATCATGGACCTCGACGGGGTGATAGACGCCCACATCGTCGCTGGCGACGTGGACATCATCGCCAAGTTGGACGTGGACTCACCCGCCGACGTGAAGGGAATCGCGGCCGACGGGATTCAGGGCGTCCGAGGCGTCGAGGACACCCAGACGTACATCGCTATGGATTAGCGCCGTCGTCCGAGTCTACATCGGTGCGCCACCGGGGCCACCCCGGCCGCCCGCGCCCCCCTCGTCGTAATTCTGTCTGGCGCGCTCGCGGAGACTCGCCGCAGGCTCCCCGTAGTCGTAGCCAGGGATGATGCCCTGCACCCACGTCCCCTCGACGTACTCCACGACCGCCAGCGCGTCCTCGGCGGCGTACTCCGGGTCGGCGCGGTCGAACTCGACGGTGACGACGACCTCCGCGTCCTCGCCCGACCCCTCGCGCTCGACTTCGGGCGGCGAGGCCGAATCGGCGTTGGTGACGGTGTGGGCGTCTTCGAGTCGCAACTCTAAGGTCTCGAACCAGCCGTCTTCGACCACCTCGGCGACCTCCTCGCCCTCGACTACGGCGTCGAGCATGGGCGCTCGGACCTCGACCTCGTAGTGGCGGGCCTCGTCCGGGTCGGTGTCAGTCGCGTCCTCCTCGGTGACTGTTACGACGCCCGGAAACGGTTTCTGGGGCGTCTCGAACTGGTCGTCGTCGGTCTGCTCGAAGTCTGGATGCTCGCGGAAAGCGCGTTCGACGGACTCGTCGGTCATTGGCTCTGGGTAGTGGATTCGGAGGAATGTGGGTTTCGACTGGGAGACGGTCGACCGTGTAGTGGGGTCCTCGTATTCGTGCGATGTTTAAAATGCTGAGGGTATCGTCAAAGTCATGTCCGTATCGTCGCGTTCCGCGACTCTCCGAGTTCGTACGTGCGAATTGAAACGCTACCTGTGTGGGAGGAGATACGCCAGAATCACCGGAAGGAGTTGGCAAGCGAACGTCGCTGATTCGCGCCGAGGTATGACAACTAATCGCAAAGAGAAAATCGCATATGTGAACACGGAACAAACAACAACCAGTTGAAACGAAGTGGAATGGTAAACGATCTACAGCTTATATATGCTCAAGGACTGCCTGCGTTAGTGATTTTCATGCGTGACAGAGACACGAAACCGGGAGAGGCGGAGAAAGGGCGACCGCGTGCGGGGTCTTTGTTCGACGTGATTACCCAGAAAATCAGGGATGGGCCGCTGGGGTCGAAAGTTCCTGACCTAAAGCGAGGTGAAACGCCCGACAATCCGTCAACGAGGCCACGAGAGTACGAGCGAACTGTGGATGACCACGACGAGGTCCTCCTCTGCTATAATTGCCGGACGCCCGTCGAGGAACTGGAAGGGCGATACAAAGGAGAACCGATTTGTGAAGTGCCTCGGGGTCAAGCCCCGTGGCATTCGCCTCGCACCACCTGTAAAGCCTGCTTCCGCACGTGGACGAGTCAGCAAAGCGCCGACCAGAAATAAACTCTGTTACGAGTTGGGAGTAGCACGCTCAGCCGATTTTCACGGCGTGCTGAGAAGGCGAGCACATGAAGCGGTCGCGGTGCTGTGCGGTTGGCGGTTGCGGTGCTGTGCGGTCGGCGGTACTGTGCGGTCGGCGGTCACGCACCAGCACTTCTACCGCGAGCGAACGAGCGAAGCGAGTGAGCGAGCGGGCCAAGGAACCCTCGAAGAAGCGCCTCCGGCGCTTCTGAGGGGGTGACGCCGTGCTTTTGGTCCAGCTTTTTATCGAGCGCAGTCGCCAGCGGCGACTGCGCTCGCAATAAAAAGGTGGTATGCGAGGGATGGGATTCGAACCCATGGACTCCTTCGAGAGCGGGTCTTAAGCCCGCCGCCTTTGGCCGCTCGGCAACCCTCGCGCAGGAGTGGATTGACGACTCTCCCCGAAGTGGGTTTCGGTCTGCTCGGACGAGGAAGGAAGTGGTAGAGTTCTATCCGATATGTAATTTTCCACTTACTACATACCCTTACATTGCTTTAGACATTGTTCTATTGTTTTAAGATAACAATATGATTTCTTTACCGCGGGATTTCGCTCCCGGCGCATTCATGTCGGAGAATCGGTCCGCCGTCACGAGTATTTAAATACCAGCGCGCAACGAACCCTGCCCGGACGCTTCGCGTGGTTATGGGCAGATAGCTGGCGAGTCAGTCAGCAGTGTCGTCTCGGCGACTCCGTCGCCTCGCTGGTGGCACCGGAGTCGCCCCTACCCCGTGACTGCCAGTCCGACTAACCGGAAACGGCTGTGCCAAAAAGAACGAGCGGCGCTTCTATTCGTGAATCTCGACCCGCTCGAGGAGGACCTCCTCGTTCGGGCTGTCGTTGTGGTCGGTCGGGACCGAGCCGATCTCCTCGACCACGTCCATGCCGTCTACGACCTTGCCGAAGACCGCGTGGCGGTCGTCGAGGTGCGGCTGGGCGTCGAGGGTGATGAAGAACTGCGAGCCGTTGGTGTCGGGACCGCTGTTGGCCATCGAGAGGATGCCAGCGTCGTCGTGGCGGAGTTCGTCGTGGAACTCGTCTTCGAACTCGTAACCGGGGCCGCCGCGGCCGGTGCCGGTCGGGTCGCCGCCCTGAATCATGAAGTCCGCGATGATGCGGTGGAAGGGCACGTCGCTGTACAGCGAGTCGCCGCGGACCTCGCCGGTCTCGGGGTCTTTCCACGTCGTGGTGTCCGGCGCGGGGTCGTCGTTCGCGGCGGGGTCGTGCTTCGCCAGATTGACGAAGTTCTCGACCGTTCGCGGGGCGCGCTCGTCGAAGAGCTGTACTTCTATCTCGCCGTGCGTCGTGTGAAGCGTCGCAGTCAGGTCGTCTGCCATAGTTCCGTGGACGGACCATAGACAGATAACGGTGCCGGACGCGACTAACGGGGCGCTCTCGCAGCGTCGTCTGCGCGAAAAAAGCGTGTCTACTGCAAATCGACGCTCGCGGCGGCTTGCAGGGTGTCGGCGATGCCCGGCGACTCGGCGAGGCGGACGACTCCCTGTTCGTCGTCGTGTTCCACGATACCCGCCTCGGTCAGCTTCGGCAGGTGGATTCGGTGGAGTTCGGTCCGCGTCTTCTCGATTTCGGCGGAGGTCAGCACCGCGCGGGTCTTCTCGGTCATCGACGCCGCGAGCAACTCCGCGAGTTCGTCCACCGAAAGCAGGTCTTCCGCCTGCGCGAGGTAGTGACAGACGCATCGCCGCCGGTGGTCCGAGAGCGCCCGGAACACCGGGTCGAGCGATTCGCTCTCGCTTCTG
The DNA here is from genome assembly GCF_004765785.1 of Halorussus ruber. Lineage (GTDB taxonomy): Archaea > Halobacteriota > Halobacteria > Halobacteriales > Haladaptataceae > Halorussus > Halorussus ruber. Next base: position 111,909 of record NZ_SBIT01000001.1, on the reverse strand, counting down.
ACTGGCAGTACGTCCTTCTCGGAGACGTGTGGCGTGGAGACGGTTTCTCCGTTCTCTTCCTTACTCATGTGTAGTGTGGGACGCTCGCAGTACGAACCGCGCCTGTGGCGGCGTCCCAACCACCCCCGTCGAGGCGCGCGCCGAGCGTCACTCCGTGCAACAAAAACCACCTTCCCGGAGAAAAGGGTACTGCCCGACAATTCATGCCGAAACCCTGAGACTCCCGAAAACGAGGAGGAAAGCGCCTCAGTCGTCGGCCGCCGTCTCGTCGGCTGTCGTCTCACCAGCCGCCGCCTGCTGGTCGGCTTCGAGCGTCGGACTCGACCAGTACTCGTGGTCTTCGACTCGCCGGAAGCAGGCCGCGCGGTGGCCCGCCGCGTCGTCGCGTTCGACTTCGTACTCGTCGGGGTCCTCTTGGGCGCAGACCTCCCGGGCGTAGGGACACCGAGTGTGGAACCGACATCCCGACGGCGGGTCCCGCGGCGATGGCACGTCGCCCGAGAGCGTCTCGACCTGCCGACCGTGTTCGCTGGTGTCGGCCCGCGGGACGCTCTCCAGCAGGGCCTCGGTGTAGGGATGGCCGGGGTTCTCGAATATCTCCTCGACGGGGCCGACCTCCACGATTTCGCCGAGATACATCACCGCCACGCGGTCGGAGATGTGCCGAACGACGCTCAGGTCGTGGGCGATGAACAGGTACGTCAGGCCGAACTCCTCCTGCAAGTCCTCCAAGAGGTTCAGAATCTGGGCCTGCACCGACACGTCCAGCGCCGAGACCGGTTCGTCGCACACGACGAAGTCCGGTTCGAGCGCCAAGGCCCGAGCGATGCCGATGCGCTGGCGCTGGCCGCCCGAGAACTCGTGAGGGTAGCGGTCAACCTGTCCGGCCGACAGGCCAACGCGCTCCATGAGTTCCGCGACGCGCTCGCGGCGCTCGGCCTTCGTGCCGATTTCGTGAACGTCGAGGGGTTCGCGCACGATTTCGCCCGCCGTCATCCGCGGGTCGAGACTGGAGAAGGGGTCCTGAAAGACGACCTGCGCGCGCTTTCGGAACTCGGTCAGGTCGTCCATCTCGAAGACGTTCTGGTCGTCGAAATGGACCGCGCCCCCGGTCGGTTCTCGCAGGTGGAGCAGGGTCTCGCCCGTGGTGGACTTGCCGCACCCGGACTCGCCGACCAGCCCGAGCGTCTCGCCTTCCTTGACCTCGAAGCTCACGCCGTCGACGGCCTGCACGCTCTCGGGTTCTCTGCCGAGGAGTCGGTCGGTGAAGTTGTCCCGCTCGTAGTAGTACTTCTCCAAGTCCTCGACGCGAACGAGCGGGTCAGTCATCCGCGCTCACCTCCTCGTCCTCGGCGGCAGCATCGCGCGCCCCCTCCGAGGTCCGCCGAGCGTCGCTCTCGAAGTAGTCCTCGGGGAGCGCCCGCGAGGGGTCGAACTCCTGTTGGGCGAGGACGCACCGGACGCCGTGTTCGCCCGCCGCGGTCTTCTCGTCTCGGGGTTCGCCGGTCTCCACATCGAACTCGGGAGGATGGCTCAGGCACTCCTCCATCGCCTTCGGACACCGGTCGGCGAAGTAACACCGGTCGTCCATCTCCGAGTCGATGAGGTCCGGCACGTTACCCTCGATGGGTTGCAGGCGGGGCGCGGGGTCGTCCAAGTCCGGAATCGACCCCAGCAAGCCCTGCGTGTAGGGGTGGACCGGGTGGTCGAACACGTCTTCCAACTCGCCGCGCTCGACGATTTCCCCGGCGTACATCACCCCGACGCGGTCGCACATCCTGGCGATGACGCCGAGGTTGTGAGTAATCATCACGATGCTCATGCCCGTCTCCTCCTGCAAGTCCCGCAGGAGGTCGAGAATCTGGGCCTGAATCGTCACGTCGAGCGCGGTGGTCGGTTCGTCGGCGATGAGAAGATCCGGTTCGCCCGCCAAGGCTTGGGCTATCATCGCGCGCTGGAGCATCCCGCCCGAGAACTGGTGGGGGTACTCGTCGGCGCGGTCGGCGGGGTCGGGAATCCCCACCTGTTCGAGGAGTTCGATGGCTCGCTCCTTGCTCTCGTCGCTGACGTAGTTGTGGCCCGGAAGGACGGTACTCGCCAGCATGTCGGTCAGGCCGAAGCCCTGCGTCCGAGACCGAGTCGAGCGCGGATTCGACCGCGCCCGGCGCTGGACCTCGACCGCCTCGGCGATCTGCTCGCCGACCGTAATCGAGGGGTTGAGGCTACTCATCGGGTCTTGGAAGATGGTGGCGAACGACGGCCCGCGGAGCGCGCGCCGGACGTTCTCGGGCACTTGGCGCACGTCCACGTAGTCGCCGTCCACCGCCTCGGGGTCGTCGTCGCGCACCTCGTCGGCGAGGTCGGGGTTGCGATACCAGACCTCGCCGCTGGTGATGCGACCGGGCGACTCCACGAGGTCGATGACCGACAGCGCGGTCACGCTCTTGCCTGACCCCGACTCGCCGACGATGCCGAAGACCTCGCCGTCGCGCACGTCGAAGTCCACCGACTCGACCGCGTTGATCTGGCCCTCCTCGGTGAAGAAGCGCGTCGAGAGGTCCCGAACGCGCAGGAGTTCGTCGGCCATCAGACGCCACCTCCCTCGCCCTCGATACCGGGGTCCAAGGCGTCACGAAGCCAGTCGCCGACGAGGTTGATGCCGATGACCGTCAGCACGATTGCCAGTCCCGGCACGGTCGAAATCCACCACGACGACGAGAGGTAGTCGCGTCCCTGCGCGATGTCGAAGCCCCACGAGAGGCTGGTCCCCGAGAATCCGAGGAACGAGAGGGCCGATTCGAGCAGGATGATGGCCGCGATTTGGATGGTCGCCAGCACGAGAATCGGCGTCACGCTGTTGGGCAGGACGTGCTTGCGGATGATGAACCCGTCGTCCGCGCCGACCGAGCGCGCCGCCTTGACGTACTCCTCGCCGTTGATGGACAGGGCCTCGCCGCGAGCGACGCGAGCGAACCAGACCCAGTTGACCAGTCCGACGACGATGATGACCGTCCCCGGTAAGGCGAACGTCTCGGGCATGTTCGGCGCGATACCGGCCTGCACGAGCGGGTCGGGGAGCCTGACCACCGCCCGACCGAACAGGCCGACGAGTGCGACCGCCAGCACCAGCGACGGGAAGGCGAGCATGATGTCGGCGCTCCGCATCAGCGCGTCGTCTACCTTCCCGCCGTAGTAGCCCGCGACCAGTCCGACCGCGACTCCGACCGTCGCGGCGATAACCGTGCCGAACAGGCCGACCAGCAGGGAGGTCCGCGCGCCGTAGATGACCCGCGAGAGCATGTCCCGGCCGAGCGCGTCGGTGCCGAGGGGATATTTTGGTTTCGCCGAGACGGTGACGGTCTCGTTGACGACTTCGACAGATCCGTTGACGATTTCGGAACTGGTTTCGGTCGTGGTCTTGCTGAAGCCAAGCGGCGGGAGTTGCGAGTCGTCGAGGGTCTGGTTGGTCGGGTTGTGCGGCGCGAGTAACGGTGCGAAGATTGCGACCAGCACGACGACCACGACGACGACGATGCCGATTTTGGCCAGCGCGCTCTGTCGGAGTTCCTTCCGGAGATTCCGGAGCGTTCTCGGTGAAAACATTAGTGAACCACCTGCGGATTGATGTAGGCGTACAGCGCGTCCACGAAGATGTTGATGAGGACGAACCCGGTCCCGATGACGATGAGCGACCCCTGAATCAGCGGCCAGTCGCGGGCGTTGATGGCGTCGATGAGCAGGGTGCCCAGTCCCGGCCACGCGAAGACGGCCTCGGTGATGACCGCGCCGCCGATGAGGGTGCCGAGTTGGAGTCCCAGCACCGTGATGACCGGAATCAGGGTGTTGCGGAGCGCGTGCTTGTACCGGACCAGCGTCTCGGGCAGGCCCTTCGCCCGAGAGGCCCGGACGTATGGCTTGCCGAGTTCGTCCAGCATCCCGCTCCGGGTCAGTCGAGTGATGAGCGCAGTGAAGTAGGTGCCCAGCGTGATGGCCGGGAGCGTGATGTGCGCGAGCCAGTTCACCAGTCCCGAGAAGTCGAACTGGGTCACGAGCATCCCGATTGCGGGGGCCAGACCGATACCGCGACGACTCGTCGGGAAGAGGCCGAACTGGACCGACAGCACCAGCACGAGCATGATGCCCAGCCAGAAGTTCGGCGTCGAGATGCCGACCAGCGAGAAACTCGTCGCGGCGTAGTCGGCGGGTTCGTGTCGCCGCGTCGCCGAGACGACGCCCAGCGGAATCGAGAGGACCACCGCCACGACGCTGGCGGCGACCGCCAACTCGACAGTGGCCGGGAGGCGGGCGAAAATCAGCTTGCTGGCCTCGATTCCCTGAATGTACGAATACCCCATGTCGCCCTGTAACAGGCTGACGAGGTAGTCGAAGTACTGGACGTAGAACGGTCTGTTCAGACCCAACTCGCGGGCAATTTGCTCACGCAACTCCTGTCCGGCGTCCAGCGGCGCGACGAACGTAATCGGGTTGCCCGGCGTGACGTACCGCAGGGCGAACACCGCGGTCACGACACCCCAGACGACGAACACGCCTTGGACGCTACGCTTGAGCAGGAATCGTCCCATCGACATCAGCCATCACTCCATCGAGGCGAAAACATGGGTCGGTGTTACTGACCTTCGGCGGGTTCCATCGCGTAGGCGTCGATGCGCTCGTCGCGGCGGGCCTGCCACTTGACGCGGTTTTGCACGCCGTAGACGCTGTACTGTCGATTGAGGTAAATCCAAGGCGCTTGGTCGTGGAGCGTCTTGTTGACTTGCTGAAGCGTCTGGTCGCGCTGACTCTCGTCCGCCTGACTCTGGGCCTGATTCATCTGCTGGTCGACCTGCTCGTTGCTGTAGGAGCTGAGCGCCCCGTCGGTCGTCAGCAACGGGATGATGGTCTGACTCGCGTCGAACGTCGCGTTCCCCCAGCCGATGAGGTAGAAGTCCGGACTGGTTTCGAGGTTGCCGTCGGTGAGTTCGCCCGCCAGCGTCGCGAACTCGCGCTGTTTGACCGAACACGAGACGTTCGAGAGCTGGTCGATCTGGTTGGCGACCGCTTGGGCGATTTCCACGTCCTTCAGGTACCGGCCGACCGGCGTGTGGAGCGTGATGGAGGCTCCGGCGTGGCCGCTCTCCTCGACCAACTGCTCGGCCTTCGACTTGTTGTGCGGGAACGGGTTCACGTCGGAGTTGTACCCGAAGAAGCCTTCGAGCGTGGGTTGGCCGGTCGGGTCCGCGAATCCCGACAGCACGTTCTCGATGATGCTTTCGAGGTTCACCGCGTGGTTCATCGCCCGCCGGAACTTCGGACTGGAGAACGGCTCGACGTTGTACTTCATCGCGTTGTAGATGATGCGCGTACTCGGTGCCGCGCTGATTCGGGTGCTTCCGTTGTTCTTGACCCGCGAAATCGCTTGGGGCGGGACGTTGACGATGACGTCGCTCTCGCCCTCCAGCAGTTGGTTCACGCGAGTGCTGGACTCTTTCGCCGCGCGGAAGGTCAGCGACGTGACCGCTGCGGGTTCGCGCCAGTAGTCCTCGTAGCGCGAGAACTCGACTTTCACGTTCGACTGGTACTCCTCGAGCTTGAAGGGGCCGGTCCCGTTCATCTGCTGGGCGATTTCGGACTTCGAGCGCCCTTCGACCCACGACTTCTGCATGATGTCACAGTAGGTGGCGAACAGCGAGAACACGATGGGGTTGACGCCGTCGGACATCACGTCGACCGCTCGCTGGCCGTCTACCACCTCCGCTCCCGTGACCCCCGCGAGTTGGTCGGCCTGCGGGCTGGCAATGCTCACGTCCTGCTTGACGATGCGGTTGATACTGAACGCCACGTCCTCGGGAGTGAGTTGGTCGCCGTTGTGGAAGGTGACGCCCTCCCGAATCTGGAACCGAACCCGGCCCGGCTCCTGTCGCTCGTAGCCCGTCGCCAGTTTTTGGACGATTTTCCCCTTCTGGTCGCGGCCCAGCAAGCCCTCGTAGGCGTGCAAGACCACGTTGTCGGTCGGAGTCGACCGGTGGTTCTGGGGGTCGAGCGTGGTCGGCATCTGCCCCTGCGTAATCGTGACGGGGAACTCGCCCGAAGCGTCGCCGCTCTCGGTCGTCTCGGTTTCGGTCTCCGCCTCGGTCGTCGTGGTTTCGGTGCCAGTCGTCGTCTGCTGGCCGCCGCCACCGCCGGTACACCCTGCGACCGATGCGGTCGCCGCTGCAGTACCTGCCGCTTTGAGGAACGTCCGTCGAGACGCGCCTTCGTCGTGCGCCATATCCAGTACAACATCTACTGGGGCATAAATATGCTGTGGTGAACCACACCATTCGCCGGTCTCCGGGTTCGTATGACCTGTCAGCGGTTCTGGGCCGTAAGTTTAAGTTGTCGGGAAACGATACGTGATATATGGCCGTTCACGGCCGTTCCTCCCCGCTCCGGGCATTGTTCGACGAATCGCCCACGCCGCACATCGCTCACCCGCCGCGGACGCATCACCGCGATTTCTACGTCGCCACCGACGGTTCGTACAACCTCGACAGCGACGAGGGTGGACTGGGCGCTATCATCGAAACGCGAGACGGCGAGCAGGTCGCGCGCCTCTCGGTCCCCGACGACTCGGTCGCGGACAACAACATCGCCGAGTATCGGGCGCTCCACCTCGGACTCGACGTACTGGCGGCGCGCGCACCACCGGGGTCCCACGTCGGCGTCCTCGTTGACCACGACGACCTCGCCGCGAACGTCAACAGCGCGACGCTGGCGACCCGCCGGACCGACCACACGCCCCCGCGGAAACTCACGGTTCCGCCGGAGGGGCGCAACCACTGGCGAGGAATTCGCGCTCGAGTCTGCCGATTCGGCGAGGTCCGCGCGGCGGTCCTCGAAAGCGACCAGAACCCGGCCCACGCGCTGGCCAACGCTCCCGAGGAGTACGCCCACGTCAATCGCCAGACCGACCGGTGTCTCCTCCCCGAGTGCCCGGAGTCCAGCGAATCCCAAATTCCGCCGCCGTCGCGGGCCGACCGGCGGGCCAGCGACTCGCGAGCCAGCGACTGACCGACTCCGAGCGGCCGATTCCGGACGGAGCCGCGGCTATCCGGTTCCCGCGGTACGGCTCTCCGTCCACGGGGTCGGGGGGCCCCCCCGCCGCGGGGGGCCCCCCCCGGGGGGGGGGGGGAGCCCCCCCGCCGGCGTGTCGAGAGCCACCGGCGAGCGTCGCCACTCGGCCGTCGATGGCCGACGCTCGACAGGGCTGACGTTCGCCGATTCCAATCTGGCGGCGGGGGTTTCTGTAGCCACTCCGGCGGCCGCTCGCGCGGCCAGTTCGACCCCGCTCCCGAGCGAGGAGAAACCGGGCTACTCGACCAAGCCCACGGCGCGCATGTGCTTGCGAAGTTCCTCCTCGGAATCGAACGGTTCGCCGCAGGCTTCGCAGACGTACTCCTGCTGTTCCATCTCCGAACCGCCTCGCTCTGACTCCTCGTGTTCGCCCATAGCCCAAGAGACGACCGGAGCAAGGGTAAGGTTTGCCCGAGGAGGCGCTGGCTCAGTGCGGCGAGGACACTCACGAGTAGCGCGGGACAGGTGGTCGCCGACTCGTGGGTCCGTCGAGGAGGCACGCCACGGGTTGGTCCCGTCCTCGTATTTCAACCCTCGCACGTTCGAGGTTCGGACTAGAGCAATTTATACACGTGCTAAGAATAGGACTTTAGTCCCTTAAGAAATGTATAGTTGTCTTTAGGGAGTGCGCTGCAGCGACCGGCCGACGCCAGCGGTCGCGGAGCGACGGACGAGAGACGCACCGATAGCCGCCGAAACCCGTCTCAGTCGCGCAACCGGAAACGATACGGACCGGCGACTCCTCGGTATCGACCATGAACGCACGCGACCTGATGACGACCGACGTAGAGACGGTCCACCGCGACGACGAGATAAGCGAGGTCCTGACGCGCCTCGGGAGCGCGGACTTCAACGGCTTCCCGGTCGTGGACGACGACGACCGAGTCGTGGGTATCGTGACCCAACACGACCTCGTTCACATCTTCCAGCCGAGCGACCGCACCCTCTGGATTCCGGTCGGCCTCCCGCCCTTCCTCGAGACGCTCGAATACGCCATCGACCTCTCGTGGGACGACCTCGACAGGGAACTCGACCTGCTGAAACACGCCGGCAAGCCCGTCAGCACCGTCATGACCGACGACGTGGTGACGGTCCGCCCCGACGACGACTTCGACCGCCTCCTCGACTTGCTGGCCGACGACGAACGGGACATCAACCGCCTGCCGGTCGTGGACGACGACGGGAAACTGCTGGGCATCGTGGCCCGCCAAGACGTGCTTCGCGCGGTTCGGGACGAGCGTCGGAAGGGAGAGGTCGGGTTGTAGTCAAGCGACGTTAGCTTCTCGAGCGTCGCTTCTTCGGCGGAGACAACTACCCAGAATTGGGTGGTGACGTTTTAGAAAACTCCCGCCCGATCGCGGTCACGTGAGCGGAGTCTTGCTGAGCGGAGCGAGGCAATGGCTCGGAAGACGCGGGTTGTCTCCCGGCGGTCGCTGAGTGGGATATTCGACGCTCTCCGCGCCGGAGGACAACTTCATTTCTCGCAACCGGCAAACGCTGGCACCCATCGAAACGTTGACCCTCCGGGGAGGGCCAGTTTGAACGTGAGCAGATACCGGGACTTCGCGCTGTTCGTCGCGCTGGCCGCGGTCTGGGGGTCGGCGTTCATGGCCATCAAGGCCGGACTCGCCTACTTCCCGCCGGTCCTCTTCGCCGCGATTCGCTACGACATCGCGGGCGTGCTGATGCTGGCCTACGCCGTCTACGCCACCGACCGGTGGCGACCCCGGACCCGCGGCGAGTGGTCGCTGGTGCTGGTCGGCGGAAGCCTGATGATCGCCGCCTACCACGCTCTCCTCTTCGTCGGCGAGGGGTACGCGGGCGTCACCAGCGCCGTCGCCGCGGTCGTCGTCAGCCTCAACCCAGTCCTGACCACCGGGTTCGCTCGGGCGCTCCTCCCCAGCGAGCGTCTGACTCCCGCGGGAATCGCCGGGTTGCTGTTGGGACTGGTCGGCGTCGTCGTCCTGAGCGACCCGGACCCGAACAACCTCCTGACCTCGGGCGTCGTCGGCGAACTGCTGGTCTTCGCGGCCGCGGCGTCGTTCGCGTTGGGGAGTGTCCTGACCCGGCGCATCGAGGCCCAACTTCCCATCGAGACGATGGAAGCGTGGTCGATGCTTCTGGGCGCGCTGCTGATGCACGCCGTGAGCGTCGCCCGACCGAGCGAATCCTTCGCCGCGGTGCAGTGGACCCCCGAGGCCGTCTGGGCGATGGCGTACCTCTCCATCGCCGCGAGCGCACTCGGCTTTCTGGTCTACTTCGACCTGCTGGAGCGTCTCGGTCCCATCGAAATCAACCTCGTCTCCTACGTCGCGCCGATTTTCGCCGCGCTCTCGGGGTGGTGGTTCCTGAACGAGGTCATCGACCTCACCACGGTCGCGGGCTTTCTCGTCATCTTCGCCGGGTTCTGTCTGGTGAAACGCGAGGCGCTGGCCCGCGAACTCCCTAAACTTCGGTCCGTCGTCTCGCGCCAGTAGCGCCGTGACTCCACAAGGACTTTAGCCTCCGGCCGAACACCACGGAGCAATGACCGAACGGGGCAACGAGTTTCCGGGGTTCGCGCCCGAGCGGGACCAATCGGGAGCCTCCTCGCAGAGCCACTTGTCGCGGGCCGCGACCGCGCTCTTCGTCGTCGGACTGGCGGTCGTCGCCGTGAACAGCGCGCTCTACTTTTTCGGCGTCGAGACGCTGTCGCATCCAGCGGTTTCGCTGGCGGGATTGACGCTGTTGGTGCCGCGGTATCTGGACGAGCGATAGGACGAGAAGCCGAAACGGAAAGGCCGAAATCGGGGCGGCGAGGATGCGGGACCGCGTCGGAGCAGCGGGAGGGCGGAACAGCAGGAGGGCGGCCGAACAGCGGTCCGAACGTGGCGGAGGGCCGAAGCGTTACTCGCTCTTGTGGCCGTGACCTGCGAGGAGGGCCGCGACGTTCAGCGCGAGCAGGCCGATGAAGGTCAGCAACTCGCCCTGCGTGGAGATGCCCGAGAGCAGGAGCGGCAGGTAGAGGAAGGGCAGCGCGATCGCCGACCAGAAGCCCACGACCTCGAAGGGCGTCGTGAGGGCGTGTTCTTGGTAGCGGTCGTACATCGCGGCCAGTTTGGTTCGCCCAGCGGTCGCCTCGCCGGCGTCCGCGGGGGAGGTGATGGAGCCGTTTTCGTTTTGGAGGGAAGATTCGCTCATGGGGACGTCTCGACCTCACTCGTTCGTTACACGGCAGGGGTCATATAACGGGCCGAGCGTTAGCGCGATTTCAGAACCGTTCACCGCCAACGATGTGTGAAGAAACACCTTTCAAAACAGGCTCTAAACCGTTCATAAAATTTAAAACCGGCTCTAAGCGTTTTTCTCTCGCCTAATCCGACATGAGAAATGCCGCCATACTCGGAGGCGCTCTCGGTAATCAGGCCTTGCCTGTGGGCCGATAGCCCGCGACAACGTCGAGGTTACGCTCGGCGTCGAGCCCTCGCAAAGGGTGACATCCTCACCCGCCCTGAAGGGCGGGGCCTCCTACAAGGACGGCCTCGCGCTGGAGGTTTCAGGACGACGGTTCCGCACGCGTCATCTGTCCGGGTTTCGGACTCGGCGTGCGGTGTCCTGTGGTGCTGTCACAAGCACTCCCATCCCGAGGCGAGTCATCGGTGTCCGGTTTCAGCGCACACCTCTCTCCCCACCGGTCGAAGCGCGTAGCGATGTTCACACTCGCGTTGATGTCTCCGTGATACTCCGACACCCAACAGTCGTCGTTCGGGCAGCGAAACGTCGCTTGGGTGTTCCGCTGACCGACGTGCCCGCACTCGTGGCAGGTCTGACTCGTGTACGCCGGATTGACGAACCGAACCGGGATACCCTCCTCGCGGGCCTTGTCCTCGATTCGACCAGCGAGTCGAGCAAACGCCCACGAATGCAGACGCCGGTTCATGTATTTGCCGTAGTCCATCGACTCACGGATGTACGACAGGTCTTCGAGAACGATAACCGGGTTCTCGAAGCGTTGGGCGTACTCGACCGCCTGTCGAGTCGCCGTCTCCACGATGTCCGTCAAAGCGTTCTGGTAGTAGTCGAACCGCTCGTCAATCCGCCAGTCGGCGTCACGTTCTTGCAGACGGCGGAGGGTCGTGAACATCTCCTTGCGGAGGTGTCGGGCGCGTCCACCGTCGAACAGCATGGGTTGGGTCGGAGTATCGTCCTGAAGGGCACAGCCCGTCAGGAGATTGGCCTCACCGATGTCGAACCCGACCGGCGTCGGGTCGTCCGGTACGTCTGGGTCCGCGACCGCATACTCGACGGTGACGTGCAACACCCACGTCGTGCGGTGTTCTTGCAGTCGGAACTCGCCGACCGACACGTCGCCGTCGAGGAGGTCGCCCCACAACTCGCGTTGGGCGGGATTGATGCGGAGCGGAATCCAGAAGGCGTTACCACGCCCCGCCTGCGGGACGCGCCAGCAGAACTCGTGCGCGGTCCTCGGAGTGGTCGAGTCGCCAGCCTCGGTTCGTGAACCGAACTGGGTGGTCGTCTTCGATGTCTCCGGCGTTGTACGTCCGGCGGAGTTGCGGGACGTAGGATTTGAGCACATCCTTGGCGTAGGACGTGAGCGTGTATGGCGTCACCACGTCGTTGACCGCTGTCTGGGTGTCTGCGCCGCTCTCGAAGGCATCTTCGAGGGCGCGACGATACGTCGCCACGGTTCGTTGAAGCCGTCGCTCTTTGTGCGCTGTCGGTGGCGCGAGCGTGGCTTCCAGCGTTTTCGTGACAGTCGCGGCCACAACCAACCAATAGAACACAATCTAGGTAAAAGTGACGATACATACACTATGCACGAACCAGAATCTCGACGTCAGCGAAGACGAGGACGAACGATTGAACACGGTGAAAGACGCACACCGGCTAACGTGGCCCGGGCTCGTGCGACAAGAAGCAAAGGTAAGATTCAGGAGTGGAGGACAGATAGCCACCCAGAACCCGAACCGAGTGACTGAGCGAACGCGATTCTTCTCCGCCGTAAACGACGGGGTATCCTCACTACCGTCTCTATGAAGAGGCCGAGCGAACGAGCTAGTCGTATGAGCGAGCAGGCGGACTGGATGCGACCCGAGGACGACCACTTGCTCGCCTTGCTCCGCGCCGAGCGCAAGGACACGTTCAACACCATCACCGAACAGATGCCTCTCGCCCGCGAGGAGGTCGCGGCGCGCTGTCGAACGCTGGCGGCCCACGGACTGGTCGAACACCTCGGAAGCGACATCTACACCATCAGCCCACTCGGCAGACGGTATCTCGATGGTGGGGTCGAGGCCTCGGACCTCGACGAAGACGGCCACTGAGGCGACTGCCGGAACGTTCTTTGAGTCCTCCTGTGAACCGGTACGCAGTGACGTACCATGCCTGATAGCGACCTCGTCGCCGAGAAGACCGAACAGGCCGCCGACGTGCTGGCCGAACAGGACGTAGACTGCTGGCTCACCTTCTGCCGGGAGACGACCGAAATTCCGGAGCCGTGTCTACCCTTCCTGCTCGGGTTCGACGTGGTGTGGCCGACCGCAATTCTGGTCTCGAAAGAGGGCCGGTCGGCGGTCGTCATCGGCCGCCACGACGCGCCGAACGCCCGCGAACTGCCTCACGAGGTCCACCCCTACGACGAGTCGCTGGAGGAGCCACTGCTCGACCTGCTCGGCGAACTCGACCCCGAGGAGATCGCGGTCAACTACTCGCGGGACGACAACACCGCCGACGGTCTGACTCACGGCATGTACCTCCGACTGCGGGACCTCCTCGAAGGAACGGACTACGAGGACGCGCTGACGAGCGCCGAGGGCGTAGTTTCGGCAGTCCGGGGGGTCAAATCCGCCACCGAGCGCGACCGCGTTCGGCAGGCGGTCGAGACCACCGAGGTCCTCCTCGACGACATGACCGACCGGTGGGACCCCGACTGGACCGAAGCCGACGTCTCCGACTGGCTTCACGCCCGGATGGACGACAGGGACCTCGGGAGCGCGTGGAGTTGGGACTACTGTCCGACGGTCCACGCGGGCGGTGAGAGCGAAGTCGGCCACACCCTGCCGGGCGACCTGACGCTTCCGGCGGGCGAGGTCCTGCACATCGACTTCGGCGTGACGCAGGACGGTTACAGCGCCGACATGCAGCGACTGTTCTACCGACCGTCGGAGGAGAATCCCGAACCGCCCGAGGAGCTACGCGAGGCGTTCGCGGACGTCCGGGCCGCCATCGAGGCGGGGCGAGAGCAAATCGCGCCGGGCGTGCAGGGTTACGAAGTCGATTCGGCCGCGCGCGAGGAGCTAACCGGTCGCGGCTGGCCGGAGTACCAGCACGCCTTCGGCCATCAAGTCGGGCGGAACGCCCACGACGGCGGCACTCTGCTCGGACCTCGATGGGACCGGTACGGATCAGCGCCCGAAGGCGAGATTCGCGCGGGCGAGATTTACACGATGGAGTTGGGTGCGGCGACTGAGTGGGGGTACCTCGGTCTGGAGGAGATGGTGCTAGTGACCGAGAGCGGGACCGAGTGGCTTACCGAACCCCAAAAAGAGCTGCTGACACTCGCGGATTGAGCCGTCCGAGTCGGGGATAGCGAGACGGATACTTCTTGATTTCCGAGACTGGCGGAACGGTCGAAACTGTCGGGAGCGACGGGGGCGTTTACGATGTCCTGCTGAGTGGTGACTCGATAGATGCGGGCACCCCCGCACCGACGAATCGAAAGCCATGCCCTCGACACCGAACTCCGAATCCATGAACCGAAAAGCGACTTTCGACCTACTGAGTAGCTCCGTGCGCCGAACGCTCGTCGCGGTCCTCCACGAGTCGGGGTCGGTCGAGCGCGACCAGTTGACCGAGACGCTGGCGACGGCCGAGACTGACGACGACCAGGCCGCCGAGGAGGTCCGTCGTCGGATTCGCATCTCGCTCCACCACAACCACCTCCCCCGGCTGGCCAAAGAGGGCTGGGTCGTCTACGACGAGGAGACGGTCGCGCCGACGAACCGACTCGACGAGGCCGCCAGCGAACTCGCCAACTTCGTCGACGGCGACGGAGTGTTCGCCCGGGTCTGACGATGGTCGTCCACAGACTCCAATGCACGGAGTGTCGTGAGACCAGAGTCGGCCGCGACACCGACGACGGGATTGCGCCGGTCATGCAGACGTGTCCGAACTGCGGTGCGGCGTCCTACGAACCGCTGGCCGCGGCGAGAAGCGACTGAGTCGCACTCGCAGCTCGACGGTTCTCGTTTTCCGGGTTAGAACCTTGCTAAAGTCGAGGTCACGTCGGAGAGACGGCTCTGTTCGACAAGAATTTCGGGGAAAAGTGCCCGGGGAGGGCTCCGAACCCTCGATCTCCGCATGACCCAGGTACGAGGCTCGGCGGGCCTCTCGGGCATGGGAGGCTTCCAAGGCCTGAGCACCGAATCTCAGTAACCCTATGAGTGCGGCGCTATGTCCAGCTAAGCCACCCGGGCTCGATTTCGAGTAGGTGGGTGCTACTCTTTAAAGTTCTCATCTTCCGGCGATTCGTCACCGAGACGCATGGGGAATTTTCGTGGGAGAGATTCGTCGCGCTGCGCACCCGGCGGATTTAAGCAGGGGGGATAAACATACCTGAGCATGAGCGTTCCCGGCATCGTACAGTCCCGGCTAGACGGCGAACAGGTCGCGGCGCAGGTCTCGCTCGGCGGCGAGGACGGCCTCTACGTGACTCGAACTCGAACTCTCATCTATCGCGCGGACGGACTCCTGAGCGACGAATCCGTCGAGGAGTACCCCCACGAGGCGGAGCGCATCGAGATTTCGGAAGGGCGGCGCAAGTCGGCCATCAAGCTCGACTACGGCATCGAGGGCACCGAGAAGTTCAAGATTCCCTCCAATCGCCTCTACGAGGCCCTTCACCCCGTGCTGGCTGGCGTGTTGAACGCCGCCGACGTGACCGGTCCCGACGAGACGGTCAAGCAGACCTACCAGTTCAGCGAACTCACGCTGGTCATCACCAGCGAGCGCGTCGTCAAGCACGTCGGCGCGGCGGTCTGGGACGAGGACTACGAGGAGTTCCACTTCGACGACGTGACCGCCCTCGACGTCGAGGAGGGCAACGTCTCGTCCCAGATCATCCTCGAAACCGACGGTCGGCCCCAGCGCATCAAGACCCCGAGCGACCAGACCCGCGAGGTCCGCGAGCGAATCGAGCGCGCGCTGTTGGCCCACCACGACGTGAGTTCCTACGAGGAGTTCGCCAGCCAGCACGCCGAACCCGAGGAGTCCGGCGAGGCGGAGGGCGAGTCCGACGCCGAGAGCGAGGCCAGCGAGAACGACCCGCTGGCGGGCGGCGTGGACCCCATCGACGCCAATCCGCCGGAACTCGACGACGACGGCGCAATCGTCGAGGACGACGACAGCGTGACGACCGGCGAGCGCGCCGACGGGTCGGTCGGCGGCGACGGGTCGGTCAGCGCCGAGGAGGCCAGCGACGCGGCGGCGAAGGCCGCGGCGGCGAGCGCAGATGCAGATGCGAGCACAGGCACGGATTCCGGTGCAGACGCGAGCGTCAGCGACGATGCAGGCGCGACTGCCAGCACTAGCGCAGGCAACGCACGAGCAACTGCCGAATCTGCCGAGCGTGACGAGCGCGACGAGCGTGACGAGGCGGGCGACCCGAACCTGACCGACGACTCCGCGCGGGCGGGCAAAGCCACCGCCGGGACCACCGAGGACGCCGGAGCCACCGAGGAGGCGAACGGTGGCTTCGCCGACTCGGGCTTCGAGCCCGCGAGTTCGGAACTGGAGGCCGACGACACCGACGAGCAGTTGGCGGCGCTGACCGAGGCCGTCGAGCGCCAGAACGAACTGCTGGCCGAGCAACAGCGTACCCTCGAAACCCTCATCGAAGAACTGAGCCGCGGTCGGTAGTTCTCAGTCCCGCCCCGTGACCTTCCGGATGCACTCCGGGCCGAACGCGCCGTGTTCTCCGGCGTCGAGTTTGATGAAGTAGCCAGTCGAGATGCTCGCGCCGCACCGCCGACACGAGAAGTCGCCCTCCTTGGTGACGACTTCGCTCTGATAACTGACGTAGCCGCCCCCGGTCGTCTTGATGATGCCCTCCTCGCGCTCGATGTAGCCGCGCTTCTCGGCCTCGTCCAGAATCTTGCGGGTGGTCGCGGGGTGAGTAGTGACGGTCTCGATGCGGTCGACCGCCTCGGCGACCGTGAGTTCGGGGTGTTCGAGCTTCGAGAGGAGTTCGACGCCGAGTTCCACGGGGTCGGGGTCCGGACCCCTCTTCTCGTCTTCCGCCGATTGCTCACCTAGGTCGTCGGCCATCCCTTCCGAATCGCTCGCGGACGAGATTAAAAGTTGCGCGAGGGCCGGTCGAGTCGGAACCATATATAACTATGGATTTATAAAAAATATGTATTTAATTTCTTTGGCCATCTCTATATTGCTTTCCTGCCAGTAGAAGTCCGGCGAGCGCAAGGCCAGCGACCGCCGAAATCACCGAGAAGCCGGGAATCCCGATGCCGCCATCGGGGTCCTGCTTCGTCTCCGTCGCGGTCGAATCATCGCCGAGTGCTTTCGAGTTCGTTTCCTCGCTCACCTCGAACTGCAACGCGAGGTCGTCTTTCTTCTTGGCCATGTCCCGATGACCGACCGGGAAGTAGGTGATGGACGCTCGCACGGTTTTGGTGCCGAGGTCGTCGCTGTACACCTCGGTTCTGAATCCCTGAACCTCGCCGGGTTCGACTACGAAACTCGACGTGGTCTGACCGTCGCTGACGCTGACGCCATCGGGAAGGTGGAGAGTAATTTCGACCTGCGTCGGACACGTGTTCGCCACGCCGCTGGCAATCGAACCCGAGATGCGACCGGGGTCGTCCGGTGCGATGTTGGTGTCTCGGGTGTACAACCGGGCCGCTCGCAGCTGTGGTCCGTCATCCGAGGGGTCGCACGCCGCGGCCGCGGTGGTCGTCGCCGTCGTGGCCGCGGTGGCTGTCGTGGCGGTAGTCGATGCGGTTGTAGCCGTGGCGGTAGTCGATGCGGTTGTAGCCGTGGCGGTGGTCGATGTGGCGTCCGCTTCGGGAGCATCTTGGAGGATGACCCCCGTCGTCACGCCGGAGAACGCAACGGTTACGACCGCGAGTATCAGTAGTACCGATTTCAATCGCTTCATTGGGGGACGGTAGCTTCTCACGATACACTTGATTTACGATATATTCGTCCTGCACCGAATCCGTCGGAATGCACGTCGACAGGTCGCTGGACTCGCCTCTCCACAGTCGTTGCAGCCACCACCCCAACTGACGTCCAACGAGCGTGCATTCGTCCGAAGGTCGAGAACCCGGACCCAAAAAGAAGATACCGACCCAGCAGAAACCCACCCGCGATGGCCGACGTCGCGCGCCGACAAATCGCCGGACTCGCCCTCCTCGCGGTCGTCGCGGTCGCCAGCCTGCTCGCCGGTCCCGACCGACTGCTCGGGGTCGCCCGCGACCTCGCGGACCGCCCCGCGATGTTCGGCGCGCTCCTCGTCCTCGTCTACCTCGTCCGGCCGCTGTTCGCGTGGCCGACCACGCTGGTCGCCGTGCTGGCGGGCTACGCCTACGGTCCCGTCTGGGGGTTCCCCGTCGCCCTCGCCGGAACGACCGGGAGCGCGCTCCTGCCCTTCCTCGCCGCGCGATACGTGGGTTCGGGGTCGGGAGAGGGAAAGCGGTCAGGATGGGGGTCGGGACTGGTCGCGCGCCTCGGCGACTCCGGCGAGCGGTTCTTCGCCGCCGCGGGCGACCTCCGCGGGATGGTGGCCTCCCGACTCGCCCCCGCGCCCTCCGACCCCGTCTCGGCGGCCGCGGGCCTCTCGGGCGTCTCGACCGGCGCGTTCGTCGCCGGAACCGCGATCGGCGAGATTCCGTGGACCGTCGCGGCCGTGCTGGCCGGGAGTTCGCTCGACACGCTCTCGACGGCGGGCCTGAACGCGGTCAGTTGGGAACTCGTCGCCGCGGCCGCCGCCGTCGCCGCGGCGCTCCTCGCCGGGCCTGCCTACCGGGCCGTGAGCGTTCGGCGGTGAACATCTGGCCCCGAAATCACCGTCAGTAAAACGTGTCCGAGCAATCGTATACAACGCCGTGTTGCGGGCAGACGTACTTGCAATGGCGGGAGTACATCGGCTCTCCACAGATGGGACACGGGCGGCCGCCGTCTTCGCTCATACCCGAACCTCCTCGTTCACGTCCAAAAACCCCTCGCCAGCGAAATCGCTATTTCCCTCCCGATTCCCGCGCCGCACTCTTTTCCCTCACCCCGCGAATCATCGACACTCCACCCCACAGCCAAAGCACACCCGCGACTCCGACAACGAGGAGGTGCATCTCCGACACCCAGAACGGAATCGGGACGACGTGGCGCGCGCCAGCGAGCAGCGTCGAGAGGACCGGAATCCGCCCGTCGAGGAGTCCGCTCTCGGCCCGGCGGCCGGTTCGGTAGGGTTCTCCTCGGCGCTCGCCGTAGGGCACGCGGTCGGCCTCGTAGGGGAGCGAGGGGACGCGATAGCTCGCCGCCACCTGCCCGTCGCGGGTGATCTCGACCACGCGGTTGTTTCGGCTGTCGGTTATCAGGGTGTGGCCGTTGGGCAGGCGGTCGGCGTCGCGGGGCCAGTCGAGGTCGATGCCGCCAACCGTCGCCACCGACCACGCGACCTCCCACTCGCCGGTCGTCTCGTTCTCGTGGAGTTCGACCACGCGGTGGTTCTCGGAGTCGGCGACCAGCACCGCGCCCTCGCCGAGCCAGTGGGGGTTGTGCTGGCGGTTCAGCACGTCCGGGTCGCCGTCCTCGTTGATGACGTCCACGACGCCCTTCCCGCGCTCGACGACGACCAGTTCGTTCTCGTTGCGGACCGAGGCCAGGTACCGGCCCTCGCCGATGCGGTCCACGTCGTTGATGTGGAGCCAGTCGGTCTCGGTCGGGTCGGCGGGCGCGTCGTAGAACTCGCTGGCGTTCCACGTCCAGACCCGGTTACGGGTCCGGGGATTCAGGACGAAGAGGCTCTCGTACTCCATGTCGGCGACCAGCAGGTTGCCCGAGGGGAGCAGCTCGGCGTCGTGGACCTCGCTGTTCCTGCGGGTCCGGACCGGATAGCTCCACTCGTAGACGATTTCGGGGTCCCCGGCGGTCGGGGAAGACGGCGGTTCGATGGGAGGGTCGATGATTCGAACCCCGGTGCGCTTGCAGGGCGACTCGTAGGGGCCGCAGGCCCGCGGATACTTCGCGGCGTACGTCGCCAGCACGGACCCGTTTTCGAGGTGCGAGACGTCCTGATAGCTGATGATGTCCCCCAGCGACCACCGCACGTCTCCTCGACCGTCGAGCGCGGTCACGTTGCCGTTCGGTCCCGGCCCCTGCACGCCGACGAGCGTGGTGACGTTTCCGTCGAGGCCCCCGACGCTGGCGTCCGGCGCGAGCGCCCAACTGCCGCCGAACGCCGCGACGACGAGCAGGAGGCCCGCACCGACCAGTAGCGCTCCGCGTCGGAGCGAGCCAGCGTCCGAGACGGCGTCAGTCACGTCCTGCACGCGGACGCCTCCCGGTATCGAGACAGTCCACCCGTTCCCCAGTTGACACCCATGACCGACAGGTGGCTATGCTGTTCGGTCACGTAACGTCTCTGGCCGCAGAGCGAAAAATCGAGTGTTAGACCGAAGTTATTCGGTAGTCAGCACTCACTCCAGCCGCAGGACTCGCAGGTCTTGCAGCCTTCCGAATAGTACAGCGACAGCGACCCGCAGTCGGGACACTCCGGACTCTCGCCCGAGTCGATGATGTCCTGCTGGTCGGCCTCCTTGCTGGCCGCAACCGCGCCGCCGTCGGTTTCCGGACCGGTGTCAGCCTGCGCGTTCGCCGCGGCCTCGCCCTCTTCGACTTCCTCCTCGACTTCGGTGAGGTTCTGCTGCTGGGGGTAGGCTTTCTCGACTTCGCCGTCGAGGTACCGGCGCATCGCGGTGCCGATGGCGTCGGGGATGGAGTTGATCTGCTCGCCCTTGTCCCACGCGACCTTCGGGCTACGAATGCCCTGTAGCTCGTCGGCGATCTCCTCGGGGTCCACGCCCGACCGGAGCGCGGTCGAGATGGTCTTGGCCAGCGCCTCGGTGAAGGAGGCGGTGAAGCCGCCGGAGTTGCCGATGTTGGCGAACAGCTCGAAGGGTCGGCCCTGGTCGTCCTCGTTGATGTTGACGTAGAGCTTGCCGTACCCGGTGTCGATGCGCTGAGTGATGCCGTGAAGCACGTCGGGTCGGGGTCGCTTGCTGGCGTAGGGACCTTCGCCGTCCTCGCCGTCTGCGACTTCGAGGATGGATTCGACCTCGCGGTCGAGGGCGGCCCGGACGTCCTCGTTGTCGAGGAAGCCTTCGATACCGCCGAAGACCTCCTCGATCTGCTCGACCAACTGCTCGGCCGCTTCGGACTCGTCGGCGAACTCCTTGTTGTCGGCGCGGGTCGTCAGCACCTGCTTGGACCGAGTGCCGTCGCGGTAGACGGTCACGCCCTTGCCGCCGTTGTCGTAGATGTACTCGTAGACCTCGCGCATGTCCTCCTTGCTGGCGTCGTTCGGGAAGTTGCAGGTCTTCGAGATTGCCGAGTCCACGCCCTCCTGACAGGCGCACTGGACTGCGGCGTGTTCCTTGCCGGTGAGGTCGGAGGTCACGACGAACAGCTCGCCGATAGCGTCCGGCACGGTTTCGAGGCCCTCGACGCCGTCGAACTCGTTTGCCGCCATCTGGTCTTGGGCCTCCTGCTTGACCTCCTCGACGTCGATGTCGTTGTCCTCCAGCACGCGGAGGAAGTAGTCGTCGAACTCCACGAGCATCTCGTCGCCCTGCACGTCGTCGGAGACGTTCTTGTAGTAGGCGACGTTGTAGATGGGTTCACACCCGCCCGTGGTGTTGCCGACCATCGAGGTGGTCCCCGTGGGGGCAATCGTCGTCGTGTTGTGGTTCCGGACCGGGAAGCCGTCCTCCCAGTTGTCGGCGTCGAGGCCGGTCTGCTTCTCGAACCACTCGCGGTACTCGGTGGGGTCGGCGTACTTGCTGTTGTCCCACTCGTCGAAGGAGCCGCGCTCCTCGGCGAGTTCGTGGGAGGCCCACTTGCTCTCGTGGTTGATATAGCGCATCAACTGGCGAGCGATTTCGTTTCCGGCCTCGCTGCCGTACTCGACGCCGAGCTGGATGTAGAGCTGGGCCAGCCCCATGACGCCGAGGCCGATTTTGCGCATCTCGCGGACCTTCTGCTCGATCTTCTCGACCGGGAAGTCCGACATCGTGACGACGTTCTCGAGGAAGCGCGTGCCGTACTCGATGCGGTGGTCGAAGTCGTCCCACGCCATCGCGTCGGCGAGGAAGGCGTCTACTGCCTCCTCGAAATCGTCGTACTCGTCGCCGTGTTCGTCGTACCAGACGCGCCAGTCTGGGGCGTCTGTGTCGGCCAGCGTCGAGAGGTTGATGTGCCCGAGGTTACAGGCCTCGTACTCCTCCAATGGCTGTTCACCGCAGTTGTGAACGTTGACGAAGAGGGGTGGCCCATCCTGTTCACTAACATTGCCAGCGAAGAAGTTGTGATGTCTCGGAACGGTAATGTCGTACACGTCTTCCGTTCCGGCTTCCGTAATAGATTCAACGCAGACTGTTTCAAACCCATGTTCTGGAATGCCTCCGTTCTCTTGTGACCAAGTTAGCGTATCGCCACCATCGCTGAGGGTTTTGGGTTCGGTAGTGAAAGACCAGTTTCCGGATTCGTGGAAAGCAAGCTCATCACCTTGCTCAAGGTTTTGAGCCTCTACCCAGTCACCACTTTCCAACTGGACCTCATGATCTGGAGTGAGGCGGAGTTTTGTTCCTTTATCAGTGGTCAATTCAAGGATGTCTGCATCCTTCTTTGTAAGACGTGGATTAACTCCTCGTGCAGTCACTACTTCCCCATCATCAGTCAGTGCCAACAGTTCTAGTTCATTCTCATCTGTAAGCTCCGAAATTGGAACTGACACTTCATCACCAGCAACGGCGACTTCCATATCACCAGTCAAGCACGGATTAGTCGCCAGAATCTGGTGGTCGGGGTGTTTCTCCACGTCGAAGGAGTGCTCCTTGTTGACCCGTTCGAGGTAGATGACGCCGGGTTCGCCGTTCTCGTGGGCACCGTCCACGATGCGGTCCCAGACGAGTTCGGCCGGAACCGAAAGCTCCTCGCCGACCTCGACGTGTTCGCCGAGGCCGAACATCTCGTAGAGTTCCTTGGTGTGTTCGGTGGCGATGTGCGGCTCCTCCGTGCGAGGGTTGGTGAAGGTGAACTCCTCGCCGTTCTTGACCGCGTCCATGAAGTCGTCGGTGACGCCGACCGAGATGTTGAAGTTCGAGAGGTGACCCTCGGCGGCGTTCCGGAGGTGCTTGGGCACGCGACCCTCGTCGTCGATGAGTTCGCGGGCCTCTTCGAGGGCCTCCTTGAACGAGTTGTGGGTGTAGTCGTCGGGGTCGTTCAGGCGGAGGGTGTGCGCGAGGCTCACGTCCTTGTTCTTGGCGTGAATGAACTGGATGACGTCGGGGTGGGAGACGCGCATGACGCCCATCTGGGCACCACGCCGGGCACCGCCCTGCGCGATGGTCTCGCACATCTGGTCATAGGTCCGCATGAAGGTGATGGGGCCGGAGGCGATGCCGCCCGTGCTACCCACCGCGTCGCCGTAGGGTCGGAGTTTCCAGAAGGCGTAGCCCATGCCGCCGCCGGACTGGAAGACCTCGGCGGCCTCCTTGGCGGTCTGGTGGATGTCGGTGATGTCGTCGCCCGGCGAGTCCACGAAGCAGGCCGAGAGCTGCTGGAGTTCGTCGCCCGCGTTCATCAGCGTCGGCGAGTTCGGCATGAACGAGAGATCCTCCATCAGCGTCTGGAACTCCTCGCGCACGTCCTCGACGTGGTCTCGAATCTCGTCGGGGAGGTCCGGAACCACCGTCTCGTAAGCGAACTTGTTGACGTTGTAGATGGAGAGGGTGGTTTCGGCGTCGTCGTCGGCCGTGGTGCCCTTGCCGAACACTTCCGCGGCGAGTTCGTCGCGCCGAGGGTGGTCGGGCTTGAGCTGGTCGGGCGTGACCGTAATCTCCTCGTCGCGGTTCTCGGCCTCGTAGACGGCCTCGGCCAGCGCGATGTTCTCGGCGACGCGCGGGAAGAGGTCCTCCTGCTCCTCGATGAGGTCCCCGTCGGCGTTCTTCCGGAGGTAGCGCGCCGGGAGGATGTTGTGATAGGCGTTGCCGGTGAGCCGCTCTTCGAGCGTCTCGCCTTCGGTTCGCTTGATGGGGAGAGTGAGTTCGTCGGCCGTGAGTTCGCCCGCACCGCTCATGCGTGGGTCACCTCGGGTCTCTGTCTGTCGAATTCCGCTCCCGCGAGTGGTGTAGTTCGTATCATTCGTGACGGCGATTTCATTCTGAAGCCTCCGGTTTAACCTTTGCTGTCCCAGTTGGACTACTCCAATTTAATTTGCACTTTGATGCCTCTGGTCGAAATTAATCGCACCGGAATCCGACCGTATAAAAGGCGGATTCACGGCTATGGGTTGTCGCTCAAATGTATCACCCGCACCCTAATAAGAGTACCCAGACCGTGGCGAAAGTAGTCAGCCAACCGGAGGAGTACTTGAGTAGGCCCAACCTATCCGGCCGCCCGCCACCGGTTTCGGAACATGGCAGAATGTTAATCGGTCGATACGTTTACGGTGGTCGAGGAGCCTTGATTTTAGTATGAACATCGCACTCGCGGCGGGACTGCTCGCGTCGCCACTCGGGGAACTGCTGGTCGGCCTCGTCGCGCTCGCGGCCATCGTACTAATCGGGCGCATCGTCCTGAGCGTCGCGTGGAAACTGCTTCTGGTCGCTATCGTGGTCGTCGGGGCGCTCTACACGGCGGGCGTGTTGCTGTAGTCGAGCGCGTCGGAAAAGAAATAGAAATCCATTTATATAAAAAAATATTCCTTTAGGAAATAATATCCTGTCTTATCCCCGGACAGAGCGACCGCCACGAAGATTTAAATCTGAGCACGGGACCAACCTTTACCGGACGTTTCGCGCAGTTGTGGGCAGGGAGCTGGCGAGTCAGTCAGCAGTGTCGATGACCTCATCAACTGCCAGTCCGACTAACCTGAAAAGGCGGAGCCAATCGTAGTCCGAGAGACGAATCTACGCCACTTCACGGACGAAGTTCCGAATCACGTCGTGGCCGACCGCGGTTAGCACGCTCTCGGGGTGGAACTGGACGCACTCGATGGGATGCTCGCGGTGGCGCACACCCATCACCAGTTCCTCACCTTCGTGGTCGGTCGTCGCGGTCACCTCGAAGCAGTCGGGGACCTCGGTCGCAACCAGCGAGTGGTAGCGACCGGCGCGGAACCCCTGTTCCAGCCCCGCGTAGACGCCTCGCCCGTCGTGGTCCACGGGGAAGGCCTTGCCGTGGACTGGCTCGGGAGCGCGTCCGACCGACCCGCCGTAGGCGTAGACCGCGGCTTCCAGTCCGAGACAGACCCCGAGCGTCGGCACCTCGGGGCTGACCTCGCGGAACACGTCGAGAGTGACGCCCACGTCGCGCTCGTTCGCCGGGTGTCCCGGCCCCGGCGAGACCACGATGGCGTCCGGGTCGGCCTCCCGCACGTCGGCCAGCGAGGCCGTGTTGCGGACCACCTCCGTCTCGGCGTGTTCGCTCGTGTACTCCACGAGGTTGTAGGTGAACGAGTCGAAGTTGTCCACGAAGAGGACTTGCAGATCCTCGGCGGCGGGCGACTGCCTGCGGTCGCCCTCGACGCTCGCGGTCATCGACTCACCCCCGGCGCTTCCGTCTCGTCGGGGTCGGTGGGACGACGCTTGCGCGACTCTTCGATGCGGTCGAGAGCGGTCAGCACGCCGTCCATCTTCTTCTCGGTCTCTTCGTACTCTGCGCTGGGGTCGCTGTCGGCGACGATGCCCGCACCGGCCTGCACCGTGATGCGGTCCGGCGGAGAGGCATCTGCGTCCGACTCGATGGTCGCGGTCCGGATGACGATGGCGAAGTCGGCGTCGCCCGACCACGAGTAGTAGCCGACGCCGCCGCCGTAGAGGCCGCGCGCCGAGCGTTCGAGGTCGTCGAGGAGTTCCATCGCACGAATCTTCGGCGCACCTGAGAGGGTGCCCGCCGGGAAGGACGCACGAGTGGCGTCGAAGGCGTCCGAACCCGCGGCGAGTCGCCCCGTCACGGTACTCTCGATGTGCTGGACGTGGCTGTACTTGAGGACGTTCATGAACTCCTCGACCTGTACGCTCCCGGGTTCGCTGACCCGGCGCACGTCGTTGCGAGCGAGGTCCACCAGCATCGTGTGTTCGGCCTGCTCTTTCTCGTCGGCGAGCATCTCGCCCGCGAGGCGGCGGTCCTCGACCGGACTCGACCCCCGCGAGCAGGTTCCCGCGATGGGGTTCGCCATGACCTCGCGGCCGCGGACCGACACCAGCGTCTCGGGACTCGCGCCGACCACGGTCCGGTCGTCGTAGCCGAGGAGATACATGTACGGCGAGGGGTTCACCTCCCGGAGCGCGTCGTAGAACCCCAGCGGGTCCACGTCGCCCCTCAGCTCTCGCTTCCGGGAGACGACGCCCTGATAGATGTCGCCGTCGAGGACGTGTTCCTTCGCGGTGCGGACCGCCTCTTCGTACTCCTCGCGCGGGCCAGCAGTCTCCGACTCGCAGACGAACCCGCCGGTCTCGGGCGAACTGGCCGATTCGAGGAGGTCGGCCACGCGCTCGGCTTCCGCCCGGAGGTCGTCGTAGATTTCCGCGGGGTCGTCGTCCGGGCCGACCAGCGGCGTGAACACCAGCGAGGCGGTTCCGGCGCGGTGGTCGAACGCGACCGTCTTCGTGTTGAGGACGAACTGAGCGTCGGGGAATCTGGACTCCGGGCGCTCGACTCCTCGCTCGTCGAGCCAGAAGTCGTACACCGCGTCGTAGGCCAGAAAGCCGACCAGACCGCCCTCGAAGTGCTGGCGGTCGCCCTCGGGGAATCCGCGGCGTTCGGCGTCGGGCATGGCCGACCGTAGGGCGTCGAGCGCGTCGCCGGAGTGGTCGCCAGCGACGAATTTGGCGGCCCGGCCGCCGAGCGACTCGACGTTGGTCTCGTCGGGGGCGACTGTCACGACGGCGTCGGGGTCGTAGCCCACGTAGGAGTAGCGGGCGTGGCGGTCGCCGGACTGTTCGGCCGAGAACGCGCCGTCGGGGTCGCTGGAAGCGGTCTTCTCGGCGCTTTCGAGCAGGAAGGCGTACTCGGCGGCGTCCGCGTCGGTCGAGCGCCCGGTCAGCGCCGCGTAGGCCGACAGGGGCGTGGTCTCTACGTCGAGTTCGGCTTCGATTCGGACTACCGAGAGGTCGTCGCCTCCCGCGAGGTCGGCGAACTGCTTGCGTCCCGGCTTCATGGTGTCGGAGTCGAATACGCTCGTTTCGCGTTCGCCACGAAGTCGGCGACCGCGTCCGGGTCCTTACGTCCGGTCGTCGAGGGTGCTGTCTCGGACGCGTCGGTACCGCTCCGCTCGACGCCGCTGGCGACGTCCACGGCGAAGGGTTCGACCGAGCGAACCGCGTCGGCGACGTTGTCGGGCGTCAGGCCGCCCGCGAGGACGACCGGCGAGTCGAGGTCGGCGGCGAACTCGGTAGTGCGCTCCCAGTCGTGGGTGCGGCCCGTGCCGCCAGCGCCCTCCTCGTCCACGGAATCGACCAGTAGCGCGTCTGCCACGTCGTCGTAGCGCCGGGCGTCCTCGGGTTCCGCGGCGTCCACGACCTTGAGGACCTGCGCGTTCACGTTGGCGGTCAGGTACGCGATGTCGCCCACGCCGAGGTTGCCGTGGACCTGCACGGCGTCGGGGTCGACGGCGCTGGTGAGTTCGACAGCGCGCTCCGGCGAATCCGGCATCGTCACCAGCACGGTCGTCACGAACGGCGGGGCCGCCTCGGCGAGTTCGACCGCTCGCTGGGTGTCGATTTCTCGCGGCGAATCGACCGGCACGTCCACCAGCAGGCCGACGGCGTCAGCGCCCGCTTCGACCGCGACCCGCAAGTCCTCGCGGGCGGTGAGTCCGCAGATTTTCACCCGCGTCATGCTGGCACGGTGGTCCGGAGGCGTTCGAGGTGGTCGGCCGCCGCGCCGTCTTCGATGGCTTTCTCGGCCAATTGCGCACCGTCTTCGAGCGAGTCGGCCTCGCCAGCGACGTAGAGTGCGGCTCCGGCGTTGGCGAGGATGATGTCGCGCTTCGCGCCGGTCACGTCTCCCTCGACGATGCCGCGCATGTCTTCGGCGTTCTCCTCGGGGGTGCCACCGGACACGTCGGCGACGGGGTGGCGCGAGAGGCCGACGTCCTCGGGCGTGATGGTGTACTCCTCGATTTCGTCGCCGCGGACCTCGGCGGCGGTAGTCTCGCCGTGGACCGCGATTTCGTCCATGCCGGAGCCGTGGACGACCAGCGCGCGCTCGACGCTCATCTTGGAGAGCGACCGAGCGAGGACCGGCACGAGGTCAGGGTCGTAGACGCCGACGATTTGGGCGTCAGCGCCCGCGGGGTTGGTCAGCGGACCGAGGACGTTGAACACGGTTCGCATCCCGAGTTCCTTCCGCGGGCCGATGACGGCCTTCATCGCGGGGTGGAAGACCGGCGCGAGCATGAACCCGATGCCGTCGTCCTCGATGGCCGCCTCGACGGCGGGCGGTTCGGCCTCGACTTCGACGCCGACCTCCTCGAGTACGTCCGCGCTTCCCGACGACGAGGAGACGGAGTAGTTGCCGTGCTTGGCGACGGGGACGCCAGCGCCGCTGGCGACGATGGCGCTGGTGGTCGAGACGTTAATCGTGTCGTAGTCGTCGCCGCCGGTCCCGCAGGTGTCTACCAGCGGCGCTCTGTCGGGGTCGATGGTCCGCGCGGCGTCGCGCATCCCCTGTGCGAACCCGGCGATTTCGGTCTCGGTTTCGCCCTTCGCCCGGAGCGCCGAGAGGAGCGCGCCGATTTGGGCCTCGGTTGCACCCTCGAAGACGGCCGTCGCCGCCTCTCGCGCTTGGTCGAGCGTGAGGTCCTCCCCGTCGGTGACGCGTTCGATGTAATCTTGCATTCTAAATCACCAATGTACGTCTTAGTCTTATAATGAACACAATCGTACATCGACTTAAAGCTGTCGGGACTCCCGGTCGGATGTTGTTGAGGGGCTGGCGCTCGGTGAACTGTTCGGCCCGGCGCGCGCTGGCGCGGCGGCTCGTTCGCCGCGCCATCGTCGCGCGCGAGGTCTTCGGCGAAGCCGAAGGCTCGGCAGACGCGGGTTGTCTGCCAGTAGACGAGCATCGCACCGAGGAGCGAAGCGACGAGGGAGAAGCACAGGAGTTTGGGGAGGACGAGGTGCGGTCGCGGTGCGGGAGACGGCTTGGCTCGAGTCTGAGGCTATCTCCCGCTTCCAGACTGAATCTCTTCCGAACAACTAAATAAATGTAATTGCTTCTCTAAGCCATAAGTATATTTCTTAAATAAGGGTATTTATTTCTCCGGCCCTGAGTACTATCATAGCTGACGAGTTGAATCCAAAGCCCTTCTCTCGCCGAAACTAGCCGTTCTACCGGCCGAACGCCGCGCCGTTAGGCCGAACCTTCATTGTAAATCGCCGGACTGCGTCGGAATCCGAAAGGTTCAATTATCCCCGGGGCAAACGAAGAAATGCGTCCGAAGGAGGTCGCACCAACTTGGGTTTGTGGTCTAGTTGGTTATGACACCTCCTTGACATGGAGGAGGTCGGCAGTTCAAATCTGCCCAAACCCACTACCTTCAACCTTTTACCGCGTTTCAGAACTCCGAAGCCGTTGGCTTGGGAGTTGTTCACTTGTAAAACGTCGATAAAAAACGCCGGAAGACAACCCGCGTCTTCCGAGCAGGTAGTCGCTTCGCTCGCAGTCGTGTTGCTAGCCCGTAGTCAGTCGTGCAGTCTGCGCGACTCCAATCTCGACCTCGAAAAAGCGCCCAGCCACGACGCTACTCTGGTCGTGGGAAGGCGTTGAACGACTTTTCGACCGGCGAAAACGGGTCGTACACCGACTGGTGACACTAGCAGTACCCGCGTCGGTCGCGTCGAACTTCGAGGCGTCCCGCGAGGAGTTGAACCCCGGCGTGCAACAGAAGTGGGTGCATTTGTCGAGCCACGCGACGAAGTCCGACTCGGTGGCCGCGCGCAGAAACGCGCCGTGGTCGCTCTCGGCGGGCAGGTCCGACACTTTCGGCGAGCGAAGCACCTGCACCGGGAGCTTCTTGACCTCCTCGTCGCCCTCGGATTGGGAGCGCCACGTCGTCTGAGCGGGTTTGCCCGCGCCAGCCGACCCGATACCGTTGGTCCACTCCTCGTAGTCGGCGAAGTCGTCCACGTGGAGCTTCCGGCCCTGCTCGTGGTCGGCCTGCCACTCGTAGAGGCCGGGCTTGGACCGCAGGAAGTTGTCCTGGTCAGTTTCGGGGCGCAACCCTTGCGCGATTTGGACGCCGCAGTACTGGAACCACCGGCCGGTGTAGGTGACTCCGCCCATCTCTTGGGCGGTGTAGGTGAGCGTACTGCCGTCTTTCAGTTCCTTCTCCCTGACCTCGGGCCAGACGCCCTTCAGGTAGCCCTCGTCGTCGATGGTAAGCGGGACGATGGGCATCCCGCGCGGCGCGGGACCGTCGGTGTTCTCGATGCCGACGTACGTGGTCGGACCGCCGGTGCCACCGGCGGCGGAGGTCGATGCGTTCAGGACGGTCGTCGCGGCGGTGCCGACGACGCCTTTCACGAACCGCCGTCGGTCGTCCTCGGGCGGGTACTTGTCTGCGTCCATGGGACCGGTCGGAAGTACGTCTCCTCGAGTCGTAGCAGAAGTAGATAATGTCCAACAGCTTGGAATCGTCAGAGGAGTTATACCCTGACGCGTTCTACTGTCCGCCCGTTGGTAGTCGAGAACGGTCGCTGAGCGCGTTTCAGGCGGTCCCTGAAACCGAGTAGGGGACCGAAAACTACTCGATTCGGTACTCCGCGTCGCACATCGCCCGGAGTTGTTCGTAGGTCTCGTCGGCCACCGCGTCGTGGTTGGTGAAGTAGACTCCGTGGACCTCCTTCGCCCGCACCCTGTTCGAGAGCGTCTGGAAAAACCGGCACACGCGAGCGTCGTCGGCGTACATCAGCAGGACGCCGAGCGCGTCGATGACGACCCAACCGGACCCGGATTCGACGTGTCGAATCGCGTCCGAGAACCGCATGCCGAGGCCCGTCAAGTCGTCGGGGTTGACGGGGTCGGTCGTCCAGAGGTCGCCGTCGTAGTCGCGGGCCGCAGGGGAGACCGGTACGACACCCACGTTGGCGGGGTCGTGTCCGGCCCGCTCTACGCGCGCTTCGAGTTTGTTCGGGTGGTCGCGCGCCGAGACCACGAGGAGGTTGTCGAACGTGCGCGCGGGGAGGGCGGAAAGCGGGTCGGCCTCGGCTGGCGTCCGGACCAGCGTCTGGGTCCCCGCGGGAGCGAATGCGTCGTCCGTCGGTTCCACGTCCCCGAGGGAGGTCACTCCAGACCGCACCGCTTCTCGCATGGCTACGACTCCTGAATTTCCGGCGGTGTTTCACCCGCGGCGTCTGCGTGTTGGGCGTAGTAGGTGTGTGCGAGGGCGACTGCTCCGTAGGCGGCGACGATGACGGTCGCGAGAAGCACGTCCGCGACCAGCGAGAACGGCGGCAGTCCGAGCCACGCCCCCGTCAGCAGGCCGAGGCCCGCCACCGCGAGTCCGAGGTACCAGTTGCACCACGGGATGTCGGGTTGGGCTTCGAGATCGAGATACACGTCGAGTTGTTCGGCCGCCCCCGAGAGTTTCACGATGCCGCGATTCTGGTTGTACTCCACGATGCCCGCGTCGTCTAGTTTCGGCAGGTGTGACTGGTAGAGCGCGGTGTAGACTCGTTTACGCTCGGCCGCGGAAATTGCCTCCACCTCGATGTCGTTCTCCCACGCCGCCACTTGCTCTGCGAGTTCGGACAACTGCACCGTATCGTCCGCGCGTCGGAGGTAATGGAGGGCGTATCGTCGCCGGCGATTCTTGAGAACGTCGAAGACGAGGTCTCTAGAGAGTTTCTGTTGCACTTCCTCCTCGTCTTCGGACTCGACGATGTCAGAGACTTCCTCGGCCGCTACAGCCGTGTCCTGCTGGTCCGGAGTCTCCTCCGGTTCGGTACTTCCGGTTCCGGATGAGTCACCAATGGTGCTCATTAATATGCCACCCCTTGGTCGTAACCCAGCATGGATAGAACACATCGCCCGGATTAGCCTTTGTTATTCACCATTTACCCGCCGGAAACCGTTGCTTACGAACAGTTGCACGTCTGTTTCATCTCGCCGCCGTCCCGCGTTAACCGGGGCTTACCGGCCGCTCTCGGCGGTTTCAGTCCGAACGGTTCTCGCGGCCCCAGTTCTCGAGATTCGTGTGAATACCTAGCACGAGGGCGGGAACTACCACCATGAAGATGTGTTCCTCGATTGGGATTCCGAGGAGCTCGATACCGGTCCGGAGGGGGATGCTGAACACGCCGATATGGAGCGTGTACCAGTCCCAGACGTAGGCGATAGGATACAGTACCGCGATGGTCCGCCCGGCTTGAACCAGCGCATCGGCTCGATAAAGGAGTCCTATCGCAACCGCCCCCCAGACGACCTCCGTAGCGAGATACGTGTACTCGCCGAACACCGCGCCGATGTCGGGTACCACTCCCGGCCCTTGGCGCGGCAAGTATATAAAGCCCATCGCCGGTTGTCACCCGCTTCGACGCGCGATAACTTTCAAGGCCATCCGAGGAGTATCTTCAGGTACCGATGAACATCGCTGACATTGTTACGGCGGACTACACCGAACTAGAGGCCGAGTCGAACGTCGGAAAGGCCCGGTCCGTCTTCGAAGAGGAGAACCCCAAGGGCATCATCGTGACGCGCGCCGGAGACTACGAAGGCGTCATCACTCAGAAGCAACTGCTGCGCTCGCACATCGAGGACCACACCAAAGTCGAGACACTGACCAAACCCGCACCGAAAGTCGAGCGAACCGACGACGTCCGCGACGTGGCCCGAACGCTGGTCGAGGGCGGCACCAAGGTCGCGCCCGTCTTCGAGTCGGGCAACCTCTGGGGCGTCATCAGTCAGGACCTCATCCTCGAGGCCGTGCTGGAGAATCTCGACTCGCTGACGGTCGAGCAGATTTACACCGAGAACGTCGTCACCATCGCCGAGGACGCCACGCTCGGGCAGGCCATCAACCAACTGCGCGAACACGGCGTCTCGCGGCTCCCGGTCGTGGACGAGGATGGTTTCCTTACCGGCGTCGTCACGACCCACGACGTGGTGGACTTCGCCACCCGAAACGTCGAGAAGACCACGGTCGGCGACCGCTCGGGCGAGGGCGAGCGCCTGCTCGACCTGCCGGTCTACGACGTGATGTCGAGTCCCGCCGCGACGACCAACCTGAGCGAGAGCGTCAAG
Organism: Halorussus ruber; assembly: GCF_004765785.1. GTDB lineage: Archaea > Halobacteriota > Halobacteria > Halobacteriales > Haladaptataceae > Halorussus > Halorussus ruber. Next base: position 79,257 of record NZ_SBIT01000001.1, on the reverse strand, counting down.
GACGCCGTCGAACGCATGTTGGAGAACGACTACTCGGGTCTCGTGGTCACCCCCGAGGACGACGACCGAGTAGTCGGCGGCGTCGTCACCAAGACCGACGTGCTGCGCGCGCTGTCGTACACCGAGGAGGACGTGATGGACGTGCAGGTCACGAACGTCAACCTGCTGGACACCCTCAGCCGGGAGTCGATTCGGGAGTCCATCACCGAGATTTCGGACAAGTATCAGGACATGCGGGTCCGCCACGCCCACGTCCGGTTCCACGAACACAAGGAGAAGCTCCGGGGCACGCCGCTCATCCAGTGTAAGATTCGCCTCCGCACCAACCGCGGGCAGGCCGCTGGGTCGGGCGAGGGCTACGGTGCCGAACAGGCGTTCGGTGTCGCGCGCGACAAACTAGAGCGCAACGTGCTGGAGATGAAGGGTGTCGAGAGCGACCGCGAGTACGAGGGGCAACTCCTCCGAAAGCTGGGCGAACTCTGAGCGGCAGCCGCTGACGGGCCGAGACGGACGACCCCCGGACGTTTTTCTGTATTTTCCGTACCTGCGAGTGCTATCGCCCGTCCCCACGAGTTGGGCCGCTGCGCGTCCACACCAGACAACTATCTATTCGTTAAACAAATATATCGAAGCAGTAAAGAAATGAATAGATATGTCTTGCGGCAGGCCCTGTGAAACGAGACTCCCGAAACCCACTCAGTTCTCGGGGCGCGGCGCGGCCTTCTGGAGGGCGGTCTCTGCGATGTTCCCGCCGTAGTCGGCGCTCCGGGAGAGCGAGTCAACGACCAGACTGAGTTGCTGGGCGCGCTGGGCGTCCATCTCGCGGATGAGGTCGTCCACGGCGCGGGTGTGTTGGTCGATGCCGCGGACACGCTCGCGGGCCTCGTTGCCGAGGCGAGTGGCCTCGTTACCGTCTTCTTCGAGGAGGGCGTCCATCGCCATCTCCACGATGTCGGCGGCCTCGGCGTGGAGGTCTTCGAGCGCCTCGGCGACCTCGTCGGGGACCTCCTCGAGGTTGAGGCTGAGTTGGCCGATTTTGGCGGCGTGGTCCGCGATGCGCTCCAGTTGGCGGGCGCTGGAGTGGTAGTCGAAACACGTCTCGCGGGGCAGGCCGATGTCGGCCGCGGTGCTGGGGTTGCGCAGCGCCGACCGGAACACGCGCGAGACCATGAACCAGAGGCGGTCGACGTCGTCGTCGCGCTCGATGACGTCCTTGGCGAGGCTGTCGTCGTTCTCGACCAGCGCAGTCACGGCGTCCTGAAGCATCGTCGCCGAGACCAGTCGCATCCGAGTGATGGCGTTGTGAATCGACAGTTCCGAGGAGTCCAGCAGGTCCTGCAGGACCACTCGGTCGCTGGTCTCCTCGATGACCTCCAGTCCGACGAGTCCCTGCGTGGCGTCACGGACCGTCCGTCGCTGGTCGGGGGTCACGCGGGTCGATTCGAGGTTGATGATGTCGAACCCGCTGACGTAGAGGGTGAACACCGTTCGCTTGAGTTCCGCTCCTTCGAGGTCGGTGATATCGACCGTCCCCTCGACCGTGTCCTCGGTCGTCCGGGGCGAGAGCAAAAGCGAGTCGCCCTCGGGATGAAATTCGACGCGGTTGCCCGCTTCGATTCCGTTCTCGGTCGCCCAATCCTTCGGAATCGAGACGGTGAACGTGGAGCCGCCGGTAACCTGGACCTTCCGCGTTTCCATGTAGGGAACGCGGCGGTGGGAGACAATAAATCTATTCCAATCTATATACGAATCTCTAAGCTTCGCAACAGGCCAGCGAATCGATGATGGGCGCTTGCCACGTCCCGTGGCGTCCTCCTCGTCTGACCGTCGTATCTGCCACCGTGTGGCACCTAAACACGGTTTGCGATTCGCGTTCGACCCGCGGAAACTTGAATACAGATGGATAAGTACGTCTATATAGAAATAATAGTAGGGTATTTACTTCGTCTTCGGCAAATCAATCCCAATGCGGGAAAGACCCTCTGTAGACCGTCGAACAATTCTCCTCGGAGGGGGCACCGCCATCGCGTCGCTCGCCGGGTGCGTCAGTACGAGCAAGACGCCACCGGGCAGTCGTGGGGAAGCGACGACGACGGAGGAGTCCAACAACTCGTCTTCGGACCAGCTGAAGGCGGGGGGCTCCTCTACGGTGTACCCGATAACGAGCAAAGCCGCGTCGGTGTGGAACTCCAACCCACCGGCCGACGACGAGGAGTACTGGGGACCGAGCAACTACGGCATCGACACGGACGAACGACTGGCTAATTACTGGGCGAACAAGTACGAGAAGTTCGAGGCCGACGGCTCGAACCCGCCGTTCAAGGTGACGGTCGGCCTGAGCCACTCCGGCACCGGACTGGAGAAGCTCAAGAACGGCCTCGTGGACATCGGCAACGCCAGCGCGTCCGTCTCGGCCGAGTTCCCCGACGCCAGCGAGGAGGAACTGGACAAGTTCACGAACCACGTCGTCGGCGTGGACGCCCAACCCATCGTCGTCAGCAAGGAAATCTACGAGGCGGGCGTGAAGAAACTGACCGCCGAGCAGGTCCGGAAAATCTATCAGGGCGAGATAGAGAACTGGTCGGAAATCGACGCCTACGACGGCGAGGACAAGGACATTCAGGCTATCGGCCGCGCCGAGGGGTCGGGCACCGACACCGCCTTCCGGTCGAACATGCTCGGTGGCCCGGACGCCTCGATGGGCGGCGTGGACGTGCGCAAGGGCCAGAACCAGCAGGTCAAGACCATCGTCGCAAACTCGAACAACGCAATCGCCTACATGGCGCTGGCGTTCCTCACGTCCGAGACGCCGACCGTCAAGCTCTCGTTCGACGGGAAGGTGTACGAGCGCGGCAAGAACCTCTCGGAGAAGGGATATCCCCTCTCGCGTGACCTTCACTGCTACACCTACGACGGAACCTCCGAGATGGAGGCGGCCTACCTCCGGATGCTCATCAGCGAGTTCGGCCAGAAGAAGTTCGTCGAAACGTCGGGCTACTCGATGCTGACGGAGAAACGGCGAAAGAACCAACTCGACAAGCTACCCGACGCCAAATGATCGGAAGCATCGATACCCGCGTTCGGTCCGCACGAACGACCGTCGAGGACATGGACCGCGGGGCGCAGTTCGTCGACGGCGTCGCGGTCGCGTCGGTCCTCGCCGCGCTGGCGGCGTTCCTCGTCGCGCCAGCCTACACGGTGTTCCCCCTGCTCGCCTTCTTCGGGGTCACCGCCTACGGCTGGAAGTCTCACCAAGCGAACACCGCCAAGCTCCTAATGTTCCTGATGACGGCCTCGACCATCGTCATCCTCGGACTCATCACGGTGTATCTCGTCCTCCGGTCGCTTCCGATATTCCAGGCGATGGGTCTCGACCTGCTACTCAAGACCAACAAACCGCTCTGGAGCACCAGCGAGGGCGTCTACTCGCTGGTTCCGATGATGTGGGGGACGTTGGTGACGACGATACTGGCGATGGCCATCGCCGCGCCGCTGGGCGTGGCTGGCGCGCTGTTCATCAGCGAAATCGCGCCGAGTTGGGCGCGCGAAGTCATCAAGCCCGGCATCGAAATTCTGGCTGGCGTCCCGTCCATCGTCTACGGGTTCATCGGCTACACTATCATCAACACGTACATGATGGAGGAGTTCAAGCTGGCCAACTTCGGGAGCCTGTTCGCGGCCGCGCTGGTCATCGGCGTGATGTCCCTGCCGACCGTGGTCTCGGTCGCCGAGGACGCAATCGACAGCGTGCCCGAGTCGATGAAGAGCGGGTCGCTGGCGATGGGCGCGACCGACTGGCAGACCATCAAGAGCGTCACCATCCCGGCGTCGTTCTCGGGCGTCTCGGCCGCGGTCCTGCTGGGCGTCGGTCGAGCAGTCGGAGAAACGATGGCCGTGACCGTGATGTTGCCCCACCAGCAAGTACTTCCCGACCCGATTTACGACGTGTTCGCGGGAACCGAGACGCTCACCAGCCTCATCGCGGGCCAGTACGGCATCGCCAGCGGCGACCAGATGTCGGCGCTGTTCGCGGCGGGCGTGGTGCTGTTCGTGACGGTCCTCGGACTCAGCATCGGGTCGCAACTCATCGAGGCGCACATGGAGCGCAAGCTGGGTGGTAGCCAATGAGCTACGAGACGAACGACCTCGTGACCGAGGAGTCCTCGCTGTCCGAGCGAGTCGCCGCGGCCGTCGTGGGTCTGAACGTCCTCTCGGTCGTGATGGGCTTCGCGGCCGTCTTCCAGTGGACCGAAGTCGAGAGCGAGTTCTTCGGCGTCAGCCTGTTCAACCTCTACGGCTTGGCGCTGGTGGCGACCGGCCTCGCGGTCATCGCGCTCGGCGTCGTCTCGCGGGCTGGCCTCGTGGACACGACGCCCGACCGGAGCGCCGGACTCCTGACCGGCGGCCTGTTCGGCCTCATCGGGGTCGTGACCGGCGGCCTGTTCGCCTCCCAGACGCTCGGCTTCGGCGTCTTCGGCTGGCTCCCGATTGCGCTGCTGTTCGGCGTCGGCTTCGGCGTCGTGACGGTCCTGCCCCGCGAGGACATCGGTTCGACGCTTCCCGCGGGCGCGCTGTCGATTGTCGTCGGCGCGCTGTTCCTGCTCAACGTCGTCACGACCGAGTGGGAGTGGGAACCCGAGGGCTTCTCGGCGGCGTTCACCGGTCCGGTCGTCGGCCCGGTGCTGACCATCTTCGCAGGACTCGTCTGCGCGTGGGCCGCGGCGAAGGCCCACGAAGGCTTCGGCACCCGCGGGCGACAGGCCGGGGCGTACCTGCTCGTCGGCCTGAACGCCTTCGGGATGCTGGGGGTTCTCCTCCTGCTCATCCTGTTCGTCGCCGGAAAGGGCTGGAGTCGGATGGTCGAAGGCGTCAAGTTCGGCCTGTTCAGCGAACCCGCCTTCTGGTTCCAGATGCCCGGCCTCGACCAGTACGTCGTCTTCGAGATTCCCGGCGTCTGGTTCTACTGGCCGTTCACGATGAACGGCTACTCGCTGTCGAAAGACGTGATGAACGGCGTCCTGCCCTCCATCGTCGGGACGGTCTGGCTGGTCATCGGCGCGGTGCTGTTCGCGGTCCCGCTCGGCGTCGGCGCGGCGGTGTTCCTCACCGAGTACGCCGAACAGGGCGGGTTCACCCGCGCGGTCGAGATTGCGACCAACGGCCTGTGGAGTACGCCCAGCATCGTCTACGGCCTGTTCGGCTACGCATTCCTCGTGCCGCGACTCGGCAACACGACCTCGCTGCTGGCGGGCCAGTTGGTTCTGGGCTTCATGCTCCTGCCGCTGGTCCTCATCACCAGTCGGGAGGCCATCAAGACGGTGCCCAAGGAGTACCGGGACGCCAGCGCGGCGCTCGGCGTCAGCCAGTGGGAGACCATAAAGAGCGTCGTCCTCCCGGCCGCGATGCCGGGCGTCATCACGGGCGTCATCCTCGGCGTCGGCCGCATCGCGGGCGAGACGGCACCCATCCTGCTGGTGGCGACCGGTAACCTGCAGGCCAGTCGCGGCCCGCAGGTGCTGACGAACTTCCACTTCACGTCGAGTCCGCCGTTCGTGGCGAACCCGGCGCTGCTGGACAGTATCAGCGCCCTTCCCTACAAGCTCTACGCGACCATCACCGCGGGCGTCGTCAGTTCCGACCCCGCGTTCGGATGGGCCACCGCGCTGGTGCTGCTCATCGTGGTGCTGTCGTTCTACGCGGTCGGTATCGTCTCTCGAATCTACTTCCGGAGGAAACTCGAACAATGAGCAACGCAGAATTCAAACAGAGCGAGCAAGCGAGCGAACAGGCGACCGACGAACAGTCCGCGAGCCAGTCGATGACGGTCAGCGGGGAGAGCCAAGAGCAACTCAAAGACGAGTGGACCGACTACCAGTTCGACGGCGCACCCAAGATTTCGGTCGAGGACCTCGACGTGTTCTACGGCGACGACCACGCCATCCAGTCGGTCTCGATGGACATTCCCAAGAACAGCGTCACCGCACTCATCGGTCCCTCGGGCTGTGGGAAGTCCACCTTCCTGCGCTGTCTCAACCGGATGAACGACCGCATCAACTCCGCGCGCGTCGACGGCTCGGTCGAAATCGACGGCGAGGAGATTTACCAGGACGGCGTCAACCTCGTGGAACTCCGCAAGCGCGTCGGCATGGTGTTCCAAGCACCCAACCCCTTCCCGAAGTCGATTCGGGACAACATCGCCTACGGCCCGCGCAAGCACGGCGACATCAACGACGGCCTGCTCGACAAACTCCTCGGGCGCGCCGAACCCGAGAAGGAGGACGAAATCGTCGAGCGCTCGCTCAAGCAGGCCGCCATCTGGGACGAGGTCAAGGACCGACTCGACGACAACGCCCTGGGCCTCTCCGGCGGGCAACAACAGCGCCTCTGCATCGGTCGCTGCCTCGCGGTCGACCCCGAGGTCATCCTGATGGACGAACCGGCCTCCGCGCTCGACCCCATCGCCACCGCCAAAATCGAGGACCTCATCGAGGAACTTTCCGAGGACTACACGGTGGTCGTCGTCACCCACAACATGCAGCAGGCCGCCCGCATCTCCGACCAGACCGCGGTCTTCCTGACCGGCGGGGACCTCGTGGAGTACGGCGAGACCGACCAAATCTTCGAGAACCCCAACAGCCAGCGCGTCGAGGACTACATCACGGGTAAGTTCGGATAGAAACTTTTGCTGCGCTCGGAAGCGCCGTAGGCGCTTCCTCGCTGGCAAAACTTTCATGAAAACCACGGCGTCACCCCCTCACGAGCGCCTTCGGCGCTCGTTCGAGGGATTCCTTGGGCCGCTCGCTCACGTTCGTTCGCTCGCGGTAGATTTCGTTGTTCTGCGGTGGATTGCTGAGATTCCGGAACTGTTGGAAACTCGACCGAGCGAATCACTGGTCGCGCCAAATTCGTCGCCCGACGCATCGACACGCCAATCACGCACTCAACCACACCGACACGAACTCATCCCTCATGCCACGAACCGGATTCCAAAACCGACTCGAATCGCTCCGCGAGGCCGTCCTCGGGATGGGCGACCTCGTCGTCTCGCGCCTCCGGAAGGGACTGGTCGCGCTCGACCGGCAGAACCACGAACTCGCATGGGACGTCATCGACGGCGACGAGGAGGTCAACCGGCGGTATCTGGAGTTAGAGCAGGACTGCATCGACCTGCTGGCGCTCCAACAGCCGGTCGCGGGCGACCTGCGGTTCGTCGCGGCGTCGTTCAAGATTATCACCGACCTCGAACGGGTCGGCGACTTGGCGGTCAACCTCGCCGAGTACGCCCTCTACGCCGACCAAAAGGTGTTCGAAGGGGTGAACCTTCGGGACGTCGGCGAGCGCGCAGTCGAGATGGTCGAGGCGGCGCTGACCGCCTACGCCGACGAGGACGCCGTGGCCTGTGTCGCGCTGGCCGACCGAGACGCCGACCTCGACGCGACCTGCGAGCGCGCCAGCGAACTCGTCGTCCGGGACCTCATCGAGACCGAACTCGGCGACGATGCAGACAACGAGGAGGTCGAGTTGCTTCTACAGGACGTCTCGCGGGTCCTGCTGACGATTCGTGACTTGGAGCGCGTCGGCGACCACGCGGTCAACGTCGCGGCCCGGACCCTCTACATGGTCGAGACCGACGACCGACTCATCGAGTAGTGTCCGACGCCCGTCAGCTAGCGCGGGCGAAAGGTACAACAGGGGGACACACCCATTCGTAGGTATGCCCCGAGAGGACTATCAGCAGAAGCTCACCGACCTCCGCGAGAACGTCCTCTACATGAGCGAGGTCGTGATGGAGCGCCTTCGGATGGGACTCGACGCCCTCGAACAGAAGGACGACGACTTGGCGTGGGAGGTCATCGACGGCGACGAGGAGGTCAATCAACTCTACCTCGAACTCGAACAGGACTGCATCGACCTGCTGGCCCTCCAACAGCCGGTCGCGGGCGACCTGCGATTCATCGCGGCGTCGTTCAAGATTATCACCGACCTCGAACGCATCGGCGACCTCGCCACCAACCTCGGCGAGTACACCCACGAGGCCAACCACGACGTGTTCCCCGAGGTGGACATCCAGGAACTCGGCGCGCTCACCCTCGACATGATAGACGACGCAATGACGGCCTACGCCGACGAGGACACCGACGGCTGTTACAGCATCGCCGAGCGCGACGACGACTTGGACGAACTCTGCGAACGCGCCAGCGAAATCGTGGTGCGGGACCTCATCGAGACCGAACTGGAGAACAACACCGAGGAGGAAGTCGAGCAACTGCTGCAGGACGTCTCGCGGCTCCTCCTGACAGTTCGGGACTTGGAGCGCGTCGGCGACCACGCGGTCAACATCGCCGCCCGGACCCTCTACATGGTCGAGAACGACGACGAACTCATTTATTAGCTACCACTTTTTGCTGCACTCGGTCGCGCAAGCAGCGGGCTTGCACTCTTTCGCTGGCAGAACCCACCGGAAGGCACCTTGCGTCTTCCGAGCAGTCGGTCGAAACGAACGCCCACGCCGACCGCTGGTCTCCTCGAGCGTCGGCCCGACAGAAAGAGACCTATACGAGCAGTAAGAAAATATAAAATTGTGTAAAAGACATAATATTATTTGTCTTAGGCATCTAAACACGCCTGTAGCCGTACCGAGACGGCCGTCCTAACCCGTCCGTCGATTCAAGCGGTCGCACTCGAATCGACGGAAACGGTCTCCAGCGGGGCACACGATTAACCCCATCGACGCCGTACGCGGATGCGGGGGTACGAGATGACGCAACTACGCTCGAGAACGGGAGAACGATGACGCGGCGAATCGCAATCGTCGGCGGCGGGGTCGGCGGGACCGTCCTCGCCAATCGACTCGCCGACGAACTGGCCGAGGAGATAGACGCGGGCGAGGTCGAGGTGTCGCTGGTTACGGACAGTCCGGAACACGTCTACAAGCCCGTGTTCCTCTACGTCGCGTTCGGGATGCGAGACGTAGCGGACGGCGTGCGACCGCTCGACCAACTGCTGGACCGTCGGGTCAGGCTCCGCATCGCGCACGTCCAGCAAATCGACACAGACGCGAAGCGAATCGAGCGCGACGACGGCGCGACGCTCGACTACGACTACCTCGTCGTGACGACCGGCGCGGAACTCGCACCCGAGACAGTACCGGGCCTCGTCGAGGGGGCACACCACTACTACAGTCCAGACGGGGCGACCGCGCTCCGAGACGCGCTGGCCGAGTTCACCGAAGGCAGAATCGTACTCGGCGTCGTCGGGATGCCCCACATGTGCCCGGTCGCGCCGCTGGAGTTCGTCTTTATCGCCGACGCGTGGTTCGGCGAGCGCGGACTGGGCGAGGACGTGTCCATCACCTACACCTATCCGGCCGACCGCGCTCACTCGCTGGATGCCATCGCCGACTGGGCGGAACCCCGACTCGCCGACCGTGGCATCGAGACCGTCACGTCGTTCGAGGTGGCGTCGGTCGCCCCCGACGAGCGAATCGTCACTGCTACCGACGGCGAGCGACTGGACTACGACCTGTTCGTGACGATTCCGCCCCACCGGGGCGACCCGCTGATAGCCCGGTCGGGACTCGGCGACGAGGGCTGGATAGACGTAGACCAGCACACACTGGAGGCCGAGCGAGCAGACGACGTGTACGCGTTCGGTGACAACGCCGACCTGCCGACGAGCAAGGCCGGAAGCGCCGCCCACTACGAGGCCAGCGTCGTCGCCAAGCGACTGGCGAGTCGCGTTCGCGGTCGGACGCCGACCGCGGTATACTCGGGCAAGACGCTCTGCTTCGTCGAGGCGGGCCTCGACGAAGCGACCTACGTCTCGCTCGATTACGAGACCCAACCGGACCTGCCGGAGCCATCGCGCACGATTCACTGGGCGAAACTGGCGTACAACGAATCCTACTGGCTGACCGCACGAGGACTTCTGTAACCATGTCAGAACCCGACTCGACGCAGGAAGACGCAGTAACCGAAGCGATTGCAGACCACTCCGAGGAGGTCACCGAGTTCGCCGAGAGACTCGACGTCGTGAACGAACTGTTGGCGTCCGCGGAACTCGGCATGGCGGCGCTCGACGACGACATGGTGGTCTCGCTCGCGGGTACCGGCGAATCGCTGGGCGAACTGGCCGACGCAAGTACCGAACCCGAGACTGCCCGAGGGTTGCGAACCCTCGTGGACGCCGTCGGCGAGGTCGAAGCCGACGACTCGGTGCCCGAGGAGATGGGACCGCTAGCGCTCGTCGGCGCGCTCGGGGACCCGGACGTTCAGCGAGGACTCGGCTACCTCGTCGCGGTCGCGCAGGCTCTCGGTCGAAACGTGCGAGAAAACGGCGAGGAGAGTGGCTGACGAGTCGGCGAGTGACGAGTAAACGCAGGTCGGACGCGTACGGGTCCGACGTTACTGGAACCCGATCCGGTCGTTCCGGCGGTCTTGGGTCGGACTCGACGACCCGCCCTTGAACTCGTCTTTCATCTGCTCGTAGTAGTCCAGCAGGTCTTCGGTGATGGTCGGCCGGACGTTCTCCATCGCCTGCCGGAAGTGGCTCATGCCGACCTCGGTGGCCTCGTCGTCCTCGCGGAGCGCCTCGATGGCGGCCTCGCGGGCGATGGATTCGAGGTCGCTACCCACGTAGCCGTCCGTAATCTCGGCGAGTTCGCGGAGGCTCACGTCGGCCGACAGCGGCGTGTCGTCGGTGTGAATCTTGAGAATCTGCTCGCGGCCCTCCTCGTCGGGCTGGCCGATCATGACGAGGCGGTCGAACCGGCCCGACCGGATGAGGGCGGGGTCTATCATGTCCGGGCGGTTGGTCGCGCCGATGACCATCACGTCGCCCTTCTCTTCGAGGCCGTCGAGTTCGGTCAGCAGTTGGTTGACCACGCGCTCGGAGACGTTGCTCCCCATCTCCTGACTGCGCGAGGGCGCGAGGCTGTCCAACTCGTCGAAGAAGATGACCGTCGGAGAGACCTGCCGGGCCTTCCGGAAGGTCTGGCGGATGGCCTTCTCGGACTCGCCGACCCATTTGCTGAGCAGTTGCGGCCCGCGGACCGAGATGAAGTTCGCGTTGGTCTCGTTGGCCACGGCCTTCGCCATCAGGGTCTTGCCCGTGCCGGGCGGGCCGTAGAGCAGGACCCCGCTCGGCGGTTCGATGCCGAGGCGCTGGAACTTCTCGGGCGAGGAGAGCGGCCACTCGACGCTCTCTTTGACCTGCTGTTGGGCCTCTTCGAGACCGCCCACGTCGTCCCACGAGATTTTCGGCAGTTCCACGAGGACTTCGCGCATCGCGGAGGGTTCGACCTCGTTGAGCGCGCCGTTGAAGTCCTGCCGCTTGACTATCATCCGGTCGATGAGGCTCGGCGGGATGTCCTCCTCGTCCAAGTCGATTTCGGGGAGGTACCGCCGCAGGGCCTTCATCGCGGCCTCCTTCGTCAGGCTCTCGATGTCCGCGCCGACGAAGCCGTGGGTGTCGTTGGCGAGGCTCCCGAGGTTCACGTCGTCCGACAGCGGCATCCCGCGGGTGTGAATCTGGAGAATCTCCTCGCGGCCGGTCTCGTCCGGCACGCCGATTTCGATTTCGCGGTCGAACCGGCCCGGACGCCGCAGGGCGGGGTCAACCGAGTCCACGCGGTTGGTCGCCGCGATGACGATGACCTGCCCGCGCGACTCCAGTCCGTCCATCATGGTCAGCAGTTGCGCGACCACGCGGCGCTCGACCTCGCCGGTCACGTCCTCGCGCTTCGGCGCGATAGAGTCCAACTCGTCGATGAAGATGATGGAGGGCGACTCCTCGGTGGCGTCCTCGAAGATTTCCCGAAGCTGTTGCTCGGACTCGCCGTAGTATTTCGAGATGATTTCCGGCCCCGCGATGGAGAAGAAGCTCGCGGAGGTCTCGTTGGCGACGGCCTTCGCAAGCAGGGTCTTACCCGTGCCGGGCGGGCCGTGAAGCAGCACGCCTTGGGGCGGCTCGATGCCCAGCTTCTTGAAGATCTGGGGGTGCTTCATCGGGAGTTCGACCATCTCCCGGACGCGCTGAATCTCGTTTTCGAGGCCGCCGATGTCCTCGTAGGTGATGCCGCCGCCGGTCTTCTCGAAGCCCGAGATGGGTTCCTCTCGCAACTCGACCTCGGTGTCCTCGGTGATGAGACAGACGCCCTCCGGCTCGGTCTCGACCGCGATGAGCGGAATCGCCTGCCCCGGCGAGCGCATGAACGGGTGGTTCGTACTCGACATCACGGGGACGATGTCGCGCTCGACCACCGGGCGCTTGAGAATCTGGCGCTTGACCATCCCGGCCGCGTCCGAACCGAACTGGACGCTGGCCTCCTCGGGCGGCGCGAGGACGAGTTTGTCGGCCTTCTCGGCCTCGGCCTTCCGAATCTCGACGCGCTCGCCGATGCCAACGTCGGCGTTCTGCCGCGTGAACCCGTCGATGCGGACGGTGTCGGTGTTCCAGTCCTGCCGGTCGGCCCGCCAGACCTTCGCGGCAGTCGTGTCACCGCCTTCGATTTCGATGATGTCGCCCGGGCTCAGCTTCAGATGCAGGAGCGTGTCCGGGTCGAGACGGGCGATACCGCGTCCCGAATCGTTCGGGTACGCCTTTGCCACCTCTAGTTGGACTTCATTCATGATTCAGTAATACGGGGATTGTTTGTCGATGTGCGCCCGCGAAGGATAAGTCCTTTGCTACCGGGGTATTCGTCCACTAAACCGGCCAACGGCGTCGTCACGTCCGGGCGCATGCTATGATTTTGCATACGTGTTCGCGCTACAAAGCAGTTTGGTGTACTGGTGTCGTTTGTGGTACATCGAGGAGTGCGCTCGGCGAAAAACTGTGTGGAACGCGTTCGAATCACGGACTAAGATTCCCACCGCACGCAGAACTGCGCGCGGTGGGCCGGGAGACACGGGGCGCGGTGCGGTACCGGTCTCCTGCGTTCCAGACTGAAGGCCCACAATCATCGCCTTTTTCGCCGCGAGCGTCCAATCTACCGCCATGAAGACGCTCGCATTCGACGGTCGAATGGGCGCGAGTGGCGACATGATACTCGCGGCCCTGCTGGCGGCAGGCGCGGACCGCGACGCGCTCGCCCCCGTCGAGGAGGCCCTGCCGGTGCGCTACGAAGTCGGCGAGACCCGCAAGAACGGCATCTCGGCGACGACTGTCTCGGTCCTGCTGGAGGACGACGGAGATGCCTCGGACGAGGCGAAGACAGAGAACGCCGACCACGGCCACAGCCACGACCACTCCGACGAGGAACACAGCCACGACCATTCTCACGGAGACGCCCACTCTCACGACGAGGGACACGGCCACGACCACGACCATTCTCACGACCACGCCGACCACGACCATTCCCACGAGGGACACGGCCACGACCACACCCACGCCGAAGGCTCCGGACCGCTCCGGACCTACCCCGAGGTGGTCGAGATAGTCGAATCCATGACGCTCCCCGAGCGCGCCGAGGCCGACGCCCTCGCCGTCTTCGAACTCCTCGGCGAGGCCGAGGCGAGCGTCCACGGCACCGACCTCGACTCGACGCACTTCCACGAGGTCGGCGCGGACGACGCCATCGCCGACGTGGTCGGCGCGGCGCTCCTGATAGACGACTTGGCTCCCGACCGTGTCGTGACGACACCCCTCGCCACGGGCGGCGGCGAGATGGAGATGAGCCACGGCGTCTACCCCGTGCCGACGCCCGCGGTCGTGGAAATCGCCGAGCGCGCCGACTGGTCGCTCCGGGGCGGCCCGGTCGAGGCCGAACTGCTGACCCCGACCGGCGCGGCGGTGCTGGCACACTTCGCGGAGGGGGTCGAATCGCTGCCCTCGATTCGGCTGGACTCGTCGGGCTACGGCGCTGGCGGGTACGACTTCCCCGACCATCCGAACGTCCTGCGGGCGATGGTAGGGGAAAGCGAGGAGGGCGGCCTCGTGCGCGACGACATCGCGGTCCTCGAAACCAATCTGGACGACGCGCCGCCCGAGATTCTGGGCGGTCTGCAGGAGTCGCTCGCCGAGGTCGGCGCGCGCGACGTGTCGATCGTCCCGCTGACGATGAAGAAGTCCCGGCCGGGCCACCTCGTGAAGGTCGTCTGCAAGCCCGAGGACGCCGAGGCCGTCGCGCGCCGCCTCGCCGAGGAGACCGGCACGCTCGGGATTCGCCAGTCGGGGGCGACCCACCGCTGGATAGCGAATCGGGAGTTCGAGACGGTCACGGTGGACCTCGACGGCGGACGCTACGAAATCACGGTCAAACTCGCCAGCGACGAGGACGGCGCAGTCTACGACGTGAGCGCCGAGTACGACGACTGCGCGGCGGCGGCGAAAGACGCGGGCGTGGCGGTGCGCGAGGTGATGCGCCGCGCCGAGAACAATATCTCCATTTTCAACTAAACCGAACTATTTTTATCTAATTAGTATTCATATAATTATATGCCGTCGATGACGCTTTGCGAATTTCATGCACAAAATTTCAAGTCGATTGTTGACTCTGGTGGGTTAGAGACAGACGACCTCAATATCTTTATTGGGAAGAATGATGCTGGGAAATCATCAATCTTGGAGGCTATTGACTGTCTTTTAAGCAGAGATAAACCGAGTAACCACCATTTTCATCAAAAAGAAGCAGATGAAATTGTCCTTACTGGGACGTTTATCGACATTCCCGATACACTCCGGGAACAGCTTCACGATGACTACGCTCCTGAAAGCGATAAAATTACTATACGAAGGGAATTCAAACGGAGAGAGAACACGACGCCGAGTGCTACCACTTACGTCAACGGAGAGGAACTATCTGCGGGCGCTATCGTCTACGACGACGAGCGACTTACAAAAGCCCAATCGAGAAATCACATCTGGGAGCAGTTTCTTCCTCGGCCAATCTGGATTCCGGCCGAGCGCGACGTGAAGGAAGAGACGAAATTGAAAGGCGGGACGATTCTGAATGACTTACTTGAACCGATACTTAAGCGGGGTGGTATCGACGAGGACGATTCGCTACAGGACCACATTGATAATCTTGAGGATTCTCTTACGGCGACTGCATCTGACCTCGGAACAGAACTCACCGACAAAATGCAGTCACACATGCCGGATGTGGCTAACATCAACGTAGAGACTGGCTCCGTGAAGATATCGAAGGCTATCTCTCCAACGATATCGATTGAGGATAGATACATGCCGGAAGACGTGAACGTCTCAGAACGCGGTTCCGGCGTTGGGAGTCTCCTTATTCTCTCTCTGATGCAGACATATGTGGACCAAGAAGTCGGCGAAGGATACTGTCTCTTGTTTGAGGAACCGGGGAACTTCCTCCATCCGGCCGCGGAGCGAAAAATGCTAAACGCCCTTCGGAGCATTGCCGAGAAAGGACAAGCCTACATTTCGACGCACTCGCAGGTGATGATAGATCAAAAGAGCGATGCGAACCTCTACGTCGTCCGTCGAACCGATGGTAAGACGGGTGTTACACACGTTGGAGACGATGCTTTCGCAGCCATTAACGAAATCGGGGCGCGAAATAGCGACATCCTCCAGAGTGACTTCGTTATCTACGTCGAAGGACCTACTGAAGTCAAGGTTGTCGAAGAAATCGCACGGTGTGCTATCGACGACTGGACAGAACACAACATCACGGTTCAACATCTCGGTGGGACTGGGAATATGATTCACTGCGAACCAGAACGTCTAGCACGGATTAATCGGAACTTCGCAATTCTGCTTGACAGCGATCAGAAATCGGCGGACGGACGGCCAAAAGCAGAGGTACGTGAAATTCAGGACCGATTTCACGACCACGACACACGGTGTAAGGTATTAGAACGGCGAGAAATTGAAAATTACTACTCTCACGAGTCAATAAACGAGATTTGTTACCTCAACGTGGATGAATCGTTTGTCGGGAAATACGACGATATGGAAGAGAAGATCAACCGATGTATGGATGATGGTTACGGATTTAATAAAATAGAAGATGGTAAGAAAATTGTTAAACACATGTATGAGAACGGTGAGCAGATAGCCGAAGTAGAAGATTTCCTGTGGGAGTGCGTAGCTGAAGTAGCAGAGTAACAGTCACTCCTGACGATGCTCGTCCATCGCCTCCTCTAAAGTGAGGTCCCCCGCCGCGACTCGCCTCGCCAACTCCTCGTCGATTTCCCGGTTGTCGTCGGCCCGCTCGCGTGACTTGTTCTGGATGACCTGCAACTCCCCGGCGGTCGGTTCCACGTCGCGGCCCTCGACGCGCTCGCCCTCCAATCGGGCGATGTTGACGGCGGCCAGCACGTCGCCCATGCCCCGCGCGCCGGTCCCGAGATAGGGCGTCGTGCCGGTCTCGTCTACGAGTTCGACCGGGACCTCCTCCAGTTCGCGGATGAGTTGCCCGCCCTGCAAGCGCGCGCCGTCGCCGATGCGGACCACGGGGTCCACGGCGTCCTCGACCTCGCGGCGCACCGTCTCGGCCACGTCGGAGAGCGGGACGTGGAAGGCCGCGACCACCATGTCGCCCGACAGGACGGCGATGCCGGGCCGCGTGCCGGGGTCGATGCCGACGATGGTCCGGCCCTCGCCGCCGCGCAGTCTGGCGAGCGCTTCGTCCACCGCGCGCCGTGGGTTGTCAGGGACCGCCACGACGGTCTCGACGTTTTGGACCTCGATTTCGTCGGTGTCGATAGTGTCGTCGCCTTCGGCGCGGATGAGAACCGTCGCGCCGTCCGGGAGCGAGTCGCCGGGTTCGACCGTGGTGAAGGTCACGCCCCGGTCGCGCAACTCGTTGACCACGCCGTGGTACACCTCGAAGTTCTCGGTAGCGACGACGACTGTCACGAGTCGAGGGTTCGGTTTCGGGGGTCAAAAGTTCAACTGGCTCGGGTGAGAGAGTAGTGATAGGTTCAAAATCGAGAATATAAAGAGTAGACGTTGAACTTGCTTCTCAGAAATTGCCTTAACTAGTGTTCTATCACCAAGAATTCTTGCAGTCTTCACATAAAACCAAATTTCCTAGGACTTCTTGACGACCAGATGAGCTAATTGTATCGTCATTCCAATCAATATCTGCTATTTGGTATCGTGCGAATTCGCCACAATAGGTGCATTTTCCATCGGTCGTCGAATCTTCAATAAGTTTTCCTCCATCCTCATCGCAAATATCTAATTTCTTTTCCGTCTCTGTATCCACAAGGCAATATTCTGCCCGGTTTTGTATTTCTTCTGAACAAAGCTCACAGAATCCCATAGACGAGAAACCAACACCATAGATAATAAATCATTATGTTATTTAATTGTGTGTGTGAGGTGATTTATAACATATCTGCTTATCAGAGTCTCTCTACCGGAGATTCAACACGCTGAAGCGACCAAGTCCCTTCAGGGCACGACCGGCCGACCCCTTCAGTCCACCCGGACTAGCGGTTGGTCAGTCGAGCGCGTCCCGGTGGAACGACTCACCGAGCGCATCCCCGACGTGAGGCCCCACCCTCACCACCTTCACCCCGGAATCACGCCCCTTCCGGGTGCGGGCCGTCGGCAAGCGTCCCGCAACACCGCATCCGCCAGACGCCATCGCCGTCTACGAGTTCACCCGTGAACTCCGCCTGGTTCTCCTCGACGCATTGAGGGCACTCCAAGACGGTTGCGACCATCATACTAGATGTGATAACATCACTCATGGACATAAGCGATTCGATACTTCGTATCTGAGTTACCAGTCCCGAGTGACTTTTTCTGCGGGATGACGTTTCCATGGGAACCGTCGGCGTGCGCAGTTCTGCGCGCGCCGACAAGGGTCGTCGCGTCGATAGGGGTCACACAGAGCGACTGTGCCACCAACCCCCACGAATCCGAACGCTGACCGCGAATCCGGAGGCTTTAGGCCGGGTAGGACCAACCCTCGGTCGTGAACCACGAGTCCATCCCGACCGGATGCGGTCCCCTCGACGACCTCCTCGGTGGCGGGTTCGAGGTCGGCACCGTCACGCAGGTCTACGGTCCGCCCGCCGCCGGCAAGACCAACGTCGCGCTGGGCGCGGCGGTCGAAGTCGCCGCCGACGGCGGCACCGCGGTCTACATCGACACCGAGGGGCTGTCGCTCTCCCGGTTCGAGCAGGTTGCCGAGGCCCGCGCCGAGGAGGTCGGCGCGGACGACATCGAAGACCTGACCTCCCGAATCATCGTCAAGGAGGCCTACGACTTCGCCGAACAGGAGGAGGCGGTCCGCGACACCGCCGAACTCGCCGAGCGCGCCGACCTCGTGGTCCTCGACAGCGCGACCGGGTTCTACCGCCTCCAGCGGGCCGAAGACGAGGAGGGCGGCGAGGCCCTCCGCGAGGTCGCCAGTCAGGTCACGCACCTCCTCTCGCTGGCGCGCAAACACGATTTGGCGGTCGTCCTGACGAATCAGGTCTACACCGACCCCGACAGCGACCGCACTCGACCGCTCGGGGGGCACACCCTCGAACACTGGACCGGCACGGTCGTCCGCATCGAGCGATTCCGCGGGGGCAACCGGCGCGCGACCCTCGAAAAGCACCGCGCAAAGGCCGCGGGCGAAAAGGTCCAGTTCCGGATTACCGACGCGGGACTCGAAGCCGTCGAGGACGGCGTGGGCGTCTGAGGCCGAACTCTGAAACAACAACGTTCTAACAAATAAACGTCGGGTGCGATTTTCGCGCTCGGGGAACTGTCGGACCGCCCACGTGTGACCGACCCGAAGTTTCGGCGAGGTTCGACAATGAAGGTTCCCGCTTTCCCGCGACCGCATCGCCGCTCCGAACCGACGCCCCCGAGGGAGGTTGCGAGATGAATCGCCGCCTGCTGCTCCTCGCGCTGGCCTGTTCGCTCGTCCTGTCCGGTTGCCTCGGCGGGGCCGGGAGCGGGCCGGACGCGACCGCGACGACTACGCCAGACGCGCCTGCAACGACCACAGCGGACTCAACTACGGCAGACGCGACCACAGCAGACACAACCGCAACAACCACAGCAGACACGACCGCGACGACCGCCGCATCGCCCCGGCCCCGAACCTACGACACCCGGGAGGCGCTCGCGGACGACGCGCCGTTCTCAGTGCCCGAACCGAACGTCTCCGAACCGTTCGCGTTCGAGAGCGCCGTTCTGATGGAACTCCCCGATAGCGAGTACGTCGCCATGGCGTACCACCACGTCCGGAACGGAACCCTCCAGAACGTCGTCTCGGTCCGGAAGGCCGAGAACGAGTCGGCCTACGACCTGACCGCGGGGAACGCGACGACAGTCGGCGACCGCGACGCGCGCTACGCCGAGGAGGACGGCGGCGGGAAGTTCGTCTGGGAGTGCGACAGCTACGTCTACCGAGTGAGCGTCGAAACGTTCACCGACGAGGTCGGCGAGCGCGAACTCCGCGAGGTCGCCGAATCCGTCGGGTGCGAGTGAAAATTACTCGACGAGGACCGCGTTCACGTTGCCGGACTGGCCGGGTCGGGACGTGACGCGGGCCTTGCCTTCGCTGGTGTCGATGACTGCGCCCTTGGTGACGATGTTCCGTCGGACGTAGTTGGGGTTGGCGTCGTTCTCGACGACGTCCTCGATTTCGGCCTCGACGGTCTCGCCGCCCTTGGCGACGCTCGCCACGTCGGTCGAGAGCGCGCGGACCTTCTCGGTGTTGCCGCGGGCGTCGATGGTCCGGAGGCGGGTCTCGCCGACCGTGGTCTCGGTGGGTTCACGGCCCAACTGGTGCTTTTTCTTCTTGTCGTGCGGGCGGAGTCGACCGCCGGTTCGGGAGCGCGTGGAACGTCCTTGGTCTTTCATACCCGGAAAATCCGCCACGGGCGTACTTATATCCAACCTTTCGCGTCGGCGCGAGTCAGGGTGAGGTCAGGGCGGGGACAAGGGAGGTCGGGCCGACTCGAACCCGGAGGAGTCCGACTCGGTCCCTGCCCCTCTTTGAAGACTAATCTTCTTCAAAACGCCGAATCGTTCTCCGAATTCCTCGTCCTTAAGTACGTCCGATACCGAGTCCCGAATAGATAATCATGGCAGACGGAGTTACCACCGACGAGCGCGTCACCGTCTCGCAGGTGATGGACCGAATCCCCGTCGGCGCTTTCCACCGCCGCCTGCTGGCGATTTGCGGAAGCGCGTGGGCGTTCGACGGCATGGAGGTCATCATCATCAGCTTCACGCTCCCGGTTCTCATCTCGGCGTGGGGGCTGTCGGGCCTCTCTGCCGGACTCCTCGGGAGCGCGAGCCTCGTCGGCATGATAGCCGGAAACTGGGTGTGGGGCTGGTACGCCGACAAGCACGGCCGAATCGACGCCTTCCAGTGGACCGTGCTGACTTACTCGGTGTTCGCGGGACTCACGGCCTTCGCCACCGGATTCTACTCCGGGTTCGCGCTCCGGTTCCTGACCGGCGTCGGGCTGGGCGGCGCGCTCGCGGTGGACACCTCCTACCTCTCGGAACACCTGCCGACCGACCGGCGGGGGCGCTATCTGGTCTACCTCGACGCCTTCTGGCCGCTGGGCAACGTGCTGGCGGTCGTGCTGGCGTGGCTGTTCCTCTCGGCGCTCCCCGGTACTGCCGGTACCGTGGCGCTCCCGGTCGTCGGCGAGGTCGCGGGGTGGCGACTCCTGTTCGCAAGCGCGGCCTTCCCGGCCCTGCTGGTGTTCGTGATTCGCTCCCAGCTCCGGGAGACGCCATACTACCTCGCTCGCCGAGGAGACATCGACGGGGCCAACGAGCGCATCCGGGCCATCGCCGAGGAGAACGGCGAGGAGTTCACGCCCATCAGCGCCGAGTCGGTCGAGACCACCGAGTCGGCCGGATACTCGCGGCTCTTCGAGGGTGACCTCCGCGCCCGAACCGCGATGATAGCGACCGCGTGGTTCGCCATCAACTTCGGCTACTACGGCGTGTTCATCTGGCTCCCCCAGACGGTCGGCGCGGCGGGCGTGGTCGAGAGCATCTCCGTCGGGAGCGTCACGCTCGAAGGCATCTACGTCTACTTCTTGCTCATCGCTTTGGTCCAGTTCCCCGGCTACTTCAGCGCGGCCTACCTCGTGGAGAAGATCGGTCGCAGGCCCACGCTCGGGAGCTATCTCGCCCTCTCGGGGCTGTTCACCTTCGTCTTCGCGGCCTCGATGCCCAACGTCTCGCTGTTCGGCGCGGGCCTGTCGGGCTTCTGGCCGTTCTTCGGCGGCCTGCTCGCGGCGAGTTTCTTCACCCTCGGCGCGTGGGGTGCCATCTACGCCTACACGCCGGAACTGTTCCCGACCGAGGTCCGGGCCACCGGCAACGGGTTCGCTGGCGGCGTCGGCAAGGTCGGCGCGGTCCTCGGCCCGATTTTGGCTGGCGCGCTGGTCGAGACGGGGTATCTGGCGGCGCTCGCGCCCCTCGCGGTCGCGTTCGTCCTCGGCGGCCTCGTGGTGCTTGCGTTCGGCCGCGAGACGATGGGCGAACCGCTGTTCTGAGGGTGTTTCGGGGACGCCCATCCCTCAATCCCGGAGGAACTTACGTCTCCGCACCGAACGAACGAGCATGGGCTGGATACGAGAGGTCTCTTTCGACCGGGAACGGTTGGCGTGGTGGCTGGTCGCCGTCGCGCTGGCCGTCGCGGTCGGCTACGTCGTCGCCGCCTTCCTCGGGACGTTTCTGCTCGGCCTGTTCGTCTACTACGCGACGCGGCCGATGTACCGGCGCTTGCTCGGCCGACTGCGCCAACCGACGCTGACCGCCGCCACGGCGCTGCTGGGATTGGCTTTCCCCGGACTGGTTCTGCTGGGCTACACCGTGGTCGTCAGCGTCCGCGAGTTGAGTTCGCTGGCGGGCGTCGGCTTCGCCGAATTCGAGGGGCTCCTCGGCCCCTACGTGGACACGTCGCTGCTGCTCGACCCCCAGAAACTCGTCGGTCTCGCGCAGGCGAATCCCCAACAGTTGCAACAACTCGTCTCTGACCGCGGAGCAGAGGCCGTCAGCGACCTCTTTGCCTCGGTCGTCGCAGTTCTCGGCGTTCTCGCCAGCACCGCACTCGGTATCGTCATTACCCTCGTCGTCGCGTTCTACCTCCTGCGGGACGACCACCGACTCGCGGCGTGGTTCCGCGACGAGGTCGCTGGCGAGGACAGTCCCACCGTCGCGTTCGCCCGAGAGGTGGACGACGACCTCGAAACCGTCTACTTCGGTAACATTCTGACCGCGTTCGTCATCGGCATCCTGTCTGCCGTCGTCTACAACCTCCTCGACCTAATCGCTCCGGCAGTCGTCTCTGTTCCGTCGCCGACCCTGCTGGGGTTGCTGACGGGACTTGCGAGCCTGATTCCGGTGGTCGGTATGAAGTTGGTCTACGTCCCGCTGGGCATCGTGCTGGCAGTCGTGGCGGGCGTGACCGACCCCGCCCTGCTGTGGTTCCCGGTGGTCTTTCTGCTCGTAACGTTCGTGGTAGTCGATACGGTTCCGGAACTCGTCCTGCGACCCTACGTCTCGGGCCGGGACCTCCACACCGGTCTCGTCATGCTGGCGTACGTCCTCGGTCCGGTGCTGTTCGGCTGGTACGGCCTGTTTCTCGGCCCGCTCCTGCTCGTGCTGGTCGTCCACTTCGTGCGAATCATCGTGCCCGAACTGGTCGAACGCGACGAGTTCGAGGTCGAGGGCGGGAAAGTCGAACACGAGACCGGGGTCGCCGAGTCGCCGCCGACGCACCGCCGCGCCGTCTTCCGCGCTCCGGTCCGGGCACTCGACCCGCGTCAGCGTCCGGACGGGACGGAGCGGACGCCCGACGGCGGGTCGGACGAACGCTGACCTCCTCGCGCTTCTCGAAGACGGGCGTCCCCGGATTCCCGATGTCCTCGTCCCCTCGACGCCGCAGGGCGAAAAGCACCTCGCTCAGGGCGCACTTGCCCGCTAAAATCGGCTCGCCGGTCTCGGTGAACTCGGCGGTTTTCCTGTTTAACTCGTCCAGCGCGAACTCGTCGCCGACTTCCCCGAGGGCCTCGCCGACGACCTCGTCGTTCCGGTCGCTCCCGTCGTTCAGGTTGGAAGCGTAGGCTTCGACGTTCGAGACCACTCGTTCGGCCATGTCGTCGTAGGTTCGCTGGCCCGACCGCTCGGGGTCCCGAATCTCCTTGGCGTACTCCAGCATGCGCTTGCTCTCGTCGACCGCCTCGTCCCAGTTCTCGACCCAGACGACCGCGTCGTTGAGCGTGCCGTTGGCGGTCGCGTCGTCGGGCCGGTAGAGTTCCGGAACGACGAGTACGCGCATGGAATCAGGTAGTCGAAAAACGGCAGACTCCGCCTTGAATCTAGGTACGGAACGGGGTCAGTTCACGCGACCCGATTCTCCATCGCTCCGAGGTCGTCGGCGACGAAGTTCTCGTAGTTCCGGGCGAACAGGCTGGCACACCGCTCGTAGTAGTGGGGCGTCGAACCGGCCATGTGGGGCGTGACGAGGACGTTCGAGAGGTCCCAGAGAGGCGAATCTTGGGGCAGGGGTTCCTCCTCGAACACGTCGAGGGCCGCGCCGCGGAGGTGGCCCTGCTGGAGCGCGGTGGTGAGCGCATCCTCCTCGACGACCTCGCCGCGGGCGACGTTGACCAGCACCGCCGAGGAGGGCATGGTCCGAATCTCCTCCTTCCCAATCAGCCCGCGGGTCTCGTCGGTCAGCGGGACCGCGAGGACCACGTAGTCCGACCGCGAGCAGACTTCGTAGAGGCCGTCGGGACCGAAGGCCTCGTCCGCGGCGTCGGGCGCGCTCTCGGGGTTGCGCTTGGTGCCGACGACCTCACAGCCGAACGCCGAGGCGAGTTCGGCCACGCGCCCGCCGATTGCGCCGAGGCCCAGAATCCCAACGGTCTCGTCGCGGAGTTCCTTGCCGCCGTAGTTCTCCCAGACCCGCCGCTCCTGCTGGCGAAAGCCCTTCTGGAGGTTGCGCTCGAACGCCAGCAGGTAGGCCAGCACCTGCTCGCCGATGGGTTCGGCGTGGACGCCCGACGCGGAGGTCAGCGCCACGTCGTCCTCGGCGAGCGCGTCCCGGTCGAAGTGGTCCACGCCCGCGCTGAGCGACTGAATCCACCGGAGGTCGGGCGCGGAATCGAGTTTCTCCGCGGGGAACCGGGCCGAGAGGAGGACCTCGGCGGTCGCCAGCTTCTCGTCGGTCTCCTCGGGCGTGGCGGCGACCGAGAGGTTCGGGTCGGCCAGCAGGTCCGCGAGGGCCTCGCGGAGGGCTGCCCGCGCGCTGTCGGCGACGTAGTGAGGAATCAGGAGTTCGGGGTGCTCGCTCTGGCTCATGCCTGCGAATCGGGCGTGAGCGGCTAATAACTGGTGCCGGTGAGAAGTCGGTGGGTTTCGGACGAGAAGTAACTCGACAATTCCTAAAGCAATATTATTATATTTTAAACATTTAATTTTAATTATCTCTCCCCCCGTTGCAGTCGGCGCGTGCTGGCGCGGCCGTTTATGGCCGCGCCGAACCGCGCGAGGGACGAACGACCGAACGAAGTGAGGGAGTGAGGAGGTTGGGGAGGCGTGAGGCCCGCGCTCGGTGGCTCTTTCCACCGGCAGACGCCCGACCCAACAACCACCGTCGGGTGTCCCCGTGAGCGAACGAGGACTCGGAGGACGCTGTTTGTCCTCCGGCGGATGAAGGGGCCGCCCGGTCGCGCAACGCTTGGTCGCTCTGCGGCCCCTATCCGTCGCAACCACGTCCGTCGGATATGCCGCAGAGCGACCGCGACCGGGCGGGGCTTCAAGAGGCGTTCACGGCTACGATTCTCTTCGAATCCGGAATAAAGCAAAGCAACCGAGGAGGTTCAAGAGAACTTCACGACAACCCACGCCAACAACTCCCCTTTCGCAACAACCGATTTACCCCGTCGCGTCGAACCACCGCCATGCGCTCGGCCATCCAACTCTACACGCTCCGCGACCTCGACGACACGCTCCCCGAACTCCTCGAACGAGTCGGCGAAACCGAGTTCGAGGGCGTCGAGTTCGCCGGTCTCGGCGACTCGAACCCCGACGAAATCCGCGGCACCCTCGACGACACCGGCCTCGACGCCGCGGCGGCACACGTCGGCATCGAGGACCTCGAAGCCGACCTCGACGGCGTGGTCGAGGCCTACCGAACGCTCGGTTGCGACCGCATCGTCGTCCCGTATCTGGACGAGACCCACTTCGCCAGTCGGCAGGCCGTCGCCGACACCGGTCGCAGGCTGGCGGAACTCGACGCGCGACTGGGCGACCACGGCGTTCGTTTCGGCTACCACAACCACGACCACGAGTTCACCGACCTCGGCGGCGAGGACGGCGGGCAGGCGAATTCCGGTGGCGAATCTGCCTTCGACCAGTTGGCCGACGAGACCGACATCGACCTCGAACTCGACGTTGGATGGGCGACCGCGGCGGGCCGGAACCCGGTCGAACTGCTGGACCACCTCCGCGGGCGCGTCCCGCTGGTCCACCTCAAGGACGTGGCGGGCACCACGCCGGTCGAACTCGGCGAGGGCGACCTCGAAATCGAGGAGTGCGTCCGAGCCGCGAGCGAGGCCGGAACCGAGTGGCTGGTCTACGAACACGACGAACCGACCGACGCCGAGGAATCGTTGCGTCACGGCGCGGAGACGCTGGCGGAGCTACTCTCCTGACCGCACGAACACCGGCGTCCCCGGATTCCCGGCGTCCTCGTAGCCCAGCGACCGCAGAGCGTACACGAGGTCCGCAAGTGGAGCATCCTCGTCGATTGAGTCGTCCCCACCGACGCGCTCCCGAAGGTCGTCGAGCGGAATCTCGCTCCCGTCGAACTCCGAGACGGCCGACGCCACGTTTCGCCGGATTTGGGCGTTCTCGAACGCCGAAATCCGGTCCTCCACGCGCTCGGCTAAATCCCGGTAGGTTCGTCTGCCGCACTCCTCCGGACCGCGGACCTCCCGAACGCGCTCGACCATCCGGCGGTTCTCGGCGACCGCCTCGTCCCAGTTCTCGACGGCTCGGACCGCGAGGAGTTCCAGTTCGTCCAAATCCCCCGCCAGCCCGTACTCCTCGGGCACGCAGTCGTAGGCCCACGGTTCGTCCCGAATCACTAGCACCTGCCCGCTGGCGGCCTGCTCGAAGGGCGTCCGGGGCATCGTCTCGTGGTCCGAGGCGCAGACCGCGAGGTCGCCCCGGTCGAGTGTCTCCTCGTAGCGCTCCCGGGAGCATTCGGGGTAGGCGTCCACGAACTCGCGGTCGGCCATCCCCTCCGGAATCGGGTCCATGTTGGTCATCAGCGTCCGGATGCCGAACTCCTCGTAGAGGGTCTCCGCGGCGTCCAGAACCACGTCCAAGTTCTTCTTGCCCCATCCCGACCCCGCGACGTGGAGGCGCTCGGGGGCCTCGGCGTAGGATTCGGAAAAGTCGGAGAAGTCGAGGGGACTCCCGGTTTCGAGCGCGTCGTCCAGCAGGTCGTCAAGAAACGCGGAGTCGAAGATATCGTCCCCGTACTCGGCCATTCGCTCGGCGTCCACGCCCGCCTTGAACCAGAGGCCGTCGGTGTAGGTCGCGGCGGACAGTTCGGCCTTGGTCGGCGCGTCGTTGGGCACTCCCCGCCCGTGGCGCTTGAACGGGAGCCTGAGGTCGTGGACGTACCCGATTAGCTCGGTTGGTTGGACGCTCGCTTCTCGGCCCCCGCCGAGTCGGTGGAGCCACTTGTAGAGGTCGAACCGGCCCGTCACCTGCTGGTCGATTGCCACGTCCACGTAGCCCGACCGGTCGAAGATTGCCTCCTCGATGGCCCGAAACTGGGCCTCGGTGTACCCCGTCTCGGAGAAGAGGTCCTCGTGTTCGTGACCGTGCAGAAACGGCTCGGCTTCGATGAGCGTCACTCGCTCGCGGTCTGCGAGGACGTATTCGGGGTCGTAGTCGGCGACTTCGGGAGGAGCGAGGAGCCAGTAGACGTGGAGCGAGTCGTCTCGGTCGAGCCACTCGGCGACCAACTGCACCGCGTCGTTGAGCGTGCCGTTGGCGGTCGCGTCGTCTGGGCGGTAGAGTTCCGGAACGACGAGGAGGCGCATCGCCACGCAGAGACGGCGGAGACGGCCTTTACCGTGACGGCCGGAAGCATCAGCAGCGAGTAACACTCTTTCCCCAAACAGTTCCGCTGACGACAGGTATTTCAGTCAGGGCGTGCGATTTTAAAACATCCATGGCCGCGACGCTCATGGACACATCACCATCATCACGCCCCGCTCGGGGGCAGTTCATCACTCATGGACGATACAGCAAAATACGTCATTCACGCCGATATCACCGCAGACGGGGTGGTAGAGCGGAGTGACGTCGTCGGCGCGGTCTTCGGTCAGACCGAAGGCCTGCTCGGCGACGACTTGGACCTCCGCGACCTCCAGCAGTCTTCGAAACTCGGTCGAATCGACGTCAACATAGACAGCGAAAACGGACAGTCGTTCGGTACCATCACCATCGCGTCGAGTCTCGACAAGGTAGAGACCTCTATCCTCGCCGCCGCGCTCGAAACCATCAGTCGGGTCGGCCCCTGCCGGGCCACCGTCTCCATCGCGGGCATCGAGGACGTGCGGGCCGCCAAGCGCCGGAAAGTGGTCGAGCGCGCCAAGGAACTCCTCAGCGACTCGTTCGACGAGGACGTGATGACCTCTCGGGAGATTCTCGAGGAGGTCCGCCAGAGCGTCCGCGTCGAGGACATCGTGGAGTTCGAGGGCCTGCCCGCCGGGCCTCGCGTCGGGGACAGCGACGCCATCATCGTGGTCGAGGGGCGCTCTGACGTGCTGAACCTCCTGCGATACGGCGTCAAGAACGCCGTCGCAGTCGAGGGCACCAACGTCCCCGACGCGGTGGCCGAGTTGACCCAAGACCGGACCGTCACGGCCTTCCTCGACGGTGACCGGGGTGGCGACCTCATCCGGAAGGAACTCGCGCAGGTCGGCGACATCGACTACGTGGCGTTCTCGCCCGCCAACAAGTCGGTCGAGGACCTCGCGCGCCACGAGGTCATGTCGGCGCTCCGGAGCAAGCGGCCCTTCGAGAAGTCGATGGTCGGCGAGGACGGCGGCGAAGACGGCGAGGAGGCCGACGAGGCCGAGGCGTCCGCAGACGCCGCGTCCGCCGACGCGACTGCCGACGCGGAACCGACGCCCGCGGACGCCGGGACCGGACCCGGCACCGCGGCGACCGACGGGAGCGCCCGTCCGGCACCCGAAACCGAGGAGACCGGGACGGACGCCCCGGAAACGCCGACGGAGAGTCCGGAGACGACGGACGGGCCGGACCTGATAGGCGGCGACGCCGAAATCAGCCCCGAAACGATAGACGACCCCGAGGCCCTCGCAGGAGACGAAACTGTCGAGGCTGACGCCGACACGGGCGATGCGGGCGAAGCAGTCGCCGAGGCGGATGCGACCGGCGCGGAGGCCGAGACCGACGGGGACGCCGCCGAGGCCGACACCGCCAGCCCCGACACCACCGGGGCCGACGACGCCGCGGCGACCGGACCTGCGACGATGCGGGGCCACGTCGAGGCGGTCATCGACGCCGAGACCGGCACCGCCCGACTGCTGGACGAGGCGTTCGGCGTCATCGCAGAAGTCGCGGCGGAGAACGCCTTCGACGCGGTGGAGGGGTCAGACGAGGTACCCTACGCCGTGGTCCTCGACGGGACGTGCGACCAGCGCGTGCTGGACGTGTCGGCCCAGCGCGGCGTCGGGCAGGTCGTCGCCGCCGAGACCGGCGAGTTCGTCAAGCAACCCGCCGACGTGCGGGTCCGGACCGCGGATAGGTTCTGAGCAATTCTGACCGGCGTTTTCTTTTCCGACATCGACTCTCTCAGAGGTCTCGACCCATCACAATCCCGTCGCTCCCGTCCTCGTAGTGACCTTCCTCTCGACCGACTTCCTCGAATCCCAGCGACTCGTAGAGGGTTCTGGCGGCGTCGTTGTCGGGATGGACCGCGAGCCTGATTCTCGAACACCCTCTGTCTCGGAGACGGTCGAAGGTCGCGGCGAGGAGTCGCCGGGCGCGACCCTCCCGGCGATGGTCGGGCGCGACGACGATTTCGGCGACGTAGCCCGCCTCCTCGTCGTGGAAGGCGACGAGGTAGCCGACGGGGGTGTCGTCTGGTGCGGTCGCGGGTCGTTCCTCCCCGCTCCTATTTCGAGGCGCGAAGCGCCTCGCTGTAGAAACGAGGGTCAGCGGCGGCCCGTCGACGGCGTAGTCTAGCAGGGACGGATTCGGCTCTCGGAGGTGGGTTTGGACCTCGCGCAGAATCTCTCGGTCGTCGGGGCGAGCGGAGCGAATCACGGCAGGGCGACCCCCGTCGTGGCGAGACGACTCCCCGTCACGGCAGAGCGACCACCGCCAGACCCGCGCCGACCAGCGCGCCGGTAAGGGTGGCGAGGAAGTTGACGCTCTGGTTGCCGAGTCGGTCGCCTTCGAGGGTCGCGCCCAGCAGGCTGTCGGCCGTCATGCCGCCAGCGCCAGCGAGGACGATGACGATTGCGCCGGTCGTGCCGACGGGGTCGAACAGGAGGGCCGCGATGCCCGCGACGACCGCCGCGCCAGCGATGCCCGCGACCTCGCCCTGCCACGTCACCCCGCCGTCGGTGCCGGGTTCGACGCGTTCGAGGGTGGTGATGAGCCGCGGCTTGTCGAAGACGCCGCCGATTTCCGACGAGAGGGTGTCGCTCATCGCGGTGGCGATGGACCCGGCGAACGCGAACAGGAAGATTTCGCCCGGGATGGGGAGCCGACCGCGGGCCGCGTAGGCCAAGACGGCGACGAGCGCGACGGCGGCGTTCCCGAGGACGTTGCCGCTGCCTCTCGCGCCCTCGTTGTCCTCGGCGACGCCGCGCTCGGCCTTCTCCTCGTAGCGGAACTTGGTCGAGAGGCTCCCGATGCCGAAGAAGGAGATGAGGACCGCGAACCAGCCGTAGCCCCCGAGGACGATGGTCAGCATCGCCAACAGCGCGCCGGTCATCATCCCCGGAATCGAGGCGGTGTCCAGACGCCACGAGATGTAGCCGAACAGCGCGGTCACGGCGATGGCGACAGCGACGGCCTCGACGGTCACGACCACCGTCAGGTCGGCGAACAGCCACAGCAGGAAGGCCACCGAGAGCATCACCAGCGGGTCGTCGCGGGCGAACAGCACCGACCGGAGGAGTCCCGCCAGAAGCGCGCCGCTGGCCGCGAGGAAGACGATTTTGGGGAGCGCGGGCGAGACGGGGGTGCCGTCGGCGACGAGCGCCACGACCTGCCCGGCGACGCCCGCCAGCAACCCGCCGCCGACGAACGCGCCGGTCCGGAGGATGGCCTCGGCGTCGAACTCCCACGCGATTTGCTGGGCGAGGTTGCCGTAGCCGACGACGACGACGCTGGCGACGAGGACGTGTGTCGGCAGGCCAGCGAACGCCGACAGTAGAGCGATGCCAGTCGCGGCGAAACTGAAGGCCGCGAGGCCGTGAAGTCGGCCTTCCTGTCGGTCGGCGGGCCGGGCGAACCACTCGAACAGCGGCCCGTCGGTCACGGCGAGCGCCCCCACAGCGAGGGCTCCGAACGCGGCGGCGGTCGCCCACCCCAGAACCGGGGCCGCGAGCGCCAGCGTGGAGACTGCGGCGTAGGCTGCCGCGCGCCGAACTCTCGTGGTCACGTTAGTCCGTCGTTTCCCCCGACGCCTACTTAATCCTCCCGAAGCGGACGGAAACACGGCCGCGTTTCGGCGGTTCTCGTCAGACGAGCGTCTGACCCTGACGGCCGCGAGCGGGGCTGACCGCTCTGTCGAGGCGCGCTCGGTGGAGTAAACCACCGGGATGCGCTCGGTGGGACAGGCCATCAGGATGCGCTCGGTGGGACAGGCCATCAGGATGCGCTCGGTGTCACTATCAACCATGGGTGGGATGAAGGGGCCGCCCGGTCGCGGTCACGCGAGGGAACCGAGCGTGACCGCGAGCGGGCGGGGGCTTCAAGAAGATAACACGACACTAATTCTGCGGTTCGCGCTCGCCGTCAGGTCGAGGCGAGGTAAGCAGACGAAAACAAACCCCACCTTACTTAAACAACTGATTTTAAATCTTAAGACTAACTATTCCTGTTCTAAACAAACAATATCAGAGTCACAGCACGACGACCGATACTCGTCGTGGTTCCGAACCAACTTACATTCGCGGTACCGGCGTCCCACCACGGCCGCACACTCCTCACACCGCAGCACGTACTTCGGGTCCGCGAAGGGCGGGCACCGCACCGTCGAGTCCACCTCCTCGGCGCGCTCGCGGAAGGCCGGGCCGTGGTCGGTCGTGCCGAACCGCTGGAACTGCTCGACGTGGACGAGTTCGTGGCGGAGGGTCGCGGTCCACTCGCCCACGTCGAACGAGTCGAATGCCGCCCGGGTCAGCGAGAGCGTACAGGTCCGGAGGTCCGCTGGCGGGGTCCCCACTCGCTCGGCCGCGGCGTCCCAGTCGAGGAGGTCGCCCACCTCCGTCTCGGGAATCTTGGGGCGCTTGACCGCGGCGGCGCGGCGCTTCGCGCGGGTCGAGACCTCCCACTCGACCAGCGACAAGTCCACGTCGAGGTCGTACTCGCGGGCGGCCTCGCGGCAGTAGGCTCTGGAGCCGAGGAGTAGCTCCTCGTCGGTCTCGGCGTGTGCCAGCGCCCGGACCGTCGGGGACTCCTCGGGGTCGGTGTCGGGCGAGAGACGGGTATCGGGCGAGCGGTGGGAGTCGGACATTCGGTCGTTGGCGGTCGGTCGGACGCCTGCCTCAAGAGAGTTTCTGGATTTAGAGCGTGAACAGCAAAACGCCGACAGCAGAACTGTCAACAACAGAACCCCCGACAGCAAAACCAGTATTATGGTGGTTTATTGAAGCCCTCGCCCGGTCGCGGTCGCTGAGTGACATATCCGCGACTCTCCGCGCCGGAAGACAAACCGCGTCTTCCGAGCCATCATCGTCCGAAAATCGGAGATTTTCGTGATCACGAAA
Source organism: Halorussus ruber (assembly GCF_004765785.1). Taxonomy (GTDB): domain Archaea; phylum Halobacteriota; class Halobacteria; order Halobacteriales; family Haladaptataceae; genus Halorussus; species Halorussus ruber. The sequence goes on along the minus strand of NZ_SBIT01000001.1, from coordinate 47,302 downwards.
GGCTTCGCCTTTCGAACGACCTCACTCCGTTCGGTGAGACACCGCCCGGCCTACGATAGGGGTCGCTCAGACGACCAAGATGAACGCGACCGGCCGACCCCTTCATCCCACCCGGTGGTTGGTCAGTCGAGAGTGCGAATCTATCTCTTCACCGCTCGAACGCAGAGGAACACCGGATTTCTCGACTCGGTTTCGTAGCGTTCGGGCCACTCCTCCGCGAAGGCGTCCGTGGGTTCGGGTTCGGCCACATGGTCGATGCGGAACCCGGTTTCGAGCAAGGGGTTCAGGACCGCCGAGAGCGGGCGGCGGTAGTAGGGAACGTCAACCTCCCAGTCGGCGATTCGGCGCTCGACCGCGAAGTAGTCCGTGCCCTCGTCGGGGTCGTGGGCGTCGAGGGGATGCTTGACCGAGAACACGAGAAACCCGTCCGATTTCAGGACCCGCGCGAACTCCGAGAACGTCGGTCGCCACTCCTCGACGTAGTCGAGCGCGAGCGAACTCACGACGCCGTCGAACTCGTCGTCCGCGAAGTCGAGCGACTCCCCGAGGTCGGCCCGGTGCAACTCCGCCCGGTCTCCGACTCGGTCGCGCGCCCTGTCGAGCATCTCCTCGCTCACGTCCGCGCCGACCACGTCCGCGCCCCGGTCGAGCAACCACTCGGTGTATCGGCCCGCTCCACATCCGGCGTCGAGAATCCGGTCGCCGGTCACGTCGGGCACGAGGTCAGTCGTTCCGGGGAACTCGATTTCGGCGTTGTAGAGGTTCTCCTCGGTCTCTTGCTCGTAGGTGTCGGCCAGCTCGTCGTAGGCGTCTTCCGGCGTCGGGGCGTCTCCGGAGTCCATACGGAGTGGCCGCTGTCGCGCCTGTTAACAGTTATGTGACTCGTTCCTACTCCCCGATTCGTTCTCGCGCCGCCGCCGTGACCAGCGGGAGCGTAATCGTCGCGTCGGCGTAGACTGAAGCGTTGCGCGCGGCCTTCTCCAACTTGCCCCACGAGCGCGCCTCGTCCAGCGTCGCCCCGGAGAGGCCGCCGGTTTGGGGCGGGTCCATCGTCAACTGGACCGCGTAGTCGTAGGCCTCGGGCGAGACCAGCATCGTCTGGAGGACGTAGTTCTTCGGGACGCCGCCGCCGACCACCATCGCGCCCGACTTCTCGGCCTCGAAGGCTTGGTCGGTGATGGTCGTCATGTCGGCCAGCGCGTCGAGCGTGAAATCAGCGGTCTGGGAGTACATCCACGCCTGCAATCCGAGGACCGAGTCCTGAATCGCCGGGCAGTAGATGGGCACGTCGTTCTCGTAGGCCGCGGCGGCGACTCCCGCGCTCTCCTCGACGCTTTCGCGCTCGTTGACCTCGCTGTTGGCTTTGCCGAGGGCGTTCGTCAACTCCTGAATACTCACTGCCCCCTCACCTTCGACTTCCGGAAAGACCTCCGAGCGCAGGTGGTTCTCGAACAGCGCGAAGTGCTCCTGCGGGAGGTAGACGTTGTAAATCCTATCGACCTGCTCGTCGCGCAGTTGCTCGTCGTGGTCGCGCAGGGTCCGGTCCTCGCCGGGGTCCTCGGTGCCGTGATGGTGCTTGCCGCCGATGGCCTCGATGGCGTCGTGGGTCAGGTTCGCGCCGGTCGTGACCAGCGCGTCGATGTGGCCGTCCCGAATCAGGTTCGCCACGATGCGGCGCATCCCGGTCGGGACCATCGCGCCAGCCAGTCCGAAGAAGTTGGTCACGTCGTCGTCGCCGAGCATCTCGGCGTAGATGTCCACCGCCTCGTGGAGGTCTGCCGCGCCGATGCCCGCGTCGCCGTAGGAGTCTGCCAACTCGCCGACGGTCATCCCCGCCCTGACCTCGGCGTGGGCGATGGGGTCGTGGTGGAACTCCTCGCGGTGGGGTTCGTGGTGGCCTTCGTCGTGGGATTCGCCAGCGTCCTCTCCGGACTCAGGAGCGTCGTCGTGGGACTCGTCGTGGTCGTCAGTCATGTGGGTTGCTGGTCGGTCCAGACGCTTGAACGCCCCGATTGCGAGAGAAAGCTCTCGGGATACTCGACTCGGTCGCAAAAGCGGTAGTGCCAACTGCCGCGAGGGCCCACGTGGCGGGGGTCGGACGCCAGCGGCGGTTCAATTAGCCGTACCCGAGGGTCGGCTATCGGGGCCGGTTGGCCGCGGCCCGTACCCGCCGAGAACCGTCGCGTGACCATAGCTCCGGCAACCGCGAAGGTTGTTGAAACCCGGCGGACACGTTATTCAACGTGAACTCCGGGGTTTTAATAGTATCTATTCGAGAATCCGCCAACTCGAAAACATTCCGAGGGCGACCACTTAGCTCTCGACCGGCCGGAGCGACAGGTGATAGAGGTCCTCGCCGTCGCACTCGCCCGCGCTCCCCTCGCATCGCTCGGCCCGGTCCACGCGGTAGGTCCCCGGCGGAATCTCGCCCTTCTGGGGGTTCATCCAGACGGTCGGGTCGGTGTCGGGGAGGACGACGTAGAGGCGCTTCTCCTCGGTGTGACAGTCGGGCGAGAGTCCGGCCAACTGTATCACGTCGCAGTCGCCATCGCCTTCGCAGTACCTCCCGACCGTGAGACGACTCCCCTCCGAGTGGTCGTCGCCGCAGGTGACGGCCTCGTAGACCTCGCGGGAGTCAGTACCGGAGCCACCGCGAGAATCAGCGCGAGAGTCAACGCCGGAGTCAGCGCGAGAGTCAACGCCGGAGTCAGCGCGAGAGTCAACGCCGGAGTCAGCGCGAGAGTCCGCGCCGCGGCGGGCGGCACCGACTTCGGCACCCGCGAGACTACCGCCGCCGACCGCGACCGCTACCGCGCCAGTGGTCCGTTTCAGGATGCTTCGCCGGGAAAGAGTCGCTTCGTCGTTCGAGTGTACCATCGCCACCACCGACAGGAGTCGAGTGCTTCAGTCTTTTCGGCGGTGAGCGATACGTCGCCAATCCGTCTCGTTCTGTGTGGCCAACTTCGGTGGTTTCGACCGGTCGAGCGCGCGGCGGCGACTTACGCACCGCCGAGGTATCCCCACGCTTGCAGTTTGTCGCCGTCCGCCTCGACCCACCGGTCGCCGATGTCGTCCCGGTAGTAGCAATTCGGAATCACGACGTTCTCGACGCGCCGATAGGCCTGCGACTGAGCCTCGCGCACGGTCTGGCCCTTCCCGGTGACGACGAGGACGATGCCGGAAGTGCCCGCGACCCGCCACTGGCCCTCGACGTTCTTCGTGTCCTCGATGTGGACGCCCGCCGTCTCCTCGGGGTTCTCGAAGACGACGGCGGCGTTTCGGGAGTTCTCGTCGAAGGTTTTCTCGTCGTCGAAGGGGAAGGGCGGGACGCAGACGCGGACCGCGACCTGATACCCGCGGTGGACCGAGAGGTCGGGATTTTCGCCGCGTGCGAGGGCCGCGAAGAACTCGCCGGTCGGCGACTCCATGCCCTCCTCCTGCAGGACGATGGTCGGGTAGCCGAACCGAGGAGTGAATTCGAGGGGATAGACTCCTCGGTCGTCCACGATGCAGTTCACGTCGATGGACCCGACGTAGCCCTCGTCGGCGAGCCACCCCTCCAGTCTCCCGAGGGTCTCCTCGAACAGCCGATTCCGCTGCGTCCAGAACATCGAGGTCCCCATCTCGCCGGTCGAGGGACCGATGTTCCCCGGAAAGAGCTTCTTGTGTTCGAAGTTGACGTTGACGGGTTCCACGAACTGATTCCCGTCGAAAAAGCCGCAGACCGCGACTTCGACGCCCTCGACCCGGCGCTGGAGTTGGAACCCCTTCATGCGCTCGCCCCACGACTTCTGGTAGGCCCGAAGTACGTCGATTACGTCGCCGCCGTCGCGCTCCCGGCCGACGTACAGCAGGCGCTTGACGTTCTGGACCTCGCCGAGGGGCTTGACGACGTAGGGACCAGGGTTCTCTCGGACGTGGTCGATGCCCGACTCGAAATCGGTGAACTCCCGATGAGGTAGGGTCTCGACGCCGTGGTCCTCCAGTACCTCCATCGCGTAGCCCCGGTCGTCTTCGAGGCGGTCGGTCGCGGGCGTGCCGCCGACGACCGCGTGGCCGTCAGCGCGCAACTCCTCGGCGATTTCGCCGGTCCCCAACTCGCCGTCCACCCAGATGTCGTCGAAGATTATCACGTCGGCCCAGTCGAGTTCCGCCCGCCAGTCGTCGGTCTTGGGCACGAACCCGTCGGCGACGTCGCCCTCGGTGTCGGACTCGACGTAGTAGTTCACGCCGTGGCCCTCCCGGTGGACCTGCCACGCCAAATCACCGAGGAGGGGTTCGTCCAGCGAGCAGAACAGGAAGTTCTTCGAGTCCATACTGCTTTCCCAACGCCCCGCTACAAATGGATACGGCTCGGTGAGAGGAGTTAACTCGTCGCACGACGAATAGCCTCCGTGATAGAGCGTATCTGGCACGGGTGGACGACGCCCGAGGCGGCCGACGAGTACGAGCGCCTCCTCCACGACGAGATTTTCCCGAGCTTCGCCGACGAGGGAATCGAGGGGTATCGCGGGTTTCGAGTCTTGCGGCGCGCGAACAGGAACGACGAGGAGGTCGAGTTCGTCACCGTGATGCGCTTCGACTCCCTCGACGCGGTCAAGGAGTTCGCGGGCGAGGACCACGAGCAGGCCCACGTCCCGCCGGAGGCCGAATCGGTCCTCTCGCGGTACGACGACCGGGCGCGACACTACGAGGTCCGAGTGCGGGGCGAGAAGTGATTAGTCGCTCCGACCAGCACGCTCCCGCAGGACCTCCTGCAGAATCGTCCGGTGACACCGCTTGTCGTCGGTGTTCTCGTAGCAGACCAGCCAGAGGTCCCCCTTCCCCGAGTCGAGTTCCCCGAGTAAGTCGTCCATCACCTGCTGGACCGCCGCGTGCTGGAGGTACTCCCGATAGCGCTCGGCGAAGTTCACCTCGTCCCACGCCTCGTCGTGGGTCCGGTCGTCGCGCTCCTCGACCGCCTCGAAATCGCCGAGGAGGGCCTCCGGCGGGGCCAGCGCCGGGACGTTTCGGTCGAGGAGGGTCTCGATGCCGTAGACCGGGTGGCGGACGACGCCGACCACGAGGTCCTCCTCGGCGGGTTCGACGTGGTCGTGCCGGAGCGCGGCGTGATAGGTGTCTCGAATCTGGCTCACGGCTACTCGTCGCCCCCGAAGAAGAGGCGGACGGAGACCGCTCCGGCGGCCACCAGTCCGACGACAGCGCCGAACGCCGCCGGGAGGACGCCGCCTTGGGCCGACGCGACGACTGCACCGACCGCGAACAGGAGGAGGGCGAGCGCCCACTGGACCCGGCGTCCGCGAACGACCGCGCGGAGCGAATCGACGGCCATCGCTCAGAGTCCGGTCGGCGCGTCGATGAACGTCGTTTCGAGGCCCCAGTCGTCGGCCAGCGCCTGCAGGGACCGGACGCCGAAGGTCTCGGTGGCGTAGTGGCCAGCGAGGAAGACGGTGAGTCCGGCCTCGCGCGCCTCGTGGTAGACCTTCTGCTTGCCCTCGCCCGTAATCAGGGCGTCAGCGCCCGACTCGACCGCTTCGTCGAGCCAATCGACGCCGCTCCCGGTCAGGACGGCAACCTCCTCGATTTCTTCGGGGCCGAAGTCGAGGACGCGGACGCCCTGCCCGAAGTGGTCGAGTTCGGCTTCGAGCGTCTCGCGCAGGCGGTCGGTCGGAATCGGGTCCGGGGCGCGTCCGCGCTGGCCGACGTGTTCCGGCCCAACCTCGCCGAAGGGTTCGCGCTCCTCCAAGCCGAGGAGGTCCGCGATTCCGGCGGCGTTGCCCAGTTCCGGGTGGGAGTCCAGCGGCAGGTGGGAGACGTAGAGCGCCACGTCGTTCTCGATGAGGGGCGCGATGCGGTCGTACTGACGGCCGGTAACGCGGTCGATGCCGCCCCACGAGAGGCCGTGGTGGGTCACGAGGGCGTCCGCTCCTCGGTCGGCCGCGGCCTCGACGGTCTGCTCGGCTGCGTCCACCGCGAACGCGACCGATTCGACCTCGCGGTGGTCGGGGCCGACCTGCAACCCGTTCTCGCTGGCGTCCACGTCGGCGAAGTCGTCGGTTCGGAGGCGGTCGTCGTATCGGGAGGCGAGTTCGGCGAGGTCCATGTTCTACGCTGGTGTTCTCGCGGGAGGGGCTTGTATCTGTATCTCCGCGCTCCTACTCAGTTGGTACTATTGAAGAAGATACAATAGTAGTCAGATGTCGATTGAACACTCGATACACCTCTGAACCGCCCTCCTTTCCGAACTAAAGTACTATCTCTACGGTAGTCCTCAACACATATCATACATCAATTCCGATTATGTTTTCTATGGTTAGAAAGATATAAATTATATCTATACGACTTAATTTGTGGATGTCATCAGATAAGTACGAACTGATGGGGCGGCGTCGATTCATGAACACCCTCGCAAATTTAGGCCTTTCAGCGGCTACGATTAATACCCTCTCGCAGGAGAGTATTGCGCAGGTCACCTCCGATCCAAAAAAAGAGGTTCCATACGTGAAAGGATACGAATACAAGCATCCAGATGGGCTGAATAGTCCGCCTGAGGTTGAGACTATTCATTCGACAATTCCCCGCGGACGTTGGGTCCGAATCCAGGCCGCGTATGACGCCGCGGAGAGAGTTTCGAAAGCAATCGAAAAAATAGGTCCGTCTAACTCCATCAACACTGGTGTAAGGTATGATTCGACGTCCCCAGAACAGGTTGAACCCTACGTAGTCGTGTCCTACGACACACTAAAGAAATCTAACGGCAAGGTGATCTCTGAGCCAAGTATCACATTTGAAGAAGTAGAAAATAACACCCCCTCCTACGTGAGTGGAACCGCTGGCGGCTCAGAGAATACAGAAGTTATCGAGAAAATACCTGTTGTCTTCGAAAAGAAGGAGAAAATTCAACAGGAATACTACGATACGGCGTATCGGCCATGCCCTGGCGGTTGTAAAATTGACTTGGGTGGGACGCTCTGCTTTTCGTTCTGGGACTATAGTGTTTCACGTCGCCGGTTCTTGACAGCAGGACACGTATTACAGAACGACGATGGCTCGGTACCCGGTCAGGTTCACCAACCGGAGTGGGATAAGAACCTCGGTTACCCACTTGACAGTTCTATCAGGGTTGACGGCGGTCAAATGGATGCAGGTCTGATAGAATACAAGTACAGCGACGTCGATTATACAAACAAGCTCGCAGAGGATGGGGGAGGGTATACGGATACAGTCAACAAAGTACATGGCTGGGATTGGATTGCGAACGATGGGTACCAATACGAAATCACTCATCAAGGGAAATCTGCAGGAAGGAACTCGGGTACAATTAAGGAAACGGTAGCTAAGAATGGAAAGCGAAACTTCTGGACTACTGCTGACCAAGCTAGAGGTGACTCCGGAGGTCCACACTATCGGTTTGACTCGGGTGATGGTTACTACTGGCTCGTCGGTTTGCATTGCTGGACTAACGACGGTACTGATTCCGGAGCCATTGCGTTAGACAAGATCATGAACGACGAGTACAACCTCGCACTGTAGGTGGGAGAAGTCTTATTCTCTTTTACGGAGTACTAAAAATATGAAGAAGACGCGCCGTGGATTTGTTTCAGTAAGTGTTCTTACGCTCGTAACTGGTTGCTTGAGCGAACAGAGCAATAGTTCCGAGACAAGAGAGACCGCAATTCCGGATATGAGCAAACAAGGCCAAGCCCCAAAAGTCTCCGTCCGAAAGGAAATCCAAAAGAAGGACGTGGAGTACATCGAGGGAAATAATTCGGTGAGATATAAAAGCGGTTATAAAAAGCCTACCTCGAACACTCAAAACAAGACGAGGATGGTACCGACGTATGATGTAATCCCGTTTTCGCAGTGGGCAAAGGCACAATGTGCAGAATTAGCAACTAGTAAAATAAACAAATTGCTACACGAACGCATTGATGAGGAACTATCAGCAATTTCGGTCGGGATTAACCATACTTCTAAAGAGAAAGAAGTATACGTAGATTATAGCACGACTCTAAATCCAGAGGGAGAAGTAATTAAAGAACCAAGTATACCCTTCGAAAAAGTAGTGGAAGCAACGCCAAAGGTGGTTATTTCAACTATCGGGCTATCTGGCAAAGAGCATAAAGAAAGCTACGAGATACATGTGAAAACTTCGAGTCGGAAACAGCAGTAACGAACCGAGTAGTAATTCACACTTCGACTTCTTATTCCGACAAATCGGCATCCGCGAAGACGAACTCCCGAAGCAGTTTCCCGCCGAGCGCCGCGGATTGGCCGTCGTCGCGGTCGTTGACCTCGACCACGTCGAAGCCCTCGACGGTCGCGTCCTCGGCGACCTCGCGCACCACGTCGCGCATCTCGCGGGGCGTCATGCCGAACGGTTCCATCGTGCCCGTGCCGGGCGCGAATCCGGGGTCCGCGCCGTCGATGTCCACGCTGAGGTAGACCGACGGCGACTCCGAGTCGCCGTCGGTCGAATCGCCGAACTCCGGCGACCAGTCGGCGACCTCCTCGGGCGGAACGACGGTCACGTCGGACTCGCTGGCCCGGTCCCACTCGTCGTCGCTCCCGGTTCGCGCACCGAGGAGAATCGCCTCGTCGGCCACGTCGAGGGCGTGGCGGGTCACGGTCGCGTGGCTGAGTTCGTTGCCGTCGTACTCTGCTCGCAAATCGAGGTGGGCGTCGAGACAGACGAACACGTCGGGTTCGACCGCTCGGACGCCAGCGAGCGTAATCGTGTGTTCGCCCCCGAGCAGGAGCGGCACCGCGTCGTCCCACCGAACGTCGGTCGCCACCCCTTCGAGATACTCCAGATACTCGTCGGCGGCGTCCCACGCCCTCACGTCGCCGTGGTCGTGGACGGAGAGATTCGAGAAGTGCTGGTCGGTTCTGGCGTCGTAGTCGTCGTAGGTGCGCGCGAACCGGCGGATTCGCTCCGGGCCGAATCGCGCGCCGGGTTGAAACGTCGTGGAAACGTCGAGGGGCGCGCCGACGACCACGTAGTCGGCCGCCTCGCGGTCGGCGGACGCGCCGGGGAACATCTATTCGAGAATCTTGCGCTGCTCGTCCATCTCGAGGTACTCGATCTCGTCGTCGGGCGACAGGGAGATGTCGCCGGGCGTCTTGATGGTGATGGTCTCGTAGGTTTCGAGGTCCATGACCTGTGCCACGTCGTCGCTCTCGACGGAGACGACCTGACCCTGTTTGCGGTTGATGATGGGGACCCAAATCTTGGCGTCGACGGGCTGGGAGAGACTGCGCTTCTTGCCGTCGAAGACGCCCTCGGCCTCGATGCGGGCCTTCGCGCTGCCGTGCTTGCCCGGCTTGGCCGTGCTGTAGGAGTTAATTTCACATGCGGCGTCGTCGATCATCACGTAGTTGCCTTCCTGCAGGTCCCGTACTTCCTTCTGCTCTTTTGCCATACGCCGGGATAGCGTCCGGGGTAGTATAAACGGTTTGGAATGGGTTTCCGTCGGTTCGGGCGCAGGAGCGACCAGCGGACAGTCTGAGAGCGTCGGGAAGAATGGGGCGAGTCGAGACGAGTAGGGAAGTCGGGGGTGACCGAAACTGCGGGGAGCGGCGGACGGGAGCCTCAGTCGTTGCGGTAGCCGTGTCCAGCGACGAGCGAGACGGCGTGGGCCGCCAGCAGGAGGCCGAAGACGGCGCGTTGCTCGCCAGCGAATCCGCCGACCAGCATCGGCACGTAGGCCATCGGGAGGAGGACCGCCGACCAGAACCCGGCGAACTCGAAGGGCTTGGCCGCGGTGTCGAGCGCGGACCGGGCGAACGCAAGCGCGTCGGCGAGTCGTTCGTCGGGCCGTTCGTCAGCGAGGGGCGTGTCGAGAGTGGAGGGAGCGTTCGACATCAGGGGGTCACCTATCTCTTCGTTGGACCCCCACCATCATATAAAGGGGAGAGCCTTAGCGGAAATTCGCGTCTTTTCGGCCCGACTCGTTGGTTTCCCGTCGTTTTACGCGGCGGTGGCGACGTTTTACAACGAGTCGAGAGGACTCTAGAAATTTTAAAACCGAATCTGAGGAAGTATCTCCGGATTCGAGACTCGTGGTAACTCGACCCGCGATTCCCGTTCGCAACTGGCGCACCGTCCGACCGTCGAGCGCGACCGTCGAGTCCGACCACCGAGACCGATTCAGGCGCGGCGCTCGATGCAGTCGGCCACCCGCGAGAGACCTTCCTCGAGTTCGTCGGTCGGCAGGCCGAACCCGATTCGGAAGTAGTCGTCGTAGCCGAACAGTTCGCCGGGGGCGAGGACGACGCCCTCCTCCTCCACGACCGCTCGGCAGAACTCCTTGCTCCCCGCGAATCCGTCCGGCACCGATACGAAGCCGTTGACACCCACCGGGTCGTACCACGACAGGTCGTACTCGGCGACGAACTCCCGAACGATTTCGTGGTTGTGCGCCGCCAGCTCGCGGTTCTCGGCCAGAATCGCCTCCTCGCGCTCGCCGAGGGCCTGCCGAGCGACGTGCTGGCCGAAGATGGACGGCGAGATGGTGGTGTAGTCCTTCCACTCCCACGCCTCCTCGACGACCTCCTCGGGGCCTGCAATCCAGCCGAACCGCAGGCCAGCGAGACCGTAGGCCTTCGTCAGACTGGTCGTGCTGACGCCGTACTCGCCCATGCTCGCCACGGTCGGCAGGGGGTCGTCGGCGAGGAGTCGGTAGACCTCGTCACAGAGCAGGTAGGCGTCGTGGTCCGCTGCGAGGTCGTAGAGCGCCCGGACTTTCTCCTCGGGGTGGTAGCGCCCGGTCGGGTTGTTCGGGTTGTTGAGGACCACGACCGAGGTTTCGGGCCGAATCGCGTCGGCCACCGCGTCAACGTCGAGTTCCCACTCCGGGGGTTCGAGCCAGACCCGACTTACGTCGCCGATGGATTCCGGAACTGCGTGGAGTGCTTGGTAAGTCGGCGTGACCACGACCGCGTGGCTCTCTCGGTCCATCAGCGAGAGGAACGCCAGCAGGTTGGCCTCCTGCGTCCCGCAGGTGAACAGCACTTCGTCTGCTCCTCGGTCGTAACGCTCGCCGACCTCGGCCCGGAACTCGGGGTCGCCGTTCGTCGGGATGACGTAGCCCAGTTTTCCGGGGTTCAAGTCGAACCGGTCGGCCCGGAGACTGCGAATCCCGCTCTCGGCCAGCATGATGTCGGCCTCGTGTTCGTACTCGGCGAACCAGCGTTCGAGTTCGAAAGGCGCGATGTCCATGCAGGCCCTACGACGCCAGCGAGGTAAAGCCGAGGGAAGCCGGAAATCTGACCCGCCGTCACCAGCGCCCGGTCCAGCGCCGACGACACGTCCACGCCGCGACACCGAGCAGGAGGAGACCGCCGAGATACACCGGTTCGAGCGGTGCGAGTACCTGACATCCGGCCCAGTCGAAGGTGACGTGCCAGACGTCGAGGTCACGGAGTCCGTAGGTGTCGGGCGGAACCGACGGCAGGCACTTCCAAATCGCCAATCGCCGCGTGGCGAGAACGACCGCGAAGCCGACGAACACCGACGAGAGGAGCGCCACGGCGAGTTCGTCTCTCCGGAGAGACGTGTTCACGTCGCAACCGGACTAGCTCGGAGAAAGTATGTCTACCGAATCAGACGTACATCAGCGGAATCATCGCGGCGACTCCCACGCCGAGGCCCGCGAGGAGTTCCTTGTGACCGCTTCCCGGCAGGTCCTCGCCGGTTTCGAGCGCCTCGGGGATGAACTCGGTGGCGACCAGATAAATCATCGCGCCCGCGGCGAACCCGAATCCGAACGGGAGGAAGGACTCGGCCCACCGGACGAACGCGAAGGCGATGACCGCGCCGATAGGCTGGGGGAGACTGGAGAACACCGCCGCGCCGACCATCCGCCACTTGCTCACGTCCATCGCCCGCATCGGGATGGAGATGGCGAGTCCCTCGGGGACGTTGTGGATGGAGATTGCGATGGTCATGAACACCGCGAGCAGGGGCACCGTGAACCCGAGAATCGGGATGCCGCCCTCGAAGCCCAACTCGGCGAACGAGACGCCGACAGCCACGCCCTCGGGGAAACTGTGGACCGTCAGGATGCCGAGGATGAGGACGAGCTTCCGGAGGTCGCCCTCGGCGAACGCCTCGGCCTCCATGGCGTGTTCGTCGTGACTGTGGCCGCCGCCGTCGGCGTGGACCTCCTCGCCCTCGCTGCGGTCGTGGGCGTGGTCCCCACTCTCGCCGTGGTCGTGGCCCTCTCCTTCCTCGTGGTCGTGTTCTTCTTCCTCACCACCCTCAATGTCGATGGCGTCGAGCGCCCAGTCGGCGGCCTCGACCAGCGCGACGCCCGCGAGGAGGCCGCCTATCATCAGCACCGGGAGGCCACCCGAGGCGTAGGCCAGTCCCTCGTTTATCAGTCCGAACAGCGACGCAGACACCATGATACCCGACGCGAGGCCCCAGAGGCCGACGTTCCAGCGGTCGTCGAAGTCGTCGACCACGAAGAACGGAATCGCGCCGAGTCCCGTGGCGAGTGCCGTCACGAGACCCGCGACGAACACCAGCACGAGGTTCTGAACTAATCCCATACCCACACGTACCCACTACTGGCCAAAAAGACTTTCCAAAATACGAACTTGTTTTTGGCCATCCTAAAACAGCGTTTCCCGCGCTGCGCCGAGACAGAATCCACTAACCGGTCGGCGTCCTGTCAGTCGCCAGTAACGAATTGCCTGTCAATCTCCCAGAAACAAGAGCGCGACTGTCTCGGGAGTCGGCCTCACTCGCCGCCCCGACGCTGGCGCATCTCGTGGCGGGTGAACTGCGGAGTGACTCGGGTGCCCTTCTTGCTCCGGAAAGTCCGGTAGAGGAGGGCCGCGACGGCGAGCGAGAAGACCCCCGCGACCGCGGCGGACTGCACGTCGGCCAGCGCGTAGAGGAAGGCGGTCGAGAACGCCCCCGAGGCCAGCAACATCCCGTAGACGAGGCGCTTGGCGAGTTTCTCGAAGACGTTGTTGCCGTCCTCCACGTCGGCCCGGACGTAGAAGTCGTCGCGCTCGATTCGGTCGAGCGTGTTTTCGAGTTTCGGCGGGACTCGGACCGACGACTGGACCGACCGCTGAATCTGGTCGCCCGCCTCCTCGGCGAACTGCTTGATGGACTCCTCGCGGTAGCCCTGTTCGGTCAGGTAGTCGGTAGCGACCGAGATGAAGTCGAAGTCCGGGTCGAGGGTGACGCAGACGCCCTCGACCACGGTGGCGACCCGCAGGACGAGCGCGAGGTTCGAGGGCAGGCGGAGCGGGAACTCGTAGATGGTGTCCTCGACCTGCTCGACGATTTGCTGGACGCGGTAGGTCTCGATGTCCTCGCCGCGGGCGTCCTCGATGGCGAGTTCCATCACCTTCCCCATCGTCGCCCGGTCGGCCTCGGGACTGAGGGTGCCCATCTCGACGAGGGCGTCGAGAATCCCGTCGATGTCCTGGTTCGCCACTGCGATGTAGAAGTCCACGATTTTGTTCTGGATGAACTCGTCCACCCGGCCCGACATGCCGAAGTCGTAGAAGACGATGGTCCCGTCGTCCTGTACCGCGAGGTTGCCGGGGTGCGGGTCGGCGTGGAACACCCCGTCTTCGAGCAACATCTGGAGGTAGGCCTCCTGCAAGTTGACCGCGAGTTCGTGGCGGTCCAGCCCCATCGCGTCGAGTTCCTCCACGTCGTTGATTTTCGTGCCGGTGATGTACTCCATCGTCAGCACGCGCGGCCCGGAATGCGAATCGATGACTGCCGGAATCGCCACGTCGTCGTTGCCCTCGAAGTTCGAGCGAATCTCGGTGAGCATGGCGGCCTCCCGGTCGTAGTCCATCTCCTGGCGAATCGTGCGGGCGAACTCGTCGGCCAGATTCTCCAGCGAGAAGGCTCTGGCCTGCCCGAGGAACCGCAGCAGGACGGGGAGCGACCACCGGATGACGCGCAGGTCGGCGTTGACCAACTCCTCGATGTTGGGGCGGCGAATCTTGACTGCGACTTCCTTGCCGTCGATTTCGGCGGTGTAGACCTGTCCGAGACTCGCGCCCGAGATGGCGTCGGTGTCGAACTCGTCGAACTCGGTCTCGATGGGTCCGATTTCGTCTTCGAGGACCGCTCTGGCTTCGGGCCACGGCGCTGGCGGCACCTCGTCCTGTAGCTTCGAGAGGACGTCGACGTACTCGGGCGGCAGGATGTCGGGCCGCGTCGAGAGGAGTTGCCCGAGTTTGATGAACGTCGGGCCGAGCGTGAGTAGCGACTCAAGCAGGGTGTTTGCGCGTTCGACGCGCGTCTGGCTATCGACGCGCCGGGAACTGCCGAACACCAGGAACCGGTGGCGGTCGCGGGCGTAGCTCAACAGCAGCGGCAGGAAGTGGTACGCGACGACGAAGAACCGCCGGTACGCACGGAGGTTAGCCAGTGTGACCACCCCGCGGCGTCACCGGCTCTCGACGTGGATTTCCTGCTCCGGGGTGGCCTCGCGCTTGGGCAGGCGGAGTTCCAGCACGCCCCGGTCGATGGTCGCCTCCGCGTCGGCCCCGGTGGCGTCCGGCGGCAGGGGCAGGTCGGCGTCGAGGAACAGCGACCGCTCCTCCTGCAAGTAGGAGAAGTCCATCGGCACGTCCTTCTCGCGGCGCGCCTCGATTTCGAGTCTCCCGTCGGTGATGCCGACGTCCACCGTCTCCTCGTTGGCTCCCGGCAAGTCAATGACCAACAGGTAGGCGTCGTCGCTCTCCAGCAAGTCGGCGAACACCGCGTCCGGCAACTCCCGCATGGCCTCACGAAGCGCTGACATACCATCATTTTAGGACGGAGGGGCGAAAAAGGGTGTGGTCCGGTCTGCGGGCCAGTCCCACACGTTTTTGCCCACAGCGGGCCGATTTCAACCCATGAGCGAAGACCAACCGGACCGCAAGCAGTCCGGGTTCAAGGACAAGACCCGCATCGGCGAGGCCCGAAAGCGCCTCCTCGACGCGGTGGCTCCCCACGACCGGACCGAGGAGGTCCCCCTTACCTCCGCAGACGGCCGAGTCCTCGCCGAGGAGGTCGTCGCGGCGCGAAACGTCCCCCACTACCCGCGGGCCGCGATGGACGGCTACGCGGTCC
Organism: Halorussus ruber; assembly: GCF_004765785.1. GTDB lineage: Archaea > Halobacteriota > Halobacteria > Halobacteriales > Haladaptataceae > Halorussus > Halorussus ruber. Next base: position 32,205 of record NZ_SBIT01000001.1, on the reverse strand, counting down.
GGGCCGAGGACACCTTCGGCGCGAGCGACCGGTCGCCAGAGGTGCTTCGTCAGAGCGAAAAGCTGACCCCCGACTCGGCGGTCCGGGTCCACACCGGAAGCGAACTCCCTGACCGGGCGAACGCGGTGGTGATGATAGAGCAGGTAGACGAGTTCGGCGACGAAGTAGAGATTTTCGACGCCGTGGCGGAGGGCGAGAACGTCGCGCCGGTCGGCGAGGACGTGGCGGAGGGCCAGCATCTCTACGACCCCGGCCATCGACTCCGACCGTCCGACTTGGGCCTGCTCAAGTCCGTGGGCGTCGATACCGTCGAAGTCCGCGAGCGCCCCACGGTCGGGGTGATTCCGACGGGCGAAGAACTGGTCCAGTCGGACCCGAATCCCGGCGAAGTGGTCGAGACCAACGGGCTGACGGTCTCGCGCTACGTCAAGCGGTGGGGCGGCAAGGCCACCTACCGCGACGTGGTGACCGACGACCCCGACGCGCTCCGGGCGGCCGTCCAGCGCGACCTGACGAAGGACGTGGTGGTCACCACCGGTGGCTCCTCGGTCGGCGAGCGCGACCTGCTTCCCGAAGTCGTGGCCGACCTCGGCGAAATCCTATTCCACGGCGTCGCGCTCAAGCCCGGCCACCCGGTCGCGGTGGGCGTCGTGGAGGACACCCCCGTCGTCATGCTTCCGGGCTACCCCGTCGCCTGCATCATCAACGCGGTCCAGTTCCTCCGGCCCGCGATGAAGGCGGTCGGCGGACTCCCGCGAGACTCCTTCCCCACCACGGAGGCGCGACTCGACCGCAAGATTCGGAGCGAACCCGGCATCCGGACCTTCGCTCGGGTGCAACTCGGCGCGGGCGAGGACGGCGAAACGACCGCCACGCCGACCAGAGCCTCCGGTTCGGGCGTCCTCTCCAGCGTCGCGCTCGCCGACGGCTGGGTCGAGGTGCCCGAGGGCCGCGAGGGGATTCCGGAGGGCGAGACGGTCTCCGTGCAGGACTGGGAGTGGTCGGCGTGAAGTGGGACGAAAATCACGCCCGGCGTTCAGACACGTATCTTCCAATATTTAGGAAACCCAGGTATTGTCTAAGCAAACAGAAACAATTGTCTGCGGTTGGCGCGCGCTGGCGCGGCGCTCTCGTGCGCCGCGCCCTCTCCGCGCGAGGGATGAGGACCGCAGGCGAAGCCGAGGACCGCAATCGGTTGGGGAGGCCCGTGGCCCGCGGTCGCGGTGCGGTTCGGGAGGATGAAGGGGCCGCCCGGTCGCGTTTACGTGGTCGCCTCAGCGACCGCTATCCGCGGCGGGCGGTGCGGAGAGCCGCGGATATGTCGCTGAGCGACCGCGAGCGGGCGGGGGATTCAGAGGCGTTCATCTCCGAATCTTCTGCTGTCGGTCTTGACCTATTCCTCTTGTGTAGCGACCGGGCGGGGGCTTCAGAGGCGTTCATCTCCGCTTCTTCTGCTGTCACTTCGGACTCACTTCACCCGCGTAGAACCCCGAAAACACCAGCCAACCACCAAACCCCACAAGGAACCAACAAACAATGACTGACCGAAAAGAGTTCAGAGACCTCTCGGACCCCGAGGACGCCCGCGAAGCAATCGCCAGCCTCGATTTGACCCCCGACCCCGAGCGCGTCCCGCTCGAAGAAGCCAGAGGCCGAGTCCTCGCCGAGCGAATCGACGCCGGCCTCGACGTGCCGGGGTTCGACCGGGCGAGCATGGACGGCTACGCGGTCCAGGCGCGGGACACCTTCGGCGCGGACGAGTCGGACCCCGCCCTCCTCGACCTCGTCGGGACGGTCCACGCCGGAGCGGAACCCGACGTAGAAGTCGCGGAGGGCCAAGCCGCCGAAATCTCGACCGGCGCGGTCATGCCCGACGGCGCGGACGCCGTGGTGATGGTCGAGCGGACGGACGAGAGAGAAGAGGCCGCAAAGGTCGAAATCCGGACCGCGGTCGCACCCGGCGACCACGTGATGCTCGCCGGGGCCGACGTGGCGGCGGGAGAACGGGCGCTCGGCCCCGGAACCCGGCTCACGGCGCGCGAAATCGGCCTCCTCTCGGCGCTCGGCGTCGAGGAGGTCCCGGTCCGCGGGACGCCCACCGTCGGCATCGTCTCGACCGGCGACGAGTTGGTCCGGCCCGGCGAGGAGCTAACCAGCGCGGCGGGCCAGATTTACGACGTGAACAGCTACACCATCGCCGCCGCCGTGGAAGAAGCGGGCGGCGAGCCAGCACTCTACCCGCACGCTGGCGACGACTACGACGAGATGGAGCGCATCCTCCGCGAGGCCGCCGACGAGTGCGACCTCGTCCTCTCGTCTGGCTCCACGAGCGCCAGCGCGGTGGACGTCATCTACCGCGTCATCGAGGAGCGCGGCGAACTCCTGCTCCACGGCGTCGCGGTCAAGCCCGGCAAGCCGATGCTGGTCGGCAGAGTCGCAGACTCCGCCTACGTTGGACTCCCCGGCTACCCCGTCTCGGCGCTCACCATCTTCCGGACGTTCGTCGCGCCCGCCATCCGCGAGGCCGCCGGAGTCCCCGAACCAGCCACCGCAATCGTCGAGGCCCGGATGGCGACCGAGGAGCGATACGGCGAGGGTCGGATGCGGATGATGCCGGTCGGCCTGACCGAAATCGGCGAGGCACCCGGTGCCTCGAATGCGAGCGGTGGAACCGCGAGCGGCGACCTGCTGGCCTACGTCGTGGACAAGGGCAGCGGCGCGACCACCAGCCTCGTGGAGGCCGACGGCGTGGTCGAGGTCCCGCCCGACACCGCCTACGTCGCCGAGGGCGAGACGGTCGAGGTCCAACTCTTCTCGCCGGACGTGCGCCCGCCGACCCTCCTCGGCGTCGGCGAGGACGACCCCGCGCTGGCCCGACTGCTCGACAGCCTCGAACGACCGCGCTACCTCTCGGTCGGGTCCCGCGAGGGGCTGCGGCGACTCCGCGACGGCGTGCCGGACTTCGCGGTCGCGTCGGCCGCCGAGTCGGCCGACAGGGACATCGACGCCGACGAACTGGCTTCCTACCAGCGCGAGTGGGGACTGGTCGTGCCCGCCGGGAACCCCGAGGAGATTTCGGACCTCGCCGACCTCGTGGACCGCGACCTGCGGTTCGTCAACCGGGGGAGCGACTCCGGGCTTCGGACCAGTCTCGGCAACGCGCTCGCCGACCTCGCCGACGAGCGTGGCTCCTCGCGCCACGACCTCGTCGAGTCCATCGACGGCTTCGAGTTGGCCGCGAAAGCTCACGAGAGTCCCGCCAGAAAGGTGGCCAGCGGGCAGGCCGACGCCGGAGTCGGCCTGCGCGCGACCGCCGAGAAACTGGGACTGGACTTCGTGGCTGTCGGGGCCGAGACGGTCCGGGTGCTGGCGAATCCCGACCGCGAAGGCAAATCCGGCGTCCGCGAACTCCGGCAGGTGCTGGACGAGGAGCTAGACGCCCTCCTCGGCGACTTGCCGGGGTTCGAGCGGTAGGCCCGGAGACCCGTCGCGGTCGGTTCCCCGCCCGGCGCGCCTACTGCGAGTCGGACACGTCGAGGGTCCCCTCCTCGGCGGTCTGGGCCTCGCGCCGCCACACCATCTCGAACTCGATGCTCTGTTTCGCTTCCGAGTCGCCCTCGGTCCAGTCCGATTCGCCCTCCATCTTGAACGTCACCGGTTCGGTCGGGTTCAGCGTCACCTGCTTCCCGCCGAGGTCGAGCGTCACGTCGCCGCCGGTATCGAGTTGGTCGGCCAGCTCCCGAAGTTGAGTCGCAATCTCCGCTCTGGACTTCTCGGCTTCTGTTTCGAGTTCCCCCATGCCCAAGAGTAACACACCGACCGGAATAAGCGGACGGGGTGACTCCTAATCGGCGAGAATCGATTCAGCGCGGGTTCAGGCCGTAGATGAGCGAGCGTCCGAACACCAGAATCGGGATGATTTCGAGGCGGCCGACCCACATGTTGAACAGGAACATCGCTTCTGCGAGGGGACTCATGCTCGGCCCGGTGATGCCCGTCGAGAGGCCGACGTTGCCCTGCGCGCTGGCGACCTCGAAGAGGGCGTCGGCGTAGCCGAACTCCGGTCCGGCGACGTTCACCAGCACGATGGAACTCGCCACCAGCAGGACGACCCAGAGGAGACTGACGATGGCGGCCTCGCTGAACTCACGTTCCATCTCGTTGCGCGAGAGGCTTCGGCCGTTGATGTTGGCGGTGACGACCGCGCTCTCGGGCAGGAAGACTCTGGAGAACTGCCAGACGATGCCCCGGCCGATGGTGTAGGCCCGGATGATTTTGATGCCGCCGACCGTCGAACCCGCGGCCCCGCCCAGTACCATCGCAACCGAGACCAGCAGTTTCCCGCCCGCCGTCCAGTCGCCGATGCCCGACGACTGGAACCCGGTACACGAGAGGGCGCTGACCCACTGGAACGCCGAGTCGCGGACCGCTGTGGTCTGGGCCGCCGAGAGGCCGACCGTCTGGAGTCCGGCGTAGTTGGCGGCCTCGAACGCCGCGGTGACGGCGACCGCGTTCTGGAGCGAGAGGACGACGATTCCGGCCGCGAACAGGACGAACAGCCAGCGGGTCTGGAGGTCCTCCCAGAGCGGTTCCGCGTCCCGATTCGAGAGGATTCCGTAGTGAATCGGGAAGGCGATGGCCCCCAGCGCCATGATGGGCAACAGTACGGTCTCGATGAGCGGCGAGTCGTAGGTTGCGATGGAGTTGTCCGTGACCGAGAACCCGCCAGTCGAGAGGCCGGTCATGGCGTGGTTGAGCGCCTGCCAGAACGCCCGCCACGCCGGGAGTCGAGAGCCGTAGTCCGACAGCGAGATGGCGACGAACATGGCGAGGACGGCCAGCACGGTGTAGAGGACGAAAATCTTCCAGACGGTCCGGACCGTCGAGATGATGCTCGGATGAATCTTCTCCTCGCGGGCTTCGCTCCGGTAGAGGGCGTAGCTTCCGCTTCCGGGACGGGCCAGAATCGCGGTGGTGAGGACGATGACGCCCACGCCGCCGACCCACTGGATGAACGACCGCCACCACTGTACGGCGCGGGGAAGCGTGGGTTCGTGGACCGCCATCGTGAGTCCCGACCCGGTCCACCCGCTCATGCTCTCGAAGAAGGCGTGGAGCGGGTCGCGGAAGTAGACCAGACTCGACCGGGACTCGACGCCGAACATCGTCACCGTCTCGTAGGTCCCAGCGGGGGCCGACTCGACGTAGGTCGCCATGACCGCTGGAGGAGTCAGGTACGCCGTCAGGAGGAAGGGAATCGCGCCGAACAGCGCGACGCAGAACCACCCGGAGGCGGCGATAATCATCCCGTGTTTCATCCGCGGTTCGGGGGCCTCGGCGAAGTACCGCTTGGCTCCGAGACCCACGCTCGCTGTAAGTCCGCCCGACAGCAGGAAGGCGAGCGCGGGGTACCACTCGGCGAAGACCAGCGCGACGACGACCGTGATGGTCATCAGTCCGGCCTCCATGGCGAGCAGCGACCCCACGTCTCGTGCGATGATAGCGAGGTCCGTCGGTACCCGACGAACCGTCCGATTCCGGGCCACGTCAGGCCTCGCCAATCGGGTGGTCCTCGAAGTGGCCGAACACGTCGGTCACTTCGGGCGTCGCGCCGCGCTCGGAGTAGACCGTCACCACGTCGCCGACTCGGATTTCGGTATCTCCTCGGGGAGTGATGGGTTGGTCGGCCCCGTCGCGCTCGATGGCGACGACGAGCGTATCTTCGGGGAGGAGACCCTCGGTGGCGGCCGCTTGAATCGTCTTCCCCGCGATGGCGGCCCCTTCGGTGACGCTGGTCTCGAAGACCTCGGCCTCGTCGCCGACGCGCATGTAGTCGATGATGGAGGGGCGCTTGACCGCCCGATAGAGGTACTCGGCGATGAGTCGCTGGGGGTTCTGCATGGTGTTCACGCCGATTCGGCGGAACAGGTCCATGTGTTCGGCGTCGTGGACGACCGAGACGATGTTGGGGACCTCCAACTCCTTGCCGAGCAGGCTGACCATGACGTTGGTCGCGTCCTGATCGGTCGTGGAGATGAGCGCGTCCGCGCGGTCGATACCCGCGTCCAGTAGTGTGTCCTTCGTGGTCGCGTCGTCGTTGAGAACGAGGCAGTCGTACGTAGAGGCGGCGTGTTCGGCCTTCTGCTCGTCGCGTTCGATGACGACGACCTCGTTCCCGCCCGCGGTCGCAATTTCGATGAGAGGGCTACCGATATTGCCAGCGCCGACGATCACGATGTACATTTTCGAGAGAGTATTCACGATAGGGATGAAAAGATAGCGGTATGAACTGGGTCCGGGAATCGGTCGCAAATATAAAAGGGAGTTTCTGATTCCCGAATACAGTCCGTTCTCCCACACTACCGCTCCGCGCTCAGTCGGCGTCGGCGGTCGCCAGCAGTTCGTCGAACGTCTCGACGCGGTAGTCGCCCAGCACGCACTGCTCGCGGCGGTGGTGGCCGTGGCGCTCGACGTGAATCGCGTCGAGTCCGGCGTTCCACGCCGCCCCAACGTCGCTCGCGCCGTCTCCGGCGTAGACGCCCCGATAGCCACCTTCGTGGACGCCGATTTGCTCGCGGGCGTGGTGGAGCGGCGCTGGGTCGGGCTTCCACCCTAACTCCTCGTCACAGCAGAGGACGGTGTCGAACCAGTCGCGGATGTCGAGTTCGTCCAGCACGGGGTTGGCGAGGAAGGGCTGGCAGTGGGTCACCAAACCGACCGGACAGTCCAACTCGCCGACGAACTCGGCGTCCTCGTAGAGGTAGGTCTCCTCGGCCCGGCGCTGTGGGTCCTCGATGTCGTGGAAGACGGGCCAGAACTCCTCGGGGTCGATTCCCCACTCGCGCAACTGGTCGTTGCGATTCCCGCCGAGGCCGTGCCAGAGGATTTCGGCCTCGCGGTCGGTAAACTGCCGACCGAGGCGGTCGCCGACCCTGTCGAACACCGACCGCGGATACGACCAGTCCACGTCGATGAGCGTGCCGTCTAAGTCGAGCAACCAGTAATCGTACTCGCGGGCGACCATAGGGACAACGTGTAGGCGCTCGGTAAGTCTAAGCTTTTTCGGATTGTGAGTCTGCCGACCAACTGCCGAGGACGTGCTCGGTGGGACTTTCCACCGAAAACGGGACGACTAACCAGCCGACAGGATGCGCTCGGTGTAACAATCCACTCGTCTGGGTGGACTGAAAGGGGCCGCCCGGTCGCGCTTGCGTGGTCGCTCCTCGACCCCTATCCGTCGCAACGACGTCCGTCGGATATGTCGAGGAGCGACCGCCGGAAGACAAACCGCGTCTTACGAGGTCACGTTCGCTCCGCTCACGCGACCGCGACCGGGCGGGGGCTTTCGAGAACAACACGACTCCAAGGTTGTCAGTCACGTATCCAGCTACTTCACCGCCAGAAACCCCTATCACCCCTTCTCGACCTCCAGCGAACTCCCGAGATACTTGTTCAGCACCTCCGAGACCGAATCGGCATTGAACGTCTCCAAGTCGCTCCGAATCTCGTCTTTCAGGGTGTCGAGATACTCCTCGTCGGTCTCCAGCGCGCGGTACTCGACCGAGAGGACGGTCTCGCCCAGCGCCTCCTCGGTGAGTCGCCGGAAGTGGCGCTCGTCGTTGATTTCGCCGCGCCAGAGGTTGTCGCGGAAGAACAGCCAGCCCTCCTCGCCCGGCGGGTCGGCCTCCCGGTAGAGGCGCGTGTCGAACTCGTCGGGTTCGACCGAGACGCCGCCGACCGATGGTTCGAGTCGGAACCGGACCGCGAAGACGTATCTTGCTTCCATCGGTCGCGGTCAGCGCAGGTCGTTGGTCAACTCGGCCATCTCCACGTCGGCGTCGGTGATGCCGCCCTCCTCGTGGCTGGTGAACCGAATCTCGACTTCCTTATAGCCGATTTCCATCGTCGGGTGGTGGAACTCCTCCTCGGCGAGTTCGCCGACCTCGCTGGCGAACGCCACGCCTTCGAGATAGTCGTCGAACTCGAACGTCCGGACGATTTCGTCACCCTCGCGCTCCCAGCCGTCTGGGAGTCGGTTTCGAATCTCGTCGTCGGAGAGTAGCTCTGCCATGCGTGACGGTTCGACGTTCTGGCTGATAAAGTCCGGTGGCGATGAGAGGAAGACAGAACCGTGATTGGTAGTTCGTACGGGACGAGTAGTCAAATTACCCGCTACATATCGAATAGTAAAACTTTCGCCGATAGGATAAATAGTCACTATCGTCTGAGAAACAGCGAACATCCATGTTTGGAGAAAAGATACGTAATTGGTATCGGCGGAGGAGAACTCTCGTTTTCGGCTGTCTATTCGGCATCGCTATTGGTCTCGGGGTCGGCATTTTCGTTCTTTCGTCCGGAACTACTTCGTCCGGCGTTGTCGGGGTACCCTTTAATTCGACTGCAGATACAGCGACTAACTCTACGACGAATGTTCTCGATGCAAAACCGGAGTACTCTCTTCGTCTCATTCAAGCAATCGGAATTCTACTGCCGCTGTTTACCGGTCTACTGCGATTCACTACGGACGACCAGTCGGCCGTGGATGAAGACGTGAGCGACTACTTGCTACTTGGTATCCTTGGTCTCGTTCTTGCAGGAGTATTCGCCTCTGTCGGCGGCGTAGCTGCAGATACAGCGGTGGTGTTGAAAGTATCACTCATCGCTGTAGCATTTGCTTTCACGTTAATTGGTTTCGCGGCGATGGTGATGCTGAGGGAGATGACAACTTCAACTGAACAATCGGAGGAGACACAAGACGACCCGATAGCTACAAAAGAACAAGCGGAAGAAGAGAACCAAACAGACCATGCTTCGGAGGCGACCGACGAACCAGCGGATGAAGAAGAAGCAACCGGAACCGAAACGGAGACGGACGGAACAGACGGAGATATGGAGTAACCAACAGTTATGACTATGGAAATCCAAGGTTCGAGTCCGAACGTTACCGAGAGGTCGAACAGATGATGTCCACGAAATCCAAACGAGAGACTATCGATTTGCTGATGAAGTCCCTCGGAGCGTTCACGGCACTCGCAGTCGCGTGGGTCGTTCTCGATTTGACAGCAGGCGTCGTGAACCCGGCTGGAATCGTCAGTTTGCTCGCCGGAGGCGCGTTCCTGTTTGCGGTACTCACTCTCGTGGCGTTTATCGTAGTCGCTAGCTCCCTCGTGCGAAATTGACGGCGACTCCGCGGTTACTGCTTGATCGAAGACAGTAGAAACGATTAGTCGTCTTCTTCGACCGCCGCAACTCCCTCGGGCATCTGCTCGGCCATCTCGTCCGGAATCTCGTCGGGTACTTCGCCGCCGAGTTGTTCGCGGACGAACGCTGGCGGCGACCCGTCCTCGCCGAAGTCCGGGTCGAACAGTTGGAGCGCCGTGTTGATCGTCCCCCAGTCGTCCTCGGCCGCGGCGTCCCGCAGGCTCTTGGTCGGCGGCGCGAGGAGTTGCGAAACCAGCGCGTCGGCCATCGAGGTCACGATGTCGCGCTGGTCGTCGGTCAGGTCGCCGTGAGCGTCCAGCTTCGAGAGCGCCTCCGAAACCTCTCGCTCCTTGACGCGCTCGGCGCTCTCGTACATCGCCGAGATGACTTCGTCGGCGCGCTTTCGCTTGTAGCCCTCCAACAGGTGTTCGAACTCGCGGTCTATCATCGTCGCCACCGACTCGGCGGCGCGCTGGCGTCGGCGCTCGGTCTCGTCGGTGACCGACTCCAGCGCCTCCATCCCGTAGAGGGTGACGCCCTCGACCGCGTCGGCGGCGGGCGAGACGTCTCGGGGTCGGGCGATGTCCACGGCCAGCACCTCGCCAGCGTCGTGGAAGTCGCCAGCGTCGAGGACGTGGTCTTCGCTCCCGGTGGCCGTGACCACCACGTCCGCGGCGTCGAGCGCCGACGCGAGACCGTCGAGTGTGATTGCGGAGGTGTCGTCGTGGTCCACGTCCTCGGTGAGTTCGGCCGCGCTGTCGAGCGAGCGATTGGCGACGTAGAGCGCCTCGACGTCGGCGTCGGCGAGGGCGTGAGCCGCGATGGCACCCATCTCGCCCGCGCCGACGACGAGTCCGGTGGCCTCGCCGAGGTCGGCGTGTTCGCCCAGCAGCGTGACCGCCGCGCTCCCGACCGAGACCGCGCCGTCGTTGATGGCGGTCTCGGTCCGGGCGCGTTCGCCGACGTGGATGGCTTTGGTCACCGCGTCGTCGAGCATCGGGCCGAGCGCGCCGACCTCGCGGGCCGACTCGTAGGCGTCACGAACCTGCCCGATAATCTGGTCCTCGCCGAGGACGAGCGATTCGAGTCCGGCGGCCACCCGCAGGAGGTGGCGAAGGCTCTCCTCGTGGCCCATCTCCACGACCGAGTGGTCGCCCACGTCGGGGGCGAAGTCGGCCAGTACCGCCCGGCCGGTCGCCGCCGCGTCGGTGACGACGTAGGCCTCGAAGCGGTTGCACGTCTGGATGACGAACGCCTCGTCGACGCCCGGTACGTCGACGAGTCGCTCCAGTACGGCCTGTTCGTCGGCGTGACAGGCCGCCTCGACGTCGTCTAAACTCGCGCGGTCGTGGCTAACCCGAACGCCGGAGACGACGCCCGTCGCCACCGTCACGGGAATCGCCCCCCAACTCGCGTGCCAGAGAGAGAGGTTACGAAAGTCATGGATACACCCTTTGAGAGCTTTCCGAACCGTCTTATCGGGAGCTTAGACCGGACCCTACGTAAACCCTTCCAAACGCGACACCTCGTGTCAGAGCCACGGATTTGACGCACTTGACCACCCCCTGAATCCACTATTCCCCTTCGACCCCGGTCACGTCGAAGCCGAGGTCGCGGATGTCTTCGAGGATAGCTTGCTGGTCTGCGCTGGCCTCGTAGTAGAACACCACGTCGAAGGTGCCCTCGCGCAGGAGCTGTTGGCACTCCCAGACGAACTCCTCGTCGTCCAGCGTCAGGCCCTGATGCTGGTTCGAGGCGAAGTCGGTGTCGTCGGTGCCCGAGTAGACGAAGGTGTTGGTCGGGTCGAAGTCGCCGTGTTCGGCGATGATTTCGCCGACGTCCACGGTCGCCTGATGCATCTCGGTCTCCTCGTCGCTCCCGAGGTCGGTGTGGACGACCGCGCCGTTGAGTTGGATTTCGCCGGGTTCGAGCAGTTGCTTCGTCCTGCGATAGAGGTCCTCGTCGAGCACGTCTTCCATACGTGGTGGTAGCCGACCGCCTGTTAAACGCCCTGCGGTTCGCCCGGCAGCGCGGTCGCTGGGCACTTGTGGGTCGGTATCGTGTGTCATTTGTGAGTAGGTATCGTGTGGCGCTTGCGGGTCGATATCGTATGCCGCTTGCGGGTCGGTATCGTGTAACGCAGTCGCTATCGGAGTAGCGCCAATAAAAACTCAGTTCGACTGTTACGCTTTACAGACGTTCGAGGTTCTTCGCGCGCGGACCCTTGTCCGCCTGCTCTATCTCGAACTCGACTTCCTGCCCCTCTTCGAGGTCGGGACCGCCGATGTCTTCCATGTGGAAGAACACGTCTTCGTCGGAATCCTCAGTGTCGATGAAACCGTAACCGCCAGTGTCGTTGAAGAAATCAACCGTACCTTTCGCCATTGCATTCTGTCTCAAGTCGCTCCACGCTTAAAAAGGTATGCAACTAGCTGGAGTTATTGGGCCGACAGGTCACTCGACCGGTGCGTCCGGGGTCAAAAGGCTAATTGCCCTCCGAGGTGTCGGTGCCACCAACGGATGTTCCAGTGGGCACAGCGGCGAGTACGGGCCGCCTACGAGCGACTCCTGAGACGCGAGATATCGGGTGCGCCGACCCACGTCGCCGTCATTCAGGATGGGAATCGACGCTACGCCAGCAAGCAGGGCGGAGAGGCTCCCGACGGCCACCGAGCAGGCGCCCAGACGACCGAGCGCGTCCTGAACTGGTGTCAGGACATGGGGGTCGAGGAGTTGACGCTGTACGCCTTCTCGACCGAGAACTTCGACCGCCCCGACCACGAGCGCGACGCCCTCTTCGACCTGCTGGAGGAGAAACTCTACGAGTTCGGCGACGACGAGCGCGTCCACGACGGCGAGGTCTGCATCCGCGCCATCGGCGACCTCGAACGACTGCCCGAGCGCGTTCGAGAGGCCATCGACTACGCCGAGGACCGGACGGAACACTACGACTCGTTCACGCTCAACGTCGCGCTGGCCTACGGCGGCCGGAACGAACTCCTCGGCGCGGCCCGCGACGTGGCCGAGGCCGTCGAGGAGGGCGACCTCGACCCGGAGGACATCGACGTGGCCGAAATCGAAGAGCGCATCTACGACCGGCCGGTCCGCGACGTGGACCTCATCATCCGGACCGGCGGCGACGAGCGCACCTCGAACTTCCTGCCGTGGCACGCCAACGGCAACGAGGCTGCCGTCTTCTTCTGCACGCCCTACTGGCCCGAGTTCTCGAAGGTGGACTTCCTCCGGGGCATCCGGACCTACGAGTCCCGCGAGGAGTCCTGGCGGCGCGCGAAGGCCAAGCGCGCGCTGGCGCTGGTCCGGGAACTCGGCGGTGTGGAACTCGCGGAGGCCCGCAGAATCGTCAGTCGCTTCCGCGGAAACCTGCCAGACGAGTCGGCAATCGAGGAGTTAGGCGTCGATGAGTTGGACGTCGAGAGCGAAGGGTCGTCGTCGGTTGAGTGAGCTTGCCCGATTCGTCAGACTTCCGCCGTCTCGGAGTCTTCGGCGCGATCCTCTCCGAGCGGTAACTCGACGTTGATTTCGTCGTACCAGACCCTCGGACGCTTCGCTCGGTCGGTCTCCTCGAAATCGAGGAGTCCCAGGGCTTCGAGTTCCTCCAGATTCCGGTGGACCTGCCGCACGTCGCGCTCGACCAGTCGGGCAGTCTCACGGATGCTGGCGGGGCGCTCGCGGACGACCGTCCGGAGCAGTTCGAGGTTCTTCGGCCGCGTGATTCGGTGGAGTTCGTCGGGGTCGTGATAGACGCGCTCGACGTAGGCGTCGGGCGTCTCGCCGCTATCGAGTGCGTCGAGGGTCTCCTCGATACGCTCCGAGTCGCCCGCTCGGAAATAGATGTGCAGGACTCGGTCGTCGTCGGGTCGGTCGTCGTCGGGTGTGTCAGGGCCAGTTTTCGCCATGGTTTCGGACCTCCTGTTTGAATCGCCGAATAATTCGGGAGGCTATCGTCCCACACTGAAATACGTGTACTCGCTTTCACGTGTCATCGACTGGGTCCTCAGAGATACCCGTGGACCGCCCGCAGGAGATACCCGAGGATGACGCCGGTCATTAACACCAGCGGTCCCTCGGAAATCTCGCCCCGATAGACGAGATACCCCATGCCGACGAACAGGAGCGCGACGAGAAGCGTCGCCAGAACCAACACCGTCGTTCGCCACGCCGTCGCGCCCGCTTTCCGGAGTCGCTCGGAGCCAGATGTTTCGTCCATATCGGACTGCCGCGTAGAAATCAATTAAACGTGGGTGATAGCGTTCTCCTCGGCAGATGGAACGAAATACTTGCTCTAAAGAAACATATATGTATCCTTAAGAAACAATATTATTTCCAAAACCTATCTTCCGAATCGCCGCTGGCGATTCTTGTAGTCCAGCAGCGCCCGGAGGTACTCCCGCTTGCGGAAGTCCCGCCAGTTCACGTCGGTGAAGTAGAGTTCCGAGTAGACCGACTGCCAAATCATGAAGTCAGAGAGCCGTTCCGCGCCGGTCTTGAGGACCAAATCGGGATTTTCGGGGAAGACCAGATGCTCCTCGACTTCGCTCTCGTCTACCTGCTCGGCGGCCAACTCGCCGTCCTGCACGTCCTCGGCGATTTTCTGGACTGCGCCGGCGAACTCGTGCTTGCCGCCCAGTCCGATGGAGACCTGAATCGGCGCGTCGGCGCGCTGGGTGTCGTCCGGCCCGCGGACCGCGAGTTGCTCGGGGGCCGACACCTGGTCCAGTTCGCGCCGGAGCGTCGGGGCCGCCTCGGGGTCGAGGACGCTGACGTAGACGGTCACCCGCTCGGCGTCGTACTCGAAGGCCCACTCGAAGAAGGCCTCCAGCGTCCCGTACGCTCCCTGTTCGAGGAGGTCGCGCTCGGTGATGATGACCGCGACGTGTCGGGGCGGGTCGGCGTCGTGTCTCCGGAGGCGGGCGGCGAGGTAGCGGTCGTAGACTCCCACGAACGAGGTTTCGCCGGGAACTGTCCTAAACGTCACGGAGTCGGCCGTCCGGAAGTGAAGTGGTCGTCCGGAAGGGAAGGTGTCTTTTCACCCGAGCGAGTAGGACGACGTGGCCGATGACGAGGCACGCGCTCCGAACTGGTCTCGGCAACCAGTCGTGACGAGCCCTATGAGTGCCGAGGCCGTAAATTACTTTCACTCAGGTTCGCCAACTCTTTTAAATCGCGGCGTGGTACCGGACGTAGACCTGCTAAGAGAGCAGACGAACCGATTACCCGAATCGACGACGGACTCGATCACAAACCCAATTAAGGTCCTAGTTTTATTATCATGCCGATGAGCAAGCCGCCATACAAAGTGGTCGATTTATTTAGCGGTGCAGGCGGACTTTCTCTCGGTCTAGAGGAACCAGCGCGCCTCAACGGGCTTGCAAATCTCGCTTACCGGGATATCTCGTTCGAGGAGAAAGCCTTCGAGTCGGTTCTCGCAGTCGAAAACGACGACGACACGGCCGAAACCTTTCGGCGGAACTTCGATAGCGAAGTCATCGAGAAGGACATCCGAGAAATACCTTCTTTCGGCGAGTGGGACGACGCCGACGTCGTAGTCGGTGGGCCACCCTGTCAGGGGTTTTCGAACCTCAACAAGACGAAGACCGAGGAGTTGGAAGACGAGCGAAACACGCTCTGGCGACACTTTATGCGGGCCGTAGACGAAATCGACCCCGACGTGTTTCTCATCGAGAACGTACCCCGGTTCCTGAAGTCGGCGCAAGGAGCGCGCGCCGTAGAAATCGCGGAAGATATGGGATACACGACGGTGGTAGACACGCTGTGGGCGCACGACTACGGCGTGCCTCAAAAGCGCAAGCGCGCCTTCGTTGTCGGGAGTAAACTCGGCGTTCCCTTCTTCCCCGAACCGTCGGATACCCGAACGCGTACTGTCGAGGATGCAATCGGGGATCTCCCGGACGAACCGTCGGGAGAGAACTGGCACGTTCCCCGACAGCACGTCACGGAACTCAGTAAGAAGCGAATGGAACACGTGCCGCCCGGCGGGAATCGGACAGACATCCCGAAGGAACTCTTGCCGGATTGCTGGATAGACAAGCGAGGCGGTACAGATTTGTTCGGACGACTCTGGTGGGACCGACCGTCCGTCACTATCCGAACTGAGTTCTACAAGCCCGAAAAGGGTCGATACCTGCATCCGGAAGCCAATCGCTCCATCACTATCCGTGAAGGGGCGCGACTTCAGACCTTCCCCGACGATTTCGAGTTCGTCGGTGCCCGAACCCGCGTAGCGCCACAAATCGGGAACGCCGTCCCACCAAAACTCGCTTACCACCTCGGTCAAGCACTCAAGGCCCACCTTGAAGGCGAGGACAGTCAGATTATTCCGGACGCAGACACCGAACACGAGATATTCAAAAAATCGTTCCCCATCGGTGAGGAGAAACAGTCCCAACTCGCCGCCTTCGACTGACTGGCCGTCTCGCCGTCACCGCATACCGCCATCGCATGTGCGCTGCCGGGACGAAACTTTACTCGTCTTCGATTTGACCACCGCGTCTCCGGTTTGCGATGTTGTCCGATGCGCTCTTTCCGTGGTGGCATTCGTTACACAGGGTTCGGAGATTCGCTGGGTCGTTCACGGCGTCCGGGTCCTCGTAGTCAACGAACGACTCGATGTGGTCGACCTCCATATATCGGACGTCGGGATGGTCAGCATCCCGTCTACAGATTTCACAGCGTCCCTGACGTTCCAGTTGCTCGAATCGTGCCTTCGCGGAGATACGTGACCTCTCTTCCACGTCCTGAATTTCCACGACAAAATAGTCGTTCTGTCCTAATTCGCTCCGAGTGCGTGTACTGTCGATTACGAAGCCTTCCTCGTTGCGGAGTTCACGAACTCGGCGGGCGTGCTGACTAATGCCACTAATCTGGGCTAGTCGTTCGGAACGGACTGGTTCGCCCACCTTATCTCGAAGATATTCGCGGATTCGGCCTTTTCCGCTCGTCTCCTGAAAGATTGCGGCATACAAATCTGACTGATGGTCGTTGAGATCGTCGATAGTCCATGTAGTCTGTGAACTGATGTTCCCAGTTCTCCCTGCTGATATTCTCGGGGTCTATTTCCTCTAACTCAGCTACGACAGTTCGTGCCTTTTCCAACACGTCGTCGTACGCCGCCTCGAATTCTTTCGGCATACAGTCCGGCAAAACCCAACCTGTCACAAATTTTTGTTACTATGAAACGTATTGTGTTACGCATCTATGTAACAAACAGGCAAAAAACAACACGTGTTACCTAAATACGATGGACCTAATGGAAGTCGGGAAAGCGCTTTCGAACGAAACTCGGTTGAGACTCCTCCAGTTACTCGCTGATAAATCAGACTCTGCAAGTGGAGTGCATGAGCGGTACGTAAATGAATACGATGACCGAAAGCACCGCGAGAGCATCTATCGTGCGCTGGAAAAATTAGTAGAGGTCCAGATTTTGACGAAAGAATACCAAAAAGAGAGTGGGCTAGTTTATCATTTAGCCAACGAGCAACTCGTAGTCGACCTTCGAGAGCTTTCCGTCGAGCCAATTTCCGCCGAACTCGGCAAAACTGAGTAAATCGAACTTCTCCTAAAAAGCAGCGAGGACCTCGAAACGACCGGACAGCTACTGCTCCGACGATTTATCAGCCTCCGCGTCGTCCTACTCCGGAACCGTGCGAAACCCGTTCACCAGCGACGAGGCAACCGAATCAGACCGAGACGATACCGACGCCATGCTCATCGACCGTCTCCTGCCCGAGTACGACGAGACGGTGGTCCGCCGGACCGTCGTTGACGCCGACTCCGAGACCACCTATCGAGCGATGCTCGACGCGAATCTCCTCGATACCGGTCCGGTGGTGCGCGCTCTCGGACGACTCTGCGACCTGCCGACCGCGCTGGCCAACCGACTCAGCGGGACGACCCGCGACCCGCCGCCAGAGGAGCTACGCTTCGCCGACATCTCCAATTCTGCGGAGTGGGCCAAACTCGCCGAAGCGCCGGGCGAGGAGTTCGTCTTCGGCGCGGTCGGGAAGTTCTGGCAACCCGACATCGAGTGGCGGCGGGTCGCCCCCGACGAGTTCGCGGGGTTCGACGACCCGGGGTACGCGAAACTCGCGGTCGGCCTGTCGGTCCGGCCCGACGGCGACGGTCGGACCCTGCTGTCCTACGAGGCCCGCACCGCGACGACGAGCGAGGAGGCCCGCCGGAGCTTCCGGCGCTACTGGCGGGTCATCGGCCCCTTCGCGGGGTACCTGATGGCCCGGGCGCTCGACCGCATCGAGGCCGACGCCGAGGCGCTGGCCGAGGAGAAAGCGGGAGACGGCGGTCGAAGAGCAGTCGGGCGACTCGCCGCGATTGCCGGGGCCGCGACCCTCGCCGGTGCGTACCACTTCGCGGTCCGGCCGTGGCACCGCCGCTGGGGGACGACCGACGACGAGGCCCACGCGCTCCTGCCGGGCGACGACCTGCTCCCGAACGCCACAGACCAAGTTACCCACGCGGTCGAAATCGACGCGCCCGTCCAAGAAGTCTGGCCGTGGCTCGTCCAAATCGGGCAGAGCCGCGGCGGATTCTACAGCTACGACTGGCTGGAGAACCTCGTCGGTGCCGACATCCACAACGCCGACTGGATTCTGCCCGACCAGCAGGACCTCGCAGAGGGCGACACCGTCCGACTGGCTCCCGAGGACTACGCGGTCTCCTCGACCGAGTCGGCACCCGAGGTTGCCCTACTGGAACCGGAACGCACGCTGGTCCTCCGGCCACTGGAGGGCCAGTCACCGGAAGACTCGCCGCGCTGGACGTGGGCGTTCGTCCTGAAGCCGACCGAGAGGGGGACGACACGCCTGTTGGCCCGGATGCGCTCGGATCCGTCCCGGCCCTCGGTTGGCCCGCTGGCGAAGGTGTCGATTCTCGGCGGGGCACTCGACTACCTCTTCTGGGAACCGGCCCACTTCGTCATGGAGCGCAAGATGCTGTTGGGCATCAAGCGGCGGGTCGAGACGAGGAAATGGGAGGAGTCGCCCGCCGCGCGGTGACACTCCCGAGGCTCGACCTCCGCCCGAAGAACGGACCGCTTTTCCCACCCATCTCCCCAACACACTTCATGGACCGGCTTCACGAGTCCCTGCACGACGCGCCGATTATCGACAAGGACGGCTACCAGTACCTCGTTCACCCCATCAGCAACGGGGTCCCGATGCTCGAACCCGAACTCCTCCGCGAGGTCGTCGTGGGCGTCTCGCAGGCCGCGGACCTCGACGTGGACAAAATCGTCGCGGCCTCCGGCGAGGACTGACTCCTCGCCGCTCGGTTTCGGCCGGTGTAACGTTTCTGACCAACCCACCCGACTATTAGCTTCGGCGTCGTCATCCCGTCTCGCATGAGTGGGGGAGAATCCGAAACCGACGTACTCGTCAGCGCCGACTGGGTCGAAGACCACTTAGAGGAGTTCCAGAGCGACGACCCGGAGTACCGAATCGTGGAGGTAAACAGCCCCGAGAGTCCCGACGAGGACTTCCCGTCGCGCTACGACCAAGGGCACATTCCGGGGGCTATCGGCCTCCAGTGGGACGAGGACCTCTCGGACCAGGACGAGCGCGACATCCTGAAGAAGGAGGACTTCGAGGAGTTGGTCGGAAATCGCGGCATCGCCGCGGACTCGACGGTCGTCTTCTACGGGAACGGGTGGATAGCCAATTGGTTCGCGCTGTTCGCCTACTGGGAGTTCAAGTACTACGGCCACGAGGACTGTCGGGTCCTCGACGGCGGGAAGAAGTACTGGGTGAACGAGGAGTACCCGATGACCGACGAGGTCCCCGACTTCCCGTCCCAAGAGTACCACGCCCGCGGCCCCTTCGAGAGCATCCGGGCGTACAAAGACGACGTGGACAAGGCCATCGACAGCGGCCTGCCGATGGTGGACGTTCGCTCGCCCGAGGAGTTCTCCGGCGAGAAAATCGCGCCCGAGGGGATGCGAGAGACCGCCCAGCGCGGCGGCCACATCCCCGGGGCCTCGAACGTCCCGGTCGCGCAGGTCCTCAACGACGACGGGACGTTCAAGAGCGCCGACGAGCTCCGGCAACTCTACGCGGATCACGACGTGGACGGCGAGGAGTCGGTCATCACCTACTGTCGCGTCGGCGAACGCTCCTCGATCGAGTGGTTCGCGCTCCACGAACTGCTGGGCTTCGACGACGTGCGCAACTACGACGGGTCGTGGACCGAGTGGGGCAACCTCGTCCGCGCGCCCATCGAGAAAGGTTCCGAGTGACCGAGCGGACCGCCGACCGACGCGCGAAAGCAATCTAAGCACTTCTTTAGGAAATAAGGATATTTTCTAAGTAATGCTATAACTAGGTTAGGGGAGGACACGCCGCCGTCCGAGAAATCCTTATTTCATCCGCCCGTTAGGTGCGGTATGGCCGGTCGCGCGACGTCGACCGACGACCGCGGGTTTCGGGAGTCGGTGCGGTTCTACCTCCTCGACCACGAGACCGAGCTGGGCAAGACTATCGACATCTCGCTGTTGGTGCTCAACCTCGCGTTCGTCGGCATCTTCGTGGCCGAGACCTACCCGATTTCCCAGCGAACGAGGAGCCTCCTCTGGCAGACCGAAATCGCCATCACCGGCGTGTTTCTGGTCGAGTACGTCCTCCGACTCTACGGCGCACAGGACCGGACCGACGAGGCCCTCGACCCCTACACCATCGTGGATTTGCTCTCGATTCTGCCCACGCTGGTCCTGCTGGTCTCGCCCGTTCCGGCGCTCGCGGCCAACATCGGCTTCCTCCGCGTGGTCCGGGTCGTCCGCGTCCTGCGGTTCTACCGGTTCACCAAGGACGAGGAGTTCTTCTTCGGCACCATCGAGGTCGGGACCCTGCGCGCGGTCAAACTCCTGTTGACGGTTCTGGTCGTCCTCTTCACCGCCGCGGGGCTGTTCTACACGGCCGAACATCGCGCCAACCCCGCGATAGAAACCTTCGGCGACTCCTTTTATTACACGGTCGTCGCGCTCTCGACGGTCGGCTTCGGCGACATCGTCCCGGCGACTCGCCTCGGTCGCTGGGTGACCGTGGCGGCGATTCTGGCGGGCATCATCCTCATCCCGTGGCAGGCGAGTCGTATCGTCAAAGCGTGGTCGAGCGGCGAGAAGGTGGACGTGACGTGTCCGAACTGCGGCCTCTCGAAACACGACGCCGACGCCTCCCACTGCAAGGCCTGCGGGCACGTCATCTATCAGGAGTACGACGAGGAGAGCTGACCAGTCGGTCGGTCTGCTAATGAGTATATTGCAAAAATTGCACAATACGAACACAACACTAATACAACCCAGTAGCTTAGGGACGGATACAATCGATGAGCCAAGTTCCCAGTACGACGCCCGCCGCGCTCGAAGCAGAACTCGAAGACGGCGCACAGATTACTATCGTCGACGTGCGCCAACCCCACGAATTCGAGCGCGACCACATCGAGTCACCCGCTGCCGAGACTATCAACGTCCCCCTTCAACAACTCCAGACGCTCTCTCCCGAGCGAGTCCTCTCGGACGTCCCGACCGACGAAGTCGTCACCGTCTGTACCTCCGGCAGTCGAAGCAGGATGGCGACCCAACTGTTCAATCAGGCCGGAATCGACGCCCGGAACCTGCAGGGCGGAATGCGGAGTTGGACACGACGTATCTCGTAACCACGCCGCCGAGTCGACCGCCGATTTTCGCTCAGGGAAGCAGTTTCCGAATCGCGGACGAGATTCGATACACCAGCGTGTTCTGGTCGTAGTGACGCCACCCGGTATAGCCGCCCGAGAGCGTCGTCGCGTCGTAGCCCTCCTCTCGCAGGTGGCTCGACGCCTTCTTGGCGACGACTCCGGCCTTGCAGACGGTCACGACCTCGGCGTCTTTCGGAATCCGGTCGAGATGCTCGTCGAGCGCCCCGTGGTCGCCGCCCCGCAGGTCGTGGTAGACCGGGGCGTTGTAGCTTCCGTCGATGTGGTCGCTCTGGTAGTTCTCCCGCGGTCGAACGTCGAGGACGAACACGTCGTCGCTCGACAGTCGCTCGTCGAGTTCCGAGGGTCGAATCTTGCTCATGTCTCTCAATACTGTTTCGAGTCGTATAGGTACCGCGTTTTCGGCAACGGTCGAAAAGAGTCCGGTTTCGGGGGTCCGACGCTTCTCGGCGCTTCAGAACAGGCTGAGCGGGTTCAGCATGCTCACGAACGTGAGGAGGTTCTCCTGCGAGAAGCGAATCACGTCCACGACGAGGTACTCGGTCTGCACGATGAGTTCCTCGGTGTAGACGATGCGGTCTGCCATCTCCCCGATGCGGTCGGCCATCTCCCCGATTTGGTCTTGCGTGTACTCGACGCCGTCGAGGCTCTCCAGATACAGCACCTCGCCCGTCTCGCTGAGAACCACGACGACCTCGTCCACGCGACAGCATCCGTTGGGAACCTGAATCAGGTAGTAGGTACTCCCGTCCTGTAGGGGCGCGTAGATGAACGACTCGCCGAGGCTGGTCTGAGCGAACGAGAAGGCGTCGCCCGAGTAGAGTTCTATCTCGTACCCGTCGGTCGCCGCGCTCGCAGTTCCGGTCGCGGCGACGCCGCCGAGTGCTACTGTCCCGAGTCCGCCGAGGAATGTTCTCCGTCTCATTGGTGGTCACGCCCGGTCGGTCGGCAACCCTGCCGACAGACACCGGGCAATATTGTATTCTTACCGCAAGACTGTTTGAGTGTTTCGCATCGACCTCTGCCGGAAGCGGAAGTAGTCGCCTCCGGTCGCCGGGAGAGTAGTAACCCCGGATATAATGTCGTGTTTCGGGACGCTGGGGCGCCACAGCGGCTAATTGTGACACGCTACCGATGGCGAAAAACCGGTAACGACGCGCGGTTCCGACGCCGTTTAGACGGATAGACACCAACATGATATTGTACAATACTCACATGACTACGCGAAACGGAATCGAGATGGAGAAGTTAGAGAAGCTCACCGAAGCGGCCGAGGCCGACCCCGAGAACGCCGTCTTCTCGTTCAGCGCCGAAACCGAGTGGGCAGGCGAACCGACTTGCGAGACGACCGTCAGCGACATCGTGAAGGGCGGCAAGGTCGCCGAATCCCCCGAGTTCACGATGGAAGGTGCGCTGATGGGCCACCGCGAGGCACCGACCGCGACCGAACAGCTTCTGGGCGCGCTCGGCACCTGTCTGACCGTCAGCTACGCGGCCCACGGCGCGAAACTGGGCATCGACATCGACCGACTGCGCTTCGAGTTCGAGGGCGAGGTGGACATGCGCGGACTCCTCGGCATCGCCGACGTTCGACCGGGTTACGACGAAATCGAGTGTACCGCCCACATCGAGACCGACGCGACAGACGAGGAACTCGAGGAGTTGAAGACGGTTGCGCGGGAGAACTCGCCGCTCGTGGACAACCTGACCAACGACGTGTCGCTGTCGTTCGACCTCCAGCGCGCCGAATAGCGGACAGGCGGGAACGGCTCCGCGTCCCGATTACTGATTTTCCTCGCGCTCCGACGAAGACATCTTCCACGCAGCTACACGTCCCACAACTCGGCCCCGACGAGCGCGACGGTGCCGACCAGCGCGAACCCGACCAGCGCGAAGTAGGGCAGTTTCGGCGGCGGGTCGAAGGGTGCCCACCCGACGAGGAGGCCGACGACGGGAATCAGCGTGAAGACGACGACGAACGCGAGGACGGAGACCCGGAGGACGGTCGCCGCGGTGTCGAGTTTGTCGAACAGCGACGACCCCTCGCCGCCCTCGTCGTCGCCACTCTCGTCTGCCCGCACCTCGGACGAGACCGCCGGTTCGGGCGAGGAGGTGCCGACGTCGGGCGACGACTGCTCCTCGGTCGAGGACTCGGAGTTCGAGACGGACGACATAGGTGTCGTGTCGCCCCGGAGGCAAATCGGTCTGTCGGTCGAACCGGTCTGTCGGTCGAATCGGTCTGTCGGTCGGATGGAGCGGATGGGCGCTCTGCGGAGCAGTCGCTCGGGCGGCCACACGACCTAACAGCGTGGCCGCCGACCAAACACCCATGCCAGAGTACGAGCGACTCGGCGGCGCGTCGGTCAGCGGCAACTCCCAAGAGCTACCGGTCCCCCAGCAGGCCGTCAACATGGAACTGGTCAAGCAGGGCGGCGAGGTCTACTGGGGCGTCCGCGAGGAGGACGGGGCGGTGGTCGCCTCCCAACTCTACGACCCGGTAGAGGACGACCCCGGCATTCGATTCCTGACCAGCACGGTCATCCGCGACGACAGCCGACAGCTACGGGTTCCCGACGCGGTGTTCGACCACTGGGACGACATCGTGGAGAGCGGGTCGGGCGTCGTCGGCGGCGACCGACTCGAATTCGTGACGACCGACGAGATGGCCGAGGACGAACAGATGCTGGTGCTTCCGGAGTGGCAGGTCGAGGACGTGGTCGGCGAGAGCGAGTAGCTATTCTTCGGTTTCTTCCCGCCTCGCCCGCCCGTGGTCGGTGCAGAGAATATCGCCCGTCTCGGTGTCGAAGAAGAACTCGTCGCCCGTCTCGATTCGCTCGCCGCAGACGCCGCAGCCGTCCTCGTGGGTCAGGAAGTACTTGCCCTCGCTTCGACCGGTTTCGAGTCGGTCGGCCTGTCTGGCGAACTTCACGATGGCCTCGCCGATTTGGGTCCGCTCGGGGGCGTCGGCCTCCTCGAAGTGAATGATGGGCATACCTCCGGCGTACCACCGCGAGGCGGATAAGTCTCGGCCCAAACCCTCAATTTCGACCGCGCCCTACTACGTTTCGTATTTTTCCCCACATGGACATCCAAGACTACGAACTCCGCGAGCGAATCGAGCGCGTCGAAGCCGCCGAGGCGACCGAGAACGACCTCCTGACCGTGGCGATTCCGCCAGACGCGTCGGTCGGCGAGGCCTTGGAGCGCGTCGAGGAGGACCGCGCCGAGGCCGAGTACATCAGCGAGAAGGGCGAGGACGCCGCGTATCTCGACGCGCTCGAAGCCCTCCGGAAGGTGTTCCAGCGCCGCGACTCGACGCCCGAGAACGGCCTCATCGTCTACGCCGGAGTGGTGGACGGCGACGTGGTCGAGTACGTCTTCGACGACCTCTCGACGCCCGTCTCGGAGTTCACCTACGAGCGCGACAACGAGTTCGACACCGACCTGCTGGAGGCCACCCACGGGTCGTCCCAGACCTTCGGCCTGCTGGTCGTGGAACGCGGCGGGGCGGTCCTCGGCCTCTCGGAGGGCGACGACGTGGAGAAAATCGAGACGTTCGACAGCGACGTGATGGGCAAGACCAAGGCGGGCGGCCAGTCGGCTCAGCGGTTCGCGCGCGAGCGCGAACGACAAAAAGAGGAGTTCTTCGAGACGGTGGCCGACGAGGCCGAGCGGGCGTTTCTGGGCCACCACGGCGAGGAGTCCGACGGCGCGGCGGAGGGCATCGACGGCCTGCTTCTGGGCGGCACCGAGATTACGGTCGAGGACTTCAGCGAGGGCGACCACCTCGACTACCGCCTCGAAGACGCCATCGTCGAGGGGACGTTCTCGGTCGAGTACGCCACCGAGCAGGGACTCCGCCAACTCGTGGAGAAGGCCAGCGAGCAGCTTCGAGACGCCGAGCGCGAGGAGATGCGCGAGGCGCTCGACCACTTTTTCGAGGCGCTCCACGTCGATAGCGAGGCCGAATCCGCTGCCGACAGCGACGCCGACGACACCGAGGTGGTCTACGGCCGCGAGAAAGTCGAGGAGGCCCTGGACTACGACGCGGTCGAGACGGTGCTGGTCTCGGAGGACCTCTCGCCCGAGGCGGTCGAGGAGATTCAGGAGCGCGCCGACAGCGAGGGCGGAGAGTGCCTCGTCGTCCCGACCGACTTCGCCCGCGGCGAGCAGTTCCGCGAGGGGTTCGACGGCGTGGCCGCGATTCTGCGGTTCGCCATCGAGTGAGTCAGTACGTCTTGTAGCTCGCCGACCCGACATCGACCCGGACTAGCACGTTCTCGGGGTACTCGTCGGCCTCCGCGCCGTACTTCGGGTTGATTCGCGCGGCGGCCTCCCGCCGTTCCTCCTCGTCCTCGACGACGGTCGCGGTCCCGCGGAGCGTCACCCGCCACCGGGCCTGCCCCTCGTCGTCCTGCTGGACCGAGATGGCGACACGGGGGTTCTCGCGGACGTTCGCCAGTTTTCGGCCGGTGGTCAAGACCTCGACCGTCCCCTCGTCGTAGTGGTACCAGACCGGCGCGACGTGGGGTCGCTCGTCGGTGCAAGTGGCGAAGTGGGCCATCAGGGGTTGGCTGGTCAGTAGCTCCTCGGCCGCGGCCGGGACTGGGTTGGCCATGAGTCTCGTTCGGTCCGAAGCGAGAAAAAGCGTTCCCGAGCGAGGAGACAGTCAGAGCAACAGCCACGCCAGCAGGGCCACGATAATCAGCTTCTTGACGATGATGACCGCGATGACCAACTGCTTGGTCGTCATGGTGCGCGAGACCCGGACGAGTCGCCGGAGAACCTTCGGCGACCGGGCCAACTCCCGCACGAGGAGGCGAAGCTCCGTCACGAAGGTCTGGCCCGCCGACCCCTCGCCCTCGACGTACTCGACGTGGGCCTCGGGCACCCACTCGCTCCCGGTGTAGACGACCGGAATCTCCTCGGCCTCCAGAAACGACACCTGCTCGAAGTCGAACCCCTTGGATTCGGCGAGGGCTTCGAGTTTCAGCACTTCGCGGTCGCTGTCGAGGTCGTAGACCAACCGCTCGGTGTCGGTGGTCCAGTCGAACCCGACCGTGAGGACGACCCGGCGCTCGCCGACGAACACGTCCCGGACCTCGGCCCGCTCGGCGTTGCCCTGCCGCTCTTTCTTCTTCGTCCGGAGGCGCTCGTACTCGGTCGGGGACGCCGATTCGTCGGTCGTCGGACTCGATGCGTCCCCGCTCGCGGTCCCGTCGCTGGCGGTTCGACTCATCGGTTCTCGTCCGGAAGTAGTCGCCGAGCCATCATAAGTGTGACCCGAAGTGGCATGCCCGAGGGCGGTGTTTAGGCAAGCGTGACCAACCGCTGCACTACGCTCGGTGTTCCAACCGCATCCCTGGCGGACTGAAAGGGCGACCGCGAACCGCGCGAGGGCTTTCGAGACCTAATTCCATCTGCTCGAAATCGGAACTTCTCCTGCGTATCCGAAGACTCTCGTACGCGGCCCGAACGCATTCAGGCCGAGAAACCGAACCGGTCTCCATGGCCGACTACAAGAACGACCAAATCGGCAAGCGGGTCGTCGCCCAGAGCGGCGTCGCAATCGGTTCGGTCCAAGACATCCGCGACGGCGACATGTACGTCGCGGTCGAGGCGACCGACGACGACGCGGTGTCCCAACTCGGGTGGGACGAGATGGTCAATCAGGACGTGCATCGACTGCCCGACGAGTACGTCTCGAACGTGACCGAGAGTACGGTGCGACTGCGAGTGTGACGAGCAAAAGAACTCGGGGCAGCGGAAAGTGTCTTCCGGGGGCCGACGAACTTTCGTGTCCGACTGCCCTACCACGGTTCGGATGAACTGGCCGAAGACGGAACTTCGCATCGGCCTGCCGGAACTGGGCGACGACTAGCGAGCGCTCGACTGGTTGGTGCTGAACGGCGACAGGTTGGTGGTCGCCGGACTCCTGCTCGTGGTGGTGTTCGCGCTCCTCGTGGCAGTCGAACTCGTCGTCCTGCGAGCGGTCCGGTGGTCGGTGCCGCTACTCTGTGAGTCGCCTCCGGCAAATCGACGTGGCGCGCCAGTACTTCAAGACGCTGTTCATGCAGAGCGAGTTGGCCTCGCTGTCGAGAATCCTGCTCTCCGTCGGCGTCCCGGCGGAAATCGTCTCGACGATGATGCTGGTCGCGGCGGCGGGACCGTCGGCCCAGACGTTCTACGGCGGCGTCCCGCCCTTGCTCCTCGCGGCGACGGTCGCGGTCGGGTTCGCCCCGCTGGCGGTGCTGTTCGCGTTCGTCCTCCGCATCGCCACCGTGGCCCAGCGGACCGCCGCGATTACGCCGTTCACCACACACGAGCAGCAGCCGTAGAGACAGAATTACGATTATTTTGAAATTGTATAGATTTCCCTAGCCAATGTATTCATTTCCGAAGCGGCAGACCTCGGTCAGGCGGCGTCGGCGGCGTCGACGGTGCTGGCAGTGCCAGCCAGCGGCACGCCGTCGGCGGTGCGTCCGGCGAGGCGTCCGGCCGAGTCGCCGGGCGGGCGGGGGAACTGGACGCGCAGGTCGCCGTCGCGGGCGTCGGTCTCGACCGGGGCCGACCCGCTTCCCATCGCCAGCGCGGTCGGCGCGCCGAATCGCAGGGAGTCTACCGCGACCGACCCGGCCGGGTCGAAGTCCGAGTCGCCGCGGATGACGACCGTGACGTACTCGTCCCCGCAGTCGCGCTCGCAGATTTCGACGTTCGCCTCGCGGTAGACCGTCAGCGTCTGGCGGACCGTCTCGGTCCGGCCGTCGCCGTCGGTGGCGGTCAGCGTAATCGACTGCTCGCCAGCGGAGTCGAAGATGTTGCTCGCCTTCCGACCGGTCGCGGTCGAACCGTCGCTGAACTCCCACTCGTACTCCACGCCAGACTCGTCGTGGTCGGCCTCCACCAGAATCGGACTGTCCACGACGGGGGCGCTCGGGGCGTATTTCACGTTCACCGTCGGTCGGTCGAGCGTCTCGTCCGTGTCGCTACTTGACTTGTCAAGGTATGCCGCTGTGTTGGTCATATGGTTCCAGAGAGATGAAAGGGGAATAAAACTTCGGGTTTTTAGATATAAGCCTTGTGGCCGCCCCCCGTCCGCTGAGAGAAACGCGACCAGTTTCGCTCGCCGCGCTATCCCTCGCTTTCTTCGTCCTCGAATTCCAACGCGGCCGAATTGATGCAGTAGCGCTTGCCGGTCGGTTCCGGGCCGTCCTCGAAGACGTGCCCGAGGTGTCCCTCGCAGTTCGCGCACAGCACTTCGATTCGGTCCATCCCCTTGCTGGTGTCCCGGCGGGTCTCGATGCGGTCGTCGTCGGTGTCGTAGAAACTCGGCCATCCGCACCCCGACTCGTACTTGGTGTCGGACTCGAACAGTTCCGCGCCGCACCCCGCACAGGCGTAGGTGCCGTCGTCCTTGCGGTCGACGTGTTCTCCCGAGAACGGCCGCTCGGTCCCGGCCTCGCGGAGGATTCGATACTCCTCGTCGGACAGTTTCTCGCGCCACTCGGCCTCGGTCTCGGGCAGATCGTCGGTCCTCTCGGTCTTCTCGCTCATGGCTCCGGATTGGGTCTCGGGAGGGTTAGAGGTTGCGCGGACGAGAGCAGTTCGTCAGAAGTCAATCGGTCCGTCGCCCGGTCACCTCGGCCATCTCCATCTCGTAGACGGCGGCGTCCACGTCCTCGATGGACTCGTTGAACAGCCGGAACGGCTCGAACTGCTCGTTGATTTCCCGGTCCGACTCCGGCGGGAGTTCGCGGAGCGACCCGCGAACCATGACGCTCCACGAGGACCGCTCGCTCTCTTTCTCGTAGAGAACCAGCGTGGCTCGCTCGGTGGTTTCGAGGTAGTCCATCTTCGTGCTGTCGTCGCGCTCGCCCAGTCGGACGACGAGGCGCTCGCCGTCGTAGTGGTACCCCACCGGAATCGCGTAGGCGTCGCCGTCGTCCGCCAGCGAGAGGACGCCGATGTCGTTCTCGCGGAGGTACTCGTCTAACTCCTCGTCGGTCATGCCGAAAGTGTAGACGTACTCGACGTGTTCCATACCGGACCAACGACGCCCACCCTGATAACCGCTTCCGACGGTCGCCCCGACTCCCGGTTAGCCGAGCACGATGTCCAGATACAGCATCACCGCCACGCCGACCATCGTCCCGAGGGTCGCCACTCGCTCGTGACCCCGAGCGTGAGTCTCGGGGACGATTTCGTCGCTGATGACGAACAGCATCCCGCCCGCCGCGAACCCCATCGCGTAGGGCAACATCGGCGCGGCGAGACCGACCGCGAGCGCGCCGAACACCGCCAGCGGAATCTCCACGAGTCCGGCCCGGACGCCAGCGAGCGTGGCGTAGAACAGCGACCCGAACCCGGCGTTGGCGGCCGCGACCGACACCGCCAGCCCCTCGGGGATGTTCTGGATGCCGATTGCGAGCATCAGCGCCAGCGCGTCGCCGAGGTTGCCCGACCCGAAACCGACCCCGACCGCCAGTCCCTCGGGCATGTTGTGGAGCGTAATGGCGACGATAAAGAGCAGCACCGAGGCAGTCCGGTCGTCCTCGGGGTCGATTCGCGCCCGACCGGTGGCGGTGTCCTCCTCGATTCGGGGGTCACCGTCGCTCCTCGACCGAAGTCCGTTCGCCCGGTTCCGCCCCGTAATCACGACGTGGATGTGAGGCACCCACTGGTCGGCGCGGTCGAGCAGGAGGACGCCGAGTGCGAACCCGGCCAGCACCGGTCCGATGCCGCCGATTTCGATGCCGGGGAGGATGAGGCTGGTGAAACTCGCCGAGAGCATCACGCCCGCGGCGAAGCCCAGCGCCCCGTCGAGCGCCCGCTCGGAGGGGTCGGGCCAGACGACGACCAGCGCCGCCCCGAGGGTGTTGAGCGCGGCGATGACGACGCCACCGGCTAACCCCTGCATCACGGGATTGTGCCCGACGATTCGGACGAACAACTCGGTCAGCGTCCCGGCCATCGTTCGAACACTCGACAGTCGGACGCAAAAGTCCGCCGGGAGGAGAAGTTCGCTGGACTGCCCGAGAGATTGAAACCCCCACGCGACCAACAGGAGCTATGCGCGTCTGTGACATCTGCGAGGACCGCAAGCCCGACGGGACGCGACTCGTCGCTCGCAACGGGGGCGACATGTGGGTCTGCCACGGGTGCATGATGCAGGCGGTCACCAACAAGGCAGACGAGTTGTCCTATCGAGACTGGTGATTGGGACGGTCCCGTCGTCAGCGATTCACCGACGCTATCGTCTGCGACAACCGGACGTCGGAACCGCGTCGGTTTGTTTCGAATCTATGGATTTCGAGGAATCTACCTAGATTTATGAAGTGTGGGTGTGAGACACAACCAAGGATATGAGTCAGTCCCCGGACAGCTCGAACGGCGAACCGACCGCGAACAATCCCGCCAGTCCCGGCCCCCGAGTTCGGTCGCTCGACGCGATTTTCGAGCTCCTCGGACCTGAGCGCCGCCGAAACGCTCTCTACGTGCTGTATCGCCACTCAGGGCCGATGGCGCTGGCCGACCTCGCCGAGGAGGTCGCCGCGCTCGAAGACGCACCGACCGAGCGGGTCGCGGCCGGTCTCCACCACGTCCACGTCCCGAAGCTCGCCGAAGAAGCTGTCGTCGAGTACGACGCCGACGAGGGTCTCGTGGGACTCTCGGAGCCGTCCGCGCGATTCCGAGCGTTTCTGGAAGCCGCCGCAGAAGACGAGTCTCGCCGACTTCGCCGCGCCTCGGAGAGCGCCACGCTCTCGGAGTTCTGATTTCGTCGGACAGCGTCCTCGCGTCACTCGGAGTCGAGTGGACAGCGTCCTCGCGTCACTCGGAGTCGAGTGGACAGCGTCCTCGCGTCACTCGGAGTCGAGTGGACAGCGTCCCGGCGTCACTCGGGGTCGAGCCGCCACCCGTCCTCGACGTGTTCGACGCCCGCCAGCGCCGCCAGCGCCGGACGGACGCACTCTCGCAACCACGACGAGGCGTCGTCGTATCCCGCCTCGTTGTCGGGGTAGACCTCGGCACAGAGCGTCTCCGAGGAGGCCGGGCCGTGTTCCGCGAGATAGTGACACGCCGCGTAAATCGCGGCGCGCTCGGGTTCGCTGGGGGCCGAGAGCGTCGAGATGTCGTTTTCGAGCTGTCGCGGGAGCCCCCCGTCGTAGTCGTAGGTCGTCCCCGGCATCGGGCCGCGCTGCTCGTCGGTCGCCGTGTGGCCCGGCAACCACCAGACCGTCTCCTCGCCGATCCGCTTGCGCTTGAGGACGCCCTCGTCGGCGAGCCGTTCGAGGCCCTCGACGGTCGGCGCGCGGCGGTACGGAACCGCGTTTCCGACCTCCTCGGTCGTCAACACCGGGTCGTCGGCCTCGCGGAAGGGCCTGAGAAGCGAGTCGTCGGCGAGTGAGGACGGTCCTCCGTCCGGGGTGGGCGGCGACGGGGACTCCTCGGAGTCCTGCGTCATTGTCGATAGCAGGGCCGGGACGGGGAAAAGGGTTGTCGCCCCGCCCGCTGGCGGTTTCGGTTTGAGATACGAACTTGAGTCGTCACCCGCCCTGCACGAGCAAGTCGAGGGCGAGATACGCCGCCGCGCCGGTGGCGAAGACGCCGAGCGCGAACAGCGCGTAGTTCCACGCGGTGCTGTCGGCGGGCGTCACCGACAGCGAGTAGCGCCGGTCGGTCAGCGGCCACAGCAGCGCGACTCCCATCGGCGTCAGCAGGTCTGCCACGAGGTGCGCGAGGAGCGCCAGCGCCACGATTCCGGCGGCGAACGCGGAAAGCGGGAGGGGGCCGACTGCTGGCGCGTCGAGGTTCGCCGCCTTCGCACCTGCGCCGACCGCGGCCCACACGCTCCCGGCGAGGAGTCCTGCGAAGGCGAGGGTGTGGGTCGCGCCCCGGTGGGTGAGAAAGGGAATCCGGTGGTCCCAGTCGGGGAGCATCGTCGTCCAGAGGACGGCCGCGCCGCCGAGGACCGCGGCGGTCGGGTGCTGGAGGGCGAGGAGCCACCCGCCGACGGGGGCGTAGAGCGCGAGCGCCACGCCGAGATGTCCTGTTCGGAACACGGTGGGTGGTGGTTTTCGAGGTGACTTGATTATGACGGAGTGGGTCGGGTTGTTTCTTCGAGAGTTCGGGCCGCAGAGATTGACATCCTCCCCGCCCTGAAGGGCGAGGATTCCCACGGCACCGCACCGCTGGATTGGGATGGTTACGGTTTGTAGCCGCCACGTTGGACAGCTACTGGCTGTGCCAATCAGCCGTTACTCCTAT